>JADJSK010000002.1 GCA_016711705.1 Candidatus Brachybacter algidus | reverse complement strand
CACCGTGATACGCTAGGTAATGAAGTAGAAATTAAGCCCGATGCAGTAAACTGGATGACTGCAGGAAAAGGCATAGTGCATTCAGAACGAACGCCTGAGTATTTAAGGAATTCCCCTTTAGATATGCACGGTTTTCAAATATGGGTGGCCTTACCAAAACATTTCGCAGCAAATGGACCATGCATTTTTCATATCGGTCATGAGCAGTCCCAACATGGACAGATGGAGATCTACAATTTAAATTGGTTGCTTGAGAGCATTTGGACGAAAGTCACCAGTCCCAGTTTTTAGCAAACTCCGTATATGCTTGAAATAAAAAGCAAAACAAAACGTACTGTAAATATTGGAGATCAGCTTTGGCGAATCGGGTTTCCATATATTCTGGAAGGAACAATTGAAAATGAAGGTAATATTTATGAACCTAACCAATTATTAGTGGCAAGATAGTACACTTTGTGAATTTACCATCAGAAAACATCACCATTTACATTTTGGTGGCGAACCATTTCCTGAAGAACGCTTTATCGACTGGAACTTTGTTTCATCGAGGCAAAGAACTAATCAAAGATGCCAAACAAAATGGGAAACAAGAATTTTAATTGAAGGCGATGAAACTGAATATATTCCTATCCAACATACAAAAGAAATTAAAATTTAAAATATAAATACACAGAAAATATTACAGGAATTAAGATAAATGTTCAAGCAGTAGATATTTCTATTGGAGACGATATTAAGGACACGATACGTAAAACTATCACACGTCTTAGTCGATTTTATGACAAAATAGGAATGGGCAGATATATACCTTGAGGGATAAAGCTGAAAAGAAAACTCAACAAAAACAAGTAAGTATACGTTTAGGTGTTTCCTGGCAATGACCCATCGCCTCAGAATATAAGTGATAATTTCCCGCCCTTCGACCTCAGGGCAAGTTATGCAGACAATAAAGTTTAACCAGCGTAGTCTAATTAGCTTTCTTAAAGACAATTAGAATATTAATAAATGTTAGAGGAGAAGGTAGATTTGCGCCGATCAAATTAAGGTAATTTTTATCTGTAAATCAAATAAGAGGAAAAATATTAATCAATTAACTAAATAACATCTACCTTCTAACATCAGCCATCTACCATTATTTATCAACTACCTAACTTAAGTTATAATATTTATTAAGCAATTTATTATTGAAGAGGAAGACGAATACATTAATGTAGATGATAATAAAGGTGATTGCATAAAATTGTATATAAAAAATAGGCGAAACAGTATTGAATTCTGGGCTTGTGGCTCGTTTCAAATTTTGTGCTTAACTGAAAGTTTAGTACTTCGTGACCCTAAAAACCGACATTGCGTGAAGTGAAACGACTATTTAAATTTGGACTATTTGTAATTATGTTTAGCTTTTTATCAAGCTGTAACGGACAGACAAAAGAGAAATCGCGGACAAGAGAACAAAACACAATCAAAAGAATAAACTAGTTGGTGGTGGCTGTGATGGTTGCGAATTGATGTACGTTGGAATGCCAAAAATATTAATTCAATTGACACAAGCGCAGGCTGGAAAGAAAAAGGTCGAAAAATTTTGATAACAGGAACAGTCTTAAAATTGGCGGCAAATTTCCACCGAACGTTGTATTTTATTATTGGCAAACGGACAACAATGGATATTATTCCCCAAAGAAGGAATGGATGAACATGCAAAAAGACATGGACAAATTAGGGGTTGGGTAAAAATCGGATGAAAACGGAAAATATTCAATTTACACAAATTAGTCCGGCACCTTATCCAAATGATGATATACCTGCACACATTCACATTCTATAAAAGAACCAAACATCAAGACGAATACTACATTGACGAATTTGTTTTTGATGACGACATTTTGTTATCAGGTAATAAAGAAAAGCACTCGAAAATCGTGGTGGAAGTGGAGTTTTAAGAGTGCTGATTGATAAAGATATGCAAGTAGCAGAACACAATATCATTTTAGGGCTCAATATTATTCCAAACTATCCTCAAATAAATCAATCGAAACTGAATTCCGGACTTGAAATTGGCGAAGACAATCCTTCATTTACACCATTCCACGCATTCGGACCAGATAAAGGAACTAGAACTTGTCCAGTTTGTAAATATGGAAGATTTCACGGAATAGTTTATTTCATTATGTAGGCAATCCAAATTGGGTCAACATAAAAAAAGTGGCTTACTTTTAGAACTTGAAAGCGTAAGTCGCAGTAAATATTTGAAAGTCTATTTGTCTATAGCAATGAGAAAAATTACAACAAGAAAAAGACTAAAGGAATTAGAAAGTTTGGGGGAATGAACTTAATATTAAGAACACCGCTTTAACTTTCATTCCATCATTTTCCGACAAGGAAAGTGATGCAGTCCTTAATAAAATAAATCCAGAAGTGGAGAATACGTTTGTAATTTATAGAAATAGAGCAATAATTGATAAATTCGTTGACTTAAAACCCACAAAGAAACTTCAATCTGATTTCACAAACTTTGGACAAAACAAAAAATGAGTTTTGATTTGGCGGAACCAAAACACGATTGAGAAAAGGGCAGCTGCATAATCCTGTAGACGCCCTCACCAAATCACTCCGATGTCTGCGCTCTCACAGCAACCTGCATCCGCATGCTACGCGCCTCCCCTTTAATTAAGAGATTTCAAATATTTTATATCACAAGAATCTACAGCATCCTCACTAACTTGACCGAATTTGTTGATAGTATTCAGCATTTAGATATACTATTTAATTGGCTAGCTCCCATATGATTATCCACTCCATTCAGTTGCGATAATCTAGTCGGGACTTCCACTCAGCTGCAACCTTCTGTGGCTTATTAGCTACCGCAACCTGAGTAACTAAATCACAAGACTGAAAAATAAATTTGGACTCAATGTGCAATTTTTCACTTCAATAAGGTATGTATAACAATTTGGAAGATTCCTCCCTTCTGTCGGAATGACATAACCTTTTTTGGGAGGGTATAAATGGGGTGGCTGCGCCGACCCATTTTATACCCTATACCATCGGCTTAGTGTCTTTCCGAGCGAAGCGAATCTTTATTCAAGCTTTTCTTTTTCAGTTTTGTGCAATTTGTTATACACTTCAATAAGTAAAACGCAACTTTCGGACAGTTTTTACCTATTTTCGTCCTGATTTGCTTTTTATTTCTTTTGATTAATGTTTATTTAGACGCACGAAACTTTTTGAAAAAATAATGCGAGCTTGAATCACATGATTATTGAAAATAAGAAAACTACGTTGTGCCGCGCTGACCAAAACCAGACAGAAACATAAATGAACAATATTATTGAAAGCCTAACAAGTATAGATACTGACAAAATGTTTGTGTTATTACTTGCAATTTTCTTTACAATCGAGCAATTATTGGAAAATGGTACCTCAATAAAGAAAAACAGTCTGCATCTACTCCACAATGTTATTTTGCAGGCATGTTACATAGCATTCTGAATATTTTAATTGGCTCTATTTTTTGTAATTGTTTTGATTGGGTGGCAAAGAATAAAATAGGTTTACTAAACCAGATAGATTTACCCTACATTTTAAAAATACTCGTTGGAATTATTATAATTGATTTTGTGAGCTATTGGGCACATCGGCTTTATCATAAATGGCATTTGTTATGGCGTTTGCACAGAATTCATCATAGCTATACTAAAATGGATAGCTCCACTGCATTTAGAGCTCATCCCTTTGATGTCTTTCTAGATAATGGTTCAGTTATAATAGCCGGAATTGCATTTGGTTTGGATATAAACATCATTGTGCTACGCTGGATTATATATATAGCCTTTATTTATTGCCCATCATAGTAGTTTTAGATTTCCTTTATGGATTGACTCATTTTTCGGAAAGGTCTTTGTTACCCCAAATTTTCATAAAATTCATCATCATCAAGACCAGGTATATACAGATTCAAACTATGGAAATGTATTCATTTTTTTTGGGACAAACTTTTTGGAACTTTTAAAGAATTACCGGTAGACAATATTAAATATGGATTAATAGAATTTGAAGGTACTAATAAACAGAGTTTTGGTATTCGTTGAAAAGTCCTTTTATTAACATAAAGCGATTTGATAAATGATTAACAAAATATAGAAAATATGATGAATCCAGATTCAGTAAAGAAAACCTTGAACGAGAAATCGGAGCACGTTCTCTCACTTTGGCGATTATCAACCAAACCATTGGTACAGGCATTTTGTAATTCCGGCGCTTATAGCAGTAACACTAAGAGCAGCTGCGGTGGTCACTTATATCGTTTGTGGTATACTTATTTTTTTAATTGCTTTGTGTTTTGCTGAATTAGGTAGCAAAACAACTGCAAGCGGAGGAGTTTATGAATACATCGAAACTGCATTTGGTCCATATGCAGGTTTCTTAGCCAATAATATCTATTGGTTTGGGGCATGTGTAATTTCAGATGCAGCAATTGCTAATGCGTTAGCTGACACGTTGAAATATTTTTTTCCTTCACTTAACAATGAGATCTTTAGAATAGCCTTCTTTATTTTAATCTTTGGTGGGATTGCACTACTAAATATTAGAAGTAAAAACGGAATTCGTTTCATTGAGTTTACAGCATTTGGAAAACTTATTCCGTTACTGATCTTAGTAATTGTTGGAGCAAGTTTTATTTCAAGAGAAAACTTAAACTGGACCATTACTCCTACTGTCGACAATATAGGGTCAGCATCTCTTCTTTTGTTTTTCGCCTTTATGGGATTTGAAACACCACTAGCAACGGTGGCGAGATAAAGAATCCAAAGAGGACGATACCGCTCGGAATATTTTTAGGAATCGCCTGTGTTTTGATCATTTATTTGGCTATTCAAATGGTAACACAAGGCGTACTTGGAGGAACAATTGCTGCACATCAAGATGCTCCATTAGCCGCAGTTGCCGGCATTGTTTTCGGTAAAGGTGGAATAATATTGATAACTATTGCCACAGCCGTATCCATGCTTGGCGCATTAGGCGGTGAAATATTATCAGTGCCTCGGATACTCTTTGCTGGCGCAAGGGACGGCTTGATGCCAAAAGCACTATCCAATATACATCCCCGATTTAATACCCCTTATATTTCTATTTTATTTTATGCATCCTTAGGACTTTTGTTTGCAATTTTCGGTGGATTCAAGCAACTTGCTATCATAGCAAGTGCCTCAGCACTCATCATTTATTTGGGAGCTGTATTAGCCACTTTAAAACTTAGGAAAGCTGGTTCACCTTCGTCTGAAAAAACTTTTAAGGTTCCAGGAGGATTTACAATACCCTTACTTGCAATGTGTGTTATTGTTTGGCTACTTGCCAATTTATCGGGACAAGAGCTATTAAGTATGGTGATTTTTATTGTTGCTTTTTCCTTTATTTACTTTTTGATGAAAGTGTTAAAGAAAATGTATTGATGTTCTACGCATCTATATTGACGGGATAGTAGGAATGCACAAACAGCGCACCCAAATCACTAACTTTTTTAAGCTACTAAATGCATTGTTTAAAACAAAAATCACTAAATGAAGTTAATGCACAGAAAAGAGGACAATAATTATCCAATGATTGAAAGATTATTATGTCTTAGCAACAGACAACTTTAGCACAGTTTTATAAAAAATATACTTTAAAATGAATGTAACCATATCGGTACTTTTGGCTGTTTATAACACGCCCATTTGAGTATGTAAAGAGGGCTATTGAATCTGTATTAAATCAAGATTTTAAAGACTTTGAATTGATTGTTATTGATGATGGAAGTGATGAAGAACATAGAATTCAAATTCTTGAATATGTTCGCTGCACTTAAATAAAATCACCTACTTATATCATAAAAATCAGGGGCAATCCGCTTCAATAAATAGAGGAGTTCAACACAGTAATGGAAGTTATATCACTATTATTGATTCAGATGATGAGTTTAAAACAAATCATTTGAGCAGCTGTTTGCAAGAAATGCCTTTTTACGATTTAATAGCATCAACAGCTGAGACTGTTGCAGATAGCGTAAAAGATTTTTTTGTACCGGATAAAAATAGTTATAATGAATTAATTCATGTGGATGATTGCATATTGTTCGCAACGTTATTTGGTAAAAAAGAAATCTTTAAAAAGTATCAATTTAAAAGTATGTATGCCGCTGATGCCGAGTTTTTTGAGCGGGTTTCTGCAGCACACAAAGTAAATAAAGTTGATTTGCGTACCTATATTTATTATCGAAATATTCCAACAAGTATCAGTGCAACTTTAAAAACCAAAATTCTAGAAAGTCAGAATGGCTAAAATTTCAAATCAACCAAGTATCAAGAATCAACTTATTTTAGGCTGTCATATCACAGGTGTTTTTGATGTGAATCGAAAAGAAACTTTGCCTCCTGATGAATACCACCTGATAGAAAAATGGGCTACTTCAATTAAAAAAAATAATTTAAAAGGTATTCTATTTCACAATAATTTTTCTGAAGCTAGTATAAAACAACATACATCACCAAATTTAGAATTTGTATCAATTGTTTACAATGAACAATTCACACCAAACGTATTTAGATACTTTGCTTATTTGGAATATGTAAAAAAAACCAAGGGTCAATTGACTCTTTTTTTGTTACCGATGTTTCAGATGTCGAGGTGATAAACAATCCTTTTATTACAACTCTTTTTGCTGAAAACCTAAATCAATTTTTTTGTGGTGATGAAGATAAAAATTTAGATGATGAATGGATGCATGACCACAATACTCATTTTAGAGATTCTGTACCGGTTTTGAAAATTTTGAAACTAACTTCAAAGATTCTATTTTGCTGAATTGTGGAATCATTGGTGGCAAAACTGATGTAATGATTAATTTTCTAGAAGCTTTATGTGAGTTTCATCTTGTTTACAATAACAATAATAGGACACAATATACGGGTGATATGGGAGGATTCAATTTTATTTGTAGAACAAAATTTAATTTAAATTTAATTCACAGTGCACCTGTAAATACTATGTTTAAAAAATATGAAAATGAGAATTTTAATTGTTGGTTTAGACATAAGTGATGAACGTAAAATCTTAAATTATTTTTTAGTTTTAAATATGCAAAAGATTATTAGAAAATAGAAAAATAATTAAAGAGAATGAATCATCTATCAACATCTCATCGTTGAAATAACAAAAACAACTGTAATCAGATAAATCGTATCAATGGATGCTCCGATTGTTGCGATTATCACACCGCACTGTTTGCTGTTCACTCAAGTGACCTTCATTAACTTGAACGAATTTGTTGATAGTATTCAAACAAGGAGAGCTAACCAAGAGAATTCAAATAATTTACCCTACAGCTGTGCCTTGGTGCAGGCCTACTATTGCTTCAATTCATTAACCCGCATACAGGACACTTTCACTCCCTAATTAATAAATGTTTTATAATACATCATTACTGTCTCTGCTTTTACCTACTTTTATAAAAGAGTTTGCCATTCGTGGCACACATAAGGTATTGGCTTTGATTTTAACAAGTCACCGCAATAACCAAGAAAGTAACCCTTTTAGACAATATAAAGATGAAAAGTAAAGTATTAGTAACCCTGACAGCATTAATTTTAATTATTCTACCATTTTTATTAGGAATACTCTTAGGCAAACATTCGCCTTATTTAGAGACAAACAGTTTTAGCACTTATCTAATTATTTGGACTGTTATTTCAGTGGTTCTTGCTTCGGGTGCAGCACTGTTGTTGAAGTCTAACTCTAAGCCATTGAGTTTAACTCTTTTTTTACTAGTTTGTCCAATAGTAGGAATAATTGGTTTTGCAGCACCACCTGACCTAAGCCTTAAAATGCTTGAACATCCAGAACTAGAGCATTTAAGGTATATTTTTCTCTTCATAGCAGCAATACTTTTTGGCGTATTTGGTCTACTTCTATTTAGGAGTAATACCCTTAAAATTGGAAAATCAACTAAGGTTTTAATGATCGTGTTATTTGCCCTTGCCTTTTCCGAATTTATTTGGGAGTTCACTCATCACTACTTTTATCCGGAAGCATTGAAGGAATGGGTAAACCAAGGTAAGAATGCAGAAGAATTTGGTAAAAATTACGACACTGTAAATTTTATTAATATTGGAGTATTGGGGAGAATTATTCAGTTCTCATTGGTAATTTGGCTTTCATTGTATTTATATAAGTTGAGACAAATCAAAATCTGGAGTCCAATTATATCTTTTATATTTGGCTTATTGGGTATCGTTTCCGCAATAGTAATCTTCATCACTCAAATGAATATTCCAAAAGGATTTGAAGTTTTATTTCTATTCTTTATTCCAGGAATGCCATTTTTGTTATTGTACTGGTTAGGTGTAGCAATCATGACAAAAACTATGAAAAGCGAAATTGTCACATAAAATACCAACAGACAATCGAGTAGGCAGCCTCTCCAGCTGCTCATATATCTGCGCCAACCTTGCCACTCTGCATACGAGCGCTGTGCTCCTCCTATTCGAAAAATAGATTTACTAAATCAATTTGGTCACGGGGACATACTTGAACTTCATTAGCTTGAACGAATATGATGATAGTATTCATGCATGGGGATATACTCACTAGCTGTCAAGCAATTTACAATTACTGTAGTATGGATTATGGAGCTTAGGCAATATTTTAATATTACTCAATATTTTTTTATTGTTTATCAATAAATATTTGTTATGTTTGCATCATAATTCTAAACTTAATAATAATGTCAAAAACAAACAACTTCGTATTTTGGGGCTTATATATTGTGGCTTGGTTAATTTTTGTCGGTTTATCCATTGAAGCTGGAGGCCTGTTTGTCAATTTTATTATCAGTCTATTCAGACCTGAATTTATCCAAAATCTATATCAGAAGTTGGACTTAACTGAAATGTATCAAAACAGTATGTTAGCCTTTTTCGGAATTTATAGCTTTATACTAACCATTTCAGTCTTAAAAGCTTGCCTATTTTATGCAGTTGTGAAACTAATGCACAAAATGGATTTATCAAAACCATTCAGCGCTTTTGTTGCCAGGCAAATTTCACAAATTAGTTATTTTACTCTTTCCATAGGCTTATTAAGTTACATTGGCAGACAGTTAGTTAACAGCTTAATGCATCACGGATTTGTTCCCGACAACTTAAACCAATTTTGGTCAGATAGCGAAGCTTTCATACTAATGGCAGCAGTGATCTATATTATCGCAATTATTTTCAATAAAGGAGTAGATATTCAAACCGAAAACGAATTAACCGTCTAAGCTATGGCAATAATTGTAAACCTGGATGTCATGATGGCAAGAAGAAAGATGTCCCTCAATGAACTTTCGGAAAAAGTGGAATTAACACTTTCTAATCTCTCAATCTTAAAAACCGGTAAAGCAAAAGCGATACGTTTTAGCACTTTAGATGCTATATGCAAAGCGCTCAATTGCCAGCCGGCAGATATACTTGAATATGTAGAAGATACTAAAAATTAATTTAATGAAAGTACTATATATATGTGCCCTATTTTTTTGGTGCAATTATTTTGCTCAGGCTCAAAAAAGTGAAAGTATTTCGATAGGGAAAAAAGAAAATTATTATTCACAGGTACTGAAAGAAAATAGAAAGATTTGGATTTATACCCCAGACATTACTTCTCAGCTTTCATCTCCTGATAAGCGATATCCGGTGTTGTATTTGTTAGATGGCGAAGCTCATTTCTTTTCAACGATTGGTATAATCCAACAACTTAGCCAGGCAAATGGAAATGGCGTGTTGCCCGAAATGATTGTGGTTGCTATTGAAAACACCAATAGAGTTAAGGATTTATCACCTCTTCCCGATCTCAATAATACTAATCCATTTATTGATTTCTTATCCACCGAATTATTACCGTACATAGACAAGAATTACAATACCGCTCCGTACAAATTGTTAGTTGGTCACTCTTTAGGCGGGCTAACCGCAATAGATGTGCTAACTAAATTTCCTAAATTATTTAATGCTTACATCGCTATTGACCCAAGTATGTGGTACAATAATGAGGTGCATTTAAAAAACACTATCGCCCAATTCCCAAATCAAAATATGAATGGAAATAGGCTATTTGTTGGAACGGCTAATACAATGCCTCAAAATATGACTTTATCACAACTCAAAACTGATACTTCAATAGAAACTCTGCATATCCGGTCGATCTTTGGTTTAATTGATTTTTTGAAAACAAATACAAATGGGTTAGCATATTCGAATAAATATTATGAAAAAGAAAATCACAACTCGGTGCCACTTTTAAGTGAGTACGATGGATTAAAGTTCATTTTTGACTTCTATCAAGTGAATTTAACCGAAAAAGATTTTATAGATTCCACTGCATTAATTGCTTCAACATTAAAAACACATTATGCAGAAGTCACAAAAAAAATGGGTTATAAGAACGCCGCACCGGAAACCTTCATTAATTACCTGGCATATGATGCATTGGGCAAAAATCATTTCGAAAAAGCAAGTGCACTATTTAATTTAAATGCAGAATGGTATCCAGAAAGCAATAATGTATTCGATTCGTATGCAGACTATTATTTAGTAATTAAAGACACCACTAATGCCATCACAAATTACAAAAAAGCATTGCAGATAAATAATAGTGAATCAACTCTTGGAAAATTAAATAAGATTTCCAAATCAGACAAAAATGGATTCACAATTGAATACTTACAGCGATATGCTGGAGTTTATACTTTAATTGACTTTAACCTTGATATGAAATTAGAGATGCGAAACGACAGATTATGGGCTATTGTTCCAGGAATTGAGGATAGTGAATTTCTAACAATTTCTGAAAATATATTCACAGTCAAAGGACAACATGGATATACCATTACTTTTAAAACGGAGGATAACAAACCAATAGGATTTACATCAGTGCAGCCAAATGGGACTTTTGAAGCCATCTCTAAAAAATTAAAATAAATTACCGGCAAGACGATTCAGACAAAAATTAAATTGTAAAGTAGAACACAATGGAAACAAATAAAAAGAAAAAATCACTTTTCAAAAGTATTATAAAGAACTTAATAGTTGCCATCGGAATCGTTTTATTAATATTTATAATCTGGAGTTTAATTCCCTTAAAACAAACCGTCAACCCAATAAAACCAAGGCAAGATACTGAGTATTGGATGATGAAAGAGGGTTACAAGATTGCTTATACAAAGATTTCTGGAGATTCCTCAGGATCAAAACCAGCTATTGTATTCCTTCATGGCGGACCTGGGGGCTACATTCATTCTGCAATAATAGAGCTGATGAAGGAAGTTTCAAAGAACGGTTATGATATTTATTTGTACGACCAGATCGGCTCTGGCCTGTCTGACCGGCTGCCAAAGCCACGAGACTATTCTTTTGAACGGCACCTGCATGACCTTAATGAAATTATAGAAAATCAAATCAAAGAGAAAAAGATAATCTTAATTGGGCACTCTTATGGTGGAATATTAGCAACACATTTTGCAGCTAATCATCCTGACAAAATAAGTAAATTAATCCTATCTTCACCAGGAGACTTGCAACCATACAGAACCAAACCTGATGGCACTATGGCAGACATGAATAAACTTTATCCTATCCCATCTCAATATAAATTTAAAGCACCATTAGAAGTATTTGAACAAACGGAAAGGGATTTCTTACAACCCAGAATTATTATGTCAATGTTTTGCGCATTGACGTTTAATTTTAAATGGGCAAGTGATAAAGAATTTGATGATTATACTAATACCATGGCATCAAAATTTACAAAAGGTATGGTTGCTGATCCTAAAAACGTTAAACCGGAAGAAGGTGGTGCAGGTGGTTATTCACATGGGTTTAGCAATTTTTATGGCAACCTTCCTGATGTGAGATCAAATTTAAAACAATTAAACATTCCTACACTTGTGCTTCAAGGGCAATATGACCAGGGTGAATATGCATCAGTATATGAATATGCCGATTTATTGAAAGGTAAATATGTATTCGTAGAAAATGCAGGGCACATCATATGGTGGGATAAAGGTGAAGAATATGTTTACACAATATCGAATTTTATAAATGATTCATCTGGAAAGCAAATGATGAGTGCATATTTAACTGATATAAAAAACACAATAATGAATATTAATAAGAAGTTATTATTTGATTATGAAAATCTACAGGTAAATATCAAAATCAAACTCTCAGCGCTATGGACATCTGTTACACTTTGTTATTTATATGGAGATTACTTTGAGCTATATGTTCCCAATAAAACGAAGGGTCTTGTAGATGGGACAAATCTGCTTGATAGCCCAATGAAGCTATTTTCAGCATCTGTACTGCTAGCTATTCCGGCACTTATGGTTTTTCTTTCCATCATTTTAAAACCTAAAATAAACAGGCAACTTAATATCGTGTTTGGAATATTCTATACAGCAATTATGGTATTAATCGCCATAACTTCTATTACACCGTGGAGAACTTTTTATGTGTTTCTGGCCATAGTAGAAAGTATTATTACTTCTCTAATAGTATTTTACGCATGGAAATGGCCAAAAATAAGTACATAAAGATAAACATCAAACTTCAAACCTCTATTATTAGATAAAAATTTTAATTAAAAAAAGCATGGATTATTCGAACAAAAAAACTGCCAGGATCGCGGGAATATTGTATTTAATAGTAGTACTTACCGGAATGTTTAGCTTAGCATATGTTCCTAAAACACTTATCAATTGGGAAGATCCGGCCTTCACATTTAATAAAATTGTAGCCTCAGAATTTTTGTTTAAACTCGGAATTTACAGCAGTATAATTTGCTATACAGCATTCGTTTTTTTACCAATAGTATTACATCAGTTGTTAAAACAAGTAAATGAATTCTATGCTAAAATGATGGCCATTTTAGCCCTGATCAGTGTTCCTATATCATTCTTAAATTTGCAGCATAAATTTGCAATTCTTACTTTAATAAGTAAAAGCGACTTTTTAAAAATTTACTCTTTGGAGCAATTACAGAGTCAGGTGATGTTGCACCTTAATGAATATGAACATGGTATATCATTAGTATCAGTTTTTTGGGGGCTTTGGTTGCTTCCTTTTGGATACTTAGTTTATAAATCAGGATTTATTCCAAAAATTCTAGGCATCTTATTAATGCTTGGTTGTTTCGGTTATTTAATCAATTTTACAGGCAATTTATTGATAAAAAACTATCTTGAGCTAGGTATAGCGACATTGGTCAGACTCCCTGCAAGCCTCGGTGAAATAGGAACTTGTTTGTGGCTTGTGATCATTGGAACAAAAAATAAATTGACAACTTAGCGATAATAACATCAAACATTGTCGTTGGACTTCATCTTTTATTGTCTTGTTATTTTACAAACAGCCTTCTTGTTATTTTCCTGCACGTTTCTTTTCTTGAAACGCTTAATTTATTTATCTTACAGAGATATTTAAGAATTATTCAGTCTAATGAAGATTTTGTAAGAATTAGCATTAGAAATAGAGCAATACCTGGAAATTCACTTAAAAATACAAAAAATGAAAAGAACAATTTTAATCATTATTGGATTTGTTGCTACATTTGGAATAGGATTTTACTCCAATACTGTTAGTGCAAACATATCAGTAAAAGGAAACACAGCATTAATTAACACAAAAAAGCAAAGTAACTTGAAATTAGGAGCATTTTCAATCAGTCTTAGTGTAAAGGATCTAATGTCATCAAAAAAGTTTTACGAAAAATTAGGTTTCAATACATTTGCAGGAAGTATGGAGCAGAACTATCTCATAATGAAAAACGAGAATGCACTAATTGGACTTTTTCAGGGTATGTTTCAAGGCAATATATTGACTTTCAATCCGGGATGGGACGAGAATGCAAGCAACTTAGAAAACTTTGACGACATTCGTAAAATTCAAAGCCAACTAAAAAATAATGGGCTAACTTTAACCAGCGAAGCTGACGAAAAAACAAAAGGCCCTGCAAGTCTTATGCTAACAGACCCTGATGGCAATGTGATTTTATTAGACCAGCATCGTTAATATAAAAAGCATATGAAAGCAGACGGCAAAACAGTACAGGAAATTTTGGCCAACCTTCCGGCGGAAAGAGCAGAACAATTCAATAAGTTGCACCGCGTAATTGTTGAGAACCTTCCGATAGGGTTTGAACCGTCCATTAGCTATGGTGGACTTGGATATGTTGTTCCTCATGCTCTTTATCCCTCAGGGTATCATTGTAAACCAAGTGAGCCTTTACCTTTTGCCGGAATTTCTTCTCAAAAAAATTCTATTAATTTTTACCATATGGGGATCTATTCCAACCCCAAATTATATGAATGGTTTGTAAATGAATATCAAAAACATAGTAAACTAAAACTTGACATGGGCAAAAGTTGTGTTCGGTTTAAGAAAATAGATGAAATTCCATATGACCTTATCGGTGAATTGATGAAAAAGATGAGTGTAGAAGAATGGATAAATATTTATGAGTCTAATTTAAAGAAAGGAAAAGCGAACAGCTGACAGATTTTACTTGTAAAATAGGGTTTCTGACTTATATTATAATTTCTGTGCAGTATTAAGCTCAGTGACGGCAATTTCAAACTTGAGAAAATTCGAATTTAAATTGATGCCAAGTGTGAAATTGATTTGCATCACTTCTATTCGCTCATTGCACATAGGGAAGGTTTTTAAAACATTCAATGAAACAATCAATATGAAAAAGATAGTATTTGCATTAGTTATAGCATTCACCTTATTAGGGTGTGGCAGACCACCTTTAGACAAACCGGCAATAAATAATTTAAAATCAGAAAGTCTACAAGTTGGACAGCAGGATACAATTTTCAATTTTACAGATAGATTTCCTAATAACGATCAAATTGATTTTGCCATAATTAAAAATGGACAAACAACCTATTATGGAATAATGCGCAAAAATGACACTTTAATTACAATTCAAAATAGTGATAAAGCATTTGAAATTGGTTCTATAACCAAAGTCTTTACTGCTACCATTCTAGCAAACTTGGTTATGGATGGAAGATTGAAATTGGACGATAGGATTAATGCAAAATTTGATTATCCTTTCAATAAAAACATTGAATTTACTTATAAGGAATTAGCGAATCATACTTCAGGTTTGCCGAGGCTTCCTTCCAACATGCGTTTTGCAGCCATCTTCAATCCATCAGACCCTTACAAGAATTATGATGATAAAAAACTTGATGATTACTTAAAAAACGATGTTTCTTTAGACTACCCCAAAGGGAGTAAAAGCGAGTATTCAAATTTAGGAATGGGTCTTGTAGCTTACACCATGAGAAAGGCTTCAGGGCGTAGTTTTGAAGAACTAGCCAAAGAAATGATTTTCGATAAATATAAAATGACACATTCTAGTTCAGATAAAACTAAAGTTGCTGATATTTTGGTTGAAGGACTAAATGACCGTGGTAAGCCGACAGCAAATTGGACTCCCGGCGCTCTCATAGGCGCTGGTGGAATTTATTCTACAGTTGAAGATTTATCAAAATTTGCATTAGCTCAGTTTGACAGCACTAATAAGGAACTAGCCCTTACACGAATTAAAACATACAAGGAAACAGATACGAGAGATGTAGGATTGGGTTGGTTTATAATTAATAAAAAAAGTGGCGCCAAATGGTATTGGCACAATGGCGGAACAGGCGGATATTCAACTTCTATGGCGATTGATGTTGAACACAAAAATGGAGTAATAATTTTGGCAAATGTCTCATCTTATCACAGCCAATTTGAAAAAATTGATAAACTTTGTTTTGCTTTGATGAAGACATTAGAAATAAAAGGTGAATAACAATAAAACCCTAAGAATGATCTTTGTTTGGCTTGAAAAGCAATTTAAACCTTGTGCCTTTTAGTTAAGACTATTGGATTGGATTGGATTAAATTAATACAATTCATTCTAAAAGAATCAAAAGAAGTAACCTTAAAGGAAAATTATTTTTATATATTTAGGTGCGCTGCATGTGGAAAGGATCCAAAACAAATTCTAGATATATTTAGGTGCATGGTACTTAGTTGAAACTATAGTTTTATGAAAATAAAATTCTTTCTACTGACCTTCTTAGTTCTTTTCTCAAGAGGATGCGACTTCTACTCTACCAGTCTTTGGTTTTTTGACAATCCTACAGGTGAAACAAATCCATTGTACCGATATTTTGGTGTAGGTTGGTCAGGTTTGATTTTTACTAATGTAATAATTGTTGGGCTAATTATTTATGCATTTTACTATTATTCATTTAAGTATTCACATTTAATGAAGGTATCGAAACCAGACAAACTGACTGACTTTGTTTCAGAAATGTATTTTAATGAAAAAGGGCGCTTTCTTGAAATTTTTTATACAACCCCAAAAAACAAAAATATGCTTTTGGCACATGCGGGATATGTCTCGATAAGACTTGTAATTTTCGCAAGCTTTTTAGCTACCATTCATAATCTTTGCCAATTCTATAATGTTCCTATTTACAATTCATATAGAGAAATAGTGCAAAGACCACGTTTTGTTATTTATGGGCTAATGATATTATCGCTCTTTTATTTTACTTATAGATTATGGCGTAGAGAATATAAGTTGAGTATTAATAGTTTTTAAGAAGATAATTAACCTATCTATAATCAAATGTCCCCTTCAACTCTCCAATCATCACATCAAATTCCCCCGGTTCTGTAACTCTTTTTAACTGAGCATTCACGAATTCAAGATCTTCAGCATTCAAATCGAAAGTAACAGTCTTTTTTTCACCGGCCTTCAGTTCGATCTTTTGGAAGGCACGAAGTCGTCTGACACTCGGCGCGATGGAAGCGTATTGATCATGTGTGTATAACTCAACTGAATGTTTTCCTTGCTTTGTGCCAGTGTTTTGAACAGTGACACTGACTTTGATGGTTGTATTTGCGGACATCTTATTATCAGATAGCTTCAGATCGCTGTATTCAAAGGTAGTATAACTCAACCCGAACCCAAATGCAAATAGCGGATCATAACCTGTTCCTACATTATTATTAAAGACCTCTCTGATTGTTTCTGTGAAAATATGGTCGTATAACACAATATCTCCTGGGTATTTTGGATACGAAAAGGGCAAAATTCCGCTGGGATTATTATCACCCATGATAGTCGAAACGATTGCCTTCGCTCCCCCACTTCCCGACCAGTAAGCCAATAAAATCGCGTCCATTTCATTGACCATATCTGTGATAAATAAAGGTCGACCTTGGTTCAATACTACAATTACAGGCTTTCCACTCGATTTTGCTGCTCGAATTAGTTCTTTCTGTTCTGTCGGCATATCTAACGTAAAAATATTCCCCGGGCTTTCAGCATAAGCATTCTCCCCAAGACACAACACGACAGCATCCACATTCTGCGCTGCATCTCTTAAAGCTTTGACTTCAAAATTTGCTGGATCATCATAGCCTATTCCGGAAGTTGTAATTACATTCTCCCTTCCAATTTTTTGTTGAAATGCCTCCAGAATAGTTAATTCTGACTCAGGATACCACTTTTCATCCTTTCCCTGCCAGGTATAACTCCAGGCGCCGTTTAATGCAGCCTTGCTTTGAGCTGATGGTCCTGCAACTAGGATTTTTATGCCAGGTTTTAAGGGCAAAATATTGTTCGTATTTTTTAATAAAGTCATAGCTTCAGCTGCTGCCTCGAAAGCAAAATCCTTATATTCAGGCTTGCCAAACTGCGCTATTGCCTCCTTTTCAGGATAGGGATTGGCAAATAGTCCAACATTATATTTCATGGTGAGGATTCTGCGGACAGCCTCGTCAATTCTTTCCATAGAAACCAATTTCTTATTAACTGCTTCCAAAAGTAAAGTTGCAAAGGAAAAGTCATAAGGCACCATGCTCATATCCACACCTGCGTTGACGCCAATAACTACCGCATCCAAGGGCGATGATGCCACTTTGTGCCATGTATACAATCTTTTGATGTCTTCCCAATCAGAAACGGCAACACCCTTGAATCCAAGCTCCTTTCGCAGCACATTTGTTAATAAATATTTATCACCATGTGTCGGAACACCATTGATCAAGGATGAATTAATCATGACTGATGATGCACCACTTGCAACCGCGTCTCTGAATTGTGGCAAATAATGTTCTCGTAATTCTATTTCGGGAATGTAAGCCGGAGTTCGATCTTTACCATTTCGTGGGTTAGAATAGCCCATGTAATGTTTCATGCAACTGGCTACTGAAGTTGTTTTGCCAAGTCCATCCTCTTCATAACCTTTTACAGCTGCCGATCCCATGACCTTGCCGATGTAGGTATCTTCCCCATAAGATTCAGGAAATCTGGACCAATAAACCTGTCTTCCGCAATCCAGCATAGGCCCGAAATTCCATCTTACACCACTGGCTCTCAACTCTGCTGCTGTTATCTTCGCAGCCTTTTTAGCAATGCCAATATTTCGACTTGCTGCTATTGCAATATTTTGTGGAAATAAGGTTGATTCCAAGGTATATGTTTGTCCATGAATGGCATCCAAACCATAAATAATCGGAATCTCTAACCTCGATTTCATGGCCTCGTCTTGAATCGCAGTAAGCATTCTGTGCCATTCAGCTACCGACATGGCATGTTGGTCAACATTTAAAATTGAGCCAATGTGGTATTTCTGAATTGCTTCCTTTAATTTAACTGCGTCAGTTTCCCCTTCTTTTCCGTTGCCTACCGCACCTATGGTGACTTGGGTCATCTGCCCTATTTTTTCTTCAATCGTCATTTTTTTCAAAAGCGATTCTACTTCAGCTGCATGATTTTGAGAGGTCCCTGTGGAAGCTAATCCTGCCATTAATAAAAATGTTATTAAATGTTTCATATAGTTATTTCTTTGCTTTTTAATCTATTAATTAATTCCAGGCACATTCTGGCATTATGGTAAGGGCATTTCCAAAAGCCTGCTTTATCCTGATTCGCCATCGGAAGATAGTCTTCGCCTATTCCCCAAAACCATTCCCCTGTTGGGTTGATCATTTTTTCTTTGATAAATGTCCAATTATTTTTACAATAATTTAAATATTTATTATCTGAAGTTAATTGATACGCATTCATGGCACCAATAACAAACTCTGACTGTGGCCACCAATGTTTTTCCTTGACGAATGCTCCTGAATTAATTTCTTTTTCATACCAGAGTCCACCATCCGCATCAATGGCAGAAATGGAGGAGTCCATTAATTTAATTGCAACCTCCTTGTATACTTCAATCAATTTATCATCCTCAACTATTTCGGCGCACCTAAGCAACAACCATGAGGCTTCCACATCATGACCATAGGAAATTACATCCGTATGATCCTGCCATTTATTATCAAAAAATAACTTTAAATGTCCGGATTTATGGTCTATAAATTTTTCATTAATTAAATATAGAATTGATATAATTTCGCTTTTCAACTCTTCATCAGCCCAGGATTCATATAAATTGGCGAAAGCCTCAACGATGTGCAAATGGGTATTCATAGTTTTCTGAACGTTGACATCTTTATCGCTCAACCGCAAGTCTGATAGTTCTTTCCAATCGGCAGAAAAAGCCTCTGTATAACCACCATTGACAAGATCTTTGCTCTTTTCTACGATCAGATGATATATTTCTATCGCTAAATCTAATGCATTTTGATCATGCGAAATGGTATAATATTCGCTCAATCCATAGATCACAAATGTTTGAGAATAAATGTGTTTTTTACCGTCAATTACTTTCCCATCAGGACTTAATAACCAATAGAAACCTTTATTTAATTTGTCATAAAAATAGGTAATTAAATATTGGTAAGCTCTTTGTGCCAGTTCAAAATGGGTTTGATTTTTGGTTTGCTTGTATGCCGCAGAAAAAGTCCATAAAATCCGCGCATTCAAGATAAGCCCTTTACTGGCCTCATAATTCCTGACATTATTCTCATCGATTTGCCCAATAAATCCCCCATTTATTTCGTCAACTGAGTTTTGTTCCCAGAAACTCAAAATATTATCTAATTCCGCCTCAAATTCTTCTGATAAAATATTCAATAGAATTAAATTAATTTGTAACAAAAGTTGAATTATTTAAGTTTTGCCAGTTAATAAACAAAGGTAGATGGCTGATTTTAGAAGGTAGATGGTCGTTTGTAAACTGATTCATAAAAACTTTTTATTGATTTAGAAGTCAAAAGGTTCAATTTTTTGAAGGAACACCATCTAACATCTACCCCGCCTTCGCTATACCTTTGTCGGACAAGCTTCTAAAATCTAACATATTTAATTCTAATTATTCTTTAGAAGAAACAAATTCGCCGACCGGAACTTTAATTGAATCATTTACTGCTTCGTTTTTCTCATCCAAATAGAGTTCATTGGCATCGATAAGTGCGTTAATTGATAAAACAGATTCCTTGGAAGAGAATTTATCTTCAGGTGTATTTATTACATAATCACACAATCTCTCTATAGTTGAAGTCGCCACATGCATTCTCGAATCAGAAGAAGCGTAATAAATGTAAACACTTCCATCATCATCGGATATCCAACCACTGCTAAATAATACGTTACTCACATCTCCTACCCTTTCATCCCCCTCAGGTGCCATGAAATATCCACCTGGTTTATGAATTATTTTAGAAAGGTCTTGTAGATCTGTCATAAAGAGATATAACACGTATCTAAGTCCGGCTGCTGTATTTCGAACGCCATGCGCCAGATGCAACCAACCTTTCTCTGTCTTAATTGGTCCCGGACCCAACCCATTTTTTGCCTCATTGATCGTATGATAAATTCTACTATCAACGACTTTTTGGTCCACAACAATAGCAGGATTTATTTTTTCAGATAATCCAAAGGCTATACCACCACCGGAGCCAGGATCTATAAAACCATCCTGCGGGCGGGTATAAAAGGCGTATTTACCATTTACAAATTCAGGATGCAAAACAACATTTCGCTGTTGGGAAGAAGAAGTAGTCAAGTCTTCTAATCTCTCCCACTCTACAAGGTCTTTAGTGCGCACGATACCACATTGAGCCACAGCAGATGAAGTATCAGATGGTGGAACATCAGTTTTCCTTCTTTCAGTGCAAAAAACACCATATATCCATCCATCTTCATGTTCGATGAGTCGCATGTCATAAATATTGGCATCAGGAACATCTGATTCCGGGATTGAAATCGGTCGATTCCAGAACTCAAATTTATCAATGCCATTAGGGCTTTCGGCAATTGCAAAAAAAGATTTTCTGTCATTTCCTTCTACTCTCGCCACCATGACATATTTTCCGTTGAATTTAATTGCGCCGGCATTAAATACAGCATTTACACCAATTCTCTCCATTAGAAATGGATTTGTCATCGGATTAAGATCATACTTCCAATGAAGAGGTGTATGTTCCGAAGTTAATACCGGGTATTTAAATCTGTTGAAAATGCCATTTCCAATCTCAGCTCTTTCATTATTTCTATTAATCAACTTTTCATAACGTTCCTGAAGAGCAACCAATCTATCCTGAAATTCTTTATTTTTCATAATATTTAAATTATTAATCTTCTAATTTATTCCACCATGTGCGTTTCAAAATGACGGAAATAATTGCAATCAAAATGATAACCATAAGTAGAGGTAACTTCATCCATAATATGATGTACATAGGCAGTAATGTTAAACAGCATTGGACAATTATGCCCAAAACGACATTGAACATATCCAGTTTGAATCTTTTATTGGGTACAAATTCAGGATCTTCCTCCATGACCATGGAGTGCACAGGTCGCCAAAAACCCCAAGGTTTGACTGTTTTATAAAAACTTATAAGTGTTTCCTTTTCGACCGGCGGAGCTGTATAAGTGCCCACAACTGCTCCAATCACAGATATTAGAAACAATAAAGGCCAAACGTATAAAGGCAAAGTATCAGGGAAAATAAGTGGGAAGCACAATGCTGCAGCGATACCACTTGCCATACCCCAGAAAAAACCGTTTGCATTAAATCTCCACCAATACCATTTAAACATATTCGAGGCGATATAGCCGCCGTATAAGGCTCCTACGATCCATTGAAGAATGCTGTTGACATCTTTGGCAAAAAAACCAAGTATTATACCCAATAATACGACCACGACTCCGGACAAATAATTCATTCGCATTATCTGATTGGTAGAAGCATCTTTTTTGAAATATTTCAGATAAATATCGTTGACGATGTATGCCTGAGCAGCATTGAGCGTTCCTGAGAAAGTACCCATAAAAGCACCAAGTAATCCTGTAAAAACCAAACCAAGAATTCCGACAGGAAGAAATTGATTCACCACAGCTGGAAGTACTTTTTCGAAGTCCATTTTGCCGGCTGCGTCAGCGACGTTGATTTTATCAAAATACAAGAGCCCCAGAACAGTTAGCCCGGTGACCATCGTATATCGCACCGGTAGCAATACGATCGATACAAAACCTGTCATCTTACTGGCTTCTTTTGGAGATCTGGTAGATAGTATTTTTTGCATATCATAATTGGGTGCAGGACCTGCCAAACTTGCAAAGACGCCTTTGAATAACATCATCATAAAAAAGATGCTAAAAAGACCGAAATTGTCATCCTTTATTTTTTGATTCACCTGTGGAATAATATTAGACCAATCCAGGTTCAGGTCTTTTCCAAAGAAAGGATTTGCCCAGTCTAAAGGCACATTGAGCGCGTTTACTCCATCATGCAAATGAGTCATAGCGATGTATCCGATAGACAAGCAAGCCGCAGTCATGATGATATATTTGATCACATCACCCATGACGATGCTATGCAACCCACCAATCACTGAATAAAAAGTGGCAAATAAGGTGAAAATAATTCCATAGAAATGGGCGACATATGGAGCCGGAATATTAAAAGGAATGTAGGGGCTAACGATATCCCATGGAATGAAAATCTCGATAAATTTGCCCAATCCGATAAAACCATAAGCGAGGAACCCCAGACAACTTATTAATGCAAAGGCTACGACCACCGCATGTGAGCCGACTATCCCCTTACCTATGCGTCCAAATCTGGTCACAAGCCATTCTGCTCCGGTATTAGCATTCGATCTTCTGAGCCATTTACTTAGAAACATCATCAAAAATATCTGATTAAAAACAGGCCATAACCAAGGGATCCAAACACTTTTTAATCCATAAACGAAACAAAGAGAAACCATCCACATCGTGCCACTTATGTCAAACATATCACTGGCATCACTAAGTCCCAGCATGTACCAGGGCAGTTTCTTTTTGCCCATGAGGTAGGAATCTTTGCTCTCTCTCGCCTTCAGACGATAGTACCAACCGAGGCAGACCATACCGACCAGATAGATTAAAACCATTGAAATATCGATCCAACTTAATTTCATCTCTTCTTCATTGGTTGATAAAGTTGAAAGTGTTTCAATTCAGATTCAAAAAAGGATTCTTTTTTGTCATATAATTTCTGAAAATCTGCTGCTGAAACCTGTTCACGATATGGTGCATAATAATGCATATGGCCTGTTTCTTTCACTAAGCCATGATTTCTCCACAAGAGGACATAGGAGACATTACTTCCAGACATGATATTATCAAGTACTTTAGTCCACCAATCTGCTTGCGGAATAGCTTCATAACCCGCTTCCGCCATTGCAGTCAGTTTTTGATGTGCGCCAGCTACTTGGTTCATAATGGCAAACCGATTCCTGCATATTTCGACAAAGTCCTCACTTGTAATCCCATCTTTCTGATAAAGATCGAAACTGATAATATCAGCATATTCATCGCCTGGATAGTATTCTATCAGGCCAGTTTCATCGTCATAATCTGCAACATTGTAACAGTATATCAGATTATGCAAATCCTTTTCATTCTTCAGATAATCCACTGTAAATCTCCATAACTGAATAAAATCTTCTTTAGTATTGGCATGCTTGCACCACCAAAACCAATTGCCTGTGAGTTCGTGAAATGGTCGAAATATTACTGGGATCATTTCACCTTTTGGACCTTTTAATGTGGACAAAAAAGTAGCTGCTTTATCGAGATATGTCTTATATTTTTCATGGAAAGGGCCACCAGGTAGCATTTTCTTTAAACTCAAAGTTGCAGTATCCCATGAATGAAGATCAGTCACAGGATTGACCATATGCCATGAAAAAGTGATCACTCCGCCTCGATCATATCCTTGCCTGACGTAAGCTTGGATCTTTTCGAAAGGAATGCCATTGATGTCTTTTTTGCTATCTAGTTCTAGGCCGGCAAGATCCCATCCATAGAGTCCCGGATAGTCACCCACTGCATCTTTTATATCACTCCTACCCTCTTCATAGCGCCAGTTGACACCATATGCCAGGTCGTCCTGATGGCCGATGATGTATCCTTTTTTTGAAATATTTTGTAGATTATTGTATAATGCTTTTGTTTCTTTTGTAGGGTTTTTGTCAATTAATTCAAATGTCTTGCTTTGTGAAAAACAAATTTCACAATTCAATAAATAAGCCATTAAAATGATGCAACGGAAGATCATTTCTATTTAATTTGATATTTTGTGATGACATTCCAAGTGGAAGTATCGGAGTCGAAAACTGAATATAGGCCTTGCTCTTCCATAGGAGGATCTCCCATGTAGTCATCACCTTCTTTCCAAAAATTTTGATTTTTAATTGGTCTGGCCTGACCGCCAAATGCCCAAAAATTAATTCCTCTTAGTGGACTTTTATCTTTTATTCCATTATTCCATTTATTCAGAATCTCACCATAGAATTTATCTCTTATGGATGTCTTTTCATCCGGTGAAAAAGAATTATTATCTCTTGGATATCCAAACTCTTCAAGGACTAAGGGCTTACCTAATTCTTTCATTACATCAGAATGACTGTCAATATAAGATTTGGTGAGTTCAAGTACTTGTGCGAATTGTCCCTCATCATGCAGTTCTTTATACCATGACCAGTTGCGAGGCCAGATATGGATGGTCGCATAATCGATATTTTTATCACTATGAATTTTCTTGAAAGTTTCGATGTTTTCAGTCCCTATTTCACCTTCTACGCCAATAGTTACTAAATGTTTCGAATCAATCTTCTTAATTTCAGCTGCCACATCACTTATCCATTTAATATAATCCGCCAGTGCTGCTGGCCGCATTGGACGTGGTTCATTGGCCAGTTGCCACGCCATAATCGTGCCGTCGTCTTTATAAATTTGACCAGTGACAGTATTCTTTCGATTGATAATGCTGAGGACTTGATCAAGATATTGTTCCTTGCAGGGAGCGCAAGAATAAAATTTACTAACAACATCCCGAAGGCTATCCCAGCTCAATTTTGCTTGAAAATCTTCCTCCGTAACTTGATTATTCCAACGCAAGTATTGTAAAAACCCTCCACTCCAATCCCAGTTATTACTGAAAAAGAGAACTGCTTTCATTTTACGTTTTGACATTTCAGACAATAAAAGGTCAAGACCTTTTAAATTGTCCGCCTGGAAAACACCAGGAGCTGATTGATATACAGGGCCGACCCTGGGGACACCTTGCAACAAACCTTCACCTTCGACTGCAGCAACTATTCGCAGATTTTTTATTCCTTTTGAAACCAAAAAATCCAGTTCAGAGCTTAGACGCTTTATTCCTCGTTGTTCATCTTTTTGAAAATACAAGGATGGCCCATACCAATAATTAGTCCCTATATAAGTATAGTCCTTTCCATTTATCTCAAAATTAGTTTTATTTATTTTCACAAAATCATCCTGATCTTTGCTACAACTAATTACAACAATCGAAATAAATAAACTAAGAATTATATTATGCCTTAAGTACATCTTTGCTGGGTTTTCGGGATTAACAATTACTATTTATAAATTAATTAAACATCAAAAAAAATTATTTCCATTAATTAAATAAGTCATAATTAATAGAAATAATTAGATAAAAAAGGGGTTGCAATTATAAAATTTATTGCAAAAGAATAATTAAAACGTACACTTTTGCAACCCTAAAAGCAAATAGTTAATTAAAATGAAACATATTATTTTACAAACATCACATCGTCAAAATAAAATGTTTCATCCTGAGCGTCAGGACCTTGGATCCTTATCCCAAATTGTTCGAATCCACCACCTCCTTTCCAGAAGTCAAGTTTATCCATTGGTATTTTGTAGTAATTCCAGACATTCGCTTTTACTGTGATTTTATTCCCTTCATTAAAGCTACCAAAACCTCCTTCAGACTTATCACTGCCGAAATAAAGATCATAATCAAGGGAACCACCCTTAACCCACGCTACAAGGAATTTCCACTCGGTATTTTTTTCAACAGGATTTCCCCACCTTACAAAATTGATCAAATGCCAGTTGCCTTGTGCGTATTTCTTACTCGCAGAAGCAATACCTGTCTTATGCTCAGATTCAGTCCTCATGCCGGCATCACCCCATGAACCATCTGCGAAACCATTCTGATAATCATCTGTAAAAATCTGAAATGCCTGATCTATGTTGATGTATTCATCAGCTGTCGTCGTGGTTCCGGAAGAATTTGATATCACAAGTTTTGATCTCGTTAAGGCAGTCGCCGGCATTTTAACAATTAGGGATTTACTAGTTTTAGATACGATTTCAATCGGTTCATTTGTAGCTTCAAATTTAACGGCATCAACACCTTCAAGGTTAATACCTGTAAAGGAAATTTGGTCACCTTCTTGAAAATCGTAGTTTGAACTTGTTTTCACATTTGGAAATGCAACCACATTGAAAGGCACTGTCAAAATACTGCCATCAATATTTGTTAAAATAATATTCTGAGCTCCTCCACTAGCGGTATCAGGCACTCTGAAAAGTATGGCATCATCGGTATTAAAATTAGGATTAAAACCGGCAGGTGCATTATTTCCATCAAATACAATAGTCCTTATTGAAGAAAGATTTGACCCCTGAAGCGTCACAAGCATACCACCCGGGCCAGTGCCCGGACTAATACTGGACAACGTAGGAGTTCCTAAATCATCCTTGCTGCACGAAGTCAACATAGTCAACATTCCTGCAATCAGAAGGAAAAGTATGTTATTTAATTTATGTTTCATTTCTATATTTATTTAAAAAATAATTAATAATATTTAACCGCAGCTTCGTTAAGTTTCGGATTGGCCTGAACTTCAGTCAACGGAATAGGAAGAAATAATTGACTAGGTGACACAATAGATGCATGAATAGAATTTACTGTTCCATCATAATTATAGTTGCCTCTTTCCTGAGCGGCAATAATTACTTTAGCTCTATCAAAACCTTGTCGCTGAACATCATACCAATAATCGCCTTCGAAGGCAAATTCTACTCTTCTTTCATGCAGTATATTGTCCTTAGTTATTTCAGCGACACCGGCCAATCCTGCTCTTGCTCTGACCTGATTCATAGCATCCAGTGCCTGTGCATCGGTCGTTGAATTACCTGATCCAAGAATGGATTCGGCATAGATCAGCAATATATCTGAATATCGCAGAATATATGTGCAAATGTCAGAAAAACCATCGTTGACCAATTCGCCATTAGAACCTGTACCTCCAATGTATTTCAATGAATTACAACGAGATCCATTTTTAATTTTTTTGGCATCATCATTACTATCCATATAAGTAGTATCATACAAAAAGCCATCAGGAAAGTTGACGTTTTTCCAATCCGGATTTGAATAACCGTGCTCCATTATAGACCAGCCTCGTCTTTTGTCACCATCTTCATAAGCTCTGACAATGTCTAATGTAGGCAATACGGAAGAATAACCTCTATCGAAATCTGGTTTCAACAAAGTACTTGGTCCTGCATATATTTGAATAGGATTGCCAATAGCATATCCTCCTGCTGCGGACCATTGTAAAGCAAATAATGATTCAGAATTGTTATTAGCCGCAGATGAGGTAAACATTTTGCCATAATCAGCGTACAAGGCAAATTTACCTGAATTGATTACTTCCTGAGCTTTCAGCCTTGCATTTGCATAATCCTGCACATATAAATAAGCCTTTGCCATCAAACCACTCGCAGAATATTTATTGACCCTACCCGGTTGATATGACACTTCAGACAAATGCTCCTCTGCGAATTTCAAGTCATTAATGATGAACTGAATGACATCAGACTGAATGTAACGAGGAACTCTATAGTCGCCTGATTTTGCTAAAGCTACAGGATCTTCTACTATCGGAACATCTCCGAAAGTGCGTGTAATATAGAAATATGCTATTGCTCGCAAAAATCTTGCTTCAGCAATACCCTGAGTTAAATAAGGCTGCTCGCCAATGATCGACGCTTTTTCTTCAAAAGTTTTGACTAAAACTGTTGCATTTCCTGCCACTTTGTAAAGTGATTTCCAACTGGCTGCTACCAATACGTCAGATGATTGAACTTTAAAGTTGTTGTAAACACCGCTTCCGTAGTTAGCATCTCCATTTGGTGTAAGCATATTACCTCCTTGTGCTTCACCTATGGCATGGAAAGCCTTATCCTGCCAATCGAACCAAATCGTATTGTACAATAGACCCGTGGCCGCATTGACCTCTGCTGCATTGTTGTAATAAACATCAAGTGTCGGGCCGTTTTCTGATGGACGGTCGATGAAGTCCTTGCTGCAAGATGCCAGCAAAAGTATCAGAAATAGAAAGTTATATTTAGAATTATATTTCATTTGATTTATGATTTTATCGTTTAATAATTAAAATGCTACGTTGGCGCCAATGGTCCAGGTACGAGGATTAGGATAATGTCCGTCGTCCACATTCATGTATCTGATATTGTTATTAAACGACCCGAGTTCAGGATCGTAGCCCGAGTATTTAGTAAACGTGTAGAGGTTTTGAACAGTAGCATAAATCTTAAGATTGCTAATGTTGACTCTGTTTAACAAAGTGCGTGGAAGGTTGTATCCAAGGCTGATATTTTGTATCCTGAAATAAGAACCGTCTTCCACCATTCTAGAAGAAACTCTTCTGTTATTGTTGTGCCATTGATTATATCTCGGCAATGAGCCATCTATATTATCAGCAGTATATCTGTCAAGAACTGTCGCCTGTTGGTTTAAATAAGGATTAAACGAAGACTCAGTACTTCTTAAGGTATAGTTCAAAATGTCAGCTCCCTGACTACCCTGGAAAAACAATGAAAGGTCAAAGTTTTTGTAAGTAAATGTATTTGAGATACCATAAGTGAAATCAGGATTAGGATCACCGATTACTGTAAGATCTTTGTCATCTATTCTTCCGTCACCATTGACATCTTTGTACCTTACGTCTCCCAGATAAGTACCTGTCACAGGATTTTCTCCTACTTCAAGACCTTGAATATACTTAACCGCTACTCCATTTTGGTCCACTGTATACGTAGCCGCATCCAGTTCTGCCTGTGTACGGAAAAGTCCATCATCTACGAAGCCAAAGAAAGTACCAACAGGACCACCTGCGTATGTATTGGTAACTAAAATAGCATTACCATATTCTTTATAACCTCTTAAGGAAGCTGTTGGATCATTTAATGCGACTAATTCATTTTTATAATGACTGAATACAACACTTGATCTCCAACTAAAATCTTTTCTGGAAATGTTATAAGTTCTCAGTGCGATGTCAATCCCTGTATTTCTCATCTCACCTGCATTGGTGGTAGGAGAATTAATGTCATTCCAGTCAGTACCCAAGCCGCTATATACAGGAAGCTGAGTCTGAAGGATCATATTCGTAGAAACTTTCTTATAGACATCCACAGAAACTTCAGCGATCTTATTGAATAGTGTGACATCAAGACCTGCATTTTGAGTAACGACACTTTCCCAACTTAGGTCAGGGTTACCTACGTTGCTAGGAATACCACCTGCGCCAAAAGGTGCTGTGCTGAATAATCGAATATTGGTGTTGTACAAATTATTACCGCTCGTAGAAGAATTACCTACTGAACCTACACCTAGACGTAATTTAGCGTACGAGATCATTTTGGATTCGTTAAAGAAAGGCTCATTACTGATCGTCCACCCTACAGATGCTGCCGGGAAGTAACCATATTTATTATTTTTTCCAAAGCTTGATGATCCATCGCGTCTGATAGAGGCACTTAAGGAATATTTATCATTATATGCATAATTCACACGACCGAAATATGATTCCATCGCCCAAGGGTATTTGCCGGCTGTTATAGACTGTGTAGTTCCACCTTCACCTGCATTTAATGATTCCAGGTTTAAAACAAGATTTTGACGGGAAGCAATCAATTGATCGTAATTAGATTCTTGTGCTTCATGTCCTATTAGGGCATTGACCCAGTGCTTACCCATTGATTTTTCGAAGGTCAAATAGGTTTTGAAAGCCCAATAAAGGCCAAGGCCACGTTCTTCAATTAATCTACTAGGACTGAGTACTACGATACCCGTTTGTTCATTTCTTACTAAAGGCTGGAATGCCTTATTTTGAGTGACGTTGAAATCGTAATTGAATTCATTTCTTAGTGTGAAATGTTTCAAAAATTTAATGTCACCGTAGACATTACCTAATACTTTCGACTGAACGTTTCTAACATCTCTCAATTCTGCTAATGCTACCGGATTTTTAGGGTTTCCGAATGAATTGCCCTGAATGCTTGCGGTAGTAGCATATTCACCGTCAAAGGATCTGACTGGTGCGGCAGGACTGTTGTATAATCCAATTCCGATGACAGCATCTGATCCATCAGTCAAAGTGATTCTTTGGTTACTTTGAGATAAGTTGGTATTCATCCCAACATTCAACCAACTTCTTACTTCATGATCTAAGCTTATTCTTCCTGAATATCTTTTAAAGGCTGAACCAATTACTATACCAGTTTGATCAAAATAATTAAGTGAAGTATAATAGGTTGTTTTTCCTGAACCACCTGAGAAGGATAACTGATGACTTTGTATCTTTCCTGTCTGGAATATAGCATCCTGCCAATCAGTGCCACCTCCCAGAACGGAAGGATTTTTAAATTCATCTATAGAATCTAAATGACCTGATCCTGAATTATTGATCTCAGGAATTAAAGAATTATAATAACCTGCATATTGTCTAAGGTCAAGCAGATCAAGTTTCTTTTGAATAGTTTGGTAACCGACATAAGTATCATAACCAATTTTACCTTTACCGGCTTTGCCCTTTTTCGTATTAATAATGACAACACCATTGGCAGCGAGTGCTCCATAAATCGCCTGTGCCGAGGCATCCTTTAGGATATCAATGGACTCAATGTCATTTGGATTAAGGGAAGCAAGCGGACTTTGTACACTTTGACCTGCCTGACCACCTAATTGGTTGTGTTCAATACTCCTTCTCTCAGAAAGAATGGGTACACCATCTATTACATAAAGAGGTTCATTGCCATTGGTGCTTGTGATACCTCTGACGCGAACAGAAATACCTGCACCCGGCTGACCGGAGTTATTATTGACCGTGACACCTGCTACTTTACCTTGCAAGGCCTGATCTGCTCCAGCGACCACTAAATCTTCCAGATCTTTTTCACTTACCGAACTGATTGCAGATGTAACATTCGCTTTACGAATGCTTCCGAAACCAATCACCACTACTTCATCAAGCAAAGCAGCATCATCTTCCAAAATGATAGAAATTTGGTTTTCAACAGCTCCTACTGCAACTTCCTTTGTTTTGTATCCAAGATAAGAGATAAGGAGTGAAGTTCCATCTTTAGGAATATTCAATTGGAAATTTCCATTGGCATCAGAGGTGGTGCCATCTGCAGTTCCTTTAATAAGAACAGTTGCACCAGTCAGCGCATCGCCTTTGACGTCTTTAAGGTTTCCATTAAGGGGCCGGCTCTGCGAATGGGCCGAATAAAAGCAGCAAAGCAGAATAAGAAGTGCAATTGCCTTTGAATGTAAAATGCTTTTCATGTTATACAATTTTCGTCAAATTTTGTGCTAATTACCAATTATTAATAATACTATTTTGACAATTATTTGACATATTTTACCTTAAATATTAGTGTATAATTTACACTAAGTTTATATTGTATTAATAATCAATATTTTATAAAATTTAATATAAAAATACACTTTGATACTTTTTTTAACCAATTGTGGTACTATTCTTGTAATTTTGTCATTATTGCTCAATTTATACTAAATTTACATAATGAATAGCAAAATATTAAGGGAGATAACTCCATTAACTCAGAATGATTGTTTTACTATTTTCTCCAGGGTAAAATCTTATTTTGACTTCCCTATCCACTATCATGAAGAAATAGAGATCAATTTTATAGAAAATGCAAGCGGAGCAAATAGAGTTATTGGAGATCATATAGAAGAAATCGCTGAATATGAACTCGTCATGGTGGGGAGCAATCTCCAACATGCATGGCAGACACATAAGTGCACATCTAAGGAAATTAAGGAAGTAACGATACAATTTCACAAAGATCTTTTTAGTGAAAGATTTCTAAAAAGGAATCAACTAAGCAATATGCGCACAATGTTTGATAAGTCCAGCCGGGGAATTCTTTTTTCTAAGGAAACTGCCATGCAACTATCTGAACGCATAATAGCATTGCCAAAAAAACAAGGCTTTGACTCTATCCTTGAATTAATGTCGATCCTTCATGATCTTTCTATTTCAAGAAATATCAGGGTATTGTCAGATGGTAGTTTCAATGATGCCAATCCAATAGCCTACAAAAGCCGAAGGATAGAAAAGGTCTATGAGCACATGAACCAGAATTTTGACAAAGAAATAGAATTGAGTGAAGTTGCAAAAATTGCGAATATGTCATCTGCCAGTTTTAGCAGATTTTTTAAACAGAAGACAGGAACTACATTCATCGATGCACTTACAGAAATCAGGTTGGGCAATGCATCACGCATGTTGATCGACACGACTTTATCAGTTGCAGAGATAGCTTACCATTGCGGATACAATAATATTTCGAACTTTAATCGGATATTTAAAAAAAGGAAAAGTTGTTCTCCTATTAAATTTAGAGATAGTTATTCGGGAAGAAGTTTTTTCATTTAATTGTTATTTATTAATTGTTAATTATCACTGATGGGTGATGAGTGATTGGGTAATGGGTAATGGGTAATGGGTAATAGTAATGGGACATTGGTAATTTAAAGTCCAATATTATAGGAAGAGTTCAAGCGGTGCAAAAAATTTAATTGAAGATTAAAATCCCTCCGTGATCTCCTTTAAATAATAGTGTATAAATTAACTTTTTGTGATCGTTTAATTCAATACGTATTACTTAATCCTAACCCTCAAATCAGACTTTAATCTGTGCCGCATTGATTAAAATATAGATTCTGATTATTTTGAGCCAAATTACCTCTGTGATATAAAAAATCGGTAATCGTTGGTCGGAGATCAGTAATGGGTAATATGATAAATAGTGAATGACAAATTATAAAACAAACGATGAAAAATAAATTTCTATTAAAAATTCTCCAAAGCTGTATAATGATTACAATTATCAGTTTCCATTGTGGAGCAACCATCAAACTCCCTTCCATCATCTCCGAAGGAATGGTGCTCCAGCGCAATTCAGAAGTCACAATATGGGGCTGGGCCGATCCTGAAGAGCCAATAAAAATCACAGCAGGATGGTCCGGCAATATATTTGAAACGAAGACAAGCGCAGAAGGTTATTGGTCAGTAAATATTCCAACTCCGGAGGCAGGTGGCCCATATAACTTGAATTTCAAAGGCTACAATGAACTGGAGGTTAGAGACATTTTAATCGGCGAAGTGTGGCTTTGTTCCGGACAATCAAACATGGAAATGTCCGTGGATTGGGGCATAAATAATGGAGAAGAAGAAGCTGCTTTAGCTGATCATCCAAATATCAGGTATATAAAATATTATAAGATGACTGCGGAAACTCCTCAAAATAATGTACCTGCCAACTGGTATAAATGCAGCCCTGCAACAATGAGGATGTATAGCGCAACAGCTTATTTCTTTGCAAGGAGGCTTCAGGAAGATCTTGGGGACATTCCAATAGGATTGGTTGTTTCTGCGTGGGGCGGTTCCCCTGCTGAGGTTTGGATACCGAAAGAAGCTGTAGATAATAATCAAAAGGTAAATGATGCTGCTTCCAAATTGGAACCGAAAACATATACTGCAACAAAACCGGGTCTGGCTTATAATGCAATGATCTACCCATCTCAGAATTACAAAATTGCCGGCGCTATTTGGTACCAAGGTGAATCTAATGTCGGTTCGGAAGTTTATGCCGAGACGATGAAGGTCTTGATCGAATCATGGAGAGCCAAACGTGGATATGACTTTCCGTTTTATTTTGCACAGATCGCTCCCTGGACTTACGGAGCAAATGATGCCTATGGAGCACTTCTCAGATATGATCAAAGCAAGGTACCTAATATAGTTTCCAATACAGGAATGATCGTCACGAGCGATATATGCACTTCGGACGATATCCATCCAAAAGAAAAAAAGCAAGTTGGTATCCGCCTGGCAGACCTGGCACTTGTGAATCATTATAACACAAAAAATGTAGGAGTAAACGGACCATTATATAAAAGCTTCGAGGCCAACAAAAATACATTGACGGTCCAATTCGAAAATGCTGTTGGATTGCATTTCAAAGATCAGGACCCGGGCACATTCGAAGTTGCAGGTAAGGACGGTATTTATCATAAGGCAAAAGCTGTAATTAAAAACAATGAAGTAGTTCTCTCATCGAAAGATGTTGGCGAACCTGTGAACGTAAGATTTGAGTGGAGCAATACTCAGTTGGCGACGATGTTTAATGGAGCGGGTTTGCCGGCGTCTTGTTTTGATAGTGAGAAGTGAAATGGGTAATGGGTAATTAGTAATCGGTAATTGGTAATTGATGGATCAAAATTATAATCACTAATAAATCTTCGCGTTCAATAGCCCTTGACTTTAGTCATGGGTGTAATTTAGAATAGAAAAAATGTACAATTGATGAGTAAATTTTAAAATGTGCACTGTAGGGACAGGTCGCGACCTGTCCCTACAGTGCACATTTTAAAATTCATGTGAAAGTCATCGTTCAATAGCAGCTGAAATTTTAATCGCAGATTAAAATCCCTTGGTGACCTTTCTTAAACTGATTGGAACGATTGGGGTTACTTTTTTCGGGAATGTGCCATTGAATAATACGCTGGATGCTGTCAGGTTAAATAAAATATCAGTGGACGACTTAAAATTGACAAGAAGTGCTTTTGAAAGTAGTTGGAATAATTTGAATTTGGTGAGGACGCTGTCGTCGATTGTGGCTTTGGTGCTGTTGTTAGTAGCTGCTTTGAAGAACAATACTTCGGTTGGGTAAAAAAATTAACTTTTGATATACTAAAAGTATATACCTTTATGGTATACAATTTATATCAATGAAGACAATATCTTTAAAAATAGACGATTCAATTTTCGGAGAAACTGAAAAAATTTTATCCAGAATAAGCATTCCTAGAAATCGATATATCAACGAAGCAATTGAATCATACAACACGATTCAAAAAAGAATGATTTTGGAGAAAAAACTCAAGTCTGAATCTCTTTTAGTGCGAAATGACTCTATGGAAATTTTGAAAGATTTTGAAAATATAACCGATGCAGATAAATCAATTTGAAATTTGGATAGCAGATTTAAGTCTTCAAATCGGGACAGAGCCAGGCAAAACCAGACCAGTTTTAATTGTCCAAACAGATTTATTAAATAAGGTTTCTCACCCTTCCACGATTGTTTGCCCATTGTCAACAATGGTCCAAAATAATTCAGAAATTTTAAGAGTCCATTTAAAAAAGGGCATGGGTAATTTACTTGAAAACTGTGATGTCATGATTGATCAGATCAGAGCAATTAACAACAAGCGTTTAGTTAAAAAAGTAGGTGAATTGCCATTGGAATTAAGACAAGCTGTTAAGGAGAATATTGCTATTATTCTGGATATGAAGTAAGCTAAGGCTATATCTTATTCTATAAAGATTAAATTTCAAACGAAAAGTTCGAAAATCGTTTTTTTTAAATACGAGGTAGTAATGAAGGCTCTCATTATTCAATATTCTCTAAAAAGCCTCCCCTGCCTTTGGCCACCCCCGCCTATTTGTCGTGCAAGCCTCGAGAGGGGAAGTTGCGACATTTTTTTGACTTTGAATCAATATCTGTGGAATGTTCAGAGACAGCTTATAATTAAGATCGTGGGAAGTTGAATGATCGTCCATTTTTCAAGCTTCATTATTCACTTTTCATTCATGTAGTCCACTCCCTCGGCCCTCTCCAAAGAGGGACAGCTGCTCATCATCATATTCTTTCTTCTGATTTATTGTTCTGGAATGTTCAAAAATAGCCTGTATAACATATCAAGGAACAACGCTTACTCTCATTTTTCATTTTTCATTCTTCATTTTTCATTAATAAGGGCCACTCCCTATTCCGCAGAAGCACAATCTCGTACCCTTCCTATATTCTCACGGCAGGCAAGCTCAATTGTTTTCTGACTTCACTTTGTGCAAGTTGGGGCTTGCACTTCGTTTCGTTTCACTTCCTTGAAAAGGTCACTTTAAGACCTTTTCTGCGTCGTTCACCCTCTCCAAAGAGGGACAGCTGCTCATCATCGTACTTTTGTTCCTTGATGGTTTGTTGTGGAATGCTCATAGATAGGCTGCTTTCCAAATCAAGGAACAATGCCGGCTCTGATTTTTCACTTTTCATTTTTCGTTTTTCATTAATAAGCCACCCCGGCCTTTGGCCACCCCTCGAGAGGGGAAGTTCTAACATTATTCTTTGCTTCTCATCATACTTTTGGTTTTTGATAGTTAGCTGTGGAATACTCAAAAATAGCCTGTAATCAAGATCTGTGCAAGCTGCCTGATCGTTTATTCTTCATTCTTCATTTTTCATTCTTCACTAAAAAGGTCCACTCCCTCGGCCCTCTCCAAAGAGGGACAGCTGCTCATCAGTATATTCTTTCCTCTGATGGATTGCTATAGAATGTTCAGAAATAGCCTGTATATAGACTCAATGACGATGCCAGCTCGTTTATTATTCATTATCCACTATTCATTCTTCATTAAATACTCCCCACCATTTCCTCCGGCTTTACCCAAGCATCAAACTCCGCTCCTGTCACATAGCCAAGATCAATGGCAGTCTGTCTAAGTGTTTTGTTTTCTTTGTGAGCTGTCTGAGCGATTTCAGCCGCTTTGTAATAGCCGATCTTGGTGTTAAGTGAGGTGACGAGCATTAAGGACTCGTCGAGGTTGCGTTTGATATTTGGCAATATTGGCTTGATACCTTGTGCACATCTTTCATCGAATGAAACACAGACTTCTCCTATCAATTTTGCACTGTGGAGGAAGTTTTTGATCATGACTGGCTTAAAGACGTTTAATTCGAAATGTCCATTAGAACCACCAATTCCAATCGCCACATCATTGCCCATGACTTGTGCTGCCACCATTGTCATCGCCTCGCACTGTGTAGGGTTGACCTTGCCTGGCATGATGGAAGAACCTGGTTCATTGTCAGGAATGGAGATCTCACCGATGCCACAACGAGGCCCGGACGCAAGTAATCGGATATCATTGGCTATTTTCATTAAAGAAACAGCCACCGTTTTCAAAGCACCATGTGCAGCAACTACCGCATCATGCGCAGCAAGTGATTCAAATTTATTGGGCGCAGTAACGAAAGGCATTCCTGTCAGATTGGCAATGTGTCTTGCAACATTTTCGGAATAGCCGGGAGGTGTGTTAATACCAGTACCGACAGCAGTTCCACCTAAAGCCAGTTCAGACAAATGAGACAAAGAATGTTTAATATCTTTTAATCCGTAATTTAATTGGGCTGCATATCCTGACAATTCCTGGCCAAGTGTCAAAGGTGTTGCATCCATAAGGTGCGTGCGACCTATTTTCACTATGTGCATAAATTCAATAGCCTTTGCAGTGAGTGTATCTCTCAATTGCTCAATGCCCGGAATTGTTTTGTCCAACAGCATCTTCACTGCCGATATGCTCATCGCAGTAGGAAAAGTATCGTTGGAAGATTGAGACTTATTGACATCATCATTCGGATTGATGAATTTTTTTTCATCCGAAAGCTTACCACCATTCAGAACATGGCCACGATATGCAATTACTTCATTTGTATTCATGTTGGATTGAGTGCCCGAGCCGGTTTGCCAAACTACAAGTGGAAATTGATCATCCAATTTTCCCTCTAAAATCTCATCACATACTTGCGAAATTAAGTCCTTTTTATCTTCAGGAAGCACCCCAGCCTCGAAATTTGTCATTGCTGCAGCTTTCTTCAGATAGGCAAATGCTCGAATGATCTCCATTGGCATTTTATCTATATCTCTGGCTATGTTAAAATTTTCAATAGACCGTTGAGTCTGTGCTCCCCAATATTTATCCGCAGGCACATTGACCTGACCCATTGTATCTTTTTCTATTCTGTATTCCATGTGTGAAATTATATCTTGGTTAATTAATATCTTCTTGTTTTGATAATCAAAAAGAAGAAGATGTTAGATGTTAGATTTTAGATGGCCGTTAGTAATCTGAACAAAATTTATTCTACGATGACAATCCTTCTCAAGGCAAAGTTACTAATTTAACTATTACAATCTCTTGTGTCGACTTTATTATTGAAGCATGGTCAATAAATTTTTCAAATAATTTACATCAAATAATTTAAGTTTCAGCATAGAAAATGCTCTTCAAAATTTGTTTAATTATTCTGAAATTAAAGTCCAAGGCCTTGCTTTGTAAGCCAATCCCTGTAAATATTAGCGAAAGCTACATGTGCAGCAAATGTTTCTGCAAAATTGTGTCTGCCTGACGTATCCGGTCGGGCGCACATATAAAGGTAATTGTGTTTTTCATGATTTAATACTGCATCGATACCAGAGGCTGAAGCCATACCTATTGGTCCGGGAGGAAGACCCTTATTGATATAAGTATTGTAAGGTGAGACTGTAGCGATGTGCCTATTCGTTACTCTTTTGATTGTAAAGTCATTTACCGCAAATACCACAGTAGGGTCAGCTTGAAGTGGCATATCCTGTGCTATTCTATTCAAATATAATCCTGCTATAGTAGCTTTTTCAATGTTCTGTTGAGTCTCCTTGTCTACTATGGAAGCAAGTGTATACACCTGCTGACGCGTCATCCCCAATGATTTCAACTTCTCTTCTCGGTTATCTTTTTCCCAAAACTTATCACTTTCCTTCTTCATCTTCTTTAGAAATGATTTTGGAGTTGAGGTCCAATAAACTTCATAAGTATTAGGTATGAAGAGGGTCATGGCATTTTGAACATCTACTCCCAAAGAGTCCAGAAAAGTAGTGTCCTGCATTAAGGTTATGAAATCCAACGAGTCGCTCTCTAAATTTTTGCCAAGAAAGGTGGCAACATTTTCAGTTTTGCGCATCGGATTAATCACCAATTTGACTGGACTTTGTTTTCCCCTTGCTAAAAAATCCAGAAGTTGTATATTATTCCAACCTTTTTTCAATTTGAATCTGCCCGGCACTAGATCGCTATCTTTAAACCTCATGAGACCGGCAGTGGAGATAAGATCCTTCTTACTCTTAATAAATCCATATTTAATTAAAGAATCAGCAACATTGTCAAGATTGCCGGCCTTATAGATATGAAAATATTCATCATCTGCAACCGTTGTCACACTTGGCAAGATGCTACCCTTAAAGAAAAATACGCCAACCATGCCTAGGATAGCAATAGCTATTCCGATCCTGATCAAAACTTTTCGCATAGAATAAAAAATTGATTTGTTTTTATTTAAGAGGCTTGCACACAAACAATGATTTCCTAGTATTGTTCTTCTTCATTTGGAAAATCTCCGGACTTTACATCACGAATATATGATTCAAACGCATCTTTCATTTTTCCATAAAGATCTTCATATCTTCTTAAAAATCTTGGCTTGAACTCTTTTGTAATACCTAATAAATCGTGAGTGACAAGCACCTGGCCATCTACCCCATTCCCCGCGCCAATACCAATGACAGGAATGGTGAGTTCATCTGCAACTTTTTTGGCAAGATCAGCAGGTATCTTTGCAAGAACCAAAGCAAAGCAACCCAACGATTCAAGGTATTTTGCATCTTCTATAAGTCGATTAGCTTCCTCCTCTTCTTTCGCCCTGACTGTATAAGTGCCAAATTTGTAAATACTTTGAGGAGTCAAACCCAAATGACCCATCACCGGGACACCCGCAGTGAGTATTCTTTTAACAGATTCTCCAACTTCTTGCCCGCCTTCCAATTTTACGCCATGCGCACCTGATTCTTTCATGATTCTGATGGATGAACTTAAAGCCTGCTTGCTATCACCCTGGTATGATCCAAAAGGAAGATCAACTACCACAAAACTCCTATTCACAGCACGAATTACTGAAGAGGCATGATAAATCATCTGATCGAGCGTAATAGGTAGCGTCGTTTCATGTCCTGCCATGACATTGGAAGCTGAGTCTCCAACAAGAATGATATCTATCCCGGCATCATCAATAATCTTAGCCATGCTGTAATCATAAGCGGTCAACATGCTGATTTTCACACCTTTTTGCTTCATTTCTTGCATGGTGTGGGTAGTGATTCTTTTTACTTCCTTATTTACTGACATATAACATTATGTTAAAATTGAGCTGCAAGTTAGAAAAATGACTAATTTCGCGCACATTTAATTTTTACTTTATATTTGCCCTCCTTAAATAACCTATATTTTAATATGATTCATTTGAAGTCTTTCTTAATAATATTTTGTCTGATTGGAGTATCAGCTTTTTTCTCTTCTTGTGATAACGATCTTGAATTGATCGGACCAAAGGTAGAAGTGCCAATTATCTATGGAGCAATATCCATATCAGACCCATTTGTATTTATTCGCCTTGAGAGGGCTTTTGGAGACAACAATATTTCTCCATTGGAGCTGTCAAAAAATCCTGATAGCCTTTATTATAATGATGCGGTTGTAACTATTTCATTACCAAGCAAGAATTTTTCGGTAGAATTGGAAAGAGTGGATGCTACCACATTGGGATTTCCAAGAGATACAGGTGTTTTTGCCAATACACCCAATTATATTTATAAAGTAGATAAAGATCAATTTATTTTTGAACCTGGAGGAAAATACAATTTATCCATCAAGGTGAAAGGAAAGGAATATACCTCTTCTACCCTACTTATCAATTTAATTGAGATCGTGCAACCCAAAATTTCACAACCGCTTCTATGGAATCCTAAGGTAGATGAAGTAATTACTCAATCACCTTTATTTTGGTTTCAAAATAAAGAAGGAAGCCAGGAAGAAGCAAGCCCTGCTATAGTTAGTTTATTCGTGCGTTTCAATTATAACGAACGTGACCAAGCAGTATCTCAAGAATATATCCCTAAAAGCCTGTTAATTTCTGTGGCCGAATCTGTCATACCTGACGGTAACAGATTTAGATATTCTATAAATAAAATATATGCAAAAATAGGAGAAAGCCTTGCAAAATCTGCAACAATAGACCGGTACTCCACTTCAGTAGACTTTGTGGTAGTAACCGGAGGCAAAGAGTTTCTTGATTACAATGAAGCATTAGCTGCCAATTCAGGTATCACAGGCACACAGGACTTTCCAATATTCACTAATATTATTGGAGGATTCGGTATTTTCTCTTCAAAAAATACTCAGAATTTTCCTGGATACTATTTGAGTGAATTATCTTTAGATTCACTTGCTGTAGGTCGGTATACAAAAGAGCTTAATTTCAGAAAATAAATCTCTGACAATTTTTCCACTACTTTTTTAATATCCTGCATTAATGGCAATCATTAATGAAAATCCCTGTGGATATATGACAAAATGTCAACCATTTCATTTTGGCATAAATATTGTTTTGTACTAAATAAATAATACAAAAATTCTAAACATGGGAAAAATAATAGGCATTGATTTAGGTACGACAAACTCTTGCGTTGCAGTAATGGAAGGTAATGAGCCAGTGGTTATTCCTAATGACGAAGGTGCAAGAACTACGCCATCAATAGTGGCATTTCTAGACAATGGTGAAAGAAAGATAGGTGCACCTGCTAAAAGGCAGGCCATCACTAACCCAACAAGAACGATCGCATCTATCAAGCGTTTCATGGGTAACAGATTCTCTGAAAGTTCTAATGAAACAGAACATTCTGCTTACAAAGTAGTCAAAGGCGACAATGATACAGTAAGAGTAGAAATCGATGGAAGATTTTATACTCCCCAGGAAATATCTGCGATGGTTCTTCAAAAAATGAAAAAAACTGCTGAAGAATTCTTAGGTCAGGAAGTAACAGAAGCGGTGGTTACCGTGCCGGCTTACTTTAATGACTCTCAGAGACAAGCTACGAAAGAAGCAGGTGAGATCGCTGGTCTTAATATCAAAAGAATTATCAATGAGCCTACTGCTGCTGCTTTGGCTTATGGACTAGACAAAAAACACAAAGATTCGACCATTGCTGTTTATGACTTAGGTGGAGGAACTTTCGATATTTCTATCCTTGAATTGGGTGATGGTGTATTTGAAGTTAAATCAACAAATGGTGATACACATTTAGGTGGAGATGATTTTGACAAAGAGATTATCAATTGGTTGGCTGATACCTTCAAACAACAAGAGCAAATAGATATCAGAAAAGACCCTATGGCGCTTCAACGTTTGAAAGAGGCTGCTGAAAAAGCTAAAATCGAACTTTCTGCAGGTAATGAAACGGAGATCAACCTTCCGTATGTTACTGCTGTAGATGGAGTTCCTAAACACTTGGTTACAAAATTAACCAGAGCAAAATTCGAGCAACTTACTGATAGCTTAGTTAGCAGAAGTATCGAGCCTTGCAGACAGGCATTGAAAGATGCAGGTCTCACTACAAGTGATATTGATGAAGTTATATTAGTAGGAGGTTCGACAAGAATACCTAAAATACAAGAAGCTGTAGAAGAATTCTTTGGTAAAAAACCAAGTAAGGGTGTTAACCCGGATGAAGTAGTCGCTATCGGCGCTGCCATACAAGGTGGTGTATTGAGCGGGGATGTGAAAGATGTCTTGTTGCTTGATGTAACTCCATTATCAATGGGTATCGAAACGATGGGTGGTGTATATGATGTGGTCATTGAAGCAAATGCGACGATCCCTACAAAAAAATCTAAGATTTACTCAACTGCTGCTGAAAATCAACCTTCCGTAGAGATACATATCCTTCAAGGTGAGCGTCCTATGGCTAAGGATAACAGAAGTGTTGGAAGATTTATCTTGAATGATATACCACCAGCTCCTAGGGGTGTTCCTCAGATCGAAGTAACCTTCGACATAGATGCCAACGGTATCTTGAAAGTAACTTCAAAGGATAAAGGCACAGGCAAAGAGCAAAGTATCAGAATCGAAGCTTCCACAGGTCTTTCAAAGGAAGAAGTAGAAAGAATGAGAGCTGAAGCTGCTGCAAATGCTGATGTGGATAAAGCTACAAAAGAAAGAATAGAGAAACTGAACGGAGCTGATTCTATGATCTTCCAATCTGAAAAACAATTGAAGGAGTACGGTGAGAAGATCTCTGAAGGTAATAAAGCTCCAATCGAAGCAGCACTTGCTGAATTGAGAGATGCACACAAAACTGAAGATCTTGCTAAGATTGATGCCGCTACTACTGCGTTGAATAATGCATGGCAGGCTGCAAGTCAGGAAATGTATGCTCAAAGTGGAGGTCAAGGTGAACCAACAGCTGATGGAACACAAGATGGCAACCATGCTGACAACAATACAAATGAAACTGAGGATGTAACCGATGTAGAATTTGAAGAAGTAGATAAGAAGTAATTCTTAAACTTATTGAATATAAAGGCTGTCTGAAAAGACGGCCTTTTTTGTTTCAAATAACTGGAAAAATTTCAATCCCAGTGAACCCACAAAACAAATACCGAATGAAAATTTGTAATAGTCCAAATAAATTTGGTCAAACGACTTTCATACCGAATAGTGTTTCCTAAATTGCTCTGCTTTGGCAGATCAAAACGAAACCCAGCTCGGCATTGTAAAGCTCGGTATTATACGGCATATTTTAGGTCAATTTTATTTTTCCGTTTCCTATAAGGTCAAAATTCAAATGATTGTAGGGTGTAAACCAAATTGCACAATGCCAAAAAAGAAAAGACTAAACGAATAAAGATTCCTCGCTTCAATAGGCAAGACTTTAGTCGATGGGATAGGGTTATAAAATGTGGAGGCTGCACACCCCATTCTATAACCCCTCAGAAAAAAAATGCTGTCATTCCGACTAAAGGGAGGAATCTGCCAAATAATAATCAACTACTTTATTCCATCTCTTTATAAATTATTTATTTGAATATATAAGTTGTTGTGCAATTAGTTAATTACATGTGGCTGTATTTATAATACAAAATACTTCAAAAAAGAGTATATTCGTCTGATCAAAATTTTTAAAACTTAAATAATACTATTATGAACATTTCATTTTCTGAACTAAAAGTGCGTGCACTGAATTCATTATCCGGAAATTGGGGACCTGTGATAGGAACATATCTGGTTTATTTCTTAGTGATAGTTACTTTGCAATACACTTTTATTGGTGCTTTTATTGCAGGAGGTGCTTTGACTCTTGGAATGGCAATATTTAACTTGTCTGTCTCTCGTGGCAATGAATTTCGCTTAACCCAAATATTTGATGGATTTAAAAATTTTGTCAATTCAATGGTAACTTATCTTTTGAGTTTATTGTACATATTGCTGTGGACATTGTTATTTATTATCCCAGGAATTATAGCTACCTATTCATATTCAATGATTTTTTACATTTTAGCTGACGAGCCGGAACTAACACCAAGTGAGACTTTGAAAAAAAGTAAAGAAATGATGGATGGGTATAAAATGGACTTCTTTCTACTCAATTTAAGCTTTATTGGTTGGGCAATCTTATGTTTATTTACATTTGGTATTGGATTTTTATGGCTTTTCCCTTACATTCTGATCACTAATGCTAAGTTCTATGAAGAAGTAAGGAGAGCTTATTATGGAGATGCAGAATTTGGCGATTTGGATGAGATCGGCAGACCGGAAGATCCGGCAAATCCGCAGTTTAATTTCTAGGATATTTATTAAATAATATGACTAATAAGGGGATGACAATGTTATCTCTTTATTGGTTATTTCGGTGGTCGGTCGTCAGTGGTCAGTGGTCAGTGGTCAGTAATCAGTAGTCAGTAGTCAGTAGTCAGTAGTTTCAAAATTATAGGAAGAATTCCATCTATTTGAAAATTTTGTCGAAGACAAAATCTCTCCGTGATCTCTCTTAAAAAATAAAGTGAAATATCGTTCTGCATCTTTATTCGATTAAGTACGAAAAGGGAAATCCAATACCTCAATCCATTTTTAAATCTTTGAAGCACTGAAATAAATTTAAACACTAATAATTTTGAAGTAATGGCCCTCTGTGATATAAAAATCGGTAATTGGTAATGGGTAATAGATGATAAGTGATGTGTGATAAGTGATGTGTGATAAGTGATGTGTGATAAGTGATCAGGTAATCGGTAACCTTAGAAATTCCATCTAACTTCTTCTTTGATTATTATAAATACAATTAAATCTTCGAGTTCAATAGCCCTTGACTTTAGTCATGGGTAAAAGGTGGTGATAGTTGATGGGTAATGCTTAATCAGTGGTCAGTAGTCAGTGGTCAGTGGTCAGTAATCAGTAGTCAGTAGTTTCAAAATTATAGGAAGAATTCCATCTATTTGAAAATTTTGTCGAAGACAAAATCTCTCCGTGATCTTTCTTAAAAAATAAAGTAAAATATCGTTCTACTTCTTTATTCCATTAAGTACAAAAAGGGAAATCCAATATCTCAATCCAGTTTTAAATCTTTGAAGTACTGAAATAAATTTAAACACTAATAATTTTGAAGTAATGGCCCTCTGTGATATAAAAATCGGTAATGGGTAATGGGTAATAGATGATAAGTGATGTGTGATAAGTGATGTGTGATAAGTGATGTGTGATAAGTGATGTGTGATAAATGATGTGTGATAAGTGATCAGGTAATCGGTAACCTTAGAAATTCTATCTAACTTCTTCTTTGATTATTATAAATACAATTAAATCTTCGAGTTCAATAGCCCTTGACTTTAGTCATGGGTAAAAGGTGGTGATAGTTGATGGGTAATGCTTAATCAGTAGTCAGTAGTCAGTAGTCAGTAGTTTCAAAATTATAGGAAGAATTCCATCAGTGTGAAAATTTTGTCGAAGACAAAATCTCTCCGTGATCTTTCTTAAAAAATAAAGTAAATTATCGTTCTACTTCTTTATTCCATTAAGTACAAAAAGGGAAATCCAATATCTCAATCCATTTTTAAATCTTTGAGGTACTGAACTACATTTAAACACTAATAATTTTGAAGTAATGGCCCTCTGTGATATAAAAATCGGTAATGGGTAATGGGTAATGGGTAATGGGGGTAATTTGATGGATGAGGTACAATGATTTCAATATTAAAAGAAATGTTCCATCTGTAAAAAAATGATCGGAAATAGCCCCATATTTAGTTCAAGCAAAACCGCTCACTCGTTTATTATTCATTATTTCATTATTAATTCTTCATTACCTATATCATCCCCCTAGCCTTTACCTCCAAGTACTTATTAATGACATCTATCGTCAAATTCTGAGGTTCTGTGAGCACTGACATGATGCCATATTTTCTGAGTTCATTTACGATGAGCTTTTTTTCATAGGAGAATTTTTCAGCTATTGCCTTATCATAAATACCATGAATATCTTCAGATTTATTGGCCATTATCGCTTCTATCTCAGAATTTTTAAAGAAGACAATAAGCAACAAGTGATTTTTTGCAATGGCTCTCAAATATTTTAATTGTCGCTTCAGCCCATCTATTGTTTCAAAATTACTGAAAAGAATAAGAAGGCTTTGCTGCGATATAAATTTTTTGAGATCAACAAACAAGCGGCCATAATCTGATTCAGAAAAATCTGTTTGCACACGGTAAAGTTTTTCAAGTATATTATGCATTTGCCCAAACCTTCTATCAGCAACTACCCTATTTTCCAACTTCCTACTAAAAGTGGCAAGCCCCGCTTTGTCCTGATTACTTATGACAACATGACTAATTATTAGTGCACAATTGATAGAATGATCCAGAAGATTCAAACCATTAAAAGGCATCTTCATCACTCTACCGGTATCTATGATACAATAAACTGATTGTGCCTTTTCTTCCATATATTGATTGACCATAAGTTTATTTGACTTGGAAGTGGCAAGCCAGTTGACAGAGCGCCAATCATCACCCTGTACATACTCTTTAATTTGTTCAAATTCCATGGAATGACCAAGCCTTCGCATTTTCTTTATCCCCGGGAAATTAATGGAATTCGAAAGCTGATTTATGTCGTACTTATTTAGATGAATATAGGATGGATAAACAGCTACCTCTTTTCCTTGTTCTATCTGAAACTTTCTTTTGATAAGACCCATGCTGGTCGATACAAATATATTCATTGATCCAAAATGGAATTTTCCCCTTGTCTTAGGAAATAATGCGTAATTGATTATTTTCGATTTGCCTGCTTTGATATTTTCAGTCATGAGAAAATCTCTTACCTGAAATTGGTATGGAATTTCATCAATGATCTTAATTTGAATACCGAATTGATAATTATTGAGCACCTCTATTGCGACTTTATTTTCATCCCCATTGGATAAGCGATCAGAGCAACGCCTTTCTGCGATGATCCCACTTTTTAATCTATAAAGTAAAAGGGTATCCACCAGCGTAAATAATACCAGACCAATTAACAGGAGCCAGGATACTTCGATCAGTCCCGGAAAAAAGAAGCCCAACACCATGCTGAACACGATGGCTGAACCTAAGTAAAAGAATAGGTTGCTGATGTATATACTCTTAAAAAAACCTGCCATTTATATTATCTTGGGACATCAATAGAATCCAGAATCTGCCCAATTATTTTTGCGGAAGTGATATTTTCCATCTCCTGTGCTGGAGAGACGATAACACGATGTTGTAAGACGTATATTGCAATAGCTTTGATGTCGTCTGGTGTCACAAAATCTCTGCCCATGATAGCAGCATAAGCCTTCGAAGACTTTAGCAAAGCAATAGAGGCTCTTGGAGATGCTCCCAAATACAAGGAAGAATTCTCCCTGGTCCTCTTTGAGATCTTCGCTATGTATTCCAATAGCTCCGGTTCTACGATTATCTCTCTGATCACCTTTTGTAATTCCATGATTTCCAGCGCTGTGATCACGGGATGTACGATATCTTGTTTCCTTTCCAGTCTATTCGAATGTTCTTTATTGAGTATTATGATTTCTTCTTCAAGACTTGGGTAAGAAATATTTATTTTGAGTAGAAATCTGTCGAGTTGGGCTTCAGGTAACCGATATGTACCTTCATGCTCAATAGGATTCTGAGTAGCAATGACCATGAATGGTTTCGACATTGGGTAAGTTACACCGTCCATTGTAACTTGTTGTTCCTCCATGACCTCAAACAAAGCGGCCTGGGTCTTAGCCGGACTTCTATTGATCTCATCTATGAGGATGATATTAGAAAATACCGGACCTTTTTTATAAGTAAAAAGCGAAGTTTTAAGGTCGAATACAGAAGTTCCAAGGATATCACTTGGCATTAGATCCGGTGTAAATTGTATCCTGCTGAAACCTGAATCAATGGCCCTGGCAAACAATTTTGCAAGGAGGGTTTTGGCTACCCCAGGAACTCCTTCAAGCAATACGTGGCCGTTGGCAAGCATAGCGACCATGATTAGATCAATGACTTTCTCTTGACCCACTATTACCTTGCTAATCTCTGACTTTATATTACCTAATTTTGAACTCAGGGAAGTGAGGTCGAGCCTGGATTCAAAATGCACTGTTTTTTCTAATTTTTCGTCTTCCATAGTTAATAAAATATTTGATAGATTAAATTGTCAAATGTTACGAGTATTGTTTTAGGATCCTGAACCTGATTATTTTGAATATTTCTGAGAATATCTGTCATCTCTTGTATTTTTTGTATGTCTCTTGCTGTCTTCATTGTCAGCATATGAACCATTTCCTGATCCATTTTATCAGTCGGAATATTGTACTCAGATCTGATCTTTTCCAGTATGAAAGAACTTCGGATAATTAACAACTCCATTGGGCTACCTTCCTGAAAATACAAATTGCCAATAGTTTTTGTAAATTCTACAGTGGTATTTTCAACTGGCGGAATGACGGGTACTATTCTTTGTTTTCTTTTAGCATTAAATATAAAAAACAATGCAGCTCCGACTAAAATTAAATAAAATGCATTGCGGAGAGCTTCCTGTGATAAAATAAAAGACAACGGAGCATTTGAAATGCTTCCCGACTCCTTTTCATTTGTAACCCAAACAATGTCTTTACCGGGTAATTGGCTCAATACTTGCTCTACATACTTATCAGAACCGGATTTCAATAAATAATAGTTGGTAAATACTGCCGGGCTACTGTGCAGAATAAGCAGCCCTTTACCCAATTTTACTCGGATAAAATTTGAATTTTCATTATCTATTTTACATTCGATAGTACCTAAAACGTCAAAAGTGTCTTTTTCTAATTTTAAATATCTTGTAAAATGTTGCAAATCCTGCTGCGAAGGAATGTTGAATTTTTGAGTACCGACTTTTAATTTAACTACTCCGCTATCCTGCCGAGAGTAATAGGTATTTAAATTCAATTGTTCTAAAAATCTTGCAGAAAAATAATTAGCGCTAATAAAACCTGTCATTCCACCTTTCACTGAATTGAGCACTTCATGCACGGAAGCATCATCCCAGGTCATATGATCATTGATATAAATAAAAGTATGTGGTGGATAAATTGTGTCACCTAACACATTACTTAAATATTCTAAAGTAGGGTTTCCCACTTTGGTCACATTTCTGTCCTTCAGCAATTCCTTAACTTCGCTGTTAAATACATACAAGCCTAATGGTTTCTTATCGGAAAGGCCGTAATCAGGGGTCCAATCCAATTCCTTTTGACCTCTGTTGTTTGGCAATAAAATCAGGAGGCCTAACAGGACCAAAACACACCCAATAATAACGATCGTACTTTTTTTCATTAGATGATCTGACTTATTGTAGTATCAAAATTATCCTTAACTCTAGCAAAATCTTCCTCATTTAATTCAGCTTCTCCGTACCAGGTATAATCATATATGTAAGACAAGTTTGCAAATGAAGTCCGATATTTTACATTTGTAAGTTCATATAGATAATCTGAATTTGTCTTTTCCGGATGAAATTTGATATGATGATATTTATTTAATTTTTGTAATAACCACAAGTAATAATACCTGATAGCAATACGCTTATCACCTGCATTCAATGCTATTTGAATTTTCCTTTCATATTCATCACCGGTTAATTCACCTTCGGTACTTTCATCCTGTGCAATTGTTCTATTACTCTTTTTGAATGGATTCCAATTTATGTCTTTGTAAAAGAAATATTTTAAAATATAAAAGAAAATAGCGATGATAAGGCTATAAATAACGATTCGGGCAATCAAGACTAACAGATCTACATTTATGCCTGGAAATAAATCTAACAACCGAGCTAACCAGCCTAAGTTGTACTGCTTGGGCTCCTTTTGTGGGTCTACATCATATTGTGCTGCCAGTTTTTTATACTCTTTTTTAAAATTCTTTTTAAACGCTACTTTGGAAATATAACCGGACGCTAATGAATCTTTTGGAAAGAAGGGGCCATATGGACTATCTTCGACATATATCTCACTATCTGTGCGCTGTTGCTCTTCGCCATTGTAATAATCCAACTCACTTTCAGAAATAGAATCAGACTGAGCTATACATTGCTGGATGGAGCAAAAGATGATAAAAAGTAATCCAATCGCTCTTTTCAAATCGAGGTAATTTTTTTCAAAACATGGTAAGGATATATCAGATAATAATACGAAATGAAAGCCAAAGTCATCAATATTATTAAAATACTTAAAAAATTAGGCATTTGATCCGAAAAGCGCGTAACAAAGCCCTCTAGAAAACCAGCTGCGAAGAAAAAAGGAGCTGTGCTGATGAAAATTTTAAAACCGGAAGAGAAAGCCTTTTTGAAGGAATCTATTCTTGAATAAGTTCCCGGAAATAAGATACCGGACCCGAGAACAAGCCCGGCCATAGTCGTAATAATGATAGAGAATATTTCCATTGAGCCATGGATCCAGATACCCCTCACGCTTTCCCAGAAAACATCTTCTTTGAAAAAGAAATATTGGAAAGAACCAAGCATTACGCCATTTGTAAGGGCAATATATACTGTACCGACACCTGCAAAAATACCATACAAAAAGCACTTTAAACTCACAAGTAAGTTATTAAATGTAATACCAAGGAAACTACCCCAGTTGCTTCCTGAATTATAAACTGCCACGGGATTGCCATTCCGGATATTGTCGAGTGTCATCTCAACATAGTTATCTCCCAGAATGAGTCTGACGAAATTATCATCATAAATAGATGATATTAGTCCAATTCCTACGGACAAAAAAAGATCACAAATGCAATTATTAGCTGTTTTTTGTATTCGACCATCAAAAGTGGAACTTCGATTCTGAAGAATGCAACTATGGAAGAAGCTTTATTTCTTTTAGTTTTGTAAATCTTCTGAAAAGCTTTTGCACATAATTGATTCAAGTAGATCACTACCTTACTCTTTGGGTAATAAGTTTGGGCAAATGCAAGGTCATTGACGAGGCTGATGTAGAGTTCAGATAATTTTTCTGGGTTAATATGAATTGAACCATTACCAAAAGCTTCAAATTCCAGCCATTTTGATTTATTTTGTCTTATAAATGCGACTTCCTTCATCCTGATGTGAAAATATATATAAATGACTAATATCACTATAAATACCTCTCAAAATGTAAATATTAATTTTTCGCTTGCCGATCTAAGTAAGCGATTGACTGCTTTTTTTATTGATTTTCTGATAAAGCTGATTTACTTCATTCTAGTGATCATCCTTCTGGCTCAATCGCATATATTAAATGGATTGGACACCTGGAGTGAGAATTCTATTTATATAATTTGTTATCTACCTATTGCTTTTTACAGTCTTTGCCTGGAATATTTTAATGAAGGTCAGACATTGGGCAAGAAAATAATACGCATTAAAGTCGTCAAAATAGATGGTTTTCAAGCGAGTTTTATGGATTATCTTACGAGATGGGTGATGAGATTAATCGACATCCAAATTGGATTTGGCTTAATAGGATTCATCTCCATCAATACAAGTGGTAAAAATCAGCGACTAGGTGATCTTGCTGCCGGAACTACAGTCATCAGCCTTAGTAATACAGTCGAATTTGGACAAACTATTTTTGAAGATATTGACACGGATTATATGCCTAAATATCCTCAGGTATCTTTGTTGAATGACAATGATATGCGCATCATCAAAAACAATCTACTTCAAGCCAGAAGACAAATGGATGCAGAGCTGATTAGTCAACTCACTATTAAAGTTTCGAGTATAATGAATGTGACGCCGGAAGAAGATAATGATCAGTTTATTGACCGTGTTATAAAAGATTATAACTATTACACAAAAGAGAACTGACAATTGTTATTTCATAATTGTTAATTGTTATTTCCCTCAAACTTCATACATTCTAATAAAATTTTATTAATTAGAATTAGGAGCAATTTGGATTCGAAGATGAAGCAGTGTATTCAATATTGGAGCATATAATCTCTTCACTCCAATTTTCAGAAACCACCTTTTCTGACTTCTGATCTCTGAACTCTAGTGTCTAGTGTCTACTGTCTAGTATCTCCTACAAATTCTGGTCCAGATTTTTCTTACTTAATTTTCCGGAGATCGCCTTTATCTCATACTTAGTAAATTCTTGATTGGCCCTGAATCCAAATGAATATATGATCTCACCCGGACGAGTAAGTTTTACAAATTTATTAGTGTAAACTTCTTTTTTTAATTCGTCCCAAATCAACTCATTAGTCAGTAATTCTTCGCCATTTTTACTAACAAGATGCACGGAATCTGTCGCTATAATTAGATTTTTACGTGGTTGCCTCTCTGCTTTGTTCGCAGTGAGAATACTAGAAATTTCTTCTTTATCATCATAGAATGATACGATCACGCCCTTGGGAAATACATCTTTCGGATCGGCCTGGTCCAGAAACCTAATCATTGTATCATATTCTATCCTGACTTTTAGGTGAGCGGAGTCACTATAAATGATCTCACCATCACTGCTTGTCTCCATTGATCCACTGCCCGCTGTTCCTGCTACACGGTTTACTTCTTTCAAGTCATTTTCACAAGACATTACCATCATTGTGAAAAATAATAAAATTGTTAGAATTGTTAAGGTTCCGAAAATTCGCATGTGCAAAAGTGAGCTTTTTTAATTGATTGAAAAATATAATTTAATTTTTTATTACCTAACAAGGGTTAAAGACCCTTTAAGCTTAGTAATGTGTCCATTTTTATTTAACGTTTCAGCATAATAGGCATAGACTCCCTGACTGGCAACTTTCCCGCGAAAAGTACCATTCCAACCTTGTGATTCATCATTAGGTTCGAAGTTTAATCCTTCAAAAACCTGTGCACCCCACCTATTATAAATCCTCAAGACTCTGACAGCCTTAATTGATTCATTAGAATAAATCGTAAAATAGTCATTAATACCATCATCATTGGGAGAAAAGGCATTGGGTACAAAAATATCATTATTTATGACTCTCACTTTTAATTGATCTTCTGCAACACATCCAAATTCATCCCTAATCTTAGCACTGACGTATTGTTCTTCCTCCAAAGGAATTGTAAATCCATTTGCACAGGTATCACACAAAAATATACCAGGAGGAAACCAGTTAATTGAGATATTACTTCCTTCCAACAAATAGGAAGGTTTCAAAAGGATTGCATCTCCTGCTAGAATGACTGTATCAGAACCAATATCTGCACTCAATTCACCGCCGCAGCAATCCACCCTTAGAGTATCATTATAATAAGATTTACAGCCAAAATCATTTTCTACAATAAGTGAAACTGACTTATTACCTGATCTATTAAAGAATACTTTCTGATCCCCTGATGCATTTGCCGTCTCCGGATCTGAATCCGGTCCAAAGACCCACTTAACATTATTGATATTGCCTATTCCATTAATTGTTAAGTCCTTTATACTGACTGTATCTGTTCTGCATAATCCGTCCTTTTCACTAATATCAAAATCAGCCTTAAGGCCTTCAAAAGTGGCACTTCCACTGAAGCTAATTTCAAAAGCCTCATTCATGGAAGTATAGTTGTTGATGATCAATGCATAGGTTTCCCCTGCCAACATGTCCAAAGGTTTGAGAAAGTTATTTTTTGTAGGTCCGCAACCCGCCGACTCTTCTGTATCAACTTCTCCTATTTGTAAACCGGTGGGACCACAACAATTATTATTCGTATTACATTGTGAAGGAATGACACCGGCCGCCATGCATCGCACTTGCTCCAGATCACAACTTTTCTCATCACCATTGACCTTATACACCACAAAGTCTATATCATCATCTGCATTCAAAGGATTTAAAGTAAATGAAAGATCACCTGGAGTTTTGCATTTCCATTTGAACCAAATGCTATTAGATTCAATAGAAGATCCAAAACAGGAAACTCCAACAAGTTCCTGGACAAAACCAAATCCCACTACATTATTGACAATAAAGGAATTTTTTGAACACAGAAGATTGGCTTTATCACAATCACTTCCTTCCTTTGGCGGTGAAAAATAATTATTGATACAAACTGAAAAAGCAAAAGGATCGACATCCTTGCTTTCGATCCTTAGTAGATATTTATGACCTTGAGTGATGCCTCCTTTGTACATCCATAAAACGTCGGAACCGCTTTTCTGTTCCTGACATAATATCTCCACTTGTACATTACAATCTCCTTCATATAATGAAGCGCTGACCTTATGACCAACTTCAGGCTTAATAGTTATGATTACATCACTCGCTACGCCATAGAAAGACAGCCAGATATCTTTTCCCAATTCATCATAACAAGCAGAAAAACTATTCTTAGAAGGTGTGGCATCCGTGATATTAAACGCTGCTGCATCGCTGCACCAGTCTTGTGCATTATTAACAAAATAAGCCTTTGAGCAGTCGTCATAAGGATTCTGACCAATCAAATGGAAAAAACTTGTTAAAAGGAATGGAATTAACAAAAAGTATTTCAACACAATACTGCTTTATTTAACTATAGTTACGGAACCTTTATAGATAACTGTAACATCATCAATAAAAGTAACTTTCGCTAAATATACAAAAACATCCGGAGGTAACTCCTGTCCCTTGAATAACCCATCCCAACCAAGCAATTCATCATTTGGGGCAAAATCTTTGCGCTCAAAAACACACGCACCCCAACGGTTGTAAATACGCAGATAATCTATCTTTTTTGCTACATAAGTCCCAAATCCTGTGAAGCCATCATTGATGCCATCAAAATTTGGAGAAAAGACATTTGGAAAGAAAAAGGGACGCTGAGCTTCAACACGAATCTCTATAGTATCTCTGGCTTCACAATTGAATTCATCGGTGGCAGTGACGATGATCTGCTGATCAACAAATGTTTTGATATTCGTCTGAGGGCAACCCTGACATTTTATAATACCAGGTGGTTGCCAAAAATAAAATATATTACTTCCCTCGAGGACTGCCGATGCTTCTATGTCTACAGAATCTCCAAGACTGATGGTAGTATCTCTTTCTACCTTAATATCATGGTTGGGACCACAACAAAGCACCTCCAAAGGTTTTGCTTTAGAAACAATGCAACCCTTATCGCTTGTCACAGTCAACACAGCAACTTTCTGTCCTCTTTTCAACCAAGAGACAGTCTGATTGCCAGGAACATTTGACTCAGTTGGAGTGGCATCTTGCCCAAAGATCCAATGCACCTGATCTATTGATCCTACATTGATCTTTGACTTATCTACAATAGTAATCTCTTCTTCCCGGCATGTAGTAGAATCAATAATTAAATCAAAATCAACAATGGGGCCTTCAAAAGTAGAGGTTCCACCGAATTCAATCCTGAAACCATTACCGGTGTTGGAGAAATTATTTACACCTAACATATAACTCTTTCCTTTTTCAAGCATCATAGGAGCAAGCCAATTATCTTGACCTTTATCACAATTTGGTGGTTCAGAAATATCATTGGCTCCTTCCCTAAGACCGGTTGGCCCTTTACAGGATGCCGCTTCACATCGCAATATTGTTCTTATGCAAGTAGAAATCGGGCCATTCAATTCATATACGGCGAAATCAAGATCATCAGTCGCGTTGAGCGGAGTAAGGGAGAAAGTAAAAGTCCCGGAGGTATCGCATGTCCATTTAAACCAGGTCGAATTGGTTTCAGATTCCTTAGTTAACTGAGGATCTGCAAGGCAAGGGGCATCATCAAATTCCTTCTTAACTGCTCCAACACCTTCAACTATCTGAACCACAAAAAGGATCCTTACTGCAAAGAATTGAGGCTGTATTGCAATCACTTCCTGGATTGACCGGCGGAAAATAATTGTCAAGGCAGATATCGAAACTTCCTTCAGAATCTTCTTCGCCCTGAACCCGAAGAAAGTACACGTTGCCGGGAAACAAACCACCCTGATACAATTGAAGTACACCTCCTTGAGATAGGTTAGTTTGACATTCAAGCTCATTGATCACACCATTACATACACCGATATATAAAGCAGCTTCCGGCTTTTTCATTGTACCTGGTTTAATTAAAATAGTAATATCAGAAGCAATCGCTGTAAAGCTATACCAAACGTCATGCCCACCTTGTGAGAAACAGGTGGCAGGTCCATAACCGGATTCCACTGCAGAAAAATTATTGAATTGGGATCCTGAAGAACACCAATTCTGAACATTTGACAATTGAATAGCAGAAAAACAATCATCATTCAAAGCCTGAGCATTAATATCACCAATGTATGAGGTCGTAAATATTAATACAAGTAAAATATATCTAAAAGAATTGTATTGCATAAATATGAAGTAAGCTCTGTAAAGTTAACTATTCAAAAAATGGAAGTACCTTAAAACAATGTTAATTATATAGATGATGCCGTAAATATGTTAATATCAATATACTGTTTTACGCAAAAAAGCTGCCATATTGATAGTGTGATTGAATTAGAAATAGTTACTAACACCCAAAATTAACACATATCAAATAATTATAACGTATAATTATCACTTAATGACGATTTTACACTTGTGTTATAAAATATATTTATATCTTCGCAGAGTTTATATAATAAATGATACGGGTAAAACTGTTTTATACCCATTACAAACAAATTTGAACTAATGAAATTATTGCATTTAAGCTTTTTTTTCTGTTGTGTAATCTCTTTACAAGCTCAGAAAACTTCTGTTTTTGCTGAAAGAACAGCTGAATACGAAAGAGGTCTTGACTTATACGATAAAGGGGTATACGGAGCCGCGCTAACTGCTTTCGAGAAATCTTCAAAAATAGATGCAGAACTCGTAGAGCCTAAAGCAGACCTCTTATCAATGAAATCACAATTAATGATGAGTAAGAGTGCTGTGCGCATCGGTAAACCTGATGCAGAAATGGTGATGCTTTCTTTTTTCAGAAATAATACACCTGATGCCCTTGCATATGAAGCAGTGATGGACCTGGGAAATTATTATTATGCAAAAAAGAATTATGAGGAAGCGATTTCTTTTTATAATATGGTCGATCCTGCCACTTTATCTGATGATCAAAAATCTGAAATAAAATTTAAGCAAGGCTATGCGCAATTCGTTAAAAAGAAATACTCAGAATCAAAGGCTTCATTTGGTGCAATCAAAAATTTAAAAAATAAATATTACGAGCCTGCCAATTATTATTACGGTCTCTCCGCTTATTATACTAATGATTTTGACGCGGCTGTAGCAGCATTTAAAACACTCAGTAATTCAAAAAAATATAAAACAGTTGTGCCAATCCACATTTGTCAGATCCTATTAGCACAAAAAAAATACGATGAGCTTATCGCTTATGCAGAGCCGCTTTTAGAAGATCCTGCAATTAAAAACAAGCAGAAGTAAGGCAAATATTAGGTCAGGCATATTTCGAGATGGGTGATTACGAGAAAGCAATGCCATATCTGGAAGAGTTTGCCAATAGTTCAGGCAAAAAAAGAGAAGAAGATATATTCCAATTAGGTGTGGCTCAATATAAATTGAAAGAATACACCAAGGCTATAGGAACACTAAAGGCATTGGGTGATCAAAACACAGAAATGGGCATGTACGCTATGTTCTACATGGCTGATTCTTACTTAAGAATCAATGATAAAAGTGCTGCCCGAAACGCGTTTTTCAAAGCTTCAGGTAAGAAATTTGACCCTGCTATCAATGAAGAAGCCCTATTCAATTATGCTAAGTTGTCGGTAGAATTAGGATTCGATCGTGAAGCTATCACCACCCTACAAGCAATCAAACCTGAATCCAAATATTATGCAGAATCGCAAGAATTAATAAGCGATGTTTTGATCAACACCAAGGACTACGAAAAAGCCCTGAAACTCCTTGAAACTATACCTAATAAATCCCCCAAAATGACAGAAACTTACCAAAAAGTTTTGTTTTATCGAGGAATACAGCTCCATACCCCAAAATCATGGGATGCTTGCCAGGCATTGTTCACAAAGGCCTTAAATACAGGTTCGGACATAAAGATAAAAGCTCAATCGCATTTTTTCCTTGGAGATGCTATGTATAATAAAGACAATATGAAAGGTGCCAAAACTGAACTAAATCAGTTCTTAGCGATGGCGGATGATATGAAAGGTCTTCCTCCTCAAAGTGGCATTGCTGCAGGAAATTATGATCTAGGGTATATTTATTTAAAAGAGGAAAATTATGTTGAATCATTAAAATATTTTGAAAAGGCGATCGCAGGATTCAAAAATGTGAGAAGCTCTGAAGATCCATTTGTGGGTTCGAGATTATTACCTGATGCTACTCTTAGGGCGGGAGATTCACATCTTAAAAAGAATAATTACGCCAAAGCAAAAGAATATTATGACATTGCAATTGACAAAAAATATCCCAACTTTGTATATGCATTGTTTCAAAATGCAGTCATTTCAGGACTTCAGGGCAATACGAATGCAAAACTATCCGGCTTGAAAAATATTGCAGATAAATATTCAGATTCTGATTATGCAGATGATGCGCTACTTGAGATGGGCAATACTTATGAAGCACTTAACAGACCACAAGAAGGTCTAAGTGCTCTAAAAAGACTGGTTAATGAGCAGGGAAAAAAATCAAATCTCATCAACAAAGCGTTGCTAAAAATGGGCTTGCTTTATTATAATCAGAATGACTATGATAATGCACTCAAGTCCTATAAAGATGTTTACAAAAACAATCCCAACAAAGAGGAAGCTGATGCTGCTCTTGTAGCTATTAAAGAGATCTATGTCACGGACCTTAAGAAGCCTGATGAGTTTTTTGCTTATGCGGAAACAATACCAGGTTACAAATCCAGCACTGATGAAAAGGATGTCGCCAATTTTCAGGTTGCAGAAAATTACTATGAAGATGGAAATTATAAGGAGGCCATTACAGCATATGGAACCTACATAAAGAAATATCCAAAAGGGGCGCGCACAATGGAAGCATATTATCATAGAGGAGAGAGTAATGCTGCATTAAAACAATATGATCCTGCTTTGGCTGACTACAAATATGTAATTGGACTTGGCAATAGTGATTTTTACAAAGATGCACTTGAAAAAGCTGCAATTATTTCCTACAACTTCAGCAATGATTTTGAAGGTGCATTTACCTACTATTCAACATGGGCAGAACTTGAAACGAAAGAGGACAAAAAATTCGAAGCTCAGATTGGAGCTTTGAGAAGTGCTTACCGAATAGGTAAGCAAAAAGATGTAGTGCGTTTGGCGGATCTGGTCATCAATAGTCCACGTGCATCAATGGAGCAAAAATCATCTGCACATTTCTTCAGAGCTAAATCTGCTCAGGATATAAAAGATTATTCTACAGCGCTTAAATCTTATAATGAGGTAGTTAAAAATTCAGAGACTGTTCAGACTGCTGAAGCTAGATACAGAATAGCACAGATTTATTTCATAAGAAAGGATTTGGAAACAGCTGAACAATTGGCACAAGAATCAATGGAGGCTAATGGAGAATATCCATACTGGGTCGCTAAGTCACTGATCCTGACTGCTGACATATTGACAGAAAAAGGTGATTATTTCAATGCTAAAGCAGCGTTGGAAGCCGTAATTGAAAATTTCCAGGACGATCAGGAAATATTAGATGAAGCCAATAATAAGCTGGCAGCAGTTAAGAAAAAAGACAAGTCCGGAAATAATCTCATCCAAAAAGAGGAGGATACTGAATCAGAAGGAGAATAACATAACACCCATATATAAATCAAAATAATCGAATTCTTATATAACTTAAATATGAGCAATAATAAAAGTCTTAGTTTCCTGGTAAAAAATATTTGTCTCCCGACTATAATGCTATCAGTTTTTAGTCTTCAAAATGGAATTAGTCAAGAAGATCTACCGTCAGGGAAAGTAGAAGTTATAAAAAACTACGATGCCAAATTATTTGATGCAGAGAAACTCCCATTACAAGGGTTGCTGCCGAATGATGATGGTATAGATAAGGAGTATAAATATGAACTCAATCCTTTATCCAGAGATAAAAAGATGGACATTAAATATGACGCGCCAAATATACGTCCCGTTACAATGTCAGCTGAGAAGTTACCTGAATCTTACAAAGGTTATCTAAAACTTGGGTCAGGGTATCCTGCATCAGCATTTCTTGAGGGAGCATACTCCCACACGAATCAGAAATCATACTTCATCGATATATTTGGAAAACATTATGGAATATTCTCTTCACCGAGAGAAAGTCAAGTCTTTTCTGAAACAAGTCTCGGTGTGAGTGGTACTAATTATCTGGAAGCCGGTGTAGCTGTGAATGCTCACGTCGGATTAGACCTTAATAATTACAGATTCTTTGGTGGATATAATGAAGGAGATACTATATTTCCGGGAGATCCGGCCAAGAGAAAATTCACTAATATAGGTGCAGGCCTAAAAATCTTTAACTCTAAAAAGAACAGTAATGATATTGACTTTTGGGCCGGATTTGACATTTATGGATATAAGGACAATTTCGCTGCCACAGAACGCGGCTTTGGATTGGATATAGGGGCCACAAAATGGATAGCTGACAAGCACAACTTTACATTACAGATCACCAACTCTCTTTTAGCTTATGGAGATACCGAGAAAGGAAAAACAAATAATGTAAATATCAAACCTTCTTTTACTTTCCATGGGGATGTATTCAAGATCAAACTTGGAGTAAATCTCGTAAATTCACCGGAAGGATTTGGATTCTTCCCTGATTTAGAAGCATCAGCCAATATTGCCGGACCATCCATTATGGTTTTCGCAGGAGCAGCTGGAGATATGTACCAAAATAGTTTTAAAAGGGTCAGTACATTGAACCCTTTCGTTCAGACACATTTTGCAGAAGCCGCTGTCACTCAGGTCGGTGAAGGTCCTTTCAATACAAAGTACTACGATTTCTATGGAGGAGTTGGAGGCGGATTTAAAAGCATCAAGTACCGTATTAAAGCCGGTTACAAGACTAATGACAATTACGCATTATTTATACAGCAAGCTACAGACTTAAGACAATTCGATATTCTGGTAGACGACGTAAACATCATTTATATTGGAGGAGAACTCTCAGCCACATTCTTCGAAAAGCTTACTACCTCAGTTAATTTCCTACAACAGGGAGCTTCTCCTCGAGTGCAAGCTAAAGCTTATGGTATCGTGCCATTCCAATTAGGGTTCAATGCAAGTTGGTTGACATTCGAAGATAAATTTAGATTAAAAGGTGACCTAAATATTGCTTCAGGCAGTCCATATCGAAATAGATTTGGAAGCGTTGGCAATGGCAATCCTCTTTTTGATTTAAGTTTAAGAGGTGAATACTATTTTACAGAGAAATTTGGTGCCTTCCTTGGGTTGAATAATGTCGCATCTGTCAAATATCAAAGATGGTATAGATATCCAAGCTATGGGTTTAATGTGTTGGGTGGAATAAGTGTGAGGTTTTGATAGATGGGTGATCATTAATCAGTAATCAGTAATCAGTAATCAGTAATCAGTAATCAAAATAATTAATCAGGGAACGTATTAGCATTTAAATAATCAATAATTATTCTGGAAAAGAAAAAAATTATAATGAATTTTCAGTCTTCGCGTTCAATAACCCATGACTTTAGTCAGGGAAAAAAATCAATAACAATAAGGCCTGAAAGGTCGCCTCCATCCAGCGAATTGCGAAAGCTGTTCGCGGATTAATGAAACACATTCCAAATAAAACGAATCAGGACAATCACCAGAATCATTTAAAATCCCTGCCTTATTTGGCAGGCAAGCGTGATTCAGACGAAAGGGTAATTGGTAATAGGTAATTAAAACTATTAATCAGGGAACGTATTATAGTGTCGCCTTAAAATAAAATTTCAAAATGGTTAATGTAGGGACAGGTCGCGACCTGTCTCTACAGTAACCATTTTGAAATTCTCGCTTTCCGAAAACTGAAATTACTTTCTGATTTTTCTTAAATTATTGATGCTCAATAACATACAAGGTTGCAATATTTGATTGAGAGAACTGTAATTCTATACTCAAATCAACTTTTGTATCTTTGGAATATTGACTATAATTTATGGACTGATTATTTAAAGTGAATAGCATTTGTGCTTAAATATCAATATCAATGATCATCAATAATTGTGACCACTGACCTCTGACCTCTAACCTCTAGCCTCGTATCAATTCAGTAACCACCCCTTCTACCCTATTCTGAATTGTATTCGGATCAGTTCGTTGAAATTGGTTACCTGTGATAGTCTCATAGAGTAAGATGTACCGTTCACTAATTGTATGTACCATCTCATCGTCCATTTCAGGCATCACCTGACCTTCCAAACCTTGAAACCCTTTGCTTATCAGCCATTCTCTTACAAATTCCTTCGAAAGTTGATTTTGTGGTAAGCCTTTTAATTGATTCTCAAAGTAGGACTTGAGATAAAAATATCGGGAACTATCCGGAGTGTGGATCTCATCCATTAAGGTTAATGTACCGTCGTGCAATCCGAATTCGTATTTTGTATCTACCAGGATCAGACCTTGAGCCAATGCCATCTCTTGCCCTCTTCTAAATAATTTTCTGGATATCAATTCCATTTCTTCATATAGATCCAAGGGCACCAGACCTTGAGAAATAATCTCTGCTTTCGAAATATCCATATCATGACCTTCGACTGCTTTTGTACTTGGTGTAATCAATGGAACTGGAAATGGATCATTCTCCTTAAGCCCTTCTATCATATCTTCTCCACATAAGACCCTTTTACCTGAACGGTATTCTCTCCATGAATGGCCTGTCAGGTATCCTCTGATGACCATTTCTATCCTTATAGGCTCACAAGTAACACCAACGGTTACATTAGGGTCAGGCACATGGCGCATCCAAACGGGGATGATATCTTTCACGGATTCCAGAAAATAAGCGGCAGTTTGATTTAATACCTGTCCTTTAAAAGGAATCGTTCTGGGTAGAATATGGTCGAAAGCTGAGATCCTGTCAGATGCAACAGAGATGAATAAATTATTTTTAATATAAACATCACGAACCTTTCCGGAATATTTTACTACTTCTTCTGGCAATTCGATATGTGTGGATCGAAGTCCTTCCATATTACAGCAAATTTTAAAAATTAATAGAGGGGAATTTAATCAGGTAAACATTGATCAAATATTGTTGATCGTATTGCGATCTGTAAGAACGTCTTTAAGTTCTTTAAGCAATTGGTATTCAGACTTTACTGCTTTTTTTACGACTTCTTTGAATGAAATGAATGACCCTGTATCGATGTTTGGAATATATTTTTTGACTCTATCTTTCATAAAATGTAAATCATCCTTAAGCAACGCTCGAAGAGAAGGAATATCGTGCCAATCACCTTCTATGGCTATTGCTCTGATGTTGCCGGTTTGATCATCTTCTATAGGATCAAGTTCAATAATCTGAGTATTATTACTAAACCTCAACGGTATTTCTGTAAGAAATTGTTCAGAGATCTCCACCAATTGTGATTGCATCTCTTCATCTTCAGTTTTTACCAAAAAAATCTCCAAACCCTTTTCAGCATACCTGAAAATAACTAAAAATGCCCGATCAATAATTGACATAAAAAATATTTTAAAAACAATGTGAGACAAATCTAAACATAATATTTGTTTAAAATGCCAAAATATATTTCAAATTCAATTTAAATGTTAAAATTTTATATTTGTTTTCTTCATATCTTTAGTTCAATACTACTAAAAAATCACCTCATAGTTTTACTGTATTTTACTTAACCACATCAGGTGAATACGACAGTCCACGTTTAATTCGTTACTTTTGCAGCGCAAAGGTACTATGACAAAAAGAAAAACAAATATTAAAAATATATATATTATTTTTGCGTGATATTTATCGATCAAATGCAGCATTTTCTATCTCATACAGATATATAATATAAAGCAGCGATCACTAAATTATCTAAATTTCAATCATTTCAGGTTCAAATTGAACAACAAACACAGAAATTAGCAGATGAATTTACGTTCTATACTCATCATTTTAGTAATATTTTTAACATTCGGCCAGATTTCGAATGCCCAAAAACTTAAAAGTACAGCTCCAATTAACGCCACAGAGATCGGGCCAAGAGATTGTACTTCAAGAAGCCCGGGATCAGTGAGTTTTGGACCGATTGTAGGTCAAAGTAATGATGGTCGGCCTGACACCATCTTCTTGTGTTACAATGATCAGATTTTTATTAAAAATAATGGCGATGGTAACTTTAATGATGGCGACCCTGTGCCAGGAACACCTTCTGCAGCAGGATTCTTATTATACGGATGCCCGCCAGCATTGACAGGCCCTACATTTGCGGCAATTCAAGGAGATTGTGTTCTTTCTAATCCTCCACCACCACCCGGAGAGCTATGGTATTTTATGGGAACTCCAAATGGCGATATTACCCTGTCCAATGATGGGAGTACCAATGCTTACTTCAATGCAGGCTCGCCTTTTACTTTATGGTTAGCTCCTGCCACCTTTGATGCATTTACACTCTCAGGTGGTGAATATTATGGACAATATGAAGATGGCGGATCTTGCGTTAAAGTCAATAGAACTGCAGCATTTCCTGTGGTATATCTGAATGAGATAAAAGTCACAAATTTTGAAACGAATTCACCAACTTCTTTATCTGGAAGCTTTGACGTGACAGGAGGATTTCCTGAATTCGATGCTAGTAAAAACTATACCGTCACTATGGTTCACAAGACCAAGCCAACAGTCAAAGCAAATCTATTTGGACTACCTTTCGAACATGGCTCAAAAGTTACCTTTGCTGCTCCGGAACCAGGAACATATATTCTTACAATATCAGATGGCAAAAGTTGTGTCCATGCGGAGGAAGTCATTTTACCTCAGGGAAACATTGACATCACTGTCGAGTCAGGAATGGTAGCAATGAATGATATCATCTGCCTGGATTTTACCGTAAAAAATCTAAAGGATATGGTAGGAGGACAATTCGCAATTGGATTCAATCCAAACCTTCTTCAGTTCGACCAGATAATAATTCCGGGAGTAAATCCGCTCAATCTTTCACTTGGAAGATTTAGTACATCAGAAGCTGCTCAAGGTTTAATCCGATTTCTATGGGACGATGCCTCTTTCACAGGTAAGACCTTGCCCGATGACGCTATATTCTTTACCATTTGCTTTAAAGCCATCGGTCCTCCGGGAACTAAGACACCAGTGATTATCACGGACATACCATCAGCATCATTCGGTGTGGAATTCACAAATATAGATCTTACTTCATTCAATGTAAGATATACTGCCGGTATTGTGATGATTACCAATCCTACAACGATCCAGGTATCTCTAAATGTCTGTAGTACAACGGGCAATAATGGTTCCATCACTTTCACTGTTTATGGACCTGAAGCTCAGTATAATTATAATTTTAATAATGGGGCTCCAAGCTTTGTTAATACTGGAGAACCTTTTACAATTTCTAATCTTGCTTCCGGCATATATCCGCTTGATGTTTTCAATGTATCAGGAGTGACACATGTTATATCGTCTATAACTGTTTCGAATGCCCCGCCCATTAATGTTAATTCCACAATCACAGATCCTGCCTGTAATCTTTCAAAGGATGGTAAAGTTGACATCTCATCTACAGGAGGAGTAACTCCATATGCTATAGAATGGTCAACATTTGAGTTTAATAAAAATAGTATTGATAACCTTGGTAGTGGTGTTTACAATGTCACAGTGACAGATAAACTTGGGTGTATTTATACAGAATCCTTTACTTTGTTTACTCCATCTATTAGCCTTACTCCAGCAGTGATCGTAAGCCCGGCTTGTTCAGGTAAACCGACAGGAAGTATAAGTATTACAGCTACCGGTGGAACTCCTAAGCCTGGAGGAACTTATGACTATAAATGGTCAAACAATACCACTCAGAATGGAGTAGTATCCGGATCTATTTCAGGAATTCCGGAAGGTATATATTCTGTGACAATCACTGATGCAAATAATTGTTCTGTTATTTCCAATTTTGAACTAGTACCTGGAGTAACCATTGATGCCACGATAGACAAACAAATACCTGTTTGCTTTGGTGATGGCACGGGGCAAATCACTGCTACAGGAACAACAAATGGCACTACCACAGGACCTTATACCTTCAACTGGGAAGCTTCTGCCGGAGTGCCCAACAATACAAATACAACATCAATTGTTTCCGGTCTGAATAACGGTTTTTACGATGTAACTATAACAGATGCTGCCGGTTGTTTTAAAGAAAAAACTATAGAAATAAAGGGCAATGGAGAGATCGTCTTCCTGATAATTAATAAAATCAACGACAATTGCTCAGGAGCGCCATCCGGATCAGCAACTATTTATGATGGCAGTGGAAATACTATCCCATTTCCAGATCCTAACAATCCGGGAAATGGGCTATATGAATTTACCTGGTCCAATGGATCTAATCCGACAACATTAAAGGCAGTGAGTCTTCAACTTAACAATTTATCAGGAACAGCAGATGGTACAAGATATTATGTGACCATCACAGGAGTGGATGGATGTACTGCAGATACCAGCTTCTTGATCTTTAAAAAAGATGCTCCCTTGATTGAGTTTGACACATTAATACCAATTGCTTGTAGTGGAGGAAATAATGGGAGCATTCAAGCAACTTTAACTGCTAAAGGTTCTGAGATAACTTCAGTGACATGGAGCAATAATGCCGGTTTGCCTGTCAATTCAGGGGATCCTAATGGAAAATATTTTTCTACTGTAAGTAATCTCACAGGTGGGCAATACATCCTTACTGTCAATACACTTAGTGGTTGTGAATTAAAAGATACCATTGTTTTGGAAGGTCAAGGCTCAATAGCTGTAGACAACGCTCTGATAGTCCCTACAACATGTCCGGATGCAGACGATGGTTCTATTCAGCTGACTACCAGTGGAGGAATAATGCCATATACGTACCTGTGGAGTAATGGAGATGTGACTGATGCTATTGTAAACATAAAAGTTGGTAGCTATACAGTTACTATCTCAGATGCTTCAGGATGCCCGCCATTCATTGATACTTATGTCGTGTCCTCTGCCCCATCCATAATTAGTGGTGTAGATCAAAATACAATAGTAGCTTCGGATTGTTTTGACGCCATCTTAGGTTCCGGATCAGCCACCGTGAATGCAAGTGGCGGTGGAATTGGAACATATTCATTTACCTGGTCAAGTGGTGAGACCTTCAGTGGCACTAGTTCTACAGCAGTACAGTTAAAAGGTGGATGGCAATTTGTCACCATCTCAGATGGAAATTGCAATGTAGTTGATTCTGTATTTATACCTTCTCCACCTGCTATCACAGCCAATAAAGCAACAGCGCAGTTCAAAGATGTCACTTGTTTTGGTGATAATGATGGATCAATAACTTTCGTGGCGAGTGGAGGGAATGGCGGATACAGTTATACCTGGAGTCCGGTTCAAACAAATACGGCTACTTTAAATGGATTGGGTGCAGGAACATATAAAGTTACTATCTCCGATAATAAGAATTGTATTGGTGTTGATTCATTTAAAATAAATGAACCTGCAGAATTAGTTGCTACCTTGAATAGCACAATCACTCAGGATGTCAATTGTTTTGGAGAATCCACAGGTGCGATCGGCGTAGATGTCACTGGAGGAAACGGCTCGAACACTTTCATTTGGAATCCGGCAATCCTGGGTAATGTCAATACTGGGAATAACCTTCCAGCCGGCAATTACCTTATTTCTGTATCCGATATAAAAGGATGCAATGATGATGTCTCTGTCACGCTAAACGAACCATTGGAGCTTTCAGTTGATTTTGGACCGGTGCCGGAACCTGCATGTGCGGGTTTTGAAACAAATTTTGAAATCAATAGCATTACTGGTGGTGCGGGACCTGATTATAAATATACGATAGACCAAGGTCAGACATATACTACATTTGAAATAGCAAAGGTATTGGGTGGCGATCACCTACTTACAATTACAGATGAAAACGGATGCACCTTGGATTCTACCTTTACCGTTACAGAACCTGCACCAATATTGGTTAGTCTTCCTGAAGATGTTGTAATCAATCTTGGAGATTCGATACTTTTGAGCCCTGTCGTGCTTAGTGCTTTCCCTGTAGGAACATCAGTTTGGTCTCCTCCATCGAATGTCAGCTGTGTCAATTGCGATGAAACTTATGCGCATGCCATTAGCAATCAATACATTAATGTGTTAGTGACTGATGTCAATGGATGCTCAGGTATTGATTCTATTCTTTTAAAAGTTGACAAAACAAGGAAGATTTTTATTCCAAACGTTTTCTCACCCAACAAAGATGGCATCAACGATGAATTCCAGATATACACTGGCCCTGGGAGTCAAAGAGGTAATGTACGTGCGCGTGTTTAATCGTTATGGAGCATTGGTTTATGAACAAAAAAACTTACCTCCATCTGAATATGGTACAACAAACGGCTGGGATGGCACATTCAAAGGAAGTCAATTAAATCCTGATGTGTTTACCTATGTTTCCGAAATTTCTTTCCTTGACGGAAAGACACAGTTATACTTTGGAAGTGTAACCTTGGTGAGATAAATTTGCTAAAAATTTAGAAAAGGCAGAGCACAGAACGTTCTGCCTTTTTTTATTCCAATTGATGAAATTCTACATTCTAATTGAACTAAATAAATGAAAATCATATCTTCATGAAACGTCTCTAGGTCCCATATTATAATGTGAAATAAAAGTCAATTAATTAATTTCGTTTGTTTTAATTTGTATCAAAGGTCTAGCGTGTCTTCTAATAAAGAAAATAAAAATCCATATTTCAAAAAACTATTCAACAATGGCCCACTAACAATGGCCCAATCGTTGCATCCCATATACAATATTCATTTTGGAATGGTATGCCTAAGTTCTCTCTTATTTTCAGCAAGTTTTAATATGTTGATCCCGGAGTTGCCTGAATATTTAAGTGGACTTGGTGGGGCTGAATACAAAGGATTAATAATAGCATTATTTACGCTATCAGCAGGTATATCGCGTCCTTTCAGTGGAAAATTAACGGATACTTTTGGTCGTGTGCCAGTTATGGCTGCAGGATCGATTGTTTGCTTTTTCTGCGGTTTTCTGTATCCTGTATTGGGTACAGTCTCCGGATTTTTGTTCTTAAGGCTTTTTCATGGGTTTTCGACAGGTTTTAAACCTACTGCGACCTCAGCTTACATATCTGATATCGTACCACCTGGCAGATGGGGTGAGGCTCTAGGTCTACATGGAGTATGTTTCAGCACAGGAATGGCCATTGGGCCTGCATTGGGAAGTGCAATTAGGGCTTCTTATTCGATGAATATACTATTCTATGTATCATCTGCCTTTGCACTTACTTCCATTTTGATTTTGATGAATATGAAAGAAACATTGAAAGATAAAAAGCCCTTTAGTTTTACTATGCTCAAACTCACCAGGTACGATATCATTGCTGTTGAAGCACTTCCTGCAGCTGTAGTCACTTTACTATCGTATGTATCCTATGGAGTGATCTTGACTTTGATTCCTGATTGGAGTCATCATCTTGGCATTCACAACAAAGGACTTTTCTTTCTTTTTTTTACAATCTCTTCTATTCTTGTGAGATTTTTCTCCGGAAAAGCTTCAGACAAATACGGCAGACTAGTGATCATTAAGGTTGGCCTATTTATGTTAGTTGTATCCCTTCTGATCATTGGTTACAATGATAATTTCGAAGGCTTTGTAATTGGGTCCATCGTCTATGGATTCGCTACAGGTATTCTATCTCCGGCAGTGAATGCCTGGACAGTAGATCTAAGCCTACCCGGCCAAAGAGGTAAAGCTATAGCAACTATGTATATAGCTTTGGAAGCAGGAATTGGAGGCGGGGCATTATTGGCAGGCTGGTATTACAGTGATGTCATTAAAAACATTCCCATGGTACTATATTTTTCAGCAGTTATCACCTTTATTGCTTTAGGATACATGCTATTTCGCAATAAAAATAATAACCATTTTGATCACACAAAAAAAGCCGAACAATCATAAATCATCCGGCTTTTAATTCTTTACTAAGCTTCTACTAAGGCAGTGGAGAACCTACTGGTACCGCACAACTATGTCCAGGCTGACCATGTGCCGGATTGATCTTTCCAGATCCACCTGCAGGTGCAGTAGAACCAGCAGGCATAGTCTGCACTGGTGCAACTTCTGTCTGCATAGGCTGACCACTAGTTGGAGCTCCAGCAGGAGCCGGTGCAGGAGCAGCAGTAGTTGGCGTGGTTGTAGCTTCAGTTCCGGCTTCAGGAGTTGCTGGTGCCGCATCAGTTGCTGCAGGTTCATTTTTACATGCTGCAAAAGCAAGGAATGACATCAACACTCCGCTGAATATTAATTTTTTAATAAGCATTGTTACTATTTTTATGTTATCAAAGTAAGGTAGAAAAAATTTTCGACCCAGTAGTAATAAATGAATGTTTAATTTACTTTTATCAGATTAACTTCAAAAATTAAAGGGGAATTCGCAGGGATGCTCGCTGTAGATTGGGCGCCATAAGCTAGTCTCGAAGGTAGAAACAAACGTCCTTTTTCACCTTGTTTAAATAATGGTATCCCTATTTTCCATCCGTCTATCACCTGGTAAAGTCCAAATGATTGGTTGAAATTTGTTTCAAATACTTTTCCTGACAATAAATAGCCTTTATAATCAACGACTACAATAGATGAAATTACAGCATGTTTATCAGGCAATGTGTCATTAGTATAATCAATAATATAATAGACCCCCTCTGAAGTGGAGTCAGCATTCAAATTATTATCTTTTAAATAATTTCGAATCAGCTGTTTATCAAGTTCAAACTGAGCTGTGTCATCTACAATATTTTTGTCTTTAGAACAACCAATTATTGATAACATTAAAATTAAACTTAATGCGTATTGTATTGATTTCATTTATTTTTATTATATTAATTTGCAAATATAAGATTAATAATTGCTTTTAATTGTGTTGAAAAACTACTTATCTAATGTAAACGTTTATGATTGGGTAAATGCTTATTTGCTTTTTATATTTCTTTGCAAGCCCCTTTTCTCACCTAGGTCGACTAAAAAACTAAAGGCTGCAGTAAAGTCGTTTTCGAGGTCTCCATCAAGGATTGCCTCTCTTATTTCGTTTTTAAGATCGCCTACTATAGGGCCAGCTTTTATCCCAAAGGTCTCCATAATTAATTCACCGGTCACTGGGGGCTGCCAATTGCGCATTTTATCCTTCTCCTCTATTTCTTTCAGTTTAAGACGCACGAGTTCATAGTTTTCCAGTAATTTCTTGACCTTCCTCTCATTTTTTGAAGTGATATCAGCTTCACACAGTATCATAAGGTCATCAATATCATCGCCTGCATCAAAAAGAAGTCTCCTTATAGCACTGTCGGTAATATCTTCTTTTGTAAGGCTAATAGGTCTTAAGTGATACCTTACCAACTTCTGAACATACTTCATTTGATGATCCAAAGGCAGGTGCATCCTTTTGAACATTCTGTGGACCATCGCAGCTCCCAATGCTTCATGGCCATGAAAAGTCCAACCTTGTTTATCATCAAACCTTTTGGTGGCTGGCTTTGCAATATCGTGTAGCAATGCTGCCCATCTCAACCATACATTATCGCTATTTTTACAAACATTATCCAATACTTGAAGCGTATGATAGAAATTATCTTTATGGCCCTTTCCTTCTTGAATCTCTACTCCATGTAACTCGACCAACTCAGGTATAAAATAATCGAGAAGACCTGCTTCAAATAGCAGATTAATTCCAATAGAAGGCTTATCACATTCCATTATCTTCTGAAACTCAGTCATAATGCGCTCTATCGAAACGATCTTTAATCGTTCACAATTGTTAGTCATTGACTGAAAGGTATTAGGGTCTATTGTGAAGTTTAATTGATTAGCAAATCTGATTGCCCGCATCATTCTTAAAGGGTCGTCGGAAAATGTAGATCCAGGATCAAGCGGAGTTTTTATCAATTTTTCTTCGAGGTGCTCCATCCCATCAAATGGATCCAACAGTTCGCCATAGGTGTCTTCATTCAGACTAATAGCCATTGCATTGATAGTAAAATCTCGTCTTAACTGATCGTCATAGAGTGTGCCAGCCAATACTGAAGGTTTGCGACTATCAATGGAATAGGATTCCTTTCTGGCTCCAACAAATTCCAGTTCGACTTCTTTAAATCTGATTGAAGCTGTGCCAAATCTTTTAAATATGACGACAGGATGTTCATTATTCAGTAAATTATTGACATATTCTGCCAGTATGATACCATCGCCCACACACACAATATCTATATCCTTGGATCTTCTACCCAAGACTTTATCTCTTACATACCCTCCGATCAAATAAACCTGACAATCGAGCTCTTTGGCAGCTCTCGAAAGAACATTGTAAACTATTTCTTCAGTTTTTGTACTATTCAGCAATAAAAACATTCTAAGCCATTTTAAACCAGCAAAGGCTCATTTGAATAATACTCGCGCATAGTCGCTGTGATATCTTCCACTTCCTGATACGAAAGTGCATTGACAAGTAATGATCTAAATTGCTTTACTTCTCTGAACCCTCTGAAGTAATTGGTATAGTGACGACGCATTTCATTGATAGCTATCTTTTGACCTTTCCAAATAATGGACCTGTGTAAATGTTGCAAGACAGCTGATATTCTTTCATCCAGGGTCGGAGGTTCTGCTATCGTGCCAAAATCCAAAAATTGTTTCATTTCTCTGAATATCCAGGGATTGCCGATACTAGCCCTTCCTATCATGATACCATCTACTCCGTAACGTTCTTTATACAGCTTTGCCTTTTGAGGGCTATCAATATCGCCATTCCCAAAAATTGGGATGTGCATTCTTGGATTCTCTTTTACTTTAGCTATCAGTGACCAATCAGCCTCACCGGTATACATTTGTTTCCGTGTCCTTCCATGGATGGAAAGTGCCTGTATACCAATGTCTTGCAGCCTTTCCGCTACTTCCACAATATTTTTGGTATTATCGTCCCAACCCAACCTTGTTTTTACGGTAACAGGAAGTGAAGTGGCATTAACTACTGCCTTCGTCAGAGATACCATTCTATTAATATCCTGTAGAATTCCGGCACCTGCCATTTTACAAACCACTTTTTTGACTGGACAACCATAATTAATATCCAGCACTTCGGGTTTGGTCCGTTCTATGATTTCTGCTGCCTGTACCATGCTTTGTTCATCCGAACCAAATATTTGAATACCTACAGGTCTTTCTTCATCACTAATATCCAGCTTTTGTATGCTTTTATCTGCATTTCGAATTAGACCTTCTACAGAAATAAATTCTGTATAAACCATGTCACAGCCTTGTTCCTTACAAAGTGCTCTGAAAGGAGGATCACTGACATCCTCCATGGGTGCGAGCAATAATGGGAATTGCCCTAATGAAATATCACCAATTTTTACCACCTCAATTTTTATTTATCAATTGCAAAAATAATAGATTCTTTTGAAATCGAAAATCAGGATTATAAAACCGGTCGATTATAAAAAGAAAAAGCCCCGGAAATAAACCGAGGCTTTACTTAGTAGCGGAGGCAGGACTTGAACCTACGGCCTTCGGGTTATGAGCCCGACGAGCTACCAACTGCTCCACTCCGCGATATGTTTTTATTAAAGTGACGCAAAGATACACTTAAATTCGAAATAATACTTATTACAAGAAATTAATTTTTGGCTATAATTAACTTACCTGTTATGATTTGATTCTTAAATCCTTCATTAATAACATATAAGTACATCCCTGATGGTAAATTATGAACATCAATTCCTTCAACTTTGTTTAAAATATTTTTCCTAATCTGTAATTTTCCTGTGGCATCATATAAACTGATTATTGCATCCTGTGCGATATCTCTATAGATATAAATAAAGTCATCAGCAGGGTTAGGGCTAATTTCAGCCTTTGCACTTTTTGATTCAACCTCATCGTCAGCAAGGTTTGTTCTCGGCACTCCAATAACTTTTATATTGTCGATATTTACACCGTCCTTGTTGACCTTTGCATCTGATCTAAATATAAATTTAAGATATACATATTCTCCTGTATAATTAGACAAATCCATCACTATATTGACCCAGTCAGGCTGGAAGCCATCTAATACAGGCTCTTCTTCTCCCTGGTCTATACTACCAAGCTGGGAGAAAGAGCCACATAATGGGGCAAAAAATACACCATCCTTAGATGCATATACTTTTAGATAATCTACATTTTTTTCAATATACCATTTAGCATAAAATGAAAGAAAAGCTAGAGAATCTGTTTGAGGAATATATATTGGATTTTTAGTTTCCAGTGTTTTATTTTCCGCTTTACTGTATGTGGATAGTGTATTGAGCGCATATGAACCAAATGTATCATAATAATCATCATAATCGATTATCCAATTCTGACCGAAATCTTCCTTCTTAAAAGCAGTTAAATCTTCACCGTGGTTTTCAAATCTAGTTTTGTAATTGAAGAGTTGATAAGTGATGGTATCTCTCTTGTTGTATGTTCCGTAGAAATAATTCACTTCAAATTTGACTTCCCCTTTAGGATTGGACTTCAATGCATAAGGTATATCAATAACTTTGGATTCCAAATGATTGAGAGTTACAACGTAATCTTTTGAAAAGTTAACCACGTTATTAGATATTGGATGAATATTAATGTTTACTAAGTCGTTCGTTAATCCGACTCTTGTAATTTTTAATTGAGCATTGCCTGTGGCTTGCGGGATAATCTTGTCAGAAACTTGTTGCACTTTCAATCCTCCATTCAACATCCACAAAGTATTGATATTTTGGTTTAAAAAAGAAGCGCACATAGGTAGTATCTTATCTGCTAAAGGCCAGAAACTAGTAGTATCTGTCAATTCCACCGGACCACATTCGAAAGTATAAGCGTAAATACCTTCTCCATACATGTAATCATCCGCTGTGCCATTAATAGGATATCCAAGCGTTTCGTTATTGAGGCCAAAAGAGAAATCTGTGTGTTCGGTTAATTGCTGAGCAAAATTGATATAAGTGAGACTGTCTATGGTATTAGCCTCCAAATACCCCCAAGGATATATCATTACATTGGCAAATGAATGATAATTCACAGCCATCTGAAAAGAGTTAGATTTTGTTAATGTATAAATTGATTTTGTTTCAGCTTCAGAATTTGAATGTGTACCTCTGTAAGTATCTGAACTTTTTAAAGGTGACGATCCATCATTGTCATATGCCCAGCCTAATGAATAATTTCTGTTAATATCAACTGCCCCTATGTTATTCCTATTTTTTCTCCATAATCCACCACCATCTGAATGCTGCAACCTATTATATTCATAACCATCTGGATTGACACAAGGGACAAAGAACATCTCTGATTTATTTACCAAATACTGGATCTCCGGATCTCTTTCATAATTCTCCAAAAGATACCACATAAAATAAATCATCTGCATCATACTCATTGGTTCGCGGGCATGATGCAAAGAAGTATATAATATCTTGGTTTCAGTTTCATGTTCATCATCCTCAGGATAATCTGAGATTTTGACGTATTGAATGACATTCCCCTCCTTAGTTACAAAAGAATTGACGCCCATTCTATTAGAAATTAAGTTGGGGTATTTAACCTTCATAAGGTCCAATTCATTCATTATTTCTTGCAGCGTCAGATATGATCCCATAGAACCATATTTGAAATTAAAAGGCACCCTATACTTTTGAACTGCTCCGTAACAAGTTTGATCTCTGGTCTCCAATTGTTCTAATGAAACAGGCTGTACTTTTTTGCTCTCCTCCAGATAATGCGCTATTGCATCAGGAAGGATGATGTCTACTTTAAATCCTGCAGCCTTGACTTGCTCCACTTCCTCAATTGAATAAAAATTCACGATTTCATCTTTGGCACGATTAAATCCATGTTCTACTTCAACACCAAGTGCGGCAAGAGGACGAAGCCCTTTGCCATCAAGATGAACTCTGACTTTCTGGTAGATTGTTTTTTCTTCTGACTGACTGAAAGACTTTTGGAACGGAGCACCAAAAACAAATAATAATAAAAGAAAGTAAATATTACGGAATTCAATCATATCAAGGCTAAACTTGGGTCAAAGGTAAAAATAATATATATATCTAATTCAAAATATAAACTAAAATTTAATATACCTTCGCATACAATTTTAATTTGAACGAAAATCAACTTGAATTGTTTAAGTGCAGAGTATTGAAAACACTGTATATTATTGTGTTTTCAGTTCTAAAATCATTTTATCTACAAAATATTCGAATGAAGGAAGTTTTTATTGTCTCAGTTTCCAGAACACCTATGGGTAGTTTTGGTGGTGTATTTTCAAGCTTAACTGCTGTTCAACTTGGTGCAGAAACCATACGTGATGCTTATAGTAAAATAGGACTTGATCCTGCTGAAATACAAGAGGTATATTTTGGCAACGTCGTTCAGGCTAATAATGGTCAGGCTCCGGCAAGACAAGCAGCTCTAGCCGCAGGACTCAGGAATACAGTCATTACCACTACAGTAAACAAAGTTTGTGCCAGTGGCATGAAATCTGTAGCTCTTGCAGCTCAATCCATCATGACAGGGCAAAATGATCTTATAGTAGCAGGTGGAATGGAAAGCATGTCAAATATCCCATTTTATCTGCCTAATATGAGGTGGGGAAGTAAATTTGGGAGTGTTCAGGCTGTAGATGGTTTACAAAGAGATGGTCTTGTAGATGTATATGATGGCAAGGCGATGGGTGTATTTGCTGATGCCACAGCAGAAAAATATGATATAACAAGGGAGCAGCAAGATGCTTTCGCAATTCAATCTTATAAGAGAGCTGCAGAAGCTACTTTGAATGGTAAATTCAAAAATGAAATTAGCCCTGTCTCTATACCTCAAAGAAAGGGAGATCCCGTATTAATCACTGAAGACGAAGAATTTAAAAATGTATTTTTGGATAAGATTCCTGGTTTGAGACCGGTTTTCACTCCTACAGGAACTGTAACTGCAGCAAATGCAAGTACTATCAATGACGGCGCTTCTGCCATAATCCTTGCTTCTGCAGAAAAAGTCAAAGAACTAAATTTAAAGCCTTTAGCTAGAATTGTTTCATTTGCAGATGCTGAGCATGAACCAGAATGGTTTACAACTGCTCCTGTCGAAGCAGCACCAATTGCTTTAAAAAAGGCTGGCTTAACGATTGATCAGATCGACTTTTTTGAAGTGAATGAAGCTTTCGCTGTTGTGGCATTGAATTTTGCAAAATCATTGAACATTCCACAAGAAAAAATGAATATTTATGGTGGTGGAGTTGCATTGGGTCATCCCCTTGGGTCATCCGGAAGCAGAATTCTTGTCACTTTGACATCTGCTCTTCATCAGGAAGGTGGTCGATATGGATTAGCTGCCATTTGCAATGGTGGCGGTGGAGCTAGTTCTATGGTGATTGAACGAGTTTGAGAGTATGATAGTATTAGAGTATAATAGTATTAGAATATAATTGCAGGGATAAGGCTTGCCCTTGTCCGTGATGTATTAGATTATCATATTATTACATGCCACTTTACCAATAACTGTCTTACAAATCAAAGATACCTTCAGGGTATGCGGTAGAAATTAATTTGGTATTGTGGTCTATCAAAGCAATAAGTTCGTCTGATAAGGGCAGAAACATTTCTTTACCATTCAATTCTACTGTAGCCATTACTTGCCGAGGAAATTGCTGTATATCAATGATCTCTAGGTTATCTTCAAGTGAATTATCCTTAATGACATATCCAATCAGATCTGTGATATCAAAGGGTAGGTCTTTTTCTTTTGATTTATAATCTATTAATTTTTCCAAGACAGCCTTGTCCATAAAAATAGCTTTTGCAGACAATTGGGTAGCATCCTGAGGATTGTCTATATCTTCGAATTTAACAATATAATCCTGCCCATCAAAGACCTGTTTTTCAATGAAAAGTGGAAGTTTCTGACCATTTTCTTCTATAAAAAAATGATCTGTCTTGTCTATTACATGAGTAAAATCAGCCTTAAGCGTCATTTTTATAAGCCCATCCAAGCCATGGCCCTTCCTGATTTGCCCGACTTGCAAATACTCTTTTAATTTAGCCATTTTTAACTGTTATTATTTATTTATAATCGACAAGTGTCTGAATACATTTGAACCCGATTTCTGCTTTTTCCTCCCACGGCTTTTCTGCCAATTCCGTCTTTTGTGTTGTAAAAAATGCTTGCTCTTTGCTTATCATGCCCACGCCTGAAGCATAAGATCTTGTAGAAGATTGAAAAAGAATAATATTATCATCAGGCTTAACATCCTGTATTTTCAACACTTCTCTGACCTCGCCAAATACTTCCTCTTCCACGATATCACTGATATAGGCTGATGGCCAGTCTTTAAATATCTGTATCCCTTTACCTCTTACCAGATAAGTACTATTTGCGTCGATCAGCGCTGTTGGATTCCATGTAGAATTGATTTGTAAAGGGAAGATCAGGTCGATAAGTTGTGTATTGTCCTCAGTGCGTATGAGCTGATTTGTTGTCGGCATTAGTGAATATACTCTTGTGACGAACCAGATATTATTTTCCTGCTTTTCTTTTAAGACCCGATAAATAACATTATCACTTGAATTCTTAAAGGTATCTACTATGGTTTCCCTGTATAACCCTCTTATCGTATCGATTTCAATGTTACCAAGATTGTCAGAATAATAAATAGAATCGATCTGATAGGTCCATGACTTTCCTATTGCTATCGGATAATATTGATACGATTTCTCTAAATTATCCTTGGCTCGCTGCACAGCATCTGTATCTATTTCCTTTTCACATGAAGAAAAATATACCGTTGATATCAACATAGAAAAAATGAATAGGCAATATGGTTTTTTCATTATTTATTTAATTAATTGAACCTGACTGAATAATACCTCCACCCAACAAGTCATTTCCTTCGTAAAATACCGCAGATTGACCTGGAGCAATTCCCTTTACATTGGCATGAAATTCAACAAACACATCATCTCCGACTTGATTTAATGTCGCCAGAGCGCCGTCATCCTTGTAACGTATCTTAGTAAGTGCCTCCATATCCGGTTTGAGTTCTGCATACTTCATGAGATTGACACCTTTGACGCGCATACCATTGCGAAGCAGCTCATGCTCCAGACCCAGCACCACAGTATTTGTCTCGGGGTCGATCGTCGAGACAAACATTGGTTCGCCAAAAGCCATACCCAGACCTCTTCTTTGACCTACTGTATAAAAAGGATAACCCTTATGTTTACCTAAGACCTCACCTTTGCTATTGACAAAAAGTCCCCCATCTAATTCATTTTCGATATTGGGTAATCTTCTTTTTAGAAATCCTCTATAATCATTATCTGGAACGAAACATATTTCATAGGATTCGGCCTTTTTAGAGAGCTTTTCATAACCTCTGTCAAATGCCATTTGGCGAATGTCAGGTTTATGAAATCCGCCTATTGGAAATATCGATCTTTTCAAGAATTCTTGTTTCAATCCCCATAGGACATATGATTGGTCTTTATTAGTATCTAATCCTTTAGAAATAAACCTTCGGCCATATAATTCATTCATCACCGCATAATGACCAGTAGCTATAAACTCGCAATCCAATTGATCAGCTCTTTTAAGGAGAGCTGCCCATTTAATGTGCGTATTGCATAGTACACAAGGATTCGGTGTTCTTCCCGCCATATATTCATCAACGAAATTGTCAATAACGTAATCGCCAAATTCCTCCCTGATATCAATTATAAAATGATGGAAACCGTTATCGACGGCGACTTCACGAGCATCGTTAATACTATCAAGGCTACAGCAACCAGTCTCCTTTTTACTTCCGCCCACATTAGCATAGTCCCAGGTCTTCATCGTGACCCCAACTACTTCATAACCTTGCTCATGTAGCAACAATGCTGCCACAGTTGAGTCTATTCCACCACTCATGGCCACCAGAACTCTGCCTTTTTTACTCATTAATAATTCATTTGAGACTGCAAAATTAATGAATAACGGTGATTAACAGGTAATGTTTAATAATATCAAATGTTTCAGCTTTTGAAGTGAAACTATAAAAGTGTTATTTTTAGTAAATCTGAAGTAAGAAATTAGAAGTCAGAATGAAACTCTGGAGGTTGTCTCCAGCAGAATTAAACATTCATGTAGATTGGGATAGCCTCAATTTTTAAAATGTTATTTTCTCCCTTTGAAATCTGAATAAGCATCCTCAATATATCGGTGGACATCTTCTATGTTATTGAATTGCTCGAATAAGTCAACAATCTTACCCGATTTTCGCTGTGGATCGGTTTGGACGAAATTGATAACATCTTCTGCGGTGATTTTATCACCACTCAGAATTATCAAGCGTTCAACCACATTGCGAAGTTCGCGGATATTTCCCGTCCAATTGTACAATTCAAGGATTTTATAAGCTTCCTTTGTTATCTCTTTGGAAGGAATTCCATAATCTTCGCAGATGCCCTTAATGAAATGTTCTGAAAGTAATCTTATATCCTCTACCCTCTCTGAAAGAGATGGTACTCTTATAATGATGACTGCGAGTCTGTGATAAAGATCTTCCCTAAATCGTTTTGCTTCGATCTCCTTGAGTAAATCTTTATTTGTAGCTGCAAAAACGCGAACATCCACATGAATATCCTTCTCGCCTCCTACTCTATTAATTCTTTTTTCCTGCAGTGCACGTAAGACTTTTGCCTGAGCTTCAAGGCTCATATCGCCTATTTCATCTAGGAATAATGTTCCTCCGTTTGCTTGCTCAAATTTACCGATCCTTTGTTTGACAGCAGAAGTAAAAGCTCCTTTTTCGTGTCCAAACAATTCACTTTCTATTAACTCTGAAGGTATTGCTGCACAATTCACTTCAATTAGCGCTGTAGAACTTCGATTACTTTTAGCATGAAGCCATTTAGCTACTAATTCTTTGCCTGTTCCATTTCCTCCAGTGATAAGAACCCTGGCATCCGTAGGTGCTACACGGTCTATCGTCTCATGCACTTTAGCAATGGCGGGGCTATTGCCGATCATGGCAGGTACCTTACAGTTGGTTATCTTGGATTGTAATTGTTTCGTAGTGTGAATCAGGCATTTTTTGTCAATTGCATTTCTGATAGTTATCAATAATCTATTGAGGTCTGGTGGCTTACTCACAAAATCAAAAGCACCTCTTTTGACAGCATCTACAGCAGTATCGATATTGGCGTGACCTGATATCATGATCACTGGAGTCTCGGGTGCCAGTGCTTTTATTTTTTCAAATGCTTCAATTCCATCCATGCGAGGCATTTTGATGTCAAGAAGAATGACATCAAAACTCTGTTGTTTTACCTTCTCGATACCATCAAGACCATCAACTGCTTCTACCACTTCATATTTCTCAAAAGAAAGGATGTCCTTTAAAGTTCTTCTGATACTGCTTTCATCATCTACTAATAAAACTTTTGCCATAATGCTGTATAAATTGTTTATCGAGTCTGATCTATTGAATCAAACTTTTATCTCGCAAAGATAGGGTCAAAATATCACATTACATATTTTTTTAATATGTTCATTTGTGAAAAATCCTATTTTTTTCCTTATCACAATATTTATAACCAAATAATTGACATATACTAGTATTACATATAATTGATAATAATATGTAATAAATTTTACACTAAATATAGCATTTAACAAATCTTAAAAAAAGTACATAAACAAATTAACAAAGATTTTATTCTAAGATTTTGGAAGAAACCAATACATAATAGGTAATCTCATCCAAGCTTTAAAATTTTCACAATTATTTTAAATTAATATATATAGTAAGCTTATGATAGGTAAGTAAAGGAAAATATTATACATTTGTAATGAAATAAGACAGGACAAAATGCCATTATCTTTTACAACCCAATGTAATATTTGTAGTTGAAAATTTCGATGGATGTCATGTATAAACTCTTTTAAACTTTTTAAAATCAAACAGATGAAAAAAATTCTTAACTTATTTATTTTCGTTACAATTTTCTCAGTAGCAGCAAATGCACAGAGTGATTACAAAAGCGGTATTGGACTTAGATTTGGTGGTTATTATGACCTGGTTTCTGCTTCTTACAAGACTTTCATTAGTGAGCAAGGTGCGATTGAATTAAACCTGGGTTTTAGAAATTATTCGTTTGGTGGTTTTTCTAGTTATAACTGGTTCGTACTTTCAGCTTCAGGAGCCTACCAACATCACTTTGACATCAAACCAGTACCTGGATTGAAATGGTTTGTAGGTGGTGGTTTGACTGCATATAACTCTTTCTCAGATTTTGATGCGACTAGTGGATTTGGATTGGCTATATTCCCAACAGCAGGTGTTGATTATAAATTTGCCAGCATTCCATTGAATGTTTCAGTTGATACGAGACCTACAGTTAACATTATCAGAGCCGACTACTACAGCGGATTTTATTTCTCTGGTGGTGTAGCTGCTCGTTATACTTTCTAAGAACGAAATTAAATAAATAAAAAAGGCGTGATCAAAAATCACGCCTTTTTTATTTCCCCTATTTACTTCCCTATTTTCTTATGATTTTTCCACCAAATAAAACCGATGGTTCCGACTAGTAAATATGGTGCAGCAAGCATATATAAAATTCCTGCATTTAGACCTGCTCCGGCAGTCCCTCCATCCTTAAGGTTAGATTCGGCTGCAATCCGACACATCGGACATTGAGCAAATGATTCAAAGGGAATAAACATCAGCACGACGAATAAAGTCGCGAGAATAAGTATTGTTTTTTGATAACTTTTAATCATTTCTGTTATAATTAAGATGCAAAACTAATTAATATTCAACTGATAAACATCAGAACTTTTGAAAAGATCATACATTTCTCCAAAGAACAGATCAATTCATCTCCACATCAAATTCAAGATCATGCGAAACCACCAATTCTATGAGAAGTTGATTGATCAAGATCTTAGGAAAAACAGTCGAAGAAAGTGCCACCTTATTTGCTTCATCCAATAATACCAGATTCATCCTCTGATTGCCAGTGTGAAGATTGGTATATGAATCCAACTTATCAATAAAATCTTCTGTGATAAGTCCAACAGGAATTTTAAGTGTGATGGATTTAAAGTAAGCCTCAGAAAGATTTTCCATAAGTCTTATAGATTGTGCAGCCATCTCCAATGCACCACCCTGCCATTTTGATTTTATAACCCCTTCAATAAAAAGCTTATTCCCATCTACCATTAGTGCCTTAGCCTTATGATACAGGTCTTTCATGATAAAAAAAGTATGCTTACCCGTAAAATCTGTTAATTCCAACTTACAATATGGATCTCCACGTTTGGTAAAACTATGATGCGCTGTTGTCACCAAGCCTCCACATTTGACTACAAAATCAGGTTTATCGATATTTGCGATTTCAGAAAGTACACAATTGCAAAGTTTGTCCAATTCAAGTCTAAATGGATCCAAAGGATGACCACTTGCATACAAGCCGATCATTTCTTTTTCCTTTTCTAACTTATAATTAACGGACCAGTTCTGATAAGGAAAAGCCACAGGCGGCGCCACCACTTGATCCATATCATCCCCGAAAAGGCTCATGGTTGAACCTTCATTCATGTCTCTGACTGCTGAAGCATATTTTATCAATTGTTCGATAAAGGTCGATCCCTTTTCATTCACTGAAAAATATGCCTCTCTATCCAGTCCAAAACTATCCAAACCCCCACTATATACTAATCCTTCAAGTGTTTTTTTATTGATGGATCTTGTATTCACACGTACGACAAAATCATACAAATCCTCAAATAACTTTCCTTTTCTTGCGTCAAGAATATCCTGCGATGGGCCTTCTCCTATGCCTTTAATAGATGATAAGCCAAAGCGAATAGTTCCGGTTTTGCTTACTGCAAAATCAATTTTGCTTTCATTTACATCAGGTCCAAGTACATTCAAATTGGAAGATTTGCACTGCTCCATATATAGCGTGATCTTCTCAATATTGCCCTGATGTTTTAAGTTGGCCGCCATAAACTCCGGCAAATAATTGGCCTTAAGATAAGCAGTCTGATATGCCACATAAGCATAGCAAGTAGAGTGAGACTTATTAAAGGCATAAGCGGCAAAAGCTTCCCAATCACTCCATACTTTGTTTGCCTTTTTCTCATCATGGGAGTTTGCCCTGATGCCATCCATAAATTTGTCTTTTAGGGTATCCAGAACTTTCTTGTCTTTCTTACCCATGGCCTTTCTCAAAACATCTGCATCCCCCTTGGTAAAGTTTGCCAACTGCTGGGCAAGCAACATCACCTGCTCCTGATATACAGTGATACCAAAGGTTTCTTCAAGTATCTCTTTCATCTCGGGAATATCATATACGACATCTTCCTGTCCGTGCTTGCGACGAATATAAGAAGGAATATATTCCATTGGACCTGGCCTGAACAAGGCATTCATGGAGATAAGATCTTCCAATCTATCGGGCTTGAGCTCCTTAAGATATTTACGCATACCCACACTCTCAAATTGGAACGTACCAAAGGTATCTCCGCGCTGGAATAATTCATAAGTAGCCGCATTGTCCAATGGGATCTCATCTATATTTATATCGACTCCATGATTTTCTTTAATAAAAATCAAACAATCTTTAATAATACTTAATGTCTTAAGTCCAAGAAAATCCATCTTGATTACACCGGCATCTTCTACAACTTTTCCATCAAATTGGGTAACAAGTAAATTTGAATCCTTGGCTGTGGCTACAGGCAATATGTCCATCAGATTTGAAGGAGCTATGATGACGCCTGCGGCATGCACTCCGACATTCCGAACGGAACCTTCCAGTTTCTTTGCTGCAACGAGTACAGCTGACCTTGGATCATTAGTATTATTATATATAACCCTGATAGCCTCCACTTTCTTCATATCCTCAGCATTCAGGTCTTCTTTTGAAGTAAGGCTATTTTCTCCTGTCAAAGGAGCTGCAAGAACTCGATTAAGAGTTAAACCTAGTTTCTCAGGGAACATTTTGGTCAATTCGTTCGATTCACTTAATGGCAGATCCAGCACTCTGGCTACATCCTTAATGGAACTTTTAGCTGCCATGGTACCATAAGTAATGATCTGTGCCACTTGATTTTTACCGTACTTTTCAATAACATAATCTATAACTTTCTGGCGTCCTTCATCATCAAAATCCGTATCAATATCGGGCATTGACTTTCTATCCGGATTCAAAAATCTTTCGAATAGTAATTTATACTTAATTGGATCAATGTTTGTTATACCAACGCAATAAGCTACGGCAGAACCTGCCGCGGAACCTCTACCCGGCCCTACTAAAACACCTATATCCCTACCGGCTTTAATAAAATCTGCTACTATTAAAAAGTATCCTGCGAATCCCATGGACTCAATTACCCCAAGTTCAAAATCAAGTCTTTCTGTTACTTCGGGTGAAAGCTCCTTATAACGTTCCTTGGCGCCCAAGTAAGTAATGTGACGCAGATAAGTATCCTGAGACTTGTATTCGGATGGAATCGAATAAAAAGGAAGCATTATGTCCTTTTTCAGATTTAAAATTTCTACCTTATCTACGATGTCCAAGGTATTCTCTATCGCCTCAGGGACATCATGAAAGATTTTTTTCATCTCATCAGTTGATTTGAAGAAAAATTCATCATTGTAAAACCCAAAACGTGTGCCTCTGCCATCATTTTCATCCACATTGAAACCATCAGATTTTGGTGTGGCCTGTTTTTCACCGGTATTGACGCATAGCAGAATATCATGTGCATTTGAGTCCTCCCTATCTACATAGTGAGCATCATTGGAAGCAATAACCTTAAGATTATATTTCTTAGCAAAACGGATGAGTACCTGATTGACTTTTTCCTGATCCGGAATCCTATGACGCTGAAGTTCGATGTAATAATCTTCTCCAAAAAGTCCAAGCCACCATTTCAATTCTTCTTCCGCTTCAGTTTCCTTTCCTTCCAAAATAAGTTGAGGAATGATTGCACCAAGACAACAACTAGTAGCTATTAAGCCTTCATGATATTGCTCAATAAGCTTTTTATCTATCCTTGGATATTTGCCATAAAGACCTTCGATAAAACCAAGAGAAGAGAGTTTGCATAAATTATTGTACCCTGTGCTATTCTTTGCTATCATCAATTGATGGTAGCGCTTGTCTCTTAAAGTTTTGGTAAATTGCTGCTTAAATCTGTCTTCCACCATATAAAATTCACACCCTACTATGGGTTTGATGGAGGGGTCCTGCCCTTTTAAATTGTATTTATTAGCCTCAGCAACGAATTTAAAAACACCGAACATATTGCCATGATCAGTGATGGCTATTCCGGGCATTTTGTCGGCAGTCGCCTTTTTAAACATTGCACCAATATCTGAGGCTCCGTCAAGTAAGGAAAACTGGGTGTGGCAATGCAAATGAGCAAATGTGGACATGGATCCTTTTATTAAGATGTTGATATATAGGGGAAGGTCAAAGTTATGAAAATTTATATATTTAAATATTATATGTAGTAATGATATTGTTATGATTTATGAGATGCTGATGATAATGATGTTAATGATAATTTTATAATCAGGATAATGGCATGCAGACGATGCTTTTTGAGCATTTTGAAATATATTTTATTAGTTAAAAAATATTAATTCATGGAACCTTCACCACGATAAATTTGACCTTTGTCTAAATTTTAGCTGTAATAAGTTAGCTAAAACTTAACTTAGCATTTACAATACCTTGAACAAATCTTTAAAGTCTAATTCTTTCAAACAAAACATATAATTATAATTTTTAATATATTTGCCCGATTAACAAATACCGGCATGACTAAACTTTTGGATATTTTCTGGTTCTTTTTAAAACTTGGAGCTTTTAGCTTCGGCGGTCCCAATTCACATAGCAAGCTAATGGAAAATGAGATCGTAACAAAGAAACATTTACTAGACCAGGAGACATTTAACAGACTTCGGAAAGAAAGCAACTCCTTACCAGGTCCTTCAAGTACACAGTTAGCCATGAAGATCGGCTTTCAGCAATCAGGTATTATTGGGATGTTAGTAGCGGGATTTGCATTTGTCATTCCTTCATGTCTGCTCATGTTGGTCATCGCATTATATTATAAAGAATTTGTAAATGGTAAATTTAAAATTGTCGACCCATTCCTTTATGGGATTCGCGCTGCTGTGATCTCTATACTTTTATATACGTGTTTTGTTTTTTCTGTAAAATATATAAAAGATCTTAAACTACTTGCCATATTTTTTACTGTTGCTGGAGCATCATTCGCCGGATTAAATCCATTGCTGCTGTTGGTGTTGAGTGTCGTAGCCTATATTATTGTCAAACAAACAGTCAAGGCATCAGAAGCATCAATCGGTTTTTTGATGCAGATACCTCCGGAGATAATTGTACCACTTATCGATAATAACAAGCTAATTTTACTGTTTGCAAAGATTGGCGCACTTATGATTGGAAGCGGTTATGTAATCTTTGCTTATTTAAAAATGGATTTAGTGGACACCAATATATTACCACTAAATACCATACTCGATACGATCGCATTCGGTCTTTTCGCCCCCGGGCCAATATTATCTACTGTCACCTTTCTTGGATATCAGTTAAACTTATGGCAAGGTGCTCTTTTTGCCACTTTAGGTTTTATGATTCCAATATTTGTATATGCTATATTGGGAAGTACTATACTTTCCCGGGCATTGAGATCTTCTACATGGCAAATAGCCTTTAACGCACTCATGGTTGCATCCATTGCTATTTTATTTGCAACATCTGTGTCAATGGGTTATGTAGTTCTCATAGATATTAAACTTTGGATCATTTTCATTCTATGTTTACTTATACTGTTAAAGTGGCCTAAACTCAATTTGCTTTGGTTGATTATCATTTCAGCCAACGTTGGATATCTGCTATTACATTTCATGCCTTCCGTAGCTAATTAATTAAATGTTTATCTTTGGACAATAAATAGATCCATGAAGATTTACACTAAGAAGGGTGATAAAGGTATGACCTCGCTATTTGGAGGAAAAATGTTGCCAAAAAACTCTTTGCGAATAGACGCTTATGGGACGGTCGATGAGTTAAATTCATCTGTTGGCCTTATCATTGATTCATCTGACAACGCAACAGCAAAAGAACAATTGCTTGAGGTGCAGCATTGGCTCTTTGCGTATGGCTCAATTCTGGCAACTCCTCCCGGGGGCAAACTGTACATCGAAGCACCTGGAGAAGATGCTGTAACCAAACTTGAAACTTATATTGATAGAATGGAGGAAAAATTAAGTCCTTTGCGAAATTTCATTTTACCTTCAGGTTATCTTCCGACTTCTTTCGCACATATGTCCAGGTGTATATGCCGGAGAGCAGAGCGATGCATAGTCGGCTTGAGTGAGGTTGAAGAGGTAGATGAAGTCTTATTGAAGTTTTTCAACAGGCTTTCAGATTACTTTTTCGTTCTGGCTCGTTTTTTAAGTTTCTCAAAAGGGCTTGAGGATATTCCCTGGAAACCTGCACATAACAAATAAACATGGAGCCAAATTTTTCATTTTCATTTCTTAGAAATCTGACAGGTTCATACCGACTACTTATCATTCTTACTTCGGCATTGATCATCAGTTTGCTTCTTCCTCGCATTAAATCAATTACTTACGAGTTTGAGGAAGGGTCCAAATGGAAGTATAGTGACCTTAGAGCTCCATACGATTTTGCCATAAGAAAAACCGATTCTGAACTAGCTAAAGAAAAGGATGAAATCCAGAAGACTTTCACGCCTTATTACAAAAAAAACGAGGCTATTACAGATAATTTAGAAGATAATATTTTAGAAGAATATAATCTTTATAAGAATAAAGTCCAAGGCGACACAGCATTATTCCTTACAAACTTCAATGATTTTAACACCCGGCTTCTAAAAGATGCTTTTTCGAAGATTTACAAAGATGGCGTTATTGAATCCAATGATCAATACAAAGATCGAGAGAAGGATTTTCTAATCCAAATAGTAGACGGTAACACCTTGACGCTCAGGCCAAGAGCCGCCATTTCAGGCATAAGTAATGCCAAAGAAGAAGCTCGGAAAGAGCTGATGTCCATTGGCACTAAAGGATTATATCTATTTCCATTGGTTGATGCCATTCTTGAGCCAAATCTTTTTTTGGATCAGGAATTATCAAATGAATTCCTAAATCAAGAGTATCAGGACATTTCTCCCAATATAGGGGTGGTCAGAAAAGGAGATATCATCATCACCCGCAACTCTACCATATCCAAAGATAGCTATCAAAAATTAGTTTCACTCAAAGATAGATTTGAAGCTGATAATACGGGAAGATTTTCTTATTTCAAGTCATTTATGGCATATTTTCTTTTCATCACGTTCATCCTTGTATTTTATGTGATGTATGTCAGGACTTATGTCAGAGAAGTTTTCCTTATATTCAAGAAGATGCTGTTCATGAATTTGTGGATTGTTTTTTATGCCGTTCTAACCTATTTTGTCATAAAGTCTAATACATTGGATCTATTGATGATCCCCTTTTGTATTGCTCCTATTGTAATTAAGAATTTTTACAACCAGAGACTTGCCTTTTTCACATTGATCGTTATATTAATCATTGTCGCTCTTTTTGGCCCTGTGACGAAGGACTATATCATCATGCATATTACAGCCGGAATAATGGTTGTCATCCTTACTAAAGAAACCAGATATTGGTCAAAATTCTTTCTTTTACTAATGCTTCTCTTGGCCACCTATACTTTTACCTACTTGTTCCTAACCTATATCAAAAACAATAATCTGAATGATTTCAATATCAACAGCATTTGGTGGATATGCCTGAATGTATTTCTTACATTACTTGCTTATCCTTTGATTCCATTATTGGAAAGATTGTTTGGTTTTACGTCCAGTATTACCTTGGCTGAGCTATCAGATCTAAATAATAACCTTTTAAAAGAACTTTCTATTAAAGCTCCTGGAACATTTCAACATGTACTTCATGTAGCTACTTTAGCAGAGGCAGCATCTGAAAAAATAGGAGCCAATAGCACCATGGCACGTGTGGGTGCGCTTTATCATGATATCGGAAAGATGAAAAATCCTTTCAATTTTACAGAGAATCAAAACAATGTTAATCCACATGATTCTTTGGACTGTGTCACTTCAGCCAAAATCATCATAGAGCATGTACCGGAAGGTGTTAGAATCGGTAAAAAGTTCGGACTACCTAGTGTGATCATCGAATTTATAAAAACTCACCATGGGACTACAAAAGTGGAATACTTCTATAGAAAATTCATGAAAGAACATGCCGACCACCCTGTTGACGAAAAGGTGTTTACATACCCAGGTCCTAAACCAAAGAGTAAAGAGCAAGTAATTGTCATGCTCGCTGATACAGTTGAAGCAGCAGTCAAGAGCCTCATGAATCCTACAGAAGAGGAAATAAATGAAATGGTAGATAAGCTCATAAAAGCTAAAATCGAGTCAGGGCAACTGGACAGGTCAGAAATGACTTTTGAAGATGTACAAGTATGTACGAGGATATTTAAGACGATGCTCGTCAATATGAATCATATCAGGATAGCGTATCCGGATAGTGAGGTTAAATAATGGATAATGAGCAATGAACAACGAATAATGAATAATGAATAATGAGAGCTGACGGAATTGCTAGATCTATACTACAGGCGATTATTTAATAAAAAAATTAGAAATTAGAAGTTAGAAATTAGAATGAGGCTGCATTGAATTACTGACCACTGATGACTGACCACTGATGACTGATCATTGATTACTGATTACTGATGACTGATCACTGATGACTGACTACTGATGACTGATCACTGATGACTGACCACTGATTACTGATGACTGACCACTGATTACTGATAAAAAATTAGAAATTAGAAGTTAGAAATTAGAATGAGGCAACAGTAGCTTACTTGCAACTAATGACTGGCCACTGAATACCGATTACTGATATAAAATTAGAAATTAGAAGTTAGAAATTAGAATGAGGCTACATTTAATTACTGATCACTGATCACTGACCACTGATTTCTGATTACTGATTACTGGTAAAAAAATTAGAAATTAGAAGTTAGAAATTAGAATGAGGCTACATTTAATTACTGACCACTGATCACTGATCACTGATTACTGATTACTGATTACTGATAAAAAAATTAGAAATTATAAGTTAGAAATTAGAATGAGGCTACATTTAATTACTGATCACTGACCACTGATTACTAATTACTGACCACTGATTACTGATTACTGATAAAAAAATTAGAAATTAGAAGTTAAAAATTAGAATAAGGCTACATTGAATTACTGATCACTGATGACTGACCACTGACCACTGATTACTGACCACACTGACCACTGACCACTACTTTCTAATCAACTCATCAAAAAAGTGCTGCATTTTAATATCCAAATATCTTTTAGGAATGATCGAAGCGACTTCTTTGAAATGATAAATAAAAATATAGCTTTCATTTTGACGAATAGCAAAGCGCGAAGCCCACGTGATTGATGATTCGAGACCAATTGATTTTACTTCATAATGATCATCAAATAGCTCATAATATAATGGTTGGCGGAATGCTTTTTGAGAGTTGTATTGCCTAATTGCTCTGATTTTGACAATTTGAATGGATAGAAAAATGAATGAAGTAACGAGGCAAATGGATAAAAACCAAACCAGATAAATATTATTAAATTGATGATCAAAAAAATACACGAGTAATATTAAAATTGCGGCATTAATAATTATAAAATTTCTCCTTTTTTGACGCAGGTTGTACATCGCAAGTGCAATGATATCCTCTTTGGTTATGGTTACTGCTACATTGAATTTTTTCACAAAAAAATTTTAATTAGGACATAATTTAACTTATTGATAATCAGTATTTCAATTTTTTTTACTGTCATTATAAGTGACTTTTTTTAAAGCCACATCTAAATATCGAATACATACGTACATATCGATTTTAAATCAAATAATATATTTATTAATACACACATTTATAACACTTATATATGGTAACCATCACTGTAAGTTTCCCCTATCATATTGCTGTCATGGACGTCGAAAGATATCTGGAATTGGAGTTAAAACAAAATACAGACTATCGCTGCGAAGTGCTTTTTGAATTTAATAAAGGGGAAGAAAACTTCTTTACCATTTTTGCAAATTCAAAAGAAGCGCTATATGGTATTGGCATGCTAGCTTGTAAATTAAAGAAACAATATGCGGAAATGACTTGTATTTAATCTGGCCATCAATAGCCATTAATTAGTCTGATTATAGGATATCATTGATTAAATTATCAACAGCTTTGCTTGCGAAAATTGCTTTAATATCATATTTCACCCACTGCTGTGGTTCTTGTTATCTCCAGCCCATAGCCCATGATGCCCACTCTTCTCATTGTGGAAGAAGTAATCAGATTTAGTTTTGTGATACCCATATCCCTTATGATCTGTGCCCCAATACCCAAGTCTCTTTGCTCATCACGTATATCCACTTTTATCCCCTTCGAAAGATTGATAACAGAGTCAATTAAGTCAGGAGAACTCTCAGATTGTCTCATGAATAAGGCTAATCCCTTGCCATTCTTTTTGAAATAATCCATCACTTTTCCTAATTGTTGATTCCAGCCAGAAAAAATAAAAGCTGCCAACTCATGGGCATTATTCTCAGAAAATACCCTAACAGGAACCTCTTCCTCCTCTGTCCAATCGCCCCATTGCAGTGCTATGTGAATATCATCACTGGTGATCTGTTTATACACATGCACTTTCAACTCACCAAAAGGCGAATTAACCGGTCCCTCAAATTCCTTTTTTATCAATTGCTCTGTTTGCAATCTGTAGGCTACCAAATCGTCTATAGATATTATTCTTAAGTCATGCTCTTTGGCTATTTCAAGGAGTTGAGGCAGCCGTGCCATTGTGCCATCAGGATTTAATATTTCCACCAAAACACCTGCCGGATAAAGTCCTGCTAATTTAGCAAGATCGATCGCCGCTTCTGTATGACCTGTTCTTCTTAAGACTCCACCCTCTTTTGCCTTCAATGGAAAAATATGTCCGGGTTTTGCATAATCATCCTTCGTTATTTTTGGATCTGTCAAGGCTTGGATACCTGTGGCTCTATCATATGCTGAAATACCTGTACTACATCCATGACCAATCAGGTCGATAGACACCGTAAATGCAGTTTCATGCATGGCTGTATTCCTATTGACCATCATCTCCAGACCTAGAGCATCTACCCTATCTTGTTCCAGTGGAGCACATATTAGTCCACGACCGACAGTCGCCATAAAGTTGATTTTATCAGGGGTCACAAGTTCTGCAGCACAAATAAAGTCTCCTTCATTCTCCCGATTTTCATCATCAACGACAATGATAAGATCTCCATTTTTTATAGCCTCTATGGCATCAGTTATATTATCTAGCATATCTTCTGTTTAAAACGGCAAATGTAAGAAAAGTTGTTTCAAAGTAGAACAGTATTAGAGTATAAGAGTATTAGAGTGCTGCTAAATAGCTCCAACATTGGACACTGGTTAACTCTAATACTGGTTAACTTGCTAACTATTATACTTATTACCAACAAACTCCTCCATTTCCTCTCCTATCTTTTCCAGGTATATTTTCTAACGACAAAGTCACGGGCATTTTCGCTTAATTCATGCAGGAGATTCTCATCATCCCGAAGTGAATCAATTTGGATTAGAAAGGATTTTAAGTCGTCAGCAATAAGAATTTCTTTTCCCGGCTCGGCACCAATTGCATTATTAACAAGAGATGTGGTGATAACAGGAGTGCCACATGCCATGGCTTCAAGGATTTTGTTCTGCTGACCACTTCCGGTAAACAATGGTGCCACGAATATCTTACCTGACCAGTAAACATCACGAATATCTTCAACCCAACCATTAATGTGATATTTACTGTTCGACAGTTTCAATAATGACTTATGAGGGCGTGCGCCAGCTATTCTTATAGTATAATCTTCTTCAACTTTTGGCCCAATTTTTTTTATAAGATATAATGCTGCTTTGATATTTGGTTCATAGCCTAAGTTGCCAGTAAAGCAAATATCGAACACTTCATATTGGTATTCATTCGGACAGAAATATGTGGTATCGACACCGTTTGGAATGATGAAAATATTTTTATCATTATTTGGGTCAATCTCCGATCTGTCTTGTTCGGAAATGATTGTAAAATGCTGGCCAATGCTTAAAGACATTTGCTCTATTTTGGCGATTTTATTGATCTCCCAAGGAAGCCAGATTTTCTCCCACCACGGTGCCATTTTGTATCTTCTCTTCAAATTGCCGGAAAAAGAATCCATAAAATCAATCCAGATCGGACCTTCAAAGTTTGTAACATATGGCACCACGCGGATTAATTGGCATAATGTTAGATCTGCTCCTGTACTTGAAAGTTCAATACTAATGTCATTTTTAAAACTTTTGTCATAAAAATATGCCACATGGATAGGCAGACCACTCAAGATCCCTGTAAAAACTGTCCATAATCTCTTCCAAATTGCTAGGTGATAGATCTTTATTTTAGCGCAATAAGTAGATAAATGATCTAAGTCTTGCTGTGATACAATTTTATCATTAATACAAAATAAAAATATTTCGTGATGCTCAGAAAGTAATTTGATCTGATTATATATACGAAGTTTATCCCCTTTTTCTAAAGGGTAAGGAAATCGGGAAGTAAGTATATTTATTCGCAAGGAAGGTTGTTTAAATGAAGGCGTCAATTATGGAAACAACTGATCTATCTGCCAATCGTTTTCTTTTTTGGTATATCTAAATCTGTCATGCATCCTGTTTGGACGGCCTTGCCAGAATTCAAACTCGGTTGGAACGAGGCAGTATCCGCCCCATTTATCAGGACGTTGGAGATTTTCATCTTCTTCCTTACGCAATCCTTCATATTTAGTGATCAATGTATCGTAATTTTCAACTACCTCACTCTGATCGGATGCTATTGCCGCAGCCTTACTATCATGTGGCCTTGAAATGAAGTAATCACTTGAACGTTCTGAACTGATCTTATGTACATCACCTTTTATCCTGATCTGACATTCCATATTATGCCACCAAAAAACTAGTGCAGCGCCATGAAAGCCTGCAAGATCTTTACCTTTCCTACTATGATAGTTGGTAAAAAAAACAAAACCTTCATGATCCACTTCTTTCAAAAGTACGATACGTGCATTGACACCATTTACTTCGTCATAAGTAGCAAGTGTCATAGCATTTGGTTCCTTTACACCTGCATCTTTAGCCTTATCAAACATTGACTTAAATTGGGCAAAAGGGTCGTCATTCAATGACATCCTTGCTAGTGCACCTTGTTCGTACTGTTGTCTATAGTCCCGTAAATTCATTTGTTCCTGAAGTTAAAAATCAAAGATAAGAATGTATTTTGAATGGTGATTGGAATGCCATCTTGAAATGAAATAAAACTAATGAGAATTTACAATTCTGTATACTTTTAACAAATTGCTCATCAGAACTATGAGGGAGTATCAAAAAGATTGAGTATCACAGAGATTCTGTGTTAGAATAATAGATTCTGATTAATTGGTGCAGTATTTGAAACCAGTCAAATCTCTTTGTGAAACTCAAAGACTCTTCAATAGCAAAGAATTCTAAAAAATTAAAGACAGCGCAAAATGGAACTACACCGAAAAACTTTGTGCAACTCTGTGAAATAAACCCTTCCTCTTTCAAATCAAAAAAAAATCCAGACATTTCAATGAAACGTCTGGATTAAACCATGAAATTAAAATAAAACGATTTAAGACAATAAGCTTGTCCTGTTTACAAGTTTAAAAGTTTTGGGAACCAACATAAACAAGACAATTACTATACGACGAGAAAACTTGGTATATTGTGTCATCTATGACAAAATCCCGGACTTTAACATTTGACCCATGACAAAACAATCAAAAAAGCTTGGAGAAAAAGGGGAAGCCCTCGCTGCAGAATACCTGTTGAAGAAGGGTTACAGCATTCTGGAGCGCAACTGGCGATGGAAAAGAGCGGAGATCGACCTCATCGCCATGAAAGAAAACACACTGGTCCTGGTCGAAGTTAAGACGAGGTCTTATACATTCTTTGGAACACCTGACGCTTTTGTCACAGATCAAAAGGAAGCAATTTTGCTGGATGCCGGTTATCAATATGCACTACTGATCGAACATGAGTGGTCCGTTCAACTCGACATTATAGGTATCGTGATGAATGAAGATGAGAGTTATACGTTGAAGCATTTGGAGGATGTGTACTTTCCGACGTTTGAGTAATTCTGATGTTCTAACTAATTCGAACGATGGCGCGAGTTTTTAACTCATGACATTACGAATTAATATCTTGCTCGTGAGTATTTTTTAACCTCCAACGCTGGCGCGAGTTTTTAACTCGTGACCATACAAAGCATTTTATTGCTCTTGAGCATTTTATATTCTCTATAAGTCAGAAAACTTCATGATATTCTCGCTTTATTTCTTTCACAAATATTTTTTCAAAATAACTTTTATATTCCGCAAGAATATTTTATCTTTGCACCTCGAAATAAAAAAGAATATCATGAAGAAGGACATACATCCTGCAAGTTATAGACCGGTAGTATTCAAAGACATCTCTACAGATGAGGCTTTCATTACTAAATCATGTGTCAACACGAAAGATACCATTACCTGGGAAGACGGTAATGAGTACCCATTGGTAAAAGTAGAGATCTCATCTTTTTCACACCCATTCTTTACGGGTAAAATGAAATTTGTAGATACTGCAGGTAGAATCGACAAGTTCAACAAAAAATTCGCAAAATTCGCAAAGTAATCTTTGCTGCGATTCAAGTAACAATACAAGACGTATTTATATCAAGCCGTGGTTTTGCCCACGGCTTTTTTTATTTGCCCACGGTTGACTAACTTTGAACTTAAATTTTCGCAATGGATGTGATCTTATTTGATGGCCCGGAATGGGAAGACTTGCTCCCACTGACATACACAAGACCGGTAGCCGGACTCCGAATCGGCATCGATACTATCGAAGAGAAATGGAATGCGGCACTCGACACCAAATGCCAGATCCTTACACAGGCGTACATTCAGCCTAAATACTTAGTGCTACCTTCTGAAGATTATGTCATGATCAATGGAGCATATCTGCCATCTCCTTTTCTAACTGATGCAGTAAAAAATCTCAAGCCGTATCAAAAACTAATCATCAATGACGAAATCATTGCCGTAAGAAGTTCTGTCGCTTTCGATCTTGGAAAATCAGCTGAAGACCTGGATCGAGAGCTGGAGAAAATATCTATAACAACATCATCACCTTTGATCCACATCCTATATCCATGGCACCTCTTCCAATATAACGATATCGTGCTCAAGGAAGATTTTAAGAGGTTGACACACCAAAGAAAATCTGGAACTATTTCTTCTACCAATCAATTATTCGGAGATCAAATCTTCCTTGGAAAAAATGTCAAAGTCGAAGGAGCCATTCTCAATAGCCTGACAGGTCCAATCTATCTTGATGACAACACAGAGATCATGGAAGGAGCGATGATACGTGGTGGCTTGGCACTTGGTGAAGGAAGTTCAGTCAAGATGGGCGCAAAGCTATACGGTGCCAACACTTTCGGCCCACACTGCAAGATCGGCGGGGAAGTGACAAACAGCATATTTCAAGGTTATAGCAATAAAGGCCACGATGGATATCTCGGCAATAGCGTCATCGGTGAATGGTGCAACTTTGGAGCAGATACCAATTCGTCCAATCTAAAAAACAATTATAAAAAAGTAAGTATTTACAATCACAAGACTGATACCTTAATCGATTCCGGTCAACAGTTTTTAGGTCTCATCATGGGTGATCATTCTAAGACCGGCATCAATACGATGCTCAATACCGGCACTGTCGTGGGTGTTTCATCAAATATCTTCGGAGCAGGATTTCCTCCAACTCATGTACCTTCATTTACATGGGGCAATGATGTCAATCCTAATACTTATTTACTTGACAAAGCGCTGGAAGTGGCTAAAGCTGTCATGGCGCGCAGAAATATCGAATTTTCTGATGAAGACAAGGAGATATTGACCACCATATTCGAACTCACCTCAAAATACAGGAAATAAGCCTTGCGATTCCCCGTAAATTTCTGGACAAAAGCGCTCAGTCACCTGGTCAGAGTTCCTGTCGAAAAAGTCGATTCCGGCACGGAGCCACTCTACGTTGATCTAATCAAAGGCCGCTATCAACTTAGCACGGACAAAGCCGTCTATTCATTTGATGACAAATATGACAATTTTGTTGCCGCCTTCAAGACCATCAATATCAAAAAGTTTCAACGAAAAAATATTCTAGTTCTTGGTGGAGGTCTTGGCAGTGTCCCATATATTCTTGAGAAAAACCACGGTTTAAAAGCACATTTTACCATCGTAGAATACGACCTCAACGTCATCAAATTATTCAATAAATATTCCAGACCAAGACTTAAAAGTGTTGTGGACATCGTCGAAGCAGACGCTGAACACTTCATTCACAACAACAACATGACCTATGACATGATCATCATTGACTTATTTATCGATGATGAGATCCCTGAAAAATTTACGAGTTTCGAATTTCTTGAGCTGTGCAAGGCCAATCTTGCCCAAAATGGATTGCTACTTTTTAACTGGATGACAGTCACAGAACTTCAAAAAGTGCATTGTGCCGATTATAAAAACTTGATATTTGATGTGGTATTTAAGGAGCACAGATTTGTGAAGACGCGGTATAACTATGTGCTGAAGGGAATTAATGGGTAATTGTTAGTTGTTAATTATTAATTATTATTTTTTGTCGAGGTGCACAAAACAACCATGCTTACGTCATCCGACGTATCTATATCCTCATATTTTATCTTTTCAATATCAAAGTTCAGTCAATACTTGAGTCGTCGGATGTTTTCGTTTTTTTAATTAAGCTGCACGAAAGTGTCAGATGACATGAAGTAATCAGACCAGGATCAGTAGTACTATTTTTTTAGCCACGAATTCCACTAATTTTCACTAATTAATTCGTGTTAGATGCGAAGCATCATTCGTGTAATTCGTGGCAAAATATAATTTCAACTTCAATTATATCTGTGATCTCTGTAATTGTTAGTTGTTAATTATTATTTTTCTGAAGTGAATCATCGCATTTAGTTCAACACTTATAGTCGAGTTTGAAAAGCTTTAACTGACTTTTTCAAAATATCAATTTTCACGAAAAACGTATGTTCTATGTGTTTCAAAAACAATTGATAATCATAAGTTTCATAAAACAACATGAGTAATCATTAGAAATTCATATTCGTCTGAATGGCTTCAAAGGTCACAAGCTAAAAACATGCGCCAGAGTGCATTGCAACAAACTTTACTCCAATAGCACTAAAATTAAATATATAAAATGCCAATATATGTATTTCGTCTTTTTATTATTTTGATCTTTTTTCAGGTAAAATAAAAATCTGTTTAGAACCAATCATTAAATACTCCATCGATTTGATCTCAGCAATTGATATTGAATAAACTTTTACTCCATCTTTAGCAACATAAAATAAATCACTATTTTTCTCAGGATTATTATCTCTATATGTATAGCCTAAAAGAATACCTTGCCCCCATCGTAGTTCTGGAACATGAATATCATAAGCGAATTGTTCTTTTGAAATCTCAAATGTATCTATACTGTTCACCTTGATCCTGGTAACAAAAGACATGCCGGTGCTATTTTTTTCAAATGATACAATGAAATTTTGCTCAGGCATTATTGCTTCTGTAAATACACAAGATAAAGAGCTTAAACTAAGGACAAAAATCAGGTATCTAAAGGAAGTCGATTTATTGAATTTCAAATTTATTGATTTCATTTTTAGGTAATTTTGGCGATTTGAATTAAAATGCAAAGGTAAATGTCATATTTAAATATCAAATAATATTCATTTTTTTCCGAGAAGTATTTTCTAAAGCCATTTTTTTCAAAAATCCTCCAACCAAAAATTTATACAAAGAATTTTCCCAACTCTCTTACCTTTACGCCGTGGAAGTTATTGAAGATATTTTAAAAAAGTTTGGCGCCCGAAATCCTTCCTGGCCCGAAAATTCAGCTACGACAAATCAATATTTAATCAGTGGCCTCACCGGCTCAGGTATTGCATTTTACATGGCTGCAGCTTTCAAACAGGAAGCCCGCTCCTTTATGTTCATCGCTGATGACAAGGACAAAGCCGCCTATCTTTATGACACCTTCAGTACACTATTGGGCAGTCATGTTTTTCTACTTCCCGATTCTTTTAAAAGACCCGGCAACTTTGAAGAGATCAATGCAGCACACGTCCTGAAGAGATCAGAATTGTCTTCAGCCCTGCTGACGTCAAAGCAACCAATGGTCGTCGTGACCTATCCTCAGTCCATATTTGAGAAGATCATCCGACCGGAACAACTTGAAAAAGACAAAATTACAGTTAATAAAGGCGAACTGTTCGACCAGGATTTTGTCCTCGATATTTTGATAGAATATGGTTTTGAAAGGGTAGATTTTGTATACGAGCCGGGGCAGTTTTCCTTGCGTGGTGCCATTGTGGACATCTTTTCATTTGGAAATAGCCAGCCATATAGAATCGAATTGGACGATGACAAGGTCGAAAGCATCAGACTTTTTGACCCTTCCAGCCAACTATCGACAAAGAATGTTGCCTTTCTTTCTATTCTTCCAAATGCCAATATCAAATTTCAATCGGAAGATAAAGTCTCGTTGTTTGATGTTTTGGAGGATAACTGGCAGATCGTCATCGAAGATCAGCACATCGTCCTGGATCAATTGCGCATAAATTTTGAAAAAGCTGAAGAGATTCTGCGCAACGTCACCATGATTGAACAACCGGAGGCGCAGAAATTTTTCAGAGACAGATCTTACATTAACCCGGATGATCTGGTCAGCCAATTGTCTAAATTCAATGTCTTCCACCTCAATAAACCCGCCAGGATAAAGATAGCTGAAGAAATAAAATTTGATACAAAGCCACACCCTGTCATAAATAAACAATTCAAATTGCTGCTCGAACACCTTCAGCAGAATGAATCAAAAAATATAAAGACCTATTTCTTTTCTGAAAATTCCAGACAATTAGCTAGACTGGAAGCCATCTTAGTCGATCTCGGCGCTAAAGAATCCTTTCAACCCGTCATAGGTTCTATTCACGAAGGATTTCTGGATGAAAAAAGTAAGATAGAAATTCTCACCGATCACCAAATCTTCCAACGATATCATCAATACAGTCTCAAGACCGGTTATACACGTGATCAGGCAGTTACCATGCGTATGCTCAAAGAGTTACAACCGGGAGATTATGTAACTCATATAGATCACGGTGTCGGTAAATTCTCCGGTTTGGAAACCATTGAGATCAGCGGTATAAGACAAGAATCCGTCAGAATTCTTTACAGAAATAATGACATCCTTTATGTGAGTATCAACTCTCTGCATAAATTGTCAAAATACGTCGGCAAGGATGGCGAGCCGCCAATGATCAACAAATTGGGTTCGGACAGCTGGAAGCAACTTAAGCAGAAGACCAAGAAAAAGGTCAAAGACATCGCTGAAGGGCTCATCAAACTATACGCAAAACGAAAAGCGAGTGAAGGTTTCGCATTTTCTCCGGATGGTTATTTGCAAGCGGAATTGGAAGCATCATTCCTTTATGAAGACACGCCGGATCAGTTCAAATCCACAAATGATGTCAAGGAAGATATGGAGAAACCTTATCCTATGGACCGCTTAATTTGTGGTGATGTAGGTTTTGGAAAAACAGAAGTAGCTATCCGTGCCGCCTTCAAAGCAATAAACGACGGGAAACAAGTTGCCATTCTTGTACCAACGACCATCCTTGCGTTGCAACATTATCATACATTCCATGATAGATTGAAAGACTTTGGTGTCTCTGTAGAATATCTCAACAGATTCAAGTCTACCAAAGAGAAAAAGGAAGTTTATGTAACGATCAAATCTGGCAAAACGGATCTTGTCATCGGCACGCACGCTTTATTGAATAAAGAAATAGATTTCAAAGATCTTGGATTATTGATCATCGATGAAGAGCAAAAATTTGGTGTTCAGGCGAAAGAGAAGATCCGCGGACTAAAGGTCAATGTGGATACACTTACACTCACTGCTACCCCAATACCAAGAACATTACAGTTCTCCTTGATGGCAGCACGTGACCTTTCCATCATCCGAACTCCTCCACCCAATCGTCAACCGATCTATACAGAGATCAGGTCATTCGAACAAAAATCGATAAAGGACGCCATTGAAAATGAATTGAGCAGAGGTGGGCAGGTGTTTTTCGTACATGACAGGGTGAAAAATCTACCTGAAATGTCAGAATTCATCGTCAATATGATACCGGGAGCGAGCGTGGCATTTGCTCATGGGCAGATGGACAGTAAGTTATTGGAGAAGACGCTTGTCGACTTTATTGAAGGTAAATTTGATGTACTTGTTTCAACAAACATCATCGAAACAGGCCTCGACATTCCGAATGCCAATACGATGATCATCAATAATGCACATCACTATGGCCTGAGCGACTTGCACCAACTGAGAGGTAGAGTTGGCCGGTCTAACAGAAAAGCTTATTGCTATCTGATAGCACCGCCAATGTCAACCATGACTCCGGAGGCAAAGAAAAGATTGAAGACGATTGTCGAGTTTTCTGAACTGGGCAGTGGATTTGAGATCGCCATGAGGGATCTTGACATCAGGGGAAGTGGCAATTTACTTGGTGGAGAACAAAGTGGATTTATTGCAGAGATCGGTTATGATACTTTTCAGAAAATTCTGGAAGAAGCAATTTTGGAACTGAAAGAAGATGAATTCAAAGATGTGTTTAAGGAAGAGATCTCCAGGAAGAAGATCCATGTCAGAGAAGTTACGATCGAGACTGACTCAGAAATGCTAATTCCGAATACATATGTGACTTCATCCACAGAAAGGCTGAGCCTTTACAACGAGATGGATGCCATCGAAAATGAGGAAGTCTTGACCAAATTCCTTGCCGATATGAATGACCGCTTCGGTCCAATTCCCAATTCTGTGGAGGAACTTGCTGATGGACTTAGGATGCGATGGTTGCTACGTTTACTTGGTTTTGAAAGAGCTGTTGTTAAAAATGGTACTTTAAATGCATATTTCCCTGCCAATCCCCAGTCAACTTACTACGAATCAGAAACTTTTAAAGCCCTCTTCCAATATCTTGCCATCCTCAAAGATCCAAAGATCATGGTTCAAAAAACCTTGAAAAACCTGGTTTTACGTGTGAAAAATGTCAGGAATGTTCAGGCTGCAATGAAGTTCTTTAAGGGTCTGATTGAGACGGTGGAAGGGTGACGTGGGACAAGGGTAATCGGTAATCGGTAATCGGTAATCGGTAATCGGTAATCGGTAATCGGTAATCGGTAATCGGTAATCATAAACACAGGAAACTATATCACAAAGTTTCACAAAGCTTCACAAAGACGTAATTTACTCTTAGAAAGTCATTCTAATTTCTGACTTCTAACTTCTGACTTCTTACTTCTAACCTCCTCACCTCCTCACCTCCTCACCTTCTCACCTTTTTATATATTTCACAGAGCTTATAAAAGTAAACCAAAGCTTGACAAAGACATAAAGTAATCATAGAAGGTCATTCTAATTTCTGACTTCTGACTTCTAATTTTGTCTCTGACTTCTAACTTCTGACTTCTGACTTCTGACTCCTGACTTCCTCACCTCTCAAACTCAATCCTATATATATTCGGCCAGAATTTACCTGTCACATAGACTTTATTGCTAACAGAATCATAGGCGATGCCGTTCATGACTTCGGAATATTGGAAAGTAGCATTTGCTTCATTTTTCAGGGATGTAAGGTCCATTTTACCGACGACTTTTCCGGTAGAAGGATCGATTTTGACTATTAGATTACTCTGCCAGATGTTTGCATAGATATAACCCTTTATCCATTCCAATTCATTGAGGTTACCGAGTCCGTAGCCATTTTCAGTGACATCTATGGATTTGACTGCTTTCATATCGGGCGGAAGTAAATAAGTCAGCTTGCTAGTGCCATCGCTCATGATAGCATGCTTTCCATCAGTAGTCATACCCCAGCCTTCTTTACTATTGAAAGCAAATTCCCCTTCCTTTTTGAAAGTTTTAGCATTGTAAATGAAGCCTATTCGATTCTGGTAGGTCAATTGATATAACTTATCATTGATAACGACTATTCCTTCACCAAAATATTTTGTTTTATCAAGCCTAATCTTTTCCTCTGTTTTACCTGAGCTCATATCCACAGTTGCGATCAAGGATTCAGCTATTTTGATCTCTTCCGGCGAACCAGTACTTTCAAGGAAGGTTCCATTATATACCAAAAATCCTTCTGTAAAATAGGTAGTGCTATGTGGAATTATACCACTTACATTGAAATTAATTACAGGAGTAGTCGGTGGCACATCTACCGGCTTTTCTTCCGGTTTAGGTTCAGGTTTACAAGAAAGTATTGAAATACAAAGCAATCCGACAAGAAGCCAACTATTTTTCATCATTTGAAACTATTAAGCTGCAAATGTAAGCTAAGTTTTCAAATCAAAGGTCCTCTAACCACTCTGAAGCATGTCTATTAAATCCTCCGGGTATCTCAAAATTGTCAGGAGCTGTATTTTCGGGTGCTCTATTAGCTACCTTATACAGTTCTTTCTTCCAATTAGGATTTCTGACTTCCCCTCTTGCATTGGACTGCAACAATCGGTAATCAACTCCATCCAAAAATGGGTTGTAAAATAGAAATTTGACATTGGATTGATTAAGCTTTGGTATATCGTAGTATAACCAGACTTCATAAGGTGCTGAAGATGGGTCATCTTGAATATTGACCATATCACTTGGTTTACCATATTTCATAAATATAAGTCCTCTGTCGGTTTCAAAGCCATATCCAAGCCCAGATTTATAGTTTTTATCTACAGCTTTGGCAACTTCCATATATTGTACATAATATTCATCTGGATGAACAGGTGACTTTTCTTTATAAAACTGGAATAAAAAATTTGTTTTGGCTGTAGTATTTGGGTCCTTTAAAATCCTGTTTAACAATTCTACATCTGATTGTTTTACTAACATTGCTATAGCTCTAAGAGCATAATTGAGTTGATCTTCTGTTAATTTTCCAGCAAATGAATTCTCCACCTCATCAATCAACTTCTTAGACAATAATGCTTCATCTCTGACCGGATTACTTTTGGTAAAATAAGTTTGTGAGCTATCTATAATGTTTTTGACCCCATCCATCAGATATATCTGCATCATATAAGTTCCTGATTCGTAATAGGTGGCATCAAACCAGGTGGTGATAGCATCTTGTTCATTATTGCTCCTTCGGAAGTTATTTCTGGCTATGAGGCTGTAATTTCCTGACCCATCTTTTTTACTAATTTTGATGGAATAAGCAGATTTATCAGCTTCCAATTTGTTGGTATTGTAAGATTCAAAATACACGCCAATTCTGTTCAATCTAGAATTAACATAACCAAAGGGTATCAATTCATAAAAATACCCATTTTTTGCAAGGCTTCGGTCTTCACTCCTAATGGTATCCGCCACTAATTGAATATTGGACAAAGTTGGTTTTTTTAATTCAGCAGTAATATCCAATTCAACAGAATCACGATACACATTGGTCGGATCGGCAATATCACTACAATCAAAATCCATAATATATTTTCCGGGCTTTAAGCCATACCTTTTCAAAGCGACAAAATCCTTAAGCGCTGTCTGCCTTCCACTTTCTATTATAAAATTGTCAAAACGAATAACCTTTCCTGCTTGTTTAAATAAGACCCTTACCTTTACCTGACGCTCAGCAATATTTTGATCACCATCAGATTTCAAAGGTGAAACCGTTGAGGCAACTGTATGCAGGTAAACTTCTATATATGGTGAATGATCAGCATAAAACTGAGTGATAAGGATACTCAGGTCAAGTGCCCTCATTTGAAAGGCCATAAATAGAAAACTTAGTAAAAATAATTGCCGTTTCATCCGTAATATTTTAGAAATTATCAAAGAGTATCTTGAATTATATCTGTTTGTCTCTTAAATTTGAATTGGAAAGGCATATCCCTGATCACGCTATTGATTTCCAAAGTAGAATCATCCAAACTAATAATATCATACATTATTGTATCTCTCATCATATGCAGTATGCTTCCTTCTTTAAGAACGTATGAAGCTGTCAATGTGTCTCCTGTAATGTTAGAAATTATTGAAGAATCATTAATGTCATAAAATAATCCTTGCAATGTATTAGTTTCCAATCCATTTCTACTAGCTGCTTCCAACACCCATAGACCATTGATACTTTCCATCTTTACTACAAGATTCGATTGTTCATTTTTCTTGCAACTCCAAAATAGTATAATGAAAAGAATAAAAAATGCTGAAATATTTTTCATGTATATTTTCATTTAAAATAGAATGCAAATATACAGTAAATTTGATAAGTGCTCTTGGATGTAATGCTCCTGACATTAGAATTGATAACACAACATACTAATAATCCATGCATTATATACACATTTTGAACTTATAGTCGAGGATATATTTCAGCTTTTTTTGATAAATGGCCGCTATGCAAAATAAAGTCAAAACATAGAATTCAAAATAATTTTCTACCTGTCTATAAAGTATAACTACTTCTTTTATCTTTGGAAAAATTATTATTGACAAAAACTAAATAACATGAATAGAGAATTGCATGCATGGCATAGTCCGGCTTTGAATAAAACAATGGAAATAGCTGTTTACGGTCATTTTGGAATCCCTTTATTAATGTTGCCTACTGCGGCAGCAGACTATCTGGAATACGAGCGATTTTTATTGATAGACGCTATAAAGCCATATATTGAAAGTGGTAAAATCAAAGCATTTTCTATAAATAGCATTAATTCTGAAAGCTGGTTGAACAGTAAAATGCACCCAAGACATAAATCGATCAGGCATAATCAATTCAATGAATATGTTTATAATGAAGTTGTACCTTTTATTAAAAGTCAAACTTCAGAAGATTCAAAAATAACCATCACAGGAGCTTCACTTGGTGCATTACATAGTGCAAATCTTTTCTTCAAAAGACCTGATCTGATCTCAGGAGTGATCGCTATGAGCGGAGACTACGACCTTACCACTTACACTGATGGGTATTATGATGATGATGTTTATTTCAATTCTCCAATGTCCTATATGCCGGGTCTTGAAAATGAAGCTTATCTCTCCAGGCTTCGCAACAATCCCCATATCCATATATATACAGGAAGTGGTAACTATGAGACTCCGGATGCTTCCAGAAAATTTGCTGCCATGCTCGAAGAAAAAGGAATTGCCGTAGATCTTGATGTCTGGGGATTCGACATGCCTCATGACTGGCCTACATGGAGAGCTATGCTACCTTACATCATAGATACTAAATATTAAAAAAATGCTGCCTTCCTGAACTTATCAGAAGGCAGCATGAACAATATTATAGGTGAATGAAGGTCCCTTGTACTCCAAACATGTACAAAATTGTAATAAGAGGTAGTAAAATATCTTAAGTTGTCAAATATCAGAAAGGATATATTTTGTAGCACACTTACAACAACTTATTTTCCCCTATGAGTTATCAAGTGTATATAGAATCCTCAAAAGTGACCGACCAATTTAAATGATTTTAAAAAAAAATATATGTTGCATCAAAAACTACTTTTTGGATCAATTATAAGCACATTGACCTTGATGATATTCTTTTCTTCTTGCAGCAATAATAATGCAGGAAAAGATATGGGTATTAACGGCAAAACTGAACCCAAGGATATGATCAAGGAAGTAGCTGCCGACACTTTTAGAAATACTAAAGATTCTTACACAGAATATACCAGTTTTGAAATAAGTGAGAAAGGTTATGATCCTTGTGAATTATTGACTATGCAATCAATAACCACTACATGTAAACCAACATCTGCTGTAAATATTTTTAATCAAAATAAAGCAGTGGAAAAAGTCTGTATTTATTCATGGATGGGAACAGATGGAAAAATTTGTCAGGTCAAATTTACTATTTTGGCTTATTCATTGAGTAATGACAAACTTGTATCCCTATTTAAACCTGATAAAGATGGTCTTATAACGCACAGCAATAGCGGTGTAAGATGGATCGTTAGCAATAAAGTTTTGTCAGTAAGTTATATTGGTGAAGTAATAAAAAAAGTAAATATCCTTGATATTAAATCCCACGTAAAGCCATTTAAGTAACCAACGAAATGCAACTTAACATCATCTGATAGCTTCAAGACATCTGATAGATCCTATTACTCAAGCATAAAAGCAATCGAAAACATCCGACGACTCATGATTTGAGTCTAGATCAATAATTAATAAGAGAAATATGAAGAAAAGGATACGTCGGATGGCGTAAACAATAATAACTTATCCACAAAGGCAAGATTAATTTGCCAACAATAATGTTTTTACCTTACATGGTAAGCCATTCGGATCAGAGCTAAATCCGCCAGTGCTATTGCAGCCGCAGCTTCAAGCACCACAGGTACGCGCAGCGCAATGCAAAGATCATGCCTGCCTTTGATGGAAAACTCTTCCACTTCATCACTATCCCAATTATAAGACTTTTGAATTTTTGGTGTTGAAGAAGTAGGCTTGACTACTACCCGGAATTCTAAATCATTTCCATTTGAAATGCCTCCCACTATTCCACCTGCATTGTTGGTCAAGGTCTTACCGGAATTGTCAAGGATAGCGTCATTATGCTCAATTCCAAACATTTTGGCTGCCGCAAAACCTTTGCCAAACTCTATTCCTTTGATGGCAGGTATAGAAAAAACAGCATGCGCAAGAACAGATTCTACTGAATCAAAAAAAGGCTCACCAAGGCCTACAGGCAGACCTTTAATCCTGCATTCAACTATCCCACCGATACTATCTTTAGCTTGAATTGCCTTTTCAAGACCTGCTTCCAAATCTTTTTCTCCTCCAATTTCTAAAATCTCTGCATTGATGGATATATCAGTGTTTAACACATGACTTAACACGATCTTGGCTATCACTCCTGCTGCTACCAAACAAGTCGTAAGTCTTCCCGAAAAATGCCCTCCTCCCCTATAATCTTCAAATCCCCCAAACTTAACATGTCCGGTAAAGTCAGCATGCCCGGGACGTGGTATATCTCTTTGACTTGTATAGGCTTCACTTCTGGTATTATTATTTTCAAATCGTATCAAAATGGGTGCTCCTGTGCTCATTCCATTAAACAAACCACTACTAAGAATGGGATAGTCACTTTCCACGCGCGGGGTGGTTCCCTTCTTGCCTGGTTTTCTGCGCTCTAGATCTGGAATTAACAAATTCTCGTCAATAGGTATGCCGGACGGCACTCCATCTATGATTATGCCAACTTCTTTTCCATGGGACTCGCCATAGATTGATACGCTAAAGATCCTGCCGAAATGGTTCATATGACAAAGATGCATAAAGAATCTGAAAATTTTATGCTCGTAATATTGACTTGGAAAATAAAACTATTATCCAAAGCACATTTATTTGAATTACACACCATGACAGCTCTTGACTTATTTATCTATATTTGCTCCTCATTAAACTTAAACAAATTATAATGCCTCTGAAAGCATTCGATCCATATGTCGGCAGAATAATAGACAGATCAAAAGATTCTGAATCAGTGAATTATGGTGAACTTTTCCATGCTGGCCTTCCTCCCTTTTTAAGAGGTCCATATGCATCAATGTATGCTAAAAGACCCTGGACAATAAGGCAATATGCCGGATTCTCTTCTGCAACAGAAAGCAACGCCTTTTACAAAAGAAATCTTGCCGCAGGGCAAATGGGACTAAGTGTTGCCTTCGACCTCGCCACCCATAGAGGATATGATTCTGATCATCCAAGAGTAACAGGCGATGTAGGAAAAGCAGGCGTAGCGATTGATTCAGTGGAAGATATGAAGGTATTATTTCAAGATATACCATTGGATAAGATGTCGGTATCCATGACTATGAATGGTGCTGTGCTGCCAATACTTGCATTCTATATTGTAGCTGCAGAAGAACAAGGAGTAAGCCCGGAATTATTATCCGGAACGATCCAAAACGATATTTTAAAGGAATTTTTAGTAAGAAATACTTATATATATCCTCCAAGACCATCAATGCGCATCATCTCAGATATTTTTAAATATACGGCTGCTCATATGCCCAAATTCAACTCCATTAGTATCAGTGGATATCATATGCAGGAGGCAGGGGCATCTGCTGCTCTCGAACTGGCATATACACTAGCCAATGGATATGAATATTTAAAAGCGGGAGTTGGAGCAGGTCTAAATATTGATCAGTTTGCGCCAAGATTATCCTTTTTCTGGGGTATTGGAATGAATTTTTATGAGGAAATAGCAAAGATGAGGGCTGGTAGAATGCTTTGGTCGAATATGGTCAGTAAATTCAATCCCAAGAGCGAAAAGTCGTTAATGTTGCGCGCGCATTGTCAGACATCCGGTTGGAGTCTATTGGCTCAGGATCCATTCAATAATATTTCTAGAACTGCTATAGAAGCTATGGCAGCTGCGCTTGGTGGCACACAGTCACTACATACGAATGCCCTGGATGAAGCACTGGCATTGCCTACTGATTATAGTGCCAAAATAGCCAGAGATACCCAGCTTTATCTGCAAAAAGAAACCGATTTAACAAAGGTGATAGACCTTCTGGGCGGTTCAGAAATGATCGAACGCATGACCTCAGACATAGCTGATCAAGCTTTAAAATATATAGAAGAAACGGAAGAAGCTGGTGGAATGGTGGCTGCCATTGAAAAAGGGCTGCCAAAAATGCGCATCGAAGAAGCTGCTGCCAAGAAACAAGCTTTTATTGATAGCGGACATGAGAAAATTATCGGATTAAATTTCTATAAAAATGATTCCGAAACAAATCTAGAACTACTGGAAATCGACAATACATCCGTCCGAAATATGCAGATTCTATCCATCAATAAGATTCGTGAAGGGAGAGATAAAGCAGCTTATCAGCGATCAATCGATAAGTTGATAGAAGCAGCAAAGACAAGTGGCAACTTACTTGAAGCAAGCGTTGAAGCTGCAAGATGCAGAGCCACACTGGGTGAGATAAGCGCTGCCTTGGAAACAACCTTCGGCAGACATAAGGCAGAAACTAAAATGATTTCAGGAGTGTATATGAGAAACATTGGTAATAATAATGCTTTTCTGAAAGCGAAAGAATTGTCCGATAAATTTGCAGAAATAGAAGGTCGGCGTCCAAGAATCTTAGTTGCAAAATTAGGACAAGATGGCCACGACAGAGGTGCAAAAGTGATAGCTACAGGATTCGCTGATCTAGGCTTCGATGTGGATATTGGGCCATTATTCCAAACCCCGGAAGAAGTTGCGATGCAGGCTGCAGAAAATGATGTGCACATCGTGGTATATCATCACTCGCTGCAGGTCACAAAACCCTTGTTCCTGCAGTCATTGAGGAACTTAGAAAGCTGGGCCGTGGCGATATTCTTGTGGTGGCAGGTGGTGTAATCCCACCAAATGATTACCAATTTTTATTTGATGCAGGTGTCGTTTCGGTATTTGGCCCGGGAACTGTTATTCCTGAAGCAGCAATCGAACTAATAGAAATTCTATTGAAAACGTTGCATCATGAGTAAAATAGTTTTTGCATCAGATTTTCATTTAGGTCAAAAGGGCTTTTATCAAGTGCAGATAGAGAAAAGGCAATAGTAAAATGGATTGATGAAGTAGCCATGGAGGCCGATGAGGTCTTCCTACTCGGAGATACTTTTGACTTTTGGTATGAATATAAATCTGTAATTCCAAAAGGGTTTACACGTTTTCTTGGTGCTTTAGCTGAATTGGCGGATACAGGAAAGCCTATCCACATGTTTACAGGCAACCATGATATGTGGATATTCAAATATTTTACACTAGAATTTGGGATTCCAATATACAGACAGCCTACCCTATTTGAAAGACAAGGAAAAAAACTGATCATCGGTCATGGTGATGGTCTTGGACCTGGCGACTTCACTTATAAGATTATTAAAAAGATATTTAATAATCCTATCTGCATTCATCTCTTCCACTGGCTGCACCCTTCTATAGGCATGAGTATTGCCAATGCATGGAGTACGGGTAGCAGAAACTCACACAATGATATCTACAAATTCTTAGGTCCAGAAAAAGAATATCTCCTTCAACATTGCGAATCAGAGTCTGTCATAGACCCTACAATTGACTATTACATCTTCGGACATCGCCATCTTCCGATAGAGTTCACGCTTAACAATGGAAAGAGTAAATACATTAATACGGGAGACTGGCTTGCATTTCAATCATATGCAACCATGGAAAATGGATCGATCAATGTTCAATTTTTCGAAAATCCATCTTCCATGGTCGTCACAAACGACGTCAATAGCTGGGATAAAAACAAGATCAACTTTTAGCCAGGCTGATCTCCTCCAGTCACTTCATCCAATTCTTCTTCGATATACTCGATACGGTCTATTAACCTGCTGCTGATTCGAAGGAAATCCATCTCGGTTATAACTCCTACTAGTTCGTGTTTGTATACTACAGGAAGGCAACCGATCTTTTTCGTTCTCATTAATTCCAAAGCCTCTGCAATAGTAGCGTCTGGGCTTATAACTTCCGGCTCAGTAATCATAACATCACCTACCGTAACTATATCATTATTATTTGTGATCTTGCGGTTACTGAAATGCCTTAGAAGCAATCTGCTTGTTACTAAGCCAACGATATTGCCTTTTTTGTCCTCGACAGGCATATAGCGAATTTTCCTCCAGTCCATCATTTCAGCTACCAATTCTACTATATCATCCTTCTGTACAGTGAAAAGGTCAGTTTCCATGAACTCTTCCACCTTTAATGCACCAGGGCGATATTCTTCCAGGTCCTGCAATCTTGGAGCCTTCCATTTATGAATCGGAATTTCTTGCTCTTGATTTTTAATGATTGACTGAGTTAATACAACCATTGCTTCATCTCGTGTGACATGCTTGATAAATGAAGTGAATGCCCTCAATTGCCAGCGTGCTCCGGTCATGTGTTTTTCTGCACGTCCTTTGATCACATCCATATATCTTGTGATATCATCCTGGTTAACACCCTTTAATTTCAAACCATGTTCAGCCAAAGGAATAAGCTCCTGCAATGCAAGTTCAGTAGGAGTAATCTTCTTATCTTTTAACCAGGTAAATTTGGTATCGATACCAAATTGTGCTGCCTTGCCAAAATTATCACGTACATCTTCAAAAGAAATATTTTTTGTAATATCCTTTTGTGTGTCATCCAAGCCTGCCATGCAACCAAGCCACAAAGCAGCGTTTGCTATTTCGTCAAGTACTGTTGGGCCGGAAGGGATTACTCTATTTTCGATCCTTAGGTGCGGTTTTCCATTATCACTAATACCATAGCAAGGCCTGTTCCAGCGATATACAGTAGAATTGTGGATCTGTAATGCCTGTAATTTTGGAACCTCTCCCCTGGCTACCATTGCCATAGAATCGTCATATTTATCACCGGTCATGATCACACGGAAACGGCTTATGTCTTCTTTATAGATCTCAAGAATTGACTTGCGCAGCCATCCTTTACCGAAACTTACTCTTGGACTTCTATCCCTCATATGCTCTGTTGAAGTTCTGGTATCAAGCGCTTGTTGGAAAAGAGCGATACGAGATTCATGCCATAATCTCCTTCCGAAGACTATTGGTGAATTTGCACCAAGAGCAATGATAGGCGCAGCAAGAGTCTGAGCTATGTTATAATGTTTTACAAAGTTCTTCGGAGTAGTCTGCATGTGCACCTGAAAACTGGTGTTACATGCTTCCAGTAATGGAGAATCATGTTTGACTAGTAATTCATCTATACCTTGAAGACGTAATTCATATGCAGAAGCAATCAACATATCATTGAATGCCTCCATCAAAGCATAATATCTATCTTTTGGTGTGAGATTTGTTAGCTTAAGGTCAAATTTATTCAACGTTGGAAGGATACCAGTCAAAACTATCTTGGCGCCGTATTTTTTAAGTGCTCTTTTATAACTCCCAGTTGATCATTATTTTCTTTTTCCATGAGACTGAAGCAATCGCCTACAAACTCTCTAGGAGACAGGTTAGTCTCGAGGTTAAACTTTGCTAACTCAGTGCCCACCCAATCGAATTCCTTCATTTCTTCCAAAACTTCAACTGCTATCAATGCGGGCTTAAAATATTTATCGTCGACCATGAACATTTCCTGCTCAGCGCCGATGCGCATGATATCTGTCTCAAACCAATCATCTGCAAGCATTGTTTCCAGTGCTTTTACATCATTTAGCAGGTGCTTGACAAACAATTGCAGCTCCTCTTTTGAATTTAATTTATTTACGTTTTGCTCTCCCATTTCTTATTGTTATTCTATCTTTATTCATAATAGTTTCCAAATATTGTACAATTTTTTGAAAGTGACAACTATTATTTTAATTGCACCAAAAATGTTTGTAAAAAAATAATAATAAAATTATCAATACCTGCCTGTTTAAATACGTTAGTTAAAATATGAAAGCGAATTTATGTCTTCTTTTGTTTTGTGGATTTTGTGTCGTAAGCTCCTTGGGCTGCCGAAAGGATAGCTTTGTAAAGAAATTCGGTATTCGCCTGGAAAGGGACTTTAGTGTACCAGCCGGACTTGATATTCTTGATGCACATTATTTTGTATTGTCTGAAATGCCAACATTTTATGCTAATCTAATTGCACAAGAAGACGTTCCTGATGGTGCTAAAGTAAGTTTGGTCCCGGAAAAAGCTTTGATTACTTCCCGCTTTGGAAATATTGATTTCGATTTTATAGAAAAAGTATCAGTTAAGATCTATACCAATGCCAACATCGATGATAAAGCAGAAGCATTTTACATCGAATATATACCAAAAAGTGTTGATGGAGAATTGGCATTAATTCCAACTAGTTTTGAAGCCCTTCCCTTTCTAAAGGATGGACTGGTAAACGCTGAAGTAAAATTTTTATTCAAAATAACTACACCTCAGCAATTAGACCTCCATATTCAAATGGATTTTCGGGGAAATTATTGAAGAGAGTATAAGAGTATTAGAGTAGAATAGAAAGATATGCCGAATCATTTATTATTAGAAGGGCAAGGCCTTCCCTTTTATTCTGACCAGTATCGATTGTGGTTGCGGCATTCATATAATACCGAATGGAAATTCGTAATTGACCAAATAAATTTGATCAAACGACTTTCAGCTCGGTATTATACGGCAAAAAATTGGTCAATTATATAATTCCGTTTCGTATAACAATCCAACCCTCTCTAAAACCACAATTTAATTATGTGCATGTGCAATGCATTGCACATTATCACCCTATCTCCCCTCACTTTCTAAATTTCAAACCCATTAAAAAACCAACAACAAGTAATTTATTTTTTACTAAATGTAAGGTATTTTTTACGTTTAGTAATATTTGTTTTACATTTGCGTTTAAATTAAAAACATGCAAAATGAAAAGTAATTATTTATTCCCTTCAAAATTTAAATTCCTCGGTTTAGTTATTCTGATCCCAGTGAGCATTCTTGGTTTGTTAATGTTAATATATGGCTATGAGCCGGAACTATTAAATGTTAGGGTTCTGTCCATAATAAGAGATGAATTTAACACACCTCTTTCATATTTCTCCATCGAGAATAATAACATTTATAATGAGATAATTGGTTGTTTGCTAATTGCAAGCGCGCTGATGGTGGCATTTTCAAAAGAGAAAAAGGAAGATGAATTTATTGCCAAAATCAGATTGGAGTCTTTGGTATGGGCCACTTATTTCAACTATGCAATATTATTCATATCACTCATTTTTGTATATGATCTTGCATTTTTATGGGTGATGGTATTTAATATGTTTACCCTTTTAATATTTTTTATTCTGCGGTTTAACTGGCAGGTTTGGAAAATGAATAAAAATACAATGGATGAAGAATAGTATAAAAGTTGAAAGAGCGAAGAAGAACCTCACTCAGGCAGATCTTGCCAAAATGATCAATGTAAGCAGGCAGACTATCAATGCAATGGAACTCGGAAAATATGTTCCCTCCACATTACTCGCTTTAAAATTAGCCAGAATATTTGGAGTGGAAGTAAGTGCCATTTTTGAGTTGGAAGAAACGGATGAGTGAGAAGATGGGTAATGGGTAATGGGTAATTAGATTAATTTACACTAAAATAAGCTCAAAAATCATCATGAACACCTGCATAATCATAATATTTTATGTCTGAAAATATTTAATTGATGAATATTAAAATGAAAACTGTAGGGACATGTCGCGACCTGTCCCTACAGTTTTCATTTTAATATTTTAATCATCAACTTTTAAACTAGAATATCTACATACTGGTTTTCTGTCATACTTATTACATACTTCACGGACAAGGGCAAGCCATGTCCCTACTGAGAAAATATCATCCTGCTATATTTATAAACTATTACAATTATTAACTATCAACTAATTAACTATCAATAGATTAACTGGTTACCTGGTTAACTCTAATACTAAATCCTACCTGAAACAGAATCCCGAAGGTATAATACCTGCATTGAAATTTTTTATAGATTGGCCCGTTTTTGAGTAAACGCGTACTTCTCCGGATTGACTAAAATTTTTAGCATCAGCGACATATATTTGAGACCGGTTATCATCATAACCTACGCTATATGCCACTCCTAGGCTGGTTCTGGATATGACACCTGAGCTTACGTTGTCCAAATTTATTATTTGAGCATCAAAGCTGTTATAAACAACAAGTACCTGGTTGTCACTAATCCTGCGCAACTTTGCATAATTGGTTGCTGCTTCTACTTTTGCACCACTAATAGGAATTGCGGTATTATTTGATTTATTTAAAAAGTACAGATTACCATCACCTGATGCATAACTTTTCTCAGCACAGCTTACAGCATATCCATTTGCGACTTTAACCACACTATTCGGATTGTATTTCACTTGAATTTTTGTGATAACACTTTCAGTATTAAGGTCAACGATGGCAACAGTAGAGTCTGGTTGATTTTCAAAAGTAGTCGCATTGTATGATCCACCATTTGGCACTATCAAAGTATTTCCATCCAATAATAAGTTCTCAGGACCATTCCCGGTCGGTATGTTCTTGATTATGGTCAGGGTATTAAGATCTATGACAGCAACACTTCCCTCAAAGTTATTTTCACCCCATTGGCTCACATATCCCTTGTCTCCTTTAGCTACCATGAATCTTGGAAAAAACAAACCAGTTATTTCTCCTATAACTTTAAGATTGATATCAGTGACGATGATCTTATTGGCATTATTGACGACGATGTAATATTTGTCATTGAAGAAGATCATGGATTGAGCCACATTACCGACAACTGCTCCACTATTTTCTTTTTCAAATACTTGTTGAGTAATAATATCATCATCACCGGCAAAAGTAAGCGTCCCTGTTCCTGAACCGAAGTTGCCTTCATTCACGACGAATACACCTTTATCATAATTGCCTTTTACAGTGATAGGATCATCCGAATTACAACTGGTAAGAAATAATGTAAAAACTAAAAGATAGAATAATTTATTCATTTGTAAAGTTTTAGCCGGCTCATAAAAGAGCGCGCTTGATTAATAATTTTATACAATTATGGTGTATAAACTGAGGCTTCACAAATCACAGATTACTTAAATGATTCATATGGCAAGGCCATGTATCAAACAATGTAAATTGAAAATGCTCCATCCCAATCCTTTTCACCGAAAGATCGAAAATCATTCAACATGGCAGGTCTTCTGGCTTATTTCTTAATTCTGACGGCCTTCCCATTTATCAAAACAGTGGCATTGAGATGTCAGAATACTAACGAAAATTACAGCAGCGGGAACTGCCCGGGATTATCACCCGGTTCCCTATTAATTTTATTCAGAAATTGATTTCTGTCAAAAACCATATTGAATTGCAAAACTAAAGAAAAACCACTATTTTTCAACTAATAATGCTTTTAACATATAATTAATTACCTATAAGACAATAACATATTATATTTGCGTTTAATATGATATCTATGAGTGGAAAGAATATATATATAATGTTGATTGCTGTAGGCCTATTTCTTACAAGTTGCAGTGCACCAAAGAAGACTGCCTATCATAAACCGGGTAATAAATCAAATACTTATAAAAAACCTACACCAAATTCAACTCCGAAGAATTATGAGAGATCAGAGGTCGGATCGCGAAATGCTGATGGATACCTTAAGGCTGATGGCATCACTGATAATAAAAAGCTAAGCTCTGTGGTAAACGAATGGCTTGGAGTTCCTCACAGAATGGGAGGAAAGGATAAATCAGGCATTGATTGTTCTGGATTTACATCAGTTGTCCTGCGCAGTGTATATCATAAAGAAATAGTAGGATCATCAGCAGACATGGCCAACAAGGCAAAAGAAATCAATAAATCACAACTTCACGAGGGAGACCTTGTATTTTTCAAGATTGGGAGCACCAGAGTTTCACATGTAGGCGTTTATTTATCAAATGGATATTTCGCTCATGCCACATTAAAAAAGGGGGTTTTGATATCGTCTTTGTCTGAGCCATATTACGAGAAATATTATTCAGGTTCAGGCAGAATCATGTAAGCTTAGAATGAGCTGTATTGATCCTTCCATATTTTTCATTGGAGTACAACAATCCTTCCCTCAAGGCATATGCAGAAACTATGATCTCTTCAGCATTAAACAAAGAAAGAATGTGCTCTACAAGAAGGAAGCCAATCACAATTAATTCAGCCCTATCATCAGGAATGCTTGGATTTTCAAGTCTATCATTATGTGAACTCGATACAATATTTTTGAAAATTTCATCAAAATGATTCGTTGGTATTACAACATAATTTTCGTCATTTGATAGCTCTGCCAATGATGCCAATGTCTCAAAGGAGCCTGAAGAACCCACAAGTCTTGTTGGTTTGTGCTTTTCAATTTGTTGCTTAAGATCAGCCAAAATCGTATTCAGCTCCATCTTTAGTGCATCGACACTCTCAACAGGAAAAGGATCTTTATGGTATTGTAAAAACAAATATTGAACACCTATTTTGTAACTTCCCCACCAAATAATCTTTCCTGAATTCGCTAAGATAAATTCTACACTTCCACCTCCGATGTCCATAATGAGATATGGACTTTTATATGCAGGAATAGCATGAGCTGTACCTTCAAAAATCAAACGCGCCTCTTCTTCACCAGTAATTATTTCGATGGAAAGTCCTAGTTGATTTTTAGCGAGCTCAATAAGTTCATGGCCATTACTTGCACTTCTCAAAGCTTCAGTACCTACAACTCTGAGATGGGTTATCTCATAGGATTCCATGGTCTTAACAAAGTGACTTAGCGTATTTATAGCTCTTTCAAGTGATTTGGGGCTAATCGGGTCTATGCCGTCCTTTGCGATCCTAACAAAAATGCTTTCCCTAAAAACGATTTGGTAATTCTCTTCATCTACGATCTTGGCAATCAGTAGATGAAATGTGTTGGTACCAATGTCGATTACGGCTATCATATTTTATATTGACTATAGTTTCCGAATTGATTATAAGATTATCAAATAATGATATAAATATCTATTATTTTATAATATACATTTACAAATTTATTGAATATCAGAGATTTAGGTTTTTATATATTTATCAATATTTAGATTGATGGTTCCATTCTTCTTAATAACTAAAACTAAATTTTTAAAGTTCAAGTATTTGACATAAGTTGTTTAGATTTAAACTTTATACTCTCTTTTGAGCATTCGCCCAAAAAAGAATTATTAGCCACTACCGCGAAGCAGCATCGAAGATAATTGCTCGAATGATGCTTTGCATCTAACACGAATTTATTCGTAGAAATTAGTGTCATTTCTGTTCCATTTTCATCAAGTTATCTATTTTGATTTTGAAAGCAAAGAATTCCAGGTTAACTAATTTCTGACTTCTTCTATATTACTAATTGCAAAATATAGTTAATCAATAATTTTTCTTAAATAAAATGCAACCACTTCAAAGACTCCCCCTTGCCCCCCTCTTGCAGAAGGGGATATTATGCTAATCGACATTTTAAATACCACATTTTACCTTAGAAATCCCCCTGATGTCACCAAAAGTTTCTACCTCTATTGTCTAGCGTCTAGAATCTAGTTTCTAGTTTCTGAATTCTGACTTCTGACTTCTGACTTCTGATTTCTGATTTCTAACTTCTGATTTCTGACTTCTAACTTCTGACTTCTGATATCTGATATCAAAACATATATTGAGCCGCCAAACTGATCTGGTAACTACGCATGTAGTTTGAACAATTGTCATCCACAAAATCCTTTTCCCAAGCTTTTAACATCGATCTGTTATATCTTCCCGTTATTCCAAAGTTCTTATTAATCAAATAAGTTGCACCTAAGATAAAGCTAAAGTCATTTTTATTTAAATTATTTTCCAGCTTCGGTGCATACTTAAGATTAGTTACCTTACTATTTATAAGGTTACCATATGAAAAGCCCCCATAAAATACAATATGATAGTACCCTTCCTCATCGAGCCAGTCTTTATAACCTGCCAATATTGGTATTTCAATATAATTAAGTTCAATCGTCCAAAATGGTGTTACATCCTTGAATTTTCGAGACCTCGAACTCCCCTTTGTATTGTAGAGAAATTCTACTTCAAGATTCAACCGACTTTTAAATTTATAACCCGCTTTGACACCAGCCAGCAGAGACATTTTATTAAATCCATAAGCCTCATCTCCGGTCAGTTGAGACAAACTTCCACCAGCAATAAATCCACCTGTAAAGTTGCTTTGTCCTTTTAAGTATGCTGAACTGCATAATATAAATAAAATTGCTGTTATTAGTATTCTCATAGAAATTAATTAGATAGTAAAATTACATCTTATTAACGTATAATTTGACTCATTATACATTATGAAGTAATGACTTTAATGCAAAAGAAACAAAAATGACTCAAAATTTTTAAAATTAATCATAATTGAAGCGGGCGGAGAAGTCCTTCAAAATACTTTGACCAAACCCAACGGCAGAGTCTTCTCCATTATTGGAATTATATTTTTGATTTGCGTCAATAATTTGCTGTTGTCTTCAGTCAACGGACAGGCATCTGGGAGTAAAAGAACTTTAGACGCATCTATTTCTAGGCATCAAATACATCGAGTTTACACATCTATTATTTTTTCCTTTATCCAACTAAACCCTTAAACTACTATCTTAGCGCTTACTTAGTTTTTAATAATACTTTTATATCAAATGTCTGCTAAAGAAAAACTTAGCTTAAAATCGTTAAGTCAGGAAATCCATAGACTTGGCTACAGAATAATTTATGAAAAGGGTAACTTTCAGTCCGGTCACTGCATTGTGCATAACAGAAAGGTAATTGTAGTCAATAAATTTCTGTCGGATAAGGTTAAAATTCTTATATTGAATGAAATAATAAAAAGTATTTCATTTGAAGTAGAAAAGACAAATCAAACAGTAACATCAGAGGAAGAATAATTGAATAAGAAAGGAATAGTTACAGTGCTTGGCACAGGGACTTCACAAGGTGTTCCTGTGATTACTTGTACCTGTACTGTATGCAAATCTTCCAATTCAAAAGATAAACGCCTGAGATCCTCCATATCTGTCAGTACTGAAGCCGGTACTTTCATAATTGATATTGGACCCGACTTTCGTTCTCAGTGCCTGACGTACAAAATAAATAGCTTAAACGCAATCTTGATCACGCATGAACACATGGATCATGTCAACGGACTGGATGATGTCCGCCCTTTCAACTACCTAAAGAAAATGGTAATGCCGATCTATGCAGAAGAAAGAGTGCTGGGAGAGATCCGCAAGCGCTATAGTTACATATTCGAACCAATTGCATATTCAGGTCTTCCATTGATAGACCTTATCCCGATCAATCCCTTCTCCCCCATCCTTATCAGTGATATCGAGGTGTTGCCATTACGCATCATACATGGTTCATTACCCATACTCGGATTCAAATTTGGAGATTTTGTGTATATCACTGATGCAAAATATTTAACTGCAGAAACTATTGAGGCAATCAGTGACACTAAGACAATAATAATTAACGCATTACACCACAAGGAACATCATTCCCATCTCAATCTAAAAGAAGCCTTAGAGCTGATCAGCGTCAATAATTTTAAAAATGTATATCTCACTCATATCAGTCATCAAATGGGGTTGCATTCAGAAGTATCCAAGACACTCCCAACAGGCGTGCATCTTGCTTATGATGGACTTAAGCTCGAATTTGAATATTAATTAAGTAAAGTTTCGGGGTCGCTCATTGCATTGGTTATCAACAATATAAATATAAAATAATTTGTGAATATAAATAACTAAATTGCTGTAAATCAATCATTTAGTACGGTTACTATATTTCATATATTTATTTAGATGATTTTATCTGCGGGACTCAATCATCGAAGTTTCCCCGCCGTCGCTCTTTTAGTCGGCCAAGCTTCTAATTTCTAATTTCTAATTTCTAATTTCTAATTTCTACCTTATTTTGAGTAGTACCAATACTCTTAATGCTTATTTTTAACGCCGAATCTTGAGTTAATTAAAAAGTCAAACAATTACTACTTCTTCCGAAATTATAAATTTACCTAATGACATTTTACTATAAATTCTGGCGACTGTCACTACATCTTTCTGACAATAAGTCCTTATTCTTTCTATATCCTTTTCTTCCCAATACACATGGCCAACCATGCTGCCATCGATATCATCCTTGGGTGTGGGTACATCTAGCAATTCCGCAAGTAAGGCCAAAGAGACAAAGTGCTTGTAGTCACCATACTTCCATTCTTCCAGGGTGTCGATCAAATGTTTTACCTCCCAAGGCTTTTTTCCTGAAAGCTGAAAAGTATTTGGTAATTCGATCTGGTGGATGACTGCACGACGACAGATATACGGGATATCGAATTCTTTGATATTATGACCACAGAAATGGTGCTTAGTGCTATCATTGAATGATTTGGATATCAATGCCAGAAAATCATTGAGCAGTACTTTTTCATCGTCTCCATAAAATGACTTTATTCTGAAGCTTGAGGTTCCGGTCGCATTGTCAATGTTGTTAAATCCAATGGAAATGCAAACTATTTTTCCATATTCAGCAAAAATGCCGGCCTTTTCTTTATAAAGCTCCGCATAATGTTCATCAGTAGTTTCTTCGTTATGTTTGATCCAGGAGGTTGATTTCCTCTTCCAGAATTTTTTCATCGGCTCCGTAAGTTGTCCGAAAGCTGAAACATTCGATACTGTTTCTATGTCTAAAAAAAGAATATTAGAAGATGACATGATAAAATGATTTAAGTTAAAAATGGGTAAAAACTATTAAAAGTACTATTTTTACAATTAAACCATTAGTAGTTTACTATTATTTTTATATAAGGAATTTGATTTACCTTTACATGTTGAAATTTTCTAATATCCGATGAATTTTTTAAAAAATAAAACTTAATTATACATATGGATGAGCAAAAAGGAAATAATACCTACAAAATAGTGAGTATTACTATCATAGGATTATTGTTGGCCCTAAGTGGTTATTTACTTTATCAAAAAAGTCAAAGTTCTAGTGTCATAGCCACACAGGATGCCCAGATCATGGAGATCGAAAAGGGAAAAGCAGATGTCGAAAAAACTTATTACGAAGCGCTTGCAGACCTTGAAGAAATGAAAGGAGACAGAGAAGACTTAAATGCGAGAATCGACAGCCAGAAGGTAGAACTCAAAAAGCAAAGAGATAACATCGTAAATCTTCTTGCGACAAGTAAGGACTACAAGGCTATCAAGGCCCGCATAGCAACAATGAAGACCGAATCAGAAGATTTTAAAAGGCAGATTGATGCCTTAAGAGCTGAAAATGACCAGCTGTCTACCAGCAATCAACAATTGAATAGTGAAAAAGAATTGCTTACTAACCAAGTCAATCAAGAACGAACTTCAAATGATGAACTAGCTTCAAGAAACGTTTCTTTAGAGGCAACAAAAAGCGGATTGGAAAACGAAAAGATGAAGCTGGCCAAAAAGGTGGATAAAGCATCTGTCATCAAAATCTCTGATATCCTGGTAGAAGGTTACAAACTTTCATCAAAAGGAAAAGAAGTATCTAAAAGGTTCGCAAAAAATATAGACGGATTAAAAATCTGTTTCAAAACTGCTCAAAATGATTTAGTGGAAGCAGGAAGAGAGAAGTTCTACATAAGACTTATCAACCCTACTGGCGAAACAATAAACATTCCAGCTGCGGGCTCAGGTATCATTTCAGCTTCTGAAGATGGAGCGGAAATCTCCTATTCTCTTGCTAAAGAATTTACTTATGAGAATACACAAGCAGTAAGCTGCACCAATTGGCAACCAACCTACGATTTTGTAAAAGGATCATATGAAATCCATGTTTACAACAAGGGTTATCTTGCCGGGAAAAGTACATTTACATTAAAGTAAATGCCCTATGAGAATAAAAAAGCCCGCATTTTTGAAGATGCGGGCTTTTTTATTTAAAATTCAATTCTTAGACTTCTATTTTCAATTACGGTATTAAGATTTCGTAACTTTTACCTGCGGCTACCGGTAGATCTCGGTCTGTAATCCATGGATTCATATACCGAAGCATCTTATAAGTAGTACCGTTGCTTATAGCAAAATTAGTAAGACTTGTAATTGAAGTATCAATCGTCAATCTTTTAGACACCTGGATTGGTTTATACATGTTGACCTGCTCGATGTCGTAACCAAAAGATTCAGGATCGCTCATTACTTCTTTAATAGCCAGAATTCGAAAAACGTACTTTGATGTTTCAGCATTTAGATAAAGATCATAGAAATTTGAAACTTTTTGTGCCTTTAGTTCTTTGCTTATTCTTCCTGCACCTCCATTGTAAGCTGCAGCAGTAAGGGTCCAGTTACCAAATCTACGGTATAGATCATTTATAAATACACAAGCGGCTTTAGTAGCTAATTCCACATTATATCGCTCATCTACTTTGTCATTGATCCTCAATCCCAGTTCTTTGGCTGTAGGCGCCATAAATTGCCAGAATCCTTTTGCACCTGAGGGCGATGTCGCATTTGTAAAGTTACTTTCTACGGGAACGAGATATTTAAAATCATCAGGAATACCATTTTCTTTCAAAATTGGCTCGATCATTGGAAAATAACGTGATGCCATTTTGAGATTAAGAAGAGTTGAACCATGTAAATAAGTATTCATGATTAATTCTCTGTCCAACCTATCCAACACATCCTGATTGGACATCGGTATTGCTTCCCCGGCAAAATCAAAAGGCCTGTTTATTGAAGGTGATTTGATCATCTGAGGCAAAGGTTCCTGCTGAAATGCCTTATGCAAATTTATAGATCCAAAGGACACCAACGATAACACAAGTACAATAAATACATACTTTTTATAATTTGATGTATTCTCCATTTTTTATTATTTTATTATTTAAACGAATAAAATGATTGCAATATCATACTTTGATAGTAGCGAGCAATCTTTTAATACTATATTTTCCGGATCCATTTACTATAATCATTAGTAATCCGCCCATAATAGCAAGATTCTTCATAAACATGATAGCTTGAATACGTTGGACTTTTTCGGGATCATTCCAAAATGAATGGATAATGAATGTGACAGGAATATAATAAAGTAATAGGAGTAAAGAGCCAAACGAAGATCTATACCCAATCAAAACCATTATTCCACCAAGTACCAGCAGGATGATGGCACCTGTTAACAACAAGTCCTGTCTCCACAGAAGGCCATAATTGGTCATGGTTGCTTTAGTCATATGAAAATAGTAAATAGTATCGTATGCCTCGTACAAGAAAATCGTTGAGATTAGAATCCTCCCTACTAAATCTAAAAAATCCTTCATTAATAATTTTTAATTTATCCTTTTAACTATAGAACCTAATCATTCCAATGCTGTTAAAAGGTCTCAATTTAATCGAATTTATCCACACTTTGCAAAAGAATTTGGTCATCCAAATAGCTTTTTAATGAAATCCCATGGGATTCAAAAATACAATATTTTAATTTAATTGAGCAAGCGCCCAACGTAACGGTCAAAAATCTCGTCTAAAAATTGAGACTAATTGGATTTAAGTACAAAATATGTCAAAAATTGACTTTTTAACTTAAATTGAAAAAAGATGTCCCATATTTAAAATTTTTTAGTACTATAATTCGTTGATATATATAACATTATTAATAATAATTTTTACAGATTCAAAAAATATTATTAATTTGGCACGATATTTGATACTTATAGTTTTAACTGATCGTTAACTAATAAAGATAATCTTAAATCGTTAAATATTAGTTGAAATCCAATACTTCACTAGTGAACTTTGGAAAACAATTTGTCCCAACAATTTATTTTAATTTATGTATTTAGTTCGTACTCCTACTTTCGTAAAATGCTTATTTCCCAATGTATTGTGGAATATTGAATCAGAAGAAAAAAAGATATTTCTGACCTTTGATGACGGTCCAATCCCGGAGGTTACTCCATGGGTTTTGGATCAATTGGATCAATATAATGCTAAAGCAACTTTCTTTTGCGTTGGCGATAACATCCGTAAAAACCCTGAAGTCTTCAAATCAGTAGTTGAGAAAGGCCATACTGTAGGCAGCCACACATTCAACCACCTTAATGGCTGGGAAACGGATAATCTGGAGTATTTTTTAAATGTGAAAGCAGCAGCTCAGCTCAGTCATAGTATCCTATTCCGACCACCATACGGTAAATTGAAACCTAAGCAAGCACAATTTTTACACAAGCACTACCAAGTTGTGATGTGGGATGTGCTTAGCGGAGACTTTGACCCTAATCTTACGAATGAACAAGTCTATAAAAATGTAGTCAATAATGCAGCCGATGGCTCAATAGTGGTTTTCCATGATAGCCTTAAAGCATTGGACCACCTGGAGTATACTTTACCCAGAGTATTGGAATATTTTGCAGAAAAAGGTTATTCCTTTGATGCGATTGAAGAGCAAAGATTATTACGACATTCTCTTGTCGCACAGACGGCTTAATTTGTTATTACCAATTTAGCTATTCCACTTTGATTCTTAGTAACTACTTTGACGAAGTAAGATCCTGATGGGAACCCGTCTAGATTCAATCTTGTCATGTATTCTTTACCTTCTAATTGTTTATTAAGTAACACTTTACCGGTAATATCCACCATTACAACTGACTGGATCTCATCATTTCCTTTTAAAGAAATAGTGATGTCACCAATAGCTGGATTCGGATATAAAGAAAAGCTTAGATCATTATTTAAAGAATTTCGTGATAAAGTAAACTTAAGAGCCTCATTTACAGCCCTTAAAGCATTTATCCTTCCATACCCATAGACCGCATTTGGTATTGTCCCACCGTCAAATCCTGAACATGATTGTCCTGAAGGAATCGGTTCGGCTGTTCTTTTTATTATTTCCTGAATAGTGTCTACCTGACCTGCCAATAATGGATTAGCGCCAACCATCAAAGCTACAAGACCTGCTACATGCGGACCCGCCATGGATGTTCCTGAATAGTAATTATAGCCATTATTCGGCACAGAAGATAAAACATTAACTCCGGGAGCAGAAACATCAGGTTTCAATCTGAATGAACCATCAGCCGAAACTGCTCCTCTGCTGCTAAATCCTGCGATGGTATCTTGAAAATCTGTTGCCCCAATTGAGAATGCCTCATCCAGCATACCAGGAACGAATGCGATGGTCTCACAATTAGGTCCGGAATTCCCTGCAGAAGCTACTACGACAACACCTGCTGCCTTGAGATTCGAAACAGTAATTTGCATCAATGTCCAATTATCCACGTTACAACCTTCCTCTTCAGAACAATACCAACTGTTATTGATCACATCCGGTGACATTTCAGGATTAGGATTCAAATCATTCGTATCAGTGGGTGCTATAAACCAGTCAAGTGCTTCTATGTATGTTTGTAAAGAACCATTGCCTCTTTCCATATCCCTTGTAGCGATCCATTTCGCGCCGGGTGCCATACCTATGGTAAGTGTATCTCCCTGAACTCCAACCATAGTGCCCATAGTATGCGTGCCATGACTATTATCATCGCATGGAAATTTGATATTCAAGCCACAAGGGTTTTGAGTATTTGGGTTGCTTAAAGGGCTATTTTCATGTATGGCATCATGCCAGTTATAGTTATGATCAGCAATCCCACCATTCCATCCTCTATATTTAGCCCGGATAGCCGGATGTGTCCAGTCAAATCCTGTATCGTTTCCACCCAACACAGCTCCCACACCGGTATATCCTAATTCATGTAGTTTGTCAGCTTCCACTTTTGCTACTCCCCAAGTATAAGTATTTCTTACTTCCAATTGGTCAGATAATGGCAATTCTTTCAAATTATTAAAAGCGTAATTATATAATATCCCTTTAACAAAAGGGTCTGAAGCTAATATATTGAGGGTTGCGATATCCACATTATTTACAGAAATACTTGAGGATGAAATATTGACCCTATATTTGATATTGTTCTGCTTTAAAACATTTGTAACAGACGTACTGAGTGAATTCATGTGATCATTTAACTGGTTAAATGCCAATCTTCCTTTTTCCAGCTTTGTCAAATGGGCTGGAATTAAACTTTTAACAACAAAGGTTCAAACACAATAATACAAGAGACATTTCCTAGCCTAGCTGACTCTTCTATTAATTTTGGGGTTAATTTAATTTGTGCAAAAATGCTACAAGAAGACAAAATTAAAAGTAAAAAAATAGTAAAAAACCGCATGCAAACAATATTAATTAGTTAGGAATTATTTCAAAGATAGTTGAAATTAAAGTTATTATCCATAGATTTGGAAATGAATTATTTACCGGAAGCCTTTAATTATTTAAGAAGAGCTGATAAAAGATTTGACTTCATAATTGATGAATTGCCGGAGTTTACATTTGAAGCTCCTCCCCTTCCTTATGTGGGTCTAATGTCATCTGTTGCATCTCAACAGTTGTCCACCAAGGTGGCTAAAGTAATTTGGTTAAGATTCCTGGATCTATTTGAGGACAAATTTCCTCACGCCATCATTGTTAAAGAGATGGATAAAGAGGTACTTAGATCCATAGGTTTTTCATATGCAAAGGCTCAATATGTGATCAACATAGCTGAGCATTTTCATGAAATGAATCATAGCAATGAAAACTTGGTCAACTTAAGTGATGACGAGCTTCTCAAGACACTTACTGCTATTAAAGGGGTTGGGGAATGGACAGTGCAAATGTTACAGATATTCAATTTACACAAAACAGATATTTGGCCAATCAAGGATCTCGGAGTCCAACAAGCTTTTGCTAAAATGCATCAATTAGATGCCAGTGATAAATATCTTCCAAAAAAAATGACCATAATTGCTGAAAAATGGCGTCCTTACAGAAGTGCGGCATCATTATTGCTATGGAAATGGAAAGATAGTGGTTTTCCTAACCTAGCTAAAGTACTGTCAGTAAAAGGAATGTGATGTTTTATCGATTATATATTGGAATACTATACTGAAATTAAAAAGATGGAAAGAGTAATTGGAAGATATGATGAAGGGCGGAAAGGACCACTGGTTATTTGTTTTGGTGCGATGCATGGCAATGAGAAGGCTGGACTGAAAGCCATAGACTTAATGCTCAAAATGCTGGAAGTCGAGCCAATTACGAATGAAGATTTTGTTTTTAATGGCCGTTTTATAGGTGTTGTAGGACATTTAGAGGCTTCAAAACTTAATAAGCGATTCATAAAAAAAGACCTCAACAGACTTTGGGAACCGGAAAGGATTCAATGGTTGGCCAGACAGAACAGAGAAAATCTGGAAGCCGAAGATTTAGAAATGTATGACCTGGAGGTATTGATTACCAACGAAATCCAAGAATACAAACCTGTGAGGACAGTAATATTGGATTTACATACCACTTCAGCCAGTGGTGGAATATATACGATAGTACCCGAACATCCATTGGCCATTAAATTTGCTTTAGGAATTAAAGCTCCTGTTGTTCTAGGTTTTCTAGAGGGGTTGAAGGGCACTACCTTGCATTATTTTACTTCTGGAAATTTTCCCGGTGAGATCACCAGCATTTGTTTTGAAGCGGGACAGCATGAAGATCCAAAGTCAGTTAATAGAGCGATAGCAGCCATCACGAATTGCTTGAGATTCGCAGGTTGTGTAGATGAGAAGCACATCGAAAACAGACATATACAAATCTTGGAAAACTATTCTGAAACATTGCCCAGATTAACCAGACTTCTGTATCGGTATGGTATATTGCCTGATGAAGAATTCATAATGAAACCAGGATTTACCAATTTTCAAAGAATAAAAAAAGGTGAATATCTTGCTGATAATCAGGATGGTCCAATTAAAAGTCCTTACGCAGGATATATTTTAATGCCTTTATATCAAGATCAGGGAGAAGATGGATTTTTTATTGTAGAGGATACTGTTTTTTAAGTATCAATCATTTACACATAGACATGGTGGTCAACTTTTATTTTATTGATATCCTTTCTAGGAACCTTTAATCTTTTATTAATTATCAAATAATCATTTACATCATACTTAAGCAACCTCAAGTGACCGAAGTTAAATTCTAATGAAGTTAAATTTTCAATCCAATCACCAGAATTCATATAAACGATAGTCTTCTCCCCTACTTTTTCATTTCGGATAACCGGGATGTGGATGTGACCACAGATTACACCGTCATATCCTTTCTCTGCTGCAATCTCAATAGCTTTTTTCTCAAAATCGCTGATAAATTTCAAGGCACGTTTGAAGCCATTCTTTACTTCAGAAGCGAATGACCACTCTCCTTTGCCAAAAAACTTTCTCCAATTATTAATCAACCTATTGATCCTAATGAGCAGATCATAGCCCTTGCCTTCCATTTTAGCAAGCCATGGTGTTTCAATAATGGAAAAATCAAAAATATCACCATGAAATATCCAATAATTTTTTCCCGCTATGTTAAGTACTAACTTATCCATAAGGTAAATATTACCGGCTACCGAATCCGAAAACCTTCTTAGGACATCATCATGATTTCCGGTTATATAATAAACTTTTGTACCAAGTACAGACATTTTCATGACCTGATTAATCACTTCCATGTGTTCTATGGGAAAATATTTCTTTCTAAAATGCCATGTATCAATAAAGTCACCGTTGATCACTAATATTTTGGGTTGGATGTGCCTTAAATACTGGAGTAATTGTTCAGCATGGCAACCATAAGTACCTAGATGGACATCAGAGATAACAGCTATTTCGATGGATCGTTTCATTATCAAGACTTTAGAATAAAATGTAATTCACTTTATGCAAAGGTCAAGATTAAATGTAAATACAATATTAAATGTAGGTAAACATTTTATTAATTATAATATATTGATTTATAATAACTTATAGGACTTTAACCTTAAAACAACAATCCCGCAGTTAATGACAAAGATCTCATATATAAGGGGCCGCTATCATCAGCTTTACCGAAAGTCCTGTCATAATCCAATTCAATGGTAAGGAATTTGATAATAACACCCACGTTTGCGGTCCATCCCCCAGAGACATAATAGACATTCTGAGTCCCTTCAGAATCCAAGTAAATCCCGTCATGACTATAAAAACCATATAAACCAATAGCAGCTTTTAGTCTAAAAACCCCAAGATCAATTAAATTGGCGCCCAATCTTACCGGCATTTTAAAACCATAATGAAAAGAAGTATCAGGTCTGCTGAATACGTCATGAAAAGCCTCTTTAACGGGAGTATATTGCTTAGGAAATGTCATCAAATGAATACCGGGCTGAATCAATATTTTTCCATTATAAAACAGGCCATCAAATCCAATTGTATAACCTGAGCTTCCATTTTTAATGAGTTCGCAATTATCTTTTCTGAATACCGTTGAGTGAATTCCGGCTTTGAGTATAACCCCACTTTCATTCTGAGCTTTTATAGAGCATGACATAAATAAAAAGAAAAATAAGGAGCATATAAAAATGCAGGCTTTTCTACCCCAATAATTAATAGATAGCATTGTGTTAGCTTTAAAAAAATAAAAAAATCACATGGATTGGGATGGGTATACTGGCAATATGTGGTAAATATAATAATACATTACAATATAATGTAATGTATAACTATTAAATTTTATATTTTTTATAAGCGAATAAAATATTCTTCTTCTAAAACCAAAGAATATAAAGAGAAAATATTCATAAAAGATCTTTAATAAGAAAATGTCATTACAAATATTAAACGTTACTGATGTATTCAATTAAAGAAAATATGAAACTACCGGACATAAAAAAAACGGTCTGAACAATGTCCAAACCGCTTTTTTATATTTTAAAAGGAAATTAAGCTTTCGCTTCTTCTTCAGATTCTTCTACTGCCGGAGTTTCATCTTTTGCTTCTGGAGTTTCTACTTCAGCAACAACTTCTTCAACTACTGGAGTTTCTTCAACTACTTCAGGAGCAGATTGCTCAACGACATCCTCTATTACTGGTGTTTCTTCAACTGTTTCAACTACTTCAGCAGCAGGTGCAGATGGCGTAACACCAGCTTTCTTACGGCTTCTTCTAGTTTTAACTTTAGCCTTACCATCCAAAGATTCGTTTGGATTGTAAATAGTGTTGTAATCAACAAATTCAATCATCGCCATCTCCGTGTTGTCATGCTTACGTACACCCATTTTGATGATACGAAGGTAACCTCCCGGTCTGTTGATGATTTTGGCCACACCATAAATAATCCTCCTTCCACAAGTGAATTTATTCCCAGCCTTTTGTGCAAACCAATAGCATGTAGGTGATCTACAACTACATTATTTGAAATAAATGAATCTCCTTTCTCTTTTATATAAGCAATCCACAAATCCTGCTCCATTTTTACCCAGCTTGGAGGTGCTGGTCTATTGCCTAAGAATATTTCTTGCAAGTTAGTAAGAAGAGCAATCGACTATCTATTAAGATTCTGGCATTCAACTTTTAAACTTTCAATTTTTTTAGTATCAGAGTTATTTCCATTTAGTTGACTGCTACTTAACTTTGTAATTTTATTGGAAATTTTAAGTCATTATGTATTTATTGATTCAGGGCGTTTTGTCAATAAACCTACGCCCAGCCAATACAAAAGTAAAAATGGAATACCCGGAATAAAAAATATCATTAAAAACCCAAACTGAGGTGGTGCCGCTATATCGAAAGCAAAGAAAAATATCATTACAATTGAAGATATCACGCCAAAAACAGCCAAAAACGTAGTTAGTATTGGATTCCAAATAATTGTCCTTTTTAGCCTATACAACCTTATGGATATCCAAATAATAAGGATATAAATTAAAAGTCGCCCTATCGCGCCCAAAGTGCATATTATCCAGTTATCATAGTAATCACTAAAATCATGACTATTGTTTCCGGAATTAATCCATTTTTGCAAATTTTCAGCATAAAAATAATGATGACGAAACTCCATTATCATTTCAAAAAATGTGATAAGAACTATAGCTGTTATACCCCACTTTAGCTTGCCATTAATATTTAGAAAGTTATTTCTTAAGACATCAAAGGAAAACAATCCATAGAGCAGTGCGCCTATGATTAACAAAATATACCTGAAATGTTCCCGCTCAGGATGTTTCAACATCGCTATTGTTAGGTCCGGTGCGGATTTAAGTCCGACAATACCAAGGATAATAAAACCTATAAAAAATAGTATTAGAGCAGGCTTTATAGGTTGCACAAAGGATTTTTTAAAATAAAAAGTGATATAAAACAAAATTATGGACACAATTGATATCAATACCAAATAAGTGATTAAATATTTTGTGACAGTATTTCCCTCTTGGTAAGGAGAAAAAGAAGTTAGAAGTACTCCACATAAAAATGGAAAAACTATCAAAAGCATTATTAAAAGCATTAAGAGCAATCTTTTTTTCATTTTTCTATTTTATTTATATTAATTAATTTAAATATTCATTGGTAGAGAATTAAATTTATACCAACTCAGCTGAAACAAAAGTATATCAGATATCTATACTTCAAAACCACATAAATAGGGGGTAAAAAAATAATATAAAAAAGTGAATTACCAGAAAATTGGTTCTTTTTACACGAAACTTATTTTTAAAAAATAATTACTTGAGTCTCGTTAATTATAAACGATGGTAGATGTCTGATTTTAGAAGTCAGATGTATTCAGTTAATTGATCTTTATTTTTTCTATAAATATGATATAAAACCTAATTTTAACTGTATTGATGCAAGGACATCTAACATCTACCATTCATTTTTTAGTTTAATAAACATAAAAATTAGTTAAGAGACCACCGAAACTTGATTATTATAATTGCAACATTTATTAAGTATTGGATTGCAAACATAAGGGCACAATATTCTTTAAAGATGAATGTTTATAGCTTCATTGATAAAAATAAGCCAGGCTGAGTTAACAGCTATAAGGCATACTCAGCTCCAAAAAGGTTCCCTTTCCCGGCCCTGAAATTATGTTAAATCTGCCATTCATTTCTTCCGCTCTTTGTCGCATATTCAAGAGTCCCCCGCTATGAAACAATTCGCTTTCTTCGAAGCCCCTACCGTTATCACTTATTGACATTTGAAGATGATTGGTACTAATTATAAGTTGGATGTTCGCATGTGTTGCACCGGAATATTTAGCTAAATTATTAACAGATTCCTTAAAGATCATGTAAAGATTGTTTTTTTCGGTCATTGAAAGCTTGCAGTTCATGGTATTTTCCGGAAAGAGAATTGAAAATTCAATGTTTTGGGCTTCGAAAATAGATACAGCATACTCTCGCATTCGGCTCATAACATCTTCCAGCGTATCATTCCCGGTTTTTATATTCCATATAATATCACTCATATTCGTCAACAGTCTTTGACTTCTTTCATTGATCTTTTCAAGGGCGGTTTTAATTTTTGATGACTCAGTCTTATCTAAATTGAATTGTGCTGTTCTACTGAGAATGTTAATGCTGCTTAGAGTGCTTCCTATATCATCATGAAGATCTCTGGAAAGCCTATTTCTCAATTGTTCCTGCTCCAACTCCCTCCTCAACTTCGCCTGTTTTTTAATGTAGAATATAAAAATAGCCAGTATAATGGAATTTAATACTAATGCAATCGTAGTTATCCGGAATTTTTTTGTTTGTAAGGCTTCTATCTTTAATTCCTGTTCCTTGGCCTTTTGTAATTGTGCAGATTCTAATAAATTGATCTTATTTTGAATTTCATCATTATTGAGTTCTTCATTGTAAGATTTATACTTTCTGAGACTTTCATAAGCCAGTTTATAATCCTTTTGATTATTCGCAAATGAGGACTTCGAGAGATACAAATACATCAATCGATAGCTGGAACCTCTGGGAATTTCAACTGATATAGCAGAATCTATTGCTAATAATGAATTTGGATGATCTTTAAGATTCATATACGTATTAGCAATAGATGAATAACAAAGGCCTATTATTTCGTCCTGTTTCTGATTTTTTGCGAATTGCAACGCTGATTTATACAAGATCATAGCTGTGTCATAAGTCCCTAGATCTGCATAAACATTGCCCAAATTATGCTTGGCATAAGAGACCATTTTGTTCATTTCCGGCTTATTCAATCTATCAAGGCACAGCCGGTAGTAACGAATTGAATTTTTATGATCACCGGTATTCAAATATGCCTCTGCCAGAATAGACAACATCGTTATTATCAAATCATCATCCTTTGATTGCAGAGCAACCTTATAAGCCTCTAAGTTATAATTCAAGGATTTGGTATCATCAATATCAGAATAAACTGCGGCAAGACATTCGAGTGCTTCGGTCTGCATGTGCAAGTCTCCGGCTCTTTTAGATAAGTCTAATGCATTATTAGCATATTCAAGACTTTTTTCAAAATTTTTAAACTGTTTAGCATACAATTTAGATAATTCAATTGTGGCCTCCAATTCATATTCCTTATTTTTTGTCTCCTGGCTATGATTTAAGCAATAAATTGCCATTTCAAGGCTTTTATCCAAAAAACCTTTTTGAGAATAACATTCCATTAGCCAGGAAGTGCTTTTATATTTAAATAATTCATCTCCAATTTTTTTGCTCAAAGCATAAGCTTTTTCACCATAAAAAATGGCTGTATCAACTGAGGTTTTGTAACTGGATTTAGATATTGTCAGGTATTCGTTTATTCGGGATGTATCATTTTTATACTCAGCCGTCATAGCGGCACTACTTCCGTTCTTTTCATGACAGGATGTTACATGAAATAATAATACCGCTACCATGAAAATCCATAGTAGCGGGTATTTTAAAAAGGAAGGTATTTCTTTTGACATTAATTAAAAATCACATTGTTTTATAGTTTGTAGCAATTTAATAATAAATCCTCACATATTTTTATGCTACTAATTGACCATCAAAGTTTTATTTGCTTTTGATAACCAGCATGATATAAAATAAATGCCATGCTCTTAGCTATTTTTCTAAAATTGTCAAATTTATCTGCACTGCCACCATGACCAGTTTCGTAATCTACCTGCAAAAGTACAGGTTTTTCACTTGCATTTGCCTTTTGGACTGCTGCTGCAAATTTTGCCGGTTGCCAGCTAATAACTCTAGGGTCATTCCAACCAGTATTGATTAACATGGCCGGGTATTTTACTCCTTCTTGGACATGTAAAAGGGCATCCATTTCCATTAGTGCAAAAAATTCATTAATGTTTTTTACGGAACCAAATTCAGGGGTATTTATTGGGCCATTCGGTGTAAACTCCTGTCTTACCATTGTTAAGCAGCCAACTGTAGGATTGGCACATGCCCATAGATCCGGGCGTTCTGTAATTGCCCTACCTATTAATATGCCTCCGGCACTACCTCCCATGCAAGCAAGATGAGCCGGGCTGGTATATTCATTGTCAATGAGCCATTGAGCTGTGCTGTTCAGATCTTTCCATGTATTTGGTTTGGTCTGCTTAAAACCTGCCATGTGCCAGTCTTCACCTTTTTCACCCCCTCCCCTTACATGCGCAACCACAAATACTGCTCCCTTTTCTACCAAATTTAAAAGAATTGGGCTGTAAAAAGCTGAAGTTGAATAACCATAAGCACCATAGCCATAAACAAGTACTGTATTTTTACTATTAAGTTCCAAATCCTTTCTATAAACTATGGATACAGGAATTTCCACCCCATCATGACCTTTCACAAATACTTCTTTTGATGTGATATTTTCAGCAAATGGATAATTGAATTCTTTTCTGAAACCAAGTTTTTTTTCAGGTAATGAAGGTTGGGCAAGATCGGCATATGAATAAGTTGAAGCAGTGGTCCATCCACTGCGAATGATATGAATTTTATCATTGTCCTCGCTGAATGGGGAAACATAAGTAAGATTGGTATTTTCAGGGTATGGAAATGGGGAAACTTCACCGGTATTTAAGTTTACGATTTTATGGTATATCTTAACTCCGTTTTCTTCATATTCCAATACAAGAAAATTTTTGGTTTTAGCTGCAATTTTTAGTGGCAGATCTGTAGCAGGGACAATTTCATTAAGGACCTCATCCAATTTTTCGGAAGACATATCCACCATTACCAGCGATCCATTTGGGCTGGAAGAATTTGTGAGAAGGAAAGCTTTATCTTTTTTACAATAATAATTTGTCACCTTGGAATCAAGGGTTACAACCTTTTCCCAATTGTCCGTGGTATTAATTTTACGTGCCATAATTTCTCTGTAAGGTGACACACTTCCAATATCCAAAATTTCGTAATCAAAATCGATGCCAGGCCAATAAGGCCATAATTGGGAGGTATTTTCCAAATTGTATAATTCAGGATTTGTCTGAAAAGAAAGATAGACCTTGTCCTTTTCTACCGGCGTACCTAGCACATGTTTTTTGAATTGTTTTTCTTTTTCGGGTACTGAAATATGAACGTCCCATGTAGGTCTTAGCTCGTAAAGCACCTCTCCCGGGGTGTAATGAAAGCCACTAAAATACCCTGGAATTGTGTCCTTAAGATACCTGGATTTCTCTATTTCATAAAATCTGACAATAATCCTTTCGTTTCCTTTGGCGTCGGCCGTTATTGCAAGGTATTTTTTATAAGGATCTATTTCATAATCCACAAGTTCAAAATCCTTACCCCATAGGTTCGGAGAGGCAACTAATATTTCTTTTCCATGCTCTCCTTCACGTCGATACAATTGTGCTTTAGATTCACTCGGAAGGATTTTGAAATAGAATAAAGTATTCCCCACCTCCCGAATTTTACTTATTTTATCTTCTGAAACGGAATCCAAGGCCACCATTTCTTTATAAAGTTCATCTGCAAGAGGCATTTTTGACAATTCAATCTCAGTCAACAAACTCTGATCCTTAAACCATTTTTCTACCTCCGGATCTTTAAGATTTTCCAACCAGCGATATGGATCTTTGATGGTTATTCCGTGCCATGTATCACTGCTATCAACTGTTCGGGTAAGCGGGTATTTTATTTGGGCCGGTAAAAAAATACTGTACAGAACTGCCAGTAACAAAATGCAATTTTTTTTCATTTTAATAAGATTTTGAAGGTTAATACTGAGGCTTAAGAATTCTTTTACGACTCTATAGGAGAGATCTTTTCAATTTCAAAAAGTAGATTGACCATCCTAAGGCCTTTCTAAATAGATCATAAAAGAGAATATAAACCAGAATACTCTAAATATCATGTAAAATTGTCTATAAACAATCTATCAGACCACCCCATAAATGGGTGGGAGTTATAGAATTTGATACAATTTATTGAGGCTATACAACAAGAAGAATTTTAGGACTTTATTCAAATATTAAGCACAAAAAATCAACCCAAAAAAATTAGGCATAAGTGTCAAAGTCAAGTTGAAATCAAATGGTATTTATGTTCATGCAAATATTAAGACCACTTATTCAAAATAGCCTTCGCAACTGCTTCGCTCTTTGAATTTACATGAAGTTTTGCATAAATGTTTTTTATGTGGAATCTAAAAGTTTCGATACTTATCTGCATTTCACTTGCAGCCATTTTATAGCTAAAACCTCTTACCAGCAATGATAAAACATCATGTTCCCTGGGAGTAAGAGTTTGTATATCAGATGATTGCTGGAAGGGTTGAGAAAAAAGTTTCAATACTTGTTTTGCAATCGAAGGTGTCATAGGGGCGCCTCCATTATGCACATCGAATATCGCTTCAATTATTTTTTCAGGTCGGGTACTTTTCAGAATATAACCACTTGCTCCATAACAAACAGCTTGGAATACCCGCTCATTATCATCAAATACTGTGAGCATCAGCACATTAACCTCATTTCCGGCAGCCCTTATATTTCTTAAACCCTGTAGCCCATTTTCTACCGGCATATCAATATCCATTAAAACTATATCAGGTTTATAAAACGCAATATTCCTGACGACATTTTTAGCATTCTCACAAACTCCAACGAGCGTAATACCTTCTGTATTGGCAATTAGTTCTGTGACGCTATCCGCAAAATCAGAATTATCTTCAAAAAGTAATACACGTATCATATTCAAGATATTTATAAAACAAAATAACAGTTTTAAAAATAATAAATAAACCACACAAATATGTTGGTAACAGCAATCCCGCGTTTTGCTTATTTTACTAAAATCTTTAAAACGGGAAACTCAGTCCTTTCAGTGCAAAAAAAAGCGGTCTGAACAATGTCCAGACCGCTTTAGATATTTCTAAGCTAAACTAAGCTTTCTCTTCTTCTTCAGTCGATTCAGTCGCAGGAGCATCTTCAACAGGTGCTTCAGCAATAACTTCTTCTTCAACTACCGGAGACTCTTCCACTGCAGGAGTTTCTGCAACCATTGGTGCTTCTTCAACAACTTCCGGAGCAGTTTGCTCAACTACGTCCTCTACAATTGAAGTTTCTTCAACTGTTTCAACCATTTCAGCTGCAGGAGCAGAAGGCGTTACACCTGACTTTTTACGGCTTCTTCTAGTTTTAACTTTAGCCTTACCATCCAAAGATTCGTTTGGATTGTAAATAGTGTTGTAATCAACGAATTCAATCATCGCCATTTCAGTATTGTCATGCTTACGTACACCCATTTTGATGATACGAAGATAGCCACCCGGTCTGTTGATGATTTTATCTCTGATTTCAGTAAACAAAGTATCTACGGCAATTTTATTCTGAAGATAACTAAATACTACCCTTCTAGAGTGCGTACTATTATTCTTAGTTTTAGTTAATATAGGTTCTAAAAATCCTCTTAAAACTTTTGCTTTAGCAATAGTTGTATTGATTCTTTTGTGTTCAATCAACGAACATGCCATGTTCTTAAGCATTGCATCTCTGTGTGATCTCGTTCTACCTAAGGCATTAATCTTATTACCGTGTCTCATTTGTTATTATTATTATTTACCTCGCAACACTGACCCCAACTTAATGTGTCTGTAATTTGCAATATTTGATTATTAAATAAGCAGAAATAATCTGCTATTATTCTTCGTCTAATTTATACTTGGAAAGATCCATTCCGAAGTGAAGACCTTTTGTAGAAAGCAATTCTTCAATTTCTACTAATGATTTCTCACCGAAATTACGGAACTTAAGAAGTTCATGTGTTTCGTACTGAACCATTTCACCAAGAGAATTGATCTTAGCTGCTTTCAAGCAGTTATAAGCTCTTACAGATAAATCAAGGTCTTCCAAAGTAGTCTTAAGCAACTTACGCATATGCAAGATGTGCTCATCAACCACATTTTCCTCACCTTTAGTAGCATCATCGAATGAGATATTCTCATCAGTGATCAACATAAGGTGCTGAATAAGGATACGTGAAGCTTCTTTTACTGCATCTTCCGGATGGATAGTACCATCAGTCTTAACTTCAATGGTAAGTTTTTCGTAATCTGTTCTTTGTCCTACCCTTGTATTTGAAACTTGGTATGCAACATTCTTAACAGGAGTATAGATAGAATCAATTGGAATAACTCCAATAATATTTTCTCTATCAGGCTGTTCATCAGCAGCTACATAACCACGACCTTTGGTAATGGTCAACTCAACTTCCAAAGTAACACTTGGCTCCATTCTGCAAATAAGCAAATCAGGGTTCATTACCTTGAAAACATTGGTAAACTGCTCAATATCACCAGATCTAAATTCTTCTTTACCTCTTAAAGTAAGATAGATTTTTTCGCTTGTGATATCCTCATCTTTTAATTGAAGCTTAAGACGTACCTGCTTAAGATTCAAAATGATTTCAATCACATCTTCTACAACACCAGGAATGGTAGAGAATTCATGATCGACGCCACCGATTCTAATCGCAGAAATAGCATAACCTTCTAAAGAGTTTAAAAGAACTCTTCTAAGTGAGTTACCAACTGTCTGGCCAAAGCCTGGTTCGAGCGGTTTAAATTCAAAAAGGCCATCGAAATCTGTCGCTTTTTGAAGAATAATCTTATCAGGCTTTTGAAAATTTAGTATGCTCATTTGAAATAATTCTGGTTATAAAAATATATGGGTCTGAGAGAATTCAGTAATTAAGATCTTACTTAGAGTATAGTTCTACGATCAACTGCTCGTTGATATTCTCAGGAATTGAATCTCTTTCAGGGTATGCTAGGAATTTACCTTCCATTCTTTCTGCATTCCATTCAATCCAGCTATGCTTTCGATTGTCGTGCTTAGACTTAACATTACTTACGATAACGTCCATCGAACGTGATTTTCCACGAACTTCAATAACATCACCAGGCTTCACTGCGTATGAAGGAATATTAGTTACAACACCATTAACGATAATGTGTCTGTGAGAAACCAACTGACGTGCTCCTCTTCTAGTAGTAGCTATTCCCATTCTAAATACAACATTATCAAGGCGAGCCTCAAGGAATTGTAAAAGAATAGTACCAGTTACACCAGATTTTCTTGATGCTTTATCAAAAGTATTTCTAAACTGACGTTCTAAAACACCATAAGTGTATTTAGCCTTTTGTTTTTCCATTAATTGCAAAGCATAGTCAGACTTTTGCTTTCTCTTACGAGAAGGTCCATGCTGACCCGGTGCATATTTTTTCTTATCAAAAGATTTATCCGGTCCGTATATTGCTTCACCAAATGCTCTCGCTTTCTTAGTTGCAGGTCCTGTATATCTAGCCATATTCTAATTAAACTTTTAAATAAATTGTAGTGATTAAACTCTTCTTTTCTTAGGAGGGCGACATCCATTATGAGGCATTGGAGTAACATCAAAAATCTTAGTCACCTTAATACCTGAACCATCTATAGCTCTAATTGCAGATTCTCTACCTGCGCCTGGACCTTTCACATATACTTCAACACTTCGAAGACCTGCATCATAAGCTACTTTACCACAATCAGTGGCAGCAACCTGAGCAGCATAAGGAGTATTTTTCTTAGAACCTCTAAAACCGGCTTTACCAGCTGATGCCCAAGAAATAACCTCTCCTTGTCTATTGGTCAATGAAATGATCAAGTTGTTGAAACTAGCTTGAACATAAGCCAATCCATCGGATTCGACTTTAACTTTTCTTTTCTTAACTTTCTTTTGCGCTTTAGCCATAATAATGAAGCTATAAAATATAGATGTTAATTAATTATTTAGTTGCTTTCTTCTTGTTAGCAACAGTTTTACGTTTACCTTTTCTGGTACGCGAGTTGTTTTTAGTATGCTGACCTCTTAATGGAAGACCCTTACGATGTCTAAGACCTCTGTAACAAGCAATATCCATCAATCGCTTGATGTTTAATTGAATTTCAGATCTTAATTGACCTTCGGTCTTATGTTCATCATTGACAATCCTAGAGATAGTCTTGATGTTTTCATCGGTCCAGTCAATCACTTTAGTATCTTCACTAACTTCAGCATCAGCTAAAACTTTAGTCGCTAATGATCTACCTATTCCGAAGATATAAGTCAAGGCAATAACGCCTCTTTTGTTTCTTGGTAGGTCAACTCCTGCTATACGAGCCATAGAACTATAATATTATTAGTTGTAAAATTTTATCCTTGTCTTTGTTTAAACTTTGGGTTCTTTTTGTTTATAACATAAAGTTTCCCATTTCTTCTTACAATTTTGCAATCGACAGAACGTTTTTTAATTGATGCTCTTACTTTCATCAGTAATTGTTTTATATTTATTTATATCTATAAATGATTCTTCCTCTTGAAAGATCGTACGGAGACATCTCCACTGATACCTTATCTCCAGGTAATATCCTTATATAGTGCATACGCATTTTTCCGGAAATCGTTGCCAAAATTTGATGATCATTCTCAAGCCTAACACGAAACATCGCATTGGATAAAGCCTCTTCGATGATGCCGTCTTGCTTGATAATATCTTGTTTTGACATAAGTCCTTTTTTTCGGAGTGCAAATATCTAAATATTTCTTGAAATATTTACAATATTCGCATTATTTTTTATTTCTGTTTCAATTGGCGTATGATCAGTCAGGATTTCTCCTCCTGTATTCCGCACTGCCACTGTATGTTCATAATGCGCAGATGGTTTTCCATCCCTGGTCAATATGGTCCAATTATCTTTAGCTTGATAGACATCTTTGCTTCCAAGATTAACCATTGGCTCAATCGCAATGGTCCAACCATCTTCCAATCTAAGCCCATTTCCTCTTTTTCCGAAATTAGGAACATCAGGTGGTTCGTGCAATTTTTTTCCTATACCATGACCAACAAGTTCTCTTACTATACCAAATTTGTGAGTGAATTCACAATAATCCTGAACAGCAAAGGCTATATCACCTATTCTTCCTCCTGTCTTAGCACTTTCAACTCCTCTATACAATGACTCATTAGTCACAGTTAATAACTTCTTTACACCCTCTCCTATCTCGCCAAGCGCAAAAGTATATGCCGAATCACCAAAGTAACCGTTCATAACTGATCCACAATCAACAGATACAACATCACCTATTTTAAATTCTTCCTTATTAGGAATTCCGTGAACTACAGCAGCATTGACAGATATGCATAATGAAGCTGGAAACCCATTATAACCTTTGAAAGCTGGTTTTGCTCCCAAATCATTAATCAAAGTCTCTGCTTCTTTATCTAAAAATAAACCTGAGACACCCGGGCGTATTATAGAAGCCACATGAGCTAATGCCTTTACGACAATTATGCAGCTCTCTTTTATTCTTTCAATTTCTTCAGAACTCTTAGGTTTAACTTTAGAATTAAACATGCTCATCAGAACTTTATGTTTATAATTAATGAATCAAAAATATTCAACTCTCTAAATACTTCGAAAGTAATATTAAACATTAATATGATCCTATTTGTATACCACCAGCACTGGCTCGACCTTGTATCTTACCTGATTGAACAAGTCCATCATATTTTCTCATCAACAGATGACTTTCTATTTGAGATAGTGTATCCAATATTACTGCCACCATGATCAATAGAGACGTTCCTCCAAAGAAAAGAGCAAAAGATGGATTAACACCAAATACGACTGCTATAGCCGGAAGTATAGCTACAATACCAAGAATCACAGAACCTGGGAATGTGATTTTAGAAGTAATAGCATCAATATAATCCTCCGTATCTTTACCAGGCTTTACTCCAGGAATATATGCATTAGATCTTTTAAGATATTCAGCATATTGCTGCGGATTAATCAATAGAGCCGTGTACACATATGTAAATACAATTATCAACACAAAATAAATCATATTGTAGGTGAATGAAAAATGGTCATTCAAAGAACGTACAAATGAACTTGATGAAGCTCCACCAGCATCAGCACCAGTAAAATACTGAGCAAGTATAGCCGGCAAAAACATTAATGCCTGAGCAAAAATGATAGGCATTACACCGGCACCATTCACCTTAAGTGGAATGTATTCTCTGTTACCTGCTGCAAGACTTCCCCCACCAATCGCCTTTTTGGGAAACTGAAGCGGAATCTTACGTACACCTTGAACAATTAAAATTGTAAACATGATGATAAGAAATAATGCAGCTAACTCAAGAATAAAAATAATCAAACCGCTTGAAGCCATTTGAGCATCAAATTCAAAGATGAAAGCCTGTGGCAATCTTGATAATATACCCACCATGATCAATAATGAAACACCATTTCCAATCCCTTTATCTGTAATTTTCTCACCCAACCACATTGCGAAAACAGTACCTGTAGTAAGAATAAGTATATTCGATCCCCAGAAAATACTCTGAGCTATATTTGGAGATATCGCTCCTACGCCTTTAAGGTATGTGAGATATGCACCGCCTTGTACCAATGTAATAGCAACAGTAAGTACACGTGTTATCTGATTTAATTTTTTTCTACCTGACTCTCCTTCCTTTTGTTGTAATCGCTGGAAATAAGGAACTGCAAATCCCAATACTTGTATAATAATGGATGCTGTAATGTAAGGCATAATACCTAAAGCTAAAATAGAAGCCTGATTAAAGGCACCCCCTGTAAAGATATTAATCAAACCAAGTAAGTCATTAGCACTACGTCCCTTAGCAACGTTAGATAAAACATCAGACATAACACCAGGCAACACTATATAAGAACCGAGACGAAATACAACCAATAAAATAAGTGTATAAAGTAAACGATTCCTAAGTTCCTTTATGGCCCATATATTTTTTAAAGTATCGATAAATCTTTTCATCCTCTTACTATATGTTTGTGTTCTCTACAAAAGTGTTAAAAAAAATGGTAAACATTAAATAGTTGTAAAGGTTCCACCCAGCCCAACGATCTTTTCTTGAGCAATTTTAGATGCAGCGTGAGCACTTACAGTAAGTACTTTATTTAAATCACCTGTACCAAGGATTTTAAATTTCTCTGATTTCTTAATTACTTTCTTAGAAGTAAGGAATTCGAAATTGATCTCAGTTACATTGTGTATTTCTGCCAAAGCGTCAAGAGTATTCAAGTTGATTGCAACATACTCTACTCTGTTTACATTTTTGAAACCGAATTTAGGCAAACGCATTTGTATAGGCATTTGTCCTCCTTCATGAGCTCTTTTAGCTTTGAAACCTGAGCGCGCCTTGTCCCCTTTATGACCTCTTGTAGATGTTCCACCTCGTCCGCTTCCCTGACCTCTCGCGATCCTTTTGCTTGATTTATTTGAACCTTTGGCAGGTCTAAGATTATTTAATTCCATGAGAATATCTTATTAATATAAAGATTATTTAACTTCTTCAACAGTGATCAAATGATTAACTGCTCTTATCATACCTCTTAAAGACGGTGAATCTTCATGTACTACTGAACGGTATACTTTTTTGATACCCAAAGCCTCCATAGTACCTTTCTGACGTTTAGATCTATCAATAGTACTTTTAACCTGTGTAATTTTTAATTGTGCCATGGCTTATATTATTTTTCAATTTCTCCAGTAAACAGTTCCTTCAAAGAGATTCCTCTTTGCTGAGCCACTGTGTATGGATCTCTTAATTTCATTAGTGCATCCAATGTTGCTTTCACAACGTTGTGTGGGTTGGAAGAACCTTGAGATTTAGCAAGTACATTATGAACACCGGCTATCTCCAACACTGCTCTCATGGCTCCACCAGCAATAACACCCGTACCATCAGCAGCTGGCTTTATGAAAACTTTACCTGCACCATACTTACCCAATTGTGGATGAGGAATCGTTCCTTTATGAATTGGAACTTTTATGAGGTTTTTCTTAGCATCATCGATCGCTTTCGCTATAGCATCAGCAACGTCTCTAGCTTTACCCAGGCCCTGTCCTACAGAACCCTGACCGTCACCGACAACTACTATTGCTGCAAAACTAAAGGTACGTCCACCTTTTGTTACCTTAGCAACACGATTGACAGCTACTAATTTATCTTTCAATTCAGCGTCAGCCGGACGCATTTTATTTTGTGGTTGTTTAGCCATTGTTTAGTTTACTATAAAATTTAAAATTTCAAACCTGCTTCACGGGCTCCTTCAGCCAATGCTTTAATTCTTCCGTGATATAAATAACCACTTCTGTCAAAAACGATGCTTTCAATATTATTTGCTTTAGCTCTTTCAGCAATCAACTTGCCAACTTCTTTAGCCTGATCAACTTTGTTGATACCTTCTTTCGAAGTTAACAAACCTGAAGACGCAGCAGTAAGAACATTACCACTAAGGTCATCTATCAACTGAGCATAAATCGATTTATTGCTTCTGAAGACAGCCAATCTAGGTCTGTCTGATGTGCCTTTAACCTTTTTTTTAATCCTGTAATGGATCCTTGCTCTTGATTCCTCTTTTGTCTTTTTCATTTCAAATTCTAAATAGAATGTTATAAGGATATTATTTCTTACCAGCAGTTTTACCGGCTTTTCTTCTCACTTGTTCGCCAGCGAAACGGATACCTTTTCCTTTGTAAGGTTCAGGCTTTTTGAATCCACGGATCTTAGCAGCTACCTGACCGATCAATTGCTTATCAAAACTAGTTAATATAATAGTAGGTGGTTGACCTTTCTCAGCCTTTGTCTCAAGTGTCACTTCCTTTGGAATTGAAAACATGATCGGATGCGAGAAACCTAATGCCAATTCAAGAAGCTGACCAGTGTTAGTTGCTCTAAAACCTACACCTACTAACTCCATTGTTTTAGTAAAACCTGTAGACACGCCCTCTACCATTCCATTGACTAACGCACGCGTTAATCCATGAAGTGATCGGTGACGCTTTGATTCAGTTGGTCTTTCAACAGTAATAACACCATCTTCTAACTTAAGAATCATATCGGCATCAAACTTTTGTTTAAGAGCACCTTTAGGTCCCTTTACAGTAACAACATTTGACTTATCTACGCTAAATTCAACCCCACTTGGTAATGTAATTGGGGATTTACCAATTCTTGACATATTTAAATATTTCTCTCTTTCTAATTAATATTAACTAATGAAGCATACTACTTCACCACCTACATTCTGTGATCTTGCCTGCTTATCAGTTAGAAGACCGTGAGATGTAGAAACTATTGCTATTCCCAAACCATTAATAACTCTTGGTAGATCAACACAGTGAAAATATTGACGTAAACCTGGACGACTTACTCTTTTTAACTGCTGTATTACCGGCTTCTTAGTACTCTCGTTATATTTTAGAGCTATCTTGATGACACCTTGCTTTCCAGCTGCATCATCAAACATATACTTCAAGATATATCCATTATCATAAAGAATTTCAGTAATACCTTTTTTCATATTTGAAGAAGGAATTTCTACTATTCTATGACCGGCTTGCTGAGCATTACGGATTCTAGTAAGGTAATCTGCGATTGGATCGTTTAGAGCCATTTTTCTTAAAATTTATTTCTAAATAAAATTTATTAATCTAATTATTCTACCAAGATGACTTAGTGATCCCAGGTATTTTGCCTTCAAGTGCCATTTTTCTAAACATTACTCTGCAAAGACCGAAATCTCTCATGTAACCTTTAGGTCGACCTGTCAACTTGCAACGATTGTGAAGTCGGATTTTAGCTGAGTTTCTTGGCATTTTATCCAACTCCTCATAATTTCCCGCTTCCTTAAGTTGTTTTCTTTTCTCAGCATATTTAGCAACCATACGCTCTCTTTTTAATTCGCGCGCGATTATTGATTTCTTTGCCATTTGGTTATTTTATTAAGCTGTTTATTATTTTTTGAAAGGTAATCCTAAAGCTGAGAGTAAAGCATGAGCTTCAGCATCAGTTTTAGCTGTGGTTACAAAAGTGATGTTCATACCCAATACCTTTGCAATTTTATCGATGTCGATCTCAGGAAAGATGATTTGTTCTGTAATACCCATTGAGTAATTACCTCTTCCATCAAAACTTTTATCATTGATACCTTTGAAATCTCTAACACGAGGAAGAGAAACAGAGATAAATCTGTCAAGGAATTCATACATACGTTCGTTACGTAGAGTAACTCGAATACCAATCGGCATTTCTTCTCTTAACTTAAAGTTAGATATAGAAGTTTTAGCCTTAGTAATTACGGCCTTCTGACCAGCAATCGTAGTTAAATCTACCAAAGCATTATCAATTACTTTCTTGTCTGAAACTGCATCGCCCAAACCTTGGTTGATACAGATCTTCTCAAGACGAGGTACCTGCATGATAGATGAGTATTTAAAATCTTCCATTAGTTTAGGAATGATCTCATCTCTGTATTTTGATTTGTATCTAGGAACGTAACTCATTACTTAACTATTTCACCTGATTTTTTAAAATATCTTGTCAACTTACCGTTGTCATCTTTTCTACCTGTTCTGGAAGCAACACCCTTTTTATCTACTAACATAAGGTTAGAAAGATGAATTGGTAGTTCCATATCCTGGATACCGCCTGGCTGATCCTGTTGAGGTTTTACGTGTTTCTTAGCCATATTACGACCTTCAACCACTGCTCTATTCTGCCCAACAAGGATAGCAGAAACTATACCTTTATTTCCTTTTTCACTTCCGGCTATGATCATTACTTCATCACCTTTTTTGATATGCAGTTTCGGAGCGAAACGCTTTTGTTTGGAGTTTGTCTTTTTACTACTCATGACTTATTTTTTAAAGCACCTCAGGAGCTAATGAAACAATTCTCATGTAATCCTTTTCGCGCAATTCTCTGGCAACAGGGCCAAAAATACGTGTACCTCTCGGCTCATCCTGATTGTTCAACAGAACAACAGCATTGTCGTCAAAACGGATATAAGATCCGTCGTTACGTCTAATTTCTTTTTTAGTTCTTACGATAACTGCTTTTGAAACAGTACCTTTTTTAATACCTCCGGGAGAAGCTTGTTTCACTGAAACAACTATTCTATCGCCGATCGACGCGTAACGTCTGGTTGAACCACCAAGGACATGTATGCATAGAACCTCTTTGGCTCCACTATTGTCTGCTACTCTTAGTCTGGACTCTGTCTGTATCATTACAAATAAGGATTATACCTGATTATTTAATTACTTCGCTTTTTCTAGGATTTCGATTAAACGCCATCTCTTATTCTTAGATAACGGTCTCGTTTCCATTATTTTAACTATGTCACCAATTTGACATTCGTTTTTCTCATCGTGAGCCATAAAGGAATTGGATTTCTTCACATACTTTCCATATAGTGGATGCTTGATCTTGCGCTCCACCATGACCGAAATGGATTTTTCCATTTTGTTGCTGGTAACTTTACCAACTCTTTCCTTTCTGAACTGTCTAACTAATTGTTCCATATTGCCTGGATACTTTAAATTTTATTTATGACGGAGATTCGATTATTTGCTTCTTCTGTATCTGATCTTTGATCTCTTAGCTAATTCGCCTTCAGTCATCTGAGCTACTTCTCTGCTTCTGATCTCTGTATTGATCCTTGCGATATTTTTCTTCGCATCTCTGATCTCTTTAGGAGTGACATTACCTGAAATTGTTTGATCAAATCTGGTTTTAGTCAAGTCTAATTGAGTTTCAGCTAATTTTTCAACCAATTCGCTGTCTGCCAAGATCTGCACTTCTTTATAATGTTTGTTTGCCATGATTCTAATATGGTTTAAAAATTAATCTAGTCTGATATCTGTTCTCAAAATTGTTTTTGTCATAACTGGAAGCTTTTGTGCTGCCAATCTGAAGGCCTCTTTTGCTATTTCCACTGATACTCCGTCCATTTCGAACAAGATTCTACCCGGTTTAATAACTGCTACGTAGTGATCTACAGGACCTTTACCCTTACCCATACGTACTTCAAGAGGCTTTTTAGTAATCGGTTTATCAGGGAAAATTCTGATCCACACTTTTCCTTCTCTTTTCATGTAACGCGTCATTGCAATCCTTGCAGATTCTATTTGACGAGCTGTCAATCTTCCACCGGTTATGGACTTAAGAGCCACAGAACCGAAAGATATGGTACTACCTTTATGAGCACAACCCTTAGGGTTCATTTTATGCTGCTTTCTGAATTTTGTTCTTTTTGGTTGTAACATGGTACGTCTTTCTTTATAATTCGCTGATTAAAAGCTATTTGTATCTGCTTTTCTCTAAGGAGGTGCAAAGATACATATAATATCTTTATTATCTACTACCTTTTAGATTTAAAATTTCTGTTTCCACCTGGCTTTCTATCTCCACCTCTTTCACCACCACGGTCATTTCTTCTATCTCCACCTCTATCATTTCTACGGTCGCCCATACCACCTTGATTTGCTTTTTTCTCTTCTGATTGAAGTGGCATGATTTCTCTCTTACCGAATACTTCACCTTTACAGATCCAAACCTTAATACCTATTAATCCGTAAACTGTTTGTGCTGTAGATACAATATAATCGATATCTGCACGGAAAGTATGTAATGGAGTTCTTCCTTCTTTATATTCTTCTGATCTAGCCATCTCAGCACCATTCAATCTTCCTGACAAGCGCACTTTAATACCTTCAGCACCTGCACGCATCGTAGATTGGATAGCCATTTTAGTAGCTCTTCTGTAGTTGATACGGGATTCAATTTGTTTAGCAATTGTTTCTCCAACGATAGCTGCATCCAATTCAGGTTTGCGGATCTCGTGGATATTAATTTGAACGTCCTTGCTGGTAAGTTTTTTCAATTCCTCTCTGATACGATCAACTTCCTGTCCACCTTTACCAATGATAATACCGGGACGTGAAGTGTGAATAGTAACAGTGATTCTTTTAAGAGTTCTTTCGATACCGATTTTAGCTATGCCTCCTTTTGGAATACGAGCTCTCATATAAGTTCTGATCTGCTCATCTTCTACAACTTTGGCAGCCATATCTTTTCCGCCGAACCAGTTAGAATCCCATCCGCGGATGATTCCTAATCTATTACCTACTGGACTTGTCTTTTGACCCATGAATAAGGTTATTTATTTTAAATAAAGGTATTAATTTTCTAAAGGTAGTTTGTTATCAACCACAATGGTCAGGTGGCAAGAACGCTTTCTGATCCTGTGTGCTCTACCGTGTGGAGCTGGTTGAAATCTTTTCAACATACCTGCACCGTCAACAAAAGCTGTTTTGACAAACAAACCATGACTATCAGCTCCAGATTCTACACCTGATAATTGTTCCCAGTTAGAAACTGCAGACAAAAGTGTTTTGTATACCGGATGTGCAGCATGTTTTTGAGTAAACTTTAGGATAGTCAAAGCTGCTCCTACATTTTTGCCTCTGATGGTATCAACTACCAGACGCATTTTACGTTCTGATCCTTTGATATTCTTAAATTTAGCTAATGCTTCCATTTCAATTTATTTTAGAAAAGCCTGGTTTCTATTAACGATTATTTCTTTTTACCCCCGTGACCTCTGAAGTTACGTGTTGGAGAGAATTCTCCCAACTTGTGTCCTACCATGTTTTCAGTCACAAATACCGGTACGAATGTTTTACCATTATGCACTGCGATAGTCTCCCCAACCATGTCCGGGATGATCATCGATGCACGAGACCAAGTTTTAATTACTGTTTTTTTAGTCGATTCTTTAGCTTTTGCTATTTTAGCAAGTAAGCTGTAATGAATATATGGACCTTTCTTTAATGATCTAGCCATAATGCTACTATTTCAGATTTCGGTTATTATTTAGATTTACGTCTTGAGATAATCAAAGCAGAACTTTTCTTATTCACATTTCTTGTTTTCTGACCTTTAGCCATGATTCCGGTTCTTGAGATCGGATGTCCTCCAGAAGCTTTACCTTCACCACCACCCATCGGGTGATCTACCGGGTTCATCGCTACACCTCTTACTCTTGGTCTGCGACCTAGCCATACTGAACGACCTGCTTTACCAAGTACTAATAATGAATGGTCAGGGTTTGATGCTATACCAATGGTAGCTTTGCATGTCATTAAGATCCTTCTTACTTCGCCTGAAGGCAATTTAATGGCAGCATATTTTTCTTCTTTTCCTACAAGTACAGCATAAGTACCGGCACTTCTAGCAATTGCAGCACCTTTATTAGGTTGCATTTCAATCGCATAGATCTCAGAACCTAGAGGAATGTCTTTTAATACCAAAGTATTTCCCGGCTCGATTGGAGATCCTGTACCACTTTGAACTGTAGCTCCAACTTGAAGCCCTTTCGCTGCGATCATGTATCTTTTCTCTCCGTCAGCATAATTCAACAATGCGATAAACGCTGATCTGTTCGGATCATATTCAATAGAAGCAACTTTGGCAGGTATGCCATCTTTGTTCCTTTTGAAGTCGATGATACGGTATTTTCTCTTATGTCCACCACCTCTTTGACGCACAGTCATCTTACCATCGTGGTTTCTACCACCGGTACGTTTGATCTCTGACATCAAAGACTTCTCAGGAGTATCAGTAGTTACCTCAGTAAAGGCATTACCTACTCTGTATCTGGTTCCCGGCGTTATCGGATTATACTTCTTAACTGGCATAGCTGCTTACAGTTTAATTTTTTTTACTAAAAGTGAGGATTAATCCTCGTTGTTTTGGAATATATCAATAGTCTCACCTGATACAAGCGTTACTACCGCTTTCTTATAGGCAGGCTTAACACCTTTCATCACACCTGAACGACCACTTCTGGTAACCACTTTCACAGGCATTACAAAAGTATTGACAGCTGCAACATTCACGTTGTACATCTTCTCTATTGCTTTTCCTATTTCGATCTTGTTTGCTTTTTTAGCAACTACGAAAGTATATTTACCGAGTGCTGAAAGCTCATTTGCTTTTTCGCTGATCACCGGTTTTACTAATATATTATGTATCATGATTCTACTTTATTATTAATTAAGCGATAGATTTAATCAACTTCTCCATTGCGCCTTCGAACAAGATTATTGAATCAGAATTAAGCAATTCATACACGTTCAATTCATCTGTGTAAGTAACACCTGCTTTAGGTATGTTTCTTCCTGACAAATAGACATTTTTATTCAATTCACCAGTAACTACCAATGGTTTTCTTTGAGCACCTAATGCACCAAGGATGGTAACCAATTCAGTTGTTTTTGGTGTTTCAAAAGAGAAATCTTCAACGATAACTACTTTGTTTCTCATCAACTTATCAAGTAGAACAGATCTTTTAGCAACTCTTCTCACTTTCTTGTTAAGATCTTGGCTATAGTTTCTCGGTCTTGGGCCAAAAATTCTGTAACCACCTCTAAGTACACCTGACTTGATACTACCTTTACGAGCACCACCTGTTCCCTTTTGCTTCACAAGCTTACGAGTAGAACCGCTAAGTTCACCTCTTTCTTTAGCTTTATGTGTTCCTTGACGTTGGTTGGCAAGATATGCTTTCACTGCTAGATACACAGTGTGTTCATTAGGCTTTTCGCCCATTAAATCTGCAGAAAACTCAAATGAGCGTCCGGTAGATTCTCCTCCTTTAGTTAATATATCAAGTTTCATTTCTTAATGCTTTCAATGATGACAACAGATCCTTTGTGTCCAGGGATAGCACCCTTCACTAGAACAAGATTCTGTTCAGAAAATATTTTTAAAACCTCAAGGTTTCTCATTTTGATATTGACGTGTCCCATGTGACCACCCATTCTCATTCCTTTGAATACTTTCGAAGGATAAGATGAAGCACCCACTGAACCCGGAGCTCTCAATCTGTTGTGCTGACCGTGAGTTGCCTGGCCTACACCTGCAAAGCCATGACGTTTCACAACACCTTGAAAACCTTTTCCTTTGCTTACACCAACGATGTCGACTTTATCTCCTTCGTTAATAACGTCTGCAATTTCAATGGTATCACCCAATGTTTTAGACAAGTCAGAATCTCTAAATTCTATGACAGTTTTTAGTGGTTCAGTGCTAGCTTTAGCAAAGTGTCCAGTCAACTGTTTTGAAACATTCTTTGCTTTAACATCGCCAAAAGCGATTTGTAAAGAAGTGTAACCGTCTGTTTCGACATTTTTTACTTGTGTAACTACACAAGGTCCAGCTTCGATGACTGTGCAGGCAACATAGTTACCATTCGAGTCATATACACTGGTCATGCCCAATTTCTTTCCGATAATTCCGTTCACGACAATATTATTTAATAAGACACCAATAGACCTCAGTCCGCTTGTGCCACCGATTTATTTAATAAAAATGAAAAACCTTAAGTCAGTTTGACCTGGATATCTACCCCACTTGGCAATTCTAATCTCGATAGAGCGTCAACTGTCTTCTGCGTAGGAGTATATATTTCAATCAATCTTTTGTGGGTACGCATTGAGAACTGCTCCCGGGATTTCTTGTTAACGTGCGGCGAGCGCAGCACTGTAAACATTTTTTTCTCGGTAGGCAGCGGAATCGGACCCGTTACTACAGCACCGCTAGAGCGAACTGTCTTAACTATTTTCTCCGTTGAAACATCCACTAAATTGTGGTCGTACGAACGAAGTTTAATTCTAATTTTCTGATTCATATCCTGTTTAAATTAATTAGGGATCAAATATCTTTCCCTCTTAAAGTGGCGCAAAGGTAAATAAACATTTTGATTCTCGCAATTTATTTTAATTTTTTTTATAAAAATATTTTTGGGGAGGAATAGGAGCTGTAAACCCATTACTTACAGGAGTTTATAATGATTTGATTTCTTTTCGACACACGTTGCAAACTCGGGCTAACCTTGTTAAATAGTGGTTCTGTTCCAATTGGGGAAAAGTTGCAACCTTTAGTCAGCGGAAATTTAGGTTGCTTTCTTTACTATTGGTTCTAGTTAGAAAACTCAATGTTAAGCAGGTGGTATTCTGAACCTGTACAGTTTTGAAATGAGAATGAGATTGAGGCTTAGAAATGTCACCAGTCAGAGAATGGCGCCAGCGTGCAAACGAGATGGTTATGGTTATATTTATATTTAGAGGATAATTGGAATTGGGGAATGGGTTGAAAGGAATTGATGTTGTTATGTCGCCAGCTGGGATTAATAATTTTGAGTTTTTGGTTTTTTAAAAGAATTTAATATCAAATCGGCCATCAGTAACATGAATTATCTTGCCAGACTCTTCATTTATTGCGGTAAATTCGAATGTGCCGGCAGCCTGGTTTTTTTCCAAATTAATTAATTTGATTTTACCTGTATGAGCGCTATCGCAATTATAAATATTTCCACCCAATGGGGCATTATCAATGACATCGACCCAATTAGATTGAAAGCTCGATCCATTTAGACTATATTCCTTTAATTTGTGACTCTCATCTCTTATAAATCTTATTGCTATAGAGATTTTAGGGTCTTTTCCCCAACCAGATATTCTTACCACACCTTCTTGCGTAATACCTCCACTAACTCCATGCGTACTCCAATTACTCACACCACGAATATTATGAGGTACACCATCTACATAAAATCCCATTGTATTTTCACCAGTCATTGTAATTGGCACTAAATCAGGTTCTGGCTCATCTTTGTGGCAAGAGGAAATAGTAAAAGCAAGGAAGAGGAGGAATAATAACTTTGAGAAATTGATATTTTGTTTCATAATGGTGTGATATTTTGGGTGATGAATGATGTGAAGATAAGATAATTGCATTGGTATGTCAAATAAATGTTTTAATAAAAAGGGCTCCCCTTTAGTCCCTCAAGCGTTCGAGTGCTTATAAACCTCTTTTTTGTTTGTTTCAAAGTGTATCCCCCGAGTTGAGGCTTCTAAAGGTCACCAGTCAGATACTGGAGCCAACGTTCAAGCTAGATAGTTACCTATATATTTATATTTAGTGGATAATTTATTGGAAGGATATGGTAAATGAGTTGGTGGGGATTTAAGACGTTATGGTGTCAGCGGGGAAATTTTATTTCTCGTTAGCCTGCAATTTTTTTAAAGAAGGACGTAAATACCCAAGCATAATTGAAGTATCGAAACTTAAATAAGTAATTTCAGAATTTATCTTAACAGATAATCCCAAACCTAATCCAAGGAATAATGCAGGTAAGAATTCTGCTCTAAACTGACCATATAAACCGGGTAGATTCTTCTTTTTATAATTTATATCATAATTTGAAGAAAAATTAAAAATACCTCCTGATGGTGTGGCCTTTGTATAATTTGGTTCCTGATACATGAATAGAGCAGGTCCAATCCCAAATTTTAATCTGCATAGATCATTTGGAGAAGTAAAGCTTTTAGTTATGGGTAAGGACCAACTATTTAATATTCGAGGCACACAAGGCTTAAATAGACACAACCCACCTTCATAATCATTAGGAAGATTATTTGCCTCAAAATATTGACTCGTATATATTAACTCAAATCCAAAATTGGATTTAAAAACAAGTCCCGCACCGCCATATATGGGTAAAAACTCTTCGTGAAATGCATAGGGATAACCACCGATTCCATATATTGCTTTTATGGGGTGGTCTGATACGTAAGTATTTTGACTGTATGTTGGATATGATATGGTGGCAACAAGTGAAAGGAAGAAAAAGAAGAACAACTTTGAGAAAATGATATTTGAGTTCATAATGTTGTGATATTTGGGTTGGAGATATTGTAAAGTTACAAAAATAATTATTAATGTTTAACAAACCGTCGTTTGGCCGCCCCTCATGAGGATAGGGTTTATAAATATGTATTTTTCCAAAAAGGGTCATTTTTAAAATAATAATATAATTAATTGATTATTAGATAAATATAAGCAAAATAAATTTTGCACGCACCCAAACGTAGGTTAACCTACGCTCAGCACTTCATAGCGAATGATGTACAATAATTTAAAATCAAAGTTATGATCGTGAGGCTCGGCGTAGTTTAAACTACGTCGGTGTGTCACCAAAGTTTACTTTCAAATATACAAAAAAGATGTGTATAAACTCTAGCTCAATAGAGGTAGTTACGACTATACTTGGTTTTAAATGGTTCTCCTGTGGTTCCTTGGTAAGAATTACTTTCGAAAACAAGAATTACAGCTTCAAGATTTTTATGTTTTTTTCGAATTTGGGATTGATGATTTTTATAAAATAAAGGCCCGGTTCGTTTAGATAAAGGTCTTTCGAGATCCTATTTCCTACGACTTTTTCCTCAAAGATCAACTTTCCGGAGGCATTATATAATAGTAATAATGATTGCTGATCTGTTTGTTCTATTTCGATGCGAACTTTTCCGGTGGTGGGATTTGGGAATGCAGAGACATTATTAAATATCACCGTAGAATCCTGCGCTCCACTCAAACAATCAAATATATACACCTCTTTTACCGGAGAAATGCTCGTGCAATCGCCCAAACGAATTTCCAACTGAATATCCTTAAACCCGGATTCGACGAATGATAATATAGGATCCCGATCATGTGAGACGATTGCTCCATTGCTGGTCCAGTTGTAGATGATGTCTGTGGTTTTAGGTAAGTTACTGACATCAATTATAGCAAGGCTTTCTCCAAGACAGGCGGATTTATTTATAAGAAAATTAGCACTGATGTCTGCGCCATTCAAATTATTAATGTGCATCGTATCAACCAATTCCGGACAGGTACCTTCGCTCAAAGTCCATACTACAGTAGTTTGTTGTCCTGAGATGAGATCATCGATCCAGGAGGAGGCTATTTCTGCATCCCTAAGCACTCCAGGTCCGGAGATGATCGTCCAAAAGCCGAAAGCATCTCCAGGAGCAGCTTCCGCATTTAACAAAATACTTTCTGCACTGCATGGAGATAAATCTACCCCGGCATTGGCTACCAAAAAGTTTTGAGCAGTCGTAATGATCAATGTATCTCTATTTTCAGGGCAAACTCCATTAGAAACTGTCCAGGTAAGAATGACAGATTCATTATTTGGCAGACCTGATATGGTTGTTTGACTGGCATTGACATCTGCAATCTGGCCGCTACCCTGCTCTATTTGCCAAATGCCGGACCCTATTGTTATTGGTTGTGCGAATAATTCCAATGAATCTAAACATGCCATAATATCATCACTTACAATTGCCTCATTGGGAAGTTGATAATTTATTATTTGCAAAGTGTCAGAAGATGCCGGACAAACTCCATTGGAAATGGTCCATGCTACCTTGGTCAAACTGTCTTGAGTCCCTAATTGCAGCAAAGTATTTGTCTCATTTGGTGAATTAATGGAAGCAGTGCCTTCTATGATATTCCACATTCCGATTCCCGTTATTGCCTCATTCGCAGAGATATTTATGACATCTGCATTACACAGCAAATGGTCTTCTCCTGCTATACTAACAGAGGGTAACGCATCATTTATGATCTTTAAGGTATCTACTCTTTCCGGACAAACTCCTGAAGTTACTTTCCAGATAAGATCAACATCTGAGCCGGGGACTAAACCATTGATCAAAGATGCAGGGTCATTTGAGTTTTGGATATTTCCAGATCCATTGATAATGTTCCATGAACCCTGACCATTTATCACCGGAGATGCATTAAGCACAAAACTTGTTTCATTACAAAACTGTTGATCAGGACCGGCAATTGCCGCATCGGGCATAGGATCTACGTGTATTTCAATAAATGAGGACACAGCAGGACAAACACCATTGGTTACCGTCCATTGAACTATTGTAGTCGCTCCAACTCCAAGATCAATAATCATTGTGGCCGGTGATTGAGGGTTAATTATCGTTCCTGAGCCATTCACTATTGACCACATGCCCTGACCTATATAATTATTATCTGCGGCAACAGCCAATTCAGTATTTTGACATAGGTTCACGTCTTCCGTTAAGATAATAGCCGGGCCTGAAGTTTGATTGATATTAATAGTTAAAATGTCTTCTGCAGTAGGCAAACCAGAGTGGCATTGATCAGATATTTGCCATTTCAAAACCAATGTACCGAAAATGCCTGGAGAAAAATTAGTAATCGTGGTGTTCGGATCATTTACATCTGAAAAATCAGCAGATCCATCAAGAATGCTCCATGTTCCCTCACCATTGCCCGGTGCGGCAGCATTTAAACTAAGCAAAGTCTCGGACTGGCATGCAGTAAAATCATCTCCCGCAAATGCCGGAGGACTTTGCTCCGTGTAATTGAGCAAGATGGTATCTATACCAATACAACCTGTTACTGATGTCAATGTCCACGTAAGCATAACATTATCGAAGGGTGCCTGATTCGTAAATAAACTGGATGGATTTGAGATGTCAGATATCATTCCGCTTCCTTGAATTATATTCCATTGTCCGGTGGTGCCTGAAGGCAAATTAGCATTTAATGTGATATCAGTACTCGAACAGGCAAATTGATCAGTGCCCGCATTGGCAATAGGATTTGGCTCAATTATTACTTCAATTGTAGTCACTGCGCTACATCCGTAAATGTCAGTTGCCGTAAGTTGATAAGTACCGCTGATCTCAGGAAGCGTCTGAGTGATCGTTATTTGCTGTCCGGCACCAATAAAGCCTGAAGGTCCACTCCATATATATGATAAGAAATTATTGCCTTGCCCGGTCAACACAAGTTCATTCCCTTGACATATTGGTGCATTTGAAGCAATTGAAATGTTCGGTAGTCCAACGGTTATTATCACTTCATCACTACTTGAAGTACAAGTATTTTCAGGATCAATCGTCCACAGGAATGAGTTTTGTCCAGGACTTAGACCCGTGACTACTGAATTCGCATCATTTACATCTATAATCGTGCCGGTGCCTTGCGTTAAAGTCCAGGTCCCTACTCCATTAGGAGGAATCTCAGCACTTAGGACAATGGTTGTAGTATTGCAAACCAACTGGTCATCTCCTGCATTTGCAAAATAAGCAACTTGTATTTCAATGTCTATGCTGGTAGATTTTTCACATCCATATATATCTATAGAAGCAAGAGTATACAATCCTGACATGGAAGATGTGACGTTTGAAATTTCCAAAGTAGAGGTCGTGCCAACAAGGTTATTATTTGGGTCAAACCAGCTGAATAACGTGTAAGGAGATGGATTTACTGTTTCTAAGATTAATGTTGAACCTTCACAAAGTGGGGCATTGGAGGTGATTTCAGGTGCTGGAAGACCAATGGTAATGATAACACTATCACTTGACTCTGAACAACCATTTATTGGTGTAATAGTCCAGACAAAAGTATTTTCGCCAATGCCAAGATCAGTAACAAGTGTAGTTGGATTAGCAGGATTTTCAATAGTTCCGCTTCCGCTTAATATTGTCCAAAGACCTTCGCCGCTTAACGGTTGATTGCCCTCCATGGTGAAAGTATTTTCAGAACAAAGTAATTGATCATTTCCGGCATTTGCAATATCTGCTTCTTCAATCATCACTTCAATGGAAGTTGATTTCTCACATCCAAATTCATCAGTGGTGATGAGGGTGTATGTACCCGCCATCGCTATTATTATATTGGATATTTCCAAAGTAGAGGCGTTACCCACTAGGATATTATTTGGGTCAAACCAGTTGAATATCGTGTAAGGAGATGGATCAACTATTTCTAAGGTTAGTGTCGAACCTTCGCAAAGTGGAGCGTTGGATGTGATCTCCGGTGCTGGAAGACCAATGGTGATGATAACACTATCACTTGACTCTGAACAACCATTTATTGGTGTAATAGTCCAGACAAAAGTATTTTCACCAATGCCAAGATCAGTAACAAGCGTTGTTGGATTTGTAGGATTTTCAATTGTTCCGTTTCCGTTTAATATTGTCCAAAGACCTTCGCCGCTTAACGGTTGATTGCCCTCCATGGTGAAAGTATTTTCAGAACAAAGTAATTGATCAATTCCGGCATTTGCGATATCTGCTTCTTCAATCATCACTTCAATGGAAGATGATTTCTCACAGCCAAATTCATCAGTCGTGATAAGGGTGTATGTACCCGCCATCGCTATTATTATATTGGATATTTCCAAAGTAGAGGTCGTGCCAACAAGGATGTTACTTGGGTCAAACCAGTTAAAAGTGTTATAAGGTAAAGGATTTACTGTTTGTAAAATTAGAGTTGAGCCTTCACAAAGTGGAGCGTTGGATGTGATCTCCGGTGCCGGATGGCCAACTGTGATAATTACTTTATCACTTGACTCTAAACAACCATTTATTGGTGTAATCGTCCATACAAAGATATTTTCACCAATGCCAAGATCCGAAACAAGCGTTGTAGGATTTGTAGGATTTTCAATTGTTCCGTTTCCGTTTAATATTGTCCAAAGACCTTCGCCGCTTAACGGTTGATTGCCCTCCATGGTGAAAGTATTTTCAGAACAAAGTAATTGATCAATTCCGGCATTTGAGATATCTGCTTCTTCAATCATCACTTCAATGGAAGATGATTTCTCACAGCCAAATTCATCTGTCGTGATGAGGGTGTAGGTACCCGCCATCGCAAATGTTATATTTGGGATTTCCAAAGTAGAGGTCGTGCCAACAAGGTTATTATTTGGGTCAAACCAGTTGAAAGTGTTATAAATTAAAGGATTTACTGTTTCTAAAATTAGAGTTGAGCCTTCACAAAGCGGAGCGTTGGATGTGATCTCCGGTGCCGGATGGCCAATGGTGATGATTACAGTATCACTTGATGCAGCGCAACCATTTGTCGGTGTAATAGTCCATATAAAGGTATTTTCACCAATGCCAAGATCCGAAACAAGCGTTGTAGGATTTGTAGGATTTTCAATTGTTCCGTTTCCGTTTAATATTGTCCAAAGACCTTCGCCGCTTAACGGTTGATTGCCCTCCATGGTGAAAGTATTTTCAGAACAAAGTAATTGATCAATTCCGGCATTTGAGATATCTGCTTCTTCAATCATCACTTCAATGAAAGTTGATTTCTCACAGCCAAATTCATCAGTGGTGATTATGGTGTATGTACCCGCCATCGCTATTATTATATTGGATATTTCCAAAGTAGAGGCGTTACCCTCTAGGATATTATTTGGGTCAAACCAGTTGAATATCGTGTAAGGAGATGGATCAACTATTTCTAAGATTAGTGTCGAACCTTCGCAAAGTGGAGCGTTGGATGTGATCTCCGGTGCTGGATGGCCAATGGTGATGATTACAGTATCACTTGATGCAGCGCAACCATTTGTCGGTGTAATAGTCCATATAAAGGTATTTTCACCAATGCCAAGATCAGTAACAAGCGTTGTTGGATTAGCAGGATTTTCAATAGTTCCGCTTCCGCTTAATATTGTCCAAAGACCTTCGCCGCTTAACGGTTGATTGCCCTCCATGGTGAAAGTATTTTCAGAACAAAGTAATTGATCAATTCCGGCATTTGCGATATCTGCTTCTTCAACTATCACTTCAATGGAAGTTGATTTCTCACAGCCAAACTCATCTGTCGTGATGAGGGTGTATGTACCCGCCATCGCAAGTGTTATGTTTGAAATTTCCAAAGTTGAGGTAGTGCCAACAAGGATGTTACTTGGGTCAAACCAGTTAAAAGTGTTATAAGGTAAAGGATTTACTGTTTCTAAAATTAGAGTTGAGCCAACACAAAGCGGAGCGTTGGATGTGATCTCCGGTGCTGGATGGCCAACGGTTAGTGTGATGGTATCACTACTTGCAGGGCATGTAAAATAAGAGGTAATCGTCCAAACCAACTTATTTTCTCCAGGGGATAGATCTGAAACTAAGGTTGCTGGATCTGTTGGATCTGCAAAAGTAGCAGTTCCTGAAAGTACACTCCACATACCGGTGCCGAAGTTTGGTGTATTGGCGCTGAGATTGTAAGTTGTTTCTGTGCAAAGAAGTTGGTCTGTTCCTGCATCCGCATCATCGGTTTGAAGGATTTCGACACCTTTCGAAGCAGAGATCTCACAACCATATTCGTCAGTTAAGTAAACGGAGTAAACTCCTTGCATTCCAGGAGTGATATTCGGTATGGTCAAAGTTGAAGTAGTGCCAACAAGGTTATTATTTGGGTCAAACCAATTAAAAGTGGTGAAGGGCGATGCATCTCCGATTTCTAAAATCATCGTCAAACCTTGGCACAGTGGTGCGTTTGAGGTGATTTCAGGTGCAGGGTGACCAATTGTTAGAATAATGGTGTCACTGCTAGAAGGGCAAGTAAAATAAGAAGTGATCGTCCAAACCAACATATTTTCTCCAGGGGATAGATCAGAAACTAAGGTTGTTGGATCTGTTGGATCTGCAAAAGTCGCAGTTCCTGAGATGACACTCCACAAACCGGTGCCGAAGTTTGGTGTATTGGCACTGAGGTTGTAAGTTGTTTCTGTGCAAAAGAGTTGGTCTGTTCCTGCATCTGCTTCATCGGTTTGAAGGATTTCGACACCTTTGGAAGCCGATATTTCGCAACCATATTCATCAGTTAGGTAAACTGTGTAAACTCCTTGCATGCCGGGTGTGACATTCGGTATGGTCAGTGTTGAAGTAGTCCCAATAAGGTTATTATTTGGATCAAACCAGTTAAAAGAGGTGAAAGGTGATGGATCAACTATTTCTAAAATCATCGTCGAACCTTCGCACAGTGGTGCGTTGGAAGTAATTTCAGGTGCAGGGTGACCAATTGTTAGAATAATGGTGTCACTACTTGAAGGGCAAGTAAAATATGAAGTGATCGTCCAAACCAACATATTTTCTCCAGGGGATAGATCAGAAACTAAGGTCAGAGGATCTGTTTCATCCGCAAAAGTTGCTGTTCCGGAGACGATACTCCACATGCCGTTTCCAAAACTTGGTGCATTTGCGCTGAGATTATAAGTTGTTTCTGTGCAAAAAAGTTGGTCTGTTCCTGCATCTGCATCATCAGTTTGGAGGATTTCGACACCTTTCGAAGCAGAGATCTCACAACCATATTCGTCAGTTAGGTAAACGGTGTAAACTCCTTGCATGGAAGGCGTGACATTGGGTATGGTCAGTGTTGAAGTAGTGCCTACTAGATTATTATTTGGGTCAAACCAGTTGAAATTGGTGAATGGAGATGGGTCCACTATTTCTAAAATTAGTGTCGAACCTTCGCACAGTGGTGCGTTTGAGGTAATTTCAGGTGCAGGGTGACCAATTGTTAGATTAATGGTGTCACTGCTTGAAGGGCAAGTAAAATATGAAGTGATAGTCCAAACCAACTTATTTTCACCGGCGGAAAGATCAGAAATTAGGGTATTTGGATCTGTTGCATCCGCAAAAGTTCCTGTTCCTGAAATTACACTCCACATGCCGTTTCCAAAACTTGGTGTATTGGCGCTGAGATTGTAAGTGTTTTCTGTGCAAATGAGCTGGTCAAGGCCGGCATCTGCATCATCAGTTTGGAGGATTTCGACTCCTTTGGAAGCCGATATTTCGCAACCATATTCGTCAGTTAAGTAAACGGTGTAAACTCCTTGCATGCCGGATGTGACATTCGGTATTGTCAATGTGGTACTTGTACCAACAAGATTATTATTCGGATCATACCAGTTGAAAGAAGTGAATGGTGATGGATCAACTATTTCTAAAATCATCGTCGAACCTACGCACAGTGGTGCATTGGAAGTAATTTCAGGTGCAGGGTGACCAACAGTCAGAGTAATGGTGTCACCACTTGAAGGGCAAGTAAAATATGAAGTGATCGTCCAAACCAACATATTTTCTCCAGGGGATAGATCAGAAACTAAGGTCAGAGGATCTGTTTCATCCGCAAAAGCTCCTGTTCCGGAGACGACACTCCACATGCCGTTTCCAAAACTTGGTGCATTGGCGCTGAGATTATAAGTTGTTTCTGTGCAAAGAAGTTGGTCTGTTCCTGCATCTGCATCATCAGTTTGGAGGATTTCGACTCCTTTGGAAGCCGATATTTCGCAACCATATTCGTCTGTGACATAAACTGTGTAAACTCCTTGCATTCCAGGTGTGACATTCGATATGGTCAGTGTTGAAGTAGTGCCGGCAAGGTTATTATTTGGGTCAAACCAATTAAAAGTGGTGAAGGGCGATGCATCTTCGATTTCTAAAATCATCGTCAAACCTTCGCACAGTGGTGCATTGGAGATGATCTCCGGTTCAGAGTGACCGATAGTTATTGTAATTTCATCAAAAACGTCAGGGCAATCTTCATTACTTACCGTCCATCTCAATACGACTACAGAACCGAAAGGTAAATCAACTAATTGAGTGTGAGGATTTGTAGGATCTATAATTGTACCAAGCCCTGTTTCAACAGACCATAAACCATTTCCCACATATATATCATTGGCATCCAGGTTAATGGAATACATCTCGCAAAATAAACCAGAAGCTGTAACAATCTCTGCCGGTCCGGGTGGATTATCGCAATCCAAATTAAAGGAACTGATGCTATCATTTACATTTGCAAAAACCTTACCTCCACTTGCTAAAAGCACAAAAAACAATAGTCCAAAAAAACGAAATTTTAAGTTTCTATTAGCGATAACTAAATGTCCTATTGTTATTGAGAAGTTTCTCATTTCTTTCAATTTTGAAAAATTTAATCTTTGGTGTAATTGATAGGATTGCTTTCAGAAATGACACCTGATTTTCCATCTTCAGTGACGATCTTGATTCCATATTTATAACTACCGTTTGTCTTTAAATCACGGTCTAAAAATGAAAGCGCAGCAGCATCCAGTTGCTTGATCTTTTTCCAAGGTTCTTCATTTACTTTTCGGTATAAATAATAATAGAACTTCGGTGCAATTTCAAAATCAGTTTTCTTAATTGAATTATTCCATCGGAGATACACTGCTCCATAATCATTCTTATATTCTGCTACCAAACTTTCAATCTTTAAAAAAGCCACATCAAACATTCTTCGTCCCTTGATAGGAAAAGTTGCATCTGATAATAAGCCGGACTTATCTTGTGCTTTGATAATGTATTCATAAATCTGCTCGTAAACGGCTGTTGTATCCAACCATTCAGTCATAATTTTACTTTGAATTCTGGTGATTCTGTGATAAGAAGTGTCAAGTTTGGACACATTTTTTCTATAAATAATGTAGGCAACAACATCATTGCTTGGGCTTAAGCTCCAAAATAATTTTACCCCTTTAGTATCAGATGATGTCGGATGTACTGCAGGTGCTCCCGGTCGTATGATGTCCGGTCTATCAAGGCTGAGCATGGTAGAAAATGCTGAAAAGTTATTACTTCTATCCACCGCTGCTACCTTGTAATAAACCTTTTTATCCAGCGCAACCAGTTCTATACTGTCATGCCAAACATTCATAGGAGTGGATTCTTTGGTCAGTTGTGCAAATTCATGTTCGGGATTATTTGCCATATAAATACGATATCCAACTAAATCATCCTCTTTTCCCTGATCCCATGTAATTGTTGCAATTCCCATGGAATCAATAATTCCACGAAGATTTATAGGAGCAGCAGGTGGAATAGAATCAACCATTTGTACAAATACATGCAAACTCATTCGCTGATTCCCGGCAGTATCTTGGGCCACCACGATAAAATAATATGACCTATTGGTATTGATTTCATTTGAATACTCATAAGATCTGTTACTTCCTGCTAAATTTGTAACAACTGTTTCGTAATCTCCATCTAAGCTTCCTGCCAGGAGAATATGGAATTTATCCAGATCATAATTTTCCTCCGGCATCTGCCATTTAAGTTGAATTTTATTAGGCGCAATTGATTCTGCAAAATAAATAGCCGGTGCAGATGGAGGCGTCATATCCACTCCGTAAGCAGTAATGAGGGTTACTTCTGAGGTATCTCCAAACGCATCAACTCCTCTGATGCCGTACATGTACTTTTGATAATTATTGCCCAAAGAGTCTAAGAAACTATAATTTCCGTCTTCTCTACTGTGTTCGTTTTGGACAAATAAAAGTGGTGATTCATTAATCGGTTTAAATGTCTTACCGTTGTCATCTGAACGTTCCAGTAAATAACCTGAAAATTGCTGATCATTCAATTTACTCCAAACAAGATTTACTTTTTTGTCCTTTTTTTCTGCATAAAAGCCTTGAATCCTTGATAGTGTATCCGTTTGATTTATTATGTCAATATAACCGTTTTCCATGACATTTTCTGCAGCTCTGGTAAGGATCAAATATCTATAGGTCTCCCCTACTTTCACATGTTTGTCGACAAAACGTAATCCCAAAGCTGTCGCTGCAAGTGGTGACCTGTCTGCTGCCAACATCGCCATTCCATAGCGCATTACACTCTCCGAATGTTGGATAATCAAACCATCACTATCCGAACTTTCTTGTGCTCCATAGAGTGATTGAGCCGCTACAAGAATGAGGCTGTCCTTCGCCACCATTTGTGGAGTAAACATTTCCAGCGTCCAGGGCTTAACTGAATCCAGAAGAATATATTCAGCTTCACTTGATGAAGGGTCTTTACTTGAAACAACCTTGAATACGGCATAAGGCTCATTTTTGGTCAGTGCCCAGTAAACATGGTCGTTTGGTGCCCATCTTAATACAATTGAATCTTGATACGCTTTTGCTACCACTTCAATTCGCTTTAAACCATCAAGATCTTTGCGCATATTAAATAATGGCGTACCACCGGGAGGCTCGAATTTTAATAGGGACAATTCATTTGTCTGAAAGCCAGTGCTTTCTCCCTCCAAATTGACAATAATTTCGCTTTGATATAACGTGCCTAGAGAATCCTTAAACGATACATTATAGGTGTAATTCTGGCCTGCAATACAAGTAGAATCTAAAAAATTCAAACCAAGTGATCGCGCTACTAATGGGCTGCGAATCGCTTCCGGCACCAAATAATCATATTGGATTCGCTGATTAGTGAGTGACTCATGGATCAGTTGTTTATTATATTCCGGGTCGTATAATATCCTGCCGATCACATATATGAAACCATTGTCCAATTGCTGATTCTGCTCAAACCAAGACACAGGCTTTGGTTTAATCTCCTTAGCCAGCAACATTGTTTTATTTGCCACATCTCTACGAGATATGCTATAACCATATTTATTCCCCAGTGACCACGTGGTATCATTATTGGGTGCCCATGAAAGTCGGACCATTTCCCCATCATACTCCGCATCCAATACGATCAGGGCAGTATTCTGACTATAAATTACAGCAGATGAAGTCCACATTAAAAACAAAATAATAAAACATCTAATATATAACATATTCAATCTCAATCATTGTAATTTAATATCCTATCCAGCGCAGTATCACATCATATGCATCAACATTAATTCCGGCTCCTCTTGTATTACCGTCCTGCGCACCGGCTGAATGTATATATTCCGGTGCCTGATTATTTGTAAATCTCAATTTCCAACCTAACTGTTTAGTTTTCAATGCTGCCAATCTATTGTTTGCATACGCATCCGAAAGTACTCTAAAAAAATTAAGGTTTGAACCATCTATGTAATAGTTGCGCATCAGCCTATAGGTATTTATTTGTTCTTTTGAAATAATCAAAGCTGCGGACATTTGATCTAAACATTGAGCATGATTGATATACATTTGGAGCATATTTTGAATAATTCGCCCCTCATTGTTTTGTATCCACATAACTGTCGATCCGCTTGCTGATCCTGTGCCAGGTAAGCTGTAATTAGCAGGATAATTTCCCGGCCCCCAAGTCTTCATGGTTTTCGTGGTAATTTCATTATCCGTTAGTGTCGAACTGAAACTGGTATTAAAGTGGAGTTGGTTAGCCCATCCGGGAACATTTAAGTAATTGCTTAGTACTTTTTTTGTAAAATCTGTATATTGTTGATAAGACAATCTCTGAGAATTGTACTCGTCATTCAACCCTTTATTTTTGAATTTATACCAGGAGGCTAATGATCCATTGTCCTTTAAAATAACACCTGTTTGGTCGTAATAGGTTTTGTTATCACTATTTCTTGGGTAATAAAGGTCATAAGGAATCAATAAACTCTGGATTAAGCGTTCAGGAATAGATAATTCGTCTTTTAATATTTGAGCTTTAGAATCATTTTTGGCAAGCACAGCTCTCATGGCTTTCACATCTTTATTCGCTCTATCTCCAACTAAATCAAGCATTTCTATTGGCTTCCTTTGGTTTAAAAGATAGTCTCTAACCGGATTTCCATAGACTCCGTCTGACCTGTACTGGAGATTGTTCCGTAATACAATCTGATCAAATTTGTCAAATGGTTCGATTGGGTTATTAAATCCATAGTACTCGTCAAATGTTGATTGATTAAACTTTACCTGAGGCAACTGCGGATCAGGATATCCAAAGTCATTGCGAACGCTACCCCATTTGTCGGAAGCGAACGTAATATCATAATATTTGTATCTTAAATGTTCATATTTACTTACGCCAAAGTTATAATTATTGTACAGCACTACATCCCCGATCATCTGCTGAATAGCCTGATTATATTGATTCAAAGGTGTCACCTGAAGCGTCACCGTTTCTTTTGTATATACTTCAAGTGTATCATTATACATAACAGATTCTGTATTTTGGACAGCGGTGGTAGTTACCGGCATTGGCACTGCTCCGTCAGCCGTCTGAATGATTTCTATGGAATAGATTTGCCCCTTTGTCAGCGTTATATTATTCAAATCATCAAATCGCACTAATTTTCCGCTCAAATTCTTGGGAACCAGCTTGATGATAGGAATCGGGAAGCCATTAATGTAGAAAAAGTCAATAACTATTTCGAAACCGCCATCCTGATTATTTACCGGATACTCATTGATATCTAAATCAACTACAGTGTTGGTTTTAGTGTTTTTGAGTCTACATACATATTTTAACGGAATGTCTCTTGATATCTTTGTAGAATCACTGACTTTGACTGTATTCCAACCGGCATCACTGAAAGCCAATGCAATATTTACATCTTTCGTTTTGAAAGAAACAGGCCTGACAGTAGGAAATAAATAATCCCAACCATGTTGTTTGAACTCCAAAAGCGGACGTGCATAATTCTTGTGCCAATATCTCTGTCGATATCCCGGAGCTTGATAACCTATTGCCTCAGCAATAATCTTACTTGGTTTATCGCCAGTTCGGAATGAAATCTTTCTTTCTTCAAATGTAGTACTGGCAATAATTTCTGCTCCTTTTATCTCCTTCCAACCAACTCTGATCGTAAATTCATAATCAGTATTTGGCTCCAGCATAGATTTCGGTTGAAATACTGCGGTGCTAAAAGTATCCTGGTAATTGATATTAACGGGAATAGCAATAGGACTGCCTTTTTTAGTGATCTTAGAATAAGTATTATTTACAAAACATTGATAAAATTTAGTTGTCACTTTTCCCTTGCTATCAGTTATAGGAATATTTAATGTCTGACCCATAGGAATGAAAAAGGTAACTGATGGGCTGCTATAAACTTCGGTATTACTTTTATCAACAGGGCTAACATCCATAATCAGAGGGATATTAGCCAAAGGATCATATTCCGGTAGTTCACTGCATTGCTCACCCATCTCTACTTTAAAGCTAAATCTACCTTTGATCCTGCCACCCAAAACAGAATATCTACCATAAATGAAGCCCATCATCCAGGTAGGATTTGGTAGTTTGGCCTGAAGGGCTGCTCCGGCTTCCAATTCCGCTATTTTCACCGTACCTGAATAGAAAAGCAGATTAATGCGCATGCTCAATGATCCTTTAAAAGCGCCATAAGCCTGACCTTGCATGTACCAATTGTTCATACCAAAAGTACCGTTGGAGCCACAAGACACATTTTGATCTACATACATCATACTGGCATCGAAACCTGCCATCGCTTGTATAGAAGAACTGAACATCAAAAATTTGTACGTTTTCTTTGGAATACTCAACCTGGCGCCGAAAGCCACACCCCTATCTCCTGAAATAAAACTTCGCCCGGCAATATTTCTTAGTTCATTCGGCAGATCATAACCTTCCTGGTCGAAAATTTCCACTAGGGTAGGAATAGTAGGCATCTGAGTGCCCACCATGAAATAAGCGTTTATATTGCCAAGTTTGATGGACTCCGTCAATTGGAAATTAATTTTCATGGGTTCGGAAGGTGTGCCCGCATAGAAAAAGTATTCCTTTTTTCCTTTAAATTTGAAGTAAACATTGACCGCAGTGAGGTTCGTATTGTATTGACCAGTGACCAAAGCTAAATTGGCAGGAACTCCTGTCGGTACTGAAAATGCAAAACCGAAGTTGCCGACCAATTCATCATTTAACAGGTCAAGTTGGAGCTTCAACTGCAACACTGCAGCTCCTTTTTTTCTATCAGCCAAACCTTTATTCATCAGGTAAGCGCCTCCATTAAAATAAACTTTTTCTATTGCAAAACCATTCGAAGTATTGATGTCCATTCCGAAGGCGACATCTGCGAGCATCGTTTGCGGTGCAGAAAGACCAAATATCATCCCTACTTGAAAGCTCGTTTTATTTAGACTTGGCACATATTGAGTTCCAGAGAGTGTAATACCGGGTTCAAGCAGTTGTCCTGTCATATTAGGAATCGTATTTGGCGGCATTGAAGCAACATTTTTACTTGCCGCAACTGTGGCAGGGTCATCCCCAAGACGATTCATATTGTAGAATAATCCACCGCTGAATCCATAAATAGCCAATCCGGTATTTCCTAATTGTAAACCTGAGCTGAATCCCACCTCTGCATCTACAAAGAAATATCGATAATCTTCCACACCATTTTTAGCTGGAATATTACCAAACTGACCAACACTTTGGACAACAAATCCTGCGCTAGGCAACTTAACTTGCATAGCTATCGCGCCTTTAAAACCGCTTCCATACACAGGATCGTCATTGATCAGGCGGATACCACCGGTAATAGAAACTTTACCCAGATCAGCCTCTATCAATATGCTTTCAACAGTTGTTTTGCGGTAAGAAACTGCATCCCAAGGTTTTGAACTAAGAATTTTGTTAAAATCCAAACCAGCCCAAACTGAAAAACTCCCTTCGGCATTAAAGGCATTTACCCCTTTTGCAAAATTAACTCCAATTGTAAAGTTAAGCTTATAACAAGAATTCTCGCCATCCTGACCCTTTCCTAATCCAATATTTCGGATGGTAATAGGAAATCCTGCAAGTTTTTGATTAGGTGCCGGATCGTTGCCAGGGGCGTAATCTTCAGTATTTATTGAAGGTCCACTATTATTTGGTCCACTCGCTAATTTATTTCCTAAATACCAATCATCATTTGTGTCAAGATATCCCGTTGAACCAGATCCTCCCGGAAGATTTAATCCCCCAAACCCAAATGCGCCGACACTGATCTTATCCAATCCTCCCGTGACTTTTCCTGCCACATCGCCATAAGATGGTAAGGAGAAATCATTAATTTTGAAATCCTGAAATTCCATCGCCGGCAAGGTCACATTAGGATTACTCAATCCAAGTTCGATCTTTCCGTGCAGTGTAGCACGAGGCTGAAACTTACCTTGGGTATAACTTATTCCTGCGACGGAACCATTGTCAAGTGTTAGGCTGCTATTGGCTAGAAATGGCATTTTATACGTACCATCAAGCGTCAGATTGAAGCTGATCTCCGCCTTTCCGTTAGGATTTCCCGGTGGATAATTGAACATGGCTTCATAACCTGAAGTACCTTCCATGATTGGAATATTTATTTTACCTTCCAGCTTGAATTCGTGTACACTATTGGCCAATACTTCTAATAACAATTGATCAAGCGAAAGACCCCAACCGGAAACATTGCCTGATAGCGCAGGACTTGCCATGACTTTGCCCGTCACTCCTGAACCATGGTCCGCCAACAAATCTTCAATAGCAATAGTGATGCGCTGTCCGGAGGTCGAAGACAGTCCTTCAGGTAAACTGACAGACAATCTTTTCATATAAAATCCGCGCCATGTATCGTTCAGATATTTACCTCGCAAATCAGCAGGCCATTGAGGATCAATTATTGCTTCCATGCCTGCAAAATTGCTGCCTGTACTATAGTCCACTACCGCCTCCTGGATCTCAAATCTCACATCATCTAATCCCACTACTTCAAAAGGATCTATGCTAACTGTTCCTATAAATTGACCTAATTCAGTTGAAGTGATCTTGAACATGGCGCGAACACTATTTCGCCCCACTTGGACCGGTGTCAACAAATTATTTGGGAACCTGTATTCACAGATCAATTGAAAGCTTTCAAAACCATCACAAGTAAATGAAACATAACTCGCACTATCCAGATCCATACTACCTTTGATGGTAATGGGAAATTCAGGATCATTAGTAGATTCATCTCCTTCAAGCGCAAGTTGCATATTGCACAATTCATTACCCAGTCCTGTCACTAAAACATTGCTTCTTGTAAAGTTTAATACCTGATCTTCCGGAGTAAGCACCGAAAACACAAGCTCCGCTATCAATCCATGAGAAGTTTCCTTCAAACTACTCAGAAACATTTGATGACCGCGGAAATCAGCATCTAAAAAGTATTCAGAAGTATTTAACAGCAAAGGCAAAGATTGGTGATTCGCTCTTGACGACATCATTTTTTTAAGTTCAAAGCCATTTTTTGGTAAATTAGATTTTAGATCAAAATCCTTCAAAGCTTCCAGTTGAATTCCAGAATATGTTTCAACTGTTGGTTTAGTCCAAAGCAGGTCAAGTCCAGTAATTTTTTTAGATAATATTTGGGTTTGACTCGTTGGCACGATAATTTCATGTCCGATACCGGAAATCTTATCCGTTGGTTCAAAACCACCTTTCGCAATGACTACGCCATCAAAGCAAAGCATCAGAACGGCACAAAATATTTGCGCTTTGAATCTATGTATGTCCGGCATGTGTATCATCTAATTTTGAATTGTAAAATCTTCCGCCAAATAAATCTGAATACCATCGAGATTGAATCCATCGGGACGAATATTCATCCCTGAAAGGCCGAATTTCATGTAATTATCACCGGGCAATTTGAGCGTCAACATCGAGCTTAGTCGCGCTCTACCTGCTTCAAATTTCATTCCAAGTAATATAAAATCAAAGCCTTCCGGTAAAGCCACTCCAAACATTTCATCCATTTTTTCGCTTATTGAAAAAGGCATGCTGAAGAATCCACCTTCTTCAGAAGCTAGATTGTCCATCTGATCCATAAATTCTGAAGTAACGCTCAATCCACTAAGATCCATAGGGCCTTCTGTCTCGCCAACCTCGACATTGAATCCGCCGAGGGAGGCATTTGGAGAAGTTAATACCACTCCACTAATCAACCTTTTCTCACCGCCGGCCATTTTATGAACCTGAATATTGTTAAATGCTACATCCAACAGTAAATTTAGAAACGGTACTTCCATTTTACCCTTTCCCTGGTTGCCATTCAACTCTTCCACGCGCATCACGAAATGACCCACCTTGATGCGGTCATTTATCTGAATGCCAGTTGAAGTTCCTCCAGTCAATACCGGTGCTACACAAAAGTTTGGTTTTGGAGCATCTCCTGGATTGTTCACCACTGGTTCACAGTTACATTTAAAGGACATTCCTGAAAAATCAGGTAGCTTCAATTCAAATTTTCCAAATTTATAACCTTCGGTCTTGGCACTGTCTTTTTTCGCCCAAACTCCAACACCTATTGAAGCAAATCCCAACTGCATCTGTATATCGATCCCTAGCTCAGGAAGATTGAATCCGTTGAAGTCGCGCTCTTGTTCCAATAACTTCAGATCACTCAGATTGATATCCGGTAAGCCGGGAATAACGATGGCACCTCCATCCGTACTTTCCAATGAAAAGTGTTTTCCAACGGGCAGATCAGGATGATTAATTTTAAAATGGTTGAATTTAATGCCCGTTACACCAAAGTCAAATTCATCGATATTCATGATGCCTTTCAACTCATCCACCACACTTCCAAGGCCGGCATTTCGGAAGTCATCTTCTTTGACTTTAAGTTCGACGGATATATTTAAGTCTGCATAAGGCTTATATTTATTAGTGACAGGTTGCTTTTCAATAGCTAGATAACTACCTTGATCAATACTTGCATTAAGCATTAAATAGGGAATCGCAAAACTTCCGACAGGACTAAGATTAAAGCTATAATTGTTGTTATTGTCTTTGAAGATCAATCCCTGATAGTCTATTTCTGCATCCAATATACCAATACCCATCTTTCCGGCTACATGCGCATTTACAAAACTATTTTTAAAAATATTCACACTGATGGAGTCTATCGAGTAAGCCCAACCTCCGACATTCCCGGTAGAAATGTCTAAAATATTGACACCGTCAGCTCTGCAGGTCATTCCTTCACTGTCGAGTATAATATTATTTGCAGAAAATGTAGTAGAATTTCCCGCTGCCATACTAATATCTTCAGGCAACTCGACCGAAACACGATCTATGTAAAAGCCTTTCCAGGCAGCTCCATTGTTAGACAGATAGTTTGCCGGAAACTTAACTTCTGTTGGGTTGGTCAATTGGTCAAGGTCTAAAATGATATTTTGAGCATTAAAATTCCAGCCCTGAGCACCGGCTACACTGAATTCATCAATACTTCCGTAGCCAATAAACTGACCCCATGAGCTGGATTTTAAAGTAATATCTGCGACAACGGGTAGCGCTGTATTGTCGGTTCTTTGCAATTGAGTTGTTGGGAAAATGTAGCTGCATTGCAAATTAAATTGTTCAAATCCATTGCAACCAAATGTGATATAACTGCCCAAAGAAGGATCATTTTGCACTGCTTTTCTTATGACTAAAGGAAGTGAGGACAAGCCAGGAATCGTGATATCGCTCAATAAATAAAGCTTTAGTCCTGCCATATCAAACCCATTTCGTCCAATTTTTACTCCAGTGGCACCGAAATTGATGATCTGACCATTAGTTCCGGGAATAGACATCAATAGGTTGACGGTCGCTGCACCATATGCATTGAAGTCCAGGTCTGTTACGAATACGTCAAAGGGCATCGAGAATCCCAATAATGCCAGTTTATTACCAAGTGAAAGTGGCAAAGACATGCTTTCTTGTATAGCCTGCACATGTTGATTCATATCAGAAAGCCATGCTGAACCAATAGGAAGTGCAGACAGATCAGGTAGATCGTCCCCATCGATACCGATAGCGCTCACTAGCTGTGAAGCAATTGCAGAAACATTGCCCTGAGTTACTTCAAACTTATCATTGATGTTGATATTGTCAAATGCTACCGATACTTTTGAATTCAAAAAAGGGATCATCACACTTCCTATACCACTACTTCCGGATCCGTCCAACTCACTGATCTTCATATAGAAGGAACCATATCGCACGCTGTCGCCGACCATCAGATTTCGCTGAGCGGGAGTGTTTGAAGGGAAAATAATATCACATTCTCCATTAGGGCAAAAGCAAGAAACTCCACTCTCTCCACTATTAATAGTCAGGTCAGGCAACACCTGAAAAACACCTATGCGACTGATGCCATTATTGACAAAATAGTTGGGTGCGGGATTGCCCTGCTGATCAAAAAATCTTGCTGTAACACGCCATATATAAGTGGTCGAAGGATCCAGCTGAGACGCTAATTCATTGTAGAAAACTGAAAATTGATCCAGATTTGCGCTATAGATCAATGTGTGATTCTCGAATTGATCCTGCGGGTCTAAAAGCGGTGATTTCTCTCTCAACTCAAACAAGTAATCAATATTTGCAAAGGGAAGATGTGCCAGTGGATCTGTCATTTGCCAGGTAAAAACAAGGTTATTGAGCTGAGCTTCAAATAAATTCTGACCCTCTATCGGCAATATCAGAAAGGGCGCCTGCAATCTGGCAAGGTATCCTGTAGCGCAGACTCTGGCAGAAATTGGTTCTTCTCTGACCGCATCGATGACCTCTATGCAAATATCTGTGATGCCTTCATTAAGCACCCCATATGCAAATGGACCGGACAAGCCGATAAGATTATTGATACTAAGGTTCTGCGCAAGATCTTCTCCATTGATATAATAAGGTACGTTGCGCTCCAGTGTAATTTGATTGCCTCTGAAACCTATGGGGTTGAATGCAATGATGGTCCCATTCTGCGCAATTGTGACCCGAAAATAAACGGTTCTTTCAGTTTCAACTGGATCTTCAAGCTTCAAAGTAAAATTGAGTTTATTTGCTGTGGCCATTGGGTTGGCAAAGTCTCCAATATACACACTTCCGCCTATGATCATCTGTGACGAAACTGAGACGGGATATATAGTTTGAGCCTCCACTGATGACGCTAACATTTGTAAGCAAAATAGGGCAAGGATCAGAGGTAAATTCCTCCAGCCTAATGAACGGAACTTACTATTGCTCATCCTTCTGATCTATTTTTGGGTTAGTGTTCTTCTTGACAAAAGGCTTGTATTCAAATCTGCCATTGAAGCCTATAGAAGCTATTAATTCGGAAAATTTATCCGTAGCACTACCGGTAATTCTCTTATTATGAATAGAATTTAGCTGAAATTGAAGTGCATGAAGTTTGGATATTTTCCAGTTAGCTTTGAAGCTATAATTGGTCTGCGTCGAAGATCTGATGTCATTTGGACTGCTTCCTCTGTAAGTCTGAGTGCCTACTGCCAGATCGAGTTTCTTTGTAAAGAAGCTTTTTCCTAGCCTGCCACCTATGCCATATCTATCCTGCCGGATGCCGCTCAGTGAATTTTGGTTGTAATCCAGGTTTAGGTTACCATTCCAATCGGACTTGAGCCTAAGATTATACCCAAGATTGGCGTAATACATATTGGTGGCCGGATTACCGGCGGGCGTTTCAAGATTTTGGTTTACTTTCTGAAGACCGCCTCTTAAATTGAAATTGTGCATAGCACCGTTATTCCCATTAAGACTCTTAGACACATTTCCTGATACATCGGAAGTCACTATAACAACTTTCAATGAGTCCTGATCCTGTGATAAAACATAGTTAATCGTCGAATTAAAATTGGAATAATTGACACCAAAAATCCACGTTTTGACCTGGTAATTTGCATTGAGTGCGGAGATAAATCGTCGGTAACTAGCTTGTCTGCTGCCATCAAGATTATTACGCTGCAATCCTGCCGTACCTGTAAAAGAAAAATTCTTTATCCCAAACCCCGACAATTGGGCGGTATAATTTTCGATATCGTCATTGAAAAAATAGGCACCGAAGGTCCTGAATTGAGGATCGATGCGCTGATAGCCAGCTCCCAACTGTATCTTTCCAAGTTGATAGGTAAGGTTTGCAGTCGCTGCATTGCCATAAGAGGTGGAAGTTCTTCTTCTGAAAATAGGATTGCTGTAATCGAGAGATAAACCACCGGATCGCTCTACTCTATCATCATTCATATTGCGTGTGCGTCCACTGCGAGCCAATTCAAAGTCAATTTGCAGATTTTTTACTATTACTTTCTGGCCTTTAATTGCCATTACAAGGTTTTCTTCCGGTTGAAGTATTCCTTCTGAAACCACCTGATTCTCCAAAGAATTGGCATCATCTTTCGCTCGGAATAAAATGAAATCAATAAAGTCACTATTTGTCCCATATCCAGCTTTGAATCCCCAGCCGACTCTTCTGTAAATCGGCAGATTGGGCCTGTCTAAGGCAAGGTCGATGGGTTCTGCCTTTGCCAAACGCCCCGCCATGGCTGCAAATCTTAACTTGCCCGGTGTCAACTCAATGCCGGCACCCAAAAAGTTATGATTGGAAAGGGTGTAGTTTGAAAAATTCATGTATCGATGTCCTGCATGCACTTTGATCCATTTGTAGTATGGACTGATACCGAGTCGGGACAACCTGTTTCGTTGATTCGACAACATACCCTGGAAATATTCCTTGTGAAATGGATGACTGAAATTATCCAGGTTATTCAGGATGAAGCTCACCGGAATTGTAATGCTGTATAGTTTCGCGGTAGCATTGGCATAAAGCGTAGAACTCAACGGAGTCTGGCGAACCATCTCCCCATCTGTATTGTAAGATCGAAGTGAAAGTCCGTAGTTGCCTGTAACTGAAAATGGATCTCCGGAGAGCATGTTTTTAATAAAAGAAGTGGAGTCCTTCTTCCTATTTAGGAGATCTTCAATATTCTGACTATGTCCATTTGTATTCCAAAAGACAAGACAGAAAATTAGGATCATCCATCGACGGAATAAATTTTCAGTAATTTTTAAATACATTTTAAAAACTGGCTTAATACAAAATGGTGCTTGCATCTTTCAAACCCAATCTTGAACTTTCATTAATTGACTGGACAAATCGGATGTAAACATTTATGCTGCAAAAATAGCTTTTAGGGTAGGTAGGTATGGGACACCTATGTTGCAATCATGGGATAGCATGTTGCATTATCAATGTTTATGGTGGTTTTGGGGGAAGGGAAGTTTGGAAGCCAAATTTCTTTTATAAAATATAAACCTGCTGCTATTGCCGTGGCCGATGCCCAAATTCCTCCAAAAATACATTTGAAAAATACTTCGGAGAACTAAATCCTGTCGAATATGCCACTTCTGAAATGTTCAAATCAGGTCTGGAAAAGAGTAATTGTTTTGCTTTTTTCAACCTAAAACTTCTGAGAAAAGTGGAGGGAGAGTGACCGGTCATTGCCTTTATTTTGCGGAATAATTGGCTTCTACTCATAAATACCTGATCTGCCATGTCTTCTATCGTAAATTCCTCTTTAGCATAATGGCCTTCAAGTATAGACAAAACGCGGTTGATAAAATCATCTTCCAGTGTAGATTCATTCCTGACATTCTCCGGGAGATCACTGTTCATTATTCCATAGTGTCGGATCTGCATTCTTGCGATCAAAGATATCATGTTGTCCAGGATCAGCAATAATTCTTCTTTATCAAATGGTTTAGCCAGGTATGAATCAGCACCTTTCCTTAAACCTTCAATTTTGGACTTTGCATCAACTTTTGCTGTCAAAAGTATTACAGGAATATGACTTGTTATCGGGTTGTTCTTTATGTCATCACACAAAGTAAAACCATCTTTCTCAGGCATCATCACATCACTGATGATGATATCGGGCATGAATTCCAGGGCTTTATTTAACCCGTCCACACCATTGACGGCAGTTATGACTTTAAACTTCTCACTGACGCATGATTGAATATAATTCCGAACATCCTCATTGTCCTCGACGATCAAAACGACTGCAATATCGCTTTCATCCTCAGTTAATGGGTTTATAATTAAATTTTCTTGTACCGCACCAGAGTCTGATTTCTCAGCAGAAATTGTCAAAAATTGTTCATTTATCTCCGGATTGATATTTGTCAACTTATCCTCTGACTTCAATACAGGTATTTCAAAACTAAAGACACTACCCTTTCCGTATTCAGAACGAACATCAATTGTTCCACCCATTATTTCGACCAACTCTTTTGCAAGCGCCAAACCAATTCCTGTGCCTGGAAGTTGCTTAGCCTCATTTATTTTAACTCTGTGAAAACGTTCGAAAACGTATTTTAATTCATCTTCCGGAATACCCATTCCCTTGTCCATTACTTTTACAGTCAATATATACTTTTCATCTGTTGTTTTTAGGCTCGAATGGACATTTATTTCACTTCCATCTTTACTAAATTTGATTGCATTGGAAATCAAATTCGACAACACTTGTTGAATTTTGACCGCATCATAAATGAATACTATTTCGTCAAAGTCAATGTTGTGAATAACTTTTTTTCCGCTTAGATTGGCTAAAGATTCAAAAGAGTTTACTAAGTGGGATAAGTAAACACTCAGCACTCCGGCCTCCAAATCAATAGTTTGGTTGCCGGATTCTAACCTGGACAATTCCAGTAATTGGTCTACCAGATTTAAAAGTTGCTTGCCATTCCTTCTGATAGTTGCATTTTTCTGAGATACTTTCTCCGGACTAATATCCTCATCTACATTGTTTGCATCAGTCAGTCCCAGGATCGTTGTAAGCGGCGTCCTGAATTCGTGCGTGATATTGTCGACAAACTTTGTCTTTGCGAGATCAAGTTCAATTATTGCTGCCGCTTCCCTACGTTCATTCTCAAGTTGATGATTTTGAATAAGTCGCTGCTTATTCCGATTCCATAGGTAATACAGCAGGCTACCAAATATGATAAAATAGAAGAAATATGCCCAAAGGGATTTCCACCAGGGAGGTGAAATAACAAACACCATTTCCACTATATTATCACCCCATCTGCCAAAAGAATCTGTTCCCTTACCTTGAAAAACGTATTTTCCCGGACTAAGATTACTAAGGGTGACATTTCTGTTATTTCCCAGCATGATCCAGGAAGTATCACTATTGTATATCCGATAAGCATATCTTAACTTCTCCGGAGAAGCATAGTCCAAAGATGCAAGCGTAATACTAATATTGTTATTATCATGGGTAAGTAAATTATCATGAATAAAAGAGAAACGATAAGGAACTTTAGAACCCGGAAGATTGACATCAGAAATAACAATCGGAATTTTATTTAATGGGAGATTTATCTTATCGGGATAAAAACGATTGTATCCGCTGATGCCGCCGAAGAACATCTCACCATCACTGCTTTTAAAATAGGCACCGGTATTGAACTCGTTGCTCTGCAAACCATTGTACACATCAAAATTTGTAAAACTTTGTTTCAGGATATTAAAAACAGAAATGCCATGATTGGTACTTAACCACAAATTGCCCCTTGTATCTGCCAATATTCCATAAATGGTATTGTTCGGAAGACCATCAGAAATATTATAATGTGTAAATGTTCCGGTCGATTTGTCAAATTTATTTAAACCTGTTGTCGTCCCTACCCATAATGTCTTATTGGGTAGAATAGGATCCGGCAAAATGGATTTTATTTCATTTGTACTAATACTTTTAGGATTTTTCGGATCGTTTTTATACACCTCCGTGAATATTTCCTTAATCGGATCAAAGTGATAAAGACCATTTACCGCACCAATCCATAAGGTCCCGTCGACATCAGCTTGAATGGTGGAATAAATTGATTCATGAGAAACAATGCTTGACTGGTCTTCTTTCCCAAGTAATTTAAATGAACGAATCGTTTTGTCAAGAGTATTGTAAAGTTTAAGTGAATTTGGCGTGGAGTACCAAATTTTTTGCCCAATTCCATAAATGCCATAAACAATTTCTTCGTTAGGATCTATGGGAATAATTTTTTTAGTTTCAGGATTATATGTCACCAACCCATCAGTACTACCCATCCAGATTTTACCATACTCATCTTCATAAGTCATTCTGGAAAAAAAGGATGTATCATACTTTGAATGGCCATAGGTAAGATCTTCATGATAAAAATACCGCATCGTATTAATAATTATAGACTTATCACCATGCGTTTTTATGGGAATTATAGAATAAACACTAGGCTGAGAATTCATTAATTTTTCGGGCATATTGTTTTGAAACAAGGAATTGTTGGGCGAAAAATAAACAACGCCTCGGCCATTTGTTCCCATCCAGACCGTTCCGTCACTTCCCTTATAGATCTTGTGTACCAAACCATTTAATACGCCCAGATTAGAAAAATTATCATATTCAATGACCTCGAGCTTATTGGTTACAATGTTCAAAATCATTAGACCATTGGAGAATGAGCCAGCCCAAACTTCCTTTTCTCCTTTACTATTCCGTGAAACAGATATTGTTTTGATCCATCCATCTAACTTGTGAAATAAGAAATTTCGTTTTTTATAGTCAAACATATACAATCCGGCATCACCGGCCATCCATATATTGCCATCTTCGTCTTCTGTAATTTCATAGATACTTTCCCGAAAAGGGGAATAGGCCATTTTATCAACTGCATTGCTCCTATCGACTATTTTAGTAGTAGAAAAACCCAGACCTGCAGCATCAAGTTGTTTATTCTTAAGATCATAAATTTGAAGTCCGGTAAATGTTGCTATCCAAAGCAATCTTTGTTTATCCAAATAGACGTTGAGAACTTTGGATTTATCCGGTCCGCTTAAACCTTTTACTTTTAAAAACTTGACTTTTAAATTTTTAGCGTTTTTGGGATTCGATATGTCCAGTCCAAAGCACAGGCCATCAAGTGTGGAAATCCATATCCCATCTTTAAGATTCCCCGAAATCGAATTTATGATAATCGATTTTCCTTCAAACCTTGAATCTATAACTTTGATAAAGCAATCAGCACCCGGATCATACAAATTAAGCCCTCCCAATCTGCTTCCTACCCATAAATTATTATCCTTGTCTTCATACAAACAAGTAATATGGTTATCACTTATGGAAGAATTGTCAAACAGATCAGATTTATAAATTTTGCAGGAATAGCCATCAAAACGATTTAGCCCGTCTTTGGTCCCAAACCACATGTACCCATTGTGGTCCTGGAGGATGCTACTGACCATATTCTGGGAAAGCCCGTTTGAAATTGTTAACTCTCTGAAATTTCTTTTAATGCTCTGAGCACTTGTATCATTTGTGAAGAATGAGAGAAGTAAAATTAATACAGACAATTTTAATATGGACTTTCTGATATCAAATTTGATTTTTAATTCAAGAATCGGGTAATTTTTCAATCTATTATCGCTGTAAATTAAACAGAGGTTATGAAAGTTAGCAAATATAAAATAATTGAATTGAAAAAAGAGAATCATGATGATATCCAAACAAAAAAGCCCTGATCAAACGACCAGAGCTTCTATATTCTGAAGGAAATAAATCCTTTTTGTACTTATATTATGCTTTTACAGCACCTTTAGCTTTCTCGATCACGTCAGCTGCGATATTCGCAGGAGCTTGATTGAAATGTGAGAATTCCATTGATGAAGATGCTCTACCTGAAGTGATAGTACGTAATTGTGTTACATAACCAAACATTTCACTAAGTGGAACTTCAGCTTTCACGATAACCGCGTTGAACTTCACATCTTGTCCTTTTTACAAGACCACGACGTCTGTTCAAGTCACCTATCACTGAACCTGTGTATTCATCAGGAGTTGTAACTTCAAGCTTCATGATCGGCTCAAGAAGTACAGCACCTGCTTTCTTAGCAGCCTCTCTGAATCCTTCCTTTGCAGCCAATTCGAATGCGATTGGTTTTGAATCCACTGAGTGCATTGATCCATCATGAACACGTACTTTCATACTGTCGATGTTGTAACCTGCAAGGATACCATTGCCCATCATTTGGTTGAAACCGTCAGTGATTGGTTTGATATAGTTTTTATCAATTGATCCACCCACAATACCCCATATAAACTGAAGTTTGGTTTTACCATTTTTGAAGTCTTCGCTGTCAAGGAATTCCTGATCCGCAGGACCTAATTCGAATTCCATATCAGCAAATAGACCAGATCCACCTGATTGTTTTTTCAACTTCTCACGGTGATTAACCATTTTAGTTAAGGCCTCTTTGTAGTTGACCTGAGGAGCTCCCTGGTTTACTTCAACTTTGAATTCTCTTCTAAGACGATCCACGATGATCTCAAGGTGAAGTTCACCCATTCCTGAGATGATCGTTTGAGCTGTATCCTCATCATATTTAACTCTGAAAGTAGGATCTTCTTCAGCTAATTTAGCCAATCCCATACCCAATTTCTCAAGATCTTTTGTAGTCTTAGGCTCAATAGCTAAACCGATAACCGGTTCAGGGAAAGTCATAGACTCCAGAATGATTGGATTCGCCTCATCACAAAGTGTATCACCTGTTTTAATATCTTTAAATCCAACAGCAGCTGCGATATCACCGCACTCTACCCTATCGATCGGGTTTTGTTTGTTGGCATGCATCTGATAAAGTCGAGAAATACGTTCTTTATTGTCAGATCTTGTATTTAATACATAAGAACCGGCATCAAGTTTACCTGAATAAACTCTCATAAAAGCAAGACGACCTACGAAAGGATCCGTAGCAATCTTGAATGCAAGTGCTGCAAATGGTTCAGTAACGTTTGGTTTTCTGAATGCAGGAGCATCTGTACGAGGATCGATACCTTCTACCGCTTCAACATCCAATGGTGAAGGAAGGAATGCACAAACTGCATCCAACATCGCCTGTACACCTTTGTTTTTGAATGAAGAACCGGCCATCATAGGTACGATCTTCATATCAACCACTGCTGCTCTGATAGCTGCTCTGATTTCTTCAGGAGTGATTGAATCTGGATCATCGAAATATTTCTCCATGATTGCTTCATCATATTCAGCTACTGATTCAAGCATTTGAACTCTTTGATCAGCTACGATCTGAACAAGATCTTCCGGGATAGGAATAGTCTTGTAAGTCATACCATAATCATCTTCATTCCAAACTACTGCTTCATTCGTTATAAGGTCTACGACTCCTCTGAAGTTCTCTTCTGCACCGATAGGCACCTGAAGAGGAACAGCGTTTCCGCCAACATCTCCTTCACTTGTTTTACAACATTGAAGAAATCCGCACCTTGTCTGTCCATTTTGTTTACAAAACCAAGACGAGGTACTTTATATCTGTCAGCTTGACGCCAAAGTGTTTCTGATTGTGGTTCAACACCATCAACTGCACTAAAAAAGTGCAACAACACCATCTAGTACTCTAAGTGAACGCTCTACCTCAACGGTAAAATCCACGTGACCCGGAGTATCGATAATGTTGATAGAATAGTGCTCATCTTTCCAATCCCAGTGAGTTTTGGTAGCAGCAGAAGTAATTGTAATACCTCTTTCCTGCTCTTGTTCCATCCAGTCCATTGTAGCAGCACCATCGTGTACTTCTCCGATCTTATGGCTTATACCTGTGTAAAAAAGGATACGCTCGGTAGTGGTTGTTTTACCTGCATCGATATGTGCAGCAATACCAATGTTCCTGGTTAAATTAAGTTTGGAAGACATTTATATCTATTTTGAAAAAAATCTGTGTTAAAAAAATTAAGCTTTGAAGTGAGCGAATGCTCTGTTGGCTTCTGCCATACGGTGTGTATCTTCTTTTCTTTTTACAGCGGCACCTTCACCTTTGCTTGCTGCTATTAGTTCTGCAGAAAGTTTATCGGCCATACCTTTACCACTTCTTTTTCTTGCGAAAGTGATCAACCATTTCATACCGATAGAGATCTTTCTGTTAGCAGGAAGTTCAGTAGGGATCTGGAACGTAGCTCCACCAATCCTTCTTGATCTAACTTCTACCTGAGGCATGGCATTACCGAGAGCTTTTTTCCAAGCCTCGTGCTCATCTTCTCCTAATTTCTCTTTAACGATATCCATTGCATCGTAAAAAATTTGAAAGGCGGTACTTTTCTTCCCTTCATACATTAGATGATTGACAAATTTTGTCACCATGGTATCATTGTACCTTGGATCTCCTTCAATCATTCTAATTTTTGGTTTCCTTTTTCTCATGTTCTTTTAAGCTGTTATTTGCTTCTTAATAATATTATTTCTTAGGACGTTTAGTTCCGTAGTGTGAACGACTTTTCTTTCTGTTGTTAACACCTGCAGTATCTAAAGCTCCCCTAACGATGGTGTATCTAACACCCGGTAAATCTTTTACTCTACCACCAGCGATCAATACGATGGAGTGTTCCTGAAGGTTGTGACCTTCTCCAGGGATATAAGCGATCACTTCTATCTGGTTGGTAAGCCTTACTTTCGCTACTTTTCTAAGTGCTGAGTTCGGTTTCTTAGGAGTAGTAGTATAAACTCTTGTACAAACACCACGCTTCTGAGGACTAGACTCAAGAGCTCTTGATTTGCTGGCGATTTCGACTACTTTCCTGCCCTTTCTTACCAATTGATTTATAGTAGGCATATTATGCTTTTTGTGTAATTACGATTAAAAATTATTCTCAAAAATGGCTCAAAACAGCTAGATTCCTATGTTTGGACTACCTATTTTGCCCTCTTTTCTCAAAGTGGATGCAAAGTTACGACTATTTTCCAATTGCACAAAGCTTTGTTTAAAAATATTTCATTAATTTTTCTAATATATATAATGGGTAATGGGAATCGGTCGGGTAATGAGGAGATGAGGTAATCAGGTAATGAGTACTGAGTAACTGAGTACTCAGTACTGATTAATAAAAAGCTGATACTTATTACCTGATTACTGACTACTGATTTACTAGATTATTGACCTCTGACCTCCTCTCCATCTTACAAAAATCCAAAGACCCACAAAACCAAGTCCTACTAGCAAAGAGATATAAATCAGGTATTGCCACCAAGGCGTGAACTTTTCCAAATCTATACTGCTAGTATTGCCAATAGTGGCAAATGATCCCCAATTGAAAGGATGCGCTTCTGCATTACTGACACTTTTTATAAAATCCAATTTAGAATTTCTTAATGCATCGTCCTTTGTCATCCCCTTACTCAAATAATTGTATAATTCCGACATAAGCGTATAAGAGTATTTATCATCCACCTTCCAGAATGTAGAGAGAATTGATGAAGCACCTGCAAAAGCGAATGCCCTTGAAAGACTCATGATGCCCTCCCCTTTTTTGATGAGACCTATGCCCGTTTCGCATGCAGAAAGTACTACATATTTCGAACTGACATGAATACCGTAGATATCATTCACTGTAAGTTTCCAATCCTTTGCTTCTGACCCTACATCCGTAAAGGCCAGATACGAACTATCCGGGTATTTGTCGTTAATTATACAATGACCCGCGAATTGAACCAATGATTTCTCGTTGACCTCTTCGAGAAATACTTTCTTCGTCGCGTTTTTACCAACAAAGTAATTACCTCCCAATTCATAAGAGAGCCGCCGGATCTCCTTGCTAGAGTTAACAAGATTATAAGGAGATGACTGGCTCGTCACATCATATGATGGTGCAAATCCTGTCCATGAAATATTTTTAGACTTGTCATCAGAAAGTTCCATTTCTAACCATAAAGTTCCGGAAGTATTATAGCTGATTGAAAAATCTTTTAATAGAAACGGGTATGATTTATACATGGGGATCTTGTCTATGTCGACTGCTGAAGTCAGCAGAATATCAAAAGGTAGAAAGCCAAGCTCACCATCTACGATGAGCGCCATTTTAGTTATACCAATAAGGGATGGTCGGATAGGCTCTATCAGTAAATTATTGAGTTTGTATGCGAGTCGGGAATAAGTGAGATCATATCTTTTACTAAAGTATTCTGACTCTTTGGAAGCATAAAGCTCCATTCCATATGTCAGATCATATAGTCTTTGCTTAACATCTTCAGTCCTCGAAAGTCTATAAAAATTGCTTTTATTTCGATTGATTACTAAAGCATAAATATATCGTTCACCCATGAAATACTGAACCATTGCCTTTCCTTCTTCCAGATTGGAGGTTACGTCATTAATCTCCACAAATTTATAGTTATACTTCAGCCTAAAATAATTGGGATAACGTATCTTAAAATCTTGAATAATTGAATTATACTCTTTCTTTTTAGCACTGATTAAATTGAGTAACTCATTTGTATTATTGAAATTACTACCCTCCGCTTGGTCACGGATTGTTTTCTCCAAACTTGTAAGTTCATTTTTGATTCGGGACTCCTTTTGGATCAGATTCTCAGGAATGCCGCCGAAGACCATTGCATTCGAATTGCGATAATTTTTGAGCAGAATTGAATTTTTACTCATTTCAAATACTTGAAGTGCCTGCTCCGCGATTTCCCGGTCATCGCTTCCTTTCTGAAGTACATATAAATAGTCAAGTTGATCTTCATATATGTCTTTGTATTCGTTATTACTAGAACTGATCTCTTCATCATTTTGAAAGTTTGATTGCACCCTTTCTATCAATTTGAATGCCAAATCATTACTTTTGATAGCAGTGATATAATCACTTAATGCATAAAGGCTTCTAGCTTTTAACTGGAGTAAATCTATTGCTTCATTTTTAAAAATGATCTGATCAGGATCCGGGATTTTATTTATGTCTGCATTAGAAAACTGGAGTGATGAATTAATCAGGGCTTTTTGGATAGAGGCGAGTGATTGTCGATAGTCTTTTGTAGCAAATTCATTCTTTGCTAGATCATATATGGCAAGAATAGAAGACTGTTTTTTCTTCCCATATCTGCGTTCGCTTATTGAGATAAAACTTTGCAGATATTTGTTTGCCAAATCGTATTTACCCTTTGCCGAATGGACTTTCCCTTCTAAGTATATCTTTTGGAGGTTATTATATTCATTATCAGTTTTATAAACATCAAGAAGACTCAAACTTTGTTGCGCTCCTTTGATATCGTCAAATTTCAATTGCTCGTATGTGAATTGCACTAAAATATCGCATAACTGCTCATTGTAGTTATTTTTAGGGGTGTTTTTTATACCGGAATTTATACTCTCTCTGTATATTTTGAAAGATTGGGCAGAATCATTCAAGAATGAATAATACTCCGCAATTTTCTTTTTGGTGTAGAGGCTATTAGGATCGACTTTTTTTCCTTCATTATAATACCCCAATGCGGCAGTTAAGTCACGGTTAATTGCATTATTTCCCAAATTCCTATAAGCATATCCTAACCAATATTTATCGATTTCAGATAATTTCCCCCAACCTCTGATGATCTTTATAGTGTATTTCTGAAATGAATCAATTTTTTGATAATCATTCTCGTGCCACAAATTCTTTGTAGAATAATCGAAGTAGTCGTAATAATATTTACGCTTTAATTCAGGATCAACTAAATGGGGAAGAATTGATTGTGCCTTTTGTAAGAAATAATTAAGTTCTAACCAGAGACCATGATTATAAGCAGTTACAAAACCAAAATTAGAGATTTCAGCAGCCTTAAGGAGGTCATTATTTTGCAATGCTTTATCCAGATAAGCATCCAGGACTTCTCTATTATATAATTTGTAGTTATTATTAATTCCTTCTCGTGTCTTGACCCAATTAGTCTGCTCCGACCCAAGAGATGAGTTCAACGGGCGTTGATTGTATATAAATTGTTTGTATCCAACAACAAAAGCTATTGTTAACAACAATTTTATATACTTTGAACTCATTTACTGATTGTTTCAGGGAATTCAAAACTACAAAAACAAGCTAACTATTTTATTAAAATTTCTCTTTTCTGCTTAGGCTCGCCCCATTTGGTAGAGACAATGAGATTCGAAAAGTGCTGTCATATTGGGAAACAGTGTTTTTGTCAAACTCAAATCGATAGTAATATGTTTGCCCTTGAATTAATTTAGCAGGGCATTCAGTTATACCGTTTTGTGCATCTTCTATGATGATCTTAGAATCTTTAATTTTGGTTACAAAACCCGGCAATACACTTACCAGGCAGCGTGGTGGAGGACAAGGATCTCCATCAACACTCTGGCATCTTCCAGGAAATGCATATTGAACAGCATTTGCAGCCTTATTACAAAGATTCATAGGTGGAAGGTCAGCTTCATTTAACTGCCCTACGGATGTTTGATATTTACATTCAAAGAAAACACTAGTGTTGTGTACAAGCATTTCAAGAGTATCCTGATATGTTTTTGTAGCACCAGCAGGAAAAGGCTGATATTCGCATGGTGGAGGTACACTTTTTTCTGCCTGAAAAACATAAGCCGTTGTGATAATAAGTAATAAGATCATTATGCCAATTTTTCTTTTTTTGAATAACATTGTATTTGGTTTTGTTTATTATGTTAAAATGTGTGTTTATTGGAGTAAATGTTAACTCTTCATACCACAAGTGTTTTGAATCATATATAAGTGACCAATATATAAATTATTTATATATAAGTAGGTAAAAATAGACTAACGGTCGATATTTATAGAAAAAAAATTGATTTATTGGATTATACCAATTGCTCCAAAACTCTTGCCATATCAGTTTTCTCAGCGATGATAGCCGATAATTGTTCGATAGGAACTCTCTGTTGAACCAAGGTATCTCTGTCCCTCACAGTAACACAATTATCATCCAAAGTCTCAAAATCTACCGTAATACAAATCGGTGTTCCAATAGCATCCTGCCTTCTGTAACGACGGCCTATAGCGTCTTTGTCGTCATATTGACACTGGAATTGCAATTTTAGTTTGTCATAAATGGTTTTAGCTTTAGAAGTAAGCTCTTCTTTATTTTTGACCAATGGCAATACTGCGCATTTTACAGGAGCAAGTGCCGGGTGAATCTTGAATACAAGTCTTGTAGAATCTTCCCCTTTAGAATCAGGTACAGATTCCTCTTTCAAATTATTGCTCAACATAGCCAGGAACATACGGTCCGCCCCAATAGATGTCTCAACGACGTAAGGCACATAAGCTTCATTCTTCTCCTGATCGAAATATGTTAATTTTTTACCCGACAATTCCTGGTGACTCTTGAGGTCGAAATCAGTTCTCGAGTGAATACCCTCTAATTCCTTAAACCCAAATGGAAACTCAAACTGGATATCAGTCGCGGCATTGGCATAATGGGCCAAGTTATCATGATCTTTGAATTTTAATTTATTCGCAGGTGTCCCTAAAGCTAGGTGCCACTTCATTCGTTGAGCTTTCCATTTTTCAAACCAATCCAATTCTGTACCAGGCGCTATGAAAAACTGCATTTCCATTTGCTCAAATTCCCGCATACGGAATATAAACTGACGCGCTACGATCTCATTTCTGAAAGCCTTTCCTATCTGAGCGATACCGAATGGAATCTTTTGTCTGGTGGTTTTCTGAACATTCAGGAAGTTGACAAATATACCTTGAGCCGTTTCCGGACGCAAGTACAACTTCTCCTCCTGCCCTGCTATGTTGCCTAGTTGAGTAGAAAACATCAGGTTAAACTGACGAACTTCTGTCCAGTTGCGCGAACCGGAATCAGGGTCAGCGATCTGTAGATCTTCGATGATCTTGCCTAGTTCAGCCATATTTCCTTCGCTCATCGCAGTAGCAAGTCTTTTACTTAAGGTAGTCACTTCATTTTGGTATTCCATGACACGCGGATTGGTTTCCTTGTACATAGCAGCATCAAAGGTTTCACCGAATCTTTTGGCAGCCTTATCAACTTCCTTAGTAATTTTATCTTCTACCTTCTCAATGTGATTTTCGATAAGAACGTCCGCCCTAAAACGTTTCTTGCTATCTTTATTATCCAACATCGGATCATTGAAAGCGTCGACGTGACCACTTGCTTTCCAGATCATAGGATGCATAAATATGGCACTATCAATACCGACAATATTGTCATTTAGGCGCACCATAGATTGCCACCAGTATTGTTTGAGATTATTTTTGAGTTCTACACCAAGTGGACCATAGTCGTAAACTGCACTAAGTCCATCATAGATTTCGCTTGATGGATAGATAAAGCCGTATTCCTTTGCAAATGATATAATTCTCTTAAAATCTTCCTGTGTCTGTGACATTTCCCGTTATTTCTCTAATATTTTTCAAATAAAGTGCAAACATAGGGAAAAATCTGGGCAAATTGCACATGGTAATAATCAGTACTATCAGTGTAATACATTTAATCCCTGCCTTAAATGGCAGGCAAGCGTAGTTCAGACAAAAGGGAAATGGCTAATGGCTGATAGCTGATGGCTCTGCTGTGGAAATTAGAGTCGCTTTCATACTATAACCTTCAAGTCTAGCTAAAAAATCAGTGCAATCAGTGTAATCAATTTAATCAGTGGTTCAGACAATAGGCATCTGGCTCTGTTGTGGAAATTAGATTGACTTGATTCCAAAAGAAGGGTTGAATTGAGAATGGAAAATTGAAAATTGAAAATGACGCGAAGATTGGGCCTTATTATTTAGTCGACAGTCAGTTGTATCGGGCGTCCATTTTAATTTCTGACTTCTAATTTCTGACTTCTAACTTCTAATTTTGAAAGTAATCAGTGGTTCAGACGAATGGGAAATGGCTACTGGCTGTTGGCTAATGGCTCTGTTGTGGAAATTAGATTGACTTGATTCCAAAAGAAGGGTTGAATTGAGAATGGAAAATTGAAAATTGAAAATGACGCGAAGATTGGGCATTAATATTTGGTCGACAGTCAATTGTTTCGGGCGTCCATTCTAATTTCTGACTTCTAATTTCTGATTTCTAATTTCTGATTTCTAACTTCTAATTTTGGAAAGTAATCAGTGGTTCAGACGAATGGGAAATGGCTACTGGCTGTTGGCTGATGGCTTTGTTGTGGAAATTGGATTGACTTGATTTCAAAACAAGGATTGTATTGAGAATGGAAAATTAAAAATTGAAAATGACGCGAAGTTTGGGCATTATTATTTGTTCGACAGTCAATTGTATCGGGCGTCCATTCTAATTTCTGACTTCTAACTTCTAATTTTTTATCCTCATCGAATTACATTGAAAGGCTTAGAAATGCTGCCTTCTGAGGTTGTGATCTTTGCGATGTAAGTACCGGGTATTAGTTGACCAACATTGATTACTTTGGACTCTTTGGCTCTTGCGAAATACTTTTCTGCAGATACCAGCTTGCCATTAATATCGTAGATCTCCAATAATACTGCTTTATCCGTTTTAATGTTATAGCTAATATTTATTACATTATTTGTGATTGTTGGGAATAAATTAAATGAAAGAGGATCAAGTTGTAAATTATTTGAAGAAGCAGTCCAAACAGAAAATCTTGCATACGGCACTGGTGTGTTTTGAAATAAAGTCCTCTGAGGTGTGCAGTCAATAGGGCCATTCATCTGCCATGGAGCATGCATTTCATGTGTGCATACATAATCACCATTCTTTTGCCCAATATATTCAATCACTCTTTGATTGTTCTTATCACTGCATGCCCAATATAGATCAGTATATGGCGAATCCTTAGGTGCCTTAAAAACTAATGACAGAACATATATTTTTCCTTCTTTTATCTTTACATCCTTGGGTTCTTGAGTTGAGACATCGATTATGTTCAAGGTTATTTGAGCATCCTTCGTAATTCCTAGGGGAAAGTCAAAGAAATTGTATCCCACTATTTCATATTCATCATTAGTGTAAATGAAATCGCCATTTTTATCAGTACATTCATATATAAAGTACTGGGCAGTGCCATTGATTGCCGCTATTTCATCAGCATTTGCCACTTGGAATGTCACATTCGAAACAATCGAACCGCTCTTTTCACCACGAAAAACATTTGAGTAGGCCCAATCCACCGGTTCATCTTCCTCAAATTTCATGGCAATATTTCCTGTGATGCCATCCTCCCTACCCCATTGTCCACCATTCTCTGTAGTTATTGAAAAGGATTTGCTAAAGGTATTATCAGTGATATCCTCATCTTCTTCATTCGAAGCCAATTTATATACAATTATATAATCACCTATTTGATTCGGTGTATAAGAGCCGAATACCGAATTGTTAATTTCAGATCCTGGAATTATGGTACCCTGAATGGAACCAGGACTTGTGATAGAATTTTGACTTAAATGCACTTCCTCACCAAAATCGTTAAAAACCCTTGCACTGAGTGTGGTCCCTGTCATAGGGTCATATCCGCTATTTGACACGTTGGCCATAAAGGTGATGGGGACATTCATGCTTGAAGGAACGGTAGGATAAGGAGCTCCGGCCATCCAGTCATCATTGGTAGTAATGTTAAATTGTGCCGCTTTGACAAGTTTTACATCATCAATTATCCAATAATTGTAATTACCGTGGTAAATAAACTTTACCTTAAAATTTGGTGAAGCCTCGGTTCCTTCTAATCTAACCCTCATTTTCTTTCCGGCTATAAAATCTCCGAATTCTAAATCATCATTGATGAGCTTTTGCTGCCAAGATGCTCCGCCATCATTGGACCATGCAACAAAGTATTCACTATTTCCATGTGAGACACTTTGATAAAAAGTAAGTGTCACAGGTGCCCCAGCAGGTAAAGAAGAGATATCTATATTAGGAGAAATTAATTCACCTATCTGATATATAGTGCATGAACCATCTCCTGGTTGCTGCCCATTGGTATCATACATAAAAGAGTTAAATACCATGGCTCCATTGCATGCTGTAACAGAAGCTATAGATGATAGTTTGGACCCTCCTTTGTAAGCTGCTCCCTCGGCATCATAGATCCAAATTGCCTCAGCAGGATCCTGTCCGATCCCACCACAAGAAATGCCAACTGTTGACCATGATTGTATGCCACCATCAAACTGTCCGTCCTCCCAGATAACTTCATCAGACGAATTGTCTTCTACAGATAAAACTTTAAACTTAAATGCAGCAATTCCGGCATTTTCTAGAATCTTTCCACTATTATAGGATAAACTTATGGAAAAGAAATTTGTGTCAGGAATAATCTCGGTTCCGGTTATGAACATTTCATCATCCGGATCATTTAGCTGATTATTTATAATAATAATGCCACTACCTTCAGAATAATTAACATTATGTGCTTTTATATCATAAGAGGCACCACCTCCACGATAACAAACTCCTACATCATCCAACTCCAATCCTAGATCAATTTCACTTGTAATATCATTTAGATTAGCGCCATATCGCTGACTGCAGAATCGTGCATTAAATTCAGTATTCAGTTTTAAATCACAGTATTTCTTATGCCACCCAACCATCGTTTCCATTTTAGTTCCCATGAGCGGTCCATCAGTGATCTCTATGAAATGCTGCGCATTTGCATTGCTATGAATGAATAAGTAGAATCCTAAACAAAGTAAAATTGAAGACAGGTAGTTATTTTTCATGGCAAGTATTTGAGAAAGGTGTGATTCGATGTTAAATATAACAAAAATGCTAGAGTAGAAAAATTATTCCTGAAGATAAATACCACTTGCAGCTCCTTCATTCTCAATTGTATTCACGATAGATTTTTACTCACAAAGGAAACTTGAATTAAATCTAAAGTCTAAGGTAATGAGTCAGTGGATCTTATGTTTTATAAAGACTTGAAAGAAATAATATTAAAGAATGCCATTTGTCGGCATCAAAAGCCGGAGATTATACAATAGTAAATTCGTTGAGTTAGTTCAACCCAATTCAGGGATGGCAGGGGACTACTTTATACCCCGAGTTGCACCAGGGGCTATTGTTATTCAACCCCTATAAGGGTTTTTAGTTGATTGAGAATAATAACTAAATTATGCTTTTTTATAATAACCTTATTATGTGAAGTCTACCGCGATATGAATAATTTTGAATTTAAATAAAAAAAAAGGGGCTGCAAAACTTGCAGCCCCTCTCATTTCACCTAATCAAAGATTATTTGATTACATTAAAAGGTTTAGACAACGTTCCGTTAGGAGTTGTAACTCTTACGAAGTAAGTACCTTGAGCGAATTGCCCAACGTTGATCACATTCGTTTGATCCTTTTGATTTTCTAGTTTATTGTTAGACAATCTCTTACCATTGATATCATAAACTTCCATTGTAGCATCTGTTGCATTAGCAAAGTTAAATGCCACTGATACATTATCTCTCGTATTCGTAGGGAACACTGTGAATGTATTGTCAGCTAGTTTTAGATCCTTCTTAGCCAAAGTACCTACACCGAATCTTGCGTAAGGAACCGGTGTTCCTGAGAATACACTTCTTGCAGTAGAGCAATCGATAGGACCATCCAACTCCCATGGTGTATGTAGTTCGTGTGTACAAACATAGTCACCTTGTGCCTCACCGATGAATTCAGTAGCTCTTTGGTTGATCTTATCACTTGAAGACCAGAATAAGCTGGTCGTAGGTGCACTTTCAGGAGCCTGATAAACAAGAGAAAGTACATACACTTTGCCTTCTTTCAACTCAAGATTGATCACTTCTTCTGTACCGAAATCTCTGATCGGAAGATCAACTTCAAGATTGGCTGCAGAACCTGCAGGGACATCAAAGTAATTAAATCCTACTACATCATGCTCATCATCAGTATAAATGAAATCACCATTTAGGTCTTCACACTCATAGATATAAAACTGTGCAGTTCCACCAATTTCTCCTAAGTCATCAGCATTGGCAATGTTGAATTTAACATTTTTAGCAGAACCAGCATTCTCAGCTCTGAATACATTTGAATATGCCCAATCAATTCTTACACCATCAGCGAAAGCCAATGATATGTTTCTTGTGATGCCGTCTTCTCTACCCCATTCTCCATTGTCAGCATTCGTGACAGTGAATGTTTTGGAATAAGAGTTGTTTGTAGCATCAAAATCTTCTTCTTCTGTAGATATAGAATAAGTTACTTTGTAATCACCTTCTTCGGTTGGTAGGTAAGATCCGAATATAGTATTCTGGATAGTATCACCGCTAAATACTGTACCTGCAGCAGCACCAACACTGTTAAGAACTACTGTTTCAGAATAAACCTCTTCGTTAGCTTCATTTGTGATTACGGCTTTAAGTTCTGTGCTAGTCAATGATTTACCACCAATATTATGAACATCAGTCATAAATTGTACAGGTACGGCCTGACTTAAAGGCATAGTCGGATAAGGTGCAGTTGTCATCCAGTTAGGATCGATCAATGCATTATAATCCTCTGGCTCTACCAATTTAACATCATCAACTATCCAGAAGTAGTAGTTTCCTACATATCTGAATTTTATTCTAAAATTAGCAGTTGGAACTGCTCCTGTTAACTTGATACGCTGAGTTGAATTTTCATAGCCTGAGTTTAGAACGATTCCAGTATTAATTGGAATTTCTGTCCATGTTTCACCACCATCATTAGACCATCCAACGAAATATTCACTTTGGTACTGACGTGTCACCTGAGTAAACTTCATAGTAATAGCAGTTTCTTCTGGATAAGCACTCAAGTCAATGATTGGAGAGATCAATTCACCTTCCTGGTTAGCTGAACATGGGCCGTCACCTTGAGCTGTTGCATTTGTGTCATAAAGATCAGAGTTAAAAAATGCAGCTCCGTTACACACTGTTGGAGAATTGATTTTAGTTCCTCCATAAAGACCTTGAGTAGATCCATCAGCAGCCCAATTCCAAACAGCAAGAGCACCGTCTTGGTCAGCACCACCACAAGAAATACCTACAGTAGTCCAAGGAGCTAATCCACCATCAAATTCACCTTCACCTTCCCAGATAATTACATCTGTGTCCGCAGCAACAGCTTTAGTGATGATAACAAATGAAAAGCCAGGATAAAGCTTAAGGATTTGTCCTGAATTGTAAGAAACGCTCAATCCCCAGAAATTAGTAACAGCACCTTTAGTACCATAATTAAGGACATTATTAGGATTTGCCTGGTCATTATTAGCCAATAACATTCCTTCAGCACCAGCATTTTGAATGTTCATAGCTTTGGTGTCAAATGCGATACCACCACCTCTTTCACAATATCCTGCTTGTGCAGTGATCGGATCAAGATCGATCAAAGCAGCTGGATTTGCTGCATCACCTGCAAGGATTGGCTCACATATTTGTGTTGAAATTTCACCAGCAGGAATGCCTTCCAAACAAAAATCACGATATGCTGCAACACCTACTTTAAATGTATCGCCCTTTATCGCATCATCACCTTGTGTGATAACAATGTAATAATCCTGAGCACTGGCAGTGTTTGCAAAAGATAGCAAACCCAACAGCATCCAGAAAAAAGAAACTCTTAGAGTTAAAAATTTTCTCATAATACTAAACTTTTTTATTAATGTAATAAGATTAAATGAATTCTTTAAAAGTACAATTATACGGAAAATGAGTTGAAAGTGGATAAGATTGCAGAAGAAATTTTATACTTTAACTTAATTTTAAAATTAGGGCTTTATATCAAACAGTAGAATATTAATTGCTTTCTACGGATTATTGCAGCGGAAAAAATGGGGGAATGTGGGGAAGAGGTGAGAAGGTGAGAAGGTTAAAAGGTGAGGAGGTGAGAAGGTGAGGAAGTGAGAAGGGAAAAGGTGAGAAGGTAAGGAGGTGAGGAGGTGAGAAGGTTAAGAAGCGAGCGGCGAACAGTGAACAGGCGAGCTGGCATGATCTCAAGATCTGGTGGGCAGGCTATTATTGAAGTAAATAAGGGGAAAGCAGAAAGGCTTGAGAGGTCGTTTCCTCATAACGGATTGCGAAAGCTGTTTGCGGCGTCTAAATGGGGTTTATTTATGCTTTGTGCCTAAGTGGAAAATCAAGGACCTTAATCAAGACCTTAGAGTGATTTTTTATTTACATAAAAACATTTTAGGTGACTACCTATTTTCATAAGCCAACTTTAAACCATTTAGGCTGATAGCTGCTACACCTCTTTCACTGCAGACGATACCCCCGGCAAGATTGCTTAAGGTGGCCATATCTTCCAGCCCAAGTCCCGAACACCAGGCTGCAGCGACGATACTAATGACCGCGTCACCGGCGCCACATACATCAACAACATTTTGGGTAACTGAACGCTGCCAGATACTATCAGTTTTTGACTTTATAAATATACCGTTTTCAGAAAGGGTAATCACGGTCAACTCGTTTTCCAAGTTATGCACTATTTTTTTTGCAGCATCCGTTAATAACTCCTCAGACAGCCCCAGCTTACCTTTGAGTGCACTTTCAGCTTCTTTTTTATTGGGTTTTATTAGATCTACTCCTTTATAATTCCAGAAGTTCTTATCCTTTGGATCTACTATGATCTTTACAGCCAAATCCTTGCAGGCTTTTATCAAAGTGGGTATATTTCCAGGATGAAATAAACCTTTTTCATAATCCTGAAATATTACAGCATCCAAAGAGTTTTTGGAATGTATGGTTTTAAGTTTTTCAATGATTTCCGAGGTCACATGATCAGAAATAGGAGTTGTTTCCTCGTCATCAATACGCACGATATGTTGATTCTGGGCTATTACTCTAGTTTTACAGGTGGTGATTCTTTTATCGATAAGGCAGATCTTTGTTTGACCTGTAAGGCAAATAGACTCAATAAGTGCGTTCAATTTATTTCCATTCTTATCATCGCCATTCACTCCGATCAAAGAAGTACGAATACCAAGATTGTGCAGATTCAAGGCGACATTAGCCGCTCCTCCCGGCCTCCACTCTTTATTTTGCAATCGAACAATTGGTATTGGTGCTTCAGGCGAGATCCTTTGGACATCACCATATATATATTCATCCAATATCAGGTCTCCCAATACGGCAATATGTAAGGATTTAAATTTATCAAACATGTTCAATACTTTCTTTTATGATGCGTGCACTGATCGTTTCTGAGACGTTCTTATTATTCTTGGCAAATTTATTAATTGCTGATTTAATTGAATCTAAACGAGACTCATTAGATAATAAACCATCGAGCGTATTTCTAAATTGCTCAAAGTTATTCACCGGGTTGAAGACTCCAAGTTCAATGAGAATAGATGCTTCTGAAAATTTAGTATAATTGGGACCGGCGATGACTGGTATTCCATAGCAAGCGGGTTCTAAAATATTATGTATACCCTTTCCAAATCCTCCTCCAATTACTGCAAGATCTGCATAATAATATAGTTTTGACAACAGACCGATGCTGTCAATTACGATGATCTTTTTATCTGAAGGATGCTGAATAAATTCGGAATAAAGAATCATTTCCGTTCCAAATCTTGCTTTCAGTAATGCTATCATTGCTGATGAAGGTTCGTGTGGTGCGATGATCCATTTTAAATTGTTTAGGTTTTCACCTTTAATACAATCATGTATTAAAGTAATTTCCTCCTGCCACACACTTCCTGCGACAATTACTTTATCATTTCCTTTCCATGAGCTGATATGATCATTATGTTGAGGATGAGCAGTCAGATCAAATGCTCTTTCTATCTTTGGGGATCCATCCAATGAAGCATTCAGAAAACCTGCTTTTTTTATTAAATCATATGAATTGAGGTCATTACAACTTATGTAGGCAAATCGCTTAAGTAAATTACCAAAGAAAGAAGATTTGTTTAAATAGCGGCTACCTTGTCTAAACTCTGCACCTATCAATATCAATGGAATATTTAAAAGACTTGCTTTTCTCACTAAATTTGGCCAGATATCATATCGGGTAAAAATAATAGCCCTGATTTTAAATTTCTCAAAGATGACATTATAACCAGCTGAAGTATCCGCTGGAAGGTATATCTTCAAATCTATCAGATCTGTTCGCTTGGCATTTTCAAAACCGGATGGCGAATAAAAGGATACAAGGACAAAGCTGTTTTTAACATTTTTTATTTGCTCTACTACTGGAATTGTCTGCTCCCATTCCCCAAGAGATGCACAATGGAACCAATAAACCGGAAGAAGTGGATCGGTGGTAAAATTATTAATAATCTGGAGAGTTGATTTTCTTCCTGAAACGATCTTTGCGGCTTTCTTATGAAAAAGTGCAACGACTTTAAAAAGGAGATCTGCCAGCCAAATCAGAACATCATACAATAGTGGAACCATGATGGATTGTTCTAATAAATAACTTCTTCAGAATAATCATTAAAATAAAATGGAAGGATCCAGGAAGCCTGAATACCATTGAGCATATCGAACCTTTTCGCCACGTCGGGCATCATGGAATCGTAATTATAACCTCGGACGCTCTTGGTAAATCCCTGTTGAAATAACAATCCAATAGAAAAATTGATTCTCCTATTGTCAGAAAGATATTGATAACCAATATATTGCTGTGTCATAAGGCCGTTACTCATTCTGTCATAACCGTTTAAATAATTGCCAAATATCTGAGGGACTACAGTATAATCGTCCACGATGCGGATCTTGTGCTGCAATATCCCACCGCCGATTGAAAATTTTATACCTCCTTTGGAAGTGGGGCTTGGATAAAATATCTTACCAATTGAAAGCACGCTATTGAAGCCTCTTTCCGATAATGTAAATAAGGCGAGATGATTGTCAGTGCCTACGATTTCACTTTTGGTATTTATGAGATTATAGGCAACCTTCTCTTTGATCTTTTTGCCATATAAATAGGAGTAAGAGAATCCAACAAAAAAATCACTTTTCAGTTTGTATTCAATATCGCCACCGATAGAGAAGTTGTTACCAAATCTCTTAGCCATATCAAATCCCGGGGCATGATACCCATAATGTATATGGAGCATCAAGGCATTTTTAGGTTCAGATTTTTTAATCTGAGCCTGAGAGTTAATTGATCCTAGAGCAACGAAAATAATTGCTGAAAGGTACCTTAAATATTGAATCATAGTGCAAAGTTAATAAATTGCTTTTCCTTTAATAATATAATATCTCAAGTTTCGTTAATTGACAAATGATGGTAGATGGTCCCGCAAGTGCGGGATTAGAAGGTAGATGGTATTTAGTTAATTGATTGATATTTTTCCTCCAAATTACTTAAATAGGCAAAATTCATATTAATTGATGAATTCCATCTAAAATCTACCTTCTACCTTACAATATTTTATTAATATTCAGATTGTTGTTTACGACTATGTAATTTGCCTCCCGAAACTTGAGTAAATTAAGAACGTATAATAGATTACTTTTGCTCCTCGTTAGATTATTCCACAATAAAAACCAGTAAAATTTGGATATGAATATTCCGATGAATGACCTTAAGGCGCAGTATAGCAGATACAAAGTCGAAATAGATGAGGCCATTCAACAAATCTTAGATTCTACACAGTTCATTGGTGGTAACCCTGTTAAAAAATTTGAAAATAATTTATCTGAATATCTGGATGGAGCTCATGTCATAGCCTGCGCTAATGGGACAGATGCCCTTCAGGTTGCTCTTATGGCATGCGACCTCAACCCTGGTGATGAGATCATTACCACACCTTTCACTTTTGCTGCCACTGCAGAAGTGATCTGCCTTTTAAAATTAAAACCGGTATTTGTAGATATCCATCCTGATACATTCTGCTTAAACGAAAACCACATAGAAGCAGCAATTACCCCGAATACAAAATGCATTATTCCCGTCCACCTTTTTGGTCAATGTGCCAATATGGAAGCAATAATGAAAATCGCTGAAGCTCATAATCTTATCGTTGTGGAAGATGCCGCACAATCGTTAGGATCGAAAGTGCTTATGAATGATGGTAGTAGTGTCCATAGCGGAACGATAGGGCATATCGGAACTACAAGCTTCTTCCCATCAAAAAATCTTGGTGCATATGGCGATGGTGGGGCAATATACACCAGGGATGAATCACTGGCTATCAAGCTTCGAATGATATGTAATCACGGAGCTCGCAAAAAGTATTATCATGATATTATAGGTGTAAATTCCAGATTGGATAGCCTTCAAGCTGCTATCCTGGAAGTAAAACTGAAATATTTGAACCAAGATATCAACAAAAGAATGGAAGTTGCAGCCATTTATGATGAACTTCTTGAGTCAAAAAAACATATAACCAGACCTGCTAGAGCTGCATACAGCACACATTCCTTTCACCAATACACAATAAAACTGGATAAGGGGAGGGACGAGATGGTTAGTCATCTGAAAGACAATAATATTTCCACATCTATATATTATCCTTTATCTTTGCACGTTCAACCAGCATTTAGTGGTCATAACTCATTAAATAAATCATTTCCGGTGACTGAGCAACTTTGCCAACAAGTGTTATCACTGCCCATATATCCGGATCTAACAAGAGCACAAATCGAGAAAATAACGAATATTTTATGAAACGAATCCTAATAACAGGAGCTGCAGGCTTTCTTGGTTCACACCTTTGTGACCGGTTTATAAAAGAAGGTTATGCTGTCGTGGCCATGGATAATTTCATAACCGGTTCTGTGGAAAACATCCAGCATCTTTTTCATTTAGAACAATTTGAATTCTATCATCATGATGTGTCGAAATTTGTTTACGTCAAAGGTGATTTGGATTATATCCTACATTTTGCATCACCTGCATCGCCAATCGATTATCTAAAAATGCCTATTCAAACGTTAAAAGTAGGTTCGCTAGGCACTCATAATCTATTAGGGTTAGCAAAGGAAAAGAAATCAAGGATGTTGATTGCGTCAACTTCTGAAGTATATGGCGACCCATTGGTGCATCCTCAAAAGGAAGACTATTGGGGCAATGTGAATCCGATAGGGCCAAGGGGTGTTTATGATGAAGCAAAGAGATTTCAGGAGGCTATTACAATGGCCTATCATAATTTTCATGGACTTGAGACAAGGATCGTTCGCATATTTAATACTTACGGGCCGAGGATGAGGGTTGAAGATGGCAGAGCACTTCCAGCTTTCTTTAGTCAGGCCATACGCGGCCAGGATTTGACGGTGTTTGGAGATGGTTCACAGACTAGGTCATTCTGTTATGTAGATGATCTTGTAGAAGGCATTTACCGATTATTACATTCAGACTATCATTTACCTGTCAATATAGGCAATCCAGAAGAGATTACACTGAATCAATGTGCTAATGAAGTGCTTGCATTAGTAGGAAATACACAAGTAAAAATAGCTTATCAGGCATTACCACAGGATGATCCAAAGGTGCGACAGCCTGATATAACACTTGCAAGGAATTTACTTAATTGGGAGCCCAAGGTATCAAGAGCAGATGGCCTAAAAGCTACTTATGAATATTTTAAAACAGTGGTTACACATTAAATATAAATACTGATGTGAACTAATAGTTAGATTTAGATATTAAATTTGACTCTTTCGCATTCAAAGCGTAACCCTAAATAATAACGAATGAATAAGTTTTATTTACTTTTTTTGGTTTTTATGATCCCTGTATTTGGCTACAGTCAAATCTCAGATCCTAATTATGATCCAAAGAAAATGATGCAACAAAATGCCGATAAGATCGAGGAAGTTAAATCAGAAATCAAATCTAAAGGCATTACAGAAGCGGAGCTAAATGCAAAATTGCTCGATAAGGGATATAATCTTAAACAGTTAAGGCCAGACCAGATCGAGGGCATGGATAAAGTGGTGGAAGATGCCATTAAAGAAATTGAAGAGGAAAAAATACAAGCATCAAATAAAGCTAAGGAGGACGCGAAATCTAAAATCATTAAGGAGAAAAACGATACAAAGAAGTTTGATAAAGAGGAGAATCTTAAAAAAGCAAAGCAGGCTGATAAAGATAAAAAAACAGTCAAACTTGATGATTTTGATTTTCAAAATGAGTTTTCGAATTCAATTGAGGAAACTTTTGAGATTGACCCTAACAATAAGCAAAAGGAGGCAAAGATGCTTTCAGATTCATTAAAGGATCTTGAGAAAGTTAAGGTGGCAATATATGGTCAACAATTATTTTTAAATAGCGATCCGGAATATTTCACCAACCCTCAGGATCAGACTCCTGCCAATGATTATCTCCTAGGACCAGGCGATGTAGTTCGTATTGTCATTTTCGGAAGATCATTATATGATGGTGATCTGGAAGTAGATGACCAGGGATATATAGATCCAAAATCATTACCAAAGATTTATCTAAAAAGTCTTCCATGGGGCCAAGCGAAAAAACTTATTGAAGCAAGATATAAGCAACGATATTCCTTTTCAACGGGAGAAATTGCTATTTCATTAAAAAAATCAAGATCGATCACCGTCAGTGTCTTCGGTGAAGTCAGAAACCCCGGTTCCTTTACTTCTTCTGCAGCCTATACCGCTTATAACCTAATTGTTCTTGCAAAAGGAATTACAGATCTGGGAAGTGTCAGAAATATTCAAATAGTTAGTCCAGGTGGAGGAATTAAAATATACGATGTATATAAATCAATGATGAATCCAACCTTAGCAACAAACATCTATCTTCAAAATAATGATTTTGTACAGGTCCCCGTTGCTCAAAAAGTTGTTTCAGTAATTGGTGCAATTGTAAGACCTTACAGATATGAATTGCTACCAACAGAAAATCTTGGAGACCTTATTAAATACGCAGGTGGCTATGCTGCTGATGCTGATAAAGAATTGATCCAAATAATCAGATTCGAAAATGGATCCCGAAAAATATATGAGGTTAGTGCTGCCAACGCCAAATCATTCATACCACAAAATGGTGATGAAATCACAGTGATTCAATCATCAGAAGAAGTTAAAAACCGGCTGGAAGTTAGTGGAGACGTCGAACGACCGGGGAATTTTGAGTGGAAAGAAGGAATGAAAGTTACAGACCTCCTTGACAAAGCCAAACTCAAAAGAACTACCAAAAGAAACATAGGTTTTGTTCAAAGCCTTAATTCAGACAATAGCTATAGCTTGCGATCATTTAATATCGACTCTATTACAGAAGATAAAAATTCCACCAAGAATTATTTGTTGAGTCCCAATGACAAATTAATCATACTCTCACAAATTGATTTTACACAGTACTATAAGATTAATGTCAGTGGTGCAGTCAGAAATCCGGGTGAATTTGATTTTGATCCAGCAAAGAATATTAAGGTAAAAGACGCTGTCACTTTAGCGGGAGGATTAAAAGTAGATGCTCTATCAAAAGCATATGTAGTTCGAACAGATACAGCGACAGGAATAAGAAACTATGCTTTATTCAATATCCAAAATGCATTGACAGATATCAATTCTTCTGATAATTTTATATTGGAACCACTTGACCGCATAGTCATATTGTCCAACTCCATTATCAAAAATGAAAGTACGGTAAGCGTGGGAGGAGCCGTCAAAAATCCTGGTCAATTTAAGTATGGTTATTCAATGACATTATTGGATGCCATCACTTTATCCGGGGGATTAAAAACTGAGGCAGCGACTAATAGAGTGGAGATCTTCAGGATAGTTCTAAATAATAATGAGCCTACCAAAGTAGTAGCAGCCACATTCGATATTCCTAGAGACCTTATCATGGCCACAGATGCGCTGAATAAGACTTATCTGGAACCATTTGATATCATTGAAGTTAGGTCCTTACCTAAGTATAGTCTCCAAAAGATGATAAAAATAGAAGGTGAAGTAAGATATCCCGGTTCATATGCGCTTATCAAGGACAATGAAACTATATATGAAGTGATTGGCAGAGCAGGAGGATTAAATCCGGAAGCATTTCTTGGAGGTGCCAAATTGAACAGAAGTTTCGACAATATCGGTCTGGTCATCATTCAACTAGGAGAAATAATGAAGAATCCTAACGCCAGTTATAACATTTCTCTTTCTGATGGGGATATTCTTACCATTCCTAAGAATAAAGAATTGGTTTCAATAGCTGGAGCAGTGAATATAGGTGACATCACAAACGCTGCAGAATTGAACAATGATTACAAAATAAACGTGGCTTACATGTCTGGCAGAAATGTCAAATACTACATTGATGAATTCGCCGGAGGACTTTCTGACAAAGCAGATAAAAGTAAAATATATGTACAGGATGCGAATGGTAAAAAATCCAAAGTTAAGTCCTTTTTATTCTTTAAAAAGTATCCGAAAGTCAATAAAGGTTCTGCTATCGTAGTAGGATATAAGGATGAAAAATTACTTCCTGTAGCACCGAGAGAGAAGACAGATTGGGCTAAGGTCATTGCTGAATCAGTTGCTCAAGCTACTGCGATATTGACTCTGGTTGTGCTGATCAATACTATCAATAAGAGTTAGTAGAATGAGTTGGTTACGCCATCCGACGTATCACAATCTTCATAATGCTACATTTCAAATTTAGATGCTCTTTCAAATAAAGAGTCGTTTGATGTTTTCGTTTTATTAAAGAAGATATTATCGAAAACATCAGATGACTTTAAGCCATCAGACGGCGTTCCGCACTATATTTTCGATTTCGCCATCCAAAATGAAATCAAATTTACATTAATATAATACTGTCTTCCTTTTAGAAACAGGCAAGTTAAGGAGGACTACGCTCAAGATAATTAGCAAACATGCTCCTAGTATACTGAGGGACATCTTTTCATTCAGGACTATCCATCCTAAAATAATAGCTACCACAGGATTGATATAAGCATATGCAGACACAATAGGCAAAGGTAAATGCTTCAATGCGTAAGCATATGACATCATGGCTACAATTGAACCAAACAAAATGAGATAAATCATGGCAACCCATCCTGATGAAGATAAATTAAAAGTATGCTCCTCCCCTATTATTAAGCTGACCAGTAATAAACCTAATCCTCCCGAGAACATCTGGATTGCTGTGTTTAGAAAAGGATTGGAATTTCCAGAACCTCTTTTAATAATATAACTTCCTCCGATCCAACCAAAAGTAGCTAATAAAGTAAGGATAGTCCCCCATAGATATTTCATATCTGTTAGACTAGTGAGCGAGTCAGAAAACAACCAAAATATTCCGCACACCCCGAGCAGTATGGATAAATATCCAACCCAAGTAAGCTTGATCGCTCCTGGGGTGACCAAATTAATCAAACTAACCCAAACTGGCATAGAAGCACAGATGACTGCTGCAAGACTACTTGGAATACTTACTTCACCATATGCGACAAGACCGTTCCCTACAGTAATCATTAGTATGCCAGCGGCTGATTGCTTCAACACATTCTCTAAAGATGGTTTTTCCAGTCGTAGAAATATCCTGAGTCCTATAAAAAGCAAAATCCCTGCAGTTACTTGACGAATTCCTGAAAACAGAAAAGGGGCCATTTCATGCACCCCAATTTTGAGAAATAAGTAAGTTGTACCCCAAATAATACATATAATCCCTAAGGCAATCCAAGCCTTTTTATTATCCATAGATCAGAATTTGTTTATTGGATTTATTCTCTTCAATCGCAATATTTTGGCAAATGTATTATATTTAAAATTCTAATTCACAAACAGTTTTTGATGGAGCAAAAAATTTTAATACAATCAGTTGATATCATTAAATTTAAAAAGAATCAAAGAACAGCTGTTATGGATGATGTCATGATCGAAGAACCGCTTCAGATCAATACCATTAGTAAAGATCTAGGAAAAAAACCATCAAGTATCACCATGAGAACACCAGGGCATGATGACGAACTTGCACTCGGTTTTATGTTTAACGAAGGCATAATAAATGAAGCACGAGATATCGTCAAAACTACAGTAGGCGATGGTGAGGTTAATCTTTATTTTAATGACCATATTTCAACTGACACAAAAGATACTGAGCGCAACTTCTATATAACATCTAGTTGTGGTGTATGTGGTAAGTCGAGTATAGATGCACTTAAAATGCATTCAGAGCCAAAAAAGGTAAATAAATTATTCTCTCCGGAGATTATAAAAAGTATGTATGAAGAGATCAGATTAAATCAAAAATCATTTGTCCTCACAGGCGGCAGTCATAGTGCGGCAGTTTTTAACTATAAAGGAAAATTAATTGTGTTAAGAGAAGATGTCGGTAGACACAACGCCGTAGATAAGTGCGCCGGTTACCTGTTCAAAAATGGGCTTCTAGCATCAGATGAATACATACTTTGTCTGAGTGGAAGGTCTTGTTATGAGCTAATTCAAAAAGCCGTTAGGATGAATTGTACTACGATTATTTCGATCGGAGCGGCGACCAGTCTTGCCATTGAAACAGCCTTTCAATTTAATGTCACTTTGATCGGTTTTTTTAAAGATACCGGTTATAATATCTATAATGGTCAGGAAAGACAAATATAATAATTTCATATATAAAATTTGTCTATATTTGTGCTTTGTCATAAAGCATTTCCCAAATGAATTATCGATTTTATTTAGTTTTTACTTCATTTCTTATCCTGTCAAATATATTAAAAGCCGATAATTTTCGGATTATTGGGTATCTACCGACCTATCGATTTTCTACAATTGAGGAATTAGAAGTAGAGAAATTGACCCATTTGAACCTGGCTTTTGGGCAAGCTACTTATGATGGTAAAATTACACTAAAAGGGGACTATCCATACGTGATCAGAAGATCCAAAGAGAAAAATCCCGATTTAAAAGTTATACTTTCTCTGGCAGGTGGTGGATTAAATGGAGCACAATTTGCCTACTGGAAAAAATATATGTTGCTGAGTAATCGCAGTGCATTTATTAATCAAATCGTAACCTTTCTGAAGATAAACAATCTTGATGGTGTTGATGTGGATCTTGAATGGAACAATATTACCTCAGATTATCCCGGATTCGTAGCCGAATTAAGTGATTCGATAAGAATTAATAATTTTGAAATCAGTGCGGCCTTCCCTGCAATGAAACGATACAATGTCCTTACTAATGCGGACTTCGATAATTTTGATTATATAAATGTCATGGCTTATGACAATGCGGGACCTTGGCAACCTAATGTCATCAGACAACATTCCTCATTCGATCTCGCAGAGAAATCAATAGAATTTTGGGTGAATACTTGCAATATACCGCGCTCGAGAATTAATCTTGGAATTCCTTTTTATGGCTATGATTTTGCTAAAAAACCAGTTCGGGGAAAGACCTTTGCTTCAATTATAAGCGCGGATCCTGAGCTTGCTTTTGCAGACAATACAAAAAAGACTTATTACAACAGTATTCCGACAATCATTGAAAAAACACAATTGGCTAAACAACAATGTGGAGGTGTAATGTTGTGGGAAATAGGTCAGGATGCAATAGGAGAAGATGGTGATTACTCGCTTTTACATTATGTCCACAATACTGCAATGACGGGCGGTGTAGGGACATTCTTTCCCAAAATTAAAAAATTTACAGTCATACAATCTGACGAAAGTCAATTGGCCATTCACATAGAGAATAATCTGGTACCGGGAGCATATTTCGTGTTGAAGGATATAGTCGGCTGTGCCAATGAGCAGATACATTTCGATGAATTTACCGATGTTATCAACTTTGATCTTGCAGTTTATCCCAGAGGAGTTTATATCCTCTCATTGGTCGAACCAGGTTTGAGACCAACGACTCAGAAAATAATGAAGCTAAAAGGTTGATACACATATGAAAGTTTTAATTACAGGCAGTACCAAAGGCATTGGCAAAGCAATCACAGATGTATTTGCCCCTTTTGCGACCGAGATCATTCTTACATCAAGGACTTTAATTGATCTTGAAGACCAGAAAATTGAATTACAGAAAAAGTATCCCGAATTAAAAGTTCACATTCTTGCTGCTGATTTTTCGCATATTGAGGAAGTGAATTACTTCTGTGATTTTGTATCCAACCTAGAATTTACAATTGACATTCTTGTTAATAATGCTGGAATTTTTCTTCCCGGTAATATCCTTGAAGAATCTTTAGAAGATCATCAGACAATGATGATGGTCAATTTTTCATCAGTTTACACACTGTGTAGGAGGCTGATCCCTTCAATGAAATCCGCGGGGACAGGTCATATATTCAATATTTGTTCAGTAGCTAGCCTCAAAGCTTATAGTAATGGAGGTTCTTATTCAATTTCAAAATTTGCCCTCTATGGATTGACTCAGAACTTAAGAGAGGAGTTAAAGACTTTTGGAGTAAAGGTAACTGCAGTATTACCTGGAGCAACTTGGTCCAACTCATGGGCAGGGGCTGATCTTCCTGATGAAAGATTGATGGATGCCCTGGATATTGCAAAATGTATATTCAATGCTGCACAACTTAGCCCTGCAGCATGTGTAGAAGAAATAATAATTAGACCACAATTAGGCGATCTATAATTTATTCGTTTCGGGGACACTTGTTTTTCCCAGAAGATATTCAGCACTCACCTTAAATTTAGAAGTCAGAAATTAGAAATTAGAAGCTTGCCAGACTAAGTGCAATGACGGCGGGGAACCTTCCAACTTCAAGTTAAATGATATCAAAACTTTTATAGAAATTATTTTGCTCCGAAACTTTAGTTGATTAATTATTTTTCTGGAACTAGCTCCATGGTTAGATTGGAGTTAACTATCATAATAGCCTGTCCATTATGAATATCCATTTTTAACAACTGCCACTCATGGATATCTCCTTTTAAAAACAATCCATTGGCCAATTGAAGATTTGACATCATTTCATTAACTGTCGATATTAGGTTATCGATATAAGGCTTAAGTGCTATTGGAAATTGTTTGCGCATAAATGATTTGGCAACAGAAAGAGCAATATTGCCTTTTAAAGAAGAGAGTACATTTTTACCTGAAAAATTGAAAGTCAGGCTCTCAATATCAAGCATTAAGTTTTGCTGGTCCACCACAGGATTACCAGCGATAGAAAGACCTCCATTCAAAGTACCTTTAAGTCGCATCGCTATTGCAACTCCATCCTCCCCTACCGGTCTGACTAAGATTTTTTCAATAGTGCATCCAATCGCTTTTTCAATACTTCCCAAGGATTTAACAACTTTCAATGCAGGCAGATCAAGAGACTGAAGGTCCAATCGGACTTCAATATAAAGAGGTTTATTATCAGCATAAGACTCAAGAAATGTCACCTTTGGTTGATATTTTGTATCAGGTCGTTCTGAGGATTCAATCGGCTTAACTATGACTCTGGTGTTAATCGCTAACTTTATTAAGTTTTCCAGGATATTGACCTTGTAAATCTCAATGTATTCAGGCTTGACAGAAAGAAACATTGATTCTTCATTTTTTAAAGGTATTTCTAATATTTTGTGCCAAACAGTTTTTGTTAGTAAAGAGCTGAGATTCACCACTTCCGCAAGTGTCTCGTTAATCTTTTCATTAATGGTTGGCAATGAGTCTTGAACAATATCTTTGACCATTTCATCAGGAACAATAAAGTCAACTAATTTGGGAGTGATATCCGGACCTGTTGTCCACTCAATATTTATTATACTAGATGTTACTTTAATATTGCTTTCACCCTCAATAATCAAGGTAGATTCAAATTCAACCATGAGTTCAGCTTCTACTTTGACGGCTTTTACAGGTACTCTTAGATTTGTTTCAATTTTAACAGGAAGATAACCATGTATGCGATCATTACTTATCGAAATATCCGCGTTAGAAATAGGAGTAATAAGTATTTCCTGATCATTAAGCACGCTGATAACAATAGGTCCTCTTGATTTGAAAAGTTGATCTATTTGTGTATTTATCAACTTGTTGAGTTCTGCCGTTTCAACCTGAACACTCAGATCGTTGATTAAAATGCATGATTCATTCTTCATCTCCATAATTTTGCTAAGGTATATATATTAAATTTATCCTTCATATAAAAAATTTGTTTGGTCAAATAAAAAATGACCATTCATCTTAAAAAGACCATATGTTAACAAATATCTGAATGAATAATTAAATAAAAAATTTAAAAAAGCAATAATATCGATGTTAAATGTCATAAATATACAAAATTGGCAATTTTAATTTTAAAACAATCAAAATAATACAAATAAATAAATAGAAATAATCTAACCAATACACCAAAACTTCAAATAAATATTATAAATTAGAAATTATTTCAATAGATAACTAATCTCAAAGATATTATTAATGAATTGTGACAAAATTGCACAATAATTCCTAAATTCGCAGGTGTTTTAACAAACAATTTACAAAAGATACAAAGTAGAATTTTGACCGCCTTTTTTTGCTCTTTTAAATTTATTTACCTATGTATCGTTATGCCCCTTTTTACAAATTCATTTTTGGGTCTATCTTTCTTTTATTTTTAAACACAGCATATAGTCAATTCTCGGTTAATACCGGAGCTACAGCCATGCAAATGGCCCAGGAATTGGTTGGTCCAGGTGTTGATGTCATTTCTGCCACATACGTTGGTGATGGTAATTCCAAAGGTATTTTTACAGCATTTGCGACTTCCTTACCAATGACTAATGGCGTCGTTTTATCAAGTGGTTTTGTAACTCCAATTGGTGCGCCTGCAGGAGGGCCTGTCATGAGCGCAAATACATCGGGTGGCAGCGATCCTGACCTCGACCTCTTGAGCACAGGAAGTATAAATGATGCCGCATATCTTGAATTTCAATTCAGAGCCATAGGCACAGAAATCAATTTTGAATTTGTCTTCGGATCAGAAGAATATCCTCAATATAATTGTACTAGCTTTAATGATGTTTTTGGATTCTTCCTAAGTGGTCCAGGCATAGTAGGCAAAAAGAATCTGGCGTTAGTACCTGGAACAAATATACCTGTTACAATAAATACAATTAATAATGGTGTACCAGGTCCAGGCGGAAATATTCTTAATTGCACCAGTCCTGGCCCCGGAAGCCCTTTTACCGCATATTACATCAACAATTCGGGTAGTACAACTATAGAATTTAACGGCCTCACCACTACATTATTAGCCACTCAAACAGTTCAATCCTGCCAGATTTATACTATTAAATTAGCCATTTCCGATGTTTCTGATTCTGCATTAGACTCTGGTGTATTTATCAAAAGCAACAGCTTTAGCTCTGAAGTCGTAACTCTGGATATCACAAGTGATCCTGTATTCCCTGCCTGCCCGACGAATTCTGCCACATTTACGGCTAATGTAACTAATGGTGTACCTCCAATAGTATATTCTTGGTATCTGAATAATTCATCTGTAGGCACAGATAACAGTACGCTCACTTTGAATAATTTGCATAATGGAGATAAGATCTTTTGTATAATAAATAGTTTTGCTGACTGTTCTGGAAATAAAGTAATAAGCAATGAAATCACTGTTACTTTCCTGCCTTACACTTATGAAACACTTAATGTAGCCATATGCCAAGGTCAGAGCTACGTGTTCAATGGAATTACATATACCACATCGACAAATGCCCCACTAGATACACTGCCCAATCCTCCGGGTTGTGACAAGATCGTCAATCTGCATTTGGTTGTAAATCCATCTATTCAAGCGACTATGGCACCAATAGGGCCTTTCTGTATTGGCGACACACCTCCTTCGCTTCCTGGCACATCATCCAATACTCCGCCTCTGGCAGGAACATGGTCTCCTCCAACAATAAACACTTCGGCAGCCGGAACAAGTTCTTATACTTTTACCCCAGACCCTTCAGTTTGTGCATTGCCAGTCACTATTGATATCACTATAAATCCTAAGATAATACCAACGTTTAATCAACTTGGTCCTTACTGTAAAGGTGCTGTACCGGGAACCTTGCCAGGCTCATCTACCAATAGTCCGCCAATCACCGGTACATGGTCCCCAGCCGTGATAAGCACTGGAGCTTCAGGTTCGACCGTTTATACCTTTACTCCCGGCGCAGGAATATGTGCTACACAAACTACGATGACCATCGTAATAAATGAACCGGTATTACCAACCTTTGCTCCTATTGGGCCATTGTGTCAAAACTCGACTGCTCCAACTCTTCCCGGAAGCTCCACCAATGCACCACCAATTACTGGTACATGGAGTCCTGCAGTTATAAACACTTCCACTCCGGGAACAGTAACTTATACATTTACTCCTACAGCCGGCCAATGCGCATTGCCAGCCACAATGTCTATAACAATAGATCCTGAGATAACACCGACCTTTACTCAGCTGGGCCCATATTGCAAAGGTGCTACTCCACCTACACTTCCTGGCAGTTCTACTAATGCTCCACCAATTACAGGTACATGGAGCCCTTCAGTGATAAACACCAGTAACCCTGGAAGTTTTGTCTATACATTTACTCCCACAGCGGGAATCTGTGCCAAAGTAGTAACTATGACCATCGTTATAGATCCACCAATCCAACCAACGTTCACACAGTTAGGCCCTTATTGTAAAGATGCTGTACCTGGTACTTTTTCGAATAGTTCTACCAATGTACCTCCTATAACAGGAACTTGGAATCCGGCAGTTATTAATACTTCCGCACCGGGAAGTTTTGTATATACATTCACTCCTACAGCGGGTCAATGTGCAGATCCTGCATTAATGACTATTGTAATCGACCCACCAGTTATACCTACTTTTGCACCAATTGCTCCACTTTGCCAGAATTCTACACCAATTGTTTTACCTAATACTTCTAATAATAGTCCAGGTATTACCGGTACATGGAGTCCAATGCCTGTCAATACTTCTACAGTAGGAACATCGACCTATACGTTCACCCCAACTCCGGGATTGTGTGCACTGCCAACTACGTTAGACATTACTATAAAAGCACCGATAGTCCCTGTTTTTACACCTATAGGACCACTATGTCAAAACAGCTCTGCACCTGCACTACCAACATCTTCTAATGACGCTCCTCCTATCATGGGAACTTGGGTTCCTTCTGTCATCAATACATCTACGGCAGGGACGTTTATTTTTACATTCACACCCAATGCCAGTGAATGCGCACTTCCAACTACGATGTCGATAGTAATTGATCCTGAGATCACACCTACTTTTACTCAATTAGGGCCATATTGCAAGAATGCTACTCCTGATATTTTACCCAATAACTCAAACAATATTCCACCAATACCGGGAACCTGGAATCCAGCAGTTATTAATACATCAACTCCGGGTACGACTACTTATACCTTTACACCAAATGCCGGAGTGTGCGCCAAGATCGTTACAATGATGATCACGATAGATGCACCTATTTTACCTACGTTTACCCAATTAGGTCCGTATTGCAAAGATGCTATTCCGGGTATTCTTCCATTATCCTCAACCAACAGCCCTGCAATAACTGGGACCTGGATACCTGCAATTATTAACACCTCAACGCCTGGAACCTTTGTATTTACATTTACTCCAGATGCAGGTCAATGTGCCGATCCTGCTACAATGAGTGTAGTAATCAATCCACCGGTACTTCCAACATTTGTGCCAATCCCACCCATATGCCTTAATGCTACTCCTGTCGTATTGCCCAACAACTCTACCAATAGCCCTCCAATAACTGGTAGTTGGAATCCAAACCCTGTCAATACTTCCACTCTAGGAACAACTACCTATACCTTTACACCAAATGTAGGAGAATGTGCCTTGCCGACTACAATGGATATTACTATTAAACCACCAATTGTTCCTACTTTCAGCCCCTTTGGTCCATATTGTCAAAACTCGGCAGGAATCACGCTTCCTAGTTCATCCACTAATGCACCTCCAATCACAGGAAGTTGGAGCCCTTCAGTAGTGAACACATCCACTCCGGGAATAACAACATATACATTTACACCTTCAGCAATAGAATGTGCTACTCCTATCTCAGTTCAAATAGAAATCTTACCTGAGATATTGCCTGTTTTCACTCAATTAGGACCCTATTGTTACGGTGATCCTCTAGACCCGCTCCCTACAAATTCAGAAAACACTCCTCCGATACCAGGCACCTGGTCTCCATCAGTCATAGACCCTAATGGCACAGGCGCGGTTGTTTACACGTTTACACCAACGCCTGGAATCTGTTCACCGCCTATTACCATGGTAATAACTATTAATAAACCAGTACAAGCTTTTATATCCACAATCGGACCTTTCTGTCTGAACTCTATTCCGCCAAACCTTCCTCTAATTTCAAATGATGTGCCGCCAATAACAGGAACATGGAGTCCATCAGTAATTAGCACTTCGGCAGTTGGTGTCATAAATTATACATTTACACCTGATCCGGGACAATGCACCTCTCCGACTAATATTCCAATAACAATTTTTACTCCTCCTACGCCTACCTTTACTCAGCTGGGTCCATTCTGTAAAAATTCCGCTGGAGTGACACTTCCTAATTTCTCTAATGATAATCCAACAGTTACAGGAATCTGGAACCCAGCTGTAGTCAATACTGCTAACGCAGGTAATTCAGTGTATACATTTACTCCTGATCCTGGTCAATGTGCCGGTCCGGCCACAATGTCTATTAATATAACGGCGCCCACAATTCCATCTTTTGATGGTATAGGGCCATTCTGTAATGGCGAGATTCCTCCGTCCTTGCCAGCATTAAGTACCAACAACCCTCCGATTGTGGGTAATTGGGATCCACCATTTATTAATACAACTGTAAACGGACCCTCTATATATACTTTTACGCCAAATGAAAATGAATGCGCTTCAATTAATACCCTATCAATTATTATTAACCCTCTTCCACAGATTAATATTAGCCCAGTTCCACAATTGTGTATAGACAGCGCCGCAGTAACTCTTACTGCTACGCCCGCTGGCGGTACTTGGTCAGGAACGAACGTAATTGGTAACACTTTTGATCCTTTAGCTGGTGGGACCTTTAGCATATTTTATACTTATACTGACGGTAATGGTTGTACGAATGTTGCATCGACTGATGTAGTGGTGAATGATTGCTCTTGCATGAATCCAGCGAGTGCTGATGCCGGCCCAGATGGCAGTATTTGCGAAGGAGGAACCTTCAACCTGAACGGACAGATATTTATTTCATCCAATTCGACTTGGTCGTCAACAGGGACTGGAATATTTGGTAATGTATCTAACCCTATAACAACCTATACTCCAAGTCAGGCCGATTACGCATTGGGATCAGTTACTTTGACCTTACTTGCTTTCGATCCGGATGGTTCTGGGCCATGTAGTGCGACTTCAGATCAAATGGTCTTGACAATTACAAATACTCCAGTTAATATTTTTCCTGTTCAACCATTGTGTGCCAATGATCAATCCTTTATGCTAAATGCTTCTCCTCCTGGAGGAATATGGGCAGGTCAAGGCGTCCTAGGCAACTTTTTTGATCCTGCTTCTGCAGGGGCAGGGGTGCATACAGTAACATATACATTGACCGGTGGATGCACTGGCTCGGGTTCCATAAATATTACAGTACACCCCGGAGTTAATGTCTCGATAAATCCGGTAGCTCAATTATGTTCCGACGATCCTGCTGTATTTCTTGTAGGTAATCCTGCTGGAGGTATATTTCTTGGCCCGGGTATCACCGGCAATGTATTTACACCTTCTACTCCCGGCACATTTAATATAGACTATCTTTATACTGATGGTAATTTATGCAGTTATATAGCAACAATTCCTATCGTAGTGGTCAATTGCAATTGCATCAATCCACCAATAGCTAACGCTGGCTCCGATGCTAATATTTGTCCAAACACTCCATATAATCTAACTGGTTCAATTTCATTTTCAAATTCATCTCTATGGACTACATCGGGAACCGGGGTCTTTGCAAATGCTTCAAATGCAATTACGACATATACTCCAAGTGCTGCTGACCTATTAGCTGGAAGTGTCACATTAACCTTGACAGCTCTAGATCCAGACGGAATAGGTCCTTGTATAGCTGCTTCTGATGATATGGTTATTACTTTTAATATTATAAGTATCCAGATCGATCCAGTAAATCCAATCTGCTCGAATAATGCAATAGTTAGTTTAAATGCATTACCATCAGGTGGAACTTTCTCTGGAAGCGGTGTTTCCGGAAATACTTTCAATCCAATGACTGCCGGTCCTGGTAGTCATGTTATTACTTATACAATCAGTACTCCATGTCCATCAAATAAAACTATTACCATAATCGTAAACCCGCTCCCTTTAGTGAGTATAAATAATATTGCTGATCTTTGCCTTGATGATGCTCCTGTTGCACTGACAGGTAATCCGGCAGGTGGCACCTTTAGTGGAGGCGGCATTGTTGGCAATGTATTTACTCCTTCTTCTGTCGGGAATTTTACGATTAATTACACATATACAAATAGTAATGGCTGCACAGCTGCCAGTTCAACCACTATTGGCGTCACTGACTGTAATTGCACCAATCCAGCTTCTGCTAATGCAGGACCAAATGCTATAGTTTGCGAAGGAAATACTTATCAGCTATTTGGCTCAATTACAGTAGCCGCATCAGCATCATGGTCAACAAGTGGTGATGGTACTTTTAATAATCCTTTAATTCTCAATAGCATATATACACCTGGATCCAATGATCTTGCGAATGGATCTGTGATCTTAGCGTTGACTACATCAGACCCTGATGGTGTGGGTCCATGCAGTCCAGTATCAGATGATATCACACTAACTTTTGAACAATTATCAATTAACATCAATATTCAAGCTCCTATATGTATTGATGCAGGATTGGTAACATTAGTCGCCACTCCATCTGGAGGTGTCTTCTCGGGAGTAGGTGTTTCAGGCAACACATTTGATCCTTCGATAGCCGGAACAGGTGTTCATGTCGTAACATATACAGTATCGGGAAATTGCAGCGGGTTTGCTACGATTTCTATTACTGTAAATCCTTTACCTATCATTAATATAGACAATGTAGGTTTGTTGTGCATTGATGATAGTCCCATAAATCTTACAGCAAGTCCGACAGGAGGTGTTTTTACAGGAATAAATGTTAATGCTGGTATATTTACACCTTCAAGCGCAGGAGTATTTGCAATCACCTACAAATACACGGATACTAATGGTTGTGACGCTGAATCAATGATCAATATTACAGTCAATGATTGTGGCTGTCTTGATCCCGCCCTTGCGAATGCAGGATCTGATGCAAGTATTTGCAAAGGATCTGACTACCAATTGAATGGTTCCATTGGAATAGCTTTAGCTTCTCAATGGTCAACGTCAGGAGATGGTACTTTTGACAACGTAAATGCTCTAAATGCTATTTATACACCAGGACCTTCTGATATATTATCCGGTGCGGTTATCCTTACTTTGACCACTTCGGATCCGGATGGCAATGGGCCTTGTCATGAGGCTACTGATCAGATGACCTTAACAATAACTACAATCCCGGTCAATATAAATCAAGCAGGTCCATTATGTATTGATGGCGGAATAATAACACTATCAGCAATTCCATCAGGGGGAATATTTTCAGGAGCAGGCATCATTGGCAACAATTTCGATCCACTGATGGCCGGCGTAGGTAACCATGTGATTAATTACACATTGAATGGCAACTGTCCGGCATCCACAACCACACTAATAACTGTAAATCCCCTACCAATAGTTAATATTAACGCTGTCGGACCATTATGTATAGATGATGATCCCGTTTTATTAGTTGGTCTACCTTCCGGCGGAACATTTAGTGGTGGTGGCATAGTGAATAATATATTTACACCTTCAAATGCTGGCACATTTACAGTTAAATATTCATATTCAGATGGAAATGGATGTACCAATTCGATAACATCTGACATACTTATCGAGGATTGCGGATGTCTAAATCCGGCTACAGCCTATGCAGGAAATGATATAAATATATGTGCAGGGCAAATAGCTTCACTTAATGGTATAATTACAGTATCAACTAATGCGATATGGTCTACATCCGGAGATGGAGTATTCAGTAATTCTCAAAGCTTAAGTTCAGATTATACTCCAGGTGTCTTAGATATAGCAAACGGTTCAGTTACCTTATCATTAATCACTTCAGATCCAGATGGTAGTGGGCCATGCCATGCCGCACTTGATTTGGTAGTAATCACTATTAGTCAAATTCAGATAGTAATAACCCCAGTTCAAAATGTCTGCATCGATGGCAATCTGGTGACACTTTCAGCTACTCCAGCAAATGGAGTTTTCTCAGGAGCAGGAGTTTCAGGAAATATCTTTAATCCGGCGATAGCCGGTCAGGGCAGCCACACAATAACTTATACAATAGGTGGAAATTGTCCCGGAAGTAAAACATTTGTTATTATTGTAAATCCACTTCCATTAGTGTCCATTGCTTCTGCAGGACCACTGTGTATTGATGATGCTCCAATCACTTTGAACGGAAGCCCAAGTGGTGGAACCTTCAGTGGTCAAGGAGTTACAAATAATTCATTCAATCCAACTCAAGCTGGAATATTTACTATTGGATATGTATTTATCAACAATAATGGTTGTACTAATTCTGCTTCCATTGACATTGCTGTTAACGACTGCGGTTGTGCCAATCCTGCTTCCGCAAATGCAGGCCCTAACGGTATTATTTGTGCCGGACAAAAGTATAATGTAAACGGAACTATCAGTGGGACAACTAATTCTATTTGGACAACATCAGGGACAGGTACATTCGATGATCCGGCATCGTTAAATACTGTTTATAATCCTAGTGCATCCGATATTATCAATGGTTCAGTCACCCTGATGCTTACAGCCGTTGATCCTGATGGCAGTGGCCCTTGTCATTCATTTACGGATGAGCTCAAATTAACGATCACTCCCTCTCCAAATATAGATATTCTAACTTCACCCATATCATTGTGCTTAGATGATGATCCAATCAACTTAAGTGCAAATCCATCTAATGGAGCATGGTCAGGCAATGGTGTAAGTGGAAGTACATTCAATCCTGGCATTGCCGGCCTAGGATCACATACAATTTATTATAATGTTCAAAGTGGAAATTGTAGCTCTATAGATTCAGTAATATTATCCGTAACAGATTGTGGCTGCAATATTTTAATTAGTGTAAATGCAGGCCCTGATCTAAGCATTTGTGAAAATGGAAAAATATTAATAAATGCCCAAGTAACCGGAACTTCCAATTTCACCTGGAGTACGTCAGGTTCAGGTACCTTCGTCAATAAAAATTACGCTTCAACGGAATATATACCTTCAACATTAGATAGATTAAACCAAGTAATAATACTTACGATTACAACAGAAGATCCTGATGGCGCCGGACCTTGTATCTCTAAAAAAGATGAAATATCAGTAAGAATAACCACATTAATCGATGTCGATTTATTAGTAGATCATACGGATTGCTTGGAAGCGACAGGAAGTGTTACAGTATTGCCACCGGCATCTAATCTCCTAATTTTCTCAGTGGATGATGGGGGTACTTTTACTGAACTTCCCATATTTAAAGGATTACTTCCAGGAAATTATACGTTGATTTATAAAGAACCAATCTCAGGTTGTCAATCTAGTACAAATTTTGTGATTGATCCGCCACCAGTAGTTACTGCCAATTGGAAACTAACATCTAAAGCTTGTACAAGTGCTTTGACAAACTTTATAGATGTCTTATCCACTCAGAATATGACCATGCCGATCTTCATTTATGTAGATAATAATCTCATGGTAACAACCAGCAAATTACCTGTTAAAATTGATAATCTATCAATCGGCGACCATACACTTATCATCACTGATAGCAAAGGTTGCGAAATAACAGATGACTTCTCTATCACGGAGTCTTCCAATATAGATATTGATATTCAGGGAGTTTATGTGGTAGATGAAGGTGAGGAAGTGACACTAATCCCTGAGATCAGTGGCCCATATACTAGCATTATCTGGACACCGGGGACTTATCTTTCTTGTACAACCTGCCTTACTCCAAGATGTAAACCAAAGAAGGAAATAACATACACCGTTGAAGTCACTAATGAACAGGGTTGTAAAGATGAAATCACAGTAAGGGTTGTGATCAGAAAGAAAATTAATATTTTCGTACCTAACATTTTCACTCCAAATGGTGATGGGGTGAATGATCTTGTCACAGTATTTACAGACGATAATATTAAGATTATTGACAATCTAAAGATATTCTCCAGATGGGGAGAATTAGTATTTGAAAGATCAAACTTTATACCTAATATAGAATCTGAAGGATGGGACGGAATTTTTAAAAATCAAGAGATGAATCCTGCAGTATTTGCCTGGGTAGTTGAGGTAAATATTCCTGGTGAAGGGATAAGAATACTCAAAGGGGATGTTACACTGATTCGCTAAAATTAAAAAAAGGAGCAATTGCTGCAATTGCTCCTTTTTTATTACTTACTTTTTACGATGAGTACTCCTTCTTTATCGGTGATTAGATAACCATAGTCGTAGCAGAAAAAGTATGTTTGTCCTTTGTGGTTTTTAAAGAGATGGGTATGATGTTTTAATTTAAACCCTCGTCTAATCAGCCTGTCCTGCCCTACCATCTTCATCTCTTCATTCGGTGGTAAGAGTGATTCTAAGATTCTCCGATTTTTTAAAAGTGCGTTATTAACATTGCGGATGACATTGTTAATCTGACCTTTCAAATGATTGTTGTAAGAATTACGACAGAAATCATCGCAATATTTTTTGTCCGCTCTTCCGTTGATTTTTTTCGAACAGCTTAGACATACCTTTATGGTGGTTGTTGTTTCCATGAAAAAATATTTTAATTGGTGATTAAAATTTGAATCCTGAGAAGATATCTCGCTAACAATTTTCATTGTCAAACACGCTTTTCAAGTTTTCATTACAACAAAGCTATAATATATTTTTTACTTATACAATAGTTGTGTATAAATATTTACAAACGAATACGAAAAAATGATAAATGGTAAATAATAAATGATAAGATGGTGATACGTGATATCAAAGTTCAGTCGGATTGACTTGATATTGATAGGTAATCGAGAATTAGTTATGGACGAAGATATAGATAGGACAGTTCAACTTAATTCTTTAATACTGTCATAACGATATACTGTCATACTAATATACTATCATACTATTAACTAAAAAGACCGTAAAACTTACGTCTTACGGTCTCAATATTTTAAGATAAATCTTATTAATTCATGATCTCTTCAGGGCTATGCTCCAGGATCGCACCATCAGCAGTAACACCCACCAATAGTTGATTGAACTTACGCATACCTGTTCCTGCAGGGATCTTCTTACCTATGATCACATTCTCTTTAAGACCTTTCAACATATCTTTCTTAGCAGCTATCGCGGCAGTACTCAATACTTTAGTTGTCTCCTGGAATGATGCAGCAGATATCCAACTTTCTGTACCCAATGAAGACTTGGTGATACCAAGTAATAATGGTGAAGAAGTGGCTGCAGCAGCGTCACGGAATTCCACCGGCTTAAGGTCATCTCTCTTAAGAATTGAATTTTCCTCTCTGATCTGACGTATAGTAACCAATTGTCCTGGTTTAAATTTAGTACTGTCTCCAGCCTCAATTACTACCTTCTTATCGAATACAAAGTCATTCTGCTCAAGGAACTCGTATTTTTCTGCTGCTTCTCCTTCTAGGAAAGTTGTATCTCCCGGCTCTATGATAGCCACTCTTCTCATCATCTGTCTGATGATTACCTCGATGTGCTTATCATTGATAGCTATACCTTGAGAACGATATACTTCCTGAACACCATTGACAAGGTGCGCCTGAACTGCAAACGGACCTTTGATATCAAGAATATCTTTTGGCGCGATAGCACCATCAGAAAGTGGTGTACCAGCTCTTACAAAGTCGCCGTCCTGTACAAGAACGTGTTTGGACAATCCAACAAGATACTTCCTTTCCTGACCATCTTTAGATGTGATAGAAACCTCTCTGTTACCACGTTTGATCATACCAAATTTTACGATACCGTCTATCTCTGCTACTACAGCCGGGTTAGAAGGGTTTCTCGCCTCGAATAACTCTGTTACTCTTGGAAGACCACCCGTGATATCCGTAATCTTACCTAACTTTCTAGGTATCTTAGCGATAACCTGGCCTGCTTTGATTTTGGAGGCGTCATCTACCTGCATGTACGAACCTACAGGAAGTGTATAGTTACGTAATTCTTCTCCTGCCTTATCTACGATACGGATGATTGGAATCTTACGTTTATTTTTACTTTCAATAATAACTTTTTCAGCAAATCCAGTCTGATCATCACGTTCTACACGGAATGTCACACCTTCTTCGATTGCATCGAATTGTGCTTTACCGGCAAACTCTGAGATTATAACTGCATTAAATGGATCCCAGTCGCATATCAAATCGCCTTTAGCAACTTTATCTCCATCTCTCAATTTCAATTTAGCACCATAAGGAACATGCTCTGTATTTAAAAGCTTACCTGTCTTACCATCAACGTTTTTGATCTCACCGGTTCTGGAAATAACAACTTCACTTTGAGTTCCGTCTTCATTTTCCTGAATAGCAACTCTGATGCCATCAAACTCCAATTTACCTTCGTACTTAGATCTGATTTCAGAATCTGATTTAGACATTGAGGCGGTACCCCCTGTGTGGAATGTACGAAGCGTCAACTGTGTTCCCGGCTCCCCGATAGACTGAGCAGCGATGATACCTACCGCATCACCCATTTCTGCTATTCTACCTGTAGCAAGGTTCTTACCATAGCATTTATTACAAACACCACGTTTAGTTTCACATGTCAGTACTGAACGGATCGTAACGCTTTCAATACCTGCTGCTTCAATAGCTTCAGCTACATATTCATCGATATATTCACCTGCAGCTAAGATAATTTCATCTGTGTCAGGGTGGAAAATATCGTGAAGTGAATAACGTCCTATAATACGGTTAGCCAATGTTTCGATGATCTTTTCATTGTCTTTTAATGCAAGTGTCTCAATACCTCTTAAAGTATCACAATCCACCTCCATGATAACAACGTCCTGAGCTACATCCACCAATCTACGAGTTAAGTAACCAGCATCCGCTGTTTTCAAAGCTGTATCCGCAAGACCTTTTCTAGCACCGTGTGTAGAGATAAAGTATTCCAAAACTGATAACCCTTCTATGAATGAAGACAAGATCGGGTTTTCAATAATCGCACCTCCGGTGTCACCTGATTTTCTAGGCTTAGCCATAAGTCCCCTTAGTCCGCACAACTGCTTGATCTGCTGCTTAGAACCACGAGCACCTGAGTCCAACATCATATAAACAGAATTAAAACCTTGTTTATCCAAAGCCAACTCTTTCATCAACGTATTCGTGATCAAGTTATCCGCAAAAGTCAATTTATCTATCGTCTGATTATAACGCTCATTATTGGTAATTAGACCCATGTTGTAATGTTCCATGATTTCATCTACCTGACTCTGAGCGCTCTTAATAGCCGTAACTTTCATGTTCGGTATAATCAAATCACCCAAGTTAAAAGAAAGACCACCTTTGAAAGACCAAAAATATCCTAACTCTTTGATTCCATCAAGGAATTCAGCAGTTACAGCAAAATCCGTTCTTTTAATGATATCGTTGATTACCTTTTTAAGGTTTTTCTTTGTAAGCAATTCATTAATGTAGGGAACACTAGGAGGTACAGCTTTATTAAACAATACTCTACCAACAGTTGTATCAATCAATTTAATGACTAATTTGCCATCTACTTCTACCCTTTCTCTGACTTTGATCTCTGCATGAAGATCAATCTTTCCTTCATTCAATGCAATCACTACTTCTTCAGTAGAGTAGAATTTCATTCCTTGGCCTCTAACAATTAGATCATCTTTCGACACCTTTGCTTTAGTAAGGTAGTATAATCCAAGTACCATATCCTGAGAAGGAAGGGTCACCGGAGAACCATCCTGAGGGTTCAACATGTTGTGTGAGGATAGCATCAACAACTGTGCTTCAATTATTGAAGCTTGGCTCAATGGTACGTGTACAGCCATCTGGTCACCGTCAAAATCGGCGTTGAATGCACTACAAACTAATGGGTGCAACTGGATGGCTTTTCCTTCTATCAATTTAGGCTGGAAAGCCTGAATAGAAAGTCTGTGAAGTGTAGGTGCCCTGTTTAACATTACAGGATGGCCTTTTAATATATTTTCTAGAATCTCCCAAATAACCGGGTCTTTCCTTTCTACTAATTTTTTTGCAGATTTTACGGTCTTAACAATACCTCTTTCAATCAGTTTTCTGATAACAAATGGTTTGAAAAGCTCAGAAGCCATTCCTTTAGGAATACCACATTCGTGCAACTTCAAGGTAGGTCCTACAACAATTACAGAACGTCCTGAATAATCAACCCTTTTACCTAATAAGTTTTGACGGAAACGACCTTGCTTACCTTTAAGGATATCAGATAGTGATTTTAACGCTCTACCACCTTCTGCTTTTACAGCATTAGATTTTCTTGAGTTATCGAACAAACTATCAATAGATTCCTGAAGCATCCTTTTCTCATTACGCAAGATAACCTCTGGTGCTTTAATCTCTAAAAGTCTCTTAAGACGGTTGTTTCTTATGATCACCCTTCTATACAAGTCGTTCAAATCCGAAGAAGCAAAACGGCCACCATCCAAAGGAACCAATGGTCTCAATTCAGGTGGTACCACTGGCAAATACTGAATAACAGCCCATTCAGGCTTGTTCTCAGTAGTTAACATCCCTTCTCTGAAAGATTCTACTACTCTCAATCTCTTTAGCGCTTCAGACTTTCTTTGTTGAGAAGTTTCTGTTGATGCTAAGTGGCGTAATTCAAATGATAATGAATCAAGATCGATTCTTACAAGTAATTCACGAACTGCTTCAGCACCCATCTTTGCGATGAATTTATCTGGATGGCTGTCATCAAGCAATTGATTTTCCTTAGGAAGCGAATCAAGAATTTCGAAATATTCCTCTTCTGCTAAAAGATCCAATCTATTGACTCCACTGGTTTCTTTTACACCAGCCTGAACAACAACGTACCTTTCGTAGTAGATGATTGATTCAAGTTTCTTAGAAGAAACACCTAAAAGATATCCAATTTTGTTTGGAAGAGATCTGAAAAACCAAATATGAACGATTGGAACCACCAGTTTGATGTGCCCCATACGCTCTCTACGTACTTTCTTCTCTGTAACTTCTACACCACATCGATCGCATACGATGCCTTTGTAACGAATCCTTTTATATTTACCACAGTAGCATTCATAATCCTTAACTGGACCAAATATTCTTTCACAGAATAAACCGTCACGCTCAGGCTTGTATGAACGATAATTGATTGTTTCAGGCTTTAAAACCTCCCCATATGACCTCTCCAAAATCTCATCAGGACTAGCTAAACGAATAGTAATCGATGAAAAACTTTGCTTTGGTGTTGAATTCTTTTTCTTCAATGACATATTATAATAAAGTTAATGGGTTCAAATAATGATTAATTTATTCAACTTAAGTTGAATCTCGAAACATGGATTTAATTATTAATCAAATCCTACGTCAAGTGCTAATCCTCTTAATTCATGGACCAATACATTGAATGACTCAGGGATATTTGGCTCTGGAAGGTTATCACCTTTCACTATCGCCTCATAAGCTTTCGCTCTACCCTGGATATCATCCGACTTAATAGTCAATAATTCCTGAAGAATATTTGATGCTCCGTAAGCTTCAAGTGCCCATACCTCCATCTCTCCAAAACGCTGACCTCCAAATTGAGCTTTACCACCCAATGGCTGTTGCGTTATAAGTGAGTATGGTCCGATACTTCTTGCGTGCATCTTATCATCTACCATGTGAGAAAGTTTCAACATATAGATAACTCCTACAGTTGCTTTTTGGTGGAATTTATCACCGGTCTCACCATCATATAGATATGTTTGTCCTAATTCAGGTAGCTCAGCTTTAACCAATTCGTCAGCTATTTCTGAGAATTTAGCACCATCAAAGATTGGAGTTGCATACTTTATGTTCAACTTTTCACCTGCCCAGCCTAATACTGTTTCAAATATCTGACCTAGGTTCATCCTTGAAGGTACACCCAGTGGATTTAAAACGATATCCACAGGAGTTCCATCTTCAAGGAAAGGCATATCTTCTACCCTTACTATTCTAGATACGATACCCTTGTTACCGTGACGACCCGCCAATTTATCTCCAACTTTCAGCTTACGCTTCTTAGCGATATAAACCTTAGCTAACTTCAATACACCAGCTGGTAACTCATCACCAATACTGATATTGAATTTCTCTCTTTTATAGCGACCAAGTTCTTCATTTACTTTGATGCTATAATTATGTAACATTCTTACGATCAAAGCATTTGTTGCATCATCGTCAGTCCAGTTTGCATAATCTACGGTATTGAATTCGATTGCTTTCAGAACAGTTTTATTAAACTTAGATCCTTTAGGCAACATCTCTTCATTGTAGATTGATTTGATTCCTTTTGTTACCCTGTTTTTAACCAAAACAAGTAGCTTATCGATCAAGTTCGTCTTCAATTCATTCAGTAAGACTTCATGTTCATCATCTAACTTGTCTAACAAGTCTTTTTCATGAACTTTCTGTACCTTATCTTTTTTCGCTCTTGCGAATAATTGTTTGTTTATTACTACACCTTCTACAGATGGAGGACACTTTAATGATGCATCTTTCACATCACCAGCTTTGTCACCGAAAATGGCACGAAGTAGTTTTTCTTCTGGAGTAGGATCACTTTCTCCTTTTGGAGTGATCTTACCTATAAGGATATCGCCTTCGTTAACCCAAGCACCAACTCTAATGATCCCGTTATCGTCCAAGTCTTTAGTAGCTTCTTCACTAACGTTTGGTATATCCGGAGTCAATTCCTCTTCACCTAGTTTTGTATCTCTTACATCCATCTCGAAGTGCTCAATATGGATAGATGAAAATACATCTTCTCTTACTACTCTTTCAGAAAGCACGATAGCATCCTCAAAGTTGTAACCTTTCCAAGGCATGAAAGCCACTTTTAGGTTTTGACCCAATGCCAACTCACCATTTTCTGTAGCATAACCTTCGCAAAGTACTGTTCCTGCATTCACTCTCATACCTTTCTTTACGATTGGCTTAAGGTTGATACAAGTACCTTGGTTGGTACGTAAGAATTTAGTTAATGTATATGTTTTAACATTGTCTTCAAAAGATACCAATTGATCTTCTTCACTTCTGTCATATCTAATAATGATCTTTGCAGCATCTACATAATCTACCACACCATCACCTTCAGCATTAATTAGCATTCTTGAATCTCTGGCCACTTTGCCTTCCAGACCTGTACCTACGATAGGTGAAGCCGGACGAATCAAAGGAACTGCCTGACGTTGCATGTTCGAACCCATCAAGGCTCTGTTTGCATCATCATTTTCAAGGAATGGAATCAATGAAGCTGAAATACCAACAATCTGGTTTGGAGCTACATCAATATATTCAACTTCTGAAGGTTCAAGTACTGGAAAATCACCCTGATCTCTTGCTTTGATACGATCACTAACGAACGAACCATCTTCATTAATAGGGGAATTGGCCTGAGCAATTTTTTGATAATCTTCCGCTTCAGCAGAAAGGTAATCAACTGTTGTCGTAAGATCTACAACCCCATTATTTACTTTTCTATAAGGAGTCTCAAGGAATCCCATTTTATTAATCTTCGCATGCACGCAAAGTGTAGAAATCAATCCAATATTTGGTCCTTCCGGAGTCTCAATTGTACAAAGACGGCCATAGTGAGAATAGTGAACGTCACGCACCTCAAATCCGGCTCTTTCACGCGAAAGTCCCCCAGGCCCTAAGGCTGAAATTCTTCTCTTATGTGTGATTTCGGAAAGTGGGTTCGTTTGATCCAGGAACTGAGATAATTGAGATGTACCAAAAAATGAGTTGATAACTGAAGAAAGTGTTCTTGCATTAATAAGGTCTACGGGAGTAAATACCTCATTATCACGAACGTTCATCCGCTCACGAATTGTTCTGGCCATACGAGCAAGTCCAACTCCAAATTGAGCAAATAATTGTTCCCCAACTGTTCTAACTCTTCTATTACTCAAGTGATCGATATCATCGAGTTCAGCTTTCTGATTTATCAATGATACTAGATATTTAACAATAAGAATAATGTCTTCTTTTGTCAATACCAATGTAGTCAGATCAGTAGAAAGTCCTAGTTTTCGGTTGATCTTATATCTACCAACTTCACCCAGGTTATATCTTTTGTCTGAAAAGAATAATTTATCAATGATACTTCTTGCAGTCTCTTCATCAGGTGGCTCTGCACCTCTTAGCTGACGATAGATGTATTCTACAGCTTCAATTTCACTACTTGCAGGGTCTTTTTGAAGGGTATTGTAAATGATCGTATAATCTTCAGAAACATCTTCTTTTTGAAGGATGACTGTCTCTATACCTGCATCTTGAATAAGATCAAAATGAGACTCTTCCAAAATCACGTCTCTTTCAAGGATGATTTCATTTCTTTCTATTGTCACCACCTCTCCAGTATCCTCATCGACAAAATCTTCAGTCCATTTGCGGAGGACACGTGCAGCAAGCTTTCTGCCAACTGCCTTTTGAAGATCTTTTTTCTTAGCTGATATCTCTTCTGAAAGGCCAAAGATTTCTAAAATATCTTTATCAGAACCAAATCCAATAGCTCTAAGAAGCGTTGTTACAGGGAATTTTTTCTTTCTATCTATATAAGCATACATGACAGTATTAATGTCTGTAGCAAATTCCATCCAGGCTCCTTTAAATGGAATTACCCTGGCTGAATAGATCTTAGTTCCATTTGGGTGGAATGTCTGACTAAAGAAAACTCCAGGTGATCTATGCAGTTGTGAAACGACAACCCTTTGTGCACCATTTATCACAAAAGTACCTTTCGGGGTCATATATGGAATATTTCCTAAGAAAACATCCTGAACAATCGTTTGAAAGTCGACGTGTTCCTCATCATTACAAGATAAACGAAGTTTAGCTTTCAATGGCAGAGAATATGTCAGACCACGCTGCATACATTCTTCTATGTCATATCTTGGTGGATCTATGTAGTAATCCAAAAATTCCAATACGAAAATGCTTCTCGCATCACTTATTGGAAAATTTTCCTGGAATACTCTATATAGACCTTCATTAATTCTATTTTCAGGTGTTGTTTCAAGTTGGAAAAATTCTTTGAAAGATTTTAACTGGATCTCCAAAAGATCCGGTTGATGATCTGCCAATTTGATTTTACCAAAATTATGTCTAGTTAATTCACTGTTTTTAGAAGCTACTTTTGAACCCATTAGATCGATCTGTTTTTAGTAATAAAGTAATCTAAGATTACTGCAATATGAATGAAGTTTTCAAATAAAGAGAGAGACATAAAATAAGCCTCTAAAACACATAGTTAAGATGAAAGTTCATATATAACCATAGGCTTAGTAGAGTTATAAATAACTCAACTAAGCCTAATCGATATACAATATTACTTTTATTAGCAACACTATGTTTTTACCAAACAACCAACTATGGTCTTCGGTTTGTAAGAATTAAATGTTATTATTTAATTTCAACCTCAGCACCTGCTCCATCAAGAGCTGCTTTGATTGAATCAGCTTCGTCTTTTGAAACACCTTGTTTCAAAGGAGCTGGAGCAGCGTCAACTATGTCTTTAGCCTCTTTCAAGCCTAAGTTCAATAAGTTTTTCACTTCTTTAACAACTGCTAGTTTGTTAGCACCTGCTGATTTCAAAATAACATCAAACTCAGTTTGAACAGCTGCTTCAGCGTCACCGCCACCTGCTGCTGGTCCTGCTACTGCTACTGCTGCAGCTGCTGCTGGTTCAATACCATACTCATCTTTAAGTATAGTTGCCAATTCTGTAACTTCCTTAACGGTTAAGTTAACCAATTGTTCTGCGAAAGATTTTAAATCCGCCATGTTGTAATTAATTTTTAAAATTTAGTCAATAAATATATTATTGCGTAAAGCTTGGAAGCCGTATTAATAGTAGCTCGATTCAGAGATCAATCTTCTTCAAGCTACCAAAGCAAATGCAATTAGTTTGCTCTTTCCTCTAAAGTCTTCAACAGACCCGCTATTGTGGATCCTCCAGACTTCAAAGCACTGATAACGTTTTTCGCAGGAGATTGTAATAGACCAAGTATTTCGCCTACCAATTGCTCTTTTGATTTAAGTTTTGTTAAAACTTCTATTTGATCATCACCGATGTAAATTGCCGAATCTATATAAGCTGCTTTTAAAACCGGTTTGCTGTTTGCTTTTCTGAATTTCTCAAGAAGCTTCGCAGGTATATTTGCCGTTTCGGTAAACAATACTGCGGTTGGCCCTGTAAGTGATTCATATAGACCTGCATAACCTTTTGATTCGTCAGCAGCCTCTAAAGCCTTTTTAACAAGTGTATTTTTAACCACCTGCATTTGTACATTCTCTGCAAAACAAAGTCTTCTGAAATTGTTAATTTGCGCTACACTCAGAGATGATGCATCTGTAAGGTAGAAGAATGTAGAGTTGGCAAACTGCTCTGTTAAGTCCGCTATTGCCTGTGTTTTTTGTTCTTTATTCATATCTCTTTCTCTTGATAGAATTATTTAATTGATCGGGTATCGATTTTCACACCAGGGCTCATCGTTGAAGCTATAGTTATAGACTTCATATATGTTCCTTTAGCAGAAGAAGGTTTCATTCTGTTCAAAGTATGTAACAGTTCGTTAGCATTGTCAACCAATTGCGCAGGAGTAAATGAAACTCTACCTACTGATGAGTGCACGATACCATATTTATCAACTCTGAATGAGATTTTACCTTTTTTAACTTCATTGACAGCATTTGCTACGTCATTAGTTACAGTTCCAGTCTTAGGGTTAGGCATTAAACCTCTTGGACCTAAAACTCTTGCTATTTTACCCATTTTAGCCATTACGCCAGGCATTGCAATTACAACGTCCACATCAGTCCATCCTCCAGCAACTTTTTCAATCAATTCGTCAAGTCCTACAAATTCCGCACCTGCTGCACGAGCTTCATCCTCCTTTTCCGGAGTACAAAAAACAGCAACAGTTTTGCTTTTACCAGTACCATGAGGGAGGGAAACAGTTCCTCTGATCGCTTGATCAGCTTTACGAGGATCTACTCCTAATTTGATATGCAAATCGACAGAAGCATCGAATTTTGCATAGTTGGCGTCTTTAACGACTGCCATAGCTTCTTCAATCAGATACAATTTATTTGCATCAACTTTGGCTTGAGAAGCTTTTTGTTTTTTAGAAAGTTTTGACATCTCAAAATGTTTTTAGGTAAAACGCTGACCACATAGTCAGCTCCCTTATTATTAAAATATATAACTTCAAAATTGAGGATAAAAATCCTCGTATTTGAATTAATTATCCCAAGGTGCAGTACCTTCCACTGTTATACCCAATGAGCGGGCACTACCAGCTACCATTTTCATAGCAGAGTGAAGAGTCAATGCATTCAAGTCCGACATTTTATCTTCAGCTACTTTTTGTACTTGATCCCAGGTTACTTTACCAACTTTTTTTCTATTAGACTCATCAGAACCTTTTTTAGCTCCGCTCAACTCTAATAATTGAACTGAAGCAGGAGATGTTTTAATGATAAAATCAAACGATTTATCTTTATAAACATTGATGATAACCGGGCAAACTTTACCCATTTTATCTTGAGTCTCTGCATTAAATCTTTTGCAGAATTCCATGATGTTTACACCTTTTGCACCTAAAGCCGGTCCTACTGGTGGAGCAGGGTTTGCCTGTCCGCCTTTGACTTGCAATTTGATTTTTATATCAACCTCTTTTGCCATAATAGTTAATTGTTATATTCTGTACCCTCAAGGATACAATGTTTAATTATTTCTTTTCAACCTGTACGAAGTTCAACTCAACTTCTGTACCACGACCGAATATTTTAACGATCACTTTAAGTTTCTTTTTCTCTTCGTTAACTTCTTTGATGTCTCCAACAAACTCGTTGAATGGCCCATCGACAATTTTAATTGTTTCGCCAACGATAAATGGTTCCAACATCGATTCATCCATATCTTGAGACTCATCAATCTTCCCGAGTAATCGATTAGCTTCTGCATGTTGCATTGGTATCGGCTGCTGTCCACCTAGAAAGTGAATTACATTTGGTATATTATTGATGGCTTGGATTATTTCTCCAGTCATCTTTTTAAATACTGCCTCTACTAGAATATATCCGCCCAGGATGTTTCTTTCACGAATCACCTTTTTGCCCTTCTCTATTTTGTAGACCTTTTCAGTTGGAACCACTACTTGTGTAACAATTTCCTTCCAACCTGAACGGGTCAATTCAAGGTCAATGGCTTCCTTAGCCTTCTTTTCTTTACCACTGATGACTCGAAGGGAATACCACTTTCGATCATTTGGGATCAATATTTCAGGACTATCGGACATTATTTAATTTTATAGATAAAATCAACAAGTGTATTAATTCCACCATCCATTATAAAGACGAAAACAGTGATAATCAACAAACCTACAATGACTGCAATGGTGCTCTCAAGAAGGACATTACGCTCCGGCCATTCAACTTTGTGAATTAGCTCATCATAACTATCTTTAATGTATGTTGTTAATTTGTCCATTTTGTTAAAATTTGCACGGGAAGCAGGGATCGAACCCGCAACCTACGGTTTTGGAGACCGGCACTCTACCAGTTGAGCTATTCCCGTTGATAATTGAAATAAGCACCCCATCAAGATGAGGTGCTTAATATCATTACAATTCTTATTTAAAATTGCTTATGCAATCACCTCAGTAACCTGTCCAGCACCAACTGTACGGCCACCTTCACGGATCGCAAAACGCAAACCTTTATCCATTGCAATTGTGTTCAACAATGTAACTTCTAGAGTTACGTTGTCACCTGGCATAACCATTTCAACACCTGCAGGAAGTACACAGTCACCTGTTACATCCGTCGTTCTGAAGTAGAACTGCGGACGGTAACCGTTAAAGAATGGAGTATGACGTCCACCTTCATCTTTTCCAAGAACATAAACTTCACACTTGAATTTCTTGTGTGGCTTTACTGAACCTGGAGCACAAATAACTTGACCTCTTTTGATCATTGTTTTATCGATACCTCTCAAAAGTAAACCAGCGTTATCACCAGCCTCACCTCTGTCAAGTAATTTTCTAAACATCTCAACACCTGTTACAACTGATGTAAGAGGCTTCTCATCTTCTTTCATCATACCGATAATTTCAACCGGGTTGTTAACGTTGATTACACCTCTTTCAATACGACCTGTAGCTACTGTACCTCTACCTGTGATAGTAAATACGTCTTCTACCGGCATCAAGAATGGAAGGTCAACAAGACGAGCAGGCTCAGGAATCTGAGTATCTACTGCTTCCATAAGATCTTTGATCTTCTGAACGTAAACAGGATCTCCTTCCAAAGCTTTCAAAGCAGAACCTTGAATAACCGCAGCGTTAGAACCGTCAAATTCGTATTGATCAAGTAGTTCTCTAACTTCCATTTCTACTAATTCTAGCATTTCCGGATCGTCAACGATATCTACTTTATTCATGAAAACTACAATCGCTGGAACACCAACCTGGCGAGCCAATAGAATGTGTTCTCTTGTTTGAGGCATAGGACCATCAGTAGCTGCAACCACAAGGATCGCTCCGTCCATTTGAGCAGCACCTGTAACCATGTTCTTAACATAGTCGGCGTGACCCGGACAGTCAACGTGAGCATAGTGACGATTAACCGTCTGATACTCTACGTGAGCAGTGTTGATAGTAATACCTCTTTCTTTTTCCTCCGGAGCAGCATCAATTGAATCATAACTCTTCTTTTCAGCCAATCCATCAGCAGCTAACACTGAAGTAATAGCAGCCGTAAGAGTGGTTTTACCATGATCCACGTGACCTATTGTACCAACGTTAAGGTGTGGCTTGCTCCTGTCAAATGTTTCCTTTGCCATCGAATGAACTTTTTTTAAAAAATATTTAAATTATACAATTATAAACTAATACAAAATTAGGCGGAAGACAACTGTTTCCGCTTAAAGTTTTCTTTATATATCATGCCAAATCAGGCACACATATTTTAGAGCTGATGAAGGGATTTGAACCCTCGACCTCTTCCTTACCAAGGAAGTGCTCTACCCCTGAGCTACATCAGCATACGTTATGGGGAATATCCAATTTGCAATCTCAATTCCTTAACACATATACGATAGTAACCGTATTTCTTCAGGAAAACCTGAAAGGATGGAGCGGGAGACGAGGCTCGAACCCGCGACCTACAGCTTGGAAGGCTGTCGCTCTACCAACTGAGCTACTCCCGCAAAAAATACAAAATGATTGAAATTGACAATAATTAATTTGTGGGCAGAGTAGGGTTCGAACCTACGTACACTCACGTGAGCAGATTTACAGTCTGCCGCCTTTAACCACTCGGCCATCTACCCGACAAAATAATTAGAGCCAGTGGAGGGATTCGAACCCCCGACCAGCTGATTACAAATCAGCTGCTCTGGCCAACTGAGCTACACTGGCATTGAATTTCTTTTTACTTATTTACTTGAAATACATTTAAAAAGAAGTTCAATATTATATTTTTATCAGTGCTAACATAAGCACCAAACGGTCGTTTCAATCAAAAACTATTGGACTTTTCCATAAGCGACTGCAAAGATAATACTAACTTTGACATTTTATATATGTAGTTCAAAAAAAAATCAAACTATTTTCAAATGTACTTTCACTGACGCATAAAATCCAGCCCACATAACCAAATCATACTTACTTAAATCATTGAATATAAATAAATTGTATTCAATCAATTTATGGGTTGCCCGATTATTTGACTTTTAAAATTCTATCTCGATTCAGACATAGACCTATTTGGTCTTGATCCTTTCCATGATTTTGGACGCTGGTTATTCCTTCCGCCGCCATTTCCCTGTTGACGAGCACCACCTCTTTGTCCTTGCTGTTTGACAGTTGCCGGAGTAGGTTTGATAAACTCATATTCTTCATGATACGGATGAGTATCCACTATATGAATATTTCTATTGATCAATTTTTGTATATCTCTAAGATATGCTACTTCTACATCATCACAAAACGACAAAGCTATGCCCGATGAACCTGCCCTACCGGTTCTACCTATTCTATGTACGTAGGTCTCTGCAATATTTGGCAATTCATAATTCAAAACATGCGTCAGGTCATCAATGTCAATTCCTCTGGCAGCAATATCTGTTGCAACCAATACTCTGGTAGTTCTATTTTTGAAATTTTGTAGAGCTCGTTGTCTTGCCACTTGAGATTTATTTCCATGAATGGCTTCTGCAGTTACATTTGAACGAATTAGATCTTTAACTACCTTGTCTGCGCCATGTTTTGTTCTGGTGAAAACCAAAATTGTCTCGATTGACCTATCCTTCAACATATCATTCAACAATAATCTCTTGTTGTCTTTCTTGACAAAATAGACAGCTTGTGCTACCGTATCAGCTGTTGATGATACCGGACTAACTTCAACCTTCACAGGATTATTGAGAATGCTGTCAGCAAGAGATTGGATCTCTTTAGGCATTGTTGCAGAGAAAAATAATGTTTGTCGCTGTTTAGGCAACTTTGTAATGATCTTTTTCACATCATGAACGAATCCCATATCAAGCATTCTATCAGCCTCATCCAAAACAAAAAATTCAATTTTATTAAGATGAACATAACCTTGATCAATTAAGTCAAGAAGCCTGCCCGGCGTTGCTACAAGCACATCAATCCCCCTTCTCAATTTTTCAACTTGCGGATTTTGATTTACGCCCCCAAATACCACTGCATTGTGCATGCGAAGGTTTTGGCCATATGCGTCAAAACTTTCTTGTATCTGGATAGCTAATTCTCTGGTAGGTGTAAGGATAAGTGCTCTGATAGGTTTTTTACCCTGAGCAGAAAGTTCAGGTTTTCTGGATGAAAGCAATTGTAACATTGGGATTGCGAATGCCGCAGTTTTTCCAGTACCTGTCTGAGCGCAACCCAAGAGGTCTTTACCGGCAAGTACGGGTGGAATAGCTTTTTGTTGAATGGGTGTAGGATTTGTATATCCTTCTGCTTCGAGCGCACTTAGGATTGGCTCGATTAAATTTAATTCTGTAAATAACAAATTAGTTTTGTTTAAAGATTATTTAGCACTTTGATTAACTAAATATATATGTGCTTGTATATAGATTAGGTGGGTAGGTGATTAAAATAAATATAATAATAAAATTTATGCCGCAAAGGTACTTATTTAATATGACTTTGACAAATTTAGTTTTTTGGCAAAGTTGACTTGGCTCTAAATATAGTCTTGTCGGCCCAAAATGTCCCAAACGGAATCACTGAAACTAAAAGAGCCATAAATGTTACCTTATTAGACCATTTTAATATTCTGGACATAAATAATACTGTAATAATGTACAGCATAAATAAAATACCATGGCTGTACCCAATATAAATATTTGGCTCAGGTATGTTCCAGATATATTTCAAGGGCATCGAAACAAATAAAATCAACAGAAAAGAAATCCCTTCTATCAAAGCAATAAGACGTAGCCAACCAATTTGGTTGTTGAGAGTTTTATTCATGAATTGAATTCCTTAAAATTCTAGCGTTGCCTCTAATGAGATATCACAGTTCAACGATAATGAAATTGGACAGTTTGATTTTGCTTCAGCAGCAGCTGTTTGAAATTGTTCTTCTGTGATTCCTGGAACTATTGCTTTTAGAATTAAATGGCTTTTAGTGATCTTTCCATCTTCAAACGTAATCTCAGCTTTAGTATCAATATTGTCAGGTGTAAAGCCCTGAGCGTTTAAAACGAAACTTAGCTTCATGCTAAAACAAGAGGCGTGCGCTGCACCTATTAGTTCTTCCGGATTAGTTCCGGGACCATCTTCGAATCTTGCTTTATAGCCATAGTTTGCATTGTCAAGCGCATTAGACTCAGTACTTACTGTGCCAACTCCCTCTTTACCTGTGCCTTTCCAGTTTGCACTGCCAAATTTAGTAAATTTCATATTTCGATTATTTAAACCCTTAAACTAATTAAAACAAAAATAGTTTAAAATTTATGTAAGCTATTAAACTACTTCATTGTATGCAGCGTCATATTTTGCTGCTTCCTCTATAATGTCTTTGACTTCAAGTCGGGGATCTTTTCGACCAACCATACTAACCTGAATCATAGCCTTACCAATTTGTTCCAAACTGCAAAAACCATTAGAGCTAAACAACTTTATAATAGGAAAAACCCATAGAAAATATTTATAGGCTTGATGTGTAAATTTCAAACCTTTAATTGGCTTTATAATGCCGGGTCGGAATGCGAAACCCTTCACTTCTTTTAGCCGCATAATATCGTTTTCAGTCTTTCCTTTGACTCTTGCCCACATCAACTTTCCCTTTTCATCAGAATAAGTGCCTGCACCAGAAATGTAACAAATAGTTAAATCTGTATTATTCTGTGAAATCAATTCACATACATGTAATGTTAAATCATAGGTTAACCTTGTATATTCTTCTTCATTCTTTCCCACAGAAGTAACTCCCAGGCAGAAATAGCAAGCATTATATCCTTTCAATTCAGACTCTATTGGTTTTAAGTTGTAGAAGTTATTATGAATGATCTCCGACAACTTAGGATGACTGTACCCACATGGTTTTCTATTAATTACTAAAACAGCTTCCACCTGGTCAGATCTAAGGCATTCGTATAGAACACCTTCACCTACCATTCCTGTGCTGCCTGTTATTATCACTCTAATCATTACTATTTACTAATTTAAATGATGGATTGTAAATGAGACCTACTACATTGCCCCAAGGATCTACAACAGTAGCTACCTCAATATCTCCACCCACATTTTCAGGTGTTTCATGTGGCTCTGCTCCATTTTTTAACATCCAATTGTAAGTTTCATTTATATCTTCGACTCCCCAGTATACAACTACATTATCCACTTGTATTTCAGGGCTTTGACTGACAGGCTGCAAGCCTAGTTCATATCCCCCTATATTAAATCCAACATAATATGGCTGGTCAAAATATGGCTGTGTCTCAAAAACCTCAGCATACCAATCGCGAGCTTTCTCGATTTCTTTCACTTTGTAGATAGTTGTCCTAAGCCCAAGGAATTTTGACATTGTAATATTTTTTTAAAGATAAGTATTTCAATAAAATAGCACTAATGCCGAATGGAAATTTGTAATTGACAAATTATACTTTATCAACCGAATTTAAGATTGGCATTTTACGGAAAAATATTAATCAATTATATAATTCCGTTGCTTATAAGATGCATCCAAAATCAATAAAAAAAGACCGGCTGTCAGGCCGGTCTCATACATTATTTCAGACAGTAATAATTAAATTACTATTTATCTAAAGATGCCATAGCACTTTGATAAGATATCTTGTAATTTGATTGAGTTTTTCTGATTACTTCACTTCTGAAAGCTTCGTCTACAAAAAGCTTATTCAATGCCGGATAATCTTCTAATTTAACACCATGATTTAAATATTGGTTTTTAAGATAAGACATTGCTTCTTCCATTACTTCATCGCTTAATTCAGGAGGCATATTAGCATATGCAAGCGCCTCTCTTGATGTCTTAGGTTGTTGGATTTCAGGTGCATTATTTGCAATAACTCCTCTTCCCTCTTTCTTAGGATCAGCAATAGTTCCATCTTCAATTGCAGTAATACGATTTTCTAAAGATTTGTATTTGTTTTCCATTTCTGAAATTCTAATATCATGCTTCTCTACCAATCTTGCCATATCATTAGAATTCAAACCGATAGCCATATTAACTACAGAAATACCATTTGTGTTTAAAGAAGCAGACCAAGCAACCCCCACAATTTCTTTATATTGTGTAACCTTTATATCATCAGGAGAAACCGCAATTCCTTGACCATCATTTAATCCTGAAGGAAGAATATAATCTCCTGTAAGCACTAGGCCTTTTACTCTAACAGGAATTTGACCCATGAAAGCTACTTTTTCATATAGTTGTTCTGTTCCTTCTTTTGGCACGTTACCAAGGACAGCAGGCTTAGTGGAAATCACCATTAATTGATGCGCTTTCACTGTATTTTTAGAAATCTTTCCTCCAGTAACTCCTACGATTTCGCCTGCAGAAATTCTTTCTGAAGGATTAGCACGTTCCAACCATTCTGCGTAATCAGCAGATCCAGATGAGTAGCTAACTCCTAAATTCTCAAATGCAAAAACATTAAATGCAATTAAATTTGCAGTGGCCAGTGCTAAATCTGCTGCTGCCATACCAATACATGCACCGCATGGACCAGTCGAAGCAACAAGTCCAGCTACTACAACAGGAATAAGTGAAAGACCAATATTAATACCCGCTGTAACTTCAGTTGCGATTAGAATAGCCTGATTGAAAATAAATTCAGGATCTGAGGCAACTTCTGCTGCTGTTTCTCCTTGAATTGCGCCTACCGGATTTCCGGAACCATTATAAAAAGTTACAAAATTACTTCCATTATCAGGAGTTCCTGCAGTTAATTTTATTGCTATTCCTTGTCCACTTCCCTCTACTCGTAATGGATGTGCGCCATAATTTCCTTCGTCGGTTCCCAATGCAGCCGAGATTGTCACCTGACCATTGGCATTAATTGCTTTTGTTGTAGTGGTACCTAATACATTTAATGTCGTATTAAGCGTAGTTGCGCCATCCACTGTAAGAATTGAATCTAATTTTGTCGCACCGCGAACTCTTAATCCGGCTTTTAATTCTGTAAACTTATGACCAGTTAATGTTCCAAAGAAATTGGCTGCACCTTGAACATCTAGAGTAGATTCCAACTTAACCGGACCGAGCGTATGAAATTCTCCTCCGATCCAAAGATTTTTACCAATACCAACGCCACCATTTACTACCAGAGCTCCGGTACTGATGCTTGTAGATTGGAAAGATGGATTATCAAGTAAAACCTGATCCTTAAAAGTAGAAAACTTATTAACCTGTAAAGTACCTGTCAATAATGTTGGAGCCATATTGTTGACGTTCAATGAATCGTTAAGATCCGTTCTAAGATCAACATTTAATCTGTTTTTAAGCCATGTTCTTTTGTCTACAGTAAGTGTTCCGCTCAAATATGTAGGTGCCATATTATTGACATTCAATGCAGCGTTTAGATCCGTAATGCCATCTACTCTCAAAGTATTTTTTAGCCAAGTAGCAAGATCAACAGTAAGTTTCCCTGTTAAATAAGTTGGAGCTCCATTATTAACATACAATGAATCATTAAGATCCGTTCTAAGGTCTACTCTCAATCTGTTTTTGAGCCATGTCTTTTTGTCAACAGTCAGCAAACCTGTTAGGTATGTTGGTGCACCATTATTTACAAATAATGAATCATTAAGATCTGTCCGAAGGTCTACCCTTAACCTGCTTTTTAGCCAGGTGTTCAGATCTACAGTAAGCGAGCCTGACAGATATGTCGCTGATCTATTTAAAACCGAGAATGGTCCATTATTGATTGTCTGTGAAAGCTTATTTTTATAGTTTGAATTTAAAATAACATCAGCCCAAACGCTCATATCATTTTGAACTTCCAAGTCATTTTTAACTGTGAGGTTATTCTCCATTGAAATATTGCCATCACATTGTATACGCATCCTTTCAATACTATTCGTGATTACCACTACATCAGCACAATCTCTTGTTCCCAGCTTAGCCTTTGGCTTGCCTGCGGTGAGATTTCCTGCCAGCATCCAAGCTTCGTCACTTCCCCTGGTTTCAATCTCATCTCCTCCCAAGATCTGTGAGGCAGTAACAGCATAGTATGCATATGGCACTGCCAATAGTTTACTGCTGCTAATGTTGGTAAATGATTGTGTAGCTTTGTCCCCTATTGAAACATTCATAAATATATCTTCAGTAGACCAAGGTATTAAATCATAGCCGCCCTTTTCAGATTTGCCTTCTCCAATAGTCAAAGAAAAAAGACCAAGAAGATTGGTAGTCACATTATGACTTTCAGAGTAATAGATTTTTTCATGCCCGGACTGCAGGCTAGTTAATTCGATTTTTAATTCAATGTCTTCATTGGCGATTACCTGACCTTTTTGGTCTCTGGCCACTGCCTGATAGTTCATACCTTTGGGTAGCGCTTGAGAAAATGAATTCACAGCGAAAAAAGCTATGAAAATGAATAGGATAAAATGCTTCATTAGTAAGTGTTTAATATTTATAAAAATTAAGCTTAATTAGAACGGATGATCTTCTTTAAATCAATTAATTCACCTGAGGAGTTGTGTATCAACAAAATATAAAGACCAGGAAGTAATTTTTCTAAATTTAGTGCGATGCGGCTTTCAGAACTTTCCTGAGTATAATCAAGCTGTTTAATTCCCTGATTATTCATAAGCTCAAAATTCAATTTATCATTATTTTTCGTTTGGATATCTAAAAATAATTGAGAATTGGTAGGATTTGGCCAAGCATCAATGATAGTTGAAGAAGCAACAGAGACAGGGCGTGTTGCTCCTTTTTTTGTGATTGTTGGTTGTTGAAAACCTTGAGTAATTAATCCCCCGGAGGTATTGATTGTCGTTGAAGCAATTTGGCCTAATGACCAGTCAAAATTAATAAGACTTGTTTTTGAAGTTTGCCCGCCTGGACTAACTAGTTGGTTTGAGATCTCTTGAGAATATAAAGCAGTAAAAACAAAAAATAATCCCAATATTAGGTTTAGCTTTTTCATGAGGGTATAGTTAAGTGCGATAAAGAGGTAAAGATATTAAATTTTTAATAAAAATTATTTGGTAACATTGATAACTCTCTAAAATCCATTAAAACGATAACACATGTACAATTTTCTATATATATGTTTTATTGCTGTTTTTATATTTTTAATGTCAGAAACAAGACAAAATTCTTAAAACTCATCTTCAAAAATAAACCTAATGTATTTTACATTAAATAAAATCAAATATCCGATCTATACTTCTTTTGATCACAATTTCAAATAATAAATTTTATTTTTAGTAGGAATTAGCATGAATCATATTAAGTTTAACTGCATTAAATAGAAATTGTATTTGGTAGATAATAGAATATTATCATTTCCTGAATTAGATTTATAGTCAAAAAGGAAATATTTCAGAATCAAAATAGAATTTGCTAAAATATATTTAAGGATATTAGATATTTTATTTGCCATTTTTATAAAATATTTGACGAAGAAAACTGTGGATTTAATTTTCTCAAACTTAATAACATTATAAATATTAATATGAGAATCGAGGACGAAGCCGTGAAAATACCTTTCCAATAGGTCAATATATTTATCGGCATGTCAATACTATTAGTTCAAACTTAAACACATGATGAATATAAAAGCGAATCTTGTAGACTTACATCAGAAAACGATATATCCGGCCAGCATTACTATAGAGAATGGAATAATCGCTTCGATTGAAAGACTTTCAGAAGATTTGGAGTCATACATTCTTCCTGGCTTCATAGATGCACATATCCATATAGAAAGCTCTCTATTAGTTCCTTCAGAATTTGCACGTATGGCAGTATTACATGGCACCGTTGCAACTGTGAGCGACCCTCACGAAATAGCAAATGTGTGTGGAGTTAAAGGAGTGGAATATATGATTGATAACAGCAAAAAGGTTCCTTTCCATTTCTTCTTTGGAGCTCCAAGTTGTGTTCCTGCTACTATATATGAGACTGCAGGAGCAACCATTGAATCCCAGGAAGTAGAAGTATTAATGCAAAATGATGACATTTGGTACCTTGCAGAAATGATGAATTTTCCGGGAGTTTTGTTCAATGATCCAAGTGTACTTGCTAAATTACAAATCGCTAAAAAATACAACAAACCTATTGATGGTCATGCCCCAGGATTGATGGGAGATGATGCAAGGAGGTATTTTGAGGCCGGCCCCTCCACAGATCATGAGTGCTTTACTTATGAGGAAGCATTGGGTAAAATAGCCTTAGGAATGAAGGTCATTATTCGGGAAGGAAGTGCCGCAAGAAATTTTGATGCATTGATTCCACTAATGAAAGATCATTCAAATATGCTCATGTTTTGTAGCGATGATAAGCACCCTGACAGTCTCATTTCAGGACACATTAACCAACTCGTCACAAGAGCCCTGAAAAAGGGTCATGATATTTTTGATGTGCTTAAAGTAGCTTGTATTAACCCTATCCTTCATTATGGTCTTCCTGTCGGTACCTTACAAGTGGGGGATCCGGCGGATTTTATTATTACATCGGACCTTCAAGAATTTAAAACGATTGCCACATATATTAAAGGACATTTAGTTGCAAATGAGGGTCAATCCTTGATCCCGAGAATCGCCATCGATGATATTAATCAATTTAATATTGATCCTATAGATCTGGAATCCATTAAATATATTATTAATGAAAGCGAAAATGTAATAGAATGTCTGGATGGGCAATTAATTACTAATAAATTAATCATAGAAGGCAAACACTGCAATGTTGAAAATGACATATTGAAATTAGTGGTGGTCAATCGTTACAATCAAACAAAACCAGCGATAAGCTTTATTAAAAATTTTGGATTAAAACGAGGGGCTATGGCATCCTCTGTAGCACATGACAGCCATAATATTATTGCTACCGGCACAAATGATATGGACATTCTAAATGCTATCAATGAAGTAATACATCATAAAGGAGCACTCTCTGCTGCTAATGGCAATGAAATTAAAACATTGCCATTAGCTGTTGCAGGATTGATGAGTGACCAAGATGCATGGGAAGTGACTAATAAATATACAGATCTTGACCAATATTGTAAAGTTATTATGGGTTCGACTCTTCGTGCACCTTACATGAGTCTATCATTCATGGCATTACTTGTCATCCCAAGTTTAAAACTAAGTGACAAGGGCTTGTTTGATGGTGACAAATTTCAATTTATGAGATTAGAATAATACAGTTTCGCTGTCAATCTTGTATAACTTCGGGATTTCTGTATTGCTGTCGAAGGATATTCCAAGATCTTTTATCTTGCCTGTTCTGACATCGAATACCCAGCCGTGTATAGTAGGGCTTTTTCTTTCCTCCCATGCATTTTGAATAATTGAAGTCTTAGATAGATCAAATACTTGTTCATAAACGTTAAATTCTACAAACTTGTCAAACCTTTCCTGTTTGTCCTCAATAGCTTCGAGTTCATCTTCATACAATCTGTAGACATCCTTAATATGTCGGATCCAATTGTCTACCAGTCCATGCTGACGTCCACCCATAGCTGCTTTGACTCCCCCACATTCGTAATGCCCACATACAATAACGTGTTTAACCAATAGTGCATTCACTGCATAATCGAGCACACTTAGTAAATTCATATCTGAATGGACTACCATGTTGGCAATATTTCTATGTACAAATATTTCGCCCGCCTGTGTACCAGTGATTTCATTCGCAGGAGCTCGGCTATCCGAACAACCTATCCACAAGATTTCAGGTGATTGCCCAACAGCCATTTTGGAAAAAAAAGTTGGATCTTCTGCATTAATTTTTTCTATCCAGGCCTCATTGCCTGCCTTTAATTTTTCTATCATAATGTTTTATATATATTAATCTATGTTTTCTTCATATTGATCTTCCACATCTTTTAAGTCGTATTTCTTGAAAAGTTTTACTCCTATATAATAAAGTATGGTACCAGTGATCACTGCGACATTCAGGTCAACTACAACAGTTATGATTGTTGTGTATACAATTATTAAAACCTGAAAATTTCTGTTAATTGATTTTATCCAATTATTCTTAAAATAAGCCTCAACATAATCTCTGTCACAAACATCCCAACCTGCTTTCACAAGCACTCCGGCGAATACAGCTGCTGGAATTAGAGTAATGAAATCTTTAAAGAACACCAAACTGATCAGAACAAATATACCAAGCATGATACCAGCCAATCTTGTCTGCGCATTCTCTTTGATGAGCAGCACTGAACGAATGGTGGCTTGTGCACCAGGTATACCCTGTAGAATTCCGCTGATTCCATTGGCCAGACCCTGAGCCATCAATTCTTTGTTTTGATTAGTCTTCTCTCCTGTCATCTTGTCGACTACCAATGCTGTAAGCAAGCTGTCGAGATAACATAGCATCGTTAACTCAAGGGCATAAGGTAAAGCCAGAATTAAATTCTGCTGTGTAACTATCTGTGAAGAGGGAAAATAACTTGAAATAATGGCAAAGTATTCGCTAAATGATTCTATGGTATTACCTAATTCAACTTTCTGGACATCTAATCCCATCAGATTGGCAAGTATGGTCATGATCAATATAGCAAATAAAAGTCCCGAAAAAAAGGAGTGGTATTGCGCTTTGATCCCTGATTTCTTAATGAGGTAAGGAATTAAAAATATTAAGCAAATGGTGGCTAAAGCAATGGTTAAGTTAAGCCAGAGACTGCCTTCAATCATCTTTTTGCCAAGTATACCAAATAGTTTTGCAATCTGATCATACCAAATTAGCACAGCAATCCCATTCATGAAACCTAAAACAACGGTATTCGGAACGAGTTGAATTAATCTTCCTGCTCTGAATACACCGGCAAGTATAATTGTGACACCAAATAATATAAATATCAATGTAATAAATTGCTCTGCAAATATCTTTTCCGGAAATACATCGTAAGCATGTGCAACTATCAGTGCCGTTACAGCAGTCATTGGTGCAGTTGGACCGGAAGCTTGAAGTCTTGTACCACCAAATAAAGAAGTAATAATAGGGATTACTGCCGCTCCGATCATACCGGCGAAGGCTCCTCTGCCTGACATTGCTCCAAAAGCAGCACCTAAAGACAAGGCTGCAAAACTAACAGTAAGTCCTGCCAATAAGTCTTTAATGAAGCTAGCTTTATTCATATAAAGTGGTTATTTATTTAATAAAAAAATTAACAAAATAGGTAATAGTGAGATATTCAATATTACAAAATAATTAAGCAAAGCGAAGAAAGTTGATGTATTATATGAAATAATCACAAAAAACAAACAATTGTTTAATATTAATGCAATTTGAATATTACAATTTAATTAACAAATTGTTGCGAATAAGTCGATGTTTTCAAAAAATAAATAGAGAAAGTCGTCTCATTTCACTACCAACATTTGTATATCGATCTTATGTCGCACACTATCCACTGTAGTCCCAAAGAGTATGTCTTTAAACCACTGATGTCCATGTGCTGCCATCACAAGTAGATCGGCATCAAAATCCTTCACAATTTGTGGTATCTTTTTCTTGGGACTTCCAAACTCCAATTTGTATCCAACATCATAGCCTAAGGCATTTAATTGAGCTGTATAGTCCTCAAGATACTTAAGATCTGAAGAGGATTCATGATCACTTGTCTCGCCACCCATAATATATGCACTGACTGATTCCACAATATGTATGAGTACGTATTTAGAATTTTTTCCACCTTGTGCGAGTGCTCCATTAACAGCCTTTGCATCTGTATCTGAAAAATCCAGGGCGATTGCAATACGTCTAAATTTTATATCCGTATTAATAACCAGAGGCTGTAAAAGGCCGTGAGGAGAAATTAATTTTTCTTTTTTATGTTTTCTGAAAAGCGGATTAAATACTAGATATAATAAAAGGAAGACTGCTGCGATCATTACCGGGACGACTGTCAGCCATAGCACATAAGCTTCGTCTCCTGCACTTTCAAGCCAACCTAACAATTCATTAAATACCAAATTAACATTCAGAGATACGATAATTAAAGCAATGAGCCACGCCGTAAATTTTGTTAATTTACCAATAGCAAATACACCCATTTTCTCCCTATTGGATACGAAATGAATTAAAGGTATGATTGCAAAACCTAGCTGCAGACTAAGAATGACCTGACTAAAAATCAGCAATTCTCCAGTCTTGGATTCACCTGAGATCAATATAACCAGTAATGCAGGAATGATGGCTATCAAACGGGTGATGAGTCGTCTTAGCCATGGTTGTATGCGTAGATTAAGATATCCTTCCATCACAATCTGCCCAGCTAGAGTGCCAGTAATAGTGCTACTTTGCCCAGCCGCTATCAATGCTACAGCAAATAATATAGGCGCCCATTTACTCCCTAATAAGGGTTCTAAAAACTTGTGTGCATCTTGAATCTCCGCGACTTCAAACATTCCATTATTAAAAAAGGTCGATGCAGCTAATACCAAAATTGCAGCATTGACAAAAAACGCAAGGTTCAACGCAATTGCCGAATCGATAATATTAAATTTTATGGCACTTTTTACGCTTTTTTCATCTGAATCGAAACGCCGGGTTTGCACCAATGCTGAGTGCAAATATAAATTGTGAGGCATGATAGTAGCACCTATAATACCTATTGCAATATAAAGTGCAGTACTATTTGGTATAGAAGGAATAAATCCGGCTGCCAACTCACTCATGTCTGGTTTGGCGAGTATCATTTCAACTAAAAAAGATCCTCCTATAATAGCAATGAGACAGATGATGAATGCTTCCATCTTTCGCACACCATAATTTTGTAATAACAAAAAAAGGAAGGTATCTGCCACTGTCAAACTCACACCCCATAACAAAGGTATGCCAAACAGTAACTGCAAACCTATAGCCATACCAAGTACTTCAGCGAGATCTGTAGCAGCAATAGCGATTTCAGCAAGTATCCAAAGGCAAAAATTTACGAATCTGGGATAATTAGCGCGAGAAGCTTGGGCAAGGTCTAACTTTTGGACTAAGCCAAGTCTGGCACTGAGGCTTTGAAGTAGTAAGGCCATCAGATTTGACATCAAAAGCACCCAAATTAATTTATAACCAAATTGGCTTCCACCTGCAAGATCAGTAGCCCAATTTCCCGGGTCCATATATCCAACACTGACCAAATATGCTGGACCCATAAAAGAAAACAACTTTTTCCAAAAACCCTTTTTAGTTACCACCTCAATAGAGGAATTGATTTCCGATAAGGATCGATCATCGCCTTTATTCATTGTTTTTAATTCAGCTTAGCAAAAATATCCTGTTCAAGCAACAGCCTGACTATTTTACAAAGACAAATATAAATAAATGTTAGATACACCTAACTTTTATTTATAAAAACTTGAACTTTATTTGCTTTTATATTTATTTGACCTCCTGGCCTGAATCACCTTTAGAAATGGTCGGCATCAAACTGACATCGTACGAATTATACCCACTTGACTTAAATCCTTCAAATGCTTCCTGAATTCTAAGAAAAGCAAGCATGTCGTTTGTTTCAAAGACAGAGAGATCACACAAATTTTTCTGTTTAGCCTTCAGCAAATATTCATAACCTTTCAAACTATTTTCTCTTAAAGAATAAATACAAGCTAAATACAGATATAACTCAGCATCAAAACTATCTATATCCATTGCCTTTAAAAACTGAGCCTCTGCTTCTTCAAGTTTGTACTTATTAAGGAACAAAATTCCTTTCTTTTTATATTCATTCTGCGGCGGCTTTCCGTAATTGATGACTAAATTGTGCTTAATGGGTATACCATTTCTGAATAAGTCTAGTAAAGGTTGCATCTGAGAATCAACTTTTGTAACAAGAACATATCTCGCCTCTTCATTATTTTCTACGACTGTAAAAAAGTGCTCGGCTCCCATTATTGACTTCGCTTTGGAAACTTCCTGCCCATTGACCTTGATCGTTTCTTCACCCCAAAGGCTGTTATGAAATTCGATTACTGTAGTTCCCGAAATTATTTTTTGATATTGCATTCAATTGAATTTTTATACTTTTCTTATTTCCAGCTAAAATTTGCCTTCATATCATCTGGTTATTTTTCAAAAACTAACGAATACATCATCGGTAGCTTCTCTCCCAAATGTTTTATTCGGTACTTTCCCTTTTCAAATTCTTCCATATGACTGAAGCAATTATACAAAGAATAATTATATTCCTTAAAATGTGTCATTCTCAAATGTTGATCCATGAGGCAATTCATCACCTCACTAAGTGAGTGATTCCAGGAGACATCAGTTACCTGAATATCAGATTCTTTTTCAGCATATGTCCCGGTTTGAGACTCTATAATAGGATCTGATTTAAAATAATTGTATTCAAATTTTATAAAATCATTGTCCATCATCCAAAGTACCGGATGAAAGTCAATGAATACAAATTTGCCGCTATGTTTTAAATATCGGGATATTAATCCGGCCCATTTATCCAAATCAGGAAACCATCCGATTGTGCCGTATGATGTAAAAACTATGTCAAATTGCTCATCAAGATGAAGAGGTAGATCGTAAATATCGCAACAAATAAATCTTGCATCTACCCCGATCTCGTTTGACAATTCATTTGCTCTGTCAATGGCCTTATCTGAGAGATCTACTCCAGTTACATTTGCTCCTAATCTTGCCAACGAGAGTGTGTCTTGACCGAAATGACATTGAAGATGAAGTATGGATTTTCCATTGACATCTCCGAGCAAGACCATCTCCTCATTATTAATCGACGTTTTTCCTTCGATAAATCCCTTCACATCATAGAAATCAGAATCATAATGGCTGTCAACCCGGTTATTCCAGGATTGGCGATTTATATCTATGTAATTTTGTTCAGACATTATTATAAAAATTAGAAATTAGAAGTTAGAAATTAGAATAGTCACGGCCAAGTCATACGCTTCACCTCCTCACCTTCTCACTTATCACACATCACACATCACTCGATAACCTGATCACTCATCACCTGATCACCTTATCACCCTCTCACCCTCTCACCTATTTTTGATACTTCCAATCCTTACTCTTACCTTCATTTAATTGCTCGATGGCAGTGTTAATCCTTTTTAATTTAGTCGCCTCTGTTTTTGCTTCTCTGATCCAGTTGCTGTATTCTCTTTTGTGTGAAGGGCTAAATTTTTCAAAGTTGAATTGAGCTTGAGGTGCCTTTGACAAAGCAATTTTCAATTCTTCAGGAACTGAGTCATCTATTTCTTTGACAACTTTATTTTTAGCAGGGAGTTTGACATTTTCTTCATTTAGCCTCCAGGCTTCCATGATAATCGGTATCAGAATTTCATCGGATGGCATTTCATCCATTCCTCCAATTTTGCCAAAATGTCCCATTGCGGTGCGCTCTTCGAGTTGTAAGGTATTGCTAAATTCTTCTAGTAATGGTGCTTTCCAAAACCCAATTGCACAATGAGCTTTAAAGGCTGCTATATGAGTCATGGGACCTTTATAGTCAAAAAAGGCCATGCCCCATTTTATCTTTTCTTCCACATTTGGGCAATTATCATGAATGAGATTCCTATAATGACGCATGATGGGTTGGGCGAATGGTGCAGCTTTGTCGATTATTATATCAACTTCTTTAATTTTCGTACCCATCTTTTATGATTTACTTTTAAACGAATTAATAGCATTTTTTGTAAATTCACTTAACACTAATCTACCAGAGATAGCTGCTCTTTCAGCCAGCAGGTTATCCCAATCTTCTGTGCCCTTCCACAGAACTTTCTTGAGCTCATCCATAGCATCAGGGCTATAAGTATTCCATTTTGCGATCAGAAAATCTATGTATTCATCGACCTGTTTCACGTCTTCAAAAACCTCCTGAACAAGATCTCTTTGTAGTGCCCACTCAGCAGTCTGCCATTCATCCGGTGTCAAGGCCATCTTCGCAAATGCAGACAGTCCGATCTTCCGCTCCACAGCAGGGCCAATGACGAAAGGGCCAATACCAACAGCCAATTCACTTAATCTTACGGAAGCGTATTTGCTGGCTATGACATAATCGGATGCAGCCATGATGCCCACTCCTCCGCCTACTGCTTTCCCTTGAACTCGAGTGAGGACGATTTTTGAACTCTTACGTATGGCATTGATGACATTTGCAAATCCTGAGAAAAACTTTAGCCCTGTTGCCTCATCTCCGATTGACGACAATTCGTCGAAGCTAGCTCCTGCACAGAACGTTCTTTCTCCATGGCTTTTTAGTAGGATGACATTTGGTTTTTCATTACCTGCATCATTTATCGCACGTACCAATTGTGCTAATAATGAGCCCGGAAGTGAATTCCCTGCAGGGTGATAAAATTCTATTTCGACTCTGTCTGATTTTATTTGGGATCTAACGTATGCTTGATTATCGCTCATGGATATTTTATTTTTTTAAAAATGGAAATTGCTTTCGCAATTTGTTTTTTACATATCGAACAGCTTTCGCAATTCGCTGGAGGGAAACGCTCTTAAAGAGCTTTACATATTATTTCATTTCATAATATCAACCCTGTCTACTCAGTCCGGCAAGCTTTCAGGTTTATTGAATTTGAAAATAAAGCTTCAAACCACAAACAACAAACGCCAAACTCCTTAATCAATTATCTATTTTCTTAACCATCGTCAATATTGTCGCCACAGCGACTTTCTCGTCCAATTCATCATAAATATCCACATAATATTTTACAATGCCTTTTGCAATATCATCGTCCGTCTTTTTCTCCTGGTCGATTTTTTCTTTGACTGTGAGTTTTACGCCTATGGTCATTCCCGCATAGACCGGCTTTAAGAAGCGACATTCTTCAAGACCATAGTTCAATAATACAGGGCCTTTTCCCGGATCTACAAACAAGCCTGCCGCAGCAGATAATACAAAATATCCATGTGCTACTCTTTCAGTAAATATGGTGCCGTCAAGACTTGTAATGTCTGTATGAGCATAGAAATGATCCCAACTCACATTGGCAAAATTGATAATATCTGTCTCAGTGATCGTTCTTTTGTGTGTAATTAACGTATCTCCCACAGTCAATTCTTCAAAATGCAATCTGAATGGATGTTTGCCCGGATCTTTATATTTCCCGCCGGGCTGGTATACCTGAGTTATTTCAGTTAAAGTCGTAGGTGAACCTTGCACAGCACAGCGCTGCATGTAATGTTTGATACCTCTCAATCCACCCATTTCCTCACCACCTCCTGCCCTACCAGGACCTCCATGTGTTAGCAAAGGCATCGGACTTCCATGACCTGTACTCTCCTTTGCACAATCTCTGTTGAGAACCATAATCCTTCCATGATAAGGAGCCGCTCCAAGTGTATATTGTGTTGCTATGGCATCATCATAAGTTACAATGCTACTAACAAGTGAGCCTTTACCCCTATTGGCCAATTCAATTGCATGATCAATGTCCTTATAACCAATGATTGTCGATACCGGGCCAAATGCTTCTATATCGTGTACGCGACTATCTGCTTCGGTATTAGTAGCCCTTAGCAGAACAGGTCCCATGAATGAACCATTTTGGGTATTATCTCCTACTAATATTAATTCATCCAGACCATAGACAAGTTCTGAGTCTTTTAATAACTGAACGACTTTACCTTTTACTTCCTCGACCTGACCTTTACCGACCAATGCACCCATCCTCACATTTTTATGCTTTGTATCTCCGATCATCACCTGCGACAACGCTTCTGTGAGATGGTAACTAACGTCTTCTACCATGTTTTCAGGAACAATGATCCTTCTGATTGCAGTGCATTTTTGACCTGCTTTCGTGGTAACCTCTCGTTTGACTTCTTTGATAAATGAGTCGAATTCAGGAGTTCCAAATACTGCATCACTGCCGAGAATGCAACAATTCAATGAATCGGCCTCCATATTAAAAGGAACTGCATGTTCAATAATATTCTCATGTCTCTTCAACAAACGTCCTGTATCAGCGGATCCTGTAAATGTGACCACATCCTGCTCATTGACAAAATCAATTAAATTGTGTGCGGAACCAGTGACAAGTTGCAAGGCACCTGCTGGGAGCAATCCACTCTCGATGATGTCTCTAAAAACTACTTCAGTTAAGTAGGAAGTAATGGCAGCCGGCTTAACAATAGCGGGCATTCCTGCTAGTAGATTGACTGCTACTTTTTCGAGCATGCCCCAAACAGGGAAATTGAAGGCATTGATGTGCAAGGCGACACCTAGTTTTGGCACAAGAATATGCTGACCGATGAAACTCCCTTCTTTTGAGAGTGGGGCATATTCACCATCAATGCAGAATGGTTGGTTCGGCAATTTTCTTCGCAGACTTGCATTGGCAAATAAATTACCTATTCCGCCTTCGATGTCCACCCAGCTATCTACTCTGGTAGCGCCGGTTTTATAACTTACCTCGTAATATTTTTCTTTTCGATCCATGAGGTACAAAGCAAGTGCCTTTAGCATTAAAGCTCTCTCTTGAAAAGTCATTTTTCTTAAAGACTTATTGCCTTTATCTCTCGCAAAGTCGAACATGCCTTGAAAATCCAGCCCTTTAGAAGACACCGTCGCAAATTGTTCACCTGTGATGGCGTGCATCAATGGTTGACCTGGGCCATCCCCACTAATCCACTGTCCGGCGATAAAGTTTTGTATATTTTGCATTTTGATATTTTCTATTTGGGACAAATATAAGAATGTTGGAGATGTTATCAGTAATCAGTGGTCAGTTATCAGTAATCAGTAATCAGTAATCAGTAATCAGTAATCTAAAATTCAATTATTAAATACATGGTTCCATCAGCGCACAAAATTTAATCAAAGGTTAAATTCCCTTTGTTTTCTTAAATCATTGAATGTAAGACAAATTATCGTGGGTATTAACTTTTATAGAATATGGGTATTAATATATTTCAACTCAGTATGAACATCATTGGATTAATGATTTTTTCTTTTGGGTGCTAGTTTTGAAGCAAATAGCCTGTGTGGTAAAAAAGTCGGCATCCGGTAATCCAATGCTTTTGAAGAATAGTGAAGTTTCCAAGTCATATTCTAATTCTAGTAAGATTATCTAATCCCTGCAGTCGTGATAATCAATCTCGGAACTTCAGCTGGGTTATAGTTTCTTAATTATTTTATAATTCGTAATTATGACTTCGAAATCTCCTTTAGCTGTCTAGATTAATATTTAGTCAAGAACAAATTTATCAATACTGCCCTATCACCCTATCACCCTATCACCCTATCACCTTCTCACCTCCTCACTTTTTAACCTTAAAACTTTTCATATTTTTCTAACTTGCACCTAAATCTAAATACGCTTCCATGAACAAGTTTTCTGCTATAATTATTGCTACTTTTTTGACATTTAATATTCTTTCAGCTCAGGAGTCCTTTACCCCCTACCCTTTCAAGAAAGAAGTCGAAGCAAATCGCTCCGTTACTTATGCCAAAGCCATTGAATTATATAAAGCTATGGCGGCAAAAGACAAAAGGATCCAGGTAAATGAAGTCGGCATGACGGATGTCGGAATTCCACTTCATGAAGTAATCGTAGATATCAATAGCGATTTTAATCCGGGAGATGCGCGTAGAAGAAAGAAAAACGTCCTTTTTATAAACAATGGCATACATCCCGGCGAACCGGATGGTATCGATGCCACGCTTTGGTTAGTTCAGGATATTCTCACTGACCCCAAAAAAGCAGCTTTATTAGAAAGGCTGGTGCTTGTCATCATTCCTGTATACAACATCGATGGAGCTTTGGTCAGAAATTCTTCACTTAGAGCGAGTCAGAATGGCCCTGCGGAATACGGATTCCGTGGCAATGGTCAGAACCTCGACCTCAATCGCGACTTTATCAAATGTGATACAAAAAATGCCATGAGTTTCTCAGAACTCTACACCAAATGGGATCCTGAGATCTTTATTGATAATCATGTCTCCAATGGCGCAGACTATACATATACTATGACAATGCTGGCGAGCCATCCTGACAAACTGGGTTATGGACAAGCAGCATTTCTACGAACACAAATGCTGACTGATCTTTATAAAAGGATGGATATAAAATCGTTTCCGATGTGCCCATATGTCAATGTTTGGGGGACAACACCTGATAAAGGACTACCGGGATTCATAGATAGTCCCCGCTATGCTTCAGGTTATGGCAGTTTGTTTCAATCATTTTGTTTTGTACCCGAAACACATATGTTGAAACTTTATGATCAACGTGTTAAGGCAACTTATGCATTCATGATGTCGATGATCGAATACAATGCTGAAAATTATGTTTCAATTAAAATAGAACGTGCTAAAGCAATACGCGACATGAAAGTGGCACAAAAAATGCCTGTCGCATGGGAAATGGACAAGACCAAAAATGATACTTTCAATTTCAAAGGTTATGACTATGCTTATGTCAACAGTGAAGTTTCAGGTCTGCCTCGCTTAAAATATTTCAGAGATAAACCTGTTACATGGAAGGTGCCATATTATGGGTATGCCAATGCAACAACAATGGTCGATGTGCCGACTTCTTATATTTTACCGCAAGCCTATTATAAGGTAGTAGAAAGAATGAAGATGAATGGTGTAAAAATGGTTAAAATCGGTCAGGACACTGTGATAAAAGGTCAGGCTTACAAAATTATAAAAACAGAGAGCATTAAAAATCCTTACGAAAGTCATTTTGGACATTACAATACACAAGTGGAGCCGATTGAAGTCACAAAACAATTTTTGAAAGGGGATTACATTATTCCAACAGATCAACGAGCCAAAAGATACATCGTAGAAACGCTGGAACCTCAAGCCACCGACTCATATTTCAATTGGAATTTCTTTGATGGTATATTAAATAGAAAAGAAGGATTTTCAGATTATGTTTTTGAAGATGAAGCTGCCGAATTACTTAAAAAGGATCCACCCCTCCGCACAGCACTCGATAAGGCCATCGAAGCTGACCCAGCACTTAAAACCAATGCTTTTGGCCAATTGAATTTTATATATGAGCGCTCTAAGTATGGGGAGCCATGGGCTAATGTTTATCCGGTGGTGAAGGTAAAGTAGTAGAATTAGGAATTTTCGTGCTATCAGTCCATGCAACCCATAAGCGCCTTAGGTATTATTAGAGAAGTCTCTCTATTACTGAATGGAACACGGTATCGGGAAGATCTATATTATATGGCGGACCGTTAGTCAATTTATTAAGGTCGTTTCACATAAAATGAAAACATTATGGTAGGTTGGCAAATTATAGTTAAAGGTTAACAATAGTTTCACAAGAATAACAACCTGTAGAGAATCATAATCTAACTATTTACAATACTTAATTAGTTTATTGTGACAGCAATGCGTAAAAAATAACACAATCAATTAAAATGAGGGTTGCTTCGGCTACTTTCTTGCTAATATTTTACAAATAATGACACATACATACCAAATATCAGGAATGAGCTGCAACGGCTGTCGCAATCATGTCCTAAAAACGCTTAGCGAAGTCGAGGGTGTAACCAAAATTGAAGTAAGTCTTGAAGAGAAATCGGCTACTATAGAAATGGATAGACATATTCCTCTAGCCGCTTTTAAAGACGCTTTGGAAAATGATGGTGGAAAATATAGTATTGGGTCGATGCACGAAACAATGGAAGAAAGACCACTAGAAAAACATATTCCCAAACCCAATAATGACGGAAAATATTATTGCCCAATGCACTGTGAAGGTGATAAAATGTACCCTAAAGCAGGAGACTGTCCCGTCTGTGGAATGGATCTGTTGCAACAAGCAAGTGTGGTCAAAAGCACACAATACACCTGTCCTATGCACCCCGAAATAATGGAAGATGGCCCCGGAAATTGTTCAATCTGCGGAATGGATCTCGCGCCTTTGATCCCTGAGGATGCAGAAAATAAAACATATCAAAAACTTGTTAGAAAATTTAAAATTGCTGTAGCATTTACCTTACCCATTTTCATACTAGTAATGGGAGAAATGATACCAAACAATCCTATAAATAGTTGGCTTAGCGTAAATTTTAAAAATTGGCTCCAATTTGCGTTGTCTCTACCCGTAGTTTTTTATGCATGTTGGATGTTTTTCGAAAGAGCGTGGAATTCCTTCAAAACATGGAATCTAAATATGTTCAGCCTCATTGGAGTTGGTGCAGGAGCCGCATTTATTTTTAGTGTGGTGGCATTACTTTTCCCGAATATATTTCCGGACCAGTTCAAGAATCATGATGGCAGTGTTTATCTTTATTTCGAAGCTGTAACTGTGATTCTTACCTTGGTATTATTGGGTCAAGTACTAGAAGCAAGGGCGCATAGCCAAACCAATGGAGCTATAAAAGCATTATTAAAATTAGCTCCCACGCAGGCTATTTTGGTTGAAAATGGCATTGAAAAAACTATTTCTATTCACGATATTAAGGTTGGAGATTTCTTGCGTGTGAAGCCGGGAGATAAAATCCCTGTGGATGGCAGTATAACTGATGGTAGCAGCAACATAGATGAATCCATGATTACTGGTGAACCAATTCCTGTTGAAAAAACTGTAAATGACAAGGTAAGTTCGGGCACTATAAACGGCAATAGATCTTTTATCTTTAAGGCCGAAAAAGTTGGCGATGAAACCCTGCTTGCCCAGATTATTAAAATGGTGAATGATGCCAGTCGAAGCAAAGCCCCTATCCAAAAGTTGGCAGACACCATTTCAAAATATTTCGTTCCGATAGTAATGTTAATTTCCTTAAGTACATTCTTAATTTGGAAATTTTTAGGACCTGAACCTTCATATGTATATGCTTTTGTAAATGCATTGGCAGTATTAATTATAGCTTGTCCTTGCGCTCTGGGCTTGGCAACTCCCATGAGTGTAATGGTAGGCGTAGGTAAAGGTGCCCAAAATGGTGTATTGATTAAAGATGCAGAAGCTCTGGAAAAAATGGATAAAGTAGATGTGTTGATTACCGACAAAACTGGAACGATTACTGAAGGCAAACCGTCTTTGGAGATAATTCATTCTTTTCAGAATTTTTCTGAGGATGAACTCTTGATATTGGCAGCATCAATCAATGCACAAAGTGAACACCCATTAGCAGAAGCCATTGTAAAAAAGGCAAAGGACAAAGAGTTGGCAATTAAAACCATATCAGAATTTGAAGCCATTTCGGGAAAAGGTGTTATGGGGATGCTAGAAGGTAAAAGCATTGTTATTGGTAACGAAAAACTGATGCAAGATAAAAATGTAGCCGTTGGAGAAGATCAAAAGCAACAAATCGTAAACGAGCAGAAAAAAGGAAAAACCGTTTCTTATTTTGCTATTGATGGGAAATTAGAGGGTTTTTTAGTCATTTCTGATGCAATAAAATCGAGTAGTAAAGATGCTATTCAAAAATTACTGGATGATGGCGTGGAAGTAATCATGCTCACGGGCGATAATCACAATACGGCGAAAGCTGTTGCCGTTGATTTGAACCTAACTCATTTTAAAGCAGAGTGTTTACCTCAGGATAAAATGGAGGAAATTAAGAAACTTCAAGCTCAGGGTAAAATCGTGGCAATGGCAGGCGATGGTATCAACGACGCCCCGCACTAGCTCAGGCAGACATTGGCATAGCGATGGGTACAGGAACAGACGTGGCAATCGAAAGTGCAACAATTACTTTGTTAAAAGGTGATTTGATGGGCATTGCAAAAGCAAAAAACCTTAGTCATAAAGTCATGCTAAACATTAAACAAAACCTGCTTTTTGCATTTGGCTACAACGCATTATGTATACCAATTGCAGCAGGAATATTGTATCCATTTTTCGGTTTACTTCTTTCCCCAATGATAGCAGCCGCAGCGATGAGTTTCAGTTCAGTTTCAGTAATTGCTAATTCTTTGCGATTGAAAAATATTAAATTATAAATTTAACTTCTCAACGTATTTTCAACTAACTATTAATAAAAAAGTCTTGCCATTAAATACAATCTAACCTTTAAAAACAAAAATAATGGAATCGATAAAAAAGAAAAGCGGAAATAGCTATACCAAATTCTTTATTATGTTAGCACTCTCTTTTATGGCTATGTATGTTACAATGTACTTGAATACATATGCTTTGGACCATGTTTATTTTAGCATGACACGATTTTACATGGCTTGTTTGGGTATCTCTGTAATGGGAGTGATTATGCTGCTTGTAATGAAAGGAATGTATATTGATAGAAAAAAATATGGCAATTCTCATTAACTCCTTTATACTCAAATGAAGGAATAAAACTACCCCGCCATCAATGTTCCCAGCTTACTGCGCATTAAAAGAAACAGCAGAATAAATTAATTTTACAAATTAATCATTTAAAATTAAATATGAATAAATTTTCAAAATGGATTCGTAAAACATACAGTAAGATTACAGGTAGTATTGCATTTTACCCTGCCATCATAGCAATAGGATTTCTTATCCTTTCATGGTTAATGCTTGAGCTTGACTATTCTAATGTGGGAAAGCATTTTAAGGCCAACTTTAATTGGATAAAACTAAAAGACGCGACAACTGCCAGATCAATTATATCGACAATTATTGGTGGAATAATTTCACTAACAGTTTTTAGCTTTTCGATGGTCATGATTTTGCTAAACCAGGCAGCCTCGCAAATGAGTAACAGAATGCTTAGTAGTATGATAGGCAATAGATTTCAGCAATTAACACTTGGCTTTTATATTGGTACCATTGTCTATGCTTTATTCTCATTAAGCTCAATTCGTGACATTGATTCCGGTATTTATGTTCCGGCATTAAGTATCTATTTATTATTATTACTTACCATAACTGATATTTTTTTGTTTATCTATTTTTTACATTACGTCACCCAATCGGTTAAATATGAAACCATAATATCTAGGGTCCATAGAACAACCATGGATGCATTACAATTGATATGGAATTCCGATCAGCCCCAAATGTATACTCCACCTGAGATAAAAGGACAGTCGATCTCTATGGTTTCTTCAGGTTATTATCAGGGTTTCAATGAAATAGAATTGATAAATTTTGCCGCCGAAAAGAAAGGCATAGTGCATTTTTTACATCCTGCAGGAGAATATCTTTTGAAAGGCTCTCCACTCTTGATATTTTATAGCGATCAACAATTAACCGAAAAAGATGCAAAACTACTATTAATGCCAATTGATTTTTATAAAGGACAACCTTTGGAAATAAATCCTTATTATGGATATCATCAACTTGCCGAAGTAGCTATTAAAGCATTAAGTCCCGGAATTAATGATCCTGAAACTGCTGTATTGAGTATTCATGCATTAACTGATCTCTTTTTGCATAGGTTGAATCATTATTCACAAACGGTTTTTAAAGACAAAAATAATGTGACTAGAGTCGTAACTATTGAATGGACTTTCGAGGAGCTTTTTGAAGAATGTTATGGTCCAATTTGGGATTATGGCATGAACGATCTTTATATTCAAAACGCATTAACACGAATGCTAGAGCAATTAAAAATGGCAGATGTACAGGGTAATCATCATGCAGTCTTTAATATCTTTATTAATAAAATCAAGGCGCATAAGGCTGAAATATACCTTTGAGCCTAATAATTAAGCGTTGCAAAAGTAATTTTGAAATTAAAAAATGAAATTCGCTTAATTCAAGGAATTAAAAAAATCTTTATTTTTTAAATTATTTAAGTAATTTTTTAAATTTACAATATCAAAAGCAAATAATTTGACATTCCAAATCTCCGTTTCAACTATCTACCATTGTTCCCTCGAACGAGCCTTTAAGACACCCATGCTCTGTGATGTATCGAAAGTCCACACTGGTTATGGAATCATGCCTGCCGTCACCCATACCACAGATGATGAAAATTGGGGAAAAATCGGTTTTTCAAAAAAGGTATATGCGGCAAAGTCGCTGACTCAAAAAGGTGGTTGGGCATCGAATGATACTGTCCTGGAACGCATCGAAAATAAATATTGGAAGATCGAAGTGAGCAATTTTCAAGCCTGGATGCTCGGTTTTACAAAATTTACTGGAGAATGGCAGACCACTGAACTTGAACCCAATAAGATTCAAATCGATTACACTTATAAAATGCATTCAGGAAATCCGCTTTTCTATCCGCTCAACTGGCTTTTCACAAACACCTTCTGGAAAACTTATATGAAACGAGTGTTGGAAAATGTGAGGAAAATGGCTGAAGGAAATGAAACTTACATGTTTGAATAATATTGACATTTCTTCTGAAACGAACTCATACCTTACTTTTCGGCTATTAGCTGTTGGCCATTAGCTGTTGGCTCTTAAGTGGAAACGAAATAATTTTGTTTTATAAGAGACAAAATCAGTCTCTAATTTTGAACTGAGTTAGAAATGTGCTTTCCCTCTCACCCTCTCACCTTATCACCCTATCACCCTATCACCCTCTCACCTCCTCACCTTCTTATCCTTCTCACCCCCTCACTTAATATTTTGTACCTTTACGTCATCATTCAATCTAAATGTATGAGTTGTTGTAATTACTTGTAAAATTTGGAATCTCACTTTTTACGAGCGTAACTCAAAACAAATAAAATATATCATGGACAATAAAAATGATACTCATTCAATCGATAATATTGAACTTGTTTTTCTAAAAATGGAGGACTATGATGAGATTAGAGATGTGATGAAGGAAGTTTACTCTCACATGCCTAATGCTTATTGGAAAGAACATCATATCAAATCTCTCATAGAAAAATTCCCTGAAGGTCAGGTAGGCATTAAAATAGATAATCAGCTGGCAGCTTGTGCCTTATCAATTATAGTGGATTATTCCAAATTTGATGATAAGCATACATATAGCGAGATCACCGGAGCATATTCATTTAGTACGCATACTGCTCTTGGAGATAAACTTTATGGTATAGATGTCTTCGTGAGTCCTAAATTTCGTGGGTTGAGATTAGGTAGAAGACTGTATGATTACCGGAAAGAACTATGTGAAAAACTGAATCTGAAAGGAATAGTTTTCGGTGGACGTATTCCGAATTATCATCAATATTCAGCTACGATGACTCCTCGCCAATACATTGAGAATGTAAGAAACAAGGAAATCCACGATCCTGTGTTGGACTTTCAGATGTCAAATGATTTTCACCCGATGCGGGTTTTGAAAGGATATCTCGAAGGAGATAAAGAATCCAAAGAATATGCAGTTTTGCTGGAATGGGATAATGTTTATTATGAGAAAAAAACTAATTCCGCCAATATTAAGAAGACGGTAATCAGACTTGGTTTGATCCAGTGGCAAATGAGGCTTTATAAGAACTTTGAAGAATTAATGCAGCAGGCGGAATACTTTATTGACGCTGTGTCAGGCTACAGAGCAGATTTTGCATTATTCCCTGAGTTTTTTAATGCTCCTTTAATGTCTGAATATAATCACCTCTCAGAACCGGATGCTATACGTCAATTGGCTACTTACACAGAAGCTATAACTAAGCGATTCGCAGAGTTGGCTATTTCATACAACATAAACATCATAACAGGCAGCATGCCTGAAATCGTGAATAATAACTTGTATAATGCAGGATACCTATGCAAGAGGGATGGTGGAGTAGAACGTTATGAAAAATTACATGTCACACCTGATGAAGCCAAAGTATGGGGTATGCAGGGTGGACAATCGATTCAGACTTATGATACTGATTGTGGAAGGATTGGAATATTAATTTGTTATGATGTAGAATTTCCTGAATTGGGTAGGATTTTAGCGGAAGATGGTATTGATATTTTGTTTGTTCCTTTCTTAACAGATACTCAAAGTGGATATTCCAGAGTAAGAAATTGCGCGCAAGCCAGAGCAATAGAAAATGAATGTTATGTGGCTATTGCGGGTAGCGTTGGAAATCTTCCAAAGGTGCACAATATGGACATTCAATATGCCCAATCGATGGTATTCACTCCTTGTGACTTTTCATTCCCAACGAATGGCATCAAAGCTGAAGCAACACCAAATAGTGAAATGATCCTTATCGCTGATGTTGATTTAGATCTATTGAGAGAATTAAATCAGTTTGGAAGCGTCCGTAATTTGAAAGACCGTCGGACAGATATCTATTCGGTTAAAAGACTGAATAAGCAATGAGTATTCAAAGAATTAATATACTTTAAGTGATTCAAGTAATTGAAGGCATTAGACCAAACAACAAAAGCCGGTCTGAGTTACAATGAAATTTGTTCCCAAACACGGTAAAATCTATCTCGAAAAAACTCTATGAAAAGATTTGAAGGACCAACAATTAGAAATTTGAAGCTATTTTATAAAATACTCCAAAAAAAAAAATCAGTTTGGGAAGTTAAGTCAATCGACCAAAACAACCCAAACTGATACGGGCAAAATTAAAGGCTTACGCTAACTTTACATTGATTGCATTCATACCTTTTCTTCCCTTTTCAGTATCAAAAGTTACTGAATCTCCTTCTGCGACATCGTCAATAAGGCCTGAAACATGAACAAAGAATTCTTCTTTGGAACTACTATCTACGATAAAACCAAAGCCTTTCTCTGAATTGAAAAATTTTACAACTCCGCTGTACATTACTAATTAAATTAAATGATTTAGGCTATATTGCCCGTGCAAACATACGACAAATTATATTGTGTAGGTATTCTGAACTAAATTTGTGAAACAGAATTATACTTAAAATGCTAATTAAAGCTTAAGAACCACCAATATTCTTACTCAAACTCTAGTAATACTGCGATCTATGAGCATATCAAATAAATTACACTGGGAAAAAATCTATGAAACTAAAACACCCGATCAAGTAAGTTGGACACAAGTAATTCCAGAAATATCCCTTGAATTCATACATTCAATAGGTCTGAGCAAGAATGCAAGCATTATAGACATTGGTGGTGGTGACAGTAATTTTGTCGATTATTTATTGGACAAGGGTTTTATAAATATCACGATATTAGATATTTCTTCAACAGCTATAGAAAGAGCAAAAAAGAGGCTGGGAAGCCGAGCTGAAAAAATTAACTGGATCGTCAGCGACATTAATGAATATATACCACATTCAAATTTTGATCTCTGGCACGATCGAGCCGCCTTTCATTTCTTAACCAACGAGTTAGAAATAAAAAAATACCTTGATACTGTGAATAAATATGTCAATGGATATTTGATTTTAGGGACTTTCTCAGAAAACGGCCCACAGAAATGCAGTGGACTGGATATCAAGAATTATAGTACAGACCAATTATCCAAATGCTTCATCGAAGCATTTACATCAATTCAATGCAAAACTCATGATCATGTGACACCTTTCGGCACAACTCAAAATTTTTCTTTTTGCTGCTTTAAGCACATAGATTAATACACCAGGCATATTTATAAATTTATTGGTTAAAAAGTCTATAAATTATTTTATGAGGTCAAGTTGCTGTATTATGGAAATAAGAGGATATGCATTTCAGGCACTATCGGACCCAAGTCGACGAGCAAATATTGCCTCGATTGCACTTCAGGCTATTACTCCAACAGCTATTTTAGTAAATATCAAATTATCAAGACAGATAATTTCAAGGCATTTGCAAATTATGACCGAATGCAAAATTTTAACTCAAGTACAAAATGGTCGTGAAATTTACAATAAATTACCCCCTATAAAAATGAAAGAATTAGAAGATTTCATAGAGCCATTTTGCAGTTGATGTGACGACCGATTTAATTTGATTAAATAAACAATGAAAAATTGAAAAAAAGAGATGGAAGTAACCTATAAAAATAAAAAAATTACCATCTCATTTGAATGCCTCAACTGTTGCATGTTTTCCAGGGCCCATTGGCACCATCACAAAAGTTATTGGTTTGCCTTGACTGTCAAACTCCTTATTTACTGGGGCGGAAGATTTATCTACTGTTATCGAAGCATAAATTCCGGAAAATTTAGCTTTCCAAATAAAAGACTTCTTCCCTTTATTAGTCATTTCTGATTGATGATCACTTCTATGACTGAGATCCACAAATGTCTGTAAGATTGGCAAATCTAATATAGTCGCAGAGTTGCCACCATTGATCCTAGATAAAGTACTAATTGAATACTCTTCCGCATCAGGATCAATACCCATTGCGCCTTTAACAACACCTTCCAGTACACCAAACGAGACCTCCGGATACTCCCTTCTAGCTGTAGTTGAGTCTGAAAGTCGAAGAATAATATTTCTTGCCTCTGTCCAATTCCCATTAGTGTATAATAAATATGGCCAATATGACATATTTTCCACATTACTTTTTGATGTAATAATTTGTTCTACTGTAAGATTTTTCCTTTTGATATCATTAAGTGCATCAAACCAAAGCAAGTAAGTACCCGGCTCATCATTCCTAAACTTCCCATCATCACAATAATATGAGTAGTATTGAGAATTTTCATTGCTCCACCATTCCGTTTCCAAGGAATTCCTATACTGTTCCGCCTTTCTAGCATATATGTCGGCCTTCCCAGTTTGACCTTTTGTCTTTAAAATATCAGAATAAGTAATGAGACCACGGTATAATGCTGCGACAAGATCTGCTCCCATTTTCATACCAGGAACCCCTTCTGTATAAGATGGCAACCCACGGCAACTATGAAAATAATCCTTCTCATTATACGGAATCGGCACATTTACATGACTTGGCCTAAAGAACAATGAGTCTGCCGATAATACCCATTTATCAATGTAATCATCAACTGTTTTTTCTTGAAAATAGATAAAGTTGGGCTCTTCAATATAAGACTTATTACCTGTCCATTGATACAATCGCCATGTTGCATAAAGAAGATCAAAATTAGCCGGTAAATTATACCAAAATTCTTTGTCGTTTCTGTAGTCTTCAGGAGCCGGTTTATTCCATTTATTTATTTCCCAATAAGAGCACCAATCTTTCGAGACTGAAATATTCTTGGCAAACAACGAGAATATATTCAAATTTTGTTCACTCCAACCCAAAATCTCGGCACCAATACATTGATGAGAAGCATCTCTCATGCAGAATGCAAATCTTGATGGGAGCGCTGCTTCATACCAAGGCCCTACATGATCATTTTCTTCCCCTTTGTAGCTCACTGCCATGCCCTGGGCCCATTCAAAAGCGCCCTCTATTTCTTTGTCGGAAGAGGTAAAAAGTGCGGTATGGATTTGCCCATATGATAAGGAAATGGAAATCCAAGTACAAAGAAGCAAAAGAAGCATTCCTTTAAATCTGAACAAAATATACTTCATGTTTTATGTTTAAATCCCATACACCCAGAGGTAAATTAGAACCAATAATATAAAATTACTGCCATTTCAACCGCTTTATGTGTTAATAATTTAAGTGGATTAAAGACTTTTTTTTTACCAGCTATTCCGTTGACACAATTCAAAAGCCATTTTAATAATAACATTCTACAACTTCTAAGAGGAATCTTATTATGGGGCCCGGCCGTTTAACATTCTCTTTAACAAGCAAATCCAATCCTTTTGTTATTATACATTATCTTTGCACATGAATTTATTATACAAAGTAAGGCTATTCTTAAAATCCAAGTTCGATTTAATAACAAACAAAAGGCTCAAGAAAAATCTACTTAACGCCTTGCCTTTTTGGATTGGTGCATTTATATCCGGCTCTATCGCAGTCCTTTACGCAAAATTATTTTCATGGGCAGAATACGGAACGCATCTGATTTTCGAAAACATAAGTTGGGCTTTATTTATAATTACTCCTATCTGTTTTGTATTGGCATGGTGGATCGTTCAGAGATATGCACCATATGCAAGGGGAAGCGGTATTCCTCAAGTAACCGCAGCAATAGAATTATCCAATCCAATTAACTCTTACAGAGTAAATGTGCTACTCAGCCTTAAAGTCATCTTCATCAAGATACTTTCCAGCCTAATTATGGTTTTTGGAGGAGGTGTCATTGGGAGAGAAGGTCCTACTATCCAAATCTCTGCAACAATTTTCAAAAAAATCAATGACTTTCTACCCGCATGGTATCCAAAGATTTCGAAGAGAAATATGATTGTTACAGGAGCTGCCGCAGGTCTTGCAGCCGCCTTTAATACACCTTTAGGTGGTATAGTTTTTGCTATCGAGGAACTTACCAAAATTCATTTTAGTTTTTTTAAATCTGCTTTATTAACTGGCGTGATTATCGCTGGACTCACCGCACTAAATTTCTTAGGACCTTATCTGTATTTAGGCTATCCTGACCTAAGCAATATTTCTTCTTGGATCATCCTATTGATTCTCCCCATTGCAATTATAACAGGTGTAGCTGGAACCGGCATGGGCAGCGCTGTTTTATATATATCAAAAAAGAAAAATGTACTTAAAACCAATTTTCATAAAATTCTGTATGTTTCGATTTGTGGTCTAATAATTGCTTCACTCGCCTCCTTTTTAGATAAATATACACTTGGTTCCGGTAAAGAAATAATGGTAAATACACTTTTTACTGATGACAAACATGTATCATGGTACTTGCCAATTTTAAGAATTTTAGGTCCTATAATTTCTTTTTCTACTGGTGCAGCCGGTGGTATATTCGCACCTTCACTCAGTGCGGGAGCAAGCATAGGTGCTGTTTTTGCAGAATTTTTTAATGTAACAAGCACCGAAACAAATCTGCTAATCCTATGTGGAATGACCGGCTTTTTGACCAGTATCACACGAAGTCCATTCACGTCTTCCATCTTGGTCCTTGAAATGACCAGCAGCCATAACGTGATTTTTTACATTATGTTGACAGCATTAATTTCCAATTTAATCGCCTCCTCATCAAGCAGGCATTCCTTTTACGATCACTTAAAAGATCAATATATCAACGAGATTCATAGAACTGGAATACGAAAATCTACGGTGCAGGCAGAAAAAAATGGTTCTATCCCAGATAATAATCCTTAGATTCTCAATTATCAGAATTCTCGCACCTTCGATTCAATGTATGGACAAACTTCTCATTTCTAGCTTTAAGTTGAGTGATATCAATTGATTAACATAAATTTAATTGCACCGAAGTTTCAAAAAATATCTTGTAGTTTGATATTTTCATATAATTTTAAATATTATAACAATATTAAATGCTGAGAACCAAAAGATTAATTTTAGATAAACCAACTGAATCCGATTTCAATAGATTCTATGAGATACAATCAGATCCTCAGACTAATTTATTTAATCCGGCCGGCCCGATGGACCTTGCGAAAGCAAAAAAAGTATTTGAGGAAATGATAAATAAATGGAAGGATCCAGGTTATAGTGCATGGATTATCAGGGAGATAGATAATCCGGATCAAGTCATGGGAGTTGGCGGTCTTTCTGATAGATTATATGGTGAAGAAGTTAAGTTAAATCTTGGGTATAGATTTGATGCAAAATCCTGGGGAAAAGGATATGCTACTGAATTATCATTTGCGGCAATAGAATTTGGATTTGATCAGCTTAATACAGAAGAAATATTTGCCATTGTAAGGCCAGGTCACTTAGCATCAATTAAAGTATTGGAAAAGTGCGAAATGGTCCTTTTTGATAAACTTAATGATGTGGAAGGTCAAGCTGAAAGTCTAGTTTATAAGATTACTAAACCAGATTATTTGGCTAAGTTGAGATAGATTTCAACCAACTCTTCACATAGAATAGAATCAGTAATTACGCATTAGGTTTCTCTACTTTTATCTTAACCGAACTATCAGGATTAGCTGTCAATAAGTATGAAGTTCATAATTTTTCCAGTCAATTATTCATTTTCAATTACCAATTCTTTCCTATCTTCATTTATTATTATAATTTATAATTTACCATTCATCATTTGCATATGCGTACCATTAAAGGTCCCGGAATTTTCCTTGCTCAATTCATGAGTGATGCGCCACCGTTCAATGATTTGAGATCCATTTGTCAATGGGCAGAATCATTAGGTTTCAAAGCAGTACAGATTCCAACATGGGATCTCCGTCTAATAGATCTTGAAGAAGCTGCCAAAAGCAAAGACTATGCTGATGAAATTAAAGGAATAGTTGGCGAATACAATATGGAAATCTCCGAACTTTCAACCCATCTTCAAGGGCAACTCGTCGCGGTTCATCCTGCTTATGATGCTTTATTTGAAGGATTTGCACCAGCAGAATTAAAAAATAAACCTATAGAAAGACAAGCGTGGGCCGTCCAACAATTGAAATATGCAGCCAAAGCTTCTCAGAATTTAGGTCTGAATGCTGTGCCTACTTTTAGTGGATCTCTCCTATGGCATACCTTCCACCCCTGGCCACAAAGGCCAGCAGGGTTGGTAGAAGAAGGATTTAAGGAATTGGGTAAACGATGGAAACCGATTCTGGACTATTATGAGGACCATGGTATAGATGTTTGTTATGAGATCCATCCGGGTGAAGACCTATTTGATGGCATCACCTATGAGATGTTTCTCAAAGAAGTTAATGATCATCCAAGAGCTTGCTTATTATATGATCCGTCGCACTTTGTACTTCAGCAATTGGATTATATTCAGTACATAGATTTCTATCACGAAAGAATAAAGGCATTTCATGTGAAGGATGCAGAATTTAATCCAACAGGAAAGCAAGGCACTTTCGGAGGCTATCAAAGTTGGCTAAACAGGGCAGGAAGATACAGATCACCGGGTGATGGCCAGGTAGATTTCAAAACGATCTTCAGCAAACTAACACAATACGATTTTGCCGGATGGGCGATTATGGAATGGGAATGTTGCATCAAACATCCGGAAGTAGGTGCGAAAGAAGGCGCTGAATTTATTAAAAATCACATAATTCCTGTCACTGACAAGGCATTCGACGACTTTGCTTCTTCGGGTACTGACGAAAAAATGAATAGAAAAATCCTTGGCTTAGATTAACTCTACCCGAGCCGCGGTGACTTTCCCCCTCTCTCAGCGGGGGCTAGGGGGAGTCTTTTTCAACCAAACTATAATTAAAAAAACCAGATAACATGCATAACAAACTAACTATTCTCTTCCCCACCCTCTTACTCATCACATTAATAAGTTGCGCTATGCAAGAAAATGAAAAAGGCTGGACTAAACTTTTTGACGGTAAGACTACCGCAGGCTGGCATAAATATGGAGGTGGCGCTGTTGGCTCTGCCTGGAAAGTCAAAGATGGTGAGTTATATTTGGATACTTTGGCTAAAGCAGATTGGAAGATCAAGGAAGGTGGTGACATAGTAACTGATAAGGAGTATGAAAACTTTCATTTAAAATATGACTGGAAGATCTCAAAAAATGGCAATAGTGGCGTCATGTTTTATGTTCAAGATGACTCTGTGAAATATAAGGCTTCATATGAAACAGGTCCTGAAATGCAAGTATTGGACAATGACGGCCATCCCGATGGTAAGATATTCAAACATCATGCCGGTGACTTATACGACCTGATCTCTTGCTCCACAAAGACAGTTAAACCTGTTGGCGAATGGAATCATGCCGAGATCATCTGTGATCATGGTTCGCTTACTTTCAAACTCAATGGCACAGCTGTAGTTCAAACTACTATGTGGGACGATGCCTGGAAAGAATTGATCGCCAATAGTAAATTCAAGCAATGGCCGGGTTTTGGGGCATTCAAGAAAGGTCACATATGTATACAGGATCATGGAAATACGGTATGGTATAAGGAAGTGATGGTGAAGGAGTTGTAAATCACAAAATACTAAATAATCAATGGAAATTCCAAAATTTCATGAGACATTTAAACCAATACTTGAAATTTTAAGTAACGGCGAAACTATTCATACTCAAGAACTGCAAAGAATGGTAATAGAAAAATACTATTCTAATTTGTCTGATGACCTCCTAACTGAAAAAACTAAATCGGGCGACATCCTCATTAATAATAGAATTAATTGGGGTAAATCATATTTAAAAAAGGGAGGATATGTTTCTTTTCCTTCAAGAGGGCATGTCAAAATCACTGATAAAGGCTTAAATCAAAAGTCAAGTTTAACTTTAAAAGATGTAGAGGGTGGTTCAAATATGCTTGAATTTTATGCTAATGAAAATAGTAAGAATAAATTAGATCATATTAATCCTGATGAATTAAAAATGCAACACCACAAGACCTAATTGATGAAGGATTTAATCAAATCGAATCTGAAATTAAAAACGAATTACTTGAAAAATTAAAAACGATTGATCCATATTATTTTGAAAAAGTTGTTTTAATTCTGTTAAAGAAAATGGGTTATGGGGAATTCCAAGAAACCCCAAAATCAGGTGATGGTGGAATAGACGGTATTATTAATGAAGACAAACTTGGATTAGATAAAATTTACATTCAAGCAAAAAGATTCAATGAAAATAAGGTAAGAGAAAAGGATATAAGGAATTTTATAGGAGCGATGAGTGGAGATACAAATAAGGGCGTATTTGTTACTACATCTGTATTTGACCAAGGTGCAATTGAAAAAGCAAAAAATGCACATCACAAAATAAAGTTAATAGATGGAAGTAGATTAGTTGATCTAATGCATGAATATAATGTTGGAGTTCAAATTAAATCAACCTTAGAAATCAAACAATTGGATGAAGACTTCTTTATATAGTAATAAAATGCCCTTTATTTATGATTATCATCCATCTGTAAATCTCTAAAAATCTCAATTTGCAGTCCAATGTCAGGAAATTAATGTCTAAGACACAATCCTAAAAATTCGTGCATTCGTGGCAATGGCTTGCTCCAGCAAAATTAAATGTTTTGCCACGAATGCACGAATAATGTTCTGCCGCTGATTTGAATTTTATAAACATCATTTTCGCTGGCAAATATTAAATTGGCATTACTACTCTCTTTAATCTGTACACCATTTGACTCCAGTCAAATCACCCTGTGAACCTCAAAATAATCACCAATAACAATCAAATACCAGATAATTAATAAATTAGTATTATTAATATGTAACCAAAAAGCTCAGTGAACCTATGCGATACCATATTCACTTTAAACCTCCACCAATTCCAGACCAAAGTTCTTTATGAACCCTATAACCAATTGCAAACTATTTTATAACGCCCTGCCTCACTTTCAGACAAATTCCTATGACTTAAATAATTTTATATTAAAAAACCGGTCATTATTTCCCAACTAAATACACTTAGTTTTACTTTCCAGACTTTATCCAAATGAGTCTAATTACAATATGGAGGTTTTAAAAACCTAAATATTCCTTTAGTGCCTTCTCTTCTTATTTTTTTTTGTGTAAACATTATTCTTAAAATAACCATTAAATGAAGCTGTACATCAAGTACATGGTGAGCCTGAGATGCAAGATGATGGTGAAGGAAGAACTTCACAAGCTAGGTCTGAAATATGTCTGTGTAGAACTTGGTGTAGTTGAAGTGCTGGAAGACATTACTGAAAGCCAAAGAGCGGAACTAGGTAAGAATCTATTGATGTCGGGACTTGAACTTTTAGATGACAACCGAAGTATTCTAAATGAGAAAATAATAAACGCCATCACAGAGATGATCCATTATTCTGACGAAGTTCCAAAAGTAAATTATTCTGAATACATCAGTGAAAAGCTCAACTACAATTACACCTATCTTTCTAACTTATTTATGGAGGTAAAAGGAATCACCATTCAGCAATTTATCATCCTTAATAAAATAGACAGGGTTAAAGAGTTATTATTATATAATGAGCTGAGTTTAACAGAAATTTCGTATAAATTAAATTACAGCAGCGTCGCCCATCTTTCAAATCAATTCAAAAAAGTTACCGGCCTTTCTCCCAGCTTTTTCAAGCAACTAAAACAAAAACGCAACGGAAATTTAGAGGATATTTAAATTTTTATTTATTCAATTTGGCAATATATACTATTGCATTTTATGATTTTTGCCAATTTATCGAAATTTTAAATAATTTCGTCTATCATTATTGTATCTCAAAAGCGATTCACAGTAACATTCTTATTATCAATAAGATATACGAATTAACCACATCTGTTAATTGTGTAACTAATAAATTTCTTTGTGTAACAGCATCAAATATAATTTGGTGTAGATTTAATCTTTAGTATTTAACTATTTTTTAAACCTACTACATGAAATTTTTTAAAAACTATTGCGCATTTATTGCGCTGGCATTGCTATGCCCTTTTTCAAACTACGCCCAGGCACCTCCAATGGGTACCGCTTATAACTTTGCTATTTTCACTTCCGCAGGAGATTTCCATAATTTAGGGACCTCCACCATTACAGGAGATATCGGAACAAATGTCGGTGTATTGGATGGCTTTCCTCCGGGAATAGTTGTCGGTAGCATACATACTATTGACCCTGTTACGGTGCAAGCTGCCGCTGATCTCGGTGTGGCATATGCTGATCTTGCAACAAGAACATGTAACAATGTAATAGGAGTCACATTGGGCAATGATCAAATATTGTTTCCCGGCGTTTATTGCACTGGAGCTGCTTCTACGCTAAATGGCAATCTAACGCTAGATGGCGCAGATGACGAATCATCTATTTTCATATTTCAAGTAAATGGAGCTTTCGCTAATACCGTCAATTCTACCATTACTTTAATCAATGGCGCCAAAGCTTGTAATATTTACTGGCAGATCAATGGAGCATTTGCCCTTTTGGATAATTCAGTATTCAAAGGAAATGCCCTTATAAATGGTGCTATAAGCCTACATACGAATAGTAATCTGGAAGGAAGAGCCCTTTCAACAGCAGGTGCAGTTTCCACAGAATCAGTAACAGTATGTGCGCATTCCAAACCACCTATCGTCACATGCCCGCCTAGTCTGAGCTTTGCATGTGCAGGAGATGTACCTGAAGCCGACCCGGATGAAGTTGTTGCCACAGAATTATGTGGTGGTGATGCAAACGTTATTTTTGTTTCCGATGTTATTACCAATGGAGACTGTTCAAACCAATTCTCTATCATAAGAACTTACAATGCATCTGATGTTTGTGGAAATGCTGCGACTTGCACCCAAAGCATATATGTCAATGACAGCATCGCCCCTACCATTACCTGCCCTAATAATATATCCATAGCTTGTATAGGACACTTACCATCCTCAGATGTTGAATCAGTAACTGCTTCGGACAATTGCGGAGGTATCCCAGTAGTCACAGTTAGCGCAGATTCCACGGGGACAATCACTGATCCAAACAACTATAATATTTATAGAAAATATGCTGCCACAGACGCTTGTGGTAATATCAGTTACTGTACTCAAGTTATAACTGTGAATAGCACGGGTGGGTTATCTATTTCTTGTCCTGACAACATTTCATACGCTTGTGCAGGAGATGTAAATCCGGCAAACTCAGAAGAAGTAACTGCTAGTGCAGGATGCGGTGGAAGTGTTACAATTACTTTCTCACCGGACGTAATTAGTAATCAAACTTGTGCCAATAGTTATACCATCACCAGAACCTATACCGCGACTGATGCAACCGGCAATTCAGTGAGTTGTGATCAGACAATTACCATTTCAGACGAGGATGCTCCGACAATAACTTGCCCTGAGGATGTCACAGTGGGATGCAGTGCCGATGTCCCGGATGCGGATACAGGCTCCATTTCTACTGAAGATAATTGCGGTGGAACAGTCACAGTTACAGTTGATGCAGATGTGATTACTGATGTCATTGATATTGATAACTATACCATATTAAGAACATATCATGCTACTGATTCCGGCGGAAATACATCTGATTGCACACAAACTATTACTGTCAGCAGCGATGTCACTTTTGCTATCTCTTGCCCTGATGCAATCACTGTTAGTTGTGCATCAGAAGTTCCGGATCAGGATATTGAATCAGTTGTAGTAACTACCTCTTGTGGCGGATCATATGCTGTGACCGTAGGAGTCGATGTCATTACGCCAGGTAATTGCGCAAATGCTTTTGGCATAGTCAGAACATATACCGCCACGGATGGACAAGGCAACTCAGTTTCTTGTACACAATCTATTACCGTTTTTGACGATATAGATCCTGAGATGACATGTCCGGACGACATCACGGTTGCCTGTCCATCGGAAATTCCTGACGCTGATGTCTATTCAATAATTGCCACTGACAATTGTGATGGTGCGGTAGTGGTGACAGTTGGCCAAGACGCTATTACAGATTATGTTGATGCCAATCATTATACAGTGTTAAGGACTTATCAAGCCACAGATGTATGTGGCAATATAGCTACCTGCATACAATACATAGTGGTATCAGGAGGTGGACAATTTACGATCACATGCCCTGGCGCACTTGCTGTTAGCTGTGCTTCAGAAGTTCCAAGTCCGGACATAAATAGCGTTACGATAAATGCAAGTTGTGGCGGAAATATCACAGTTACAGTAGCCTCTGATGTAATTTCAAATTTAACTTGCCAAAATAATTATACGATCACCAGAACCTATACTGCTACGGATGTTACTGGATACAGTGTTAGCTGCGATCAGACAATTACTGTATCGGACAACATAGCACCCTTAATTACTTGCCCTGCCACTGTTACAGTTTCTTGCGCTTTGAACGTTCCTCCAGCCAATGTAAATAGCATTGTAGCTACAGACAATTGCGGATCTGCTTTAACGATTACTGTTGCACCGGACGTCATCACAAGTCTAGGATGTGTCAATAGATATCAGATCAGTAGAACTTATACCGCGACAGATGTATGTGGTAATAGCAGCAACTGCACCCAGATCATCAACGTATTTGACAATGATGGGCCGGTGATTTCTATTCCGCCTGCTATAGCAAATATTTCATGTGGTGATCCACTTCCTGTTCAAGTAGTGCTCACAGCGACGGATAATTGCAGTGGAGCAACTGTTACCCCATCTATTGACCCATATATAGTAAATGCATGTCAAGGATATCCAATTACTTATAGATGGACTGCATTCGATGAATGTGGAAATATCACAACTGCAACAAGAACTTTCCAGGTATTGCCTGATACAAAACCCCCTATCATAACACCTATTAATCCTAATTTAATTTCTGGTACCACCAATGTAAATTGTCAGAATTCTAATCCAAACTGGAATCCATTCCCTTATACAGTAGCTGATGTATCAGCAGTAGATGTTTGTAGTAACGTTTCTGTTAGTTATAAAAAAGAGTTATTAGCAACAGGTGAATGTGGAGTAGATGATTTCATTAGTAAATGGTTATTAACTTGGACTGCAACAGATGATTGCGGCAATGCTGGTGTATTTACTGTCACATTAAATATAGTAGACGTAACACCTCCGGTATTTGATTCATTGCCAATGGCTACGATGTCAGTTGACTGTAGCAATATCCCGGCAGCATCAATAATTACAGCAACAGATGAGTGCGGAGATGCATTTGTGACCATGTCAGAAAAGATAATTCAGGGTGACTGCACTGGAAATTACACGATTGAGAGAACGTATAAAGCGAGCACGGGAGATTGTGATTACAAAAACTATTTTACCCAAATTATCCACGTAATTGACAATACACCACCTGTAATTTCTTTTAATAATTATCCCGGAAATAATTACCAAAATGGAGATACAGTAGATATTGACTGTGAATATTTATCTGCATTGCAATTAAATGCCGCTAATGTCACTGTTTCAGACTTTTGCAGTACAGCATTAGCACAGTTTGATATGAATTATAATTATGCTGAAAATTGCGCTTCAAGTGGATTTCTATATAATGTCAGAGCCGTTTGGACCGCAAAAGATGATTGTGGCAATGTTGGCGAATTCGTTCTTAATTACAAAGTAAGTGACCATACACCTCCCCAACTGTCGAATATACCTGCCAATATTTGCGCATCACAAATACCTTCTATACCAACAAATATTATTGCAACGGATAATTGCGGTAGCGTTAAAATAGCTTTTAATGAGACGCTTCCTGTAATGTGTGAAAATAATTTACTTGTACAAAGAACATGGACAGCGACTGATGATTGTGGCAATATCGCAAGAGATTCACAATTAATTATAATCAAAGGCTCTACATCAAATTTATCTTTTATAGTGAATATCATTGAATTTAAAGACAAGCCTGATAGCAGTGAGATCTTTTTTGAATCTATTATAGGTCACGAATCGGGAATGCCAAATATTACCGCAGAAAATATAATAATAAGTAATAGTTGCCTGGATGAAAATAAGGTCGAAATAGAAACCAAATTAATAAATTCAGGTGATTGCATAGTTGATGGATATATGTATGAAGTTCAGTTAACAATTACCGTTACAGACATATGTGGGAATTCAGCAACATTGACCTATTTTGTCAAGATGACAGATACCACACCACCTTCAATTGATGCACCAGCATTCGTCAAAATGAAATGTGGTGAAAGCGTTCCATATCCGCAAGTAACTGATAATTCCAATGGGGCATTAACTGTAAGTTTTGTAGATAAAAAACCAATAATCACACTTTGCATAAATGAATCACCTTTTGAAAGAATGTGGACTGCAAGTGATAATTGTGGCAATACCTCAAATTTCATGCAGATAGTAACGATAGTTGATGACCAAGGTCCAGTCTTGACGGGGATTCCTAAGGATGATTGTGGGAGCGCAACAATTCCACCTGTTGTAACTGCCAGAGATGCATGTTCAGGATTGGATTATCCTGTCACTTTTACTGAGACTGAAGGTAATACTGACTGCGGAAAAGTCATAATTCGCACATGGACAGCAACCGATAATTGTGGAAATATTTCTATTGACGCTCAAAGAATATTCAACAGAGATCTTATAGCTCCTGTGATCAAGGTTACGAATCCAGATCTAATTAAGTTGCAAAATGGAGGAACATTCGAATTGGCTTGCGATGTTGAAAAAATTCCGAATATGTTGGCTTATTATGGAGTCAATGCCGTGTCAGCGAGTGACAATTGTGGTGGATATGTTGATCTGAAACTTGAGACAAAATTACTTGATGAAGGTAATTGCAAAGCAGATGGATATATAGCTAAATACTTATACATCTGGACTGCAATAGATCCGTGCGGCAATGAAAGTACATTTGAATTAACCGGCAAATTTATTGACAATACAGCGCCTGTATTTGAAAATATTCCTCAGGACATTACGCTGTACTGCAATGATGTGATGCCGGAATTTAAAACAATCAACGCTACAGATTGCTATCTTGATAATATGACGAAGCAACAAATTCTAGTTCAAACCGTGGACAACAGTACTGCATATAACCGTATTTGGACAGCAACCGATTTGTGTGGAAATACTTCCACCGCAATACAAATAATTACCATTAAAGGTTCAGGTCATAGTTGTAATATTAATCTGCCGGAAGGTCCTATTAGTTGTGCAAGTATTGACAACATAATTACCTCTACAATTACTGGCGGACAGGGTCCATTTACATATGAATGGGAGTTGGTTAATTGCGACGGATATATTTCAGGTGGACAAGGCACAGATAATATTAAAGTTGTAAATGGCTATACTGTTGTCAATATCTCATTGAAGGTTACAGATGCTAAAGGTTGCGTTTCATATTGTACTGCTTCTTTTGACTGCGTAGAAGGGAACGATGTCGTAGGAGACTTAATCAAGGGACATGAAATAATTCAATCAGTAACTGCGAATAAGACAACTTTGAATGCCACTATTTCAATTTTTCCTAATCCGGCAATAGATGTTTTTCAAGTAACAGCAGAATCCTATACAGGTGAATATGTCGTCGTGCAGGTAATCGATATTTTGGGAAAAATAATTAAATCAGAAGTATTGAAAGAAATGCCTTACAAGGGTATTGAGATCAACTTGCATGACCAGGCTGAAGGGATTTACCTTGTCAATATCTTGAAATCAGGACATGAACCACTTATGAAAAAAGTAATGATCATTCATAAATAAAATTTTTTAGGTAAGTAGGTTTTTACAGGCTATCGTTGAGAGACGGTGGCCTTTTTTATAGAATTCAATCCGCAAAAAAGTGTCTTGTATTGAAAAAAGATGGAATTTGACACTGTAACAACTAATCATTTAGCTAAAATGAATCATATGCGATTTTTCAATTATTTACTAACTTCGCATCCTCATTACCATCAAATCATAACAGTCAATAATCAAACAATATGGCAGAAAATCAGCAACCGGAATGCGACATCAATAAAACACAAGAAGTTTTAAACCTTTTTCAAATACCAAGAGAAAAAAGAGGAGAGGAATGGATCCAAAGGTTTCATGATGCTGTCAAAACTGCAAGTTTCGCAAGTGTAACACCTCAAACTACGACCGGACCTGACAGATTTCCTTACTTTGTGTTAAATACGCCAGAGCCAAATCAACCATTTACCTCTTTCTGCATCAGTAACTTGACTGAGTATTTGATTCAAAATGGTCTTGGTGTAGTTATTAATCCGGTAGAAGGTGATGTCGACTGGGTTTTTTCTTACGGGGATATTCTCAATTTATATCTGAGAGGCGAATTTCTAACTAATGAAAATAAATTGCCGGAATATGGAACAGAGAAAATAGAGAAAGATGACCAAATACTTGTGGCTCAGCCATCCGAAGAATATTTGCCTAGAGTCACCCGTGATATTTTGAAATCATTTCTTATCTATACCGGAGTTGCCAATCCAAAGATCATGATGTTCATCCAAAAGAGGGATGGTCAGTCTTATCAGCAATTAGCGTTTAATGTCCATCCTGAAGATTTTGGAACTAATGAAGATCTGAATTTCAGACTGCAACAAATAAGCTGGTTTCTACCTAGGCACTACATAGTTTCTGCATTTCCAAAGACTTCGAATCTTGTAGAAAACATGCTAGCCCTCTAAATAGATGGCAACCGTAAATTTTCCTAAAGAAACAACTCTGGGAAGGGTTTTTATAGAAGGGAATAAACTTATTTCTAAAGGCCAGGAATGGCATAATGACGCAGAAATAGAACTTGATCAAGTCGTTTATATTTATTCGATCATAGACAAAGAACTAAATGCATTTTTATTCTTTTTCGACCATACACAGCATTGGATTCCCGTCAATTATTCAGGTTTCAGTAAAGTATTTGAAGATTTATCTCTTCGATTTGAGCTGGATGAAGTACTATTTTTCCAAAATTTAGCGGATAAAAAACCTATAAAAAATCAAATCTGGAGACGAAAGAACTTGCAAAACTATTCACTTATTCCGGATGGAAATTTTCGAGATCATGCGGCGGGTTTTGAGATCCAATCTCCTAGGAAAACATTCATAAAGTGGGATACAAAGTTCAGCGATCTTCATAAATCTAAAGACATTTTTTATGAAATTGGGAAATACCATCAATTACTTACCAAATTCAAATTTCCTGTCCGAATTGGTAACATTATCTTCTATGACCTGTGTATATTTGACAATGAAAGAGAAGATGTAGCAGCAATGCACTTTTATAGTCAATGTTTTAACAATGAAAGTAATGATGGAAGCTATTTCGACATTCGTGACTTATTTATTAAAGATTTCGCTGTCAAAGACCGGGAATTAGTGTACGAAAGGAAAGATCAAACCTGCTATTATTTCAATGCAAAGGAATGGCCATCAATCTAGTGTATACTTATGATAGTGATTATGCGTATGATGGCGGGTATACTTCCTTTGAAGTGAAAAACGAAAGGGAATATCCGGAATTACTTATAGACACTGACTATGAGCAAAACGGCCAGGTATCAGACTATCTTTTGATTGATGAAAAAATTGATGCTTCAGCAAATTATAAGTTCAACAATAAAGTCAAACTGAAATTTTCAAAGTTGAACCCTGGTGCCATCAATAAACCAATCATTTGGATAGACAGTAAAAATGATAAGATTGATTTGCAGACAAAAAACATTATCAGGTATTCAAAAGATCAGATATTACAGGTTTGATAATTCAAAATATTTTACCTGCTAAAGGTAGTGGTGGTGGCTATCTTAATTTGAGTATTAAAGGCAAAAATTACTCGACTATTTTAACAGGTAAGTGTTTTGTTTTCGATAAATACGCCGATCTAATTTCAAAATTAATAGGAAAATCTGTCGAAATTGGCCCTGAAATGTATGATTGCTGATTTATAGATTTTATAAATAAAAGGAATAGTAAAAATGGAGATAAAAATATATCAGATAGATGCCTTTACTGAACATATATTTAATGGAAATCCGGCAGCTGTCTGCCCACTGGACAATTGGATCAGCGATGATCTGATGCAAAAAATAGCCATGGAAAATAACCTGGCAGAAACAGCTTTTTACGTCCGCACAGGTGATGTCTTCCAAATCAGATGGTTCACCCGGAAGTTGAAGTCGATCTATGTGGCCATGCTACATTGGCTGCAGCATTTGTGCTTTTTAATTATGAGGGTTACAATTTAGAAAGTATCAACTTTTATTCAGAAAGAAGCGGAGCATTATTAGTCAAAAGATCAGGCGAATTATTAACACTTAATTTTCCAACGGATATCTTAGAACAAGTGCCTATGAATGAGCAAATTTGTGCTGCATTTAATCATGTCTCCTTAGAGGTTTACAAGGGTAAAACAGACTATTTATTTGTGTTTGAAACACAGGCTCAGATCAATGAAATAGAAGTAGACCTGAAGGCAATTGCTGCTCTAAATGGTCGGGGCGTCATCATCGCAGCTCCAGGAGAAGATGGCGACTTTGTTTCCAGATTTTTTGCACCGCAATCAGGGATAGACGAGGATCCGGTGACCGGTTCTGCGCACACTTCTTGACTCCATTCTGGTCTAAAATTGGCCAAAAAGGAATTAACAGCACTGCAACTATCGAAAAGACAAGGAAAATTATGGTGTAAAGACCTTGATGATCGGGTCGAAATCAGCGGTTATGCCAAGTTGTATTTGTCAGGTACAATTTTCATAGATTAAGAAGTAACATATGTCGCTCAAGAAAATATAGATTCCTGGTTCGGCACAATTGATATTCTTTCCATTCAGAATATTCCTTCGATTGACAGAAATCCGGAGTGTGAAATGCTATTGTTTGAAGATAAAATATCAGATTCGTGCATTATCCTGATTGTCAACAAATGATAATTTGGCTACCTGAATATTATAGTAATTATGATTATTTATTAATCCGCAAGAAGAGAACGGAGGAAATTATTTTCGAAAAAAAAGTGAGTGAAGTAATTAATGGAAGTATTCAAATTATTATCGACAGCCTTTTATATTGCCGGTGCATATGAATTAATTATAACTAACATTTCAGGAGACAAACATATAATTGAATTTATAAAGCGTGATGAAGATTATACTCCTCCTGTCGCTCCAGGTGAAAATCAATCTGCATCTTCACTTCAAAAGTTACTTAATGAAATTGAAGCGGAAGAGCATGAACCTATTATTTATCGAGATGGCACAGGGAAAATTCTACCCAATGAGGATCTTGAATTGAAAGCAAAATTTTGAATGATATTGTCGGAAAGTTTACAAGAAAAGTCGAATATAAAGGAAATTTAAGGGCTGGGTCTATCATATACATCGAAGGAGATAAAAGGGTAAAATTTGACACAGAAATGGGTGGTGGAAATTGTCTTTTTTGTTTTTATTCCAACTTCAAGAGCAGGGAAAAAGCAACAAAATTGCCACTTTCTGAAAGAGTTAACATCCTTGAATTTATTGCCATCAGTGCCAATCGGGATCAGGCCAGCAGTTGCTATTATGAAATCACGGAAGATTATATTACTTACTACTATAGGTAGGTCGCTGCGCTTTAGACTTTGGGACGGCGCTTTAGTCGTTGGGGTTAGCACTTTGGCTTAGCACTTTAGCGTATTACGTAAAAAAGATCATTCCGCGACTGGGACGCATGCGTTTTGCACTTGGCACAACTGGTTAACTATAATACAATTTAACTATAATACTTTCAACTACAATACTTAAATACTATCCTATTTTTGATTAAATTTACCGTGTATTAAAAATGCAAGACCATGATGAAATATATATTCTGGATCCTGTGGGTGCCGGAAGCAATATTCGCGCTTTGGTGGTTTCTTGATGGGATGGAAGTATGCTAGTACGCCGATGAATCCATATACTGTAATTGGATTATTGTGGGTCTTGGTTGCGCTATTCGTAAAAACTATATTTAAAATCAGATTCAGTCGCGATGGTCATGACAGCAATCCCCGGAGTACCATTATTTTTTTATGGATTTTTCTGGTGTCTGTCTTAATAATAGACAAATTTTTCGGTCCGATACGTTGGAATTAAACATTAAATAAAAATAAAAAATCGAAGCATTCTATATTAATGCTTTGATTTTAGTTTATTAAGGAAGAATTTAATTTTAATTCACAATTAATTTTTTTACAATTTCAACATTATTTATTTCAAGTTTTAACAAGTAAGTTCCGCTGCTTAGAGAAGAAATATCAATTGTATTCTTACCACTCACTTTTATTTCTTTCATTTTCGTACCCGAAATACTCGTCACGGTAATTTTAGTCACAGGAAAATTAGAAGCATTGAGAATGTGTACCATTCCTGTCGCAGGATTTGGATATATATTGACAGAATCCTCCCACTTTAATTTTTTTGTTCCTGAGGTAACTATTGAAATACATCCTGAGATTGAGGAGCAACCACTTAAAGATGTGATTTTTACAGCATAATTTCCTGTAGTATTTGCCGTATAACTTTGTCCCGTAGCACCAGGGATTTCGATTCCGGTATCGCAGTCTATCCATTGATAAATTAGATTGGAAAGTCCGGCAGTAATTGTATTTTGTATAACATTGACAGAATTGTCAACAGTTTCCAACAAACAAGGTAAGGGTGACCGTGCTGTCGCATCCGTCACTTCCTTTAAGCGGAACGACATAAGTACCGGGGTCAGTAAATTCCATTCCTCCCAAATTTAGTGAATTTCCACTGCAAATATTGGCTGTAAAATGAACTTGTCTCGGGTGTACAAAGGTCATTTTCATAATATTGAAGCACTAACTCACTTGCTACACCCTTAAATACGAACAGGTCAAGGTCACTATCTCCATCAAGATCCACGAGGTTTGGAAACATATATTGCTTATCACCAAAGCTTGTGGAAAGACCAAACGGAGAATTAAGTGTATTCGTAAAAACCGGTCTGCCATCCGGTCCTGAGCTATTCATATGGACACTTAGGAAATTAATTGAATCTGAAGGGATCAAAAGATTTGCTCCAAGGGCGTGATGTCTCCGTCATTGTCAATATCTCCGGCGCACAATATTTCTATAAGAGGACTTTGTACAAGACCAAAAGGGTCATAATACCACCCTACGAAATCAGGTTGGGTTTTGTCCCTCTGTTTTTGGCATAATAATTGACCGGAATATCAGGGCCATTTTCTTCTCCAAAGGCAGGGTTAAAGCCACTCAATAATATATCAAGATCTCCATCACTGTCAAGATCTATTAATTCAGGAATAAAAAAACTTTCCGCCACCAGATCATCAAGTCCAAAAACACTCAATTTAATGTTTTCAAATTGTGGAGTCTGACCAACCGACACATTTTTAGAATAAATGAAGGTTCTGTTTCCGATATCATCTACTGCACCATTAACCAAAATCTACCTTCCCGTCGCCATTCAAATCCCCGGCGCATGGAAAAAAATAACCTTCTGGAAAAGGGAAATTTTCAAATATCGATTGTCTCGGACCAAATTGTGGATTGTGGGCATCCCCAATATTCTCCTGTATTTCCAGAAAATAATGGACATTAGACCATTCAAAGTTTCAACATTATCAAGGGAAGCAATCCCGCTATGTAAAATGTCCAAATCTCCATCACCATCATAATCAAAGAACATTACCTTTTGAGTTGGGCGACTATCATCATCTTTTATGGTTTTGATGCCAAAAGGATTTTCTGATTTAAATGTAAAATTTTGGCATAATAAATTTGTGATCCCAAAAGATCCTAGAAACACTATTGTTAATATATTTTTCATTTGATGTTTTTTGAGTTCTTAATTATGGATAATCCGGATCAGGAGTCTTCAAAGTAAAGGAAACTGTTGTTTGATCATATTTCAGAGTTTTGACTGTCCTGGATTCCCTTCCGGCTATTCTGAAAACTAATTCAACTCGATATAGATCCTGCGAATTCTCGTGCAGATTGGGAGGTGATTGAAAATGATAAGTTCCATCAGGTCCAATGACTACATGTTCTTTATAAAAATCTTGCAATTCATATTCGCATGAATCAAAATTTACTCTCAAATTATTTATAAATAAACTCCCCTCACCAGCCTTTACAGGATTTCCTCATTATCAATAACCAGTACATTCACCTTTGCACTCATTGATCGGAGGTTTGGGTTCGCAATTGCCAATTTTTACAATGGTATTGCTGGCACCATCTGGCCCAAAGGAGGAGGCAGCTATTAATAACAAATAAGCTCATACTAAAAAAAGACAAAATACATTTTACATTGTTTTGCATTTGACTTGTTTTTAAAGTGAAAGACAGGGGACTACAGGCGGCAAATAATCATAAAGAAGATCATTTCTGTCAAATGTGCCACGAATGAGGTGGAATCCCTGAAAAATTTCAAATGGAATCCCGGTAATAATAGCTGATACTATCCAAGGAATACTTCTGACATTGAGTTTGAAGTCCCAGATAAAAAGAATTAGTGTAATTAAAGCCATCATCCACAATGCATCTGGCAGCGAATAAATGATCCATCCGGGAATTTCAAATCCAGATATCATTGCCGACAAATTTTGCTGAAAATTATCGCCTACTATTTGATCGAGCCATTGATTCAGATATATAGTGCCTGGTCGGGCGAAGGCATAGATGAGCGTTCGGATAAGAGGCAAGTGATGATAAAAATAAAACTCCAATTCGATATTTCATAATATCCAGAGATTTATAACAAGGGTGCAGTAAAAATAACACAATTATATCGAAATGCGACATTTAAAACAATTAAAAATTTTCCAATATGGAAACTGATTGAGCTTCCCCCTCCCTTTTGAATTAATATCCCTTCAATTATTTCCAAAAGTATTGCGCTCCCTTTGTAATTTATTTATTCTATTTGAATTTAATTTTCAAAACAAATAATTACTAATCAGAAGTCTTCTATGATTGGTTAATTACCAACTATTTTATCATGAAAAAACATGTCGTAAAAAAAGTATTAAACTAATACATCGCCGGCTGATGTATAAGATGCGCTAACTAATCCCGAAAAAACGAAGGAATATTTCTTTGATTGTCGGATATTTTCCGATTGGAAAAGGAAGTCCAATCACCTTCAAAGGCAGAATATTTTTAATAAAAAAATTGAAATGTCAGGAGAGATCCTGGAAATTGAAAAGAAAAACTCCTTAAATATTATCTTAAAATTCAGGTTCTTCTACAACTTCCATTGTAACTGATGAATTGACTTATGTCAAAAGGAGTTACAACTTTGCACATTTCTGATGATGTTGGTCTTGGGAAGGCTCTGAAGAACGATATGAAAGATCGGAAAAAGGTTGGGACAAAGTACTTAACGGGTTGAAAAGTTGGTTGAAGGATAAAATCGTATTTGAATCAATATATCCTATTTATTTTTTAATATTACCGACTCAGTTTCGGAAGTTAAGAAACAAAGGTAGATGGCTGATGTTAGAAGTTAGATGCTTGCCCGACTAACGAAAGGGACGGCGGGGAGTTTAGTCAATTGATTCATATTTTTTCTTTAAAAGGTTTAATAGAAAAAATATCCATGTGATTGATGGAGAGCCATCTAAAATTCACCCCGCCTTGTTCGGCGGACAAGCTTCTAACATCTAACATTTTAGTAAAAATTAAATTTATCTTTCAAAAAAGAAAATTTGACTACCAAAACTTAAATTACTGACTTTTCCATCCTATCCAGTGCATCGATTACTTCACTCCTGTTCTTCGCACTCTTAATAAATTCAGGAAGTTTATCGACCATCATCATTTTGAGTTTACTAATAGGCCTTTCACGTAATTGTGCAGCAACATAATTTCTGATCTCCACAAGATGCGCGTGATTAAATGCCCAAATGACATTTCCTCTCACTTTGTCCTGATACCATAGATGCAGACCAAATGCGGGGTCGATAATACCGGAGTCGTTGTATTTCATAATATATGACTCCCAATTTTCTGCAATCTTATTGATCGTCTTGCAATTAGGGCAAGTCACTTTCACAAAAGGTGGAATCTCCTTTCTGTCCCTGATATCAGGATCCAAGGGTGTTCTGCACTCATGACAAACTGCCTTTCCTGTAGTTTTAAAACGTGTTCTTTCTGAAATTTTTTCAGAGAAATGACAGTCATTACATCTTAATACTGCATTGTTATTATCATATGGACTGGGTACTTTGATGGTCGCTGTTCCGTCACATTTCGGACAATGAACTACAAATTCCGACATAAAATCATGCAATTTCATTGGTTCACCGGTAAATCTTCTAAGATCGTTTTCTTGAAATAAAGTCATAATTAATTTTCACTTAAAAAATTTATATGCTAACACGATATATTAGCAAAACGTTACCCAAGCAACAAATAATGAAGCAATATGAAGAAAATTATTCGTCGAATCTACATTAAATTATGCATTATAATTCGGCTTTAACTATTACAACCAATGACCGATCGGAACCAAATTTGTCCTCAGACAAATCCCTCCGTGTCCTCAAAAACCATCAATTGGTAAAGTAATCTTAAAAATTAATCAAAACTACAATTCAAAAAACCCTGAGTGAAACTCTGATTCTTCTCTGTTCAACTCCGTGATACTTTTCACTCAATCTTTGTGAAACTTTGAGTCGACTTTGTGAAACTTTGTGATAAAGCAAGTCGCGTACCCTAATGAAGAAGGAGTGACACAAAGTTACACGAAGGTTTTGAGCACATTTCTAAATGACAATTCCTTTAAATTTTGATTGCATTTCATCCTCTAACATATTTTAAGTTGCACAAAGAAATTTGACTTACATCAAATACTGCACCGATTTCAGAGTAACTGTAAATCGAAAAATATACCTCTGTGAAACTCTGAGTCTTCTCAGTGAAACTCCGTGATATCTTTTCTAACCTCCTCACCTTCTCACCTCCTCCTTATCTTTGTGAAACTTAGCGTCTCAACACTATTCTTTAATTAAAAAAATTGTCACTTTTATTGATATATCAATTATATTTGTACCAAAAACAAGTTGGGAAAAGAAAGGCTTAAATGATATTATATTTTTTACACGTTAGAAAAATCTATTAAATCTTATCGTCAATATGCTCAGAAGCAATTGATAATGAATAACTTTGACATTACTATTGACCAATGGCTGATTTTGAAGTCCATCAAAGAAAATTCTGGCCTGACGCGCAACAATTGGAATAAACGTTTTTGGGATTATGCTTCATGACACGCATTATCGAATTGCTGTTAAGAAAACTACCTCCAAAGAGTGACACATACTGACAAGAAAGATTTATTTTAAGAATGACCGACGAAGCAGAAGACTTGATGCGTTCTATTCAAAAGGTCATTAATGCCCAATAGGAGAAAAGCATTGGATGGCATCGACGAGGATAAGTTAATAAGTTTGAAAGAAACTTTGAATAAAATAATTTGACAATTGTTCATAAACGTTCGCTATGAGACATATTATTCTACTTATATGCTTAGGATTTGGCACTAACTCTTATTGTAAAGGTGCAGACAATATACCTATGATCGATTCTCTCATCAACCCTCTATAGAGAAGAAGATGTTTTCCGGTTCTGTACTTGTCACAAAGAATAATAAAGTACTCTACCAAAAAAACCTATGGCTTAGCGAATGCTGAATCTTCAAGAGGTTATAGATCAAAAAGACCTCTTTTAATCTTTCTTCGTTAACAAGGACTCTTACTACCAGTTGTGTGCTAAAGTTGGCTGATCAAGGCAAATTAAATCTCGGTGATGAAATGCGAAAATTTATTCCGGATTACCCTTTTGATGGAGTAACTATAAAGTCTTTTCTTCAACAGAATGAAGGAAATAATAATGAAAGTACAACTTAGATGCTCGGGAATTCTGCAGGCAATCTCAGCAATTACAAAGACCGGAATGATGTATATAATGGCGAGGAACATTGTTAGACAACAAATGTGATTTTACCAATTATAATTGCAGTAAGGAGAAATACCTCAACGATAATTATCTCATGCTTGCTCAAATTGTTGAAAAGCATCAGGAGAAACTTTCAAAAATTATGTACAAAGAATATTCTTACTCCATGTGCTATGGACCAATACTTATGTTAATAATGTAGACACTTTTACCAATAAGGCTATCGGATATAGATATTCTATTTTACAGAACAATTCACGCCTTATTCGAATACTTTTTAGAGCCTGCTGATGCCAATATTTATTCAAATTTAATGATTTATTAAATTTTACGAATAATTATTTCTCAGGAAAATTAATATCTAATGAAATGGTCAAAGAAGCGACTACCTCCGACAATTTCATCAGAGCTAATCGCTCCATTTACGGAGGAATTAGTCTTATTTATTAGGTTTCTGTTTGTTGTACCGACCGTCGAAAAAGGATTCTTAGCGCTCGCTGCCATATCAATGATAGGAGGAATGACGCTGACGTGGTCAGGATTTTACAATAAGAAAAGTGAATTTCGCGACTTTGCAATGGGTTGGGAAAGATGATTTACAACAAGGAAGAAGTTACCTATCAGACTGGAAATACTGGTGGTGCTAAAAATATTTTGTGGCATGAAAATTCAGGTCTAAACATTATAATTCTTTCCAATAGCACTACTTGCCCCAATTACGCACTGGCCAAGGGGATATCAAATATAGTCCATGATCAACCACATCAGGTCCCTTCAAGTCCATTGGCTTATATTTATTGTGAAAATCTCAGAAAATCAAGCGACATAACCGAAACTTTAAGAAAGACAAAGCAAGAATGGTTGAAAAAAGACTATGTAGACTCTAAATACAATGAAGAAGAGGAGAAAATCAACGAATTAGCAAACGAACTGAAGTCTATAAATAAAATTCCGGAATCCATTGCTGCGTTTAATCTGGGCGACTTGCTCCAAAATAAAAACTTAGCAAAAACAGATACATACTCCGATGTATTGACAAGATCAGGGAATACAATGAATTCAATGTTTAGCATTACGAATGAGAAAAATCGTGTTAAAATTCCGGAGAATGTAAAGTCACAGAAAATGGACACACCTCTTGAGAATTAAAAAGTTATATTTCTTTTAGGTTAGATTTATGAATTAAATACGCAAAATTTTTTCGGTTGGTGCGAGTTTTAACTCGTGACCTTTCGAAGCTATCAACTTTTTTTACCAATGGACCCAAGTAAATAGCAAATAAAGTAATTTCCTTATTTCGAATATAAGCATTAAGAATACGACTAAAGTCCATTTAGATCACATTTTCCACTGCATCGACGAAATCCAGCGGCAATCTATTCAGTACACACTTAATAAACCCAATATAAGTGAATCCTCTCCACCTTCAATTGCCTTTTGTTATAACTCAGACCCAAAAAAAAGCGCAACGTTATTTATCTTTATGTTTTCAGTTTTTTACCTAATTTTAGCATATGAATACTATCATTAAAATATTGCAAGGATGTTTACTAGTAAGTATCTCAGTGCTCATTTCCTGCCAGTCAAAACATTCTAAGGCTTACATTGAAAATGATGTTGCTTCTCCGGCTGATTCTTTTGAAATGAAAGATGATCAAAATATTCAAACAGATACGGTTTCTAAATATAGCATGGTGAGCGACGACGGATTCTTCCTCATGGACAATTCAGGCAATAAAATATATGAAATTTTTCCCTATGACAATGGACCTGATTATGTCTCCGAAGGATTGCAGCGCATCATTAAAGATGGAAAAATCGGATATGGAGACCCTATTTTGGGAAAGGTAATAATACAACCAATATATTCATGTGCCTATCCCTTTGAGAATGGCCGAGCCAAAGTTAGCATAAATTGCACAACGATTACTGATGGCGAACATTCAATCTGGGAAAGTAAGGAATGGTTGTATATTGATAAGAATGGCAATAAAGTCAAGGATTAATTAGTTACTTCATTACACTAAAAACCATAGCATCATGCTTGTATTTATTATACATTGTTGGATAATAAGCTTCCATCCATCACCACGGCAGATTCAGATCATCTTTTCTTCTTAGCATAATAGATATCTGGAATCAAATGACCTAAATAGACCACATGGATGTCTGGCAAATGGAATCCAACGAGATCATCACAGCATTTAAAAGCCAAAGGATTCGAAGTTCACAATGAAATACGTCCTACAAATACCGACCCAAAAGTATACGCTCAAAAATAAAACTTGAGATTGAAAATCTGATCAGTTCAGGAGTATCCCTGATCACATTACTGTCTGGGAACATCCAAAGGCGGCTATATTTGCTCAGTAGTCTCCACTATCTGCCAATCCTGAAGTTAATTTCGTGTTCATCGCCTGTGTGATGAAAGGAGATGAAAATACATTTCCAGAGATCAATTTCTGGAAATATTTTGAATATTTGACTTCTGACACCTCCTTGTTTCGGGGATTAAAGAAAAGAAACGTCAAAATTAAAGATAAGCCGATATCAAGATATTGCCATCAATACGGATTGAGTCACGGCTTTTTATTTAAAAGCGATGAAAGAATGGATCGATCCGACAGCACTATGGGCGTATAGAAAATCTGATGAAATTCCACGAATAAGGCCATCTATAAAAACCATTCTTAAAGTGATTTCTATCATCGAATAACAAAAGTATGAATTTAAATCAGGTAACAGTTCCTAGTCATGATTTGGAAATTGCCATACCATTTTACGAAAAATTAGGCCTGAATCTCATCGTTAAAGCCCTCCCCACTATGCCCGGTTCGAATGTCCGGATGGAGAAAGTACATTTTCTTTGCATCAAGTCGATCAAATAAATCCTAATAATGACATCTGGGTATATTTTGAAGTCGACCAACTCGATCAAAAGTAGCTGAATTAATTAACCTTGGAATTCAATTCGATGAGATGCGGAGGATAAATCGTGGCTGTGGCGTGAAGCACGGCTCAAAGATCCGGATGGAAATCAACTCATCTTGTACTATGCAGGTGAGAACAGGAAGAATCCTCCGTGGAGGGTGGTGGGGATGAGTAATGGGTAATGGGTAATGGGTAATGGGTATTGGGTAATGGGTAATCGCCAAGTTGTCAAATTACTTTTAACCCATCTTGCTTATAAAATCCGTGTAATCTTTAATCCATTTAATCCGTGATTCTGACAGATCGAGTAATATGTAATGGGTAATGGGTAATAGACGCAAAGGTGTCTCATATTACTTTAACTCCATCTTTGCTGATTTTAAAATCCATGTAATCTTTTAATCCGTTTAATCCGTGATTCTGACAAAAAAGTAATCAGTAATTCAATTCATTTTTAGTACTCTTTCATCTTCGCATTACTGATCAACCTGGAAACTTATATTATGAAATAAATGACCTTTGTGGTAAAAAATCTTCCCCTAAAATCAGTTCACTCCTAAAATAAATTCCTCCACATAGAAAATATTTCTCAATTAACTTGCGTAACCAAATAGTTACACTTATATTTGTAACCGAATAGTTACAAGATAAATAAATCATGAGACGAGATGTTTACCAAGCAATAGCAGACCCAACCAGACGCGACATCATAGGCATGCTGGCATATGAATCGCTTAATCTAAATGCTATATCTGATAAATTTGAAATCAGTAGGCCTGCCATCTCTAAGCATATCAAAATACTTACAGAATGTGGACTAATAACAATTGAGCAAAAAGGAAGAGAACGCTTTTGCATTCTTCAACAGAATCGCCTGGACATTGTGAAAGATTGGATCGAAAGTCACAAACAATTTTGGAATGACAAACTAGATGCTCTTGATCAACATCTTTCAAAATAAATAAATCAAAACTCAACTAAAATGGAACACAAACCTATTATTATCGAAAGAACTTTCAAGACAACCCCTTCCAAATTATGGAATGCATTGACGGACAATAAGGAAATGAAGCATTGGTACTTCAACCTAGAAGACTTTAGAGCAGAGGTCGGATTTCAATTTCAATTCAGTGGGGGACCTAGCCCAGACAAACAATATCTGCATCTGTGCGAGGTAACTGAAGTAATACCGGAACAAAAACTAACATACAGCTGGAAGTATAAAGGATATGCATTAATTTCAATATTTCAGTGCTTTAAAAACCTTTATACAATCCATCATCTGAGCGTTCAATTCCTCCAACTTCAGTTGGTGGAAAATATCAAATAAAATTGCTTATTTAATAACCTTGAATAAAATCACAAACCATTTCAATTAAACTCAATAAAATCGGTAAATTCCTATAACTTCGATATTTAAATTAATCAACATTGAATAATTAATCCGTCGGATAAAGCCAGCAGCAATTTATTTATTCTAATATTATTAAATTTAATCTTGGATGAGTGATTCTATTGTTCGATTTGCATCTGATTTAAATCAATCAAAAAATCTACTTTTCATTAAGGTCTCAATAGAACTCAAAACTCATTAACAAACATTAACATATATAATTATTTACAATGTGTATATTCTTGAATTTCCTTTTTAAGCTAGGAAAGATTAAATTATTCTTATAAAAAAAATTATTTTATACGGTATTCTCAAAAAAATTAAATTTTAATAATACATCATTTTTCATTTTTCATTTTTCATTTTTCATTTTTCATTTATTTGTACAAATAATTTAACATTTGAAAAGAAATATTTTTCAGATATTACATTTATATTAAGATAGGCAATTAAGCAAAGCCGAAAATAACATTACAATTAACCATTTTTTAACCACCTTAAACCCAAATATTTTTTAAATACTACCTAACAAATTTTTTAATTACCTTTTAACACACAACTTAATTCTTACTAGTTTATTCATTGAAATAAATGAATAGAGCATTGCACTGATTAAAATCTAACAATACCTCATCATTGTACATGTCATAATGTGCTTACTACTGTGATGCCTATCTTAATTTTTTAACTTTTAATAAAATTTTCTACAAATGAAAATATCTCTAAAATACATCTATATAATGGCATTAATATGTCATTCATTTTAACTTTAATGATTATTTTCACTCTAAACTTAACATTTTATCTACAAAGTTATGGCCAAGAATTTCTTAATCCTGGGTTCGAGGAATCATTTTCTTCAGAAGCCTGTGATGATTGTGATGAAGGATTGGGTTGCATAGTTGGCTGGTGGAATTATTTACCTCACAATTCAAATTTCACTGGATATCGTTTTGTTTATGACTATGATTGCACAGGTAATCGATCTGGAGTTTGTCAAGGCGATTATGGTTTGAAATTTTATCGAAACACTCTGGATATTCATCAACCAATTCAATTTGGGTCGGCCGTAGCTACTAGAAATCCATTTTATGGCACTGAAATTAAGGAAGAAGAATATGTGATTAAATTTAATGGGTTTTATAAACAGATACACATAAATGCAGTACCATTATTCCTTCAAATAAGCGGAAGCGAAACTGCTTTTGAAGATTTAAATCCAACTTCTTGGATTGGGGAATCTACAAAGAAGATTACTTCCACCTTTGTAATAATTACGAAATGTTTTTAGGCCGAAACGGGAAGGATCATTTATATGAAGAAAGTTTAGACGAATTTAAATACTTAGTATTTATGTATAATTCAGGTTCTTCACCTGCTATAGAAGAAATCGTTGAAAGAACAGATCCAGCAAGCTCTTCAGACAATTTGACTGTGATCGATGAACTTTCAATATGTAAACCTGTCAATATCTCTGTCGATTATAATTGTGCAAATAATATTGTTTGCTTTAGGTTTGACTTTGACGAATCATGTCATTTATTCCCTTCAGGAAAAGCTGATGGTGGGGAATATAACAACAAGATGATATTATATGTTGATGGAAATAAACAATTTGAGAAGAATATATACGAAGATACAGAATTTTGTTTGGATGATCTCGAGGCTGGTACACATACATATGAGTATTTTCTCGAATCATATTTCAATGCGAGTGAATATTGGACACTACAAGGTCCTGCTGATCCTGATGATTTCGTAAATGATCCTTTTGCAGGGACATTTAATGTCGTAGGAGGAGCTAGCGCTGACATTATAATCAGTTCTAATACCACTTGGGATGCAATGTCGGTGCCTAATGGTGGAGTGGTTAAAAACGTGACAGTGGAGGATGGCGCAACATTAACGATCGAGTCTGGAACGGTTGTTAAATTTTGCCCTGGAGCAAGACTATTAGTAGAAGCGGGGGCAAAATTAGAGTTAGATGGGAAGTTGACTTCATTAACTGATGAAGGGTGGAAAGGAATAGAAGTAGATGGTTTGCCAAATTCAGTTCAAAATCCTACTACTCATGGCGTTGTTGATGCAAGTATAACTTCAATCATTGAAAATGCTGGAGTTGGTATTTATGCAGGCGCCACTGCTGCCAGAGCAGGTGGAATCATTAATTGTTACGGGTCTACTTTTCATAATAATAGGATTGGTGTAGTTGTTGCAAATTATAAAGCATTTAATGATATCTCTTCATTCGAATTATGTAATTTTGAAACAGATGGGGACTATAAACTTAGCGAAAATATGGTTTATGATGTCAGGTTAGTTTATGGAAGAGGTGTATCATTTGAGAATTGTAGTTTTGAAAATAGTGTATTATTGAAATCAAATAAGACTGTCAACGGCAGTACAAATTATGGTGCAGGCATTTTTTCCATAGCTAGTGGTATGGAGGTAAAGGGTTGCTCATTTACTGGTTTAAATTATGGTGTATATTTTGGTATCAATGGTTCTAAAACATATAATGCTTCTATAATTGGGTCGACCTTTACTTCATGTCTGAACGGCATCGTTAATTTAGGTAGAGCAAGTGTTTTTATTAATGATAACAGATTTGAAATGGATGATGATATTCCGACACAAAGTCCGGCTCCTCAAGTAGGAATTTACTTATATTCTTCCATATTAGGCCAAACGATAGAGCAGAATGCTTTTGTCCGAAGTAATGAATATTCAAGATATTCGATTGGAGTTTTAGCAGGATATACAGGGTCTTATTACAATAGGATCAATGAAAACACTTTTACCGGACTTGACATGGGTACAGAAACCTATGGCAAAAATGGAGAACTTATTGAAAAATATGTATCCGGATTAACTTATACTTGTAATGAATTCGCCGATATAACAGACTATGATTTTTATATTAAATACCCCAATAATGGTTTGTATGGAATGAATCCGATTCAATCTAATCCTGGATTGTTAGTAACTACACCATATCATTATGGTGCTCAAAATATATTTAGCTATTCAGGTTTTGATATGAATCGACATGATTTTGACAATAAAAACGTTGATAAGCCAATAAAGTATTATTTTAAAACTGAATCTGGAACAAGATATGAGCCTTATTTTTTCACTCCTGTTGGTGTCGAAAAAATTGAAATTAATCAGACAAAGGCATGTCCAACTTCCTCTTTTTTTAATAAATCATATTCTGAACTTTCTAACGAAATAAACACAGCAAAATATGAACTCGATCTAATTGGAATTGCACTTGAATCAGAAACAGATTCTTTAATAATTGATAGCTTGCAAAAAAATGCAGCATATTACAGTTTTGTGTTGCAAACATCAGGTGCAGATTTAATTGAAGTCCTTGACTCCAATCAGGCTCCATTGGATACGATAATTCATTGGTTGGATAGAATTGACCTTTTGGGAGCGGATCTGATGATTGCTGAGCGTTTAGCAGATGCGGGTCTGATTACAGATGCAAAAGACAAACTTGATGATATATTAATTGGATATGACTTAACCACTGAAGAGGAGGATGATATTTTAGAGTTAAAAGATATTTATGACCTTCCAGAATATAACAATCCGGATTCTATTTCTTCAATAAATATTAATGGTTTACGAAGTCTTATATTTCATGGACCACTCACGAGTGGGGTTGCAAGAACAATACTAGGAATAAAAGGAGAATTCTATGATTTACCATATTTCTTCGTCGGTGATACGATCTTACCACGGAAATCTAAAGTTGAAAATAATTATAAGGATATAAAGCTTTATCCAAATCCGACATCAGGGGTTGTAACCCTGATAGTTGAAAAAGAAAATGAGCATTCAACAATTTGGATTTATGATATGTTTGGCAATCAATTACTACGACAGAAATTAAATATTGGAAAAAACTTAATAAATATAGACAAATCAAATACCGGAATCGTTATTTATAATATATTTAATGAGCAAGGTAAAATGATAAAATCAGGCAAACTCATTACAATCAAGTAAGCCAAATAGGCTCGGGTGTATCGCCCGAGCCTATTTATTATTTTATCCTTTAATTCTACTATCATGAAATTATATATTTTATTTTATTTTACAATATTTGCTATATCTCTAAGAGCACAAGAGACATACCTAAGTCAATATTACCCTTTTTCAAGTACTGATAGATTTACTCGATTTCAGGATGTTCTATATGAGAATGATTCCTTGACGGTATTTGGTCAAATAAATGATGATACTATAAGGTGGAATCAGAATGCTTTTATCGCACGTTTCGACACGCTAGGCAATCTAGCCCGGATAAAAATATTATACCACCCGGACGACAAGGAATCCGTGATACCTTATGAATTTGCGAAAATTTCTACAACTTCAGATGGCGGCTACTTAATTTTCATTTCTGCATTTGATGTCTGGAGCCATGAAGTATTATACAAGTTGGATAAAAACTTTAATATCGAATTTTCTAAAATATACAATATAGGCAATTCGACAACTTTGAGCATTGAATCTATTGAAATACTTAATCATTATTATTCAGCTAGCATTGTAAGTACACCAGAAAATGACGCATTTGTTGGATTGTTAAAAACTGACAATTTGGGGAATTTAGTTTGGAACAATATATATTCTGACTCGACAGCAATACTTCATCAAATTAAAAAGTATAAAAGTAACGAGATAACTTTGACTCTTTCTAAAAAAAGAATTATAGGTTCCGGACTTTCTATTTTGACCATAGATACCTCAGGAAATATTATTAAAGAAGTGAAATCAGAAAAAATAAATGAAGGTGCATGTTACAGTTTAGACACTATAGGAGATGGGGGTTATATTTATGTTTCTCATGATTTTCCAAATCCTCCTGATATATACACTACGGAAACTAGAATAACTCGAATAGATAGTGTCGGTAAAGTAGTTTGGGAAAGGAGATTTGCAGAAGGTGAAAAAAATAATAGTTTACTATATGATATGGAGAAAAATAATGATGGCAGTTTTACAATTATAGGAGAATTATATGGGAAAGGGCTGGCAATTAGAATAAATCAAGATGGTGAAATCCAATGGAGGCATAAATATGTTAATAATTCAATTCAAGGTTCTACAGGTTATTTTCAAGTGTTAAAAGCTTCAGCAATGTTACTTGGAGGTAACATCATTGGCTGCGGTAGTTTTTTTTAATCATACTCCAGGGCCAGGTGCTGAACAAGGTTGGCTAGTTAAAATACTTCCTGACGGCTGTATAGATGCACTATGTAAAACTAATATTTCAACGGAAACCCTTAGCACCTTCATATCTCCGGAGGAAAATGGAAATATAGCGAATATCTATCCTAATCCTACATCAGGACAGGTTTTGTAGATTTAAACGTCTATGTTAAAGAGTCAATATTTCAAGCATTTGACCTCACGGGTCACTTAATATTGAAGAAAAATATAAATCCAGGGAAAAATGTACTTCAGTTCGATAATTCATACACCGGACTGGTGTTATATACTATTCATGATGAGAAAGGTAAAATGATAAAATCAGGTAAACTCATTATTATCAAATAAGTCTAATAGGCTCGGGTTTATTGCCCGAGCCTATTTATTATTCTGTAACTATTCATCTCAATTGTTCCATGTAATATGTTGATTATTAAATATATATAAAATTAATTATGTTGGACTATTCTTGCACGAATAAATTGCCTCTTGAATATGAGCACTATACATATACACATTAATATAATATATTTTGTGTAAATAATATAAATGATTAATAACCAATGTTTTAATTCAGGTGAATAGTTACATTATTCTATCCTTTAATTCTGCTATCATGAAATTATATATTTTATTTTATTTTATAATATTTGCTATATCTCTAAGAGCACAAGAAACATACCTAAGGCAATATTACCCATTTTCAAGTACTGATAGATTTACTCGATTTCAGGATGTTCTATATGAGAATGATTCCTTGACGGTATTTGGTCAAATAAATGATGATACTATAAGGTGGAATCAGAATGCTTTTATCGCACGTTTCGACACGCTAGGCAATCTAGCCCGGATAAAAATATTATACCACCCGGACGACAAGGAATCCGTGATACCTTATGAATTTGCGAAAATTTCTACAACTTCAGATGGCGGCTACTTAATTTTCATTTCTGCATTTGATGTCTGGAGCCATGAAGTATTATACAAGTTGGATAAAAACTTTAATATCGAATTTTCTAAAATATACAATATAGGCAATTCGACAACTTTGAGCATTGAATCTATTGAAATACTTAATCATTATTATTCAGCTAGCATTGTAAGTACACCAGAAAATGACGCATTTGTTGGATTGTTAAAAACTGACAATTTGGGGAATTTAGTTTGGAACAATATATATTCTGACTCGACAGCAATACTTCATCAAATTAAAAAGTATAAAAGTAACGAGATAACTTTGACTCTTTCTAAAAAAAGAATTATAGGTTCCGGACTTTCTATTTTGACCATAGATACCTCAGGAAATATTATTAAGGAAGTGAAATCAGAAAAAATAAATGAAGGTGCATGTTACAGTTTAGATACTATAGGAGATGGGGGTTATATTTATGTTTCTCATGATTTTCCAAACGCACCTGATATTTACACTACAGAAACCAGAATAACTCGAATAGATAGTGTAGGGAAAGTCATATGGGAAAAGAGATTTGCTGAAGGAATGTTCAATAATAGTTTTTTATATGATATGGAAAGGAATAGAGATGGAAGCTTCACAATTGTTGGTAAATTACTTGGAGAAGGAATGGCCATTCGTATAAAACAAGACGGTGAAGTTATGTGGAGGCATAAATATAAAAATACACCCATACAGGATTCTACTGCATATTATAGAAGAATAAATAGTTGTGATATGTTACCTGGAGGCAACATCATTGGTTGTGGCAACTTTTTTCATCACACACCTGGCCCTGAAGCTGAACAAGGTTGGCTTGTTAAAATACTTCCTGACGGATGTATAGATCCACTATGTAAAACTAATATTTCAACGGAAACCCTTAGCACCTTCATATCTCCGGAGGAAAATGGAAATATAGCGAATATCTATCCTAATCCTACATCAGGACAGGTTTTTGTAGATTTAAACGTCTATGTTAAAGAGTCAATATTTCAAGCATTTGACCTCACGGGTCACTTAATATTGAAGAAAAATATAAATCCAGGGAAAAATGTACTTCAGTTCGATAATTCATACACCGGACTGGTGTTATATACTATTCATGATGAGAAAGGTAAAATGATAAAATCAGGTAAGTTGATCGTTATAAATTAAAAAACTAATGATTAAGTTCACTTTTAAATTAAATTGAGGAGATTGGCAGTTGATACAACTCTTGACTTACTTTATAATTGAATTTCATTCGAGTATATTCCATTATTCCATGGTTTAGAAATAATTATTAGGACTAAAGTCCATTCACTTTTCTTTTGTGATCCGTCGGCTAAAGCCGGCGGCAAGTTAGATTGTGCTCATTTATTAGCTTTATTTAAAATGGCATTTATCCACATTTATTAGGAAGGAGTTTTTACCCAGACAAAAACATCTAGGCAACTTAGATTCTTAGCTTCCATATTATTTCAATAATTATATGATATGAAGAAAATCAATAAATTAATGTATGCCTTTTTAATTATAAGCATCTCATTTACCTATTCATGTCAATCATCAGGCTCTGATTCCAAGCCAAATAATAATGCGCCTCCGCTGATTCTATCAAAATAACAGATGACCAAGATATACTTAAAGACACATCGGCTAATTATGAAATGGTATCACTGGATGGCTTTTTTCTCATAGACAATAAAGGAAATAAAATTTATGAAATTTTTCCCTATGACAATGGGCCTGACTATGTTTCTGAAGGATTGCAGCGCAAATCAGTAATCAGTAATCAGTAATCAGTAATAAATCTTATGAATCATTGACTAAATACAAAAAGCTGATTATTTTGAAAAAAAGTACCTTTGCGATAAAAACTCGTTAACTCCTTACAACCATGAGACCTCAACTTAATAAACAAATTTCACTTGAAGACTTTAACACGCATTATTGGCTGAGGTCGGAGTTAATTGAATTTTGCAAAAAGGAAAAACTGCCCTCTACAGGAGGTAAAATTACAATCGTCAAAATAATAAACTTTTACCTGCAAACCGGTCAAGTACTTCAACCTGAGATCAAGAAAGCTAAAACCATAAATTCCAAATTCGATTGGCATAGCGAACCTTTAAGTTTAGATACAATTATTACAGACAGTTACAAAAATACTCAAAACGTCCGTAGGTTTTTCCTCAAAGAAATCGGCAACCACTTCAGCTTCAATATTACTTTCATGAGTTGGTTCAAAGAAAATGCCGGCAAGACTTTAAGGGATGCTATTCCAGCTTGGAGAAATATTCATGAGCAAAAAAACGGTAAAAACGCAAAATTAAAGATCGCACCTCAATTTGAATTTAACACTTATGTGCATGACTTCCTTGCTGATAATCCAGATAAAGTGTTAAAAGACGTTATTATATGTTGGAAAGAAAAACGACAATTGAAGGAGGCGAAGATTTATAAACGTGCTGATCTCCGCTTCCTTTAAAATATTCTATACTTAAGTTTCGGTAATCAAATCTTCTTTTTTGAAGAATAATTTTAAATTTTAATAAAATGTTAGATGTTAGAAGGTAGATTTTAGATGGCCCTTCATCAATCAAATGAATATTTTTTCTATTAAACCTATTAAAGAAAAAATATGAATCAATTGACTAAACTCCATCTAACATCTAACATCAGCCATCTACCTTTGTTTCTTAACTACCGAAACTTGAGTTCTATACTTTCTTGACAAACTGAGTCAGAAGTACGATATGCTGATCATTGACCCTACCTTCGATTTGTTCTGCATTGTCCTTTACCAAAGTAATTCTTCTTACTGTCAGCCCTCGTTTGGCAACAAGATTAGCGCCTTTCACATCAAGATCCTTAATAACAATGACATTGTCACCTTGTTTAAGGACGACACCATTGCTGTCACGATGAATGATTCCGCCATCGATGTCAGCATCTGCCCATTCTTGAGTCTCATCATCCAGAAAGACCATGCCAAGAATATCCTGTGCCCAAGCTGCATCCCCGAAATCCCTTAGAATCCTGTAAGAAAGCACTTGAACTGCGGTGATATCACTCCAGATAGTTTCTCCCAATATACGCCAATGTGCACTATCTCTTGTTGTTGGATCTTCAATCTGAGAATGACAAGTTTTGCAAAGAGCAACTTGTTCATCCACCGAATTACCCGTTTTTGGAGCTACTACATACGGAAATATAGTTCCTGCAGCACCGCACATCTCGCATTTGGAGCCGGATCTTTGTATAAGTTCAGTTGATAAATTATTCATATTTATTCAATTTTAAGGCGCAAAGGTAAGCTTTTTTGGTTAGCATCTTTCAATGTCCTTATAGATAACCTTTACAGTACCGGCGCCAGAGGTGCATTATCAAGATAAGTACTCTATAATTAAATCAAACGAATCTAAATATTTAGTTTTCAATTAATAGTCTGCAAGACATTTTTTATCTTTATCTTTCAAAATCTACGAATTAAAAATAGGAAGATGAACACGGCAGACCATAATAGAATAATTGATTGCGAAAAAAGGTTGATGGATGCATTTCAACAAAGGGATATATCTAGTCTCGATGAATTAATTCATGAAGATGTTATGTTCGTCATTCCTAATGGACAAACGCTTAATAAGTCTCAAGTCCTCGATAATTATCGTGGTGGAGATATGTACATGAGTTCCATCACCACTAGTGACCTTTTGATGCACTTTATCGGTGATAATGCTGTCGTATCAATGAATGTTGAATTTAGCGGCCATTATTATGACAATGTAATCAATGCAAGATACAGGTATATAAGAGTCTGGAAACTTTTCTACGGCCATTGGAAAGTGATTTCTGTGGGAGGAATTCCTATCACCTAATTTATTTAAAGATTTAATAAACTTTTCACAATGACTTCTGCTGTTATTTCACTTCCTTTCAAAGAAGGATGGAATTGATCCGGACCATAATAGGAGTAATCATTTGTTTTATCACAATATTCCTTCCAAATTTTACCAACAGGACATAAAATTGAATTAGTTGAATTGGCAGCATCCGTGTAATTATTTATCACACCATTGAAATTTTCATAATTTGCCAATGCAGGCCACACCATAAAATATGCGAGTCTTGAACCACTTTGTTTGCAAAGATCATTGTATTTAGGACCATATTCCAATAATATTTCCCTCCCCTCCGCTTGCGATGATGGACCTTGTTGAATCACCACAAAATCGTATTTATTGTATGAAATCCATTGTTCAACTTTGCCATCATCCCAATGATCGGAGATGGCGTAATTGGGTAATGCCAGCATTTCAGTTTTTATATTTATACCATATATTTTTCCTTTATCTGACACTAGACCGGGCAGGTCATTGACATAAGTCAGGCTATTCCCAACGAAAAGTATTGTGATCAAAGAATCATTCTTTAACGGGATGAATGTTAATTTTTCCTTGCTACAGGCACTTGCCGCCATTATATGAATAGTCATTAAGAAGAGAATATTCAATAATCCTGGTACTATAATACGCTTGTTCATTAGAATTAATTTATGGTCCGTTTTTATCTTATTAGCTATTATTGACCAATTTATACAAAATTGTTGAAAATGAGTCTCAATCAACAGTTGAAAGCATGAAATAACTCTAAAATCTAATTATACTCTTTTCTATGAAGTCACGGATACTTAAAAAAATCAGCCCATACTTTTAATATTTGTCTAGTGAAAGAAAAGACGTAATTCGATAAAACATAACTTATCGGTATACCGAATTGAATCATTTTTCAAAACAACAATGAAATTGTATATTTGAATTATAATAATTGCAATATGGCTGTTGAATTTACTGTTTCCGCAACATTTTCTGTATCGAAGAAATTATTATATGACACATGGCTTAGTTCAAGCGGACATGGCGATATGACAAATGACCAGGCTGAATATTCAGATATGGTTGGAGAAAAATTCTTAGCTTATGATGGTTATATCTGGGGGAAAAATATTGAACTTATTCCCTTTGATAAAATCGTTCAATCATGGCGAACTTCAGATTTTTCAGATGACGAGGAGGATTCCAGACTGGAGATTTCTTTTTTTTCTGAAGATGAATATACAATATTGACTATATTTCATAGTAAATTGCCTCCTCACGGTATGACTTATAAACAAGGTTGGATTGATAATTATTTTGAACCAATGACAGCCTATTTCAATTCATTGTGATCAAAAAATTCCCTATCAAATGCTTGTATTTAATCTAAGATTCATAATTCTCCTAATAATATTTCAATTAATTTATTTTCATGAGGTATTTACCCAAAATCCCGGCAACCCTATAAGCGAAGGATGGTATGCCGATCCTGAAGGCACAGTTTTGGGAGATCAGTATTGGATCTTTCCTACTTACTCGGCAAAATATGAAGAGCAAACTTTCTTTGATGCCTTTTCATCTATAGACATGATTTACTGGCAAAAACATTCAAATATCCTGGATACCTCTGCGATCAAATGGGCAAAGCAGGCCATGTGGGCGCCATCGGTAGTTCAAAATAAAGATAAGTATTATTTCTTTTTCTCGGCCAATGATATTCAACGTCCGGAACGGGAAGGCTGGGATGAAAATAATCCGATCAATCACAGTGGAGGCATAGGCATAGCTGTAGCCTCCAATCCTGCAGGACCTTACAAAGATTATTTAGGAAAACCATTATTGAGTGATTTTTATAATGATGCGCAGCCCATCGATCAATTTGTATTCAAAGATACCGATGGTCAGTGGTACATTATCTATGGCGGTTGGAGTCATTGCAACATTGGAAAATTAAAAGACGATTTTACAGGATTTGTTGAATGGCCTGATGGAAAGTTATTCCATGAGATCACTCCTGAAGGCTATGTCGAAGGGCCATTTATTTTTTTACGCAATAATAAGTATTACTTCATGTGGTCAGAAGGTGGCTGGGGCAATGATACCTATAAAGTAGCTTATGCCATTTCAGACAAGATCACCGGTCCATATACCAAGATCGGCACCATTCTTGAATCTGATGCCGAAGTAGCAACTGGTGCCGGGCATAATTCGGTGATAAAATCTCCAAATTCAGATGACTACTACATCGTCTATCACAGGAGACCAATTCCCAATGAGGGAAGAGACCATCGTGTGACCTGCGTTGATTGGCTCTACTTTAATGAGGACGGCACAATTAAGGAAGTTAAGATGACTTTTGAAGGGGTGGGAGAAGAGAGGTAGTCAGAGGTCAGTGGTCAGTAATCAGTAATCAGTAATCAGTAATCAGTAATTAGTAATTAGTAATCAGTAATCAGTGGTCAGTAATCAGTGGTCAGTAATCAAAGCGGAAATTGGTAAGTGTAGTTCCGGAGATTCATTCTAATTTCTAATTTCTTACTTCTAATTTTTTTTTAAAACAGCAATTAGTTACTTAAATAGTTACACCAAATAACAATTAACAATTAACAATTCCTCCCATGTGTGAGCATCTTATAGAACTCGAAAATGAACTTAAATTAATTGACATCAAGGAAAACTCTCGTGGAGAAGCATGGTCAGCCAATTGCAGGGAATGGGTTTATTATGATTGCTATCTGAAAACTGAAAACATAATAACCAGGTTAAAACTTCCTGATTTTGTCGTAGCTACCAGCAATGATGACCCTCGATCCGGACTTGAAGAGGGCCTATACTGTGAAAAATGCGAAGATGCAATCATGGGCTACCACAGAATTCTAGATGGTAAAAGGAATGTTAAAATAGTCTCCTGAGACCTACGAAAAGTTTAAATAAACTATCTTTACCTGTTACCCAAATGGACTAAAGATTAACTAAGCATGAATTTTATTAAATATATTTTATTTTTAATACCGACGGTTATTTATTCGCAGAATGATCAATGGTCTGTTTACATGACTCCATCTGAAGTGCACAAGCAACTTTCAGACTATATCGGAAAATTTGATATTGAAGTAAAAATGTGGATGGAAACATCAAAAGAACCAATGATTGTCACTGCAAAGTCTACAAATAAAATGACCTTAGGCGAACGGTTTCTTGAAATGAGTCAATCAGGAGACATGATGGGTATGGATTATCAGGCATCATCAATACTTGGTTATAACACCATTAGCAAAGAATTTACATTTACTAACATCACCAATATGGGTACAGGAACCTTGACGTTAATAGGAAAATGGGTTGAAGAAGGAAAATCAATCGATCTCAAAGGACAGATGGTTAATCCTGAAAACTATGCACTAATAGATGTTAGACAAGTAATTAGTTTTTTGGACAAAGATCATTTTCTGGTGGAAAATTTTGACAAATTCAGTGACGGTCCAGAGCAAAAATCCATAGAATACAGGTATACCAGGTCTAAATAATTAATAAAAAATCCTCTAATAATTAATGAAATTACAACAGACCATATTAATGTTGATCATATTGTCAGGTTCAAAATATGCTTATACACAAGATTATATGTTCAATGTCATTGATCAAACATGGATGGCACCGGATCTGAAGTTGAGACAATTTGAAATTGAAGATACCTTGCAAATTGGAAATACTTTCTTCATAAAAAAAGAAAAGCTAGACAAATTCATTCCTAAAGGGTGGAAACTGCCAGATTTAAATGATATAAATTTATTAATTAAAAATCTGGATGGACCAACAAATGACGATGGTGGCAAAATCATTTCTGCAAATAATCTAAGTAAAATAATGCCCTTTAGACTAAATGGCATTTATTATGAATCCATGAAACAATTAATTGGCGTGCACTCAATGACAGCTTATTATACAGCAGCTGATATAGAAAAATCTATTGATTCAGAAATAGAAACCACCCAGGTAAGTTTATATATTCATTCAAATAGAAACGGCGAACTCATTGTGGAACCATTATATTCCAAAATTAAAAATGGTCAAATTTATTGCAATGTACTCTTTATTAAAAAGATATAAATCGGACAATTATGAATGAACTTGAAAACAATAGAGCAGCAATTCCATTTCAAACAATTGATTGGGCTTCAATCGAAAAGATTGAACACAAGGGCCAGGAAGGCACTTCATTCTGGCAAACTATTCAAATCGGAGGTTTAAGAATTAGGAAAGTAGCATACCAACCGGGATACATTGCAGATCATTGGTGTCAGAAAGGACATATTGTGCATTGCCTGGAAGGTTCATTTGTAAGTGAATTAAGTACTGGGGAAGAAATATACTTAACTAAAGATCAATCATATGTGGTTTCGGATGGCTTAAGTAGTCATAGATCTTATTCAAAAGAAGGCGTTTTACTATTTATTATAGATGGAGATTTTCTAAAGTAAATTCACAGGTAATTCTTTGCTTCTAAATTAAAGATAACCTGGTGAGGTAAATATAAATTGGAAAAAGTAAAAAGCAGTTGAGGATATTTCTACTTTGTTGATAGCTAGAGTTTATAGATAAATTATTCAGTTTTAATATTTAGATTCTATTTTTGGCATTTGCCAAAAAACAAATATTATTAGCCACTAATTTCACGAATGATGCTTTGCATCAAACACGAATTTATTCATGCATTATACTCGATGTTGCTTGCGCGGTAGTGCAAAAAAACATTCTAAATATTCTACTTCAAATTATAATAACTCAAACTACGATTAGCAAACGTAATCTCTTTATGGAAGCAAGGGCTAATAAATATCTTTCTTTATCCATTAGGCTGAATCATCCAAAATTAACTTTCATAGATTTTCGATACAATTTCATCAAATTGTTTAATTTTCCAGCCTAATTCAAGGATTAATAAAAATATGAAACGAACAATTATTCTATTGCTGTGTACAATGTCAACTATGCTGTCTGCACAATTTTCACACATACAATACATGCGACCAAATGACCAAAATGGTTTAAATATTTTTGAGGAAAGCAAAATGGATTCTACTCCATATAGCGGACTAAAAGTTAAACTAGGTGGTGATTTCGCCTTACAGTTTCAAGGATTAAATCAATCTAACAATCTCAATAATTTGGTTGAACTTGGAAATAATTTAAATCTTCCAACTGCCAACTTAAATCTTGATGTCCAATTATTGGATGGTGTAAGAATGCATCTCAGAACCTACCTTTCTTCCCGCCATCACAATGAATCGTGGATTAAAGGAGGGCATTTGACCATAGATAAACTTGATTTTATCAAACCCGGTTTTCTAAAAGGGTTCATGAACCATGCAACGTTGACATTAGGTCTGGATGAATTCAATTACGGAGACGCTCATTACAGACGTTCAGATAATGCCAGAGCTATTTACAACCCATTCGTAGGAAATTACATTATGGATGCTTTCTCCACTGAAGCATTCGGTGAATTAACAATTCAAAACAATGGACTCCTCGTAGTTTTGGGCGTAACTAATGGTAAAATAAATCAAAGTGTCGTAGTCGCTGATACTACTGACGACAAGCCTTCTATTTATGGGAAACTTGGTTTTGACAAACAGTTTACTAAAAATCTCAGAATCAGACTTACGGGATCGGCCTATTATAATAAAGGCGCTACTACCGGCAAATGGCTTTATGGCGGGGATCGTGCAGGTTCCAGATATTACAGTGTCCTTCACACATTAAAAGATGCAAATGGAAATTCAGAAGGGACAGATTTTGATGGGAGATTCAATGCAGGCTTTACACAAATGACTGCACTTCAAATAAATCCTTTTTTCAAATTCAAAGGATTGGAGTTATTTGGTATCTATGAAATGGTGATTGGAGACAATGTAATTGACGGAAAAAAAGAAGGTAGTTTCACACAAATCGGCGCCGAAATGCTCATTCGATTTGGAAAGCAGGAAAAGTTCTACCTGGGCGGAAGGTATAATACCGTTAATGGTAAAAGATTTGAAGGCGACCGTGTGGAACTTGAGATCCTAAGATATAATGTTGGAGGCGGATGGTACATTTCTAAAAATATCCTTGCCAAAGCAGAATATGTGAATCAGGAATATAAAGGAGCTGGTTGGGATGGTCGTTTTGAAGGAGCAAAATTTAGCGGATTCAATATCGAAGCAGTTGTTAGTTTTTGAAGGTGAGGAGGTGAGAAGGTGAGAATGGAATTCCAAAATTGTTGATTCCGAAAAATAATTATGCTTGCAATCACAAATCGATTCAGTAAATATTTCAATTCAGTAAATTTTAAGATCTGTTAATGCAATGGATTGAACTTTGAGTTTTTCAACACATTATTCTATTCACAATTCACTAGGTCTAGGGACATTTTGCCACTAAAATCCAGATCATATATATTTTTAAAAACCATCTTCCCATCTTCTTCTGCGCTTTCTCCATAACCTTCTATATAAGAATCACCAACTTTCTTGAAGGCAACTTCCCGTATGCTTTCTTTGCCTTCTGACATGAATTTGTAGTCAAGTAACAAGATATCAGCCACCATTTTCCCTTCTATTTCTCCGGTATTTTTATCCTTGCCATCAAAACTGTAGGTCAAAGTACCGGTCACCACACTATCCTGAGTAATTGTCTTCATATATACTGTATCTTTTTTGTGCAAATATTTGAAACAATCAATAGAACGAACTATCTCTTTGGGTACATCTACATTTTGCTCCTCCTGCTTGGGATTTTGTTTGCATGAGACGATAAATGATAAGATAAATAGCAGATATATATATTTATTTGAATTCATTTTTTGTATTAATTTTATTTGAAGGAATAAAAATACAATTAAAATTTAAAACTAATTGGTTCTAACAAATTAGTTGAAATTAAATCGGAGTTTTGATTTTGCTTTTAAAATAAAAAATATGCGCAAAACCATGTTCTCTGACGGATTCCCATCCTAGGATTAATCATACCGTTTTCTTATAATTTATCACTGCCCAAGCATTAAAGAATAAAGCAAATCCTGTCATGATCAAAAATTTATATTTTATATCACCAAATGTACTCCCTTTCAAAACCACCATCCGCATTACCTCAATGAAATGGGTTACCGGATTTAGATTCGCGATTACCTTAGCCCAACCTGGCATGGAATCAATAGAAGTAAAGAGTCCACTCATGAGCATAAATATCATCATGAAGAAGAAGGCTACTGACATTGCTTGTTGCTGGGTCTCAGAATAGGTGGAAATTAACAATCCTATTCCCAATACAGCTATCAGAAATAAAAATAGATAGGAATACAATAGGAATATACTTCCTAATGGCTTAATACCATAGATCACCATGCCGACTCCAAATAATCCAACTGAAAAAACAAACACTCCTATGGCCCAGAATGGAATTAATTTACCAAGTATAAAGTACGTTTTTTTAATTGGTGTAACATTGATTTGCTCTATGGTACCTACTTCTTTTTCTTTGACAATATTCAAAGCACACATATACGCACCGATCATGGTAACTAATGTAACAAGGATACCCGGAACCATAAACCATTTGTAATTCATCTGTGGATTAAACCAATATGAGGAAGTGGCATAGATAACCGGACTTAAATTCACCTTTGGTAAAGGTTGGAAATTCAATCTGATATCATTGTTGAAATTTGATAAAATATTGCTCAAGTATGCCCCTCCCAGGTTAGCCTTTACGCCATTGATGGCATTTACTGCTATGAAAACCTGACCATGATCTTCTTTTATTAGGTTTCTTTCAAAATTGGCTGGAATTTCTAGTATTAGGTCAGCTTTATCTTGCTCTATCTGGAGTGTTGCTTCCTTATATGAATTACTGTATTGAGACAAGATAAAGTAACCTGAACCTGTTATTTTAGATATCATTTGCTGTGAGAAGGACGAGTGATCGTGATCCACTATGGCAATATTTATATTTTTTATTTCATAATCTGCTGCCAGTGGCATTATCATCAATTGTATGATCGGTGCAGCAAATATCATAGGTAATAATGCTTTATTCCTAAATATTTGTTTGAATTCTTTGATCAGTAAAAACTTTAGCGTCCTCATATCCTTAATTGATAATTAAAAGTGGAAAGTTGAATTGAGATTTCATTAAGACAATCTTATTTTGAATTTTTTGAAACTGATGAATAATAGAAATACAGTCATTCCAAGGAGTACCATCGTTTCTTTCCATATAGCTGCAATGCCTAGTCCTTTTATCATAATAGATTTAACTATAGTATAGTACCAACTGGATGGAAATATTTTAGAAACGACCTGGAGAGGTATAGGCATATTCTCTATAGGGAATAAAAATCCGGTCAGAAGTAGTGTCGGGATCATCATTCCAATTAACGAAATGAGCATGGCTGATTGCTGAGAGTTTGAAATATTGGAGATCAGCAAACCTAATGATAGTGATGTCAAGATCAACAAACTACTTTCCCCAAATAGCAACATGATGCTCCCATTGATGGGCATATCAAGCAGTGTAACGCTCAAGGCGAGTATCACAACTAAATTAATCAACGACAAAAAGAAGTAAGGAATGGCCTTGGCAATGATGACGAGGAATGGATTAAACGGAGATACTAATAGTACTTCCATCGTCCCACTTTCCTTTTCTTTAACGATAGATACTGATGTCATCAGGACACAAACCAATAACAACACAAGTGCCATTACTCCCGGTACAAAATTTGTTGAACCTTTAAGCTCTGGGTTGTAAAGCATTCTGATCTCAGGTACGATTTGGTAGGGCATTTTTTGAGTTACCGAGATTTCTTTCTGATAGGATGAAATTATTGAATTGATATAAAATGTGAGTGCGGTTGCAGTATTTGGATCAGAAGCATCTGCGATGATTTGAATCTGTGCACTTCCAAGATGCGCAAGATCATCCGCCATTTGAGCAGGGAATATCACAGCAGCCTTAATAGTGCCAGATTTAAAGGCGGTTTCAATATCCTTGTGACTCATAAGTGAACGGACAATTTGAAAAGTATTTCCTGCTTCCAGTTGGTTGGTGATCCTTCTTGAGGTTTCATCTTTTGCATAGTCACACACCACAATTTTGGAATTTTTGATCTCATTTGTTAGTGCAAATCCAAATAGCAATATCAATGTCACAGGCATTCCAAATAACATTAATAAAGTCTTTTTATCACGGAAGACATGGAGGAATTCTTTTTTAACGAAGGCGGATAGTGCGGAGCTCATCTTTTATAATTGAAAATTGATTAATATATTTTGGGAAATATTTACTCTGATTACTTAAGGCTTATGGCCAATAGGTAATAGCCTATGGCCATAAGCTGATGGCTGATGGCTATGTTGTGGAAACGAGATAGTTTATTTTATTCATCGTATTTTTATTTAACTCTTAAAGCTCATAATATCCTTTTAAAGATTAGACCAATAGCCAATAGCTGATGGCTTTGTTGTGGAAATGAGATCAGTTTTTTTGTTCATGTTATTTATGTTTTAAGTATTAAAGTACATTTTATTCTTTGTAACGATTGAGGCCAATAGCCAACCAACTATTTACGAATTATGAGTAATTGTTTTATAAATGCCTGAATCATTTTAATTTCCAGCTCAATTAATTCTTCAAGTTTACTTAATTTTTCTTCAGGAGTCCACTTAAACTCTCTTATTATTATTAAATATGTTTGCAACTCAAAAGCAGATCCTAATGCTATTTGCAAAAATCTGGCGTAATCCTTATCACTATTACGACTGCTGCCCTCAGCAATGTTAGCTGGTATAGAAACCGCTGCTCTGTTAATCTGAGATGTAATAGAAAATTTTTCTTCTTGTGGGAAAAGTTTTGATAATTGGTATGTCATTTTCACTATTTCGATTCCTTGTTTCCATACATTTAATTCTTTGAAATTCTTCATTAGATTTTTTTTTAATATTTTGTAGAATTGGTGATTGTTATTAAGTTTATTTGTAATAAGAGGAGCTTTTCAAGCATAATTATGATAGATTAAGCAAATGGCTAATTGTTATAGCTGATGGCTTTGTTGTGGAAATGAGATCAGTTTTTCTATTCATCGTAATTTTGATTTAAAAATAAAGTACATTTTATTCTACGAAAAGTATGGAGCCAATAGCCAATAGCTGATGGCTTCGTTGTGGAAATGAGATTATTTTTTCTATTCATCGTATTTTTGGTTAAACATTTAGAGTAAATATTATTCTTTGTATCGCTTGGAGCCAATAGCTAATAGCCAACAGCCAATAGCCATTTTCAATTCTCCCCTCTCGCAGCCCCTCTCGCCATCTCATAAAAAACCTCATCCATAGTGCCAACACCAAATTGCTTTTTCAGATTAGCAGGCGTATCGCACGCTTTCATTTCACCATCTACCATCATAGATATTCGATTGCAATATTCAGCTTCATCCATGTAATGGGTTGTAACGAATATCGACATGCCACGATCTGCGGCTTCATATATCAAGTCCCAGAATTGTCTTCTGGTGACAGGATCAACGCCTCCAGTGGGTTCATCTAGAAAAACTATTTTTGGATCATGTAATATGGCTACTGAAAATGCTAATTTTTGCTTCCATCCAAGGGGCAAACTACCAACTAGTTTTTTTGACTCATTTGAAAGTCCGAGTTGGTCTATCAATTGACTGCTTTTATATTTTATTTCTTTGTCTGAAAGACCATAAATTCCGCCAAAAAAATTAATGTTCTCTATTACTGTAAGATCTTCGTATAAGGAGAACTTTTGACTCATGTATCCAATGTTCTTCTTAATTTCTTCCGTTTGTTTATAAATGTCAAATCCTGCGATGGTCGCGCTTCCTGAGGAAGGAATGGAAAGACCGCAAAGCATTTTTATAGCAGTTGTCTTACCTGCCCCATTTGCCCCCAGGAATCCAAATATCTCCCCGGCATAAACTTCAAAAGTGATCTCATTTGCCGCAATAAAATCACCAAATTTCTTTGTTAGTTTATCTGTTTTAATTACAATATCTTTCATGCGGTCTTATTCATTAAACGGATGAAACAATCTTCAATAGTGGGAGATATAATTTCTATTTCAATTGATTTATGATCAAGAATATTTAATTTATTTTGTAATTCTGATATTGTAAGTTCATCAACATCTATGAAGGTAATATGAATACTATCTCCAAATGAATAACTACTTTTGATCAACGTATCATGCCTAAGGTCTTTCAATAATTTACTCATGTCATCTGACCTTATCGCAAATAATTTATCTGGAAATTGTTTGGTGATATTATCCGGAGTATCTATAGACATGATCTCTCCATCTTGTATCAAGGCGATTCTTTCACACAAGGATGCCTCGTCCATATAAGGTGTCGATACAAGAATAGTGATGCCTTGTTCTTTCAATCTTTTGAGCATTTCCCAAAATTCTTTGCGAGACACTACATCTACTCCGGTAGTGGGTTCGTCAAGGAAAAGCACTGAAGGGCGGTGGATAAGCGCGCAACATAAAGCTAATTTTTGCTTCATTCCTCCCGACAATTTTCCTGCTCTGCGATCTTTGAATGGCTCGATTTGGATATAGATTTCCTTTATAAGATCATAATTCTCTTCGATAGTGGTATTAAAAATAGTCGCAAAAAATGTCAAATTCTCAAGAACAGTAAGGTCCTGGTAAAGTGAAAACTTTCCAGGCATATAACCTACCTTTTTCGAATTTCCTTAAAATCCTTTATTATATCCAAATCATTCACTGTTGCCACTCCTTCATCCGGTAATAACAGCGTTGTCAGCACTCTGAGCAAAGTTGTCTTTCCTGCTCCATCTGGGCCAATTAAACCAAACAATTCCCCTTTATTCACGGAGAAAGTTATATCTTTTATCGCCGGACGATCTAATCCAGGATAGGATTTTGTAAGATTATTGATTGTTATATCGAGCATGGGTATTTAGCTAATGGCCACTTGCTGATAGCTGATGGCTTTGTAATGGAAAAAGTGTTATTTTTTTATTCATTATCTTTTTGTTTAAATCATTAAAGTAGAATTTACTTTTCGTAAGTATTGGAGCTAATAGCTGATGGCTGATGGCTGATGGCTGATAGCTTTGCAGTGGAAACCAGATAAGTTATTTTATTTATGTTTAACTATAAGTGTACATTATATGCTTTGTAAAGCATGAGGCCAATAGCTAATAGCCAATAGCTGATAGCTCTGTTGTGGAAACGAGATTACTTTTTCTATTCATCTTCATTATATTTAAACAATTAGAATAAATTATTTTCATTGTAACGATTCGAGCCAATAGCCAATAGCCAATAGCTGATAGCCGATAGCTCTGTTGTGGAAACGAGATTACTTTTTCTATTCATCGTCATTATATTTAAACACTTAGAATAAATTATTTTCATTGTAACGATTCGAGCTAATAGCCAAAAGCTAATAGCCAGTTAAAAAACCACTTCCCCATACATTCCTATCTTATATCTTCCATCATTTTTGACACTTATCTTAATAGCATATACTAGGTTTGCTCGTTCATTTTTAGTTTGTATGGTTTTGGGTGTAAATTCAGCTTTATCGTTGATCCAAGTAACCGTTCCTGCTGAAGTCTGATAACCTCCCTTGCCATCATCTGTCAGAACTTTTACATTCTGATTCAATTTTAAAATGGGTAATTGATCTCCCGAGATATAGGCTCTCAAAGACATATTGCTTAAGTCAGCTATTTTATACAATGGTTTGCCAATAGCTGTCATCTCCTCCTTTTCGGTATATTTAGTCATGACGGTTCCATTGACAGGATTTATAATTACACATTTATTTAACTGATCCGCAAGTTGTTCGATTTGAACATATACAGGCAGCATTTCTCCTCCCAGCGCTGATGTTTGAGTTTGTAATGCAGATATTTGTGCCTTTTTTTGATCATTGATTACCAGAAGTTGCTTTTGTATTTCATCGATTTGTGCATTGATGTCATCTAATTGTTTTGGAGTAGCCGCTTCTGCTTTAAGTAAGTTTTCAATTCGCTTCTTTTCTTTTCCCAGATTTTGAAGTCGACTTTTTGATACAGATTCCTGGGCATTATAGAATGCAGTCTGATTAGTTATGTTCGGCATTCTTTTGCCCGTTGCCTTTAATTGAGCAAGTAGTTGTTTTTTCTTCAGGAATATTTGCACACTATCAATATAACCAATTGTATCTCCGGCATTGATTATCTGGCCTTCCTGAATATTCAGTTGTTTGATGACACCGCTTGCCTCGGCCGAAATTATTATTTCAACAGCTTCGAAAGATCCTGAAGCGTCAAAGGCTTTCTCTTTTTTGCAAGAGGATAACATTAATAATAATGCGAAGGCCGCGAATATATTTTTGAACTTAGACATGGTGTTTATTTTCCTTTTGTGGTTTGTTGATTGATTTGTGCCTGAAGTAATTGAAGAATGTGTAAAGCCTGATTCTGCTCGGCTTGATCAAGTGCATTTAGATTGGTGATATAATCAGTTGTTGAAAGTGTTCCGTTGTTTAGTTGACTTTCAGCTACAGATATCACTTTCAACCTTAAGTCAATTATTTCTTTATCTGTCAATATTAGTTCTTTGAATTTATTGATCTCGACTTCCTGTTGTGTCAGGATTAAACTATTATTAAGTTCAAAACTTTCTTGTTGGATATCAATAGAATTCTGATTAGTTATAAGTATAGCACGTTCAGCCTTGGCAGTGTAAAGGTTCGAAAGGTTCATAGTTAATTTTAACCCGCCGATATAGTAAAAATCAAATTGGTTGTTAAAGAAATTGAAAGCAGGACTTCCATATCCGGCTTGGCCAAATAAACCTAATTTTAAACTGTTTTTAGCAGAGATTAATTGGTCCTGAGCTACGAAGGATGACTTTTGTGCCTGATATAGCCTTAATTCTGGTCGACCGGATACTTCATTTGATGTAATATATTCAGGTTTTACAAAAATGCTTGCTTCACTAAGGGCAGTCTTGGTGAGCATACTGAGCACATTTATAAATGCCCTTCTGTTTGCATTTAGCTCTATTTCTCTCTGGTTTATTTTAAGAATTTCTGCATTAATGAGGGAGGCACTGCTTGGCAAAGCCGTTCCATTTGTGATTGCTGCATTTGTCTTTTTAAGTGTATTCTGTACCTCCTTGATCAGATTTTGGGTTTGAACTTTTTGGGCATCCATAAGCAAGATGCCAAAAAATATTTGATCAATGCGCTCTTTTAATTTGTACAATTCAACCTCAACTTTTTCAATTTCGACTTGAGTAGCAGCATTTACTAAATTCTGCTGTCTTTTGACCATTTTACCATCCAAAATTGGCTGATAAGCCTCCAGATATAACTTGTATTGATCTTTATTAAGGGCTGGAACAGATAGATTTGGCAGCTTAAAAGGTAATTCTGTCACATCTGACTGATAACTAGCCTGACCATTAATAGATAAGTTTGGTAGATATCCCTTGGATAAATTTTCTATGGTGTAGTCCTTGATTGTTTCAAGTATTCTCTGTTGCTTTAAAAGTGGATAATTTTGTCTGGAAAGGACATAACAATTTTCCAGAGTTATACTGTCTTGTGCTTTTAGCATTGGAACAAAGATGATCACTAACAGTAATGTCCAGATCTTTATATCATTAATCATAATTATTACTATTTTGATTTAAACATTTGATTAAATTTCATGCAAAATTTTTTATGCTTTTAATGTTGCTAGTACCCACTTAGGTATTTGTTCTTTTCTAGATTCGATCAACGTATTAAATTCTTTTTGGTCCATATTCCCCAATATTTTTAAGATAGGGCTGGCTAAAAATGGAAATACGGTCATTCCAATAATATTCATTATGAAATTCAACGGATTAACTGGCTTAAATTCACCAGATTGAACCTTTTCTAATAATTGTTTAATAAGATCTGATTGCAATACCAAATCCCTAATTCCAACATTTTCGATGAGGTGTGCAGGGTCGTTGCGCAATTCACTTAATATAAATAATGGAATCTCAGGATTAACCAACAAGGTGTCAATATAACTGGAGGAGATCGATACCAATTTTTCTTCGAAAGTCAATTGAGTATCATTAATCACGTCATAGATGGAACTTAAAAAGATCTTAAGAGCATCCAGCATGATGAGGTTAAACAATTTCTGCTTGCTCCTGAAATAATAGTTAAGTAAGGCTAGGTTTATACCAGCTTCTTCAGCAATGTCTCTTGTGCGGGTAGCTGCAAAACCCTTATTGAGAAATACGATTCTTGCGGCTTCCTTGATTCGAGCTTCCGTGTTATTGTCTTTTCCCTCTTGTGATTGCCGAGTTTTTTCAATCAAAATCTTATCCATGATACAAAGATAAAATAAAATTTTGAGATTAACCAAATGTTTTAATCAAATGATTAAAACATACTTTACGAGCCTAATTAACTTCTTTATCTATTGGTCTATCTTTTCCATATATCAATCCATATATGGGCAAGGTAAGCTTCTGATTGACCAGGAAGAATAATACCACACAGTATAAAGTACTAAACAAGATCACAGAGAAACATATAGCCTGAATGATCTCACCGTAAGGGTTTCCTTGTTGCAATGGAAGCGTAGCGATGACCGCAGCTCCCAAACCTTTTGGTATCATCATGGACATCACCGCCTTATCCAATAACGGTGTATTTTTCCTAATGACAAATTTGACGAGTACTATCCTCACTAGGAAGAGTACTGCAGTGATAGCTGCTCCCCAAATAAGCCAGTCCAAACGATCTATTTTAATACTTATGCCGATGAAAACAAAAAAGAACGTTCTTAGAAGAAATACAAGCTGTCCAAAGAAACTTCTCTCCGCCTTTGGCAATATTATCCTTTGATTAGGCACATACTTCTCAAGCAATTTTGGTTCAAAGTATTCCAGATTACCTATAGCAATTCCAAAAGATAATGCTGTTAAAGGACCGCTAAAATGCAAATATTCTGTTATCCCATAAATTACTAACAAGAAGGCCGGAGTCGAAAACTTTGTTTTTTTAAGCGCAGGGATCTTATTGATGATAAAAGACCAAAGAAACGCCCCCCCGATGCCCATGATTAGTGAAATAATGATTGATGAAATAAATTGCGATACTACAGAATAGGCCGCTAATTCACCCGTAATCATAAGTGTAAGAATACTCAGGGGTATAGCAAGTGTAAAAATGTCTGACTCTGCCGATTCGATGATGAGTGTTGTGCTGGTCCTGGGTTGCACGCCTATTTTTTTAACAAGACCTACTACAACAGCAGAAGAAGTGCCACCTAAAGTAGCCCCTATAAATAAGGAAGGGAGTAATGGCAGATCTAGAAAAAAGGTACACAATAGAACTGTAGCCACCCATGTAGTAAGGAATCCAAAAGTGGTGATCGCGGCAGAATCTCTGAATGAAGCTTTTACCTCATCTATCTTTAAGTCAGTTCCACTTTCAAATAGGATAAATATCAAAACGAGATTACTAAAAAGTGAACCAAACTTGCCAAATGATGCAGGATGGATTAAATGGAATATTGGTCCGATCAACATGCCTATCAGCATCAGCCCTAATACATCGGGTATTCCTTTTCTTTCAAACAGGCCTGCTAAGTAATGGCCCCAGAAGATGAAAAGACCTATGATTATTATTACTATCGATGTATCCATTCGTTATTTTATATTTGCTTCACGCCAGCCAAAGTTATCTAATTTATTCGTTTAATGAAAATTAGATAAAGTAATATTAAGAATGCATGACCTCATTACTAAGAATTTCTTTAAACCTCATTGATCATTTCTTCATGATAATGACTTTACCCGACAAATCCCATTTGAAATGCTATGTTTTGAATGATTAGTGCTATTTAATGGCTATGACAATTGATTATGTTTGCAGTGTTATGTTGAAATAGAGATTTAAACTAACAAACCGGTTTTAAAGAATAGTTCAAAATTTCATTGTTAGCATGTTTGTCCCTCATGTCAACAATGAATATTTTCACGAAAGATAAAACTATTGAAGGTACATGTAAGGATGTGGGTCTTTCAGAAAAAAATTTGGCCCGGTTGTCTGTGCGACTACCTTTAAATCCACAGAAGAGGAGATAGCTATAGCTAAAATCTATTTTATGGGCTGGGAGCGGGAGTTTGGACAAGGAATGCTAATAGATTGTGCCAGGTTGTCTGCGCCATACACGCAAAATATGTCTGTTCAAATTTTTATCATGCCTTAGCCGGCTCACGCACCTTTTCTATGTATAATGAGGTCCTCTATTGGTCCTTAATTTTGAATAATATTGTAGGCAGAATGCCAATAAACAAAATATATGCTCAACTTTTTTATTTCTGAAGTTGGGTTCTTTAAAATTGATTGATTAAGTAAGTGTGAATCAATTTTTTGACCGGCAAAGAAAAAGGCTTTGTCGGTCTTTTTATTTTTACGAAGTAGTGGCCCTAAGCATAGTACATACTTTATAATTATTTTTTGGATTACGCATGCCTACCATAAAAGGCTGGGATTTAATGGATTACTCAGATTACACAGAAATATTTTTCCAATTAACATATTTTAGATGCTAGGATAAAGTTCGGCCACCAATTTATTTCTGACTTCTGACATCTGACTTCTCTTATATAACTCATTGCAAAATATTGTTAATCAACAATATGCAAATAATAAAAATTATACATATCGATAACTCCCCCTTGGCCCCCTCTTGCAGAAGGGGATATTGGACTCAACGACTTTTTATATCATAAATATCAACGGCATCTGCCTTCAACTCTATTTAAGTTATCTTATTGATTTTGGAAGCAAAGTAATACAGGTGAACTGACTTCTGACTTCTGACTTCTTACGACTTATGCAAAAGTTGTTGATATTGCTTTGGCGTAATCCCCTCATAATGCTTAAAGACTCGGATAAAGTAATTGCTGTCTTCAAATCCAGCTTCGTAAGACACGTTTTTGATATAAACATTTTTGTCATTGAGGTACTGTTTTGCGAGTTTTATTTTTTCGAGGATAATAAACTCAACAGGGCTAATACCCATCTCATTTTTAAATAATCGATATAGGGAGGAAGGACTAAGGCCTATTTGCTTTGCAATAGACTTCAAGTCAATTTTATTAGAAATATTATTTCGAATCAACAAAATTGAGTCATTTAAATATGGATTTAATTTCTTATTAATCCCGTCTGTAGCTCCTTTAAATGTCTGAGACTGAACTATTTTTACTAATAATTCCTGAAGTGAAAGATCAGCCAAAGTATCTTTAAAAATAGAATCGCTTTGGCAGATATTGATTATTTTATTGATAATATTAGCCATTTCTTCATTATTCTTGAAAAAGAAATTATTATCATCCAACTGCCAGAAATTATTCTTACCCTCTTTAGGATATTTATCATTCAGGAAGTTCAGCGTATCAGAGATTTTTTTATTATCAATAGCAAGTGCCAGGCATTGGGTAGGATTTTCAAATGACGCTTCAGGAAAGTCGATCTCCATCGACATGTTTGAAGGAATAATTACAGATTCCCCTGGCAAATAATCGAACTCATCTTTGTCCAGCAGATGCATAACTTTTTTTCCCTTGAGCATGCTTGTTACGATGAGGTCATTGAATTGCAGAGGGATCCGTTCACATCGCTCATATGTTTCAAATATGTTAAGTTCACAATTTTCAAGATTGTAGATAGTTCTGTTCTCTACAAGTGTCTTAAGAGAACCTTCATTAGTAAGCGCCGGAGAAAAAGGTATGCTGCTGATCATTTTGTAAATCTATATTGTGATCAATTAGTAAATATAAGTATTTCAAAATTATTAAAAGAAAAGAAGCCTATGAAAGTTTATAAAAAATATATTATATTGCAATAAGAGAATAGTGCAATATTAAATTCTAATTTATTTTGGAGATTCTAAATGCTGTCTTCCGTAAAGTACCTTAAACTTCGTAGATCATGCTCAACTCTCCAGATATTTCTCAAATATCTCTTTAGACACAGTGTCATAAATCAATATTCCTTCATGCTCACTATCCAAATGATGCAATAATTCACCATTGTTATCCCAAATTGCAGAACCACCCGGGCAGTCGTATCCTCCGGTTGTGCCAACACAATTAGCCAATAACGTTGTTAACTTTAAACCCCTAGCTGCATCAGCCATTTTGCCATAAGACCTTCCAAGTGACTCATGATCCTTGACGGAGCTATTTATGTAAAAAGAAGCGGTGGTCGCAGCTATATCTTCAAAATGCTCCGGAATAGACATTTCATAACAAATCCCTAAGGCGATGTCTTTCAGCGGCCCGATGAGTCCATTGAAGCTTTCATTTGTCGTAAAATGCTGCGTTTCGCTTTTATGAAGGTATTTCTTTGAATAGACTTGTCTTATATGCTGCGGCTGAAAGATTATGGTACTGATAGATACACCTACATTTAATTTTTTCGGCATGCCAACACCAATAGTTATCCCAAATTTGTCACTCAATTCCTGCAGATGGTCAAATATATCTGCATTTTCATCGACAGCAAGTGAAGCTGCAAGTTCAGGTTCGTAACCTGTCAATGAAAGTTCGGGGAAGACAATAACTTCCGTATCATGCGCCAAGGCAAGTTGGATCAACTTATAATGGACATCGAGATTATGGTGAATATCTCCTTTGACAGGCCTTGTTTGTGCAACACATATTTTCATTCAATATCATTTTAACTTTAATCGAAAATTGATGCCCGACTCAAATAACGTTTTTGCAGTTGATTCATATATAGCTGTGGTGAATTTATTTGGGGTATACTTTAAATATGATTCTATTCCAAGATCAAATTTATTACTTACGTTTTTTAAAAAACCATAAAAAATGTAGGCTGAAAAAATTGATAAATCGGCAATGTTTTTTGTTTGTTTAAGATTAGAGTTTTCTCCACTTGAGCCCTTGATTTTTCCACTGGCTTTTTTGGAAATGAAATAATTATAAATAAATCCAATACCATAATTCAAGGACAATTTATCATTTTTGATAGATGAATTTCTACCTAATTCTAACGGTATTCCTATTGTATAAGATGTATTTTTAAGTACTATTTTTGAATCATTGCCATCAATAAATCTCAGCCCTTTCATGAGAGATTTGTATGTTGAATGTTCCAAATTTAATCCACTTCGCACAAAAACCCGTTTTGAGATTAGCAATTGAGGTTGTATGCCGAATGCATATCCAAGACCGATTCCACCCTTTTCATAAATCCCAGAATTGTATACTTCGGCATTGGAGTGTCCGATATTCATGAAACTAGCTTCGAGATTGCCCAAAAGCGAAATTGAAAATCTTTTCTGAGCCTCCAAATATTTTGGCCCTGAGATTAAAATACTAAGAAGGATAAAATAAGTGAGCGTTCGATAAAAGTTCATAATGTCGATTTGATGATGCAATGAACGCCAAAGATATATTATTCCACGATTAATTTAAATGAAGTTGAAGCATTTGGATTCTGAATCGATAGAGTATACAAATGTTCATTTAATTCATTTTTGAAATGAATTAAATTATTATCAATTTCACCAAACTCAATTATCTTTCCTGCTACTGTATAAAGGAAATAACTACTTTGCAAGTTTTCAATGCCTGAAATAAATAAATTTCTTTCTGCTCGTTTTACGGGATTAGGATAAATATTTATTGGTTCTTGCGCTATTTCTTTTTTACTTAAAGTATTGCAGTTGGAGACATCTACGTTTCTGTGAATGCTTAAATATTCAATAAGAATCTCCGCAAATGCCACGCCGAACTTATTCCTGTTAGCCTCCGTATCCCTAATGCCTGCATAATAACATTCCATCTGGACTCCATTTACTTTATTGCCAGATAGATAACTGGTGTGATTGGCGACATTATATCCACCATTGAAATACCCTTCACCTATCTCCGGATATGGAATTTGCTGACTTGGAACAGTTGGGTAATCCATCTCTCCTAACAGGGTGCCTAAAGAAAGTTCACCACGTAATAGTTCAGCATGGCTCAGATTGTTTTGATTCTTTTTAGCAAGATCCTTAATACTACTGTAATTAATATATTTTGTCTTATTTAATGTGTCATCAGGAAGCCTCAACTCTGATCCGTACAACAAATAACCCAGTTCTATTCGTGGAATAGCATGGGCGTGACCATGCAGATCAACAAAAAAAATATTGCCTTTAAAATTCTCTTGAGCCTTTGTTTGTGCTTGTTCAATAAAACTATTAAACTCTTTCCATGCGGTGATAGCCTCTTCGTTGCCACAGGCACCATCTTCAATATTCCTGTTGCAGTCAATTTTAGATCTTCTTAGATTGCATATTACAATAGATGGGTAACAGCCTGTCAATTCATACAGCGCATTGCTGATGCTTTTAGCTAGTTCTATGGTATTTATATCAGTTACCGTCTCCGCATTGTTGCATGTACGATCGGGTATGGTCGATGGAGCCAACCTGCCGCCATGAGGTACAGAGAGTACTATCGGGAGATTACCCACCTGATACTCGATGTAGTTGTTGGTGCCGTAGATGGTTTCCTGAGCGGAAAGAACCTTAGTTTGTAGCAACATAGCTGTTAGTGCGAATATGGTTGTAAAGTATAAATTATTGTTCATGATCACTATCAGTTCTAATAGAATCGGGGGCCAATATTAGACAAATAAAACTTTGAGTTGGACTTTTAAGATGAAATTATTATTAAATATTTTCACATCTTTTTTACAGCTATGAGCACTAAGCTTTTACATATAATTTTTCTAAAAAATTATAATTGATGATTTAAATTTTCGTGATTTTCACTATGTGAATTTTTTTATCAGTATAACTAATTTTCGAATAATATAATCCTTCTGAAATTTGGGTTAAATCGATTGTAATGGATGAAGTTGCGTTAAAATTTTCCTTATAAACCTCCTGTCCAAGAGTATTATAGATTATTATGGATTCAATTTTTTCAATGTTAGTCAGCGACTTAAAATTTATGGTTGAGTTAAATGGATTTGGAAATGAAATTAATGTTGATGCTGATACCAATACTTCATTAGTTTTACTTACTGGCAGGCAATCAGGAAGATTCTCACAATTACACTTCATCGCCATATCTTCTTGAGTGAATTGCGAATATGAACCATTGACATCTTTATTCTGCGGATGATCAGCAGTTCTGTTATCGCATTCCAGTAAATTATTCTCATAATAATTAGTCATTCTGTAATAAACACCATTGTCACAGTCACCTTCATCATTATAGACCACCACATCACCACCGACCTCAATATCGCCAGATAGCTGGTAAAAGGAAACTTTAGCGCGCATATCCATGACAGCATTCCCTGAAATGACATTGTCCTCAGAGAATGCCTGATCTTTAATGATTGCATTTTCAGTGTAAATACCCCTGTCTATAAATGCATTGTCCTTCACGAGCACATCGCCGCTCATCTGGACATTACGTACTAAAGCAGTGTTTTCTAAACGGACATTTCCGCTGATATTTGAATTGCCCAACACCATGGCATGAGGCCCGACATATACAGTAGATGCGACATTCGAGCCATTAGCTACCCAGCCACCACCATTGGCATGCAAGGCGCCATTTTGCTTGAGTTGAGCTCTGAACTTTGCGGCTTCCTGGAACCCCTCCGGGACCGCCCCTATGATGTTCAATTCATATGGATATCTAAAATGTTTAGGATATCCTTTCCAGGTATCATTGTTTTTATTAGTTTGGATATTGTCTTTTGGAGCGCCCATGACGACTAAAAACAATTGATCTTCATCTCCTTCCAAATCAAAAAATATTTCTTTTACAATATCGCTGTAGATGTCGCTATATCTACTGATAGTGCCGTCCGGATGTGCAGTGACGAACCCATATCTCCAACCTGCATGGTCATTGATTGCAGTTTGTCCTTTGAATTTAACAATCACTGAACAACTATCATCAGTAATGTGAAGTGGAATTAGACTATAAGCATATTCTTCCGGAGCGATATGAACAGGGACTTCAAATCTTGTTTCTGAACCTTCTATTTGCTTAAGGATTGTATATGCTGCCTGGGTGGATGGTAGATAATTTCTGAGGTCATCTTTTCTGTATTGTCTCAGGAAGCCTCCGATATTGTTCGTGGGAAAATCATGAGTGGCCATCCTTCTGGCGTATTTATACATTTTATCATTAAAGGTGGTTTGGTCATATCCGGCTATCCTTTTGTAAGCTTGAAGCGGATATTCATTACTCAGAGATTTTCTCCACAAGTCGCCGATCATGCTGATGCCTTCATCCTCCATGATGGCAAAGAGGTATTCATAATTTTCATAGGTGTTTTTCCAATCACCGAGTGTTTCCGTGTGATAAACGTCCATACCCCAGGCGGTGACATCTTTTGGGTACAAGAGATTGCGCATAAAGTTGCCATGGCTCTCCCAGAAAATGCCAGAATTCAACCAAACAGGACCTAGTCCATTTTTCTTTCTGTAATCGATAATGGTCTGAGCCTGCATGCTATGTGCGAATTCGTGTGCTGCCACTTCACCTGTTCTTAGTGCATTTGGATGCGCCCAAAAAGCACCGATGATGCCATCAGCATCTCCTCCATTTGCAAAACCTTGTTGGCCATTATCTCCCCAGGTTGCATAAATGATGATTGGAATCTTGTATAGACTAAGGTTTGTACCGGGTGAATCATCCAGAAAGTCCAATGCTTTGAAGTCTATATAAATATCCTCCATGTTGGAAAGAATCTGCTGGGGGTTGAAGCGAATATCAGTATCAGGATAGTTGGTAGGATCTGTACCGACAGTATTTCCCCATATTAATATAAAGTTTTCACTTTCTGCTGTTTTATCCACTGAATATTGAGCTCCATTGACATCATTTGGATTTTGAAGGTAGAGAGGTATGTAGACTGATTTTTGGGCGGAATTGAATGTAATTGAAATGAATAGACAGAATATAAAGTACAGTAATTTCATCAAAACAGCATTAAGAATGGAAAATCTGGGGAGAGTAATAAATTAAAGGGTAAATATAAATTAAATATCTTTAAAAGTTTGTCGAAAATGGAATGATTTGTTAACTATTTCAAATATGAAGGCTATACAACTTTGATAAAAGCAAGTCTCTACAAGTAAAATGTCAACAATTAAAAACCTTATTAACATTACCCATTGCCCATTGCCGAATTTTTTATCACATAGGCAATTTGGCTTAAAATAATTAGTATCTATATTTAATCAATACGGCACAGATTAAAGACTTATTTGAGAGTTGGGATTGAGGAATGCGTATTGAATTAGATGACCACAAAAAGTTAATATTTACACTATTATTTTAAGGAGCTCACGAAGGGATTTTAATCTTCGATTAAAATTTTTGCACAGATGAAGCTCTTTCTCAAATGTTGGACTTTGAAATTACCCAAAAGTATTAGAGTATTAGAGTATTAGAGTATTAGAGTATTAGAGTGTGAGAGTATTAGAGTATGACAGCATGAACAGTATCTTAGTTTCACCGCTTAACTATCTACTGATGTACTGGTTAACTATCCACTGGTTAACTATTAACTAGTTAACTATTTCTCAAACATCCTCATTATATCTTCTTCTATCGGCATCGGCTTAAGCGCCGGAACATTCGCTCCTCCGGTATTTCCGACTGGTATTTTGCCAACAAATGATTTTACTCCACCGACAATCAATCTCGGTATTTGACCAATTATTTCTTCAATATTTTTAATCCTGAACCCAAATTTAAGCATTTTCCAATGAACTAAAGTATGTTCAAATGGATATGCCTGACCAATAACGTGAGCACGTTCCAGATGTGACCAAGCTTCAAGAAGATTACCATTACGGCAATCCAGAAAATACGACTGAATTTCAATGTCAAAATAAGTTTTTAACTTTAAAGGCATTGTGGTGTTAAATTTCATAATGTTGCAATTATTATCAAAGTTTCCGGAATCAAGAATTGACCATATTTATCCATTAAAGGTTCTTCTCTTTCAATTGTTTCCAAAACTATGAAATTATTATTTTCAAGTAATAATTTTAGATCCTCTTTGGAAAACATATTAAAGCCATATTTTACGAATGGATAATTTTGCATTGTTGATTTGGGCCTGACGGAAATATAAATCCTTCCGGTTGGTTTAATTACTCTTTTGAATTCAGATAGCACCTTTTCGGGATCTTCCCAGAAATAAATCGTATTTATTGTAAATATCTTATCGAATGAATTGTCTGGAAATGGAATATTCGAAGCTTCTCCCAATTGGAATTGTGCTCTGCCATTTTCAATAAATTCTTCATTAAGTCTTGTCGATTCTGAGATCATATCTACAGAAAAATCAAGTCCGGTGTAGGAAACAGTATCATCAATTTCAAGAATATTTCTTACAAAAAAACCATTGCCCATACCTATTTCCAGGAGGCTTTCTTCCGGTTGGATGTTTAAAGCTTCAATGGTGTATAGGTTAATGTTCTTATTGCCGATGTTCATTCTTTCAGCAGTTTCAATACCTTCTTTGCCGTGAGGATGTCGGAGTTGTGCGGCGATCATCTGGAGTGTTGCTTCGTCCATTGTTTTTTTTGTAAAAGTAGGTAATTATATTTGGAAGATTGCCCGTGCCGATTACCGAAATTTTATACCACAGAGGTTCTTTAACACAGAATAATCAGTATTTTTATTTTTGATCAATTCGGCACACATGGAACATTTTCAATAAAATTGGAATTTCAAATTACCGATTACCGACTACGATTACCCATTACCGACTACCGATTACCTATTTTTATATCACAGAGGTCCTATGCTTCAAAATTATCACTATTTAAGTATGGTCCGGTACTCCAAAGATTTAAGACTGAATTGAGATATTGGATTTTCCTTTTCATAATGAATGGAACAACGAATTTGAACAATATTCCACTTTATTTTTTAGAGAGAGCACAAAGAGATTTTAATCTCCGATTAAAATTTGGGCACGGATGAAACTCTTCCTCAAATATTGGACTTTAATTACCCATTACCCATCACCTAATCCTATTCCAAAACCAAACACTTGTGTCCCAACTTGTTCATCTTTTTTGTAATTCTATTTGGACAGAAACTTTCACCTTCAATGCGCAATATCTTATCACAATCTTCCAGATCAAAATTGATCTTTAGATCGGGGTATTTCATAGAAAGTAGCGAAACAACCTTTTCACTTCGTTTCTTTTTCTTCACATTGGTTTTGAATATTTCTACCATTTAGTATCGAATTAAGATTGTTTGATGTTTGATGTTTGAAGTTTGGTGTTTGGTGTTTCAAACGACAAACATCAAACCTCAAACTATTTAATCTATAATCTCCTTCAGTAATTGAATAAGAAAATTACTTTTTGGTCTTAATTTCATTCTGCTCAATCTGATATTTCACGATTTTAGTGATCAGTGCTATAGGTAGTGGTTTGTTCAACGGAAATTGAACAGAACCCTTCCCTTTTTTATAGTTCAAAAGTTCTTCTTTGAAAGCTTCTATGCCAACAGGAGTTGGGTAAAGGCCAATATGGTTTTTAAACCCTGCAAAGTACACAAGATACTTTCCATTTAATGAAAATGTAGGTATCGCATAACTGATAGATTCCACACTGTCAGGTGCCAGTTTTCTGATCAATTCCCGCATTTCATTGAGATATTTTTGGGTTTCTACTGAAAAATCTGAGATGTAATCATCTATATTTTCTACCTTTTTGGAATCTTTCATAATTAATTTTTAAATACCCCTGCTCCCCTTAATTTGTGATAATTAACATAAGAAACGATTAATATTCCAAAGATTATCAATGGAAAAAATGACTGAAAATCCATGCCATCCACAGCGAAATGACTGATACTCGCAAATATAAAGTCGAATCCAAATCCGGCATAAGCCCATTCTTTAATTCTAGCTGATACTTGAGGTAAGATCAGAATTATCGTTCCAACTACTTTAAATACCACAAGTGCCATTCCGAAGTATGCAGGATATCCAAGATGTCTTATCCCTTCCTTTGCCAGTTCTGTTTGTGAAGTCAAAGCAGGCATTACCCCTTCAAATAGAAAAATGATGATCGTCGTCGTCCAGAATAAAATTTTAGTTGTTTTCATGTAATTAATTATTTATAAAAATAGTAATCAGTGGTCAGTGGTCAGTAATCAGTAATCGGCAATTATTAATCAGAAGAAATACCGTTAATTAAAGTTATGCCCTATTTACCACTCTCTGTTCGCTGTTCGCCGTTCGCTTTCTTCACCTCCTCATCCCTTCACTTTCTTGGATATAAACTGTAGGCTGTAAGCATCTTAAAATCACCTTCCTACTTATCAATTTTATCAATTTCAATTCAACAATAATCGCCTTTAGCCTAATCAGTGAGCTTCAGTCTGCTCTACCGTTCGCTGTTCGCCGTTCGCTTCTCACCCTCTTCACCTTCTCTTTCTCACCTTCTCACTTCTTCACCTCCTCATCATAATTCAGCATCCAGTGAAAACCGAATTTATCAGTTATTACTCCAAATAGTGCTCCCCAAAATGTTTTTTCTAAAGGAAATTCCTTTTTTCCACCGCTCGATAATTTTTCATAATATTCTTCGATCTCCTCTGCTGAACGGCATTCCAAAAATATTGATAGTGTATTACCACGAGTAAGACCCACATTAGGAGTCATATCAGAAGCCAATAGTTTCAATTCACCTCTAACTAATGAACCATGAAGAATAGAGTCCTTCATCTCTGCACTCATTTCCTTGGCAATTGAAGATTCACCAACAGTTTGAAAAAACAACTTACCTCCGAAACATTTCTGATAGAAAGTCATTGCCTCCCGACAATTGCCATCGAAGGTGAGATATGAATTAATTTGAGACATAAAACCTATGAGTTCTTTAATTCTTCAATATTGAATTTTTTTGAACTCATGACTTTCTGCATTACCCGGTCTCTTTTTTCCGGATCGCTCATCCATTTCCCAAGATCTGCAGGGATGATTTGCCATGAGACTCCAAACTCATCTTTTAACCACCCGCACATGCTTTCTTCGCCTCTTTCTGTCAGGGCATTCCAGTATTTATCTATTTCCTCTTGTGTTTTACATTCTACCACCAATGAGATTCCCTCATTAAAGTCAAAGTCATGAGGCCCCGAACTGTCCATTGCCATGAATGTTTTACCATCAATAATAAATTGCGCATGTTTGACCAGGTCTGGCCTGTCTCCCTCGCCTTCACCATAATGTTGGACCCCGCTGACTGAACTATTTTCAAATAGAGCCGTGTATAATTGGATGGCTGCTTCTGCTCGTCCTGCTTTATCTCTTACGAACATAAGACTTGGAGCAATCCGTTGACCGGTATCTTTCAGATCTCCGACTGATAGTTGCCACGAGACACCAAATTTATCCTGCAGCCAGCCGTATTTTTCACTCCAGGGATAAGTATCCAATGCCATTAATACCTCACCCCCTTCACTCAAGGAGGTCCATGCAATATCCACTTCTTCTGTTGTGTCAAACACTACAAAATAAGATATAGATGGATTTTTTGTAAACATTGGACCACCATTCAGGCCCATGAATTTTTGTCCCCAAAGTTCGAAATTAACGACCATCGGAGTATCTATTGTGATTTTCGATTCAGGAAAAATGCTGCAATAAAAGTCTGCAGCTTCTTTGGCATTGCCGTCAAACCACCAGCAAGAATGAATATTATTGTTCATGTTGTTAGAAAGTTAGAAATTAGAAATTAGAAATCAGTAATCAGTAATCAGTAATCGAAAAGTCAATTATTCTGGGAAAGGTTTAAACTGTGCTCAAAATTTAATCTCTCAAATCATCACTAAATCTTTGTATTGCCGATCAACTTATAGATGTGGATAATTATGAAGTGAATAGCCTTTGTGGTAAAAAATCTATATTCAGTTGTCAGAAAGAAGATTTATTGAGAAAGGCCTTCATCTATTGACTAGATTCTGAATAATTTTTAAAATTGTCCATGATAGCCTGCCAACCAAATTTTTGTAATTCAAGTGTATTTTCTTCTTCAGCCTCAAATCTCTGAGTGATTAAAATGCCTTCTCCATTGGATTGAAAGTCAATTTCACATGTCCTTCCATCATCCATAGTGTAATTGATAGCTTTTTCATAAGCCACATAAGAATAAACTCCGCTAAAGTCAAACCCAAAACTTCCATCTTTTGCTTCCATCCTATAATTAAATTTTCCACCATCCTTTAGGTCATTCTTTGCACTTGTCGTATGCCAATCTGGAGAAGCATTATTCCATTGTATTATATGCTCAGGCAATGTCCAATGCTTCCAGACATGTTCTATCGGGCTGCGAACAAAAACTTGGATAGTAATTAAAATAGGATTTTCTGATAGTTTTTTGATGATTTCCATACCGGGATAGAATGCTTGAGACATTTCCATGGCTGCTTCACTATCTGAACCTCCCATCCCTATTTCCAGATCCGTCCCATTGTCATTTGGTATCAATTTATAAGTTTCCATGCTACCTGACCATTTAGCAGCTTTATTATCTACAGGTAATTCTTTGAAGTCTTTTAATTCACCAATTTGTTTGATCGCCATGTATTCATTTGGAGTGTTATTTTCAATGATTCCATACATCCCTGAGCCATCAGGTCCTAGAAAGTGTATATGCGAACCTTCCTCCCATGAACCTTTTGCATATGAACCTTCAAAAAAAGGACGTGTCCATTGTCTGTAAGTCTGGTCACAAAATAAAACCTGCCAGACTTTTTGTGGTGATGCATTTATGTTGATATTGAATTTCATTATTTATTATTTTTAATTAAATGTACAATTTGCATTTTAAAATACAATTCAATTTTTAAAATTGTTTCATTTGATATTACAAAGATGCGATGCCAGGAAATATTCCCTACTGTGCAAAAAAGACAACAAAAGGGTGTTTTGCGACAAAATAAAATAGTAGCTTTGTCTAATGATAAATATCTCTATCCTGGTTCCGGAATTTGCTGTCATGCAGGCTATAGCAGATCCTCAATATCTGTTTTCTGCCGCTAATCAATTTCTGCTTGCCGGAGGTAGAGCAGCTTTGTTCAATGTTCAACTGGTCGGACTAAAGGACAATGTCCAGGTTAATAACGGTATGTTCTCTATCAAAACTGACTTCCTTTTAAAAGATGTAAAGCAAACGGATTTGGTCGTCATACCTGCCTTATTCGGCAATATTCAAAATGCCCTGGAAGCCAACTATGAAACTAAAGAATGGATCATCCAACAATACGAAGATGGCGCTGATATTGCATCGCTTTGTGTTGGGGCTTTCCTGTTAGCTTCTACCGGGCTTTTGGATGGTGGAAAGTGTTCGACACATTGGGGATTTCAGAATGAATTTCGTGAAATGTTTCCAAATGTTGAACTAGTAGATGGAAGCATAATAACTGAAGAAAAAAGATTGTATTCCAGTGGTGGTGCTAACTCATATTGGAACCTACTTTTGCACCTTTTAGAAAAATATTCAGGCAGAGAGATAGCTATATTGGCTTCAAAGTATTTTGCGATTGACATTGATCGCGATACACAGACTACTTTCGCCATGTTTAAGGGGCAAAAAAATCATAATGATACAGAGATACTTAAAGCTCAGGAATATATTGAAACAAATAATCAGGATAAGATCAGCGTAGATGAACTGGCCGAATTGGTTTCGGTTGGAAGAAGAAGTTTTGAACGAAGATTCAAAATCGCCACCAATAATTCTGTACTAGAATATATTCATCGCATCAAAATAGAGGCGGCAAAACGGAGTTTTGAATCAAGCCGTAAAAATATTACTGAGGTAATGTTTGATGTAGGATATACGGACACCAAATCATTTAGGAATACATTTAAAAAGATTACAGGTTTAACACCCATTGAATATCGGAATAAGTATAATAAGATGAAGTTAGCTGATTGAGACTGAGATGTTGAATGGAAATTCGAAATTGGCAAAACGTCTTTATGACAAATTGTATTTATAATATGCTTAAAATAAATTCCAAAATGAGTTGTTTGAACCCTACGCTAGACTTATTAATTGCGGTTATATCTGCTTAATTAATAAATTACTGATTACTATGTTTTCCAAATCTCTTTTTAATAATATGTTCTCTATATCATACTCTACTAAATGGTCAGGGATTATTCCGTGGCCATCATTTTGGCCCTCATTTAAGAGGTAAGTTCTATGGGAGATATAGCATTCAATTTTAGTATTTGGAAGTTTATATTCCCATGCATTACCTGATAGAATTACTTTGTTGCCACCGGTTTCCTCCCCTATAAAAACACCTTTTTTATGCATTCTCAATGCTGAAGCTGTCATTCCGGTAGCAGAGAATGAACCTCCATTGATGAGTACAAATATTTTATTATGATACATTTCTTTCTGAGGCTTAGTCCATTTCGACTGAGGTCCTTTCAGTACAAGTTTGAATGGTTGATCAATTAGATATGAACAGAGAAAACTAGCATTGCTAATATCACCTCCTTGATTGTCCTTCAAGTCTATGGTCAAATTCTGAATGTTACTTCCAATTATTTTATCAAACGCTTCTTTTATAGAACTTTTGAATTGCTGATTATAAGTATTTTTTAGAAGATTATTGTCAAAAGATTTGACAGTTAATTTTGCTTGATTATTTTGCTTATCTAATTCCAATACGATGCCTTGATCTTTCATTGAAATAGAACCCAAGCTCTGAATCCTATGTTCAGCAATCGTTTTTCTTGGTAACGCTTTAATCTGTTTGGTAATTATTTCATTATTTAATTTTATTTCCATCATGAATATTTCAGGCGTTCCAAAAGAATAGCTATAATAACTTCTGAAATAATTATTTAGGATCCACCGAGGATAATTTAAGCTATAACCATCTCTAATCTGCTGATCCATTAATTGTTTGATGATCGTTTCTGCCTTTTTACCATTTAATGAAATGATCTCAGCTCCTGCCATATTGCTCTGATCTTCTGAATAGTTATGTAAAATAAAAAGCCTGTTACCCTTGATATAAACATCCAATGGAAGAAAGAATTTTTCACGATCTGCATAATTTCTATATTCCTTGGATAAAAGAAAATAAGTATGCCCATCTTTTATACTTGAATTCAGACGGCAGATTTTATTGAAAAATTCAATTTGAGTATTATTTCCTATACTATCGTAGATAGAGTCAAGTAAAGCATCAAAATCTTTTTTTGATGTATACAAGTATAGGTTTGGATGACTTGTTTCAAGTTTTTTTCTAAAATACTTGAAATCACTTTGAAGTTCAGTTTTTTCATACTTGTTACTACAAGGGTCTTCTAAGACATTTATAATAGATAGATTTGATAATGAAATGACAAGAATTAAAAGAATATTTATGGTATATATCATCTGTAAAATTAATAATAAATATTCATCTCATGAAGGGGGAAAAATAAAAAAGGCGTAGTTGCCTACACCTAATTAACTTGAAGTTAAAAGACCGTATTCAGATCAAATAATTTTAACAAAATACTCTTACTAAAAATGAAAGAGAAGATATAATTTTGACCTTCATTAAATTAAAATCTAAAAAGCCAGCTCTAATTATTCATTTTTAAATATTCATTATCTAATCCTGCGCCATGCTATAACCGTTGTTTTCCTCATCTTCTGAGCCTATCTCCTCCTGAGCATCATCCAATTCTGAGCCGGGAATATCAAGGTCACCTCCGGAGACATCATCAAAGAAGCTTTTTTCGCTTGGAGCATCAGCATCCACATTTTTAGACTTTTTCTTAGTTATATCATTTGGATCGATTTCACTCAATTCGTCAGCTTGACTATAGATATCTTCACTTGGTGGATAAAGTGGATAGCCTTGATTGTTTTTGTCTTGATCTACATTGTTATCTTTACTATTATCTTCGTTCATGTCGTATTTAATTTATAATGAGTAATGGGTAATAGGTAATAGGTAACAATTAAAAATTACTTATCGTTTTTTTTGAATACATCTTTTATTGCATCGCCTAATCTGTCCATGTCAGATTTAAATTCCTTTTTAAACTCCTCAGATTTAATAGATACATCATCATTAAAGTTTTTCATATCTTCTTGAAATTCATCATTTTTCTTATTTAACTTTTCCTTCATTTCTTTCAAATTATTTTTATCCTTTTCAAGCTCAACCCTCAATTGTTCTTTGGTTGCTTTTCCTTCTTTAGAAATTTTTTGCCTCTCTTTCGTTTATATCCGCCTCAATTTCATTTAATTTCTGTTCAGTCTCAGATTTAAATGCTATCCAATCCGCTTCAGCTTTTGCTTTAGCCTCAGATGCTGCTGCGTTTGCAGATTCTTTCATATCCTGTCCAGCTTCATTCATATTTGTTTTAGCATCTTCTGCATGTTGTTTTGATTCATTACTACAAGCTGTCCAAGACATGCTCAATACAAGAGACATAACAATTACACCAATTAATTTTTTCATCTTTAATTTTTTATTTATAAATAGAAAGGATAAGCTGAAATAACTCTTTTGAATTTTATTTTATAACGCAGTTCTAAAAATGTTAGTTCACTAAAATGCAAATAATACTCCTCAATTGTATGTCCATGCGACTATCCGACTGGTTTTGTTTCCCTGCGACATGTTAATAGTTTGCACCTTTTTTGCATTAACTTTCTCTAATAATTTGTAAATTTTGGGCAAGTTTGTTTCTTTGGAGACCAGCGTAGTGAACCAGTTTACTTGTCTTGCAAAATCTACACTTTCAATGATCATGTTGTGAATAAAAGCTGCTTCTCCACCGGCACACCATAGTTCATGTGCTTGTCCGCCAAAATTTAATATTGGTTTGATTTCTTTTATATTCTTGTGCTTTTGAATTCCTTTGGTCTTGCGTAAACTTCCCTTCATTGCTTCTTCTGCAGAACTATGAAAGGGAGGATTGCACATACTTGCTTCAAAATAATCATCTTTCTTGATGACATTAAAAAATATTAGCTCAGCATTATTTTGATATCTGAGCTCTACATTATCCTTCAGAATTTGATTTGCTGTAATTATATTTTGTGCTGAATTGTAAGCTACTTCATCGATTTCAACTCCAGTAAACTTCCAGCCATATTCGTGACTACCAATAATTGGATAAATGCAATTCGCTCCAACACCAATGTCGAGAATCTTTATTTGAGTTGTAATTTGCGAAATTTCATTATGATTAATAAGGTCTGCAAGGTTATGAATATAATCGGCCCTTCCGGGAATTGGAGGACATAAGTATCCTTCGGGAATATCCCAATTATCGATTCTGTAATAAAGTTTTAACAATGCACTGTTTAAAGATTTTACAGCCTTTGGATCGAAGAAACTGATAGATTCATTGCCAAAAGTATTGAGTTTGACAAAGCTTGAAAGTTCAGGATAAACAGTGGTTAAGGATTTAAAATCGTATAATCCTAAGTGTTTATTTCTTGGATGAAGTTTAGATATTTCATCTTCATTTTTGTTTCCTGACATATAAGCCTTTTATAGTGCAATTATCTTTGTAGACAACAATTGATTGTCTGAATATATTGTTAGTATTAATATTCCATTTGTTGGATTATTCAATTCAATTTTAGAAACATTTTTCCCTGCAATATTCTTGGAATAATTGACTTCATTTCCCGAAATGTCTGTAATTTTTATCTTGTAACTATTTATGTCAGGATATTCAATATTGAATGATCCGCTTGAAGGATTTGGATATATCTTAATGTCAATTTCCTTTTGCCTGTTGCCTTTCGAGACGAAGCTGTATTCATATGCGCCAATATCGATTGCATTACCATAAAGCGGTCTTTCTAACAGCAGGTTATAGTAATTATTATGACTAAATTGAGGCAGCAAAGAAAATCCTGAATTAGTAAAGCCCGCATCGGTCCCTTGGTCTATAAGGTTTGTTGCTTCCTTTGGTATTGAAAAATCATTTACTTCAGGTGAGACAAAGCCGGTTTCAAGATAATTCTCCGCGTAATAATTATGAGATGAATCCATAGCAGCCGGAATATTTCCTGAAATAAACGTATTGTTGGCAGCTGGGATTGAGGCAAAAATATTATTATAAATTTTAAAGGCAGTAATTCCAGATGAAGGTGATATATTAAAATATCGATTGTTTCCAGGAAATTTATTAATCACTGTATTATTCACAAAGTACAATTCGTTGACCGGATTGATAGCTTCATCAAAGCCTATTATACTGTGATTGGCTCCGGATGTTCCCTGGATGATGACATTACCCATGATTATATTGTTGCCACCTTGAGCTATGTTAATCTCATAGCTTCCATTTCCATCTTCTTCATCAAACATGTTGTAGAGAATAAAAGAATTTAAAGCTCGTGTTTTCAAAGAATTGGCCTGCCCTCTTGGGTGATGAAATAGACAATTTTCCACGTGCAATGTATCAGTACTGGCACTTATGTATATGTTGTGTTCGTATCCTGAATGATTCGGGTTGTTTTCTTCCTGGTAGCCATTATTAAAAAAGTAGCAATAATGCAATTTTACATTGCTTCCGGCTACGGCATTATGGCCTTCCAGTATTCCATTCTGACAGTTTTTGAACCCACAAAAAAGGACTTCTAAGTTTTTTGCCTGAAATCTGATAGCCGCGCCATTCCCTCCATCATTGTCAGATACTTGGGCTCCATCGAAATCAATATTTTCAATGTATATATTATCATTTTGCCCCGGATTTTCAAACACCCAAATACCTTTTCCGTTTGGTATATTGCCAGTATATTTAAAAGTAGTTTTCCATTGGCCGGTGCCCATACCATAGAAAACTAAATTCTTGTTCTTCCATTTACAAGCATCTTGTTCATATACGCCGGGAGCAATATATATCGTATCGCCATCGTGAATTAAATTAACGATCTCACTGGGCATTTTGTAAGTTTGACCGTGGCCGATGATCCATTGTCCAGCATAGCAGAAATTATAAAAAAAGATAAAAGCCAATAGGAAAAACATCTTCCTCATAATCTAGATTTTATTTATTTTTTCTTCAATCCTTTTCAGCATTTCAAGCTGTTTGGCTTGACTGTCAAATAAAACTCTGATCTCGTCTTCGAGGAGCAGATCTATCTTCTGATGCAATGCTTTGATCTCCATTTCTGCTTTCATATTGATCATATAATCATTTACATTTTGTTTGCGATCTTTCTCTTCTTGCCTATTTTGACTCATCATAATAATTGGCGCTTGGAGTGCAGCAATACAGGATAATATCAAATTCATTAGTATAAAAGGGAAAGGATCGAATTGGTCTGCCTTTGGAAGAGTTGCATTGAAAGCAATCCAAACAATAAGTATTACCATAAAGGTAATTATAAAGGACCAGCTGCCACCAAATCTCGCTACTTTATCAGATACTTTTTGGCCAACAGTCATTGTTTCTATAGGCGGGTGCAAGAGATTTTCAACAATCAAATTTTCATCCTCGATGGATTTTTGGACTATTTTTTGCAATTTAGTTAATTGCTCCTTTTCATTTGCCATCAGAACATCTGCATCTCTTTCCATATTACTTTAACCAAAATTTAAATGTTATAAATACAATAATAACAAAAATACCAAGTAGCGAAGCCATAAAGAAATAATCAGCAATTTTTTCTAACTTAATTTCTAAGATATGATTCTCAGTCCTGATTGAAAAAAAAGATAATGCAGAGGATATGGTAAGTGATAAAGCAACGATGGAAGTAAATTCATCGATGAGGCTATTTTCAGATCTATTTGTCAAGTGGAGAGAAGTAATAATAAATAAGCAGAACCCTAGAAGATTGGCTGAAGTAGAGAGAATGTGCTGAGAGGTTTTATTTGCCATTTTTCTCTAGTGCTGATTTTATAGCGTTTTCAACTAGGCCTTCCATCACTTTATATCCGGCTAGATTGGGGTGTACGCCGTCATCTCCGTATCTTGGATCCAAGCCTTTTTTGTCATCTACCATATGGCTATAATAGTCAAGGTAAGTAATCCTATTCTCCTCGCAATACTGCTTGAGTAATATGTTTAATTCTATCACTTTTTCTGCTGGTTTTATCTCTGGCCGCCAAGGGAAGGTATTGGCAGGAAGAACGGAAGAAATGATGACTTTTATATTAGCTGCTTTCGCCAATTGCGCCATAGAAAAGATATTCCCGGCAGTTTCTTCCAAGGTCATTGGTCCAGTATTCTCGGCAATATCATTGATTCCTGCCAAAATGATTACAATAGCCGGCTTGAGGTCGATAACATCAGGTCTGAATCTGATAAGCATTTGTGGCGTAGTCTGTCCACTAATGCCCCGATCTATATACGGCCTACCTTCAAAAAATCCGGGATCTGTATTTTTCCATCCTTCCGTGATAGAATTTCCCATGAAAACGATTCTTTTTTCCTTCATTGAGAGCGGCATTAGTGTTTTATTTTCTGAGGAGTATTTACTAAGGTTTGCCCAGTCTTTATTTTGACCGATGACACTTAAGTTAAAAAGAATAACAATTGTCAGGAATAAATATTTCATTGGAAAATTTGTTTGCAAAGTAAATCTATTGATAAATTATGAATCTTACCATTTTGGCTTGAAATGTAAAATAAAAAAAAGGAAGCCTTGCAGAATAAAATAGTAGTGTTATATTATTGAGATGTAAATCAAACTGCCAAAATAAAGACTCTATTGAGGTAGTAATATAAATTAATTCGTCTTAATCTTCCAATAGCAAGAGTCTGTTCTTTACTGCACTTAATTCATACTTCAAATGATCGATCTTTTCCATCAAGTTTAAAATAACATCTATGCCCTCAAGATTAATGTTGAGTTCCTGATGAAGTCGAATCATCTTTTCGAGATCAGTCAAACGTTCCGCTTCCAGATACTTGTCATTTTCCTCATCATGGATTACAATCAGGCCATAATTTTGAAGTTCTTCAATAAATGAATATTCTACTTCATATTGAATACAAATGGTTTTAACCAAAATTAATCCGTCGCCTTTCATGATCGAAGTTTTTTAAGTTCTTCAAATAATTCCTTTTCCCTTTCTGTCAGATTTACAGGATTTTTGATATTGTAGGTTACAATCAAATCGCCAAATTCGCCATCTTTTTTATATACGGGAAATCCTTTTCCTTTCAATTTAACTTTTGTTCCGGTTTGAATTCCGGGACTGACTTTTAATTTCACTTCGCCGTCAAAAGTCTTGATCTGGGCTTCCCCTCCTAACAGGGCAGTATAAAGATCGAGATCAATATTACTGTATAAATTGGAAGCATCTCGTTTGAATGAGGTATTGTTATTTATAGAAAAACGGATGTAAAGATCACCATGTGGACCACCATTGACTCCAGGCGCACCTTTACCGTTTATTTTTATGGTCTGCCCATCTTCCACACCAGCAGGTATAGTAAGCCGTATTTTACTATTATTTACCGTAAGTACCTGCTGGTGTGTTTTAAAAACATCAGTCAAGTTTAATTGCAATTCAGCATTGTAATCCTGCCCCTTAAATTTTCCTGAAGTTCTGCTTTGTCCCCCATTACCTCTACCAAACATATTTTGGAAAAAATCTGAAAAGTCTGCGCCTTCACCATCGCCTCCAAATCCGCCAAAATCACTTTGTCCACCTCCAAATTGACTCCCAAAACCTTGTCCTTGGGAACCTTGACGGCCTCCTTGTTGACGACGCATTTTTTCTATCTCATCTGCGTGCTTCCAATCCTTACCATGTTGATCGTATTTTTTACGATTTTCTTCATTGCTTAAGACTTCGTTGGCTTCATTGATCTCCTTAAATTTTGCATCTGAACTTTTATCACCGGAATTGACATCAGGATGATATTTTCTAGCGAGCTTTCTGTAAGCGGACTTTATTTCTTTGGCTGTAGCAGTTTTTTCAACACCCAGTACTTTGTAATAATCAATAAACTCCATTATGCGAATTTAATTTTTTTGATCATGTCTGCATTTTGATCCTCTTCTGCTCCGTACGAATGCACCAGAGTACCCATGGTTCCGTCATTTGCCATTATTGCAAACAATTCCACATCGTCCGATGGGTTAGTCATACCATCGAAACGGTATGTTTTAACGATACGTAAGTCTTCCGGATCAAACTCCTGCTTGGCGTATAATGCCTCTACTACTTGTTTTCTGGCCTTGAAAGTATCTGTATATCCTTTGGCAGTTAGATCATCAACAGCTACCATCAAGGTATCATATTTATCCAAAATCATATCCATAATATTTAATTTTGATTAAAGGTTATCAAATGGTCAAAGCTATTATGCTTGGACTTATTCAATATGTAACTGTAATAAATTTAAAATTGTTCCTTGAGATCAATTCCATATTCCATTCAACGCAGTAAGAATGATAGGTTGTCCGTCAGTGATAACGATGGTATGTTCATGCTGAGCTACATATCCACCTTTATTACCGATAAGTGTCCACCCATCTTCTTGTGTATTGGCAATCGTAGAATTTGTGGAAATAAATGTTTCAATGGCAACTACTGAATTCTTTTTAAAACGCTGGAAGTTAAATCCGTCTCTGTAATTTGCGATCTCACGAGGTTCTTCGTGAAGACTTCTTCCTATACCGTGACCAGTCAGGTTTTTAATAACCTTATAGCCTGATTTCTTGGCTTCAGATTCGATAAGCGCACCAAGGTCAGCGATTCGCATCCCACCTTTAATGCTATAGATAGCTTTGCGCAAAATAGATTTCGATGCATCCACCAACTTTAAATGCCCATGAAAGTCTTCTCCCAAGACAAATGAACCGCCATTATCTGACCAGAATCCGCCCATTTCAGCAGATACATCTATATTTATTAAATCTCCTTCCTGAAGTATCTTATCCTCAGTCGGAATGCCATGCGCCACCTCATTGTTAACACTAATACATGTAAATCCGGGAAAGCCATAAGTTAGTTTAGGAGCTGATTTAGCTCCCATCTCATGAAGCATTTTGCCGCCGAATTCATCCACTTCAATTGTGGACATGCCAACTTGACAATATTCCCTCATAGCTTTAAGAGTTGAAGCTACTGCCTCACTAATTTGTTTCATACCAGCCATTTCTGCTTCTGTAGTTATTGACATATCATCCAATTGTTTATTAGTACTTGTGAACTATGCTTAGTTTCCAAAAAATAATTGTGTTGCAAAATTAGTAAAGTATCTTAAAACACACTGCAATCATTTCATCCAAATTAAAGCAAAAAATCAAACCAATTGTGTACATATCAAATCATCAAAATACTAGTTTAAAATAAAATCAATATTGTATATTTGTAATTGAAAATATTTAATAAAATTCAATCTTGTTTTTAAATTTCATAACCACAACATCTTAATTTCATTTTTTATTAGCTTGGTGTAATCCAAAGAAAGTTATTTCCATCTATGCGAGTGTAATTTAAAATTTAATAATAAAAATTAGGCTGATTTGATCCGAATTGCAACAATATCTGACATTCCTGAATTACAGATCGTAAGAAATTCTGTCAAGGAAAATAAATTATCCAGCCCGAATAGGATAAAAGACGCAGATGTAGAGGAATACCTACTGAGTCGGGGTAAAGGGTGGGTCACCTTTGTTGATGGCAAAATTATTGGATTCGCAATTGCTGACCTCATAGGGCATAGTATTTGGGCACTTTTTTTACTTCCGGAATATGAAGGACGTGGATATGGGAGACAACTTCACCAAGCCATGTTGGATTGGTATTTTTCAGAAAGTAGGGAGAAGCTTTGGTTAACAACTGGTTCGAATACAAGAGCTGAAAACTTTTATAAAATGCATGGTTGGACAGAAGTAAGCCGCAGTGAATCGGAAATAAAGTTTGAGATGAGCTATGATGAATGGATTGAATATAAGATGAGTGAGAATGGGTGATGGGAGATCGGGCGATAAGTAATACGTAGTTTTGGAGCCCCCTTCTAACTTCTAATTTCTAATTTCAGACTTCAGACTTCTAACTTCTAACTTCTAATTTCTAATTTCAGACCTCAGACCTCAGACCGAGTAATAATTAAAAAATAATAATTAACAATTAGACCTGTATGACCTGGAAGGATTTTTTTAATTTGATTGATGATATATCCGAGAATGATGTTTCATTAATTACTGATCTTTTAAGAATTAAAACCTTTAAAAAAGGTGATTTAATCGTCGTTCCCGGTCAGATTCAGAAAGAATTATATTTTGTGAAATCAGGAGTTCAAATGTCCTATTTCGAGACTGATGATAAAAAACATGTAATTGCATTTACTTATCACCCTGGCCTTTGTGCAATACCTGAATCTTTCTCATCACAGACACCTTCCAAGTATTATTTAACCTGTCTTGAAGACAGTGAGATGGAATATTTATCTTATGAAGATATGCAGCTTCTTCTTAAAAAATCTCATTCTTTTGAAAGATTAATTAGAAAGATGACTGAAGCTGTTTTGGCGGGACTTATCAATCGACACATTGAACTTCATTCACAATCAATGGAAGAAAGATTTTTAACTTTTTGTAAAAGAAGCCCGCACCTACTTCATCCAGTCCCACATAAATATCTTGCATCTTACTTGGGAATTGATGCAACAAATTTTAGTAAACTATTTAATAAAGTAAAGATTTGATGTTGGTATAAACCAATCCTGATATCTTTTTTTGCAATGACCTTTGCATCAACAAAAGATAGACGAATATGAACTGCTGGTTGGACAAAAAAGAGTATCCTTTTAATTCAAACTATTTTAATGTCAATGGCCATCAAATGCATTATATTGATGAGGGTCAAGGAGAAACAATTCTATTTATTCACGGCACCCCTTCATGGAGCTTCGATTTTAGAAATGTCATTAAATCTTTAAGTAAAAATTATCGATGTATCGCTATTGATCATGTAGGATTTGGGCTTTCAGATAAACCTGAATTTTATGATTATTCGACGCAAAATCATAGCTGGACATTAGAAAAATTTGTGTTAGAGCTTGGGCTGAAAAATATAACTTTAGTTCTGCATGATTTTGGAGGACCAATTGGGTTGGATTTTGCCATCCGTAATTCTCAATTAATTAAACGTATTACTGTGCTCAACTCATGGTTGTGGAGCAGTGAAGGGGATCCGAAGTATTTAAAATTAAAAAGGATTTTAAAGAGCCCTCTCCTACCCTTTCTTTATAAATATCTAAACTTTTCCGCCAAATACATTCTGCCGTCAAGTTTTGGTGACAGTAAATTATCCACAAAAATGAAAGCACAATTCACACGTCCTTTCGAGAATAGAAAACAACGGAATGGCACATTGGCATTTGCTCATTCACTGCTCAATGACCAAGAATGGTTTGAACAATTGTGGAACCAAAGATCAGCAATTACTCACCTTCCATTCTTGTTTGTCTGGGGCATGAAAGATCCAGTCTTAAGCAACATATACTTAGAAAAATTTAAGGAAGGTTTTCCAAATTCCATGACAGTTGAAATTGAAACTGCCGGACATTTTCCGCAGGAAGAGCAACCAATGCAGGTTGCTGAAGCGATTAAACTTTTTTTAGCCGAATTGTAAGGCATAAAACCGGAAGCAATATTATTGTTACCTTTGACAGTCTATTAGAATTCAAAATAGTATTATCTGTCAAACGAATTAGTTTTATGCTTTTCAAACAAAAACATTTAGAGGGGATTAAAGCCGGTACTGTCACACTTGCTTTCAGAAAGTGGAAAAGTACTCAACTGAAGCGGGGCAGCTTATTAAAGACTGATGTTGGCATTGTAGAAATAACGGATATCGCCATCATCAATGAGCCACATATCAACGAGATAGATGCTCAAAAGGCTGGTTTTATAAATCTCGAAAGCCTTATGAAATCCATATATTCTGCTGAAATTGGCAAAATATATAAGATTCATGTAAGATTTCTTAAGGAAACTCAAGCAAAAAAAATTAAAGAAAAAATTAGTTTATCTCAGTCTGAAATTGATAGTTACAAGGCAAAGTTATTGCAGATGGACAAATATGCCCGCAATGGATTCTGGACTAAAGACATACTTACTTCCATCAAGGATAATCCTAAATTAAGCGCAACACAGTTGTCACTAAAGACAGGTAAGACCAAAGAATGGCTTACACAAAGTATCCGTAAACTCAAAAACATTGGACTAACAGTGAGCCTTGATCCAGGTTACGACTTAACTCCCACAGGAAAATTACTAATGGAGCACTTATAGTAGAATGAAAACGATCATCATAATTTGCGGAATTTACTCGATCGCTTTTGGGCTATTCCACATTTTATTTTGGAAGATATTTCGCTGGAAAAAAGAGTTGATAAAATTACACTTTTCTAACCGGGCAATCATGCAGATCCTGAACTTGAGGATGATTTACCTTTCCTTTTTTGTCGGTTTTTTATGTTTCTACTTTACTGAGGATTTATTAAATACGCCATTGGGTAAAGCATTTATGATTGGCATGTCTCTATTCTGGTTGGGCAGAACTATTGAACAGTTTATATTTCTGAGAGTCAATAATAGATATGTACACCTTTTGACGGTCATCTTTCTTGGTGGAGCAGTGCTATTCTCTTTGCCTTTTTTTAATCAGTAATCAGTAATCAGTAATCAGTAATCAGTAATCAGTAATCAGTAATCAGTAATCAGTAATCAGTAATCAAAAAGTCTAATATTATATGTAGAGTTCCATCTGCACGGAAATTTTAAGATGGTAACTGTAATGACAGGTCGCGACCTGTCATTACAATTACTATCTTAAAATTTAATTAAAGCTTAGATTTTCATACATGCACAAATTTTAATCTTCGATTAAAATTCCTTCGTGAACTCTTCTAAATTTTTTGGTTAAAGTTAGCAATCTGTGGTTATCATATTCAAAGTGGAAAAGGCAATCCAATGTCTCAAATCACTGATAGATCTTTACGGTAATAACTCAATACTATAGACTGATCCATATGAAACCAAGAATCTCAATGTTTAGAAATCCCAATCAAAACCTCTGGTACCAAAAAGAATAATTCACCATTGTATCTTGTATCAATTTTTATTAATAATAATAAAAGCAGTATAACCTCGTTTTATTCATAATAAACAAAATGTATTTATGGATAAAGTGACTTTAAGGATCACAAGGGCGAAGCAACTAGGCTTTGCATTTTTTATTATTCTAGCCATAGCTAATCTCTCTGTTAACTTAATTGATGGAAAGTTTAGGATGATAGATGTGATTTTTGTGGTTATTACTATTCTTCCTTATGCATTAAATAAGAATTGGATCACTTTAAGTTTTGGCGTAATCAATGCTTTTATTTCCACATTTTTTTTCATAGCCATCTTTACATCCAATCCACATGCGGTATTTGAAAATAATGTGTATCCTTTATTAACATTTGTTATCGGTGCTATATTTGGCATCATTTCTTTAATAGCGTCTGGTTTTCTTATCTATGTGAGCTTATATGATCAGGATCAGCCCGAGACCAACAAAGTGCAAAGAGTGCTGATAAGGGAGATGATTTAAGCCGACTTAAATGTGTGTATAACAAATTGCACCTACAGATAATTTTTTTACAATTTGATATTCAGAAGAGGCATTTTGCTTATTTAAAATTTGAACACATAGAACATAGAACACATAGTTTTAGGTTTTAAGTTATCCCATAAAATTATTTCTAAACATGAAAAATAGCAACAATCTTTAATCTTTGACGAAAACCCTATGTGCCTATGTGTTTCAAGAAAAATGAAATTAAGTAGTTACAATTGTGAAAGAACGATAGTGTCAATATGCCATAATACATTGTTGGACTTTATTTTGGGCAATTTGTTATACACACAAATCATGTATTTGAAGGGCTTATTAGATTAACTTCCTTATATTCACATCCTTTCACTAGTAAAACATTCAATATCATGTTGAAAAAAGATCCTCTTCTTTTTTGTTGTCACCGCTTTATACACAGGGTGCAAAAACGAAAGCAATCATTCCGAAAATATGGCAATGGATGCTGCAGCTCCTGAGACATTTGTTTCATCTACGGCAGCAGTCGAAAACAATAAGGATTCCACACGAAAATTTATACGTACCGCTGATTTAAAATTCAAAGTAAAAGACGCCATTAGGTCAACTTACGACATTGAAAACATCCCAGTACGACAAGGTGTATTCGTGAAATACACAAATCTATCGAGCACTATTAACTATACTACATCTACACAAATAAAGGTAGATTCAATAAGCGAAAGTACCTTTTACACTGTGAATAACACCATGAAATTAAGGGTACCTAACTACAAATTAGACACGGTACTGAAGGAAATTGCCCGCAACATCGATTTTCTCGACTACCGCATTATCAAAGCGGACGATGTAGCGTTAAACCTAATGACAAATGATCTTACTCAGGAAAGAAATATAAGCAATGAAGACAGACTGAGAAAGGCCATTGACAATAAAAGTGGAAGGCTGAATGATATAACCAACGCGGAAGATAATCTGGAGAGCAAGCAGGAAAAACGAGATGCAGCACGTATAGCTAACTTAAGATTAAAAGATCAAATTAACTTCAGTACAATAAACCTTGTCCTTTATCAAAGACAAGATGTTAAAAATGAGATAATTGGCAGCCGAAAAATTATTGAAGAATACAAACCAGGTTTTGGCTCAAAATTTCTAACTACTTTAATGGGAGGCTGGATGCTACTTGAAACACTGATCTTATTTATTGCCCAGTTTTGGGCATTATTACTATTGGCATCAGTGTTAATATTATTATATAAAAGGTTTAGGCACAGGGTTTTTAAAAAATAATTGTATGATTACATTTAATTGCTTGATTTTTCAAGATTAAATACTTTTTAAATGCACTGTGTCATTAATGTAATTCATGTTTAAATTAACTTAATTATTTGAAACATATGTAAAAAAATAAAATGCATTTTTTTAGCATTTGCGCAGACAATAAAATGTCGCCGGTTTCAGCCGACGGATAGTTATTGAAATGTTAACAGATAGGAGTGACTATGCTCCTAAATATATAATAATTAAATTAAAGTTTTTCACTAAATTTTTACAATCTTCTTTATCCCTAACTCATAGATATATATAAAATAAATACCCCCTGGTTGATCACTAAGATCAATTCCTCTTTTTAAATCTTCACTGTTTCCTTCATAAATTTCTTTACCAGTTATGTCAAATATTTTGAGAAAATGATTCTTGTATATAATTTCACCTTCACCATAAATTAAACCATTGGTCGGATTGGGGTAAACTATAAAATCGCTTTTTTCTTTAGGCAAATCCACTGATAAAGGATTGTCGAGCCCGAGCGTATCGCAGGAACTTCCATCTACTGGCCCAAGATTAAAATCCGGCATATTGCCTAATCCTAAGGACCCACATGCCGGCTTCCACAAGGTCGAATACTCAAAGCCACAGTTTTGACCTTCTTCTGATGGATAATTTATAACACTCGTTCCGAAAGACCACCTTCCATCAAATGAATATATTTTATTATCAGGGGCTAGAAATCCAGGCCCAATTAAATTAAATCCACTAAAATCTTTAATTTCAGAATTAAATGCTCCTACTTTTTCAAGATTCTCAATTGTCATAGGTTTATTTATATTTCCTTGATAAATAGTGCCGGCCCTTAAGAAATAAAAATATTGACTTGTTTTGTCAAATATTATTTGCCCAAGACTGGTTGTATCTTCTGCTGGAAAAGTATATTCATATGGTTCAGTAAAAATTCCACTACACCTATCGAATTCAAATATTTGACCATAATCAATTCTTTTGCCATTCCCTGCATTTTTTGATTCTGTTCGGGTATACCATCTTCCATCAGGTGAGAAAGTCGGAGCATAGGAGGAATATAAAATATTTGAACTTACTATTTGTGAATGATGAAATTTGATACCTGATGGATCAAGTAAAAAAAAACTAAATACATTGGATCTCCTTCTCGGACATACCAACCACCAATCCCGCCCATTCGCATGCCTGCATGCAGTAATAACGCCATCGAAACAATATTTATCTTTATGTATTTTAGGAATTGTTTCAAAAATGTCGAGACTTCCATTATTTTTTTCATTAAAAATTACAGCACTAAAATCCTCAGCCATTGTTACTCCGGATATTGGATCATAATTAAAATCGTTGGCGTTAATAAGGATATACTGCTTCTCTATCCCTGGAAAGGGCAATATTACACTATTTGCATCGCCAAAGACTGACCCATATTCTTTTGACTCTTCATCATAAAAAATATTCAAAATTTGTTTTTTGCCAAACCGATCCCACAATTCTGCTCCATTAAAATATGCTAGAAGTTCTCCTTCTTCATTACATATTTGAGAAACATTTCCTAATGTAAAATACTTTACTTCCTGATTGGGTACGTTAATAGTGTCAGCAACTCGCATTTCTAAAGTATCATTTCGAAAGTCAAATATGGTGCCGACTTTAATAACGGTATCATTTGGATCAAGATTAGTGCAACCTGATGCGAAGTAATCCATAATGATTCGTTGTCGATCATATTTTTGATCGATAAAATTCTGGCCAGAAGCAAGATTTAAATTATAAATTAATATAAGTGGTACAATAATTAACCTCATGGTATCAAATTAAAGGGCCGGGTGTATCACCCAGCCCAATTAAAAATTATTTTAATATTACTTGTCTTGTTGAATTTATCAGTTTTCCTCTATTGTCAATAAAGTTCAAGATTAAGACTCCAGCGTAATTGCTCAAGTCACAGGTCATATTTTGTTATAAGTCTCGGTAGTATTTAAGGCATAGGATAAAAATCCTTTTCCTAATAATTAATTACAATATAGAAATTATTATCCAAACAAAATGTTAAATTTTTTAACCAATGCGATAAGGTCAACATTAATGCCAATTGGAGAAAGAATAACAGCTAATTATTAATTGTTTGATGTTTGTGATTTCTCTAATAAATTAGGGTGGACTATTTAAAAAAGCTTAATTGATATAGTCAAAATCCTTCAGGCGATTAAATTTAAAATTTCGTAGAATTTTTGAATGCGCAGCATCATTCATGTCACTAAATTTTAATTTAATTTTTAAGACAAATGGCATTATAATAACACAAATTGTACTTTCTTAATTGAATAAATAAATATTTTCAAAAAGATTTTCATACGAAAGATTAGCTTTATACTTCAGCATATTTATACCCTCATCATTTAAAATTTAACTAGTGGTAAACCGCCATTTCTATCAAAATCAATTGAATTTCACTTTTTCTGAAACTCAAATTTTATAAAATGGGTTTATTGTTTGTATCAAATAAAATATAAAAAATGAGTATTAAGAATTTGTATAATGAGGAAGCCAGAGAGAAAATCAAAGAAATGGCTGAATCCATTGATATGTGCATGATGTCAACAGACATCGATAAAAAGCCATTTCATTCGGTAGTAATGAGCACCAAGCAGGTGGATAGTGAAGGAAAGATCTGGTTTTTATCAGGCAAGAGCAGTGAGCATACAAAAAACATTGAAAAAGATGGACATACATATTTAATGTATTCTGATCCGGGATCATTCAAGTTTTTGAATGTTTTTGGAAAGCACATTTACATAGTGATCGAGATAAAATCAAAGAGCTGTATGTCAAAACAGATGATGCTTGGTTTGATGGACCGGACGATCCAAATATTGTTGCCATCCATGTAGTGCCGCAGGACGTCAATTATTGGGATCCGAAATCGAACAAACTTGTTTCATTGGCAAAAATGGTCGTCGGAGCTATAACAGGAGAACAACAGGAGACGATGAATGAAGGGAAGTTGGAAGTGTGATAATTAAAATTTAAGCAATTAAAAAAGCCACAGAAGTTTGTTCACTTGTGTGGCTTTATTATTTTCGAGCGTTTTTATATGAATATTCTTATTATATTTATGGATTGAAAAACGCGATCATCATGAAAAATTTACTTTTAATAATATTTATTTTATCCGTTAATTTAGGATGCAGAAAAGAGACTGATTCAGTAATTGAAGATGACGTAATTACACGATGGAATCTGATTGCCAAATACAATTTTACAGGAGATGGAAGTGGTGACTTTATTGCTTTGAATAGCAATAAGAATATAGAGTTTCTAAAATCCGGTAAAGTGCGATCCAATGGTAATTTATGTAATTTTGATCCAGACACAGATGTCCCGACGGAAGCCACCCAATCTATTAAAAACTCTGATATTATCTTGAACCCAATCAATTGTCCGGGTATTAATCTTCATGTGCTTTTCATAGCGTCGGATACAATGGATATATATTACCCATGCATCGAAGGCTGCATTATGAGATTTAAAAAGATCAAATAGTGAACTTTAGCTTTACCATTGCCAAATAAAATTAGTAATAAATCTCCTTTATTCTTACAAGTTTGGGGAAATCAAAAATTAAATATGTTAGAAACAGAAAGACTTTTAATTAAACCCTTAAATTACGATCAACTAATTAAATATATGGCGGCCAACAATTCTTTGGAAGAAGAATTGGGATTGAGGAATAGTAGCAGAACTATCTCACCCGAATTGAAAGAAGCATTAGAAGAGACTTTCCTACCGAATGTAGCTGACAAAACTAAAAACTACCTTTATTCAACACTCTGGACATTAGTTTCTAAAACAGATAATTGCATGGTAGGAGATATATGCTTCTGCGGCGAACCTGATGAGGGTGGAAACATTGAAATTGGGTATGGTACTTATGAGGAATTTCGAGGACATGGATATATGATAGAAGGAGTGGGAGGTATCATAACCTGGACAAAAGGCCAAGCCGAAATAAAAAATATTGTAGCTTCTACTGATGAAACAAATATTGCCTCATCCAGAATATTGCAAAGGAATAATTTTGAGGAAAATGGCAGCAGTGATTCAAAACTTCATTGGCTTCTATCATTTGGCTAATTCTAAATACCTAAGATTCTTTCAGTCTCATTAGCTAATTTTAAAAATTATTTAAGAAGATGCAATTAAAAAATTACAGAAAAGGGCCAGTTGGCGTCCTCGCTGACCTCTACCTTATGGAGATCGAAAAAATCAAATTTTTGATGGATCGTTTGCATGATGAATACTTTTTGCTCGAAATCAATCCTAATTCTGAAAGCGACTTTCAATCAGTTCGGAATATTATGACCCATGTGATCAGATCAGGGTATTCATATGCCAATCAAATTAGAAAGCGATTTGGGGAAAACTATTTTATTCCGACCATTTCGATTAATCATGTTGGAGAAGTCAACGAGTTGCTGGATCAGATGTATCGATACACTTTGGAAGCACTGGAAAACAAATGGCACCTGAATGATTATGAACTTGGCGATATTATCATTAAAACCGGATGGGGCATCTGTGACATGGAAGGTCTACTGGAACACGCTGTCATGCATATTATGAGGCATCATTTTCAGATTTTAAAATTAGAAGGCAGAAGTTAGAAGTCAGAAATTAGAAGTTAGAAGTCAGTTCACCTGTAACAATTTGCTTCCAAAATCAAAAAGATAACAGGAGAAGAAAAAAGGAACGCAGATGACGTAGATTAATTATGATTAATTATGATATAAAATACTTTATAGCACAAATCACTCTTCGAAAAGCTAAGGTTTAAATTTGATTTATTCAGCATAAATTTAAGAAGTTCTTTTGGGCATGCGCACAAAAATAAATATTGTTAGCCACTACCGTGCAGCAGCTTCGCAGATAATTGCACGAATTTGCACGAATAAATTCGTGTTAGATGCAAAGCATCATTCGTGCAATTCGTGGCTAAAGAATTAAGCGTTTAGAATTTGTAGATATTTCAGAGTTCTATTTATTTTTTCAAATTACAATAATTCGATTAACAGCGAATTAAATTTAGTTATATAGAATAAATTAGAAGTTATAAATTAGAATAAAAATTCGAATGCAGCACAATGCAAGCCTTTAGGTGATTAAATGAAATTAAAGAAATTTATTTGGATAATAAATAAAGGGAACAGGCATGGTATAAAAAAGAACGTCCTCCAAAAATGGAGGACGCAACTAACACTTTATACAAATTCATCTTTAATCAAATCGGGTTGTTTCATTTATCCAAAACAAAACAAAGAAAAAATACGCGCACCAGGGTGGTGCACGTATCCTATAAAAATACTACCTCTTATCAGTTTGTTTTTTGCTACTCTTCCAGTAACAAAGGAGGATTGGTGGTCTTATAATTTAAAGTCAGTAATCCTATATCGCTAACTTGAATCAAATATACAGCCGGTACATTCGATAAAAAGAATATTGCTAAGGCTTTGAGCCTGAACTGATATATTTTTGAGGTTGAATGAAGTTTTCCTTTCTCATAATGCGTTACCTTCGCTTTTATATATTCACAAAATGAAGGAATTCCTTAAAAATATCCTATTTCTACTTTGCTTACTTTCAACAATTATAAGTTGTGACAATAGTCCTGCAGAGCTGGAACAGGTATTTTTAACAAAGGAAAAATTTGAATATTACATCAGTAAGGGAAACGAGGAATATTCAAAAAAAGCCGGTCTCCCGGCAATTGTTGCAAGTCAGCTATTTTTTGATACAGCGGCCGTGATCGCCAATGAACTTAACGATTCCATCCTTATTGCCAGAAGTATTTTCGCAAAAGGTAAGATCTATGATGCCTGGAATAAGGAACCCATAAAAACCATAGAGTATTACGAAAAAGCATCAGAAATGTATGGCAGGATCGACAGTATGAGAATGACTCAGCTTTATATCAAGCAATTACTGGCTCATTCATATGGCAAGATAAAAGACAGTTTAAATTGCATTAGAGTATTAAATGATTTATATGCCGAAATAAAGACTCATTCTGTAAAAGAAAGAATGACTATGAAGTTTATTCCAGAAATGGCACTCATCAGCACGGAAGTTGGAAACTACCCTTTAGCCGAAAAGATCCTTGATGAACTTGTGGATGAAAAAAAAGTCCGTAATGAACCAGGGACCAACAATTACAGGGATCATTATTTCCTGACTAGAAGCAGACTGGAAGTGTTCGGCAAGCAAGAGAGACCTTTCAGATACCTGGACTCATTGGAGAACACTTTTGCTAACGCACCAAATTCTTATGATAGTCTTTACTATAGTGAACAATTATTTCAGCTGTATGAAGCTTTGGGAGACATTCCTAATTCATACACCTATCTCAAACAAAATGTACTCAACTATGCCTATGTCAACAATAAAGTTGAATTCGATACCATAAGTAATAGATTGGCTAATATGGAGGCCAAGACTAAAAAGCAAAAATCTATAATCCTTAAGCGACTCAATCAAATCTGGATCATTACGTTTATCGGTCTAGGGATCCTGGCAATCGGTTCTGTTTTTATGAGTATAGTATTCAGAAGGAGTAGTAATAAATATTTTAGGATCTGGAAAGAGTTGGAAATATCAAACCAAAAAACAACGCTATTATACAAAGAACTGCATCATCGTATTAAAAACAATTTACATATGATTTTCAGTCTGCTACAGATGCAGGAGCGAAAATCAGATAATCCTACAACAATTGAAAACTTAAAAGCAGCAAGATTAAGAATAGAAAGTATAGCTGTAATGCATGAAGAAATGATGCTACAGGAAGACTTTGTTGATTTCAAAAGGTTTCTGCACAGACTTGTATCGTCCATTACAGAATGTTTTTCATTTGAAAGACGCATCATTACCCACTTGAATATTGATAATACACAAGTTCCTCAAAAACAAAGTTTTTCGTTGGCGCTGATTATCAATGAATGGATCTCTAATTCTATAAAACACGCTGAAACAAATAATCTAACTTTGGAGTTGTTTATAGATATCATTGATAAAAATGATCATATATTAATTAAATATTCTGACAATGGATTCGTCGATTCAAAGGCTCAAAGAATTTATGGACTAGGCTCGCAAATTATACAGTTATTGAGTAAACAGTTAAACGCTTCCATCGAAAATAATCCTAATCAACCGTATCACTACACTATAAAAATAAATAAAACATGACACCCCTTAAACTGATCGTAGTAGAAGATGAAGTCATCATAGCTGAAAATATGAGGCAAAGTTTGAACGATCTTGGATATGAAGTGGTGAATGTGAGTAATAACTTCGAAGAAGCAAGATATGCTATAGAACATGAGGTATTCGATCTTGCAATAATGGATATTAACCTTGAAGATAATCAAGGAAGAACGGGCTTAGATCTTGCTACTGAACTTAAAAAAATCAAAGATGTGCCATTCATTTTTATTACGGCATATAGTGATCTGGACACTATAACAAATGCATCAAGACTAAGACCATCTGCTTATCTAGTGAAACCAGTTAATGACAAAACAATGTTTAGCACCATCCAGGTCGCCTTTCAAAACTACAATGAAAACGAAGCTGCAAATAAACCTGAAGATAAAGTGTCGGAAACTGATTACTTCTTCACAAAATAGGTTCTAAAAACTATAAAGTTCTTTGGAAAGATGTGTATTTAATCAAAGCTGTGAAAAATTATGTCGAGATAAAATCTTTTGAATACACCGGCACTTTTCTGATCAGGACTTCTTTGTCAAATTGTTTAGATTCGCTCGTTCCAGCTCAAATTAAACCGAACTTTATAAGAATCAATCGTTCTGAGGCGATTCATTCAGGCATCATCAATAGTTATGATAATCAATTTATATATACCGCTTTCGGAGATATGAAGATCAGTGCTGATATTTATTCGGTATTAGTAAAAAGAACAAAATCATAAATTATGGCTACTACCCTACTCAAAGCTTCCTGGAATAATCTTTTTATGGCAAATTATGTCATAGATCCTAAGGTTTTATTGCCTTATCTGCCTTATGGGACAGAATTAGATTTATTTGAAGGGAAATGCTATGTAAGTCTTGTGGGATTTATGTTTTTGGATACTAAACTGATAGGTATTAAATTTCCATTTCACACAAATTTCGAAGAGGTAAATTTAAGGTTTTATGTAAAATATAATGACAAGGGCACAATAAAACGAGGTGTTGTATTTATCAAAGAAATCGTTTCAAAGCATATGCTTGCCTTAATAGCTAATACGCTTTACAATGAAAAATATGAGCGGATGCCTATGAAAGAAAGTCTAACAGAAGAAGATGGCGTTGTATCAGTTTCTTATGAATGGTTTAAAGAGGAATGGCATTCAATAAATGTAGAATTTACAAAAGAATTGACAACAATCGCAGCCGAAAGTGAGGAAGAATTTATCACAGAGCATTATTGGGGATACAATAAGGTCAATGAAAACGTGAGCACAGAATATGGGGTAGAACATCCACGTTGGTCGGTGTATAAGTTATTAAACCATTCTATAAAAGTAGATTTTGGGAAGGTCTATGGTGCAGATTTTGAATTTTTAAATGATCTGCAACCTGATTCGGTATTCGTGGCTGATGGCTCAAAAGTGGTGATTAAAAAGGGTAAGAAGATTAGCAGCTAAATTTTTAGGTATTATTGTCAATCTGACCTCTGAAGTTTGCTCTTTTACTTTTAAGCTATTTCACAAAGTTTCTCAAAGAAAACCAAAGTTTCACAAAGATTAATAGTAATGTTTGGATGTAATTCTAATTTCTGACCTCTGATGTGTTTTTGTGATTACCCATTTCGCTTTTATTATCACAGAGTATATTTGCTTCAAAATAATAGGTACCTAAAAACTGACTAGCACTAAGAAAATTTCAGATTGATTTGAGAACAGGATTTTATACGAAACGGAAAAATAAAATTGACCAAAAATATGCCGTATAATACCGAGCTGAAAGTCGTTTGACCAAATTTATTTGGACTATTACGAATTTCCATTCGGTATTATTTTTCCTTTTTTATAATCCTTACACAGATAGCTGCTTTTTAATCTATTATTTTTGAGAGTTCTCGGAGTAATTTTAATCTTCGATTACAATCTGCGCACCGATTGACATTCTTTCATAAGTTTAGATCATTAGGTCACTGCCTGCTGACTACTGACTACTGACCTCTGACCACTGACTTCTGCCCTCAAACAACAAAAACATTTTCTGCAAATTTCTGACTTACTGCAGATTGTATCCCATCAACTTCTATAACCATGCTCGAGTCATAATCGAGTTTACTGATGACTTGAATATTTTGATGGAGCCCCAAACCTAGTTTTACAACATATTGAAGAAAAGTTGAAGAATTATCTTTTACGGAAACCATCTTACAGCTCTCTCCAATACCCACTTCGAATAAAGTTTTCTTAAACTGAATGTTCAACTCTCCATGAACATTTGGAATTGGGTCGCCATGCGGATCAAAAGCCGGATAGTTTAAGAATTTATCTAGTTTATCGACTAGTTTAGCAGAATGTATGTGCTCCAGTTGTTCGGCAACTTCATGTACTTCATCCCAGGTAAATTCGAGTTTTTCGTAGAGGAATGTCTCCCATAGTCTATGTCTCCTGATGATTTCGATGCCTATTTTCTTTCCTTCATCTGTCAAAGTGATCTTACCGTACTTTTCATAATCAACAAGTTGCTTTTCTTTTAATTTCTTAAGCATGTCGCTAACTGTGGCAGGCTTTACCATCAGATGTGTCGCCAATTCATTAGTGCCGGCTTCCGCGCGTTTACTCTCCAAAGTGAGCTTTAATAAGGTTTTTAGGTAATTTTCTTCAGTATAAGTAAGTAGCATAGATTAACTATTTGAATAAAACTTTTCAAAGATATAAAATAAAGTGAAACAAATTATGTTAGATTAGTCTAACTTTATTACTTTTGCAACCATAACTTAAGATACTATTCAATGAAATTCAGAATTTATATTACTATATTAGCTTTATCGATTATTGGGTTCCAGCATTTAATGGGGCAAGGCTCAAAAATTTCAGGCTTTATCAGTTCAGAGGAAGGCCCTGCCAGATTTGTGAACATCAGTAATCTTAATTCTTCCTTCAGTACCATGACAGATACTGCGGGATATTATAAATTATCTAATATTCCTGAAGGTACTTATGATTTACAAATCACAGGCGTCGGCTTTGAAACACTCACGAAAAAGGTTGTCGTGGCGAAAGATGCATCCTCTATATTAAATTTCCTCCTCACCAAAGGAAACAATACCCTTAATGATGTGGTGGTCACAGGGACATTAAAAGCAGTAAGAAGAACTGATAGCCCGGTAAATGTGGAAGTATACACGCCTTCTTTCTTTAAAAAGAATCCAACACCAAATATATATGAAGCTCTCCAAAATGTCAATGGAGTTCGCCCACAATTGAATTGTAATGTTTGTAATACCGGCGATATTCATATCAATGGACTTGAAGGACCATATACGATGGTCCTACTAGATGGTATGCCGATAGTTAGTGCACTATCTACTGTCTATGGATTATCCGGGATTCCAAATGCATTGGTCGAACGTATAGAAGTAGTAAAAGGTCCTGCATCCTCACTATATGGTAGTGAGGCAGTGGGAGGATTGATCAACATTATTACCAAAGATCCAAATAAAGCTCCAATGCTTTCTACAGACATTTTCTTCACTACATCTAAGGAATATAATGCAGATGTGAGTTTCAAAGTCAACGCAGCAGACAAGGCCTCTATACTGACGGGTATCAATTATTTTAATTTTCAGAATATAATAGATAAGAATCATGACAACTTCACCGATATGACGCTCCAGAACCGGATTTCATTGTTTCAAAAATGGGATATTAAACGAAAAAATAATCGTCAATTTTCTTTAGCAGGGAGGTATATGTATGAGGATAGATGGGGAGGTGATTTGAGATACGATAGCTCTTTTTAGGGGAGGCGACAGTATTTATGGTGAAAGTATTTATACAAATAGGTGGGAGTTACTAGGTAATTACGAACTTCCTTTTACTGAAAAAATGATGCTATCATTTTCCTATAACGAGCACGAACAAGATAGTAGATATGGAAAGACTTCATATATTGCTTCCCAAAAAATTGGATTCACACAGTTGACTTGGGATAAGAATGCCGGCAATCATGACCTATTATTTGGCATTGCATTGAGATATACATACTATGACGATAACACACCGACTACTCAAAATGCTGACATGCTAAAAATAAAAATGCACCACACATCACCTGGCTGCCCGGCATCTTTGCACAAGATGAGATTGCGCTGTCAAAGAAGCATAAAATACTGCTAGGCATTAGATATGATTACAATTCGTATCATGGCAATATATTAACTCCAAGATTTGCGTATAAATGGACTATTGATCCTGAAAATATGATCAGGCTGAACGCAGGAACTGGGTATAGAGTTGTTAACTTATTTACAGAGGACCACGCTGCACTAACCGGTGCAAGAGAAGTAATAGTGGCTAATGAATTGAATCCGGAGAGGTCTTATAACATCAATTTAAATTATATTAGAAAATTTTTCATCAAAGATGGCACTTACCTTGCTTTTGATCTATCAACATTCTACACCTATTTCAATAATAGGATCGTAGCTGATTTGGAACAAGATCCGAATAAAATTATATATGATAATCTGCAAGGTTACGCACTCAGCAAAGGAATTAATCTAAATATGGATATTTCATTCCCCTTTGGCCTTCAAATTATAGCGGGTGGAACATGGATGGAAAATACCCTTAATCAAAATGGTGTCAGGACCCAACAATTACTGACTGAGAAATTTACAGGAACATGGGCCGTATCTTATACATATCCAAAATCCAATATTTCAATTGATTATACAGGCAATGTTTATAGTCCAATGCGCCTGCCTCTGTTAAGTTCGACCGATCCACGATCACCTTCATCACCATGGTGGAGCATTCAAAATATTCAATTGACTTATACCGGTTTGAAAAAAGTAGAATTTTATTTTGGTATAAAGAATCTACTTAACTGGACACCAAATAAAGGTAATCCTTTTATCATAGCGCGTGCACATGATCCATTCGACAAAAAAGTCAACTATGATGCGAATGGACAAATCTTGGCTACCTCAGAAAATCCATACGCTCTAAGCTTTGATCCAACTTATATTTATGGTCCAAATCAAGGAATCAGGGGATTTTTTGGTGTAAGGTTTAGGATTATCAAATAAAGTATCAGTGATAAGTAGTAAGTGGTCTGTGGTAAGTAGTTAGTGGTCAGAAGTCAGAAGTCAGAAGTCAGAAGTCAGAAGTCAGAATTTTAAGGAAAAATCTATATATTTTTGTGATCTTATATAAATGAATTGATTTACTGTTTAATTTGTTAAACGTTCATCTGGTAATACTTGATGGATTTAAGAATAAATAAAGAATTGTATGTTTAAAGCAGAATTATTAGAAAAAGATGGATTACATATAATTGTTTTGTCCGATCGATCAAATAGAATAGAGATCCTTCCGTCCTGTGGTGGTATCATGAATGCTTGGCAGATCATGGTGGAAGGAGCGTGGAAGAATATAGTTTCCGGCTATGATGATCAATTAGATTTCGATAATAATTGCGAAAAAAAAGGTTTCAGAGGCTGCAAACTAAGCCCATATGTATGCAGAATAAAAGATGGAAAATACAAAATCAATGAACTAGAACATACGATTGGAAAATTTGGATTTGACCATCATAATATCCATGGTCTCATTTATAATTCAGTTTTTGAAAATACTTCAACTCATTCCAATAATACAGAAGCTCTCGCAAGCTTAGTCCATCATTACAAAGGAAATGATATTGGATATCCATACAATTATTCAATTGAAATAAAATATAAATTACAATCTCACAATCAATTAATTATTGAAACAAAATTAATCAATCACCATACAGAAGCCATTCCTATATCTGATGGTTGGCATCCCTACTTTACTTTAGGATCATTAATAAATGATTGTACATTAAAAATAAAAAGTAATACTTTACTCGAATTCGATGCGGAGTTAATTCCAACCGGACAGGTAATAATTTATTCTAAATTTCAGGATGCGGAATTAATTAATAATACTGTTCTGGATAATTGTTTTGTGTTGGATCCTGCTATGGAAGGGCCCGCATGCGTATTTGCTGACGAAGTACAAGGGATAAAATTGGAGATTTATCCGGACGATAGTTACCCTTACTTACAAATATATACGCCTGATGACAGGCAAAGTATCGCAATAGAAAATCTGAGTGCTGCGCCTGATGCATTTAATAATAATATTGGATTAATCTATTTGGAGCCCGAAGAAGAAAAGGTATTTCGGACTAAATATGTATTCTCAGAAGTGATAGGTAATACTTAAAGTTTCGAATTACTTAATAGAAGTTAGAAGTTAGAAATTAGAAAGAAACTTCGATGATTGAGACTAGCAAATGAAACTATTTAAAATACAAAAATTTAAAAATCCATATTTACAAATAGCTATTTATTATCTAAATAATTATTTTATGACGACGACCTGAAAAATTTGACTTGTACTAGCGTCATTTATCATTATTAGAAAAACTCCTACCTGGTTAATTTTAATTGTAAGCAGGTAATTCGAATTATTCTGTACAGTAAATGGTATTTCATGACCAAATCTATCTAAGACATTAATTTGCGGTATTGTAAACTTTCCGGAAATATTGATGATTCCCTGAGAAGGATTAGGGAATACTTTCCATAATGATTTATTATTATTTTGATTAGTACTTGATGGTGTATCATTAAAACTAAACACGCAATCTTTCAAGGCGAGATATTTTGGGTTATTTATATCACCCAGTGTTTCTTTAACTCCCCAACTACCCCACTTGGAATAATTGCCATGTGAAGAAAAGTGTGCGAAGAGACCTCCAAAATTTTCATACCAATAATTAAAATATTCACAATATGCTTCATGGAGATCCGGATGCCTGTTTGCGGCTGTCAATTTATCTGTCAATTCCTGTATATTTTCATTACCCCCGGTTCCGACAGTATGTTGGCCTCCTTCATAGTTGATCAATTCAAGATTATGCGCATCTGCAACGATCTTATTTTCATCCATCCACGCAAATGCCACCGGCAAACTTTCTTTCATGCGTGCTACGATCTCCTCAACAGTAATCGAACTCACACTACCTTCAGCGACTATTTCCTGAGGAACTTCGCCACAAAAATATGGCGCTATTGCAAGGGCATCAGCTCCGACCTGTGTTGGATTATAAGTAGGATCTTCGAAAAATGTAATTATTTGATTTGATAACCAGCTATTAGCCGCTTGGGAAGGAATGATCCTGTAAAGTCGATCGTGTCCTCCAAATTCTGTTTCAAATATTCTGAAGATATCAGCCGAACGTCTCGCTGTCCACTTCCATGCTCTTTCCCACTCTTGCCCTGTATAACCGGCTTGCGCAGCCATATCAGCAGCTTCATGATGCTGTTGAAAACCACCATTCCATACTTCGTTACTATATTCTAAGTGCAACTTTAAAGATGGGTCGAGATTAGCGTTTAAGTATTTTGCCAATTGAATTATATATTCATCATCTGCTAAATGGGGAATACAGATCCATGGATCTTTTTTCATCAAATTGGACAATTCAACAATGTATTCGTAAGCTACACCTGAATTTAAGGTTTGTGTGTAATAATCATACTTACTTATTTCATTCCATGAAACAACATCAGAATTATTTGTCCGCTGCCAATCCATGAATCTTAAATTCTGAAAGTCTTTTATAAAATCCATAAATTCATCCGTGAAAGTTTTATCCTTATAAGTATCAACATATTCAGGATAAATAAATTTAATACTGTGGACAGGATCTTTTTCATCAGAAATAGCGATTTGGAGTGCCACCCCTCCATTCACTTCAACAAGGGTATCAACTGGAGAAATATAAGTTCCTTTAGCTCCGAAATCAAGCCTGATCTCACCTTTTCCTTCAGCTATTAATCTGTATTTACCAAGAGGGATCGCATTCGGAATATCCCACAAAATCAATGCCCTCACTTTCTGATCAACATGTGCGTCAGACACGATTGGCACTTGCAGCGGATATCCATCAGCCCTCATTGGTACATATACCTGCGTATCCCAAGGCCCACTATCGTCAGCATTAAAAGTAGTCCATTCGCGACATTGCTTAAATGCGTCAGTAAATACTAGCTCTGTAGAGTAATCAACAACTCCTGCCAGATTAGTACCAATTGGGCGCTGAATTTGCGCTGCTGCGAAAAGAGGTAAAAAAAGTAAAAATATCAGTGAGCGCATGTTCATATATGTTTGTTAGTTTTTTTAAATAAATCAACGAGTAGCTTAATAAGTTGTACTATTCGCGTCGAAAGCAAATTTTGACTGCGTTGATCTTACCATTATACATCCGAATATTTTCAAAAACTTCGAAGCCATTGCGGATATAAAAACCTAAAGGTGACTTGTAGTTTAGACCATTCAAGCGCACATCAGTATCATGATCAATGGCCCATCCGCAAAGACTTCCATTTTTCACTTTCAAATAATCCAGCAACTTGCTTCCATATCCTCTCCGATGAAAATTAGAATCTAAAGTGATTCCAAATGATAATTCTTTATCTCTCAGAAATGTCATTGCCCAGCCGAACATGTTTTCATCTTCTTTAATAAAGTAATGCTGTACTTCTGATAAATCTCCTAAAAAACCATCAAGGTCAGAAACTTTATCATAAGCAATCTTTGCAGGGTATTCAGCATTCCAAAGGTTAAATACAAATATTTTCTCCTCTGATGTCAAATCAACAACCTCAACTATCTCCATAAAATAATACTAATCAATAAAATAAAACAGTTTTAAAATTTTGAAGATGTATAGTGTGTTAAAAATGAATGTTAGATAGTCAAGTGTTATTTAACCGTCAAAAGTGCCTTTTCAATAGCTTCTAAAAGTGATTCATTTGCTCCTTCACTCAAGGGAGTTAGTGGAAGCCTCACTTCTCTGGAACAAAAGCCAAGATCTTCCAATGCTCCTTTGACCCCTGTTGGATTTCCTTCCAGATATAGCCATGGATGAATGTCCAATAGCTGCATGTGGTATTTCATGCCCATATCGTAATCTCCATACATAGCACAACGGATCATTTCAGAAAACTCAAATGGAAAGGCATTTGCGATAACAGAAATTCCACCATCCGCTCCCAATGCCATTGTGGGAAATGCTGTATAGTCATCACCGGATAATACAAGGAAATCTTTAGGCCGATGTTTAATGAGTTTGCTCAAAGCGAAAAAATCAGCGGTAGCTTCTTTAACTCCAACAAAATTAGTGTGTGTTTCCCCCAGTCTAATTATGGTTTCGTGAGAAACCTTCATGGCAGTGCGACTCGGCACATTGTATATCAATACAGGCTTAGAACTGGCATCCGCGCTATTCATATAATGCTGGTAGATTCCTTCCTGTGTAGGACGCACATAAGCAGGACTGCTGGCCATAATGGCATCCACGCCACTTAGATCAGTAGCTTTAATCTTCTCAACGAGCTCAGCCGTATTGTTGCATCCAAAAGGTCCGAAAATAATAGGGACTCTGCCATCCACTATTTTGATCGTATGATCGAGAACTGAATTTATTTCTTTTTGGTCGAGAGAAGTAGCCTCACCAGTGGTACCAAGGCATACTATATGTTCTACCCGGCCATTGATGACGTGATTCAGCACAGTGGTCAGGGCAGGAAAGTCAATTTTCCCATCCCGAAATGGCGTAACCACCGCTACACCAGTCCCTCTAAACCTTTCATTATAGCTCACTTCTTCAATGTTTGATAAATTTTTAAAAATTGTTCAAAACGAACAGCGACATCTGCATTTTCAGTTGGCACGATAAAATTATAAAAAAATTTGCTATTGTGGTCAAAACTTATTTTGAGTGGTGCATCAAAATTGCTAATAAATAAATCAATTACCGGGGACACTTCTGCCATAAAATCCATAAGTATGTCTGAATTGAAATTAAGTTTTAGGTCAACTTGTGCCGTTTTCTTGAGATTACCTCGAAAATCAATTTGATGCGGATTAATATCAGATCCTGCTGAAGGCACTTTTGAAGAAATCTGGTCAATGATGAGGAATGAAACCTTTCGAAAATGCTTCGAAGCGAGTTGGTTTAATTTAGTCTTTTGTAACTCAGCTTTTTCACTTTGTGGAAGCACAAAAATAATGCTTTGCATTTCAGAATAGGAAACCGAACTATGCTTAAGATCAGAAAGATTTTGTCTTGCTTTCTTTTTTAAAAGATAAGAACTTAATAGGTTTTTAATGCTCAAAATATCGGAAGTATTATGAATACTTTAATCAAATGAATCTACACCCACAAACAACAAACAACAAACAACAAACAACAAACAACAAACAACAAACAACAAACTTCAAACCCCAAACTCCAAACAATCAATTAAAAGCGGACGATGCTACCAGTCAATATTTTATGAATCTTTCACCTTAAACTTACCCATATTACGGTATTTAGTGATGCGGCGTTTGATCATATTCTTCTGACCCTCCTTTGCAAGTTCCTTTAGGTTTGTCGCAATATGTTTTTTCAAGATCTCTGCCATTTCATCATGATCCGCATGCGCGCCACCCATTGGTTCCATGACAATACCATCCACTAACTTAAAATTAAACATATGTTCAGGAGTCAGTTTCAGCTCATCAGCTGCTTTGATCTTATAGTCCCAGCTATGCCAAAGAATTGTGGAACAATTTTCAGGTGAAATTACTGTGTACCAAGTATTTTCCAACATGAAGACCCTGTCACCGACACCGATGCCCAAGGCGCCACCTGAAGCTCCTTCACCTATGATGTAGCACAGGATATTGGTCTTCAACTTAGACATTTCGAATATGTTCCTTGCGATGGCTTCCGCCTGACCACGATCTTCTGCTTCAAGGCCCGGATAAGCACCCGGAGTATCAATTAGACAAACTACCGGTATATTGAATTTCTCAGCCAAACGCATGAGTCGTAGCGCTTTTCTGTAACCTTCAGGATTGGCCATTCCGAAGTTACGAAACTGCCTTTCCTTTGTATTATGACCTTTCTGATGACCAATGACCATGACAGGTTTGCCATCCAACTTGCCCATACCGCCTACAATGGCTTTATCATCGTGTACATTTCTGTCACCATGAAGCTCAATGAAGTCAGTAAAGATCCTTTTAACGTAGTCGAGTGTATAAGGGCGTTCAGGATGTCTTGATAGTTGAACTCGTTGCCAGGAAGTGAGGTTTTTATATAGATCTTCACGCTCAGTCTCGATCCTTTTTTCAAGTGCAGCTACAGTAGCGTCGAGGTCTACAGTGCCCTCGCTGTCCATTGCTTTGAGTTTATTCAGTTGATCGTATAAATCCGCTATGGGTTTTTCAAATTCTAAAAATACCATATCTCACCCTTATTTTTGGTTAACAGAAAGATTGCAAAGATAGTAGTTTTGATATTAATTTGAGTCCGCAATAATTATAGGCTCACTAAAGTGAATCTTAAAATACTGAAAATCAACAATTTGAAATGTTAAAATCACACATTTTTCAATGGAAGATACACATTATCATCATCTTGAACTCTTAGCGTAAATAAACCGGCTATGATAAGGCAAACACCCCCAAGTACCAAGGCATATACACTGTGACCTTTAAATAAAGTACTCACAAGAAGACCAAGAATAGACGCCGCTACAATCTGTGGAATGACAATGAAGAAATTAAATATACCCATATAATAACCGATCTTATTCGTAGGTAAACTTCCGGTCAACATGGCGTAAGGAATAGATAGAATGCTCGTCCAGGCTATGCCCACGCCTACCATGGAGAGTAAGAGCATGTTTTTGTCTGTAATAAAAAACACAGAAATTAAACCCAATCCTCCTAATGTCAGGCATATAAGATGCGTCATTTTTCTACTAAATTTATCAGAAAGTACCGGCAACAGCAATGCGAATAAAAATGCCACTACATTATATACTGCGAAACAAATGCCTACCCAATCTCCCGCTTCGTTATACTCCGGCGTATTCGGCAGTGCATTGTAAATATGGGATGAAACTGCAGGCGTCATGTATATCCACATAGAAAACAAGGCAAACCAGGTAAAAAATTGCACATTGGCTAATTGCATCATGGTCTTAGGCATATTCTGAAAATCTCTCACTATTTGCACGAAAGAATTATCATATCTCTTTTTAAACATAAAAATGGAAGCCCCAAAATAGGCCAATCCAAAAAGACAGAATATAAAAGACAAAACATATAATTCTCTGTGAAAAGGAGAGTCTGGTGATAGCATTAAAGTATAAAATATCACAGCAGAAATAACTCCAATTCCGGTAAGTATCAAACCACGACGTTGGTACAAGGCAGGACCATATTTAATCACTTTAGGCACCCGTTCTAATTTTTCATGTGCTTCCTCTTCAGTTAAAGGATATTCTTTGGACGTAAAAACAGTCCATAAAACAGCAACAAGAAAAGCACCGGCACCGATATAAAATGAAAGTTTTACATTATAAGGAACAGTTCCTGTATCACCGGTTAAGTCTATTTTAAAAACATGAATGAGCAACCAAGGGAGGGCAGAGGCTATTACAGCACCCAACCCAATAAACAAACTTTGCATTGCAAAGCCCATCGTTCTTTGCTCAGGAGGTAATTTATCCCCGACAAATGCACGAAAAGGTTCCATAGAAATATTGATAGAAGCATCTAATACCCACAACAATCCTGCTGCCATCCATAAAGTGGAAGAATTGGGCATCAAAATAAGTGCAATCGATGCAAAGATCGCCCCAAACAAGAAATAAGGCCTCCTCCTGCCAAATGTTGGATGCCATGTACGATCGCTCATGTAGCCAATGATAGGTTGCATCAAGAGCCCTGTGATGGGTGCTGCCAGCCACAAACCTGCTATGTCACTTTCTTTGGCACCGAGAGATTCAAAAATCCTACTCACGTTGGCGTTCTGTAATGCAAATCCAAACTGTATGCCCAGGAAACCAAAGCTCATGTTGAAGATCTGCGAAAAGGAAAGTTTTGGTTTATTGGTAGACATGCTTGATAAAGTTAGAAGTTAGAAGTTGAAAATTAGAAATCAGAAGTCAGAAATCAGAAGTCAGAAGTTAGAAATTAGACATAATTAATTTTCTTTGATGTAAATTTTGTAATCCCAAGGTCCAAGTGACAATTCACTTGAAGTGTGGAAAATTAGTTTTTTGCCGGTGAAGTAGTCGATGTAGGTTCCTCCTGTGAAGACATTTTTTCCGGAAAATTTCACTTTGGAAGATTTTGAAGAAAGATTAGTTGCAACAAAAATTTCGTTTTCACCATTTTTTCGAACGAACGTCAGGACATCATTCGGTTTGCTATTGTTTATGACTAAAAATTTACCTCCTGAACTGCCATTACCCAATGCTACATTGTCATGTTTCAATGCATTTAATTTGGTATAAAAGTCCTGCATCGGATAATTCTTAAAATCGATCGTGTCTTTTTCGAAAAAGCGCAAAGTCTTATTCAATGTGGCTTCCTGTCCCGAATATATCAAAGGCATTCCCGGCAAGGTATAAGTCAACACGGCAAAAGTCATGTAACCTTTGCCGAATCTGGATCTAATGGTTCCATGCCAGCTATTCTCATCGTGATTGTCGATGAAAAGCATGCGGTATGCATCTTTAGGAAATTTCTTTTGATCTTCGAGAATTAACTTTGTGATTGCTGATGCGGGGGCTTTATCTTTCGCCACTTCAATCATCTTGTGGTGGATTGACCATGCATAAGACATGTGAAAAGCATTGTCATGAAATTGTGGGCTTTCGTCTTCCGCCAACATGAAATACTGCCCTTGTTTATCCAATTGATTTTTAGCATCCTGCCAGAAATCAAGTGGCACAAACCCTGCCACATCACATCTAAATCCATCAACCTTGTGATCCTTTACCCAGAACAACATATCGTTGATCATTTCCTGGCGCATTTCTTTGTTGTTATAATTCAGATCAGCTACATCCGTCCAGTCCGTAAGTTTACCATCATTATCAGCGGGAACAAGGATATTGCCCTGAGCATCCCGGTTATACCATTCAGGATGAGTTTTGGTCCATCCATGGTCGAACGATGTGTGATTGGCTACCCAGTCGAGGATGACTTTCATGCCCAATTGATGTGCTTTGGCAATGATGGCGTCCAGATCCGCCATATTTCCGAAATTCGGATTGACAGATTTATAATCGCTAATAGAATAATAGCTACCGAGTCCACCCTTTCGATTTAATTCTCCGATGGGAAATACCGGCATCAACCAAAGGATGTCCACACCCATTTCTCTGAGTCGGGGGAGACTTTTTGCAAAGGCATTGAACGTGCCTTCAGGAGTATATTGTCGGATGTTGACTTCATAAATGTTTGCATTCTGTGACCAGGATGGTGCAGCTTTAGAAATAGAATTCATCTTATCTTGATTCTTTTGAGCGATAATAGAAAAACTAATTAATGTCAATAAAAAGAAAGAAGTTGTCGTTTTCATCCAGTCAAGTTTTAATTTACAATCATGTTTAGGTAGTCAATTATTTTGTTTTTTTATTAATCTTGAATAATTATAAAAATGTTAGAAGGTAGATGGTAGATTTTAGATGGCACTCCATCAATAAAATGAAAAGCATAAATAAATTGACTTAATCCCTTCTGACTTCTACAGATACATAAGTTATACAAATGACTCATAATTCAAATAATTTGGTCAGGCCATGACAGACCTTTTGACAAATTTGGTTGATTGAAGAGATTTCAATTGTATTGTCTCGCCATAAACTTCCACATTCAAGTCATCTCCGTTTAGATTACTAAAAATGATCTCATCTTTTCCAACTTTCACTTCAATCGTGTTCGACCGGAAATTGATCCTGAATGAATAAGAATCCCATTCCTTTGGAAGCATTGGGTAAAAGGAAAGTTTATCACCTTTCAACTGCATTCCCCCAAAACCTTTGACGATGGACAACCACGTGCCTGCCATAGAAGTAATGTGCAATCCGTCCTCTGTGTCATTGTTGTAATTATCAAGGTCAAGTCTAGCAGTCCTTAAGTACATCTCGTATGCCTTGTCGAATTCACCGATTCTTGCAGCAAGGATGGAGTGAACACATGGAGAAAGCGAAGATTCATGAACGGTGCGTGGCTCATAAAATTCAAAATTACGTCTGATCGTTTCCGTATCGAATCGTTCTTCGAAGAAATAAATACCCTGAAGTACATCCGCCTGTTTTATATAACACGAACGTAGAATCCTATCCCAGCTCCACTTTTGATTCAACGGGAGGTTGGAGGGATCCAAATCCTTCACTAGAATTTGCTCTTTGTCAAGATAACCATCTTGTTGTAAAAATATCTGCCGCGATTCATCGTATGCATAATACATATTGTCTATAATATGCTGCCAATCAACTGTTTCTTTTTCAGAAAATGTTAATTTAGATACTATAGAAGTATAGTGAGCAGGATTTTTAGCCTTTAATTTCTCTATAACTTCAAGTGTATATTCAAGACACCAACATGCCAGGTAACTTGTGTACCAGTTATTGTTGACATTGTTTTCATATTCATTAGGTCCGGTGACACCCAGCATTACATATTTTCCTTTATCCTCTGACCAGTTGACCCTTTGTTTCCAGAATCTGGCGATACCGATCAATACTTCAATGCCATATTCGAGTGCATAGGATTCGTCGCCGGTATAATTTGAGTAATCGTAAATGGCATAAGCAATAGCGCCATTTCTGTGGATTTCCTCGAAGGTGATCTCCCATTCATTGTGACATTCTTCACCATTCATGGTCACCATCGGATACAATGCAGCACCATTATTAAATCCTAATTTAGCGGCGTTTTCAATTGCTTTTTGCAGATGATTATACCTGTATTTGAGCAGATATTCTCCGATGTGGCTGCCGGCTGTAGCCATGTAATAAGGCAGACAATAAGCCTCTGTATCCCAATAAGTACTTCCACCATATTTCTCACCGGTGAATCCTTTAGGACCAATGTTTAGTAATTCATGATCACCTGAATAAGTTTGATTTAATTGAAAGATATTGAAGCGAATACCTTGTTGAGCCTTCACATCCCCTTCGATACTGATGTCTGCCTGATCCCAACTTTTTCTCCACCAGGCTATTTGCAGATCGCGCAATTCATCATATCCTAGATTTATGATCTCATCAAGATTATCCAGGGATTTTGCTTTGAGATCAGCATCAGGATAGAAAAATGAGGTGCAGATGGAAACATATTTTTCGATCATTATCTCATCACCATTGGATAAATAGGTGGAATAAAGGGCTGAAAAATTACTTTCGGTAGGATTTGAAAATTCTCCTTTTACTTGCTGTCCATTGACTCTCACATTGTGTAAGCAGGACGCAGCAATGCTGAAACCGGTCTTCTTGGTGGTAGAAGTCACTAAGCCTGTAGATTCTATAACTTCTGAATTGAAATTTTCCCAAAAGCTGTCGCCATAGTTTGTATCCTGATTTAAGACATTTGCTTCAATACCTGAAGTAATGGTAAAGTCAACATCTCCTTCCTCTACTTTTAATCTATATCTCAAAAGAGCTGAGTCAGGATGTGATTTTGAATAAAATCTTTCAGAATTCACACTGACTAAAATATCATCGGTCAATTGAATTTTAAAAGATCTTGAAAGTAGTCCTTTCTCCATGTCCAATTCACCACAATAATCAAGGGGAGTTAATTTGGCTAAATCAAGAACCGTTTCATCCAAAAGGATGTGAAGTCCGAGCCAATTGACAGAATTGAGCACCTTGGCAAAGTATTCAGGATAGCCATTTTTCCACCAACCAACTCTCGTTTTATCAGGATAATAAACGCCTGCCAGATAAGATCCGACTAAGGTCTCACCGCTGTAGGTTTCTTCGAAATTAGCTCTCTGACCCATTTTACCATTGCCTATGCTAAGTAAAGATTCGGTGACCATATTGTCTCCTGTACTAAAATCAGTTTCTATAATCTTCCAGGGGTGTGCTTCTACGTATTGCTTCATTGTGAATTTCTATTTTTTGAATTTCATAAAACCGAAAGCATTTTACTTTTCTTTCAGTTTGAAATTTATATTTTACAAGGACGCTCCTTTATTTCAAGATTTTCGTCATTTATTTTTTGATCAGGACCTGTTCTTTTGGATCAATGAAATTACAAGTTCCATATCCACTTCACCCAATGAGGAATAAACAAATGCAGCATCCGGCAATGCGCCTTCAGGTCCAATACCAATAGCTGTCATACCACCAGATAGTGCCGCTTCGATGCCAACGCCTGCATCTTCGAATACAGCAATGCTCGAAGGTAAAAGATCCAATCCTGAAGCCCCCTTTAAGAAAACTTCAGGGTCCGGCTTGTTATTAGTCAGTGCGTGACCATCCACAATGACATCAAAAAGACCTGTGATACCCAATTGTTTCAGGACTGGCAGTGCATTTTTTGATGCTGAGCCAAGACCGATTTTTATTCCTTTCTCTTGGGCCCGTTCGATAAAATCAATGGCTCCTGGGAGAGCATCGTTTGCTGTAAGCGTTGAAGTCAATTCAGTGTACCAGGCATTTTTCCTGGCAGCTGCTTCTAGCTTTTCATTATGAGAAAGTGTCATGCCACCCCATCCTAATATTCTATCAAGTGAATCCATTCGGCCTACGCCTTTAAGTTCTTCATTCTGAGTTTCAGTAAAGTCAAAACCGAGGCTGTTAGCCAGTTTTCGCCATGCTTTATAATGTAAAACTGCAGTGTCAACGATGACACCATCCAAATCAAAAAGAAAGCCTATTTGATCAATTTCATCCTCCATAAATATTACGCTGTTTTGCTGTATAGCTAAGGTATAAATAAAATAAACATAATGCGTAAAAAGTACACAATAAAGTTAGATATCAAAAGTCAGAGGTCAGAAGTCAGTGTGAAATTGGACAGATTCAAAAAGATTAGATGGTATGACGAAATAGTAAATGGTTGATAATTTTAATATAAGTGCGTCCACCCCCTCGGCCCCCTCCAAAGGGGGACATACGTTTCGATCATATATTGTTTTATTAATAGAGGCAATTCGTTAAACATGTACCTTATTGATTTTTAAATAAAATAATGTTAGGAAGATGTCCCGCTTTGGAGGGGGTTGGGGGTGGACTTGGGTGCCACAACAAGTTAATTTGAAATAATGAAAAGGCCTTTAAAACCGAATATCTAAATAGGAGTCTTTTGATAAATATCAGAAAATAGCTAATAAAAAACTTTTGCTTCGAAAATCTAATAAATAAGTAAAAGAGAAAGTAGTGCATTGAAATTAAAACGACGTAGTTAAAACTGCGCCTAACAAAGAAATAAAATTAATATAAGTGTGTCCACCCCCTTGGCCCCCTCCGAAGGTGGACATACGTTAGCCTCACACTTTGGATAATATATAAAGGCAATCCATTAAAGTTGAACCTTATTGCTTTTTAAATAAAATAATGTTAGAATGATGTCCCTAGCTCCCCTTCTGTATCTTAAAACTTATATCCAAAGAGGTGGAAGAATGTGTCAGCGAACCAACAGAAACAAAGTCAACACCCGTGGAAGCTATGCTCCTCACTGTATTTAACTTAACACCTCCTGATGCTTCTGTCTCAAATCTTCCATCGACAAGGGCCACAGCAACAGATAATGTCGGAATTTCAAAATTATCAAACATAATTCTTGTGATGCCCCCTATTTCTAAAACTTGTTGAATCTCGTCCAAATTGCGGACTTCCACAGTGATACCAAGCTCCAAATTATTAGCTTTTAAGTATTCATGCGTTCTTTCTATTGCTGCTTTGATGCTTCCTGCTGCATCAATGTGATTGTCTTTGATCATGATCCAGTCATATAATCCAGCTCTATAATTAGTGCAACCACCTATTCTAACTGCCCATTTCTCAAAATAACGAATTAGAGGTGTCGTCTTCCTCGTATCAAGAATTTTAACAGGTAGATCACTAACTTCCTGAGCAAATCTCCTACTTAGTGTAGTGATACCGCTCATGCGCTGCATCATATTGAGTAAGAGTCTTTCTCCCATAAGCAGTGCTCTCGTGTTACCTTTTACCGTCATTATAATATCACCGTAGACTACTTCAGTGCCATCTTCGATGTGAACCTCTATCTCTGCGTTTGGATCTACATGAAGTAAAATCAAACATGCCAATTCAACACCGGAAATAACCCCATTGTCTTTGACTAATAATTTTGCCACACTTTTATCGTCAGCTGGAATACACGCCAAACTTGTATGGTCGAATCCATGCGTATCTTCGTAAAGGCCTTTTTCTATAAAATCGTTAATTATTTTCTGATCCATTTATTTAATTTAAAAGTAATGAATGACAAATGCTAGATTCTAGAGTCTAGAAACTAGAATCTATCGTCTGATTTATTCTATTCTTAATAACATATTGGGAGCTTTAACCCAGTTGATTTTATTTAAATTGTGAGAGAAGGTAATTGTTTTCAAAAATTTACCTCCTAATACTGTTTCTTTATATTCTTTAAATTCATCACTCATCACCAAAGGTATGTGAACTGTAAAGAAGTCTTTGATAGTCAATTCAATACCAGCTTCATACAAGATTTTCTTTTTTTCTTTAAAAATGAAATTATCTCCTCCAAATGTGGAAATATCAAAGAATAATCTGATCGGTATTTTTCCCAAAGGTAAGTCTGCTTTCAAGTTTAAACTAAGTAAAAAATCATCATTAAATCCTGCCTGATTAGAATTTTGAAGTAATGGAAACTTAAATCCACCTTCATTAATGCTAACTTGTCTTGACCAAAGTCCAGAATTTTCAGTTCTACCGATGAAGGTCTCATCATATAAATAATCATTAAAGCCTGAATAGGTATTGGCTAATTGATATCTGTAATAATCAAAAAACTGATCACTTAATTTAAAGAATTTACCAGCATAAGCTCTAGCATAAAATGCTTTTCCCTTTAAACTATAATTAAATTTATAATTGGCAGTGGCAGATATTTTGGCGAAAGTTTTGCCCAACTGACCTTCAAAACGGACATTATATGGATTAATTAGGCGGCTATCTCTTATGTTGTATGAAAGTTTTCCGTAAATGTTATTTTCTCTATTACCGACTTCAGGAACAGTGAAGAGAGAATCATATTTGAAATCCTGCTCTGTAATATAGTAACCCTTCAGTGAAATACTATGTGAAACAGAACTTCTATATGAAGGTCTTCTAAAATTAAAGACTACCTCAGGTGCGACTTTTTGATAATTCAATGATGTCTTCTCAAAACCAGGAATATAACTTCTTGAGAATCCGTAAGACTTCAGATAAAGAAAGAAGTCGATATTGTCAAGAATGCTCTTTGATAGATGTTTCGTATAATTAAATGTCGCATGACCAACCAGGTTTTTACTTCTGGTGCCAAACATTGGAGCTATTATAAATTTGAATGGATTCTCAGGGACTGAAACATTATGCAAAATAGCACCAACCATGATTCCATCATACCTGTTAAGTCCAGCGAATGGAGAGATCCAAATAGTCTTTTGTTTTGAATAATTAATTCCACCAAAGGCATTTACTCCGTAATATTTTTTATTGAAATTATTTTTAAGGTTGATATCAGGAATGTCATTGCTGATGAAAACCGATTTATAGGAAGTTACATACTTAAAGCTTAGAGTTTGCTCTTTAAAAAAAGGTGATGACCATTGACTCATTGTATCGCCTGTAGAGCTAAGAACATTAACAAGAACAGGAAGAATAATACCCGTCTTGTTTTCAATTTTCACCATCAGTGAGTCATTTAATACTTCCACTTTATTTATTGCAAAATCTACTCCTTCCGGACGTGCCATTAATTCAAAAAACCAACTTATATCTTTTGGACTTTTTTCGCGAAAGATCTTTTCAAAATCCTCCGGTTGCGGATGCTTAAATTTCCAGGTAGAAAAATACTTACGCATCGCGCTGTTAAAATTCTCAGTCCCCATGTATTTTTCCAAATAAACAAGATATTGAGGAACTTTGTAATAAATATCCACACCATAATTCATGTAAGGTAGATCCTGACTCGCTGTCGTAGCAGGATAAAGTGAATGTGCCGCACCAAAAACAGAAAGTCCTATCGAGTTATCACTTGCCCCACCGACTTTTTTATACGAAGGTGGCGGTGGATATATCTTTGTTTCATAGTAACTATTAATTCCTTCATCCATCCATGGATAGGAGCGTTCATTGCTGCCCAATATTCCATAGAACCAGTTATGTCCTACCTCGTGAATTATAACGGAGTGCAATGTTTCCACATAGCTTACTGCATCTATCACTGTGACAGTTGGGTATTCCATACCTCCCCCGGCTTTTAAACTCCCTTCAACAACCTTAGCAGTATTGTAAGGATAAGCTCCGACGAGTGTACCATAGCCACGAATGGTAGTTTTAATGTCATCTACAGAGTTCTTCCAAATCTTCCAATCTGAAGGCAGAAAACAACTATAAGCGGTAACTACATGGTCCGTGCCCGGTGCCAGAACAGTGTCCATTCGAACTACCCACTTCTTACTGGCAAACCATGCAAAATCATGAATCTGCTGCTCTTTAAATGTAATCGTTTTAAAAATAGTATCAGAGACGGGTACTTTTTTCATGGCAGCGAGGCTCGCTGAATCATGTTGAATTTTTGCAAGATCTTCTAACCATTTATTCTGAGAGGCTTCCTGAATATCTCCTGTTCCCATTACGATATAATTAGCAGGGAGTGTTATGCTAACTTTATAATCACCAAATTCACTGTAAAATTCTCCCTGATCTAGATATGGAATGGGGTGCCAACCTTTGGCATCATAAACGGCGGGTTTGGGGAACCATTGTGATATTTGATATGCTTGCCCATCATGACCTAATCTTGAGAAGACAATTGGTATTTTTACTCTAAAATCAGTGCTAAGATTGATCGATTTTCCGGGAAATAATTTTTCTGGTAAAATGACTTTTACGATATCAATTTCTTTAGTTTTCTGAATTTCAGCTGAGATATATTTTCCTTTTTTTTCTACCTTGAAATCAACGCTATCGATGTATCCTTTTGATTTTTTGTCAGCGTAAAAAAAAGTTGTTTGTCTGTTTTCCAGCGCTTGAATGACATATGCTGATTGATCACTTTTGTAGGCATTGGGGTACAAATGGAAGTAAATAAATGTGAGGGTGTCTGGCGAATTGTTCTGGTAATGTATATGTAAGTTGCCATGCAATAGGTGTTTGACGTCATCGAGTCGCACTGATATGTCGTTGTCAACTTTCTGTTGCCAATAATTTTTTTGAGCATATGATTGATTAAGGCAAAGTATGAAAGTAAAAAAAAGCAAGAGTCGTAAAGTTCGCATAGACTAAATTTTAATCAAACATAGGAAATTTAAGGGATGTTTGGGGTTTGTTGTTTGAAGTTTGATCAGAATTAAGTGGATGTTTTCAAATGAGAAAAGACATTTATGTGGTAATTTTATTCAACCCACTCTGGGGTTGAGAGTTTGATGCTTCCTAAACCGGGTTGCACCCGGGACTATTGTTGTTCAACCCCATCCGGGGTTTTGGGAAGATTTTATCGCAGTGGATGTAATAGGAATTTCTATGTTGAATTAACAAGAGAAATAACTTACAATTAATTGTCAAAACAATCAAAGACTCCCCCTACCCCCCTCAAAAGGCTAGGGTTTGTACATAAGTATTTTTTCAATAAAAGGCTTAATTAGAAAATTAATATAATTGTTTGTTATTGAGATACTTATAAGCAAAATGAATTTTGCAGACACCCGAACGTAGGTTAACCTACGCTCAGCACTTCATAGCGAATGCTATACAATATTTAAAGTTAAAGCTTAGATCGTGAGGCTCGGCGTAGGTTAACCTACCCCGAATCGTTCCTCTCGGGACTATGAGCGTCGTTGTGTCACCTAAGTTTACTTTGAAAAATAAAAAAAGATGTGTATAAACCCTAGCCCTCCAAAGGGGGAAATCTACTCAACATCATTTGTTTTTCATATTTCACATTTTGCCTCACTAGGATATTCTTTTCATTTTGGAAGCAAAGTATTCTTTGTGAATTGATTTACAACTTCTAATTTCACACTGAGTCATTAAATCATTTTCAGCAATTTCTATTAAAATGTTGAAACATTAGTAAGTCAAAAATAATAATTAATAATTAACAATTAAATGCCTTTATTTGGTAGCCCCAACAATCGGAGTTTCATTCTAATTTCTAACTTCTTCTATATATAACTAAAACAAAATTTTTACAGTTCAAGTATTTGACATAAGTTGTTTAGATTTAAACTTTATACTCTGATTTGAGCATTCGCCCAAAAAAGAATTATTAGCCACTAATTGCACGAATGATGCTTTGCATCTAACACGAATTTATTCGTGAAAATTAGTGAAATTATCTACGATGCTGCTTCGCGGTAGTGGCTAAAATATATGGAGTTTTAATCTATTATAAAAATTAGTGTCATCTCTGTTCCATTTTCATCAGTTATCTATTTTGATTTTGGAAGCAAAGAATTCCAGGTTAACTAATTTCTAACTCCTAACTTCTAATTTCTATCCTCGCAACTTTAGTAATTCACAAATAACAACTCACAATTATCAATTAAACAAAATGTGTCGTTTTGCTACCACAGATTCGTTTATTTGGGGTAAGATTTAGGGAAACACATATGGATATAGACCACATAGGCCTAAGTATTTCTGGGCAATTAGGGTGTATTTAACCGAGTTTCTAGTTGAGTAAAAAAATAATTAACAAATAATAATTAACAATTAATTGCCTTTATCTGATACCCCCAACCATCGGAGTTTCATTCTAATTTCTAATTTCTAACTTCTAATTTCTATCGTCTGAACTTCAGTAATTCACAAATAACAACTAATAACTAACAATTAATTTAACAACTTTTTGGAATTTCTTATCATACAGTTTTAAAAAATAAATACCGCTTGTTTGATCTTCAAGGTTAATTATTTGCATGTTAGTAATTTTACCTTTTTTTACTAATTTGCCGTTGGAATTAATTAGCTGATAATTGTAAATTATATTATCATCCATTCTAATTTGAAATTGTCCGGAGGATGGATTTGGTAAAATTTGGATGACATTATTTTCTGAAAGAACATTGGTCGAAAGTGGCGCACATTGGGTCAAATTATCTGCTATTTTTAATCTTAAAATTGGGAGTTGATCGAAAAGTAATTGACCGGGACATTCTGTAGCACAACCATTTCTATGACCTGCCAATACCGGCAATAAGTCACTGTTGATAGTATCCGGGTGGTGCAAAGAGTCCAAAGGATTCATTTCATCTTTGAACATTTTCCAGGTCAATAATCTTTCAAGCGCATTCACAGCGCGGATATCCGGAGCTTCATCCTCAAAACTGCCGATAACACAAATACCCATGGTATAACTGTTTTTACCACAGAAATGCGCTCCAAATACATTGTCTTGCTGAATTCCGGGTTTCTCAGGGTCCCTTCCGGCGAATACAGTTCCATCATGACCTATTAAAAAATTATACCCAATATCATCCCAACCATTAACTTCTTTGTGCTGAATATAAAATGCCCGGACGAGATTGATAGAATTTGTATCGCCATTATTGGAAGCAGAATGATGAACAATGCAATGTCTGGTCGGAGTTGATGTCCTACCTGGCACAGGTGGTTCAAGCCCTTTACGCCAGACACTTTGAGGTACAAAAGGTGGTTCTTCACAATTAAGGTCTCCCTCACGCTGTGAGTTATTGAGTGAAATAGGTGGAACGTATTGATATACAGCTGTTATAGGTGAAACAGAAGTGGGAAAGAAAAGAGTATATTCATTCACTGCTTTATTAAGATAAATGAGATTAGATTGAATTCGGTCTTCCATGTGCTCATCTTGTGTCACTTCTATTTTTTTGCCATCAGCACTGATAAAATATAGCCCAACAGGAAATGCATCTTTAAAAATGAGCGTCAACCCATTGAAAATATCATCTGTTCTAAAGTTAGTTACTCTACTTTCAGTAGTCAAATCCTGCTGCCAGATCTTCACTTTTTGCGAAAATCCCTGACTGCCAATGATTAAAAACAACAAAGAAAGAAGGTATAAACTACGGTATTTCATAAAGATATTAGTTAATAACATTGATGAACATTTAATGAAGCTAAGCAGTTCATTTATAATAAAATTATTAGAAAATCTACACAATAACAAAAGGTGTATAAATTAGTGCCTTCATTTTAGCCTTCAAAGTAAATTTGATTACATTTGCACACAAAGATTTCTATATTTTATGAGTTTATCGAAGATATTTTGCACCTCGGAGATCGGGTTGCTTAAAAAAGTGATTGTACACCGCCCTGATATGGGTATCAGTCGTATCAGTCCAAAAGACGCAGAAGAACTATTATTTGACGACATAGTCTTCCTTCCCCAAATGCAAAAAGAGCATGATATTTTTACCGATGTGCTCAAAGCTTTTATCGGAGATGAAAATGTATTGTTCATTGCTGATTTATTGGAAGAATCGCTCACAGCGGATGAGATTAAAAAAGCAGAATTGATCCGCATGATCGTAGACTATGAAGAATTGCCGGCTTCTTTTGGAAATATTTTCCACAGGCTTGACAATAAAAAACTGGCTGAAGTCCTCATCACAGGTTATTATGAAGAGGAAGATCATTACTTCTTTGACCCTATTCCAAACTTTATTTTCACAAGAGATATAGCAGTTGTCGTCAAAGATCACGTCATCATTACAAAGGCAGCAAAGGAGGCTCGATTCCGTGAAAATTTCCTTGCCAGATTTATATTTTGGGCACATCCTTTATTCCAGGAATTGCAGGATGAAGGCCGTGTGATCAACCTCAATTGGCTTGAAAGCTTTCCTCCATCAAAGAAAGGAGAATGGGTCAATCTTGAAGGGGGCGACACCATGATGTTTGAAAATGAATTTTTATTAATTGGACATAGTGAAAGAACCACGGAGCATGCTATTAAATCATTGGCAAAGGTGGTATTGGAAAAAGGGTTGGTCAAACATGTTGTTCAGGTCAACATTCCTTATGACAGGTCTTGCATGCACATAGATACCGTATTTACCAGGATAAATCATGATCATGTAGTAGCTTTCAAACCAATGATCTATGACGGCATATCTTCCAATGTAGAAATGTTTTCACATGATGGCAGTAAAAAGACATATCCTTCACTCAAGGACTTTATTTTGGCAGAAATCAATCCAAATATGAAGTTTATCTTTTCAGGAGGAGGTGAATCTCCATACCAAGAGCGTGAACAATGGACAGATGGATGCAATCTGGTAGCTATTAAACCGGGAGTAGCATTGACCTATGATAGAAACCCAATTACTGAGCAGGCATTCAGAGATATCGGATATGAGGTGATTCATGCAACAGATTTTTTAGAACAATTCAAAGCAGGTAAGTTAGATCCTTCCACGATAGAAAATACTATTATTACTTTACCATCTAATGAGCTTTCAAGAGCCAGAGGAGGTTCTCATTGTATGACTTGTCCATTGGAGAGAGCACCATTGTAATGTGAAGTTGTTTGAATGTTTGGAGTTTGATGTTTGATGTTTGTCGTTTCTAAATATTAGAAGAGATAAATTTAAATAAGAGACTTGCTTAAAATGGTCAAACCTATTTCCGTTAAGTAAATTTTTATGCATTAGATATAAATTTTATAATATGCTTATATCACAAGACTAAATAACAACAAAATATTAATTCTGGATTTTTTACACCAACATTTGGAATTAATGTTAACTACTAAAACTTTAGAAACTAATAGAATTACATGTTCGAACACACGCACCAACTGAGAGTAAGATATGCAGAGACTGATCAGATGGCATATGTGTACTATGGCAATTATGCCCAATATTATGAAGTCGGAAGAGTGGAGGCAATGAGATCATTGGGATTAAGTTATGCCAAAATGGAGGCAGAATGGGGTAATGATGCCTGTGATGAAGATGGAAATTGAATTCTTAAGACCTGCATTCTACGATGAACTATTGACAATGGTGACTACTATACCTCAAATACCTGGTCGGGAGATAGTGTTTGAATCTTCAATTTACAACGAAAAAAACAAGCTTGTCAACAAAGGAAAGATAACTTTGTGTTTTGTAAACATAAATACCAAAAAGAGGGTAGACGTCCCGGAACAATTATTAGAGAAAATGAAGGAATATTATGTTTAGGTTCCGAAGTAAAAAACTTGGTTTGAAGTCTTTTTAGAGCAAAATACCGTGTATCACGAACTGGTTGACTGGTCCAAAAGGCACACCATAGTAGGACTTAAAGGCAGAAGTATATTTCGAGTTGCAGGTGAATTAATGGTGCATTTGAAAAAGTCAAAAATACCGTTAAGAGCAAATGCAATCTCCTTCAACTTCATGCTTGCGTCGTTTCCTTTTACCATCTTCCTGTTAACTCTTTTACCATTTTTTCACGTTGATAACGCCGTAGATCTCCTTAAGGCCTCAATTGGCAACTTATTACCAACTAGTGTAGAGATGACATTATTCAGCCTCATAGAAGATACGATCAAGCCTCGTGGTGGCTTACTATCCCTGGGTTTTATTGTGGCAATTTTCTTTGCATCGAATGGTGTGATGAATCTTATTAGAGCATTTGACCAATCAGAACTGGCAAAACTTAAAGAGATCCATTGGTTCAAAAAAAGAATGAAAGCTATATTCTTAACATTCCTGATGTTCTTATTGCTAGTGGTGACCGTGATCGCCTTCGTATTGGCCAATCAGATCTTGAAATTGGTCGGAATGTATGTCACCATAGATTATATTACCAAAGGTCTCATACTCGCCGCTCGATGGTTGCCTGTATTTATACTCATGTATGGGCTATTGACACTAATCTATAGGCTGGGGCCTTCCATCAAAAAGAAAATTCCCTTCTTTTCATTTGGAACCTTTTTGACGACCTTCCTGTGTATAATCGATTCTTTACTGATCAGTTATTTCGTCAATAATTTTGCTAATTACAACAAAATATACGGATCCCTCGGTACTATAATTGCCCTCATGATCTGGCTACAGACCAATATGTTCCTGATATTCATTGGTTACGAACTCAACCTAATCGTGATGCGGTTGCCACGTAAAAGAAAGACTTAATTACAGCGGAGAACATTTCTCTTGAAGCCATTTTTTACTTTCTTCATCAAGGAAAGGGATGAATTCATTGTAAACTTTGGCATGATAATTATTCAGCCAATTGATCTCGCCCGGAGTCATAATACTCATATCAATCATGGTCTTGTCAATTGGAAATAAAGTCACTGTTTCGAAATACAAAAAATCATTGTTTTGCGGCATAGGATGACAAAGGACAAGATTTTCAATGCGGATGCCATGACTTCCTTCCAGGTAAAAACCAGGTTCATTGGAGGTAAAAGTTCCGACAGCGATCGGAGTTACTCCTCGTTCACCTAATGCATTTGTAATGCCCTGAGGTGGCTCGTGTACATTCATAAAAAATCCAACACCATGTCCGGTGCCATGATTGTACGTGATGAGTTTTTCCCAAAGAAATTGGCGTGCCAGAATGTCTAATTGTATTCCGCGTGTTCCTTTAGGAAAGATCGCTGTAGCAATACCGATGTGTCCTTTCAAGACTCTTGTGTAATGGTCTTTAATCAATGCCGTCGGTTCGCTGAGCGCAATAGTCCTGGTGATGTCGGTAGTTCCATCCAGGTATTGTCCACCTGAATCCACCAATAAAACACCATTCGGTTTAATGACAGCTGCAGTTTCCTTTTCAGGTTTGTAGTGAATAATGGCGCCATTTCCATTATATCCTATGATGGCGTCAAAACTTTCGCCATAGTATCCTTCTTGCTGACTTCTGAAATGAATGAGTTGCTGAGCAAGATCGTATTCTGTATGATCATTTCCAGCGGCGAGTTCTTTTTCAAGCCACATAAAAAAATGAGTCAATGCGATGCCATCTTTGACCATAGATCGTCTGATATGACCTTGTTCTATCTCGTTTTTGATAGATTTAGCAATCATAACAGGTGAGTCCTTCTGGATAATGTTGTGCGTATTTATTTTTTGAAAAAGATTGAAGGAGATAGAATTAGGACTGATTAGAATAGAACTGGATGATTGGATCTCTGCCAAATAATGATCAATACTGCCATAATCTTTAATTTTAATATTGTCCGCTAGCAAAGTTGCCTCTAGTTCCGGACTTATTTTATTTGGATCAACAAATAAATACACCTTTTCAGGGCTGATAAGTACATAAGATATGAATACTGGATTGCATTCGATGTCTCTGCCTCTAAGATTTAAAAGCCATCCAATATCGTCAAGCGCAGTGACGAGGAAATAGTCAGCACCATAACCTAGCATTTCTTTTCTAATCATAGAAATCTTCTGCATTCTGCTCAATCCTGCATATGATTGATCATGCTCAAAGACCATTGCTGCAGAAATAGCTGGACGGTTAGTCCAGGCATTTCCAATTGGATCAGCTTCAGTATTTACATTAAATCCTGCTTTTTCAAATCTTTCGATAAGATTTGAGGCGGTGCCAAGTGCCATGACCCGGGAATCAAATCCTATAGTTTTGCCATGCCCTAAATTTTTCTGGAGCCACTCTGCAAATTCAGGAGCTCCCTGCACGATCAATTTATGAAGCACAAATTCTGAATCTGCCAATTGCATTTCAGCTTGTAGAAAATATCTTGAATCCGTCCAAAGCCCTGCATGATCCATTGTGATGACGACTGTCCCGGCTGAACCAGAAAATCCTGAGACCCAAGCTCTGGACTTGTAAAATTCCGGCAGGTATTCATTTTGGTGTGGATCACCGGTAGGAACTATGATGGCGTCGACGCCTTGTTTCATCATTTCTGCTCTTACTGCTTTCAGTTTATCGTTTGTGTTCATGGATCTTTAAGATTTGGTATTAGAAAGAAGGTATAATGCTTCAAATATAAATTGAATTTTTGTAAAAGGTAGTGAAAGCTGAAAAAGTTCGACGAAGGAAAGGTTGGTGGGGCTAAAAATCAAATTTATATGGAATTTGGGGTTTGGGGTTTGCGAAAGATGGATCAATGTTCAAGATGGATGCTAATATAGTAGTTGACTTTTATTCTGTAGATTCCTCCCTTAGGTCGGAATGACAGAATTCTTGTCCTGAGGGGGTATAAAATGGTGTGGCTGTGCCACCCCATTTTATACCCCCATCCCAGCGATACGACGTCTTTCCGAGCGAAGCGAGGAATCTTTATGTGCTAAGTCATTTCTTTTTCGGCTTTGTGCATTTTGCTATACACACTTTATAATTCCTTAGTTTTTACGTTTAGCAAAATATCATCAATTTTGCAGATCTCTAAATTTTATACACAATCATCCTCTTCGCGTTCAATTCCCTCCAACTTTAGTTGGTGGAAAACATAAAGCAAAAATCTATTATTCTTTTTCTTCTCAAAAAGATATATTATGAAAATGTTTAATGTTTTTATAACTTTACACCTCTTTTAAACAATACATCATTTAATGATCAGTCAATCGCTTAGTCAAAAGTTCTCACAGAAAATGTCGCCCCGACAGATTCAACTGATGAAGCTATTGCAGGTTCCTACCTTCGAACTCGAACAAAGAATTAAGGAGGAAATCGAATCCAACCCGGCTCTGGAAGAAGGAAATACCGATTCCAATAATGAGGAAAATGAATACAAAGAAGCTGACGATCACGAGAAAGATGACAACTCCGTTGATTTTGAAGACTACTTTCCCGAGTATGGTGAAGAAGACCAAACTTACAGATCCGCCTCCGACGGCTATCAGCAAGAAGACAAACCCACCCGACAAATAGCCTCTAATGACAGTAACCTTCAGGACTACCTCGAGCGACAATTAAATCTCGTCGACCTCCCGACAGATTTGGATAGAATCATCGGCAAACAAATCATCGGCAGCATAGATGAAGATGGCTATCTGAGAAGAGAACCTATCTCCATCACGGATGACTTACTCTTCAGCATGAATCTTCAGATCGAAGAGCAGCAAGTGCTAAAAATACTTGCTATTATCCAACAATTCGACCCAAAAGGAATAGGCGCTAGAAACCTGCAGGAAGCACTGTTGTTGCAAGTTCAAGGCAAACTTAAAGAACCTGAAAAGCTGGATGAATTCCGAATTAAGGACTTGAAAATAGCCGAGATCATTCTTCGCGATTATTTCAATGAATTTGCAAAAAAACATTTTTCCAAGTTGGCCCAAAATCTTAACGTCGATGAGGAAGATCTTAAATCCGCCTATGACGAAATCCTCAAATTAAATCCGAAACCCGGTGGAGGCTATGTAGATAACGATGCACTGGTGGTGCAATATATTGAACCTGATTTTACTATTACAAATCGAGATGGTGAATTGGAGATGTCCGTTAATAGTCGTAATTCACCTGATCTGCACATTAGTGAAGGTTATAAAAACATGGTTCGCAACCTGAAAAGAAAAAGGCAAAGTGGTAAATTATCGAAAGAAGAACGTGAAACCGCTATGTTCGTCAAACAAAAGATCGAAGCTGCACAAACATTCATTGATTCGATATTAAAAAGACAAAGTACCTTGTACAATACGATGCACGCCATCATGATGATGCAATACGACTACTTTCTCACTGGTGATACCAGATATTTGAAACCAATGATACTCAAAGATATAGCAGAGAAAATCGAAGTTGATATTTCTACGGTTTCAAGGGTAGCTAACAGTAAGTATGTTCAGACGGAATTTGGCACGAAATTATTAAAAGAATTTTTCAGTGATAAAGTCCAGAATAATGACGGAGATGACGTAACAACTGTCGAAGTCAAAAAAATGCTGTCCAACATCATTGATGAAGAAGACAAGACAAACCCTCTTAGCGATGAAGCGCTAATGGAGCTATTGGATAAAAATGGCATTTCATTAAGCCGAAGAACTATTTCTAAATATCGTGAAAAAATGAATATTCCTGTTGCACGTCTGCGCAGAGAAATGTAAATTTGTAGATGAAGTCGTATTACTCCGCTTTAATAATTATTCCAATATTAGCTTCTATTCTTGGGCTGAGCTCATTTCAGGATAAAAACCCTATGCCTGTTTCTGAAGCAGAGCTAGGAAAATTGTTATTCTTCGACCCTATTCTATCTCAAAACAAAAAAATCAGTTGTGCTACATGTCATAAAGAGGCATACGGATTTGCTGATAATGTAACATTCAGCTTTGGTATTGACTCCATCAAAACAAAACGTAATACACCAACTGTTAAAAATGTGCTAGCTAGAAATAAATATTTCTGGGATGGACGAGCCACGACACTTGAAGAGCAAGCATTGATGCCTATTGAGAATCACGATGAAATGAATCTTTCGTTGTTAGAGGCATATAAAAGACTTAATGCGGATCCTTTTTATAAAAAAGCTTTTAAGAAAATATACCGTAAAAAAGCGGATAAAACCACTTTGGCTTCTGCCATTGCTTCCTATGAAAGGACTTTAGAAAGCACCTTCACAGCATGGGATCGTTATGCTGAAGGTGATGATAAGGCTATCAGTGCTTCAGCTATCAGGGGTAGAGATATATTCATGGAGGAGGCTAATTGCTTTGAGTGCCATTTCGGTCCTGATTTTACTGTAGATGAAATGGTCAATATCGGCATTTATAATGGAATAGACCTCAATGACAAAGGTTTAGGAGGCATCACGGGTAAGGCTGAAGATATGGGTAAGTTTAAAGTTCCGGGACTTCGCAACATCATTAAGACTGCACCATATATGCACAATGGCATGTTTTCGACACTCAGAGAAGTCATTGAATATTATAATAATCCTGATAGTTTTATTCCAAATTCTATCAATACTGATGCGCGTCTCAGGAAACCTTTGAACCTGACTGAGGAGCAAAAAGTGGATCTTGAGGCATTTCTGAATGCGCTGAGTGATTAAAGTGGTTCACGCAAAGAGGCAAAGATGCGCGAAGGACGCCAAGTTGTTATTAGAAAAGAAAAAAAAATTGCTAAATTAATTTAGAATCACGCTTGCCTGCCAACAAAGGCAGGGATTAAAAGGGTTAAAGGATTCCACGGAATGTTCATATAAATAATCAGTGTCATCCCTGCAATCCGTATCATCCGTGATTCAGACAAAAAGTTAACAAAAAAAAAGATTCTGATGACCAAGGTAGATAATTAGAAGTCAATCAGAATCTTCATAAAAAACGTTTACCAGGACCTTTGTCCATGGGTTTTCCTATTTTAACTTCTTTTCGGATCCCACAAGGTGAAAACCCGGGATAAATTAAATCCAAATCTAAATTCAAATTTGTCCCACTTATTAACCGTTTCGGTGATAAATGCATTTTCATTCATGCCTTGTGAATTAGTAAAATGCATTTGAAAAACATGTCCACCTGTTTCGAGATCGAAACCTACTGAAAGTGAATTTACATATTGTTCTGCTAATTGATCAGGAAGTACATAAATATATTCTAAATTAACAGTCAGTCTTTTTGTTATTTTCTGTCGAGCACCGATTCCCAAAGCGAAAACATCATTTACTTCAGCCTTCGTTTTTGTAAGATTTCGATGCACCATAGAAGGGGTAAGTTGCAGTGTAAATGCCTCTGAGAACTTACGTGCTAGGAGCAAATGGAAATTATAATAACCTCTTGACCAGAAATAATTGACTCTGTCAGGTTCTGAGTATTTGATTGTCTTCAATGCCATTCCTGCAACTAAGGAAACAGAAATTGGCATATTTCTCTTACCGGAACTCTGGCGCAACACCTTGTACTTGACATAACCATCAAAAGCCTTATCCAGCGTGGATCTTCCACCTCCTATACACAGTCTGTCTGTAATACCAAGGTCATATCCGATCCTCATCTGTGCCACATCCAAACCAAAAATATCGTAAACACCCTGATTAATAATTCCAAATCTGTGAGAAATTTTTACATCCATAACACCTGGAGCAGTGTTTTCAATAGAATGCAAATTGATAATCCTATTGGTTTTAAAGCTCGCTTTGGCGTAATTTATAGTAGGAGCCTCCTCTTCATCCATGAAGGAAAGCATAGAACTTGTGTCTTCCTGACCATAGATTGCAGTAGAAATAACCAGACAAGCGAAAAAAACTAAAAATGTATAACTGGACCTCATTCGGAATTAATTCTGTTAATTAAAAAAAATAGGCTATTGCATTTCTTTATTAAATGTACAATAATAAAGATATGCAATAGCCTTATATAATTAATGATTGGTAAAATTAAATATAATAATTATTACATTGCTTTGTAATCAGAATTTACTGCTACTTCCACTTCTTTAGATATTTTATCCTTCACCACAGATGGTATTTCGATGCCATAATCGGTGATTAGTATTTTAAAAGAGTTGGTAACGTTGATAGCACCCTTCGATACCTTAATGGTTCCTGTACTGCTCACATCCTTTGTCACACCATGTATCGTCATCTTACCCTTAACGGTTGCTTTATATGAACCATCCTTTCCAAAGTTAATATCACTCAGATTCGTAATGGTACCGGCGAAAGTTGCTTTTGGAAATTTATCCGATTCCATATAATTTTCATTGAAATGCTCCTGCATCAATGCTTTTTCAAAATGAAATGATTTGATCAAAACAGCGAATTCAACTTTTCCTGTTTTAGAATCTACAGCGGAACTCACTTTATTATTTTTTGCTTCAATTTTTTCCATAGTCGCTTCAGATTTGAATTGGACATTTCCTTCTCTGGTAAAATATTTCCCCTGACCAAACACACTAAAAGTCGCAGAGAGCATGAACATGAAGAAACTCATCTTCAATAATTCATTCGAATTAAAATACTTTTCATTTTTCTTAAATTTAATTTACGTGATAAATTGTAGATATCTCTAATAATTAATAAGTTACTATTTAACAATATGGCATCTGTCCAGCACTACATCCGTGGTAAATCCCGAACACTTTCCTTTTAAGGTTATTGCCTGGCCAACAGCAAGTCCTGCATGGTCTTGTTCTTGCAATGGATCAAGCTGGCACAGAACCGTACTCATTGGATTTTCTGATTCTAATAAAATATTAACTGACCCATCAGCAGTATTATCTACCTGAAATATCTTTCCACTTACTTGAATCAATTTTCCAACAAACTTCGCATTTGCAGCTTGTTCATTTGTCTCAAATTCTTTCAATAGTTGATCTGACTGTATGCTCATTTCAGCTTTAGCACCAGCAATATCTTCATGTGGCTTATTCCACATCCAGTAACCCACGCCAGCCAGAACGATTAATATTACTAAAGCTGTTATTAATATTTTTTTCATATTATAATTTATGTTTCCTAATAATGCCCCTATTTGTTTTAAGGTAATTTTCCTATTAAATAAAACCAATTTGATCAAAACTTTTGAAATATCAGTCATTTAATGCACCATTACTTACCCATTCTTCAATGATGGAAATGTTACAATTAGACAATTTCGGAAGCACATAAGGCATTGGTACCACACCCGATTCATGTCTAAGTACTTTGAGTAAAAGACCACTTTCAGCTAAGTTCTTCATACTTTCATAAGTATCTGCCCTTATGCCGGCCTCCTGCAATCCTGCTCCATGACAACTTGTACAATTTGTAGACATGATCTCACTTACTCTTTGACTGTATTTAGCTTTCGTTAAATCACAAGTTACCACATTGCCATAGACATCCTCTTCGTTGCTATAATAGCATGAAAAAAAGAATAGGGATAGAAAAAGAACTAAGAAAGTTGATTTAATTATTCGGTGCGCCATCGCTGATCCATTTATTGATTAATTTGATATTACAACTGCTGAGCTTTGCACCTGCTTTGGGCATCGGTTTAAAACCCACAGCATGAGAAATAGTTCCGGCCAACATTCCGTTTGCAGCTATAGCAGAAGCACCACTATACGTACTTAGGATCACTCCACCTGAAATAAAATTGGGATTATGACAACCATTGCAGCTTTTGGCCAATATAGGTGCGACAGTTTTTGAATAGGTCACATTGATATCATCACATACATTGCCTTCGTTGCAGGTTAGTTCTTTAGCACCTTGTTCGATCCATTTTTTAACAATGGCTATTTGTTCAGCAGTTAGTGCTGCATTAGGTGGGGGCGGCATCCTTTTACTGGCTTTTGTTTCAATTATTACTTTATAAAAATCACCACTATTCAAATTGCCACCTTTAATTTTACCTGTCTTGATTATATTGGTGAAATTATCCAAAACAATGCCTTCTTCATGTGTAATTACATCGTGACATCCGCTTTTAGCGCACGATGAGGCAATAATAGGCAACACATCTCTTTGGAAATATACTACATTCGGATCACAATCTGACATTGTTGTAGTATCTGTAGTATCAATAACGATAGTGTCAGTTGTATCAACCGAACCACCAACCAAGTCTATTTTATCAAATTGACATCCTACGCTTAATGTAAGCATAACTCCTATCAGGAAGAATAAAATAATAAATGTATGATTAATATATTTCATGAGCTTAGAACTGAATAAAGCTCAAAATTATTCCATAAATCGTTACACTGTATAAAATAAATGAATAAAACAGAAGATTATTATCCAATATCGCAATAAGATACCTGGAAAACGACCTATTCTTTAATCAGCGATGCTTTCAAAAAGTCGCGATTCATAGCTGCAATATTTTCTATGGATATTTCTTTTGGACATTCATATTCACAAGCTCCGGTATTAGAGCAGCCACCAAATCCTTCTTTTTCCATCTGATGTATCATGTCCTGAGTCCTTTTATATCTCTCCGGCTGACCTTGGGGAAGTTGATTAAGTTGGTTGACCTTAGCTGAAGTAAACAACATCGAACTGGAATTGGGACAAGCTGCCACACAAGCACCACAACCAATACATGCTGCTGCTTCAAAAGCTCTGTCTGCTACCTCCTTACCGATAAAAATATTGTTGGCGTCCTGAGCGTTGCCGGTATTGACTGATACAAATCCTCCTGAAGCAATGATCCTGTCAAAAGCGGAACGATCTACCACGAGGTCTTTGATGACAGGGAATGCTTTAGCTCTCCATGGTTCTACGATGATCGTATCACCATCATTGAATGATCTCATGTGCAACTGACAGGTAGTGATTCCTCTTTTAGGTCCGTGAGGTCTTCCATTGATGTACATGCTGCAACTTCCACAAATTCCTTCACGACAATCGTGATCAAATGCTATTGGCTCTGTCCCCTCTTCTATCAAACGTTCATTAAGAACATCAAACATCTCCAAAAATGACATATCTGGTGAAATATCATTTACCTCATAAGATTGTAAAGCTCCTGAAGCCTTGTTATTTTTTTGTCTCCAAACTTTAAGCGTTAACTTCATACCGGATCCTGTTTTTATATTTGTGGTGCAAATGCTACACCCTACTTATATTTTTTTTATTAAAAAGACTATTTATAGCTTCTTGCTGCTATTTTAATATTTTCGTAGACAAGTGGTTCTTTGTGCAATTCAAAATCACTTTCTCCTTTGTATTCCCATGCTGAGACGAAAGAGAAATTTTCATCATCTCTCAATGCTTCCCCTTCTGCTGTCTGATATTCTTCTCTGAAATGTCCTCCACAAGATTCATCCCTGCTTAATGCATCGATACACATTAATTCTCCCAATTCAATAAAATCAGCCACGCGTCCTGCTTTTTCCAGTTCTGGGTTAAATTCATATGCATCACCAGGAATTCTTACATCAGACCAAAATTCACGACGAATCTCTCTAATCTCTTCTATAGCTTCACTCAAACTCACAGCATTTCTTGCCATACCACATTTATTCCACATTACTTTTCCAAGTTTTTTGTGGAAATGATCGACGGAATGTTTGCCTTTGATATTAAATAATTTGTCAATATCACCTCTTACTTTGTTTTCAGCGGCTACAAACGCCTCATGATCAGTAGGAATAGCCTTTGTTCTTATCTCATTAGCCAGATAAGCACCAATGGTGTATGGCAATACAAAATATCCATCAGCAAGACCTTGCATTAAAGCCGAAGCTCCCAGCCTGTTGGCACCATGATCTGAGAAGTTTGCTTCTCCAAGTGCATACATCCCCGGAACAGTTGTCATTAAATTATAATCTACCCATAATCCACCCATTGTATAATGCACTGCCGGATAGATTCTCATCGGCACTTCATATGGATCTTCACCAGTGATCTGCTTGTACATATCAAACAGGTTACCATATTTTTCCTTTATTATAAGTTTCCCAAGTTTTACAATCTCTTCTGCTGAAGGATTATCGAGACTTTGTTTGGTAGCTTCTGTCGTTCCGAATCTGATGATAGCTGCACCGAAATCCAGGTAAACTGCCATTTTAGATCCTCCTACGCCATATCCTTCATCACATCTTTCTTTAGCGGCTCTGGAAGCAACATCTCTTGGCACAAGATTACCAAAAGCAGGATATCTTCTTTCAAGGTAATAATCACGTTCTTCCTCCGGTATTGCGTTAGGGCCTCTACTATCCTCCTTTTTCTTAGGCACCCATATTCTTCCATCATTTCTCAATGATTCTGACATTAAGGTCAGTTTTGATTGATGATCTCCACTCACAGGAATGCATGTTGGATGTATCTGAGTAAAACAAGGATTGCCAAAATATGCTCCTTTTTTATGTGCTTTCCAGGCAGCTGTTACATTGCTACCCATGGCGTTAGTAGATAGGTAGAAAACATTTCCATATCCTCCCGTGCATAGTAAAACGGCATGTCCAAAATGCCTTTCAAGGTCTCCTGTAATCAGATTTCTTGCTATAATACCTCTTGCTTTGCCATCTATTGTGACGATGTCCAACATCTCATGTCTGCTATACATCTCAACTGTTCCCATTCCAATCTGGCGCTCAAGCGCTGAATAGGCACCCAATAATAGTTGTTGCCCCGTCTGGCCAGCTGCATAAAATGTACGTTGCACTTGTGTTCCACCGAAAGACCTGTTGCTCAATAGACCACCATATTCTCGTGCGAATGGAACACCTTGAGCCACACATTGGTCAATTATATTGCCACTGACTTCAGCGAGTCTATGTACATTGCCTTCTCTGGACCGGTAATCTCCACCTTTGATGGTATCATAAAATAAACGATATACACTATCACCATCGTTTTGATAGTTCTTCGCAGCATTTATACCTCCTTGGGCAGCGATGCTGTGAGCTCTCCTGGGGCTATCCTGAAAGCAAAATACTTTCACCTTATAACCCATTTCAGCAAGAGAAGCAGCAGCAGATGATCCTGCTAGACCCGAACCTACTACAATGATTTCGAGACTCCTTTTATTGGTAGGATTTATCAGCGAAACTGATGATTTATATTTTGACCATTTTTCGCCGATGGCGCCTTCCGGTATTTTAGCATCTAAACTCATATAAAATAACTTATAGTTGTTTGAAAATCAAATGGATGATTATTAATTTGTCAGAAATAAGTAAAAATAAATTGGAATATATGCAAATCCCAAACATATCAGAAATGCATATAAGTTACCAACAAATTTGATAGCCGGAGTGTATTTCCTATTATTAATACCAAGAGTCTGGAATGCACTACTGATACCATGCGTTAGGTGAAAAAATAAGACCAGGGTCGATAAGACATAAAAGCATACTAACCAAAGCTCGCTGAATGTTTGAGAAACAGAGAAGTAAAGATTCTTCTGTTCTACTCCATCTATCACGATCATTGGCAGAGAAGAACCAAACTTGTACTTCAACCAAAAATCTCCCATGTGGATGAGGATGAAGAATAAAATAAGCGAACCTAATAAAGCCATATTTCCGGATGCCCATGTTCTGGATACGCCACTTGTCTTGGCATATGACTTAGCGCCCCTTGCTTTTCTATTTGCTATAGCAATCCATATGCCTTGAATGGCATGAATTAAGATTGAAATATAAAGACCTATTGAAACAAATTCGATAACAGGATTGTGCACCATAAAGTGTGCATAGCGATTAAAAGCTTCCCCTTGATCGTCTTTGAGTAATTGAAGATTACCGGCTAAATGGATCAGAAGAAAAGATGTCAGAAATAAACCCGTAAGGCTCATGACGATCTTCTGTCCCATCTTTGAGGTCAAAAAGGTACCAAACCAATTCATGTTTTTGCTTTTAATAATTTCGGCAAATGTAGGCACAAAATGCCAATTTTTGAAACGGAATAGTTAAGCAAAAGTTCAACTATTCAATTTAGATAAAGTCTAAACAGGAAGTTGGGTAAATTCAAAGAAATTTAAAAGAAGCATCACTGATTAATAAAAAATACTGACGTTCGAATACTGAGCATTAATGACGAATTAAATGTGTATTACTAATTGCACAACAACTTATAGATATTAATAGATAACTTATAAAAAGATGGATACGAATAAAGTAGTTGATTTTTATTTTGTAGATTCCTCACTTCAGTCGGAATGACAGAATCTTAGTTCTTAGGGGGGTATAAAATGGGGTGGCGGCGCCACCCCATTTTATACCCCTATCTCACCGACATGAGGTCTTTCCGAGCGAAGCGAGGAATCTCGACAAGTCTTTCCTTTTTCTGCCTAGTGCAATTTGTTATACACACACAAATTTAATCTACCTCCTGTTTTTTGAATAAATCTCTATATTTGTGCCCTTCACAAAATAAAAAATCGTTAAACATGGCATTACAGGAAGAATTTGAAAAACAAGGACTCTGGCTATTTAGATACAGAGGCGTATTGCCATTGATCATCCTAGGATTGGGTGCTGTAATGTATATCCACATGAAAATGAATCCTGAAACGTTTGTCCTTGAGAACACTCCTTACGAAGGTTGGTATGAATTATTATGCCTCCTTGTTGGTTTGGCAGGTTTAGTCGTCAGAATTTATACTGTCGGCCACACACCGGTCAATACTTCCGGAAGAAATGTCGCTGAACAGGTAGCGGATTCATTGAATACAACCGGCATTTATTCCCTTGTAAGACATCCATTGTATTTGGGTAATTTTCTGATGTGGCTGGGTCCGGCTATGTTGACCGGCAATCTTTGGTTTGTAATTGCATTTTGTTTATTTTATTGGGTTTATTACGAGCGAATCATGTTTGCAGAAGAACAATTTTTGAGAGGAAAATTTGGACAGGCTTATTTGGATTGGTCCAAGGATGTGCCGCCTTTCTTCCCTTCATTTAAGCATTTCGTCGCACCAACATGGCCATTTAGTTGGAAAAAAGTTTTGAAAAAAGAGAAAAATGGTTTAGCAGCACTGTTCATTATTTTCTTTGTATTTAATTATGCAGGCAATTATGTTCAAGGCACTAACACATTTAGTTACCCGCTAATGATCGCATGTGTAGCCACTGGAGTTATGTATTTGATTCTAAAATATCTAAAGAAATATACCGGAGTATTAAATGAAGAAAACAGGTAATTAGCTTTCGAGCAATATTAATTGCGAATGAAATATTTATCTGACATTTTAAATTGGCTGCTCACAAACCACTTTGCACTTAAGTTTGCGGAAAGGCATCCCAAACTCTATAAGGTCATATCGGACAGACTTTCTCTAAGGGATTTTTTAGGATTTCCACTTACTATGATCGTATTGATCTCTATTTCAAGTATATTAACTTTTAATGAGCTGGCGGAACAATTTGAAAACAGTGAAAGTATGTTGACGCTTGACGCTAATCTGGCTAAATATGCTTTTGATGTCCGAGTAGATTGGCTGGCAATATTTTTCTTTTATTTTACAAAGTTAGCCTCTTTTCCATATGTGATTTCTTTAGCTTTAATTGCCATAGCGATAGCCGTTTATTTAAAAAAAAATATTTATATCATCTCGATATTAATTACATTAATAGGCACTGGAGCAACAATAATAATCGGCAAAAATTATTTTGAACGGATACGCCCTGTTGATTACAGTTATTATCAGGAGTATTCCTATTCATTTCCGAGTGGACATTCTATGGCAGCAGTTGCATTCTACGGAATGATTTTTTATTTAATTATTCGGAACAATTTATCACACAAAACCTTTTGGTTTGTGGCCGGAATAATTTTTATTTTATTAATAGGTTTCAGCCGGATATATCTCGGTGTTCATTTTCTGACTGACGTACTAGCGGGTTATGTATCAGGATTACTTTGGTTATTGCTGGGAATTAGTATTATAGAGTGGTATAAATTAAAGGTGAAATCTTAATATTTTTACCCTGACTAAAGTCAAGGTCTATTGAACGAGATTAAGTTAAAGTTCTGAAAATAATTTTATTAATTCTTGAAATTTAAAAACAATTAAAATCCTTCGAGTTCAATTGCCTCCAACTTTAGTTGGTGGAAGACATTGCAATATCCTTCCCTTTGTATAAAGTCAAAGGCTATTGAACGAGTGAATTTAATATCCATATCCATTTGTCAGTATTTATAAATAGTTCATCACAAATTCCTATTTAATTTCATTTTTATAGATTGCTCAAAATTTAAGACAGTCACCATCTTCTAGTTCAATTACCTCTAACTTTAGTTGGTGCAAAATCCCCTTAGCCTCATTTCCAAAAGTATCATTAATTTCACCACATGATAATTGACCAAAATACCGTCTTACTTTGTCTTGGCTTCCTACTATTTGGTGCCATAATCAGTTATTTTTTGGTGAAAGCAAGCCATGTGCCAAGAGCTGACTTCAATACAGAAAGAGATAAATCATTATTGTCCGCTAATGAGCAGTTGAATTTGAAGACTCGAATGGAAGAACAGAATATTCAATTAATTAAAGCGTCAGAAATATTTTCAAATGAACAGCAAATAACAAGACAGCAACAGAACCGCATTTCAGAGTTAAGCGCTCGTCAGGAATCCAATCTTGAAAATTTGGCAATACAGTCACAAACAATCCATAAGCAGCAAGAACTTTTGGAAGAAAATCAACAACAACTAAATAAATTATTATCAGAAATATCAAAGCTCGAAGCCTATAATGATGGGCTGCATGAAAAACTCGAAACCAATAAATCAGAAGTAGAAGAAATTCGCAAGAAATCCTTGTTGGAATTCGAATCTGTTGCAAATAAATTACTTGAAGAAAAAACAGCTAAATTTTCCCTCTCCAATAAGGAAAGTATGGAACAAATACTCAATCCTCTAAAGGAAAATATTGTAGATTTTAAGAAGAAAGTAGAAGAAACCTATGATCGGGAATCTAAAGAAAGATTCAGCCTGGAAGCGCGCATCAAAGAACTCGTAACTCTCAACAATCAAATCAGTAAAGACGCCAATAACTTGACCAATGCCCTAAAAGGTCAAGCCAAAACTCAGGGAAACTGGGGTGAAATGATACTCGAAAACATCCTCGAATATTCAGGTCTCGTCAAGAATCGCGAATATTTTCTGCAAGAATCTTATACAGATGAAGCCGGTAGAAGGAAGCAACCCGATGTCATCATTAAATATCCGGGGGATCGCCACATCATCGTCGATAGCAAGGTTTCACTTACTGCATATGAGCGCTTCGCAAATGAGGAGGATCCGGAAGCACAGAAATTATACCTCGCTGAACATATCCGTTCGATCAAAAGTCACATAGATGGTCTGAGTTTAAAGGAATATGACAATGTGGAAAAATCCCTTGATTTTGTCATGCTTTTCGTCCCGATCGAACCTGCTTTTATGACAGCTATTCACTTCGATCAACAGCTATGGAGTTATGCGTACAAAAAAAGAATCCTCCTCATCAGTCCAACAAACCTCATTGCGGCCCTCAAGATGGTAGCAGATATCTGGAAGCGAGAGCACCAAAATGCCAATGCCATGAACATTGCGAAAATGGGTCAGCTGTTATATGAAAAATTTGCAGGATTTATTGGTGACATGGAAGATGTAGGAAATAGTCTCGGTAAGGCTTCTGAAAAATATGAACAAGCCATGGGTAAACTTTCCACCGGAAAAGGCAATCTAATAGGACAGGCGGAAAGACTCAAAAAACTAGGCATTTCGACGAAAAAGGAACTGCCGGAGAAGTTTTTGTTTGAGAATGAGGAATTGGAGGAAAATGTATGAATTGTTAGGTGTTAATTGTTAATTATTATTATTTTGCATGTAGATATAAGTCTGTTTTAACACTATTACTGGCGCGAGTTTTAGCAGGCTGGCGCGAGTTTTCAACTCGTGAGCTTACGAAGCCATAAGCTTAAGTCAAATATCGTCTTTTCAGCGATTAATTCTATTAAATTAGGCTAAAATAATTAAACCTTATACGAAACGCAAATATAAATGAGACCAATATTATGCCGTATAATACCGAGATGAAAGTCGTTTAGGCCATTTTTAATGGCCTATTTCGAATTTCCATTCGGTATTACTTGAGTTTTGAATTGTTTAATAGGACTGAAGTCCATGAATCTTTTATAATCAAACCGTCGGCTAAAGCCGGCGGCAATCGATTTTATTCGAAATTAAACAATTCTTGTAAGGCATATAATTCATAAGATAAATTATGTCCCTTCTCATGTAACAACTGCTTTGGCCCTTCTTGCTATTCTTTTAAAGAAATATGTTCTTATATTTTTGAAGATTATAACATTTTAAAAAAACAATTATTGTTGATGAATAAAGCTCACAAAGTAATTTAGATAGACAAAACACCTTCTGGAATCGTTATTTAAAAAAGGTCGAGACTTGGACAGAAAAATAACTTCTTCTGAAACTTTTAAGTAGATAATTCCAATTCAATTAAAAAATCTAATTTTGCTAATATGAAATTCATCACATTAATCTTCATTACAATATTTGCTATATCTCTAAATGCACAAGAAACATACCTAAGCCAATATTACCCTTTTTCAAGTACTGATAGATTTACTCGATTTCAGGATGTTCTATATGAGAATGATTCCTTGACGGTATTTGGTCAAATAAATGATGATACTATAAGGTGGAATCAGAATGCTTTTATCGCACGTTTCGACACGCTAGGCAATCTAGCCCGGATAAAAATATTATACCACCCGGAAGACAAGGAATCAGTTATACCTTATGAATTTGCCAAAATTTCTACAACTTCAGATGGCGGCTACTTAATTTTCATTTCTGCATTTGATGTCTGGAGCCATGAAGTATTATACAAGTTAGATAAAAACTTTAATATCGAATTTTCTAAAATATACAATATAGGCAATTCGACAACTTTGAGCATTGAATCTATTGAAATACTTAATCATTATTATTCAGCTAGCATTGTAAGTACACCAGAAAATGACGCATTTGTTGGATTGTTAAAAACTGACAATTTGGGGAATTTAGTTTGGAACAATATATATTCTGACTCGACAGCAATACTTCATCAAATTAAAAAGTATAAAAGTAACGAGATAACTTTGACTCTTTCTAAAAAAATTATAGGTTCCGGACTTTCTATTTTAACCATAGATACCTCAGGAAATATTATTAAAGAAGTGAAATCAGAAAAAATAAATGAAGGTGCATGTTACAGTTTAGATACTATAGGAGATGGGGGTTATATTTATGTTTCTCATGATTTTCCAAATCCTCCTGATATTTATACTACGGAAACTAGAATAACTCGAATAGATAGCGCAGGGAAAGTCATTTGGGAAAGGAGATTTGCTGAAGGTGAAAAAAATAATAGTTTACTATATGATATGGAGAAAAATAATGATGGCAGTTTTACAATTATAGGAGAATTATTTGGGAAAGGGCTGGCAATTAGAATAAATCAAGATGGTGAAATCCAATGGAGGCATAAATATGTTAATAATTCAATTCAGGGTTCTACAGGTTATTTTCAAGTGTTAAAAGCTTCAGCAATTTTACCTGAAGGTAACATCATTGGTTGCGGTAGTTTTTTTAATCATACTCCAGGGCCAGGTGCTGAACAAGGATGGCTTGCCAAAATACTTCCTGATGGCTGTATAGACCCATTGTGTAAAACTAATATTTCAACGGAAACCCTTAATACCTTTATATCTCCGGAGGAAAATGGAAATATAGCGAATATCTATCCTAATCCTACATCAGGACAGGTTTTTGTAGATTTAAATGTTTATGGCAAGGAGTCAATATTTCAAGCATTTGACCTCACGGGTCACTTAATATGAAGAAAAATAAATCCAGGGAAAATGTACTTCAGTTCGATAATTCATGCACCGGACTGGTGTTATATACTATTCATGATGAGAAAGGTAAAATGATAAAATCAGGTAAGTTGATCGTTATAAATTAAAAAACTAATGATTGCAAGTTGAATTTTTTAGGTTTAGGAGTTTCTACTCAAAAATATCAAGCTCTACTTCTAGCAGCAACTCTTGAGGAAGACTTCGGATCATTGTCCCATTTGACACGCATCTTAATCAACTCATCATCAATAAAAGTTCTGGACTTTTCCATTAATTCGATTGGGTCGTTTGAATATATTGGATCACCAAAGACTATTTCACACACTAGTTTTCTTCTCCTGAACACATCCAGAAAATGCGCCATCAACGATATATCTTCGCCCCAATATACTGTCCTGTCCGCAAAGTCAAGCGCCACAGGCACCACAGCACAACCTACCGAAGCTGCCTGATCAAAGGATCCTTTTGAGAAATCAGAAGTCGTATCCTTAAGGTTGACTGTGCCTTCCGGAAATATTGCAACACTGTCCCCTCTTTCAAGTAATTCCCCTATTTTCTCCTTAATTGCGGCCCGGGAACCACGGTGATCCCGTTGTACAAAGATGACTCCGGTATTTTTCGCGCCACTGCCTAGCACCGGATAATCTGCAACTTCTGCCTTTGAAACAATGTAGGCATCACAATGACGCAGTAGTACAAGAGGATCGATCATCATCCGATGGTTGCAGACGTATAGCGCATTCTTGAGTTCTGAATTACCTTTTTTGGTAATTTTTACATTCAAGATAAAGATATAATAAGCCGCAAAGCGCCTTCTATACTTGAATCCACGCTCGGGTGTATAACCGAATATCATACTTTCAATATGAAGAATCGGGACTTGAATGACAAGACAAAGTATACTTAAAGTTACTCTGATGTAAGCGATACAATTCGCCAGAAAATTTGATATAGTGCTTTTTTTAGCCAATAGATTTCAGCATTTGACCGCAATATTAATTTATTTTTTAGTGTCAGAGTAGGATTATAGCTTACAAATGAATTATTTTGCCAAAAAATTACTGACCATGACCATGAATGTTGGTTTTGAAAATCTATCGATCAGATCGAAAACAGGTTTATATCCTGAGGAAAAACTCCTTGGAAATCACTTCGACGTATCTTTAAAAGTAGCTTTTCCAATCACCGAAAAGATCATCACCGATATGAATGAAACGATTGATTATGCGCACCTGGTGACCATCACAAGGGAAATTTTCTCTACAGATGAAGATCTTTTGGAGACCGTAGCACAAAAAATTATTCAAAAAATAAGCAACGTCTGGCCTAATATAAACGGCATAGATCTCTCCATCCGAAAACTTAAACCACTGACACTCCCAATGGTGGTATCCACCGTGGTGGAACTTAGAACCGGTTGCTTCGAAACCCGCACTTCATTAACTGAAGTTTCGATGCAAGAAACCAACTCACAAAGTATTGCTATTACTCAATCTAAAATTGCAAATTAGAAATTAAAATTAGAAGTCAGAATGAAACTTCGATGATTGAGTACAGCAAATCAAACCTTTTATATAACTTTAAATATTGAACTCACTATTTAAAGTACAGCGATCTAGTTATCTATATTTTTAAAATATTAAATATTTAATTTATTGATTAACAATTTAATAAGCAACTCAGACATTTAAATCTTTAATATAAAATACTGCTATGATCATCGATCCTAAAACCATAAATACCAAAGACTTACACCAGTTTTTACTTGCCATAGTAGCGCCTCGACCCATCGCTTTTGTTAGCAGTATGGATGCCAAAGGCAACGTAAATCTGGCACCATTCAGTTTCTTCAATTGCTTCAGCTCGAATCCTCCAATCGTCGTCTTCAGCGCCAATAGAAGAGTCGCCGATAATACCACGAAAGATACTTTGGCCAATGTGATTGAGACTGGTGAATGTGTCATCAACGCAGTCTCCTACCCAATTGTAAGGCAAATGGCATTGTGCAGTATAGACTATCCCAATGGTGTGAATGAGTTTGAAAAATCTGGTCTAACACCTATTGCATCCACTATAGTAAAACCTCCAAGAGTAAAAGAATGTTTGGCTCAGCTAGAGTGCAAAGTAACCCAGATCATTCCACTTGGTGAAGACGGAGGTGCAGGCAATCTGGTAATATGTGAAGTGGTGCAGATCCATGTAGATGATTCGATCATAGATGAAAGAAACCGGATCGATCCCGATAAAATTGACCTCATGGGCAGAATGGGCAGGCTTTATTATGCAAGAGCTTCTGGAGATGCAGTGTATACAATACACCAACCTGTTCAACCGATTCCAATTGGATTTGATGGATTACCTGAGCATTTTATTAAAAGCAAGATCCTGACTGCGAATGATCTTGGCGCATTGGCAAGCGTAGAGAAAATGCCTGAAGCCGAGGAATTAATAGCTTTTGCCAAAGAAGAAAATATAAAAGCAATATTAGATGCAGAAGACTACAATGAAAAATTACAACATCATGCACATCAACTATTAATCGAAGATAACAAGCTTGAAGCATTCATGACGATGATGCTGGCCACAGTTCAGTAGGAAAATTGAATTCGTCTAAAATATTCAGCATTTAGAACTAATGTGTATCTTCACCATGTTTACAACCTAAATAACAAAATTTAAAATACTATGAGTATTCCAGTAATAATTCTTGTCGTCCTTGCGGCACTATTTGTTTTCTCCGGATTAGTGACAGTGCGTCAAGGTACTGTAGCCGTAATCACCATGTTTGGAAAATATCAGCGGGTTTTATTACCTGGTTTGAATTTTAAAATTCCATTTTTGGAGCAAGTTTTTAAAACGATCTCCATCCAAAATAGATCGATTGAACTTGGTTTTCAGGCGACAACAATCGATCAGGCGAACGTGCACTTTACTTCTATGTTATTGTATGCAGTGCTAAGTAATAATGAAGAAACGATAAAGGCTGTAGCCTTCAAATTTATTGACGAAAGAGCTTTTATGCAGACACTGTCCAGAGTTGTAGAAGGTAGTATCCGTGCATATGTTGCGACTAAAAAACAATCAGAAGTACTTACTCTTAGAAGAGAAATCGTTGAACAGGTTAAAGAAAATGTGGATGTCATGTTAGAAGAATGGGGTTACCACCTGATAGATCTTCAGATCAATGATATTTCATTCGACGAAGAAGTAATGCGTTCAATGGCAAAAGTCGTAGCATCTAACAACTTAAAAGCTGCCGCTGAAAATGAAGGTCAAGCTCTATTAATCACAAAAACCAAATCTGCGGAAGCTGAAGGTAATGCGATCAAAATCGCTGCAGAAGCTGAAAGAGAAGCTTCCAGAATGCGTGGACAAGCGGTTGCATCATTCCGTGAAGAAGTAGCACGGGGTATGTCTCAAGCCAGCAAAGAAATGCATGATGCCAACCTGGATACCTCTGTAATTCTATTTACAATGTGGACAGAATCTATCAAGCAGATCGCTGAAAATGGTAAAGGAAACGTCATCTTCCTCGATGGCAGCACTGAGGGAATGGAGCGTACGCTTAAGAATATGATGGCGATTAATCAGATTAACCTGCTTGAAAAGAAATAGGACAATATAGGTAATGAGTAATCAGTAGACAGTGGTCAGTGGTCAGTAATCGGTAATCAGTGGTAATGAGTAATGAGTAATGGGTAATAAGTGATCAAGTGATGGGTGATCAGGTGATAAGTAATCAGCAATAATCCCAAACATCCGGTTTCCACCGGTCATTCTAATTTCTAATTTCTGACTTCTAACCTCTAATTTTCGACATCTGACATCTGACTTCTGACATCCGTCTATCTTTCATGTTTCATCATCATATTCCATGTTTCTCTATCTAAAAGCGCTTCACATAATCTTCATAGTGACATGGTTCGCAGGGTTGTTTTATATCGTGCGACTACTGATTTATAATACGGAGGCAAACGATGAAATAGAGACAGCAAAAGCTGTGCTGCAAAAGCAATATTCGATTATGATCTATCGACTGTGGTACATCATCACCTGGCCTTCTGCGATATTGACGCTGTTTCTTGGGCCAACAGTCATGTATATGGGCGGGTATTTTACTGATTTTGGACAATTTACCTGGTTACATGTAAAGCTGGGTTTTGTAATACTCCTTTACATCTATCATTTTACTATTCACCAGTTGGTTGCCAACCAGAAAAAAGGAATTTTTAAGTACAGTTCGAATCAACTTAGAATATGGAATGAAGTGGCAACAATTCTGCTATTTGCTATTGTTTTTCTTGCATCTGTCAAGCAAAGTTTGTCATTTGTATGGGGGATTTTAGGATTAGTTGCTTTTATAGTTGTATTGATGTCGGCAGTGAAGATTTATAAACACTATAGGGGGTAATTGTTAGTTGTTAATTGTTATTTTTAGTGTAAGCGATATATTCTTGATTTAAAAGGGAGCAAACAGCTATCGCAATTTTCTGTGCAGAAACGACCTTTGAGGCCTAAAAATTCATTATTTTCTCCTGACTAAAGTCAAAGGCTGTTGAACGCGAAGATTGAATGGATTCTTTAAAATTAAAATTGAATTTATTATTAGCATATTTATCTTATTCGGATATTTGTAAATAGCCTTTGGATCAGAAATAGCAACAATTCTTGCTCTCATTTTTCATCTTTCATTCTTCATTTTTCATCGAAAAATTATCGCCTGTGTTTTAATCTTTGCTAGAATGCCTGCCATCCAAATCTAGCTCCCCTGACCGATCTCATTACCCATTACTCATTACCCATTACCTAATGCTGGTGCCTCCGATTCAAAATCCCTCCACTCGTATCCTTGATCGTATTGGCAAATACAAAAGCATTCGGATCAACATCTTTAATTAGATTTTTGAGTTTTCTTAATTCTAGTCGGGTGATCACCGTGAATATAATGTCGACATCTGCGCTTTCTTCAAATTTACCGGGTAGAAATCCGCGCTCTCCTTTGTAAACGGTAATTCCTCTTCCTAAATGGTTGACCAATTGATATTTAATGATCTCACTTTTTCCGGAGATAATGGTCACACCGGTTTTCGCTTGAAGTCCTTCTACCACATAATCAATACATCTGGTAGCGGTAAAATAAGTCAGAATAGAATAGAGAGCAGTTTCTAACCCAAATTGCAGTGCAGCGATAGAGAATATCAAGATATTTATCCCTAAAATAATTTCCGTTATTGTGAAGGAGGTTCTTTTGAGTGTATAATGTGCCAGGACTTCAATTCCATCCAGCGCTGCTCCAGCACGCATCACCAAGCCAATACCAATTCCAAGAAATGCCCCACCAAATACTGATATAATTAACTTATCGTGTGTCAGCGGAACTTCAGGGATGAGATATAATGCGAGACCAAGCAATACCACGCTGATCAATGTCCGGTAAGCAAAAGATTTACTGACCGAATAATAACCCACAGCTATCAATGGTAAATTAAAAAGTATGATGAGCAATGTAAGGTCGATGTGATATATCTCATGAATTAAAAGAGAAATACCGGTAATACCGCCGTCAAAAAAATGATTTGGAACTAAGAAACACTTTAGTGCCATACCAGAGAATGTAACACCCAGAGCCATCATCAGCCCATCTTGCAGAATATCGGCCCAACTAAGTTTTTTATTTTCTTGAGGTTTTGTCTTATCATCGCGCCCAATCACTCTATCGAGGTTGGACTGCTTTTGCTTCTCCAGATTAATTATTGCCGAAGGAGTAAAATATTTATGAGATGAAAGGAATTCCAATTGCATGCGATTCCACTCAGCTCTGTTCTTTATGACTTTCAATTTCAGAAATTCGTTGAACAGTTTCTCTGCGTATTCTTCATATACTTCAGTTCCGAGGTAATACAGATCTGCATCACACAATATACGACTCAATGGATCTTTCGGCAACTGCGGCAATCTGGTCGCCATAATCATTTGACAGATTAAATCTATGTCAGATTGAATGTAGTTGAAGTCAGGAAGATATTGATTTGCAAATTTGCAGGACAATATTTCATGAGTGATGTGACTTTCCAGAAACCCGGTATCATGCATTAATGCGGCCGTTTTTAACAATATCAACTCCTTTCCATCCACATTTTCCATACTTGCTAAGTGAATAGAAGCCTTTATTACATTTTCAGTATGTTGAGCATTATGATATGTTAAATAAGTAGGTAAATCAGCCTTAAGTTTATCCATTATAAATGAATACAACTGTTCGTATTGCATAAAAGAATTTTAAACCATTAATTAATTACTGAATAAAGCGTAGCTTCTTCAGTTTTGTTTTTCAATTGAAAGCTTCCTATATTCTCACATTGAAAAGACATTTTTACTTTTTCAAAACATTTCTCTGAAATAAGTATCTGACTCCCTTTAGCTGTAGATTGTATGCGCTGTGCAGTGTTGACGGTATCGCCGATCACCGTATAATCCAATCTGCGGATGGTAGTGGAACCAATATTACCTGAGACCATTTCACCACAGGTGATACCTATAGCTACATGTGGCGTAAAATCATGTTCTTCCGGCAAGCTGTCAATAGCATTTCTTATCGCCAAACTAGCGTCTATAGCACGATCACTGTGGTATGCACCTTTAAAAACTGCCATGACGCAATCTCCTATAAATTTATCTATGATACCATCCTGAACTATTATTTCTTTTGCTATTAGATCGAAATATTTATTGAGTAACTGTACCACCGTATCCGGGTGTTCTTTCTCGCTGATCGAAGTAAAACCACATATATCTATGAAAACCACTGTAGCATCTATTGTCTCGTTTGCAGTGAGTGAATTTTCATATTCTTTAGAACCCATAAAGCTCAGTACATTTTCGTCCACATACATGCGCAGTATATTGTTTTCCTTGATCGCTTTAAGTGTTTCCCGGATCTGCCTTACCTGTTTGATGGTTTTTTCCATTGTAAGTTCCAGGTCATTAAAATTAACAGGTTTTGTAATAAAGTCAAATGCTCCCCTATTCATTGCTGTTCTGATATTATCCATGTCACCGTAAGCGGAAACCATGACTGTTTTAACCAAAGGATTTGATTCGCCCATTTTTGTTAATAATGTCAGGCCGTCCATTTCAGGCATATTTATATCACTGAGCACGATCTCAATATCCGGATTTTCAACCAATTTTACTAAAGCTTCATTTCCATTATGCGCGAAAAAAAATTCGTAATGCTGGTCTCTGATTTTTTGTCTAAATTTTTGTCGAATTAGCATTTCCAAATCGACTTCATCGTCTGCTACAAGAATTTTGGTAATCATAATTTTTCTTTTAACTTTTCCTTTAATGCAGTAAAATCAACAGGTTTGGTAATAAAATCATCTGCTCCAAGTTTCATTGCTTCATTATAGTTTTCATCATCACCATAAGCGGTGATCATCATCACAATGGGAGGTGGCTTTTCGTAATGTTTTTTGATTTTGCTCAATAATTCAAGTCCACTCATTCCGGGCATGTTGATATCGGATAGAATCAGTACGGCTTCATGTTCATGATCCTGCATAAAACTAAGTGCTTCTTCACCGGAAAATGCAAATGCAAATTCACATTCCTTATTCTTGATCTCTTTTCTAAACCTCTGTTCGAAGAGGCTTTTAACATCTGTTTCGTCGTCTACAACTAATATTTTCATATAGTATTTGTATTTTGTATTGGTAAATGTATAATAAATTTTGTGCCTTTGCCCTCTTCGGTTTCAACTATGATTTTGCCACCGTGACTTTTTACCACGATGTCGTTGCTCATGGAAAGTCCTAGTCCGGTGCCTTGCCCTGTTGGTTTAGTTGTAAAAAATGGTTGAAAAATTTTATCAACAATAGTCTGAGGAATGCCATTACCGTTGTCGCCAACAGTAATTTCAACTTTGTTAACCATTTTCTTAGTACTGATAGAAACTGTTGGTTGGTATTCATTTCCATTATGAGACGCAAGCAGTGCGACTCTATGTTCATTCACTGCATAAAAAGCATTGGTCAATAAATTCAATACGACTCTTCCTATATCTTGAGGTATGATGTTGATATTGCCGATTGTTTCATCATAATCTGTTTTCATCGTGGCATTAAAAGACTTATCCTTTGCCCTTAAGCCATGATAACTCAATCGCAAATATTCATCACACAGGGCATTGATGTCGGTGGGTTCTTTTACACCGTTGCTACTGCGGCTGTGTTGCAACATTCCTTTTACAATGGCATCGGCGCGCTTGCCATGGTGGTTTATTTTTTCTAAATTTTGAATCACATCATCCGCAATTTCTTTTGCTTCTTCAGGATTTCCATTATCCAATTCTATCTTCATCTCATCAAGTAATTCCTTGCTTAGTTCAGAAAAATTATTGACGAAGTTTAATGGGTTCTGAATTTCATGAGCGATGCCAGCGGTTAGTTCTCCGAGGGAAGCCATTTTTTCTGATTGGATCAATTGTGACTGTGTCGATTTTAATTCGGATAAGGCCTCTTCCAACATGAGGTTTGCTTTTTGTTTGCGCTTATTGTTGTAATACAGGACGATTGCAATTAAGCAAAAGAAAGCCAATCCGGCAATCATTAAGTTTGTCTTTATCTTATTTGTGTATTCTTTTTTTTCACTTTCTGCATTTCTTTTTCGCATATCATCTTCATAAGTCATCATTTGCAGTTGTTGGTTTGCTTGTGTGCTATAAAGACTGTCATTGGCAGCACGGAATATTTTCAGATATTTGATCGTGCTGTCGGCATTGGTTTCCTGATATATATCTGTCAGCAATTTGGCCGGTTTCATAGCCAGATACGCATAGCTGCTATTGGCAATTACTTCCATTGATTTTCTCGCGTAAAATGCCGCGGAATCCGGGTTATTATGACGATAAAAATGCTCGGCCAACGCCAGATTGATCATGTTCAACATCCGACTCGATTCCCTCTTTTCCATGCTTTGCAGGCATTCGTGATACAATTTTTCCGCTTCAGCGACCCTTCCCATTTGGCTATACGCCCCGGCAATACTTTGCAAGGCCTGAATGTCAACATTTTTAGAGAGCTTCATATCGAGTCTTTTCTGTGCATAAAATATTGCGGAGTCTAATTTTCCGATGGCTAAATAAACCGTCGCCAAATTCCCCTGAATCCAATAGATAAGCCGTTTTTCATTATCGCCCTTTGGTTCAATTTTATACGCCTCGAGATAAAGTTTCAGTGCTTTTTGATAATCTTCCCGATCCTTGTAAAGATGCGCAAGCATAGTTTGGGTGTATGAAATCGCAGCTGGGTTGTTTGTTTTCTCAGCCATAGCAACTGCCTTTTGGTGATACTCCAAACCTTTGATGTAGTTGCCGGACAAGCGATATCCATGCCCCGCCAAACTCCATGAAAGTGCTTCACCTATGGCATCTTTCTTTTTAACAGCGATTTTGTACAACTGCTCATGACAGTATGAGATCAGGTGTGGATACTGTTCAATATTGGAATTGAAAATTCTAAATACCAAATTTATTCGTGCATTCGGATCCTTCTCGACAGACATTATTTTAAAAATAGAGTCAACTTTCTGTTTCACTCGAGCTTCATTTTGGGCATCTGCAGAATGCCAAAAGAGAAAAATACAAAAAAGAAAAACTAATGTTTTCATCATTAAATCTTTATAGTGAATGAAGTGCCTTCTGTTTCTTTTGTGTCAACATAAAGTTCGCCACCGTGTCCTTTCGTAATAATGTCATACGCCAAACTCAATCCCAAACCAGTTCCCTGACCGGTTGGCTTGGTTGTGAAGAAAGGCTGGAATATTTTGTCTAGAGCGGATTGTGGAATTCCATTGCCATTGTCTTTAATGGAGATTATGGTTTTATCATCTTCTTTTTTTGTTGCAATAGAAACCGTAGGGTCATAATTTTCCAATCCTGATTTTTTCTTTTCATTGACCGCATAAAATGCATTGGTCAAAAGATTCAATATCACTCTTCCAATATCCTGTGGAATGATATTGATATTTCCGATTGATGAATCAAAGTCAGTTTTCATCGAAGCATTGAAGGATTTGTCTTTTGCCCGCAGGCCATGATAACTTAATCGTAAATATTCATCACACAGCGCATTGATATCTGTAGGTTCTTTTACACCGTTGCTGCTTCTGCTATGTTGCAACATTCCTTTTACAATGGCATCAGCACGTTTGCCGTGATGATTTATTTTTTCTAAATTTTGAATTATATCATCTGCTATTTCTTTAGCATCTTCTGTATTTCCATTATCCAATTCTGTCTTCATTTCATCCAGCAACTCTTTGCTCACTTCACTAAAATTATTGACAAAGTTCAATGGGTTTTGAATTTCGTGGGTAATGTTGGTAGTAAGTTTTTTAAGGTTGGCCATTTTTTCTGATTGGATCAACTGTTTTTGTGTCGCCTGCAAGATGGACAAAGCTTGTTCTGCCTTTTTTCGAGCTTCTTTTATTTCCAGAACATCTTGCTCCGCTCTCAATGCTTGTACTTCTGCTTTTTGCAAATCGAGAAAACGGGTATAGGTTTGTTCGAAAACTTGGGCAAAACGAATAAAAATTTCATGTGTTTCAGAAACAGGCTCAAAGCTGATAAATAATAGATAACCATATTTAAAGAACGCGACATGATCTATTTGACGAGTCGGAAATGAGCCACCTGCTGCTTTCATTTGCAATAAACCATCACCAATTACTGGCAGAGTACATAAATAATTATACCAGTCAACACAATCTTTTCCTGCAAATTCCTTGATTAATAATTTTTCACCTTTTTGCCCTGCTTCATAATAATCGAGAAAGATTTTTTCTCTCGGGGTTTTATAAGTTTGCAGGGTGCCCATCTCATTACTGAACCATTCAGTAGAATCATTTTCACCATAAATATTAAATGCACATCCCCATGTTTTAATGCCTAATGCCCTTACCTGCTGATCTAATAAAAAAGATGCATCAGCTAATTCATCACTATGCAACATGGCCATAGTTCTGGCGCGAACTCTTTCCAATGCCAGTTCAATCTCTGCTTCTCTTGCCTGTGCTTCTGCTTTTTGTAGATCGAGGAAACGGATATAGGATTGCTCAAAGACTTTTGCAAACCTTCTAAGTATTGCACTTTCACTTTCTGTCAACTGCTTACCGGAGTGACTGACCAATACAACAGCTGAATTTTTCTCAAAAGCTATTGCAACATCGTAATATTTATATCCAAGGGCCTTTTCTTTTTCTGCTTGTGGCATGTTTTTTAAAGCCGGAAGCTCAAAGAAGTATTTAAACAGAGAGTTCTTTTCCTGAACAGTATAGGATTTGGCATAGAAATCAGTTCCGGTTTGCCGGGCCTTCCAAATATCATTCTGAACAGGGTGATCAATGTAAGGTGTGAGAAAGTTAATGATTGTTTTATACTCAGGTGAAGCAACCCATTGATAATAGTCTTTGGATTCTTTTTCATAAGTAAAAATTGCCGTTGCCCGGCTTTCCATGGCTATACCCAAATCCTGTAACTTCTTAAGTACCTCAAGTATTACATCCTTAAGCTCATCACTCTTATGCATTGCCAACGATGTTGAACGTACTTTTTCGAGTGCTGCTTCTATCTGTGCTTCTCTTGCCTGTGCTTCTGCTTTTTGCAGGTCGAGAAACCGGGTGTAGGCCTGCTCAAAAGCATGTGTCATTTTAATAGTGATATTCCGAACGTCATCATCTGGAGGTTTAATCATATCGAAAGCAATCATTCCATTTTTCAATCTGCCACAGGCATCCCATTGGTGGGTAAGGTGACCTCCTGAAATTGCATCAGTAATTATACCTGCTATGGTTTCATTTATTTTCTTCCATTCCTTTACAGCAGCACGCAGTTTTTTCAAATCAAAGTCCATTACGAAATACGGGTTTCCTTCCTTCCATTTATTTAAAATTTCCACGCCCATTATTGGAAATTTTTTTGCCTCATACTTTATAGTTGCACTTTTTGGATCTCCCATATTGCCCGGGGATGAGCAATCCCAGACAGTTAAAAATTCTTTTTCATCAATTAAAATGATTTGAGCACCGGTAAAGCCTTCCAGGTTTAAATGTTGAATTTGTTGCAGGAGTTGTTTAACTACTATTTCAAAGTCGGAAGTTGAATGCATCGCCATTGCTTCAGCCCGTACTCTTTCAACGGCGGCTTCAATTTTGGCTTCTCTTGCTTGTACTTCTGCTTTTTGCAAGTCGAGAAAACGGGTATAGGTTTGTTCAAATACTTTTGCAAAACGTTTGAAAATTTCTTGAAATTCCGGGACAGGTTCGTAGGTTATAAACATTAAATAGCCTTGGTCAAAGTAAGCGATATAAAAAATTTGAAAAGTGGGCAATTGGACTCCTGCTGCTTTTAATTCTGCTAATGTTTCACTCACTCCTGGCACTGTGGACATATATTTGTAATGATTCTCCAGAACTTTTCCTCCGATTTCCTTTATAAATAATTTTTCTCCATTCTGTCCTCCCTTATAAAAATCCAGATATACATTTTCCGAGCTATTCGATTTAAATGGACGGCCGAATCCTTCTTTAGTACCATTCCAGGCGGTTGCATGTTTTCTATCCTTATCCCAAATATTAAATGAGCAATTCCATGTTGGCGCTCCCAAAAATTCAATCTGTTGAAATAATAAAGTAGCTGCATCCAACAGTTCATCACTATGCTGCATGGCCATCGTTCTGGCGCGAACTCTTTCCAATGCCAGTTCAATCTCAGCTTCTCTTGCCTGCTTTTCTGCTTTTTGTAAATCAAGGAAGCGTGTATAAGACTGTTCAAAAACATTAGAAAACTTTTTACAAATTTCTCGAATTTCAGCATTGGGTTCTTTCGTAATCAACAATAAATAACCTTGTTTAAAAAATCCAACATAATAACATTGTTTTGTAGGAAGTGATAATCCTGCCTCATCCAATTGCTTGATTGCTACTGCAACTGAAGGAACCTTACGCAAGAAATTATAATGCTCTTCCAGCGCTCCTCCTTCCCAAATTTTTTCGTGTGAATCTGCACCTGTTAGCGAAGCATTGTATATATCATGATGAGTCGGTTCCTCAATATAAGGGATTTTCATAGGTGGTAATAAACCGCTGGAATCAGCGCCCATCCATACTTCCACAATGTCATCTTCTTTCCAGATACAAAATCCGCAACTCCAGGTTTCAAAACCAAACTCCTTTATTTGTTGGAATAAAATGGATGCGGTATCAGCCAATTCTGTAGATTTTTGCATTGACATAGCAACTGATCTTACTCTTTCTAAAGAAGCTTCAACTTCAAGTTCCTTATTTTTTTCCACAAGGTCCGCAGTTCTTTCAGCTACCTGTTTTTCTAATGTTTCTACTTTTTGTTTCCAGGTTTCAATGCCAAATGTGTCTTCTTCGCTTTGAACTTCTTCCGGTTTTGAACCATGCCAATGAATTACGAGCCACTTATCATCTCTGTATTCCAATATGATAGATGTTCTTAAATACATTTCTATCTTTTCTCCATTAACTTCAAAATTTAAATAAATATCGTCTGCAAAAGCAGCTAAGTCTTCTGAAAGACTTATATATCGACTAACAGGCTCTACCTTCCATTTGAAATCTAAACCCTTACTTTGTTCATTTTGAAATTTTAAAACTTTAAGAAAAGCTTCAACACCAAATATTTTTTCATCCGTGGTAGTACCAAACCCCATTGCATCTGACAACATTATATTTTCTAAAGTATCCGGTTCGCAAAGGCCAAGTACTATATCAATAAATCTTTGGTAAGTATCTAAAAGCAATTTATTTTTTTCAGAAAACATAATTTATAAATTATTTGGTAGGATGATTGTAAAAGTTGTTCCATCTGATTCCTTTGATTTGACTGTTAGTGAACCACCATGAGATTTCACAATATCATAACTCAAACTCAAACCTAATCCTGTGCCTTGCCCTGTGGGTTTGGTAGTAAAAAATGGCTGGAAGATTTTGTCAATAACGGACTGAGGAATACCATTTCCATTATCACTCACGCTGATTTCAATTTTATCACCTAATTTTTTGGTGCTGATGGAGACGGTTGGGTCGTAGGTATTCGCATAATGAGACGCATACAATGCGTCTTTATGTTCATTCACTGCATAAAATGCATTGGTTAAGAGATTCAATATAACTCTTCCGATATCCTGAGGTACCACGTTTATCTTACCGATCGAATTGTCGAAATCTGTATTAATTGTCGCATTAAAAGCTTTGTCTTTTGCGCGCAAACCATGATAACAAAGTCGAATATATTCATCCGTCAATGTATTGATGTCAGTCTGTTCCATGGCGCCTGAACTGGTTCTGGAATGCATCAACATGCCTTTGACTATTGAATCCGCACGTTTACCATGATGGCCGATCTTCTCCAGATTTTCAAGCACGCTTTTTAGAATTATCTGAACCTCATCGTAATTTTTTAATTTTAATTCTTCATTTAATTCATTAATTAATTCGATATTTAATTCACTGAAATTATTTACAAAGTTTAAAGGGTTTTGAATTTCATGTGCTATTCCTGCGGTTAATTGAGCAAGTGAAATTAATTTCTCTTGTTGAATGAGTTGATCCTGAGCTGACACCAAGTTTTTATGCTGTTCCGCAAGTTCTTTGATCGCCTTGTTTTTTCCATTTTCATAAACCAGCAATACAAAATAAATAGCAAGATTTGTAGCAATAATTGAATAGAAGAAAAGCTCTTTTTGCCTAGTTAAAGGATAGGTTATGGTGGGAGCACCAATGTAATTTTCGGTAATGTAAAGCAAGGTTAAAGTAACGCAAGTAAACACTATCCAAAAAAAAGCTTCCTTCTTGCCAAGGATGAGCATTGCTATGGCAGGCAAAAGAAAAAAGGCAGCTGATGCAGGCGACAAAACCCCTCCCTGAAGCCACGCTTGAGCAATAAAAGTAACCTCAAATTGAAATAGAAATATATTTCCTGCTATTGTTTTTGACAACCCATTTTTATAAAAATATAGGATAACAATACTAAAGAATGCATTGAATAATAACATGTAAACTATCGGATAGATCTCAAGATCCCATGCAGTTCTAATTCCCAATAAATTGAAAAGCGCAGAGATCAAAATAACCGAAATAAAAATCCGCTTATCTCTTAGTTCAGAATGATCACTATTTATTTTTACTGGAATAAAATAATTAATTAATTTTCTAACCATAATAATTTATTGAAAATTAGATCAATTTACCGTGTCGCTGCCATAATATATATATAAAACTTAAGTCTAAAACTAAACATGATACACCTAATAATTGAATAAAATGACTTTCCGGATAAAAGATAAACATGGATACAGAGATCAAACCGGTTCCTAACATCCTTGACCATGTCAATAGCATGGAGAACCTACTTGTATCTTGTGTTTGCATCAGCATAAAAACGCATTGCAGAGAAAGAATTACATTGATAATGTAACCGGAATTGGCGCCAATGGCAGTATCATAAGACTCCGACATGTAAAAATAACTAAAGCAAATCCAGAATAGGAAATTTATAATACAAAATAATTTAAAATGTTTTTTTGAATCATCATTCATTGGTTGCTTTGTTCCATACCGGAAGATAGAATAGAAAATAAAACAGTCCAATAGGAAAGCTGCTTGATAACTTAATGCATACAATAAACCGGTGTTTGGGTGATATATAAAGCTCCATACAAACTCCCAACCGATATTGGCTCCCGCCACGTAAGCAGGCATCTCAACAAACTTTTTAATTCTTATCTCTCTGACAAGTACCGCGTAAGCCAAAACCCAAAATAAACAACCTACCCCATTAAAAATTAATCCTATAGTAGAATATTCTTTAAAATTAATTAGCACCTGGTTCATACTATTATTTTATTTTTTTCTAGTGAAATTCCAATCCAGCGTCAATGATTTGGGGAGGTAAAAGTTAATGATGTTGGACTTTGTCATCTTTCTAATTACGACATTTATTCCCAATTTGCTCACTATTTGGATCAGCATTGCAAAAATTAAACTATGATCCAGCCATTCCATAATCTTTGTAGTGCGGCGGAATTTTACAGCAATTTTATTAATGTCTACTTGTTCAGCTTGTGGAATGTCTAACATATCAGATAAATCATGTCCCATCATGTATCTGAAGGTCGCAATATTCTTCAGTTCTGTAGCCTTATTATTTGTAGTATTCTGGTAATCAAGCAGAGATTTCATCAATTGTGATCCCTGTGGACTATTTGCCATCTGATGTTTTAAAATCCGATTGCCAAGTTTGACGGCATCTGCTGAATTTTTAGGGATTAGATCTTCATCAAGACCTATCAGGTGGCCGACGACCCTCCAGCAATGCATGTATGCTTCTTTTTCAAAGGGCTCCAGCTCTATTCCGAGCACGCTCAAACCTTCAAATATCAATGAAGAAAATGACATTAGAGTGCCGGCCATATCTTCTTGATTAATAGGCTTATCAAAGGTCTCTGTGTCCCAATTATTTTTGTGGATATAATAGCGAATTACCGCGTGAATTAATCTCAACTTTTGAGCAGCTTCTACTCCCCTTCCATCCTCATCCAATCCACCCGGCTCCATGCAAAATAAAACAAACTGGGCTGTTTCAGCGATCCTACGTGAAAAAGTATCTTTTGAGCCGTGCCGTTCATTTAACCTTGCTGTCATGTGCAATACCTCAGCGCCTTTGGCACAGGCATAACATTCAGGAAGCGATTTATAAGACAATAAGAGGCTGATCCATATGCCGTGTCTAATGTATATTTGTTGACCCAGATTTATCAAATCTTTATCAGCCCAATCCGGCAATTTCGCAGTGTCAGTAAAATAATTTCTTAATTCAATGGGCACATCATCCGATAATTTATATTTATTTTTTGTAATTAATTGGAACAAGTGGTTGACCTTCTCAGATTCATTTGTGGCCATGATCTGTTTCACGATAGCATCTGCAAGATCATCAGTTCTCATTCGTTTTGACTGCAGAAATTCATCAGACCATTCCTGTACTTCGTCAACATTGATCGAAGCAATTTTTTTAACGGCCCTGCTTTTCAGGTACCAATATCTTATGACAAAAAGGATTGAAGAAACCAGAAATATGGCAAGGATAATTAATAGAATAATTTTAAACATAGGGGAGCTTTTAAATGTGTGTTAAATAAAAGTACAAAATAATTACCGTGTATATTAATGTTGTACAAATTATTATGAGGAAGAGGGTAAAATAATAGGAAATAGTTGATTTTTGGCTCATTCTCTGCCTGAAATGCTGCTCAGGATGAAGTCCATATATTTATGGCGAAGCACAAGGTTCCGCACATAATATGTGTCGAGCCGATGGCTCTCTTTTATTACTTACGGGTTTCTACAAAGGGTTGAAACCCTAAGTTAAATATAGGTCGAGGCTATGCCTCTTGTTCCATATTGAAGCTGACTACTTTTCTAGGCGAAAGGAAGAGACCAGATTTTATCGTTTAACTTCAAAATGTTACTGTATAGTGTCGAGGCTATACCTCTGATCTAGGTACATTACAACGCACTATTTATCTAAAAGGCCAGAGGCTTGATTCTATTTTTAACACCGGAATTTATTCCGTTGTATTCTGCAACGATCTAAAGAAGAGTGCTGGAGGCACGGCCCATCTCATGCAGACAAAGAATTAAATTTCGATCATTATCAAATCAACTCCTCAAAAATATACTGCTCATCATATTCGATTTCAAATTCTTTTAACAATTCCAGATATTCGTCCCGGAATGTTTGCTTCCTATGATGTTCTTCCTAATTCTGAATATACTTAAAGATCATATCAATATCCCTTTGTCGATAAGAAAAAACACCAAAACCTCTTTGCCACTCAAACCTTTTGGCGGTTAAAGAATGGTCATTGATATACTTGGAGGATTTAGCTTTTACTATTTTCATTAACTCAGATACAGATATTGATGGTTTAAGTCCCAGAAAACAGTGCATATGGTCTTATACTCCATTTACTATGATGGTTTTACAACCTGTTTCATTGATAAGGTTACCTATCACTCCCTGTACCTTTGATCGCCAGGATGGATGGAGCACTGCTTTGCGGTACTTTACTACAAAGACTGTTTGGAGATAGATTTGGTGGTATGTATTTGCCATTTTTTATAGTTTATATGTGACGAGCCGATGGCTCTTTTACAAAGGGTTGAAACCCTTTTTTACAAAATGGTGTCGAGGCTATGCCTCTTGTTCACTATTGAAGCTGACTGCTTTTCTAGGCGAAAGGCCATAGGCCTGATTTTATCTTTTAACTCCAGAATTTATTCTGGGTTGTACCCGCCAGACCCCGCGATAAGTGCCAGCGGCACGATACATGTCAAGCTGGTAATATAATGATAAAGGAACTTCCTTCTCCTCCTTTACTCTCGACTTTTAACTCCCCGCCATGTGCCTTTATAATATCATAACTCAAACTCAAACCCAATCCTGTGCCTTGTCCTGTAGGTTTAGTCGTAAAAAAGGTTGGAATATTTTATCAACAATGTTTTGAGGAATGCCGTTGCCGTTGTCGGTTACTTTAATTTCGACTTTATCTCCAATCTGCTTTGTACTAATTGAAACAGTTGGTTCGTATGCATTTGCATCATTAGACGCATACAATGCGTCTCTATGCTCATTCACCGCATAGAATGCATTGTTTATTAAATTCAAAATAACTCTACCAATATCTTGTGGAATGATATTTATATTGCCGATACTCCCGTCAAAATCTGTCTTGAAAGTTGCGTTGAAAGATTTGTCCTTTGCCCTTAGACCATGATAGCTCAATCGCAAATATTCATCACATAAGGCATTGATGTCAGTGGGTTCCTTTTGCCCATCCGTCTTTCTGCTGTGTTGCAGCATACCTTTTACAATAGCATCGGCTCGTTTACCGTGATGGTTTATTTTATCTAAATTTTGTTTTACATCTATTGCAATTGCTTTTGCTTCTTCAATATCGCCTTTATCAAGCTCAGCATTCATCTCATCGATTAATTCATTGCTTAATTCAGAGAAATTATTGACGAAATTAAGAGGATTTTGGATCTCGTGGGCGATGCCGGCAGTGAGCTCTCCGAGTGAGGCCATTTTTTCGGATTGGATGAGTTGGGTTTGTGCTAATTTAAGTGTTGAGAGTGTATTGTTTAATTCATCATAAGCTTCGGCGTTTTCTATGGCAATGGTAGTGTAGGTGGCAATGTTCCGAAGCATAAAAAGTTGGTAATCCGAATACGCATTTTTTTGAAAACTTTGCACCGTAAGCACACCTAATTTTCCTGCTTTACTTATTAAGGGAAGAAAAATAATGGACTCCGGTTGTCCGCCCTGATCAGGCGTCGCTACTTCTTGTATATGATCTTTATATTGTTCATCAAGATTATTGATAATGATCTCTTTGCCTTCTTTAAAACAAACAGCGCCAAAACGGCTTTCATCATCAATGGCATTGGCATAAAATGGAAGCGGTTCTCCATTTTCATACGTCGAAGTAAATTCAATTCTTTTTAAAGTTTCATTATAAATTCCAATTCCAAAAACATTGGCATCCATTAAGGTGTTTACATTTTTATACACAGTACCAATTATTTTTTCGATGGATAGGGAAGAGGTAATCTTGCGGCCGACATCACTTAGCAATTCTACATTCTGCGCTTTCTCATTGATCTCCTGTTTTTGTTTTTCTAAGAGTGTATTTGCTTTTTGCTTTTGGTGGTTATTGCGCATTAACAAACCAGCAACAGCGAGTATTAATGCCAATAAAGCCACTGCTCCAATTAACATGTTGCGCTGACCTTTCTTTTGCTCATTCAGCACACTTATTTGGGCCTCTTTTTTATCTAAATTAAAAGTGTATTGCTGCACCGCTGTTCTATTGCGTACTTCCTCATTCATCATGCTGTCCCGATAGTTCATGTAGAGCAGTTGGTTTGCATAGGCATTTGCAAAATCCTTTTTCGCAGCATAAGCATCAGCGAGTGCCAGCGTGTTGTCTCGCATAAACTCAATGGTACCGGTTTCTTTTGCTGCTGCCAGGCCCAACTTGCCATAATAAATGGCACTGTCCACCCTATTTTTCTTGAGATAGGCACGGGAGAGTATGTCATAAGTAAATGCTTTCGTACCAATATCACCATTTTCGTTTTCGACCTTCAGAGATTTGAAAGCATAGTAAAAGCTGAATCTAAACTGCCCATTCTTGTATACACATCGGCAATATTACTTTCATTAATATATGCAAAACGTGATTTATATGCTTCTTTGCGTCATTGTATGCTTTGATGGCTTCGGGATATTTTCCTGAAAGGCGGTAGTTCTCTCCAAGTGACGTTTGCAGGTTGAATTCAATTTGCTTATCGCCTAATTTTTTATTGGCTTTTTCTGCTTTTAAAAAATAACTGATTGCGTTGCCCGGGTCGCCCAGGTAAGCGTATAATGTTCCCAGGTCAATCCAACTAGTGATTAGGCTCAGTGTGTCATTTGCGATTTCCGCCGAGTTGAGTTCTTTGAGGTAATATTCCATTGCCCTGGCATAGTCACTGAGCATAGCCGAAAAATAATACCCGATAGAATTTTGCACCTTAGATAACTTCACTTTGTCTCCGGATTTTAGGGCTGTTTCTTCCGCCTTTAGATAGTAGGTTAGTGCCTCTTTATCACTGGTTGCTCTCATTCGGTTTCCAATAAATTGTAACACATCTGCCAGAAAAATAAGGTCACCACTTTTTTCTGCAAGGGAAATCGCTTTGTTTATGTAGGTCTTTCGCTCCTTTAAATTTTTAGTGGTAAATGCAATTATAACGGAAACACTTGCCTGAGGTACAATGTCACCTGCTTTTTGGTATAATGAATCTGCTTGCATGAAAAGCCTTTTTGCATCCAATTCATCCGTGGAAATTGAGGCCATATTTTGGAGAATGGCTGCTTGTAATTTAAACCAGTTCGTTTTTTTTGCGAGCGAATAAGCTTCCTGCAAAAGAATATATCTTTTTGCTAAATTAGTTTCAAGATTAGTTTTTCTATAAAGTATATCTGCCTTTAATTCCGGGCTACCGGTTAGCTTAGCAATGGAATCTGCAAGATGGAACATGACTTTACTTTCGGACTCATTTTTCATACTGAATGCAGCATCAGCTAAAAGTGAAAAAGTAAAACCCTGCCCGTTTACGTACTTAATTTTTTGGGAAATAGCCAATGCTTCGGCTGCATATTTTTTTCTTTCGTTAGGCTGTGGCCGCAATTCATAGGCCAATTCGATCAGCAGTTTTACACGAATCGTATCCTGCTGTTTGTGGCTGTCCAGCTTCTTTTTTAGCTTGTCGATTTGAGAGTTCTGCGCAGTAGCAAGAAGTGTTACTGTAAGGAAAGAAAGAAGCAAGAATAATTTTCTCATACCATTTAATTAAATCGATTTTATCAAATCAAAGTAGTTGTAGTTACATTTTTCTAGATCACAGTATATGCGCCGATCAGACAATAGGTAATTCAAGTATAAACGCTGTGCCTTCATTTTCTTTTGTTTCTACTTGTATTTCTCAACCATGCGCTTTCACTATATCATAACCAGTCAGAATCACGGATTTAAAAAGATTTGTAGATTTCACTGATTCAATCTAATAGTACCAGCCCTTTAATAACTTATACTCTTTAAAGAATGCTCCAATAAATATCTCGGTTATATCTTTATATATTAATTCAACCATCTTTATTCTATTCCGTGCAATCCTATAATCCAATTAATCTGTGATTCAGACAATTGGTATCTTAATCGTAAATTCAGTTCCTCTTTCTTCTTTTGAATCTACCCTTATTTCTCCTCCGTGCGCTCTTATTATATCATAACTAAGACTTAACCCAAGTCCAGTTCCCTGCCCGGTGGGCTTAGTTGTAAAGAAGGGTTGAAATATCTTTTCTTTAACTGATTCAGGAATTCCATTTCCATTATCTGTAACTCGTATTTCTACCTTATCAGCAAATTTTTTTGTACTGATGGAAACAATTGGTTCATATGCATTTGCATCATTAGATACATACAATGCTTCTCTATGTTCATTCACCGCATAGAATGCATTGTTAATTAAATTCAAAATAACTCTTCCAATATCCTGAGGGATGATATTGACATTACCAATGCTTTCATCAAAATCCGTGATCAAAGTTGCATTGAACGATTTGTCTTTGGCACGAAGACCGTGATAACTCAATCGTAAATATTCATCACACAAAACATTAATGTCAGTAGGCTCCTTTTGTCCCTCAGTTTTTCTGCTGTGTTGCAGCATGCCTTTTACAATGGCATCTGCCCGCTTGCCGTGATGGTTGATTTTTTCTAAATTTTGTTTTACATCTGCTGCAATTGCTTTTGCTTCTTCAATATCACCTTTATTTAATTCAATATTCATTTCATCAATCAATTCATTGCTTAATTCAGAGAAATTATTCACGAAATTAAGTGGGTTTTGAATTTCATGGGCGATGCCGGCAGTGAGCTCTCCAAGGGAGGCCATTTTTTCGGATTGGATGAGTTGGGTTTGTGCAGCCTTCAGTTCTTCCAGGGACTTTTGTAAAGCAACGTTACTTTGCTCGATTACTTTACTTTTTTGCTCAAGTTCTTCGATGGTTTCTTCAAGCAGTATAGCGGTGGTGCGTTTTACTTTTTCTGTTCTGTCAAGTTTAAAAGAAGTTATTTCTAATTCTTTATTGGCTTCTTTCAGTGATTTGGAAATGGCTTCTTTTAGCTCAGCCGATAACTGTTCATCCTGTTGAATTAAATTTAATATATTTTGTAAGTGTTGATTCATTAATTCAGAAAATTATCTGCAGAAATTATAAATTAGAAATAAATAAAAACAGACATTTATTTTTCTTTCAATGTGACCACACAAGTAGTCATATTATGCATTTCCAAATTACCACCAGTGGACCTTCCGAGCTCAGCCATGCTAAACATTCCTGCCATAGGTGCATTCCAGACATTTTGAATGCCTTCTATTTCCATTTTCATAAGTGGCCCAAATGCTATAAATCTTCCGCCGCAACTAAATATAATCAGGGCATCTACTTCAGGCATTTCAGTTTTTTTTACTTCTATGGTATTTTGAATAACCTTATCCATCACATCAAAATCGGGAGGAAGTGAAAAGCGAACCTTACTTCCTTCAGGGACAGAACCGCTGCAGTAGTAAGAATGATCGCTCCAGTCAATTTTTAGCGCAGGACGCATGACCGGATCTCCGAAATCTTTTTGTAGTTGTAATGGAAATTGTGTAGCTAATTCCATTGCCAGACCCTCATTTTCTTCCGAAAGGTTTTCTATGCCACCATACTTTGCTGTAATGTCGAGTGCCGGAATCCCATCTATTGTATATACATGGTTGCCAATGCTTTTAGTCACAGTACGCTCTGTGCCCACCGGTTTCCAGCCACAGGTAGCTTTTCCATTTATACTGATCTTGTCTTCATCGAAAGCAATACACACCAAACCAATGTTGCTTTCTTTGCCATTGGTAAATACAAATTGTTCAGAAAAAGAAAAATCGTCACCCGCCATGCCGCCAAAAACATTGACATCGTTGCCTATTGCATCTTCGAATCCATACAACAGTGCTTCAGCATCCGTTTCGATATTTGAACCTCCTATAAAAAAAGCCGGCCTTGGAAATTTTTCTTTTGCTTGAAGTGCAACACGTTTTGCTACTTCACGATAGTTTTTCTCCGGATATTCTTCTAAGTAAATATGAAAATAGTTTTTGTTTAAGTCCAATAATAAAATGACTATAGTACCCATTTCAGATTCTTCATCGATAAACTCCCCATGAGTTGTAATTCCGTAAATACTTATTTTTTCTGCATCAAAAAGCGCAGTTATGGATCGCCTGTCTTGATTTACAGATAAAAATACAAATGCAAGCGTTGGCTTGAACCCATCGGAAATACTTTTTTCAAGACCTGTTTTAATTTCATTTAATGATCTTCCTTTAATTGATTTTGCTTTCAAATTAGGTAATTGTTAATTGATAATTGTAAATGGTTAATTTTTGAATAGTCATGTTTTTTTTAGTTTGGATGTTTTTATAATAGATGTTAGGAGTTTCCTTATTTCTGTTATATCCTGGAAAATAGACTCGTACTGTTGTTTATCCAAATATTCTGATTGATATAAAAGTTCAATCCAATATTCTGCTTCATTGGCTTCTTTTTGTGCAATTGCTAATTTATGAATAAAATCCGGATTGCTTTCTGCTTTTATCAGCTTCTCTAACATTTGCTCCAATAGATGTTCCGCTTCTCAGCAATTGCTTGCTGAGGATATATTCTTTCTTTTCAACCAGCAGGTATTGATATAATTTAATTACCAGAAGCGCAAAAGCAAAACTTTTTGTTTTGATTACATTCTCCTTCATTTTTTCTCATTAACCATTAACAATTCACCATTAATAATTAGTTCTACTTTTCTTTTAACACTACCCAACAGCAAGCAGTAGAATGAAAATTTTGCTTTCCGTTTTTGGCCCTCCCAAATTCTCCATAAGTAAAAAAGCCTGCCATAGGGGCTTGCCAGACTTCCGCCAAACCATCATTTTCCTGAGTTACTAGCGGACCTAATGCAGGATGTCTTCCTGCGCACGAAAATATCAGTAATGCATCGGCCTCTGCTTGCGTTGAATTTTTAAGTTTTGTAGCCTCCTCAATTATTTCTTCTACAATATCGAACTCGGGAGGTGTGGAAAACCAAAATGTTGAGCCTTCGGGCATTTCCATGTCCATGAACAAAGCGTTTTCTTTATAGTCAATACTTAACGGAGATTTTATTACAGTTTCACCTTCATCTCTGTCTACAATAAAAGGAAAATGGAAGGAAAGTTCTTGTAGTAAATTAAAATCCTCGTCATTTGCTTTTTCACCCTTACCGAGATATTTCATATACATCTCAACTGCAGGTTTGTCATCTATCGTATAGACTAAATTACCGACACTCTTAGTGACTTTTCTAGATATGCCCATCGGTTTCCATCCTGTAATGGCCATTCCTTGCAATGAGACTTTATCCTCATCCAGAACGAGTCCAATTATTCCATGATCCGTCTCTTTATGATGTGTAAATACATAACTTCCGCTTAGAGTCATATCATCTCCGGCCATACCGCCGAAAAATACTCTTTCTGATCCGATTGCTTTCTCAATACTATTTACCAGTGTCACACCATCAAAAAATTCTCCTTTAATATTACATCCCGTACTACAAACAATCATTTTTGGGTTTCTAAATAAAGACAAGGCATCTTCAGCTATCCGTTTGGAAGTAGTTTCAATGCTTCTTCCACCAATATCTTCATATAAAATAGAATATGAATCACGCGACAGATCGAGTAATAAAATAGCGATTTCTCCTTCGCTCTGATGGCCATCAATGAACTCTCCGGATGAAGTAACACCAAATATATCAATGTCATTTTGACTCAACAATTCAGCAATTACCTTTCTGTCTTTTTTTATGGAAATAAATACTATAGCGAGGGTAGGTGCAAAACCATCCTCCATGCTTTTATGCAGCGCTGCATAAATATCGTCGTGTGAAGTACCTTTTATCGACTTTGCTTTCATTGATTTGTAAAGATATCTAATTATTAATTATATTCTAATGGTAAATACTGAGCCTGCTCCTTCCTCGGATTCCACCTCCAAAGTACCTGCATGGCCTTTGGTTATTATATCATAACTGAGACTTAAACCCAATCCGGTGCCCTGTCCGGTAGGTTTTGTCGTAAAGAAAGGCTGGAATATTTTGTCTATAGTGCTTTGAGTCATGCCGTTGCCGTTGTCGCTAACGCTTATTTCAATTTTATCATCTAACTTTTTGGTGATAATGGATACGGTTGGTTCATAATTATGGACATCTTGGGACGCATGCAATGCGTCCTTGCGCTCATTAACAGCATAAAATGCATTAGTCAAGAGGTTTAAGACTACCCTCCCAATATCTTGTGGAACAATGTTGATACTTACAATACGCTCGTCAAAATCGGTTTTTAAAGTCGCATTGAAAGATTTATCCTTTGCTCTGAGGCCATGGTAGGATAGTCTCAGATATTCATCGCACAAGGCATTGATATCCGTTGGCTCTTTCTGACCACTGCTGCTGCGGCTGTGTTGCAACATCCCTTTTACAATGGCATCAGCTCTTTTGCCATGATGGTTTATTTTTTCCAAATTTTGGCTAATGTCTGCTGAAATTGCTATGGCTTCTGTGATATCACCATTGTTTAGTTCCACTACCATCTCTTCCATCAACTCATTACTTAACTCACTGAAATTATTGACAAAGTTGAGTGGGTTTTGGATCTCGTGAGCTATACCGGCAGTAAGTTCACCTAGGGATGCCATTTTTTCAGATTGGATGAGTTGATTTTGAGTCGCCTTCAATTCATCTAGCGTTTTTTCAATCTTTTGTTTTTGTTGTGCTAGTAAATCGTTTGCTTTCTTTTTATTGGTATTGCTTCTATATAAAATAAAAGCAATGACGGAAAAAAACACCAGCCCCAGGATTAGCAATAGGATCTGATTTCTGTTTTTAGTTTTTATTTTTTCTGTCTCCATTTCTGTGGTCCTGACCTGTTCTTCAAAATTCATATTATGAAAGTTGGTCACAGTATTTAGCTCTTTTAAAGAAAGAGAGTCTCTTACATCTTTTGCCAACCGCAGATAAAAGTAGGCACTGTCCAGGTTGTTTTTGTCTTTGAAGACCAGAGAAAGTGTCTGAAAACTTCTTCCAACTCATCGTCATCCATTCCCATTGATTTGAAATTGATCATACTTTCCCTGACATAATAAAGACTTGAATCCAACATGTCCATATTTCTGTATAGCTTGCCCAAGCTCATCTGGGTTTCTGCTAGGTCGTTGATATTATTACTCTTAAATTGTTCTTGCAAGGCATTTAAGTAATTTCTCTTAGCAAGTTGGTAATTTTTCATGCCTGTATAAATCTCCCCAAGTAAATAATTTGATTTGCCAAGATTGGATTTGTCCCCTAATTTTATTTCTAATTCATTTGCTTTTAATTCATAATAAAGAGCTGAATCAAGTTTATCCGTGCCTAAAAATGCTACAGCAATATTGTTGGTAACTATATATTTCTGGGATAAACTGTTCATTGAGTTCACTACAGTAAGATTCTCTCTAAGTTCTGACAATTGTTTATCATGATTTCCCATGCCACCATAACTTATCGCGATATTATTCTTGATGTAAATGAGTAAATGATTTCTGTTTTTTTCGGGATCTCCTGGAGTGAAGTAGTATTCTAAATAAGTAGTTTTAACAATGTTTTTACCAATGTTTACATCCTCTGCCATTTTTTTAGCGATCAATAAATTCGCTAATGCATTACTATAATCTACATTTAAAATGTAATTGTAGCCGAGATCGCACAAAGCGGATGCTTTGTAAAATTTTTGGTTCAATTTTTCTGCCAGACCTATTGCAATTTTGGAACAAATAATTGCGCTATCCCTGTTGTTACTCCCATAATCGACCGCCAAATTGCAGTATTTGTCCAATAGAATGGTATCATTTACCTGGGCACTCATACGTGAGATTGAACAAAAAGAGGAAGAGATCAAACACGAGAGGAGGATATAATATTTCAAAAATAATTTCATATACAAAGTCTTGAAATTTTGCTAATATAATCTAAATCTCTGGTTATCAATAATTAAAAACGCTGCAATCTACAAGGTGCATCTTATAGAATGTCAGTACCCATATTTTTCCAAATTCCGATTCATCCATTTCAGGATATACTTCCTGCCCAATAAGCGCATTCACTAGGTCAGGTATGGTATTGCTATGTCCCGCGATGACCGTTGTTTTATATTTTATCAGGCTATATAATTTTTCCATACTCATCGAATCTTTAGAATCGTAGAAATCAATAGCCAACCCTTTTGATATGCTCAGCGGTAAGAGTGTTTGTTTTGTCCTTCTGGCATTTGTTGAAAACAACTTGTCGACCGGCACTTCTTTTAGCAAATTAGATAATCGCTCACTTCTTTCTACGCCTTCTTTTGTCAGTGATGGGTCTTGCTTTATTGTAGTGTCTTTCTCTGCATGTCTAAGGAGGTAGATCTTAGTGGTCTCTTGTTGGGCATGTGCATGATGATACGCATTCCATGTTAAAAGCAGAAAGAAAATGTATTTCATGATTAAAGGAGGTATTCGATTGCTCTATTTTACTCCAAAGTAAGAAAAGTTGTCCTATGAAACATCATTTATCGGAATGAGACTATATTAATAGTGTTGGAAAGCGGATTCCCAAAGTCAAAACCTGTCAGGGGATAACGGACAAATTTTTTTAAAAAATATATGTTAAAAATCGTTGAATGTGAGTAAATATCGTACTTTTAAACAGGTTACAAACAGTTGTACACATTCTGCATTTCATTGCTAACATTACAATAAATTTTTATATGTGTGGTAATCAACATTTTATCAAAGTTACTAACATATGTTGGTAAATTTGATATGAAAAAAACTTTAATGTGAATATCTTAGCACCATCATAGGCAGAGATATTTCCTTATTACAAAACTGTTTGTCCCAAAACACTTTTTTTTGGAAATGTAAAAAATATTTCATGCCCTTTGATCTCATATGTATTTAGTAGAACAATGAATACGTATACACAGAAAAACATATATTACTTTTTTCAATAATTACTTTTGGAAGGCTGAGAAATCAGATTACTTTTGTGCCCCCAACCGACCAAAAAGCTTAATTATCTATTTTATAACCGACCATGAACAAACAGGAACCAATACTAACAGAAAACCCGGGAAGGTTTGTGATTTTTCCCATACAGCATGATGACATCTGGCAAATGTACAAAAAGCACGAATCGACTTTTTGGACTGCCGAAGAAATACATTTGACTGAAGACCTTCAAGATTGGGAGAAGTTATCCGACAATGAACGCCATTTCATTAAAAACGTCCTTGCATTTTTTGCTGCAAGTGATGGTATAGTCAATGAAAACATTGCTGAAAACTTCGTTCGCGAAGTACAATATACTGAAGCTAAATTTTTCTACGGCTTCCAGATCATGATGGAGAATATCCATTCTGAAACTTACTCCCTGTTGATCAATACATATATTAAAGACTCTGCAGAAAGAGATTACCTCTTTAACGCTATCGACAACATCCCGGCTGTTAAGAAAAAGGCTGACTGGGCTTTGCGATGGATAGATAATGGATCATTTGCAGAAAGACTTATTGCATTCGCAGCTGTAGAAGGTATTTTCTTTAGTGGCTCATTCTGTTCTATTTTCTGGTTGGCTAAACGAGGGATCATGAAAGGCCTTAGCTTCTCCAACGAATTGATCTCTCGCGATGAGGGATTGCACTGTGACTTTGCTTGCTTGTTATACAATCAACACATCGTCAACAAACTTGACAAATCTATACTTGAAAAGATCATTACTGATGCAGTAGTGATCGAGAAAGAATTTGTAACAGAATCCTTGCCGGTAGGCCTTATCGGCATGAACGCTGATCTCATGTGTGAATACATTGAGTTTGTAGCGGATAGATTACTAGTATCTCTTGGCAACCCTCGTGTTTACAATGCCAAGAATCCATTCCCTTTCATGGAGATGCTCTCCCTCCAAGGAAAAACAAACTTTTTTGAAAGAAAAGTGGGTGATTACTCCAAAAGCGGAGTTTCCAATGGAGAGCAAGTCGGCTCGTCTAAGAATTTTACTATAGACGCCGAATTTTAATAAGAAAACTATTTATTAACATTTTTTTCGCATCACAATGAAGGTTATAAAAAGAAATGGCTCCGCTGAAGCCGTCAGTTTTGACAAAATCACAGCACGTGTAAAAAAACTATGCTACGGAATCAATCAGGAATTCGTAGAACCTGTAGAAATCGCAAAACACGTTATTAAAAGTATCTATGACGGAGTATCTACTACCGAACTGGATAATCTGGCAGCAGAAACTGCAGCGACTATGGCTGCCACACACCCTGACTACTCTTTACTTGCAGCAAGAATAGCTATCTCCAACTTACACAAAAATACCAACAAGTCGTTCAGTGCGACGATGGAGATACTTTATAACTATATAGATCCAAAAAATAACCAAAAAGCATCCTTGATCGCCGATGATATCATGGCTATTATAAGAGACAACAGAGAGAAACTGGATTCTGCCATTATTTATGACAGAGATTTTGTATTCGATTACTTCGGCTTCAAAACACTGGAGAAATCATACTTAATGAGAGCAAATGGCGAAGTGGTAGAGCGGCCTCAGCACTTGCTCATGAGAGCAGCAATCGGAATCCACCAACAAGATGTGGATGCAGCGATAGAGACTTACAATCTAATGTCGGAGAAATGGTTTATTCATGCTACTCCTACCCTCTTCAATGCAGGTACACCAAAACCACAATTATCCTCATGTTTCTTGCTTTCAATGACTGAAGATAGTATCACAGGCATTTATGAAACATTGACAAGATGTGCTAAAATCAGTCAATCTGCGGGCGGTATCGGATTGAGCATCCATAACATCAGAGCTACAGGATCTTATATCAAAGGCACAGGAGGAACCAGCAACGGTATCGTACCTATGTTGAGAGTATTCAATAACACCGCCTCCTATGTAGACCAAGGGGGTGGAAAGAGAAAAGGTGCCTTTGCCGTTTATCTTGAACCATGGCATGCTGACATCCAGGACTTCTTACAGTTGAAGAAAAATCACGGTAAAGAAGAAATGCGCGCCAGAGATCTTTTCTATGCTATGTGGATCTGTGACTTATTCATGGAAAGAGTGAAGGCAGATGCTATGTGGTCGTTGTTTGATCCTAGCGAAGCACCTGGTCTTGATGAAGTATATGGTGGCGAATTCGAAGCATTGTACCATAAATATGAAGCTGAAGGAAAAGCACGGAAGCAAATAAAAGCACAGGAACTTTGGTTTACCATACTTGAATCACAAATTGAAACGGGTACACCTTACCTATTATATAAAGATGCTGCAAATAAAAAATCAAACCAGATGAATCTTGGTACGATCAAGTCCAGCAACTTGTGTACAGAAATCATGGAATATACTTCTCCTGATGAAGTAGCTGTGTGTAACCTTGCATCTATCAATCTTTCAAGATTTGTAGAAAATGGTGTATTCGACTATCAGAAATTATATGATATCACAAGAGTAGTTACTCGTAACCTGAACAAGGTCATAGACATTAACTACTATCCTATTCCGGAAGCTGCTAACAGCAACTTGCGTCATAGACCTATAGGAATTGGCGTGCAAGGATTGGCTGATGCATTCATTTTGATGAGATATCCGTTTGATAGTGCTGAGGCAAGAACGATGAACAAAGATATATTTGAAACAATATATTTTGCAGCATTGACTGAATCAAATGCATTGGCTGCGCAATATGGTGCTTATTCAAGTTACGAAGGAAGCCCTGTAAGTAAAGGAATACTTCAGTATGACATGTGGGGAGCTATTCCTTCTGATCGTTGGGATTGGGCAGGATTGAAAGCTGAGATCAAGAAAAATGGTGTCAGAAACAGTTTATTATTAGCTCCAATGCCAACTGCAAGTACAAGTCAGATTCTTGGCAACAATGAATGTTTCGAACCATACAATAGTAACTTCTATACCAGAAGGACTTTAAGTGGTCAATACATCGTAGTCAATAAACACCTTTTGAATGACCTGATAGGATTAGGTCTTTGGAACAATGAAATGAAAGAACAACTGATGATGCATAATGGATCTATTCAACAGATCCATAACATTCCTCAGCACATCAAAGATCTATATAAGACGGCTTACGAATTAAGTCAGAAAGTGATCATCGATCAGTCAGCTGATCGTGGTGCATTTATCTGTCAAAGCCAAAGTTTGAATTTATTTGTAGAAAGTCCGACTTTCAGCAAACTTTCATCGATGCACTTCTATGCATGGAGTAAAGGCCTGAAGACTGGTATGTATTATTTAAGAAGCAAAGCAGCAGTAGACCCTATCAAGTTTACACTTGGTGATCAACATCAGCAGAAGTACGTCGATAAACCAATCGTTGCATCTGTCGTTGAAGAGATCGAAGTAGAAATGGATTTGAACATGTCTAACAGAACTACTTCCCAACCTGAAATGTTGGCAGATGGAATCTCTGAAGGTATGACTTGTACTATGGAAGATGGCTGTATTTCTTGCGGTTCTTAATATTACATTAACTAATTAAAGGTCTTGAACTACATTATTTAACACGGAAATTTACGTTTAATACGTAATTCTCATAAACCGATTTGAAAGGGGCAGCTTGAAAAAGTTGCCCTTTTGTTTTTGGGGGAGGAAAGGGAAAGGATCTGTATCACTGAGTTTCACAGAGGTTTTTGAATAAATTTCAATCAAATCATTCCTATTAATTTCTGTCCTTTCACATCTATTGTAGACTTTTTGAGTTTCACAAAGAGATTTGACTATCGTCAAATGCTGCTACATCAGTCGGAACTGAATAAAGAAGCATTCCATCTTCCTTGGGGTCCTTCGCACTTCTTCCTACTTTGCGTGAACCATAATAGAAGTTTCATAATGTCACCACCTTCGGGTTCTATTTTCAACCATGCGGCATATTCTATAATAATTTCACCCTTCAGGTTTTATTCTATTTTATAAATTCTGGTAAACTTCAATATTTGTGAACTTCAATTTTATATAACAGGTGCACTAAAATAATATCATACTGATATATCAATATACTAATATACTGTCATACCTATTATATACATTACGGACAAGGGCAAGCCATGTCCCTACTGTAACACTAATATAATCTCATTCTGTCATACTATCATACTCTCCTTCAAAATCTCATAACTCCTCAACCTCTTATCCATATCATAAATATAACTAACGGCCATCAATTCATCTACACCGGTTTCTGCAATAAAGACAGAAAGTTTCTTTCTTAAACTATCCTCACTGCCAGTAAAAGTGCATGCGGTCATTCGTTGTAACATGTCCTGCACTTCAGGAAGATAAAATGTCGATGGAAGATTGCCTGGTGGCTGCAGTGGAACGCGCTCATTGGTTACAATACCAAGAAACATTCGGTATAGACTTGTGACAAGGAATTCTGCTTCATCATCAGTTTCAGCACCAAAGATGTTGACACAGGCAAGAACATAAGGTTTATCGAGTTGAGCTGAAGGTTGAAAATTACTTCTGTATATTTCAATTGCTGTTCGGAACTGAGCCGGAGCGAAATGTGCTGCAAAGGCATACGGCAAACCCATTTTTGCGGCTAAGTAAGCACTATCTGTGCTTGAACCAAGGATCCAGATAGGTATATCAAGTCCTTCACCGGGAAAAGCCCTGACTTTAGAATTTCTATTTGAAGCACTGAAGAACGTCTGAAGGCTTTTAATATCCTCAGGAAAGTCATATGCCGTAGCCATGTTATTTCTTCTTAAGGCCATAGCTGTAAGTTGATCTGTTCCAGGTGCTCTGCCAAGTCCAAGATCTATACGACCCGGATATAAAGTTTCCAATGTACCGAATTGTTCGGCTATGACGAGCGGTGCATGATTGGGCAACATGATACCACCCGAACCTACCCGGATAGTTGAAGTTTTACCTGCTAAGTGCCCTATTAAAACTGATGTAGCCGAACTAGCAATGTGTTCCATATTGTGGTGTTCAGCGAGCCATACTCTCTTATAACCTAGCTTTTCCACATGGCGCGCAATTTTCACTGAACGTTCTATGGCATCTGCAGCATTTTCACCCTGAGAGACGACGGCTAATTCAAGAATGGATAATGGAATGGAGGTCATATATGATGCATTTGTTTTATTATAAAAATTAAACTATTGGAGTTAAGATGTACACAATTATGTGTTAAACCTTGTCTAAAAGTTTCCGTTAAATCAAAGTTAATATACTGTAAATCAAATGAATGCCGCATAAGTATCATAGACTCCCCCTGCACCCCTCTGAAAGAGGGTGAAATCTAACCGACGTCATTTTGCACTTTACAGTTAGCCTTTCAACTTTTTAAGTTAGCATATTGTTTTTAGAAGTAAAGTTTGATTACGGACTACTGACTACTGCCTACTGACTACTGCCTACTGACTACTGACTTCTGACTTCTGATTTCTGACTTCTGATTTCTGACTTCTGGTCACTGTTTAAAAATGACTCGCATCATCCAACAGCTCCATCTGGCTTTCAGTCAGCGTAAGCGTCACAGAGGCCATAAGATCGTGTAACTGTGCAGATGATGTAGCACTTGCTATTGGCGTCGTAATGAATGATTTTTGTAACTGCCAAGCAAGAGCGATTTGAGCTAATGGCCTGCCATTCTGTGCAGAAACATCGTCCAGAGCATTGAGTACTTTAGGACCTATTCCTTCAAAGTACTTAGCCATTCCTCCGCCTCTAGGGCTTTTACCAAGATCAGCTTCAGAGCGATATTTTCCGGTAAGAAAACCACTGGCTAAGGCAAAATAACTCATTACTGCCAAGTCGTCTTGTTGCACCATAGTTAGATATTCAGTTTCAAATTTTTCTCTTTCAACCAAATTATATAATGGCTGAAGACTTATATATCCTGACAAATCATGCTCTTTTGCATAGTCATTGGAAGCTTGGATACGCTCTGCAGAAATATTAGAAGCACCTATATAGCGGACTTTACCTTCAGAGATTAGCTTATTATATGCTTCTATCGTCTCAGAAACATCTGTAGAAAGGTCTTCCTGATGTGATTGATATAAATCAATGTAATCTGTTTGCAGATTCTGAAGACTAGCTTCAACAGCTTCTTTCATATATTTACCACTCAAACCAGACTTTCCACCACCAAGATCTGTTCCAAGCTTAGTGGCGATGACCATTTGGTCTCTATTTCCGCGCATCTTCATCCACTTACCAATGATCGTTTCGGATTCACCACCCTTATGGCCTGGCACCCAAATTGAGTAAGAGTCAGCGGTATCAATGAAGTTGAAACCATGATCGAAAAATTCATCAAGAATCCTGAAAGATTCCCTTTCGTTAAGCGTCCATCCAAAGACATTGCCACCAAAAGAAATTGGAGAAACCATCAGGTCTGATTTTCCAAATTGTATTTTATTGAAATCCATAAAACATCGATTTTTTTTGAATTAATATAGCGTTAGAGTAAATCGGGAGAATTCGATTTAAAAAAATATAAGATGGTGAAGAATGATTTCTATTATAGAGACAAAAAAAACCTTTAAAAGGTTGTCTCTTAAAGGTTTTTTATAATAAATACTCAAAATCAATTAAATATGATTTGATTTTAAATATCTACTGCAAGATAATTCTTTTGCTGACCGATTCTCCCTTATTATTAGTTAGTACCAGATTGTAAAAACCTGGTGCATAAGAAGCCGTAATTATTACATTTGCGCCATTAACTAAATCTGCTTGATGTACTATTCTTGCTGTAACATCCATTAGTTTATAGGAGGAAAACACACCACTTTCGTTGCCAATAGTAAGGCTAGCTGAAGCTGGATTTGGATAGACTTTCACAGCCCTTTCTTCTACTTCTTTGATTTTTAAAATGAGGCAATTAGCAGAAATAGAGGGGAAATTAATCTCATCAGCCTCATAGAAGCACAACAACTCCTCGGCATAATCCGTCGCACAAATATTAGGATAGGAAATAATTCCATATTCTGCACTTCCAAGTCCTTCGATCCAGGTTGTTTCTACGATATCGACTCCAGAAGCCTTCAATTTCAATGTCTTACGACTACTTCCATCGACCAATGTTATATTACCTTTAGCGATTACTTCCATATCACAAAAGATAGTAGAGAAAATATCTCCAACCTCTAATCCAAAATCGTATAGTACATATTCCGGCTGATCACCAGCCTTACAATATACCTTATCTCCATCTTCACGAAGGAAGGCGTTCGTTTCAATCCAGTTTTCTTCAGGGAAACCAGTGTTTTCCAACACCTTCTTGTAAGTTACTCCATTAATTTCTTCTTCCTCACCTATCTTGACACCATAAGTATCTTGCCAGCCATTAAAAGACGTATGTTTTATATTCCATTGATTACCGGAAGTAGTGAGTAATTGCGCATGCAGTCCAAAAGTAAAAAAAGAAATAGTTAGCAATAAAAGTGTCTTCATAATATATTAATTTAAGTTTACCATAAGAAAAAAACGGACAGCAAATAAAATGCTTTGTAAATATAAAAAAATAAAGCTGAAAAGTTGATTATGAGCTAATTAATTGAAAAAGTTCGTTGTTTGTTGTTTGTTGTTTGCTGTTTGTTTGTCAAAAAGTTAATGGATATTTTTTATCAAATAAAACTTTCTAAAAATGGGCGAACTTATTCTCATGCTGCATACAAAACCTTAAAAACATAAGTCTGTCACAGGAATAATTAATATTTCAAGTTTAGGTAGTCAAATTTTCTTAATTAAAAGAAAAATTAGAATCTTTATAAAATGTTAGATGGTATAAGCTTGTCCGCCGAACAAGGCGGGGTAGATTTTAGATGGATTTCCATCAATCACATGGATATTTCTTCTATTAAACCTATTAAAGAAAAAATATTAATCAGTTGACTACACTCCCCGCCGTCACTTTGGCTAGTCGGGCAAGCATCTAACATCTTACATCAGCCATCTACCTTTGTTTCTTAACTGCCGAAACTTGAGTTAATATTATTATTCTAATTAATGGAAATTCGTTGCCTTAAAAAAAATAAAATGGAAATAATCTGACTTCAATTAATTTAGCCTTCTTAATTTAAATTAAAAATAACCAAATAAAAAAAAGATGAAATTACTTTGTTGTTTTTTAATCTTAAACTTTGCAACAACATGGAGCAATGCACAGATATACAATACTCCAAACTTAAAGACCGAAATATCAAAAAATATTAATCCTAATGACTATCTCGACCTTGACTATCTTGAAAGAAACGGGTACACAAAGTCGCCGGGTTCTGAAGCAACTGAGCTGATATATTCGAGAGCTGAAGATAGTCCCTTCAATGGCATCATAGGTTTTGAAATCCTAAAAGGAGAAAAAAATGAAAGTTTCCTGAAATACTTCAAGGATCCTGCAAATGAAGCTACTTATAAAAAACTTGATTTATGCGAAAAATTGGAAAATGTAATTGCATATTACAAAATCAAAGAGGTAGGTGAAGGCGATAATAAAATGTTTGAAATCGAAGCCTGTTTTTTTATTGGAAGTGAGACCTTGGGGTTTTTCACCATGAACGAAAAGTCAGAAGGAGCATTAGCTAGCCTGAACGAGGCGTGTCAAATAATCAAGTTGGAATAAACCTATTTCAATAAGGTTTTTAAGAATCAATTCATTATTTACCATTTTAACTTTTAATCATTACATCTTTTAGCCTTGTCTAGTCAAAATCAAATATACAAGCAGATAAATGAGCAATATTATTACATCAAGTGCTGTTAAATTTTCAACTTTTTAACCGAAATAGTTATTTAGTATCTGTATGAACAGAAAAATTGTAATTGCCATTGGTGGCGCCAGCGGATCGATCTACGCCAAGTTACTTGTAGAAAAGTTAGCAGTATTGAATCTTCATGACCTGCACATTGATCTTATCATGACCGAAAATGCCAAGATCAACTGGAAACTGGAAATGTCCACGTTTGAAGAATCAGCCATTCCTTACAAGATCTACGCCAATAATGATTTTTTCGCCCCTTTCGCCTCCGGTTCCGCCGGATATGACGCCATGGTACTCATTCCATCATCAATGGGTCAAATAGGTCGTATTGCAAATGGTATTTCTGATGATCTCATCACCAGAGCAGCAGATGTGATGCTGAAGGAACGCAGGACGTTAATCCTTGTGCCACGTGAAGCACCTTACAACCTAATTCAATTGCGCAATATGACTTCTATTACAGAGGCAGGAGGTATCATTTGCCCAGCAACGCCTTCTTTTTATTCGCAACCAAAATCGATAGATGAATTGGCTATGACGGTTGTAGACAGAGTGCTTGATTTGCTGAGGATCGAACATCGGACCTATCGGTGGAGTACTATATAATGAAAGAAGAAAAATGAAAAATGAAAATTAATTTTTGGTGATTTTTGAATTGTGATGCAAATTAAAAGATGAGTAACAACATCCATCAACAATTTACTGAAAGCTTCGCACAAATTTCCCTCAATTTATTTGGCTTTATCTGATAAAATGATTTCTTTTGTGAAAGTTTAATAAAAGGACGCTCCTACTATGACAAATGTTGAAAATGCCGGAAAAAAAGGTTATTGTTTTCTTTACTTCTTTTTATTCCTTTTTGGTGTAATGGCACTTTTTGTATATCTATATTACTATAACTTCAACCTGAAATTCTAATTTCAGGTAAAATTAACCCCAGAACTAAGTTTAAGGGAATATTAAGGACGATTAATCATTGTTCTTGATCTCATTCCAATTTTCAAATAACAAGGCTTGATCTGGTCTTTCAACAGGTATTTCTGCCAAAGGCTCGACTTCTTGCCAATGATTTTTCATGTCATTTGGCAAAGTTTGGTAGAGGCGTGTACCTTTCTTCTTCCAAGCCAGCATTTCATCTGAAACTTCCTTGACTATTCGGGCAGGATTACCTACCAATATTGACCTTGGCGGTACTTCCATTCCTTCAGGAACAAAAGTCAGTGCACCTACGATACTTCCATCTCCTAAATGCACATTATCCATGATTACTGCATTCATACCCACCATGCAATCTCTACCAATCGAAGCTCCATGGATTATAGCACCATGTCCTATGTGTGAATTCTGCATCAAATGGATCGTTTTACCTGGAAACATATGTAGCGTGCAATTTTCCTGGACATTACATCCGTCATCGATCACTACAGCACCCCAGTCACCGCGCAATGCAGCTCCGGGACCAATATAGACATGCTTTCCTATGATGACATTTCCTGTCACAGTAGCCATTGGATGAACAAATGAAGAGGGATGGATGACAGGTATAAAACCTTTGAAACTGTAAATCATGATGTTGTCTTAAGACTATTTGCCCAAAGCTACCTTATATTTATCAATGGCAGCTCGTATCTTTTCCTTCCTGTTTTCAGGACTTGGGTGTGTACTTTGAAATTCTGGTACATCTCTACCTCCTGATGCATCCTTGAGTATTTGCATTACTTCCATTAAAGCTTCAGGGTCATAACCGGATTCCATCATAAATCTAACTCCAAGATCGTCGGATTGTAGCTCCTGATCTCTCCCAAAGCTCATTGAAACATTAGCTGCTACTACTTGCCCTATCTGAGTCACACTCATATCTCCGCCTGTACCGATGGCTGCGCTATTCAACAAACCTTGATACAATTGGTCCTTAGCCATTTTCTCTCCACTATGTCTAGCTACTACATGTCCAACCTCATGACCTAACACGCCCGCTAACTGATCCTCCGTTTTTAGTCTGGATAACAAACCTTCTGTAATAAATATCTGCCCACCAGGCAGAGCGAAAGCATTGACAGTATTGGGATCAGCAAGTAAGTGAAAATCGTATTTATAAGGTGTTCTGGATGCGGAAGATTGGAATACGACCTTCTGTCCTACCTCTTTCACCAAAGCTTGGTTGTTCATATTGGAAGATAAACCCCCAAATTCTGCTGCCATTTGTGGCGCACTTTGCAGTCCCATGGCTATTTCATCATTCACTGAAAGTGCAACATGCTGAGTTTCACCTGTGACTTCATTGACTTGAGTATTAGAAAAATATCTGAATAAAGTGAAAATCAGAATAACTGCTCCGATCAATAATGTACCTTTATTTAATTTCATTACATTAGTTGTTTTCAGTAAAAATAATGAATATTTTTAAACTCTTTCTAATATCACAGCATATCCTTGCCCTACCCCAACGCACATGGTGCACAATGCATACCTTTTGTTAGTTCTACGCAACTGCAGTGCAGCAGTATGAAGCAGGCGTGCACCAGTCATGCCCAGTGGATGACCTAGGGCAATGGCGCCTCCTTGAGGATTGATTCGTTCATCATCTATGGAAAGATTTAATGCGTCTAAGCAAGCTATTGACTGAGCTGCAAAAGCCTCATTTAATTCGATAATATCCATCTGATCAAGTGTTAATCCTGCTCTTTTTAACGCAAGATTGGTGGCAGGAACCGGTCCTATACCCATGATGCGCGGTTCGACACCTTTGACAGCCGAAGAAACTATTCTGGCTATTGGTTCAAGTTTGTGAGTTTTCAATCCTTCATCTGAAGCAATTAGCATTGCAATGGCGCCATCATTTAGCCCTGAACTGTTGCCTGCAGTCACAGAGCCTCCCTGCTTAAATGCTGCTGATAAATTTCCAAGTATGCTCAGATCAGTATTTGGTCGTGGAAATTCATCATGTTCGTATATCCCACTTTCTTTTCTACTTTTTTGGAAAGGAATAGAAACAATTTCTTCTTTGAAGAATCCTGCATCCAGAGCATTTTTTGCCTTTACCTGCGAATTATATGCAAAGGCGTCTTGTCGTTCGCGACTTATGTTGTACATCTCTGCAAGATTCTCCGCAGTATCACCCATGGCATCTATGCCGTATAATTCTTTTAATTGTGGATTGATAAATCTCCACCCAAAACTTGAATCATACATTTTCGCATCTCGTCCATATGCTGAACTGGTCTTGCTTATGACCCAAGGTCCTCTGGTCATATTCTCTACCCCGCCTGCTATGAAAAGTTGGCCTTCATTAGTGTGGATAGCACGATGCGCATGTATAACTGCCGACATTCCGGAAGCACATAATCTATTGACCGTCTCTCCAGGAACAGTATATGGCAGTCCGGCGAGCAAACCTGACATCCGTGCTATGTTTCTGTTATCTTCTCCTGCTTGATTGGCGCAACCCATGATGACATCATCAATTTGACCTGGATCCATGTCAGGGTTAAGGGTAACGAGATGCTTTATCACATGGCTTAACATGTCATCAGGCCTAACTGAGGCCAAAGTACCTCCAAAACTTCCAATCGGTGTCCTGCAGCCATTTACGATGTATGTATTTCTCACTATTGTTGATTTTTTTAATAAAATCTCACTGAATATAAACCTTTGATGCTATTTTTTTATCGAGTGAAAGCGTATTTACACCCATAGACTTGGCCAGTCTCCACATATCCATTGCCTTGGTTACATTTTTCGACATAAAATAGACGTCTCCCGCTTGCTCGGCGATGGAAGGATATTTTAAACCACCATTGTTTATAGCCATTTCTATCCATTTTAAAGAAGAAACGTAATTCTTTTCTTTGAAATCGATGAGGCTTGCCGTAGCTGCATTAAATGGGTCTTTATCATTTTTTACAGTAGCCGCTTCTATTTTGATCCTCGCAAGGTCAAGTCTTATGCCAAACTCCGCCAGCATCCCTGCTACCTGCGCCATAGAATTTAAATTGCCTTTGCTCAACAAATCAGTCCTCTGAAAGTGGGTATTGGCTTGCTCCTTATCATTGGTCGCTGTGTAAGCGATGGCCAGCATGCTATTGATCAATGCTGCCTGGGGATGGTTATTGCCTGTCATCAGCTCAGCAGTACTTAATGGAGAAAGTGCTTCATCCGGATGCCCAAGCTTGAGTTCCGCAAAAGCAAGGTTGACATAGTTATTAATCTGATTAGGATAGACATCCATTGCTTCGTTTACACATTTCTTAAGATCCTCGTACCTTTTTAAGTATGTTAATAGCAACATTTTTTGTTCATATACAGCATACACTCTTTGTGTCAATTTCAACGCTTCATCATAAGATAATAGAGCATCAGTGTACTGCCCTATATGCAATCTGATATCACCCGATATAGCCCATGCTTTAGCTTCTGAGGGATGAGCCTTTACAAGTTGTGTCGCTATTTTACCTAGAGGCGAGACAAGTGAAGTATCCTGAGTGTCAATATATTTATCAATAAAAGGAAGAATTCCACTGATTTTGCTGTCAATCGTGATTTGTGGATTTTCAATTATGGCGATGATAGAATTAAGATATTGACTGTCGTTTACTCCTTCTTTCATTCCCTGAGCTAAGGCAATATTCGCATTGGCATTTGTTGGATCTGATTGAAGTACTTCGGAATAAAGTTCTTTTGCATCTTCCTCCCTGCCATCTGATTTATAGATGCTCGCCAGTGTATTTTTTGCCTGTAAATTGTCCGGGAAAGATTTAACTAATTGCTCTAATGTTAAAACGGCAGCATTTAAATCACCTGCTTCGGATTGTGCTCTGAATTTCCTAAAAAGGATTTCTTCTGAAAAGCCAAATGTATTACCCATTCTTTCAAAAGTTTCTATGGACTTAACAGGCATTGCTGCTGCATTGTATAATTTTGCCATTTTCAACCAATATTCTTCAACCCGTGGATGCTTGGATATAATTGTCTCATATTTAGAAGCAGCCATTTCTGCATTTCCTTGTTTTTCAAGGATCTCAGCTTCGAATATGGCATAATAAAGGTTGGCAGGATCAAGACTTACAGATTTGGATGCATTCGTAAGTGCATCATCATATTGTTTATCAAGGTAATATGTTCGGGCTAACTCATAATAAAATGTAGGTTCAGTCTTGTTATTTTTGATCAATTCCTGAAGAAGCGGTATGGCCTCCTTAGTTTTATTAGCCAATCTGAAGGCAGTTGCAGCGATAAATTTTTCTTCCTCCATCGCTTGTTTCTCACTATATCTCGTGGTGTCCTTTGTAGATATAGTCTCAATCTGAGCTGAAATAGCAGAATTGAAAAATATGAAAAATTGAAAAATGAATAAAAGTCTTACCACTATTTATTGGAATTTAACTGATTTAACACATGGGGCGGAAAGTGGTTCTAATTTCTAGACTTTTTCCTTGAAAGCATCCCTTTATTAACGAATTATATAGCCAATTATTGATGTCCCGTAGAACCAAATCCTCGATCTCCACGGTCAGATGGGCTTATATCATCCACTTCTACTAGCGTAACTGTTTCATATCTGGCGATCACCATCTGGGCAATACGTTCAGCAGGATCAATGGTCTGCAATTCCTGTGAAAGGTTGATTATAGGGATTTTGAGCTCACCGCGATAATCACTGTCAATGGTTCCTGGTGCGTTGATAACAGTAAGTCCTTTCTTGATAGACAGGCCGCTCCTAGGTCGCACTTGAGCCTCTGTTCCTGGTTGCAACTCAATGTATAAGCCGGTGGGAATCAGCATCCGCTCCATCGGTTGCAATTCTATTGGAATATCGATGTTCGCTCTAAGATCCATACCTGCACTGCCTGCGGTTTCATAGTTTGGAAGGGGATTGCGGGATTTGTTGATTATCTTGACTTGCATCTTTATTTATTTGAAGATGTGAAGATATTATTTAAATAGAAGATAAAGAATATAAGTGGATAGTATTAAAGATGACAAAAAGGTAAGTATTACAGAGCAGAAGTGTAAAAACACAGGGAATACAGCGAACGGAAAATAGTGAACAGCGAACAGAAAACAGCGAACAGCATCGAAGAATTTTATTGTTCCCGTGATTTACTAAAGTGCTAATACGCCAAAGTATATAACGTTATTCCACGGCCAAAGCCCAAAGCGAAGCGACCCAAAGCCCAAAGCGCAGCGACCTCATCTAATCTACAATCGCAATCTTCATCATATTGGTCTTCAATCTCGCCTGAAGTGGCATTGATCCAACAAATACAACGACTTCGCCAGTCTGCACTCTGTGTTTCTCCTTAAGTATTTTAAGTACATCGATGATCGTATTGTCTGTAGTGGTAAAACCATCATAGTAATAGCAGTGTACACCCCAAACTAGGTTGAGCATGCCAGCGATCTCCTTTTGATCGGAAAATATAAATATTTCTGCGTGGCTACGGTAAGACGAAATTTTAAATCCTGTATATCCTGAAGCTGTCATCCCTATGATGGCTGTAGCACCGATCTCTTCTGCTGTTTTAGCAGCATTAAAACAAACCACATCAGACATAAATGTTGCAGACTTTGAAGATGGGTAAGGCCTGAGGCGTTGAACTGGAAAGTTTGTTTCAGCTTCAGCGATAATTCTATTCATAGCACGTACAGTCTCGACAGGATATGCTCCTACTGAAGTCTCGCCCGACAACATAACTGCATCAGTACCATCAAGTACCGCATTGGCGACGTCAGTTACCTCTGCTCTTGTAGGAGAAGGATTGACGATCATACTATCCATCATCTGAGTTGCGACTATGCAAGGAGTTCCGTATTGAATGCAAAGTGCCACGATTCTTTTCTGAATACCAGGAAGTTTCTCTATGGGCATCTCAACTCCAAGGTCACCCCGGGCTATCATGATTCCGTCAGAAACTTTGATGATCTTCTCTATCTTCTCAACTGCCTGAGGTTTTTCTATTTTGGCTATGACTCTAGCATGATGACCATGTGACTTGATCTTAGCTTTAAGTAGCTTGATTTCTTTTGGAGAACGGACAAATGATAAAGCGATCCAATTCACCGGTTGAGTCATCAGAAAGTCAAAATCTTCAAGGTCTTTCTCAGTTAAAGCCGGTAGCGATACATTAGTATCAGGTAAGTTAACACCTTTATTTGAAGACAATTCTTTACCAAAAAGTACTTTTAACTTAACTGTATCGATATTATTAGTCTCCACCACTTCCATACCCACCTTGCCATCATCAATCAGAACTTGCTCCCCCACTTCCACATCAGCTGCAAAACTTTGGTAAGACATGTAGATTCTTTCTTTAGTACCTACACATTTTTCATTGACGAAAGTTAGGATATCACCGGGTGCTAAATCGAGTTTGTTATTTTCTATCTGACCAACTCTGAGCTTAGGTCCCTGAAGATCAGCTAGAATGCCGACATTGATATTGTGATCGACGTTGATCTTGCCGATCGTTTCTATTTGAGTTTTAGCGACATCGTGTGATCCATGAGACATATTGATACGAAAGACATCGACCCCTGCTTTGATGAGTTCAAACATTTTTTCGTAAGAGTCACTTGCCGGACCTAAAGTGGCCACAATTTTCGTATTCTGGAAAGTTCGTTGAGACATGTGTAAAATATAATAAAGAGATTAAAAGGTAAAATTAGTGTACTTTTTACAATAATTACCTTTTTGGGCAAATAATTTATTGCAAACGAGGTAAATAGGGACTTTCGAAGAAGGTGGGCATCGAACAGTGATGGAGGAATAATGCAAATACTTGCGATTCACAAGAATAGATAAAAGTTAGAAAGAAGAATATAAAAGTTAGAAATAAGAAATTAGAAATTAGAATGAAACTTCGATTAGAATTTGCAGCAGATGAGAGTGTTTTAATAAATTTAGAAAATTTTAACTTTAATTTAGATTTTTGATATTCATCAATATGTTCGATGAAATAGATAAACATTAAAAATCTATTCCATTGACTACCAATATATTAATCAATTCCGAAACTATAGCTTACAATATTGAAAACATAAGTATTACGTGGTAAAATATGATCTGTAGGGACAGGCTAATTCGCTAAAATACTAATGTGCTAATTCGCTAAAGTGCTAATATGCCAATTCGCTAATTCGCTAATGTGCTAAAGTGCTAATTCGCCAATGTGCTAATATGCCAATGCGCTAATGTGCTAATCAGCTAATGCGCTAAAGTGCCAATGCGCTAATTCCCCAACCCCGCAGCTATCAACCTAAAACTTATAAAATACTGCCAATCCAAAATTATTGCCCTTATTCCTGAATCGCCTATTAGTCTCTCCATCATAGAAGGTCTGTTCAATATTCTTGGTTTCATATTCAGTAAATAGAAACTGATAAATGCCACGTGCCCCCCAATGATCATTGAAGTTATATTTAATAAAAAACTCTGAATTTAAGGATCCAATATCGTGGTCACCCGTCAATAAAACGTTAAAGGTCGTTGGCTTTACAGCATCGTTGCTTATTATTTTATTACTTTCCAATTGGCCTTGCTTTTCAGGTCCAAAAGAAAATCCAACCAGATCAATATTCAAACCAATCCCAAATTTTTTTGTAATATTAACAGCGAGATTTGCACTTATATTAATAGAGTTGATAAGAGGATTTTGCACCGTCAAAGTATCCCAATTTTTGTCCAGCTGCTCAGCAAACACAATGACAAAAGGAGTTGTATTTCCACGAGTATATTTCGCAGGGCCGGATGTAATAAACTCAGCATCTGTGGCGAAAGCACCGCTATATCTAAGACCTAAGCCTGCTTCCCAACGATTATTCTTCCCCAATCCCAACTTCCAATTGTGAACGTATGAGGCCGAAATGCCATATGTCGTTCCGCCTGAAAATGAAAGGTCCGCGTATTTTACAGATTGTGCATTGGTAAAGGTACAGACCATAACATTTATAATAAATAATATTGCTACGCTTGATATGTTATTTTTCATGATATTTAATTGCATTAGTTGTTATATAATTTAGTCTAAAATTTATCACCATGTGTCAGTCGAATGATCTTCTTACTGATGAATGGTAAATATTTTAACGTAGAAATCGAAATATTAGTCAGTATATTTCTGCCAAATAACTTCTGTAAATAAAAACCTACTTTAATCCTTTTTTCAAAATTGTCTTGCCACTTCTCAGTATAAATTTTGTTTAAATCTTTCCGATCTATCTGTCCATTTAGGAACTTAACTAACAATTCGGAAAGTATACCTGCACCGCGAAAAGCCATGCTCATGCCATTGCCGCACAATGGAGCAATAGAACCTGATGCATCTCCGACCATTAAAATATTATTCCAGACAGGCCTCTTTGACTCAAAAGTGACATTGGAAATCACCATTGGTCTATCAAACACAAAAACTGATCGCTCGAAAATACTTTTCAGATACTTATTTTTCATCAGGATCTTCTTTTCTAGTTCTTGGATTGAATTGCCATGATTTTTCAAATTATCGGCTGTTGTAAGATAGCATAGACATGCACTGCCGTTCTCAATAGCAGATACTCCGCAATAACCATCTTTGAAATTGTGTAATTCTATGACGTCCCTTTTGATCCGATCGGACTTAATATGATATTTTACTCCTATGTAATTGATGCTTTTTTTGATATGCCTCATGGAGAACAATGGATATTTGCCGAAAGATCCAATGCAGAGTTTGGTCACAAAATTTCCATTATTAGTAAATATTTCAAATTTTTCATCCTTGTATCTAACATCAAAAACTTTAGTGTTTTCTTTAAGTGTCGCCCCGCATTCCACAGATTTTTTTGCAAGTAGATCATCCAGCAAATAACGACTTATCCCAAAGCCGCCCAAATCCAACTCATGACTTAACATCGAACCATTTGGAGCAGAAATATTTACATTCCGGATCATTGGTAAATCCATTTTGGACAACGGCAAACCTAAGTTCTCAAGAAAATCATAACTTTCCATAGAAACATATTCACCACAGACCTTGTGCATGGGAAATTGTTTCTGCTCCATCACCAAAACCTTGTAGCCAAGCCTTGAAAGCAAAATTGCGGCGGACAAGCCTGCCAGTCCGGCTCCAATGATGCCGCAATCGTAAGTCTCATTTTCCATTAGGGTAGATTATCAACAAATGTCTGAAAGCCCATTTGTTTTTGATGATATAATTTTCCGCACCACTTTTATTAATCATTTGAATCCATTCTTTCTTTTTAAAACCACGCAAAACAGATAGTGGTGCATCATTCCTAACCAAATAGGAATTGGAAAATAACTTTGTCAGCACTTTTATTGAATAATAAGCAATCATATTCCTTTCCAAATCATTTATCAAGAGTATGAGGTTGTGTTCAGAACAAAATCTTATTAGTTCAACTATTTCATTTTCAGTCAAATGATGACAAAATAAAGCTGCATGAACGATATCAGCGTCTTGAATATGATGACTTATATTCCTGTAATCATCACAATAGAATTGGATCTCAGAATATTCCTGAGCATGATTGCGACAAAAATCTATACAATCCTTTTTCAGATCTATCCCGGACAGTTTTAAATCGACACCACTCTTTTCTGACCATTTTTCGAATGCTCGAAGGGAGTCTCCGCCTCCGCAGCCAATATCTACAATATGAAGTTTTTCGACCGTGGCACTTTTAATAATGCTATTGAGCCCATCAACAGAAACCTTATGCCCTCCCAATATTTGATTGATCGTATCGAGTTCGCTAAGGTTACAAAAAAGGTCCTTCTGATCAATGTCAGTAAGATCAAGCAATTCCTTTTCGTGAGATCTGGATCTAAACATGTGTTAAGATCATTGATTCAAGTGTAAGTCCTGGACCAAATGCAACGCCAAAAGTTTTATCTCCAGGTATGGACTTATTTTCAAAAATATCCTTAAGTACGAAAAGAATAGTGGAGGAAGACATGTTGCCATAATTCTTAAGAATATTAAAACTACTTTCCAGCTCATCTTGATTTAATTTTAATTCACTACTTACTACTTCAAGGATTTTCTTTCCGCCAGGATGCACTGCCCAATGATTTATTGAGCTTTGGTTAAGATTAAACTTGTCCAAAGCAGCATAAACCAACTTTTTGATATCTGATTTAATCAAATCAGGAATGTAAGATGAAAGGACCATTTGGAAACCTGTGGAGGTGATATTCCACGCCATGTCACTCTTTCCTTTAAATGCAAGTTCAGAATAAAATCCATTTATACTCAATGACCCGGATTGACCAAGATTTACATTATCCCCGACAATCAGACAAGAAGCAGCACCATCAGCGAATATCATATTTGCTGTTTGGTGATCCTTGTCCATTGAATTCTGAAAATGAAGGGTACATATTTCTACACATACCAAAGCCACTACTGCATCTTTATCCGCCCTACAAATGTAGTCAGCTTGCTTCAAACCATGTATCGCTGCGTAGCACCCCATAAAATTGACTGATGTACGATCAATATTACTGTTCAGATCTAGCGCCTGGATAAGTTCAATATCAATACCAGGGGCGGACATTCCGGTGCATGATACGGTGATTAGATGGGTTATTTGAAGCTTACTTATGTTTGAAGCTAGAGATCGCATTAAACTTGCCTTGGCAAGTCCGATAGCAGATTTATTATAATAATCCATCCTGTCCTGAACCTCCGGCCATGGCAGACTTCTGGCATCTCTTGGTATGAAAGTCCTTTCATCTTTATCACATGAAAAATCCGGCAACACAGAATAGCGGGTTTTTATACCGCTTCGTTCATATAACAATTTTAGCTTTCTATCTAAATTGTCTTCTCCGCTTTCCTCTTGGTAAATATGACTCATAAATTCCGCAATTTTGGACTGATCATGGCAATGTTCAGGCACTGCAGTTGCGATATTTATTATTCTACTCATATAATATTATTATTTAATAAGATCTTCAGCATGAAATATACGTTTAAACAAGTAGATGCGATTAAATTAAGTCTCATGGTATTGGTATAGTCAGCCGCAGACTCATTCTTTATTACTTTCAAAAACCAGGAAGTGAAATAAATCAGCACAGGACTAAGAAACAAAAGATAATACCAGAAAAATGATAAAGTATCATTAACAAAGTGATACCAATAGAATAAAGCTGAAGCTACAGCAAACATTCCCGATGAAAAAATAAAAGTTCCTCTGATGCCTAAGGCCATACTAATCGTATTGACACCGTCATTTCTGTCAGCTTCATGTTGGTATATCTGAGTCATAGGGTATACTCCAGCTATAAGTAATGAGCTAATGAACAAAAGTAGGATGTCGGGCCAAATAAAACTGAATTCTACTGCATCAACAACATTATATATCAAAAAGAAGGTGAAGCCACCCTGAAATATAATTACTGTCAAAAAACCGAGGATTGGAAACCGCTTCAATCGGATAACTTTAGAGCTATAGGCCCTTGAAGCAATCATGTATAAGATAATGCCCATGCAAAAATAAAAACCTAAAAGCAGAGAAAGGCCAATGCCAATGATATCGAAAACTAATGAAAGGTAAAAAAGATTTTTAGTAGCTTTAGGTGGGTTTCTGAGGCCACCAATACTGCTTTCATCTTTGTCGACATAGCTGTTGTATCCATTGCTGGCAGGGTAAATGAAAATATGGAGCACTATGAAACTAATTACCAATGAATAAAGATCAAGTTGTATGACTTCACTGACGGCAAATAAGAATACAGGCATCAGGAAATAAGAAAATGGTATCCTCATTAATTTGTTCGTATCTGCCAATCCGTTTCCACCCTTTATTTCTTTCATTAGTAATCTTATCTTGAGTAACACATAAGTCTTTAAAGATGTCCCAATCTACTGATTATTCTATATTGAACTACCGGTAATATTGCAAATAACTTAAAATAAAGCAAAATCTTCCTAATGAAGGAACTCGAATATGTAAGGCTTTGTTGAATGATTTGAAAAAAATTGTTCCAAAACTTTGTTTATAGGTGTAGGAATGATTTAATTTGCACCTTAAATTTTATAAATCAAACTTAAACAATCGTAAAATGTCACAAAGTATTGAAGAAAAAGTCAGAAATATTATAGTTGAAAGACTAGGAGTTGACGAGTCTGAAGTAACTCTAGAAGCTAGTTTTACCAACGATCTAGGCGCTGACTCTTTGGATACTGTAGAATTGATCATGGAGTTAGAAAAAGAGTTTAACATCTCTATTCCTGATGAGCAAGCTGAGCAAATTCAAACAGTAGGAGATGCAGTTACTTACCTTGATTCTCAGTTAGGCGCGTAATCTCCTATTAATATATCGAGATAAAAGAGAACGACCGGTGCAAATCGGTCGTTTTTTTGTTTAAGTAAGTTTGTGGCAGTTTATTTTTATTAGATTAAGGCACACGAACACTTAAATGGGTGCTAAATTCCTATTACCTTCAAAATAAAATCGACTGGGACCTCCTTGGGGGCTATAAAACTCACGAAGATATTTTACTTCTTTCTCATCAGTGCTTAAGTCAATTCTAGCTCCCAAATTTAGATAAATAAAAGCTCTCATCCAGACCATTGAATCTTGAATTAGATCACTTTTCTTCAAATAGTGGAAATCTGGAATTTCTTTTATAGTGTCACTTGAGATATTCAGTTCGAGTATGCCGGGATATGTAGTGTCAATTTGCACTATCCCTACGTTTTGAACAATTTTGTAATCTGTGTATCTCCAATTTCCTTCATATGTATATTTAACGTAAGGGTTGATTATAGTATCGGGAGTGGTTACGGTGTCGGGAATTACTATAGGAACTTCAATGATAGGAGGATTTTCTTTAGTGCAAGAAATTATGAGCGATGCAAATAAAAGTAAGGGTAAGATTAAATTCTTCATAATACAAGATTTTTATTTAAAAAGTAATTTACAAAATCAATACGGAAAACACTTACTATAATCTAATAACTGTTATTCTATTCGTTGGACTAATTTGTAAATATTTCAAATTTAACTAAATGTTTTCCTTTGCCACACTCAATCTTCGAAGTCTCATTCTGACTTCTAATTTCTAATTTCTAACTTAAATTGAGTAATATCAATAGTTTTAGAGTTTATTTATATCTCTGAAACTAGAATACTATAATTTATACCAGCTTCTGCCACGCATATCTGATCGCCAGGATCAAACCTCCCAGTATCAGAAGTATTTGCCAAAGTGGCACATATGTAAATGAATAAATCCTGACTTTATCTGCCAGCCACATGATCAGTAAGGCACAGAATATGATGGTGATCAACTGGCTCAATCTATCAAATCCCGGCAAAAGTTTGAAATCTACATTTTGCTTCATGAGCCAAATAGTGACCAACATGGATAAAATGGGAAGCACTTGCACAAATAAATTAGTCGCATAAATGTCCTGCCTTTGAAATGCAAACAGGTAAATATTGAAAGCTACAGAAGCAATACCCGGAATACAAACGGCATATAGGATCGTCGTATAGACGTATTTCCATGGAGATAAATGGCCTTGGTCTTTGGCGATAAACCACATCAGTGCTGCCATTGCCGGCATCAATAAAAAGTATCCGATGATGTATTGAGGGGAAGATCCCAGCCAAATTATAAATTCTCCTAAGGTCATATTTAAACTATTTTGCTGCCAATATTTGAGTTTCGATATTTAAATAATAAGCTTAAAGTTATTCAAAATTATTGCTTTGTATTGCAAATTGATAGACATTTTAAGAAAGTGTTTTAGTGTTAAGCAACTTGCCAGAATATCACCACAGATAATTGTACTCCACTACCCTGCTGATTTCAAATTGTATTAGCAGATTATTTTTTTTTTCAGAAAATCAAAAAGATCATATTTGACACCAACTTCCAACGTCAAACTTTCAGCATCTATCCCCCAGCAATTAGCCTTTAGCATTTAAGCTCTAGCATCTAACCTCTGATTACTGATTAGTGAACACTGACTACTGACTACTAACTTTCAGATTTACTCAACTTACTATGTGAGTATCCATATAGAAAGTAAACCACAAGTCCGATTGCCAACCAAATTATAAAACGCATCCAGTTTGTGTGACTCTCCTGCGCCATGAGATAAAAACAACTTACAAGACCCAGAATTGGAATTAACGAGAATTTATTTTTTATGGTGTAGACACAAAGAACTATTACTACAATCCAGAATATGATCATCGGAAAGGTTTCCCATGCAAATATATCTGAAAAGTAAGTCGGATAATAGTAGAAAATCAAAGCCAGTGTGCCGGCAAGAGCTACCGGAAAAATAAACTGAGCATTGACGTATGGAACCTTAAACTTACTTTCAGGCCTGTCCTTCTGTTGCTGAAGCACCAATATACCACCACAAACAAGTACAAAGGCAAACAAAGTGCCAATACTGGTTAATGCTAAAACAACATCAAGATTTAAAAACAATGCCGGAACTGCCACTAAAAATCCTGTCAGTATAGTTGAAAAGGATGGCGTACCATATTTTGGGTGGATCTTTGAAAAGACCTTAGGCAATAAACCATCTCGACTCATACTCATCCAGATCCTTGGTTGGCCCAATTGGAATACCAAAAGAACTCCCGCTGTGGCAATTATGGCGCTTCCTGCCACAATTGCAGAAACAAATTTTAAATCTACAGCATCAAATACCATGGCAAGTGGATCACCAACATTCAGTTTTGTATAATGAACCATTCCGGTTAATACCAAAGATAATGCCACATAAAGTACTGTGCATATAATGAGGGCATAAATCATACCGCGCGGTAGATCCCGTTGCGGATCTTTACATTCTTCAGCTGTCGTACTAATTGCATCAAAACCGATGTAGGCAAAGAATACTGCAGATACCCCTTTAAGGATACCGGTAACGCCTGTTGGTGTGAATGGCGTCCAATTGTCCGTGTTAATATAAAATGCACCGAGAATAATGACAAGTAAAATAATAGCTAATTTAATTAACACCATGACATTGCTTGCACGTCGAGATTCCTTTATTCCTCTATATACAATATAGGTAATTAAAACTACTATTAGCATTGCCGGTATATCAGCTATCAGATGCAAGCCTCCAAGAGTTGGAGCATTGAGCCATGCATAATATCTAGATAAATCGATGGCATCCATTGCAGAAGTACTGATCCCAGAGGCAATAGCTTCACTTACTTTTGTAAATCCAGTATGAGCTGTTGAATAATCCATAGTAAGCCAGTCGGGAATGTGAATTCCTGCTTTGCTAGTTAGATTAGTAAAGTAATCACTCCATGAAATAGCCACAGCAATATTACCAATGGCATATTCCATCAATAGATCCCATCCGATGATCCATGCGAAGATCTCCCCAAACGCTACATAAGAATATGTATAGGCGCTGCCTGATACAGGAACAGTAGATGCAAACTCTGCATAACACAGTGCCGCGAATCCACAAGCTATAGCAGTAAATATATATAGAAACATGACCCCTGGTCCACCATCAAACGAAGCCTTTCCAATACTACTGAATACGCCAGCTCCGATGACAGCTGCTATGCCCAATGCAGTAAGATCTTTTACTCCAAGTACTTTTTTTAAACCTATACCATGGCTATCACTAAGGCCTGATTCTGCATCAATAAGGATTTTAGCAATTGATTTTTTACGAAAAAGTGTTGACATAGTGGTGTTTTTGTTTGGTTTTAATGATCTTGTCTAGGGTAAAAGTAAAAAAAATGTTTAGAAAATAACGTGTTGTTTATTTAATAAAAATAAAATTGAATTTTGGTAAAAGCTGGAAAGAATAAATGTTATTTTGCCTTTTAATAAAATAAAAGACTTTTCAATAGTAAGGAAAATATGGAATTTACACAGGAAATATCAAAGCAAGAGTATAAGAAAGCAATACTGAGACATTATTTTGCTTTTGGATTTACTTATATTAACCCAATTGTTGGAGTGACTTTGATCCTTGTTTTCTTGTTTATGATTTTTCCAATTCAGGCTTTTGAAAAAAAATCATTTCTGTATTTATTGGGTGGAGTATTCTTATTGCTGAGACCTTGGATATACGTGAACCAGATCGCTTCAATGCACAAAAAAGGAATTATGAAATTTGAATTAAATAATTTTGAAGAAATGACTATTTCTCAAAATGGTAGTTCAACTTCATTTTTTATAAAGGAATTGTATGCTTATGCAGATAGAGGTGAGTTTCTATTTCTTTATTTAACTAAATATAGATTTCATTTGATTGATAAACAGCAAGCGGACCAACCTTTTTTGAATAAACTCAAGATTGTCTTAAACAGTAACGATATTTTGAAAAAATAATGGGAAATTTATGTTTCTAACGATCAGCACTATTCAAGTTACTTTTATAAACATAAGATTCCCCTGAATAAACCAAAAGTTGTAACTCTACGTTTTTTTTGTTCTGAAAAATATCATTGTGATAGTGGTCCATTTTATTTAGAAGATATGCCAGCGAATTTCTTTCTTCGATTGATAGGTTGGCGATCACAATATCTGCCACAGTATCAATGACAGGTAGCAAAGATATAATTTCATTTCTCCCTAGTTCTGTGATAAACACTTGTTTGCTTCTTCTATCATCATGATCATCCTTTTCGTCTATTAAGCCCAGTTTAAAAAGTCTTTTGATGATCTCCGTGCCGGAAGTCTTCTCCATTATTTGAGAGTTGATTAACTGGGTTTTGGTCATACTGGTATAAGTCATTAACGTGATCAGAAAGGTAAATTCTTCAGGTGTTTGAAGAACGCTATCCCTCAACGCTTTCTTAATGTAACCTTTAGCATAGCGATACATAAAGACCATTAGGATTGAAATGTCATTATTTACTTTGCGATGGTTTTCCTTCAGCCATCCTTCTTCTTGGCCTTCAAACTTTCTCATTGAAATGGGCAAAACTTTATTTTTGGCATTTAAATATCCAAGAAAATCAGTCATGGTACACTCCTTATCGTCTGGTCGTGCATTTGAGAATTCATAAAATTGATCCACCAACTCTAATAAAATTTCCTTTTTTCCCATAGCTTTAATTTGTAAATTGCAAAGATATAAAATATTTAGTACAATATTGTATGATACATATACAATGTAGTGCATAAACATACTATATTTGTGAAAAATATTATATTATAGCACTAGTGGAGCAAAACAAAAATAAAAAAGTAATAATAATAGGAGCAGGTTTTTCAGGTCTGGCAGCAGCCAGTTACTTGGCTAAAGCTGGTTATGAAGTTACTATCTTGGAAAAAAATACGCAAGCGGGAGGCCGCGCAAGACAGTTAAAAAGAGACGGTTTTACTTTTGATATTGGCCCGACATTCTACTGGATGCCTGATGTATTTGAAAGTTTTTTTAAAGATTTCGACACTCAGGTATCAGATTATTATGCACTTGACAAATTAGATCCCGCCTATCAGGTTTATTTTGGTCAAAATGATTCAGTCCTCATTGGAGATTCAATAGAAAAGATCAGCAATACTTTTGATGCTGTTGAACCGGGTAGTGCTAAAAAGTTGGGTAAATTCCTTTCTAATGCTAAAAGCAATTATGAGATTGCAATGCAGGAGCTTGTGTACCAACCAGGAGAAAGTATATTTGAGATCATAACTCCAGCCACAGCTATGAAGTTGGGCTTATTCTTTAAGTCTGTCAAAACACAGATTGCTCAATACATAAGGAATAAAAAACTACAGAAGATCCTTGAATTTCCTGTACTTTTTCTTGGTGCTAAACCTTCTAATACTCCAGCATTTTATAATTTTATGAATTATGCTGATTTTGAACTGGGCACATGGCATCCAAAAGGAGGTATGTACAAAGTGATAGAGGCAATGATTCAACTTGCTCAGAGTTTAGGAGTGAAGATTATGACTGATATCAGTGTTAATTCAATTGAAGTTACAAATAATAAGGCGTCAATGGTCTCAACAGATAATGGAGATTTTGATTGTGATATCTTGTTAAGTAGTGCAGACTATGCACATACTGAGACGCTGCTACCGGAAGCGAACAGGCAATATAGCCAGAGGTATTGGGAGCGGAAGACTTTCGCACCATCGGCATTACTATTTTATGTGGCATTTGATAAAAAGTTAAGTAATTTATCTCATCATACACTATTTTTTGATTCCGACTTCGAAGAGCATGCCAGGACGATCTATGACGATGCCTCATGGCCTGAAGATCCTTTATTCTATGCTAGCTTTCCAAGTATCACTGATGAAACTTGCGCTCCTGAGGGGCATGAGGCGGGAATATTTTTAATGCCAATTGCTCCGGGATTAAAAGAAGATAAAGAAGTACGGAAAAAATACTTTGATCTGATTATCCATCGGTTGGAATTTATAACCGGTCAAAATGTATTAGATAATATAGTGTTTTATGAGTCCTACGGAGTAGATGATTTTGTAAAGGATTATAATTCTTATAAGGGGAACGCTTATGGACTAGCTAATACGCTGTTGCAGACTCACATCCTAAGACCACGAATGAAAAGCAATAAGGTGAAAAATTTATATTTTACGGGCCAACTTACGATACCCGGACCAGGCATACCTCCTAGTCTTATATCTGGAAAAATAGTTAGTGAATTGATACAAAAATACCATGAAAGAGTTATTTGATCAAAGCAGTTTCGAAATAAGTCATCATGTAACTCGACGTTACAGTACTTCGTTTTCGTTGGGAATAAAGCTATTCCATCCATCTATCAGGAATGCTATATATGCCATCTATGGGTTTGTCAGGTATGCAGATGAGATCGTGGATAGTTTTGGACAATATGACAGGGCTGTGCTTATGGATGAATTTATTAGGGATTACAATCTGGCGATTGAAAGAAAGATCAGCTTGAATCCGATACTAAATTCATTTCAGCATATCCTTCACAAATATGATCTAAAGGAACTTTCAGATATATTTTTAGAAAGTATGATGATGGATCTGCACAAATCTGATTACCATAGTAGAGAAGATTATGAAAAATACATTTATGGTTCCGCTGATGTCGTAGGCCTGATGTGCCTGAAAGTATTTGTGAATGGAGATATTAACGAATATAATGCTTTAAAAAGTTATGCGACCAAACTTGGATCTGCCTTCCAGAAAGTTAACTTTTTAAGAGATTTTAGAGCGGATAATGAGTTACTTGGCAGATCTTACTTTCCAAATGTAGCCTTTGATGATCTGAATGAAAAAGCTACGAAGGAAATCATAGATGAGATACGTGAGGACTTTTACGAGGCAAAGATTGGAATACGAAAACTTCCTCTGACAGCCCGTCTTGGAGTTTATCTGGCTTACAAATATTACGTTGTCTTGCTAAGAAAGATAGAAAGGAAGGGCGTGGAATCTATTCTTAACAATCGCATCAGGATCTCTAATTCTGTGAAAATGTTTTTGGTGGTTAAAACATATATTCGGTACAAAGTAAATATACTGTAACCAATAATTTGGCTTTATATGGAACAGGATAATTACATGATGGTGTTAAGGTCAGAATTTCATAACACAAATACTGAATCAAAACTTACTGCATTTCTCACTAAATATAAAAATGATGTTAGGGTTGATGGCAAACCTTATCTTTATTGTGGTATCATGCAAATGGCAAATTACACAATGAATCCATATAAGAAACTAGATTATTTTAATAAGGGTAAGCAAGCGCTAGAAACCCATATTTCAAAATATCCGCAGCAGATTGATGCTAGATATGTACGAGCACTAATCCAAAGCAAAGCTCCCAAAATATTAAATTATTATCAAAACATTCAAGCGGACATTTCATTTATTAAGAAGAACATTCAGGAAAGTGATGTAGATGAAAAATCTAAATCTACCATGCTGTATCAAATAGGTTTAATTAAATAATAATTAATGACAATCATATTTTATATTTTAATTACAATTGGTGTATTTTTTACTATGGAGATGGTCACATGGCTAACTCATAAATACATCATGCATGGCTTGTTGTGGTATCTTCATGAAGACCATCATCAGCCGAAATATGCAAATACTTTTGAGAAAAATGATGCATTCTTTGCAATATTCGCAACTCCTTGTATCATAATGTTTTACTTTGGACTAATTCCTGAATTAAATTATTTGTTTTTATAGCCTTGGGTGTATTTCTTTATGGGTTAAGTTATTTTATGGTGCATGATGTGATCATCCATCGCAGATTCAAGTGGTTTGATAATATTAAATCTCCCTATCTAAAAGGGCTGAGAAAAGCCCATAAAGTACATCATAAACATCTTGGAAAAGAGGAAGGAGAATGTTTTGGAATGTTGTATGTTCCAAAGAAATATTTCATGGAATATTTTAAGAAGATATGAAATATACTTACCTACTCGTAGATCTTACTTGTATTATTGTACCTTTTATTGCGAGTTTTTATCCTAAGCATCCTTTTTATAAAGAGTGGAAATATTTTTTTCCGGCTAATTTGATTGTTGCCCTATTTTTCATAATTTGGGATATAATCTTCACACACAGAGGCGTATGGGGATTTAATGCTGATTATCTAACCGGTTATAATATAGTTAATCTGCCCATTGAAGAAGTCTTGTTTTTTATTTGCATTCCATATTGTTGCGTATTTACTTACTTCGCATTGAAATACTTGGTCAAAAAAATACCTCTGGAGAAGGCTGAATTTTATCTCAAACTTGTAATTTTATTTACTTCAATATTCTTTATGTTAGCAGGGTTTGGAAGGGATTACACATTCTTTACCGGATTATTTACTGCATTGTATATGTTGGGTATGTTTTATTTTAAAACCCGGATGAATTATACCTTTCTAACTTATTTCCTGATAATTCCTTTTTTTCTTTTAAGCAATGGATTGCTGACAGGTTATTTCACAGAATCACCGGTTGTTTGGTACAATGCTGCTGAAAACATAGGATTTCGAATATTCACCATTCCGGTAGAAGATTCTCTATATGGCTTTCTGATGATTGCCATGAGTATTGGGCTTTATGATTGGGTTAAGAAATATTATGGTAAGTAGGATAGTAGGACAGTATAATAGTATTATGGTATGACAGAGAAGATTCTAAAAGTTAAATGCACCAGATAAAGAATGGAAAATGCACCAGTTAGCCATTGGAGAGTGCACCAGTTTCCACACAATAATCTTTTTTACTTAACAAGCTAAAGCGCCAAAATGCAAACACGCTAACGCGCACTTTAAAAACTTTTCCTTCAAAAAAAAATACAACTTTAAATATAATTACTTAACTTTGTATCTCAAAGTACTTTTATATGGAAAAGAGTAAATATTTGGAAGACATATCCGAGATTAAAAATATCATGAACCGTTCATCCCGGTTTATTTCTCTGAGTGGTATGTCTGGCATTTTGGCTGGAATGTTTGCCTTGGTTGGAGCTTATCTTGCCTACATGATCGTGTATGAAAGCCCAAATCCAAATGTAATAGGAACCGATATCATCTTATCTACAGAACAGATATTTGACCTTACCATCCTGGGAATTAGTGTGATGATATTGGCGCTGATCAGCGGTGTTCTCTTGAGTATGAGAAAAGCAAAAAAGAATGGGGAAAAGATTTGGGATACTTCTTCACAGAGATTGATCATTAATTTTCTGATACCATTAAGCACAGGTGCTATAGTTTGTTTGATTATGATCCAAAAAGGACTTATTATATATGTCGCTCCACTGACATTGTTATTCTATGGTCTTTCCTGTGTTCATGCAAGTAAATATACAATAGGTGGTGTAAGGTATTTAGGTATTACGATTATTTTGATCGGACTGATAGCTACCTATTTTACGGGATACGGATTATTGTTCTGGGCAATAGGTTTCGGACTATGTCATATCATTTATGGAGCACTCATGTACTTTAAATATGAGGGATAGGTTATCTTGAAAAGCTTATGAAAAATTTAATTCAAAATATAAATAAGGCATTTGACCATCGAATACGGCTTGGTATAATGTCTGTATTAATGGTCAATGAATCAGCCGATTTCAATATGCTCAAGGAAGTATTGGGTGTGACAGATGGCAATCTTGCAAGTCATATCAAGGCATTGGAGGCAGAAAAATATATAAGTGTAGAGAAACAGTTTATAGGAAAAAAGCCAAATACAAAATACGCTGTTACAAAGATTGGCCGAAAGGCATTTCGGGAACACATAGAAGCATTAGAAAAATTAATATCAAATAAATAATCAATTTTTTTTGTACATATACTTTGAAATACAAAGTTCTTTCAATCTTAAATTAAATTTAATAAACATGGTTAACCAACAATTCAATGATTCTGAAAGAAGAAATCCAATCATTTCATTATTTCAATCGAATACTGCCAAGATCATTATGGTGTGTATGCTTACTCTGGGATTGCTCATCCCTTTGGAATTTGTAAAAGATCTGATCCGTGAGCGGGCAGCTCGCAAACATGACGTGGTACAGGAAGTAAATCAAATGTGGGGTTCAGAAGTAAAGTTTTATGGTCCTGCCTTGAAAATTCCTTACAATTCCTCCCTGATCACGACGGAGATAGATGAGACCACCGGGAAGTCCAGAATATTAAAGCAGATTTCTACAAATTTCTTCTATTTATTTCCTGAGGTACTTAACAATAAGTCAAAGGTAGTGATGAATTATTCATTAAGGAGAGCCATTTATAATCCAATGGTTTTTACAACCAATATGAAGTTTGATGGAAGTTTTTCAAAACCAGATCTCAGCAAACAGAGCATCCTCCCTCGTGAAATCTTATGGAGTGAAGCCTCACTTGTGATTCAGACTACCAATCTCAAAAGTATCAAGAGCGATCTCAGGATAAAAGTGGGAGATAAGACACTTCAACTTGAGTCAAAAGATCTAAGTGATAGCACCTACGGATTGTTGGAGAGTGATAAATTTATCCTGGACCCTAAACAAGGATTTGATTTTGATTTCGATATATCCTTCAATGGCAGCAACAGTATTCAATTTATTCCGGTGGGTAAAAATACGACTGTCAGTATAGACGGAGATTGGCCATCCCCCAGTTTTATGGGTAGTTTTGCAGCCCAGGATGATTCTAAAAAAATCACAGATAAGGGCTTTCATGCAGACTGGAAAGTGTTTGGCATTAATAGACCTTTTGCACAAATTCATAAAAATGCCATGCCACATCTTGATACCTACAATTTTGGCGTCAGACTCATCGATACAGTTGATGAATATCAACAAAACGAGCGCGTTTCGAAATATGGATTCCTTGTGATAGGACTTACCTTTCTTATATTTTTCCTAATCCAGATGGTCAGTAAAGTCTCCATCCATATTTTTCAGTATACCATGATCGGCCTGGCCTTGATTATGTTTTATACCTTATTAATATCCATTACTGAACACTCAAGTTTTTCGATAGCATATATGGTTGCTTCCATAGCCGTAATCACTATGTTGATGTTGTATTCCTATTCGATATTAAAGAGCCGTCGGTTTTCGATCTTCATTGCCTCTTCATTAAGTGCATTATATGTCTTTATATATGTCATTATACAGATGGAAGATTATGCATTATTGGCTGGAAGCGTTGGCTTGTTTGCTATTCTCGGATCTGTGATGTATTTCTCGAGGAAGATAGAATGGAACAGTTAAATAATGAATAATGAATAATGAATAATGAATAATGAGAGCGGGCAGTGTAGCTGGATTTTAGTGTATAGCGATTATTGGGCTTTGCACTTCATTTGGATGAAAGTTGCCAGATGTCGCTATTCATTTTCACACGAGGGATGAAGTCATCTGCTGGTTCAAAGACAGCCGGCGGCTATTATACGGAATATGATAAATGGTGAATGATAAATTATAAATGAGAGTGGGCAGTGGACCAGGATCTTAGCGAGTAGCGATTATTGGGCTGAGTATTTCATTTTGATGGAAGCCGCCAGATGTCACTACTCGTTTTCTCACGAGGGATGAAGTCATCTGCTGGCTCAAAGACAGCTGATGGCTATTGTACGGAATATGATAAATGAAGAATTATAAATGCGAGTGAGCAGTTCAGCTGGTGCATTATTTATAGCGATTATGGAGCGTGATAGTTCATGTTGGTGGGATACAAGGTTGGATAGTATTAGAGTATAATAGTGGATAGTCAGAGCTGGCGGACTAGTTTTTATTATGTTTTGACCGATTGTTTGGAAGGTAAGAAGAAGTAGGAGAAACTTGTCCAACTCTAATACTTTAATACTCCTATGTCTTTGAGGATTACTATACTTTCATCACGGACAAGGGCAAGCCATATCCCTGCTCCTCTGATTACTGGTAAACACGCATACTGTTATACTATTCTACTAGCTTATACTCACAATAAATATTCTCATCCCAATGATCAAAATCTCCATTGAGACGGAATGAAACAGGCTTATCTGATGCGGTGATCCATTTTCTGTTTCCTTGCTTTGTAACCAAAAGCACAGGCATTTTGAAGTCTGGAATAACCTTCGTCCAAGCCAATGTCATAACATCATCCTGGATGGTATATTGGAGTGTTGGAATGTCTGTATGTCGTAAGTATTGTTCAAATATTGGCTTAAGGTTTAATTTGCTTTCTTTAATCATGTAGGCCTCAAGCTCATCGGATGAAACTGAACTGTGATAATATTTTTTACAAATGTTCTGAAGCATAGCAAAGAATTTCTCATCATCATCCATGATCGTTCTAATGGTGTGGATCAAGCTGGCTCCTTTGTCATATATATCTCCCGGCGCATCGAAATTTACTCCGTATTGGTTGATCAAAGGCTTTTTGTTTGTAATGATCTTTCTTTGACAGATGACATATTTTTCTGCTGCTTCTTTTCCTGAAAGACATTCAGTATAAACTGTTTCCAGGTAAGTCGTAAAACCTTCGTGGATCCAGCTGTCATTAATATCTTTTGAAGTAATGCTATTACCAAACCATTCGTGACCGGACTCATGGACAAGGATAAAATCCCACAATAATCCATATCCGGAATTACTTCGATCTCTGCCTGAATATCCTCTTTTGAATTTATTGCCATAAGCAATCCCACTTTGATGCTCCATGCCCAAAAAAGACGTCTCGATCATCTTATATCCATCTTCATAAAAAGGGTAAGGTCCTATTCTGGATTCGAAGCATTCCAACATTAATTTGATCTCAGGAAATAATTCCATTCCCTTTTCCAGATTATAATCTAAAACATAAAATGACACATCCAAGGGGCCTTTCTTGCCTTCATATATTTCAGCTATTCTTTCATATTGACCGATATTCATTGTTACATTATAATTATTGATCGGTTGGGTCACTCGCCAGTGCCATCTTTTTTTAACTGCATCAACAATAGTACTTGACAATAATCTGCCATTGGACACGACAGTAAGATCCTTAGGCGCCTGAAAAAAAAGATCCACTCCCATATCCGGTTCATCCGACTGGATTTCTTTGCAAGGCCACCAAAGACTCGCTCCATCTCCCTGACAAGCTGTGCCTACATATGGCCTTCCCTTTTCATCCTTATTCCAAATCAATCCTCCGTCCCATGGCGGGTTCGAAGCGACTTTAGGGCTACCATTGTATTCAATCATAATTGAATCTATCTTACCTACTTTACCCTCGCTGTTTTTATCTATCCACCAGAATCGGCCTTGCTGTTTAAAAGGAATTATTTTGGCTCCGGAAGTAACTTTTGTGATCAGCATGGGAGCCTGAAGATCTATCATCATCACATGACCACTTCCTATTACTTTATATTTTATTGACACAATCCCAGAAAGCCGTTTGTTATCAATATCTGTCTCGATGTCTATGGTATAATGCTGGAGATCCCACCAATTTCTACCGGCATGATTGGACCCAACTAATGAATCCACGCTTAGTATTGTAATAGGGATTTGGCAATAGGTTGTGAAAGAAAAAAATAAAAAAGAAAGTAAAATGAAGGACTTTAAATTCATAAGAAATGAAACCTTAATATTTAATAAATTTCAGAAAATCATCACCGATCTGTACGAAGTAAACACCAGGATGTAATTGCGTTACTGAATAGGTTTCATTGGAGGAATTAAGTTTGTACTTTTTTCCATTGACATCAAATACTTCAATAGGGCCGGAGAAACGCTCACCCAATTCATTCGTCACACTCAGAATATTATTGGTATTATTTGGATAAACAAGATATCTTTTTCGATCTACCTTTTTCACTGCTACAATCTTAGAGAAGCTAGTTTCGCCACTTTTATCTACCTGAAGTATTCTATAGTAGTTAATACCTCTAATATTTCTTTGGTCTTCAAACGCGTATGTATTTCCGGGATTGCCATTGATATGCACCTTCCCAATATTGATCCAATTTACTTTATCAAGACAAGCATCTATCATAAAGTGATCTACATTTAATTCTGAAGAGGTAACCCATTGCAATAAAACAGAGTTTTTGCGCTCCCATCCGTCAAAAGATATCCACTTTAATGGAAGTGGGATAGACTTATTTTCACTTATATTTATTTCATCTATTCGGACCAATGAACGATCACTCCCTTGCTGAGTTATTGACAAACCGTCATTAGCAATAGCTAAAGATATGGTAAGATCATCTTTGTTCATCATTGCTAAGTCAAGATCTGAATTTATTTGCATAACCACATATATCCAAACTCCCTTTCCAAGTGGAATGCTCAGTTGGCTATTCTGATAAATATTATTGTTGGTCGCATCTCCTGCATCATCGCCAAATAGTGTCCCCCCATAAGTTTCATCTCCGTCGAATCTAAATGCAGCACTGATTGGTTCATAGTAGATTTTGAAAGCCTCATTTGAAATAACATCCCCTTCAGTGGCAGTACCTTTATTTATTATGCGCAATTGGGTAAGCAACTCTGTGCTATTGCCTGCAACAATTTTAAAAGCGCCAACCAGATACTTAGAATTGTCGGCTAATACTGCTTCTGATAGATTGGGATGATATTGAGTTTGAATATCAATAATTTCTGTTACTATTTCATCATAACCTACTTGACTATCAGGCGTTACTACATCTTTACAATCAGTCTTGAATATGCCTGAATACAATTTACTTCCGCTTACTGCATCTGCACCGAAAGATTTTATTGTGATTGGATTGGTCTTCTTGAACAAGCTTTGATCTCCTGAACACTGCCATCCATTTTGATCCATTAATTGTTGATTCAATGCATGCTTGGCACCAGTAGGAGTGATGAGTTTGTGTCTAACAGACAGTGATTTGGTATCGGCGCTTTGATCTCTATTCAGGACTGAAAAAAAGAAAGCATCCTTTTCAATAAATCCATAAGAGCCCAATCCGTCACTGATTTTTTCACTGAAAGAAGGATTCTGAGCATATGCAGATTGCCCAAAACTTGTAGATATTATGACTGAAAAGAATAGAAAACGAAACATATAAAACTAATAAGAATAGTAAAGTTAATGATTAATAGAATGGCAAAAAAATAATTAACTTAATTTTTTGTGTAAATGATTAAGTAGTTAAGCTGTTAAACAGTTGGTGTAATGATAATTTCCTGTTCAGATGGCTTTAAATTGGCTCTGGATAACAATAAGATGCCTGCCACGAAAAATATACCTAAGGCAATAATACTATTACGCATACCGCCTGTGATCATTTCTATAAAACCAAAGCTAAAGGTCCCCACCAGCACCGAAAGCTTATCTACTACATCATAAAAGCTAAAAAAACTCGTGGTTTCTCCTGTGTAAGAATAAATAAGTTTGGAATAAGTCGAGCGGGAAAGACTTTGTATGCCTCCCATCACAAGACCTACGAAAGATGCCAGCACATAAAACTGAAATTTAGTTACCACCAGATAGCCAATCACACAGATCAGAATCCATATTAGTAACATTGTAATTAACGAGAATTTATTTCCTTTCAATTTTGAGAGTCCTGAAAAAAGGAATGCACCACCAATTGCTACTAGTTGTAAGATCAAAATGAGTATGATCAGTTCGGAGGTTTCAAAGCCCAATTGCTTTTCAGCAAATGCCGCTGCTAAAAGCATTATAGTCTGAACTCCTGCGTTGTATGAGAAAAATGCCACTAGATATCTTTTAATGTTGGGCAAATGTCTGAGTTTGTACCATACGTCTCTTAATATCCACATACCCTCTGCTATTTTGGATCTTTTTAATAGCAATCTGTAGCTTCCTGGCAAGTAATAAAGTGGGATAATAGCAAAGCCCATCCACCAGATGCCGACCATAATAAAACTGATCCTCACCGCCATTTGTACTGTGGCAATATGAAAATATGCAGGATTTTGTATCATTGCCAGATTCACCAAAAGCAGAATCACACTCCCGATATATCCCATAGAAAAACCTTTCGCCGAAAGACTGTCAAATTTATCCTCTGTAGTGATCTCCGGCAAAAATGCATTGTAAAAAACATTACTTCCGATGTATCCGATCATAGCTAATATAAATGCAAATATTCCAACTTGTAGATGCACCATTCCATCAAAATAATACAATACCATACAGCTTATAGCTCCTAAAGTGGAGAAGATCAGGAGCATCATTTTTTTATTATTAGCAGAATCCGCAAATCCTGATACGAAAGGAGATAGAATAGCCACGAATAAGTAGGCTGCAGAAAGTATATATGCATACAGAGAGCTATTAGACATTGTAATACCGAAAAATGTCACTACATCATCTGTATTTTTAAGAAAATAACTCGGAAAAACCGCCGCGGTAATAACCAATGCGAAAGCTGAATTGGCCCAATCGTAAAATGTCCAAGCAGTAGTTGCTTTCATTTAGTCTTCTTTTTATCTGTTCCGAAGGTAACAAAATTGATATATTTTAATAGAATAATTGTTTATTTGCAACGAATGAAGGAGTTTTTAAAAAAATAGTAAAGTCTTTTCCAATAGATTTTACTAAAAATCAGATATATGATAGGCAGACAAGACAGGTCATCGCTAAAGTCTGCCGCCATGATAGTAACTGTATCGACGTGGGTTGTCACAAAGGTGAAGTAATGGACATCATCTTTAGATGCGCTCCTGATGGAAAGCATTTTGGCTTCGAACCAATTCCATCGATGTATGAATCATTGAAGAAAAAATATCATGGCACTAACTGCGAGATTATCAACCTGGCATTAAGTGAGCAAAAAGGGACTACATCATTTAACTATGTCATTTCCAATCCGGCCTATAGCGGAATGAAGGAAAGAAAGTATGAAAAAAGCGATGAAGTCATCGAAAAGATTGATGTCAAAACGGATAGGATGGATAATGTAATCCCGATTACTTTGCCAATCTCCCTGATCAAAATCGATGTAGAAGGTGCTGAGTATCAGGTATTAAAAGGCGCTACAGGAATATTGGAGAAACAAAGACCCGTAATTATTTTCGAACATGGATTGGGTGCGTCTGATTTTTATGGAACGACTCCAGCTATGATCTTTGACCTTTTTGATGAGTTTGGTTATAAAATAAGCACGATGAAAAGCTGGTTGGGATCAGGTGGGTCATTTAGCAAAGCAGAGTTTGAGGATCAGTTTAATCGGCAGGTGGATTATTATTTTATTGCATTTCCGTAGGAAGAGAGAAATGATTGTATCACTGAGTTCCACTGAGGTTTTTGATTTTGCAAATGAATTAGAGTAGCGTTTAACTTGGAGATTTTACTTCGATTGGGCATTTTTTGAGGGGCACAAAGTTATTTGACTATCGTCGAATGCATCACAGATAAGTCAGTATTTAGCATTTAGTTCTTATACCTCTGTGCAACTCTGAGTCTTCTCTGCGAAACTCTGTGATATTTAAAATATTACAAACCGACATTTTTACTCATATCATCTACCTAAACAACATATTCAAAAGATCCATATCTTCCTCTTCCTCATCTAACATTGATTCCACACATTCCTTAAGTGTTTCTTTGACGAGCGACTTATCTTCAAGGTCACCTTGCCATTCTATGAGAATTTGACGATTGCTTTTAATTTGGCCTGCTTCATTCGTCATTACAGAATTAATATATTTTGGATTCATTCTTTGGTATCTCAGGATCGGGGCATACCTTGGGTGACTTGATATAGAGTAGGCCTCTGCCTCCAACTCCCTTACCTGATCATTTAACAGCATTGAATAGGCTTTGAGCGTTTCGTCCGGAATGGAGTCAAGTGATGAAGTCTGCAGGCTGATCCACTGAACTTCAAGTCTTAGAAGACCGGCAAGATCTTTGGATTCGTATGCAGTAGTAGCTAACTTCATATATTCTTCCTGCTGATGCTTTAATGTTTCATCAGTTTCCTTATCAGGATGCAGAATTTTAGCAAGAGATAGATAAATGCTTCTGAGACTTTTACCTTTTAGCTTCTGTTTTTCTTCTTCAAGCGCTTCTTTTTCAATTTGTTTTTTGGATTTTTTTCGACTTTTTTTATTCTGTTCATTAAATTGAGTAAAGCTGTCCCTCATTTTCTCAAAATCAGGATTTTCATTCTTTAGATCTTCCGGGTCAAATTTAAATCCTGTGGATTCGTAGAAAAATTTACTAAACATTTCTGCCATTTCTTCTTTCTCTTCCTGCAAATCTTCCTCATAAGTCCGCCCATTGTATTTTTTGTATAAGTTATTTAACTCTTCATTGGGTTCGGATTGACCTATGACTTCATCCAGGATTTGAATCATTAATTGCTCAACCTGATTGGTCAGTTTCTTGGGTAACTTAATAAATGCTAACTTTGCATCAATTTCTTTAGCCAAATTTAATTTTTCAACTATCAATAGCTTTTGTTCAGGAACAACTATACTGACATAAAGACTCAGAAATTCGTCCAGTTTTTGAGTGTCAGATTGAATTTGGGATTTCAATTTCTGAATCCTTGCATTCAATTTATTGAACTTGATTTGCTCTCTTGAAAGTATTGATTGATTATCTGAAACTTTTATTTCCAGATTAATTACAGGATCAATTTTTGCCTGAACATTGGTTTTTTTCTTGGACATAGAGATTAAAGCATTAGATTTGACTTAAGGATCAAAAATATATTAAGTTCTGAATATGATAGATAAAAAAAGTTGGAAGGTTATTTTAGACATGGCCAAAGCCGGCGACCCTACTGCTATGGTTGAAGCCGGAGATTATTTTGCTGATGGTTATGAAGACACCACAGAAGGTATAATTGTGAAGCAAGATGAAAAGAAAGCTTTTAAAATGTATTACAATGCCGCAGCGCTTATGGATACTGAAGGTATTTCCAGAATGGCACTTTGTCTATCTGAAGGTATTGGCTGTAAGCAAGACATAGAAGGCGCTATCGTGGTATACAAGCAAGCGTTAGAGATGGGAGACAGTATCGCTGCATACAACCTGGGAACCATCTACAGGGATCAAGGAAAGTATAAAAGGCATTCAAGCATTATAAAGTTGCTATGCAACTGGATCATGCTGATTATTCATTCAAAGTCGGTCTGTGTTATTATTATGGTATAGGCACTGATGTCAATAAGGAGAAGGCACTAAAACATTTCAAAAAAGTAGCTAAGGACAAGAACAAATTTCACACTCCATATGAGATAGATGAGTCCAATCTTTACCTGGGCTTTATATATCTGGAAGGAGAGGTAGCTAAACGTTCATTAAAAAAAGCAAAAAAGTATTTTGAACGGGCCAATGAAGTTAATGAGCATGAGACTGCAAGGGAGATGTTGCTGCTGCTTGGGGAGTTGGATGGGTGATGATTAATTGGTAATGGGTAATAGGTAATGAGTAATGGGTAATAGGTAATGGGTAATGGGTAATGGATGATAAGTAAACAAAACGTCAGTTTCAAAAACTTATTCTGATTTCTAATTTCTAATTTCTATTTTCTGAGCTCTGACATCTGACATCTATTTTCTATTTTTCCTTTACTTTTGTTTTTTTAATTAATAAGTAAATAATGTCTGTAAGAGTAAGATTTGCACCTAGCCCAACCGGTGCACTACATATAGGTGGTGTGAGAACTGCGCTTTATAACTATTTATTTGCCAAAAGGCATCATGGCAAATTCATTCTGAGAATAGAAGATACTGACCAAAACAGATTGGTTGATGGGGCTGAAGATTATATTAAAAATTCACTCAAGTGGGTTGGATTGATGCCTGATGAGGGTCCGGAAATCGGCGGAGAATGTGGGCCTTATCGCCAAAGTGAAAGACTCGATATTTATAAAAAATATGCAGATGCATTAGTCGAATCCGGCAAAGCTTATTTGGCATTTGACACCCAGGAAGCGTTGGAATCGGCCAGGACAAAAGCAGAAGCAGCCGGTGGAGCATTTCTCTACAGCGCCGCCAATCGGCTTTCAATGAGAAATAGTCTGGCTATGGACAAAGACACATTGGACAAAGAAATATCTTACGGCACTCCTTATACCATCAGGTTAAAAGTGGAAGCGGATCAGGAAGTTTCCTTTTTTGATGCCATACGAGGGGATGTTTCGTTTCAGTCCAACGGATTGGATGATAAGGTACTTATGAAAGCGGATGGATTTCCTACTTATCATCTTGCGAATATCATAGATGATCACCTAATGAAGATCACCCATGTAATTAGAGGCGAGGAATGGTTGCCGAGCACAGCTCATCATATTTTGCTTTATAAGGCATTTGGATGGGAAGATACAATGCCGTTGTTCTCACATTTGCCTTTGATTTTAAAACCAAGTGGTAAAGGTAAATTAAGTAAAAGAGACGGCGATAAATTAGGTATTCCTGTATTTCCATTGTCATGGGAAAGGGATGGAGAAGAAACATTGAACGGTTTCAGAGAGGCAGGTTTTATGCCTGGTGCAGTACTTAATTTCCTTGCATTATTGGGATGGAATCCCGGTACTGAGCAGGAAATTATGACTTTGGAAGAATTGATTGATCTTTTTTCTTTGGAAAAAATCGGCAAATCAGGCAGTCGCTTCGACTTTGATAAGGCAAAATGGTTCAATCATCAGTATATCATGAATGCATCGGCTGAGGAGCTGTTTTATATGGCAGGTGGTGAATTTGTAAAGGCCGGACTTTCATTTGATGAACACAAGATGCTTCAGGTTATTGACTTTGTAAAAGAAAGAGTGACTAATACAAATGAGTTTCTACCAATGACGCATTATTTCTTTGAGGAAGTAAGTGAGTTTGAAATGGAACCAATTCTCAAGAAGTGGAATTTACAAAGTGCAGAAGTTTTCAGCACTATTATTGGCTTGCTTTCGGCTATGCCACAATTCGACGCTTCAAGTATAGAAAGTGTTATCAAAGAAGAAATCGCAAGAAGTGGGATAAGTTTTGGAGCAGTATTTCCTGCTTTAAGAGTTGCTTTGACAGGAGGCACAAAAGGACCGGATCTTTTCCGAACGATTGAATTGATAGGGCAGGAAGAAGTAGTTTCAAGATTGGAGAAAGGCCTGCAAATGTATGAATTGAATAAAATTTCGTAAATCAGATCGAATAATGAACAAGAAAAAAAACGAAAATTCTGAACATAAATCATTGGAAGAATTTGACATTCACATCAATGAATTTGGTGAAATAAAACACGGTTTTGACATAGATAAGGTCAACGAATTTTTAAATCAAAATACGACAGATTGGCGAATTCAGGCTGAGAAAGGCCGGAAGGATGTCAAGTTTGAAGAAGAAGAATAGGAATCAGAGGCTAGAATCAAGACTCTAGAATCTAGAATCTAATATTTAGAAATTACCAATCGAAAGCATGACCAAAGTGCATGCTTGAATAGTTTCAATTCCGGCATCCTTTAAAGTACGCTCCGTATCAATGTCTTCTGTCCCCGGATTGAAAATAGCACGCTTGGGTTTCAAGGAAAGCATTAATGGTATCCAATCGTGTATGTGCGCTGGGCCTACATATAAGGTGACCGTGTGTATATCTTCTTCCAGGCGCTTATCTCCTATGATCTCCATGCCGTTTACTTCTCCATCCTTTAGGCCATAGCCTACCACAGGATAACCATATGCCTTAAGTTTATTCATAGCCAAGTAGGAATATCTGGCCGGATTCGTAGATGCACCAATGACGGCACATTTAAATTTATTTGCTTCCATATGCTTGTTTAACTTGAAATTTTAAATAAAGTTTATGATTTGGATGCCGAGGATAAATTGGAAATTAAGATGAGATAGGCTACATTTACTCAACAATATTGCAAAATTAATTAGTGAATTTTTATGAAATGAAATACATACTTTTTATACTATCCTTTTTTTGTTTTAATTTAATTCATGCCGGAAATCTTATCGAATCTTCTAGAGGAAATGTCGATTCTATTTTATGTGATTCTTTATCAAAACAAAAGGCAGATATCCTTGCTAGACAAATTATAGAAAAGGATTACAGCGCAGCTGGCATGACTATTGATGAATGGAAACAATTATGTCCAAATTCCGAAATTATTGCGCGTTCAGAAATAATTTATAATTTAATTGCAGATAGAAATGTGGATCAATTGATTGAAAACTATTTCGGAGATGATCTTCATTTTGTATATAAAAAATCGTATGGAGAATGCTGCTGCCGATGAATACCAATATATTTCAAGAGATTACAGGACCTACTATAATTATGTGCCGCTAAGACATCAATTGGATAGTGCTTTGATGCTTGCAGCAAAAGAATTATTAATTAAAAAAAAGCTAAATAATGATGAAAAGTTAATTTGTATTTTATTCTCAGGAGAAGTAAATTCATTTGAAAAGGAAAATAAAAAATCTAATTATCGCGGTAGTTTTATACAGGAATTTAGCAACAATGATAGAAGATATTTTTCCCGTGAAAACTTTAGTGGCCATTTTTATGTAGGCAGTTATACCCCATTTAATGAAAGTAAAGGATTTGGTACCAACCCTTATTTTGGTATTTCTTTTGCAAGCCCTTTAAAATACAAGATTCAAGGGGAGATATACATGAAGTTTCGGTTAAATATTAATGATGAAAACTTTGATTATTACGCCCTCGGAATAATTAATGATGTTAATTCAAAATTAGGGTTTTCGATAGGACTAGCCGGAGGTTATAAGATATTTGAAAATGAAAATTTAATCATTATACCAAAAATAGCACTTGGATATGAATCGATCAGTACCGGCCTGAGAGAGTATGATGAAGAATCGGAAGAAACTTTTTTTCATAATGTAGAAACACTTCATTCCTCCATTGGACTTTCAGTTCTAAAACCCATATTCAGAAGAAATTACATCGGGATGGAAGTCAATTATCATTATTGCCCATATGGATTCGATGATGACCTGATCTCCAAATTTGACAATAGTGCGTATAGCTTTGAAATATTCTTTAGGTTTTAGAAGAGTTAATTAATGCATCAATTGAAATTGCTGTAGTGTGCTAAGTAAAATTCTATATGATGAGCATCAAAATTGCAGGACTATAACATAATAAAACTTGAACTGTAAGGACAGGTTGCGACCTATCCCTACAGTTCTAATTTTATTATTCGGGAAACATATTTCGAATTTATTTTTTAGAAGGGCTAAGATCTTTTGTGAGTTTTATCTTAAAGAAGCAAATCTAACTATTTAAAGGATTGCAGCCTATTGCCTAAATACTTTAAAAACAAAAGTATTTTTATTTACGCAACAAACCAACGCGCCAAAGTGCTAACTTTTCTCCTCCCAGATCACCGCCAGATGCACGATAGTGTCTACCGCTCTTTCCATATCTTGTATACTCACCCATTCCTGTTTGCTATGAAATGCATGTTCCCCTGCGAATATATTCGGGCAAGGAAGACCCATAAAGGACAGTCTGGAACCATCTGTACCGCCTCTAATTGAAGTTCTAATTGGAGTAACGCCCGCTCTGGTAACAGCTTCCATGGCATAGTCTACCACTTGGGGAAATTCATCGAGTTTTTCTTTCATGTTGCGATATTGCTCCTTGAAGATCACTTCAAGTTTGCTATTGGGAAAGTCTTTATTTACCCGCACACAAATAGCCTCCAGAATATCTTCGAGACGATCCATTTCTTCTCTTGTAAATGAACGCAGAATAAACGATAACTCAGCATTTTCAAGATTTCCTTTTACTGCCGTTGGGTGTATAAATGGTTGTTTACCATCAGTTGTTTCAGGACTTAGCGTATGAATAGGCAGGGCTTGAAGTATAGCCTGCTGGATCTTAATGGCATTTTCCATCTTGCCTTTGGCAAATCCGGGATGTGCTGAAACTCCTGTGATATTTATGACAGCCGACTTCGCATTGAAGTTTTCATCTTCTACATGACCAAGTGTTTCGCCATCCATCGTATAACCAAACTTAGCACCAAGTTTTTTCATATCGACTTTATCTACTCCACGTCCGATCTCTTCGTCCGGAGTGAATAGAATCCTGATGTCTCCATGCTTTATTTCAGGATGATTGATTAGTTGATATACTGCATCCATGATCTCAGCCAATCCGGCTTTGTTGTCAGCACCTAATAGTGTGTCTCCACTGGCAGTTATTATATCATTGCCGATCTGGTCAGCCAATGCAGGATGGTCTGCTACCGTCAGTACTTGCGCTGGGTCGAGTGGTAATACTATTTTATCACCTGCATAAGATTTGTGAACAATTGGTTTTACATTTTCGCCTGAACAATCAGGGCTTGTGTCCATGTGTGAACAGAAACAAATGACAGGCACTTCCTTGTCAGAATTTGAAGGAAGCGTGGCATACACATAACAATGCTCATCCATATGTGCATCAGAGATACCCATATCGAGCAACTCCTGAACGAGGATTTTTCCAAGGTTTTTCTGTTTTTCCGTGCTTGGTGTAGTCGGACTTGTCGGATCTGATTGTGTGTCTATGGTAACGTAATGCAAAAATCTTTCTGCTGCCGTATATTTAAATGGAGGAAAGTTCATGATAAATTTTATTTTAATATGGTGTGAATATAATAATTCGCAACGAATTCAATTTTTAAGAAATCATTTAAAATGGTGATTCTTTTTATTTGGCATCTAATTATGTCGGTAAGGATTTATTTTCTTTTTCCAATGATACCTCAGGTGCTTTAAACAGCTTCAGTCTGCTGAGTACTAACAATGATAACAGGCTTATCGCAGTAGCCACTATCCCTGTCGTTCCATATCCATGAATAGGTCCATCTCCATCTGCAAAAATTATATATCCCGCTGCTAACGATGCCGATGCGGTGCCTAATTGTTGGGCACTGGAATTAAAACTCATAAAACTTCCTCTTATCTTTGGCGGAATCGCCCCTGTCACTGCGGTGGAAGAAGGAATGAATCTGGATCCTCCCAAGATGAAAAACAAAGTAGTTACGATCAAAGCGGGTGCAAGAGATACCGCGGGAAGGTGTGTCAAAAGAAGCACCGGGATCATAGCCGCAAATACCAGAATAAAATATACAGAACGGGCATTAAATTTATCTATCATCTTTCCTGTGAAAGGTGCAGAAAAAACAGTAGCAATACCGCCAATCATATAGATATAAACGATGTCTCCTTGCGCAAATCCAACATTTCTAATCATATAAGGAGTAATAAATGGTATGATGATAAAATGGGAACAAGTGGCAAGATATGTTTGCAATAAGGCTATCCTATTATTTCTTGCTTTGAAAACTTCATTGAAGGTCCTGACAGGATTAACAGGTGGCTTGCCATCCATAAGATGCGAATCAAGTTTTGGCAATAATCTAATGATCGGATAAATTAGTAAGAGACCCAGGCCACCAATTAAAAAAAATGGAAAATTCCAATTGTAATGAGTAGCTAAATACAGACCAAAAGGAACACCAACCACTGAAGCTGCTGAAAACGCTGCCATGAGCATCCCGATAGCCTTACCTCTCCTCTCATAAGGGACTAAATCAGTTACTATAGCCATGACCTGTGCCCCCATGATACCACCAAATACACCTGTCAATCCTCTTGTGAGTAAAAGTAAGTGGTATTGGTTGGCAAAACCACAAGCGATAGTACCCAAAATAAAGCCGGTGTACACAAAGATTAAACTTACTTTCCGAGCGTACCTATCTACAACAAAAGATGCAAAGAAGCCTGATAAGGCTGCACAAATGGTATAAGAACTGACAAGAAGGCTGAACTGATCAGGCCTTAAATGAAAAGTAGACATGAATATCTCTCCAAGTGGCATCATGATCATAAAGTCCATGATGTGCGTAAAATTCAACGCCGCCAATAAATATATGATCCACTTTTCATTTTTCATTAATGTCGTAATACGGATATGCTTAAAAAGTTTAAAATGTTATCAATATTAGTTACAATAAAGTCTTATGAGGGAAAGCTTTGCGGGCTTTGCGTGATCTAACTTTGCGGGCTTTGCGTGAACCAAAAAATCTCTCTCGAAAAGGGTTTCACGCAAAGGACACGAAGGTATTTTGGGTTGAGTTTTTGAGGAATGAAATACTTTGACTTTGGTGTTTTCTTCTCATTAAACCTTTTTATGAGGACGCTAAGAGATTTGACTATCGTCAAATGCTACTCCGTTCCCTCTGATGCCTTAAGATGGATTGGTCATTTCAATTCTTAAAGATCTATATACATTGTTATCAATATTATTTACAACTATGTCTTCTGCAGGCAAGCTTTGCGGGCTTTACGTGAACCAAAAAGGATTGTGTCACAGAGTTTCACAAAGGTTTTTGATTTTATTACTGTGCTAATTCAGGACTTGAATTCGAGATCAAGCTCTGATAATACATTTTTTGAGGAGCACAGAGGAATTTGACTGTTGTCAAATGCTACTCCGATCAGTCAGTAGCTAAGGTATCGTCAGTACATTTCAATTTGTTGAATTTCTTTTTTGCGAGCTTTGCGTATTCATCCCTGCCTCCTTTACTATCTGGCAGGCTAGCTTTGCGGGCTTTACGTGAACCAAAAGATCTATTGAAATTTGCAATTAAGTATAATTATTTATACACACGTTTAAAATCCTCGTTTCATTACTTCTTAATTTTTCTTCATATTTACAATTAAATTCGAAATAGACTAATATCCTTTCATTTTATAAAACATTAATCCAAAAACACTTATTTATATGAAAATTTATTCCTGGAATGTCAATGGTATCAGAGCTGCTGTAGGAAAGGCTTTTCTTGAAGAGTTAAAATCCAGTAATGCAGATATATATTGCCTGCAGGAAACAAAAGCCCAAGAAGACCAGGTAATTAAGGCGCTTGAGTCTGTAACGGATTACCATATGTATTCCAATTCGGCAGAAAGAAAAGGGTATAGCGGCGTTGCAATACTTTCAAGAGTGAAACCAATCTCAGCAAGCAAGGGTATAGGCATATTAGCGCATGACTCTGAAGGAAGGGTGTTGGCACTTGAATTTGAAAATTTCTTTATTGTCAATGTCTATGTGCCCAATAGTGGTAATGAGTTGGTACGTCTTGGATACCGCTCAGAATGGGATATAGCCTTTGCAAACTATCTTTCTAATCTTAAGAAGAGTAAGCCAGTCATAGTGACGGGTGATTTTAATGTGGCGCATCAGCCGTTAGATCTTGCCCGCCCGAAGGAAAATTATAATAAGACAAGTGGTTATACTCAGACTGAGATTGATGGCATGGATCTTTTGCTTAAAGCAGGATATGTAGATGCCTTCAGGACAAAACATCCGGAAAAAGTACAATACACTTTTTGGAGTGTGAGATTTGGTGCCAGAGCAAAAAATGTTGGCTGGCGTTTAGATTATTTTTTGGTTGACAAGTTAATTGAAACGAATATTACTAACTCAGAGATCCATGATCAGATTCAGGGATCGGATCATTGCCCACTTTCACTTGATTTAGATATTTGAAAAATGGAATAATCATTTAGATTTGTGTAATACTGTTATAATGCATTATACAAAAAACTAATTTAAAGGATAAATATTCCAAAATTATAATTATCCCAAAATCACATAATTGATTCTTGGACTAACGTCCGATTATTATCTCATTTGGGATCCGTTGGTTAAATTCAACAGCAACAAAACACACCACAGCCCATTCTTAGAGTCATTTTTAAATTTCCATTTTGAACTCCTCACCTTCTCACTTTTAAATTGACGCATTACAATAATAGACACTAGCTCAATTATGCAGATCAGCCATCTCGTCCCGTTCACTGTTCGCTTCTCACCTTCTCACCTTCTCACCTTCTCACCCCCTCACCCTATCTCACCCCGATCTTAAAGTCCGGCTTCTGAGCGCATCTCAATACTTCGTCATTTGGCATCCTGCAAAGACTTTTATTCGCTCTGACGGTTGTTTGTTTTTGTGTTTGAGCGACAATTGTTTCCCAGTTAACCACATTGGCTGAGGCTAATTTACCAACAGATTTTTCGATATTTTCGCGCAGATTGAAAGTGAAAAAGCCACCATCAGCAACATTGCCCGCGGACAACTGTCCTTTGGAAGCGCCAGTCATTAGGATGGATTCTCTTTTTTTCAAAAATAGCTCGGAACAGAAATTTTTATTCCATCCTATTGAAGAAGTTCTCAAACTAACACCTTCTGATCCAATAGAATTGGATGAAAAAGGATCATTGTTACAACAGTCGCTTAATACCAAATTGAATCTTGCATTTTTAGCCTGAATCAACTGGTAAATATCTTCAATATTCAAGGTATTTAGGCCACCAATATCATCCGATGTACGTTCTCTTAGGTCCAGGTTTGGATATTGTTTGCCACCTTCTCCCGGATTATATCCGTGACCTGTATAATAGAAAACAACTATGTCATTAGCACCGGGTTTGACTTTAGCTATTGCTGCATCTACATTTCGTCTACTAAAATCTTTACCTTCTATAACTTGGGTAGAATAACCAATTCCTAAAAAACTCGTAATTTCTTCAAACAATCCAAGCACATTTTCCTTATCAATGACACATGTTCGTCCTATCTTTTTATCCAATGTATTCGCCACAAGGATTAGGTGTAATTTAGTCGCTTTTTGTTCGACCGTAATAGGCTTTACTTCATTGACGAAAAGATTCTGAAACTCCTCATCAGACTCAACAAAAAACAACTTCATGTAGTCTTCAGTTAGATCTTCATCATTTAGCAGTCTGACACTAACAAAAGCACCTTGCACTTCTTCTTTGGTCTCTTCATCTAATGATAGCACATAAGATGGCTCAAAGTATCCTGTTTCTTCATTTTTTACCAAAATAAAATGGTCTGGTGGATATGAAATATCTCCTTCGATCTGAATCGGCTCAGACGTAACATAAGCCACTTGAGTAGCAAGACTCTGATCCTCCTGATCATAAAATTCATCAACGACATATTCAATAATATTTTTCTGACCTGATTCAAGGTCAGTGAATGCGATACGCACCATCCCAGTGCCATCCTCATTGATCATCATAAAGGCCTTATAATTCTCTAGCTCGGATCCCTCTCCGTAACTATAATTTAATTCATATAAAGACTGACTAAATAGTTGAGGTAGGAAAAAAACTAGGCAGAGTATTGAAAGGAAAGCGTGTCTTAATTTCATGACAGATACATTTATTCTATAAAGATAATAGAAACACCTTTAAAATTGAAATATTAAGTGAAGGTAAATTGTATCTTTGAAAACTCGTGAGGGCAAGGTCTGATATTGTTCCGGCATGAATCATAATACATAAATCTAAATCCAGGGTCTATAAATTATCACTAATCTGTATGAAAAATAAGCTGATCAATAGAATATCTTTCTTTAGAAATATCGCAATATTCATATTGTCACTTTCGATAATTCCTGTTTTTCAAGTCACATTACATGGACAGAATTATGACAAAAAAGCAATTTTAGCTGAATTATCTAAGCCACAGCCAGTTAAAAAAGAGATAACATTGTTATGGAGCCTTGCTGGTGAAATGCAATCTTACGACACTGATTCTGCTTTAATCTTGGGGTATCGATCTATGCGAATGGCAAGAAATATTAATTACGAGGAAGGCTTGTCAAAATCATTGGGTATTGTAGCAAACGTTTATAGTAGAATGGGTAATTATCCAAAAGCAATGGAATTATATCTCGAAAAATTAAAGCTGGAAGAATCAGGTAAGAATCCTCGTAATTTGGCAAGTGTTTTATTAAATATTGGCATTGTATATTCGTTCCAACAGGATTATTCAGAGGCTTTGGGATATTATAAAAAAGCTGATAATATAATTTCTGCCAATAAGATTAAGGAAATGGTACATTATGTCAATATTAATCTAGGAGATATTTACGAAAAGTTAAAAAAAATCGATAGTGCACAGTATTATTATAACCTGACATACCAAAATGCAATCCAAACCCAAAACATTCATAATGAAGCTCTTGCATATATAGGTTTGGGTAATGTTTATTCAAAAATTGGACAAGAGTATTTGGCAATTCAAAACTACAACAAAGCCATTCCAATACTAAACCAGGAAAAAAACTTTGAATTATTATCTGAAACATATTTAGGACTTGCAAAAGTTCATAATTTATTTGGTAATGAAAAAGAGGAAATTTTAAATGCGGGATTGGCACTGCAGGCAGCTAACGAGGTAAATTCCATTGAAAAGGCTAATGAAGCAGGTATATTTGTCACCCAATATTATAAAAGAATGAACATGCCTGACAGCGCATTTAAATATTTAGAAATGTCCACAGCCTTAAATGATTCTATAAACAATAGAAAAAAAATTCAAAATTTACAATTGTTGACAATCAATGAAAAATTGAGGCAGGAAGAAATAACCAATTCAAAAATTTTAGCGGAAAAACAAAGGGTAAAGCAATTGCAAGTGATATTGATAACGGTTTTTATACCATCGTTATTTTTGATAACATTACTTTTGAGAAAAAGAAAAGTCAAACATTCTGTGGTCAAAATATTAGGTGTGGTATCGCTTATGTTTACATTTGAGTTTATTACTTTATTAACCCATCCAATAGTTGCAAAAGTTACTAACTACAATCTGATTTTGGAGATAATTATTTTTGTAATATTAGGATTTATATTAGTCCCAGCGCATCATAGACTTGAACATTGGTTAATTAATCATTTGATTAAAGGGCGTATCGACAAAAAAATAATTCAGGAGTAAATCACAATTAATGATTAAATCCTGAATTATCAATTTCAATAAATTGTTTTTTTTATCAACATTTACTAAATCTTAGATAATGTATAAAAGAAGGAAATTTAATCGGGACGATCTACCGGCTTAGTTTCATTCACAGTAGAATCCATAAGCATTGTATCTACAGCAGCAGTGCTATCAGAAATCATAACCTCAGTGGATGTAGTAGTTTCAGTAGTGGTAGTGGTAGTCTCCGATTTGCAGCTTGACATTGTAAATGCAGTGGCAAAAATGCACATAGTAAGAATGAATAATTTACGCATGATATTGTTTTTGATGTGAATAATATTCAAAAATAATAATTTCAAGTTAAAAACTCAGAATTTCTTTGCAGATGGTTGATTTTCAAGCGGATCAAAACGCTTTTTGTGATAATTTTGCATATTCACTATTAGCTAAAAAATAATCGCCTACAATCTCTGTAAATCAATTTCGCCCGCTCTCATTATTCATTATTCATTATACATTATTCATCAACTATGCCGGGTACTCCGCATAGTTCCTCGGCGTCTCATACAAACGCACAGTGAGCTCTATATCTTCCCTGATTTCTTTGCGTAACCTGGTCCAGATAACATAACAAATGTTCTCAACTGTTGGATTCAAAGTTTTGAATTCCTCCACTTCTTCATTAAGATTCTTATGATCGAAATGAATGAGAATAGTCTCTTCAATAATGTCTTTGAGTGCGGTCAAATTAATTAGAAAACCCGTTTCAGGATCCGTCTCACCCACGAGTTTAACTTCCAAATCATAGTTGTGTCCATGATATCTTGGATTGAAACATATTCCAAAAACTTCCAGGTTCTTCTCTAAAGACCAGTGATCATTTGATAATCTGTGGGCTGCATTAAAATGGGCAGTTCTGAATACCGCTATTCTCATTGATAAATTTTTATTTTAATTATTTTATACTTAAAATTCCGAAAAACGCAGGGTAATGTTTAACACATCCTAACATTTTCTATTCTAAACATTCAAAGGGCAATGCATTGCCCATCATACATTCGTGTCTCCGTAGCATTGTCCATTACAGCATCTAGTATCTAGTATCTAGATTCTAGTATCTGTTCACAACAACCCGTTGATGATGGCCTCCTCATTGATCCCTTCTGCCTCCGCCTTATAGTTTCTGACGATTCTGTGTCGGAGTACATAATTGGCAACAGCCTTGACATCATCTATATCCGGAGAATATTTTCCATTGATAGCCGCATGACACTTCGCACCCAATACCAGATATTGAGATGCTCTAGGTCCTGCACCCCATGAAATGTATTTATTGATCTGTTCAGTAGCTCTCTCCGTGTTTGGACGTGATTTGACGGCTAAATTCACAGCATATTCAAGTACATTGTCGGCGATTGGAATTTTTCTAACTAATTGCTGGAAATAGATGATCTGTTCCGCATTAAGGATATGCTTAAGATCTATTGATCTATCTGAAGTAGTCCCTTTCACCACCTCAAGCTCCTCTTGATAGCTTGGATAATCCAGTGGGATATTAAACATAAATCTGTCCAACTGTGCCTCAGGCAGGGGATAAGTACCTTCCTGCTCAATAGGATTCTGAGTAGCTAATACAAAAAATGGTCGTGGAAGGGTATATCTCTGTCCTGCTATGGTCACAACTCTCTCCTGCATAGCTTCTAATAGGGCTGACTGAGTTTTTGGTGGTGTCCTGTTGATCTCATCTGCCAATACAATATTTGCAAAAAGGGGACCTTTATTAAACTTAAATTGTCGGCTTTCATCGAGGATCTCAGTTCCGGTGATATCTGAAGGCATAAGATCGGGTGTAAATTGAATCCTCTTAAATTCTAAGTCGAGTACTTCGGCGATGGTGCTGATAAGTAACGTCTTGGCCAATCCCGGCACACCTACCAAAAGACTGTGGCCATTTGAAAACAATGAAATAAGTACTGCTTTGACCACTTCTTCCTGACCATAGATCACTTTACCAATTTCACTTCTTAGGTCTTTGGCTGCCTGAGCAAGCGCATCTACACCGTTTACGTCTGATGAATACATCTATATCTTTTAATAATTATTGAAAATATTATGCGTCTTCATAACGCAATTTCACTCTAGAAATTTATATAAAAAGTAAAAACAGCGCAAAAGTACAATTGTTCAGGTCAGTTAGTTAGAAAATTCATGTTCATTCGTCGAATAATTAAAATAATGGCGCATCCCAAGGGTCGGGCTATCCGCTATACACCCTCCTGAGGTCGGTCGTGCCGCTCCTATCCCTTGCGCTTAGTGGAGAAATTATATTCCTGGCTTTGATTTTATGATTTCAGAAAAATAGGATGTAAGGATTGTGAATTGACAGTGTAAAATTCTAACAACTATTGAAATGAGGACAGGGCAATGCATTGCCCTTCTATATTCTGTCTTCGTAGTGGTGATCATCTCACCTCCTAACCATTCTAGGTTTTGATCGAAGGGCAAGGCATTGCCCTTCTACATTCCTATCTTCGTAGTTGTGTTTATCATTACCCAATCACCTGATCGCCAAATCACCTGATCACCTGATCACCCTATCACCCGGCCTCCTCACCTTCTCACCTCCTCACCTCCTCACCTCCTCACCTCCTCACCTCCTCACCTCCTCACATTTAACCTTTCAATAACTAGCAGCGTTACATTACGCTCGTTTAAACAAATATCATTTAAATTCGCATTTGATAATTATCTTAATGCAGCACATCTAATGAGAAATCAAACAAAACTATTTTCGCAAGGAGGACCCTTTGCACTTCTTATTTTTTCAATCCTATTGACTTCATGCGGTTCGTACAGCAGCATGCAGACTGCCAGAACTGTGGAAAAAGGAACAGGTGAAATAGGCCTCAATCTATATTATCCTTACGGCGTGATTAATGCCATAGCGCAGGTGGCGGATAAGGAAAAGAAAAATTTTACTGTGCCTTATATCCAATATACAGGTAAGTATGGCATAACAGAAAAATTGGATGCAGGAATTAATCTAAGTACTTTTGGGCAAATCGGACTTGAAACAAAATATCAATTTCTAGGTGATCAGGAATCAATGTTTGCAATGGCTACAGGAATTGGATTCAATACTTTTTTCTTTTATTATTATGATTTTCAAATACCTGTGCATGCTTCAATTCATCCTACTGACAAGTTGGGCATTTATTTCTCACCAAAATATATAGGCCAATTTGTAAGCGCTTTGGGCTATCAAATACTTATTTTGACTATGCGGGATTCTCAGGGGGTGTGATTTATGGAGACAGGGTGCAATTTGGAATTGATATTACAGCAGCTTATCCTTTACGTAAAGTTTACAGTTTTGATATATTTCCCAATCTATACAATTTTGGTGTAGGCGTCAAATGGAAGGTAGGTGGACTAAAAAACAAGAAGGATCGCTTTAGATTCTAAATGTTAAAGTTTTAGCAAAAATATACAAGATTCGAATTTATGAATATATTTGACGAAATATTTCATAAAGTGTTTAAAATCAAGCACTTTGATACAATGAGGTATTTTGGCAATTATTAAATTCATTATTTCACCACGTTCATTTTTTAGGGCTCTGTTAGTAACTCTGACCACCAAAATTATTTGCACTTATATTGACCTAATTTTTTAGGGAAAGCTTTAATAAAATTCTTTCCGATCTTTTATGAGATCGGGGAGGATTTTACCATCATAAGAAAACACTAAAAAATCATAAACCATTTCTTTGGGAACCATCGGAACTTCATTCTAATTTCCGATTTCTGATTTCTGATTTAGTTATAGCAATATTATTTGAGTTTCAATTCTAACGATGAAACTTTAATAATAATAACTAAAATCTCCAATTTCCTTGAATTGTGCCTAGAGGAATTCTCTACAGATACTTTTTTTTCTCCTTTAAGTGGTCTTGGATGTCTTCTAATTCTAAATCAAATGCTTTTCCTGAAGACATTATTTCTACAAGTGCAATAGAAAGAGAAGTAGTAACTGATATGGCAGAGAGTATAAAAAAATATTGCCGAGGCTCATATATTCTAAGTAAAGTGTCATAATAGACAGTAATGCAAGCAGCATACCGAATACAGCAACACCTTGCATCCAACGGATAAGTTTAAGTCTATAACGTAGATTTTTAATCTGTTTTATAAGGATAGTTTCCTTTTTCTCACTGAACTTGTTTTTCAGATCCCGAATCAATTGAGCAATGGCAAGAAACCTATTGGAATAGGCTATCAGCAGAAAGGAGATAGAAGGAAAGATGAGTCCCGGTGTAGATATATTCAGATCCATAAAATCAGATATTTTGTATTTAAAGAAATGAGATGGAGGTATGTTTTCAGATTGTCTATAATTTTTGACGAAAATAAATAAAATTTACTACTTTCGCACTCCATTCAAAGGAGAGTTGGCCGAGCGGTCGAAGGCGCACGCTTGGAAAGCGTGTAAGCTCCAAAAGGGCTTCTAGGGTTCGAATCCCTAACTCTCCGCAAAGTTTTAATGATTCAAAGTGGATTTTCTCGATTATTCAAATGAAAGCTTGCTTTCAAATTTGAATAATTGAGAAAAGACACAGCGAGGAACGAGCGAATCATTAAAACTTTGTGTCAAATCCCCCACCAAAGGGTTCATTTAACCAAATAATCCCTCATTTTTAATCCTAAATTGAAAACAACAACTACATTTCTCAAATGAAAGCTCGCTTTCAAATTTGAATAACCGAGAAAAGACACAGCGAGGAACGAGCGAATCATTAAAACTTTGTGTCCAATAACCTACTCAAGGGTTCATTTTATCAAATAATCCATATCAAATGCCACCCCCCGCTTTGCGTACCCCCGCCTTCCTTGTCGGGCAAGCCTCCAGAGGGGAAGTTGCGACTTTTTTTTCATCTTCTTTTGGAATTGTTGATATTCAACAATTTACACATAACGATTAATTAGAACTGAATGACCCTGCCCTCAAGAGGGGAATATCTCTTAATTAACAACTATTAAATTACCTTCCAGAGTGGACCATTTTTGGTATCAAACTTCACAATTTTTTCTTCAACATTAATTTTTTCAAGCTGCGATTCACTTTCCCGAATTGACAATTCCATAAGCTCAGCAAATTCTCTGGTAGTAAGTGTAGGATACTTTGAAAACAGGAAATTCCATGTCTTTTCGTAGGTTGCTTTTTTGATTTTAGGGAATATTTTAGCAATTGCATTTTCGTATAAGGAGTATGGTTTAAAGCCGTAAACGAATTCCTGCCCACCTTCTTCATTCATGATAAATACTGAAGGAAAACCACGCACACCCATCTTGGCAGCCAAATTAAGATCTGCACGGAATAATTTCTCCGCATCATTTTCGTAGTTATTTTTTAAAACATCCACATCCAAATCGGACTTTTCAGCTGCCGTTTTCATGTGCTCCCATTTAGTTATATTCTTTTTCTCAAGGAAAACCATCTCACGAAGAATCCTCAGAAACACAATTGCTTTGGTTTCATCTTGCATCTGAGCAGCCTTGAAGGCAATTGAAGGCGGAAAGGAGGAATCTAATGGATCTTCCAACCATACATCTCCATCTATGGGCATGTTATAATGCGCGCTGACCTCATCCCAGTGATGTGCTACATCTGAAGGTTTACTTATCCCCCCACTGTTATATTTCCAATCAGGTAATAAGCCGCCCATATGATACTCAATTTTTAAGTGCTCACCATATTCCAATTTAAGCTTCCTTAATTGCGGCTCTATTCCCCAACATGATGAACAAATAGGATCAGTAAAATACAGGATACGAACAGATTTATCGGAAGCCTTAACTGCAGATTTTTCAAACTCATTTTTTGCTGTTGGAATTTCGCAAATTCCTGAATCGGGATCGCATAGTAGTGGATTATTTTTGTCCATGTTAGTTATGTTTTGAGCTGAGCAGCTCAACAAAGCTGCTGTGACTATAATAAAAAATAGGGTATTTATGTATTTCATTTTAATGTCCGTTAATTAACTTTTTGATCTTATACTGGTTTAACATTGAATTGCAGTTTTAATTGTATCTTTTACAGCATTAACAATTATGCTCTTTTCGAAATATCCAGTTTATTTTAAAATACAAAGGTCGGTATATTATTCTTAACCGGCAATTAGTCAGAAAAACATGACCATACATATTAACAACTTAGAAGAGGAAACATGTCCTGCCCAAGGACTTCTGAAAATGCTCTCAGGAAAATGGAAACCTGAGATCTTTAGACTTACGTTGGATTCACCAGTGCGTTTCAGTTATTTATTGCGCACAATAGAATCATCAAATAAACAGACTTTATCAATTGCATTAAAGGAATTACAAGAAGCAGATCTCCTGAACAAAGTTGTCATTAAAGAAAAACCATTACACATCGAATACTCACTCACTGAGAAAGGGAAATCACTTGTTTCTGTTTTCAGACAACTGGAGAAACTTTAAGAATGTTTGTTTGAAGTTTGTTGTTTGGAGTTTGTCTAACCAATACATCCTTACTCAACTTCAGAAGCCAAACCGAACTCCAATTGACGTTTATCAAGATCGGCATCCAAAACTTTTATTCTAATCTTGTCTCCCATTTTAATAATTTGACCACTACGTCTTCCAATAGCTTTGTGCTTGGTTTCATCTAAAATAAATGGTTCAGTGAACTGATCAAATCGTACCATGCCTTCACATCTTGTAGTGATAATTTCTACAAAGATGCCTTTGTCATGCAACCCGGAAACAATGCCATCAAATTCTTCTCCGACATATTTGGCCATAAATTCGACCTGTTTATATTTAATAGATTCTCGCTCAGCATCCATTGCTTTGCGCTCTTGAGCCGAGATATGCTTGCACTTTATTTCAAGCTTTGCCTTGTCTTCTCTAAAAATAGCATCTCCAAGATTTTTATACAAAATTCTATGCGATAATACATCACTGTACCTTCTGATCGGCGAGGTAAAATGTGTATAATTCTCAAAAGCCAATCCGTAATGCCCTATATTATCTGTCGTATAAATAGCTTTGGACATTGTCCTGATCGCAAGCGGAGTGATGAGTTTCAAGGCTTCATCTTCTTCTGATCTCTTGGCAAGATCATTGAATGAATTAGCTATTGATTTTGGAGTACTTAGATCCATTTTAAAACCAAGTTCTGCGGCGTATAAGGCAAAGTCGTTCAACTTTTCTTCATTCGGTTGGTCGTGCACCCTGTATACAAAAGGAATTTCGCCTGAGGTGCCTTTCTTCTTCATGTATTCAGCAACAGTTCTGTTGGCGAGTAACATAAAGTCTTCTACCAACATATGCGCTTCCTTTCTTTCCTTTACAAAGAGCTCTATTGGAACACCATGTTCATCCAGTCTAAACTGGACTTCATCAGATTCAAACGAAATAGCACCATTTGCATAGCGTGCATCACGCAACTTTTTGGCGATCTCATTCATCTTATTTAATTCATGGGCAAAATCACCTTCATTTCCTTCCAGGATATGTTGTGCCTCCTCGTAAGTAAACCTTCTATTACTATGAGTTATAGTCTTACCATACCATTCATTAATGATCTTAAATTTGCTATCAAAGATGTAGACGGCAGAGAAGGTTAATTTATCCTCGTGAGGCCTTAATGAACATAATTCATTCGAAAGTTTCTCAGGAAGCATAGGCAGCACTCTGTCTACCAGATATACTGATGTACTGCGCTCAAATGCTTCTCTATCCAAAGGTCCATCCGGCTTCAAGTAATGTGATACATCAGCGATGTGCACTCCGATCTCGACTTGACCATTTTCCAATTCCTTATAAGAAAGTGCATCGTCAAAATCTTTCGCATTAAATGGATCGATGGTCAGCGTCATAGTCTCCCTCATATCTCTTCGAAGAGCGATCTCTTGTTCTGAAATATTGGATGGAATTCGGTCAGCTTCAGCCATTGCTTCCTTGCCAAACTGGAGATCGAATCCTTGTCCGATCAGAATGGACTTCATCTCCATGTCAGATGAATTCTCCTGGCCAAGAACTTCTGTGATGGTTCCTTTGATCATCCGGTTTTTACCGGTAGGCCATGAAGTAACTCTAACTGTAACTATATCTCCGTCTTCAGCTCCATTTAAGTCTTCATGGAAGACGAATATTTCAAAACCCTGAGGGGCTTTATATGGGCTGACGACATTGTATTTCTTATTTACAAAGATCTTACCCATGTATATTTCCCGTCCTCTTTTCACGACACGGGCAACTCTTCCGTCTGCCCTTCTTCGTCCTACTTTTGGTGATATTAAAACTTCAACTGTATCGCCGTCCATGGCGCCATTCAGATCTCGTGGACCTACATATACATCGGATTCCTTACCATCGATGATTATATAAGCAGCACCTGTGCGTGTCATATCTACTTTTCCGATGAAGGATCTTGCTTTTGCCACAAAATTATTGATGCCCTGAAACATTTCATCAGCAGTTTCTTTGACTCTACCCTCTTTCTTTAATTGATTAAGCGCGGAAAGTACTTCCGGCTTACTATTGCTTATTTTGAGTGTTTTGAGTAATTTGGCGGGTGAAAATGTTACGCCATTTTGGTTTTTAAGCGTTCTGTTGATCGCTATTTTAAGGTCGGCTGAATTGAGTTTCTGACCTTTGAATGATTTTGGTGTATGTTTTGACATATTAAATATTGCCAACGATGGCGTAGTTGATCTCGCCTATATCGCTGATGTTTAAAATAAATTTTTGAGTATCCGGAATTTCGGCCTCCTCAGCTTTTGATCGGATATTACCTTCTACGATGGTTGCTCTCGAGGGAGATGAAAATTCTGCTATCTTGTAAGTCATTGGATCTGCAGCATAATAAGTTCCAGCAACAGAATCTGTTTCCTGAATCCCGCCATCATTATCATAAATGATGAGCATGAATTCGTAACTCCCAAGAGTCGCTTTCCATACAATGCAGGCGATGTAATTTTTATTAATTCGAAATTGCACTACAGGAACATACTCATTATAAGCATCTATATCATCTTCATTTCCTTCTAACACTTCATCTTCCGCCACAAACAGTTGTGAAAGCGGCAATGGAAGCGGATCATCTGAAAATGATTCCGGTTCATCTATATCGTATGCTAATATAAGTGGAAACTCGGCTTGGGTAAATAGTTGAAGATATGACTTAAATAACGCTTTTTCGTCCATAAAATAAAGAGCTCGTTTTTGTTTTTTTGATCAAAAATCATTGAAGATATGATATTTGAACGGGTTCATTAATGTAGATTAACAAATATGTTTGAGGAAAAGTTGCATTGGGGTAGCTGCGCTTTAGTCTTTAGTTCGCTGTGCTTTGGTCTTTGGATAGCGTGTTGGCGTGTTGGCGCATTGGCACTTTAGCTTTTACGTAAAAAAATACATCCTGTAAAAACTGGTGCACTGCTGCAGTGTTTAACTGGTGCACTGGCTAGCTGACTAACTTGTTCTCAAAGGTCCAATCTTCGCAACTGTTCGCTGCTCGCATCTCGCTGCTCGCCAATCTTATTCTTGCTCCGCCACCATTTATAATTTATAATTTATCATTCATAATTTAAATATAGTCTTTAGTCTTTGGGTCGCTGCGCTTTGGCATTTGGTTAGCGTGTTGGAGTATTGGCACTATAGGTTTTACGTAAAAAAATACACCCTGTAAAAACTGGTACACTGCTGCATTGGTGCACTGGCCAACTGACTTAATTTTTCACAAATGCCCAATCTTCGCCCCATTTTCAATTTTCAATTTTCAATTCTCAATTCCCCTTCCATCATTTCTTCATCTTAGCCAGCACCGTCTCCGCCGCTACCCGACCCGTCTCCGCTGCACCATTCATGAATCCTTGAAAATTACTGCTGCAATGCTCTCCTGCGAATAAAAAAGTATCGCTCAAAGGAGCCGCTTCCAAACCTGAGATGGTACTCCATTGTCCTACTTTATAAGCAGCATATGAACCTTTAGTCAAAGGATTGCCTGACCAGGTGATGACTTCATGATCATTGTTATAATGAGATTTGAATCCACCATATATCTTATCCATCCTTTCCAGATATTGGTTCAAAACGCCTTGATCAAGTTTACGTTTTCCATTTTCATCCTTGGTCTTTGATGCAAGTGCAAGTGAATCATTTCCTCCAAGGAATACAGTGTATCCTGCTGGACCCATATTTTCGTTCTGCATGTGTGAGTTGTCCCAACCCGTATGGACCATTTTATCATAAGTATAACCCAACATAGGGCGGGCACCGAATCTCCAGACGCGCTCTTTCATCCCCAGTAACAATTTATTATTCTGCCCATAACCCAATTCTTTGATGGATTTCATTTTCATTGGGTCGATGTTCGGTATCTTCAAGTCGATGTTTCTAAGGATTGTGAAAGGAATCGCACAAATAATGATGTCTGCTTTTACCGGTTCACCTTGATTGAAATCAATTATATATTGACGTCCTTTCTTCGTAATTGCTTTGACCTGCATTTGGAATTTTATTTTATCCCCAAGTGCTTCTGCTAGTTTATAAATAATCTGTTGGTTGCCTCCAATGACTTTATATCGTTCATCACTTTCGCCAAAGAGTGGTAATTTTCCATCTTTCGGGAAACCAATAAAGCTAATGAAATTTAAGGATGATTGTTCGCTGGCTTCCAGTCCGTATTCACCGATATAAGCTGCCAGCAATAATTCTTTCAACCATTTATCGCATTTCAATTTCATAATATATTCATCCATGGAAGTATTGTCAAGCGATTCGGCATAAGGTGTATCATAATCTTCGCCACATTTAATCCTGTCATCCATGAGTGTTTTGACGATGGGCTCAAAGGCTTTAGCGGCTTCCTCCTGTGAATAATTTACATTGTCATAATGGAAAATGATCTCTTCTTCAGCAGTTTTATCCATCGTAACATCCAACAATGGGAGGTTGAAATGTTTGGCTAGTCCGAGCATATCTTCATGATCAGAATCCAGGAATTCTCCGCCGGCTTCAGTATTCAGGCCTTGACCAAATCGATTATGTAGCGTAAACATCCGACCTCCTGCTCTAGAAGAAGCCTCATATACTTTAGCATGAATGCCTTTATTTTGCAATGTCCAGGCAGCATGCAGCCCTGCTACTCCTCCACCTAAGATGGCAATGACCGGATTTGAATTATCCTGAGTTAAGGAGGAAATGATTCCATGATCTCCAAGGATTGAATTTGATCCGATGATCAAGCCCGTTGCTCCCAAGCCTAGAGATCTGATGGCATTTCTCCTTGAAAGCAATGCCGCATCATTTTGCAACGAATCAAAAAGAGTCGGATCCTGATCTATTTTTTCTTTTAGTGCTTTTTTGTAACAATTCTGAATGGTCTTAAGTAAAGTCGTTCGCATGGCTTGATCTTTTATGGTTGAAGTTTTAAAAATAGGAAATTATAGGAAACTAAGGTAAGAAAAAAGCCATCGATGTTAGTCGATGGCCCTAAAATAGAACTTATTAATTCAAAAAAGTTTAACCAATATAATTTGTGTGTGTATCAAGGATTTTCTCACCAATTAATAATTTCTATTTTTTTTCTTTAAACCTGAAATCAATAATCTTGTCACCTGCATATAATTTACCTTCTTTTGCTATTACTTTTGCTCCGGCAGGAATAAAGACCAATAACGGTGCTTCATCAGCAGCGATATCAATCTTGACATCACCTGAAACATTTCTATTGATGATCTTCTGACTAACTGCATCATAAATATCTACTTTGCTGCTGCCAACAGGAACACTAACAGATTTTTTTTCTTTGTATGGATTGTAAACAATGTAAGTTGGGTAGGACGCATTTTTCTGGAACATATCCGTAGCGATGCAATCCAGCATCAGGACACCTTCGACATCTGTAGTATGAATTGTACCGCCAAAAATACCTGCATGACCACTTCCATATATGGAAAACATAGTCTCCTGTGGCATACCTGGTGCCCAAAGTGGTCCATCTCCCTGTGCAAATGGCGACTTACCAATGTGTCCCGGTAGATTTGGTTCTTTGACAAGACCTTCATAAGCGATGACATTCTTGGTTATTCCTTTTCTATCAGGCAATGCTTGAAGTGAATCAGGAATATCGTATGGATAAAATAACCTTGCCGCGTTCGCTGCATTCAATGCCCATTTGCCAATAGTTCTCGAATAGCGCTGATCATATCGTACCATAGGAAGCAAAGGCCAGGCAAGGTCAAAAGTATTCATGGCAAAGCCATAGCCACCTTTATCCTTAGTGCTTCCATAAATACCGGAAACATCATAGTTACCCCAATTGCCTACTATCACTCCCCATCCATCGCGATTGACGGACTTACCTTCGAAAGTCCAATTTAGAAATTTCATGACATCGTAATCAGTTCCTTGTTCCGCATTTAGTCTCGCTCCAATGTAAGCTCCAAAAGGCATAAACAATTCATAATTGCGATTTTCTTTCTGTCCCTGCAATGCCTGCAAAGCCATTTCAGCGCCTTTGAGGTATTTAACATCATTATATTTAACATAAGCAGAATACAAGACAAAGGCATAACCTGCAGCTACATCCTCTTGTGTAGGAATATGATTGGTACCACCTTTCATTGTCTTAAAGTCAAAGAAAGAGTAGGAATAATTACTACCCAAAGCAGTCGCAGATGCAAGAAACTGATCTGCTATCGTACGCATGATCTCATCGTAGCCTGGTTCTTTTGGATAGTAATTAGCTACACCATAGAACAAAACATTATTGAAGATATCATACCAATAGTCATTGCCATAACCACCACCGATATGCGCTTTCTTACTTGTGAAATTCATGATAATGTTCCAGCCATTGTCCTTGTTCAAAAAGTTTTTGACCATGGCAACATAATTATGCCCGTCCTGATTACTCTTATCGATACCGACAAGACTAGCCCCAATTATAGATCCAAGTGCACCTATTGCTTCATGATTCTCACCATCATTAACATTCGGCCCTTCACGAACATCACCCAAAGCTGTATATAGACCGTATGTATTTTGTGGAAAATTACGCTTCATTGTATCCATCCAAATCATTGGCATAAATGGACCTTTCTCGTCGAAATTGTAGACATATTTGTCAAACTCAAGTGCCGTCTTTTTCCAATCTTTCATCATGTATGGTGCAGGCATATTGGGCATTTCATCCACTCTTGGAATAGCCAGTTGGGTGATACTTTCTGCTGACTGAGGTATGGATTCCGTAGCAGTTTTACAGCTTAGAAATCCTAAAAGAAATATAAAAAGGAAGAATATATACTTTGATCTGTTCATTTAAATTTATTTGTGTTTAGTATTATAGATTCATGGGTTGTGCGATTGGTGGCACTTCAACATGAGGCTCTTTCCAAGCTTTGTCATTAATTATAGATTTTGCCATAAAAATGGAAAGAAATTGCACAGCAGCAATAACGAGTAATGCATATCTTAGTGCTACATATTCACTTGAGTATCTTGCGAGCACAATGAATAATCCACAACCGATCAATCTACCGATCAACAAGCCGATCTCGTGGTTAAAGATATAGGCAAAATCATTTCTTTTCTCTTTAGCTGAAACAAAATCAATAACCTGCAATTGTATAGGAAAATAAGAAATATCCATTAAAGGACGCGCAAAACTTAAGCATAGCACAAACAAAATAGCACCTAAAGCAGAATACAAGGAAGCATTCAAAATCGCCCCAACTAAAAATATTGCGATGCCGATGGAGAAAATCTTTAGCCGATGTTCAGGCTTGGTAGACCTTCCTAAGATGTACAATAATATAGCTGACAGAAACGCTGCAATAGATAGAATAGATCCAAGGCTGCCTTCTTCCCCTACCAAGGTGCGTATTAGCATGACCGGGGCAGTGACGATATAACCTTGAGCTATGCCTTTTAAGGCAGATAATCTCAGCATTTTATTCCATAATGGATGGAATTTAAAGAATACAAATGGTGTCCTGGCGGGATTCTGAAAATTCCCCTTGTGGACAAGAATAGACGCGAGGATAGTGAGCGCTATTACAAAAGCGGCCAGACAATAATAAGCAACGTAAATATTGCCATCAAACCAGTCATTACTTTTAGTGGCAGCTATAAAAGCACCTGCTCCTAATGGAATGATGATACCTGCTATCGTGTAAAAGAAAGTTTCTATTCCGTAATAATAATTTCTATTACCATCTTTTGTAGTATTCAACGCCAGATAGTCCCTGTTTGCCCAGAAAAAGCCATAAGACAATCCCATGATCAAACCTGTTCCAAAAATACCCCAAGTGGTCAATTCATCCAATGCCATCATAGCAGTCATGGATATACCGCTCAGCAACATACCAAGGGAATATAATCTGGAAATTTTAACGTGCTTTAATAGAAATCCATTCAGCATGAAAGTAGCAGGAATACCTATATACAATGAAAGTTGAAAGATGACAACCAAACTGATGTCATCACTTTTTCGCATGATATAAGCACCAATAAAAAGTTCTATTATTGGCAAAACCAAGGCATAGATCAAGTTGGTCAATAATAAAACCCGCATAGGCAGCGGATGTGATTTAAAAAAATTAATTTCTTTTGCTAACATGAAAAGGCTTTTTTATTTGTTAGGGTCAGGCTTTCATTGTTTGAGATAGTTGGGCTTCGAGTGATTTCAAAATCTCATTTATAGATAAAGTAGCGCCACAAATCACCTCATCCGATGCTCCATAGTACATAGTGATCTGATCACCATCTACAAGATGTCCGTTGGTAAATACGACATTGCCAAAAAACCCTTTTGTTTCATAATCCATTTCCGGACTAAGTATTGGTTCATTCGACCTTGCGAGCACTATTGAAGGATCATCAAGATCTAATAAAATAGCTCCAAGATGATATTTATGATGTGCATCCGCTCCATGATAGATCTCGAGCCATCCCAATTCTGTTTTAATCGGGGAAGCCCCAGCACCTATTCTTACACTATCCCACGAGTCAGCTCTGGTCCTGGCAATGCATTTATGCCCCCCCCAATGCAGGAGATCATAAGAAGAAGCCAACCAAATAAAATTACCGCCCAATTCAATGCCGGATGGTCTGTGAAGAGCGAAATACTTATCGTTTATTTTATTTTCAAAGAGGCAACAATCTTTGTTATGTGGAGAAAAAATCATTCCCTCCCTTTTGATACTTCTCCAATCTTTTGTTCTCATCAGGCCTACACCTACGCCATTTTCAGAGACCTGGGTATATGTTAAGAAATATTCATCTTCAATGAAACTGACCCTGCAATCTTCGATTCCATAGGTCTCAAGTGGACCCTTTCCGTATATCTTAGTGGGTAAATGATTCGGTTCATAAAAATTGATTCCATCATCACTGCACACCAATCGTAGATGTGATATGGTAGATAAATAGAATTTATTCCCGTATTTTACTAATCGCGAGTCACCTAGCTCGAGCCGGGGGTCGTCCTTCTTGAATTCAATAATTTGTATTTCATCATTTTTGCCATAGACTGGAAATGAAACATATCCTTCCCTTTGAACCGGCCGTTCAGCTACCCGTAGGATCAACCATGTTTTATTTTCAAAAGTAAACACTCCGGGATTCAATACGCATTCTACTATAAAAGAGGGCAAACTTGGTTGAATATCGATCGTGTTAATGATCGGATTTTCCTTAAATCTTTGTATCATAAAGTTAGTCTTAGAGTGATCTGTTGGAAAGATAGTTACTGAGTAATGCATAATAAAAAGGTGGTCAATGACGCTTGACATCATTGACCCCTTTCTCAGTTAATTATTTTACCTGGAACTTCACAGATCCAAGACTTTGTTCCTCAGAAACAAAGTTCATATAATAAGATCCTGCACTGTAGTCTTTGACATTAATGCTGAATCTGTTCAAAGGCAATTCGCCTGCGCCATAGCGGATAGCTCCTACCTGACGACCTTGTACATCCATTATTCTTATAAGCATAGGCTTCACATTACTGAAGTTATGTTTAACAGTGATCTTGTCAGAACTTGGATTCGGGAATACTGATTCTACAAAAGCAGTGATATCTTTATTAATATCCTCAGTTCCTGTAGTGCCAATTTGATAAAGATCTAGTGCTTCCTGAGCAGTCAATGCTTTATTATAAAGCTTCAATTCGTCCAATGCACCTGTAAAGTACTGACCACCCTCTACTGGATTGCTACCCATGCAAAGTGGAAGGTTAGTGCTATTTAGTTTACCGGGAGCCGAAACAGTATTTGCCAATTCTCCATTGATATAAATCTTATTTTCAAGGCCATCATGTGTCATAACAACATGCCACCAGAATCCTTTAACTAATTCATTACCATCTTTAGAGTCCATATCTACTATGTAGTTAGGAATCTGAGTCGTTTTTGAATTCGTTGTAAATACGATTCTTGTATGTTGAGGTATAGAGATTTTCCATCTTTGTGACCAGTGTCCAAAGTCAAGAATATATGCCTCAGCCAAACCTGGAGTGACATCGTCTACTCTCACCCAGAAACCAATAGTGGCAAAATCAGAAATCAACTGCACAGCATTCGGAGCCAATACTGAATCCTGAACACCATCAAATTTCAAAGCTTGAGCACCACCATTTGCATGACCGGCAGCTTCGAAAACAGGATTACCGCCAATTACGCCATTATTTGCATAAGGAGTTACATCATTTGCATTACCCTCGAAAGGATAATATGCAACCAAGCCCGGCTCACCTGCATCAATCTCCTTAGAAGTACTTATAGTTAATTCTGAAATTTCAGAATTGTTACCTGCATTATCAAAAGCATAAATTTCAAATGAGTAAAGTGTCTCAGGATCAGGCCCATCCACTAATACTGAAGTTGCAGCTGGTGCTAAAGTATCAAATACAGTACCATCTACTGAGATGACATAACCTTTAACAGCACGGTCATCAGTAGAAGCATCCCATGACAAAAGCACTGAATTAGCACCTACCGTTCCGTCAAGATTGCCTGGAGCAGTTGGAGGTGTTGTGTCTGGTGTTTCATCCTCACCTGAAGTCGCCTTCAACGTTGAAATAGAAGATTCATTTCCTGCTGCATCTACTGCGCTAACGCCCAATTCGAATTCAGTCAAAGGTGTAAGGGCATTTAATGCATAGTTTAAATCTTCTGTAGTAGCTACTTTAGAACCATCTACATATACATTATAGCCTGTTACAGCCACATTGTCTGTAGACGGAGACCATGAAAGATCGATGCTTGTATACAAAACTGAAGCCTCAAGGTCCAAAGGACTTGTAGGAGCTTCTGTATCAGCATTTACTTCCGGAGTGGATTGTTCAGCATACAAAGCTGCCACTTCTGCAGCAGAAAGTGCTACGTTATATATTCTGATTTCATCAAGATCACCATCGAAATAATTTCCATTATCGATGGGATTCCAACCAATTCCTAGAGGTCGAGTAGTACTATTCAAGGTACCTGCCACAGCTTTACTAGCTACTTCTACGCCATCAAAATAGATCTTGTCGTCAGTGCCATCATGTGTCATTACAACGTGTGTCCAGTTACCAACTTCCAATGCATTATCTCCACCACTATCCATGTCAGAAATTCCTGAACTGTTATTGGTAGTAAATACTGGCTTACCGTGACCCGGAAGAGATATCTTCCATCTTTCCTGCCATCCACCATTGGAAAGTATGAATGCTTCACCACTTGCAGGTAAATTATGGACATTTATCCAGAAACTCACTGTAGTAAAGTCAGAATTCTGCTGTGGAGAATTCTCTGCTGTAATTGACGCAGAAATTCCGTCAAAATTATAGGCTTTATTAGCTTTATCAAATCTATCATTTGATAATTGAGCGCCGCTTACATTTGCATCGTTATGATATTCAGTTACATCATTTGCATTGCCTGCAAAAGTATAGTTAGCCACTAACGGTCCGGTGACAACAGGAGCTACTTTCTGTGCATTGTATAAATCAGCTACCTCAGAAGGACTAAGCGCTCTGTTGTAAACCAATACATCGTCTAAAGAACCATGCAAATAGTTCCCCTTATCGATTGGGTTCCAGCCAATACCAAGTGGCATTCCTGTTCCATTTAAAGCACCTGAAACTGCTTTTGTGTTTGCCACAGCACCATTGATATATATAATATCATTAGTACCATCATGAACAGCAACTACATGAGCCCATGTACCTGCTACTAATTCATTTCCACCACCAGCATCCATGTCACTGATACCGGAAGTACTATTCGTAGTGAAAACTACTTTTCCATGACCCGGAACAGAGATCTTCATTCTTGACTGCCATCCACCGTTGTAAAGAATAAAATCTTCGCCAGTCACCGGAAGTTCAGTCATATTGATCCAGAAACTATAAGTAGCAAAATCTGAATTTAATTGAGTTGAATTAGCTGCAGTTAAAGAATCAGATCCACTGAACAAAGCTGCATTATTAGCCCAACCGAATCTGTTGGTAGTAGCGGTTGCACTTCCTTCAGCTTCATTTTCAAATTGAGATGCATCATCGCCATTTCCATTTAAAGAATAATCTGCTACAACATCATCATTCGAACCAGTGAATGTATTTTCGGATGCATATAAGGCAGCAATATCATCATCTGACAAAGCATAATTATAAAACTTAACCTCATCAAGCGAACCGTCGAAGTATCCACCATTATCAATTGCATCATAACCAATGCCTAGAGGCATTGATGATGAATTCAAAGTCCCAGTAATAGCCTTAGAATTCGCGAGTGCACCATTGATAAATATTTTATCATTGACTCCATCATGAACTGCTACTACATGCCACCATGAACCGGCAGCTATTTCATTGCCACCACCTGCATCCATATCACTAATACCGGAAGAGCTATTTGTGGTAAAAACAACTTTTCCATGTGAAGGAACAGAAAGTTTCATACGTTGTTGCCATCCTCCATTAGAAACCAAAAATGCTTCACCAGAGACAGGAAGTACAGTCGGTTTAACCCAGAAAGCTATTGTAGCATAATCTGAATTCAATACATTAGAATTAGGTACTGTAACTTTTGAGGTAGTGCCATTAAAACTTAATGCACTTTTGCCATAACCGAATCTATCAGTTTGTGCAGAAACATCTGTCGCTTTACCTGTATTATGATTTCCACTATTATCATTAGCGTTACCATCCATTTTATATTCAGCTACTATTCCATTAGGAAGTGCAACCTCAGTATTTTCACTTGCATATAAATCTGCTACTTGCTGACCTGAAAGTGCTCCATCATATATTTTGACTTCATCCAATGCACCATCATAGTAATTACCGCCATCTATTGGGTTATAACCTAAACCCATTCTCGCGTTGGTGCTATTCAAATTGCCAGAAACACTCTTAACGTTTGCCTCAACACCATTTAAGTAAATAATATCTTTGGCTCCATCATGTACGAAAACCCAGTGCTGCCATGTACCAGCTACTAGAGTATTTCCATCTCCTGCATCCAAATCAGAGATTCCTGAAGTACTGTTTGTCGTCCAAACCGGCTTACCATGATTAGGGAAAGAAACCTTATATCTTTCTTGCCATCCACCAAAGCTTATTAGATAAGCTTCACCTTGAGCGGGGATAGAAGTTGCCTTGGCCCAAAAAGAAACTGTAACATTATCGGTATTTAATTCAGCACTACTAGGCATAGAAAAAGAAGATTGACTTCCATCAAAATTCAAAGCACTACCTGAATTACCGAAGCGGTCTTGAGTCAAGGAAACACCATTTACTTTAGCATCACTGCCTGATACCGCATCCCTCGTGTTACCTGAAAAAGAAAAATTAGCTACCGGGCTTTGAGCCATAAGACCCACTGAGCTGATAAGCCAAATAAAAATAAAATTCTTGCATTGTTGTAAATATTTCATAAATAAAGTTTGTTTTATCCAAAGTTTGGAAGTGAATAAAATATACCGGGCACTCAAAATAGTCAGACGTAAAGTTATACTTAGTAAAAAGAGATTTATGATACTTTGGTGGCAAAGTATGATATTTTAATGAACATAAATCATGCATAAACCAAATGATATTTTATAGATGATTCAAATAGAGGAACAAATAAGAATTTTTCATAAATGAGACTTGTTGGTACAAAAATTTCTTAAAGTTGTTTATATATATATTTAAAATTAGAAATTAGAAGTTAGAAATCAGAATGAAGCTCCGATTGCTAGGTCTAGCATGTGAAACAGTTAGGAATAATTGAAAGACTCAACTCTAAATTTATTTGTAAAATTAGGCTGAATCTTTGGCACTTATTAGGCTTTACAAACGTTATCACATTCGACCAAAAATCAAAATAATAAAATTGTAAATTTGTAAACTTAAAATTATTGAATATGAACCTATTAGAGAAAAAGGCTTTTATCATCGCGCAATTGGATAATATCAAAGACGAGGTAATGATGGACGGGATAATTGAGTATATCACGCAAAAGTCCACCCATGAAACTGACGTGCTAATAAATGAGAATATTATCAGCCAAATCATTGAGGAACGAAGAGAGGTCTTAGCTAAACTTGCCCAATAATGTTTACTAAGGAATCTGAATTAGTGATCCACAAAATTGTTCTGGATGAGCATGGTGGCGCAAATGGTACTAGGGATAATAATGGCCTTGAGTCAGCCATTGGCAGGCCATTCCAGACATTTGATGCAATCGGTTTGTATGCTACTTGTTTTGAAAAAGCAGCGGCAATTGGAGAGAGTATAATTATCAATCACCCTTTCATCGATGGTAATAAACGCACCCGTTACGTTCTCATGGAATATGTTCTCAGAATAAACAATTATAAAATTATTTCAAGTGACGAAGGATTATATCAATTCGTTATCCAAATCTCTACAGGTCATTTAAAGTTTGATGAAATAGTGGATTGGTTGAAAGCTAATTCTGCGGAAATATAATTGTAACGCATCCTATCAACCCACTCCGGGGTTGATAGGATGCGTTACATCACCCCGAGTTGCACTCGGGGCTATTGTTGTTCAACCCCTATCGGAGTTTCGTAGGATTATTGACCGCAGAAGCTATTACTGTTTGGAAAATAGTTTTTTGTAGATATTTAACCAATGACTCAGAAGTAAGATTATTTTACAACGCAAAATAACAACTAACAATTAACAACTAACAATTAAATCTTCATCCACTTCTCCACCGCTACTGCATCTTTCGAAGTAAATTTAATTAAATAAATACCCGAATTTAATTCAGAAACATTTAAATCTAATTTATTTATTTCAGATGTTTTAATTCGTCTATAAACTCGTCCTGAAATATCAAGAATACTGATCTCGCCAGAAAATAATTTATTGGTAAATAAAATATTTAATTCAGAATTTCCTGGATTTGGAAATAATTTAATTCCTGAAAGTTTAGCTATTTCTTCATCTGTAGATAAGCTAGCATCCAGGTAATTTTGCTTTACTGTTTGTGGCTGCAAAGCATAATTATATATCTTGACCTCATCTATCAGTCCGGCAAAATTATACTGAGGATCATCAGGTAATATCTGGCCGATCAGCATCGGAATATTACTTTGACGAATCTTACCAGTCTGATTCTTAAATGAAACCAATTCACCATTGACATACATGACCATCGTCTTTCCATCATAGGTGGCAGTCAAAAAATATTTATCGTCTTTTTGCATCGGTTGAGTTGCATCCAAATCTATAATTGAATTAAGTGTATTAACTGTCCATCTGGGAAATCCCTCAGGTGTAATTGATAATTTCCACCTATTCTGCCAACTGCCATGAGACACGATAAAGCTTTCACGTTCCGGAAGCACACCTGGTTTTATCCAGCAGCTCAAAGTAATTCCATCTTGAAAATTCAATACAGGCACAGCTGTCACAGTCACTCTATCATTTATGCCATCGAATATTAAAGCACTTTTATTCTTTCCATTAAGATCATTTGTAAATAGAGGTCCGGATATCACAGCATCCAAATCATTAGCTGTACTATCGAGGCCATTCCCTGAGAAAGGGTACCATGCTACCAAATCACCAACTTCAGCAGCAAATACCTTTACCAATATCGTAATCGATGCATTATCAGCCAATCCACCCGGGTCAGTAACTTTAACACTCAATGTATATGAGCCTTCTGCGGCAGGAGCAGTCCAGGAAGGATTTTCAACTTTATTATTATCAAATGCACCTCCATTAGCAGTCCAGGTATAATCAAGATTGTCTCCGTTAGAATCATCCGCTATACAATTCAAGTCAATACTTTCCCCAGGTAAGACATAGTTTTTCGAAGCCTCAATTTTTACAACTTCTGGTGCCCTGTTGATCTCACCTACCGCATATACCTTAATGCTCAAGCTGTCGCTATTTCCATTTCCATCCGAAACAATAACACTGATATCTGCAGGCCCTTCCACTGAAGGGGCGTTCCAGACAACCATATCTCCACTGCCCGATATAGATCCACTAGTTGAAGACCATTCATAGGTAAACTGGTCGGAATCCTTGTCAAAAACTTTAAGATAAACATTTGTATTTTTAGTAAATTCAACGGTGTCTTCTTCCGCCGCCAAAGATTGAATTCTTGGAGCATAAGTATAACTCTTAGCGGTCTGATCATAGTCAGCAACAATTCCATTTATTAGAAACTTGTTTTTATTATAAGACTCCAATCCCACTGCAGGTGTGATCGTCGCGATCAAAGGGCTATTGGCAGGAATAGTTATTTCCACTGCCCCACTCACTCCTTCCAATATAAAACTTTCGCTGATGGCATCATAGACATTGATTGATTCTGCGCCAACATCTAAATTTACCTTCTTTTCAGACGTATAAGGATTGAAATATAAGTAAGTTGGATAGAATTTCTTCTGGTAAAAATCCGTTTTGTTGAGATCTAAACGAAGAATTTTATCCACATTAGTTTTCTCGATAATTGCTCCCATGTATCCAATACTCGAAGTACCATACAATGCTAAATTGGTTCCGGCCCAACCTCCTTTCACCGCATCACCAGTTGAAAATGGAGAATTGCCATTTAACTTTTCTCTCAATGCTTCATGACCTATTACTCTATCTGGATCATTGACATTGGACCATGCCGCTCCATCTTGTAGCTGCGCAGGAAGGAATCCGGGATAAAAAAGTCGGGTAGCACTGGCTAAATTGACCATCCATTTACCTATCGCTCTTGCAAACTTCTTTTCATATCTAACCATAGGAACCAACATCGCAGCTTGTTGTACACCATTTAATTGGAATGCATAATCATTGCCGTTATCGTTTGCTTCACCGACTAATCCCGAAACATCAAAGCTGCCCCATTTACCCACGATAGTACCCCAACCTCTTAATGGGCCCCTGTTAAAACTCCAATTGACGAGTTTCTCTACATCATATTTAGTTCCTAATTCTGCATTCATTCTTGCAGCAGTGTAAGTTCCGTATGGCAATTGCAATTCGTAGGATGGATTTGAATTTAAATCCTGAAGGAATTCAAGACTCCATTCAGCACCTTTCAGGTATTCCTTGTCACCAGTTTTGATATATGCATTATATAAAATGTAAGCAAACGCACCTGCTGCTTCCGGTTCTTTTACCCCTTCTGCCAGCGGCATCATTGTTTTAAAATTCCATGCTCTGTAATTCATGTTTGGTTTGGACCATGGTGTTTCTCCACCGCCCATTACTTTAACTGCTTGGAGCATTTTATCGGCAATTAATTTAAATTGAATGTCTTTTTCTCCGCCAATATTCGGATACAAATCTGCAAGTTGAAAGAAGAAAATATTTGGCATCATATCGTACCACCAATCATGTCCACTACCGCTATTGACACCATTCAAGTATAAGTTCTCTCCATTTTTTTTATTAAAAAAGTCTTGACTCATTAATATCCAATTCTGTCCATATTGATTGGTTTTATCGATCCCTACCAAAGATGCACCTACCAAAGAAGGCAGTGAATTAATTCCTTCATTTCCTCCCATTGAACCACCGACATAAGTTTGCATGTTAAAGAATTTATTTTCCGGATAATTATTTCCGCTATTTCTGATGGAAATAATAGGAAGGTATTGCCCGGTTTTAGTCACATCGTACACGAATGAATCGTATTTCATTGCCACCGTTTTCCAATCGCGCATGCTGTAAGGACTCGGCTCATTGGGCATTTGGTCTATTCGTGGGATATTGACCTGGGCGACTTGAGCAAAGTTATTTAAAGAAAATAAGAAGAAAATTAAAAAGAAAATCGATCGTATAAATAAATTCATTTGTATTTAGATTGTGTTGTCAAGAGTAAAGAAAATTAGAAGAAAATTATTAGTTATTAATTGATAATCTTAATAATAATTAACAATTAATAACTAACAATTAATAATTAGCATTCTGCACCAATTGCGGATTCAAATCCAGTTCAACCTGAGGCAAAGGAAATACTTCATGTTTACCTACTTGGAAGTCCGGCAACTTATCTTTAGCAATTCCCCATCTTACGAGATCAAAGAATCGATGCATTTCAAAACCCAATTCTACACTTCTTTCATGGCGAACTGCCTGTATCATATCGGCTTGATTCGTGGTAGTAACAGGAGGTAACGCAGTTAGCGGGTCAGCTGCTTGAGCTCTCGCACGCGCTCTGACCAATTCTAATGGCGCTTGAGCTTCAGCTGCTCTTCCCAATTCTGCTAATGCTTCTGCTTCCCAAAGTAGCACTTCTGCGTATCTAATAGGTGTCACATTAATATCTCCATCAGCTTTTTGTGTTGCAGTGCTATCTATTTGAAGGTATTTTCTCGGGCTAAATTTTGTAGAGGAATAAGAATTCTTGTAAACATATCCAAAATAATCTTCATTATTGGATGCTACTGTAAATTTGTGTCGAGGATCTCCCACTTCAAATTCGCTAACGTAACTAGGCGTCACTTCTGCAAATCCATATCCACCTGGAACCTTTTTGGATGCCCACCATTGATTAAGGGAATTACCGACTCCCAATTCTAGATTGGTGTGCTGTATCTCCCATACAGATTCCATATTGTTTTGTGTATTTTCTCTGAAATTATCTTCATAATCCGGCATTAGTGAATAAATACCTAATTCTTTAACCTTATTTACATATATCAATACCTGATCATATTCCTTCGCATACAAATGTGTCTTAGCAGCCAGCGCCAATGCGGCACCTCTTGTTGCACGTCCAGCTTGACCAGCATCATAAGTATCGGGTAGTGAAAGTGCGGCTGCATCGCAATCAGCAATTATTGCTTTATAGATTTCACTTTTTGGAGATTTTGCCGTCTTTAATTCTGATGGTGGAGTTAACTTAGTCAACAATTGCACATCACCAAATACCTGAGTCAATTGAAAATAATAGAAGGCACGCAAAAATTTAGCCTCACCAATTATTCTATCTTTCAAAGCAGCATCCATATCTATGGCCGGAACTTTGTCTATGACAGTATTACATTGATTGATTCCTTTATATTGTAGCTTCCAGAAATCATTAAATTCCGATGTTCTCGAAGTATATGTAAAGAAATCTAATTCTGTCAAGCCAGCCCTGGAACCATCACCACCTGTCACTGCTTCATCTGAAGTTAACTCACCAAAACCCCAATAAAAATTGTTGTTCGAACTATTGAACATTAATGGTTCATAAGCCGCATTGACAGCCTGAATAGCATCGTTGGAGGTCTTAAAAAATGATCCTGCATCCAGGATTCCGATAGGTTCTTTGTCTAAAATGCCACTGCATGAGCAAAGTATAAGACAGAAACTTAAAATGATATATTGTATTGATTTCATTTTTCTAATTTTTAAAACCCAAGATTTAATCCAACAATAAATGTGCGAGGTGCAGGAACTGTTCCCCAGTCGATACCTACAGCAAAATCAGAAGTAATACCCGCCCCATCTGTATCATTATTGTTTGCCTGAATCTCAGGATCCAACCCTGTATATTTAGTAAATGTGAATAAATTCTGTCCGGTGATGTACATCCTAAGACTGCCGATCTTGTTCGTTTTGATCATTGGCTTGAAGTCATAGCCTAAAGTTATATTTCTAACTTTAAGATAAGAACCATCCTGCAAGAAACGAGTCGAAACTCTTCTGTTACCATTTCTGTCATCCAAACTTACCTTTGGAATATCTGTGTTAGTATTGGTAGGAGTCCAATAGTTTTTTATTTCATCATAAGAATTAAACCCTCTACTTTGAGTTTCATAAGCGAAATTACCGTAAAGGAAGTAAACATCATTGCCATAAACTCCCTGAATCAAGGTCGATAAATCGAAGTTTTTATAGTTTAGTGACAGATTGAATCCATAGGTAAATTTAGGAAATGGACTTCCCAGATGCGTTCTGTCATTCTGATCTATTATTTTATCACCATTAAGATCCGCAAATTTTACATCGCCCGGTCTTGTATCTTTTGTTTGAAATGCACTTGCTTCGATCTCTTCCTGACTTTGGAATAAACCATCAGCCTGATAAAGGAAGAATGAACCAATTGGATAACCAACTTCTGTCTTGGTGATGGCTCCATCTGAAAGACCAAATCCACCAAGAATAGGTTCACCATCTGACAAACTAAGTACTTTGTTATTCACTGTAGAGATATTTCCTCCGACAGAATAATTAAGGTCTCTGAATTTATTATTAAAAATTATGCCCAACTCAAACCCCTTGTTCTCAATTGAACCTGCATTGACATATGGCGGATTTTGCTCTCCTCCTGATTGAGGAATCGGAACTCTGACCAATACATCATTGGAAGTTTTATTATAATAGTCCATAAAGACAGATAATCTGTCATTCAACAAACTGAAATCTAATCCAAAGTCATATTGAGTACAGGATTCCCATTTGATCTGAGAATTACCAGTCTCGAGTAATTGCGCACCCGTCACGACTCCTCCACCAAAAGAATATACTCGTTGACCCAATCCCACTAATGAACTATAAGGATAATTGCCTATTTCCTGGCTCCCTAGGATTCCATAACTAGCTCTCAACTTAAACGTAGAGAAAACTTCAAAATTTTTGAAAAATTCTTCATTCGACACATTCCATGCTGCAGAGATTGCCGGAAAAACACCCCATCTATTATCAGCACCAAATCTTGAGGACCCATCCCTTCGAACTGTGGCACCAAGTACATATTTATTTGCAAATGAATAATTGACTTGTGCGAAATAAGACAATAATGCCCACTCTGTCGTGATTCCTGAAGCTCCAATATTTTTGATGTCTGTAGTGACACTATTGTCAATATTCTGAAATAAAGCATCCGTTCTGAAGAAATTATTCACAGAAGCACCAAGATAATTATCCCTATTCTCTATTGCTTCCATTCCAATCACACCCGATATTCTGCTCCTTCCAAAACGCTTTTCATAGTCTGCTGTATTGGTCCAGATTAAATTTCTGCTAAACACTCTTCCTTCATTTAATGAGGTTGGATTGTAGATAGCTTCAGATAATTTTCTCTTGAATTTCTTTTCATTTTCGAAAGTAAAATCACCCCCTAAATTTGTCCGGATCTTTACAGCTTTAAATAAAGTCAATTCCGCAAATATGTTTCCAAATATTCTCGACCTTTGTATTGTCCAATTGGTAGCATCAATTAGTGCTAATGGATTGGCATTTCCATCACCAAAGAGAGTTGGATCGCCTAATTCTGATGATACATTATAATAAGATCCATCAGGCTTGTAAGGATTGAAAACCGGAGCCGCTATCAAAGCATACCTGATTCCACTTAGTTCATTTCCCGGGCCGAATCCGTCACCTGTACTATTACTGACTTGTCTATCTGTGAATGCGTAAGAGATATTATTTCCCACTTTAAACCATTTATTTCCGGTCTCCCCATTAAACCTAAGACTATATTTTTTAAATCCCTGTCCTTTATATGTACCATCCTGATTCAAATATTCACCTGTGATGTAATATTTGCTATTCTCACTTCCACCACTTGCGCTCAACCCATACTTTTGAATAGGTGCTGTTCGGAACACCTGATCGAGCCAGTCAATATCTGGTAATGTATCCAATACATTGTTAGGTATGGTATCCAGTTGTCTTGCAGGATCTCTTAAGGTATTGGCATTTTTAATAGCTGCATTCCTTACATCTAGAAAATCCTTTGCGTTCAGCAACTTAGGCAATCTATAAGCTTTTGCCATACCTATTGATGAACTGAAATTAAAGGATGGAATTCCTGATTTACCCTTTTTAGTAGTAATTACTATGACACCATTCGCCGCTCGTGAACCATAGATCGCAGCCGCAGCTCCATCTTTAAGGATGTCAATTGATTCGATATCTCCTGTGGCAAACATGTTAATATTGGCATTTGTAGGCACACCGTCTACGATATATAAAGGATTGCTGTTGCCTAATGTTCCGACACCTCTGATTCTAACAGCTATGTCATCACCCGGTGCACCTGATGTTTGAGTCACCTGAATGCCCGGTGCCTGTCCCTGAAGTGCCTGATCGATACCCAGCACCACCAATTTTTCAACATCCTTTCCCTTGACAGTCGAAATCGCCGAACTTACATTAGATTTGATCTCTGAACGATAACCTGTGACAACAAGTGCATCCAAAAGTTTGGAATCAGAGACAAGCACTACATCCAGAATGGCCTGGTTGTCTACTTTGATCTCCCGAGTTGTATATCCCACATATGAAAAAACTAATGTAGAATTGATATCACATACGATGGAGTATTTTCCATCTATATCGGTAGCCGCTAATGCTTTTCCATTCTTCTCTAGAATATTAACACCTATTAGGGTTTCATTTTCTGCTTCAGCAACGACAGTTCCTCTCACTGTTATTTGTTGTGAAAATAATTGACCTGACATAGAAAAAATGATCAATGCTAAAAAAATAAAAGCTTGTCTACCTTGTAAGAAGTTGGCTACTCTTTGTTTACAGTATGTATTTACCATATAATATATTTTAAAATTGAGCTTAATTACAATAATCGTAAAGTTATGACCAATTATACTTTAGATATTGATACTTTAACGTGAAAATATGATACTTTTGTGAAATAAGATTTTAGAGTAATTTTTTACCTGAAAGGAAAGTAGTAGATGAGTTTGAATATATTTAGGGAGATTACTCCACTTGGTCAAAATGATGTATATGTTCTTTTAGATTCATATAGTAATGGCTTTGACTACCCAATACATAGCCACCCCGAATATGAACTTAACCTTGTCATGGGTGTCTCCGGTGTTAGATTGGTTGGAGACAATACTGAAAGATTTAATGAATATGATTTGGTGCTTCTTGGGCCCTATCTTTATCATAAATGGACGGGTGATGAATATGAAGATGGTAAACTTAAAAAATATCGGGTTGTAACTATTCAATTTTCTATAGATCTATTTGAAGGCCCTATGTTTCAAAAGGAGCGATTTTATAGAATTCGAAAAATGTTGGATAATTCTATCCGAGGTATAAAATTCGAAGGAGATGTTTTCAAGTCAGCCATGACTAAAATGCTTAGCCTGACCAAAGACAAAGGTTTTACGAATATACTTGAGTTCATTGATCTTTTGGATTTACTATCTAAGACCCAAAGTATCACGTATCTGGCAAGTGAAGGATTTACGCCAGCGACACTAAAGTGGGAAAGCAAGCGGATCCAACAAGCATACAACTACATCATCAAAAATTTCTCTGAGACTAAATTCAAGCTAAATGATGTCGCAGCATTAATAAATATGAGCGAATCTGCATTCAGTCATTTTTTCAGAAAATATACCAATAAAAGTTTTACAGAATTCCTGACTGATGTGCGCATCGGACACACATGCAAATTGTTATTGAGTACAGATGAAACGATCAGCCAAATAGCCTATCGTTCCGGCTTTAATAACATCGCCAACTTCAACCGTCTTTTCAAGAAAAATAAAAACTGTACCCCTCTAGAATACCGTCAGCGGCATAAAGAAAAGACCATTTACGACTGGCAGGAAGAGATTAATATGTGGCAATTCCTACCGCCAAATAGTAAAAATCTGGATATGGTAGGGCCGGCGATAAATACGACGAAGGTGACGCACATTTAGCAATTGTTAATTGTTATTTATTAGTTATTATTCTTCAAAGTGTAAGCATTCTCCCCTAATCTTAATAATTGTTAATTGTTATTTATCACATTTAAAGTATTCCGATTCTTTATTAAAACTCAAATTTAAAAAGAATATTATCTGATGATTTAAAACTATATTTCCCGTTATCCATTTAAATGGATATTTCGGCAAAATAAAAATTAACAATTAATAACTAACAATTATCAAATGTCCTTTCTCAAACAATTCGGCGGCAAAATAACCAAGTCCTTAAAAGAAAAATATAGTAACTCGTCGCAGTGGGATGGTGCCAAATTTTTTAACTTGGAAGAAACCACTATGAATATCAGCTTCCAGGATATGCCGGGATTGCTGAGAAAACAACTGTGCGGAAGGGCCGATAGAGCACCTAAAGGACCTTTAACTGTTGAAAAAATTGATCTCGAAACCTTCACTTCACACAGTGATGTGCCAAAAGCAATTTGGTATGGACACTCCGCTTTGTGTCTCAGAATTAATGATAAAACTATTCTGATCGACCCAATGCTTGGCCCAAATGCCTCACCGATCGCTCCTTTTGCCACAAAACGTTTCAGTGAAAATACTTTGTCTATTATTGACGAGTTGCCGGCAATAGATATTTTAATGTACAGTCACGATCATTACGACCATATAGATTATGATAGTTTTAAACGATTATCGGCTAAAATCAACAAGTATTTTGTGGCTCTTGGTGTAGGTCGCCATTTAGTAAAGTGGGGCGTCGATCCAGATAAGATCACCGAATTTGATTGGTGGCAAAATGCTGAAATTGGTGACTTAAAGATCACTTTCACCCCATCCCGTCACTTTTCAGGTCGAGGCGTCAGTGATCGTGCAAAATCCATGTGGGGTGGATGGGTTTTCACCACACCGAAACACAATATATACTTCAGTGGAGATGGCGGATATGGTAGTCATTTCAAAGAAATAGGCAAGCAACTTGGTCCTTTCGATTTTGGATTTATAGAATGTGGGCAATATAATGAATTGTGGCATGCCATCCATATGTATCCAGAGGAGGCAGCCCAAGCTGCTATAGATGCAGGTGTAAAAGTGGCCATGCCGGTACATTGGGGCGCATTCTCACTTGCCATGCATCACTGGAAAGAGCCGATAGACCGCTTTATTGCTGAAGCTAAAATTAAGAATCTGGATGTTGTTACCCCTTCTCTTGGTCTTATATTCGATTTGGAATCAAAAGGGAAGGAAAACTATTGGTGGAGAGAGGTTGAATGATTAATCCTCCCCTAGTTAAAACTAGGGGCAATTGAACGCGAAGATGTTAGAGTAAAAATTGGAGTTAAATTTCTATTGTTTCATTCAAAATCTAACATTCAAAAATCAACATCTCCAAATGATCGCCTGCTGCTCAGACAAGGAACTTCAGCAAGCTCTCATTATTCATCGTTCATTATTCATTATTCATTAACTAGCCTTCGGCTTCCTCTTCGGCGGGAATTTTCTCTTATTATTCCCATGTCCGCCGAATGACTTTCTTTTCAAGCCCGGATTGTACTCTGGAACAGGTCCGAAATGCTCAGGGATTTTTGCTTTTAGAACTTCCTTTCCTAGCAATTTTTCTATTTCAGCAAATTTTCTTTGCTCATTTTCAGTGACAAATGTAAAGGCAGTGCCATCTGTTGCAGCACGAGCAGTCCTTCCAATTCTATGCACATAGTCTTCCCCATCATTTGGAACATCATAATTGATTACCAAGTCGATGTCTTCAATGTCAATTCCTCTCGACAGAATATCAGTGGCAACCAACACCTTTAATTTTTTATTCTTGAAATCTAGCAGTACTTGTTCCCTTTTTGATTGGTCAAGATCACTATGTATCTCTTCTACAGAAAATCCTGAACGCTGCAAATCTCCGGCGAGCTGTTTTACATTATGCTTCTTCGAACAAAAAACAATAATACTTCCAAAATCATTTGATTTAAAGATCGCCTTAATAAGTGGAATTTTTTGATTCTCATAGACTACAAATGCTTCCTGCTTTATTCTCTCAGGTGGCTTGGAAATTGCAATATTTAGTTCGAATGGATCATGAAGGATGGTCTTTGCCATATCTCTTATTCTTGCCGGCATCGTCGCTGAAAACATCAAATTCTGTCTTTTCTTTGGCAATGTCTCAATGATCTTATTGATATCATCACTGAATCCCATATCCAGCATTCTATCCGCTTCGTCTAGGACTAAATAACCGACATGTGTGAGATCAACGTGGCCCATATTTAAATGAGCGATCATTCTACCCGGTGTACACACTACCATATCTACTCCTGTGCTCAATGCTTTCTTTTCATTTGCAAAGGATGGACCATCACCGCCCCCATAGACTGCGATACACGAAATATCTGTAAAATAGGAGATACCTTCCATCGTCTGTGCTATCTGAACAGCAAGTTCTCTGGTTGGGACGATAATGATGCAGTTGATCTTGCTTTCGTCATGCGGCACTGAAAGTAGCTTATGGATAACAGGTAGCAGAAAAGCCGCTGTCTTACCTGTGCCCGTCTGAGCTGAAGCTATTACATCTCTTCCTGCGAGAATGGAAGGAATTACTTGTTGTTGGACTGGAGTCGCATTGATATATCCGATTGAATCGATTCCTTCGATCAATCGTTCATGCAGACCAAATTCTGAAAATGTCAAATTATGTTATTTTAATAAATGATCCTACACTCACCGACTTGTGTCTTTACAGGTGAATATAAATGTAGGAAGTAAGACCAATGATGTTCTTATGGCCGCAAAGATAAACAATATTCCGCTTCAAAATATTTAAAGAAATAGGAAAAATTCAGGTTTTAAAGATCAAAAGTAAACCCCTCCTTCAGAAAGGTATTGTATTTATTTTCATCAAACTCATACAACCGGGCAGGTCTATGCGCAACATGCTTTTGTTGTTCTCTATTATCAATGAGAATGTTCATAGCAAGGATCTTTTTTCTGAAATTGCGCTTGTCCAATTTTTGCTGAAGTATGGACTCATAAAGGTCCTGTAGTTCTGACAATGTAAATTTCTGAGGTAAGAGTTCAAATCCTATTGGTCGAGTTCTAATGCTATTTCTTAGATGATTAAAACACGCATTAAAGATGTTATTATGGTCGAATGCCAACTTTTTTACATGAGTCACAGAAACCCAGTCGGCACGTTCTGCCAAAGACCCCGGTACGAGACTAAAATTGTTGATATTAATCAAGGCGCAATAAGCTGTGGTAATGACCCGTCCAAGAGGGTGCCTGTCAACCTCTCCAAAAGTTTTGACCTGATCAAGGAATAAATATTCAAGACCTGTGATCTCTTTTAATATTCTGATGGCTGCCTGCTCCAGTTCTTCTTTCGGGCTAACAAGGTTTCCGGGAAGTGCCCAAGTATTATCAAATGGCGCTTCCCTCCTTTTAATCAACAAAATCTTTAGTTCACCTTGGTCAAATCCAAAAATTACACAATCTATTGATAGCCCGAAATGAAAATATGGTTGTACATCTTCCATAATATAAATGTATTAAAAAGAGGATTAGCAAAATTATATATTACATAAATTGTATTTAAGTCATCATTTGATTCCTTTTTCTTACTTGGTGTAAATATAACAATAAGTGTTAAATAATAAATTTTTTATTTTATGTATATTTAATCTAAATAATAATTAGCTTTGTGTCGTTAAATATATCACATGAGGCAGCAAGTTAATTCTCCATTTGATCTACCAAGCAAAACACTATATTTTGGACTTCCTATCGCATTAAATAAGGATAGGAAAAAAGAATGTTGCAAGAAATTTAAAAAAGGAAAACGCTGTAAAAGCTGTCCCGGTCGCAAGAAAAAAGACTAGCCGGCCTTTTTGTTTAGAATCAATTCCAACGAATTAATACCTTTTAGTGAATCCACTCTGGAGTTCTGATAAAAAACCATTGTATACTTACCTGCTTTTTTGAATTTAGCTATTGGCTGTATAGCTATTGGCGCCTTTAAATAGTTCCCGTCCTTTTCTCCCATCCAGGTACCACTGTCATCTGCAAATTCAAGTGAAAGCACATCATTTTTACTGGTTTGGTCAGGATAGATCGAGTGAATTTTTACATAACAGTTTTCAAAAGGAAACTCTTCATTGTGCCGCACATTGAGTTGCATGGTGTACAATTGAGCAGTGTCCTTTATCTCAAAACTGTATTTTAATGAATCTGAATAAGTCCAGACATCATCCTTAATTTCAATTTTTTCAGTATAAATGTTGCCACCATTGCAGGATACCAACGTCATGATTACCGCCATACTAAACAAATAAATCAATTTCATACGGAACATATTGGCTTTTAATATCATCCTGTAAATGTAATACTCTATTGTTGAATTAATCACTGAAGTTTCAGAGCAAATAAAATTTTATAGAAATATTGATATTACTCGGGTTAAAGTTAGAAATTAGAAGTTAGAAATTAGAAATTAGAAGTTAGAAATTAGAAATTAGAATGAGACTCCGATGAATGTGTTCCGCAAATGAAATGCATTGGTTCCAAAATCACAAAGATAACATGATGAGGTAAAATGTGATATGTAAAATGTCGATTAGCACAATATCCCCTTCTGCAAGAGGGTGAACGACGAAGAAAAGGTGCAAAAGCGACCTTTTCAAGGAAGTGAAACGAAACGAAGTCCCACGATAGAGGGACAAAGTAGTCAGAACATCTTAAGTTTACCTGCCGTAAGAATGGAGACAGTAAACGAAAAGATGCTTCTGTGATGCCAAGGGGGAGTCTTTGATTCGCCAATTTCTATTTTTTGCAAATTATTGATTAACAATGTTTTGCAATGGGTTATACTGAAGAAATTTGAAGCTTGCCCGACAAAGTAAAACGGCGGCGGGGACACTCCGATGATTTATTCCGCAAATGAAATGCTTTGGTTCCAAAATCACAAATATAACTTGAGAAGGTAAAATGTGATATGTAAAATGTCGAGTAGCACAATATTCTCTTCAAAGGGGGAGTCTTTGATTCGCCAATTTCTATTTTTTATAAATTATTGATTAACAATGTTTTGCGATGAGTTATACTGAAGAAATTAGAATGACACTCCGATGATTGTCTTCTGCAAATGAAAGGCATTGGTTCCAAAATCGCAAAGATAACTTGAGAAGGTAAAATGTGATATGTAAAATGTAAAATGTCGATTAGCACAATATCCCCTTCTGCAAGAGGGTGAACGACGAAGAAAAGGTGCAAAAGCGACCTTTTCAAGGAAGTGAAACGAAACGAAGTCCCACGATAGAGGGACAAAGTGTAGTCAGAACATCTTAAGTTTACCTGCCGTAAGAATGGAGACAGTAAACGAAAAGATGCTTCTGTGATGCCAAGGGGGAGTCTTTTATTCGCTAATTTCTATTTTTTGTAAATTATTGATTAACAATGTTTTGCAATGGGTTATACAGGAAAAATTTGAATGAGACTCCGATGATTATCTTCAGCAAATGAAATGCTTTGGTTCCAAAATCACAAATATAACTTGAGAAGGTAAAATGTGATATGTAAAATGTAAAATGTCGATTAGCACAATATCCCCTTCTGCAACCTAGGGTTTATACACATCTTTTCTAATGGCCTAATAATTGGAGAAATGACAATGAAGTAATCTTTTAGCATTAAAATACTGACTGAACGGTGTAGCTGTGGCCTTATAAAATTTAGTGAATGAATGGAGAAATTACTACAAAATAGTGAGCGACGCAGGCAGGACACCAACTGGACGGTGTCATCACAAGGAGCGAAACGAAGCCTGGAATAAGTCCCTACTTATTCCTTAGCGTAGTCCCTATACAGCGGAGGTATGGAGCTTTATTGGGTTTAGCTTAATTTTATGAGTATTTTCGGAGTGAGTGAGCGTTAAGAATTTTGCTTCCCCTCTGGTAGAGCTAGGGTTTATACATAAGTATTTTTTCAATAAAAGGATTAATTAGAATATTAATATAATTGTTTGTTATTGAGTTACTTAAGAGCAAAATTAATTTTGCAGACACCCGAACGTAGGTTAACCTACGCTCAGCACTTCATAGCAAATGATGTACAATAATTTAAAGTAAAAACATAGATCGTGAGGCTCGGCGTAGGTTAACCTACGTCGGGGTGTCACCAAAGTTTACTTTGAAATAAACAAAAAAGATGTGTATAAACTCTAGCTCTGGTAGAGGGGTGCCGAAGGCGGGGTGTCTAGCCTTGAGTTTTTTTGTTACTTTTTTTGCAAAGAAAAAAAAGTAAGTATACATAATCTAATAGCTATATATATTTATTATTTTTTAATAAAAAGACTCCAAAATTGAATTAAAACCTAATATTCTCTTAATCATTAAACATCTCCTTCATCCTCTGAAAAAATCCTTTCTCCTGCTTATTAGGATCCGGATTGAAATTGGGCATTGTTCTCAATTTCTCAAGTAATTGCTTTTCTTCATCAGATAATTTCTGTGGCGTCCATACATTAACTTGTATTAACTGATCGCCCTTTCCATAACTCTGCAATCCTGGAAGTCCTTTTCCTCTCAGTCTGAATATTTTACCTGATTGGGTACCTGGTGGTACTTTGATCCTTGCCTTTCCATCGATCGTGGGTACCTCGATAGAAGCTCCTACAGCCGCATCCGCAAGATTAATATTCAGATCAAATAATAAATTATTGCCATCGCGCTCTAAAACCTCATGAGCCAATTCTTCTATAGTAATAATTAGATCTCCTGATGGTCCGCCCCTTTGTCCTGCATTACCTTTCCCTGACATAGACAATTGCATGCCATCAGAAACACCTGCCGGTATTTCAAACTCTATCGTCTCTTCAGCTTGAACTCTTCCATCTCCTTTACAATTGGTACAGTTTGCAGTTACTGTCTTTCCTGCACCATTGCAGCTAGGACAGGTCGAAGTAGTTTGCATCTGACCGAGAAATGTATTTCTTACTTCACGCACAGCACCTGCACCATGACAAGTGCCACAAGTTTTGACAGATGACTTATCTTTAGCACCTGAGCCACCACAAGTCTGACAACTAACCTGTTTATTGACTCGGATCTTTTTCTTTACACCGGAGTGGACTTCTTCAAGGGTCATTTTGATCTTTATCCTAAGATTAGAACCTCTCTGCCCGCCACCCTGACTTCTTCTCTGACCGCCACCGCCGCCTCCAAAAAATGAACCAAAAGGTGAGTCTTCAAAAATATTTCCGAAATTAGCATAGATATCATCCATGCTCATGCCTTGTCCACCAAATCCGCCGCCACCGCCATAGTTTGGATCTACACCTGCATGCCCCATTCTATCATATCGGGCCCGCTTGTCCCCGTTACTTAATATTTCATATGCTTCTGCAGCCTCCTTAAACTTCTCTTCAGAATCCTTATCTCCCGGATTTCTATCAGGGTGATATTGCATTGCCACCTTCCGGTAGGCCTTCTTCAGCTCTCCCTCTTCTACACTCTTGGACACTCCAAGTATCTCGTAATAGTCACGTTTGGACATCGTATATTTTTTAAAAATTATCGGGGTGGTTCAATAGTGATTTAAATTGGGCACAATGATAGACATTATATGCCTACTACTACTTTAGCGTGTCTAATTAATTTGTCGTTCAACAAATACCCTTTTTCAACAGTGTCAACTACTGCACCCTTCAAAGCTTCTGTTGGCGCCGGTATATTTGTTATTGCTTCATAAAGATCAGCATCGAAAGGCTTACCATTCGACTCCAACTCTACGAGACCTTTGCTTTTAACAATACTATAGAGTTTATTATAGACCAACAAAACACCTTCTGTGAAAGCGTCCATTTCTGGAAGTGCATCAGCGATCTTCTTCGCCCTGTCAAAATCGTCCAAAACAGGAAGCAATGCTGACAATGTGTCCTGTGACGCTGTTTTCAATAGGTCATACCTTTCTTTTTGTGTGCGCTTTCTGAAATTTTCAAATTCAGCAAACAAACGTAGATTCTTATCTTCTAGCTCACTAACCTTGTTTTTAAGTGCAGTTATTTCATCTATTGGTTCACCTTGATCTTGTTCCTTGTGAGAATCAAAAGCCTCATCAAGATTATCTTGAAGATCTTTGTCGCTCAACTCTTCGTTATTTATATTATTTTCTTCCATTATTTATATTTGTTTTACTTAGTTGTTGGTAATGCAATATGGCTTCCAAAACCTTTAAAAACGTCAAATTGTCATGTTTGTTTAAATCATTTTATTAGTTTCGCAGCTCAATAAATATCTGAATTAATGAAAAAGATTGTAGTAATAGGTGCAGGAACGATGGGCAATGGCATTACACATGTATTTGCTCAAAACGGGTTCAAGGTCACCATGATCGATATATCTATGGAGGCTCTCGAAAAAGCCAAAAACACCATCGCATCCAATCTTGACAGGATGGTAAAGAAGGAAGCCATCAATGAAGAAACCAAACAAGCTACCCTCGCAAATATATCTATTTCGACCTCACTTGCTGATTCAGGTGCTGATGCCGATATGATGGTAGAGGCAGCAAGCGAACGTATGGATATTAAATTAAAGATCTTTATGGAAGCTGATCAGATCCTTCCTGCTCACGCTATTCTCGCGTCAAATACCAGTTCGATTTCCATCACAAAGATCGCTTCTGCTTCGCGCCGTCCTGATAAGATCATTGGCATGCACTTTATGAATCCTGTTCCTGTCATGAAACTCGTGGAAGTGATCCGTGGATATGCGACTTCGGATGAAACTACTACTACGATCATGGACTTGTCAAGAAAATTAGGTAAATCACCCGTGGAAGTCAATGACTATCCGGGATTTATTGCAAACAGAATATTGATGCCGATGATCAACGAAGCTATTTATTCCTTGTATGAAGGCGTGGCTGGCGTAGGAGAGATAGACACTGTCATGAAACTTGGTATGGCTCATCCGATGGGGCCACTTCAACTGGCTGATTTTATCGGCCTTGATGTTTGCCTGGCCATTCTTCAGGTATTGCAGTCCGGATTTGGAAATCCTAAATATGCCCCTTGTCCATTATTGGTCAATATGGTCACAGCCGGTAAGAATGGCGTGAAATCAGGAGAAGGTTTTTACAATTATGCCAATGGTATAAAGGAAGCTGTCATCTCCGAAAGATTTAATCGATAACTCTATTTTCTGTAGTCAAATTTTCTAATTTAAAAGATAAATTATGATTCAATAACTAAAGTCCATCTAACATCTAACATCAGCCATCTAACATTCTGTCTTAACTGACGTAACTTGAGTCGAAAATAATTAGTTCTGTATCCAAATATTACATTTTTAAGAACTATTTTATAACTTTATCACTTTAATATAAAAAATTTAAAAGCATGGAAATCAATCAAAGAAGTACCAACTTCGATCAATACTCAGAAGCCCTTCCTTTTTACGGTGAAGAGGAAAAGAAAGCTTATGTCGCCAGATATATCAGTAAAGTTTACGGATGGATGTTTTTGGCATTATCAGTTACTGCCGTTGTGGCTGGATATGTTTCTCAGAGTGAGGCAATTCTATCAATGCTGTTGTCAAGTAGATTCTTATTCTTTGGACTATTGATCGGACAATTATTCTTAGTAGGATTTTTAACTATGCGCCTTCAAAAGATGAATGTCAATATGGCGACAACTATCTTCTTCTTGTATGCCGCATTGAATGGACTTACTTTCGCAGTATTGCTACTAATGTATACTCCGGCATCCTTAATGGGTGTTTTCGGCATCACAGCAGGAACATTTGGTATCATGAGCGCCGTTGGATATTACACTAAGCAGGACTTAACCGGTTTTGGACAGATTATGCTCTTCGGCTTGATAGGAGTTATCGTCGCCTCTGTCGTGAACTTCTTCATGCAGAGTGAGATGTTGTACTGGATCATATCCTATGTAGGAGTCGCAGTATTTGTAGGATTAATTGCTTATGATACTCAGAAGATCAAAGGATATGCCTTATTAGAGACAGAAGAACAGCGTAAGAAAGGTGCTATACTTGGAGCATTGGCACTTTATCTTGACTTTATAAATTTGTTTATTTATTTATTGAGATTGTTTGGAAGTAGGAAGTAAGACAGATACTAGACACTAGTTACTAGATTCTAGAGGGTAGTATTTGGATCTTGATTTCTGTTTCATATTGTTTCTATCACTTTCATCTATACCGTTTGATCATAAACAATTTATATTATTTGAGTTAGAAATCCTGAATGTTTGGGAAATATAAAAGGAAGATCATAGATGGTTATGGAGAGAAAGGCAATTTCAGAGAAAAATAGCTTTAAATGAAGTTAGTTTTATGATCCATTCTTCAAATCCAGAATTATGAAAAAGTATTTAATATTTCTGTTTTTCCTCATTCCTCAGATGACATATTCACAGCATTATGTCAATAAAATAATACCTACGACATTTGGGAATATAAACGCAACAAATATTTATTTATTCAATGGCCAATATGTAGTGCAGGGTATTTTTGGAAATAACCAATCGTGCATTTTTGACATCAGCCAAGATCTCAGCACCTCCCAACATTACATTTATGACTCCACGGTTTTTTCAAGAGCGCCTTTTAATATTATTGATAATAAAATATTTGCATTTTCAAAAAACAGGTTTTTAGGTAAAGGTCTTGAAATACTCAATTTCAATAATAAATATGAGATAATCAGCAAAAAGAACATTGAAACACTTGGTGATTACAATTTCCCTACTTCAAGTATAAATAATGGAAATTATGTAATTAACTCGTTTTTCTATTTGCAGAATAATGTTTATAAGTTTGGTTTGAATAAAATCAGTTTGGATGGACAAACACAATGGACAAGATCTTTTGAAACACAGTCTAAATATATATATCCGTGGGATATTAATTATTCACTTTCCCACCACATTCTAACAAGTTATTCCATAGCATACGAGGGTATTTTTGGCACTTTCGCAAGGGTTTTGAAAGTAGATACAATGGGAATAGAAGTTTGGAAATCAGATACTTTAATGAATGTGGAGAGCGGTGGTGCTGCTGTCTGGATGACAGAACTTTCAGACTCCAATATTTTCCTTACCCACAAAGTAAATAAGTTCTTTGATCCGGAGTTTTTTAACCTGCACCCTTATCCGCCTACCTATATCTGGCTGGATAAAAATGGTAAAAAAGTGAAGGAGCTTGTTTTAAAAATAGACCATGACAATGAGGTTTATATTTCTGAATTAAAATCAGGAAAGGGGGACTATTTTTACGTTTATGGACAATTAACTATTTATAATGATGACCATTTTAACGATTTTTATGGATTCATCACCAAATATGCCAACAATGGTGATACCATCTGGACACATACTTACCGACATCCGTCATATAATCAGGAAGATTATTTCCATTATATCAATGACCTCATCGAAGAGGACAATGGCGACCTGACGGTATTGGGTTCGATCGCACCCATAGGAGGTAAAAACGAAGTATGGGTTTTCAGAGTCAATAGTGAGGGATGTTTCGGAACGGACAGTTGTTATCAGTTTACGCTTGGAGATCATGATGTTATAAAGCCAGATGCTATAGAAATAAGTTGTTATCCCAATCCAACTAAAGGAATAGTGACACTCACCGGCCTGCCGGTCTCAGTTACATACAATATCCAAATATACAGCATAGGTGGCTGGCTTATGGACAGCTATAAGGAGAGAAACCCGTCAAACATAGACCTTGGTCATCTCGACAGTGGTGTATATGTAATACAGATATCGGATAAAAAGATCACCTATACGCTAAAGGTAGTCAAGCAATAGTAATTTATTAGGCCTTAATTATGAATAAATGTTTAATATTTCTGATTTTCCTCATTCCTCAGATGACATATTCACAGCATTATGTAAATAAAATAGTACCTACAGCATTTTGGAATATAAACGCTTTTAATATTTTTGAAGTTGACAATCAATATTGGATTTCTGGTATTTTTTGGAGATAATAAATCGACTATCATCACATTAGACAAAAGCCTTGATCAATATCAATTTTATAGTTTTGATTCATTTTCTTTTCATACCTGACCTTTAACACTATTTGAAGATGAAAAAATCCTGTATGGTAAAAGTAGACATTTAAGTAAAGACTTAAAACTTCTTATGCTTAATGCAAATTTTGAAACTGAGGAACTGTGCAAAGTATCCACTTCCGGCAATTTCAATTTCCCCTCTTCAAGTAGTACTATTGATTCCGGACAAAATATTTATGGGTCTTATAATTATGATGACGGAGAATATAGCAAATTCGGAATTTTTGCTGCCACTAAATATGGAAGTATTATCTGGAACAAAGCATTTGACAATAATATAAAAAAATCCATTTTATGGAAAATACTTATATCTAAATCAAAGCATTTATTGTGTCCCTATTCCGTAGGTTATATTGGAGAAATTGGCGCAAAGGCTAGAGTTTTAAAAATTGATTCTTTAGGAAATGAAATATGGAAATCAGATATAATCCCTGATGTTTTTAATATTAACTCACGAATTTCATTGGTAGAACTTTCAGATTTGAATATTTTTTTTATTTATGAAAAAAACGTATTTCTGGATCCAGAGTTTGTTAACTATAAACCTTACCCACCTTCATTTATTTGGCTAGATAAATACGGAAAGAAAACAAAAGAAACTATTCTAAAAATTGATCTAAAACATGATATTCTCATATCTGAAATGGATGCAGGTAAAGGCGACTATTTTTTTGTTTATGGTCAAGTTTCTTCTAGAGTTGATCAGACTACCAACTTATATGGATTCATAACCAAATATGCCAATAACGGAGATACCATCTGGTCGCATACTTACCGACATCCGTCATATAATCAGGAAGATTATTTCCATTATATCAATGACCTCATCGAAGAAGACAATGGCGACCTCACGGTACTTGGGTCCATCGCACCCATAGGGGGCAAAAACGAAGTATGGGTTTTCCGTGTCAATAGTGAAGGATGTTTCGGAACCGACAGTTGTGATCAGTTTACGCTAGCAGATCATGATGTTATACTGCCAGATGCTATAGAAATAAGTTGTTATCCCAATCCTACTAACGGAATAGTGACACTCACTGGCCTGGCGGTCTCAGGCACCTACACTATCCATATATACAGCATAGGTGGCTGGCTTATGGACAGCTATAAGGAGAGAAACCCGTCAAACATAGACCTTGGTCATCTCGACAGTGGTGTATATGTCATACAGATATCGGATAAAAAGATCACCTATACGCTAAAGGTGGTCAAGCAATAGTAATTTATTAGGCCTTAATTATGAATAAATGTTTAATATTTCTGATTTTCCTCATTCCTCAGATGACATACGCACAGCATTATGTCAATAAAATAATACCTTTCCTTTGGCAACCCCAATTTTAAGAATATAGAATATTTCAATGGCAAATATGTTATACCTGTAGTTTATCCAAGCGATTCATCTACGCTGATAGTCACTGATCTTAATACAGAAACTTATTACCATTATGTAGATTTTGTTTTTTCGTTATCGGCCATGACTATCGTAGACAATGAAATGTATCTTTATGCAAAGGATAGGAATTTTTCCAATGATTTGCAATTTGCTCGGTTAAATAATGATTTTACTTACAACTGGAAAAAAGAAATACATACAGCAGGCGATTTTAATTTTCCACTTTCAAGTATATCCCTTGGGCGAAATGTATTTGCGACATATATTTTTGAAACAGGCAATATAAGGAAGTTTGGGATATTTAATATAAAACCAGATGGTACAATCAAATGGAATAAAGTTTATGACAATAATCTAAAGTACGCAACTTTGTGGGACCTTGACAGCAGGAATGGGAATTATATTTTGGGAAGTTATAATGTGACATATACGAATGATTTCAATTCAAGTGTCAGAGTAATAAAGATTGACACTTCAGGTCAGGAAATTTGGAAATCAGATACATTGCGAGGTGTCAATGACAATGATGACCCTGTCTAGATGACAGAACTTTCAGACTCCAATATTTTCCTTACCTACAAAGTAAATAAATTTTTCGATCCTGAGTTTTTTGACCTGCATCCTTATCCACCTACCTTTATCTGGTTGGATAAAAATGGTAAAAAAATGAAAGAACATGTAATTAGGATGGACCGGAAGCATGATATTTATATATCAGAAATTGAAGCTGGCAAAGGCGACTATTTTTTTGTTTATGGACAAGTTTCTTCCAGAGTTGATCAGACTAACAACTTACATGGATTCATCACCAAATATGCCAATAACGGAGATACGATCTGGACACATACTTACCGACATCCGTCATATAATCAGGAAGATTATTTCCATTATATCAATGACCTCATCGAAGAAGACAATGGCGACCTTACGGTACTTGGGTCCATCGCACCCATAGGGGGTAAAAACGAGGTATGGGTATTCCGCGTCAATAGTGAGGGATGTTTCGGAACGGACAGTTGTTATCAGTTTACGCTTGGAGATCATGATGTTATACTTCCAGAACCTTCCGTGATAAAGTGCTTTCCCAATCCCACCACAGGAAAAGTCTCTCTTTCAGGTATTCCTCTGAATGAAACCTACAATATTAGAATATACAGTATTGATGGAAGACTTATTGTCAGTAATAAAGAAAGAAATCCCTCCGAGATAGATCTAAGTCATATGAACGCTGGCATATACCTCATACAGATAACTGGTGAAAAGGCCAATACAACCCTGAAACTCATCAAAATCTAGCGTCTAGTGTCTAAATCGTCTCTATCTCCTTCAATTTCTCCGTATTCTCATAGACTCTCAAGGCCTCGATGATGTCACCGATATTGCCTTCTATGACGGAATCCAGGTTATAAAGGGTAAGATTGATCCTGTGATCTGTCAGTCGGTTTTGTGGAAAATTGTATGTGCGGACTTTATCACTTCTGTCACCACTGCCCACCATTGACTTTCGTTGAGCAGACATGGTGCTTTGGACTTCATTACGGTTCTTTGCCAGAATAAATTGATAAAGTCTTTGCAGAGCAATATCCCTATTCTTGATCTGTGATCTTGCTTCCGTACTTTCTGTAATTAATCCTGTGGGTAAGTGGGTGAATCGCACACCGGATTCCGTTTTATTTACGTGCTGACCACCGGCACCGCTGGCGCGGAAAGTATCTACTTTGAGATCAGATTTTTTGATATCTACGTCTTCTTCTTCGAGTTTTGGGATGACGGCAACAGTTGCCGCTGAAGTATGTACACGCCCTTGAGATTCAGTCTTGGGAACACGTTGAACACGGTGCCCGCCTGATTCGAATTTTAGTTTGCCATAAACATCTTCCCCACTAACTTCCATGATCAGTTTGCTGTATCCACCTGAATCACCATCGTTAGCTTCAATGGTTTCATGTTTCCAACCTTGAAGGTCGAAATACCTGGTGTACATGCGATACAGGTCGCCTACAAAAATTGAAGCTTCATCACCACCGGTACCTGAGCGGATCTCGAATAATACATCTTTGGAATCTTCCGGATCTGTTGGAATTAGGAGGACTTTAAGTTGGGCTTCGAGTTCCTCTCTTTTATCTTCCAACGCATAGATCTCTGATTTACCCATTTCCTGCAGTTCGGGATCGGGATCGGCCATCATCTCACGGGCAGTGTCAATACTAGAAAGCACGTTTTTATAGACCTGAAATTCCTTCATGATCACCGTCAGATCCTTATATTCCTTATTGACTTTTTTAAATCTGGAAAGGTCCGAAGTAATACCAGGATCGGAAAGTTGTTCTTCTAGCACATGAAACTTATCTTCAATAGCACTGAGCTTATCGAGCATTTGGACAGTATTTTTTTAAATAAAGCGCAAAGATACTCAAATCCTTCCTCCCTTACTTAATATGGGGAAAAGAAAAAAGAATTAGTCCTTCGTGATAAAGTTCTTGATGTTCTGGATAAACTCAGGAGTCACATGAGGTCTGTGAACCTTACTTTTGAGATAATCTTTGAAATGGCTTTGTGGCAACTTGAATTCAGCCGGTGATTGAATTTTATTCTCAGTTATTTTCTTTTGTTGGACCTCGGAGCCAAGATGATTTAAATTTTGGTCTATTTTGTGTTGCATGACAAAGTAAATTTAATAAAAAGGATTATGATTGTTGAGGATTGTTTGCTTCCCCTGCTTTCTCTTTGGTATCTTTGTAACCGAGCTTAGTGGCATATTTTTTAAGTTTTTCTCTTAACATACGCCTTCCTCGGTGAAGTCTGGACCTTACGGTTCCAATTGGAATATCGGTAATTTTAGAAATCTCTTCGTATGTGAATCCTTCAATATCGCAAAGTAAAATTACAGTCTTAAAATCGACAGGTAGAGAATTTATTGCTATGGTGACTTCATCACCAATCAAATTCTGATACATATCCATTCTAAAATCTTGAGCCCCTGCATTGGTTAAGTCATCCTTTTCCAAATATGCGAGGAAGTCCTCAAAATCAACCTCAGTCGGACGCTTACTCTTCTTCCTGTACTCATTAATGTAAGCGTTTTTCAAGATTTTAAACAACCATGCCTTAGAATTAGTTCCTTCGGTATAACTATCAATTGACTTGTATGACTTTAGAAAAGTGTCCTGAACTAGATCACGAGCATCTTCTTCATTATATGTTAAATGAAAAGCAAAAGTTGTTAATGCATTAATGTGCGGTAACAATTCGTTTTCAAAAATAATATCCTTCTTTTGTAAGTTTTTTCCTGGCATGACTACATAATATCCTTTGCAAATGTGCAAATTTTTAATTAAAAAAAGTGTTTTCTTAAATTATTGCCTAAAAATATTTCTATTTACTGATTTGCAGTATAAATCGCAATAATTTTAATTTAATTCGGAGCTAAGCTATTCGAAATATTCTGAAAAATTCTTAGTTGAAAAAAGTGTGCATATCTAATTGCACGAAGACGAAAAAGAAATGACTAAGAGCATATAGATTCCTCGCTTCGCTCGGAATGACATTATGTCGATGGGATGAGGGGGTATAAAATGGGGTGGCTGCGCCACCCCATTTTATACCCCCTCAGAACAAAGATGCTGTCATTCCGACTGAAAGGAGGAATCTGCCAAATAAAAATCAACTACTTTATTCGCATCCATCTTTTTATAAATTATTTATCAAAAAATATAACTTTTTGTGCGATTTGTTATACACACCTGAAAAAAGCTTTAAAACCACATTTATTTAGTTTTGTTACCTTTGATTAGCGGCACTAAAGCAATGCAAATAATAAACATATTATATAAATGGATTTTATAACTACGATTCTCCTTATGACAACGGAAACTATAACATATACTGTCTTTGGGGCAGTTTTAGTTTTGGCTTTGACATTCGATCTGGGTCTTATGAGCAAGAAAAATAAAAAAGTTACTATTAAAAATGCATTATATCAGACATTCTTTTGGGTAGGTCTTGCTCTAGCATTCTTTGTGTATATGTGGTCAGCAGAAGGTCAGAAACCTGCACTTGAATATCTAAGTGCTTATCTTATGGAATGGAGTTTGAGCATTGATAATATATTCGTATTTATTCTTATATTTTCTTCCTTTGGTGTCAAAGAGAAATATTTTGGAAGGGTCTTATTGGCAGGTATCATAATGGCCATCGTTTTTAGAATAATTTTTATTTCAGTAGGTGTTGCACTCGTAGCAAAATTCCACTGGGTACTTTATATTTTCGGTGTATTTCTCTTGGTCACTGGAATTAAAATGTTCACATCAGATGATGAAGAGGCATATGACCCGCAGGATTCAAAAATTTACAAGATCATTAAAAAGTTCATACCCATGGTGCCGCACGATGGCGAGGGTAAATATACAGTGATTGAAAACGGCAAAAAATATTACACTACCCTTTTCTTCGTAGTAATAATGCTTGCCATTATTGATATTGTATTTGCCATGGATTCTATTCCTGCAGTAATGGGCATCGTGGATAATTCACCGGGCAATGAGGATGTAGCCAAACTAGTCATTTATACATCAAATATCTTTGCGGTCCTGGGATTGAGATCTCTTTTCTTTCTGCTCAGAGGAGCGGTGACCAAATTCGATTATTTGCAGCAAGGAATTGCTATCGTTCTTGTTTTTATCGGTGCCAAGATGCTGGCTGAACATTGGATAAATATGATATTGACTAAAAATGAACAAGTATTTATTTCCCTTGGTGTAATTCTTGTTTGTATTTCCGGTTCGATTTTTTATTCTATATTTATAACGAAAAGAGGAATGCCTGCCGATGCTAGGGAGGATGAATCTGAGGAAAATTAGTCAAACTTATAAATTCTTTTAACATGAAACTTTTAACATTATTTTTTTGCTCTTTTATGGCATTCTCAACACATGCCCAAATAAGATCTATGATCGATGCACCGAGTGTATATCTTACTTCACGAGACATTGAAAACGCCTTGAGTCAGGAAGGTCTGGGGTTGGACTTTGGCTATGCCATAGGAACTCATTTTTTTATGACAAAGATTTCTGCCGGTGTTAATGCAACAGCTGATTTTGATGCAGAAAAAATTGACAAAACTATTTTCGTAAATCCTTTCGGAAGGCTGGAGGTCGGTTTAGGTAAATGGAGATCGAATGGACAGAAATGCGCCAAGACCAATTCTAATGCATATACTTTGTTGGCAAAGGGTGGACTGGTCTATAATTTTGGCACTAAAAAAGCTGATCCTGAAAATTTGATCGCCGAAAGGAAGGCGAATTTCGATTACTTTGTTGGCGCTGAACTTGGATTATTTTTCATAAAGGATATGCACAAGAACTCTGAGTATTATCTCTCAGGTGGATATATGCTTGAAAGTAAATCTATCTTCGGTGAACTGGGAATCAGAACCTTCTTAAATACATTATATTCGAGAAGGTAGGGGATTTTAACCTTCTTTTCATGGATACATTAAAAAAGATAAAGCTCTTTCAGTAATTCAACATGCTGAAAGAGCTTTTTTGCTTTTATATTATTTCAAAATGCTCAAAAATAGCCTTTATTCTAAATCAAGGGACAATGCCCGCTCTCATTATTCATTACTCATTACTCATTACATAAGTCCACTCCCTTGGCCCTCTCCAAAGAGGGACAGCTGCTCATCATCATAATTCCGTTTATTATTGGTTTGATCTGAAATGCTCAAAAATAGCCTGAAGTTAAGATCAAGAGAAAATGCCGGATCGTTTATTCTTCATTTTTCATTTTTCATTCTTCATTATTAAAGTCCACTCCCTTGGCCCTCTCCAAAGAGGGACAGCTGCTCCTCAACATACTTTCGTTTATTATTGGTTTGATTTGGAATGCTCAAAAATAGCCTGAAGTTAAGATCAAGAGAAAATGCCCGCTCGCATTATTCATTATTCATTACTCGTTATTCATTACAAAAGTCCACTCCCTCGGCCCTCTCCAAAGAGGGACAACTGCTCCTCATCATAATTTCGTTTATTATTGGTTTGATCTGAAATGCTCAAAAATAGCATGCATTTACAATCAAGAGAAAATGCCCGCTAGTTTATTCTTCATTTTTTCCCGCAGTGCGGGACTTTCGCTTTGCTTCAGCATTTTTCATTCTTCATTATTAAAGTCCACTCCCTCGGCCCTCTCCAAAGAGGGACAACTGCTCCTCATCATAATTTCGTTTATTATTGGATTGATCTGAAATGCTCAAAAATAGCCTGTACTTAGAATCAAGAGAAAATGCCGGCTCGTTTATTCTTCGTTTTTCATTTTTCATTCTTCATTATTTAAGTCCACTCCCTTGGCCCTCTCCAAAGAGGGACAACTGCTCCTCATCATAATTTCGTTTATTATTGGTTTGATCTGAAATGCTCAAAAATAGCCTGCACTTAGAATCAAGAGAAAATGCCGGCTCGTTTATTCTTCATTTTTCATTTTTCATTCTTCATTATTAAAGTCCACTCCCTTGGCCCTCTCCAAAGAGGGACAACTGCTCCTCATCATAATTCCGTTTATTATTGGATTGGTCTGGAATACTCAAAAATAGCCTATACTTAGGATCAAGAGAAAATGCACGCTCGTTTATTCTTCATTTTTCATTCTTCATTCTTCATCATCTAATACGGATCCACATCTACTACACAGCTGATGCCCTTATAATCTGATTGACTTTTGATCAATAATGTAAGATCGCGGACATCCGACTTGATCTTTGACAATATTTCATTTTTGCGTTCGACCTTCAACATTAATTCGAATAAGTATTGATTGTTTATACGCGGTATCAATCCAGGAGCCGGTCCTACGACCCTGGATCCCCAATGCTGCTTCATAGTAGCGGCAAATTGCTCCATAGCTGCGGCAGCCTTTTGAGGGTCTCTATGACCAATGACGACTTTGATTAGTCTGCAAAATGGAGGATAGATAAAGCCTTTTCTTTCTGCTAATTCTTTTGTATAAAATCCGACATAATCAGCCTTTGTTACATCTTCCAACAAGCTTTGTCTTATGCTTCCATATTGAATAAATACCTTTCCTTGCTCTTCTGATCTGCCTGAACGTCCACTTACCTGCACCATGAGCTGGAAGGCCCTTTCATGCGATCTAAAATCAGGAAATCTTGCCAATTGGTCAGCACTCACTATGGCTACTAATCCAATGTTCTCAAAGTCGAGACCTTTGCTGACCATCTGTGTACCTATCAGAATATCTATTTTACCTGTTTCCAGTCGATGGATCATATCCGACATAGCTGCCTTTCCGCGCACTGTGTCGAAATCCATTCGAGCGATGGTCGCCTCCGGAAATAATAGTACAAGCTCCTCCTCTATCTGCTGAGTTCCAAGGCCTTTATGACTCAAATCCACATTGCCACATTCGGGACATGCAGGATCTGCCTCCTTATGCCAGCCGCAGTAATGACACAGAAAACTATTGTTGTACTTATGATAAGTCATGGCAACATCACAATTTTTACAACGTTTAGTCCATTCACACATGGTGCAAACTAACATAGAACTGTACCCGCGCCTGTTGATAAATACAATGCTTTGTTTACCCCTTTTTAATTGATCCAACATTTCATTCACCAGAACCGGAGAGAAATGGCTTCCCTTATTTTTAGAATGTTCAATAGTGTTTCTGTTGATTAGTTCGACATGGGGCAGAACAGCATTGCCATAACGCTCCAATAAATTGACTAAGCCATACTTACCATGAAGTGCATTGTAATAACTTTCAAAGGATGGTGTCGCAGATCCAAGAATGACTTTTGCCTGATGTAATTGAGCCAAAAACATCGCAGTTTCACGAGCATGATATTTAGGTGTGGGTTCATTTTGTTTATATGAATAATCATGTTCTTCATCGATGATGATGAGTTTCAAGTCTTTGAAAGGAAGGAAAACACTCGATCTTGCTCCTATGACCAATGGTTTTCCATTCTTTATTTCATGCCATAGATCTATCTTATGATTACTACCAATCGAAGAATGGTAAACGCTCACTTCATTTCCAAAATAAGCAGCCATGCGCTGGACTAACTGTGTAGTCAGCGCTATCTCAGGAACCAGAAATAACACCTGATGACCTTTTGACATGGCTTCTTCCATGAGTTTAAGATAGATCAGCGTTTTGCCTGAGCCTGTGATACCGTGAAGCAAGGTAATATCTTTTTCTTTTAGGTGATTTTCAATTTCAGCCTTTGCTCTACTTTGAATTGCTGATAATTCAATGTCTTTTAGATCAAGATCATTATAAGCGTCATATCTGGATATCACTTGATTTTCTACAGTGATGATTCCTTTTTTTCGAAGTGAATTGATGGCTGCATTGCTTCCCGGGAATGCAGTTTCGAGTGCTTTGGCTCTGATTTTTTCTCCGGAATGTAAATGCTGAATACAATACATGACAACTTGTGCCTGCTTGGCGGCCTTTTTAACCTGTTCAAGCACCGACGAAAGAGATTCATTGCTTTTATCGAAGTTAGGAATAATGATCCTTTCAGTTTTCGCTTTATAGGTATATTTTAATTCTTCTTTAAGTTCGATGAAGCCCTTTGCCAAAAGGGAACTAATGACAGGATAGATATTTTTTTTACTCAGGATATTTTCAAGATCGCTGTGTTTGATCTCCTTTTGATATAGCACCGCTGAGGCGAGAAGCTGTTCATCTCCGGTGAGCTCGTGTATAAAGTTGTTAAGATCCTCGTGTCCGAGATAAGTAGTTTCAGAATTTAACTTTATACCTGCGGGAAGTGCTGCATTCATTACTTCTCCCAGTGTCGAGGCATAATAATCAGCTACTTTGACCCATAGTTCCAGCTGTTTAGGTCGGATAATTGGGGCTTCATCCAGCATTCGAACGATAGGCTTCGTTTTGTAATTATCAGGGGCATTTTTATGCAATGAAAATACAATACCGGCATATTTTTTTCTGGGACCAAACTGAACTTCTACTCTATGACCTATTTCTATTTTATCAATAAATTCGTCCGGGACAGAAAACGTAAATGTGTCTTTGATCGGAAGTGGTAATACGATTTCAGCAAAGACCATTATTTATTGAGGAGATTGGTTATAAAATAAAAGAGCCGGTAAAATTACTACAATGATTGTTGTAATCCTACCGGCCCTTAGATATAAGTACATTTTATTTTTTAAAAAGACCGCCCAAAAGACCCATACCCATATTTCCAAGATCATCCATAACTGATCCGTCTCCATCCTTATCCAAAAATCTACCTGCCATAGCTAGTAAAGGATTTTGATCTGAATTGTCAGAAACTGTACCTTGTAGTAAATCGCTTAGTCCGTTTTGATCCAGACCTTGTTGAGATTTAACTTTACCTAAAGCACCCATAACCACAGGAGCTAGTTTAATGAGCATCATACCAATGGAGCTTGTATCCATACCAGTACTTTTGCTAAGGCCTTCTACCACTCCACCTACTTTATCTCCAAAGATATGTCCAATGATTCCTGCACCATTACTAGCCTTTTGGTTTCCTCCATCATCACCACCTAACAAACCCATAATATTGTCAAGTATTCCGCCATCATGGTCCTGCTCAAGGGCATTATTCAATGAAGCCGCGCCTTCCGGTGTGGATGCATTTTTTGACAACGCTCCGATCAGAGTTGACAGAATGCCATTGGTAGCAGCTGATGTTTGATCTTCAGGTGCATTCACCTGCTTGCTTAGCTCAGGGATCAAGGCGCCACCTAATTGGCTTTGGAGTATTTCCATTAAGTTACTCATGTTAAATTCTTTTTTATAGTTAGTAATAAGGTGAGTTATGTTAAGACGTTTTCTATTCGAAAAGTTACAATTATACTCAAATAAAGTAATTTTTTACATAAATGTTATGTTAATTTCTCTCATATTAAATTTATTTTATATATGTTTGTGCTCATTTTGCATTTCTACTTTTATTTAATTTTTTTAACCAGTAAAAAGAGGTTGGAATAATTTTAATACTGGTTTTTGAGTTTTTAAAATGCTTTATTATTTGTACATGAGACATAACATATTCAGAAAAATATTTTTTTGCCTAGCTATTATGCTGTCGCTCACTGGCAGTTCCATCGGTCAATACAAACAAGATGTAGCTAACTATATCCTTACCTACAGGGACATAGCAGTGAAGGAAATGGAGAGAACAGGTATCCCTGCCAGCATAAAACTTGCTCAAGGCATCCTCGAATCCGGTGCAGGAAAAAGTGAACTATCTGTCAATGCAAATAATCATTTTGGAATCAAGTGTGGTAAAGATTGGAATGGTCAAAGCTACTCATTAGAAGATGATGATTTTGACACAGTTGGTGTTTTGACCAAAAGTTGCTTCAGAGTTTATAATGATGCTACAGAAAGTTATATCGCGCATTCAGAGTTTCTGAGAAATCCTGCTAAGAATTCAAGATATGGGTTTCTTTTCGCACTAGATCCAAGGGATTATAAAGAATGGGCTTACGGATTAAAGAAAGCGGGTTACGCTACTAATCCAAAGTATGCTCATATGCTCATAAAATCCATAGAAGAGAATAAATTATACGAATACGATGTATTGACGTCATTTGACGTCGCTGCCAATGTCAACCCTGCCAATCCGGAACCTCCGATATACAATAAAACTGATCAAAAGAAACAGCGGAACATAAACAAACTTTCTTCCATAAATGATGTCAAAGTATTGATGGTCAATGATGGTTCTAGTCTGTCAGAAATTGCAGAGCAATATGATGTTTCTATTAAGAGTCTAATGGCTTATAATTCAGACATCAAGTCCAAGACTATTGAACTCGACAAACAAACCATGATATTTCTTTCTCCAAGAAGAGGCTCATACAGGGGAAAAAACAAATGGCATTATGTCAAAAAGGGAGAAGACATCGCTTCTATTGCCAAGGAATATGCAATTAAGGAGTCATACCTTTTGCGAAAAAATAATTTGAAGAAGAAGGAAGAACCGGCAATTGGTTCAAGGTTGGCACTTAGAGGTTGGGCTATATTTCATAAAAAACCAGTTTTGAGTAAAGAGAAAAAAACAATCCTTCCAAAGCAGCCGAGCAAGCCAATAAAGCAGGATGAAGATCATAACTCAGCAGGAAAGGCTCAACCTAGTGTGACCCATACACCAAATAGAGAAGTGACAGTGACTATCGCTGATGGAAATCCAACTTCTAAAAATAGCAATGCTTTCCAATACCATCAAATAGAGAAAGGAGACACACTCTACAATCTTTCAAAAAAATACAATACTTCAGTTGATTCAATAAAAACTATAAACAATCTTGGGGATGAAGGTATAAAGATTGGGCAGACAATTAGGATTCAATAGTATCATGAAAAGTAAGGTTAATAAAGTAACTGAAGTTACGGCGTTATGAATAAACTCTAAAAGTATTGCAATTAATCAATCAAAGGCAGAAATTAGAAATTAGAAGTCAGAATGAGACTTCGATGATTGAGAATAGCAAATGAAATTACTGATAGAAATTTAGAAACCGAGCTAACTATATGACAAACATTGTTTTAAATAATTTTATTTACAAATTATTAAATATTTATATTATTGATTACCAATGCATTAATAAACTAAAAAACTTTTGTAAAGTAATAAAGAGTTAAATCAGATTATGAGTAAAGTTCGTTTCTTCTTCATAGTTCTAAAATAATTTGATCCAATATGTGACTAATAATATAAAGTGTTGTCTAAAAGTAGCAATTAATCAAAATAACTAAACATTCATTGAATAGAATATAAATAATCCCATATTTAATTAATGTCCTTGTACAAGTTACAAGAATATTAGTACCACATTTTATATTAAGCTTTTATACACACTTATTTGGGCAGCCTAATCAGCTGCCCTTTTTTATTAATTAAAAATTCAGGAGTTATAAATGAACTTGAAAAGTTTGGTAAGTACTCAATCTGAAGGCAGAATTCTGAAATTAGAAATTAGAAGTCAGAAATTAGAAATTAGAAGTCAAATATTAGAAGTTAAATATTAGGATAATATTTGTTATTATATATTGGAAATAAGGATGATATTTCTTTTAAGAGGACAGCCTAACATAATTGGTTAAAATATTTTTTATGATCTCAGAATATTTTTTGATCTTACAGAATGAAAAATAAGATCTGGATTTATGCTTTAGTTTTTGCAATCTTCAGTTTTACACAATGTAAAATGGATGATGCCAATGCAAATGCGTCGACCATTACTGATTCAACAGTTGTCGCCGGAAAAGATACCTCGCCACAAATAAGTAAAGGAGAATCCGAAGATCCTTCTGGTGTTTCAATAGATTCCTTAATGCGTAGATATCGATATGACAGCGCTTGGACTTCTATGCCTGAAGTATTACCCGGTGCCATTTTACCACGAAATCGAATCATCGCTTTTTACGGAAATCTATTCAGTAAACGCATGGGTATTTTAGGTGAATTGCCTGAGAAAGAAATGATCGCCCAACTTAAAAAAGAGTTGAAAAATTGGGAAGCAGCCGATCCATTAACTCCCCTAGTGCCCGCTTTACATGTGATAGTTACCACTGCTCAAAGGCTGCCAGGACGAGATAAGATGTACAGATTGCGCATGAGTAAGGATATGGTATTTAAAGTTAAAAATATGGCTGATTCAATTGACGGATTGACTTTTCTGGATCTGCAGATCGGCCATAGCAGCGTAGCAAGAGAACTTGTACCCTGGGACAGTTTGTTAAGCTTGCCGTCAGTGCATCTTGGCTTGGATCCTGAATTCGCCATGCATACTAAAAAGGTACCAGGAACAATTATGGGAAGAATGGATGCCGCTGATATTAATGTTGCAATAGATTTTCTTGAAGAAAAAGTCAAAAGATTAAATTTACCTCCAAAGGTACTTATCATCCATAGATTCAAATCACTTATGGTGTCCAATGCTGAAAAAATAAAAAGGACACCTTATGTACAAGTTGTCATGGACATGGATGGCTGGGGTGCTAAAGAACTGAAATTTCACTCATATAGAGCTTATATTCAAAAAGAACCTGTTCAATACACAGGATTCAAATTATTCTATAATAATGATACAAAATACGGAAAGAAACTGTTGACACCTGAAGAAGTGCTGACCTTGTGGCCTAAGCCGATGTATGTGCAGTATCAGTGATCAGTGGTCAGTGGTCAGTGGTCAGTGGTCAGTGGTCAGTAATCAGTAATAATCAGTAATCAGTAATCAGTAATCAGTAATCAGTAATCAGTAATTAAAAGTCTAGAATTATAAGTACAGTTCCTTGTATTCCAAAATTTCACAGGTATAGAGAGGCGTGAAAGGTCGTTTCCATCCAGCGAATTGCGAAAGCTGTTCGATGATAAATTGTGAATGGTAAATTTTAAATATGAGCGTTCTTTTAATCTTCTCACCCTATCACCCTATCACCCTATCACCCTATCACCCTATCACCCTATCACCTAAATCCATTGCATTTAAAGTACTCAAATGGTTCCTTGCAGTCATCACAACGCATCATCGCCTTGCAGGGAGTGGATCCAAAAGCTGAAATTAAGGAAGTATTTTTTGAACCGCATCTAGGACAAGACAAATGACTAACTCCGTCGATTAATTCAGATATTCTGGTTGAGATATCAGGTGCTGCCATCCCATAAGCCAGGATGGCATCCATGCCTTGCTGACTTATCCTGTCTGTGCTCCAATGTGGTTGACGTAATAATTCCAATTTAATTTCTCTGTAACCAGCATCGTATAATTTCTCTCTGACTAATAATTGGATGATGTCCATCGCCGGGCAACCATTATATGTAGGTAATAAACCAATGTATATTTTGTCCTGTTTTATTTCAATTTTTTCCACAATTCCTAGGTCCACTATGCTTAACACAGGAATTTCAGGATCTTTTACTTCATGTAATAGATTTAAAATATATTCCTTTTCAGAGAGCTTTATTGAATGCATAATTACCAGTTTTGACCGGGATAAGACCTCTGTAAGTGTTGCATTTCCGCAAGAATAAAACCAAGATGTTCGCTGTGGATTCCCTTTTTTCCTCCGGTAATGACATTCTGGCTTTTTGGAATTTGGAGGTTTGCTCTTTTAATTATTTGCTCCAAAATAAATGCATATTGACCTTTAAGTTCATTAAGGTCCGGAGCGATTCCCATGCCATGCATTTCCAGATCAACTCCGCTTGGTTGTATTAGTTCTAGATGAAAACGCCACATTTTATTCAATCCTTGCTGCACTCTTTTGTTACTTTCTACTGTACCATCGCCCAATCTGACGAGCCATTCATTTGCCCATTTTACATGGTAGGTAGTTTCAATTTGACATTTGTGTGCAATCTCTGCAACCACAGGCTGACTACTTTTAGCTAGTTCTTTAAATAAAAGTAATTTAAAATTATCATGTAAAAATTGCCTTGCCACTGTCTGCCCCCAATCTCCGTTTGGTTGTTCTACAAGGATGACATTTCTGTATTCAGTATCACTTCGAAGATAAGCCAACTTGTCTTCATCGAGTTCAGCAGTTGTTTGTTCTGCAGCATACTGATACCAAAGTCGTGATTGTCCCAATATATCTAAAGCAATATTGGTCAATGCAATATCCTGTTCTAACACAGGTCCATGACCACACCATTCGGAAAGGCGATGGCTTAATATCAAGGCATCATCTCCCAATTGGATTAGATATTGGAAGAGCGGACTTTCATTTGCTATCATAGAAAATTAGAAATTAGAAATTAGAAATTAGTGGTCAGTGGTCAGTGGTCAGTGGTCAGTGGTCAGTGGTCAGTGGTCAGTGGTCAGTGGTCAGAAGTCAGAAGTTAGAAGTTAGAAGTTAGAAAAAGATATCTTCTAGAACTATTTTACTATCTGCTATAATACTTTGCTCTTTAAAGACTACATATGCTTCACTTCATCCGGCAAATCATAAAATGTCGGATGTCGATAAATCTTACTTTCTGCCGGCTCAAAAAACTCTTCATTTTGTTCCGGATCAGAAGCGACAATTTCTTTGGACGGCACCACCCAAATGCTATTTCCTTCCATTCGCCTCGTGTATACATCTCTTGCATTTTCTATTGCAGTTGATGCGTCTGGTGCATGGAGACTTCCCACGTGTTTGTGTTGTAATCCGTTTTTACTTCGGATGAAGACTTCGTATAATGGCCACGTACTCATATTGTAAGGAATGAATAATGAATAATGAATAATGAATAATTGGGTTTGTAGAATATTGATAATTTCGGCATTGATTGCTATTTTATTTTCTATTTAAGTTTGCTTTTGCTGTATTGATGCTTGCTGTTAGTAATTTTAATAATTCCTGACATGGTATAATTAATTTTTCAAATAATTGCGGTGAGACATAGTCTGTATCTTTCATTAACATCAACCAATATTCTGTTTCATTTGCCTCCTTTAAAGCAATCGAAAACTTATTTATGAAATCAGGTTTTGACTGACCATATTGCCCCTCTCTAATTAGAGCTCCAATAGAAGTGCCACTCTTTAGCAATTGTCTACTTAGGACATATTCCTTTTTGTCAGTTGTAAGAATTTTGTAAACCATTATTATTTCCTTAGAAAAATTATATGATTTCTCAATTAAAATATTCTCTTTCATGGGTATTTGAGTTTTATTATTTATATTATTTTTTTTTAATATTTATTTCTGCGAAATTTAGAACAAATTACTTTACAATTTCCATTCTTCGCAATATTATTCATTGTTCATTATTCATTATTCATTGTAAAATGTAAATTATTCATTTTAACAGCGTGCGCCATCGCAGCTTCCCTCACCCACTGTCCGTCATCCCATGCCTTTCTCCTTGCCTCTACACGCTCTTCATTACATGGACCGTTGCCTTTGACGACTTGCCAGAATTCTTCCCAGTCTATCTCTCCAAAATCGTAACCTTGTTTTTCTTCGTTCCACTTCAGATCTGGATCAGGAATTGTCAAACCTAAAAGATCAGCCTGTGGTTTTGTCATGTCTACGAAACGTTGACGAAGTTCATCGTTACTAAATCGTTTAATCTTCCAACGCATACTTTGTTCTGTATGTGTAGAGTCCTTATCTTCCGGGCCAAACATCATAAGAGATGGCCACCACCATCTGTTCAGCGCATCTTGAGCCATAGCTTTTTGTTCAGCAGAACCCTTGGATAGTGTAAGCATTATTTCAAAGCCTTGACGCTGATGAAAGGATTCTTCCTTGCAGACGCGCACCATCGCTCTGGCATAAGGGCCATAAGATGCTCTGCAAAGAGGCACTTGATTCATGATAGCAGCTCCATCTACCAACCAACCAACTGCGCCCATGTCCGCCCAGGTAAGTGTAGGGTAATTAAAAATACTTGAATATTTAGCTCTGCCGTCATGTAATTGCTCGAATAAATCATCCCGCTCCACGCCCAGCGTTTCGCAAGCACTATAAAGATAAAGTCCGTGACCCGCTTCATCCTGTACTTTGGCAAGTAAAATAGCTTTTCTTTTCAGTGATGGTGCGCGCGTAATCCAATTTCCCTCAGGCAACATTCCCACCAATTCTGAATGCGCATGTTGTGCAATCTGTCGAATTAAAGTCTTCCGATACTGATCCGGCATATAATCATTAGGCTCAATCTTCTCGTCCTTTGCTATGCGTGCTTCAAATTTAATCTCTAATTCATTCATGATGCTTCGATTTAAAATTATTATTAACTAACAGTTGTTCGGCATTAATAGTTTATAGTATTAATCCATTGCATATCAACTGATTGACTTGCTTTTTTAATAGATCAATATCCAATGTTTTATTTTCTTTAAAATAGAAATTCAACCATTTTAATGAGGATAGAAAGTGGTACAATAATACTTTCTGATCAATGGACTTGAACTTGCGCGATTCAATACCTTGTTGAAAGAAGACTAATAATTTATTTTCATAATTTTGGCGCATTTCTTTAAAGTGCTCCATCTCCCCATCTTTCAAGTGCTTCCACTCTTCCTCAAATACCTGCATACTCGCCTGATGCTTAGCTGCCAAATCAACATGCAGATGAATGATGCCTTTGAGTTGCTTCTTGTAAGAAAGTTTATTGTTCAATAGGATTGTCAACCCTTCAATATATTCCTGCCCAATAGAGAAACAAATAGATGAAAGAATTTCCTGTTTGGAAGAAATATGGTTGTATAGGCTGCTAACCTCCACGCCAACAGCCTCAGCTATATCTCGCATCGTTGCTCCGGCATAACCATGAGCTTTGATGATCTTGGCTGCCTCTGAAAGTATGTGGTCTCTTCGGTTCATTTGGTTGGGTTTAAGCTTTAGGCTTAGTTATTTTTCTTTTGAAAAGTTCCTGTCTTAAATTTTAATTTTAGCATCCTTTACACTTTATTTCTAGTTTCTGACCACTGACCACTGACCACTGACCACTGACATCAATAATCGTAATCAACAAACAGCTCATCTTCTCTTGGATGTGATTGACAAGTCAATATAAATCCATCCTGCAATTCGTCCTCCTCCAATGAATAGTTTAGGTCCATATGCACTTTTCCTCTTCCCAAATGCGCTTTACACGTACTGCATACGCCACCCTTACAAGCATATGGAAGATCAAGGCCATTTTTTATACCCGCATCCAATATGCTTTGCTTATCATATGCCAGATCGAATGTGGTCTCCTTCCCATCCAGACGAACTGTCACTTTAGCTAGTCCTGTAGTCGAAACAGTTGCCTGTTCAACTGCCTTGATGGCTCCGGTATGGAACAATTCAAAATGAACTTGTGGTGCAGGTATACCGTAAGTCTGTAGTAATAGGTCTTTAATTACCAAGGTAAGATCTTCAGGTCCACAAATAAAATATTGTGCCAACTTTGGTTCATTAATGAACTGGTCGATCAATGAATTACATTTCTGGGAAGACATTCTTCCGTAGAACAGCTCATTGTCTAGTTGCTCTCTGCTGAAAATATTAACTACCTGGAACCTTGTTAGATTTTTATTTTTCAAACCATCTAACTCATCTCTGAACATCATAGAACCAATGTTCTTATTGCTGTAGAACAATAAACATTGAGCATTCGGGTCACTTTCAAGCTTTTCCTTTATCATAGAAATAACAGGTGTAATACCACTTCCTGTGGCAAAAAAAACAAACTGACCGGATGCAGCCTCTTTATTATTGACAACAAAATTGCCAATGGGCGGCATTACTTCAAGCACATCTCCCACTTTTAACTTATTGAGTGCAAAATGTGAAAAAATACCATCCTTAATGGCCCGCACTCCTATCTGAAGTCGTCCTTCTGAAGGGCTCGTACATATGGAATAAGTCCGACGTAGCTCTTCCCCTTCATGAAATAATTTAATGGTAATATTTTGACCCGCGACGAATTTAAAATTAGCTGCTCCATTTGTGTTAAATCCAATTATGACGCTATCCTCCGTTTCTTTATGAAGATAATCTACTGTCAATGGATAAAATTGATAACTCACGTTTATGATTTTTTTGCAAATATAGTTAAATATAATATTTAACGAACATCTGTTAGTTTACTTTGTTTTAATTAAATAAAGTAATTGCTAACTAAAGTTTCTGACTATCCTTTATCAACTAACTCAACTTTCGGCAGTTAAGAAACAAAGGCAGAAGGCTGGTGTTAGATGTTAGATGGAGTTTAGTTAATTGATTCATATTTTTTCTTACTTTAGGGTTAAAAGAAAATTCAGTTATTGATGGAAGCAATAAAATCTACCCCCCCCCCCCCCCCCCCCCGCCCCCGCCCCCCCCCCCCCCCCCCCCGGGGGGGCCGGCTACCCCCCCCCAAAATTTTTTTAATTTTTTAATTTAATTTTCAAAGTTAAAAATTTGCCTACCGAAACTTGAGTCACCTAAAAATTGCTAATATTATGATGTCTAAAATGAGGTGATTTATTTTAAGAAAACATTATCATTTAAAAATTAAACCTTTACTTGCTAATTCGTTTAAATATTTAGTTTGGATAAAGTCGTTGCCGGTTATATAGAAATAATGCCTTGCCAATTTAATTTTTATACTTTTACTCCATGAGCAGACGGATGATATGGTTATTGATCACCCTTATGAGTATTGCACTCATAGGGCTAGGTGCCATTCAATATTATTGGATAGCCAGTGCCATCAAAACTTCTGAAGATAAATTCAAAACAGATGTATTCGATGTGCTCAATAAAGTGGCCGATCAATTAAGGAATGCAGAAAGATTTAGGATTTACCAGCAGACATTTGGGTCTAAATCCAGCAGTCAGACTATGGCCGATGAATTTGAATATGAAAGTCTTCGTCGTATGTTCAATGAGACTAGCCTTGCAGAACGAATTAAAGTAAATCAACTAAACAACTTTATAAAGGTCGGTCTTGCCGATAAGGACATTAAGGATGAATTTACATACGGCGTCTATTCACTGACAGCTAAGAGTTTTGTTATTCTAAACGGTTATTATGCAGTAGAAAGCTTCAATAAAAACGTATATCACAGCTCAATGGACAAGGGCTTATTTAACACTAATTTTAAAGTTTCGATATTCAACGATAGCGGAAGTCTGGAACATGGGCTGCTCATGATCTATTTTCCAAATAGGTCTTACTTTGAACCGATTTGGTGGATCATTATCAGTTCGGCAATATTCACAGCAATCATTCTTTTCACTTTTATATTTACTATTTATGAGATATTGAGACAAAAGAAATTGTCCAATATGAAGACTGATTTCATCAATAATATGACCCATGAATTTAAAACACCCATCGCCACTATTTCGCTAGCCACAGATAGTATAAAGAATGTCAATATCATATCGAACCCGGATAAGATCATGCGCTTCCTGGGAATTATAAAACAGGAGAACAATAGAATGCTGAATCAAGTGGAGAAGGTTTTGCAGATGGCACTGATCGATCGTCAGAAACTGAAATTAAATATTTCTGATCTACACCTCCATGATATCATAAAAACAGCTGTGGAGCATATAAACCTTCAGGTAGAACAGAAAAATGGTTACATTGAAACCTTCTATGAAGCAGATCCAGACGTAATTCAAGGCGACGTCACTCATATATCAAGTATGGTTCATAATCTACTTGACAATGCTAATAAATACTCTCCTGAGTATCCGGAACTTACCGTAACTACTAAAAATACTGCTGAAGGTATAGATATTATTGTATCAGATAAAGGTATTGGAATGTCTAAAGATCAGAAAAAACATATATTTGATAAATTTTATAGGGCAACCAGCGGAAACCTGCATGACGTCAAGGGTTTCGGATTAGGTTTAAGTTATGTAAAGGCCATGATGGCAGCTCATAAAGGAAGTGTAGATGTCAAGACAGAACTAGGCAAAGGAAGTACTTTTACACTTTCTTTTCCTTACAAGCAACAAAACGACGATTAAAATACGTTAAATGTAAATACTCTTAACAAAAGTTAAAATTTAGAAGAATGGGTTCAAGTGCACAAAGGATATTATTAGTTGAGGATGATCAGAATTTTGGGGATGTATTAAAAAGTTATCTGGAGATGAATGACTATGAGGTAGAACTAGCCAAGGATGGTGTCTCTGGCATGGAATATTATCGTAAAGCGAAGTATGATCTTGGTATATTTGATGTCATGATGCCCAGAAAAGACGGGTTGACATTAGCAAAGGAAATTAGGGAAAAGGATAAGGAACTGCCCATCATCTTTCTCACTGCTAAAAACATGAAAGAAGACATCATCCAGGGTTTCAAAGTTGGAGCAGATGATTATATGACAAAGCCTTTTTCTTCTGAAGAATTATTGCTAAGAATACAAGCCCTATTAAAAAGAAGTGCACCCAAAGTGGATGTCGCCGACGAAATTACAGATTATACAATTGGAAAATATGAATTCAATTTTCCATTGCGCATTCTTACTTATACACCAGAAATAGGCGATGAGGAGAAACTCTCTCCAAAGGAAGCAATGTTGTTAAAAATGTTCTGTCAAAAACAAAATTTTGTACTTCAGCGATCAGATGCATTAACCAAGATATGGGGTGAGGACAATTATTTCACTGCGCGCAGTATGGATGTATTTGTCACTAAACTAAGAAAATATCTTAAAAAAGATGAAAACATCGAGATCGTGAACATTCATGGAAATGGATTTCAGTTGTTAGTGAAGGAACCCGTATAGCATTACTTCATAGAAAAATTACATATCCAAACATACAAGTCTGTGTGTTTGGATTTTTTTTGCGTTTAACCAACGCTTTTCAAGTAAAATACATCCTCTATGTATTGAAATTAGGATGAAGTTACCCGGTAACATCCTCAATAATTGAGACACTCAATATAATGTGAATAATGGTGATATTAACACAAAATGTTCTTGAGAAGTGCAGAGATAGAACTAAAATATTATCCGAAAATTCTATTCAAAAGTCATCATAGAAATCTGTTGAATATGTGGACACAATTTAAATCATGAGTTACATTAAGGAAGCGGACCATTCTGAAAAATCAGTTATAAATGCAGCTTATGACAATGCCTCAAATGATCTTGTTCAAGAGAATAATGTCACCGTGCAGAGAAAAGCTGCTGTGTTTAATTTGATCACAAATGTAACCACTCAACCAATCCAAAAAAAGGCAGAAGGGGAATCAGAAAAGAAAAGCGACCTGCTTCCTGGTCTTGGAGACCATATAATGGATTCCGGTGGAAGTGCGGATGAGAGCAATAAAAAGGAAAATAACCGCTTTCACTCACCACCCTTTCAATTAAAAGCCGATAGCACAAAACCTATTCAAAGAGATGAACCAGAAACAAAGGAAGAACCCAAAGATGAAAGCCCAAAAGTTAAAGGTGGAATAATCACCGTAATTGACGACAATAAATTTATTGATTATAGTGGCACATACGATGAGATAGTGGCTCAGCTGTCGAATAAGACAGAATCTGGAGGTATTCTGCCTGTTGTTCCTGCCAACATCAACTTTGTTGAAAACGCTGATAAAAAGACTGTTTCAACGACATTCACCGTCAAGATAGTCAAAACTATGCCACGATGGACAGAATACTCCACAATCAAAGCCTCGATCGCTGGAGAAAAAGATGAAAAAGAAAAGGATTATAAAACTCGGATCATTGCAGCATGGGATAAAGTATATGCCAGTCTGAATGCTCATGAAGAAGAGCACAAAAAAGACGAACGTAAAATTTATACAGATTTAAGTAGAGAAATTCAAGGAGAGACACAAACCAAAGCTGGCGAACTAATTGATGCCGCTGCAGAGGCCGGTAAAACTAAAAGCGCAGAATTTCATGCTAAAAAAGAATCTGCGATCTTAAAATGGCCGATTGTAGAAAAGGATTTGAAGAAGGTGGAGTAGCAGGAATTTGTACACTGAATTTACGGAGCTGATTTAGAAATTTTATAATGGGTAATGGGTAATGGGTAATGGGTAATGGGTAATGGGTAATGGGTAATGGGTAATGGGTAATGGTTAATGGGTAATTTAGTTAAGAAAGAACTCATTCTTCTATATAACTAAAAAATTCGGTTAGATAAATTTTTATGCTCTCTTGGGGGCGGCCCCCCAAAAAAAATTATTGGCCACTAATTGCACGAGTTTGCATCTAACACGAATTATTGTGATCTGCGGTTTTCGCGGTAGGGCTAAATGTGTTTTAATCTATAAAGGTCCTTTTCCAAGTTATCTTTTTGATTTGGAGAGGACTTCTATATAACTAAAAATAAATTTTTACAGTCCGAGTATTTGACATAAGTTGTTTAGATTTAAACTTTATACTCTCATTTGAGCATTCGCCCTAAAAAGAATTATTAGCCACTAATTGCACGAATGATGCTTTGCATCTAACACGAATTTATTCGTGAAAATTAGTGAAATTATCTGCGATGCTGATTCGCGGTAGTGGCTAAAATATAAGGAGTTTTAATCTATTATAAAAATTAGTGTCATCTCCGTTCCATTTTCATCAAGTTATCTATTTTGATTTTGGAAGCAAAGAATTCCAGGTTAACTAATTTCTAATTTTCTTAAAAAGATATAAATACAGTTTTTTACGAAACACCCATCTAATATCTATAAAATTAACATCTACCATTCTTCACCCACTCTTCTGCATCCTTCAACCGCTCCTGACTCCCCGTCTCCAACCACACCGTATCCTTTCCCGCTTTATAAGCCTGAATATTGACCTCATTTATACAGGACAAATAAGCAGGTATCATTGGAAAAGGTTTGTCACCATACATTTCAGCGAATCTCTCCACCAATGACCTGTCGATCATATGAATTCCACTGAATGCGAAAAAAGAGGAGTTTGGTGCGTTTTCTATGTCGCCAATACTTTCTTCTGTCTTATAATTATACCAACCATTAAGATGGTTTTCCGCATTAAAAACAAGTTTTCTGGTGCTTTCCCGCTCCTGTACGATTAATGTCGCTGAACTGTCTGAAGATTCGTGTGCTGAAGCAAGTTCCTGAAGATCGAGATCCGTTATCACATCCGTGTTGAAGATTAAAATGCTGTCTTCCTCATTCATCAATGGCAAAGCAGCTACAAGCGCTCCACCGGTGTCTTTTAGTTCTGCCCTTTCGTCCGAAATTAGAATTTCAGCCTTGTAATGATGATTGTTAATATGTTCAATGATCTGCTCTCCAAAATGATGCACATTGATGATGATCCTATCGAAACCGTAAGATTCAAGGTAGGCTATGGCATGATCGATCATACATTTGCCGGCACATTTGACCAATGCCTTTGGTGTATGATCTGTCAATGGCCTGAGACGAGTCCCAAAACCTGCAGCTAGAATGATAGCCTGCATGATTATTTTTTTATCGGTGCCTTTTTAGCAGGTGCTTTCTTTATCGGAGCTTTCTTTGCAGGAGCTTTTGCTTTTTTTGCAAATGCGCCAGGTTCCTGAGTTTCGATGATGGCCATTACTTCCTCAAGAGAGATATTTGCCAATTGGTCATCAGTAAAGTTTTGTCCATCTTTATTTTTACCCAACTTCAGCATTTTTTTGCCAAATTTTATGAACGGACCCCAACGGCCATTCTCGATGGATATTTTCTCACTTTCCCACTGTCTGATGTATCTGTTGGCTTCTTTATTGACCTTCATTTCGATCAATTCTTCCATTTCTGCCTGACTAATTGTTTCCAGATTATATCTACGAGGAACGTTGATATACAGGTCATTCCACTTTATGAATGGTCCGAATCTTCCTGTTCCTTTTGTGATGCCTTTTCCTTCAAACATTCCTACAGCTGCTTCAGACTTTCTTTTAGCTTCAATAACTTCAATGGCTCGATCCAGATCTACGCTATAAGCATCTTCTCCTTTCGGCAAGCTCACAAAAGCATCACCAAATTTCACATAGGGACCGAATCTTCCGATATTGACTGAAACAGCAAGACCTTCATATTCTCCCAAATCCATAGGCAATGCAAATAATGCGAATGCCTCTTCCAATTCAATGGTTTCCAAAGACTGCCCTGGCTTAAGGTTGGCATATTGGGGTTTTTCATCTTCCCCTAATTCCTCTATTTTTCCGATCTGAACGATAGGCTTACCATATCTGCTCAGTCTAACAAGAATAGATCTGCCTGATGCAGGGTCTATGCCCAGAACACGCTCTCCGCTTGCCCTTGCAGCATTTTCTTTGGTTTCTTCAACAGTCTGATGAAATGGATTATAGAAACTACTGATCATTTTCGTCCATTCGAGATTCCCATCTGCGATGATGTCAAATTCTTTTTCGATCTCCGCAGTAAAATGATAATCCATCACCTTGTCGAAATGCTCATTCAGAAAGTCTGTCACGAGCATACCCATATCCGTAGGAAATAAATGATTCTTACTTGCTCCGGTATTTTCTGACATTACTTCACCAGTGATCTTATCAGCTTTCAGTGTGAGTAATTTATAATTTCGTTTTACGCCATCTCTGGATTCCTTTACTACATAACCCCTATTCTCCTCCATGATCTTAGAGATAGTTGGTGCATAAGTTGATGGTCGACCGATGCCCAATTCTTCCATTTTCTTCACCAAACTTGCCTCCGTATATCTTGCAGCAGGTTTTGTAAATCTTTGTGTAGCAGTCATCTCGTTCAACTTGAGAGGTTGGCCGACAGTCACAGGTGGCAGCAAAGTATCTAGTGTATCATCTTCTTCATCATCCACAGATTCGAAATATACTCTCAAGAATCCGTCGAATTTAACTACTTCACCGGATGCCCTAAGGAATTGTCCGGGATGAGCTGCGATGGCAATGTCAATATCTGTTTTTTCAAGAATAGCATTTGCCATTTGTGAAGCGATCGTTCTCTTCCAGATCAGTTCGTACAGTTTCTCCTGATCCTTGTCCTGGTTGTGGATGGATTTATTTTCTATATACGAAGGTCTGATGGCTTCGTGCGCTTCCTGTGCAGAATCATTCTTCGTTTTGTATCTTCTAGTCTCTACATATTTTGCGCCGAATGTCTGTTCAATGTTTTGTGCGATTTCTGACAATGCAGTCTCACTCAAATTGGTCGAATCCGTTCTCATGTAAGTAATAAGACCTGCCTCGTAAAGTCTTTGCGCCGCGATCATCGTGCGTTTTACACCAAAACCCATCTTTCGACTGGCTTCCTGCTGGAGCGTAGAAGTGGTGAATGGTGGAGCTGGTTTTCTGCTACCAGGCTTGACGGTGATGTTGTGTACTTTATAAGTGGTGCCGATACATTTCTCTAAAAATGCCTGTGCGTCACTTTCTACTGCGAATCTTTTGTCAGATTCAGCGATAAGTAAGGTCTTTTTCTCATTGCCCATTTCCACAGGGAAGGAAGCTTTGACCTTGAAAAAATTCTCTACATTGAATTTTGTGATCTCTCTTTCTCTGTCCACCACTAGTCGCACAGCCACTGACTGAACTCTTCCTGCCGACAAGGATGCCTTGATCTTACGCCACAATACTTCTGAAAGTTCGAATCCTACGAGTCTATCCAAAACTCTTCTAGCTTGCTGGGCATTGACGAGATCCAGATCCAGATTTCTGGGAGATGCCACTGCACTTTGTATTGCGCTCTTGGTGATCTCGCGGAACACGATGCGTTTTGTAGTGCGTGGATCTAGTCCTAGAACTTCGCAAAGGTGCCAGCTAATTGCCTCCCCTTCGCGATCCTCATCCGTAGCGAGCCAGACTTCATCCGACTTCTTCATAGTGTCTTTGAGGTCTTTGACTACGCGGGCTTTGTCGGGAGTGACGACATAGTTTGGCTTGAAGTTGTTCTGTATATCTATACCATTGTTGCCTTTGTCCAGATCACGAACGTGACCGAAACTGGATTTTACGACAAAATCTTTCCCCAGAAATTTTTCAATTGTTTTTGCTTTGGCGGGGGACTCTACGATTAATAATTTTTGACCCATCTTGGTTTGTACCTTTAGAAATAATGAAAAATGGTGCCAATGTCACTTTCAATCTTGCCACATTTTCGCTGCTGACATTGGTGATTAGCGCATTTGATAATTCACTTTTTACTTGAAAACATACGATTCCAACCAATAAAAAGTCCTTCTGATCGCTCATAAAAACACCACAAACATATAACAAGATATTTGTAAATGATAAAAAACATATATTTCAATGTCATTATTTCCAAGTACTCACCTATTTTTGCAGCCATTATGGGATTATTTGATCTATTCAGAAAAAAGGAAAAAGAAGGGGAAGCCGAAATGAAATATCTGATCGCCGGACTCGGCAATATGGGCGCTGATTATGATGGTACACGTCACAATGTCGGTTTTGAAGTGTTGGATTATATGGCTGCAGAGGCGGGAGTTGCTTTCAAACATGAGCATCTGGGTGATGTCGCCATCGTCAAGCATAAAGGAAGAACATTTTATTTACTCAAGCCATCCACTTACATGAATCTCAGTGGCAAGGCGGTGCGATATTGGTTGCAAAAATTGTCACTCAAGCAGGAAAGTTTGCTCGTAGTGACGGATGACCTGAATATTAAATTTGGCAGTGTGCGCATCCGTCCTAATGGTTCTGATGGCGGACACAATGGTCTAAAACATATCAATGAAACCTTTGGCAATCATGTTTATGCCCGCATGCGTGTCGGTATCGGAGACAATTTTTCCCGAGGTCGTCAAGTGGATTACGTCCTGGGTAAATGGGATAAAAAAGAGCAGGAAACGCTTCCTGACATCATCAAACATGCAGCAGCAGGTGTTTTTGCATTCGGAACGATAGGAATTACTGAAGCGATGAATAAATTTACAAAAAAATAGGATGCAGTCATTTGCAGCATTTCTAAGAGGTATCAATGTCGCAGGACAGAAGTCGATCAAGATGGTCGAATTGAAGGCGATGATGGAAGATCTGGGATTTGAGGAAGTGCAGACCTACATCCAGAGTGGAAATATATTCTTCAAAAGTAAGGAAAAAGAGGAGGGAAAGTTGCAGGCTAAGATCAAAAAAGGCATTCTCGATACCTTTAATTTCGTCGTACCGGTGCTCGTCTGGCCTACTTCCTTGATCAATGAATATCTGAAATCCAATCCATATCTATCTGAAAAACCGGAAGAAGCCAGGCTATATTATACCTTACTTTCAGAAAAACCTTCTGCCGAAAATGTCGAAAAACTCCTGGCACTCGCCAATGACATCGACTTCTACACCGTTCATGAAAATATCATCTACATCCTGGTCAATACAAAATACAGTGATTCTAAATTCTCCAACAATATGATCGAAAAAGTCCTGAAGGTAGAAGCTACTACAAGGAATCATGCGACGATGGTGAAGATGGGGGGCGGTGAACGATTTATTGTAGTTGTAAAATGCAAAAAATTAATTATTTTTTTTAACTTAGCTTTCGTATTAAATTTTCTTAAGTTAAAATTTATTAGATGATGAAAAATTATACCAAACTAATAACATTAAGAAACGCAGCCAAAGTCACTATGTTCCTAATAGGAATATTCTTATTGATATCCAATGATGGGGAAACTATATTAGGTATGCATGTTAATTTATCACCATGGTTTTTGATGGGAGTTGTTCTGCTTTTGTTTGCTGCGGCAATTGTTCTGGATTCTACTAAAAAGGAAAAAGTAGTTTAATTATTTTTTAGAAATGAATTATTCTGAAATAATTGAATACAATATTATTCCATCTGTGATCAGTCAACTAAAGCTGGCTACAAGTTGTGTGGCGCAATGATAAAATACTTCTTATCTTATTGAATGTTAAGCGCCAATTTTCAAAGAGTAATTGTTTGATGGTTTGTAATTATTGCCATATCAATACATTCACAATTATGAAATTCAACTTAATTGCTTTTACATTTTTCATTTCATTAATTTCTCTGAAAGCTCAGGATTATATAAATCAAAAATATGACAGGGAAAAATTAATAATGGATAGACTAACATTAGGTTGCTCCAATTTTGCCCCCCCCCCCCCCAAGGGGGGATAAAATCCACTCACTTTTCTAGAGATCCGTCAGCTAAAGCTGGCGGCAAGTTATATGGTGCACATTTATATGCGTTAGTTTAAAATTTTATATCAAACATCAAACTCCAAACATCACAAACTCCAAACCCCAAACCCCAAACTCCAAACAATCTTCAATCTTCAAACCAAAAAATACTATATTTATCGAAATTTTTAAATAACATTCGATGATAGTCAGATTTACATGCCTTTTTCTTCTTTTACATTTTTCCATGCTCAAGGCTCAGGTCGTGGTCAACGAGTTCTCCGCCTCCAATCTGGCAAGCTACATTGACAATTATACCAAAGCGGAGGACTGGATAGAACTATACAATACAAGCGATTCTGAAGTGAATCTGGAAGGTTGGTACCTCTCCGATAATGACGCCAAACCGACAAAATGGTCCTTTCCCACAGGTGTCAAAATTGCAGCACATGACTACCTGGTCGTATTCGCATCCGGCAGAGACGAATTTAAAAATGGAAGGTGCACACAGATTTCAAATTGAATCAAACAGAACAAAAGATTATGTCATCCTGTCTAAACCTGACAAATCCATTGTTGACAAAATAAAACTGCCCATCACCCAATTGGAGCAAAGTGTTTGCAGGTCCGTGGATGGGGGAAGTGATTGGGTATACAGCACTATAGCCACTCCGGATGCAAACAATGAATCCACAGCCAGTTATCAGTTCAAAGGCTTTTCTTCCAAACCTCAGGTCACAGTTAGTTCCGGTTATTTCGAAAATTCAATAGTAGTAAGATTATTAAACAGCTTTCCAGCCAATGTTAAAGTTAGATATACACTGAACGGCTATGCACCTTCAAAGAATTCAGCAATATTTCCTGATAGCCTTGTGATACCTGCCACGGCGGTCCTTAAACTTATCGCTTTTGATGATGACACGACTATATTTCACAGCTTCTGTGAGTTCAACACTTATTTTATTAATGAAGAATTTTCGGTTCCGGTATTTTCTGTTGCCGCAGATAAATTAACTGATATGGCAGAAGGAGAGAAGGAATTGAGACCAGTCGGTTCAATCGAGTATTTTGATAAGTCTAGAACCAGGAAATCAATTGGCTATGGTGAACTAAATAGCCATGGACAGGATTCATGGGTCTTGAACCAAAGAAGTTTGGACTGGATCACCAGAGATGAAATGGGCTATTCTGCGGCAATTTACCAACCTATTTTTGACCTATCAGAAAGAGAAGAGTTCCAGAGATTCATCTTCCGTGCTTCAGGCGATGATAATTATCCTGCCATCAACGATGGTGCCCATGAAGGAAGTACGCACTTAAGTGATGAATATGTGCATACACTCGCAAAAGAAGGAAATATGAGCCTGGATGTAAGGACCCCTCAAAGATGTATTGTATTTCTCAACGGAGAATACTGGGGTGTGTATGCAGTAAGGGAGCGACCAGATGACCATGATTATACCGATTTTTACTATAAGCAAGACAAATACGACCTGCAATATCTCGCTACCTGGGGTGGAAGCTGGGCAGAATATGGTGAAGGAAAAGCATTTTCAGATTGGACAAAGATCAGAAACTTTGTGCTTCAGAAGAATATGGCCATAGATTCAAATTACGTCAAAGTTGAAGAGGCAATAGACCTAGTAAGTTTAAGTGATTATTTCATCATGAACCTGAATGTAGTGGCTTCTGATTGGCTAAATTATAATACAGGTTGGTGGAGAGGATTGAACGAAAAAGGGACACATAAAAAGTGGGGATATACGCTGTGGGACAATGATGCAACATTCGATTACTACATCAATTACAGTGGTGTTCCTGATATTTCTCCTTATGCAGAACCTTGTGATATCAATCAGATAGCAACATTTATCAACAATTTTTTCAATGGAATTGATTTAGGAAAACATGAGAAAATACTGCTGAGATTGTTGGATCAAAATGCAGACTTCCGCCAACTATATTATAGCAGATATGCCGATCTGATGAACACCGTATTTAGTTGCGATAACATGATTTCTACCCTAGATCGGATGATAGCAGATATAGAACCTGATATGCCCAGACACGTCGAAAGATGGGGTGGGAATATGACGGAATGGCATAAAAATCTTAAAAGATTGAAAGATTTTATTGAAATAAGATGTACTAAGTTGGCGGACAATCTTGCCGAATGCTACGAGCCTGAGAATTCTTATTTATTAACCATAATGACAGATCCTCCTGAAGTAGGTGAAATAAAACTAAATACCTTGAACCACGCCTCACTACCTTGGTCCGGGACTTATTATGATAATATGAATCAATTGATTTCAACTAAAAGAACCAATGATGCGTATGAATTTTCACACTGGTCATCGAAGGGTTCGAAAATAACTATTGCTGATTCGTCATTGCTGTCTACCAAAATTGAGCTGTTCGGAAGAGATACATTGGTGGCTAATTACAAATCGCCATTAAGCACACAAGGCATAGATAAGAATGCTATAACTGCCATTTATCCGAACCCGACAAATAGTATTTTGAATGTGAAATTTCAAAATAGTGGAATAGAAAAGGAGCTAAGTTATTCGATTTTGAATGTTTCTGGAAGAACGGTTCTTTCAAAGAAATTAGACCTCATTCCTAATGGAAATAATTTTACAATATCTTTAAGTGAGCTGGATATTGCAGAAGGTGTATATTTTTGAAAATTACATCAAATCAAAGATCGTCGATCAATAAATTTACGTTTATCAAATAGAACAAAAACATTCTATGCTTCTGTGCAAACTTGACAATTAATTTATTAATTTTGGTAAAAATACATCAAAATGACTATTGTAATAGATAAATCAAATGTAAAAAGTACTTCAAAAATATTAAGTGAAAAACTGAAGAAGTCTACTAAATCTGGTAACTTAACCAAGCATTTTGGAAAGCTTAAAAGAAATATTGATGGTTTAGAATATCAAATTTTAGCCAGAGAAAATGAAGATTGATTTCATTGCTGATACGAATTTTCTCATATACCTTCACGAAGGGAATAAGATAATAGAGCCCTTTTTAGAATATAATTTTGGTGTTTCGTTTATTTCTGAATTAGAATTACTAGGTTTTCCCGGAATCACGATCTCAGATGAAACAAAACTTAAATCACTTTTGAATGATTGCTTTCAAATTGATTGGAACAATAGAATCAAAGAGCAAACAATCCTGTTGAAAAGAAAATATAGTATAAAAATTCCTGATGCTATTATTGCTGCAAGTGGTTTGGTTTATGAAATTCCCCTAGTTACCGCTGATAAAGGTTTTACTAAAATAGAAGAATTAGATTTAATCCTGATTGAATTATAATTGACAAATTATGTGGGATAAGCGATATGTGATGTGTGATTAATACAAACGATGAAATCATACGGAACGCCATTCTAATTTCTGACTTCTAACTTCTAATTTTTGATGTGTGATGAGTAATAGGTAATGGGTAATGAGTGATCGGGTGATCAGGTGATGTGAGAATTATAAATGATAAATGATAAATGATGGGTGATAACCACAAACCATGATACAATTCGCAACGCCATTCTAATTTCTAATTTCTAATTTCTGACTTCTGACTTCTGACTTCTAATTTTATCTTCTAACTTCTAATTTTAAATAATAACATGAGAATAATTATTGTTTTGTTTTTTCTGGGCATGGCAAGTGCAATGACATTTGGCCAACATTCAGCACAGAATGCAGAATTACGCTCGCTATCAAAAAATTTTGTTTCTTCTGTGAAGCAAGACGGAGATACTTATAATGAAGCGGTAGAGTTTTCAATAGTTCGGGATACAGTTGTTATTCATTGTATGAAATGGATGTCTTCAGAAACAGAGAAAAATGAATTCGTGTATTTACTTCCTATAAAAGTGATAGGCGATATAGAATTAAAAGAAGTTCAGGAAGAGGCTATGAAAGTGAGTATGATATCCATCACATGCAATTCAGGCCTTCCGGATTTTATATTCAAATTCGGTTCAGAAAAGGATGTCAGACAGGAAATGGCGGGTGGTGTCAGTGAAGATGATATGACAGTTTATGTGACGGTGACGTTACCCGTGATAGCAGATGGAACGAAATATGAAAGATTAAGAGATATACTTTCTTCCTTTAAATAGTAATTTCCGAAAGAGTTATTAGCCAGACCATTAATTCCATAATGAATGGTCATTTGCTATAAAACCACGGCAGGGGTTGAACAATTTTCTAAATAAATCAAGTTTAGTTCAACTTGATTTCTTATACTTCGGTATTCGCCAAAATCTAACTTTCTTTTGCCACTACCGCGCAGCATCGCGAATAATTGAACGAATGATGCTTCGCATCTAACACGAATTATTCGTACAAATTCGTGAAATTATCTTCGATGCTGCTGCGTGTCTAACGCTAATTATTCGTGAAAATTCGTGAAAATTTGTGTAATTATCTTCGATGCTGCTACGCGGTCGTGGCTATAAATTAAATTATTACAATGGTCTATTTAGAGTTCAATAATCCTGGAAATCCTGATAAGGGTTGAACTTCATTCCTCCAAAGCGAATTTTTCTTTTGCCACTAATTTCACTAATGATGCTTCGCATCTAACACGAATTATTCGTACAAATTCGTTTTATTATCTGCAATCTTGCTTATGCGGTCGTAGCTAAAAACTCCTAAAACCCCGGCAGGGGTTGAACAATAATAGCCCCGTGTGCAACTCGGGGATGAAGATTGCTCAAGCTCCCAACCCCGGAGTGGGTTGAACAATTTTCTAAATAAATCAAGTTTAGTTCAACTTGATTTCTTATGCTTCGGTATTCGCCAAAATCTAACTTTCTTTTGCCACTACCGCGCAGCAGCATCGCAGATAATTTCACTAATGATGCTTCACATCTAACACGAATTATTCGTGAAAATTCGTGGCTAATAATCAATTTGGCACAAACCCTGATAAGGGTTGAACAATTTACACCCCTACTACCCCACAATTATCCCTTATCTCAATAACTCCATACTTCTTTGATTTCCAAACTTACTGTAATCATTAAATTTTATACTTTTGCAACTCTTTTAAATGCCAATAGTTAAAGTGGCATCACATTTTCAACATGCTTTATGAGATCAACTCAATATATATTTTTAGTACTACTCTTTCTATTACCTGCTATTGCGCAAGCTCAGGAATACGGCACGACTAGACAAAACAGGTTCTTCATCAGTTGGGGTTGGAATGGCGCTGCATATACTAAGTCAGACATTCATTTTAAGGGAGCTGATTATGATTTTACATTGAGCGACGTCAAGTCCCACGATCGTCAGACGCAATTAGGGTGGAAATATGTGGATCCCACAGAAGCAACAAAACCTCAGTATAACTTCCGAGTAGGCATCTTCCTCAATCCAAAATATTCCATTTCATTCGGATTTGATCACATGAAGTATGTAGTCCTGAACAATCAAACTGTGGATATTGATGGGTTCATAACAAGTTCTGAAACTGAATTTGACGGTGTTTATGAGCATCAGCCTCTTAAACTGACTGAGAACTTTCTTTTATTTGAGCATACCAATGGCTTAAACTATCTCAATATGGAGTTGAGAAGGCATGACAGGCTATTATCATATTACGATAATCATTTAGAAATAAACTCAGTAGCCGGTGTAGGCGGTGGAATACTTTATCCTAAGACGGATGTGACCCTTATTAATTTTGATAGAAATGATCAGTGGCATTTAGCTGGGTATGGCACAGCAGTATTATTTGGATTAAATGTCACTTTCTTAAAGTGCATTTTTATCCAAGGTGAACTGAAAGGAGGTTTTATTAACATGCCGGACATTCTAACCACAGCAAGTGATGGAGATAGAGCCAAACAGCACTTTTTCTTTCTTCAAAGAAATATCAATATTGGTTACAACATTAGATTCTGATATAATTTTATAGCCAGGTTTATTTACAATTAAGCTGGGTCTAAAAAATATTCATCTTAATTTGATTGATATTGCTTAGTTTTAAATAAAAATAACATGAAGAACAAAGCAATTATTGTAACCGCAATATTATTGGTCATCTCTCTTGGAAATTTTTTCCGCATCAATCCGTCACTTGACATTCGTAATGTTGATATGCTGTCAATATTTATAATTGGCTTTTTAGCCGGTATTCTGGTCATCTTACTTTATAATAACTCTAAAAAATAATAAGCTATGGTTGTCCGGGTAATAATATTTTTGGTGATCAACTTCGCCGCCTTGGCATTAGGAAGCATATTTACCAGTGCAGGCGTTAGCAGTGATTGGTATACTAATTTGAATCAGGCACCATGGACGCCTCCTCGTTGGGTATTCGGAGCTGCCTGGACATCCATCATGATATTTTTCGCCTTTTATATGGCATATGCTTATAAAATAGTAGGTAATAGACGCAGATTAATAACATTATTTATCATTCAGTGGATCCTCAACGTAAGCTGGAATCCTGTCTTTTTCAAGCTTCATTTGGTGACAAATGGTTTGATTTTAATTACATCTTTGACCATTCTGATAGGTGTATTTCTGTTTGGTTATTATAAGGAGTTGAAAGCTAAAGTATTTTTTGTACTTCCATACTTTATCTGGCTATTAATAGCCACTTCATTGAATGCTTATATTCTTCTATATAACTAAAACTAAATTTTTACAGTTCAAGTATTTGACATAAGTTGTTTAGATTTAAACTTTATACGCTCATTTGAGCATTCGCCCAAAAAAGAATTATTAACCACTAATTTCACGAATGATGCTTTGCATCTAACACTAATTTATTCGTGAAAATTAGTGAAATTATCTGCGATGCTGATTCGCGGTAGTGGCTAAAATATATGGAGTTTTAATCTATTATAAAAATTAGTGTCATCTCCGTTCCATTTTCATCAAGTTATCTATTTTGATTTTGGAAGCAAAGAATTCCAGGTTAACTAATTTATAATTAAATCGAGATTAATTACACTTTTAACCCCCAATCGTGATTCTAAACAAAACCCTGGTAGGGGTTGAATAAAAATAGCCCTGGGTGTAACCCGGGGAAAGATAAGGGTTGCTCCCAACCCCGGAGTGGGTTGAATTAACTCTACTACATCATGGAATCCTCTCTATTGCCATTTTCAAAGAAATAATTAAGGTAATTGAACTCAAAATAATTATCCAATAATTTCTACTGAATTTCAATTTGACTACTATTAATTGACTTAGAAATAACAAAATCAGGATCAAAACAATCTGTCCTACTTCAAGCCCTACATTGAAACTGAATAGTGGCCCGGCTATCCTTTGGTCACTTGCAAGCATCATCCTGATGCTGTTCGCAAAACCCATACCGTGGATCAGTCCAAATAATAGCGCAGTAACATAATTGTAGTAAATATGGGTCACGTTGATTTGCTTCATTCGGACATATCTAAAGTTATTTAATGATGTCAAAACAATAGTACATGGAATTAAAAATTCAACCCATTTACTGTCAAATCTTATCAAATCATAAACGCTGAGTGCTAAGGTAAGTGAATGTCCTACTGTAAATGCAGTCACCAGCCAAAGCACCTTTCTCCAATCCTTCAACAAGAATAAAGCTGCCATAGCAATGATGAAGAGTTGGTGGTCCAGCGCATCCATACTGACTATGTGATGCCAACCTTCATTGAAATAAAATATTAAGTCATCCATATAAACTTTTTACAAGTCGAAAATTAATAATTCTAATGGCATCTATTGTATTTATTTGATCGTTTTTGATAATTATATTCAACATCTACCATTTCAAGGTAAAAACCTTTCTTCAATATAATGACCTTTTTTACCATCTTTACGCCAAATCCTTAAAGTTGAATATTTCTGCAAAATTAGCAACGAGATATATATTCGGTAAAAAATCTTCCAATGTCATCAATATCATTTCTGCCATTGCTGTCTTTGGTATCGCTATTGGGACTGCAGCATTGATTTTAGTATTGTCAGTTTTCAATGGATTTGAAGACCTTATTTCAGGCTTATTTCAGAAGTTCAATCCTGATGTTAAGATTACGCCAGTGGAAGGTAAAACTTTCAGAGAGGATACACTTTTAATTAGTGAATTGTACAAATTAAGTGGTGTGAAAAAGGTAAGTAAGACACTTGAAGATCTTGCATTATTTGAATATCAAAATAGCCAGACTTTTGGTGTGGTCAAAGGTGTAGATGACAACTATAAAAATGTCACCTCTATCAATAGCTCTATCATAGAAGGCCGATTTGATCTTAGAAATTCAGAGCCTCCACCGATAGTTCTGGGGGCAGGATTGGCTCAAAGGCTAGCCGTTGATGTAGAAGATAAGTTATCTTTATTGCGGGTGTATACCCCAAAAAGGCAAAAAACCTCTTTAATGGAAGCCCCATTTATTACAAAATTCATGGATCCTGTAGGCGTTTTTGCTATACAACAAGAATTTGATCAGGAATATACGATTACCTCGCTTCCATTCGCCCGGGAATTATTCGATTATACTCATGAGATCAGCGCTTTAGAGATAAAGCTTGATTCAACAAAGAACCTTAAAGCTATACAGACGAATATTGAAAAGATCATGGGTCCAAAATATTCTGTCAAAGATCGATTTAGACAGGATGAGTCATTTTTAAAACTCATGAATATTGAAAAGTGGATGTCCTATGCCATCGTCTGTCTAACTTTGCTGTTAGTTTCATTCAATATGATCGGAGCATTATGGATGATCGTTCTCGATAAAAGACAAGATATTGCTATTCTCAAAGCACTTGGTTTGCATAATAAAAGCATCAGTTCTATTTTCATAAATAGTGGTATGTTACTGAGTACTCTTGGATTATTTATGGGTTTTATAATAGCAATCGTTTTATATATTTTACAAACAACAATTGGAATTGTTACGATACCTGAAGGGTTCGTAGTGGATACTTATCCTATTTCATTGAGGCTGCTTGATTTTATTGTAGTGGGATTCACAGTACTTTTGATTGGCTTTTTGGCCAGTATTCCATCCGCTAGAAAGGCAGCTACTATTCAAACGACATTTAATGACTAAAATAATGGAAGATTGGGAATTGGAATTCCTGTGGTTAAAGGCAAGACATCAGGTCAAAGACTTAATGAATCAGGAAAAGCTGCCGGAATTAAATACGATACTATTACTGATAGGTATCCGGGAACTTGGAAAAGTAAAAAAGAAATTTTCTAAGGAAGAGAAGCAAGATCTTATGCATATCGCCGTCTGTACCCTTCTAGATCCTGATGGTTATTATTCTTATATCGGTCTTGATGAAGATGGATGGCCTCACTGGTCTGTGAATAAACCCTTCACTTTGACAGGAGTAGCTTCGCAGGAAAGGTATCTTAAAGAGAAGGTCATCGCATATATGGATGGGGTGTAGATGATAGATACTAGACACTAGAGACTAGAAGCTATGGGTCAGATCACTAAACCTTGCAGTCCTGATAATGCATCACGGGACTTCCGTTGCGTTCACAGTTTTTAACTTTCAATTGGGAGGAAGCAAGGGTTTTATAGAAATTTATTTTCTCCAAGACTTCATTCGATTTATTGGTATTTAGAACCTAATTTGAATGTATTCGTTTATCATTTGAATTTAATGAAAAACATTAATGAAAAATAAAAAGATTCAACTTGTCATGGATTCTTCAGCTACACACATGGTAGGAGATGGATTTAGAGTACAAACTTTCTTTCCAAGTGAAAAAATTGGAATGAAGCGGATGAGTCCATTTTTACTATTGGATTACAATGCCAAGGTCGAATTTGCTCCGAGGGACGAACCGCGTGGGGTAGGTGTGCATCCACATAGGGGTTTTGAAACAGTAACAATAGCTTATAGCGGCAGTGTGGCGCATCATGACAGTGCAGGCAACGCTGGTGTAGTAAATCCAGGGGAGATACAGTGGATGACAGCAGGATCCGGTATATTACACAAGGAATATCATGAGGAAAAATTCAGCAAAGCCGGTGGGATCTTTCAAATGGTCCAACTATGGGTCAATCTGCCTAAGAAAGACAAGTCAAATGCACCTGGTTATCAAACTATCACAGCCGATGATTATGGTATTTATGAATTGCCGGATGGCGGTGGTATCGTTGAAGTCATTGCAGGAGAATTGAATGGTGTCAAAGGACCTGTTAAGACACATTCACCAATTAATATGTACAATATAAAAATCAAGAAGGGCAAAGAATTAACTTTTGAACTTTCTTCGAATTGGAATTCTGCTACATTGGTTGTGGAAGGGAGTGCAACTATAAATGAAGCTGATGTGCCCGCTGATTCGTTGCTTATATTTGAAAATGAGGGAGAACAAGTTAGAATCTTTGCGAAGGAAGACAGCACTATTTTGGTCTTGAGTGGTGAACCCATTGACGAGCCTATAGCTGCCTACGGTCCTTTCGTGATGAACACACATGACGAATTAGAGCAGGCGTATTTGGATTATAACGCAGGGAAGTACGGAGTGCTTGAATGATGAGGTTATGAGTGATCGGGTGATCGGGTGATCAGGTTATAACAAAAAAACCTGAAAGGTTGACATTATTATAGAAAATCAAATGTATTAATATCTCAAAACCCCGAAGGTGGTGACATTATGATCAAAAATCAGCAATTAAAGCAACAAATTTTTAGGAGAACAAATTTTTCTTACCCATAATGAACTATTTCAGTGCATTATTCTGTTATATAAAGCCGACGCAAGTGAATAATTCAATATTTTTGGAATATTCACCATATGCTTCGCATTGATATTCAATGTGTTATGAAAAATAAACTTTGAATTTTCAATATTTTAAATATCTTTGCACCAAAATTAAGCTATTTGAGATTATTTTGCATCCTTCTCTTCCTGACTTTTTCGACATATAGTTTCACGCAAACTTATGTCGGTACTGCTACTATATACAGTCAAAAATTCAATGGAAAGAAGACATTCTCCGGGCAGGTCTTCAGGTCAAATAAGGTCTCTGCCGCCCACCCATGGCTTCCAATGGGGACTAAGATTCTTGTGACGAATCTTAAAAACAACAAAAAAGTTATCCTGACTATCAATGATAGAATGGGCAAATCAAGTGGCTACCTGCTGGACATGAGCACCGCTGCTGCTAAAAAAATTGGCCTGGAATCACGTCATGGCATCACAAGAATAAAAGTCAAGATCCTCAATTAAGATGTTGAAATTTATTGGATTCCAATTTAAACTGATCCTTTATTACTTGCTCTTATTTGCGCTAATGCGTTCACTGTTTCTATGGGATACTCACAAGTATTTTGTATCTGCAAGCTTTGGTGAAATAATGAAATGTTATTCCAGCGCCTTCAAACTGGATGTAGTCACTTCTGCTTATTTTATTATGCCAGGCTTACTAATTACGACTATCTGGTATGCATCGGATTGGAATATTATGAAGCATATTAACCGGATATTCCATCAAATTCTGACCATCACTTATATTGGCCTTGGTATCTCCGAGATTTACTTGTACCGTGAATGGCAGGCAAAAATTGGTTATGATTCCATGAAGCACTTCGCAAACATATCTGAAGTCCTAAAAACACCGAGTATTTCTATGTTTCTTGGTTTCACTATCGGAACTGCGACAATATTTCTGCTGTTTAGATGGATCTATAATAAGTGGATCTATACAGACCTGGGCAGTTCAACTGAAAAGAGAAACATTATCTTTTTTGCTAAGTCACTCCTGCTTTATCTTGTTTTATCAACTATTTTTTTCATAACCATGCGCGGTGGACTCAATAGATTTCCGATCGGCATGGGAGCAGCATATTATTCGAATAAAAGCGCATTAAACGATGCTGCTACCAATGTGATCTGGCATGCTATTTACAGCTTTCTTCATACCTCAGAATACGATAGACTTCACCCATTTCTTGAAAATCCAACAAAGAATCAAGGCTTTTTAAAAACTTACGATAGTCCACAAGATACATTTCCCAGAATCTTGAACACTGCGACGCCAAACATCGTATTCATGATTCTGGAGAGCTGGCCCGCTGATGTTTGCCTTCCTATTGGACGTGACAGTTTGATCGCACCTAATTTTAACCAACTTATAAAAGATGGATTTTATTTTTCAGATTGTTATGCCATAGGACATGTTTCTGATCAGGGAATTCCTGCTATTTTGGGGGCATTGCCCGTCATACCTGCATTTTCACCTCTAACAGGTAAGCAATTAGTTGGAGATCTTCCGTGCGTCGTAGATGAATTCAAAGCTAGAAATTATTACACGGGTTTTCTATATGGTGGTCAGTTGGATTATGGCAATATTAGAGGCTATGTTTATAAAAAAGGGTTTGACAAGGTAGAAGACGTTCAAAATTTCCCTACAGGAACTAAGAAAACTGCACTTGGAGTACCTGACCTTCCACTTTACCAGAAATTGTTGACAGATCTTAATGCCGCACGCCAACCATTCATGTACTGCGGTTACAATATCAGCAGTCATAGCCCATATGATGTCCCTGTAAACTATAAACTTGGCATCGGAGGTATCAGTGAGCCTTTTATAAACACCATCCATTATAGTGATAGTTCACTGAATGTATTCTTTACTGAAGCAAGGAAGCAGCCGTGGTTCGACAAGACACTATTTATCTTGGTAGCAGATCACAGCCACGAATCTCAAATCGTTCGTGTCAAAGAGGATAAAGACAGATATAAGATCCCTTTAGTGCTTTATGGACCGGCTATAAAATCGGCATACACAGGAGTAAAAATTGAAAGTATTATGTCACAGCTGGATATCATTGGACTATTGTACAGTCAGTTGGGCATTCCATTTGAAAAGAAATATCCATTTACCAGAAATCCATTGAAGAAAAACCCACCTGAGATAGCCTTTTATAATTTTCCTGGCGGGTCAGGCGTCGTCACTAAGGAAGGATTTCTGACGAAGGATTTGAATTATGCCGGTAGAAACACTTCTGTTTTGAATAATCCAAAAGATGAGGAAAAGTTTGTGGCTTGGGTGGATAAGTATTTGTATGCTGCGGCGGTGTATTTGAAGGACATGTGAGAAATATTTGGGATTCTAATCCTTCAAAAATTAGGATAACATTTCTTTGAAATTACTTGATTGGAATGATTAATTTTTATTCATTAATGTAAGTTAAAATAAGCCTTTGACGTTCTATTTCATCTACTAATTCTTTTTCTGTCGGCAAATAATTCATATATTTTGTTGCAAATAGTTGCTTGTTTTCTTTTAGCACTGAATATTTTGCGATAGTATTGTCTGTTTCTGTACACAATAAAATTCCAATGGTGGGATTGTCTCCTTCAGTCCTTTTTAAATCGTCATACATTCTCACGTACATATCCAACTGCCCTACATCCTGGTGATTTATCTTATTTGTCTTCAATTCAATAATCACAAAACATTTAAGAATATAATTATAGAACACCAAATCAATGTAAAAGCTGGCGTTTTCAGTCTTAATTAGTTCTTGCCTGGAAACAAATGCAAAACCTTTCCCTAATTCAAGGATAAATTGTTGCAGATTATTAATTAATGCTTTTTCGAGTTTGTCTTCGGTATAACTATAGCTTGTGGATAAATTTAAAAACTCAAGGACTACAGGGTTTTTAATAAAATCAAAGGTATTATTTTGAAATTGTTGTGTTTTTTCTAGCATCTCATTTTCAACCGCATTCTTTACTTGGGAGGAAAGTAATCTTTGATAATATAAAGTAGAAATATTTCTGTCCAAAGTGCGCACTGACCACATATTTTGAGCCGCTTCAGTAAGATAATAACTCCTTGCTTCCGGATCGGATACTTTTAAAACCAATTGAAAATGCGACCAATGCAATTTGGCAGACAGTGTCTGCCAAATCTTTTGTTCAGGAAAAATAGAAAAAAATAACCTAAAGTTCCTAACATTTCTTTCTGAAAAACCTTTGCCAAATTCTGCAGTTAATTCCGCTGAAATAGTTTTAATTATTTCTTTACCGTAACTCGCTCTATCCCTTCCTTGCTGTTCTTCTTCGACTATTTTTCTACCAATATTCCAGTATGCTTCTACCATGGCGGAATTTATAGCCTGATAACTCTTTTGTCTTGCCTGAGCTAGAATTAATTTTATTTCATGTAAATATTCCACGGGTTATTGTTTTTCATAAAAAAATTATTATTTACATTTTTGCTTGACTCAAGTTTTGGTAGTCAAATTTGTTTTTTTAAGGATGAATTTGAATATTAATAAGAATGGTAGAAGGTAGATTTTAGATGATTTTCCTTCAATAAAAAGAAAATTCTGTCTTATAAATCAATAAAAGAAAAATTATTAATCAATTGACTAAATTCCATCTAACATCTAACATCTGCCATCTGCCTTTGTTTCTTAACTGCCGAAACTTAAGTTCTTGATCTTAGTCCAAATCTATATTCTATTCCTACTCAAACGCCTTCACCATGATCTCCGCTTGCTGTCTGTCGTGCGTCTTTTTAAAACCTGTAGCCGTGCTTGCACTTGGTTTTCGTGAGATCATTTTTGCATTGTTAGGAAATAAATTTCTGATGTAATTCAATGCACCCATGTTCGCAGGTTCTTCCTGTACCCATCGAATATCAGCTTTTTTGTATTTGGTGAATATAGCATCGATCTGATCTTCAGGATACGGATATAATTGTTCTATCCTTACGATGACAGCATCTTTGATCTTTTGCTCTCTGCGATAAGCAATAAGATCATAGTAAATTTTTCCGGAGCAGAAGACCATTTTTGAAACTTTGTCTGCCTTAATGTTACCCAATTCAGTTTCATCATAAACTTCCTTAAAAGCGCTACCCGTCGCAAATTCATCAATAGATGAGATGCACTCCGGATGCCTTAAGATGGATTTCGGAGACATGATTATCAGAGGTTTTCTGAATGGTCTGGCCAACTGTCGTCTTAAGGAGTGGAAGAAATTGGCAGGAGTTGTGAGATTTGCAACAGTAATGTTGAAATCTGCACCCATGCATAGAAATCTCTCTAATCTAGCACTGGAATGCTCTGGCCCCTGTCCTTCATAACCATGTGGCAACAGAAGTACGATTCCATTCATACGTTGCCATTTAGTCTCAGCAGATACAATAAACTGATCCATTATAGTCTGAGCACCATTTGAGAAGTCGCCAAATTGAGCCTCCCACAATACTAAACTATTTGGATTGGCAAGTCCATAGCCATATTCAAAATCTAGAACGGCAAACTCTGAAAGTAGAGAATTATAGATCATAAATCTTCCCTGATCTTTACTCAAACCTGTGAGACGATTATATTCAGCAAATGTATCAGCATCACGGAAGATGGCGTGTCTGTGAGAGAATGTTCCTCTTTTGACATCCTGACCACTCATTCTTACATCTTTTCCTTCCATCAATATTGATCCATAGGCTGCAAGTTCAGCCATAGCCCAGTCTAATTGACCTGCCTCAACATATGCCTCTTTCCCCTTCAGCAATCTATTAACTTTACTCAGCGGCTTAAATCCATCCGGTATTGTCTGTAAGTGCTGGATTAATTTTTCGATAATTGATTTTTTAACGCCAGTCTCAGGAGACGTTTTAAAATCTACGGGATCAGTGGTTTTTCTAAGTGTCTTCCAAGCCATTTCTACTTCCTGATACTTATAAGGTAGTGGCTTTTGTTTAACTTCATCCAATCTAGACTGAAGATTAGACCAATATGCTTTTTCCAATTTGTCCGTCTCAGCTTCACTGATATCACCTCTGGAATATAGCTGCTTAAGATAGATCTCTCTTGGATTCGGATGTTTAGCAATGATATCATACATCTGTGGCTGGGTAAATTTAGGATCGTCGCCCTCATTATGCCCGTGTTTTCTATAACAAACCATATCAATAAAAACATCATTATTGAATAGCTGTCTGTATTCTGTAGCTAGTTCAACAGCAAAAATCACAGCTTCCGGATCATCTCCATTGACGTGAAAGACAGGAGCTTGAACTAAGGAAGCCGAAGCAGTGCAATAAGTGGAAGATCTTCCATCTTCAAAGTCTGTGGTAAAACCAATTTGATTGTTAATCACAAAGTGCATCGTACCACCAGTGTAATAACCATTTAACTGGCTCATTTGAACGACCTCATATACAACTCCTTGTCCTACTACCGCAGCATCTCCATGGATTAGTATAGGTAATATCTTATCGTATTCACTTTGGTACATGATATCCGCTTTCGCTCTTGCGAAGCCTTCTACTACAGGATTGACTGCTTCAAGGTGTGATGGATTCGGAACCAGCTTGAGATAAACTTTCTTATTATCCGGTGTGGTGACCTGACTAGAAAAGCCAAGGTGATATTTCACATCACCATCACCGAAACTTTGATCAGGAACTGCTGTACCTTCAAATTCCGAAAATATTTGTTCGTATGTTTTGCCCATAATGTTTGCAAGTACATTTAATCTTCCTCTATGAGCCATACCTATGACCACTTCTTCTACTCCACTGTTCGCACCGATTGAAATCATCGCATCCAATGCAGCAATCGTGGTCTCACCACCTTCGAGTGAAAATCTCTTTTGTCCGACATATTTGGTATGAAGAAATTCTTCAAACATGACAGCTCCGTTCAATTTCTCAAGAATTCTGATCTTACTTTCATGATTGATACCAAAGTCATCAAGATGGGTTCGGTTTTCAATTTTATCTTGAAGCCAATTGCGTTTTTCCCAATTTTCGATATGTGCAAATTCGAAACCAATATGCCCGCAGTAAATACTCTTAAGGTGATTAATAATTTCAGCAAGGGTTGCATTATTAAGCCCAATCGCATTACCTGCCTTGAAAGACTGTCCCATATCAGATTCGCTCAGATCATAGTCATTAAGATCCAAGTGTGGAGCGCGATTTTTGCGATTTCTTATTGGATTGGTGGTCGACAATAAATGACCTCTTTGTCTAAACGCATTAATAAGGTTGCTTACGCCGATCTCTTTTGTTACATTTCCTGAATCTGAAGTCTGATTATCAGGATTATAGGATACACCATCAAATTTAACAGAATAATCAAATCCTGCAAAGAATGATTTCCACTCTTTGTCTACTGATTCCGGATCTTTAAGATAGTCTTTGTATAATGACTCAATCACGCTCGGATGGGCATTGGAAATAAAAGAAAAATCTGCCATGGTTAATTGTCGAAAATGTATTAATAAAATTGTTGAGTTTATTTTTCAAAAATGGATGCAAATATCGTAATAATTAATGATATCATTTGACATATTTGCAACAATTATCTTAAAAAGGTGTACTAATTATTAAATTATTAGATACCTCTACATTTTAAATTATATCTGCCTAAAAATTTATCTTACTGTTAATGATTTTGATTTCAAACGCTCCAATCTTATTAAATATTTTCGTTTTGAATGATACATATTTGTGAATGATCGAATATTAAGGTTATGCATTTTAAGTTAAATCACTTTTGAAGATAAAATTAAAAACAGTCATTCCAGTTTTCATTTATTCTCTTGGGATAAAAGATTGTTTATGAACAGGATAATATAATAACAAAAGATAGTTTAATAATTGTTTCAAAAACATTTCCTTAGTATTACCACTTTGTCATCTTCTTCAATTTCAAATCTCAACTATTTCCTATATTTATCGATGAATTCAAACGATCTAGAAAGAGCGAAGAAATACTGTGCATATCAGGAGCGTTGCCATTCTGAAGTAAGAAGCAGACTGCTGGAATGGAAGATCTACGGAGATGACCTGGAGGAGATAATCGTGGCATTAATTGAAGAAAACTTTCTTAATGAGGAGCGATTTGCTAAAGCATATGTTTCTGGCAAATTCAACATGAACCACTGGGGTAAAAATAAGATCAGCCAGGCACTAAAAGCCAAACACATCTCAGATTATTGCATCAGAAAAGGACTGGAAGTAATACAAGATGAAGATTATATCAGGACGATCAAACAAATTTTGAAAAAGCGAAGTCGCGAAAAAAAGACCCATTCTTCCTTTCAACTTAGTCAATATCTCATGTCCAGAGGATTTGAGTATAATTTAGTCAGTAAAATACTCGAACATGAAGGCTGAACAATGGCTAGCAGACATGCGGGAAACACTGGCTGAGTATCGAAATGAGCAGAATGCTGTTGCGATCAGTAAATACTTCAGAAATAAGTTTGCCTCCTTTGGACTTAAAAATGGCGAACGCAGAAACTTGACAAAATTATTCCTTACTGAAGCAAAACATTTTTCTGTCGAAGAACTAAACGCTGCAGTCAGGCTCATGTGGGATCAACCGGAACGTGAATTTCAGCATGCCGGAATAGAATTAGTAGATAAATATCGCAAGAAAATTGGCGACCAATTAAAAGGTGAATTAGAGTTTATAATAACAAATAAATCCTGGTGGGACACCGTTGATTTTATTGCTTCAACTACTGTGGGATGGGCATATAAAGAGGGCTACATTACTTTACAAGACATCGAATCCTGGAATAAATCATCCGACATGTGGCTCAATCGAACGAGCATTATTTTTCAATTGAAATATCATAAAGAAACTGACTGGGACCTACTTCAAAAGAATATATTACACCATGCTGCTCACAAGGATTTCTTTATAAAAAAGGCTATTGGCTGGGCGTTGAGACAGTATGGAAAGACTCATGAAAAGGAGGTGACCCAATTTGTCGAAACGCATGAACTGTCGACGTTGAGTGTGAGAGAAGCAATGCGGATAATTAATAAATGAAGATAGGAAGTATAGTACTTTCTATGAAACCATTTATATCACTCATCCTAAAATTAAAAATTAGAAATTAGAAGTCAGAATAAAACTCCGATAGTTGTCTCCAGCAATTGAAAGCATTATAATGTCCGGTTTACCAATTATTTCCGGGAAAAATCTAATTACATTTTTGGAAAAATAAGGTTCAAAGTCACAAGGAAAAAAGGATCGCATCATCGTTTAAAACATTTTGATGGCAGAGCAACAACCATTCCAGTGCACAATGACTAAGATTTACCAAAAGGTTTATTGCGAAAGATTATTAGGGAAGATATTCAATTGACATTGGATGAATTTGAAAAGTTAATTAAATGATATTTAGTCAATTTTGGTTCAAGTAAGGCCAGACATTTTATTTGTTTCTGCAGGGCACCAATGTTCCAATTTGCATCGATGCTTTCTTGTAAATAATGGTTCCGTTTAGCTTCAGTGTCCAATCTGCATAATAGGCGGTAGAGTGTCCAGCTCAATTCGTGACGAATTGCGTCACGAATTGGAAATGACAAGTAAAATGCTCGCATTTTATTAAGGTTTTTTTCGTAAAAACCCTTGCTAACTTTTTAAGACATTTTAAATCATTATATATTTCTTTCGCCTTCAGATACTTTCGTTTCATTACTTTTGCCACCATTATTAAATACCAATATTTATAAATGTCTTACAATATTCTCCTTCTAGGTGGCGGCGGCCGGGAACATGCCATGGCGGCACACATCGTTAAAAGTCCAAAATGTAATCAACTATTCATAGCTCCCGGTAATGCAGGAACTTCAGAACTTGGCACCAATCTTGATTTTGCAGCAACAGATTTTGCCTCAATCAGAGATGCCATCATAGAACAAAATATCAGAATGGTCCTCGTAGGTCCGGAAGATCCACTCGTACAAGGTCTTGTAGATCAATTACACAATGATCCACTGACAAAAGAGGTTATGGTATTCGGTCCGGAGGCAGCAGGTGCTCAATTGGAAGGGAGTAAGGCATTTGCAAAAGCATTCATGGATCGCGCAGGCATACCCACGGCTGCTTACAGAGAATTTTCAAAAGATGAAGAAGTCGCTACAATAGAATATCTTTCATCCCTACCCTGCCCCATCGTCATCAAGGCGGACGGACTCGCAGCAGGCAAGGGAGTAATCATCGCCCATACCAATGACGAGGCTATAGAAGCAACCAAAGAGATATATGCCGGACAATTTGGCGATTCAGGAAACAAAGTAGTCATAGAAGCTTTTCTGGATGGCATTGAATTTTCAGTATTTGTAATCACCAATGGCTTTGAATATCAGATTTTACCGGTAGCGAAAGATTACAAAAAGATCTTCGAAGGCGATATGGGGCCAAATACAGGAGGCATGGGAGCCATCAGCCCTCCACCTTTCGTGGACGAGGTCATGATGGATAAAGTAACTACCAGGGTCATTGAACCTACCTTAGCCCAACTTAAAAAAGATGGAATCCCATATGTAGGATTTATATTTCTTGGTATGATTGAAGTCAATGGCGAACCATTTGTCATCGAATATAATACCCGCATGGGAGATCCGGAAACTGAGGTAGTTTTCCCGCGCTTACAGTCTGACATGGTGCAGGTATTTGAAGATCTGATACGCCACAATCCGCTAGAACCTTTGATCATCGATTCTAATTTTGCTGCCGGTATTTATATCGTAGCAAATGGTTATCCAGGCGATTATTCCAAAGGAAGTGAGATCAGTTTGGAAGATTTTCCCAATGAGGCTTTTCACTTTATGGGTGGCACCAAGACTAACGATGAGGGGCAAGTCGTTTCTAATGGTGGGCGTGTGATCTTCGTCGGAGCTATGGATCCAATCCTGTCTGAAGCACGCAGAAAATCGCTGGATGCAGCAGATTCTGTCGTCATGGAGGGAAAGTTCTATAGGAGAGATATTGGGGCGGATGTGGATATGTAGAAGTATTAGAGTTGAAAAGTATTAGAGTGGACAGTATTAGAGTTAGATAGTATTAGAGAATAACAGGGGATTGTAGGGATAAGGCTTGCCCTTGTCCTTCAGGTAGAATATAAGTAGGATAGTATTAGAGTGGATAGTATTAAAAAATAACAGGAGGTTGTAGGGTTAAGGCTTGACCTTGTCCTTCAGGTAGAATATAAGTAGGATAGTATTAGAGTGGATAGTATTAGAGAATAACAGAAGGTTGTAGGGATAAGGCTTGACCTTTTCCTTCAGGTAGAATATAAGTAGGATAGTATTAGAGTTAGATAGTATTAGGGTATTAGAGTGGATAGTATTAGATTAGTATTAAATTTATGAAGCAGATAATTTTTTAAAAATTCATGCTAAAATTCAAATATGCTATCACGTTAGAAAACCAATTGACAATTGATAAATAAAACCGCACGAGAAATCAATCAAATTCTGAAAGGAAGACTTTCGGGAGATTTGGACATTAATCCAATGATAGAACGTGTTGCGTATGATACCAGGCAAATACATCTGGCACATGAAGTCATGTTTGTCGCACTCGCAGGTGAAAGAAGAGACGGACACAATTACATCAAAAAGGCTTATGACGCAGGTGTTAGAGCCTTTCTAATTCATAGAAATATTGATACTTCCATTTTTGGCGGATCTATTTTTATAATTGTGGAGGATACTTTGGCCAGCCTTCAGATCCTTGCTGCCGCTCACAGACAAAGGTTCGACGTTCCGGTCATTGGTATAACAGGAAGTAATGGCAAGACCATCGTCAAAGAATGGCTTTATCAGATTCTTTCAAGTGAAAAAAATATTGCCAAAAGCCCAAAGAGTTTTAATAGTCAGCTTGGAGTACCAATTTCCGTATTCACGATCAATGAAGGCAGTAATATGGCCATCATCGAAGCCGGAATATCCAGAAAAAACGAGATGAAAAGTCTTGAAGAGATTGTAAAGCCAACGATAGGGATCCTTACATACGTAGGCGCAGCGCATAGTGAAGGTTTTGAAAGTAAAGAAGAAAAATTATTGGAAAAACTAATTTTTTTCAAAGACGCCTCCACCGTCATCTTTCAAAATACAGAACTAAATCTAAGATGTTTCAATAATTTGTATCCTCAAAAGAACCGTTTCACATGGTCAGTCAATGGTGAAGGAGACGTGGTTTATAATATTGAAAAGATAAAGGCGCACAAGTCAACGATTACGATCAACTATAATGGAGAGAGGTCAAATATAAAAATCCCTTTTATTGATGATGTTTATTTGCACAATGCCTTTACGTGCATTTCCTATTTGATCTGGAGTGGACACCAAATGGAACAAATTGAAACAATGGTCAGCAAATTGATGCCCATCTCAATGAGACTTGAACTTAAAAGAGGGATGTTCAACTCTGTGCTCATCAATGATACCTACAATTCGGATATCAATTCCATTGCCATTGCATTTTCGGCTGCTAAAAAAGAAGCTGCTGGAAGGAAAATGGTGCTAATTGTTTCTGAATTCGCAGCTTCAACCAATCATACAATATCGGACTACGACACACTTATCCAGCTTATAAATGACATAGACCCAGCGGTATTTATTGGTGTGGGAGAAGAAATTCGACAGTTAAACGGCAAGTTAAAGGCCAGCATAAGTACTCAATTTTTCCATAGTACTTCTAGTTTATTGCAAGGTTTGGACATCACCATTATTCGAGATAGTGTGGTCCTATTGAAGGGTGCCAGAAAACATTCTTTCGAAATAATCGTGGACAAACTCGAGCAACGAGCACATGAATCTTCCCTAGAAATTAACCTTTCAGCTCTTAAACACAACCTGGAATTGTACCAGTCGAAGATTCATTCAGGTACGGGCATTATGGTCATGATCAAAGCCAGTGCTTATGGTTCAGGGTCGATCGAAGTAGCTAGGATACTTCAACAACAAGGTGTTGAATACCTGTCAGTAGCTTATATTGATGAAGGCATCGATCTAAGAAAAGCAGGAATCACCCTACCCATCATCGTAAAGAACAGTGGTATGGACTTCATCGAACGCATGGTGGAATATGATCTGGAGCCAGAAATCTATGCCCCGAAGCAGCGCGACAATTTGTTAACCTATCTTAGCAGAAACGATGAGAAGATCCGAGCCCATTTAAAACTGGATACAGGTATGCATCGGCTAGGATTTACGATGGATGAAGTGGAGATGTTAATTGAAAAATTAAAAGACAATACTTCTATTCAGATCGTGTCTATATTCTCACATTTGGCAGGAAGTGGTGAAGCTTTGTTTGACGATTACACAAATTATCAGGCAGCATATTTTGAAAAAATGGCCAAAACGATCAGCACCGGATTGCGTATCAATCCAATGAAGCATATACTTAATTCGAGTGGTATAGCCAGATTTCCTCAATTTCAATATGAAATGGTACGCCTCGGCATAGGTCTATATGGGTTTGATCCAAGCGGATTTGTTTTAGATCTCAAGACTGTAATGACACTAAAGGCTCGAATTTCTAGAATAAAAACCATTACGGAAGGAAATACAGTAGGTTATGACAGAAGGTGGAAGGCACTGCGAACTTCGAATATTGCCACCATATCGATAGGCTATGCAGATGGACTGAGAAGGCAGGCAGGAAATGGCAAGTGGCAGGTATTAATCCACGGCTCCAGGGTAGATATAGTAGGAAGCATATGTATGGATATGACCATGGTTGATGTAACAGATATACCTGGAGTTCAGGAAGGTGACGAAGTTACAATATTTGGTGAAGTCAATCGTGCAGACAAACTGGCTGAAGTGTATCAAACTATTCCATATGAAGTTTTCACAGGTATTAGTAGTAGGGTGAAAAGGACTTATATTATGGAGTGATTTAAATAATAAGTCAGTGGTCAGACGTCAGTGATCAATAATCAGTGACCAGTAATAAACTTGAGCGGAACATCCAGGCCGACTGACACCAATGAAGGTGAGAGCTACATACTAGACATCCCGGGCTGAAAAGAATAAATAATTTTATCCTGGCTTATAAATTAGAATACAACTTCGAATGTTTTTAATAGCAATTTATTGAACGATTAAATATCAAAATATTATTAAACTTGATGTATTGAATATTTATATATACCTGTTAATCAACTTTTAATTAGAATCCAGAACCATAGTTTTGGAATTGCATGAAGCAAATAAACTGTTCAAACCCTTTTGATATAAAGCATTTGATTGTTAGTAATTTTCAAATAAAAAAGTTGGTTCTTCTCTATATTTCCATATATTTACCCACTAATTAAATAAAACGCAGAACTATGTCAAATTTTTTATCTCGCAAAAAACCACTCCATCTTCTTCTGGCAGATGCCGAAGAAAGTGAAAAAAGCCTTAAAAGAACATTGACTTCATGGTCTTTGATTGCCCTCGGAATAGGAGCCATCATTGGTGCGGGATTATTCGTAAGGACTGCTGCCGCTGCCGCGCAAAATGCAGGGCCATCTGTTACCCTGGGATTTTTATTAGCTGCATTTGGCTGTGCTTTGGCAGGTTTATGTTATGCCGAATTATCTTCTTCAATTCCAATCTCCGGAAGTGCCTATACATATACTTATGCCACAATGGGAGAGATCCTTGCTTGGGTCATTGGTTGGGATTTAGTTCTAGAATATGCAGTAGGTGCCGCCACAGTTGGAATAGCCTGGAGTGAATATCTTAATAATTTTCTGACTCAGGTCATGGGGTGGAGCGCTATACCTTATGAATGGTGCCATTCTCCCTTTCAAACCCTGTCAGATCCAAAGACACAAGAAGTTATAGCTTCAGGAATAATTAATCTTCCAGCATTATTCATAGTATCTATGTTGAGTTTGCTTCTGATAAGAGGAACGCAAGAATCAGCGGTTGTCAATAACCTTATTGTCATCGTAAAAGTTGCTATCGTAGTATTAATCATAGCTTTAGGATGGGGATATATCAATCCAGCCAACCACATACCTTACATTCCTGAACCAACTACCTATGTCGACCATCAAGGCGTGTCCTATCATTTTGGAGGCATCATGGGCATCTTGGGAGCTGCAGGAACGGTATTTTTTGCTTTTATTGGTTTCGACGCAGTGAGTACAGCAGCTCAGGAAACTAAAAATCCAAAGCGGGATATGCCTATCGGAATTCTAGGATCATTAGTGATCTGTACTGTTCTTTATGTTTTGTTTTCCCACGTTTTGACTGGTTTAGCTGATGTAGAATTCTTCAGAGATCCAACCAGAGGGGGTGAAGCTTCTGTAGTAGCAGCTATAACTGAAGGAATGCCGGCATCGTATAGTTGGTTAAGTAAATCTGTAACTGTGGCAATTCTAGCTGGTTTTTCATCAGTAATTCTGGTGATGCTTTTAGGTCAAAGTCGCGTATTTTATTCTATGAGCAAAGATGGTTTACTTCCAAGAGTATTTTCAGATCTACATCCAAAATATAAAACACCATATAAAGGCAATTTAGTCATTTTGATTCTTGTAGGACTATTCGCTGCCTTTGTTCCCGGTGATATCGTGGGTCATATGACCAGTATTGGTACATTGTTTGCTTTCATGCTGGTTTGCCTTGCAGTAATTATATTAAGAAAAAAAGAACCAAATCTTAAGAGACAATTTAAGACACCACTTGTACCTTTCATTCCTATTCTGGGTATTCTTGCCTGTGGCCTGATGATATTTGGTCTTGGCTGGCAGAACTGGGCTCGTTTGGGCGGATGGTTAGCAATCGGAATGGTGATATATTATGCTTATGGCAGAAGGCACAGTAAGCTAAAAGACACTGAATAATTAACATTTAAAGGATTATTCAATGATAAAATCCCGAGATTAACATTTTGTTAGTCTCGGGATTTTTTTTTCAGAATTCTTAGCATTTCATAATACAATGTTATAAAGACTTTTCTTAAAACTAATACTGAATGAAAGTTCCTAAAAGCCCATCCCATGGTTTCGAGATGACCAAAGCGTAGTAAATTATGCTTTGTTAAAATAACCATTCAAAATCATCATATATTTGACACTATTTTCAGTATCGTGCAGCGAAATTGAAACGCAGTGTATATAACTATTATCGAACAATTTTAAATCTAGATATCATGGTAGCCTTCTTACTTTTATTGTGCTCTTCATTATTTACCTTAAATACGTCTGTAGAATGCGAAATAGGGAATGTGACATACGAGACGAGCCTTTGCAATGAAGATGGCAATTACAATATTTTCTTCAACTTTCAACATGCCAATACGAGCGACTCATTCAAAATAATTTTAGAAAATGCTGTGTTGGGCAAATTTGCATACACTGATCTTCCTGTTTCGCTAAATGGGATACCCGGTACAGGGCAAACACAGGTATTTCATTTTCAAGATTTAGGCCAGCCAAATTGTACAGCTGCCAAAGAAGTTCATGGCCCCGACTGCAGTAGTAACAATGAATGTGATATTTCTAATATAACTTATACACTTACCGACTGCAATGGTGAAGGTAACTATTGGATTCATTTTAATTTTGAACATCAGAATACCAGTGATTCTTTCAAAGTTTATTCAGCCAACACATATTATGGCACATATGCTTATTCAAACTTACCAATAACCATCTACGGCATAGCCGGAAACGGCCAAGGACATGGGTTCTTATTCAAAGACAAACAAAACCTAAGCTGCGCTGCTGATATATTTGTACCAGGGGTAACTTGTCCAGGAATGGAAGAATGTGATCTTTCAAATCTTTCAATCCTTAAGTTGGAATGTAATCTAGATAATCAATTCAATGTCAAGATCAATTTTAATCATACCAATACCGGCACCACATTTAAGATTCAGGGCAACGGAAACAATTACGGAACTTTCAATTATGCCGATCTACCTGTGATAATAGGCCCTTTTAATGGTTTAGTCACTTCTAATTATGAATTCGTAGTCAAAGACATTGAAACTCCGGATTGCAATATTAGCGGTGTTATTTCAGCCCCTTATTGTCAGTCGGGAGAATGTGATATATCCAATATAACTTATAATCTAACCGATTGTAATGGAGAAGGGAATTATTGGATACATTTCAATTTTGACCACCAGAATACAAGTGATTCCTTTTATTTATACAGTGCTAATGCCCTTGTTGGCACATATGCATATAGCAATCTGCCTATCACAGTCTATGGAATAGCCGGTAATGGTGTTGGACATGGATTCCTTTTCAAGGACAAGGCTAATATCGGCTGCGCTGAAGATATTTTCGTGCCTGGACAAGATTGTAACGGCAATGGGGAATGTGATCTTTCAGAATTGGTCATAACTAAGCTTGAGTGTAATGCCAATAATCAATTCAATGTCAAGATCAATTTTGATCATGTAAATACAAGTGGACTTTTTACAGTCCAAGGAAATGGTAATCAATATGGTACTTTTAGTTATGCCAACTTACCCATCATTCTTGGACCTTTCAATGGCAATTCAAGTGGTGATTATGAATTTGTAGTTAAAGATGCAGAAAATCCAAATTGCAATATTGATGGCTTTATCACTGGTCCATATTGTGAAAACAACAATGAATGTCACCTCTATGATGTCGCTTATAATCTCAGCGATTGTGATAATAATGGTAAATTTTCAATTTACTTAAGCCTCTCCTATCAAAATACAAGCGATTCATTTAAATTATATATTGAAAATGAATATCATGGCACCTTTGCATATACAGACATGCCAGTTCAAATAAATGGGCTAAATGGTAATGGGCAGGTACTGCATTATTGGTTCAAAGATGCTGCAAATCCGGATTGTAAAGTACTTAAAGAAATCACTTCACCAAATTGTAATGGGCAAAATGAATGCAACTTAAGTAACTTGAATATTCTAAAATTAGAGTGTAACAATGATGGCCAATTCAATGTAAAAATCAACTTTGACCATGAAAACACAAGTCTGCATTTCACTGTGCAAGGTAATGGCCAAAATTATGGTACTTTTAGTTATGCAGATCTGCCTATCATTATTGGTCCTTTCAATGGAAATGTCAATACAAGTTATGAGTTTGTAATTAAAGACTTAGACCAGCCTGGTTGCAAAATTTCCGGATTTATCACTGGCCCATATTGTAATAATGGAGAGTGTCAGATCACAAGTGTTGCATATGAAACCAGTAATTGTGACGATGCTGGCAATTTCAAAGTCTATTTTAATTTACAATATCAGAATGCAAGCGATTCATTCAATGTATATCAAGCTAATAATGAATTGGGAACATTTGCATATGCTGATTTGCCAATTTCATTTGGTCCTTTCCCAGGGAATGGAGAAACATTGGTATTTTTCTTCAAGGATTTTGAAAATCCTAATTGTGCCAAAGCAAAAGAAGTTCATACTCCGGATTGTAGTAATTCAGAGGAGTGTGATCTTTCTGAACTATCTATCCTCAAACTGGAATGTAACAACGACGGGCAGTTTAATGTAAAGATAAATTTTGCGCATGAAAATACCGGAACTCATTTTACTGTAAAAGGCAATGGTCAAAACTATGGCACTTTTAGCTACAATGACCTTCCTGTGATAGTAGGCCCTCTGAATGGCAACGTAAATATGGTTTACGAATTTATAGTCAGGGATACAGAAAATGAAGCTTGTTTTATAGAAGACACAATCCATGGACCATATTGCGATCAAGAAAATTGTCATGTTTTTGATATATCATACAATCTTGGCAATTGCAATCCGGAAGGATATTATAAAATATACTTGAATTTTCAGCATGAAAATACCAGCAATCAATTCAAATTATATGTGGACAATGTATTCAAAGGAATATATACCTATGCATCATTGCCTATAGAAGTTGGTCCGTTTCTTGGAAATGGCGAAGCACATACTTATCTGATCAAAGATGCAGAGAATGGTGATTGTAAAACAACTAGAGCGATCAATGGCCCACAATGTATTGAGCAAAATGAATGTGAGATCGGTGAAGTCGAAGCGACTGTCTCTAATTGTGATGAAGAAGGAAATTTCTATGTAGAATTAAATTTTGATTACACCGGCGTCTCCGACTCTTTCAAAGTACAGGGTAATGGTGTAAACTACGGCTTTTTTGCATATACCGACGTTCCTGTAGTTCTGGGCCCATTCGATGGAGCTTCTGAGAATTCATATGAATTTGGTGTGAAAGATCGGCAAAACCCTGATTGCAAGGCTGGCACATCCATCACCCCTCCATATTGTGAGAATGGATTTGCAGACCCGATCATGCAGATTAGCTTATCTAATATACAATGCATAGATGAAGAAAGTTATTATGCTGATGTGGACATCAACCATGAAGTGACCGGAAATGTTTCTGTTAATCTTTGGGAAGAAAATAAACTACTCGGTCAATTCATGACCAACTCTTTTCCACGCCAAATCACATTAAAAAATGATGTACAACCGAGAGTTAAGATCAATGAAACAGATGCCCCCGGCAACTTTGCAATAAAAGTTTATTCGCACCCGGATTGCCTACTCGCTACGGATAAATATGACGAACAAAATCTATTGTTATTCCCAAATCCTACATCTAATGAAATGACCATAAACTGGAATCAAGTTTCATACGTATATAACGTATTCGATGTGAATCATAGATTGGTGATGAAAGGCAAAGGAAATAATCAAACTCTTGTTCAGACCGAAAATCTACAACCGGGAGTTTATTTAATTCAGATAAGCAATGGAAAACAGGTAATCGTTAGGAAAGTAATTAAGATATAACAACACAGTTTATATAGTCAGTCGGCTAATAGAGATCGTTATTGATTTGTTATTAGCCGATTTTTTTTGTCAAAAAAATCGACTTAATCCAAAAACAGATCCTTCATTGGATCCACACCCTCTACTGCATCGTATTTATTTAGATCCGAGAACCCTTCTGATAGCAGCAGTTCTTCATCAATGACGAAGTTACCTGAGAATTGTTTGCAATCTTTTTTCAATATAATTTGAGCTGCATCCGCAATAATATCTGCTTTCCTTGCCATTTTTACAAGATGCTCTCCCCCCGGCAGATTTTCAATGGCAGCAGTCGCAATAAGCGTTTTTGGCCATAGTGCATTTGCTGCAATACCATACTCTTTAAATTCTTCGGCCCAGCCCATAGTCAGCATACTCATATTATATTTGGATATGGTGTATGCCACGTGCATACCAAACCACTTTGGATCCATATTTAAAGGAGGAGATAAAGTCAGAATATGTGGATTATTTCCTTTTTTCAAATATGGCAGACAGGCTTGAGTGACCAAAAAAGTCCCTCTTACATTAATGTCAAACATGAGATCAAATCTTTTACTTGACGTCATTTCTGTATTAGTCAAGGAGATGGCTGAAGCGTTATTGATCAATATATCGATGCCGTCCATCATCTCTGCTACCCGATCTATGACGACTTTGATATTATCCTCTTCCCGTACATCGAGTTGCATCGGATAGGCATGACCTCCGAGCTCAATTATTTCTTCAGCCACAGTCATTAAAGTACCTTCCAGTTTAGGATGTGGATCAACAGTTTTCGCAAGAATAGCTACATGGGCTCCTTGTTTTGCAAATTTAAGAGCCAATGCTCTTCCTATTCCGCGCGATCCTCCTGTGATCACTATTTTCTTGTGCTCCATTATATTTGTTTGGAATAAAAGTAAGAAAGTTTTTTGGACTTTAGATTGAGGTGGAAGAAAGAAAGTTATCTGCTAGCGCTTTAGGTGTTGGCGCTTTGGCTCGTTTACTTACATAGGTCATTCTGAGTTTTGATTAGTAGTCTACCATTTGGAAAGATAATTTCTCTATTGTAAGCAAAAATGAAAAACATAAAACCACCAAATATTATTTTTTATGGGATGGAGCCAACAGCCATTAGTTAATAGCCATCAGCCTAAGCATTTAGGCTGGAAATTAAATCATAAAGTACCACCATTTTCAATTTTCAATTTTCAATTCATAATTATCTCCTGCTCTCTAACCTAGGTATCACACCCTTGCTCCATTCCACAAAGGTCCCATCTAGTATCTTCTCTCTCGCAGTATCCACCAATTCAAGGAAGAAGGAAAGATTATGTAGCGTGGCGATCTGCGCACCAAGAAGTTCACCGACGTGTACAAGGTGTCTTAGATATGCTTTGGTATGATGTCTGGAAGTATGGCTTCTGGAAGAATCGTCGATTGGACTATAATCCTGCTTCCACCTTTCGTTTTTGATATTTATGATGCCGTCCCATGTGTAGAGCAATCCATGGCGGGCGTTCCGCGAAGGAAGTACGCAGTCAAACATGTCTATTCCGAGTCCAATACAGGTTACAAGATTAGCCGGAGTGCCCACTCCCATCAGATATCGGGCTGAGGATTCAGGAAGCACATTGGTCACTTCATCTGTGATACGGTACATTTCTTCAGCAGGTTCGCCAACAGAGAGACCGCCAATGGCATTGATAGGCCTGCCTTTTTCTGCAATGTATTCGGCAGATTGCTTTCTTAGGTCGCTGAAAGTGCTCCCTTGGACGATCGGCGCCAATGTGACATCATAACCATGGGGAAAAGATTCAACCTGATCAAAATAAGCAAGACATCTATCGAGCCACTTATGTGTGAGCTTCATCGAGTTTAAAGCGTATTTATATTCGCATGGATAAGGTGTGCATTCATCGAATGCCATGATGATATCGGCTCCTAATTGCAATTGAATCTGAGTAGCTGATTCCGGTGTGAAAAGGTGTTTACTTCCATCTATATGCGATTGAAAAGTAACGCCTTCTGGCTTTATTTTTCGTCTGTGAGCAAGCGAAAATACTTGATATCCACCACTATCCGTAAGTATAGGTCTTTCCCAATTGATAAATTTATGCAAGCCACCTGCTTCAGAGACAACATCTACACCTGGTCTTAGGTATAAATGATAAGTGTTTCCAAGAATGATCCTTGCACGGATGTCCTCATTCAGTTCCTTCTGATGGATTCCTTTCACTGTTCCCAGAGTGCCAACCGGCATGAATACAGGTGTATCTATCACACCATGTGCAGTATGAACTTTTCCCACACGTGCCCTCGAACCTGCATCCGTATGAAGCAATTCAAATTTATTTTTATCGACCATCGTTTTGATTATTCTTTCTGGCGAACGCTGTCCAGTTTTATGACCACACCTAGTAAAACAGTAAATCCGATTAATGACGATCCTCCATAGCTCACTAATGGCAATGGAATGCCAATAATTGGGACTAATCCCATAGTCATTCCTATATTAATGAGGAAGTGGAAAAACAGAATCCCTGATACGCCCCAGATATAATTTCTTGAAAAATTGAGTTTTTGCCGCTCTGCAACCAATGTAAGCCTTATTAGTAAAAATAAATAAAGACCAATTACTGTAAAGGTCCCAATGAATCCATGTTCTTCTCCTACAGTACAGAAAATAAAGTCAGTAGCCTGTTCGGGAACGTAATTCAGTTTTGTTAGGGTACCATTTAAGAAGCCTTTTCCAGCCAAACCACCTGAGCCAATCGCCATCTTAGATTGTAGCACATTGTAGAGAGAACCTCTAGGATCACAGCGATCAGGATGCAACCATACATTTATCCTTTCCTGTTGATGCGGTTCCAAAATATTAAAGGCATAATTGGAAAAGAATGATGTCAAAGACCCGATTATCATCAGTGGTAGAATGAAGAACAGCAATTGAAATTTTTTCAATCGCCAAAGCATAATGGCAAGAATCAAAACAAGGATGGACATGGCGATCAATATTTCCTTTGCATTGCCGGAATTAACTGCAATGTATCCACCCACACAAAGTAAGCCAACTGCCATGAGGTAGTAGTTCCTATTAGGAAGTTGGTAAACAAAAACTGCTAAAGTGGCAGTAAGAATAAATAAAAATGTGATGTCGAAGCCAAATAAAAGTGATAAAATAAAAAGTGCCGCAAAAGACAAGACCACAACATATAAATTAGCATTTAGACCTTCTCTATACATTAATATAAAAAATGATAGAAATACCAAAGCAGATCCTGCATCAGGTTGCAGCATGATCAGCATAGGTGGAATAAATACCAAGCCTATTGCGACTAGCGCGGATCTCTTTTCAACCAATTTCATCTTGTAATCGCTAAGTAAATTGGCAAGTGCCAAACAGGTCCCCAGCTTTGCGATCTCAGCAGGTTGAAAAGTAAAAAAGGATCCAATGCTAAACCATGCTTTCTGCCCATTAATTTCTTTTCCTGCGAATAATACAAGAATCAAGAGGGCTAATCCTATAAAATAAAATCCATAAGAAAACGTTCGCCAAATATTGCTGTCAAACGCTAAAACAAAGAATAAAGCAAAGAATGAAATACCGATAAAAATCATTTGCCTGCCGGCATTGTAATCAATACTGAAAAAATTTTGAGAAGGATTGTTATCATAACTTACAGCGTAAATCATGACCCACCCTACTGAAACAAGGGCAAGGTAAAGAGACAGGAGGATCCAATCAATTTTACCAGATTCAGAAACTTGCTTTTTTTTATTCATTTAAACTGCCTGTAATTAAATTACAGCTATTGGATAGTTATTTGAGTACAAATTGTTTTTTCACACTTTCGACCAAATAAATGGCACCGGAATATCTGGCTTGGATAGCCTGCATGTCAGGAAAGCTCTCCAACTTGGTACGATAAGCCCCGGCCTTCATATAGTAATAAGGACCTTTCTGATTCCAATCTGTTTTAATTTTAAAGTCATTTTTAAAATTACTCAATTCTGTTTCCATTTCTCTTCGGTCTGATGTCACACCAAATTGGATTCTATATACTTGGATTGTTGAAGTATTGGCCTGATTCCTGTTGAAATCGCCAATTTGTTGCTCAACCTCTTTGTCCATAGTAATCCTTACTACTTGAGCTTGAACACCGAAGAATTGAATACAAAGAAGAAATGCAAAGGTATACTTCATAATGATTAATTAATTAAAATAGATTTAGCTGCTGAAGTTCCTAATCTATTAGCTCCTGCTTCTATGAGAGCGTTTGCTTGTTCCAATGTTCTTATGCCGCCACTAGCCTTTATATTCATATGATCTGGCAACAAAGACCTAAGCAACCTAACATCGTCAGGACTAACAGGATTTCCAACTGTTCCGGTTCCGGTTTTGACAAAATCAACTTCTTTGCTTACTGCAATTTCACAGACGTGTTTGATCTCTTCTGATGTCAAAAGATTCATCTCTATGATCCATTTCACCTTTAAATTACGCATATGTCCAAGCCTGACCATGCTATCAGCATCATTCATAGTATATGCCCAATCACCACTTTTGATGGCGGCAATATTGGCAACTACATCTATCTCGTCCACCATTTCTTCAACAGCTTTTTTAATTGCCTCAGCTTTAACTTGAGTTGAGTCATAACCATACGGAAAACCAATTACTGTGCACACCTTTACTTGATAATCTTCGAGGATTCTGGCAACCTGTTGAACAAAATATGGTGGGACGCATACTGAATAAACATCATATTCAATTGCTTCTGCGCATAGCTGTTCTATCCTCAACCTTGTGGTGTCTGGTTTTAAATAAGTTAAATCAATCAGTTTATTCAATCTCTCCACTATTCTATTTTTAAGGGTGAGCAAAGATAACAAAATGAGGTATATAAGCTAATTTGAATTCTTAGAAGTGGCTGCATAAGTTGAAGTCTTTGTACTAAATTTATTATTTGTGTAGGCAGCAATTCAGTCTGCTAATTACGATCCTACATTTTTTAACACCTCGTTTCCACAACAGAGCTATTAGCCATTAGCAATCATCTAATAACTCCAGACTACCCCCAATATTAATACTCAAATTTCGGTAGTCAAATTTTCTTTTTGAAGAAATAATTTAAATTTTAATAAAATGGTAGAAGGTAGATTTTAGATGGCTTTCCATCAATCAGATGGATATTTTTTTCTATTCAACCTATTAAAGAAAAATATATGAATCAATTGACTAAACTCCCCGCCGTCACTTTGGCTATTCGGGCAAGCATCTAACATCTAATCCCGCAGCTGCGGGACCATCTACCTTTGTTTCTTAACTGCCGAAACTTAAGTTAAATATTTACTACATCTGGAGTTTAACCCCCATTTGTCCTTTAGTGAGGATAAGAATCGTTATACCATCTTCATTCAGGACCACATCTGTAGGCTTGAATGAAGCGACAGTTCCTTTCATTATCACACCAGGGTATGGGCTTTGATTTAGAGTAGACAAAAGCGAGGTATTTGCTAGCTTAATCATATCGCCAACAGGAATTCCGTAGTCCTTTTCAATCATTGTCTCAATTTTCCCATTAAAGAGCCATGAGGCAGATTTTTGGAAAAGATTCTTTGTCTTCAGTTGGAACACGACATCTTTTAAGGCCAATCTTTGAGCTAAGCTATCATAATATGGGTGACCTTCTATTATGACTGTACCTTTGACATCTCCGCTTAGCTTTGTAGAAAGAATCATCATATCTGCTTCATGCATCACTATGATCTCATCAACTACAACACTTTTTTTACCATTTAAAAAATCGATCTTTTGGAATTGAAAACTCTTATTAGCAAGTTCACTTGCATATGAATACGAGATATCCGCCACTGTTTCTACTGAGAACGTAGATGGTACATCTTTTACCAATGTAAGATTCGGAACTTGGGAAGATGCGGTATTTAACGAAGTTACCGGTTTTTTGCCAACACTTGTTTCAGAAATAACATTTAAACCGATGGTGCTGACGATGTTATTTTTCTGAGCTTTAAGGGGAGTCATCTGAACACCAGAAGGACGGATAGTCAGCCATGACTCATATTCTTCAGAAAGTTGAAAAGGCGTATTGAGTAAATTCCAAACCTGCAAGGCGTAAGGTTTCATATCTAAAGCAGTGACGACTTGTTCATCTATTTTTTTAGCAAACATAGGATGTTGTTTATCAAGCACATTTGCCACAATGGGTGTGATCGGCACATCAACATATTTATATTTCAGCACAGGTTTAGTGACCCATGTATATCCATCCGGAGTTGTTACGGTCTTAATGACCCAATCCGGTCTGATAGAGAAAACAGTTTTAAAATTAAGTATCAATTCAAATTCTGTCGCTTGGTATGATACATAGCCTAGTGCTCCGATTCCTTTTTCTGCCCAAACTTTTAGCGGGACGCTTATCTTCAGCTGATTAGTGGTGTTCGGCTTAATGGTGATATTGCCTTTTTCCAAACTTTGATTTTAAATTCATCTTGGTCATTATCGGCGTATGAATTGTCTTCATAAATTAAACCAGTGACAGATTGGTTCAGCATTCTTTCAATATCTACATAATCAATGTCTATGGGCACTGCAATAGTTGATTTGATCTTTTGAGTTTCCGCATTTACTGCTGTATTCTGGCCTTCGGAAATTGTTAAAGAAATAATCAGGAAGCCAACTGAGCAGAAAAAAGATTTAAACATTTATTGTTTTTGAATTGAACGTGAAACAGTATAATAAAATTCAAAGGTAATTGTTAAAACTTTATCTTGTTTGTTGCAATTATCACTTCACTTCAAAAAAATAACTTCTTTTTTTATCATTCAGCAAGGTAGGATAACCAATTATACTGTCTCTCCACTCGACATTATTGTTATTATTACCATTTAACATTTCATACATGTCTAATGAATTGCTGCATTGACTATAGTCTTTAATCTTACCATTAAACTGATCGTAAAAAATCTTGAAGTATCCTGTTGATTTTGGAATAATTGAAAATTCGATTATATAATTAGTATCAATGACTTCATAAGTAAAAATATAAGTTGGTATAGAATCACTACTTACCTCTGCATCGCCTATCACCGGTATAATGTCAAAATCCAAAGAGGCTGGTATAGCTATGGTAGAATCCCTTGCTTCTCTATTCATGCCAAGCACACAAGTTAAAACAAATCTTGTGGCAATTGGCTTATCACCAAAGACGTGAGAAAAAGGGACTTTGCTTTGGAATTTCATGGTATCCCCAATGGCATAAATTCTTTGTTCGGGGAGGATAAAAAATTCAGATTTAAATCTATATAATTCAATTTCGATGCATTCTTTACAGGAGGAAAGGGCAAGCAAAGATAAAAGTAAAAGGCTATTAAAAAATTTAGTCATAATTGAATTATAAAGCTATAAGTATAAAATGGAACTTTAGTGCACAATAATAACGTAACAAAAAGACAAATTAGTTGGAATCAACGCAGATTATCAAATAAAATACGAATTGATTGTGTGATATTTGGATATGCCAAATGACATGGGAAAGGTGCAAATTAGTAGTGTAAAGTGGTTGCTAAATAAGGTTCATCGTAATATTGCAATATTACATTAGTGATAAAATAATCACAGAACTCATCATCAACAGATTAAGCGGCATCTACACCAAAAAATTATTAGAAAATTTTTCGAATATCACGGGAGACTATGGTTCATCGTAATATTGCAATATTACATTAGTGATAAAATAATCACGCTACCCAATACCTACAGATTAAGCGACAACCAGCGTAAAATATATTTGAAAATTCACTGGATGTTACATGAGACTAAGGTTCATCGTAATATTGCAATATTACATTAGTGATAAAATAATCACGCTACCCAATACCGACACATTAAGTGACAACCAGCATATAATATATTTGAAAATTCACTGGATGTTACATGAGACTATGGTTCATCGTAATATTGCAATATTACATTAGAGATAAAATAATCACGCTACCCAATACCGACAGATTAAGTGACAACCAGCATAAAATATATTTGAAAATTGACTAGATGTTACATGAGACTATAGTTCATCGTAATATTGCAATATTACATTAGAGATAAAATAATCACACAATCATCATCAATAGATTAAGCGGCATCTACACTAAAAAATCATTAGAAAATTTTTCGAATATCACGGGAGACTATGGTTCATCGTAATATTGCAATATTACATTAGTGATAAAATAATCACGCTACCCAATACCGACAGATTAAGTGACAACCAGCATAAAATATATTTGAAAATTTACTAGATGTCACGTGAGACTATGGTTCATCGTAATATTGCAATATTACAATAGTGATAAAATAATCACGCTACCCAATACCGACAGATTAAGTGACAACCAGCGTAAAATATATTTGAAAATTCACTGGATGTTACATGAGACTAAGGTTCATCGTAATATTGCAATATTACATTAGTGATAAAATAATCACACAATCATCATCAACAGATTAAGCGGCATCTACACCAAAAAATTATTAGAAAATTTTTAGAATATCACGGGAGACTATGGTTCATCGTAATATTGCAATATTACATTTGATCTCCATATACCCGCATTTTTCAACAAATTCCGACTTTTCTTTATTTCCCTTGGTTAAAACCAAGGGCTATAGGCGAAGATTGAAATTTATCTAAAATCGTATATAGACCTAGTCTCTAGTTACTGACCACTGAAAACTGAACACTGACAACTTACCCTAAAACAAGCCCGATATATTCCCATCATCATCTATATCAATAAACTCGGCACTAGGCACCTCAGGCAGTCCAGGCATACGCATCATATCACCAGTGATAGGAACTAAGAATCCGGCACCTGCAGCTATCTCAATTTCTCTAACTTTTAGGATAAATCCACTTGGAGCACCACGCATTTCAGCATCATCTGACAAGGATTTCTGAGTTTTAGCGATACAAACAGGAAGGCCTGTTAGTTTAAGTTTTTTTATAAGTCTAAGATCTGACTTGGCTTTCATGGCATATTCTACTTTGGAAGCGCCATAAACATTGGTTGCTATAGCTTCAATCTTTGATTCAATACTACTTTCAAGTGGATACAAAGGTTTGTATTCCTGACCTTGATTGTTATCTATGATATCACCGATGACCTCTGCAAGATGTGTCGCTCCTGCACCGCCTTTAGCCCAGATATCAATTGCTTCTGCCTTGAAACCCATAGCATGACATTTGTCTTTGACGATCTGTATTTCCCCATCTGTATCCGTAACAAATTTATTGATGGCAACTACTGCAGGGATTCCAAATAATTTCGAATTGTTGAGATGCTTTTCAAGATTCACAAATCCTGCAGCAACTGCCGCCAGATTTTCCTCCTTCAATGTGTCCAAATCCGCACCACCATGATATTTCAAAGCACGGATTGTCGCCACGATGACTATACATTTTGGAACGATTCCCCCCACTCTGCACTTTATATCAAGAAACTTTTCACCTCCAAGATCGAAACCAAATCCTGCCTCCGTAACTACATAATCTGAAAGTGAAAGACCCATTTTAGTTGCAACAATCGTGTTGGTTCCCTGTGCGATGTTGGCGAATGGACCTCCGTGGATAATGGCGGGCGTATGCTCAATCGTCTGAACAAGATTTGGCAAAAATGCATCTTTTAACAAGGCGGCCATTGCTCCATGGCATTTCAGATCTCGAGCGAAAACCGGTTTGTTGTCGAATGTATTTCCAACATATATACTACCAAGTTTTTCTTTTAATTCTGCTCTGTTATTAGACAAACAAAGAATGGCCATGACCTCAGAAGCAGCGGTAATGTTGAATCCTGCTTCTCTTGGTATTCCATTACCCTTGCCACCCAGCCCACTTACGATACTCCTCAGCGAACGGTCGTTCATGTCCATGACGCGTTTCCATACAATGGTTCGCGGATCTAATCCAATGGTGTTTTTCTTATTTTGGATGCTGTTGTCTATGACTGTTGCCAGTAAATTATTTGCTTTTTCAATAGCTGCGAAATCCCCGGTAAAGTGCATATTGATGTCCTCCATAGGCAGCACCTGCGAATATCCTCCTCCTGCGGCACCTCCTTTAATACCAAATACAGGGCCAAGCGATGGTTCGCGCAGTACCACGGTGGTCTTCCTTCCGATCTTATTCATTGCCTGCGAAATACCGATTGAACAAGTGGTTTTACCTTCTCCGGCCGGAGTAGGTGACATGGCTGAAACCAGGATCAGATTACTTTTCTGTACTTTCTCTTCGTTGATATAATCGAGTGGGATTTTCGCTTTGAATTTCCCATAGTATATAAGGTCTTCATCGTCAATATTTAATTGAGAAGCAATATTTCTGATGTGTGTTAGTGTGGCTTTCTGAGCAATGGACAAATCATTTTCCATGATATCTTTTTTGTTTTGCCATAAAGATAATTATTAATACCGAATAGAAATCCCCCCCGAAGCCCGGCGCCTTAACGACTTTCCCCCCCGCTTTTCCCGGCCCCCCTTTTCCTAATTCATATTTGCGTTTCGTATAAAATAAAATATTGTAGGACTTGTAAATAAACTTTCGGAAAGCAGGAAAATATGGTTAAAACATGAAAATGTAAAACAAACATAAAGTGAATGATGACTCTAAGAATAACATGCCACTATTAATTTTCAATAAAAAAGCCGAATCAATATACATCGACCCGGCTTTGCTTTTTTTCTACAGTAGTATTATTTCTTCACAAATTTGCCTACACCAATGAGTTTACCATCCACCTTCATTTGATATATGTACAATCCATTCGTTAATTGCTCAGCTGAAATACTTGCCATTGTGCCATTGATATGTGCTTTGCTTTCGATGATCAACTTTCCGGAGAAGTCATAAATATCAATAGTTGGATCGCCGGGAGGAAAGGATCGTTCAGCATGAATCACCAACTTATTATCTATGGGATTTTGCCACAGTCGTATTCCGAAAGTTTCGTTGATTATACTTGTAGATAATTCACCGAGGTATTCCTGAATGGTTTCCATGCCTTCAATTGAGCACCCTTCATTTATTTTAATTATAGTAGAATTAACATCTAAATATTGGAATTCCCTCTTACCGTAAACTACAGCAACAAAGTAATCTCCTTTACTATCTCTTATTAAGTCTTTAATTATAATATCCTTGTCTCTTGCCACGTATGTTTGCTGACAAATTATTTTCAAATTTTTATCGTAATTAAAAACAACAATTCTACTTGAGCTGGTATCAAAAGATTCATTGTTACCATAAGACAAAATACTGGTATATGTATTATTATTTTCCTTAACAATTGCTTTATTTACACCTGCAAATAAAAAATTTATTATTGGGTCTCCAACAATATATGACGGAACTTCTGTTGTATCTTTATATTGAAATTCTAAATTTTTATCTAAATTTCCTAATATAATCTTTTTTTCAATCTCGAAATTGGGTTTTTCGTAGTAAGCTCCTGCCATCATCAGAAAGGTTGAATCTTCTAATCGTTCAAAATCCACAATGTCCCATGGGAGTATTTGATTTTGTCCATACCCAGTGTAATCATATATTTTAAGTATTTTCAAATCATAATTTCTTAACTCTAAATTACCATTTTGATTAATGTAAAAAGTAGAGTCAGTCTGTGGAAAAACTTTTATATTAGTCGATGAATTATATCCTACCTTCATCCATTTATTGTCAATTTCTAGAGAAGTTAAAAATCCCAAATCATTGTACCTAACTAAAAACAATTGTGTCGAATCAAATTTATGACCCATCGTTCCAATTATTGTGTTTTGAGAATTATTGGACATGAAAAAAAATTGGTTTGATCCTACATCGCAAAGCCCAGTTGGATCGGGCTCGCACCAAAGATTTGACATTAAAATGGCTGTATCTTCAACTAAATTCAACTCATTGTCGAATAACCTTGAGACATATCTAATTTCTTTTTGTCCATTATATTTAAAGTCTATATAATTTAAAAGATAATTATCACCAATTTCATTTATATAAGGTGTGCCATGGATAGGAGTTTCTACTTTCTTTAAAATTGTTCCATCCTTTCCAATAACTTTGAATCCAGATTTCAATGAAGAATTATATGCAGGCCCCTCAAAATTAAGTAGCAAGTCATCCTTGTAATTTTTGATTGAAAATATTGCGGAATTGTCTTGGTTATAAAAAACCATGGCTCATCCTGCGAAAAACAAGAAATTGATAAGATTGCTTGGAAAGTAAAGAGTAGTATAAGTTTCATAGTTTGGAATTTGAATAAAGTGAATAATTTGTAAATACAATATTATAAAATTATTCTATAAAAGGCAACAAGATTGCCAATAATAAAAAAAGCCGAATCAATATACATCGACCCGGCTTTGCTTTTTTTCAAATACTCCTTAAAAAAGCGTCCATCGCAATCCCACATATCCCCTGATGCCCATCAACGGTGCATACACCTGTGATACATCGAATAGTGATCCTTGTGGATTATCCATGCCCTGGATCGGTAGTTTTTGCCTTTCATTTGTAAGGTTTTCACCACCAACATAGATGTCGAATGCCTTAAACTTACGAGTTACCTGCGCATTTGTAGTCAAATATGGTTTCGCTTCATGTCTCTGCTGAATAGCATTCCCATTTTCCAGTGTGCGGACAAGATATTCCTGATTACCTAACCAGGTTGTCGTATTGCTGAATTCCCAATTCTGATCCCATGTCGTATAATGCAAGGCTAGCAATACTCTGTGTTTAGGCACCAACATCTTGTGCACTTCAACACCCTGCTGATCGAAAACAATGTGATTCCATTTGTAAGCCACCTTGACATTGAAGCCATCGATGACATCATAACTTGAACTAATAAGCCCAGAGGTTGTCTCCGAATTGCCATCCAAATTACTGACTCTTACACTATTAAGATCACTTTCCTGATCAACGATGATTTGATTTTGAAACCGAGTTTGATATAAATCTCCATTAACTGTAAAGTTTCGATCTGATATTTTCGATTTCAATACATATGAAATACCATAGTTAATTGCTTCTTCTGCCTCTAGCTCATTTGCAATACTGAATTGTCTGCCATTCACGAAGGAAGAAATATTGTCTGTAAAGAAATAGGGCGTTCTGTAGCCCTTACCGATATTAGCTCTGACGACTTGATCCTGAGTTAAGTTATACTTGGCAGTAAGTGTAGGAGCTACTTGTGTCCCGTACAAATTGTGAAAATCCGCTCTTATGGTCGCTACTAAGCCAAATCTCTTTACGAATCTCGCGTCAGCCGTGATCTCCGGATTGTATGAATACTCTGCATAAACTCCGGGAACAAACTCTTTTCGATCATAATCCCCATTTGAAATCACTTGTTCCAACTTTTCTGCAAGCAAACTTCCGCCTGCATAAATGATGTGATTTCCTTCATCGAATCTATCTTCATACAACGCCTGGAAATAACCCTTGCTTTGTTTTCCTGCGTAATTAAGTGCGCCATAATTAGCATCCAATAAATTATTTGAATATTGATATTTAAAACCCATCGTTCTACCTTCCTTATCAAAACCGACATAACCGGTATTACCGCTGATGGCAAAACGCTGAGCATCACTTTTTGCCACATATGGATGTTCAGGATCGACATTTGCCTGACCTGCTTCCCTTTGATCTTTTACGAAGTGAACGCTTAGGCCACTTTCCCAGGGACCGAGACCGTTCATTGCAATTTTATACAAGACATTGAACTGGGATGAAAGCGGCATGTCCAGATAATTGTCATTGTTGTAGTCTGTTTTGACAAAGTTTTTACTTCCGTGAACGAAAAGTCCAGTTGCAAATGCAGGGTTCTTTAGGACTTTGTTCAAATGCACATTTGCCTCGAATCTGCCCATGGTATTACCATATACATTTACAAAAAGCGGGGGCTCTTCGAATGGATTCTTTAGACCAATATTTACCTGACCCGAAAATCCATTGCTACCGTTAATAGCATTGGAAATGCCTTTTGAAATCGCCACTTGATTTAACCAGGTGCCGGGAATCATATCAAGTGCAAATGGATAATTAATACCAGAGAAATCCGGCATGTTATCCAATGTCATCAAACTATAAATACCCCTTAATCCGAGTATCTCCATTTCTTTAGCGCCTGTCACGGCATCAGTTTCACTGACACTTACCGAACCACTGTTGTCAAAACTTTCGCTCAATCTGCAGCAAGCAGCTTTTTGAAATTCTCTTTTGCCAATCGTCTCAACGTTACGGGTTTCAAGCGTATTTAATTCCCTGTTGACTTTTTCCTTGATAACTACCTCTTTGAGTTCTACGACTTTATTTGCAGTGATCTTTAATGCTGCTGTGGCGTCAACGACATCGACATGAACGATGTTTTCGTCTCCAAGATCTACGTCCAGATGTGCAGGCCAGGTAACACTATTCAAGATAAAATATCCATTCTCATCAGTCTGCACTTTCGGTCCGGCGTGATTGACGGAGATCCATGCGCCTATGATTGGGGTGCCTGATTGATCTATGAGTTGAGACTTTATGCCGGTCTGTTCATTCTGACCAAAAATACTTCCGGAAAGTATAAGTATATAAAATAATAATATATGTTTTATTTTCATTGCTTAATAATATTGGTAAATAATCCTGAAACAGATCACGGGGATCCATTCAGATTTCAGATTGACTTGTAATAGCCAATAATCAAAAACCAAATTATTCTAACAAATGAAGGAATTGAGATCGATCCGCTGCTGCAGTCCGGTCCTGGCACGGGAGGTTTTGGTGCGTTTAAGAAAATCCCAAAATGGATTTTGATCAACAGATTGGGTTGGAGTTATAAATGGAGTAAATGAAATTAAAGTGCTTAAAACCGAATAGTCAAGAATTGAACTAACCTTGATCTCCGGCTTAACTGACACGATGTCTGCCTTTTTGTACTCGGTGGTATGTGTGTGGCAGTCGCTTTTTTCTTTCGCCTTTGGCGCGCAACAATCGTCTTTCACGTCATTGCATTGTAGCTCATTATCATTGGGCGGACAATGATCGTCTTCAGAAACCATATATGAGAATTCAATCACAGAAGCTCCCGTATGAAGGCAGGTATGGACAGAATATAGCAATCCTGTATTGCTAAGGTATAGCAATGCAATCATGGAAATAAGACCAAACTTTCTGAGTTTTTCTTTCACGAAATGGTTGAATTATGCTGCAAAAATACAAATAGTCTGATAATATCTAATTTTTATTGCTACGATAACAATTCTTTAAGATTCAGGTTGACTATACTTCTACCATCAATGTTCGGAAAGCTACGAATTTATCTGGAAATTTATTCAATCCTTCTTGCTGGAGATCGTAAGCATATTGCTCTACATATGTGTCATATTGCTCCATATTTATAGCTTTATATTGAAGGATAAATGTTTCACCCTCCTCGTCTTCCGGCTTGATCAACTTGTAGAAATCGTATGCTACAAAGCATCCGGTAGCAATGACGCGAGGGATGTGGTGGAGCTTCATCCATTCTATCCATTCCATTTCGGTGTCGGTGTCGACAGTCAAGGAGACGTTATAAGAGATCATGATAATTTAATTTATTGGGTGTAAAAGTACTATTTAAATTAGAACGAATATTTGGAATAAAAGATCTCTTTGATCTTCGCCTTAGATTGCCGTTGACTTCAGTCAACGGAAAACTGAAAATAAAAAACCCCAACCCGGCCTAAACCGGATTGAGGGCAAATATAAATTCACAAAATTCTTACTTCTGAACTATGTCAGCTCTCAAACTTTCGAGAACTGCTCCAACCTTTGCGATCTGAGCATCAGGAACACCTACTTTTTTGGCACCTTTCACGACATCGTCGATGAATGCATCCATATCAGCATTTGCTGCTTTTTCAGCCATCCTTGGATTTTTTGCAGGATCATGTGCGTCCTTCATGCTATCTCCTGTATAAGTGTAACTTGTAGCACCTGCTCCGATAGAAATAAAGTCTGTTAAGTTTTTAGATAATGCAGAAAAACCAGACAAATTACCCGCACCTACTTCAGAAAGTAGTACAGGAAAGAATTTAGTTAATCTGGAATCTCCAGCGATAATAAAGATGGTACTATCCACTACTGAACGGATACCCAATCTTCCTTTCTCTATTTGGGAACCGGCATTGTTAGGGTCAGCTACCATCGCAGTACCACCTAGCTCGTCATATAATGTTGGAGCTACAGGATCATCATCTTTACAAGAGGAGAAGAACATAACTACTGCCACCATTGGCAGAATTAATTTTTTAAATGCATTCATTTTCAAAAGTTTTAATAGTTAAAAAATATTTTTGATTGTTGAGATTACTTTAAACGTAACTGAATTTCGATTCATAACTGGACAGCTGCTTGCAAGATCTTCTTCTGTAGGAATAAACATGGATGACATATCAGGGAAATTTGATTCCAATGCACTTCGAATAGCCTCGACGCTAGTCTTAGTATTATCATATCCAACTACAATATTTCCATCTTGAACATTTAGTAAGGTCTGAGTTACTCCCGGTAAATTTCTTATAGAAGTTTGCATAGGATTAGCTACCTCAGGTTCTAATTTTGAATTAAAATCAACTCTGGTCAATTCTATATTTCCATTATCCACAGGTGTTGTATCTACTATTAATATCACATGGATCGCGGTCACAAGTAATAAAACCATGATAGTAATTACACTTATTTTTATAACCTTATTTCTCTTTTTCATTTATTTATATTTTAAAAAAAATTAATAAAAGGACGCAACCCGGACCAATGGATGTTAAATTTATTGATCATAAGTTTGATTAAAGCGACATATAAATTTTATAAAATGTCTTACAATAAATTAATTAATCTGGAATGCATCTCTAAATTAAACTAAGCATTAACAGTAGCTTTTCTCAATTCTTAACGCTCATGGTTGCTAATCCATATGATTAAATAGTGTGTAATTGCCTATGTATTGTATTTGAATTAAACCATAAAAGGCTGGTCATAGAAAATCCTATGACCAACCATTTATGATCGTACTATTTCTGTTACTTAGGCATTAAAACTTTGTCAATTGAATGGATAACACCATTTTTCTGATTGATATCATATACAATGATATTCGCCGTTCCACCTTTCTCGTCTGTTACAGTAATGTTATGAGCACCATTCATTTTGAATGTCAACTCACCACCTGCTACTGTCTTCATTGATACTTTACCTTTACCTTTTTTAATTGCTGCTGCAACATCATTGAAGGTATATTTTCCTGAAATAACATGGTAAGTAAGGATACCTGTAAGCATTTTCTTATTTTCTGGCTTCAAAACAGTTTCCACTGTACCTGCCGGAAGATTCTCAAATGCATCGTTAGTCGGTGCGAAAACGGTGAAAGGACCTTTGCTTTTCAATGTTTCAACAAGACCTGCTGCCTTTACTGCTGCTACTAATGTAGTGTGATCTTTAGAATTGACTGCATTGTCCACTATATCTTTCGTAGGATACATGTCAGCGCTACCGACCATTACATTTTGTGCAAAAGTGTTTGTTGTGAAAAGTGCAATTACGATTGCACATGTTAAGATTAATGATTTCATTTTTAATTATTTTATTTTATTTCGTTAATGCTTTACCTACGGAGGGGATTAAAATTTGGATTTAAAAAGTATGAAAATAATTGTAAATAATTAACTCATAAATCCCAATTCGCTTATTATTTAACTGCATATCAATTAATTACGAAGAATACTCAAGTTCAATAAAATATTAATCTAATATTTACCAAAACCTATTTAATCTTTAGATCGGTTACGAATAGAATAAGAAATGTGGCATTAAGTATAATTGAAGTATTTTTGTGTAATTGAAACATATGATATGAAAGATAAAACTAAAAAATACTCTAATGGAGAAGTAACAGTTGTATGGAAACCAGCTACTTGCATTCATTCTACCATCTGTTGGAAAGGAATTAATGGCCTTTCTTCCGTATTCAATCCAGCAGAAAGGCCATGGATCAAACCAGAAGGTGCATCAACTCAAGCCATCATCAATCAAGTCAAACTTTGCCCATCTGGTGCTTTGACATATTTCTTGAATGATGAAGTGGAAGCAGCAATCGAAGCAGAGCCTTCTAAAGATATAGCTCGGGTTGAAGTCAAACCAAACGGTCCTCTTTTATTCCATGGCAACTGTATTGTAATAGACAATCAAGGAAATGAATCAATAAAGGAAAATGTAACTGCTTTCTGCCGATGTGGCCATTCCACTAATAAACCATATTGTGATGGTAGCCATAGGAAAGTAGGATTCGTAGGGTGAGATATAAGGTGATAAGGTTCAAATTCGAATAGAATCAATAGTTCAATATTGCAAAATAAATAACAAAAAATGGTTGAACTATAATAATGATACTTGAATAGATTACGGATTACCGATTACTGATTACTAATTACCCATTACTCATAAAATATGGATTGGAACAGCCTCATTAACGGATTCAGACAATACATCAGTCTAGAAAAAGGACTAAGCAACCACACGCGTCTCGCCTACGTGAGTGATCTGAGAAAACTAGAATGGTATTTTAATGAGCAGGAATTAAAGTTGTCACCCATCGATTTAAAGCCTCAGAATGTTATTGATTTTATTATATATCTCAATAGCCTTGGAATCGGTGAACGCAGCCAGGCAAGGATGTTAAGCAGTATTCGTGCATTTTTTAAATATTTATTGATAGAAGACCTGATCAAAGTCGAACCTACTGAACTGATCCAGGGACCAAAATTGCCAATTACATATCCTGAAGTCCTATCCGTAGAGGAAGTAGAAAATTTTCTCTCAGTAATAGATCTCAGTGATCCCCATGGTCACAGAAATCGCGCCATGTTTGAGACCTTATATGCATGCGGACTAAGGGTCAGCGAGATGATAACCCTCAAGTTAGCAGGTTACTTTCCTGATATTGGTTTCGTGAGGGTCATCGGCAAAAACAACAAAGAGCGAATCGTGCCGATCGGAGAGACGGCAATTCAACAAATTAATTTCTATCTGGAAGGCGAACGACGTCAAGTCACTCCAAAACCCGGATTTGAAAACTATGTATTTCTGAATCGTCGTGGCGCCGGCCTCACACGCAATATGATTTTTATGCTGGTCAAGGATTATGCCATAAAAGCAGGTATAGAAAAGAATATCAGTCCGCATACCTTCAGACATTCTTTCGCTACACATCTTGTGGAAGGAGGAGCTGACCTTAAAGCTGTGCAAGACATGCTGGGCCATGAAAGTATTACCACTACTGAGATCTACACTCATCTCGACATGGGATACTTGAGGGAGACATTAATGAGGTACCATCCGCTGTATGTAAGAGATTCTAGACGCTAGATTCTAGACTATGGTTTCTAGTGTCTGACATAAATATTATAAATTTGATTCGATTTTATATTTCAGATAAAGCATTTTTGAATGAATAAGTTAATTTTCTTTTTGTTATTAATTTCTCTGAATAAAGTTTTCGCTCAAGAAGCTGAAAACACTTTCTACATAGGCCATAGCCTAATAAATCTCAATATTCCTGCCATGACTCATTCGTTATCAGTGGATGCTGGAATATCTAACGACGATTATAAATATCAGATAGGCAATGGCGCAAATCTTTGGTATCAATGGGATACTTTGATTGGCAATGAACAAGGAACGCCTTATCAGCAAGCATTACCTACCGGTACATACGACAATCTAATATTTACTGAAGCAATAGCATTGCAAGGACATATAGATTGGTCTGACACTTACGGATACGCGAATAAATTTTGTGAATATGCACATTCTTTTAATCCTGATATTGCCATGTATGTTTATGAAACATGGCATTGTCTGAAAAGTGGTACAAATGAAGGTTGCGAATGGGATCCTGGAAACAATATTGGCTGGAGACAAAGATTGGACGATGATCTTTCATTATGGGAAAACATAGCAAATTATGTCTTATCTGGAAATCCGGGATTCAATGTAAAATTAATACCCGGAGGGCAAGCAATGGCGCGTTTATATGATGCCATTGAGGCTGGCACTATAATCGGAAGAAATGACATCAGTCAATTTTATTCTGATGACATTCACCCCAATAACGATGGAAATTATTTTATCGCATGCATCATGTTTGCATGCATATATGAGCGAAGTCCGATTGGACTGACGAATCAACTTCATGATGAATGGGGTTCGCCTTATCCGGCAATTAGTCCGGATATAGCTCTGAGGCTTCAGGAACTTGCCTGGGAGACTGTTTGTGAATATGGCAATTCCGGTGTTGAATGCACACCTTCTTCTACAAATTCAATACCCAACATTGATATGTATTATGACCAGACAAGCCAATTGCTGAAGTTAAGTAAAAATTATACAGGCGATATATTCTTGTATAACACAAGCGGTATGTTAGTTGAGAAATTTAGCTTAAATAATGACAATAATATTGATCTCAACCATCTTTTCTCTGGCGCTTACTTTGTTAAGGTCAATGGAGGGAATACGCTGAAAATCTTGAGAAGGTGAGAAGGTGAGAAGGTGAGGAGGTGAGAAAGTGAGAAAGTGAGAAAGTTAGGAGGAGAGGATGTGAGGATGTTTTGTACTGATTACTGACCTCTGATTACTGACCTCTGACTACTGACCACTGACTACTGACCACTGACCACTACTTACTCATATCTCAACGACTCTACCGGATCAAGTCTTGCTGCTTTGATAGCCGGATAGATTCCCGAAATAAGGCCAACAAGAGCACAAGTAATGATGCCCATGATAATCCATGCCCAAGGAATGATGAAAGCTCCTTTCATAAATATACTGATGGAGTTGCCAGCCAAGATACCTAGGAATATCCCAATCAATCCACCGATTTGACAAATGACAATGGCTTCGATCAGAAATTGAAATAATATATTGTTTTTTGTAGCGCCAAGAGCTTTTCGAATGCCTATTTCTCTTGTTCTTTCTGTCACGGAAACCAGCATAATATTCATAAGGCCGATAGCAGCACCAAGAAGTGTAATGAGTCCAATTCCAACAGTAGCAAGTCGCAATGTGGCGGTATTTTCTTCCAAAATACTCATGATGGCATCAGACTTTTCTATTTGAAAATCATCCTCTTCCACTACCTTCAGTCTTCTGATTGTCCGAAATAAACCTGTGGTATAATCTATACTTTCTTGCAGAATAGATCCAGCAGGCACTCCAACTGTAATGTCATAATTTTGATCGGTATAGCCATAGATCTTCTTCTGTGTTAGCAAAGGTATTTCGATTTGCTTGTCCACATTGTTATTCATACTAGAGCCTTGAGTAGTCAACACTCCCACAATACGAAACCTATTGCCACTGATAGAGATGTTTTGATCTAGAGCAGCCAATTCTCTGCCACTGAATAGTTTTTTGACAATTTCACTTCCTACAAGACAGACATTAGTACCGTACAAAAATTCATTTGCAGAAAAAGGACGACCAGCGCTTAATTCATATGCATTAATATCCAGGTAATTCTCATTGATTCCTATGACACCGATGTTGGGATCTGTCTTCTTATCACTGTAGGTAACTGACGCATTACCAGAGGCCCATCCTGAAATACCAATTTTTGTGGGAAGCTTGTTTTTCTCTGAAAGAGCCATTGCATCTTCGAACGTGATAGGAGCTCCTTGTTTGGCTTGTCGGCCTCCTCTATTATTCCTAAAAGTGTCTCCCTTTCTGACGATTCCAAATGAATTAGCACCCAAACCCGAAAAATTATTTGTCATAGACAAAAGGATAGAATCAATAGCTGTAAGAATGCCCACCAATGCCATGATGCCAAATGCAATGATCATCATGGTAAGCAGTGATCTCAACAGATTGGAGCGCACATTCGCAATGGCCAGCCTTACATTTTCAAATGGATTCAACGAAAATTGATCTTTTAGACTTTAATTTGATAAAGGTAAAAAATACCTTTGTCTTGTTATATTTCTTTTGATGAATGGTTTGAAATATCCGATGAAATGAAGGAGGATTTTTGAATAGCTAAAGCAATTAGTTCGAAATCTTTTTAATGCGACTAAAGTCGAAGAAGAATTATATTTGATCAGTTGGTTAAAACCAACTGCAATTTATCAGAGCATATTTCAATAATCATATAGATACAAAAGTTATTCATTGCTCATTATTCATTTTCTTATCAGGCATTTTCCCACACCTTGCAACCTTCTGTGCAATTAGTACAAATATCGATCTTATCGCGCCCATTCAATAGTTCCTTTCTGAATGATTGATATGGCTTATCCGCCCATATTTTCTTAAAACTATTTTGCTTAAGATCACCGAGTCTATAGGTGGCATCTTTGTCAAAACAACATGGCACTACTTTTCCATCCCAGGTGATGACGCAGCTGTGCCAAAGCTTCCAGCAGTGATTCAGCAGTTGATTTTTGATTGAAAAACTTCCATCTTTTTGCTTTTTATACCTGCTGTATTTTTCAATGGTCGGGATCAGTTCATTGCCGTCTTTATAATCATAGACTTGCGCAGTCTTTAGTTTTACTTCATCTACGCCGATTTCTTCAGCGAGTTTATAAATCTCAGGAATCTGATGCTCATTGGGCTTTACCACTAAAAACTGAAATATAATGTGAGGTGTAGCAGATTTTAGTTCCTTTTTCCACTTCACAAGATTGCGGGCACCTTGTAAGACATTTTCCAAATTCCCTTCTTTGCGATAGCTTTCATACGTGTCCTGGGTAGTACCGTCTACTGAGATAATGATTCTACTTAAGCCAGACTCAACGGTCTTCTTAGCATTGGCTTCTGACATGAAATGCCCATTTGTTGAGGTAATGGTGTATATTTTTTTGTCGGCTGCATATCGCACCATTTCCAGAAAATTGGGATTGATGTAAGGTTCTCCCTGAAAATAAAATATCAGGTAAAACAAATTAGCCCCCATTTCATCAATCGTCGTCCTAAAAAAATCTGCTTTCAAATTGCCGGTAGGGCGCGAAAAAGAACGCAATCCACTTGGACATTCAGGACATCTAAGGTTACAGGCAGTGGTAGGTTCGAAGCTGATGGTAAATGGCTTGCCCCATTGAGTCGGCTTACCGGTAAGTTTGGTGTATTGGTAAGATAAATATACCTGAGCGGCATTCACCACCTTACGGATTCGCACCTTCGAAAGGAAGTGCATGGTATCTGCCAGGTACATTTTCATGACAGGGCGAGTTTCTCACGTTTTCTGAATAAATGATTTGCATTTGAAGTCGTTGCTGCTGCCAATTCTTCTAATGAAATATTCCTGATATCAGCCAGACGCTGCGCAATTAATGGAATATAAGCACTTTCATTTCTCTTGCCACGATGAGGTACAGGTGTCAAATATGGAGCATCCGTCTCGAGAACGATCTTATCTAAAGGAATCGATTCGATGACAGGAATTAAAGTCGTATTTTTATAAGTACTCGAACCTCCAAATCCCAGTACAAACCCAAGACTAATTGCCTCTTCAGCTTCTTCTGAACTTCCTGTAAAGCAATGCATGACGCCGCCCGTCAAGATCTCTCGATTTTCTGAAAGCACATCCAGAATCTCCCGAGTGCTGTCACGCGAATGGATGCTAATAGGAAGATTGTATTCATTTGCCCATCCGAGCTGAATTTTGAAAGCATCCACTTGTATATCCAAGGTTGTCTTGTCCCAATAAAGGTCGATTCCGATCTCACCGATGGCTGCATACCTTCGTTTATCAAGCCATCCTTTCAATCCTGCCAAGACATCTTTATAGTCTTCTTTGACAGAGCATGGATGCAAGCCCATCATTGATACACAGTATCCATTGGAATTGTCTTCCAGATCATGCATGACATCTACCGAAGTCTGGTCGATATTTGGCAAAAAGACCTTTTCAATACCTGCATCTTTAGCCCTTTTCAACATTTCTGAGCGGTCATTATCAAAAGATTTGGAGTATAAATGCGCGTGTGTATCTATGAACATGAATATCAGCTGATTTTTGGCTTATAACAATGAGTAAGATATAGAGTTGTAAAGGTCGGAAAAAAGAAATAAAAAAGCCCCCAATTCGGGGGCTATTAAAACCTAAGTTTATTATTAATTTTTATAGGTAATCCTAAGTTCTGTTTCAAAAATTGTTGCTGTAACAACTAGTTGATTTTCAGTAATCGATTCAATGTTTGTAGCAAACCCAAATCCACCGGACAGAAGAGTAAGGGTCTTGTCAGAGTTTGAAAGTGTCCATGTTCCCTCTTCCACAGGATCAGTTGTTCCTTCACATTTCTCTCCATTATCATTCGTGATATAAGAACCATTGCTATTAAATTTTGTACAGTCGTCCAATTCACACGCATCATAAGTATCATTAGTATAATCTTTGTAATTGCCGGAATCATCTTTTTCTTCATATTTTGCTATCTTCCAGCAACTAGGACCTGTAATCTTTTCAGTTACAGTTTTTTCTTCATCTTTCTTACACGAAGTCATAAGCCCGGTAGCAATGAATAAGAATAGAAGAAATTTAATTTTGTTTTTCATGTTTTAAAAATTTTATAGTTATTGAATTAAATTAACAAAGAAGATAGATCACCCTCCAAGTTATATTTATATAAAATTAAAATCATGTAGTGGAATAGGTGATTCAACTAATAACAAAATAAAGGTAAATATATTTATTAATAAATAAAATTTTTGAAAGACTTAATTAAAAAAGAATATTAATAATTTAATACATTATGCCAATTTCTAAATAACCCGTATTAATTAATGGCAGCATCATTTAAAATCAAATTCTTAACTTTGAAAAAAAATTTGATCTTGGCAAAGAAGAAACCTAAATTTTATGTGGTGTGGAAAGGTCGTAAAACCGGCATTTTCGACACCTGGGATGAATGCAAAGCGCAGGTCTTAATGTTTGAAGATGCTTCTTATAAAAGTTTTCCGTCAAGAGCCGAAGCCACTATGGCCTTCAATGCCGGGTACAATGCGACCAAAGGCACAAAGACTAAAGCTTCATCGGGTTCTGGCGCAATTGTCTCAAAAAGTAATATTGTTAAAAACAGCATTTCTGTAGATGCGGCATGCAGTGGCAATCCGGGTTTGATGGAATACAGGGGTGTCTATACGCACAATAAGCAAGAGATTTTTCATCAGGGACCTTACAAAGATGCAACAAATAATATTGGTGAATTTCTGGCGCTGGTGCATGCATTGGCAGCATTGAAGAAACAAGGAAAAGAAGATGTGCTGATTTATTCTGATTCTAAAATCGCTATTGGTTGGGTCAAAAAAGGTAAATCAAATACAAAGCTGGAGCCTACCGGCAGAAACGAGATCATCTTCGACCTCATCGACCGTGCAGAAAAATGGTTACAGTCCAATTCATTTAAAAACCCGATCGCCAAGTGGGAGACAAGGTCCTGGGGAGAGATACCGGCGGATTTTGGGAGGAAGTGAGGCGGATGTGAGATTCTAGAAGTTAGTGTCTAGTGTCTAGTGTCTAACATCTAGTGTCTGTTGTCAAAACTTTGCAAACTTCAGCCTATAATCAGCACTTACCTTACCTTTCTTAATTGCTTCCAGCCTTCTTTTGATCATCTGTTTCTTGACCGGACCAAGTTTCTCTGTAAATAAAACACCCATGTTGTGATCGTATTCATGTTGGATGACGCGCGCATTGATCCCCTCGAATGTTTTTTCGTACTCCTTAAAAGACTGATCCTGATACCTTATCTTAACAGTAGGTAATCTTTCCACATCACCCCGGATATCTGGAATGGATAGACAGCCTTCCTCATAAGCCCAAATATCCCCAACCTCCTCGATAATCTCCGCATTGATGAACACTTCCTTAATTCCCTTACCCTTGCTTTCCTCTTTTTCTACTTGAACCGTATCGATGATAAACAACTTAATGTTCAAACCGATCTGTTGAGCTGCCAAACCAACTCCATTGGCATTGTACATAGTCTCATACATATTGTCTATCAACTTGTTCAACTCCGGATAATCTGCATCAATTTCTACTCCTTCCTTCTTTAACACCGGCTGACCATATGCGTATATTGGTAAAATCATATTTTAATCAAAATTAATTCCTGTTATAAATTTGAAAATTACAGGGCAATGCATTGCCTTTCTGCCAATTTCCTTTCAATAGATTTCATTCTCGCCTCTTCACCTCTTCACCTTCTCACCTATAGTATCTAGTATCTAGTATCTCAGATAATCCTGCAAAATTAATATAGCTGCGACTTTATCCACTAAAGATTTGTCTTTTCTTTTTTTCTGGCCAACTCCGGAAGCCAAAATGACTTGCTTAGCTCGCGCAGAACTAAAGGCTTCATCATGCAATACAACAACAATGTGTGGATAAGTTTTTTTTATTTTTCGTTCCAGGCCAATGATCTGATTCATAAATGAAACGGCATTTCCATCAGCATGTGTTGGGTGACCGATCACAATCTTCTCCACCTCTTCTTTCTTAATATATGCTTCCAACCAGTCCCACAAAGTTCCTGTAGGCACAGTATCTACGCCATGAACTGCTATTTGCAATATATCAGTCGCGGCTATACCACTTCGTTTTGTACCATAATCTATTCCAACTATTCTAGACAAGAGCAACTAGTTTTTCAGGAGAAGCTTCCTTTTTTAAATAATAAATTACGCAGCTATTCCTCACATCAAAGATCTTCTTAGCCACTCTTTGCAATGAGGACGCTGAAATATTTTGGTAAATATCATACTCTGTATTTATAAGTGAAATATCACCGATACTTTCAAAATATGCAAGGTTCATCGCTTTATTGGTTAGAGAGTACTCTGAGAATGTAAGAGTAGAGATGCTTTTATTGATGATCTTATCCAGTTCTCTCTGATCGACAATATGGTTCATCAGATCATCTACTTCAGTCCAGATAGCAGCTTCTGCCTCCTCAGGACTTACACCTTCTGATATTTTGCCATCTATAACTAGAAGGCCTTCTTCACTTGTTCCATTCGTGTAAGCATCAATAGAGGAGAATAATTTCTTCTTTTTAACCAGTGATTCATGCAATCTAGCAGATCTACCACTTGCTAAGATATCTGAAAGCAGATCACATACATAAAACTCTTCGTCTATTCTTGCAGGAATATGAAATGCTATATAAATAGCCGGGACACTTACTTTAGCATAAATTATTTTCCTTCTTTGCTGCCTTTGTTTTGGCTCTTTTGGTATGATTTTCTGGTCTATTGGTTGATTGGGAATTTCATTAAACTGGTTAATGATCATTTTTCTGACCTTAGCCTCTGAAAAGTTGCCTGTGACTGTGAGAATTGCATTAGATGGTTGATAGTTTCTTAAATAAAAATCCTTTGCATCTAGTTGTGTAACTCTTTTGATATCGGCAGGTCTGTTGCCTATAACAGGCCATTTGTATGGATGCTTTTTGTATGCCAACTTACAAATATGATGCCAGATGTCCCCATATGGTTCATCAATGCAAGTTTCATAAAATTCTTCGATAACAACTTTTTTCTGAACTTTAAACTCTTCCGCTTCTAGACTAAGCTTTGTCATTCTATCGGCTTCAAGCCACAGAAGCAATGCAAGATTGTTGGCAGGAGCATAGCTGTAATAATTGGTTACATCATTAGAAGTGAAGGCGTTATTATCACCACCTGCTTGTTGGATTGGAATATCAAAATCCGAAACAGTTTCTGTTCCTGTAAACATAAGATGCTCGAATAGGTGTGCGAGTCCTGTAAGTTTTTGGTCTTCGTTTTTGGATCCTACCTTATACAATATATTGACTACCACCATTGGTGAGGATAAATCCTTGTGCAGGATTACTGTCATACCGTTGTCTAGGATAAATCTTTCATAATTAACCATGCTGCAAACATAAGTTAATTTGTAGTAGATTGTTCAAATCTACTAGATGATTTCATTGGCATCGTTACTAAAGATGAAATAAGATCAAGACTACAGTGCTGCCATTACGTACATTTCTGACATTGTGGGGCTAGGCACTCCACCTTCCTTTTCCATAGTTATAGCGAAAGCTTGAGCATTATCAATATTGGTCATTTTGACGAACGAGTTGCTGTCAAAGTTATTTGGTAACATTCCCATATCCATAGGAACACCATCCTTTATAGCCCAAAGTTGGAACTGTTTGCCATCCTGAGGTTTAGGTAAGCTGTTAGGATTCAGATAAACTATAGATTCCTTTTTGTTCCAATATACAGTTGCAACAGATTCTGGGCTTTTCTCTTTGATCCCCGGCATTGCTATCTTTTGGAAACTTGGATCTTGCATGATAGTCATCTTCTGAGTCATAGTATGCATTTGATCTTCAAGGCCGGAATTAGAAACGCTCATTTTATTAAGCTCTTCTTTATAATCACTACTATTTTTTAAATTAAGACCAGCCAAGGCTATACAAAAAACCACAGAGGCTGCTGCCAGGTATTTAATGAAGTTACTCTTAGGTGGCGCTTCGGACATTTTTATGATATTGTCTTTGCGGGGTTCAACTACTTTTACTTGATCTTCAATAGGATCAGGAATTACCTCCACTATCTGCGCTTCAGTTTCAATTGAATTATTCTGCTCTTTTAACCGGCCTAAAATCTTAGCCCTTAAGTCAACAGGCGGTTCCACCTGGAAAGCCATAGCCAATCTCTCAATTACTTGTTGCTGACTGAATAGTTCTTGTTGTATCTCAGGATATATGTGGCTCATACACTCCACCTCTTGCCGCTCCTGAGCAGAGACATCTCCGAGCACGTACTGCTCAATTATTCCGGAGTTTATGTATTCTTGAATGTTCATTATTTAATGTCAAATACTTTTTTAAAGATTGCATCGCTGTTCGAATCTTGGTCTTAACAGTGCCGAGAGGTATTCCTTTCATATCCGTTATTTCCTGTTGAGTATAGCCATTAAAGTAATGCAATTCAATCATTTCTCTCAGATCAGGTTTCAATTTACTAACGATCTCCCTCAACCCTATGGTATCCGTTTGACTATTACTATTTGTCGCCCCTTTCGATTCTATTGTACCTACGATTTGATCGTCAAGTTGGATTTTATATTTCCTTTCCTTTTTTCTTAAAGCATCCAGAGCTTTATTTCTGGCTATATTTAATATCCAAGTAAATAAGGATCCCTTAGTTGCATCATATGTATCTATCTTGAGGCTGATATTAATAAATGCATCCTGCAACACGTCACTTGCTTCATCTGCATCAGTTACAATCTTAAGTACTATACCATATAGTGCTGCTGAATACCTGTCGTACAGATATTCAAAGGCAGCTTCCTGCTTGGATTTCAAGCTGCTGATTAGGATAGCATGGTCATCAAAAGAACTCATGAAACGATGTTAGATAGGCCATTTAAAATTAAAAGCACCAATACAAATGTATTAATAATTTGTTTGCTGCACCCTTTTTTGTTCAAAAAGCCATTTAAATAAATCTTTTGTCTGAAAGGTCGCGTCCCAGGAGTTGTGATTGGCATAAGGAAATTCTGTATATTTAGGAAATCCACCATTCGCAATAATCTTATCCACCATATCCCTTGAAAATTTAGGGAAGACTTCATCGTCTTGTGCTCCATGAAATAACCAAACCGGAACTTTGGTTGCAAAGTTACTTACATAACCAAGGTCACCACCGCCGCATATGGGAATTGCAGCCGCGAACATTTCAGGGTGCCTGCTAATAGCCTCTAAGGTGCCCATGCCTCCCATGCTCAGCCCCATTATATAGATTCTATTGCTATCTATATTAGACATCTTTTTATAATATGTTATGATATCAAAAACAGAATTTAGTGCAAAGGAAGGCTGAAGCGAATAGTCAAAAACATATTTAATCTGACTACTTTCTTTTGATTTATTCCTGGTTGCCCAATACGATTCTTCCGGACATTGAGGAAAAACGACAAAAGCAGGATAATCTTTACGGTTTTTTTTTGTTAAAAACATTGTTGAACCGTGTACAAGTTGCTTTATGTTATCGCTTCCACGTTCTCCAGATCCATGAAGGAAAATGACCAGTGGATATTTTTTCTTTTTCTTCAATTTCGAAGGATCAAGCTTTCTAAAGACAATCGTTTTGCCATCTTTATTTTGTATAGTCTCTGGTTGAAAAGATGGTTGTGAGAAAAGATCAAAATTCCACAGCGACAAAAAACAAAAAGACAAGATAATTTGTTTCATCATAAGATTATTAAGTATCATGCTAGATTAATGTTAGCTTAAAGATGCAATAAATATCACATCCAAATGTTACCAGCTGAAAAAACTAAATGAATCTCATCTTGGATTACTACTTGAATTGAATATTATATTTCTAAAAACGATAAAAAATTTAAAAGTCAGCGCTAAATCGTCTTAACATCAAAGTAAAGATAAATTCTTCTGTTTATTTATCAAATACATATCAATTATTTAATATATGAATAAATAATATGTTTATAATTGCTTGGTTTCGACGTTTGGTTGCAATATCTTTGTAACTCATGAGTAGTCCATTAGCACTTTATACATTAAGTTTCTTTTCTCGGGGCAAATGCTACTATAATTAATCAATTTATATGTTCTCAAAAGTTATTGTTCAAGGTCGGTTGGACTTTGGAAACGCAAATACGTATGAAAAAGCCTTTAAGTTGTATGTGCAACGTAAAGACGTATATTACAAAAATGAAGTTGTTTTCAATAAAACTGAAGAATGTTTTGATGATGAAAAAATGATTTTCTTCGTCAAGCGTTTTAATAACCTTGTATCTGATAAATATTGGAGAAATACTGTTCATTTACTTAAAAATCTTGCTGAATATTCTCTCACAGGCCGTGTTGAGATGTGGATGATGATAGACGGAAAAGTAATTAAACACGAACTTATCAAGCCTTCCAGCGACAAAAGTATTGTGGCTGCATTCAATAAGGCTAATGATATGGTCAATGCAGCGGATGATTTGGATAAAGCTATGGCGATACTTAATGGTATTGTCGAGAAATATCCTCAACATGCTATGGCCCATGCTCTTATAGGAAGAGTTGCTTCAAAACAAGGCAATGATAAGTTGGCGCTTGAACGATTTGACAGAGCTATCAGTCTTGATAAATATCTAAGCGAAGCCTACCTTTGGAAAGGTAAATTATATATTAAGGAAGAAAATTACGAAAAAGCCCTTCCTGTGCTTGAAAGGTTGACTAAATACGCTATTGCCCATCAGAACATCCATTGGATAGGTCGAAGACTAAAAGGAAAGTGTTATTTCCATATGGGTATCTATGACAAAGCAGTTTTCGAGTGGAAACTTTTTGCAGCCAAAGCTTTTGAAAAAGGCAACTCCAACCATTATTGGAAAAGGGCTGTCACCTTTAGTCTTGGCAAAGCCCATATGCAGTTGAATCAAAATGCTGAGGCAATCCTTTCATTTAATGATGCATTAAATCTAGACGCACTGTTCGACAACGTTTCTGAGGAAGAAATCTTGAAATTTAAGACGACAGCAACGGGAATATTGCCTAAAACCCCAGCGAAAAAGTCTAAGAAAGTTACCAAGAAGCCTATTACGCAGAAAGTAAATGTCTGACCCTTGTCTTTCAGACCAGTTTTTTCTTTGATAAATAAATGTTGAAATCTTGCTGTAAGTGAGCATAAGAATTTATGTCTTGCTTAAATTGGGCTATTTTTAATAATCAATTTCTTAGCAAAACATTTATTTTAATTTAGTTGTTCCCATCTAAATCCTATTGGATTCCTAACGATTGTTAGTATTTCTACTATCCTATTTTTATATAAAACCTAAATTTAATCTAAATAAGGAATGCATTTAAGTATCGAAACCTGACAAATTTAAAATAAAATGTATTTCATCAGTTACATTAAGACTTACTTCACAAACTGAGATACTTTTATTTTTTGAATGTCAATTTTTCGTATTTTTGCGACCTAAAATCAAAAAAGACCTAAAATGGATCAGCAAACTGCTTCACATACCAAACAAGCTAAGACGGATTTATTCCAATCACATGATTACTACGCGATAGATGAACTTCTAAATGAAGATCATATATTGGCGAGAGATGCAGTCAGAGCTTGGGTTAAGCAAGAAGTGTCTCCTATAATTGAAGACTATGCCAACAGGGCAGAATGTCCAGTGCATCTATTTAAAGGCCTTGGCGAGATCGGAGCTTTCGGCCCAAGTATTCCAGCTGAATATGGTGGCGGAGGAATGGATGAAATCGCTTATGGAATTATCATGGCTGAACTCGAAAGAGGCGACTCAGGACTTAGATCCATGGCATCTGTACAAGGTAGTCTTGTTATGTTTCCGATCTACAAATTCGGAAGCGAAGAACAAAAAAGAAAATATCTTCCAAAACTAGCCACCGGTGAATTTATCGGATGTTTTGGACTTACCGAACCTGATCATGGATCCAATCCTGCCGGTATGGAAACTAATATTGTCGATGATGGCGACCACTATATATTGAATGGCGCCAAAATGTGGATCACCAATTCACCACTTGCAGACATAGCAGTCGTATGGGCGCGCGATCAGGATGGAATCATAAGAGGTTTGATCGTGGAAAAAGGCATGCCGGGCTTTACCGCACCTGAGATCCATGGTAAATGGTCATTGAGAGCTTCGATAACAGGTGAACTTGTATTTCAGGATGTCAGAGTTCCTAAAGCAAACGTCCTTCCAAATGTACAAGGAATGAAAGGTCCACTTTCGTGTCTTTCTAAAGCAAGATATGGTATCGCTTGGGGTGTACTTGGCGCTGCACTTGATTGTTATGACAGTGCGCTGAGATATTCTCAGGAAAGAATTCAATTCGGTAAACCAATTGGACAATTCCAGTTGACCCAAAAGAAATTAGCTGAGATGATCACTGAGATTACCAAGGCACAATTACTTGCCTGGAGGTTAGGCACACTTGCCAATGCAGGTAAAGCGACTCCGGCACAGGTCTCAATGGCCAAAAGAAATAATGTCATGATGGCTCTTGAGGTGGCTCGTGAAGCACGTCAAATCCATGGTGGTATGGGCATCACCAATGAATATCCAATCATGAGACACATGATGAATCTTGAGACGGTATTAACTTATGAAGGTACGCACGACATACATTTATTGATCACAGGTATGGATGTGACAGGATTGAATGCGTTTGGATAAATTTTAGAACATGAGACATCACCTGATAATATTTTTTCTTTTCTTTCTTGAAAGGCTGGGAACGTCTCAGAATGTATTATTAGATAACCCATCATTCGAAGATAGGCCAGGTCCCAACAGGGCGCCTCAGGGCTGGTATGATTGTTCCTACCAATTTCCGGGAGAAACTCCTGTCGATGTGCAGCCAAGTGGAAGTTGGAATGTAACTCGTGTAGCCCAGGATGGAGAAACTTACGTAGGAATGGTCGTGAGAGAAAATAATACATGGGAGGCTATTTCTCAAAAACTTAAAGGTGTTTTACTTAAAGATTCTTCCTATCAGTTTGAAATTATGATCTGTACATCAGATCAATATTTAAGTGCGACAAGAGAAAGTGCTTGGGATGGCAAAAAATATAATTACACGACACCTGCTAAATTAGTCATTTGGGGAGGAGATAAATTATGTGAAAGAAGTGAAATTCTTGCAGAAAGTGGAGTAATTAAAAGCAATAGATGGGAAAAGCACAGCTTTATATTAAAGCCGGTCGAAGATGTAACATGCATAACTTTAGAAGCATATTATATTAACGACGAAATTGAACCATACAATGGAAATATACTGATAGATAATGCGTCGGCATTCGTTCCATTGAAAAAATCTGAAGCCACAAAAAATTCTGTAAAGGGAAAATAAGCGTGCTTTGTCTGAAATACAATCATATTAATCCAATTTTAGTCAATTGTTTTAAACACAATTCGTACATTAATGTTAAATTATTTGTTAAAACCTAAGAATTAAGCACAAGATCAATAACTATTACGTTCTGATTTGAAATTAACAGTTATCGACATTTTCAACATTTGAATAATCTAAATGTATGTTTTTGAAATCATTTCATAAATATTTGACTTTCGTTTGTTGTACTTTTTTAGCCTTTCAAACTATTGGGCAAACGGTATATCTTACAAACCCTTCTTTTGAGGATCGCCCTGGACCTAACAGGCCTCCTGTTGGATGGAGGGATTGTGGTGGGCAGTTTGTAGGAGAGACCCCACCTGATGTGCAGCCAAGTGGATCATGGGAAGTATACAAGCCTGCCATGGATGGTGATACTTATCTGGGTATGGTGGTTCGTGAAAATGAAACATATGAATCAGTTTCTCAAGCGATGTCCGGCCCATTAAAAAAAGGGAAATCATATAGTTTTGAAATTGGCTTATGTACCTCTGAAAAATATTTGAGCGCCACAAGAGCCAGTGCTTTGGAAGGGGGAGCAAAATACAATTATGTTACGCCTGCCAAATTAATGATATGGGGGGGCAATTCCTTATGTGATAAAGCAATCCTACTTGGTGAAAGCCCACTGATCTCAAACAATTCATGGCAAAAATACAATTTCACTTTCAAGCCTACTCGCAATGTAAGTTACATCACACTTGAAGCATTTTATCGTACACCGGTGCTTGAGCCTTACAACGGAAATCTTCTTGTAGACAATGCATCCCCTATCACAGAGATCATTCCTAAAGCAAAAGAGCCAATTGCCATCAAGGCTTTGACAAAAAAGATAGTTCCCGGACAGGTAATAAGGCTGGATGAACTATATTTTCAAGCTGATAATGCAACTTTGAACAAAAATAGCTTCAAGATATTGGATGAATTATATGCTTACCTGGCAAAAAACCAATCAGTAAAAATTGAAATCGGAGGTCATACAAATGGAGTTCCTTCAGTAGAGTACTGCGATAAGTTGTCCACGGAACGTGCCAAGGAAGTGGCAAGTTACCTAACAAAGAAAGGAATAAATAAAACTCGGGTTACTTATAAAGGGTATGGCAAGCGCAATCCTTTAGCATCTGACAAAACGATGGAAGGTAGGAAAAAGAATCAAAGAGTAGAAATTAAGATCTTGAGTACTTAGAGATTATTGAATTATCAAAAGTTAAAGTTTTATATTTCTTAGTTTTATAAGTTTGGAAAAGTAACTTTGTGTAATATGAATTCGTTCCTATACGAGATATTGCATTTGAAACTTTGAAACTTAAACTTATGAAAACTCTTTCCTTCGTCTTAGGACTTTTATTCTTGAATTCTTTAAATGCCCAAACTTTAAGACCCGACAGTAGCTTTGCTGAAGTGGGTAAATACATTACATCCAACGAAGAGGAGCTTTCAGGAATATTTGATATAGAATTTGATGGAGATGGAAATATTTACATGCTCGGAAGCGGTGAACGTTTAACCGCTGATTCACTATTTATTTATCTGGCATTAGGGAAATTGAAATCTGATGGCAATTTTGATTCACAATTCGGAAATAATGGAATTGTACATACAGAACATTATTCCAGTCAATTATATATGGATGGAAGTTATACTCAAAGTGACGGTAAGATTCTATTAGCTGGTCACACATTTGATATGTATACCGGAGAATTATTAACCGTAGCTCAGAGATATGGTATAGACGGAAAACAGGATTTAACATTTGGAAATCTTGGTACATTTACACTTTCAAGTGAGGAGCCCTACCTTTCAACAAATGTCTTCGAATTGCCATCCGGTAAAATAATAATATCTGCTACAAAATGGCTCGAAAATGGCAGAGATGCCTTTAGTTTAATTCGTCTAAATAATGATGGAACGATCGATGAGGATTTTGGTGATGATGGCGTAAAAGTCTTTGAATATCCTGATATTAATTATTCAATCAAGAATTATTACGCCATACCTCAACCGGATGGTAAAATAATTATAGCCGGTCACATTGAAGGTTTTAATGGCCAAGACATGCTCATGATGAGATTTATGGAAGATGGCAGTTTAGATAGTTCTTTTGGACAAAACGGTTATTTTATTTTTGATGGTGGAGGATATGATGCCATTGATAATTTATCACTTCAGTCTGACGGTAAGATTTTATTTACAGGAGGATCAATAGATGATAGTTCAGGTGAGTTTAAAAATAATTTAATCGCAGGAAGATTAAATTCAAATGGATCTGCTGATGAAAGTTTTGGGGAAAATGGCTTTGCAAATTTTGATTCATTTCAGTCTTTGAACCCAAACGGGTTTCAGATAATAGAGGCTCCGGATGGCAATATAATGTTGGCCGGGTCTGTATATGATTTAGAAGATTCAGATGAACTGGAAGCAGACATTTTTTTCATAAGAATGAATAAGAACGGAAAAGTAGATAATTCCTTAGGAAATGATGGAATTTATATCGAAGACTTTGGAGGACTTTTTGACAATTTGTACAGAATGAAATTTGATGCGCAAGGTCGAATCATTGTTTGTGGTGAGAGCATAAATTTTGTTGGCCCATCTAAAGGATTCGTAGCAATATACATACCGGATCTATCCTTAGGGAAATTTGAACTAAATAATATTAATTCAAGTGTTCTAACGTACCCCCATCCTTTTGTCAATGAATGCACTATAAAATATGACTTACTAAAAGAGACGAAAGTTTCTATTGATCTCTTAAATGTAAATGGCAATTTGATAAAAACTTTTGTAAATCAGGATGTTAAATCTTCAGGTAGTAATCAGGAATCAATATCAATGGAAGGGCTAACACCAGGAATTTATTTGATAAGGATAAAAACCGAATTAGGATCAACCACAGTAAAAGTCATAAAACAATAAATTATTGAACCTTTTTTGCCCTAAAAGTATTTATTATATACTTTTACCACGGGAATGCACCCAATATTGTCAAACATTAAAAAAAATACTTATGAGTAAGGACATCAGAACCAAGAATGTAAAGAAAGAAAAAGCTGTTGACAAAATCAAAAAAGTCTCAGATTATAAGGCAGAAAGTGGCAATAGTTTTGGTGCTTCCAGCTCTAAATCTGATGCTAAAGGTTCAGGTAAGTCAAAAGCTTGATAATTATCAAAATTTGATAAATTAAATCCCGTTTAATCGAGTTTTCTTTCAATTAATATCAAATAGTTCTTCGTAATTATTTGATATTTTTTTTATCGGTGTATAGATATCTATTATTTACAGGTCAAAGTTTTATAATAGAAGGAGGTATTTATGCATAACTTTTGTTAATTCCTCTTAACTTATAACTGCAGTCGTTTATTTCCCTTATTTTCGTCCAGATAATATCTTGCATCCTTACAAATATATCAATGAAATCATTTCTGCTTTTCGTCATATTCATTTTATTTTGGGCCATGACCATGCCCAACGAAATATCTGCTCAAAAGGTAATTTCCTCATCTTCAACTCCCAACCATCCTATCAAAGGCAGTGAAGCTGAAAAGAATAAAACAGGGAAAAATAAATTCGTTACATATCAAATCATTCCATCGAATGGCACCACTTATGGATATGACATATTCATCGATAACAAACTTAAGATCCATCAAACCACCATACCCGGTAGGGCTGGAGTAAATGGATTTAAAACTGAAACAGACGCAAAAAAGGTGGCTGAATTGGCAGTCAATAAAATTATAAGCGGTCAAATGCCGCCTACTATCTCTCAAAAAGAAATTGAAAAGCTTTTAATAAATCTTAAATGAAAATTATGAAAAAAAATATTTTTACAATATTTGCCTTTTTTATTATTCTACCATTGTCTCAAGCCCAAAATACATGGGTTCAAAAAGCAGATTATGGGGGAGGTTTTACCTCCGCATCCACAGCCTTTACAATTAATGGTAAAGCATACTTAGGCACAGGATTCGACTCTTTTAGCGGTGAAGCATTGAGCAGTTTCTGGGAATATAATCCAATTTCCGATACTTGGTCGCAAAAGGCGGATATGGGCGGGAGTCCAAGAGGATATGCTCTTAGTTTCAGCTTAAACAGCAAAGGATATGTGGGTGGTGGTTTTGATGGACTTGATCCTGTCAATGATTTTTGGGAATACAATCCCACCAATAATACCTGGACGCAAAAAGCCGATATGGGCGGCCCATCCAGATTGTCAGGAAGTGCATTTAGTATTGACGAAAAAGGCTATATAGGACTGGGTTATAACTTTGAAACAGATAAAGACCTGAAAGATTTTTGGGAATATAATCCTACCAACAATACCTGGACGCAAAAGACAAATTTTGGTGGACATGCACGTCAAGGTGCTGCCAGTTTTGCAGTAGAGGGCAAAGGATACATTGGCACAGGATATGATTATGATAATGATGTAGATCTTAAAGATTTTTGGGAATACAATCCTGCATCCAATTCATGGTTTCAAAAGTCAGAATTTGGAGGATCAACTAGGGAGTTTGCAAGTGGTTTCGCTATCGGAAGCAATGGCTTTATAACTTGCGGATATAATTACGAAAATGATTTGCTGCTTAAAGATATGTGGCAGTATTCCCCCGCGGACAATGCCTGGACCCAAAAAGCAAGTATGGTTGGACTCGAAAGACAAGTAGCAGCTGCATTCAGTATAGGTAGTAAAGGTTATATATGTGGAGGATACAATTTTGATCTAGAATTAAATGATCTATGGCAATATACTCCCTCGACTACAAATCAAGCGCCGGTATCTAATGCCGGACCTGATGTAACAGTTGATTTGCCTGTCAATTCGACGCTGCTGAATGGCTCAGGATCAGATCCGGACGGCATTATTGTTAACTATACCTGGAGTCAAGTAGGAATTACACCTTCGATAGCAACTATATTAAACTCCATGACTGCCACGCCGACAGTTAGTGATCTTATACAAGGGACATACACTTTTTTATTGACCGTGACTGATGATGACGGAGATATAGCTACAGATGAGGTCCTCGTCACTGTAAATGCTGCTCAAAGTCAAGCTCCGATAGCTAATGCCGGTGCTGATATTACTGTGGAACTTCCTTTAAACAGTGCAACCCTGGATGGCAGCGGTACTGATGCTGATGGCATTATCGTTGAATATGCATGGACTCAGGATGGAAACAATCCTTCTTCGGCTACCATTTCTGACCCTGGTATAATGAATCCGGTGGTTAGTGATCTACTTGAAGGAGTATATACTTTCATATTGACAGTTACAGATGATGATGGACTTACTGCATCCGATAAGGTAATGGTCACAGTCAAATTGATTGTAAATGAAGCACCAATGGCTGATGCGGGTTCTGACATAAATATTATATTGCCTGTTAATGCTGCACAACTCAATGGCAGTGGAACCGATCCGGAAGGCAATCCCTTAACATTTGAATGGCAACAAATTGGAAATGAGCCATCAAACGCCACAATTTCTGATGCATTTATTGCGAATCCTATTGTGAGTGATTTGTTGGTCGGTACGTATTCTTTCCGATTAACAGTAACAGACGATAAAGGCCTGACTGCCACTGATGATGTCGATGTACTCGTAGATAGTATTGGTAATATATTTCCAATAGTTTATGCTGGATTAGATACAACACTGATTCTTCCCACAGACAGCACCCAACTAAATGGTAGTGCTACCGACGAAGATGGCATTATAATTGGCTATGAGTGGAGTCAGGTAGGAAATGACCCATCAATCGCTATCATTTCAGATCCAACCATTCTCAATCCTTTGATCACGGGGATGATAGAGGGAACCTATACTTTCCGCTTATCTGCCATAGATGATAATGGTGATAGCTCTTTTGATGAAGTGAGCATATTTGTAGTTGACACTAACAATCATGCCCCAATAGCTGATGCAGGGTTGGATATTGAACTAACTTTACCGCAAGACAGCACTTTTCTCTCAGGGATTGGAACAGATGTAGATGGTACGATCATAAGTTATTCCTGGGATCAGTTAGGCGACACACCATCCATTGCGAATATTTCCGATTCAACGGTTGTCGATCCATTGATCAGTGGCCTCATAGAAGGCATATATACATTTGTGTTGACAGTGACAGATGATGATGGAGCTATTGATACTGATACTGTGCTTGTAATCGTTAATCCAATCATACTTTATGCACCAATAGCAAATGCAGGTGAGGACATTAATCTAATATTCCCAACAGATAGTGTTGAGGTAAACGGAAGTGCTACTGACGCTGATGGCACAATAGTCTCTTACCATTGGGAGCAATCAGGTATTACGCCATCTGTTGCAACAATATCAGATACAACTATTGCCAATCCAATTATCAGTGATCTAATATTCGGCACCTATACATTTATTCTTACTGTCACAGACAATGATGGCCTGACTGACAAGGATACACTTTTAATTAAACTTGACTCACTGCAATTATTGGCTCCTTTAGCTGATGCAGGAGAGGATATCAATATCACCTTGCCTGTTTCCAATGTAGCCTTAGATGGTAATGGTACAGATGAAGATGGGACTATCATTGGGATTCATTGGGCACAAATAGGTAATACACCTTCTATGGCGAACATATCAGATACGGCAAGTTTCACTCCAGTCATAAGTGATCTTAAAGAAGGAACTTACACATTCGTTCTTACAGTAGTTGACAATGATGATCTATTTGACTCTGATACGGTACTTGTCATTGTCAATCCTGCTGTCAATTTAGCACCGACAGCCAATGCCGGAACGGATATTTCAATCTTGTTACCTACAAATTCTGCAGTGTTAAATGGAAGTGGCACCGATGCTGATGGAACTATCGTTTCTTATGCCTGGGAACAGGTAGGCAGCACGCCAAATAATGCAACGATCATTGGTATATCTACTCCCAATCCAACTGTAGCAAGTTTGATCATTGGTACTTACACATTCAAATTGACTGTGACGGATGACGATGGTGCTACTGCAAGTGATGAGGTACAAGTCATAGTGGAAGACGGTCTTGCGACTGATCCACTTGACCTTACTGCCCCTTCTGTATATCCAAATCCTTCTCCGAATGGCCGAATAATCGTTGAATCAGGCAGCAAGATAAAATTAGGCAGTAAGGTAGCTCTTATCAGTATAGAAGGAAAACCACTTCAGGAGTTTATTATATCTTCAAATAAGCAACATTTGGATCTGTCTAATTATGCTGCAGGATGTTATTTTCTGCACTTTGAAAATGGAGCCAAAGCAAAGGTCATTATTATACAATAGGAAGATTTGATTTTAGAAATATAATTTATAGAGGAAACCGGAATGAGAATGTTCATTTCGGTTTTTTCTATTTCTAAATTCTATTTTTCAACCCTAAAAAGTGCAATCCTCAACTTCTCACCTCCTCCCTCCAAATTTTCAATCGCCAATGAAAAGTTAAAGACTTCAATGGGATAAAATAATTTATTTATTACATATATTTTTTATTAATTCATATATATCTAATAATATGCTGTTTATAAAGTACTATCTTCATCTTTAAAATATTTAATTTAAAAACCCATATTATTATATAATTTTGGACAAAATCCATTTTAAACATTTGCGTTTAAAAGTGTTAAGGATTATATCTTATAATTAAGCAACTTTCATGGCGATATATTTTCAGATTGTTTCGATTTTTCTTGGCTTATGTTTGCCTAATACTTATGCTCCCAAAAGCACTTTAATACCCGTAATAGCAGAAAAAAAAGACAAATTTGAGGAATTATATACAAATTGTAAACTGGAAGGGCAAATCAATTATGATGCATTTAGAGAAGCTCTGAAGGGCTATAATGTCTACCAACCTATAAAATCAATCATAACAATTGTTGATTTTGCCTTACCTTCTGACAAGAAACGTTTTTTTGTTATAGATCTAGATCAGAAAAAATTATTATTCTCATCTCTGGTTGCACATGGTCAAAAGTCAGGTGAGTTAATGGCGAAATCATTTTCAAATAAATGCGAATCTCACCAAAGTAGCCTTGGTTTCTACATGGTCGGCAGCAAAATATTTAGTCCAAAACACGGTGCATCATTGTTATTGAATGGGCTGGAAAAAGGAATTAACGACAATGCCCGACGAAGAGAGATCATCATACATGGTGCTGACTATGTGAGTGAAACTTTTATAGAAAAATACGGCCGCCTTGGAAGAAGTTATGGCTGTCCAGCCTTACCTCAAGAACTTATTCCACAGATAATTCCAGTACTAGCTAACGGTACTTTGTTGTACATTCACGGTGCTTAAACACTTGTTATGTCTCGTTTCAAACTTTCATTTCTCTCAGGAGTCTTTCTCTTGCTATTTGCCATTTGCATTCTATTATTGCCCGGTTGTGCCAAAGATGTAGCCAAACCCAATCCCATACCTTCTGTAGATACCACTGTTTACACCACTGTCAACTTCAACGATCTTTTGTTAGATAGCATGTTTGTAGATACTTTCTTTGTAAAAATGGTTGATTCCGCAACTGTTAAATCACAGGTTAGTCAATTTTATAAAAGAAGAAATTATCAGTTTGCATGGTTTAATAAAAACGGACCTGCCAATGTCATGGCTATGTTTTATGATCAGTTAAAAAACTACAGTTTTGACTTTAATGACCAAAGCTTGGATAATCCAAAAATTGATAGCCTTGTTAAATCTTTGAGATCAGATGAGTCTAAATTTATGTCTAATCCTGCCAATGTCCTCAACCTCGAATTACTCCTGACTTCGACCTATTTCAAATATGCACGAAAAGTCTACGACGGCAGAGATAAGAACCCGGTGGATCTTGAGTGGTTTATTCCTAGAAAAAAGAAAGATTATCAAATATTACTTGATTCATTAGTCGCCAGAAAACCAGACTCTGAAGTTCATGAACCAGAAAATATATATTATACAAGGCTAAAAGCACAATTAAGGAAGTATCGGGAAATCGAGAAATCGAATGTTTCCTATCCAGTAATTACAGATAAAAAAGTACTGATAGTGGGCGATACAGATGTATGCATCATCAATGTAAAAAAGAACCTGATCATTGTAGGTGATCTAATGGACAAAGATACATCAGCCATCTTTACGGACACTTTGAAAAGTGCACTTTTACTATTTCAGGGAAGAATGGGGTTATTTAAAAGTGGTAAACTCACCGAATCGACCAGAAAGGAGCTAAATGTAAGCATATCGGACAGGATCAAACAAATGGTCATCAATCTTGAAAGGCTAAGATGGGTGCCTGTAGATCTCGAATCGGATTATTTAATGGTCAACATTCCTGAATTCCGTCTGCATATCTTTGAGAAAAACAAACTAGCATGGGAAATGAATGTAGTAGTTGGAAAAGCTGCAACAAAAACAAGTATCTTCAAAGGTAATATCGCCAATATTGTTCTAAATCCATACTGGAACGTACCAAACAGCATAATAAAAAACGAGATCATCCCTGCCATGAAACGCAACGCAAATTATATTGAGCGGAATAATATGGAGATCACGAATAAAAAACCACTGATGGTCAGACAGAAACCAGGTGGGAATAATGCATTGGGAAAGATCAAATTTTTATTTCCTAATAACTTTAGTATATATCTTCATGATACACCTTCAAAAAGTCTTTTCAGTGAAAGTAAAAGGGACTTCAGCCATGGGTGCATCAGAGTGGAAGAACCAAGAAAACTCGCGAAATATCTGCTTAGAGATCAGCCAAATTGGCTAAAAAGAATTGACAAAATTCTAAATACAATTGATGAAACCTGGATTAAAGTCTCTCCTACAGTCCCTGTTTATATAGTTTATTTCACTTCATGGGTTGATTCAGAAGGTAAACTTAACTTCAGAAATGACATCTATGGTCATGATAAGAAATTGGCTAATGAGATATTCGGGGTGGGGAAGATGTGAGGCAGACGCTAGATGCTAGATTATAGAAATCGGTAATCAGTAATCGGTAATCGTTAATTGCAGCTAATCTTAGAAGATCATTCTTCTATATAACTAATTTTAATTCGGTGTTAATCAGCTAGTTGCAATTAGAATTAAATCGAAGACTCCCCCTACCCCCCTCAAAAGCTAGGGTTTATACACATCTTTTTTTTTCTTTCAAAGTAAACTTTGGTGACACCCCGACGTAGTTAAAACTACGCCGAACCTCGCAATCATTGTTTTGACTATAAATTACTGTACATCATTCGCTGTGGAACGTTGAGCTTAGGTTAACCTAAGTTCGTGTGTCTGCAAAATTCATTTTGCTTATAATAAACTTAAAATCAATAAATTATCTTGCTATTCATGGAAGAGCCTTTATTGAAAAAATACTTATGTATAAACCCTAGCCCTCAAAAGGGGGAAATCTCCCCAATTGCATTTTACTTTTAACATTTTACATTTACCTCACCAAGTTATATTTTTGATTTTGGAAGCAAAGCATTGCAGGTGAAATAATTTCAGACTTCTAATACCGAATGGAAATTCCTAATAGTCTAAATAAATTTGGCCAAACGACTTTGAGATCGATATTATACGGCAAAATATTGGTCTAATAAATAAATCCATTTCGTATAATTTCTAATTTTAACATTGGTGATTATTAATAATAGCTAAATTTAGAATTTTTGACTACTGATCACTGACTAATGACGACTGACCACTGACCACTGACCACTGACCACTAATTTTTAACTACCTTTGTCCCAAAATATAGTAATGACATTCAGCGATCTAAAAATAAATAAATCACTTCTCCGTGCACTGGATGACATTGGCATCACCGAACCCTCCCCTATTCAGGAGAAAGTCTTTTCAGTGGTAAAATCCGGAAAAGATATATGCGCAATTGCTCAAACAGGTACGGGAAAGACATTTGCTTATTTATTGCCAATCCTTAGTCTATATTCATACAGCAAAACCAATAACCCTACCATCGTCATTCTCGTTCCTACCAGAGAACTTGTGGTGCAGGTAGAAGACGAGATCAAAAAAATTACGGCATATATGTCTGTAAGGAGTTTTGGAATATATGGTGGCACTAATACGAAGCCACAGGCAGACAAAATCTTCGAAGGACTTGATATTTTGGTTGGCACACCCGGGAGAATGGTCGACTTTGTCAATACCGGTGTTTTAAATCTTAAAAATGTCAAACATCTCATCATTGACGAATTCGATGAAATGTTGAATCTGGGTTTCAGAGCTCAGCTTAAAGTGATCTTTGACAAACTTCCTGAAAGAAGACAAAATTTGCTTTTTTCAGCTACATTGATTCCCGAAGTCATCGAGTTGATGGACGAATACTTCAATAATCCCGAGAAAATTGAAGCTGTTCCTGCTGGTACTCCATTAGACAATATCAGCCAAACTATGTACCGATTACCAAATTTTTATTCAAAAGTAAAATGGTTGGTGAACTTACTCAGGAATGAAGCAATGACAAAGATTCTGATATTTGTTTCTACCAAAAAAAAGGCAGAAGTGCTCTACGACGCATTGTTGGAACGCGGCATCAGAGACATCGATTTTATACATTCGAATAAAAATCAAAATGCAAGATTCGAAACTGTTCAAGGCTTTGAAGAAGGGCGATCCAGAATATTAATTGCAACTGATTTACTTTCAAGAGGACTTGATATTCGCGAAGTAACACATGTTTTCAACTTCGATTTACCTGAAGTGGTGGAGAATTATATTCACAGAATAGGCCGCACCGGACGTTATGAAAAAGAAGGAACATCTATCGCTTTTGTAGTAGAAAGCGAAGAAGAGCAGTTGGAAAAAATCCAGGAATTGATGAATTATACGATTCCTGAAGTAGAGTTACCTGAAGATTTTGTGGCTGACGAAAAGTTATTGCCTGAAGAAGAAGTAAAAATCATCATGCCATTCATCACACAGGCACCGAAACTCGATCCTGAAAGACCGGCTTTTCATCAAAAATCAATTCTCAATTCTAAGGTCAATGTGAGATATAATCATGAAGCTGAGATGAAGAAGAAGTATGGTAAACAATATGAAAAGAAGAAACCAAGCTAAATTTTTATAAGAAATGCTCAATTGGTGCAAAATTTATCGAAAGATAAATGCCTCCGCGTCCTCCAGACCCATTAATTGGTAACGTAAATTCAGAAATCAAGTACAATATGTCCACAAATCAATATTCAATAACTTTCTGCGGAACTCTGTGATACCAACACTCTATTGTGCAACTTTTTTTCCTCTGAGCCACTTGGTGATATATCTGCATTTCGGGAAGTGGAGCCTATATCACAAAGACGAATGAAATGTATCACAGAGATGCACAGAGCAGAAACAGAGTTTCACAGAGATAAACTGATAGAGTAGTAGATACAGCCTAATCGGAGCATCATTTGACTTTAGTCAAATTACTTTGTGAATCTCAAAAACTATACAATAGCAAAGAAGTCCCAAAATTCAGAGCTGCTGTTGAATCGAGGTAGATATTAAAACCTCTGTGAAACTTCGTGATAAAACTACTTCAAAATAATATTTTCGAATAAGAGATTTAATATAATTCGCCCCAATACCTGTGAAGCAACTTACGTGGTTGCGGTAAAATGATTATAAATCAACATCCTCAATTAACCACCGTATCTCAAGTTTCTACTTTGACTCATCCTTTTTCACATTGATTCTAGGTTTTTTGATAGTAACGACTTTCGGCTTTACTGATTCATTTTGAGCGCTGAATTCCTGAGCTTGCTTTTTATTTAAGGCAATTTGATCATAAGGATCCTTTGGATTTTCCTTCGTACCACGCAGATATATTACCAGACCATTGAGAAAATTTCGCAACACCTGATCTTTGCACATCATATAACCAGAGCTATCCTCTGCTCTAAAAAATGCATTAACTTCAGCCTTTGACATTCGGAAATCAACCAGTTTCAAAATATCTACTATTTGGTCATCTCGCAGCATTAGTGCTACTCTAAGTTTCTTGAAAACGTCATTGTTGTTCATTTGGCAAAGATAAAGAAAGAAAATTATTAAAATCTAACTCTCTATTAAATACGAAAATATTACTCTACTCCAATTTAAAATAAATCCTATCTTTCAAACATATATAATGAAGTATTGTGCAAGAAGGAAAAATAAAGTTGAGCATTTCAAAACTTATCGCATTGTGGGCATTTTCAGAATGTGCACTGGGCGGTATCTTGCATGCATTTCAGTTTCCTTTTTCTGGTCTTTTGTTGGCTGGTTTTGCGGTGACCATCATTTGTACGATTGGGTATACAAGTGACAAGCCATCACAGGACATCATCTATGGAACTTTGGTGGCGATCGCGGTCAAACTTGCACTGAGTCCACATAGTCCGGTCACAGCTTACATCGCAGTTGGATTTCAAGGAGTCCTTGGAGCATTGTTTTTTAAATTTCAGAAACATAATAAGTTATACTATATCCTATTTGGAAGCATTGCATTGTTTGAATCCGCCATCCAAAAAGTATTCACATTAACGATCATATTCGGCAATGCGCTTTGGAATTCTATTGATACTACAGCGAATCAACTTGCAAAAAATCTTGGTGGAACAGAAGAATTTCAATATGCTCTTTTATTATTGATCGTCTATAGCTTGATATATGTGGTTTGGGGAGGAATTGTTGGCTCTTGGGCATACAAGCTGCCTTATAGAATCAAAAAGCTTGATAGAAATGCAGTGGACCTATATGCTAATTCTAACATCAGTTATGGTGAAAAAAAAGGTAGAATATTTGGTATATTAACCATTGTGTTATTGCTTGTCACCACGATATATGTGGCAGCACTCGGCGGTACAAAAAATGATATTTTCTGGACCATAGTTAGACCCTTTATTATTATCACTGCATGGTATCTTATATTTAATCCACTTATCATTTTCATTATCAGAAGATTCATTAATAATCAGAGCAGCGGTATCCTGACAGTTGTAGATACAATTAAAGAACAAATACCGCATCTCCGCAAGATAACCCAACAAGTTGCGGGCTATACCACTGCTAATTATAACGGAATAGAAAGGATCAGGTATTTCATCATTATACTAATATTATTGGCGTGTGAGGAAGGGAAAGGTACTTAATAGCCAGCTTATTATCGTTTCTGACAAAATAAGAAGTGGGAAAACGACCCTTTTGGCTAACTGGTTAAAGGACAAAAATGTAGGTGGCTTTTTGACACCTGATTTGAACAATTTTCGAATGTTCTATGACATTCTCAAAACTTCCTTTTTACCCTTTGAAACAAATGGGTTTTCAGAAGATGTAACCTCAATTGGTCGATTTTTTTTCCTTAATTCCACCTTCCTGCGCGGTTGTCAAATCATTGTTGATTCAATAGGTCAGAATTTAGAGTATTTCATCATAGATGAATTCGGTAAATTAGAATTAATGGATGAAGGATTTGGCCCAGCTATCAATTCTTTAATATCCAATCTATTAGAAAAACCTAACCAAACCACTTATATCATTGTGGTTCGGGATTATTTAGTGGAGGATTTTTTGGAAAAATTTGGATTGAAAGTTGTTGAATGGGAAGAATTTTGATAAATGTTGTTAATTAGATAAAATTGATAAACAACGAATCCCTCTGCGATTCGCTGTTATATTTCGCCACCACAATTCAGCTAGGGTTTATACACATCTTTTCAAAAGGCTTTAAAACTGGAGAATTTACAATTAAGAAAACAGTTGGCATTATAATAATGACTGAACGGTGTAGCTCCGGCCTTATAAAATTTAATGAAAAAATGGAGAAAATGCCAAAAATAGCAAAGTCCTACACAGCGAAGGAACGAAACCTTGTAGGATTTTGCGTAATTTTCTGAACATTTTCGGAGTTAGTGAGCGTTAAAAATTTTACTTCCCCTCTTGTAGAGCTAGGGTTTATACCCATCTTTTTTTTATATTTCAAAGTAAACTTTGGTGACACAACGACGTAGGTTAACCTACGCCGAGCCTTACGATCTAAGCTTTATCTTTAAATATTGTACATCATTCGCTATGAAGTGCTGAGCGTAGGTTAACCTACGTTCTGGTGCGTGCAAAATTCATTTTGCTCTTAATCTACTAACAATCAAATATTTATATTATTTTTTTAGAAATGGCCCTTTTTGGAAAAATACTTGTGTATAAACCCTAGCCTATTCAGTCAGGCAAGCGTTCAGGGCCTGGATATTGAATTACGGATATTTTACAGAATACCATAAGTTGAGTGAACTTTCTCTACAATATTAGACTCTACTAAATCACCTGATCACCTGATCACCTGATCACCCTATCACCCGATCACCCGATAATTGCATGTCGACAAGACTGTTCATTATTCATTACATCTACTTTCTCCCAAAGTCATCCTGCAACCTAACGATGTCATCTTCATTGCTTGGATTATTAGGATCCGTATGCTGCCAGATCTCTGCAATAATTCCAAAATTATCATTACCAATGATTCTGTGACGTTCGCCTTGAGCTAGTTTTATCATATCACCGGTTTGCAATATTCTTGAGTCTTTTTCTTCATCTGTATCACTCGTTCTAACAGTTACATTTCCAAAAATGCATTTCCAAACTTCAGCTCTTCTGAAATGGTATTGCCAACTAAGGCGCTGATCAGGAGCCACGATCAACAATTTTGGACTAAGTGCAGCACCTTCCGGAAAATCTTCAGGTTTTACTTGAGACTTGTCATAAAATTGAGATATAAATCTTGGCGCTGCTTCTTCATAGAAGGTGAAGAATCCACCCCAAGGCCTCGTATTGTCAATACTTCTTATGGGGAAATCGATCGATTTGAGGTATTCTTCAACTGAATCAAAGACATCTTGTTTGGAACTTGTATTTATGTACATCATTTTATTTTTATTCATTAAATCTATTTATATAAAACGAATTTCTGTTTAAAAGTTACGAATTAATATAATAATATAAACATATAATTATTTCTTATATATTTAATATTACTGCTTCAGATTTTATTTTTAAATACATTCTTTTTAAATTTTAGCTAAATTTGAATAAAAGATATGAAACTGGAAAGTAAAAATCAGCAGGTGCTCCCACTTCAGCGGTTCATGTTGAGAATGAGCAGGTATGTTGCATTTTCTATTTTACTGCTTTCAATTTCTATCTCTGCCGGCACATTTGGATATCACCAATTAGACAGTCTGAATTGGGTAGATAGTTTTCATATGGCATGTATGATCTTAACAGGTATGGGCCCTGTTGCTGAAATGAAGACTGGAGGAGCTAAGATTTTCTCTTCTTTATTTGCACTATACAGTGGAGTGGCATTTTTAAGTATTACTGCGGTTTTCTTTGCTCCAATCGTACACAGGTTATTACACATCCTCCATGTAGAGGATAATAATTGAAAGGGGCTGAATTAGTCTTAAAAATAATTATTGGTCGTCAGATTCTTTCATGCCCTTGGGATGTGATTAACGATAACGTCAGATGACATTAAGAAACCAGGCGGCACAAATGTAATATTGCAATATTACGATGAAGCCAATGATACCAACGCGTTACCAAATTTTAGGCAAATGAAATCACCAAATCGTCCAATAACTAGAAGCCATCAGACGGCGCTCTTAAGCATCTGTCGTTTACAGCATCCGGTGTATCAATACCGCAATATTTCTCCTGCGAAAAATAGCAATAAAGTCAATTTTATCGACATCAGATGTTTTCCCATGCATCTGTATCTCAAATAATATAATGGACAAATGAACTCAACCAAGTAGGCGGCTCAAATGTAATATTGCAATTTTACGATGAAGCTAATGATACCAACGCGTTACCAAATTTTAGGTTAATGAAATCACCAAATCGTCCAATAACTAGAAGCCATCAGACGGCACTCCTAAGCATCTGTCGTTTAAATCATCCGGTGCATCAATACCATAATATTTCTCATGCGAAAAATAGCAATAAAGTCAATTTTATCGACATCAGATGTTTTCCCATGCATCTGTATCTTAAATAATATGATGGACAAATGAACTCAACCTAGCAGGCGGCACAAATGTAATATTGCAATATTACGATGAAGCCAATGACACCAATGAATTTCCTAATTTTTAACAACCAAATTTAACAAAGTAGTCAGATGTCTTGAAGCCATCAGACGACACACCGTAGCAAGCACTTCATTTAAATTCAGAAATATCCATCGTCACGCCATCCGACATATCAGTTCATGCATGCTTCAGATCTCAAAAATTAAGTTGCTGTAAATTCTTGGGTCGGAGGATGTTTTGCCTGGCATTAGTAACACTTTTTAATATAAAACTCAAATAGCTTCAGAAGGCTATATAGTAATATTGCAATATTACGATGAAGCCAATAAGAACAACGATTTTCCTAATTTTTATCAACCTAAATTAACATAGCCATCAGATGTCTTGAAGCCATCAGACGACACTCCGTAGCAAGCACTTCATTTAAATTCAGAAATATCTATCGTCAAGCCATCCGACGTATCAGTTCCATCATATTTGCCTTTTCAAAAATCCAATTAAAGCTCATAATTGCGTTGACGGATGTTTTCGTTTTACCCTATCCATATAAACGTAAACGTCAGATGACTGAGACACATTAGACGGCGCTCCGTAGTATTCTCACCCCAAATTCTTCATCAACGTAAACATTTCTTTACTTAAACTTAACCCAAACTTAACCTGCCAGCGGTATAATGCTTTGTATTTTTGCACCATGAAATGAATCGAAATTATAGAGCATTTTATTTTTTAATCCTATTTATTATTTATTGCAAAAAAGATGCCTTATGAGAATATTTACTTTTTTAATAATCACTTTATTTCTTACCAATTTTGTCTCAGCTCAGGAAAAAGGGCATATTTCCGGAAAGATCCTTGACAAAACAAATGCTGAAGAATTAATTGGCGTATCAATAATGGTGGAAGGGAGCCAAACTGGCACAGTAACCGATATTGAAGGAAAGTTTGTGCTAGATCTTACCCCAGGCAATTATAAACTGAACATCAGCTATATCTCATATGCCAGCCAGATCATCACTGTCGAGGTCAAGCCTGGCAAAATAGAATACCTGAATCTTGTAATGGAAGAAAGTATACAAACACTTGAGACAGTCATAATCACTACGACGATGAAAAAATCAAATGATGCTGCAGTGCTACTCGAAAGAAAGAATGCAGCTCAAGTTTCTGATGGTATTTCTGCCGACCTCATCAGAAGAACACCTGACAGAACGACTTCCGATGTCATCAAAAGAGTTACTGGTGCAAGTATTCAAGAAGGAAAGTTTGCAGTCATTCGAGGTATGAATGATAGATATAATGCGGGTTATCTTGACGGATCATTGCTACCTTCTACTGAAACCGATAGGAAAGCCTTTGCTTTTGACCTTGTTCCTGCCAATCTTGTGGACAATCTGCAAGTCATCAAAGCAGGAACACCAGACCTAGTCGGCGATTTTGGTGGTGGTGTTATCAAGATAAATACTAAATCTGTTCCGGAAAAATTTACACAATCTATAAGTATTGCGGGCCAAACTCAAAGTCTGACCACCTTTAATGCATTTACTTCTTTTAAAAAATATCCGGGGGAATCTCTAAACTTCCTAAGTTCAAAAAGAGCCCTTCCCAAGATGGAAGATGGCGCTTTGAAATCTCCAAATCAATTTCCAACAACTGATGAAAAAGCCAAATTTGCACAGACATCACTTGGATTTAACCATGATTGGAATGTAAAAAACTCCAACGCTATGCCGAATACCAGAGCATCATACTCCCTTGGATTGCCAATCAAATTGAATAATGGAAATAAAATCGGCCTTATTTTGGCACTTAATTATGCATCTACTCAAAAATATACACTGGCAGCCATCACCAATTTCGATGGTCAGGGCCAGACAGCAAGATTCAAGGATGAAGGATTTTTACAAAACATCAATACAGGAGGCTTGTTTAACCTCAATTATGTAGGTAAAAAAACTCAAATCAGCCTTAAAAATCTTATAAACATTAATACTGATGATAATACCATTCTAAGAACTGGAACAGGTAACATCACTGATGCTGTAGAAGTAAGAAATACTTCCAATATGTACAGCTACAATAGGTTATACAATAGCATTCTTAGTGTAAAACAGATCGTCGGTGACAATCTTTTCAACATCGCAGCGAATGTAAATTATTCCAATATCAATCGTCAGCTGCCTGACTACCGCATCGTTTCTTATACTAAGACGCCTGATGATGAGGATTTCAAGCTACAATTGGGTGATTTCTTTAATTCAAGTACTGGACGTTTTAACTCATCATTGACAGAAAATCTATATGGTGGAAATCTTGAATTTGCGAAGAAACTAGGTGGTGAAAATATCAAGACCGAATTAAAAGCAGGGGCATTTTACCAAAAAAGAGAAAGAGATTTCTCAAGCAGAAGCTTTGTCTATGGCGGAATAGCAAGATCCAATACTGGTGATCTGAGTAAGGATCTTGGAGTGGGAAATATATCTCCTACAGGTTTATTCCTTGCAGAAAAAACTTCTGATGATATCGCTTACTACAATGGAAAACAAAACGTAACTGCGTTTTATGCTATTGCTGACCAGAAATTTTTTAGTAGTTTAAGAGCAGTTTATGGAGTTCGTTACGAAGATGCCAACATCAAGGTGACGAACGATAAAGTGGATCTTGAAATAGCTGATATCAATGAGAAGATCTTCCTTCCAAGTGCTAACCTATCATATAGTTTGAATGATAAGATGAATTTAAGAGCCTCTTATTTTGCATCAGTCAACCGTCCTGAATTTAGAGAATTGGCACCATTTGCTTTCTACGTATTTGATAAAAATGCCGAAATAAAAGGCAATAGCGGTTTGAAAATAGCGCACTTGAACAACTACGACCTTAGGTATGAATGGTATCCATCAGCGAATCAGGTGATCTCGTTGGGTGGTTTCTACAAGACGATTACAAATCCAGTTGAATTCAGTATTGATATTACACAAGCTTCTACGACATTTACATACAACAACGAGAAAAATGCAAAGATCTATGGATTTGAATTTGAGTTCAGAAAAAATCTAGACTTCATCGGTACAGCGCCTTTTTGGAAAGACATTGTCGTTTTTTCAAATCTTGCAGTTGTAAAATCTGAATTATCTTTCGATGAAGGTTCACAAGCAAAGTTAAATCGGCCACTTCAAGGTCAGTCGCCTTATGTGATCAATTCAGGTATTCAATATGAAAATGAAGATAATGGATGGTCAGGAAGTGTTGTCTTCAACCAGGTAGGAAGAAGAATTGCTTTTGTAGGAGTCGACCCATTCTATGGTGCTACCCGTCAGGATATCTACGAAGCACCAAGATCTATCGTAGATGCTCAGATCAGCAAAACTTTCGGCATGATGAATCTTAAATTCACATTGGGAGATTTCCTTAGACAAGATCAGGTTTTCTATCAGGATGTGGATGACAACAAGAAATTCAATGCAGAGACAGATCGCAGAATGTTTAATTATATTAATGGTTCGACATATACCTTATCCCTTGGTATGACTTTCTGATGATCTATACATAGAAAAGTAAATGCTTCAAAGATGAATTTCTTTGGGGCATTTTTTTTCAAGTAAACAAAATTTAAAAAATGAAAATGGGTCTGACCTTTAAAATCGACTTACATGTGCAATAGAATTGAATCTTAGCGGTTTGATAATTAAATAATTATTACTTAATTTACATTTAACTTAGATTTAAGATTAATCAAATTTATGAATAACTTAATTGTTCTCAGAATTGCAATCGCAATAATATTATTATCTCATGGCATCCCGGGTATGTTTGACAATGGAATCAATGATTTTGGAAATTTATATTTAAATCAGGTTGGTTTTGCGCCATTTGGAGTCGCGATTGCATGGGCGATAAAGATCTCACACGTTGTATGCGCAGTATTGCTTTTATTAAATAAATATATTGTCGCTGCAGGTACGATTACAATTATTATTTTGATCGCAGGAATTGTGATGGTTCATTACCCGGAAGGATGGTTTGTAGTGGGTGGTGGCAGAAATGGAATGGAATATAATTTTTTATTGATCGCCGTAATTGTTAGTTTGATGTTGCCACACATTTTAAAAATAAATAAGTAGAAACTCAATTAAAAAATGAAAGCAAAATAATTAGGAACGCTGATTTCGATAATATGTGCTTGAATCACGGAATAAAAAAACAATAGGAAATCTCAATCCAAATATTTCAAAACTATGAAATCAACTTTCGACTGATTGAATAGTACTAAAGTGTATTTGTGTTAAAAAAAGCCTTCAAATTAATTCTTTAGAATGATAATACTCCCCCCTGGTCGAATCAAAAGGGGGAAATTCGCTCTTCTTGTGACTTCCCGATTCAAATTAAAAGCTTGATATACACATATGGAATAGTCCTTCCACATTTGCTTTACTGCCAGATCTGTGCACAAATTTTAGTCATCGACTAAAATCCCTTTGTGAACTTCCTTAAATACTTGAGATACTCACAGCACTGTGTCTAGCTAAAATCCATTTAAAAATCTACCTCCATATATCTCAAAGCTATTCAAAAATCTGTGAGGATCGGCTAAATAATCTATCTACTGATTGAATAGTACTAAAGTGCCTTTGTGTTAAAAAAAACCTTTTTTAATTCTTTTGAATCACTGTGATATGGAGCCAAACAACACCCCGGCTACCGCCACCCCTCTGCCAGAGGGGAAGTTGCGACATTATTTCTTCATTCATTGAACGTTTTGATATACAAGGCAGTATACAAATCAATTAAATAGAAGTGACTGGCCTTGGTCGAATCAAAAGGGGAAAATTCGTTCTTCCAGTGACCTCCCGGTTCAAATTAAAAGCTTGATATACACATATGGAATAGTCCTTCCGAATTTGCTTTACTGCTAGATCTGTGTACAAATTTTAGTCATCGACTAAAATCCCTTTGTTATCTTTCTTAAATACTTGAGATACTCACAGCACTGTGTCTAACTAAAATCCATTTGAAAATCTAACTCCATATATCTCAAATCTATTCCAAAATCTGTGAGCAAATGCTTTATCATCTATAGAGACTGCCTGAAATTAAGTCAATTGGCCTTTGATGTTAAAAAACCTTTTAGCCTCCAATTTTGATCTTTGGAATCGCAAGACTCCCCCTTGGCCTCTCAAAAGCAGGAAATCTGACCAACTTTATTTACATTTCTAGTGTCTAGTATCTAGCGTCTAGTATCTGATATTCAAATCTCATTCATAAACTCATTCAAATTCAACTCATTTGGCAGATCCATTTTCTTACGGAGCCGATACCTGCTTCCTTCGACACCACGAGGAGAAATATTTGAAAGTGCAGCAATCTCTTTAGTGGAAAGATTCATTCGTAGATATGCACATAGTCTATGATCATTAGTAGTGAGATCAGGATATTTTTCCTTTAATCTGTTAATAAACGACATGTGTAGCTCATCAAAATAATAGGTAAACCTTTCCCAATCATCGTCCAAAACGCTTTCCTGCTGAAGTCTGTGAATGATACTCTTTAAGTTAGAGGCTACTTCCGTCGGACCAAGTTTGTTCTTGTGTATATTTTTTAATTCCTGCTCGAGTGTTGTGATAAAGTCCTTCTTGTGTGCAAGGTGCATGGCGATAGATGCAAGCTCTGTGTTTTTAAAACTAATGTCCTTCTGTAGCTGGTCGTTTTTCAGTTCTATGATTTCTTTTTCTGATTGAGCGACCAGGACTGCTTGCTCGTCTACGACTTCCTGATGTCGCTGTGTAATTCGCGTTTTTTCTGTCTCAAACTTTTTGTTCTGCATCTGGAATAATGCAATGATTCCGAAGGCAAAGATCATAAGCATTGACATCCTGAACAAATTAGAATTGTACCATGCAGGAACGATTTCAAAATAAAACAACGTCGAATCGGTTTGTTCTATACCTCCTATCTTAGTCTTAACTTTTAAGATGTACTTGCCGGAAGATAGGTTGTTGTAGGTTACAAATGGTTCAGAAGTCCATCCAGTCTTTCCCTCATTGAGTCCATCCAGGACGTAAAGATATTCTAAAGGCTCATCGCTAAACAGATTAGATGCTACTTCGAAACGCAGATTGTTTTGGTCATAACCAAGGACCAATGGTTTTTTCTTAGAATACTTCAGAAAACCTGATTCTATTCCATTCATAAGAACAGAATCAACCTCCCCGATCAATGTTAATTTATTGATTGTGGTAGGAAATTTATTTCCTTTGGTCAACTTCCTTTTATCGAATAGTAAAAAGCCGGACTCGCAGTTGAAAAGGAATTCATTTGCCGATAAGGGGAAGACCTTTTCAAATCCACCTGCCAGGCTTTCAGGTAATGATGGTAGTAAATTACATTCATATACCTTTTTCCAATTACTATCTTTCAACTCCAGAAATCCCATCTTGTTACCTTTTCTAAACCAGATGTTTTTGTAGGTATCTTCTAATAGTAGTTTCGTTCCTTTCTCAAAACCAATTATTTTTTCAAGTGTAGTATCATGTTGGAATTTATCGGTTGCAAAGTTGTAACTAAATATACCATTTGTATTGGAAGAATAGACTTTTTGATCAACCAGGATTATGTAATTTTCAAGTTCTGTTTCAAGTCCTTCAGCTTTTGTATACAATTTTGAGTTGACCGCAATTCCTTCTTTATCCACTTTTAGTTTGAAAATTCCGCGATAAGGGTGGGACATCCAAAGCAGATCATTTCCATCACGCACCATGATTCGGCTCGATTCAGCAAATCCTTTCAACATCCTTGTTGATTTTAAATTTTTTGAATCCATTATCTGACCGACGCCTTCATATGCTCCAAAAACTATGCTCTTATCACTTTGCGGAATAAATTTCCAAACACCTTGTCCCCTGAAAAATGGAAACGCTTTATCTTTCACGATCACAGATGCTCCTTCATTTTGCCCAAGTAGAAGTTGGTCATTTATCACATCCAGATTCCAACATACATCTCTACTACCATCGACAGCCTTGAAATATGCGGAGCCGGAATTGACGGATAGTGGCATATAAAATAAGCCATTGTTGGTACCTAAATAAAGCCATCCTTTGTGAATCGCCGAAGAATAACCAGTTCCATTGAATGGGCCGTCGGGATACACGATGCGATAAGGTGATTTATATTCAATGAAATCAAGACCGGATTCAGTTGCTACCCAAAGATCTCCATTCATATCCTGCACTGTGGTAAGGACAGTGCTGTTCTGTAATCCATTTTCTTTTCTCAGATTAAGCAAAGAATTCAATTGTGGAGTGATGAGTAATACGCCTTTGTTGGAAGTGCCGATCATGAGATTGCCGTCCGATAGTACCTTCATGGAGGATATCCAAATGTTTGACATATTTGGTGATGCAGTTACGTCTATAGGTCTGCAAGTGTTCCCATCATATTGATATATGCCATCCTTGTAGGTGGCAATAAATGTCCTGCCATCGTTTAACTTACAAATATCCACGACATCACCTTTCATACCTTGCAGCAATACTTGTGGAGTGAATGTATTGTCTGTGTATACCGAGAAATGAGCACTTTTGAATTGGAGAGATATTCTGTTTTCGAAAATAAACATCTTTTCAATGCTTTCATCGAATGGAAATGCAGTGATCTTTTTACCATCGTAGATCATTACTTGCCTGAATGTTTGAAAGAAGATCAAACCACTATGGATCTGGATAGACCAAACATCTGCAAATTTTCTAAATGGTTCAGGAACAAGGTATGTCAGATCATGGTATTCCAGTGAGGTGCCGGATCTTTGATCGAAATAGCCAAATTCACCCTGACCTCCGACGAAGATCTTACCGCCTTCATCTACTTTGAGTGAGCGCATGATTGTATGGTTGACCATAGGTCTGATCTGCCATGTCTTTCCATCGAATGACAATAATCCAAGGTTATTGGCAAAAAGCATGAGACCGTCATTCCTTTGAGAGATTTTCCAATTTTGAGGGGAAGCCGAATACGTCTTTTTTGAAAAATTACGGATCGGAGGACTACCCAAATTTGATTGTTGGCCTTGCACAAAAGCTGCAAAACAAAGTGCCCAAAAAAGTATTAAATTTTTTAAAAAAACTTTCTGTTGTATTTCCAAAATTATCATGTCGTAGTAATAAAGTAGCAATATAGGACATTTGAGCAGTTTATAAATAAAAATATATTATCCGTGTCGTAGTATTGAAGTAGTGAAATATATTGAAATTAGAATGTTTTAGTTTAGATTTGTTCCACAGAAAACGCTTTATACAATATATATTTTGGTATAAGTTTGTTTTTTACTATCTTGTCATAATAATACCATGTCGTAGATACTTTTTTAACATTTTAAACCTTTTTGAAATAATTAAAATAGACATTCACTATGAAAAAAATTTTATTCTTAACTATTTTTATGATGATGGGAGCTTTGATCTCAAAAGCCCAGAACATCATCCTTGACTTTGAAACACCAGAAACTAAAGCTGCATTCAGTTACTTTGAAAACGGAGACTGGCCGGATCCTCAAACTTCCATTGTTGGGAATCCTGACAAAAGTGGAATTAATACAAGTGATAGTGTATTGTATTTTGTAAGGGGTATCGGTGGGCAAACATATGCAGGGGCATATGGCAATCCCGGCCCTTCTAGACCGATTGATTTTACAACAGATAATAGAATGAAGGTAAAGGTTTGGGCAGAAAAAACCGGTAATCTTCAATTGAAACTGGAAGGCGGACCTGCCGGAGGAGATGACAACTTGGAGAGAATCGTACCAATCAATGTTATCAATCAATGGGTAGAATTGGAATTTGATGTAACACTACCAGGAGATGCAGGACTAAAAGTTCCGGCTGCAGGTAAGATATATAAAAACTATGTAATATTTGCTGACTTCCTTCAACCAACCACAGAAAGGACTTACCTTTATTTAGATGATTTCAGCACAGGAGTTGGTTCTGCAGCTGTCCCACAAGCAGTAACTTTTGTATTTAACTCTGCAGGATTCGGAAGTGGAGTGACTTCAGCAAGTGTAGCTGGAACTTTTAACGGGTGGGATGCAAATGCAAATCCAATGACAGAAGTATCTGCCGGAACAGGTCTTTATACCACTACAGTAGATATCTTACCGGGTGTGATTGAATATAAATTCGTTGTGAATGGCTCCAATTGGGAAGAAGGCCTTAATGCTACTGATGACTGTATCGTTAATAATGGCGGATTCATCAATCGTAAAGCAAGTATCAGTGGAGAAACAACGCTTCCAATTACTTGCTGGAACAAATGCTACAATTGTGGAGAAAACGCAAATATTACTATAAACATGGGCTTTCCTGCTGCCAACCCTCCTTCACCTGATGGCGTATATATCGCAGGTGGTTCAAGATTCGAAGCTCCGGGTGGAAAATACAAAATGACCGATTCGGATGGCGACGGTATTTATTCTATCACGATCAACAGAGAAATTGGATTCAGTTCGCACTTTGCTATGGCCAATGGACCTTGCCCCGATTACAGTTGTAAAGAGGATCTTGCCGGTCAGTCTTGTGGTGATGCTAATAACTTCAACGATAGAAGAATGCAGCCGGTTACTCAGGATACAGTAGTAAATGTTTGTTTTGGTGATTGCAGTGGCCAATCATGTATCCTTGCAACTAAAACGTTGAAAGATGCAGGATTCAGTATTTCTCCGAATCCGGCAAATAGCAGAATTACACTAGACTTTGATGCTTACCTTCAGAAAAAAGGTGCGATAACTGTCTCAAACATTGTAGGTAATCAGGTATTACTTCAGGCTTATCCTGCAGGAACCAACCAGATTAATATAGATATTGATTCATTTGCTCCAGGTGTATATATTGTTACATATACGAAAGATGGAAAAATTGGAACAAAACTTTTTATTAAAAATTAAGGAATTGAATTTAATCCGGCACAAACCATTGTGCCGGATTTTTTAAATTTGATTTCTAATTTTACCTTGGCAAAATCACTCTGAATAAAGATCTAATCTAAGGATTAGCGGTACTATACCGCATTAAAAAACAAAACAAATAGTATGTACAGGTTGAAAAAAGTTGCAACGGCGTTAATCGTCGTATCTATCATCTTATGCCTTCAGATCACATCATTCGCACAAAATGTGAGTGGAACTGTGACGTCATCTGATACCAAAGAGGCACTTATCGGTGTCTCAGTTCTCCTGAAAGGAACTTCAAGCGGAACAGTTACGTCCGTTGATGGGACCTATTCTTTGAGCAATATTCAAAAAGGAACTATACTGATATTCAGATATATAGGTACAAAGGAACAAGAAATTGCTTACTCAGGACAATCTACTATCGATGTTTCATTAGCTCCTGATGCCAATCTATTGGATGAAATGGTTGTTGTTGGCTATGGTACTCAAAAAAGAAGCACCATCAGTGGCGCTGTATCTCTGATAAAATCTGATGAGATCAATTCTACTCCGGTATTGAGAGTAGAACAATCGCTTCAGGGCAGAACAGCAGGCGTTCAGGTAGCTCAAAACTCCGGATCTCCTGGATCCACACTCACAGTGCGGGTAAGAGGTACAGGTACTATTAACAATAGTGATCCGCTTTATATAGTGGATGGAATTCCTGTAGGAGGCCTTGACTTCCTGAATCCTGCTGATATTGAGTCGATCAATATTCTTAAAGATGCAGCATCTGCAGCAATTTATGGTGCAAGAGGATCGAATGGTGTGGTGCTCATCAAGACTTTTTCCGGTTCAAAAAATCAGGAAGGTATCGTCAATTACAGCACATATTATGGTATGCAAAAAGCCTGGAAAAGACCAAACTTACTCAACGCCAGGGAATACGCCATCATCACTAATGAGGCATCTATCGCAGCCGGAGTAGCACCTAGACCAGAGTTTTCTAATCCTGATGCCTTGGGTGAAGGGACTGATTGGGTAGATGCGCTATTGCAAAGTGCTCCTATCTTCGATCATCAACTCAGTGTAACCGGTGGATCTGATAAGTCAACATATGCATTATCCGGCAATTTGTTTAGCCAGGAAGGTATCATTGGCGGCAATAAAGCTTCATTCGATAGACTTACTGCAAGATTAAATTCTACCCACGAAGTGAAATCCTGGTTGACAGTAGGAAACACATTGAGTTACACCTGGCTCGAAAGAAATGCCCTTACTGAAAATAGCGAGTTCAATTCGCCATTGGTGAGAGCGATCAACATTGATCCGGTAACACCTATTAGAAAGGCCGATGGCACATATGCTTATTCACCATATACCGACACTGACCTGGCAAATCCATTGAATGCTATCGACCAGACTTTCGATACTTGGGTTAGCAATAGAATTGTGGCATCAGTGTTCGCAGAAGCAGAAATATTTAAAGGTTTGAAAGCACGAACTGCTTACAGTATGGATAATACCTATGCTAATCAAAAAGTCTTCAGACCGAGATTTGATCTTAGTGTTGATCCTATTCTAAGTGATGCTCCCGCACCTGAGAAGAATCTGATCAATTCCGTTTCCATAAATAATAATACATGGAGAAACTGGCAGTGGGAAAATACATTGAATTATGTGACAACCATTGGAGCGCATCATGGCATCAATGCCATCATCGGAACTTCAGCATTGTACAATAGACAAAACTATAATGGAGGAGGCAATACCAACCTACCTTCAAATAGAGTTGAAGACGCTTTCCTTGCCAATACAATTGATCCTATCGCTTCACAAAGTGCTTATGAAGGAGCTTCTGAATCTACTTTGAATTCTTATTTCGGTAGATTAAATTATGATTTCCGAGGTAAGTATTTTGCTACGGCTACATTAAGGGCAGACGGTAGTTCTAAGTTTGGTGCTAATAATCGCTGGGGTTATTTTCCTTCATTTTCGGCAGGTTGGACTTTCACAGAAGATAATATATTAGAAAATGTAATGGACTTCGGAAAAGTTCGTGCCAGCTGGGGACAGAACGGTAATGATAACATCGGAAATTATGGTTATACTTCTGTAGTAAGTACAGGTCAGAATTATACTTTTGGCCCTGGTCAGATCATCACTAACGGAAGTGTAGCGCTCGGTGCATCCAATCCGGATCTTAAATGGGAAACAAGTACGCAGACCAATATTGGTTTGGACATGGAATTCTTTAATAGCAGACTGCAAGTTATCACGGATTATTATATTAAAAAGACTTCAGATATGCTTTATGCAATCCCGGTACTTTCGACTGCCGGAACAGCACCTCCAACTCAGAATGTTGCGACAGCAGTCAACAAAGGTTTTGAGTTCGGTGTGAATTATGCCGGTGGAGCAGGAAGTGCTATTCGCTACAATATTGGGGGAAATATCACATTTATAAACAATGAGATCACCAACCTTGGTACTGGTGGAGAGCCTATCAATTCAGGAAGGATACAATCTGCCAATTCTACAGTGGCGAGAACTGATGTTGGCCATCCTTTAGCCTCATTCTATGGATATGTGACAGATGGTTTGTTTCAAACTCAGGAAGAGGTAACCAGCGCTGCATTTCAGAATGAAAATACTGCTCCGGGTGACATCAGGTTTAGGGATTTGAATGGTGACAATGTGATTGATGTCAAAGATCAGACTTACATCGGAAATCCAATTCCGAAGGCCACTTATGGATTGACTGGTGATATCAGCTTTATGGGATTCGACCTAAGTATGTTTTGGCAAGGTTCTCAAGGCAACGATATATATAATGGTAGTGTCCGATATGACTTCTCCTATGTAAATAGACCTAATTCTTCTTTAGAAAGATGGACTGGTCCTGGTACTTCTAATTTCGAACCAAGAGTCAATCTGAATGATCCGAATCAAAATGCAAGAGTTTCTGACCGTTTTGTGGAAGATGGTTCCTACATCAGACTTAAAAATCTTCAACTAGGATATACATTCCCTAAGCTTTGGATGAACAAAGCAAAGATAAAGGAATTTAGAGTATATGTTTCAGCTCAGAACTTATTGACCTTCACTAAATACAATGGATTAGATCCTGAGATCGGTACTATTGGTGGTGCGCTGGAATTGGGAATAGACAAAGGTTTTTATCCACAAGCAAGAATTCTTCTTGGTGGTGTTAGTCTTAAATTTTAAATAAATAAATGAATTTCGTCATGAAAGCAAAAAATATATTTTTATCGATGATGGCTCTGGGACTTGTCCTGATCACATCTTGCAGTAAGGATTTCCTCGACAAGAAACCGATAGTAGGAGTCACTGCTGACAATTTTTACAAAACAGAAGCCGATGCTATTGCGGCTATTAATGCAGCTTATGCTCCACTCCAGTTTGAAATGAGTCCCGCCGGACATTTCAGATGGTTCTGGGGTGATATTATGTCTGATGACAGTGAGAAAGGCGGCTCAGGTGACAATGATGCAATCGAAGTGCTTAGACTTGAAACCTTCCAGGGTCCTACAAATACAGATCTTTTGGATTCTGAATGGAATGCAGACTATGAAGGTATTTACCGTGCCAATGTAGTCCTGGAAAAAGTTCCTGCAATAGAAATGGATGCTACGCTGAAAGCCAGAATATTGGCTGAAGCAAAATTCATCAGAGCATGGTTTTATTATAATTTAAATACGTTATTCGGAGGTGTGCCCTTAGTTGATAAAGTATTGGCACCTTCAGAATACAATAAGGAAAGAGCCGATGCTGCCACTATTTGGGCATTTATAGAAAAAGATCTTAATGAAGCAATAGCAGATCTTCCTGTAAGATCAGGGTATGGAGCTGCCGACTTAGGGAGAATCACGAAAGGTGCTGCTCAAGGTTTGCTTGCTAAAACCTATTTGTATCAACAAAAATTTGCAGATGCGCGGACTCAGACACAGGCTATTATCAACTCTGGAGAATACACCCTTGTAGCTGATTACGGCACCATCTTCACTACCGCAGGTGAAAATAACGCTGAATCAGTATTTGAAATTCAGTATATGAATGCATCAGGAGGAAACTGGGGTAAGAATAATGCCAATGAAGGGACCTTTACCAATGTATTTACCAGAGCGAGGGGTTCGTTTGCAGGATATGGATTTAATATTCCAACACAAGACTTTGTAGATGAATTTATGAAAGAAGGTAAAGAAGACCCAAGGTTAAAATATACAGTATTCAGAGTTGGTGACGCCATGGGTGACCGAGGAATTTTTACCTTGGAAGCTGCTGGAGATCCTCCATATAAATACCATCCAAGAAAATACTTCTCTAACCTTAGCGAAGATGCACCTATTGGCGATCCAAATCCGAATGGAGGATCCAATGACAGAGTTATTAGATATTCGGATGTATTGCTTATGGATGCTGAAGCTGCGGCAAAAACCGGCGACGAAACAGGTGCAAAAGCATCTCTCAACATAGTGAGGGCAAGAGTGAATATGCCGGTAGTAACTGCTTCGGGAACTGCATTAGATGATGCGATTTTCCATGAGAGAAGAGTTGAACTGGGTCTGGAAGGACATAGATTCTTTGATTTGGTGAGAACAGGTAGAGCGGCTGCAGAACTTGGACCACTTGGATTTAAAGAAGGAGTAAATAATGTATTCCCGATTCCAAATTCACAGATCACACTTTCAAACGGAGTATTAAAACAAAATAGTGGTTATTAAAAACAACCTTTAATTCAATAAAAATCAACAGAAATGATGAATAAAATAATTGTCTTTCTTTTAATGATGATCACTATACTTTCATGTGATCCTCAGTCCGAAAAAAGATGTAACTCTTGGACCTTTACCTGGAAGTCCTGATTTTACAGTAGTATTCGTGCCAAATGATTCAAACAGAGTGGTAGTGACAGATGTCTCAAGTGACAATTTCAGCAGACTTTGGATCACAGGCGGTAATCCAACTACTTCAAAATTGCAGTCAGATACTATTTACTTTCCTAAAAAAGGAGAATATAGCATTACACTGAACATCTCACAGACTGGAGGTAATGGAACTGCATCCAATACAAAAAAAGTAATCATTACTAAAGACGCTCAGGCACCTTGCACAGGGGCAGTAGGTCTGCTTACGGGTGAATGTGGTCCGTCAGGTAAGTGTTGGAAGTTCTCCCAAGTAGGGGGTGCGATTACTGTCGGTCCGACATATGGATCCGGCGAATGGTTCAAGTCTCCGGCAGGCGGACTTGTGCCATCTCAGTATGATGACAGATACTGTTTTACCTTCGATGGAGCTAATTTTGATTACAAAAACCAGGGTATGACTGTCAATCCTTTCAACGGATATGTAGATGAGCCATTTACCCCTGTGACAGGACCATATACTTTCAGCGCAGGAACAGGTCAGAATGGAGCAGATCAGATCATTCTGAATAAAGGACAGTTCATGGGCACGAGAGATTCTTACTTTGAACTTGATATCGTGAAACTAACCGAAACTGAATTAATAATTAGAGCTCCCTTTGCTAAGGCAAATGGCGACAAGGCTGATGGTTGGTTCGAATTTAAATTCGTAGCGGAATAATATGCTTTGGAGATTATTAATATTTATAGTATTGTCATTTCCGACATTTGCCCAACAAGGCAGATTAGTTTGGAGTGATGAGTTTGACGGTGAAAGTGGCGCTCCAAATCCTGAACTTTGGTCGTACGAGTACGGTGATGGATGCCCCAACAATTGTGGTTGGGGCAACCATGAGATCCAGTATTATACAGATGCTTTGAAAAATGCTCATGTGGAAAATGGGTTGCTTGTCATAGAAGCGCACAAAGAAATAATGGGTGGCATGCAATATACCTCTGCTAAACTGAATAGTAAAAAATCCGGTTCTTGGAAATTCGGAAGAATAGATGTCAGGGCCAGAATACCTCAAGGGTTAGGAACATGTCCTGCTATCTGGATGTTGCCTGCGGATTGGAAGTACGGTGGTTGGCCATTCAGTGGAGAGATAGACATCATGGAGCATGTCGGCTGGACCAAGGACACGTTATATGGAACGGTGCATACGGATGCTTATAACCACATGAATGGAACACAAAAAGGAAGAAAGTTTTTTCAGTACGAAATGGGTCTCCGCTTTCACACCTATAGTATTATATGGAATGAAAAAAAAATAGACTTTTTACTTGATGACAAAGTTTATTATACTTTTGCAAATGATGGAAAAGGATCATCAAGTTGGCCTTTTGATCAACCATTTTATTTAATTTTAAATATTTCCGTAGGAGGCAATTTTGGGGGAGCAAGAGGAGTAGAAGTTGAGAATATTTGGCCACAAAGGATGGAAATCGATTACGTCCGGGTTTATCAATAAAAAATAATTTAAATGAATTTAGCAAAGAAACTTGGTTATGGAATAATGGCATCTGCCTTGATATGCTTGTCTGCTTGTGATGACAAAGAGAAAGGTCCAGGCGGCAGCAGTAAACCCGAATTAAGCGCATTGGATCAATCGATTACCGAGAGTAATGGGGAACAAACAATCAATATAAAACTTCAACTTTCTGCCCCTGCGGCTAGTAATGTGGTGATCAGTTATAGCACTAAAAATGGCTCAGCAATAGCCGGTTCCGATTATGTTGGTATAGCTAATGCTTCGGTAATTATTACTGCAGGTCTAACATCTATTGATGTACCAATTATCATTATGGGAGATAAATTTACGGAACCTGACGAAACTTTTGAATTGGTTATTACTTCTGCCTTAAACTCGGATCTGATCAAAGCCAAAGCACTTATAACTATTAAGAATGATGACACGGGAGGTGGATCGAGCATAATAATACCTTCAGCCGGAGCCACTTCACCATCTGAATATGTCGGCTATAATTTGGTATGGGCGGATGAATTTACAGGAACCGCTGTGAATGAGAACAACTGGTCTTTTGAAATCGGAAATAATAATGGTTGGGGAAATAATGAATTGGAATACTACAAAAAAGAAAATTCTACAATTCATGAGAATGAATATCTTATTATAACAGCCAAGCCAGAGCAAACAGGAGAATTTCAATATACATCAAGTAGATTGATAAGTAAAGGAAAAAAAGAATTCACTTTTGGAAGGGTTGATATTCGAGCTGTTATGCCGATAGGACAAGGAATATGGCCTGCATTATGGACTTTGGGTGCAGATATAGGAACTAATAGCTGGCCTGCATGTGGGGAGATTGACATAATGGAATATCTTGGCCACGAGCCGGATAGAGTGCATGGTACAGCACATTGGGGAACAAATACCTCTACTCATAAGTATAAAGGATCAAGTACATTAGCAACTAATGCAGGAGATTTTAATGAGAACTTTCATGTTTTTAGTATTCTGTGGGAGAAAGACAAGATAGAATGGAGAGTAGACGATAAGAAATTTTATGAGATAACCGCGGCAGAGATGGAAGGTCAACCATACCCATTCAACAAACCGCAGTTTTTTCTTATGAATCTTGCAGTTGGTGGAAATTGGCCGGGATATCCCGATGCGACCACAGTCTTTCCTCAACTATTTATTGTGGATTATATCAGAGTATTTCAAAAGAGCTAAAACAAATTTTTTTAGTTAAATACATAATTAACTGATTTTTATATTTCTATTTATTGAATGACACAGTTGGTAACATTATTATTATTACTGGTGTGCGTATTAATTTTATTAATTTAAAAATATTATGAAAGTAAAATTTACAAAGTTATTTGGTGGGGGTAAATGGCTTTTGGCTATTGGGCTTCTTTATATGAATCCTTACAATCAAAGTTTTGCATTTGCTGCAGAAAAAGTAAGTTGGGATCAGCAAAATGTGAACACAATAGGTGTGATAAAAGATAATGACGGCCAGCCTTTAATTGGTGCCACAATACTATTGAAAGGTAGTGATGTCGGAACAATAACAGATGTCGATGGCAAATTCTCTATAAATGCTCCTGAGAATAGCGTTCTAGTCATCTCATACGTAGGATTTCTTACGAAAGAAATAATTATAGATGGCAAGTTCCTTGAGATCAATCTTGATCCCGATCCAAAGTTGCTTGATGATGTCATCGTAGTCGGTTATGGTAGTCAAAGCAAGAAGAATATTACAGGAGCCATATCAACTGTGGAAGGTAAAGATTTTGAGAATCGCCCTGTTTTCTCTACAGCTCAGGCACTCCAGGGAAAGGCTGCCGGTGTTCAGGTGACCCAACCTTCAGGTAAACCGGGTACAGAATTTTCTATTCGTATAAGAGGTACGAACTCTATCAATGCCAACAATGATCCGCTTTATGTCATCGATGGTATTCCAACCACAGACACAAAAGGACTCAATCCAAATGATATCGAAAGTATGCAGATCCTCAAAGATGCTGCATCAGCTTCTATCTATGGTGCAAGAGCGTCAAATGGTGTGGTATTGATCACAACTAAAAAAGGAAAGGCAGGTAAAACTTCCACTTCGTTTAATACATACATGGGATTCTCGCAACTTGCGAATAAAATCGATGTGTTAAATGGCGCTCAATATATTCAATATATGCAGGATCGTGGCGAAGCCATCAGTGAAGAAAATGCGAATACTGATTGGCAGGATAAAACCTTTGGAACAGGTGTTAATCAGAATTTCCAATTGGCTTTTTCCGGTGGAACTGAGAAGTCCAGATATTATTTGTCTTTAGGATATCTTCTTGATAAAGGGATGGTCACACCGGCTAAATTTGACCGTTATTCTGTCAGGTTAAATGTTGATAGCAAAGTCAATGATTGGTTGACAATTGGTTCAAATATCAATTTTTACAGAACAAAATCATGGAATGCCGGTGACAATGCAAGTTCAGGTAGAGGAGGCATCATCCTCAGTGCATTGAATTCACCGCCAAATCTTGGTGTCTACGATGCGGAAAAACCTGAGCAGTTTGCTACAAATCCGTTCCAGGCAGCATGGGAGACTCCCCTATCATACATGAGTAGAGAGGAAGATTATACCAATAACAGATTTTTATCCAATGTCTTTGCTGAAGTAAAATTATTCAAAGACCTTAAGTTCAGATCTAACCTTGGAGCTGATGTTTCAAACGGCGTTTATGAATTCTACGTTGACCCCATCCGCACGGTTTATGGTCGTCAGAATCATGGTGTTTCCAATCTTAGTAAGCAGGAATACTTAAGTTGGCTCTCAGAAAATACATTGACTTATTCTAAATATTTCGGCAGAAACAGTTTGACTGCCTTAGTTGGTATGTCGGTTCAAGACAATAGTTTCGGCCATGCATATATCAATACGAAAGATCTTCCACTTCAATATGTCAAGACTACAAATGCCGGTAACCAAATTGAAGGTGCAGGTAATACCAAAACACATTCGGCTTTAGTTTCACAATTTGGTAGGATCATTTATGATTTTGACACCAAATATTTGTTGACAGCTGCTTTAAGACGTGATGGTTCTTCCAAACTTTCAGCTGATAATCGTTGGGACATTTTCCCATCCTTTTCTGCAGGATGGAGACTTTCTCAGGAAGGTTTCTTTTCAGGAATGGATGTTATCAATGATCTTAAGATCCGCGGTGGATGGGGTCAGACAGGAAATCAAGAAGGGTTAAGCGATTTCGCTTCTTATGGATTGCTTGATTTTTCTAGAATTACTCCGGGCACGACATTAATAGGACCTGGTATCAGAAGATATTCCATTGCCAATCCGGATTTAACATGGGAAAAAACTACCCAGACCAACTTTGGTATTGACCTCACGACCTGGAACAATAGGCTGACATTTACGGCTGATGTTTACTGGAAAAGAACTCAGGATTTGATCATGTCTATCCCGCTTCCATCAAGTGTAGGTGTCGACAGGCCATTCGTAAGAAATGACGGAGAGTTGGAAAATAAAGCAGTTGAATTTGCTATTTCTACACAAAAGTTAAAAGATAGATCATTGCGATGGACTACAGATTTTAATATTTCATTCAATAAAAACGAAGTGACGAAACTTGAGTTACAGAAAGTATATGACTATGCTGGCATTTATTCCAATGGTGAATCCGCCATCAGAATGACTGAGGGACAGGCGCTGGGAACATTTTTTGGATATATTTCTGAAGGTGTAAATCCGGAGACCGGCAATATCATGTACAAAGATGTTGACGGCAATGGAACCATTACCCCGGATGACAGAACTGTGATAGGACATGCTGCTCCTAAATTTATTTACGGATTGACCAATAGCCTTTCTTTCATGGGATTTGATTTAAATATTTTTATTCAAGGCGTGCAGGAAATCAGATCTTCAATGCTACCAAAATGGATTTGGAAGGTATGTTTGACAGCAAAAATCAATCAACGAATGTCCTTGACAGATGGCAACAACCGGGCGATATAACGGACGTACCTAAGGCAAATGCCGCAGGCGATGGCTCTTTAGACAACATTCACAATTCTACCAGATTCGTCGAAGATGGTTCATTCCTTAGAATTAAAAGTTTGACACTGGCGTACAATTTCCCGACTACATGGCTGCAAAAGGTAAAAATGCAAAACCTTTCTGTTTACGCAACCGCACAGAACTTATTGACGTTTACTAAATATACCGGATTTGATCCTGAAGTGAATGCTTATGGAGTCAACAGCCTTGGTACAGAATTTGGCGTAGATTATGGAACATATCCTCAGACACGACAGATGGTATTTGGACTCAATGTAACATTCTAATTAACTCCCATTTTTTAATTCTTTCAAATAGATAAACATGAAAAATTTACTATATTTTATATCTTTCTTTACTTTAGGAATTGCGTTGACATCTTGTGATTCTTTCCTGGATAAAGAACCATTGTCACAAATCATAGACGAATCTGCGGATACCGCATCTGTATATACAGGAGCAGACGCTGAGACTGGAATTGCTGCAGTATATAGCGGCATGAAAACATCTCAGTCTGAATTATTTTTTCTCGATCATTACGTGAATGGCGATGCACAATCGGACAACAGTTATGCCGGCGCTGATAACCCGGACAATTTTCAGATTGACGATTATAAAATCTCTTCAACAAATAGAAACATCTCACGCGATTGGAAATATTTCTATGGCTTAATAGGCACATGTAATGGTGTGATTGAAAGAACTCCAAAAGCTGTCGGCCTTGATGCTGGCAGAAGAGATGAGATCATTGGAGAAGCTTCCTTTATGAGGGGTTTTTTATATTTTGGAATGGTCCAACTTTGGGGTGGAGTGCCTATCGTAACTAAACCCGTTCCGGAGATTACTTCTGACAATTTTGCTGAAGTATATAGTATACTCTATCCTGATAGTAAAACGCAGGATGAGGTCTATACTCAGATCATCAATGACCTCACCACAGCCGTTAATCAGGCACCTACTGCTTACGGACCTACAAAGATGAGAGGAACAAAGGCCGCTGCCCACGCCATTTTAGCAAAAGTATACGCTACAAGACAACCTGCAGATTGGAACAAAGTAAATGAACATGCGGATGCTGTGATAGCATCAGGGTTTAGTTTACTTCCTTCTTATGAGCAATTGTGGGATGGAATGCATGAGAATAGCGCTGAATCAATATTTGAATTGGATTGTATCGGTGGAGCCACAGGGAGCAATTGGGGTTCATCTATGTTTGTAGGAAAAGATTGGAAAAAATTCAATACTCCTACACACGATCTTGTAGACCTTTTCGATGCAGAACAGGATATGGTGCGTAAAAATTCCAGCATACTTTTCCAAAAAATAACCTCTTGGACAGATGTAAATTGGGATATTAGCAATTATCCATTTTGTTATAAAATGCGAAACACTAATGGTACTCAAAATCAAATACTACTGAGACTTGCAGATATACTTCTACTCAAAGCAGAAGCATTGACTGAATTAGGCCAATTGGATGCAGTATCAGGTGCTCAATATTATGTCAATTTGGTAAGAAGTAGAGCTAAACTTGCTCCAACCACTGCAACCACTGCAGATGCATTGAGAACAGCTATTGCTAAAGAACGACGTCTTGAACTAGCTTTCGAAGGTCATAGATGGTATGATCTTAAGAGAACAGGCAAGGCAATCGAAACAATGACAGCACTGGGTTATACGCTCAACGAAAACAAACTTTTGTTCCCAATTCCACAAGGCGAAAGGGATAAAAATATCAATTTAAAGCAGAATCCGGGCTACTAATTTAATTAAGTGATTAATGTAGTTAAATGATATTACAAATTAGATTGTAATTAATTTATACGTTTAATTAATTTGATAATAAATCAAGCTTTCTATTAATTGACAAAGACTATTTAAAATCATTTTTTAACTAAATAAATTTAATTTTAAATAAGATATTAATATAATAAAAGGAGTGACCGATCTGTGCTTCCCCTCTATCAGAGGGGTGCCGACAGGCGGGGTGTTTGACCTTATTAATCTCAGTGAATAATTAGAAAAAATATTAATGTATAAAGAAGGGATTTTCATGACAAATTAATATTAATTATTTTAAAGAATTTCGGGCCACTTTATATAAATTAATTCAACTTATTTTAGTCGTGTTTAATTATGAAATTAAACCCAATCTAAATAAAAATCATATTGTAATGAGTCACAGAAATAAGACTAATTTATTGTGTTTAATGTTATTACTCTTGGCATTTTCTTCTTTTAAATGTTCAAAGGACAATGACAACGAAGACACTAAGCCAGTAATAGTTACCAAGTCAGATGTTGATTTTTATCTCACTTCTGCCAATCAAACGTCCCTATTAAAGAAACAAAATTTCAAACTTAGATTTGGTACAGCTACCAATTCATATCCAATCATACGAGTCGACAGTACACAGGTCTTTCAAGAGATAGATGGCTTTGGATACAGTCTTACAGGTGGTAGTTCTTCTGTGATCTATGCATTGGCGCCAGCCCCTCGAGCAGCTTTACTAAAAGAAATGTTTGGGAGCGATTCAGCTTCTTTGGGCATCAGTTATTTGCGGATCAGCATCGGTGCATCCGATCTGGATCCGTTTCCTTTTTCTTACAATGATTTGCCTGCTGGAGAAACAGATGTCAATCTGAACAAATTTAGCCTTGCACCGGATAAGGCACATTTAATACCTGTATTGAAAGAGATTTTGGCTATCAATCCCAACATTAAAATAATGGGTTCACCATGGAGTCCGCCTACCTGGATGAAGACCAATAATAGTTCTGTCGGTGGTAGTTTAAAACCGGAATATTACAGCACCTACGCACAGTATTTTGTAAAATATATTCAAGGAATGAAGGCTGAGGGCATTACTATTGATGCAGTCACTTTACAAAATGAACCATTACATCCCGGCAATAACCCACGTTTGCTGATGCAAGCTGCAGAACAAAGAGATTTTATCAAAGGATTTGTAGGACCTGCATTTGAAGCAGCCGGTATAAAAACAAAAATCATTGTTTACGATCACAATTGCGACAGACCTGACTATCCAATTACCATTCTGAATGATCCGGAAGCAAAGAAATATGTGGATGGATCTGCATTCCATTTGTATGGCGGCGACATAAGTGCATTGAGCACAGTCCATGATGCGCATCCTGATAGGAACTTGTATTTCACAGAACAATGGACAGGAAAGAATGAATCATTTGCTGAAAATTTCATGTGGCATACACAACAAGTGTTGATTGGTTCAGTTCGCAATTGGTCCAAAGTCGTTCTTGAATGGAATCTTGCCAATGACCCATCCTTTGGTCCTCATACGGAGGGTGGCTGCACGGAATGCAAAGGTGCTCTGACTATTGGAGGCTCTATTACTAGAAATCCATCTTACTATATACTGGGGCAAATTTCCAAATGGGTTCCACCGGGATCAAAGAGAATTCAGTCAGACATAGCTCCGAATATGCCGAGTGTCGCCTTCTTAACTCCACAGGGCAAGAAAGTCTTACTTGTATTAAACACTGCTTCTGCCAGTCAATCTTTCAATATAGAATTTAAGGGAAAGAGAGTTACGGCTTTATTGCAGGCTCAGTCGGCAGGGACTTTCATCTGGTAGATGTCACAAAGTTTCACAAAGAATGCACAAAGTGACACAAAGTCGCTCTAGAATAATCATGCTGTGACTACACTTACTTTTCTTTAAGTCATTTGCGCACAAATTTTTAGATAAATATTAAATATATCCTGCATATGTTCAGATCAATTTTGTTTTTAGCGAGCTTTATCTTCATACTTTCTTCCTGCAAACAAAACAGTGAAAATCCGAAAGGTCAGTCGGCCAAAACTTCGGAGGATGCAAAATCAGATGTAGTATTTTCAATGAGTGGAAAAAAAGCATTCGTTTATACCACCGCATTGAATACTGATCTCAAAATGTCTGCCTTTGACACGGTAGGTTTCGAAGAAAAGAAGCAACCACTCGAAACGGAGATTTGTGTATTTGTTGACCCTGGCAAAACATTCCAACCATACGTGGGCATCGGAGGAGCGATCACGGATGCTTCCGCGGAGACTTTCTATAAAATGCCTAAAGCACAACAAGATGAATTGATAACCGCATATTTCGACAAAACAAAAGGAATCGGTTATAATATTATTCGTACCAATATTAATAGCTGCGACTTCAGCAGTGATAATTATACATACATCGCTGAAAAGGACAGCACCTTAACGACCTTCAACATCGACCACGATAAAAAATTCAAGATCCCGATGATTAAAGCAGCACAGCAATTGATCGGCAAGGATATCATGTTTTACGGCAGCCCCTGGTCACCACCTGCCTGGATGAAGAGCAATAATAATATGCTAAAAGGTGGAAAATTGCTGGATCAATACCATAATGTTTGGGCGATGTATTATACCAAATTCATCAAAGCCTATGAAGCGGAAAACATTCCCGTGTGGGGTATCAGTGTTCAAAATGAACCGATGGCCACTCAAACATGGGAAAGTTGTATTTATACGGCTGAAGAAGAGCGTGATTTTATAAAAGATCACCTTGGGCCAACCATGGAAAAGGAAGGATTAAAAGATAAAAAGATCATAGCCTGGGATCACAATCGGGACATGATATACCAAAGAGCAAGTACTTATCTAAATGATCCGGAAGCCGCGAAATATATCTGGGGCATCGGATTTCACTGGTACGAGGACTGGAGCGGTGGCAAACCAATGTTTGACAATCTCCGCAGAGTCTATGAGGCTTATCCCGATAAACATCTTTTCTTCACCGAAGGCTGTGCTGAAAGTTTCAAGTCCGGCGGTTATAACAATTGGGCGCTTGGCGAAGAATACGGCCGCAGCATGATCAATGATTTTAACAACGGGATGGTTGGATTCACGGATTGGAATATCTTCCTGGATCAAACAGGTGGCCCAAATCACGTCAAGAATTTCTGTTTCGCTCCTATCCATGGAGACACCAAAACCGGTCAATTGATATACACCAATGCCTATTATTACATCGGCCACTTCTCTAAATATATCCAGCTCGGCGCCAAGCGCATCATTGCAGCTCCGACCCGCAGCCAGTTGATATCCACCGCATTTTTAAACCCTGATGGCAGTGTAGCGACCATCGTGATGAATGAAAGTGACAAGGATGTAGATTATTATGTGTGGGTAGATGGCCAGGCAGCGAAGACGGTGGCTAAGGCTAGGAGTATAAGTACGGTGGTGGTGAGGTAGAGTTTGTAAAAATAATTATATCTGTAGGGACTGGTCGCGACCAGTCCCTACAGATATAATTATTTTTACCCGTTCCAATTCCTTGGATTTTCTCGTATGTAATTCGAGATATAAAAATTTGCCTCTTCGTCCTTTATTATCTCGTCATTAAAAGACCTTTGCCATTCAAAATCCAAACCCAGTTCATGTATCTTTTTGGAAGCAGTCATTTTGAAAGCGCCTATTAATTCTGAAAGAGATTTAATTTTAATTCCATCAACCTTTGTACGGGAAGCATCTGGTGAATTTTGAAGTTCCTTCTGTAGGGACAGGTCGCGACCTGTCCCTACAGAAGGAACTTCAAAATTTGGGTAATCTATCAAAACCCTGTTAATCTCTATGATACCATGAAAATGATCCGGCATTATTACAAATTCATGAAGTTTTATATATCTATATTTCTGCTCAAGCCATAACCATCGAGTTTTAACGATATCTCCTAAAATGTTTAAATGTATTATTTCGTTCTGGATATGGCCAAAACACTTGTATCTATATTTAACATTAGTTGTTATATAGTAAAGATTGTCGGAAGTATAATCGAACTCTTTTAATCTATTAGGTTTTCGATTGGGTATCATGGGTTGGTGTTTGATTTAATAATAAAGTTATGAAATATAATCATTTCTTGCTTGGTAAATTTCAATTTTCGTTACAGTAGGGACAGGTCGCGACCTGTCCCTACTGTAACGAAAATTGAAATTGATGATCTTTATTACAAGAATTGAATAAGTGTTTTGAGAATATTGTCTTATATTTAAACCAAGGCATACCTATTTAAAGTTAAAATAGTTTTCAACTCTCTTTATTTTGAGATTATGCTCGATGCCCTCGCCCCCTTTCCCCATTTTTCCCTACTTTTATACCAAAATAACATACATGTTGCGCTATTCTTTATACCTCTTCTTTACACTATTGTTTATTTCTTGCAAAGACAAAGACGAACCTATAATTACGCCTCCCGTGGTTACACCGACAGGCCTTATACAATATGGTACACCATTCTCCGGAGTACCGGACAGAGAAGATGCCATCATATACCAGGTCAACATGAGACCCTTCAGCGCTAAAGGTAATTTTGCGGGAGTTGTAGAAAGGTTGGATTCTATCAAAGCCCTGGGTGCCAATGTCATCTACCTCATGCCCATTTATCCTGTCGGTAAGTTCAAAGCTTTTAACTCGCCATACTGTGTGATGGATTATCAAAAAGTAAATCCTGAATTCGGAAATCTGGATGATCTGAGAGCTATCGTCGACGGTGCTCATACTCGCGGCATGTCCGTCATACTTGACTGGGTGGCCAACCATACCTCTTTCGACAACCCTTGGATTAGTGCTCATACTGACTGGTATGTCAAGAATAGTGCAGGCGCCATCATTAATCCTCCGGGTTTCAACTGGACAGATGTCGCTCAACTGGACTTCAAAAATGGTGACATGCGCAAAGAAATGATCAGCAGCATGAAGTACTGGGTTTATGCTGCCAATGTGGATGGATTCAGAATGGACTATACGGATGGCCCACCGGTTGACTTCTGGAAACAAGCCATTGATACAATGAGGAGTATCAGTACACACAAGTTGCTGATGTTTGCAGAAGGAAGCAGGACAGCTAACTTTTCGGCAGGTTTCGATTATAATTTTGGCTTCGGATTCTTTGATCAATTAAAGAAAATATTTGGCAACAATAATTCTGCATTGACCATCGATGGTCTCAACAATACTGAATATTCCAGTGCCACCAATGGTCAGCAAATAATAAGATATACGACCAATCATGACGTCAATGGCTCAGACGGAACACCCCTCGATTTATTCGGAGGACTTCGCGGATCCATGTCTGCCTTTGTCATAGCATCTACGATGAAAAGTATTCCGATGATCTATGGCAGCCAGGAAGTTGGGTTTCCTACCAAAATCGTTTTTCCGTTTACAGGAACCAAGATCAACTGGTCACTGAATCCTGCATTGAAAGAGGAATACAAAAAGATATTGAAATTCAGAGCAGGAAGTGACGCCATTAAACGGGGTGTTTTGACAACTTTTTCTACCACTGATGTGTGCGCTTTTACCAAAGAAAGGGATGGCAAAAAAGTATTCATTATGGCCAATGTTCGGAATAAATCTGTGGATCTGACTATTCCTGTCGGACTGGTGGATCAGACAGCAAAGGACGTTGTCAATGGAGGAACAAAGACGTTCGGTACTAAAATCACTTTAGCTCCCTACGAGTATTTTATTTTAGATTTGTAACTAACTCCAAACAACAAACATCACTACAATATCAAAACTGACAAAGAAGCAATTTCTCAAATGAAGCAATTAACTTTTATATTATTATTTATATCGAATCTTTGTATCGGCCAAACTTCCCCAAAAGCGCCATCAGAGGCTGAAGTGTACCGCTCACTGGATGAAAATGCAAAGTATTTGTTGAAAGAGTCCGGTGGAAATTCAGTTTCAATTGGAGTGTATTTGAATGGTAAGACATACTCAAGACATTATGGTGAAATAGACAAAGGAAAGAAGAATAAAGCGACAGATGAAACCCTGTTTGAAATAGCTTCTGTGACCAAGACATTTACCGGAACATTGATGGCACGGGCTGTCCTGGAGGGAAAAGTTAAAATGGATGCAGATGTTAGGGATTATTTGCGACAGGAATTTGCTAATTTACAATACAAGGGGAAGCCGGTTACGATTAAAGATCTGCTCACTCATAGAACAGGTATTCTTCGGCAATTTCCCAATTATGCCAAGTTGCTCGAAAACAGGGATGACAGCACAGCTTTTAAAGTGCGAAAGATGGAGGAGAACTACGATAAACGGGAATTTTTCAGGGATCTTCTGTGGGTCAGGCCTGATACGTCTGCTGGTTCAGTATATTATTATTCACAGTTTGGGCCCGAATTATCTGCACATATTTTGGAAAATGCAATGCAGCAGGATTTCAATGTTCAACTCCGGGAAGTTATCATGGAACCTAATGAAATGAACCATACAAGTATCCGTATTGATGATAACTTATCTGTAGCAAATGGATACGATGATAAGGGAGTATTGATGCCCTTCCTTGCGAATGCGATGTGGGGAGCCGGTGGTGGTATGAAGTCAACCATGGCCGATCTTTTAAAATACATGAAGTATCAATTAGATACCACTAATGCAATCGTCAAAGAGTCGCACCGATCGATATTTGATGATGGTAAGGATGAGATGGGCTATTTCTGGGATATTGGAAAGGATATAAAAGGAAATAAATTCTACTGGAAACATGGTGGCGCATACGGAACTCAAAATGTCTTTTTTGTTTACCCGGCTTATCAGATTGGATTTTCTGTTATAATAAATCAATCCGGATCCAATACTGCCGGTCAACTTTTGGATGTGATCCAAGGACTGGAAAGTGATCTGAAACCTTATGGACAAAAATCAATTGGCCGAACTATCAGGATTACTGTCGAAGAAAATGCAGATGCCGGAATGGCATATTATTATCAATTAAAAAATGATAAAAAAGATAGTTATAATTTTGAAAGCGAAGGTGAATTAAATAAACTTGGCTACCGACTATTAAATAGTGGAAAAATAATAGCTGCTATTAAAATTTTCAAATTAAATGCCACCGAATTTCCTAATTCATCTAATGTTTATGACAGTTTAGGTGATGCCTATTATGCAAATAAAGAATTAAAATTGGCCAAAGAAAATTTCAAAAAATCTCTCAAATTAAATCCAGCGAATGAGCATGCTAAGGAAATGCTGAAGAAAAAGCGTTGAATAGAAAATTGAAAATTAAAAATTGAAAATGTTCACACAGATGGAACTGATCCTCTAATTTTGGACTTTTTGATTACTGACCACTGATTACTGACCACTGACCACTGACACTGGTTACTGATTTTTTTATCACAGAGGCTATTTACTTCAATATAAGCAGCACAAATATTTTGAGCAGCGATCCAAAGATTTAAGGCTAATTTGAGATATAGGATTTTGATTTTCGATCTTAATAAAACTTTTACAAAAAGTTACTTATTACTTTGTTTTTCAAGGGAGGTCACAGAGGTATTTTATCTTCGACAAAATTGTGCACAGATGGATCTGATCCTCTAATTTTGGAATTTTTGATTACTGATTACTGACCACTGACCACTAACCACTGATTACTGACCACTGACCACTGACCACTGGTTACTGTTTTTTTTATCACAGAGGCTATTTACTTCAAAATAAGCAGCACAAATATTTTAAGGAGTGATCCAAAGATTTAAGGTTGATTTGAGAGCTAGGATTTTGATTTTCGATCTTAATAAAACTTTTACAAAAAGTTACTTATTACTTTGTTTTTCAAGAGAGGTCACAGAGTTATTTTATCTTCGATAAAATTATAGCACAGATGGAACTAATCCTCTAATTTTGGACTTTTTGATTACTGATTACTGATTACTGATTACTGATTACTGATTACTGATTACTGACCACTGATTACTGACCACTAACCACTGATTACTGATTACTGACCTCTGACTTCTTCTTGCAACTATTAATATCCAAAGTTTGTTAAAAGAATTCACAAATTTGAACTAAACAAAAAAATATTATGCCACAATCATTCTCCGAAATCATCAATAGTAATACCCCTACCCTAGTGGATTTTTATGCCGACTGGTGCGGACCTTGCAAGACTATGGCTCCTATTCTTGAGGATTTGAAACAAAAGATAGGCGATAGCGCCAAAGTAATCAAAATCGATGTAGACAAGAATCAAAAAGTGTCCGCAAAATATAAAATACAGAGTATTCCGACGCTCCTATTATTCAAAGAAGGAAAGATAATTTGGAGGCAGTCAGGAGTGGTTCCTGGTCATACCTTGGAGAAATTAATCAAAGAAAATTCATAATACCTAAAGTTTTTTGCAAGATTGTCTCAACCAAAAGATATTTCAGTAAATCTTTCCAATTTTCTTAATTTCAACTTCATCAATCTAAAATGTTAATATGAAATACTTATTAATCTGCATTTTAACAGTTGTTTATAGCTCCTTTGTTTGTGCTCAAACCCAGGTAGAAATGAATATGGATGCCCAGAAATCATACGAGACCGCTGATCTCGAATTAAACAAAACATATAAGCTTCTGATGAAAGAACTCGATCCGCAGGCAAAGATCTTACTGAAAAAAGCTCAACTTGATTGGATCAAGTTTAGAGATTCACATTGTGCTTTCGAAGGACAAATGTATGAAGGTGGCAGCGCACAGCCTATGGTGATTTCATCCTGTCTTGAAGCTGTAACCAAAACCAGAACAGAAGAATTAAAAGCGAGTTTGGTGGATAGGAAAATGTAAATTCTTCCTCAATTTCAATTAACAAACACCAAACTCCAAACACCAAAATTTATTGCATTTTATAGAACACTCCCTTTCTCTTTCGCAAGGTAAATCAAATCAACAAAGGTTGTTTTGCCTTTCTAATTATTAATAACAAACATATTATTATGCGTAAATATTCCGTTCTCACTTCTATTTCATTGTTCACAGTTTCTTTTTTATTACTTAATTCATGTAAATCAATTCCTCAGGGGGTGACAGCAGTAAAGCCATTTGATACTAACAAGTATCTAGGAAAATGGTATGAGATCGCCAGACTTGATTTTAAATACGAACGTAATTTAAATAATGTAACTGCTGATTATTCTTTAAAAGATAATGGTAAAATAAAAGTAGATAATAAAGGCTATAATTTCAAGAAGAAAGAATGGGAACAATCTATTGGAAAAGCAAAATACGCAGGTGATAAAGATGAAGCAAAACTATTAGTCTCTTTTTTCGGCCCATTTTATGCAGGATACAACGTGATTGCTATTGACAAGGACTATAAATACGCACTAGTAGCAGGTGATAGTTTTAAGAACTTATGGCTTCTGTCTCGGGAAACATCCATTCCTGAAAACACTAAACAAGGTTATCTTCAAAAAGCAAGGGAAATTGGTTACAATACCGAAGCACTCGTTTGGGTGGAACATGACATGAAATGATGCATTGGTCATAAATAATTGATCGTCTGTATAATGTCAATGATGTAATCCTTGGTAAGAAGTAAATTAGAGTTATAAATTAGCTCTATCATGATATTTCTATTTTTAATAATAAGCCTCATGGCTTGCAGAGAAACTACATTTGCTGACAAACAAGATTTAAAAACACCTATTGAAACTCATTACGAAACATTTGGACAAGGAGAACCTATCCTTATCATCAATGGTGGCCCGGGTTTCAATAGTGAAGGATTTGCTTTTATTGCTCAGGAAATTGCTGATCTTGGATATAAGACAATCATTTATGATCAACGCGGTACAGGTGGCTCTAAACTAAATGTGGTAAATAGTGAAACAATCACCATATACTTAATGGTGCAGGATATTGAGGATCTTAGAAAAAAATTGAAAATAGAAAAATGGGTGGTTTTTGGTCATTCTTTCGGAGGTATCCTGGCCACACATTACGCTGCTAAATACCCGAAACGGATCAAAAAACTGATTTTTTCCTCTTCGGGTGGAGTAAACATGAACTTCAGGAATTATCTGCAGGGCCGTATTAATAATAATATGACAAAGGAGCAAAGAGACAGCCTTAATTACTACCAAAAGAAACTTGATGCCGGCGATAATTCAGTTAGGACAATATATAAAAGGGCTTCTTTTCTAGCAAATGCCTATGTATACTATAAAGGAAATGCGCCAACTGTGGCCGCTAGACTGCCTCAGATAGATTTTAAAATCAATTCATTGGTTATACAGGACCTGGATAAAATTAAATATAATTACCTTAATAAGTTTCCTGATTTTAAACAACCTGTATTAATAATTCAGGGTAAAAATGATATAATTTCAGTAGAAACTGCCGAAGAAATCAAACAAACATTTCATAATTCGAAATTGGTTTTATTGGATAATTGCGGTCACTATGGATGGCTGGATAGAAAGGATTTGTACATGAGGGCGATTGGCACTTTTCTAAATAATTAACATACTTGATAATTTACCTTTTGAAGGATCAAATACTAAACATAAGACATAACCTGGCTTCGGAATGGAGTGAAAAATGGATGGACAAAATAGAAGGAAAATTAAAAGAAAAATTCCCTGAATTGTCTGAGAATGAATTGGCTGATTATAACACAAAATGCCAAAATGAAATGAAGGCAGGTCATGATTTCATCTTTAATATTTCGGAAGCGCTTTGTAAAGAAAATGTTACCATAAGTAGTGCTGATTTGTTTGTAAGATTGAAAGAGTATTTAAATTTAAAATACAATTGGATCAACGAAGATAATCTATACCGCTTAATGAGTCAGGGTTGTTATTATGCTTATAAGGAAGGATATGATGGTGCATTAAATTAAAAAAAATTCAAGTAGATATCAATAATATTTGGACAAAATATACAAAACATATACCTTAAAGCCAATGTTTGGTTGGCAAATTATCAATACTTTATTACATTTTTAAATAAAAATATTAACTTTATTCAAAGATTAAATTCAATAAACAATGAAGTTTTCAGTTTACATGTTTTTTTCGCTCCTATTATTATTCAATAATTTAAATGCGCAAGTAGGAAGTCATTCAATAAAAGTGAATTTGACAATAGATAAGGCTGTTCAAAAGTCATTTAATTCAAAAGGGAGGCTCTTTTTATTTCTCAATCAATCGGACGGTGTTGAACCTATGACTCAGACCTGGCCTAGTAAGGGGAATTATATGTTTGCAAAAAATTATGAAAAATTTGATTCAAAAAAGTCGATTTTAATAGTAGGAAAAGATTGGCAAAAGACACCTGCATGGGATCTTGAGCACGTACCTTCTGGAACTTATTATATTCAAATTCTATGGGATCAGAATACGACAGAATCTAACATTAATTCTGAGGGAAATATTTATTGCGAAAAACAAAAAGTTGAATTAAATGGATATAAGACTTTAGAAATAACTCTAAATAAAGTAATTGAACCAATTAAAATTAATGAACATCCGTTAGTTAGAGAAATTAGCATTCGGAGTGATACACTTTCTAAATGGTGGAAAAAAGACGTATATGTCAAAGCTTCAATCTTATTACCTTCTAAATATAATGAAAATAAAACATTAGCCTATCCAATTGATTATAATGTCGCAGGTTATGGTGGAAGATATGACAGAATAAATCGATTGACCAAAAGTAAGAGAAGCATGTATTGGTGGACGTCTGCGGATGCTCCTCAGATCATCGTGGTCATGCTTGATGGTGAAGGTCCATTTGGAGATAGTTATCAAATGGATTCTGACAATAGTGGTGCATATGGTTATTCATTAATACATGAGTTAATTCCGGCTATTGAATCCAAATATAGAAATACAAATTCTGCTGCAACAAGATTTGTAGAAGGCTGCTCTACCGGTGGTTGGGTATCTTTGGCACTTCAGGTATATTATCCTGAAATGTTTAATGGCTGTTTTTCTTATAGCCCTGATGCGGTTGAATTTGAAAATTATCAGCTTATAGATATTTATAAAGACAAAAATGCCTTTGTCAATGAATTTGATTATCCAAGACCTGTTATGCGGGACATAAGTGGGGAACCAATGCTTGCCTTGAAGGAATTCATTAATTATGAAAATGTTCTTGGTTGGTCTGATACTTATGTAACATCAGGTGGCCAATTCAGTGCACATACAGCGCTATTCAGCCCTAAGGGAAAAGATGGTCTTCCTAAGCCCCTTTTCGATCCTGTGACAGGTGATATAGATCCAGAGGTTGCCAAGACCTGGACAAAGTATGATATGAAGAAATACCTTGATAAAAATTGGCAGACTCTTGGTCCTAAATTACAGGGCAAGATCTACATATGGATGGGAGATATGGATCATTTTTATTTGAATCCTGCTACAAGGGCATTGGATGAATATTTAAAGACAACCAAGAATCCCGTCTCTGATGCAAATATCAATTTTTCTCCGATGGAAGGCCATTGTGCTGAGTATTCTTTTCGAGATGTCATGGAGAAAATCGATAAGAAAATTAAGGATAGTAACTTGAAATAAAACAAACAATAAACAAAACCCATGAAACTTGAAGTTAATGAATCAATAGAATTGATGTTATTGAATGAGTCGCATGCACCTGAAATCTATAATCTTGCAAAAGACAATAGGGAATACCTTTCCCAATGGCTTACATGGCCTCCCTATATGGAATCTCAGGACTTTATAGCTAACTTTATTAAAGGCAGTATGGACCGCAATTCAAGAGGAGAAGAATACGGTTTTTCAATCTTTTATAATAATGTAATTGTAGGAAGGATAGGTGTTCATAAAATAGATCTTCACAACAGGATCGGTGAAATAGGTTACTGGATCGGCGCTGAATATGAAGGAAAAGGGATCATGATGCAAAGTTGTGAGAGCATTGTGCAATTCTGTTTTCACTTTCTCAAATTGAACAGAATAGAAATAAAATGCGGTACTGAAAATTACAAAAGCCAAAACATCCCGAAAAAATTAAACTTTTCAGAAGAAGGAATAATTAGGGAAGGGGAGTTTTTGAGGACTGGATATATCGACTTATATTTATATTCCTTATTGAAAAGTGAATTATAAGTTTTTATCAAATGACTAAGAATAAAACAGAAGAAACCCAGCAAAGTGTTCTTGAATTTTTAGATGCTGTGCCGGATGAGAAAAAAAGGTCGGACGGCTGCAAGTTGGTTGAAATATTTCAAAAAGAGACTGGCTTTAAGCCAAAGATGTGGGGACCTAGCATCATTGGCTTTGGTTCGTATCATTATAAGTATCATAGTGGGCATGAAGGAGACGCACCTATTTCCGGATTTTCACCTAGGAAGAGTGCCATCTCATTGTATATAGCGCTAGATGAAGTCAACAGAGAAAAATATTTGTCAAAATTCGGAAAGCATAAGTCCAGCAAAGGTTGTATTTATGTCAATAAACTTTCAGATATTGATGAAGAAGTACTTCGGGAAATGATTAGGACTTCAGTGGCATACGTGTCTAATTTGAAATTATTCTGAATCACAGATTTAATGGATTAAAGGATTCCACAGATTGTTGAACGGGATAATCTGTGCCATCTGTGTAATCCGGATCATCTGTGATTCAGACAAAAGCCAAGGATTTCGCGCAAAGGGAGGAAGAAGCGCGAAGACGCCAAGAAAACAGTAAATCAGAAGGATATTATGATAGTAGGGACAAGGCTTGCCCTTGTCCGCAATACTGGCAATCAAAACCCGAACGTGGTGAAATTTTGAATTAAATGTTGAATGCAAGGAAGATTTGCAAATTTAATTAAAAATGATTTGTGCTGAATCTTTGCATCCTTTGCGTGGTCTCCCTTTGCGCCCTTTGTGTGAACCAATTTAATACCATACTTTTACCAAATGATCGAACTAATCCGAGGAGATATCACAAAAGTCGCAGCCGAGGCCATCGTCAACGCTGCCAATTCTTCTTTGCTTGGCGGTGGTGGAGTAGATGGCGCCATCCATCGCGCAGGTGGTCCTACTATCCTTGAAGCTTGTAGAAAGATCATTGCCCGCCAAGGCGGTTGCAAAACCGGTCAGGCAGTTATTACTCCAGCCGGAAAATTGCCGGCAGAATATGTCATTCACACAGTTGGCCCGGTATGGAACGGAGGAAAGAATAATGAAGCGGAAAAATTGGCTGAATGTTACTGGAATTCATTGATGTTGGCAGTAGAGCATGGTTGTTCCAGCATCGCCTTTCCAAATATTAGCACCGGTATTTATGGCTTTCCTAAAGCATTGGCTGCGAAGATCGCTGTTGAAACTGTCAGAGAATTTTTGGAGACGACAAAGGTAATTGAAAAGGTGATCTTTGTGTGTTTTAATGAGGAGAGAGAGCGGGTGATGAAGAGGGAGTTGGTGAAATAATTTTGTGGGATTATAAAAATCCTCTTCGACTTAGGAATCCAAGTGAATGAATTTGAGAAAAAATATTTAACCAAAAGAGTTTCATTTATTGAACATAAAATTGTTACCACAATTTTTATCATTAAATCACTCAAGGCAGTTATAAATTAAGGTTGAACTGTTTAATCTGTGATTAATTATAAAGCCGGAGGGGAAATTCCTCCGGACATTTTATATTCTGGCTAAAGTTATTTTATAGCATATTGTCACAATACATGATCAAAACACATTTCTAAACAACCACGTTGGATCAATTTTTGGAACAACATTCTTCGATCAACACCTACCCGACTTCACCTAATGAAACCTTCTTTCAAATACTTGCACCACAACAGCTCTTTTCGGAAGTCTTTGGTATTTTTATTTTAGATTGAGAATTGGGTCAGCGACTTAAAGTCTTCCACCCTTTTTGAAATATCAGACTGTGTCAATTCCTTTAACTTTGCCAACGAAAAATCTTCTACACAGTAAGAGGCCAATACTGAAGCATACACAATAGCTCTTTTCATGTTCTCAAACGACAGATCTTCTGTTTTTGCAAGGAAACCTATGAAACCACCTGCGAAAGTATCACCTGCGCCTGTAGGATCCATTACCTCAGCTATTGGAAGTGCAGGAAAAGAGAAAACTAAGCCTTCATGGAATAATAGAGCACCATGTTCGCCTTTTTTGATGATCAGAAATTTAGGTCCCATCTTATGGATCACTGCCGCAGCATTAACAAGGGAATATTCTCCACTGAGTTGTCTTGCTTCTTCATCATTGATAGTAAGTACATCTATGCGTTTTAGCACAGCTACTAAGCCATCCAGCGCGATATCCATCCAGAAGTTCATCGTATCAAGCACGACTAGTTTCGGGCGCTTGTGCATCTGATTAAGGACATCCATCTGGATATCCGGAGTAAGGTTGCCTAGCATAAGGTATTCAGCAGAGCGATATGCTTCCGGAAGTTTAGGTTCGAAGTTGGCAAGGACGTTCAAATCGGTGATAAGGGTGTCTCTTTTGTTCATATTATCGTGATAACGACCTGCCCAGAAAAAAGATTTCTCCTCTTTTTTTATTTCGATTCCATCTGTGTTAATGCCCAGACTTCTCATTTCTTCGAGTTCATCTTCTGGAAAGTCTCCGCCGATGACAGATACAATTCCTTGATTTTCAACAAAAAACGAAGCTGAACGGCTAATATATGTGGCTGCTCCACCGATCACCATTTCCGCTCTTCCGCGAGGAGTTTCGATGTCGTCAAATGCGACTGTACCTACAGTTACTAATTTCATAAAAATATTTTTGCACAAAGATTATAAAATTAAAATAATTACTCTTACTTTTGCCGAGCTTTTTAAGAAAAGAACTTTTGTTTGATTTTTAAAATAACCATTCCTCCTTAGCTCAGCTGGTTAGAGCATCTGACTGTTAATCAGAGGGTCGTAGGTTCAAGTCCTACAGGGGGAGCTAAAGCCGGTCAATTTTGATCGGCTTTTTTTATTCCTAAAGATGGCCTAAAACATGACCTGCATTCGAGTATTAAAAACAAAAGTCGGGAGAGCACACAGTTCATCCCAACTTTTTTTGAATAACTTATTTATAGTTCTTTACTATTTGCTTGGATTTCTATTCGATCACAAACAGCTTCATTTTTTCTGATCCTAGTACATGCCTGACTTCAAGAATATATGTGCCAGTTGCCTCAATTGTAATGTTTTCGTCGATTGCATCCACTGAACTAAACTTTTTGTTGTAAATCTCCTTGCCGTTTAAGTCGTAAATGGAGACGACAGCATCACTTTCAAGCGGAAGCCGTGTCTTAAGATGTATTGGCCCCGAAGATGGGTTGGGCATGACCTCAGAATAAGCATTGCCTTTGGGATTCCTTAGACAACTAAGGATGTTGATATCTTTTACCAATTTCATTGGACATTCCGTATTGCCCAATTCCAAGGTGATCGTATAAGTGCCCGGAGCGTTGAAACTAACGATAGGATCTCTTTCAATAGACTTCTGACCATTGCCGAAGTCCCACGAGAAGGTCACCGGATCAGGAATGGTATCTAAAACACCATATTCAATGATCCTGACATCGTCGCCGGTACAGGCTGATGATGTTATTAAGAAATTGGCAGAAATATTTCCGGTGCTTATACATGGTTCACAATATTCACTAAAAATGGATTGTGGATCGAAGAGAAAAGCCCCTCCTGTCCAGTTTTCATTGCTATAGTCAACATCATCCACCTGAACACAGGTTAGATCAGGATTGTCATTTGCTTCTATCATGGTCATATTTACATTGCTACCATTGGCCACATTAAGATAGACCAGTTGATTGGAGTAACACCACAGATTTCTCAAAATGGTGTTTTTACTTACATCCAAACTCACCAGAAAGTTATCGTTACAACCAAGTTCATCCAAACCTTCCAACTTGCTCACATCTAAGGTAGAAATCCTGTTTCCGAAACACTTGATATCATACAGTTGGATATTGTTCGTAAGATTAAGATTGCTCAAATTATTATTCGAACAGTTTAATGTTCCCAGAAAAGTATTTTTTGAAAGATCTATCGAATTCAATTCATTGCCACTGCAATTCAGTCCTGAAATATAGATGAAGGCTTCTATCCCTTTGAGATTGGCGATTCCTAATTGTGAACAGTCGATTTGATTGAAATATCCTTCAGCTTCCTCACATTGGATCTCATCATCCCCATTTTTATTAATATCAAAGTTTTCGATCAGATATGTTTTAAAATTCGGATCAGGTATCTGAACCAAACATTCTTCTCCCAATCTGGTCACCTCTAAGCAGAAGTTGCCAAAATCATCGTAAATAACAAAGTCGTCAGTAGCCGACACCGCGACCAGAATATAATAGGTCTGGCCTGGAGTCGTTTGCAATGTAAATTGAAAATTGGCATCCGGATCTATATCGGAACTAGAAATCCAATAATTACAATCAATCTGTTCCAATCCGCCATTACAATTACCGGTATATAGAGCTCCATTTGGATCATTAAAAACCTTCGCACTGCAATAATTGGACCTGATATAATATCTGTTACCATCGCCTGTAAAAGTCAGCCACATGGTCTTCCTTTCAATATCCAGACAATCATTTCCTGTATTTGGATTCCCATTGGATGTCATACCTTCCGTGGTATAAGTCTGTGAAGCCTGAGGTTCGTCTTGAGGGTGCCCGAATAATGTCTGGATGTTCACTGCATTCGTACATTGATCTCCCTCCAGGATAGGAACATCTTCACAATCTTCACTGAAAGAATGTTGAGCATCGAATGAGTAATTACCACCTATCCAGTTGTCTGCACTAAATGTAGCATTATCCACCTCTATACATGTCAGGTCAGGATTGTTATTGGTTCTAACAGAGGTTATGATCGTATTATTGCCATTTTTTAGGCTAAGTTTAGTCAACCGGTTAAAACTGCAATCCAGATCAGTTAAACTTCCATTGTTTTTCAAATCAAGGCTTGTCAACTTATTATTGACACAGAGTAATTCTATTAAATCACTATTTGTGCTTACGTTCAGATTGGTCAATTGATTCGTCTCGCAATAAAGTCTTTGCAGAGAAACACAATTATTTACATTCAAACTCGTCAATTGATTGGTAGCGGCAGCAACTCTTGTCAGTTTTGTATTATTGCTCAAATTTAAATTTGTCAGTTGGTTGGCTCCGCAATCGAGATTTGTTATATTTACAAAGGTCTCAATACCGGTCAAATCTGCGATGTTTTGAAATGGGCATGTTATTGCTCCGGTAAAGACCTCTGTCTCCGCGCATTGGATCTCACTGTCACCGTTTGTATTGATCTCTGTATTACCCACCAGGTAGGCCTTGAAGTTGGCATCAGGTATGGAAACAATACAAGCAGAGTTTTCGCAGGCATCTACTACAGCCTGCTCAGTGATGCAGTCTCCTGCATTGCCGGATATATTTCTTGGATGAGTTGCTGCAGGATTGGTTAAATAAGTACAGAAATTTGGCAGATTACAGACAGATAGAGCAGGATTGTTAATAATGGTCAATCCAAAAGTGCCGTCCGGGTTGAAGGTCGTGTTTTGCAATGCAGAAATATCGGTCAGAAAAGCATTATTCCGAATGTCTATGTCGACCAGAATAGAGGTCAGATTATGCAATCCATTCAGATTGGAAGCCGAAGTACTATATATAGCTAAATAGCCACCTACAGTTGTCAATTTGCTTAGTGGAGAAAGATTAGTAATGTTGGAAGTTCCGGTCCCAATACCAATAAAAAGATTTCCTGTGATTTCTGTACAATTTGGATAATCGATCAGAAACTGGTTAACGTCTGACTGAGTCGCAAGAGTGATACTTCCCTGCGGACAATCAGTGGGATTACACGCATTGTTTACTGCTTGTTCAGTAACGCAATTCCCTGCATTGTCTGTAATAGTTCTAAAGCCGGTGCCTTGCAGATAAGTGCAAATGTTTGGTAAGTTGCAAACGGACAACTTTGAATTATTCGAAATATTGAGGTTTTGAATTAATGAAAGGTCCAAATTGGAAATTCCACTGATGTCATTAAGCTCAGTGTTGTTGGTGATTGATAAATAGGCACCCAAAGTTGTCAATGAGTTTAATCCATTTAAATTGATGAGTGATGGATGATTTGAAATGCTGATATAATTACCAACAGAATTTAGTGAACTTAGAGCATCAATGTTGGTCAATACTTCATTGTTTTGTAGATGGAAGTATCCATCTACAATACTCAATGAGTTCAAACCATCTAAATTTTCTAAGGATGAATTCCAGAGAATCTCCAAATTACCTTTGATGGTGACTATATTACTTAGGCCATCCAGATTAATTATAGAGCTACCTTCTATACCGAGCTTGCCGTTGATTTCAGTACAATTTGGATATAGAACTTTAAAGTTGTTTAATTGTGCCTGGGAAGAAATAAACACATTACCCGGTGGGCAATCAGGTTGTTGGCATTTGTTATTGACAGCTTGTTCATTTGCACAATCTCCTATATTGCCAGAGATATTTCTTAATCCTGCACCCTGTAGGTAGGTGCAAAAATTGTCCAGGTCGCATACAGACAAATTTGGGTTGTTTTGTATTGTCAATCCATCACCTGTGATTGAAGCAGGGTTGATGTTTTGGAGACCGGATATGTCGTTCATTGAATTATTGCCAACTAATTTAAGTCCACCTCCGATTTGAGTTAATGCATTGAACGTATTGACATTGTTTAAAAGGTTATTATTTTGAATTGAGAGATTCGCACTTATAGTAGTTAAAATTGGGAATGAATTAAAATTAATTAATTGCGGATTGTTGGCAATGGTAACATTGCCGGAAAGTGTCGTCAATACAGGAAAAGTATTGATAGTCGTCAGTATTAAATTATTCTGTACATCAAATATATTGCAATTAATTAATGTATTAAATGATCCTATTTGAGTTAATTGGTCATTGTTTCCTATGTGGAACCATGCTTCCACGGATTCGAGATCTGTAAAAATATTAATTGAACTCAGCATTGCATTGTCATCGATCCAAAGATTTCTTCCTACAGATTTAATTTTGCTCAACCCACTTATATCTGTCAGGTCGCTCGTCCTTACAATATTTAAATCCCGGGTTACAGTTTCCAGATTTCTCAGACCATTTAAATTGGTGACACCTGCTGCACCATCGATATTTAAATCTCCCGTGATTTCTGTGCAATTGGGGTATTGAATAATAAAATTATCTACCTCCGCCTGAGTAGATAAATTTACGAGTCCCGGAGGGCATTGTGCAATACATTTCACAGAAAAAACAAATAGGGAAATACAAATTAATAATCTTAGCGAAATAATTCGGAGCAATAAATATGTGTAGTTGTAAATCATTTTTTAGAGTTGATTTATTTAATTATAATTGATTTTACTTCGCTGAGTGCGCTGGTCCAGCCGTTGTCGTATTTAATTCGAACTGCATAATTATGAAGCACTCCTGCAAATACTTCCATATCGGTCATTCCGAATTCGGCAGGGCTTAATTCTTTATATAAGGCGAGTTCCTTAGATCCTGTTGATTTAAATATTTCAAACTTGTATTTCATATCCTGATCTGCAATTTTATACGTTTCCCTTTTCCATGAAAGGGCAATACTTGATTTATCAACTGCACCAATTTTAATTATTTCAGGCTTGTATTTATTTTTTGGAAATGGTACCTTGATCTGAACTTCATTAGACCTTACAGATGCATTCTTGAAATCATCCAAGGCTATTAAAGAATACTGAACCGAGGTTCCGAAAGGTGGCTTCATATCAATATAATCGAGGGACGATCTATCGAGCGTATCTATTGCGATCCACGTATATGAGGTGTCTAATTTTTGGCGTCTGTACAATACATACTTTTCAATGTCAGATGAACTACTTTTCTTCCATTGAATATTTACAAAATCATTTTTTAATTCTATCAATGCAATAAATGGTTTCGCAGGTGCTATTGTATCCGGTCGTCTAAGCGTGACTACATCAGTAATAAAACTCTTATTATAATTATCATCTTCAGCTTTAATCCCTATATACAAATTTTTAGTAATAGTATTAAGTGGGATCGTCCAGGAATAAGTGGTGTCCTCATGAAGAAAATCATTGATCATCGTGAGGTCTGAAGCATCGTCATTTGAATAATAGATGTAATAGCCGGTAACATCCTTAGACTTACTTGGACTCCAGGAAATATTGACTTTTCCTGTAGAATCAATGATGGCTTTTACATTTTGTGGAGTTTCAGGGCGCTCCAGATCCGGCACCGATACATACTTTAAGATAGAGGTGGCTTCATTGCCTGAGCTATCCACAGTCATTACTTTGAAATAAAAGGGACGATCTGTTTCCATTTCTTTTACGCTGAAATAAAAATTAGTATCGCGAGGGTTCAATTCCTTACTTATGGCTGCATAATTATATTCTTTATCTTCAGACATCAACACCTGTTGGTATTTAATATCCTTGTCTTTTTTGTTCTGTGTCCAGGAAATTCTGATTTGAATTGAATCTTTTAGATAAAGTCCGGAAAGAATACTTGCAGGTTCGGGAGGGGTAAGATCTTTTCCAAAACCTTTAGCTGTTGCATAGTCACTCCATTCTCCAAATGCATTTAAACCTCTTAATTTATAAAAATATACCTGATTGTTGCTTTGTAATTTATCCTCAAATTTGAAAAAAGCCTGTGGATTCGTTGCATCTTTAATAAATACCAGGGGAGGATCTGTTAGCACTTCATATAATGTATCTCTATACCTCGAGCGTTCTACGACATAAGAAGAATAATTCGTCAGATTGCTTTTTGCAAGCCATTGTAATACCACCGATTTTTCTCCTTTAATTATAGAAAATCCTTCAGGCGGAAGTAATGGTTCGTATTCATTTGCCACAATAATATCCATCGGAATCGTGCTGTTTGTCAATTTTTTTGTGGTAATTTCATAAATGTATGTTTCGCCTGGCTTCACATCTTTATCGACATAACTAAGACCTAATATTTGTGCAGCCAAAGGAGATCTGTCAGCAACATATAAAGCAAATCCAAAATAATTACCTGCAGTGGAGGCTTTTTCGAAAAAATTGGTGTTTGCCATTTTTTGAGGAATGCCTTTATCTTTGACGATGGAAGCTGCCAATAATGACAACGTATCTTTTAAAGATATTTCTTTAAACTTACTTTCTTTCCAGGGAAATACAGTTGCTATTTTAACTTTTTTGTCACCGGCATCGGTCCTGTATATTTCATAACCATCTTCCATTGCACTTCGCCAGATCTCCGGGGTAGAAGGACCCCATCTCAGCATGATGGAGTCAATCTTAGGTCTTGCTTTTCCAATGATGGCTTCAAGGACAAATGGTTTAGACATTTCTGCCATTTCACTCAGGGAAATACCATCAGGAAACACGAAATTTGGACTATAATCTGCCGGAACCTGGCCTGTTGCTCCATCATTACAAAGCACCTCTATCGCTGCGGATTGACCACTTTTATTGTGTTTTACAGTGTAACGATATTTCGATCCGGGAGTTATGTTCACATCAGTGAGACCAAGGCCTACTGCTGATGCCACTTCCTGACTCCTGGTCGATTCATATACGATGTAATTGTATTTGATCTCCCAGGTTTGATTATTTCCTGATGAAGGAAGAGAGAAATTTGGATCATATAATAACTGGCCTATAGGTGATAATACGCCATCCGTTTGTGTAACATTTTTTTTATACCATGATGCATCTTTTGGTAGAATATTTTGAGATGCAAACTGCCTGGAAGCTGATCCGGAGGCTTCATTGATGACCTCTCTTGTCACTGTATATCCGGAAGTCAATCCATCTTTCCACATCATGATTTCACTAGGGAAATAATTTAATTCAACCGCATTTTTTGCAACGCTGCATTGAATAATAATGGTTGATTTATTTTGTCCCAAACCTAAGTAGGCAGAGAATAAACAAATAGAAATATTAATTATACCGTAGAAATTCATCGTATTGCTTATTTTATTTCAGTGATCTTGATTTGATCGCCATAGTCAGATCTTTTAAGTTGGACCTGATTGTTGCTGATCGATAGAAAATGTTGTGGATAAAATATGTTTTTAATATAATAATAATTTCCACTCCCACTTGAAACTACTGCCCAGACTGCTCTGAAATAAGCATTCGCGTCGTCATAGTTATTAGGAAAGCTCTTATCTGTTACATCCACGGAATAATCAGTCTTTCCACTACTTAAAATGCCAAATCGATTGTTAACATAGTGGTGACCCTTGAGTATATATCCATTCCCACTTACAAATTTGAAAAACTTACCTTCCACCAAAATACGCCATTTCTCATTTCCTTTGTCGTCCTTAATTCTATAACCATGATCTTCTAAATAGTACCATTTCTCCGGATGGAAGGTAGGATTGGCTACTTCGACTATTTCCATGTTGTTATTGCCGTTGGATTTTTCAGGCTTGATTTTGCCATCCAGTCTGTTGATTAATTGTGGGAAGTTTTTGTCTTCAGGATTATCATCATTTCTATATCGATAATTGACCGCTCCATGAGTTTTGTTTGAATTAGTGTATAGACTCCATACATTTTCATATCCACCTTCCAGATCATCGACCGCTGATATATTGCGAATGGTCAACCAACCATTGGCACCAAGATTGAACAAACCATATTGCCCACTTTGATAGCTAAAATCATTGTAAGGGTAACCAACGCCCCATAAACGACTCCAATTATTCTCTTCATTACTACCATATAAATATTTACCTCCATATTTAAATTTATACCAGGAATTTTCCATCATTTCTGTAGCATCTGTTACAGGATATTCAGTATTTATGGATGTTGAACGATTTGGCTGAAAGGTCTTTGTTGCCTTCATTGATGTATTAGCTTGATCCCTTTTAGATTCTGTCAATGCACCCCATTCTTTACCATCGGGGAAGGTGATCGTAGATGGACCATGGTAGCTAAATTGATAACCCGGTTCAGAAGCTATATAAGTATATTGATTACCTTTACCTTTCTTTTGATTATCACTGTATAAGATCCAGTCAAAATCATTCACCCTTCTATTGCTACTAAGAAATTCACCCATCGGATAATTGCCGGGAAACCAACCATTCAATGCTGGGGTAGTTTTTAGGTTTTCAGCAAGAAAACCAAATCCCTTATTTATGAAGGCTTCATTAGTAATTCCTTTCTGGCTTAACTTTGACAACCAGGCCATTTGATTAATTACAATTCTTGACCTCAGATCCTGAATTAGGAAATCAAATTCAACTTCTCGTTCAAAAACAGGTGTGGAATAATTTGGATCGGACTTCGTTTTATATCCTATTTTATGTATTACTTTTTTTGCTGCTATTTCGTCCGATTGAAGCAGTGCTGCTTTGGGTTCAGCGGGTCCGGAGATATTATAATTCCATTTCGTTCCATCGCTTGTCTGCAAATTGCCATACTGAGCTATTCCTTTATTCTCAGCCTGAGTGTAATCATATAATACTTTCCTCATGTAGCTTCCGATGCCACTGTAACTGCTCAGCCAATTATCAAAATCAATAAAAATTCCTTTTCCCCCATATCGATCCTGATTAATTCTTGTCTCCGGAATATACTCCTGATCATATTTTAGTTGAATATTTCTTTTCAGACGCATTATGTCGTATTGATCAAAACCTTCCAGATTATCATTTTTAATATTAAAGGCATAATAATCATCCTTTACGGAATGGAATTTACTTTCGCCTAATTGCGAGATCGCCGCTGATCTTTGTGCGTCATAACTGTCATTTGGATGTTGGAAATCTCGACGTTTTACTGTAGATTCCATGTGTTTGACTTCCGTCAGATTCAGTTTTTCCTGAAGATTATTGTAATTGCTTACTGCAAAAAAGGAAGAATGTAAAGTGGAAGTATTATCTTTTAAAATCTTCTGATTCTTATTATTGTCATTGGAATTTGGACTTACCGGAAGAAGTGGAACTTTCAAGACACTCAGTTCATACATTGCACCCTTGGTTAATTCCATATTCTCCAAATCAGGAAATGAAACTTTACTAACCGGTATTTCTATTTCCTTTAGAACATTAATGTTGTACTGGCCATTATTGATTGAAAGTTTTTCAGCTTGTAATATTTTGGCTTTTTCTGATGCTCTTGGATGGTTGGTGATTGGAATTTTTTGCTCACTTTTATATTTTCCGTCCAAACCATATTCTTTCAATAAAACATAATAGTCATTCTTGACAGTTTTTCCATCTATTAAACCACATGCTTCACAATTTTCCGGAAATAAATTAACCGCATCTTCAAGGGCTTTCAGTTTGAATTTTATTTCGGAATCTGCATAACCTTTGTGCCAATATCTTTGACTCACTCCGGGCGCCATGTATTCTACCATACCTTGTACAATAGTTGTAGGTTGACCTCCAGTAGTGAATTTAATGGTACCGGTTTCTATTTTAGGTTCCATACTGTTATCTTCCTTTTTGCCGGTAAGAAAATTTTCTATATAGATTGGTTTGCCATCTTTATATTCCTTTTTCTTCCAAACGAAGGTGTATTTTAATGAAATTTCGGTATTTGGTGGAAGTGCATCCTCAAATGATAATACAATCCCTTTTTTATTTGCATTAATTTGAATATTATTATTTAATTTTCGTTCAAACTTTTTTGTAAACGAGCCACCACCCGGTTTAGGCAATCTTTGTTCTATAATATAATAAATCTGAATATCTTTTATATCAGCTATATATGATTCAGTTGCAGCAGGATTGCCATCTACATCTACCTTGGTCACGTTGAAGTCTTTTTGCAAGGCGATGTTGGTATTTATTTTGATGTCATCGTAGCGACCTACATTGGTCTGCCCATCAATTACGCTTGCATTGGCAAAAATCGAAATACCCTCTAATGGTGATGGTGCTTCCATTCCTTCACATTTGGCCCCAGCTTCCACTTTGCAATTAAAACTTCCTTCCAAAAGTCCATCTAAAACACTGTAATTACCATTGATCCACCCTCTAAAATAAGATGGATTAGGACCTTTAGCTTCCATCAGTAAGAATCCACCCACCTTCATGATGTTGACTTGCCCGCTTGCGAATATTAAATCATAGTCGAGATTAATATCACCTTTCGCATAAGCAAATGCCTGTCCCTGAGCGTACCATCCTTCAATTCCAATTTTTTTGTTATCATTATTTAAGCAGGTTACTTTATCGTATTTCCTCATATTAATGTCAAAACCCAGCCCTAAATCGAAAGCCGCAGATATTGGCCCCATCGAAATATCGGATTTTACATTGAGTTTTGCTCCGAATGCTATGCCCGGTGCAGCATCTGCTAAATTGACGTCTTTCTTTGAAGAATTGCTACTCGTTAAATCCTTTTCGGCTGATTCCTCGTCTGATATCTGAGGAATGAGTTCCTTTAAAGGTGCCATGGCATCCACATCACTTCCAATTTGAAAATATGCTCCTGCTTCGATTGTCAATGCCTCTGTCAAAGAGATTTTAGCAGTATTGTAGGATAGCTTGCTTGCACTTTTATAATTTCCTACACTGCTCCCTCCGAATTTGAAATTGAAAGAAGGCTTTTTGTCATTTCTATTGTCAAATGACCACAATAATAAACCCGAACAATAATTAGCTTGTGTATTAAAATCAGTGCTGGAATAATTTGAAGGAATTTGAATTATTGGATTATCTCCGATCGGTGCGTCCACTTTCATGCGCATTCCGAACTGTCCTATCAGTGCCCGCTCTGCAAAATTAATTTCCAGCGAGACGAAAGCATCACCGATATTTTCGTCGCGTCTTTTTGCCAGACTTTTAGGTTTGAAATATCCATGAATGTTTGCTTTGAATTTCTCAAATTGCAATTCTCCTGAAGTTTTATTTGTGGATATTTCAATGTCGATTCCCGGCTCCGCAATGATGGTATACTGAGGTTCAGGACCATTGTCAAGTTCGTTCCAAGGACCCATTATAAGATAAAAATTGCCACCGTAACTTCCTTTTTGAGGTTCATAGTTTTGAGAAAAACCAACACCCGGTGACAAATACTTAGCATCCGGGATAGTACATTCATCTGCTGGTGGAAGACCGGAATCTTTTTTCAATTGCATATCCACCACAGGATTTAAGCTTTTCATATTAATGCGGATACCTCCACCTGCACCATAAAGGTCAATGATGGGAGGATTTACAGCGGTAGGTGGCGGAAGAGGAATACCCGATTGTAAAAATCCTTCGATATCCACGAATCCATAATAGAAAGATTCATCGTTCGAAGTGCTTTTTTTGCCAAACTGTCCTACTGCCTGAATGCCACCAGCGCCCATGATCGTTGCGGATAAATAGGCCTTAAATCCGGATCCATGATTGCCGGAAGCGATTACATTGCCATCTTTATCTCTAGGTGTACGAAGAATATTTAGACCTCCTTTGAACTCCAATGGTCCTATTGATCCATCCAGACTAAGGCATTTGAAACTTATGTCCTTTGGAACAAATTTTTGCTGAGTATTTCGTTCAAAAACCAAGCCAATCCCGCCTTTTGCGTTGATGGCACAGGTTGATACATCTTTATCTGCTCCTTTTTTCTCTTTATTATCTCCTAATAAACTTAAGGTAATTCCAATACCTAATTCAAAATTATCTCCTACTGCTTTTACGCCTGAACAATCCACACTAAATTTTAAACCATTAAATTCCGGCTCCGTATCTGAGGGAGGTATTGTAGGATTGGGTGTAGCTGCAACGGCAGATTTCTTAGTTCTTTTGACAGATCCACTTGCCGTAGAAACTACCTTTACACCCTCTTTATTTCTGACGATTTTGCCACTTGCTTTAGATACTTCAGCAACTTTTTCCACTTTAACGGAACCTGAAGTAGTGGAAACTGTTCCTGTGCCGTCCTTTTTTCTGATGATCTTGCCGCTTGCTTTTGATACCTCCGGAACTTGCGCTTCCTTCTTACCGGTTTCTGCAGGTTTTGCTTCAGTTTCATCCTCCTCAGGTTCGGATATTTCACTCTTGCCAATCACTCCCCAACTACCGAATTCAATTGACTTGATACCATACTCATTTATCGAGTTCTGACTGGCTGATGCAGCACTATGATTAAGTTTCAGGCCTTCAAATTTTAAGCAACTCAAAGAGAAGTCTATGCCATCAGGCACATTGATACCGTAGTCTTTTGCAGTCTGTGTGGTCAATAACACGATTCCAATTCCGTTGAACTCCCCTTTTGGTTCAAATGATTTTGTCGTCCTATTAAAACTTAATTCCACGTTAGAATCATCAGTTAATCCAAATCCAAGGCCGGGAATAAAATCAGATTGAAAGACTTTGCCTGAAATGTCATCCAGCTCAAAATAACTTTCTAAATGATTGGTAGTTGTAAGTTGATTTATATAAATTTTGCCAGAAAAGTCAACCCAGGCTGAATCAAATTCCACACTTTTTATATCGTCCGGATTGGTTTTGAACAGTGGAATATTAATCGAACCTTCCAGTTCAAGGTCGTTAGAATAATCGGTCTCTTGTATGGAAAATTTCACTGAGGAAAGTCCATATTTCCAGCCTGAAAGTTTGTAATTTAATGATTTATCTACAATATCTTCTGCTTCGAAATTTGAATAAAAACCCTTGCCAATTTCATTAAAAACATAGATAACATCTTCAGTTTCTACGGTAACAGGTAAGTTTTTCAAATCATTAAATCCTGTTAATTCAAAACTCACTTCTGCAAAAACAATTCCTTCGAATGCATTATCTGATGAGCTCTTGCCGAATGTTTGAGAAACAAGATTTCCGGGTACTTTAATATTTGGAGCGCTATCGAAATAAATAGAATAATTATCACCGGCTTTGAAACTGACCTGTGGCTGATCTTTTGGGTGAATATTCCATTTCTTAGAAGCATCTTTTGGTAAATAATCGTTACAAACTGCAACGAATTCTGTCAACGAATGCTTGTTGCCATTGGTGGCGGAATTTAATTCGAAGGGTATTTTTGCAATTTCGTCATTTGACTTATCCACCATGTTTGCTAATTCCACCTCACCAAACATTTCAAAGGAAACAAACCCTGAGTTACAATCTATACGTGCGGAGCCTTGTTTTTTGGATTTAGTGTCACTTGATTTCCAGATATAGTTTTTAACTTTCCATATTTCTGGGCTGGCGGGATTTACTACAAAAAGATCTACATTAACCAATTCAATTGAACTTCCGGAAGCCGTCAAACCTTTGCTTTTGAAGGTCATTAGATTTGATGTCTTCGCTGCGTCATATTGCGACATTAATTCGAAAGTAACAGAAGCTTGTGCCCCTTCAGCTTTCCAATTCTCTATTTTTAAACTGGAAATAAATAAAGTTGAACCGGCCGGAATATTAAAGGGTACTTTAAACCCAAGTTTATTAAACAAATTCTCATCGACAAGAATCTTCTCATCAAAAGTTATTTTATTTCCACTTTTAACAATATTTAAATTCTTGTCAATTAAAGGCCAGAAAAGTGTTTTTTCATCCACTAATACAAAATCATTTTTTGTATTTTCTATTAAAATATTCTTTAATGAATTGTAGGCAGAACTGAATGGAGTATTATCTTCTACAACTGAAGCCTGACTTCCACTATAATCGTTTTTGCCGTCAGGTAATAATTTATTTCGAATGATTTTATCATAGACTTTATTAAAATCTATCAGCCCATACGTTTGACCATTTTCACAATTACAATTGAGTTCTATAAAGTCATCTTCAATATGATCAAATACAAAACTATCACCTTTTAATTGCGCCCAAATGGTGAATCCCATTTTACTCTTTCCGGAAGTCACAGTGAAGGTTAGTGCCATTTTTTCTACACCATCTTCTATCACATATTTGGTAGTAGCATCTGCTAAAGGAAATGATTTATTACCGAGGGTCAAATTGGCTTTCGAGACATCAATTTTATTTGCTTTATATTTTTCTTCTGGTAAAGAATAGGGTTCCATATTCCAATTCTCAAAATTCATTCCTGTAAGACCGAATGAATATTCCTTATTTGCCGGCTTTAAAACATTTTCAATATTTTGAAGTGTTTTAGCGATGTTTCCTTTGAGTGAATTTTTAAATTCTTCAGCGCCCATTTTCATTGAAAATGTCCCGAATAAATTAGCTTTTGGATACAATGTATTTTCATCATTAATATTCCTCAGGTCCGCAGATATGGTTGATTCTTTTTCAACAATAAAATTTCCTTTCCACATAGGCATATCCAGTGTTTTGGGTAATTCATCTGTTACAATTGTTGGAATATCATTGTCTTGCTGATTGAAGCTGCCGGAATATCCAATTAGATTGGAAGCAATTGGTAGTTTTAATTGCCCTTTTAAAGTTGGGCCAATCCATTCGCTTTTATCAATGAGGATAGACATTTCGTCTATGCTGAAGCGCCAGTTTTCGATGGTACCTTTTTCTACTGGAAGGAGATTGGATTTAGAGAATTTGGCGTATTCAATTGCTTCCTCATTTATAAACATATCACCACGGTCTAAAACAATATTTTTATTATTTGGAAGATCATATTTGGTCGGCAATGCTATTTTAGCCTCCTGGAGCCAAACACCCTTGGAGACTGAGTTGTTAATTCTTGAGGCAATATCTGCAGGAAGATTGTCAAATGGCACGGATGGGTTTAACTTTAAATTACCGCTATTTGAAGAAAAAGTATAAGCTTCAAACCCTTGCATTCTAAAGTCAGGAATTCCCGCAATATCTCCTGAATATGTATCAATAGCCTGCTTTTTATCTTTAAGACCCAGTGGTATTGGTTGGCTATTCTTAGCCTGTAACAAAAGATCAGGATTAATTGTCAGAATTTCTTTTACATCGGATTTACCATAACCATTACAATCACAATAAATTCTGCTGTCATTTGATGCGCTAATAGACTTTTGGATTGCAGGAATTATATTCACTTTGCCGGAAGATGCGGATTTCAATGGCACCAAATATGCATCATGCTTCACTCCATAAGGAGTTGAAGAAATAGCTGTGGCAGCAGAAATACTCATTCCTCCATTGGTGTTAGATTGGTCATTTTCAACACCAATTAAAGTCAAGTAAGCATTTTGAGGGGTGAATTTAACTCCGGTGACATACATTTTAGCATTTGGAAATTCCGGATTATTAAGCGCCATTGGCAACTTATTTTTTTTCAGATTTCCGGGAGATAAGTTTGAAACTATCTGAGATTTTGGAGTTGCTTTTTTTAATTTATTGGCATAATTGATTTCTACATTTTGTCCAATTACATCGGCTTTCAATTGATCCGGAGTTAACAGGAGTGAAGGATCTATAATTGACTCAATATTACCTGCTTCGTATACCCGGTTTTCCTTATTGACCTTTATATTCTCAAACTTCACTTCAATCTTAGATCTCAGCATCGGATATTCGATCCATCCTGTACCTGAATATCCATCCAATCCACCATTCAACTGAGAAGTGACCAAATTAAAGTAACCAACTTTCACTATTTGATTTGGAATCAATACGGAAGGCTGGTTGTCACTTTTAATGACCGGACCATAAGACGTTTCGTACACGGAACAGCCCCTTGGAGATGGATTGTCCAATGGATTGATGAGATCAGAAGGGACGTCTCCATCATACATAATGAAGGTAGAGATCTCACTTTTCCCATCATTTTGGAATAACTTGCTGGTCGGGTACATGACACTTTTGGCTGTCACACGCCAAGCATAGATCTTGCCGGCTTCCAGTATTGGTTCTGCTTGTGTGTATAAAAGTGATGTTGCATTAGTTGTCGTATTGTATACTTTCAAGGCAGTTTCGAAGACGTCATTAGCATTCATGACACCCATAGGAAGTTCCACTATTTCAAAAGTGTATTCCACCATTCCGGGATTATTACCACTGCCAAGATGCATAGGTTGCCAGGAGAAAATGGTACTTTGTACAGGTGGAATTTTTATCTTTTCGTTAAATGCCGGTTTGATAATTTGTGGAGGTTGATTTAATCTGAAATTACCTGAAACGCAGAATTTGTTTGATACAGCTACACTTCTTTCCACCCCATAAAATTGCAAACAAACCTGGTTAAATCCTTCAGGTATTTCCACCGAACCCATGCCTTGTCCACCTTTACCGGACAATGCAGCATTCGAAAGGTATTTATTTAAAAAAAGTCCATCAATAGTTTGGTTCTCAAATTGGCTCAATAATAATTGTCCTCCGAAAAAATTTGGATCCGTACCGTAGATCTCACTGCCACTTTGCTCGATAGTAATCCTGGGAACTACACTTAGAAATGCTTGAGTTGGATCCTTCAAAAGTGCATTAAATGACAGATCCATATTTCGGTCGGTGCCATATACCTTGAGGTCCAATGAATGTGGAGGAATGAGACTCCCTGTCACTTGAACGGGATAAACCTGGTTTTGAGCAGATATATTTGCGTTAGATAACAGGGCAATTAATACGATTAATGTAGAAATTTTAAATCTCATGTCAAAGGAGTTAAAACCTTTCGGTGCAAGTGTAAAAATAAAATTAAGTGTGTGCATCAAATTAAGTGTGTGTGTCAATTCGATTTTTTCTTTGGTGAATAGCTAAATTGATATTGTAAACCAAAATTACCCATACTTTCAGTTAAGGTTGGAGCACTATCAGAGGTGGTGTTAAGTATGCCCCATTGGATTTGCAATCCTAGCCCCTTTGCGATTCCCCAGCCTAAAGAAAGTTGTGTAATTATATTTCTGGATTTAAGATTTAATTCATTAGAATTATTGAATAAATTGCCATCCAGTCCAATACTAATCTTTGGTTTATCAAAAGCTTTTTTGATACCTAATCCAAATCCTGTCCTGTCCAACTTAATGTTTTGAATAGTATTTTTACTATAATTGGCTCGCAATGAATACATCCATTTGGAAGGCGTGGACAATGCATATGACAGACTTGCAAGCATCAATCTGGAAGAAGTTTGTCGGCTAGCTTTTTCGATGTCATCGCTTACATTTTGTATATTTCCGGTCAGGGAAATATTATGATTAATTTTAGATTTTGTTGGAATAGAATAATTAACATTTAATCCGGCATCATTGGTAACTATTACTGCATTGAGCGAGTCAAGATTTTGGTTTAATACATATCCTACACTCGAGGTGTTATTGCTGTAATTACCACTGACATTTAAATTCTCAACTGACCAGGATGCCTGTACATCATAGATAAATCTTTTAGTTGTGGAAGGTTTGGCTTCATCCAGATTATTAGTTTGGATACCGGCTTTGAGATTAGTATTAAGTTTACCATCCAAAAAGCTAAATGCTCCAAATCCTTGGACATCTAATATATCTCTATTAAAGAAATACGCTCCAAGTGATTTATATTCCGGCCCTACGCGATTGACAATAGCTCCGGCGGTGAATTTCTTTCCTTCATAACTTACTGAACCCTCAAGTGCCGTTCCAAAATTAGTAGTATTATTAGCATTAAATACCATTTTTTTAATTCCTGTTACTTCTGAATTATCATCTAAAGCATTAGGAGAAACAGCACTTACATTGTAGTCCAATTTTACTCTGATTTTCTCTAGAAATAGCTTTTGTAACTGAACTCCAATGACCACATTGCCTTCCGCAGTTGTTTGTTTTGGATAATCAGCCGGTATATCAATGGAATTTAAATCATCTTTTGCACTGAATATTTCTATATCGGCCGATGCAAGATCATCACCATAACCAAGTCGGGCACCCCAACCAATCCTTCTATAGATCGGTAAATTTGGTGTAGCAAGTGAAAGATCTATCGGCTCTGCTTTTGCAAGGCGTCCATACATAGCTCAGAATCTTAATTTATCCGGAGTGAGCTCTACACCCGCACCAAAGAAATTAATATTATTCATCGTGTATTTGGAAAAAACATGGCACGATGACCGAGGTGCAGTTTTGTCCATTTATAATATGGACTCATGCCAACGCGGGCAAAACTTTTCTTTTTTTCATTCAATTTATCCTTTAGTGATTCTTTGAGATCTGAGGTGCTTGGATAAGAATGTGTGGTGTTTTTAGCGGTGAGGACGATAGAAATGGGGAGATCTATTTGATAAATACGTGTATTTAAATTTGCAGCAACTGAATAGAAGAATGGATCTTGCCTAAGTGGTCCACCAAAAGCATCATAGGAACGCATATTGAGGGCTAGGCTTCCTCCCAATTGGAATGGTTCTCCAAAGTCAGTGAATCCTTTTATAAAACCCTTAAAGGTGTTTTTAATAAATCCCTTTTTTTCAAATTCTTCGAGGTTTTCCAGAGAATTTAACTGGGCACTGATAAAATTATTTGATAATAATAATATCAGTATTATTACAAAAATATTTCTATTCATTGTATCGAGTAAGTGTAAATGCTTAAAAAATAGAATTAAATGTATAAACAAATGACTGACCAGGAAAACTTATACGTTATCAAGTTCTGAAAGGTCGTGATAATGTTCTGAAAGGAATTAGTGATTTATAATAATATGGATTAAACGGAAATTATCAGCAGCTTAGAATTATAATTTAAATGTGAATTATTTCTCGTTAATTTTCGTCAAAGTTTCAAGCACACTTTTTTTTCTACTCCTACTTATAGGTATTTCCACAGTGTTTAAATAAATATTATTCTGATCCCAGGAATTAATGTACTTCGTATTGACAATGAAACTCCTGTGGGGCATTAAAAAATTATCATCATTTAATGTTTCTAAAAAGTCAGTTATAGTTTTTCGGATTAAAATACTTTCACCTGAATTAAGAAATATTTCGATATAGACATGTTCTGATTTTATATATATTATTTCCTTCAAACTCACTTTGTGGTTCTTTTGACCGTCGAAAACCTGAAGGTATACCTCTGAAGACTTTTGCCCTTCTGAAAGGTGGAAGGAGGTTTCGATAGTGGTCCAAAGTGTCTCTTTTCGAAAGGGCTTTGTTAGGTAACCGAATGGCGAAGTGGCAATTGCTCGTTTAAGTATTACTTCATCATATTGAGAGGTGAGGAATACATAAGGAATTGAAGTATTTTGAGCTATATGGTGAGCTACATCAATTCCGGACTTGTCTCCATACAATCTAATGTCTAAAAGGAAAATATCCGGAGGATTATTGTTCAATGATGCGATGGCTTCTTCATAGGAAATGCATATGTCGACAACCTGATGACCTCTTTCAATTAAATAAATTCTAATACTTTCGGCTATCAGTAATTCGTCCTCTACAATAGTTACAGAAATTGATTTCATGAAGTTTATCGTTTCATTATTTATTATTGTTCGGATCTATATCAATTGCAGAAACTTGTTTTTGTATGAATAGAAGTTTGTAAGAAAAACCGGCAGTTTGCAGATATGTTGTTCTACCATTTAACTGACGCCCCATATTTTCAATTAATAAAGTGCCTAATCCTTTCTTATTGGGAGTTATTTCAATTCCATTATCTGCATAAGCAAGTAGATACTCTGAATTTACTTGATGAAGATCTATGTTTATTATTAAATGATCATTTACAGGGCGTGCATATTTAATAGAATTATTTAGTAATTCCACTATAATAATTCCTATGGGCAATGTAGTTTCAATATTTAGATTTATTTCATTATTAACATCAGTTTTAATTTCAATGGGCATGTCATTTTTAAGAATGTCTTTAAAATAATTCGCTATATCGGTCAGGTAGTCAGAAATATTTATGACAGAAAATTCGCCAACCCGATACAACTGCTCATGAATGAGCGACATGCTTTGTATTTTGCTTGCGATGTCCTCCAGATCGTCTTTGAAGATCTGATTGTCTGAAGCATTACTTTTAATGGCCATTAAGCTAATAACAAGTTGTAAATTGTTTTTTACTCTATGGTGCACTTCAGATAATAGTTTTTTCTGATGAAGAAGGAGCCTTTCCAATTCTATATTTTGATCCAGAATTACTTCGTTTTTCCTTTGAATTATATTATTTTTATTGGTATTTTTTCTTAAAAACCACCAGAGAAGCAAGGAGATTGTGGACGCAGCTATTAGGGCAATTAATAAATAATAAGATCGTGATTTTAGCTCACTTTGTTGTTGCTTTTCCTTTAATACAGCAATATCTACTTCATATTTCAATACCTTGTCACTCAATGCTACCCTATCTGCCGAATCTCTATATATATGGCTTAATTTTAAATAGTAATTGGATGAATCTAATTTCCCAAAATGTTCATAATATTCGGCTATTTGACTTTGGTATCTATATTTCAGATAGTATAATTCAAGATCCGTTGAATATTTATTAAAAATCATGTATCTGGCACTATCCAAATTTATTTTCACATTGACATAATTACTATCTCTACTGTAGTAATGAGCCACATTCAAGTATTGAGAAGCGGCACCAAAATCGTTTTTATATTTTCTAAATATTGAAGCAGCTTTCTTATAATATCCGATTTTTTCTTCATTTTTAGTAGATAGGTGTCCCATCATCAAATAGCCATCAGGAATAAGTTTTTTGATTTGATATTTATTAGCATAATAAATTCCCTGTTTTGTATAAAATAGACTGCTGTCTCTTCCTCCAAAAAATCTGTGATAAGATGCGCTCCGAATAGCAAGTTCCGCTCTTAAATAATTGATATCATAATTATGAATAATTGATCGGGCATTATCCAAATTGCTTTTAAACTCTTCTTTTCTTGATAAATTATCATAGATCCTGGCTAGGGATAAATAAGTAAGTGCCTCTGCAAAATGATCTTTAGCTTTTTTACTTCTATTTAAAACATCAAAATATATGTTAAGACTTTCCACATAACGGGTAAGAAATTCCAGAGCCTTTCCTTTTTCATGAAGTATCATTAGAAAATCATGGTCCAATGAACCCTTAGGTGAAAGTTTAATAATTGAATCAGCAATCCTGTTTGCTTCTATGTCATTTTCTTTTAACAATAATTCCTCCAGCCTTTCATATTGCTTTTTTAAAAATTCATTGTTCTGTGCAGTTGCTTCAATATTTGAAAATAGAAATATCACTATGCAATAAGCAATCCTAATAATCGATATTCTGTTAAACTTCATTATGTTATTGAGCAAAAGTATTTGGTTCAATTTTATTTAAGTGTGCTTATAAAATTTTAAATTCTTTGAAATAAAGGCAATATACAATAAGTCCATGCTATAATGCAAACCATCAAGATATTGCTTACTCAGAAATTTAATAATTAGAGTTAAGTATTTAAGCTTTCAAAATTTGGGTCAACAAGACTGGAATACAATGCATAATTTATCTTCATCCAACTCCAAAAATAAGTGGTTTTATCTATAAGATATCTTATTTCCATGTTGATGTTACGAAATGGCCTCAATATGTTCTGAAAAGACAGCCTTGGTTGATTCTATATAGCAAGGCTGAATATCTTCATAGTTCTAATATTTCTATGACCTAAGTCAACTATAGGGTTTTCAATATTTTTTTAACATTTCAACATCCAAACAATCTTTAGGTACGTAACTACATCATAACTAAAAAATATTTAGAATGAAAAGAAGTACTTACACAACTTATTTGGTTGGAAAAACATGCTTGCTAGCGATCATGTTTTTTTTGAATTCAGATTTGTTCGCCTCCAGTCACAGAGAGGCACCACTAATTTCATCAGATCCACAGGCAGATAATACTGATTTATATGCCTTCAGAAGTCCTGATGATCCTAACACAATTACTATAATAGCTAACTACATTCCTTTTCAATCACCGGAAGGAGGTCCTAACTATTATACATTTGGTACCAACGTAAGATATGAGATTCATATCAAGAACAGCACTGCAACCACAAAGGACGACATTACTTACAGATTTACTTTTAGTAGTAAGAACGAAGATCCTACGACGTTTTTCAACATTCGATTAGGTCTTCAGAATCTTAAAACAACTTATACCTGTGAGAAAAGCACAGATGGTGGTGCCACATTTGTTACTATCATTACAGATGGTATAGTTCCACCAGCCAATATCGGTCCTCGTTCTATCGAGAGTTCTCCGGTTGGTTTAGGTGTATCTAGTTATGATGTGCTTGTACAGCAAGGTATCATTACAGCTACTACAGGTGAAAAAGCATTTTGTGGACCAGCTGACGATCCCTTCTTTGTGGATTTGGCAGGTGCATTCGATCTTGGTAATTTCAGACCTGAAGGCAATGATGTCAATCCAACGAAAGACGGTGTAGCCAGATTCAATGTTCATAGCATTGTTTTGAATATTCCTATCAAGATGTTACAAAAAGACGGAAAAGATGTTTCCGCTGCGACAAGTATTCTTGATGGTGATTTCGTCATTGGAGTATGGGCTTCAGCCAGCAGACAACAAATCAAAACATTAAACCTGGATGGCAGTATGTCTTTCAGTGGTGATTGGGTTCAGGTATCCAGATTGGGTATGCCTTTGACTAATGAAGCGATTATTCCATTACAGTCGAAAGATCTTTGGAATGCAACGACTCCTGAAAATGACCTACAATTTGCTAAATATTTCAGCAATCCTGAATTAGCATTGTACATGGATGATTCTCAGTTTGGTGGCGCAGTTCCTGCATTGAACGGACTTAGAATTCAGAAAGTATCATTGGGTGCGTTTGACTTTAGAAATGGCAAACCAGGCTTGTTTGGTCTAAAAGGAAGTCCTGCAGTTGCCGGAACAGCTTTGGATGATGCAATATTTGGTACTATTCTTTTGCCGGATGAAAAAAGTCCTCGCGCAGTAGATCTACTACCAATATTCTACACAGGTGTTCCTAACCTTGCTCCTTACCAATTAGCTACAGGTAAAGGTGGTAATCCTCTTGCAGCCGGTAAGCCTTTTATCAACAACTTTCTACCTACTTTAGGTGATATGTTGAGATTGAATATGGCTGTACCTCCTACAGATAGAAATGATCCAGCCTTCAGTTCATTAGGTATTGTAAATGCAGCAGTACTTGGTCTTACAGATCCTGCATATAATGGTACGACTGATATCCAGTTTATTCCTAACATGGATGGTTTTCCAAATGGAAGAAGACTTGAAGATGATGTTACTACAATAGAGCTTCAGGCAGTAGCCGGTGTCGCTCTTGCAGCTATCGGACTTTGGTATGATGATTATGTACCTGGCGATCCTAGTCCTGTGACTCCTCATTTAGTAAGTGTATTAAGCTTTACAGCAGGACCTACTAAAAATGATGTTCCTTTCAAGAAATCTTTCCCATATGTTCAGATTCCATGGAGAGGTTACGATTACACACTTCAGGACAGATTTTAAAAACAGAAATTAGTTTAATTAATATATTTCATAATTGACCAAAGTTGAATTTACAACAAGTGTTAAACTGAAATAATAAAATAAATTTTCAATGAAAAAATTAATATATACTTCATTATTGGGCATATTCATGTGCTTGATCCTGAATAATTCTTTACTAGCTTCCTCGCACAGAGAAGCACCATTAATCTCTTATGATGCATTAGCGGATAATACGGATGTATATGCTTTCAGAAGTCCATGTAATACTAATTCAATCATCTTGGTTGCAAATTACATTCCATTCGAGCATCCTGCAGGTGGACCAAATTGGTACACTTTCGGTCAGAATATCAGATATGAGATCCACGTCGACAATGACGCTTCTAAACTTGGTGACGAAGTCACATACAGATTCACTTTCAGTAGAATAGATGAAGATCCTTCTACTTTCTTCAATATCAGATTAGGTTTACAGAATGTTAAAACAACCTATACTTGTGAAAAAAGTACTGATGCAGGTGTAACATTTACACCGATCATCATCAATGGAGTAGTACCTCCACCGAATATCGGTCCACGCTCTATCGAGAATTCTACAGTAGGTCTTGGCACTACATACAGTGCTCTAATGGCAGCAGCAGTTTCTGAAGCAACCACCGGTGAAAAAGTATTCTGCGGTCCTGTTGACGATCCATTTTTTGTTGACCTAGGAGGTATATTCGATGCTGGTGGGTTCAGAAAAGAAGGTGAAGCGAGAGATGGAGTGGCTAAATTTAATTGCCATTCAATCGTAATCGAAGTTCCGATTGAAAATCTTCAGAAAGATGGTAAGACAGTTGACAAAGCAGCAAGCATCCTTGATCCTGAATTTGTGATTGGTGTATGGGCTTCTTCTAGCCGTCCTGCGATGACAGTATTGAGTGCTGATGGAACAGAACCAACTACTTCAGGCAACTGGATCCAGGTTTCAAGACTTGGAATGCCTTTGACTAATGAAGCGATTATTCCAATCGGATCAAAAGACTTATGGAACATAGTTACACCTTACGGTGATGATATTCAATTCGCTCCATACTTTACGAATCCTGAGCTAGCTCTTTACATGGATGATTCACAATTCGGTGGTGCCGTACCAGGTCTATCTGCTTTGAGAATCCAATCAAAATCACTTGGTGCTTTTGACTTTAGAAATGGACAACCAGGCTTATTTCCTTTGAAAGGCAATCCTGCATTAGCCGGAACTGCATTGGATGATGCTTTGTTTGGTACAATTTTACTTCCGGATGATCACAGCCCTCGTGCAGTGGATCTTTTACCAATATTTTATACTGGTGTTCCAAACTTAGCTCCTTACCAATTAGCTACAGGCAAAAATGGTAATCCACTAGCAGCTGGCAAACCATTTATCAACAACTTTCTTCCTTCATTGGGTGACATGTTGAGATTAAATATGGCTGTTCCTGCTACACCGAGAGATGATCCTAATTTCAGCTCTTTGGGTATAGTGAACGCAGCAGTATTGGGTCTTACTGATCCTAAATTTAATGGCACTACTGACATTCAGTTTATTCCAAACATGGATGGATTTCCTAATGGAAGAAGACTGGAAGATGATGTTACGACTATCGAATTACAAGCAGTATCTGGTGTTGCTCTTGCAGCAATAGGTCTGTGGTATGATGATTATGTAGAAGGTGAAAGCCCTGTAACTCCAAATCTAGTGAGTGTATTGAGCTTCAACGCAGGTGTAACTAAGAATGATAAGCCATTCCAGGCATGTTTTCCTTTCGTAGCTGCTCCATGGGAGAGTTTCAAAGGAGATAGCTATGCAGGAGATGTATTAGCCACTAAAAATCTTGGTCTTAATACACCAAAAGTAATGTTGAACGCATATCCTAGTCCATTTACTGCAGAGTTGAACGTTAAGTACAAACTTGCTCAAAGCGGTACAATCAGAATTAATTTGGTTGATATCTCAGGTAGAGTAATTCAGACTATTAATGAAGGTGTTAAATCTCCGGGTGAATACACTTCTAGATTCAAACAAAGTAAATTACCATCAGGTACTTACTTCGCTAACATTCAGTTGAATGACAAAATGATCCAAAGTGTCAAAGTGACAAAAATTGATAGATAACAGTTAATTCCAGGGGTCATTCACTTTAAAGGATGACCCCATTTTTAAAAAATATAATTCACAAAAACAATGAAAAAATTACACTATTTATCACTTATATTTTTCCTTTTTACAATCACTACTATTTCTTTTTCTTCTTGCACTCAAAGTAGAGGTGAGGGAAGTAATCTAGAAATAAAAATAAGTGACGAAGAATCTATTGCGGCATTATTGCCAAGGAAAAATGACAAAGAAGGAAAAGAGGAGTATGATATGCTCCGTAATAAATATCAGGAATCTGTAAATACCCTCAAAGAAAAAGGTTTTGATGCAAAAGCCTACATTGCCTTGGCATCCATCTATATTACAGAATGTAGGATCACCGGGAATGCAGACTATTACAATCATGCCGCAGTTCAAATGCTGGACAAAGTGATCAATAATCCTGCATCGGATGTCAATAGTAAGCTAGAGTCATATAGTCTCAAATCTGCAGTTTACCTCAATATGCATCAATTCGAAGAAGGTCGTAAAATGGCACTTGAAGGCATTAAGATCAATCCTGTCAATGCAGGTCTTTATGGTGCACTGGTAGATGCAAGTGTAGAACTAGGTCAGTATAAAGAAGCCGTGGCTTATTGTGATAAAATGTTGAGCATTCGTCCTGATTTGCGTTCTTATTCAAGAGCATCTTATTTAAGACAGATATATGGTGACAATCAAGCCGCTATAGATGCTATGAAGATGGCACTGGAAGCAGGAATACCTGGTAATGAAAATACAGAGTGGACCAGAATTCATTTGGCCGACCTTTATTTATACACAGGAAAAATCAATGAAGCTGCTGCATTATATCAACAATCACTTTCATTCAGACCGGATTATCCACATGCAGAAATGGGTCTTGCCAGAGTCGATAAATTAAATAAAAACTATCCATCTGCTATTGTTCATGCAAAAAAAGCAATTACACAAATGAGTGAAGCGGCTTTTGTATCATTCTTAGGTGAATTATATGAATTAAATGGAGAACAAGATAAGGCGGATAAAGTATTTTCTGATGTGATAAAATTGTTGGCTGAGGCTCAAAATAAACCAGTTGTTGGCAATATCAGTCACAATGCCGCGAGAGAATTTGCAATGGCTTATATGGATGCTAAACAGTATGATAAAGCACTTGAATATGCTAAGAAAGATTATGATATTCGTCCTGATAATATAGATGCAAATGATTTGATGGCATGGATAAATTATAAGAAGGGAGATTACAAATCAGCAATGGTTTATTCAGATAAGGTATTTACTACTAAAATAAAAAGCGCTGATATGCTTTACAAAGCAAGTCTCATCAATTCAAAAGCAGGTAACTCTGCAAAAGCTGAAGAACTTAAAAAAGAGGCACTTGCTATTTCGAAATATATAGATCCAAAAATAATGGTAAATTAATTCTGAAATTTCATTTTTTGAATATTTTACACGTATTGGGGGGCAGCTGTTTTAAACAGTTTCCCCTTTTTTATTTTTATGAAAACCAAACGTTAATTTCATTCGTAAGTAAAGTGCAAATATAAATTAGACATGTTGAAAAGATATATACTTCTTCTCTGTCTCTGTATTGGTATGTTTACAATGCAGGCACACACGATAGACTACGTTCTCGAACAAGAATCCAATTCTTTTGGATTTTATATTTGGGAAGGTGTAAGGCACATTATTCCCCTGGGGCTGGATCATATTCTGTTTATCCTCTGTATATTTTTCCTAAGCACTTCGACTAAGAAAGTCATTCTCCAGGCATCCATGTTTACTTTGGCGCACACCATTACATTGGGACTGGTAATGTTTGATATCATTGATCCACCGACCAAATGGGTTGAAGCATTGATCGCTATGTCCATCGTTTTTCTTGCTGCAGAAAATCTATTTGTCGATAAAGTAAAACCGGGAAGAATTATTTTAATATTTCTATTCGGATTAGTGCACGGTATGGGATTCGCAAGTGCATTGACCAGTTTAAACCTTCCTAAAGTTGATTTTGTAAAGGCGTTGGTTGGATTTAATATCGGTGTAGAAATGGCACAATTGTCTATAATATTATTACTAACCATCATAATAAGATTATTTAAAGCTCATCCTATAGTGTATAGGAAAAGAGTGGTAATCCCAATGTCAATAATAATTATATTAATAGCTTCTTACTGGACTGTAGAGCGTATTTTTTTCTAAATTTGAAAATCTATTAAATATTTAAATATCATGAAATTAAATTTACTAATTATTTTGCTATTAACCTGCTCTTTCGGAGCATTCGCGCAAAATGCAACTCGGGGTATTTATCTTAAAAGTTCCGAGACAAAAAAGCCTGTTCTTGATGTAATAGTGCTGTCAGGGGATGGTCAGTATTTAATGGATGTGGATCCGGCCGGATATATCAGACTTGACAATTTGAAGCAACAGATATCCACTATCTTGATCTCTGGAATAGGATATGAAGGAATGTCTATCGATCTTTCATCACTTACTTTTGATGCTGGGATTGCAACTGTTTATTTAACTCAAAAAATCACCAGTCTTGCTGAAGTAGAAATAAGGGCTTCTGCACAGTCAGGTATATTTAAAACGATATCAGACCTTGATATTCATTTGCGACCTATCGTAAATAGCCAGGAAGTACTACGTATGGTACCTGGTCTTTTTATCGGTCAACACGCTGGTGGAGGAAAGGCGGAGCAGATCTTTTTAAGAGGATTCGATATTGATCACGGCACAGATATACAGGTCGCTGTGGATGGTATGCCGGTTAATATGGTGAGTCATGCTCATGGACAAGGATATGCTGATCTGCATTTTGTTATACCTGAATTAATAGATAAAGTTAATTTTAATAAAGGTCCCTATTTCGCAGAACATGGCAATCTTGCTACTGCAGGTTATGTCGAATTTAAAACTAAGAACTTCCTTGATAATAACTTTGTGAAAGTCGAAGCAGGTCAGTTCAATACATTTAGAGGTATATTAGGTGCAAATCTTTTAGATCCTGCCAACTCTAATCAAACTTTATTCGTCGCTGGAGAAGGGTCATATACAAAAGGTTTCTTCGATAGTCCACAGAATTTCCAAAGGTTCAATGGCATGGCCAAATTCAGAACTAAAATAAATGACAATAATTATTTGTCAGTGACAGGAAGTGGTTTCACCTCATCATGGGATGCAAGTGGACAAATCCCTGACAGGGCGGTGGAAAATGGTTCAATAGGATTCTATGGTGCGATTGATGATAAAGAAGGTGGTCAGACCAGCAGATATAATGCGAATGTAGAATTATCTACAAAATTAAATAATGGAGCAACATTGACGAATCAGCTTTTTTACACCAAATATGCATTTGAATTATATTCCAATTTTACTTTTTTTAAAAATGACTCTCTTAATGGAGATCAGATCAAACAAAAGGAATCAAGAGATATTGTAGGTTTAAATACAAAATATTTGCATGCTTATAATCTTGGCAATTTAAATGCAGAGTCTGCAATTGGTGTACAAGTCAGAGCTGACATGGTGGACAATATCGAATTGTCACATACAAAGGAAAGAACAGAGCTTTTAGATCCTATTAAAAAAGGAGATATTATAGAAGTAAATCCTGCATTGTGGACGACACAGTCAATCAAATTAAGAGGAGGCTTGGATATATCAATTGGAGCAAGGTTGGATTATTTTACTAATCAATATACGGATCACTTACAGAATGATCTTAAGCTAAAATCAAATTCTTTCATCGTAAGTCCGAAGTTGAATTTTAATTATAAAGTCAATGAAAAATGGCAATTGTATCTATACAACGGTAAGGGATTCCATAGCAATGATACAAGAGTTGCCGTGTTGCAAAACGGTAAAGAAGTAGTGACTCCTACATGGGGAAGTGACTTAGGTACATTGGTAAAATTAGGTGATAAAGTAGTGGTACAAACAGCAGTTTGGTATCTATATTTGAAACAGGAATTTGTATATGTAGGTGATGAAGGTGTTGTAGAGCCAAGTGGTGAAACGCAAAGATATGGCTATGATTTATCATTAAGATATGAACCTTTTAAGAACTTCTACGTAGATGCGGATTTGAATTTTACAAAACCAAGAGCATTAGGAGAACCTGAAGGAGCGAATTATCTTCCTTTGGCTCCAACTTTTACGAGTACCGGTGGTATTTCATATAAAACACAAGTTGGATGGAATGGCAGTCTAAGATATAGATACATGGGTGACCGCCCGGCAAATGAAGACAATTCTGTAGAGGCGAAAGGTTATTTTATCACTGATGCTTCGGTTAATTATACTACTAAAAGATTTGAAATAGGAATTGCTATCCAGAATGTATTTAATACAAAATGGAAGGAAACACAATTTGACACAGAAAGTAGATTGCAAGATGAACCGGAAGCAATATCAGAGATACATTTTACGCCTGGCACTCCGTTTTTTGCAAGGTTGAGTGCGACGTTGTTTTTTTAAAAAGAAATTAATAGAGAGAAAAAAATGTCATTGGTGAGAGCTGATGACATTTTTTTTTGATATAATTTAATAATAAATTGCTATTGATAGCTTGCCGTTGACTTCAGTCAACGGACCAAAGTGTTGCTTAACTCGGACTTTAGTCCCTAATATCTTGAACAGCTAAAGCAGTTAGGTCGAGCAAATTTTAAAGACGACTAAAGTTGGAAGTGGAGTGTATTTCTTGGTCCGTCGGTTAAAACCGACGGCAAATTATTCCTTGATTAAATCTAAATAATGAATTGCTCAAGATAGATTGCCGTTGACTTTAGTCAACGGATTTAATCAACAAATATGAAACAAGAAGTGAAATGACTTTAGTCCCTTATTCCAGCATTTTCCTAATAAATGGCTCAAACTCCTCCGCCATCTTTGCATGGTCCTCCGCACTTGGATGATAATCACACCCAGCAGGAATCATAGGTTTGAATTGAAATATCTCTATAGCTTTAAGAGTTGAATCTGTGTTAAATTCAGCCTTTATTTTATTCAAACAATTAATTAAAAGTTGATTTTTCTCTCCTGATAGCATAGGGCTAGACAACAAAATAATGCGCGTATCAGGATATTTTTTGTAAATCATTTTGACAAATTCAATATAATTAGAAATGAATTTATCTTCATTAAATGTAACTCGATTTTTTATTCCATCTCCTTCTGAAAGATCATTTGTACCGAGACAAATGCTAACAAGATCAGGTTGATAATCATTGGAAAATGGCTTATTTACATTTTTATCTAAATATAAATTTTGATAAACGTCAGGCATATTTGCTTCTTCCTGATTTTCATTATTCCAATTGCGATACATGCCAATTCCGGAAACTGAACTAAGCAAATAGTCAACATTCATCATCCGGGAAACAATGGGGCCATAGCCAAGATATGCATTGTGCTGGTCGTACCATTCTCCTTTACCACAAGTGATTTCAGTTTCATCAGCACCATATCCACAAGTAATAGAATTCCCTATAAATTCAATTTTCTTCTTTATTGTTTGTGGAGCTAATTCTTCAGTAATTAAATCATCCCCATTAAATAAAACTCCTCCATTACTTGCTTCAGTAGCCTTGTAAATAGTGATAATATGACTGACTGTATCTGAATTTAATTGCAAAGATTCATTTTTATTTGCAATTGAAATTGGATAATTTCTTGCCTCCCCTACTTCTACTTTCACTCTACCTTTATAGATTCCATCGACTTCTATTGAAACCCAATTGTGATGATTGTCCAAGCTTTTTAGATTGATATCACATTTGTTTCCTGTTATTTTAAAACTAACCGACGAAGCTGAACCAATTAAAATTACTTCTGAATCTGATAATTTCTCAACACGACCCTTACATTCGAAAATGTTCTTTTTACTTCCTCCACTGTCATAATTTCTGAGGTAGTTTCTGGTGCGAATACCTGATTCTTTTAGATCTTCTTTCTTCCAATTACCTTTTGAAGATGCTGTGGTATTTAACATGGAGCAGGTTTCATTCTTATCAGAAACTGACCAGGTGAGCCAACTTAATTTGTGTTTATCCATCCATTCGACATACGCATGCCATTCAGCCAGATCAAGCGGGCCATCGCCCGTGGCCTCCACTCCGGCACATTCGGATATAAAAACCGGGATTCCTTTTTGCATGGCTTCATCCGTTCTGTCACGTAACCATTTTTTATGTGTCCCAGCATAAAAATGCATAGTGTACATGACATTTGTTACATTTTTAATAGGATCCGCAGCCACTTTATCTATGTCCTGATCCCAATGCGGGCATCCTACAAGAATAATATTGTCAGGGTCGTTGGTTCGGATCGTTTTGATAAGTTTTTCCGAATATGCTTTCACTTCTGACCATTCAATTCGCTCAGGTTCATTGAATATTTCGTAAATGACATGTGGGTATTTATTGTATTTTTTCGACATTCTGTCAAAGAAATCTACTGCCCCTTCCGTCCTAATATTATGGCTATGCCAATCAATGATTACATACAAATCTGCTTTGATGGCGGCATCAACCACTGCTGTAATTAAAGCTTCAGACGTATGTTTGTCTTCCAAATACCCTTTTTTGGGCTCTACACCCATTGCAGCCCTTATTATTGTGCAATTCCAGTCTTTTTTAAGCCATTTAACTGTTCCTTCAGTGTAAAATCTTGGGTGAAAACAACTCCAGCCCAAACTGGCACCGTGCAATGCTATTGCATTTCCACGTTGATCTGATAATTGAGTTCCGATGACTCTTAATTGCCCTGCATCTTTAACAGATTGTGCATGGCATATAGACGCCATTAGCAAAATTAAAAAATAAGTGATCGCACCTTTTAATAGAATTTTCTTCATATTTAAACTAATTACTTTTTAATTAATTCTTCCAGTAATAGAGTTGGCGATTTTAATTAAATTTTAATTTGGAGAATTATATATTGTAACTGATGTTCAAACTCCAAATGCCAAACATTAAATAATTTACCAATTAAATGATTCATTCTTTCCATTTAACTTCCAATTATTAGGAAAAGCATTTGTCAACCAATCCAAAGGCTCACCAACTGGGAGTTTTTTTGATGCTAATTCAAAACATTTTTTGATGGTCTCTTTTTGTTCACTGCCTATGGCATCGGGTTGAGCAGAAATGAATAATGGCGTACCACTTTTAGCAACTAATTCCATCCATTGTTTATTTTTCTCCCAAGGGACTTTCGTGGTAAGTCCTACACAGTCTGCGTCTGAAGCATAGAATTTGCCATGTTGAAGTCCGCGGAAGGCAAGCGTGTTGACTCCCATCTTGAGTGTGCGATCCCATTCATTTCCCGAAGTGTCATCGCCTATTCTTGATATTTCGAAAATTCCTGCGGAAAGATGGCTAAAAGTATTACAAGCGATTATATAGGTATTTCCCGCTGCTTTTTTAATTGTTTTATAAAGTCCCAAAATTATTTCTGCATTTGTTTTTGTCACATCATTCATATGCCAACCTTTTTGAGTCAATGCACCTTTTTGCATCATTTGGAAACCCCAATTACCAAAGATGTCAAAGGTGGTATAATCAAATTTCACCAAATCATAATTCCACTCGTTATATAGTTTAAAATAGCCTGCAATAGTCTCCAGGTTTTCGGGAATACTGGGATCGAGGACAGGCATATTTGGAGTATTTCCACTATTAATAGGCAGGAATAAATTTTTATTGTCTGATTCCTTTCCACATAAAGGTCGTGTCCAAAGTCCCGGACGCATTCCTAGATCTCTTATTTTACTCGCTAGTCCCGCCATGTCCGGAAAAAATTCATTACTCTTTCCCACATTACCCCAGCTTCTGTCATCAGGATGATATGGTGAAGTGGCAAACCATCCGGCATCAATAACAGAAAAGGGTTTGTTATTCAAACCTTCAGCCATTGGCGACATCAAAGATGTGTGCTCGAGAATTAATTTTTCTGAATTATTTCCATAGCTGAAATACCAATCATTTATACCGTAGACAGGATCTGCAGGCATTCTTGCCACCGGACACATAAGGCCCATAAATCTTTGTGTCGTTTGGAAAACAGTTTCCCCTGTATTACTACTTATAGTCACTATTTCGGCGGCCTTTAGCTTTCGATCACCCAGTTTCACACCATTACCACCTGATCTTGTATCGAGATGTAAGGCTAAATTATTTATACCAATATTCCACGAACAGAAACTATTCGTCCCTGTCTTTACTCCAAAGCCAAAAGTTTCATCCCCTTCAATTTCCATGAAATACCAAGGAAGCATTTCTTCTGACTTTGTTGGATGCCAAGAAATGTCTCCATATGTTCTTTCCCAGTGGTCATTCAGCACAGTTGATTTTGTCTTATCAGGTGTAATCCAATTAAGTATTACTTTTTCTAAACTAACATTTGGGCTTCGAATAAACACCTGTATGCCTGTTTTACTTTTTTCCAAAGTAACAGTCAGGTTATTGTAGATCCATTTTGCGCCTGAACCTTTTAATTGTACCACTTGTTCCCCGAGGATAGCCGAAACGCTGTCGGGATATGTGATTAAGGTCTTCTCAGTATTAGAGAATAAGCCATTTGGAACTACTTCGCTAAATAGCAAAGCGCCCAATGCGTAACTACTGTTTTGTATAAAATGCCTTCTATCCACTCAATTAATCTTTGGTTTATTTATTAATCCTGTAAATATCAGTTAAATCATCCAATAATGCCGCTCTTGGTTGATTTATAAAATCAATAAAATCCTGAGAGTCGGGAAGGTTGGCTGCAGGGACGAAGTATGCTTTTTCGCTGTTACCCCAGAACTGAACATATGCTATTTCGATGTTTTGATTTGTGAGTGCCTTGTATATTTTGGAAGAAAAAAATTGAATTTGAGGCGCTCTGCTTTCTGTTATTTGATAACCGGTCTCTGTCAAAGCTGCAATTTTATTACGTTGTCTTGCCAGATCCGAGATTATTTTCAACTTATTGTTTGCTCTTTCAACACCAGCGTCACCTTGATTATCAAAATCGCCATAGTTGTCCATTCCAAGCACATCCACATAACTGTCTCCGGGATATCTATACAAATAGTCGGGTATTGTAAAGAACCTATTGTCCGGAGAAAAAGCATAAATAATATTGTGAACACCTTTTGTATCCCGCAAATATTCTACGGTAAATGTATACATTGATTTGTATTCTGCAGAAGTACAATAGTCGGCTCCCCACCAGAACCAGCTTCCATCGAATTCGTGAAAAGGCCTGAAGATGATTGGTATTTGTTTGCCATCGCTTCCATGAAGATTAGTTGTAAAATCTGCGATTTTATCTAGCTTCTTTTTGTAATATTCATGATTTTCACCGCCCGGCAAAATACTTTTGAATGCATTTTGTTTGGTAAAATCATCCATTTTGTCTGTGTAAAAATCGAGTCCTTTGTATGGCTCTCTGAAGTGCCAACAGAAGGTAACAAAACTACCCTGATCATATGCTTTAATTGCGTCTTGCCTGATCTTAATTTCTTGTTGATAGAACCAATTTTCCGGCTGACCAGTGTTCAAATCATCATTGATGAATGAAAAATCCAAACCAATCATTGCAACATCTTTCCCTGTATTCTTTTTGATGTCAGAAGGCCCTGAAATATTTTGGTAAAAATGGTTGAATGCGTCCTGCTGCCCGATAGCAAAATTCGTTTTTGCAAAAGTTTTAAGATTGTAAAACAAAGCTGTAGTCTCATCTGTAGCATTTTTATCCACCATCATATTCCGAATTTCTACCGGATCTATAACTATTTCTATTTCCTTTTTCGAACAAGAATTGAGCAAAAGAAACAACAAAAAATGTATTAAATATTTCATATTAAAATCGATGAATTCTAAAATAAAATTGAAATACAAAATTATTTTAAATGCCTCAAATCACTAATACTATTTTTACCTAAGTACGATACTATTCAGACAAAGCTAGGATTATAGTATTAGAGTATAATAGTATTAGAGTGGATAGTATTAGAGTAATTTAAAAATGGCTTCTGTAGAGAAAGGTCGCGACCTGTCCCTACAGAAGCCATTTTTAAATTACATGACACTAGAATTGCTTGTTGAAACTTTATTAATATGAAAGCTAAACTTTCTAGTTAACGGTATGTTCGTTAACTCTAATACTTGTCAAGTATATTACTTGTCAACTTAAAGTATCCAAACTTTTTCGGAAAACGACAAGCATTGTATCTACATTTTTTTTGGGGTTACCGGCTATTGAACTGGTGCACTATCCACCGGTACACTGGTTAACTATAATACTATTCTAATGGTTAACTATTCTACTGGTTAACTATTCTACTATTTAACTGAATTCCTTACCTTTGCACCCTAAATCTTTGTTATTATGTTGATGGTGGATGACATGCTGGTGAGTGATGATGTTGTAAAAGAGCACTTTGCCTGCAATCTCAAGTCTTGTAAAGGCGCATGCTGCTGGGAAGGAGACTTTGGTGCTCCGCTTGAATTTGATGAACTTGATATCCTAGATTCCATCAAAGATAAAGTTGCTCCCTATCTTTCAGATGAATCAAACGAAATGATCCGCCAGAAAGGCACTTCCACATTTTTCGAAGGAATGGATGATTTTGGTACTTCATTGATGCCGAATGGGGCATGTGTATTTATGACCAAAAATGAACTTGGCATCGCTGGTTGCGGCATAGAGCAAGCATACAAAGATTGAGTGATAGATTTCTATAAGCCTATCAGTTGTCACTTATATCCGGTAAGGGTTTTGAAAAATAAGGGCGGTTTTGATTATGCCTTGAATTATGATCGGTGGAGCATTTGCTCCAATTCATGTGATCAGATAGGTGCTGATAAAATACAATTATATAAATTCGTCAAAGCTGCATTAATTAGAAAATTCGGTGAAGGTTTCTATGAGCAACTCGAATATTTGGATGGTTTGGCGAGCACTAAAGAGATCAGCTTAGACGACATTGGAGATGAACTTGAATAATTTCGAGGGAGGATTATACCTCCACATTCCCTTCTGTAAGAAAGCCTGTAAATATTGTAATTTCCATTTTACGACATCCCTTGCGCACAAGCCTAATTTACTTGCTGCACTCTCAAAAGAAATAGAGTTGTCTGGAAAATTATTTAGCACAAAAAAACTTCAAACAATTTATTTCGGAGGTGGCACTCCATCCCTATTAAATGCGGATGAAATAAATCATTTATTTGAAATAATAGGGGAAAATTATGACCTAAGTGAAGTTACAGAAATCACAATGGAAGCCAATCCGGATGACTTAACTGAAGCATATTTAATAGGATTAAAAGATACGCCAATCAATAGATTGAGTATTGGTGTCCAGTCTTTTCACGCGGATGATCTTGCATGGATGGGAAGAGTCCATGATGTAAGACAGGCGATGGAATGTATACCACTAGCATACAAGCATGGATTCAAAAACCTCTCTGTCGACCTGATCTTTGGTTACGAACTTCTCACGAATGAAAAATTAAAATACAATCTCGATCTACTAAATAATTGGAAGGTAAAACATGTTTCGGCATATAGTTTAACCGTTGAGGATAAAACTCCTTTGCTCAAAAGTGTAAAACTTGGTTTGGACAAAATGCCGGATTCTGAACATGCTGCTGATCAATTCATCATGATTTCTGAATTTCTTGTCAAAAATGGATATGAACATTATGAAATATCCAATTATTCTCTCCCTGACTTTAATGCTATTCACAATGGTAATTACTGGAAAGGTATTGCTTACATAGGGATTGGCCCTTCCGCTCATTCATTTTATGATGGTAAACGATATTGGAATGTGGCGAACAATGCTCAATATATTAAGTCAATTGAGTTGAGGATTTTACCTCAAACTGAAGAAATTATCGATGAAAAAACTGCTTATAATGAATTAATTCTAACCAGATTGAGAACGAAATGGGGAGTTTCACTGTCCGATGTTTCAAAAATCGATCCATTGTATGTTGAACATTTTTTAACAGAATCACACCCCTTTATCACCTCAGGTGACATCATCTTACATAATGATATATACACTCTCAGTCTGAACGGAAAGCTAGTAGCTGACCACATTACAGGCGAACTATTTCTATAATTCAAAAATAATTTGAAACAAATTTGGATAAAATGTATTTCGTATTGAAAACATATTGTAATATTGCAATATAAAAATATAAGTCATGGGTGCTACAAGATCAGATATATTTACAGACAGTCAAAATGAAACGGCGTCAATGCTTAAGGTCTTAGGCCATCCCGCCAGAATAGCTATTCTGGAATATCTACTAAAAGTGGATGGATGCATTTGTAATGACATCGTGGATGAAATTAATCTAGCTCAACCAACTATTTCACTGCACCTGAAGGAATTAAAAGGGGCAGGAATAATCAAAGGAAATATCGAAGGAAAAACTATTTGCTATTGCATTGAAGAAAATGCATTGCAAAAAATAGCCTCATACTTTGATAATGCTATTGAGAAAATTAAAAGCAAAGATTCAAGTTGTTGCTAATAATCCACATACAACTAAATTTTTTTGACATAATTAAAAACTCTAAAAATGAAATTATCAGAAATTAAGGACATTTTAACCAATTTGGACAATGTCGAATTCCAGTTAAGTGATGGAAGCTTTGTACCGGAGCATTTCCATGTCACCGAGGTCGGTATGATCACTAAGGACTTTATTGATTGCGGTGGAGTCATTCGGCATGAAAAGGTTGTTAACTTTCAATTATGGAATGCAAATGATTTCGAACACAGATTAAAGCCCGGTAAATTATTAAAGATCATTCAATTATCCGAGGAAAAACTTGGCATCGGTGATCATGAAATTGAAGTTGAATATCAGGGGCAAACAATAGGAAAATATGATTTAGATTTTAATGGCGAAAACTTTATGCTGGTATCTAAAAATACGGATTGTCTTGCAATGGATGCTTGTGGAATTCCTGCAAAAGAGCAATTGTTGCAATTAAGTGTAGATTCAGCAAGCAGCTGCACTCCGGGAGGCGGTTGTTGCTAGTCTTATTCAGATAGAATTGAAGTAAAAAGATGAAATTAAATAACAGAAATTGAAATTATCTTAAATAATATTGCATAAATGAATATTAATTAAATGTATACAGATATTGTTGACCGCTGTAATGCATTGGCTGCAAATTTTTCAGAAATTTCGGAGCAACGTAAAATGCTTTTAGATAAGTTGTCCTTACACATTAGGGATAAATATCTCAAAAAAATTCAAGTACAACTAGTTTATATTTGCACCCATAATTCTAGAAGAAGTCACTTTGGGCAAGTGTGGGCAGCAGTGGCAGCACATTACTATAATATAGAAAACGTAACTACTTTCTCTGGAGGAACTGAATCAACAGCCTTCCATCCTAATGCAATTGCAGCATTAGAAGATTCAGGATTCAATGTACAAAAGATGGAAGACTTTAAGTCAAATCCAGTATATGCTGTTCATTTTGATAATGAGAATTTCATCAATTGTTTTTCAAAAACATTTGACAATATTGAAAATCCCACGACTAATTTTATTGCTGTAATGACCTGTTCTGATGCGGATGAAAACTGTCCCTTTATACCGGGATGTGATCTTCGCATAAGTACTACCTACAATGACCCTAAATCTTATGACGATACATGTCTTCAGAAGGAGAAGTATCTGGAAAGAAGTAATCAAATCGCTATGGAATGTTTATATGTTTTTTCAAAAATAAAAAGTCAAGTTTATGAGTAAAATTAAATCTATTTGGACCTCTATAACCGGGAGTGTCAGTTCAGGTGCTCCGCTTTTATTCGCTTGTTGTAAAAGTGGTGCTTGCGTTGGTGTTTGTGCCAGTCCTGTAGCATCCTTATTTGGTGTATCTGCGGCAGGTTTTGCTTCGTCTCCATGGATGGATGCTGCAGTGCCGTTGCTTATAGCCTTGAGTGCCGTATCATTTACTGCATCTTATTATAAAATCTATGTATTGCCAAAGTTTGCTCCTGCATGTGACACAGATTGTGGATGTGATACTGCCAAACCTAGTATGAATACTAAAGTATCGAAAGCTATTTTTTGGACAGGACTTGTGGCAAGTATCGGGTTTTTTAGCTTTTTTGAATATCAAAAATTTCAGGCAAATCATTCATCTTCGGCAGCATCTTCTTGTAGTACTTCTGCGTCAGGTAAGTGTACAACTGAGACAGCAACTGCATTTGCATCTTTTGGTTCTAATGAAAAAGTCCCATGTTGCAGTGAAGAAAAATCGGTACCTGTCAAAGAAGTAAAAGTAGCCGGAGTTAATAATAAAATTATTATGCCCGTCGATGAAGCAGCTGAAGTAACAACTACAGAAAAACCATGTTGCAGCACTTCTACACCTGATTGCGTAAAACAAAAATAAGTATGCTTGCCAATAATTGTGCACCTGCCCAAGAAAGGAAAAAACTCAGTTTCTTAGACAGATATCTTACCCTTTGGATATTTCTCGCTATGTTTATTGGAGTTGGAATAGGGTATTTTTTACCTGATTCCTCGGGCTTTATTAATTCTTTTTCTAGCGGAACGACTAATATTCCACTTGCTATTGGTTTGATCCTAATGATGTATCCCCCTTTGGCAAAGGTGCGGTATGAAAATATGGGTGAGGTATTTAAAAATACCAGAATATTAAGCATTTCTTTGTTGCTCAACTGGGTAATTGGCCCAATATTGATGTTTTTGTTAGCAGTTATTTTTTTCAGAGATCAACCGGAATACATGACCGGGCTGATTCTAATTGGAATAGCCAGATGCATTGCCATGGTTGTTGTTTGGAATGAGCTAGCCGAAGGAAATAGAGAATATGCCGCAGGATTAATTGCACTAAACAGTATCTTCCAAATTCTTTTTTATAGTGTTTATGCCTGGCTATTTATCACAGTTTTACCCCCGTATTTTGGAATAAAAGGTATGGAAATAAATATAACAATTGGCCAGATTGCTGAAAGCGTAATGATCTATCTCGGTATTCCTTTTATCGCAGGAATTGTAAGTAGATATGCATTGATCCGATGGAAAGGCATAGAATGGTTTAATACAAAATATGTACCGATTATTTCCCCTATCACCCTAATTGCATTGTTATTTACCATTGTATTGATGTTCAGTTTAAAAGGTGAGCTTATTGTTCAGATACCTATGGATGTCATCCGAATTGCAATTCCGCTAGTGATTTACTTCGTAATTATGTTTTTAGTCAGTTTTGTAATTGGCAAAAAAATGGGAGCTGATTATTCTAAAAACACTGCAATTTCTTTTACAGCAACCGGTAATAATTTTGAACTTGCCATCGCTGTAGCTATCGGTGTATTTGGTATTAATAGTGGTCAAGCTTTCGCCGGAGTGATCGGGCCTTTGGTTGAAGTTCCGGCTCTGATATTATTGGTGAGAGTTGCGTTCTGGTTGAAAGGAAAATGGTACAAGGAAGCTTAATTAATAATTTCTGTGAATCTAAATTATGCAAAGTATCGGTATAAGTTACTGATAGGTTAATATAATAAACCTGAATGAACTAAGGAACGCCGTCTGATGGCTTCAAGAAATCTGACGTTTTCGTATAATTTGGCAGAATGATTCGAGCTGGTCGAAGTTTGTAACTTCGATACCATATTTAGAAGTTTTCAAATCAATATTTCTATTCAACTCCGACAGCCACAATAAAAAAGCGGCCCTCGAAATCCGAAGGCCGCCAATCCTATTAGTTAATTATTCGTTTAGCTAACCGGGTACTTTTACCTGTTAAAAAAAATGAAAATCTTAAAAATTAATAATTACTCGAGTTTTGAATTTGATTATTAATTTCTTTAACTGCTTGCATATAATGTATATTATAATCGGAGTTTTATTCTAATTTCTAACTTTTAATTTCTAATTTCTTTTCAATTATTAGCAATACTTTCAGAACGTATTTCCTTCTCCAGAAACTTGAGATAATTATTTTATTACGATAAACTTCTGAACCTGTCCGTTGAATTTAACAAAATACATTCCATTATTCAATCTGTCTATATTTACTGAACTTGCATTGAAACCAGAAAGTATCAGATTAGCATTTGAATCAAATACGCCAAATGAAGCTACATTTTGACCAAAATTTAACTCGCCTTGTCTAATTGGATTCGGGAAGATTGTTGTCGCTTTTGTCGCTTTTTCAATCTCTTCAGTTGCTGAAATAAAGCTGGAAAGAATTGGATTATCTACAAAGTTGGCACCTGATAAAGCGGGAGAATTATTGACTGGATTAAAGTTTGGTGTCGTCGTAGCTGCAAGTGGATTAACCAATACAGTTCCTGTTGTAAACTCTACAGGATTTATGTTATTAGCTAATGGACCAGATTGTCTGATCCATGAATCAAGGGCATTTAATTTATCACCTGATTTCGATCCTCTTGCAACTTCTACAAGACCATTTGCAGTCGTATCTGTAGCACTTGTAAAGGCAGCGTTGGTATTAACAATTAAGTTATTTGTAAAAAACAGTTGTTTTGTTTTTTGGTCTACTGCTGTATTTGGTGTGACGAAAGGTAAGATGCCATCATAATTGGTATTTCTTAAACTGCTATCACCATCTACCATTACGAAGTTTCTATAACCCATGAAGATGCTATTTACGACTCTAAGACTTGAATTTCTTCTGATCCTTGCACCTCGTCTAAATGCAGATTTAGCAGTAGAATTCAATTCTGAATATTTCGTTCCAACAGGAACAGGACCTACTAATGTAAAATTTGAAAATACAGCATTTGTGTAAGGAGAAACTGCGGCAGTTCCAGTCGCTTCGTTATCAGATTCGAAAGCTTCTGAGGTAGAAGAACCAGACGATAAACTATAGGTAAGGTCATAATAATCGCTATCTCTCAGCGCGATTCCATATTGATTTAACCCGCTATATCCGTTGTCCGTATCAAAATCATCATCAGTACCTTTGAATGCTATGATGTGCCTTGAATTTACAGAACCTCCAAACCATTCGAATGAATCATCGTTACTGAATGAAACCTGGACGTTATCAACTTCTGTCGCTGAACCTACAGCTCCAAAAGTGAGACCATTTAATTCCTTATTAGTTTCAAAAGCAAGTCCCGGAAACTCGATACGAAGATATTTCAGGAAACCCGAATTATCATTCGGATCATTTCCACCGAATTTCGCTAGGCTTGGACTGAAAGAAACATTGTTAAAACCTTCCATCTGAACATTATCATAGCTTGGATTAGCAAGGTTGTGTGTACCTCTTCCTGCGATCAATAAGCCTCCCCAGTCTCCTCTTTCTCTTGAACCAGTCTCTTTGTTAGAAGTAATAACAACAGGTTTGTTTAGGCTGCCATCAACTTCGATTTTTCCGCCTCTTTCAACCACTATACAAGCATAGTTCTTTGGGTTTGTAGAGAGGTCTGCTTGCGCTCTGATGATAGTACCGGCAGGAATAACTAGCTTTCCACCATTATCTACGACAATAATACCTTTTAAAAGATAGACTTGATTTGCGTCCAACGTCAATGTATTTGTAATTCTTTTTTCTCCGACTACAGGAAGACCAGCTGCCATACCATCTAAGGTATTTGCATCAGTAACTGCAGGATAAGCAGTGTTTTTAGGATTCCAATTCGTCCAACCTTGTGTCCAGACTTCGGCAGGAAGTCCACTAAGTGCACCGACAAATTCTGTTTCGTAAAATTTACTGTTTGGTTGAGCATTTAAACTTAATGATACGATGATCAAAAGCAATATAAAATGTACATTTTTTTTCATGACTTAATATTTATTAATTTGATGGCAAAATTAGTTTGCCAGTGTTAAGTCAATATTAAGAGCAGTTCAAGTTAAGGTTAATAAAAGGATGGAAATGTGGCACAAGGTTATAGTAGAATCCAAGTTTATCCATAACTCAAGTTTCGGTAATCAAATTAGTCTAAATTTAAGGAAAATTAATTTCTTAATAAAATGTTAGATGGTAGAAGGTAGATTTTAGATGGCTTTTCATCAATTAATGGTAATTTTTATCTTATAAATCAAATAAGAGGAAAAATATTAATCAATTAACTAAATACCGTCTACCTTCTAACATCAGCCATCTACCATTGTTTATCAACTGCCGAAACTAGAATCCATAAAAAAGAAGAATTTGGCTAGCGAAACTTGAGTTAATTATTTATTCACAATTTTTTTATTCTTTCTAATCAAATATCCAGTTGCCCATTTCTCAATATGATGGTGAATAGGAGCTAAGCATCCAGCAATTATCACCAGAACTAACAACATATATGCGGGAGATTCATCTGTCATCCTAGCAATAAACGGATCAAGTAATAAATTTATAAATTCAAATACTATTAATAGTGTCATTACACCAAATGCCTGAATGATCATGACATGAATGATAAACCGATTAGTGAGTAACAAAAAGAAACTAATACTCAGTGTAATGGCAAGAGCGATTAAGGCATACTCAAGATTTTGTCTTCTTTCTTTCGCTTCCTTTATCTTTAAATCTGCAATTTCTTGCTGTCTGGATTGTTCTTGAAAATCCATCAAAACGATCGTACTGTTTTTCTCACTGGTGAATAATAGGTCTTTAATATCCATACTTTTTCTGTAATATTTATTGACGCTGTCTAGTTCACTTAACTTTTCAAAAGAGCGATATATCCACTTATATGCGATCATCAGGTGGGATTTATACTCGGGATCAGCATAAGAAATTGCGTTGCGGGCTTGATTTATAGCTTCATTATAATTAAGATATTGAAAGTTATTTTCTGCTAGGTCATTGTAGATATTTGCATAATATTCATTAGTAGTGTGAGAATCCTTATTACTTACTTTTCTATTGTTTGCAAATTGAAAACTATTCAAAAGATATATTTTAGCAGAATCAGGCTCCTTCTTAACAAGCCAGGATTCTCCAAAGTGTGCGTAATAATCCACCAGATTAATTGTGTCCTTTTGGCCTTCAGCCACATGCATTGCATGGCGAATAGTTGCCATTGCGGAGTCAGGTTTATTTAGCTTATTGTAACAATCAGCAACCTTATTCAGGACATTTATGTAAGATTCTTTATCCCTGAAAGCTTCCGTAATTGTTTTACATTTTTTGTAATAATTTAATCCTTGCTGCATATTTTGCGATTCCGTAAAGGAAGAGCCCGTTTGTATGAGCGCACTAATAATAGCGAAAGTGTCATTCAGCGTTTCGAATTTTTTCAAAGCCGGCAAGGAATATTTTAACGCTTCACTATACTGTCCTGTTACCCTGTAACTAAGTGCTATAGCCAACTCTATATAACCTGTTCCCCACAGATCTCCTTTTCTATTGAAGTAATCTCTCAGCTGATTAGCCTTCCATATTCTTTTGGATCCGGCACCTACTGCCATCTCATCGAAAGCTTTGTTTAGCACCTCAGTTTGTTCATTTGGGGACTTAGCAGCCTCATATCTTTTATATATTTCTTCAGGAGAAAACTGGGAATATCCATTGAAAGTGCAAAGCAAAGCAACGAGAAGGATTACTATTCTCATTATGTATAATGATTAATTACGTCAATGAAAGCAAGGAGAGTAAAGTTAATTTATTACATTAATAGTTAAGTAAATTTATTTCAGACTTCCTTTTTTATAAAATTTATTTCGAAGCAAGTGTCGCAATGCGGAGACTTTCGATGGCATTTTCCAAATTTGCAGTTATCTCATGATCCGGATTTTCTATTTTGGCTATAAGGTCACTCAACATATCCTGAAGACATTTTCCATAAACTTCTGACTTAGTTTGTTCGATCTCAAAACTTCCGGTTAAGACTTCATTTACATCATAATTAATGCCGTATACGCTAATCTGCTTTTTAATTGCTTCCTCTTCTCCACCCCACCCTTCGGGCCTTGACACATCTTCAAGATGATCTACATGATGCAAACTATCAATTTTCCAACCAGGAAGTACCTTTAATTCTTCCCTGATCGCATTATTCACAAGGGCATTGACCCTGCCTGCCATCGGAACCCAACCATCTATCTCTATTCTAGCAAGGTCATAAATTAATCTTATGGTAGTTTTTTCAAAAAATCCCGGTCCTGAAAACGCATGATAATGACTGGCGATCAAGCCACCATCATATTTAACCAGGGATGAAACCTGATCCTTTTGGTGCTTATTTCTGTGATGAGAAATGCCTTGTACTTCCACTACTTTCTGGGTAGTCATTGCGTTGATCAGATCAAAAAAATGAACACCATGTTCTATCATGATGCCTCCGGACATCGCTTCATCCCAGAACCAATGTTCAGGAGACAAAGAATTATCCTGGGCATAATTACTGACCTCAGCATGTCTCAGTGGACCAAATATTTCTCTTTGACTCAAATCAGATAATACCCGGATGATGGGATCATAGCGCAACATATGATCGACAGCGATGACCATGCCCGTTTCTTCTTGTATTTTAGAGATGAGGAGAGCATCTTCATCTGTGATAGCTACAGGTTTTTCCAACAAGACATATTTACCTGCCTTCATCGCTTCCATAGCCATTTCCGCATGAAATGAAGGTGGCGTCACAATGCTGACAATATCAATGTCATCCGCCATAATAAGAGATCTCCAATCAGTATAAATTCTGTATTTCTCCGTATTAATTCCTCTATATCTGGAATCCGAAATTGCAATTATTTCTACATTCTCCAGTTTGTCCCACCAGTAATGAAGAAATTTACCAAATCCTCCGTAGCCGATTATGCCTATTTTGTATTTTTTCATGTTTTCTGCGTTTCAATATAAAGGTTGTAAACGGGTGGATAGTTCTTTTAGCGTAAATTAGATCAGTAATCAGTAATCAGTAATCAGTAATCAGTAATCAGTAATCAGTAATCAGTAATCAGTAATCAGTAATCAGTAATCAGTAATCAGTAATCAAAAAAAACGACATATATCATGAGAAGGGTTCCGATATTTTGAATTTATTTTAATTCCAGATTATTTGAAAAATTCATGATGCGCAACAATTGAAAATACAACTTCCAACATTTCTAAATTAAAGTTATTGACTATTAAAGCATAATATTGAAAGGGCTCTAATTCATGAATTCTAATTTCCATGCTATTTGATTTGATTAAATAACATATCTCTTACTTCCATAAGTGCGAAGCCCAGTAGATTTAATCCTTGCCACTGTTCTGGATCATTCACTCTTTCATCATTTGCCGCGAGGCCTATGCCCCAAATCCGGTCCACAGGGCTTGCTTCAACCAATATCCTTTCATTTGTGTTTTTCAAAAATCTACCAATTGCTTCGTTTTGAGAAAACTTTAATAGATTGCCTTTAACTACAATATCGTACCTATGTTCATTCCACATTTTCATCAAAATTCCTAATTTTTCTCCCAAGGTCTTTTGCCTCTGCGGGTGAATTTGCTTCCATTATTCTATGAAATATTTCCACATCTTCAAATAATAATGCTTTTTTAGCCATCATATATTGTTCTGAAGAAGAATAAAACAAACCTTCCTCCTCGAACCGAGATAACCACCACTGACTAAAACAGGAAGCACTAATTTGCCCTGATTTATCAGGCTGATTTCCCCAGAAAAAAATAAATTTTTTTCTCTTGTCAGTTCCTCCTTTAGTTATTAATTGTTCAATATTATACTTCATGTGTATTAGACTGTTTGATTATTTGGGAGCCTTCCAAATATGCAAGTCCTGCAACAGCAATGACCTGAAGAATTAAATAACTCTTTCCTACTAGAGTTGCATTATCATAATGCAAATAAAGTAAGAAGATGCTAATTACAGACCAAATCCAATTGGCTAGGATTAGGATACGCGTATATCTAATGTCTATTTTTTTGCTAAAGGCAAGTAATGAAGCTAAAATAGAATAACAAAAAGTAATTATAGAAATTAAAACTATTACTGTGTGATTTATTCCTACCAATTTACTTAGAAATGTTGCGAATACTACTCCGAATATGCCTGTAAAACTCCCTATGAATGCATCAGAGTATAGTAGTCGTCGCAAAATCAATTCGTTTTTAATTATAAACTCCATGTTTAAATTTTAATCTTTCAATTTTCTTATATTCTGTTTCAGTCCCATTTCTGAAGAATATTTTTATTCCAAAGTTCAATTGCGAATGCTCTAAAAACAGAAGGTCCCTTTTCAAATGATTTATCCAGGATATATTCGCCACCAATAGCATCATCATCGCCATATTGTATTTTATTTTCGCCTCGCATCGCATATTTCTTAGCATTTTCATACATGATAATTTTCATCTCGCTTGGACTGACATCACCGTGACATACTTTTTTGTACATGATCCATATCTCGGGAGACTCGTCTTTATTAAGATCTGTAACTCCTAAAGTATTTTCAATAAAAGAAGCCTCGATATCCAGTTCACAATCATGAATATAATCAAATACTTTCCACACTTGAACGATCAGATCCTCGGCATCCAGGAAGTGATATGCATATAATTCCGCATCTCGTCCTTCAGATTCGTGTGGAAGATCCTTGTTGATATATATTCCTGTTTCAGCAAGAATTACAATGTGATAACCTGCTTTATCTTCCCATTGAATTGCCTTTTTTAGCGTTCCTTCATATTTGATATCTGTTGGAATATCTTTTGCTTTGAGCTCCTTCGTTTTCACCTGAGCAGGTAAATTCAAAAAAGAAATCAGGAAAAGAACAATTGTTAGTTTGGATAAAAATGTATTCATGTTTAATTGATTAATTTAATGGAAAGTCAAAATCTCCCTAAACTTACGATTATTATGGGTAATGGATAATCAGTAATCAGTAATCAGTAATCAGTAATCAGTAATCAGTAATCAGTAATCAGTAATCAGTAATCAGTAATCAGTAATCAGTAATCAGTAATCAGTAATCAGTAATCAGTAATCAGTAATCAAAAGTGCAATATCATAGGATGAGTTCCATCTGTGCACAAATTTTAAGATTGTAACTGTAGGGACAGGTCGCGACCTTTCCTTACAGTTACAATCTTAAAATTTAATTAAAACTTATATTTACATCCATACACAAAGTTTAATCAAAGATTAAAGTCCCTATTTGATCTCTCTTGATGTATCTAATCAGCATTAAATGCTTTGAAAAGAACCATTTAAATTCGACAGAATAAATTAAATCGAATAGACTCTGATTTGAAATCATAAGTCAAACACAATAAACGCTAAAGATAAGCTTCAATAACACTTAAGAGGAATACCCACTAGCTAAAAGAAATTAAAAATGAAATTAGATCTTTACAAACTTAAAACTCTTGTTTCCAAGTCTGAGGATGTAAATATTTGAGGTTAAATCTAATACATTGATTGTTCTCCCTTCAGCATTAATTATCCCGCGACGTAGAATCTGACCATATAAAGAAATGATTTCATACTGAACATCTCCCGAAAACTTACCACCTATCGTCAAGGAACTATTTACAGGGTTTGGGAATATTTGTGGACTAAAATCATCCTTTCCATCTGGTCGAGATACGCTCGCAATTGATGAACAATGTAAATTCGTCACATATTTTGATGCTGAAACTGGCGGATCTAGCAGCAGTGGACAGTAGCATGGTTGACCTACTAGGAAATTCTTTAACCAAGCTATTGCAATTCTACCGACATCGCCATTGCCACCTTCGGGTGTGTTGGCCACAGAATGGTTGCCGTTTTTTATTTCAAATAATAACTTTGAAGTTGTCTGAGGTGTAAAATTATAATGGGCTGTGGCATGCATAGATGCTGGTGCTGTTGGATCCTTTTCTCCGCTAAAGATTAATGTCGGAACAGGATGATTAAAGGCAGTTTCTGTCAATTGTGTATTTTGCCAAGGCGCCAACGCCATCACCGCTTTAAGTGTGGTATCTAGTACAGCAGCCATTTGAGCTCCACCGCCACCCATCGACCAGCCACTGACGGCTATTTTGGTTGGATCTAAACTTCCATATAAAGGAGAAGATTCCCGAATATTTTCTTGCTTGATTGTCTCAGCTGCATCCAGCAATGCCAAGGCGCGTTGCTCCGGAAAATCTGAAAGTATATTCGTACCAATAGTCATAGTAACAATACCGTGCGAGGCAAGAAATGGACCCCATGCCTGAATAGAAGGTTCATATGACCAGAAACCGGGGACTATTACTATAGATGCAAATGGAGGCGTCGCATCCTCAGGATAATAAAGTGTAGCGCCATAATAATCAGGACCATCACGTAACCCATCTTTTTCAAGAATCTTTTTGACCTTATATGGTCCAGGATTGCTAATAGATGAAATCTTTAAAGAATCACAATCCTGAGCAATTGAAACTCCAACCCAGCTTATTAAAAAGAAAAGGACAAAGGAAAACCGTGGTAAATTAATAAATGGCATTAAAATTAAATTAAATATGTACTTGAAGGACGTTTATAAGACCAATGTAATATACGATACTAAATATAAAATGGCTGAAAAGGTTCATCCAAGGAAATTTCTAACAATCTATTTGTAATCTTTGATGACCTTCCAAACACCACCATCCAGCTGCTCAATTAAGCTAATTGAATTAAAGTACATTTCTTTTGGAAGTTTGTATTTTAAAATTTCGTTGAATATTTCGTCATTACAGGTTGAATTGCGTGGATGCATCAATGTTACGTGGGGCATTTTTCTTTGCGGATTATTAACCACACCTTTCAGCACTTTATTTCTCAATTCATGAAAGCTAAAATTATCAACATACCCTTCCAACATTATACCCCTTCCATCTGAGAATTTGATTACATTTCCAAAGGTAATAATGAACTTATTCTTGATTAAACAATCTAAATTTTCAATAATTCTATCAATTTCACCTATTTCATCTTCCCGGCATAGTGTCACATGGCAGTTGATCAATTCAAACTGAATTGGATTATAGCGCCTCCTTATCTCTTCAATAATTAAATTTTCCGGAGGCTCTACGAATAATGTAAGTTGCCTTCTATGAGCCATGACCCTCTATCCTGTGACGCTTGATTCTTCTATTCATAACGCTGAACCACATGGGCGGAAGCAAGGCTAGCATCATCATTCCTGCATAGCCTGTCGGCATTTGAGGGCTGTCATCGTGATGCCTAAGAATCTGATACTTTCGACTGGCTAGAAAATGATGATCCGAGTGTCTGGACAATTCTAACAATAGCACTCTACCTAACGGATGGTTAGAATTCCAGGAGTGCATCGGTCTTGTTCTTTCAAAATAATCACCATTTTTCTGTCTGGTCAATCCATAATGCTCTATATAATTGACAGTCTCAAGCATTAATATCCCAAATAATGCTGCTGAAATGAAATATAATAAAACCGCCCATCCAAAAAACCAGAAAACACAAAAACAAAGAGATAACTGTATGATTTGAAAGCGTATCATTTCATTTTCAAATGTCAGTACTTTTTTATTTAATTTCTTTAGTCGTTTTGCTTCCAATCTCCATGCTGATAGGAAGCCATCAGTAATTGATCTAAAATAAAATGAATAGACATTCTCCCCATATCTGCTGGAGGCAGGATCTAATTCTGTTGCAACATTTTTATGATGACCTCTATTGTGCTCAATAAAAAAATGCATATATAAAGAACTTAATAATAGAGTTTTGGCAAGTAATTGTTCAAACCTATTACTTCTATGGCCTAATTCATGGGCTACATTTATACCTAATACTCCACATGAAATACCCATAGCGGTCGTCATTCCCAATTTCACATAAAATGGCGTATAGATGTTACCAATTTGATTTAAAAAATACCAAAGCAACAAGAACTGAAGAGGCACCATGATGTATAATAGATAGTCATACACTTTGTCTTCTTTCACCGCCATCTCCTCGATTTGATCCAAATTTCGTGCAGAGCCATCAGTAAAAAGTTCGATGGCTGGCACCAAAAAGAAGATAAAAAACAGCGCAAAGAAAGAAAAAATATTGTTTGCTGACAAAGAGCAAAAAACTACAAGTGGAACCACAAAAACAGGAAGATACTTTATAAAGTGTAATTTCATTACAGCCGGATTATTAATCGTAGGTAATTTACGTACAAATACGGAAATCGAGAAACAATAATTAACTGAAGTTTCGGTGTTGGTAATTGTTGACCAATAGGCCAAATATTTGAGAAACATTAAATCTTAAATATACTCCCGGCTCTTTAAACACCGTTTACCTCTTGCTATCTCACCTTCTCACCTTCTCACCTTCTCACCTTCTCACCTCCTCACCTCCTCACCTCCCCACTTTTTCACATTTAAAACCAATAACTTTCAAAACATTTGAACTTTTTTCTCGATTTGTAATTTACTTAGTACCTTTGCGCGAAAATATTAAAAATCAAAATTTATACATGGAAGTTACAGATAAGCAATTGACTTACAAAGTAAAAGACATTTCATTAGCCTCTTGGGGTAGAAAAGAAATGGAACTGGCTGAAGCAGAAATGCCGGGTCTTATGTCCTTAAGAGAACAATACGGAAACAGCAAGCCACTTAAAGGTGCACGCGTAGCCGGTTGTCTTCACATGACGATCCAAACTGCTGTATTAATCGAAACGCTAACTGCTCTAGGAGCAGAAGTTAGCTGGAGTTCTTGCAATATCTTCTCAACACAGGACCATGCTGCTGCGGCAATCGCCGAGGCTGGTATCCCCGTATTTGCATGGAAAGGTATGAATGAGGAAGAATTTGACTGGTGCATCGAGCAGACATTGTTTGCATTTTCAGATGGCCAGCCATTGAATATGATCCTGGATGATGGTGGTGACCTTACCAATATGGTTTTGGACAGATATCCTGAACTGGCTGCTAACATCCGTGGTATCTCTGAAGAGACGACTACCGGTGTTCATAGATTATATGAAAGAGTAGAGAACGGTACTTTGCCGCTTCCTGCTATTAACATCAATGATTCAGTTACCAAGTCGAAATTTGACAACAAATACGGATGTAAAGAATCTTTAGTAGATGCGATCAGAAGAGCTACCGACCTTATGATGGCCGGCAAAGTAGCTGTAGTAGCCGGTTACGGTGACGTTGGAAAAGGTTCTGCTGCTTCACTTAAGGGTGCAGGTTGCAGAGTAATTGTTACGGAGATAGATCCAATATGTGCGCTTCAAGCTGCTATGGACGGATTTGCAGTTAAGAAAATGGCGAATGCTGTTTCTGAAGCGAACATCATCGTGACTGCTACCGGTAACAAAAACATCCTAACTGCCGAGCATTTCAAAGCTATGAAGGACAAAGCGGTAGTTTGTAACATCGGACACTTCGACAATGAGATCGACATGGCTTGGTTGAATGCAACTCACGGAGCCTCTAAAATAGAGATCAAACCTCAGGTAGATAAATACACGATCGACGGCAAAGATGTGATCATCCTTGCTGAAGGCCGCCTAGTCAACCTAGGTTGCGCTACAGGCCACCCATCTTTCGTAATGTCTAACTCATTTACCAATCAGGTTCTTGCTCAAATGGAACTTTGGGAAAATTCAGAAAAATACGAGAATAAAGTATACATGTTGCCTAAGCATTTGGACGAAATGGTTGCCAAATTGCACCTTGAAAAAATCGGTGTTGAATTGGAAGTACTTTCAAAGGATCAGGCAGATTATATCGGTGTAACGGTTGAAGGACCGTTTAAACCAGAGTATTACAGATACTAAACAGAAGTCAGAAATCAGAAATCAGAAGTCAGAAATGGCGAAGATTTTAAATTCTGACAACATTAATAAATATGCCGTCGGAGTGGAGAACTTTGACGGCATTTTTTGTTTAAGGAATAAAATATACAATTCATGCCGAGAGTAATATTGTCAAAGGAGCTTGTGAAGGAGATCACTAAAATGCCGGTCAAGGAAAAGGACAAGTTGCTGATGCGACTGATCCGTAAGGATGGGCTGCTGGCAGAGCAACTGGAGTTTCAATTGATTGAATTTGGCGAAACGACAGAAGAGCGCAGGAATATGATTTCCAATAAAATCGAGGATGAAGTAAACGGTGTCGAAGGCAGTTATCTCAATCAAGGCATTGTACTGATGCGGCTCCGTGACTATAGCGGTCAGATCACCCGACACTTAAAAGTCACCAAAGACAAGATCGGGGAAATAGAACTCACGCTCCAACTTTTCAACTCCTACCTGGATAGAGCTCAAGGAAAATTAATACGTAAAAGTTACTACGACCTCGTAACCCTCGGTACCTATGTCGTCAAGCGTGCCGAAAAACTCAAAAAACTTATTGCCGCACAGCACGAAGATTACTACCTGGAATTCAAAAGGGATTATTTACACTTGATTGAGATCATTAATGAAGTTACTGCCTTTGGACAGGTGGCAATTTATATCGGAGCGGATCTCACTTGGATAGAATGATCGGGTGATCGGGTGATCGGGTGATCGGGTGATGGCGGAGTAGCAGCTGGGAGATTTTGGCGGAGATGTGAGGATGATTAATGGGTAATGGGTAATGGGTAATGGCGCGAAGATTTCAATTTTCTTCTAACTTCAACTTTGCTACTTATAAAATCCGTGTAATCCTTTAATCCGTGTAATCCGTGATTCAGACAGATTAGTAATGGGTAATCGGCAATCAGTAATCGGTAATATTACGAAGATGGAAGGTTATTTATAACTCTAAAATTCCCTTTGTATGAAATCCGTGCAATCCGAGAAATCCCTTTAAATCATTGCCTTTGTTGGCAGGCAAGCGTGATTCAGACGAAAAATGAGTAATGGGTAATGGGTAATGGGTAATGGCGCAAAGATTGAAGATTATCTGTAACTCCAACACTCGCTTTTTAAGAATCCGTGTAATCTGAGCAATCCATTTAATCCCCACCTTTGTTGGCAGGCAAGCGTGATTCCGAAAAGAGAAGTTGGTCGATGATAAGGCCACCCCCCGCTTTGCGTACCCCTCAAGAGGGGAAGTTTTCCCGGTAATTTTTGGATTAGAATGGAAGAAATTAAATCTTTTAGTATTTCTAGTGAAAATTCTCTGAGGAAAAATTACTTCGTGCTAATATTGCTATAATTATTCACTGATCATTCTATGTTGTTAATTTCAATGATTGTCTGATCCTCAGATCAAGCTAAAATGCATGCTCTGATTATTCATTTTTCATCATTCATTATTCATTAAATTAAATCATGGGACTATATTTCTCCACAAATTGCTTCATCTCATCTACCATCATCGGTGAACCAAGTACTATCGTAGATCTCTGGTGTAGTTCAGATGGTTCTAAGTCTAGGATTCGTTTGAGGGAGGTAGTGATTGCTTTTCCGCCGCATTGTTCTACGATGAAAGCCATCGGGTTGCATTCGTATTGCATGCGTAGTTTGCCAAGTGGGTATTTGCGGGTGTTTGGATAAAGGAAAATACCGCCCTGGAATAAGATACGATGCACATCAGAAACCATAGAACCAATATATCTTAAGCCAAGGTTGTTGTCAGAACAATGGTCAATGTAACGTCTCATCTCAAGGTCAAACTTTAAGTAGTAACCTTGATTGACAGAATAGAATGCACCATTTTTAGGTATTTTGATGTCTCGGTGAGAGAGACAGAACTCACCTATGGAAGGATCGAGTGTAAAGCCGTTCACGCCTTTTCCTGTCGGATAAACTAAGATAGTCGAGGTGCCATAAAGTACATAGCGCGCTGCTACTTGCTCCGTTCCTTTTTGAAGGAAGTCCTGTAGATTACAATCCTGGTCTTCAGGACTAAGTCTTTTATAAATACTGAAAATCGTACCTACAGATACGTTTACATCGATATTTGACGAACCATCCAAAGGGTCGAAGAGCACCACATATTTTGCTGCTTTGTTTGCCAAAGATTTGAAAGGCATGATGTCATCCAATTCTTCTGAGCCAATACCACACACGTCACCACTATTTTTTAGACCATCAATGAGCTTTTCATTGGAGTATATATCTAATTTCTGTACAAGATCGCCGGATTCATTTTCAGAACCTTCCACTCCCAGGATATTTACTAATCCTGCTTTATTGACTTCACGGTTAATTATTTTGGCTGCCACACCAATATCTCTCAAAAGTCCTGTCAGTGCGCCTGAAGACTGGTCAAATTCCTGTTGGTGATGGATTATAAATTCGTCTAATGTAATGATCTTGTCCATAGTTATTTTTATACTTAGTGTAAATAATACACTTAATTTATAGAGATATAAGGCAAAACTATAATAATTTTTAAGAAAAAGGGAGGAAAAGTGAAAATAGGTGTTGGCTTTTGGCTTTTGGCTTTTGGCCATGCTGTGGAGGCCGGATGGGTATAGTTTTTTAAATAATAATTTTGGAGTTGGAGATAAAATTACGGTATTTATGAAGCGAGGCGCTATGCACCTCGCTTTAGTATGTCGCCCATTCAGGGCTTGAATTCACCGCTCCATATTTTCCCGTGATTAAAATCAAGGGCTATTGAACGCGAAGATTGAAGTTAAAATATTGGAGTTAAACAAAACCATTTAAAAAAACCTTTAAAAAGCATTGAATCTTCAAAATCGATACAATAAATATTCGAAGCCTACTGAGGGCTCTCTGTTCGCTGTTCGCAGTTCGCTTCTTTCTATTCACAAATTATTCATTATTCATTATACATCATTCATTCCCAAAAGCTCTATCTTCGCAACATGTCCTCTTCCTTAAAAAGTCTCGGCGCACTTAACAAGTATTTTACCAAATACAAATATCACATCCTGGGCGGTATTTTGTTTATTGCGATTTCTAATTATTTCAGGGTATTGCAGCCGCAATATTTTAGGGAGGCCATGGACATGATCATCGAGACAGTGCCGATGTACAGTTTGGTGAAAGGTGCTTCCAATGCGCACATCATGCAGGAATACATCGTGCTCAATCTCATCTGGTTCGGGTTATTTGTGATCGCACAGGCATTCGTAATGGGTATATTTATGTACTTCATGCGGCAAACCATCATCGTCATGTCACGCCTCGTGGAATACGACATGCGCAAAGAATTATACGCCCACGCCCAATATTTGGACACGACTTATTATAAGAAACATTCGACGGGCGACCTTATGGCGCGCATGACGGAAGATGTATCCCGGGTGCGACAATACCTGGGTCCGGCATTGTTGTATGGCATTAACCTCATATCGCTCTTCGTATTTGTGATCTATGCCATGTTTGACGTAAATCCCAAACTAGCCATTTATACCCTGATACCCCTACCCTTCTTATCTTGGAGCATCTTCAAGGTGAGCGAACAAATAAATGTAAGAAGTACTGTTATTCAGGCACAATTGTCGAGATTGAGTTCTATTGCTTTAGAGATATTCAGTGGCATTCGAGATGTGAAGAGTTATGCGCAGGAGCAACGAATGGGAGAATTCTTTGCCAAAGAAAGTGAGGACTATTTACAGAAAAATATAAAACGTATTAAAGTCGACTCCCTATTCTTCCCCATCATCCTCTTCGTCATCGGTATTTCCTCTGTATTGACATTATGGGTAGGCGGACAGCAAGTAATGGCGGGCGAAGTGACGCCTGGCAATATCGCTGAATTTTTCATTTACATCACTTTATTAACCTGGCCAATAACAGCCTTGGGTTGGACGGCATCCTTAGTCCAGCAGGCTGCAGCATCACAGACCAGGATCAATGAATTTATGGATTCGAAGATCAGTTTTGAGAATGGTGCACACTCTATGAATCGTATCAGCGATGACATCGAATTCAAAAATGTAACGCTGACTTATCCTGATACGGGCATCGTCGCCGTCAAAGATGTATCTTTCACCATTCCGAAGGGCAGCAAGACGGCTATCATTGGAGAGACGGCTTCCGGCAAAAGCACGATAGCTTATTTATTGATGCAGATGTACCGTCCAACTGCCGGCGAGATCCTGGTAGGTGACAAAAATATCTCAGAATACACCATCAAAAACTGGCGCGATCACATTGGTTATGTGCCACAGGATTCATTTTTATTTTCGGATAGTGTGAGCAATAATATTGGTTTTGGGTTAAAAGAAGATTATGTACAGGACGAGGTCGAACGTTATGCCGCTTATGCTTCCGTGCATGAAGACATCCTAAGTCTCCCAAAAACTTACGAAACCGTCGTCGGCGAGCGTGGTGTTACCCTCTCCGGCGGACAAAAACAACGCATCTCCATCGCCCGTTCACTCATTGGTGAACCTGATCTCCTCATCCTCGACAACAGTTTGTCTGCAGTAGATACCGACACTGAACTCAAAATCGCATCTTATCTGAACAGTTTCGACGAAGACAAGACCATGGTCATCATCACCCAGCGCATCAACAACATCTTCCAATACGACCAGATCATCACCATGTCGGAAGGTCGCGTCATTGAGCACGGAAGTCATGAAGAACTAATGGCGGCGAACGGTTATTATTGGGGATTGTGGAGGAAGATGAATGGGGAGGGGTAGGAAACCTTATAGTTTTTATAAATTCTAAACCGAAAGAAAAATTTCAATTTGTAAAAATTGTAACCTTCAAAGATCTTTTAGGATATATCAACTATTTCAAACCCGTTCTATCGAGTGATGAAACTTTGGAAGTTGCTGAATACTTATTGGAGTTGAATAATCACAAGATATATGATAAAAAAAGTAGAAAAAAAGGTGGTTTTTGGAATTCGTTGTTCGTTAAAAATCCTCCTATCCTGCAAAAGAATTCAAATCTTTGTTATTTTTGTCTTAAGTGGTTCAAAATCAATATCAATTCATATTTTGAATCAAATAAAAATAATATTCACAAAAACTTAATGATAAATGAAGACCCTATCGATTACACTTTTTCTTACATTAATTTCTTTGATTTCATTCGCCCAAGAAAACAAAGCCAATCAACAGCATCTGACATTTAAGGGTATTGCCATTGATGGGAGACTTAATGACTTTGTAGCGAAATTAAAAACGAATGGATTTACGTTCTTAGGAACAGAAGAAGGTATAACAATGCTTCAAGGAGATTTTGCCTCTTACAAAAACTGTCTTGTTGCAGTATCAACTTTAAAGCAAAAAGATCTTGTAAGTAAAATTTCAGTTATTTTTCAAGAGAAAAAAAACTGGGCTTCACTCTCAAATAATTATTTCTCCTTAAAAGAATTATTGATTGAAAAATACGGAGAGCCATCTGCAGTCGTAGAAGAGTTTCAAACTCGTATGCAACCGAATGACGATCAAATGAAAATGCTTTATGTTAATACTGATCAATGTAAATATTATACTTTTTTTGAAACTGAAAAGGGAGATATTGAACTTTCAATAACCAAAACAGGATCGGATGGATGCGTAATATTAAGATACTTTGATAAAATCAATGGTGAAACAATAAGGAAAGAGGCTATTAAGGATTTGTGAAAACCAATTATTTCATGTACTTACTTTCACTTTCGACAACTTTAAAGAAAATTGAAGTACAATATGCCAAACCTCCCAGACCATTTAGTATAATAAAATCAATGCTAATGAACAACCACCACAAAATCTCAAGTATCACATTTTCAATTTATATCCTTATATCTTTTTATGTATTTGGAGGAGGGATTGTAAACTCACTAGTCGCTTACAGAACATGGCGTCATGTAGGTGCAGAAGAATTTCCCAAATTTCATCATGTTGACAGTCAACTTATTATTCCACTATTTGTAATATTTTTCTTTTTATCTTTTATCCCTCAAGTACTATTATTTTGGTTTAGGCCTAGAGCTATTCCAAGGTGGATGGTATTATTGGCATTGACATTTAATTTGATAGTTTTAGTATCAACTATAACTGTTCAAATACCTATTCAAACAAAATTAGATCAGGCATTTTCTCTTGAATTAATAGATAAACTTATTTCAACTGATATGATATGGAGAAGAATTCCAATGTTTTTGTTGGCAATAATTAATTTCTCGATGTTATATAATGTGGTGAGTCGTTCTGACAAATAACAAATATTAAATTTAGTTTTTATAAATTTTAAAAACATCGTTTTATTAAGCTAATTGACACCCCGGCTATCGCCACAACTCTATCAGAGCTGAAGTTCTAGACTTTATTTGAGCTTCTAATAATATTATTGAAAAACAACATTATTCCCTTAAGGTGCATTAAAAAATCTATATTCTTTTCAAGTACGTATTTAAAATATGTACAAAACAATTTTCTTTTTCCTCCTCCTACTTCCTCTAATATCATTTTCCCAGAGGATCAACAATCAGATCTCCTACAGAGACATGAACTCAGATGCTTATATGAGGCTGAGTTACGACAATGATTATTTTACCGGAACCGACAAATATTATACACAAGGAATAAATCTGGAAGTGGTAAGTAACAGTTTGAGAAAGAATCCATTGAATTTCTTGTTGCTTAGAAGGGATGATAAATATACAAAATACGGCATCGCAGTTGATCATTTTGGTTTTACGCCGACGAGTATAAGGAGCAGTGAGATTCTGCAGGGAGACAGACCTTTTGCCGGTAATCTGAGTCTAAAAAGCTTTAATGTAGTGTATGATGCCGAACGAAACAATATTTATACTTCCTCAATTACATTGGGAGTTATCGGCAGTCGGGCAGGCGGAGAATGGATGCAAACCACTATTCACGAAGCTATTGGCGATCAATTACCCATCGGCTGGCAATTCCAGATCGCTAATGATGTTATCATCAACTATGAAGTGGCAGTGGAAAAACGATTATACACTTATTACGACAGTTTCCTATTCAATGTATCTGCCGGGGCCAATGCAGGAACACTGAGTAATAAGGTACATGGTGGTTTCAATTTTAGATTGGGAAAGTTAAAACCGGAAATTATTAATGAAAAAACTAAAGGTTTGCAATTCTATATTTTCTGTGAAAGTCTGGTCAATGCGATCGGTTATGATGCGACGATGCAGGGAGGAGTATTCAATCGATCCAGCCCATATACCATTGCCGCCAAGGACATCAAAAGACTCACCTTTCAGCAAAATTTTGGTGTTGTGCTGAATTTCAGAAAAATATATTTGGAGTATTTTCAATCATTGCTAACGCCGGAATTTAGAGGTGAAAAGATGCATCGGTGGGGTGGGATTAAGATTGGTGTGAAACTTTGATGTTTGATGTTTGATGTTTGATGGTTGGGGTTTGGCTGTCGAAAATGGAGCTGAATGGCGCTTTTGCGCTTTAGCGCGTTGGCGTTTTAGCTTGTTACGTAAAAAAGTTTATTGTTGGGATCTGGTGCACTGACGGCTGGTTAACTGGTGCACTTTCTCCTAATGGTGCACTTTGCTTCTCTGCTAATCATACTCCATTATTTATCCTCATTTCTTCGTAAATGTCCGTTGTGGAAACTATGTTGAAAAGCATATAATTTTAAAGATAATCACGATTTTATATCCATTTACACATAATTCAAAGTAAATTGCATGAATCTATTTACCTGGATGTAACGGATTGCCTTCAGATTTAATAATAAAACAAAATGAACCTAAAAGACACAGCATATAAACAATGGCTTACCGAACTAAAAACTAAAATCCGTTCTACACAGATAAAGGCCGCCATTGCTGTAAATACTGAACTGATTCTATTTTATTGGGAACTGGGAAGGATGCTTTCGGAGAAACTGTCTCAAAGTAGCTGGGGTGATAAAGTTTTAGAAACTCTTTCTAAAGATTTACGTGATGAGTTTCCGGAAATGAAAGGGTTTTCGGTTTCCAATCTAAAAACTTGCAAATTATTTTTTGAATATTTTAGTTCACTGCTTGTGAACGAAAATGAAGACCTAAAATCATTAATTAGTTCACAGCTTGTGAACCAATTGCAAATAGCTGATAATCAATATAATGAATTTAATTATCAGTTTACTGACCGATTACAGGAAACCTTTATAAAAGATATAGTTGCAAAAATACCATGGGGGCACATTAAAGTAATTATTACGAAAATAAAAAAATTTCAAGATGCTATCTTTTATATTCAAAAAATAAAGGAAAATAACTGGAGCAGGGATGTATTGACATTACAAATAAAATCTAACCTTCACAATAGAAGAGGCGCATCCATCACCAATTTCAACAAGACGCTGCCTGAAGCCCTTTCAGACCTTGCTCAACAAACATTAAAAGATCCTTACATATTTGATTTCTTGCAATTGAGCGAAGGATACAAAGAAAAAGATATAGAAAACCAATTAGTGAGTCACATTACAAAATTTTTGATGGAGCTTGGTAAGGGTTTTGCTTTCGTGGGAAAACAATATCACTTAGAGATTGCCGATAACGATTATTATATAGACTTACTTTTTTACCACATCAAACTCAAATGTTATGTAGTAATTGAGTTGAAGAATACAAGATTCATACCGGAATACGCAGGTAAACTTAACTTTTATTTATCAGCAATTGATACGTTGATAAAACAAGAAGATGACAAACCAACGATTGGAATTCTATTATGCAGAGATAAAAATAATATTGAAGCTGAATTTGCACTGAGAGACATTAACAAACCAATGGGCGTAAGTGAATTTCAATTCACAGCTCACTTACCGGAAAATCTTAAAAGTAGTTTACCAACTATTGAAGAAATTGAAAACGAATTCAAAAATCTGGATCAATGAAACTTTGCAGAGATATCAGGTTAGAAAAAGTTTCTTAATTTTAACAATTAAATATATTTATAAGGTATAAAAAATGAACATTCCTCCGTACCCCACATTTCCCATCCTTCAAGGTCCATGCATGACTTTGCGTCAGATCAAAGAAGCAGACATGGCGGATGTATTGGAGATCTCATTTTACGATAGTAAACCTGCATCTACAATAGCTGGCGCGTGGGATATGCAACAAAAAATAGATCTGGACTATCAAAACGGTATATCTATTCATTGGGGTATTGCACATCCTGTGACTGACGAGATCATGGGCAGCCTTGGTTATTACAGAGGTTTTGAAAATGGTGTTGGGGAGATTGGCTGTGTGTTGCGGCCGAAATATCGTGGTCAAGGCATTATGAATTTGTCGATACAACTTATTGTAGGATTTGGATTGGATATCATGGGTTTGAATAAAATTTCAGCTACTACTTCATTAGAAAATAAACCGGCGCTGAAGTTGTTGGAGAAGTTGGAGTTTGTGAGGGGGGAAGAGAAGGAGGGGAAGGTGGAATATGGAATAGATGCTAGACACTAGATGCTAGACACTAGAGGTCAGAAGTCAGAAGATTTTTAGAAATTGCGGTAAATAATTGACTTATTCACCGCAAATATGCGGTGAATACGTTTTATTGCAGTCCAAATAGAAGGTATTTTGAGGCAAACAAGTGAAGGAGGGAGGAGTACTAATTATGAATTTGGAACAGATTCTAGACAAAAACAATGGGAAAGGGGTTTTAAATTGAATTATGTTGATGAAAATAAATAAAGAAGATTTGATTAGTTCAATTTGTTACACTGAATTGGTGTACGGAAGAATAAATAAAAAACTAAATCTATGCCTTTCAAATTCGGAAATCGAAGCATTAATTATTGATTTAATAATTGAAACAGATGATCGGAATTTTAAAAGAATAGGTAAGAATATATATGTGCTAAACTTTTACAATAAAATTAGCATCACAATTAATTCGAATACAAATAGAGTAATCACAGTAGATCGGATGAAAAATTAATAAGAATTGCATTTGGCCAATAAATACAACGTTGTATTTTCGTAATTGAAAACCATATTGATTAATATGCAAAGAAATTCAATCCTTGCCGCAAGACTCCGGGAGGTTTTACTAGACGGGCTCTGGATCGCAAACACTAATTATAAGTCACAAATCACAGCAATTTCGTGGCAACAAGCTATACAGAAAGTTAATGATCTGAATAGCATCGCTGCTTTGACCTTTCACATTAATTATTACCTGGATGGGCTGTTGAGAGCTTTGGAAAGTGGGGTATTGGACATTCACGATAAATTTAGTTTTGATATGCCTCCAATTAATTCTGAAGATGATTGGCTAAAATTAAGAAATGAATTTATTAAGAATGCCGAGTTGTTTGTTAATAAGGTCAAGGACATGGATGAAAGCATGACGGATGCACCATTTATTGATGAAAGATACGGAACTTATGAAAAAAATATAAACGGCGTTGTGGAGCATTGCTATTATCATTTGGGACAAGTGGTGATAATTAGGAAGATGTTGGGACATCAGTAATCAGTAATCAGTAATCAGTAATCAGTAATCAGTAATCAGTAATCAGTAATCAGTAATCAGTAATCAGTAATCAGTAATCAGTAATCAGTAATCAGTAATCAGTAATCAAAAGTTTATTTGAGTACGTTGAGTTCATTTAATCTCCATTTATAATTTTATTTTAAATCAAAATTATAGTAAAGTTTCGAAAACAACAAACATCAAACAACAAACTGATAAAATAATTATCCAATGAAAATAGACATTGAAAAACATTACAAATTAATTTTCGGCTCAATCTATCCACTTTATGTGGCAAAGGTGGAAAGAAAAGGTAAGACTAAAGAAGATCTTGATGAGGTCATTTCCTGGCTTACAGGTTATGACCAAAATGCGATTCAACTTAGGATTGATAATAGGACTAGTTTTCTGGAATTTTTTCAGCAAGCGCCGGCTATTCATCCTAATGCTTCTAAGATTACCGGAGTTATTTGTGGCATCAGAGTGGAAGAAATTGAAGATGAAATTGTTCAGAAAATAAGGTATCTGGATAAGTTGGTGGATGAAGTTGCTAAGGGGAAAGCGATGGAGAAGATATTAAGGAATTAGGAGGGGCGCATTGGGTTGTTAGCGCTTTGGCGTATTAGCTTGTTGTGGAAAGAGTTTATTCTGTTCTTTGATTGAATGCTTAGATTATTAATTAAATTAACTCTGGAATTATGTCTACCATAATTTTTCTGACTACTGGTTTCTGATGTCAAATTCAATTTTTAATATTTCGTTCGTTAATACATGTTTTTGCGTTTAACATAATAGATAGTTATATGGAGCAAATAAGTCTCCGCAAACTGGCCCGCTGGAAATTATCACTGGTGCACTCTTTCTGGTTAATTATAATACTATTTACTATAATACTATCCTACTATTTAAATCAATGCTTTTTAAACAATAGCGTTATTGGCTTAAGATAGTAGTTCTTTTGACCAAATCCTCCGACATCATTTAGATATCTTTTTGAGTACAGGATTTCTGAAGTTTTATTGTCGAATACAACAATCCAAACTGCACTTTTTTCAGCTATTTTATTCATGCTTTCTACTATGAACACAAAACCTTTGTTTCCCTTATCAACCTTGGAAAGCTTCGTAATGTGTTTTGCAAGTTGCTTTTCATCCCATTGGGGATTATAACTTGCTTCATTGCTATAGAAATTGTCAATATCAACAGTTGAATTCACCTTGTCAGTTGAAGCAATAGCTTCTGTCAGGGATGAAATATTGAAATATTTTTGGAAATCAAATTTCTCCGGTTGTGAAATAACGGTATAATTCATTCCTGGCATGACTGTAGATACAAATACGGCCTCAGGTGAAGATCTGTCTCCTATCAGTTTAGATGCCGACATGTCAATTCCATAATAAACAACTTTGTCAGAAGGTTTTAGAACAGAATTAATTGTCTGAGCAAATAATCCATTAGATATAAATAATAATATAATCGTTGAGAATAAGAATTTATTGGCGTTCATGATTTTGTTGTTTGTATTTAAATAAAACCAAATTTAATAATTTTATACGATATACGTTTTGGCTTAACACCTTCTTATTTTATCATAATGAAATTCTGAAATACTCGCATGCTGGTATAATGCATTAGTATATTTATAAGGGTGTTGATGTGTCACGGGAAACAGCAAGCATTTCCCCTACAATACCTACTTACCGAAATACTGGTTAACTTTAATACTCTAGTTCACATGGCCACATTTACCACACACATGCGCCTCTTCATTCGCATTGTAATCCTGGATGGCAGATTTGATCTGGGTACCAATGTCTTTAAGTTCGAAGCCGGATTGAAAAATTGGTGCGCTGCAATTATCGCAAAACCATAATAGTTTATCCACTTCTCCTTGATTGCGATGACGTTCGATGACAAGGCCAACTGTATCAGCGGGACGTTGCGGAGAATGTGGAATGCGCGGAGGAAGCAGAAACATTTCCCCCTCTCTGATCGGAATGCGTTCCATATTACCTTCTTCATTTATTATCTTTACTTCGATATCACCTTTGATCTGATAGAATAATTCTTCACCTTCCTCATAGTGATAGTCTTTCCGCCCATTTGGTCCACCGACGACCATGACGATAAAATCTTCGTTATCCACATATATTTGTTTGTTGCCGACAGGAGGCTGAAGCAGGGCTTTATTTTCGTCAATCCACTTGTGCAGATTAAATGGTCTTGCGATCATGTTAAGTTGTTTTTATCAATAAATTTAGAGACATTTGGCATAAATTTATAATAAAGTTTTGGAATCAACATTTGAAAAGGTTCTGATCAAATTTTAAAAATGAATATTTCTCTTAAAAATAAATATGCCCTCGTCTGCGGCGGAAGCAAAGGTATTGGACTAGCGAGTGCCATTGAACTTTCAAAACTTGGGTGCAACGTCACTTTGTTGGCGCGAAATCCGGATAGTCTAGGAGAAGCAATTAAACAATTAGATAAGTCACAAGGGCAAATACATCGCTTTATCTCTGTTGACCAATCCAACCCAACAGAAGTTAGTAAAAGGCTTTCGACCATTGGTCAAGGCTTTCATATATTAGTGTTGAATAGTGGAGGACCGAAAGGAGGTAGGATGATAGATGCGAGTTTGGAAGACTTGCAGATAGGTTTCGATAGTTTATTACTTTCCAATCAGGTCATTGTGAAGCATAGCTTTGAATATATGAAGAAGGCTGACTTTGGTCGAATCATAAATATTATTTCGATAGGTCTAAAAGAGCCGATTGTTGGTCTCGGTGTATCCAATACCATACGTGGTGCCGTGGGAAATTGGTCCAAGTCACTCGCTTATGAGTTAGGACCACACGGCATTACTGTCAACAACATTCTGCCGGGATATACTATGACTGATCGCCTCTCTAAGTTAATGGATTCGCGGGCTCAAGACAGAAATATGGATGTCGATGCACTTATCGAAACTTATGTAGAACAAATTCCTGCCAAACGCCTTGCCACACCTGATGAAATCGGCAATGTAGTGGCCTTCATCGCTACTCCTGCTGCAGGATACATCAATGGCATCAATCTTCCTGTAGATGGGGGATATTTAAAAAGTCTATAACCTAAAATTAAAATATCATGAAAATTAATAACGAAACAGAATACGAAGAAGCAGTTGCAAAATTGCTCTCTATTTTCAAATCTTCTGAAAATGCTCAGGAATCAGAGGAATTATTTCTAGCCATCAGTGAGTATGAAGATACCATCATGCCGCTTGAAGATGGGGAACCGTTGGACGAAGCAGTGATCGATGTGGAAAATAAGACGATTGGTTAAGCAATGGGTGGTCGGGTGATCGGGTGATCGGGTGATGAGGTGATATGGTGATGGGTAATGGGTAATATTTCTGGGCGTCCACTCTAATTTCTGACTTCTGACTTTATAAATCAGTAATCGGTAATCAGTAATCGGCAATTCCTCCGTCAAAGATTATCTACAATTAAAAGGAAAAGCACAATCTGTGCACAAAATTTAGTCGAAGATTAAATTCTCTTTGAGAAATTTCCTTAGCAATTGTTCATGAGCTATATCTCTGTGTAAATTACCTATTAAAGAAAATGTGAATTAATATATCTCAATTCAGCATTAATATCTTTGAATTAATGGTTCTTTTACTAGGGTGTTTGTTTTGAAATAAATAACCTTTGTGTTTAAAAAAATCTGTAATCAGTGTTCATCTTATATAATTTCTGACTTCTAACTTTATTAATTGATTATCAGTAATCGGTAATCGGTAATCGGCAATTCCTCCGTCGAAGATTATCTACAATTAAAAGGAAAAGCACAATCTGTGCGCAAAATTTAGTCGAAGATTAAATTCTCTTTGAGAACTTTCCTTAGCAATTGTTTATGAGCTATATCTCTGTGTAAATTACCTATTAAAGAAAATGTGAATTAATATATCTCAATTCAGCATTAATATCTTTGAATTAATGGTTCTTTTACTAGGATGTTTGTTTTGAAATAAATAACCTTTGTGTTTAAAAAAATCTGTAATCAGTGTTCATCTTATATAATTTCTGACTTCTAACTTTATTAATTGATTATCAGTAATCAGTAATCGGTAATCGGCAATTCTTCCGTCGAAGATTATCTATATCTCAAATTTTGAAACGTTTGTAAAAAATTTAGTAAAATCTGCATACTCCTTTAAATCCATAACTTTGTTGGAAGGCAAGCATGATTCAGAAAAGTATCTTAGTAATCTTCCGGAGCCTTCATTCTAATTTCTGACTTCTAATTTCTACCTTCTGATTTCTGACTTCTGACTTCTTCTTCGTAGCTATTCTATCACTCTTTGATCGTGTAGTACATTAAAAAGTGCCTTGAAATTATCTACTTCTTCTCTGTTTATTTCATAGATGAATAGGCCGGATTCATTGATGTGTTCAGCAATTAATTCTCCCATCGGATTCACGACCGTGGAGTAACCATTGTGGTCTTTCCCGGTTCCATCTACACCTACTCTGTTTACACCAATTACAAAAGCCTGATTTTCTATTGCTCGAGCTTTGAGCAAAGCTGACCAATGTGAGATCCTTTTTGCAGGCCAATTGGCCGGAAAAATTAATAAATCAGCTTCCTCCTTATTATAACACCAGGTCGGAAAGCGCAAATCATAACAAACAAGTGGCTTGATCTTCCATCCTTTTAATTCGAAACTGATATTTTTAGTACCACGAGTGTATACCTTTTCTTCACCAGCCATGGTGAATAAATTATGTTTGTCGTAGCGAGCAATGATGTCGCCTTGGCTTGCTACAAAACAGCGGTTGTAATATTTGCCATTCTCTACAATTGCAACAGAACCTATTATAGTAGTTTGCAATTCTGCCGAAGCTTTGCACATCCAGCTGACCGCATTCCCATCTTCACCTTCAGCGATGCGCGCAGGATCCATGCTGAATCCTGTGTTGAACATCTCTGGAAGTATGATGAGATCCAAATCAGTCATGCCATTTAATAAGCCATCTATTTTTCAATATTCGCTGGGGTATTTTCCCAGACGATGTCCATCTGAACCAGTCCCAACTTTAAATTTTGCATAAGATATCTATTGCTTTTTGTAAAGTCTCTTCTTTTTTGGCAAAACAGATCCTTGCGATTTTTGGATCATAACCATTCGAGTAGAATGGAGAACAAGGGATAGTGGCAATACCTTTTTCAAAAACTAATTTTCTGGTGAATTCAATAGAAGGTAAATCTGAAATACTACTATAGTCTAACATCATAAAATAGGTGCCTTCACAGTCCAATACTTCCCAATTACTGTCTTTCAAGCCAGCTTTTACGAAGTCTCTTTTTGCCTTATAATCGGAATTCAAAATTTGTGGGTCAAAATGATTTTCAAGATAAGATGCAACACCCATTTGTATGGAATGATTGGTGCAAAAGACAGAGAATTGATTGACTTTACGCATAAGATCTGTCACGTTTTGAGGTGCAATACAATATCCAATTCTCCATCCGGTAACATGCAAGGACTTTCCAAAACTAGATACAACAATGCTTCTTTCAATCATTTCAGGTCTGGAATGTATTGAAATATGACCGGTCGGAGTATAGTTTATAAATTCATACACTTCATCTGAAAGGATAAAGCAATTTGTTCCCGATACCAACTCTTCTAGTGCATCCAGATCTTCCTTACTCCAAACTTTTGCTGTTGGATTGTGGGGATTGTTGATGACGATCATCTTTGTTTTTGATGAAAATGCCTTTCTGACTTCGTGCCAGTCGATATCGAAATTAGGAGATTCTAATTGGAGCGGGATGACTTTTCCACCCACAATTTCAATGGCGGGAGCATAACACTCATATGCAGGTTCAAATATTATAACCTCATCGCCAGCGCTTATCAATGCCTGCATTGCGAGGTATATAGCAAAGGAGGCACCTGGATAAACAGTTAATTCTTCATCTCCATTGACTTCTCTACCATAATTATTGAATACAAGAGTTTCTATTTGTTTGTGCAAATTTACGGCACCCATTGGCCGGGAATATTGATTATATCCATCCTTCATAGCCAGATCCACACAAGTTATCAGCTTTGGGTCTGTCGGGAAATCCGGAAAACCCTGAGCCAGGTTTAAAGCGCCATGTTGCAATGCTAGTCCAGTCATAGTGCTAAAGATGGAAGGCCCGTATTTGCTCAATTTGTCGATCATTTACAAATGTAGGAAAAAAAGGGAATGTAGTGCCATTTACAATATATGATTAAATATCCTTATATATGCACTTGCTTTGATAATACTGAAAGACAATAACATTCAAGAACCGTTCGCAACCGTTGCCAACCGTTGCGTTCATATTGTTCTGATTAACAATATATTACAACCACCCCCGTTTACCAAAAACAGACATTTATAAAGCAATTATTATTAAGAACCTTACCAGTAATCGTTCTTAGAATATATATAGACCATAACATTGAAGAACCGTTCGCAACCGTTGCCAACCGTTGCGTTCATATTGTTCTGATAACAATATATTACAATCACCCCCATTTACAAGAATCAGACTTTTTATAAAGCAATTGTCGATTCACCTCCTCATCTGTCCCATCACCAATAATCGCCTTTAAAACATTCTTTGAGATTCTACTCACTTTTACTGTTCCTTGTACACTGTTCCCCTATATTAAAATCAAGGGATATTGAACGCGAAGATGTTAGATTCCTTAAATTATTGATCATTATCAAATAAACCAGTGGAAATTCAAAACACTCTATTGTTCAACATCCAGCATTTATCATTCTCTCAAAAATAGCCCGCCCTTCCGATCTTGCGATACCGCCAGCTTTCTGCTCGCCATTCGCTACTCGCTGTTCGCTTCCTCACCTTCTCACCTCCTCACACTCTCACATCACCCATTAACACTCAATTAATTATCAAATTTAAAATCCAACATACTTTTTTCGTAATTTGCAGCCATTAAGCAAATATGATGGTGAAAAATAAATTAAATTTTTTGGGGCTGGTCATCGCTCTTATGTTAATGCTGGGTGCTTGCTCCACGCAGCGTCTTGCCAAGATCGAACCTACATATACAGTAGTAAATGCTGATGCCGCTGAAACAGACCCTGCAGTAGAGGCCGTATTAGTCAAATATCGGGAGCAACTCAGTGCTAAAATGGACATTATCGTCGGCCATACTGATGAACCAATGTCAAAAGGACGTCCGGAAAGCAAACTAGGTAATCTTATAAGCGATGTCATGCTGGATGCTGCCATTGAACAAAGTAAGCTGGATGTTAATTTTGCAATACAAAATCTGGGTGGGATCAGAATACCTACGCTTGGCGCAGGCGATATAAGAAAAGGACTCATGTACGAGATCATGCCTTTCGATAATGAAATCGTAATCGTTAGAGTTAAAGGAGACAAAGTCCTTTCGTTGATGAAAAGAATAGCTGAACAAGGCGGGGTGCCGGTCAGTCGAGGTATACAAATGGTAATCGAGAAGCAGAAGATGGCCAGTTTGTTGGTTAATGGCGAGGCCGTCGATCCTAATAAAGACTACCTGATTGCTGTTAACGACTTTATGGCGACTGGAGGAGATGGATTTGAGGAATTAACTGCAGGTGATCATATTTTAACAGGCATATTGGTACGAGATGCCCTCACGAATCACTTTTTAATGATGCAAGCTAAAGGGCAATCCATCACCGCTCGTATTGAAAAAAGAATTGTTGATTAAATAAATCTAAAAACAATGAACAGAAGAAAATTCCTATATAATATGTCACTCACAGGAGCGGCAGTGTATGTTTCCGGTTTTTCTAACAGTCTATTCGGAATGGACAAAGGCCAGATAACCAAACTTACTATTCTGCATACCAACGATGTTCACAGCCGTTTGGACCCATTTCCAATCGATGGTACGAAATACCAGGGACTCGGAGGGGTAACTAAAAGGGCTGCCTTGATCAAAAAAATACGCACTGAAGAGAAAAATGTCTTGTTATTTGATTGTGGTGATATTGTACAAGGAACTCCTTATTTCAACATGTTTGGTGGAACTCCGGAGTATGAAATGATGAATGCCATGAAGTATGATGCTTCCACTTTGGGAAACCATGATTTCGATACTGGAATACAGAAACTTGCAGATCTTCAAAGTCTTGCGACTTTTCCAATGATCAATTGCAACTATGACCTCAAAAATACTCCTATGAATGGCTTGACAGTTCCTCACAGAGTCTTTGTGAAGGATGGTCTTAAGATTGGAGTTTATGGCGTTGGTATTGATTTGAAAGGATTGGTGACAAGCAAACAAACCGGAGAGCTTGTTTATCATGATCCAATAGAAATGGGCAATGCGGCAGCAGCTATCTTAAAGCATGAAATGAAGTGCGATCTTGTTATATGTATTTCACACTTGGGTTACAAATACAAAGAGAATAAGGTCAGCGATGTCATTATGGCTCAGAACTCCAAAGATGTGGACATTATTTTAGGTGGTCACACACATACTTTTCTTGACAAACCCGACCTTATCAAAAATAAAGAAGGTGAATTAGTTATGATCAATCAAGTTGGTTGGGCCGGAATTCGACTAGGCCGACTCGATATCACATTCGAAAAAGGTGGTAAAAATTCATGTGTATCTTGTGATAATATGTGGGTAAGAAACTAATATTGATAATAATTCAACGTTAAGTTCTGAATACTAAAACTTATATATATTTGATAAAATAGAATATAAGTTTTTACGCATAAATATTTAGAATTTAGTTTGTTAACCGCTAAACTTTATGGATATTTGTCGCCCGTCCCAACTCAAAACCTGTTTTTATTTTATTGTTAAAACTACTATTTTTCCCTGATATCTTGAATATAAAGGGAAGATTGACTTTTAAACGATTATAATTTGTGATTGAATTAATGCCTAGAAATCATACATCTATTTGGAATGATTGTCTTGCCCTGATAAGTGAGAATATTACTGAGCAAGGGTTTAAGACTTGGTTCCAGCCTATCGTGCCCATCCGGTTCGAGAATGATGTATTGACCATACAGGTACCCAATCAATATATTTATGAGATGCTGGAGGAGCAGTATCTAAGTATCTTAAAGAAAGCAATCCGAAGTACAATAGGCAATCAGGCCAAACTTGAATATGAGATTCCGATGGAGAAGGAAAGCCCCCATGCGAGCAATCATTATAATAAAGAAAGTGAAGAAAGCAGCATTGGTAAAGAGCCATTCGATCTAGAAAAAATCAAGAATCCATTCGTCATTCCAGGCATTAAAAAAGTAGCCTTTGAAACAGAACTTAATTCAAAGTTCCGTTTTGACAATCTAATTGAAGGCAAATGCAATAAATTAGGCCGTTCTGCAGGTTTAGCGATAGCCGAGCGTCCGGGCACCACTTCATTTAACCCATTATTTATATATGGTGGTTCAGGACTTGGAAAGACCCACTTAGCTCAAGCAATTGGTAACGCTGTCGTAGAAAAATATCCTAAAAAAAGGGTTAAATATATCTCTTGTGAGAAATTCACCAATCAGGTAGTATATGCCATCAAGAACAGAAACATTGGAGATCTTTCTCTAATGTATCAATCTTTGGACGTATTGATCCTTGATGATATTCAGTTCCTCAGCGAAAAAGAAAAGACACAAGAAGTATTCTTCTTTATCTTCAACGAACTTCATCAATCACAAAAACAGGTTATTATTACTTCCGATCGAGCTCCAAAAGACTTGGGAGGAATGGAAGACAGATTGATCTCCCGATTTAAATGGGGATTGACAGCAGAGATGGAAGCTCCAGATTTCGAAACCAGAGTTGCGATCGCTGAATCCAAACTTGAAGCTGAAGGATATACGGTACCTGAAAATGTGCTGGAATTCATCTGTTACAATCTTCAAAGCAACATCCGTGAACTGGAAGGAATGCTTATCTCATTGATTTTTGAATCCTCTTTGGACAAACGAGATATTGATATGGCTCTTGCCAAAGAAGTCATTCAGAAATTTGTCAATCAGCTGAACAAAGAAATTACTGTAGAAAATATTCAGGCACTCGTCGCAAATCATTTTCATGTTCCTATAGATAAATTAAATGGGACAAGTCGAAAACGTTCGATCGTCATTGCACGTCAACTTTCAATGTATCTTGCTAAAAATTTTACTAATAATTCGCTCAAAAGTATTGGCGACAGTTTCGGCGGTAAAGATCATAGCACGGTGATTTATTCTTGTAAAGCTGTTCAGGATATGATGGATACCGATATCTCTTTCAAAGGCACAGTGGCAGAATTGGAAAAGAAGGTGAAGATGAGTCTGAGCGGAGTGTAATGAAAGAAATGTTAGATGTTAGATGTTTGATGTTTGATGTTTGAAGTTAAATTTCCTACTGGTATTTTAAGTTATGGCGAACACCAATAGTTTTACAAAAATTTAAGAAAAAAAGCTGTTATACTCAGGAGGAGGTTTTATAAGGCTCAAATTAACCGTTGAAGGAAATTCAATGTGAAATAAAATTGTTTGTATAACTAAAAAAAAATTAGAAAAAATATTGTTTTCATCCGCCTTAAAATGAGTGTCCAAGGTATCAAGGACCTTGATTTTGTCGGAATCGTTAAAATTTTGGATGTCCAGTGAAATAATCTTCATTTCAGACTGAACGTGCTGATGTCCATGAGAATGATGCACGGTTTCCAAATGATGATGTTCGAAAAATAAATGTGCCAGCGCATCATTAATCACTGGAAGAATAGGCCTGATTACCGCCAAAGCATAAATTATTACCAAATGGTAAACGATGACTTTCCTCAATGATCTATTTATCAACATATCAGAAACAATACGAATGAAAGTGCAGAATGGATTCCCTATTCTAATATTTACAAAATTTCACCTTTCTTCTTTCCTTAGCATTCAAATATCTGGAAACTGAACAATGACCGCTGACCACTGACCACACTTTTTTTTATCACAGAGGATATTTACTTCAAAATAAAAGGCACCTTTAAATTGATTTGCACTGAGAAGATTTCAAACTGATTTGAGAAGCAGGATTTTATTTTTCGTTCTTAATAGAACTAAGACAAGGTGTTGATTTATACTATATTAACGTGAATAATGGATAAGAAAAAAGGCTAAATATTATAAAAATAGGAGAATATTTAATATATTAGTGTCTGACAAACAACGATATAAATCAAATAATTCTCCTATGGATAAGCACAAAGTTATAGAAATTTTCATTACTGTTGACGATTTTTGCAAAGGATTTGATGAAATTGAGTGCAAAAGGGCTATTTCAACTGGAAATAGAAAATTCAGAAATCGAAAATCATCATTGTGTCTATCAGAAAAGATGACGATTTACATTTGCTTTCATTTGAGTTCTTATACCAATTTTAAAAGATACTATAATGAATTGGTTTTAGTTCATTGGAGAGATCTGTTTCCTGGATTGGTTACATATGAGCGATTTAATCAGACACAAAACCGACTTTTTGTTCCATTGTTGATGTTTTTGAAAAACAGATGTTTGGGAGCATGCACCGGAATTAGCTTTATTGACTCAACAACATTAAATGTTTGTCACATAAAAAGGAAAAGCAGAACAAGGTTTTCAAAGGTTTTTGACTAAATCTAAAAGCACAATGGGCTGGTTTTTTGGGTTTAAACTTCACCTGATCATTAATGACAAAGGTGAGTTGTTGAACTTCTACCTGTCCAAGGCAAATGTAGATGACAGGAATCAAGACATTCTCTCCGTAATGGAAAGAAGTTTTCGGAAAACTCTTCGGCGACAGAGGATATATCTGACAAACTAGCCCAATTCCTATGGAATGATGGTGTAGACTTGATCTTTAAAAGACGTAAAAACATGAAGCCTATGAACTTATCTGATAACGATAAGGTGCTGCTGAGAAAACGAGCACTAATAGAATGTGTCAATGACGAATTGAAAACCAATGTAACATACAGCACACCAGACTAGAGCACTGCAAGGATTTTTGAACAATGCGATTTCTGCTCTATGTGCATATCATTTCTTTCCTAAAAAACCTAGCATTAAATTAAGCACAACCGAACTCTCTAAAGAGGTATATTTGAATGTTGCTTAAACATTATTCACGTTATATTATTTAACAGAGGACACGGAGTAATTTTAATCTTCGCTTAAAATCCTAGCTCCGATTGAACTTCACTTTTTAGTTTCGGATTATCCATTACCCATTATTGACCACTGACATCTGACATCTGACAACTGACAACTGACAACTGACAACTGACAACTGACAACTGACAACTGACAACTGACAACTAATTTATAACCAAATCATTAAATTTGTGTTTACCTTTTGTAATTCTATAGAATCAACATGGATATCCAAAATTTATTAGACAGAGCTTTACGTTTAGAATGGCTAACACCGGAAGAAGGTGTTTTCCTTTTTGAAAATGCTTCTACCGCAGACCTTATATATACCGGCAATGCGTTGCGACAACATCATGTTCCCGGCAATATTGTGACCTGGATTATAGACCGAAACAGCAATACAACCAATGTTTGCTTAGCAAATTGTAAATTTTGCAATTTCTATCGAATACCGGGACATGGAGAAGCTTATACCACAACGATAGAGGAATATAAAGTCAAAATAGATGAGCTTTTTGAATATGGTGGTGAACAGTTGTTGCTCCAAGGAGGGCATCATCCTGATCTCGGGCTTTCATTCTATGTGAATCTCTTTAAAGAATTAAAGTCCCTCTACCCTACTCTGAAGCTACATGCACTGGGGCCACCTGAGATAGCACATATCACTAAACTTGAAAAATCAACGCACATTGAAGTGCTTGCTGCATTAAAAGAAGCAGGCCTTGATTCACTGCCGGGCGCTGGAGCTGAAATACTTTCTGACAGAGTACGTCGACTTATAAGCAAAGGAAAATGTGGTGGAAAAGAATGGCTTGATGTCATGAGAGCCGCGCACCAATTGCATCTTACTACAAGTGCAACTATGATGTTTGGCCATGTGGAAACCAATCTTGAAAGGATGGAGCATTACGCAGAATTACGTCAAGTGCAATCTGAAAAACCAGCTGATGCCAATGGTTTCCTAGCTTTCATTCCATGGCCTTTCCAGGATGAAGCAACAATGCTTAAAAAATTAAAACGTGCCAGAAATACCTGTACGGGTGATGAATATATCCGCATGATCGCCATGAGCCGCATCATGCTTCCAAATGTCAAAAACATTCAGGCGAGCTGGCTGACTGTTGGAAAAAAAGTTGGGCAATTAAGTCTCCATGCAGGTGCTAATGACTTTGGTAGTATCATGATCGAAGAAAATGTAGTTTCAGCAGCGGGTGCAGCATTCCGATTTACAGCCAACGGTATCCAGGAGGCAATCCGCGATGCAGGTTATACCCCTCAACTGCGAAATCAGCAATATGGCTTCCGAGATCTTCCTGCAAATATGAAGCAACAAGAGCTGAATAAGTTGGAGATGATTGTGGATTGAGGCAGCGCTTTAGCTCATTAGCATTTAGCGCTTTAGCTTGGTTCGCATGTTGGTTCGCTGCGCTTTAGGCTTTAGGTCGCCCATTAGCACTTTTGCGTATTAGCACTTTAGCTTGTTACGTAAAAAAGATTCTTCGGTGGACACTAATACCTGGTTAATTGGTGCAATCTCAATATATTAAAGTAATAAATAACAAATAATAATTAACAAATAACAACTACTTCTTCCCCACCTTATAAAGCTTTCCCGAGTCCGTCACAGCATAAAGCGCACCATCTCTGCCATCGACGATGTCTCGGAATCGCTCTCCTTGGTCAGCTAATAACCTTTCTTCACCAACAACTTTATTATTTTCAATGACAAGACGACAGATGTGTGTTCCGCTTAGGCAAGCTACAAACAAGTTATTCTGCCATTCAGGAATTACTGATGAGGCATAAAATGAAATACCGCTCGGAGAAACAACCGGATCCCAATAGTAGACAGGTTGTTCCATACCTTCTTTCTGAGTAATGGCTTGACCAACAATTTCGCCGCTATATTCAATCCCATAAGTAATGGTCGGCCATCCATAATCTTTGCCTGATCTGATGATATTGATCTCGTCACCACCTCTAGGGCCAAATTCCGCTTCCCATAATTCTCCTGTGACGGGATGAATATCAATCCCCTGTGCATTTCTATTTCCATATGAATAGATCTCAGGCATAGCATCTTTAATGTTGATAAACGGATTACCCGGTGCCGGTTTGCCTTCTTTGGTAATTTTAAATATTTTTCCCAAACCTGACTTCAAGTTCTGTGCTTGCATCCGCCCTTCCATATGTGAACGTTCACCAGTACTTACGAATAGATTTTCATCTTTGTCAAATGCCAATCTTGAACCAAAGTGCAAATCACTATCAAGAACAGGAAAAGCACGAAAAATAACCTTAATATCTTCTAATTTAGTTTCATCGGCTGACAGTCTTCCCTTTCCAACGGCAGTCAAATTGCCCTCATCATGTGGTTCTGAAAATGACCAATATATCATTCGATTACTAATAAAATCAGGATCTAAAGCAACATCCAATAATCCTCCTTGACCATCGTCATCTACTTTAGGCAAACCCTTTATTTCCTTTTGTTGGGATCCATCCAATCCCAAAATTTTCATTTTACCGGACTTTTCTGTAATCAAAAAGCGGTCGTCTGGCATTTGAATGATTGCCCATGGTCGTTTTAAATCTTTGGATAAAATTTTTACTTCATAAGGTGTTTTAGTTGCAACTTTATTTATTCTGGTTTGGCCTGGAAAAGCCGGCGGGTATTTGGTGTTGGCCTCCTGCGTTTCAACAGATTTTGAATTATTATTCGTTTGATCTTGTTTGATCTGCTTATTATTGGATTGGCAGCTCGAGAAAAAATAGACAAGAAATGTACAAGAAAACAACAAATATTTTAAATTATTCATATGTAAAAGTTCTTAGTTAGAAAGTAATTAGGAGCATTCAAATTTTTTATAATTATTACTGTAAAGGAATTTATTACATTTTTGATTCCTGGATTTTCACATCGCGTACTTGAGTCGTTGCACCCTGAGATAAGGTAAGATCAACCGGTTTATTGTTTTTCCAGCTACCTCTTGTAAAATCTGGAATATCCATAGTCTTAGATCTTTTTGCCACAGAATTTTGGCTTAAAATAGAGATAGAACTCCACGCCGCTGCATCGTAAACGTCCTGATCCAATGCGAGACCATTGCGTAGACAATCAATAAGTCTCCAATCCATCACGAAATCCATGCCACCATGTCCACCAACTTCTTTGGCGATCTTACCGATGTGTTCAATGACTGGTGGTGTATATTTTTTATACAAATTATCCATTTCAGTTTTGTCAATCCATTTATGTCCAAAAGCTATTCTCTCTGGAGAAGGATACTTCTGCGCCATGCCTTTCGTTCCGCTGAGAAGATGGATCCTCGAGTAAGGGCGGGGTGAGGTGACATCGTGTTGTATCATGATGGACTTACCTTTAGCAGTTTTGATGGTGGTCGTATTCATATTTCCACGGAAATTACTTTTAGTGAATTTTTGAATATCAGGATTCTTCAATGATTCTTCTTCCGCACGTTGGTGCATCATGAAGTCAGCTGTGCTAACTGATACCAAATAATCCATTTTATCGCCACGATTGATATCCAAACATTGTGCAATTGGCCCCAAGCCATGTGTTGGATATAATGACCCATTGTGATTTGCATTTTCCTTCAACCTCCAGTAATCAGCATAATACGTTTTGGAAAAATTTAAGTCCATCAGATCGTGTATGTAGGCGCCTTCAGCATGTATCAATTCTCCAAACAAACCGTTTCTTGTCATGTTGAGTGTGAGCATTTCAAAGTCGTCATAACAACAATTTTCGAGCATCATACAATGCTTTTTTGTCTTTTCTGACGTTTCTACAAGTTGCCAACATTCTTCCAGATTAGCTGCTGCAGGTACTTCAGTAGCTGCATGTTTACCAGCTTTCATCGCATATACAGACATCGGTGTATGCAGATGCCAGGGAGTACATATATAAACCAGGTCGATATCAAGGTCGCACAGCCCTTTCCATCCATCTTCGGATCCAAAAAACTCTTTAACTTTTGGCAATTGCATAGCTAAAACAACCTTCTGAGCTTCGTCTACTTTGTCCTTGTATTTATCGCAAATGGCCACTATCTCTACTCCACCTAGGTATGATAACCGTCTTACTGCTTCATTACCCCGATTGCCCAAACCGATTATTCCGATTCTGACCTTGTCTATCTTTGGAGCCGCAAAACCACACATATTATGGCTTTGTTTACCTAAGTCTTTAAGTAAATCATCTTCTTCTGTGCTAAAACTCTTTGCGAATGATGGAATTCCCGTACCTACGAGTCCGAGACCAAGAGCTAATTTTTGTATGACGTTGCGACGACTAATCATATTTTGTATTTATTAGTTGTTAATTGTTATTCCTATTTGCAAAAAGGAAAATTATCCACTAAAATAGGAATTTATAGCGAACACAGATTAAATGCGAATTAACTATAATTTCTCCATATTAAATATGTCAATAATTACTAATTACTGACCACTGATAACTGACCACTGATTTTTGATTACTAATTACTGACCACTGATTACTAATTACTGAACACTGAATCTAATTCTTACTCAGCCAATCACCGAAACCAATCAATTCTTGTTCATGTCTTTTGAACCAATCATGTGATTCTTTAAGAGGTTTTTGCGTAATGTATCTTACAAAGGTTTCAAAATGTTTAGTTTTAGAAATTTCAAAATAAAATGGAATATAAAAAGCTGTCCAAATATCTTTCCGTTCTATATTTTGCTCACCCATAAGCGTAAATAAAGATTTCAGTTGAAAAGAAATATGCTCTAATTCTGATAATGTATCATTAGCAATTGTAGCTTCCAACCTATCTAAAAGAAGTTCGGCTGATGCAAATGTGGTATCTCTATCATTATCAAATACTATGTTAGTAATATCCGTATCAACCACATCTATGGTATTATTACTATTTAAATTTTTCTTAATAATATTAAATGCATCCAGCGACATTTTGGTATTGGGTTCAAGCAGTAAAAAGTAAGCTCCAGACAAAATAGCTTGAACTCGATTCTTTTTGAAATCATTCAACACCGCCAACATATAATGACTGGCAGTATGATTGGCACTCAGATCAATAGCTTTGATAAAATTCTCCTCCGCCAGATTTATTTGCTTAGCCTTCCAGTAATTAACACCAAGATTGTAATATAAAGTTGGGCTCCCTTTTGTTACTGCTATTGCCTCTTCCAATATAGCTGTGGATTCTACTGCTCTACCAAGCATATCAAATGCAGATGCTTTGACCAAATAAGCTTGACTTAGGTTTTTGTCTTTTTTTGCAATGACTTTATCAGATAAAATTATTGCTTTAACATAGTCCTTCAATCCAGCGTATGATAGGGCCATCTCATAATCTATGGTGGAATTGTTCGGTTCTAATAGCGCAGCTTTTTCATAATATTCAATCGCTTTAGCAAATTCACCATCATCATGAAATTTGACGCCTTGTTTAAGTAGCGATTCGGCATCCTCTTGTCCTATTAGGAGGAAAGGTAAAAGCATTGATAAAAGAATTAAATAATTTTTCATTGAGAATAAATTCAGTATTCGTAATCTGACACAAAATGCTAGATGGGATTCTCGTAAAAATATTATTATTTATTGATATATAATTAAAATTATGAATATAAAGGAGGTGAGAAGGTGAGGAAGTGAGAAGGTGAGAAGGTGAGAACAGGCTACCATATCCCTAACACTTCATTTATAAAGTTAGAAATTTGAAGTTAGAAATTTGAAGTTAGAAGTTAGAAAGAGGCTCCGTTAGTGATGTTGGTGTTACTATCATGCATTTAGATCTTGAACAATAGTTATCATTCTTCCACAATTATTACCCATTACCCATTACCTATTTTTGAAGTTAGAATGAGTGTCCGTAAGTGAAGTTGGTGTGACCATCCTGCCTCTACATCTTGAACAATTCTTATCATTCTTCCACAATTCTTATCATTCTTCCACAATTATTACCCATTTCCTAGTGCCCAATCTTTAAATTAGAAATTAGAAGTTAGAATGAGTTACAGAAGTAACGTTTGTCGTAATTAGAAAGACTCAACAGACACAAATCAAGCTAATCCGCTCAATCTTGGCCCATTTATAATTTATCATTAATAATTCCTAACCCATTTCACTCACCACCTCAGTAACCTCAGGAACCATTCTCTGAAGCATACCTTCGATACCGGATTTAAGTGTGATAGTAGATGAAGGGCAACCACTACATGAACCTTGGAGGACAACAGTAACGACACCTTTATCATATGATTTGAATTCGATATTACCACCATCACCTTCAACGGCTGGTTTGACGACATTAACGATGAGATCTTTAATCTTTTGAACGATAGCAAGATCATCGCCGGTGTATTCTTTCTCGTGTTTTTCAGTTTCGAGTTTGGATTGCTCTTCCATGTAGCCATCATTCATGATAACTTTGCCGTCAGAAACATAAGTTTTGATGAATTCTTTCAGTCTTAACTGAACTTCTTCCCAGCCATAGTTCATTTCTTTGGTGATAGAAACAAAGTTGTTACATATATAAACACCTTTCACATATGGGAATTCAAAAAGAGATGTAGCCAAAGGTGACCATTCTTTTGCGCTTTCGGCTTCCCGAAAGTCAGCTGTGCCGCCCTGGAACAACATCTTGTTGACCACAAATTTTAAGGATTCCGGATTGGGTGTTTCCTCAGTATATATAAGTATTGGTGATTTAACTATTTGATCTTCCATCACGTGATATTTATTGTTATTTAGATTAAGAACAAAGAAAGGAAAAAAAAGTTAATTCCAAATAGGTATTAGTTGTTTGGTTCACGCAAAGAGGCAAAGAAGAGCAAAGAATGTGGGGTTAAGTATCACTGAGATTCACAGAGCAGACATGGAGTGGCACAGAGATACACCAATGTAATAATAGATACAGAAAGATCTGTGCGAAATTTGACGACAGTCAAATCTCTCTGTGTTACTCAAAAAATCTACAATCAGTGTCTAGTTTCAAAATTAAGCTCAACTTCTAATTATTTATTCATTTTAAAAAAACTTTGTGCAACTCTGTGATATCTTCCTCCTGCCCACGCATTACTTCCCTAAGCTGTATCACAAAGATTGAGGAATTAAGTATCACTGAGATTCACAGAGCAGACGTGGAGTGGCACAGAGGTTGACTGATATAATAATAGATACAGACCAATCAGATCTAAATTTGACGACAGTCAAATCTCTCTGTGTTACTCAAAATCTACAATCAGTGTCTAGTTTCAAAATTAAGCTCAACTTCTAATTATTTATTCATTTTAAAAAAACTTTGTGCAACTCTGTGATATCTTCCTCCTGCCCACGCAGTACTACTTCCCTAAGCTGTATCACAAAGATTCACAAAGATTGAGGGATTAATTATCACTGAGATTCACAGAGCAGACGTGGAGTGGCACAGAGGTTGACTGATATAATAATAGATACAGACCAATCAGATCTAAATTTGACGACAGTCAAATCTCTCTGTGTTACTCAAAAAATCTACAATCAGTGTCTAGTTTCAAAATTAAGCTCAACTTCTAATTATTTATTCATTTTAAAAAAACTTTGTGCAACTCTGTTATATCTTCCTCCTGCCCACGCAGTAGCTACTCCCTAAGCTGTATCACAAAGATTCACAAAGATTGAGGGATTAATTATCACTGAGATTCACAGAGCAGACATGGAGTGGCACAGAGATACACCAATGTAATAATAGATACAGAAAGATCTGTGCGAAATTTGACGACAGTCAAATCTCTCTGTGTTACTCAAAAAATCTACAATCAGTGTCTAGTTTCAAAATTAAGCTCAACTTCTAATTATTTATTCATTTTAAAAAAACTTTGTGCAACTCTGTGATATCTTCCTCCTGCCCACGCAGTGGCTACTTCCTAAGCTGTATCACAAAGATTCACAAAGATTGAGGGATTAAGTATCACTGAGATTCACAGAGCAGACGTGGAGTGGCACAGAGGTTGACTGATATAATAATAGATACAGACCAATCAGATCTAAATTTGACGACAGTCAAATCTCTCTGTGTTACTCAAAAATCTACAATCAGTGTCTAGTTTCAAAATTAAGTTCAACTTCTAATTATTTATTCATTTAAAAAAACTTTGTGCAACTCTGTGATATCTTCCTCCTGCCCACGCAGTAGCTACTCCCTAAGCTGTATCACAAAGATTCACAAAGATTGAGGGATTAATTATCACTGAGATTCACAGAGCAGACGTGGAGTGGCACAGAGGTTGACTGATATAATAATAGATACAGACCAATCAGATCTAAATTTGACGACAGTCAAATCTCTCTGTGTTACTCAAAAATCTACAATCAGTATCTAGTTTCAAAATTAAGCTCAACTTCTAATTATTTATTCAATTTAAAAAAACTTTGTGCAACTCTGTGATATCTTCCTCCTGCCCACGCAGTAGCTACTTCCTAAGCTGTATCACAAAGACACTAAGAAATCATTAAGCAGGAGTAGAAACATACGTGCAAATTCGTGCAATTATCTGCGAAGATGCATTCGAGATCCCGGGTTAAAAGACTGTATATTTCTGTAATTGTGAGACAAATCCTTATTATTTCCCGGTGAATACAGTCGAATTATAAAGATTAATTTTGCCGCGAATTGCACGAATGATGCTTCGCATCTAACACGAATTTTACATCCTTTTCGTTAACACAATAAAAAAAAGAGTTCATGCAATGAGGCAAAGAAGCTCAAAGGACAGGAAGAAATTGGTTTATTTTTAATACTTAATATAGGGCAGTTTCTCTTGGTGCACTTTGCGCGTCCTATCTTTGCGGACTCTTTGCGTGAACCCTATCCATACAACTCCACCATCACATTCTTTTTATCTATCTGCATCTGACTCTCCAGAATCCCCACCGCCTCATCGATCATCGCCTGCCAACCGCACAGCATAAATAATGGTTGAGGGCCATTATTATTATAAGTATTTTGGTAAATGGAATGCACATAACCCTTGTGAAATGGACCGTCACCCTCATATCTTGAAAGGGCAACATCCAACTTGAAATTTTTATACTTTCTGAAGTCAAGTAAATTAGGATAATAAAGCAAATCCTTTTCGTATCTAGTCCCAAAGATCAAGTGAAAATCAATGTGGTCGTATTCAGCATTTCCCAATGCCATCTGAAGCATAGCAAGGAATGGCGCCAGACCTGTGCCGGTGCATACCATGACGACTTTATAAGGTAATGTATCAGGAAGTACAAAAACGCCCTCCGGCCCTTTGAATTTCAGTTTATCACCCACTTTGATTTCATCACACAGGTATGCCGAACCTAGTCCACCTTCCATCTTTGCCACGCATAGTTCGATGATGCCTTCTTGGACATAGTTGGCGATAGAATAACTTTTCCATCGCTGAAGACGCTTCTCTCCTACAGGCAAATCAAATGTGATGAATTGCCCGGGAATAGCAGTGATCATTTCATCTGTTTCCGGATTGATCCAGATACGTTTGACTCTGTCGGTTTCAGAAATAGTTTTAATTACTTCTGCTTCGATCCATTTTGGCATGATGTTATGTTTTTTAATAATTATTCAACCCACTCCGGGTTTTTTTGACCAGTCTTTCTTTCCACGGGTTTCACCCGTGGCTAATTTTGTTCAACCCTTATCGGGGTTTTGAAACACCCCGCCTGTCGGCACCCCTCAAGAGGGGAAGCGCAGATCAGTCGCTCTAATTATATATAAATATCTTACTTGAAAATAGTTGTGTTTAATAATAGAAAGACTGGTATTTCTAACCAACCATTGTTTCTTTAATAAAATAACTTACAATTTTAGACCAGCAGCTCTTCCGCAGAATATAACTTAAGACCATACTCCTTTTCAGTTGCTTCTTTATAATCCTTCAATGGTTCTCTTCCGACAAACATCACGAAGTCGCCACCCCATGCGCCTAATGACTTGACCATTCCATTGAAATCAGGAAACATACGTCTTTTGATGGGTTCTATGTCCAGTAAGTAACCGATTGTTTCTTCATGAATCTCAATAGCTTTGATAATATTGCCAACTTTTTCTCCATCTAAGATGTGATAAGCGAGTCGATTTACAAGATCTATCTTTTTAGAAACATCTACATTAGCCACTTTATCATGAAAGTTTTTGATGGCATCGGATGTACTTGCTTTTTGTCCTAAATACGCAAAACCTGCATATTCCAACAATACGGGTGGTCGACTGACTTTTCCAACCAATAGTTTATCTGCCATTTGAAAAACAATGGGAGAATCCGACATTCCGCATGCAATATCATAACCTGAACCACCAATTGTATTTTTCTGAAGTTCAAATGGATTAACTTCAAGCCATGCAGCTAGATTGACGATGAGACTGGAACTGCTTCCAAGACCCCATTCCATCGGCCAGTGTGTATTCGTCTCCACGGAATATGCCTGATTACCCAGTTCACGGCCACCCATTTTTCTTGCTTGTTCCAACATGTGGATCAATTTATCAGCAACAATCGGATCGGAAGCAGAAATGACCTCGTATGGGCCATCTGTAGCAATCAAAGCATCGAACCATGGATTGCCTTCATGGTCAATGGCATTCCAAATGAGGGTCCCAGGGGCGCTCGCCATAGTGGTTACATCCATCGTCTGAGTCGCTTTCGTCGGCCAGGCAAGGCAGCGTGCACCTAGGAGGGCGAGGTATTCACCGGTGATCATTAACTTTCCGTGTGCGGTGTAAGTAACGGTCATTTGTAATTGTTAGTTGTTAATTATTAATTGTTATTTTAAAGACTCCCCCTAGCCCCCTCAAGAGGGGGAAATCACGCAAACATTACTTTACAGTCTAATCTTTTATTAGTGTAGGTCGGTTGCGCATCTCTTCCAAATAGTCACGCACTCCGGCATATGAAATGGTCTTGTCTGCAAAATGATCGTTGACTGCAAGGTTTTCTTCAGGAGTAACTTTCATCTGCCACAACATGTTCTGCAGGTGCATGCGCATATGGCCCTTCTGTATACCGGTAGTGACAAGGGACCGCACAGCACCAAAATTCTGTGCCAGTCCGGTCGCTGCTACGATCATCATCAATTCTTTGGCGGAAGGATTTCCCAATAGTTCGAGCGATCTTTTTGCCATCGGATGTAAGGTTGTAAGTCCTCCCACAGTTCCCAGAGCTAGTGGCACAGTTATTGAAAATTTAAAAATTCCATTATCTAATGTACAGTTACTAAGACTTCTGTATTGCCCTGATTTTGCAGCATAAGCATGTCCACAAGCTTCAATAGCTCTATAGTCATTGCCAGTGGCGATAACAACTGCATCTATTCCGTTAAAAATCCCTTTGTTGTGGGTAGTTGCCCTGCTCACATCTACATTTGCTATGCGGACAGCCTTGTAAAAACGGTCTGCAAATGAAACGGGATCCAATCCGCTGATATCGGTAAGTTGATCTATCGGACACTCTACATAAGCCTCCACCAGACATTGTGGTGTATAATTGGTCAAAATGGACATGATGATCTCAAAATTATCTTGCCCTTCTGCCTGTAATTTATGAAACTCAAACCATTGTTTTAGCACAATTGCTGCGTTTTCAAGGACTGAATTGATGAAATTGGCACCCATCGAATTGCAGGTATCGAATTGGATATTCAACTTCTTAAAACCGGGTTCTTCATCGTTCATGTCGATAAATTCGATCTTGAGAATACCTCCACCTCTGGTCTCCATATTGGCGGTGATGTCCGCTGAAGCTAACCTTATTTTGGCGTCCAAATCGGACAAATGAAGTGTCAATTGATCAAAATCTCCGGGCCACATAAAGTAGACACAACCTTCTTTGATCGTAGAAATAACTCTCGCCTTGAATCCGCCTCTGGTCGACCAATATTTAGCTGCATTGGAAGCCGCAGCAACTACACTGCTTTCTTCTATGACCATCGGAATGGCATATTCTATGTCATTGATCACAAAATTAGGCGCGACACTGTAAGGCAGCACGAAATTGGAAATCGTATTTTCACTTAATCCATCGATGATCTTTTGGTCGTTTTCATCTTTAAACCAATAGCTGGAAAGCTCCTTCATGACATGTTCAGGATCCTTGAAGAAATTATTAACGATCCACTTTAGTTTTCCTCTTTTCGAAAGTTTGGAAAAACCCGCCACCGACTTATTTGACAATTCTTTATTCACTATATATATGATGACCCTGTGGTGCAGGATGTATGTAGAATAAAACTTTTAACAATTGGTTCAATGAAGTATCCTATTTTATTTTCAAAAATGCTTTGGCAAATAATAATCCATTGATTTGCTGCTGCACAAAGTTAGACAAAGCTTCTTCACTTTCTTGTGCATATTTTAGCATAGTACTTGCCTGGCCTATGACACATGGATAGGGTAATTGCTCCATCAAATAGTATCCATCGAGGAAGTTTCTGACTCCCCCAGAAATGATGAATTGTTTGCACAACATGTCCTCTTTCAGGCGCCATTCAAGTTCGTCAATATATTGTATCATCTCATGAGCTGTGTGACCGACTCTCGCCAAAGACATAGAAGCTTCCATACCTTCTTTTGAGCCGCGCATTAATTCTAATTTGGCAAAATTTGTTCCACCAAACGCTGCGAATTCGATTGCTTCTAAAGGAAGTTTGAGCAATTCTTCCATGCTCTTCATGCCCATTCCCTGGCCAACTTCTTTGACTATAACAGGCAAATCAAGCTTTTCCAGCAATTGCTTAATAGTTTCAATTGGACTTCTGGTAAATCTGTCTCCACTAGGCTGCAGCCACTCCTGAAGTGGATTGACGTGGACTATGAGGCCGTCAGCAGAAACTTTCTTGACAAGATCTTTGATGACCTGAACATTACCATTTGCGATTAATTGTTCCACCTGAGCAATACCTAGGTTGGCGTACAAAGGCATTTTGTCACCAAGATATTTTCGAACATCGAAATCTGCTAAGTGCTCATTGCTATACAACAAGCTTCTACAGGAACCGAGGCCCATACCGAAGCCAAAGCGGCCTGCTACTGTTGCAAGATTTTTATTGATCTTACTGGCCTTCTCTGTGCCACCTGTCATACTGGAAACCCAAAACGGTGCATTGAACGTCTTACCCAGAAATTCAGTAGGCTCCAAGGCTGACAAGTGAGCCGACAACATTGGTTCGTAAGAAAATCGATCATCATTCATCGCGGCTTCCGTCGCTGAGGCGAATGCAAGTTCGATGTGATCCTGCTTCCTTCCTTCCGGCTGAAAATCTGAATTTTTTAAGTCGTTTGTGTCGTGAGGCATTAACTGTTATGTTGGTTGCAGGGGCAAAGATAGGTCTAAAATAATGAACAATTAACAATGAATAATGAACAATTCTGTGTTGGACACCTGATTCCTCCTTGTAATGCCCCAAATAACAACTAACAATTAATAACTAACAATTAAAACTTAACCCGCCCCATCACACTATAATTATAATCCAGCTGAGAAGTAGGCAGATTATAATACAGCTCCGAACCAATATTAATATTGAAGTTTTTATCTCCCAATAATTGATAGGAAATAGATCCGGAAATTAATTCCTTTTTTGTGCCAAATATCTCTCCTGTAAATTGATTGATCAGGCTAAATACCTGATCACCAAATAGTGTAAAGTACCGGTCAAATTTTCTGTAACCGACACCAAAATACCAGGTATTATTGTCCACATCCAACGTCAGTGAATGACCAAAACCCTTGTCCCATGGTACAAGCGTATAGTCTTCATCATTCTTGAAACCGGAATAATTATACGAAACTGTATTATTCCATTTGCCCGCTTTTTTACTGACAGAAATCCCCAAACCATAATTAATTAATGATACGACATGTGCTTCTGAAATATCTATTTGCCCACCAAAATGATAAAATAAAGCAGTTGCATTAGCATCTATTTTCCAATCATTTTTATCAAATAAATGGAAATTAAAATTACTTCCCTGTGTGAATTTTTCTTGTGCAGAATCCCCTGTCACAATATTTTCCCGCCAATTGATCCAGACATCAGCATCCACCCATTTTGGTGTGTATTTAAACTGTGCACCGTATTCGATCGGATTCGCAAGGTATGCATCGACACCCTGTAATTCTTGAGAAAGTCGATGTTCAGCCGGCCCTTCCAAAGTCCCCAAGACCACTTTTAGATCTTTGGTAAGTTTATACTGATAGGACAAGATGGGCAGCACGACAGATCTTAAAGGTCTTCCGAAGACAAACTGATAAAATATTCCACCCGTAAAAGAATGACCTTGCTTTTTATAACTAACCGACAGTTCATTATTCGCCCCCAAAGCCGAGAATCCAGGATATGCTTCCTTGATATATTCATTGTTTTTAAAGTACACCAGACTGTGTCCATGGATAGAAAATCCGTCATTCAAACTATCTATGACCGGAAATCTGTCAAAAAATGGCGTAACCTGGGCGCTCAACTTTCCGGAAATTAGAAGAAATACTGCAATTGTTTTCAGTGCTGTAAGAAAATATCGACGATGCCGAAGCCGAACGCTGCTTTTTTGAGGTGCTGAAAAGAAAATTCCAAAGACGAGGCATTCGAAGTATTTGAAATAAGGGAGTTTATAATTCATAAATGACCGTTTCAAATACGAGAATAACGAAGTATTTGGGATTTTATTAAAGCGCCATATTATCATGAGAGGTCTTTTTCAAACTGTATGGTATAAAGTTCAGAGTAGCGGCTTGCCGGATCTTCCAACAATTGGCTGTGACTGCCTCTTTCCAGAATCCTGCCATGCTCCAGCACCAGGATCTCGTCCGCATTCCGAATCGTAGAAAGACGGTGAGCAATGATAATGGCAGATCTGTTTTCCAACAATTTTTCTATAGCGTATTGTACGATTTCTTCCGTCTCGGAATCTATGCTGGCAGTCGCCTCATCTAATATAAGTATGGAAGGATTGTATACCAGCGCCCGCACCAAAGAGATCAATTGCCGCTGGCCCGAGGAAAGATTATGACCCCTCTCAGAAACCACAAAGTCATATCCATCCGGCAACATCATGATGAAGCGATGTGCATCCAACATTTTGGACGCTTCCTGAATATTCTCTTCTGTGATATCAGGATTATTGAGGGTGATATTGTCCCGCACAGAACCTGAAAAAAGGAAAACATCTTGCAGGACCAGACTGATATGGGAGCGAAGATTGACCTTTTGTATCGTGTTTAATTCTACTCCATCAAGCGTGATCGAGCCTTCTTCATAATCATAGAATCGGGTGAGTAAGTTGATAATGGTGGATTTACCACTGCCTGTGCTGCCGACGATGGCCATGGTTTTTCCTGCAGGTACTTCGAAGGATACGTCCCGAAGAATCGGACTGCCTTCTACGTATTCAAAGTTGACATGATCGAATACGATATTTCCTTTGACCTCTTCCAGAAAAACCTGGCCGGCATCTTCTGTCACAGCGGCATCATCTGTCAGTGCAAAGATTCGTTCAGCAGCGACAAGCCCCATCTGCATACTGTTGAACTTGTCGGCCAGCATCCTAATCGGTCGAAAAAGGGTATTCAGATATATTGGAAAAGCTACCATGGCACCCAGTGAAACGGTCTCATTCATGATTCCTCTTGCTCCCCACCAAACCATCAAACCAAGTGCAGCTGCCGAAATAATATCCACCACAGGAAAGAAAACTGCATAATAAAAGACAGAATCTAAGTTTGCCTTGGTATAATCTTTATTGATCTTTTTGAATTTATTCGCCTCCCGATCCTGTGCATTAAAAGCTTGAATGATGGTCATACCTGAGATGTGCTCTTGGAGAAAAGCATTCATATTGGCCAGTTGGGTGCGCACCCGTTGGTAAGAAACTTTGACCTTTTTGTTGAAGATAATGGTCGCAACCACCATGAGCGGCAGTGTCACGAGGCATGCCAGAGTCAGTTGCCAACTCGTCATAAACATAACAATTACGATGACAATGATGGCGATGAAGTCTGCGATAATGGTCAACATACCTTCCGAAAAGATGGTTTTTATGTTCTCAATGTCATTGATGACTCTGGTGATGTACATGCCTGTGGGTGTTTGATCGAAATGACGAACTCTTAAACCCACGATTTTGTTGAAAATTTCTATTCTGAGATCTTTGGTTACGTATTGCCCCAAAGCATCGGTAGCATAACTGAAAACATAACGCAACAATGACTCAATGATGACGAGTACTACGAGGACGATGCATATTTTGAATAGTCCTGACAGGTCGTTACTGATCACGTATTTGTCCACACCAATGTTCACCAGGTAAGGTCTTAAGGCGCCTAGTGGAGCCAGTAACAAGGCCAATGCGAGAGATAGATAGAATATCTTCTTAAACGAAAAGGATAGTTTAACTACGCGCCACAGTAACCTTATATCTACATTTTTAAACATATATTCCTTTCGAAGCTCAACGGTTTTAGGAATTAAATTGTTGAGGTTGTTGCAAAGTTACTTTTAAGAAGTGATTTTATGGGTATGGAAGTGATTTTTATTGATTTGATTATTATGGAAATAGAGATTAGATCGAAATCAACGCTGATGGTTATAAATCTTTATGGTGTAAAGAATGTAGATGCTGCGGAATTAATAACCGTTTGGAACCGTTCGCAACCGTTGTCGCAATAATTCCCTGATAAATAAATAGTTGCACCAGTCTTCGTTTATAAAAACAATACTTTTTTTATTGCAACTTTTAATACGGCCGTTGTTACGTCTAGCTTCTAGGATTTAGAAAGATATCAACTACAAAGAACCGTGAGCAACCGTTGCCAACAGTTGCCAACCGTTGCCAACCGTTAATCTCACATCATATTGAATTTCAAGATATTATTAATGCTGTCGTCTACAAAATCATCGACTTTTTAACTCTTTTTTCAAAAATTGCTTATCAAAGTTGCCTTCCAAATTCAAAATAATGTAACATAAAACATTTACTTTAAACTTATTATTCTGGCAACTACATTCAATCAAATTTATTGCCCCAAAAACTATTTTATTACTTATTTAAATATTATTTTAACAGCCATTAAACCTTTTGACATTCCAGAGGTCAATAACTTTATAAAATAACTCCACGACATGGCTTCATTAAATACTTTTAATGGCAAACTAGGGAATCGGCTTGCAGCACACCTTTTGAGAAGAGGCACATTCAATTATAACATAGGCAGAATAAATGAATTCGCCGCCTATACTGCTGATGTCGCTGTCGACAAATTGTTAGGGCCACTATCCTATTCATTGGACCAACCTATCGACCCGGCTACCGGCCAACCATGGATCAATAATGGCACCGCTACAACAACAAATGCAGGCGCACTAAAAAACTATTTGCGTTGCTGGGCGCTCAATGAAATGAAATTCGACCAAACAATCAACATGAAGATGGTTTTCTTCTTGCATAAAAGTTGGGTTACAAATGCCAATGAGGCAACCTCTGAGCGAGTCTATGACTATTTAGATTTAATCTCTAAATACACGTTGGGCAACTATAAAACGTTTGCGAAGAAAATGTCGATGGACAATCTCATGCTGGTGTATCTTAATAATACATCCAACACTAAAACTGCTCCAAACGAGAACTATGCACGTGAATTTTTTGAATTATTTACAATAGGGAAAGGACCCCAAATAGGTCCAGGTAATTATACTAATTATACAGAAGATGATGTAGTTACGGCCGCCAAATTATTGACAGGACTTAGATCATCAACCCGACTAACTGTCATTGATCCGGATACAGGCATATCCACAGGAAGACTGGCTTTGGCCAATCATAATACAGAAGACAAAACTTTCAGCGCTGCTTTTCAGAATACCAAAATCAAAGGCGCAAAAGTAGTTGATGACATGCTTCGAGAATTATCAGATTTTGTCGAGATGGTCTTCGCCCAAAAAGAAACAGCAAAATTATATGTCCGCCGATTATACAGATATTTTGTGTCTCAAAATATTTCTGCAGAGATTGAATCAGATATTGTCACGCCGCTTGCTGCGCAATTGATGAATGACAATTATGAGGTGCACAACACCATCAAAATGCTATTGACCTCAGAGCATTTCTATGATGCCGACGATTCTGACAACAAAGATGAGATCCTTGGGGCACTGATTAAATCACCTCTCGAATTGTACCTTGGAAGCACTAACTATTTTGAAATGGCATGGCCTGACCAGGCTACTCAACCGGCTAAATTGTATACTCACCTTAATAGGCTTGGCATAAGTGTCATACTAGATAATGGAGGCATGTCCTTCCTTGCTCCTTATGATGTGGCGGGTTATTCAGCTTACTATCAAGAACCGGCTTATGACAAATCCTGGTTTAACGCCAATACCATAATCTCAAGATACAAGTTGGCAGAAATGATGCAAACAGGCAAGTCGTACCTTGGAGGAAGTGCTACCAATGTGGTAATAAACCTTCCCCAATTTGTCAAGAATTCCGGACATTTTACAGACCCGGCAGATGTCTCATTACTTGTAGAGGAATTAGCGGAGAATATGTTCGCTGAAAAACCTGATAATGACCGCATTTCTTACTTTATAGAAAGTCTTTTAGATGGAGTGCCTGCAGAAGACTGGAAATACGAATGGGAAGCTTATGCTCAGGGAGGAAGTTCGGAAGAGGTAAACATCGGACTTAAGAACCTGATGACGGCTCTCATGTATTCTGAAGAATTCCAAATGCTTTAATCCATATCAACACCAACCTTTAATTCAAGTAAATCAAAAAATATGAAGAGGCGAAATTTTTTACGAATGACTGCTCCAGTTGCTTTCAGTCCACTTGTTCTCGATGGAAATATATTAAAACCTTTTATGTCAGCTTCTTTAAACAAGATGTTTAATTGTGAAGATGTCAATGACAGAGTGCTCGTAGTAGTGCAAATGAAAGGAGGAAATGACGGATTGAACTGCGTGGTTCCTACAAATCAGTACGATATGTACAAAAGTTTCAGGCCTACTATCGGAACTGACCTCAATAAATTGCTGACTTTGGACAGCAGCCTTTCCAATCAGGATCAAGTGAGCTTGCACCCAAATCTGGCTTCTTTCAAAGCGCTGTATGAAAAAGACGCGTTCGCAGTGGTTCAGGCAGTTGGTTATGCTAATTCAAATAAATCGCACTTCAAAGGAACAGACTTATGGCTGTCAGGCGGAGATAGTACACCGCAAAACTACAATCTAGGTTCAGGATGGATCGGAAGATATCTTGAAGCTTCTTATCCGGGACTTCCCGGCGAACCAACTGATGATTTTCCTGATCCATTAGGGATACAATTAGGTTCAAAACAGCAGTTTCTAGGTTTTCATACAGAGGAACAACATGAAGCAGGAATCAACCTTTCAGGGCAAGATCCCGGTGGGTTTTATTCTTTGATCTCTGAATTGGGTGGCATCCCACCTTCCGTAATTCCGGTTTCAGACTACGGACACAACCTGGATTATGTCATTGATGTGGAAAAATCCACTAGCAAATACTCAAATAGAGTTTCACAAGTTTTCAATCAAGGAACAAATCTCGGCTCATATGATGCAGACGTAGATCTTTCCAATCAGTTAAAAACTGTGGCCAGAATGATCAGTGGAGGCAGCAAGACAAAAATATATGTCGTCACGATAGGCAGTTTCGACACGCATAATGTTCAGGCAGATGGGACAACTCCCGAACAAGGAACACATGCCACCTTGCTCGAATCACTTTCAAATTCGATTCTGGCATTTCAGAATGATCTTGAACTCATGGGCCTTGACAACAGAGTTGCCGGTGTTACCTTCTCAGAATTTGGCAGAAGACCGAAGGAGAATGGATCCAAGGGCACGGATCATGGCACTATAGCTCCGATGTTTTTATTCGGAACTCCTATAAAATCAGGAGTATTTGGCACCAATGCTGACTTATCACTTGTAGGTGACGGTAATGACTTGATAGGAATGCAACATGACTATAGGAGTGTGTTTACAGCATTGCTGCAAGACTGGCTGGGAGCTTCAGACAATGTACTCGAATCTACACTTTTCGAGCCATACATCTCCAGCAAAACAGGTGTGATTGAGAATAATTATCTCGTATCACCGGACTGTTATATTGATACTTATTTGAGTACGTCTATTTTTAATAGAGCAGGTCAATTAAAATGTTATCCGAATCCAACGACGCAAGCCATCTTTATGGACATCGAATTGTCGGGACAGGGAACAGCAAGTCTGAAGATCTATGACATGAAAGGTCAATTGCAGAAAGTTAATTCTTCCTCTTATGTTACCGGCATCAATAAATTTGAAGTCTTGGTTGCAAACTTTGAGTCTGGGGCATATATAGTCCAGGTAAGTTTGAGTGGCAGTAGAAGGAATTATACGGGAAGGTTTGTGAAGATGTAAAGGCACAAGTTAAAAACTTGCGACAGCGATGAATTGTTGACTTTTGACCGCAAAGGCAATTTATTTCAATAAAAATAGTCCATTGCAACAATCTTTTGTTCAAAGATTCAAATAGTGATTGAGATAAATGAAATTAATTTAACTCATCAAAATAATAAACTCATAAAACTAATTATTCATTTGATTGTAAAAGAGGTCATAAAGGTATTTCCGTCTTCGACTAAAATTTTAGCAAAGATGGAAATCTCCCTAGATTATTGGACTGACCACTGACCGCCGATCACTTATACTTTATATTCAAACTCAAAATATTCGAAGCCATTCCAGTAGACTTGCCATAGTGTCCGTATCGGATCTCTAATGTGTTGAAATGCTTCACTCCAAATCCACCGTTCAAAGGAGTGAACTTGCAACCAATGCCAGCAAAATAACTGGTAAAATCAGATAAATCATAATTACTGGTATAGAACATATCTGCTGTCGTATGTTCCTCAAAGCCATTAAAGTATTGTGCACCATTCTGCTTATAAAATCGATAGAATGGACTTAAAGAAAAGAATGGAGATAATTTTACCGGGACCTCAATATTGAATGTATGTGAAGTTAATTTCCAATTATCAGCGTAGTATCTGTAATAAGCTTTTATGATAATATTATCGCCGAGGAAATAACTGGATCTGATGGCTACAGGGAGTTTAAATCTACTATCAGGCAAATTTTCCTGGTGTACTGAGTGGTCGTCAAAATAAACCCTATGAAAAGGAAGACTTAAATACCCTTGTTGTTTAACAATGTCGGCAATGAGTAGAATTTGCCAATTTTTATTAATAATCTGAGCGTAAGAAAGCGTTGCAGCATATGTATTTCGCGAAGCAGTTCCATATCCATTTTCTCCTTGAGGTCTTAATTCAATTGGTTTTATGAGGGTAACCTGATCAGCAAATACCTGAACTTTTGCTGAAAATTCACCTGAGTTATCTTTCGTTTTTTTAGAATAATTGATGTTACCTCCAAATGAAAGATAATCAAATTCTGTTGAGGAAGATAAGCCTGCGCCTATAGTTTGTTTTTTTGTTTTGTTCTCCAAAGTATAATTTAGCGAAGGATAGAAACGATTGTCTGATGAGGAAGCTGAAGAATTTGCATTCAAATCTATTTTGTCGGATGAAGCTGAGGAATAATGATCGAGCCCGACTTCCAGATCAAGGGTATGGATTTTAAGAGGATCTTTTTGAAACAATAATTTTATGTCAAGTGAATTTGCAACATCCGTTAGTTTTTCCGTACCTATACCTCCGGTCACGGCAGAATTATTTCCTTCCTGATGATACAGGCTGGAGACAAGATTAATTTCTTCAATTTTTATTGTCTTTAATTTATATGGAGAAGTTGTATCCGGACCTTGAGCAATGACGCGGAAAAGACCAAAAAGTGCCAACCCTGTGAAAAATAATTTCTGCATTTATTTATCTAATTATAATTAATTTAATTGCAGCCACAGCCACCACCCACTTTACCCGAGCTTGCCCCGGATGACCCTTCTCTATAAGTTTGAAAACTCATTTCAGTCTTCTCTATTTTTCGGTTGGACAGCATCATTTCGGAATCATTTAACCTTCCTTTTTGATACTCTTTGACCGTCGTGCATGAAATAAATTGGCACGATACAATTAATATAAATAGATTAAATATTATATTTTTCATTTCAAATTAATGTTTTGAGACGTGTAAATTTGGTTTTTGTCATCTATTATTAGACAATGAAGATCCGGAATTTGATCTATCATAAATAGGCCCGGCTTTATACCCATCACTGCTATTGGTGTAGCCATAGCATCTGCCAATTCTGCATTATTACTAATGACAGTTACACTTTTAATACCGGTGACAGGAAAACCTGTTTTCGGGTCAATCGTATGCGAGAATTTTTTGCCATTTATGATAATACATTTTTCGTAATTGCCCGAAGTAGCAATGGCTTTCCCTGAAATATTTAAACATGAAAATGCCGATGAAGGATGATCCGGATGCGCTATACCGATCGTCCAAGGTTTTCCGCTGGCTTGCGTTCCCCAAGTAGTAAGATCTCCACTCGCATTTATAATCCCACTTAATACATTTCGTTCCACGAGCTTTTTCTTAGCCATCTCGGCAGCATATCCCTTACCAATACCTCCAAAACCTATTCGCATGCCCTTATTTAATAACATTACTGACAGCTGTTCTTTATTGAGAATTATGTTTCTGTAATTGATTAGATAGACCATCTTTTTTGCAATTTCATGGCTTGGAAGAGCGGTCATGTTTGTGTCAAAATTCCAGAGCCCCTTGTCAATACTACCATATGTGATATCGAAAGCGCCCTGTGTCAAATTTGAAATGGTAATTGATCTTTCAATGAGTTTGAAAACCTCCTCATCGACGACCACAGGCTTTATTCCGGCATACTCATTGATCAGATTAGTTTGACTATTCGGATCGAAGGTTGTAAAAAGCTTTTCTATTCTTTGAATTTCAGCAATTGCTATATCTATATGACCATCAGCGGTAATTTTGTCTTCGGTCACGACTGTGATGGTAAAGTTATTACCCATCAATCTGAGGCTCTTTGAAAAACTATTCATCGTAAATGATTTATTTTCTTAAGTTGCAATAAGCACTTACTTCTTTCGTCCATTCGTCGACTGTGACAAAAGGTAAGCCATCCCATTTTTTTAGGACTTTACCATCAGCATCTAGCAGCAACGTCAATGGGAAGCCGCCTTCTTTATTATATATTTCCGCTAAAGCTTCATTTGCTTTGATTTGTGAAGGATCTGACATGTTTTTTTTCTTTCTGGGAAAGTCTGCATTGACTAATACCAATTTTTCACTTGCCATATCCATAAAGGTTTGGCTTCCAAAGTAATCTCTTTTTAATTTAATACAAGGCCCACACCAGTCTGATCCTGAAAAGTTTAATAGGATGAGTTTATTATCCTCTTTAGCAATGATTTTAGCTTTATTAAAATCTGTTAACCAAGTTACAGTTGGTAAAATGAAGCATAATAAGAGTAGTATTTTCATTTGTTGGAGAATTTATATTATTTCATGAAAACGAACATATTGATATTATAGTTTTTAAATAATAAAAATATTCGTTTGGAATTTTGATTGGATATTAATTGAGATTACACCTATTAAGATTTTGTTTTGGCCTAATGCCTTAGTTACATATTCCGCTACCTTTTTCTTCTTTAAAAGCCGGCCAAAATTTTAAAAACAAAGGCTGTGAATCTTCGATTTGTCACTTATTAAAAGCTTGTGTCAAACCAATTAAGGAAGTAGGTAATGGAATTTTACGGTTACTGTAGGGACAGGTCGCGACCTGTCCCTACAGTAACTTTCTAATTTCAACTATCGAATCAAAACCGTTTGTAAAACATGAAAAATAAGACCATCCAATTGAGTAATTTTGTTATTCTCAAATACACAAAGTTATGTTCCTGCACGTACGTAAGATATTTTTCATTTTCACCTTCCTGGTTATCCTTGTATCCATATATTTATTTACCATCAATCCTGTGTACTTATGGTGGATGCTGCTGCCGATCATTTTTGTTATTATAGGCATTCTCGATATGATACAGAAGAAAAGTGCCATAATCAGAAACTTTCCTGTGGTCGGTCACCTGCGCGGCATGCTGTCAGGCTTCGGTCCGGAAATTCGCCAATATTTCGTAGAAAGTGATACCAATGGTACTCCCTTCAACAGATTGCAACGGAAAATCATCGAATCCAGGGCTAATAATATGGACGGTACTCATCCCTTTGGCACTGAACTTAATGTATATGAAGAAAACTATGAATGGATGCCCCATTCTATTTATCCGGTCGAGAAACTAAATGAAGCGCCAAGAGTGTTGATCGGTGAACATAATTGCGCAAAACCCTACTCCGCCTCTTTGCTGAATATATCAGCTATGAGTTACGGTTCTCTTAGTAAAAATGCCATCGTAGCACTAAATAAAGGTGCACAACTCGGTGGATTTTATCATAATACCGGAGAAGGTGGAGTGTCACACTATCATCTGGAATCAGGAGGAGATCTCGTTTATCAGCTCGGTACCGGCTACTTCGGATGTCGGGCAGAAGACGGAAACTTTGATCCAGAAAAATTTAAAATAACTGCAGCTTCTGAATCAGTTAAAATGATCGAACTAAAGCTCTCCCAGGGTGCTAAACCAGGTCATGGAGGCATTCTACCTGCTAAAAAGAATACGGAGGAAATTGCAAAAATCAGGGGAATTAAACCATTTACAGTTGTCCATTCTCCAGCACATCACAAAGCTTTCAGCGATGCCATAGGTTTGGTAAATTTCATAGAAAAACTCAGAGATCTGAGTGGAGGTAAACCAACAGGATTCAAGCTTTGCGTCGGATTAAAATCAGAATTTGAGGATTTGTGCACCGTCATGCGTGACACCGGTAAACTACCGGATTTTATTTCTATCGATGGTGGTGAAGGTGGCACAGGAGCTGCTCCTTTAGAGTTTACAAATTCTGTGGGCATGCCTTTAGAAGATGGGTTGGTCTTCGCAGTCGATACTTTGAGAAAATATGGACTGAAAGATAAGATCAAAATCAATGCTACCGGTAAAGTTGCCACAGCATTCGACATTTATAAAATGCTCTCACTTGGCGCAGATCTTTGTTGTAGCGCGCGTGGGATGATGATCTCATTAGGTTGTATACAGGCACTTGAATGTGATAAAAATACTTGCCCTACAGGAGTTGCAACTCAAAACGAAGCCTTAATGGGCGGTCTTGTGATCGAAGACAAATATCAGAAAGTCTACAATTTTCACAAAAACACCATTTCTTCCTTCCTAGAAATCATGGCAGCTGCAGGCATCAGTGACTTAGATCATTTTAGTCGCAAGCTTGTCTTCCAAAGAACTAATAGCTATAGTTCAAGATCGTATGCGGAGATTTATCCGGAGGATAGGAAGTGAGAGGGTTATAAAGTGAGTAAGTGAGAAGGAGAGAAGGTGATTGGTTAGTAAATACAATTGTCTGAAGGATATTTTTAGCCCTGAATGGGCCTCTTCTCCCAGACAATTGCGAAAGCTTTTGGCTGATAATTTGAATAAAAGAATCTGGAATTGGGGCAAAAAGTGAGGCTGCGAGAATGTGAAAGGGTGAGAGGGTGAGTAGGTGATAGGGTGAGAAAGGCGTTCCGTAAGGTATGCTTTCAACATCACCCATCATTTATAATTTATAATTTGCCATTTTTTTGCCCTTTAATTTTCAACAATCCACCTTTATTGATTCTCGTCACCTCTCAGCACCCGATACCTTTGTCTTGCATCAACAGAGAAGACACTGCCGCTATAATCATTAAATAATTTTTCATAAAGTTCTTTGGCCTTTTCCTTATCGTTGAGCTGATAGTCGTAAAGTTGTGCTAATTCGTAAAGGGCATTGTCAGCGCGTATTTCTTCTTTATAATCAGCAATAATCTTTTCATAAGTAGATACAGCCTTAGGATAATTTTTCTGTTTTTCGAAAATATGCGCCTGAGCATACAAAATATCATCATCGAGAGCGTGTCCTGGAAATTTCTTCAACAATGAATCCAATTTGACCGTAGCTTCGGTAAGCAAGTTTCTATAAATTAGCAATTCTGTGGCGGCATAAAGTTTCAATGCTTCGTCGGTAGAGTCAAGTCCCATATTGTCCATGATGAATACACTTTGATCGATAGCGTCATTTGAAATCAACCTGGATGTGGCAGTTTTAAGAGCATTAAACTGTGCCTGCGCCCAACCAAAATCTCCTACATAGTAGGACAATTTTGCATTTTTATACCTTGCTTCCTGACCAAGCGGACCTTCTTTAAAGTCTTTATCTACCTGAGAATAAAGCAAAGAAGCATCCCAGCGTTCACCTTTGATAAGCAAATAATCTGCCAAGCGAATCTTGAGTTCGGCAAGGACAGGTGGATTGGCATATTTCCTATCTACTAAATCCTGCAATACCTGAATTGCTTTGTCCAGATTTTTTCGGTATATAAGAAGGAATTCTGCGTAATCGTAGGTAGCATAAACGGTCATGCCTGTTTCTTGGTAGGCATTTATATAATCATTAAATTCCTTATCAATTTGTAATTGATCAATCTCAGAGATTTCAGTATTTAAAATACTTTTCTCAACCATTGATTTCAATCTGTACCTTCCCGCCTCAAAGAAATATGGACTCCCCGAACCCTTGGTCATAATATAATTATAACCTTGAATGGCAGTTTCAAATTGACCTTCATTATAAGCAGTCATAGACAGATTATATACCTTGATCATGTTATTTCCTGTCTGTATATCCAATGCCTTAAGCTGTCGCAATGCATTGGCAAAGTCTTTTTTCTGAATATATATCCAGGAAAGCAATTCTATTAATTGAGGATTCTGAGGGTCTTCCTGAACTTTTTCGAATACCGCTTTTAATAAACCATCATATTCCTTTGGCTCGCGGAATGTTCGCTGTACCGTGGTAGTAATGTAATTTAGTATGCTTGGATCCTGCTTCAGCATACTCAGATAGGTCAATAGCATTTTGTCTTGCTGGCCTGTTTTGAGATAAAGATTTGCTAGATCAGTGGCAAACATGCCGGGAGTGTTCAATATTTTTTCACCTTTTTCCAACACTTGAATGGCATAATCAGACTTTCCGAGACGGTCAAATGACCTTGAAACGTTGAGCAGCATATTTGGGTTCTGGGGCAGATTGGCAAGCACGTAGGCATATTGCTTTTCGGCTTCGTCATTTTTATTTATCTTAGTCAAGAGTGCTGCATTCGTGATTCTCAATGTAAGTTGATTTGGATTTTGCTGGATAGCTTCGTTCATAACCTGCAGGGCCTTGTCATAATCTTTGAGGGCTATAAAACATTCAGTGAGTGTATGAAGCAATTGCTCGTTGGACTTATTTTTGTTCCACAACTCTTTGTAAATGATGGCAGCCTTTTCATATTCACCATCTTGGAAATACTGGATACCCAGCTGCATATTCTGCGCTGTGGCAGCCTTAATGGAAATTATACTAACAAATAAAATAAATAAAATACGTTTCATAGGATCATTTAATGCTGCGAAAATATTGCATTTTTTATCATAATGCTCTATTTATTCAAAATGTAAGCAAATGATGTTATAGAAACGAATAGTTGAAATAAATGTTTTAGTCTATTGTCATGCATTTGTAAATCAAAATTCAACCTCCGACATCTCCTATCCAGCTGCTCGCTGTTTCTCGTCCTGAGCACCACCTTGCCTTCTCCCTAATTGACCCACATTATTATTTCCAAATCTGTAAGTAAAACTCAAAGTAGCGACACGGGAATCACGACCGACTTTAAATTTTTCAATGTAATCTGTGAATTCAGTGGTGGCTGTCGTGAGCTCGGAGTAAAAGATATCTGTAAATGCGAATTTCAAGGTGCCTTTTTTATTGAGGATCTGTTTTTGAGCGCCAATTGAAAGGGAAGCGATCGGCTGGACGTCCATGTAACCATAGATCTCTCTACTTCTATAATTGCCTGATAATTCTATCGAGTAATCCTTTTTAAGCTGAAAGATATTTTTCGAATTCCAATTGAATGCAACATTACCATTACTCAGCTGTGTATTAATGAGATTGCCTTTATAATGACCATAATACAAGTTGACAGAATTGATGCTTTGCCATATCTTGAAGAAGGTAAATGGCATGTAAAGCGTTATTCCGTAATAGTCGAATGATGCAAGGTTTTTATCAGTCTGGACGGTAATTCTTTCAAGTCCCTCCACTGGACCAATGACTTGCGTAATATTATCCAGCGTCTTACTATAACCGAAGGTGGTGCTGAATTTTTGCAGGAAAGTATGAGTCAATTCGAAATTCCAACTGGTCTGAGGATCAAGATAAGGATTGCCTTCTCTGTAAGTCGTGGGATCCAGGAAAAATTTAAATGGATTCAGTTGACCATAGGACGGTCGGTCGATTCTCCGACTCACTGAAAAGCTCCATTCATTCCTGTCGCTGAATGTATAGGCTGCCAGTGCACTTGGAAATAAATTTGTGTAATTTTTATCAAAGGAGGTATTATTTACCTTCTGTTCGCCATCGATATTGGTGTTTTCCATACGGAGACCTGCCTGGATCACCCATTTCCCAAATTGGCCGGAAGCGTTGGCGTATAAGGCGTTGATATTTTCTTTATAAATAAAATGGTTGCTTTTAGTGGAATCAAAAACTGCTGTTTCTGTCGACTTATCGAAGAATTTAATGTCATTATCTGCTTTGACGTAACTCGTTTTACCACCGAATTCCAGCTTCAACCCATTTTTATATTGACTCGAATAATCCGTTTTAGCTGAATAAATATCCAAACCTCCCTGAAGATCTCCGTATAAAATATATGGAATACCAAGTTCTATTCCTGTGAGATCGTATGAATGTGTCGTAAATGTCTGCTCCGTAGTATTTCCAAAAGGTGCATAATCCAAATCAACTGTCAGATTCTGATCTTTTGTGATTCTGTAACCATAGTGAATATTGCCACCCATGTCATGCCATAGATCATGTGAATCATTTTGTGTGGTGAATTTCGAAGCCGGAATTCCTTCAGCATTGACAATTGTCGTCTTGTTTAAACCATTTGGATTGAATTTTGAAAGATTACCATTAATGAGGATTCCCAGATCCATCTTGTCAGATAGTGTAAAGTCCACACCGATTCTCGCCATATTATTAAACCTGGCTATTGTGAGATCATTGTCCTGATCATATGCTCCGGTGAAGACACCTTTGTCATAAAATTTTCTGTAGAGTAATAATTTGTTGAAATTGGCACGATAGGTAAGGTTGTACATGCCATAAATATTGAATTTTGCATTTCGGTGGTTTAGTGAAATGCTATTTACCGATTTTGGTAACTGGCCCTGTCCATAGGAAAGACTAATAGAGCCATTGGTACCGATTTTTTTATCTTTGATCATAACGAGATTAATGATGCCTGAGGTGCCGGATGCATCATATCTTGCTGCAGGATTGGAGATGATCTCGACTTTGGACAGTGCAGAAGCAGGCAAAGATTTGAGATAGTTAGCGAGATCTGAGCCACTGAGTTGCAATGGCTTTCCATTCACCCAGACATTGACTCCCTGACGTCCCTTCAGAGATAATTGGTCGCTGTTAGTGGCTGTAATTCCGGGAGAAGAACCCAATACTTCCCACGCTGAATTGCCTGCTGCGAGGATGCTGTTTTCCACATTTACGACGATTTTATCCCGATCTCTTTCGATGAGTGGCTTTTTATATTTAATTGTTACCTCATTCAACTGGTTTGCGGAAGGAACGAGATTAATTTTTTCTACTTCGATATCACCGACTACGCTAATCTTATTTTCAAAGGGAGTATAACCTATCAAAGCGGCATGCAATAAATATTCGCCTGCACCAATATCTTCGAGGGTAAATTTGCCATTTTCGTCCACTACCGATGCTTTAACAATTGTAGAATCAATAGCAGAAGTAATATATACTGATGCTCCGGTGGCCGGACTTTCATCTTCAAGTTTCAACACACCACTGACGGTATGAGCAGATGCTGCTGACGAAAGGTAAAACATGATGGCAAGGATGAAGTTTGATTTTACAAATATTGTTTTCATGTCAATTAAATTTTATCAAAATTATACCCAAAATTTCAATTATAACGCAACTGTCCGCAAAGGTTTCAATTGATTAGACCAACGGATACTTCACATCGTTAAAAGTGTCAAAATATTCGCTAGAAATAAGTGACAGTAATATTTATATTTATTGATATATCAATAATATGTTATTATTTTGATGAATTAAAAATCTACTATAAAGTACCTTGCATTTGTGTGCATAACAAATTGTACAAAAAAAAAGACTTAGCGAATAAAGATTCCTCGCTTCGCTCGGAATGACACTAAGTCGATGGAATTTGGGTATAAAATGGGGCGGCCTAGACGCCCCATTTTATACCCCCTCAAGCCAAAGGTTTTGTCATTCCGACAGAAGGGAGGAATCTGTCAAATAAAAATCAACTAATTTACTGGTATCCATCTTTTTATAAATTATCTATTCAAATATTTAGCTTTTATTGCATTTTGTTTTATACACGGTTAATTCTATTTTTCAATAATAATTTTTGTTTAATTACATTTGCACTCCTCAAATGATGACACATGCTATTTTCAATGACAGGCTTTGGTTCAGCTAAAAGACCATTTCAAGACAAAACCTTATCTATCGAGATAAAGTCTGTCAATTCCAAAATTGTAGACGTTAGGGTACGATCTCCTTTTGACTTAAAGGAAAAAGAAAATTTATTACGCAAGGAAGTGCTGGAAACTGCCATCCGTGGTAAGATAGATGTCAGCATAGAGCTATCATCATCAAACAGTGTTCCTGTAGGTCTGATCAATGAGAGTTTATTGCGCAGCTATGCTATGTCACTAAAACCTATAGCAGAAGAGTTGGGCTTAGATACATCTCAGATCATTCCTAGTTTGCTACGTGTACCGGAAATTCTTTCCAATGGTTCCAAAGCAATCACAGATGAAGAATGGGACATAATAGAAAGCACGCTGGATGCAGCTCTTGACAGATTTCTTGCATTTAAAAAGATGAAGGAATCGCAATAGAGCAGGATTTTATCAAAAATATAGCAACCATAGAAGATTGTCTCGATAAGATCATCAACTTTGAAGCCGAGCGTATCGATAAGATCCGTGAGCGTATTTCTAACGGTCTTGAAGAGTTTATGCCGGTGGAGAGCGTAGATAAAAACAGGTTCGAACAAGAGCTTATTTATTACATAGAAAAGATCGATTTCAGTGAAGAAAAAAGCAGATTATCCCAACACTGTAAATACTTTCTTGAAACTATCGAAGTAGACGAAATTTCCAAAGGCAGAACTCTAAACTTTATAAGTCAGGAGATGGGACGCGAGATCAACACGCTTGGCGCGAAAGCATACCATAGCGACATCCAGAGGTTGATCGTCATTATGAAAGATGAACTGGAAAAAATAAAAGAACAAACTGCCAATATTGTATAAATGATTGATTTTGAAGGCAAACTAATTGTCGTCACAGCGCCTTCCGGGGCCGGGAAGACAACAATCGTGAGGCACTTGTTGAACAAATATGACTACCTCGATTTTTCAGTGTCTGCCACGACCAGAATTAAACGAGAGCATGAGATAGAGGGTAAAGATTACTTTTTCATGGATGCTACTGCATTTAATGAATTGATCAAAGAGGATGCATTTGCAGAATATGAAATGGTGTATGAAAACCAATACTATGGAACACTATTGTCAGAAATGGAGAGGATCTGGGCAGAGAAAAAGCATATTATTTTCGACATTGATGTCCAGGGAGCGATAAGCTTAAAAAAGAAATTTCAGGATCAATGCCTGACCATATTCATTAAACCGCCTTCGAAAGAGTTGCTTTTTGAAAGACTCACCAATAGAAAGACAGAATCGCCAGAGGCTCTTAAAAAGCGCATTGAAAAAGCTACACACGAACTAGAATTTGAGCCTCTTTTTGATTTTGTTTTGGTGAATGATTCTCTGGAGGTAGCTTTTAAAGAAGCTGAAATCGTTGTAGAACGTTTCTTATTGCCAATACAATCAATTTCAAAAGAAAAATAAAGATGGACAACTTAAGATACAAAGGACAAGTCATGTGGGCACAGGTGGATGCAAATATGCACCTGAGACACTCCGCTTACGCAGACTTTGGAGCACATGCCAGGCTCGTTCTTATGGAATCAATGGGTTTTAATGCACGTTTGATGAAACAACTACATTTAGGCCCAATTCTATTTAGAGAAGAAACTATCTATCGCAAAGAGATCCAGCCTAATGAAAATATCGAAGTGAGTTCCTTTCTTTCAAAGTGCAGAAAAGATGGCAGCAGATGGTCAATAAAACATGAAATTTTTAAAGAAAACGGTGAAATTGCTGCTATAATTAATGTGGATGGCGCATGGATGAATGTAGTGTTAAGAAAGTTAGACTGCCTTCCTCCTGAATATGCAGAGATCTTTCTAACTATGCCGAAGACTGAAGATTTTGTATTGGAATGAAAGCGTGTTAGCGAGTTAGCACTTTAGCGCATTAGCTTGCTTTGTTAAAAAGAATATATCGATCCACTATTATACCAGAATGTACCAATCCTATACTGGTTAAATATAATACTAGCATACTCTAATACTCTAATACTGGTTAACTGGTTAACTCTATACTATCATAGTCTAATACTATCCTACCTACTCCTCATTAAACCTCAATTCCCGCACCATTTCAACTCCATTTACCATACTGTATTTGATATAAGCACGAATGGATTTTCCTGAAGTTTTTAAGTTTCCGATGGAAAAGAAGCTCTTGTTGTCTGGAGATTTACCTGTATGAGAGACGGAATAAGAAATTACTTTATTGGAAGCAAAAAAAGATTCCATTTTTTTTGCTGCATCAGCCTTTGACATCAGATCGCCCTGATCATTGATAGTAATATCTACATCCTCTGTAAAGGTCAACTGAAGTGCTTTAGCATCTCCCTTTTTAATGGCGTTGATTGCCTGTTGCTGCCCATATGAGAATGAAGCAATTAATAAAGTAAAGGATATTAAGATAAGCCTAAGCATAAGTTTCGATTTTGTTGTTAACTACATAAACACAAATAGTGTGCCAATATTGCACCAAACGTAAAAATTAAATGTTAAAGTTTGGGCTTTGGATAATTCCTTACCTTTACCTTATGGATGCAAAAAAGACGATCTTGATGATATTGGATGGCTGGGGCCTCGGCACCGTTCATTCCAGCGATGCTATTGCTATGGCTGATACTCCAAATATGGATGCACTTTGGAATAATTATCCGCATACGACTCTTATCACTTTTGGCGAGGACGTAGGACTTCCTGTCGGTCAAATGGGAAATTCTGAAGTAGGGCATATGAATATTGGTGCAGGAAGAGTTATTTTTCAGGAACTGGCAAGAATAAATAAGGAAATCAGAGAGGATAAAGTGCGCCATCAGCCGGAAGTTATTAACCTGGTGAATTATTGCAAAGAGCATCATAAACCCCTACACATCATGGTACTGGCTTCTGATGGTGGAGTTCATTCACACATCGATCATCTGAACGCTTTCACGCATGTCCTTACAGAGATTGGTATTGAAGAAGGATATGTGCATGCTTTCACGGATGGAAGAGATACGGGTCCAACCAGTGGCATTCATTTTATTGAAGAAGTGATCAACTTTACGTCAGATACATCCTTCAGACTCGCATCCCTGATAGGTCGCTATTATTCAATGGATAGAGACCATCGCTGGGAGAGAATAAAAAAAGCATACGACCTGCTCGTTCATGGACACGGTAGTTCACAGAACGATCCGCTCGCATTCATCCAAAATAATTACGACAAGGGAATCACTGATGAGTTTCTGGAGCCATGGATGGCGGAGGGTATCAGACATGGCGCTATGCCGACATTCCAAGATGGAGATGCCGTATTATTTCTCAATTTCAGAACTGACCGTCCACGACAATTAACCGAGGTGTTGACCCAAAGACCTATTCCTGAATTTAATATGACACCTTTGGATCTTTATTACACCACTATGTCTCAATATGATGAGACCTTTAAAAATATTCATGTAATATATCATAAAGACAATCTCAATAATACACTGGGGGAAGTCATTTCCAATGCCGGCAAGACTCAACTTAGAATAGCTGAAACAGAAAAATATCCACATGTCACCTTCTTTTTTTCAGGTGGAAGAGAAGAGCCTTTTGAAGGAGAAAAAAGATCATTAGTCCAGTCACCTAAAGTTGCTACATATGACCTTCAGCCGGAAATGAGTGCTCTGGGTGTGAAAAATGCGGTGATATATGGAATGGACGACCATCAACCTGATTTTATTTGTGTCAACTTTGCTAATACTGATATGGTGGGACATACAGGGGATTTCAAGGCAGCGATGATCGCAGCGCAGACGGTAGACGGCTGTGTGATTGAAATAGTCGAAAAAGCGTTGTCAATGGATTATCGATTGATAATAATAGCGGATCATGGCAACAGCGATTATATGATCAATGAAGATGGAAGTCCAAATACTGCACATACGATGAACTTGGTTCCATGTATCTTAGTCGGTAATGATGTCAATAATATACATTTGCATAGTGGAAGACTTGGAGACGTTGCTCCGACTATACTTTACTCAATGGGGATAGCTCAACCATTGACGATGACCGGAATAAAATTGATAAGTTGATAACAATGACCAAAGAATACTTAAAGAATATGATGAAATATATCATTGTATTAATTGGTCTGATTTGCCTCAATGTATCATGTAAACAAGACGCCGATAATGTGAAAAAAAATGAGAATCCTCAATTTTTCCAAGCCTCCGATTATATTACGAAGGATTATAAGGAAGTCAGGAAATCACACAAATTATTTAAGCTTATCAATATTAACCAAACCCTTGACAGTATTACGGTTGCTGACACCGTTGGTCCCACAGAAATGGTATTGCTCAATAAGTTAAATCTGGACAATGCTAAATGGTCTGACAAATACAAGGCTGACACCTCCTTCGGTGTGTATGGAGATCCCGATGTCATGAATTACACTGCTTTAGATGAGGAACTTCCAATCCAAAAAGTTTCTGTTTATCTAAATCAAGGTAGGATCACAAACATCAAGGTGCATAGTCAGCGATCCAGTCTCATCAATCATCATGATCAGTCACTTATTTATTATCCCGGAGTAGGATATGACCTGACCTCAACTCAGAAGATGTGGTCCGGGGATACGATAAGGATGAATGTAAAGGTGACTTTTGTAAAAAATTAAAGAAATTATTTTCTTTGATAAACATATACATGTCTGTATTTTTCTACCAATTTTAGGTTTGATTTACTCTGAATTAATTCGTTCAATAATTCTCTGGAATAATATTTGCCTTCAAATGAAATATTATGTAATTCAATTACAGCTGTTTTGCAATGGACCAGAAACTCAATTTGTTCATTAATAAAAAAGATCTCCGCCCCTTCAATATCACAAATCAGGAAAAAATCTCTTAGAGATTCCTCAGCTATAAATTCGATCAGATCTAAAGTTTCAACAACTTGTCCTGTTGAGTCATTTGAAATCTTACTGTTTAAATTGCTTGATGAAAGGTCAAGAAACACGGATGAAACGCCCTTTGGTCCAATAGCTTTTTGAATTATCGTAGAATTTTCGATAGCATTAATTTCAAGATTAGCTTTCAAGGTTGGTATCAATGATTCATTTGCTTCGATGCAATATTGAGGAACGTCCGGTCCCTTCATCTTACCTAACAGTGCAGAAATAACTCCAATACTGCTTCCGAACTCCACGACTGTCATTCCTTTGGAATAATATTTACGTGACATCCTGACTTCGGCTTTTTCATAAATACCCCAGAACAAATTAATGACTTCACGATCCGTAATAAATTGATTATTGATATTGATCTTTAGTCCAAAGAATGGAATGTATGTAGTGTAAAAAGATCTTACAATCCTGACAGCAAGTTTTGAAGTTAGAAACCCAATTCCAATGTTTTTTAGAAAGGATATTATTCTCATGAGGCATGTTTAATTTGTTAAATTATGACCTTCTACTTTCCTTTCTTAGGAATGCTATCCAACTTAAGGTTTGATTTTAAAATGGAATCTTGACGAGCTGCTTCTTTTGCTCTCCGTAAAACTTCATTGTTCCAGTCAGCAATTTTAAATTCTACAAGCACCTCGAATTGTACTTTAACTTTCTTCTTTCCCTGCATTCCGGGCATCCATGGTTCTTTGATGTCAATAAGTAAATGAGCAAGTCTGTGAGCCTCTATCGCTAAGTCAGAAGTCATCTCATTTGTAGGACGCATTTCTGTTAATATACCCAAGGTATCGACTATGGCCAGAAATAAAAACTTTTCCTCGATTTTCGCTTTCAGAGCGTCGGGAGGGTATTCCATTTGAGACAGGAACCAGGACTTTAATGCGGTGCTGGTGCATCGGTCTATTTTATACATATTGCCATTGCTTGTATAACAATTTGTGATCTGTGGCATATGGTCTACCTGAGTGTAGAGTCTATCGCTTGTTACATTTTGAGCATTGAGATTGGCAGATATCATAATAAGAAGAGTGGCTGTTAGTGCGGCTCTTATTATATTGAAAAAAATATGATAAATGACTAAAAACAAGACAATGTTATTAAAACGCTATAAAAAAGAAACATCCCAGCGGTTGAATGCTGAGATGTTGCAAGTATAATATTTTTTACTCTAAATCTTCAAGTTTCGGCAGCGGGATTCATAATTTATCTTTAAAAATAGTTTTAATACAAAAATCTGATATTATTGATGGATTGCCATCTTAAATCTACCTTCTAACATCTAACATTTTAATATAAAACGTTAATCCGATTCTTAAAGATTAACACCGTGACAAGATTTATATTTTTTGCCACTACCACAAGGACATAAATCATTTCTACCCACTTTTTTCTCGGATCGAATGAAAGTTTGTGGCTTTTCAATGGTAGATGTCGGTGGTCCTGTTCTGGTGCGGTCATCATCATATCCATCGCTGTCATCCTTATGGATTCTGGCTCTTGAGAAATCTGTCTTAGGTGCCTTGGCTTCCCGGATCTGTTCTGGCTGTACTTCAATCTGCATATTACCTTTAGAAAGATAAGCAGTTACATCATGATTGATCTTGCCTATCAAATCCTCAAATAATTTAAATGCTTCCATTTTATAGATGACCAAAGGATCTTTTTGCTCAAATGAAGCAGCTTGAACCGCGTCTTTAAGATCATCCATGCTTCTCAAATGTTCCTTCCACTTGTCATCTATAATAGCTAACGTAATGGTTTTCTCTATATCTCTGGCTATGGATCTACCTTCACTATTTATAGCCTCTTCCATGTCAGCAGACACTGGCAGCGGATGTGCACTGCCATCGGTAAATGGAAGCGAAATACGTTTATATCTGTTTCCCTGTTTTGCCTGGACGTCCTTTATGACAGGCATTAAAACCTCTGCGATCTTATTATTTTTGCCATTGTAATACTGCATGAATGCCTGTTGGAATACTTCAATTACTTCATGCTCTTGACCTGAAAAGAAAGTTTCCTCATCTATATTCGGATCGAACCCTAATTCACGGATCGATAATTCACGGAAATCTTCAAATGTTTTCAAATTACGACCTTCACGAACCAGGTCTTCTGTCATGGCACTAAACATGCCACTCAAATCTACTGACAATCTCGATCCAAAAAGTGCATTATTTCTTTTCTTATAGATAGCTTCCCTTTGGATGTTCATGACATCATCATACTCAAGTAATCTTTTTCTGATACCAAAGTTGTTTTCCTCAACTCTTTTTTGAGCTCTCTCAATAGACTTCGTGATCATACTGTGCTGAATGACATCACCATCTTTATGACCCATTCTATCCATCGCCTTAGCTATACGCTCAGATTGGAACAAACGCATAAGGTTATCTTCAAGTGAAACGAAAAACTGTGAAGATCCTGGATCTCCTTGTCTTCCGGCTCTACCTCTCAACTGTCTATCTACCCTTCTCGATTCATGTCTTTCTGTACCGATGATAGCAAGACCACCTGCAGCTTTAACTTCCTCACTAATCTTGATGTCCGTTCCACGACCAGCCATGTTGGTAGCGATCGTTACTCTTCCCGGATGCCCTGCTTCTGCAACTACATGCGCTTCATTAGCATGTTGCTTAGCGTTCAATACATTGTGTTGAATGCCTCTCAATTTCAACATTTTGCTCAACATTTCTGATATATCGACAGAAGTAGTACCGACCAGAATCGGACGACCTTCCTGGCTAAGTTTAGTGATTTCTTCGATCACTGCGTTATATTTTTCACGAGCAGTCTTGAATACGAAATCTTCCATATCCTTTCTGGTGATCGGCCTATTGGTAGGTATCACAGATACATCCAACTTATAGATTTGCCATAATTCACTTGCCTCTGTCTCAGCAGTACCGGTCATACCTGCCAGTTTATGATACATTCTGAAGTAATTCTGAAGTGTAACTGTAGCGTAAGTCTGAGTCTGATCGCCAACTTTTACATTTTCCTTAGCTTCAAGTGCTTGGTGCAACCCATCAGAATATCGACGACCTTCCATGACACGACCAGTTTGCTCATCAACGATTTTTACTTCACCATTGACCAGGATGTAATCGGTGTCTTTTTCAAATAATGCGTATGCTTTCAGCAATTGGTTGATAGAGTGAAGTCTGGTAGATTTGATGGTATATTCCTGGATAAGTTTTTCTTTTGCTTCAGCTCTTTCCTCTACACTCAAGGCATTGTCCTGCTCAATGTTATGCAGTCCTAATGCGAGATCCGGTAGAGCGAAGAAATCTCCATCTTCCATACCCTGTGCCATATATTCAGCTCCCTTTTCAGTAAGCTCTACACTCCTTGTTTTCTCTTCAATGGTGAATAAAAGAGGTTCATCAGCAGTGTGCATATGTTTGGATTGCTCCTGCATAAAATGATTTTCCGTCTTTTGGAGAATTACTTTTACACCTTCTTCACTTAAATATTTAATGAGCGCTCTGTTCTTAGGAAGTGCTCGGTATGAACGAAACAAGGCGATTCCACCTTCTCCTTCATTGACTCCACTATTCCCGGCTCCGATTAATTTTTTAGCTTCAATAATATAATTTGTAGCAAGTTTTCTTTGAGCATCCACCATCCTTTCTACCCTTGGCTTCAGTTCATTATATTCCTGATCATCAGCACCTTGCGGTATAGGACCTGAGATGATCAAAGGCGTTCTGGCATCATCGATCAATACTGAATCCACCTCATCCACCATCGCATAATGATGTTTTCTTTGAACTAACTCATCCGGGCTTGTTACCATGTTATCTCTAAGGTAGTCAAAACCAAATTCATTGTTAGTACCATAGACAATGTCGCACAGATAGGCACTTCTTCTTTCCTGAGAATTGGAGCGGTAGTTATCGATACAGTCTACAGTAAGCAATAGGAATTGGAACAAAGGACCATTCCATTGGCTATCCCTTTTAGCAAGATAATCATTGACCGTTACGATGTGTACTCCTTCTCCTGATAGACCATTCAAATAGGCTGGTAATGAGGCGACGAGAGTTTTACCCTCCCCTGTTGCCATCTCAGCTATCTTGCCACTATGAAGGACCATACCACCGATCAACTGAACATCATAATGAAGCATATTCCATTTAATGTCTACCCCACCGGCTTTCCAGCTATTCTTCCAGAATGCTTTACCATCTTCTATTCTAATATAATCGGCCTTACCTGCCAGAGCAAAATCGTGGTCGGTAGCAGTGACTTCCAGTTCTTCATTGATAGACAACCTTCGCGCAGTTTCTTTTACTACTGCGAATGCTTCAGGCAGGATCTGCTGGAGGATGTCCTCAAGATGTTTATCTCTTTCCTTTTTTAGTTTATCTATCTCATCGAAAAAGTCTTCTTTCTCATGGATATTATTTGTGGCTTTTGCCTGGTTTTCAAGCGAAGTAATATCATTGTCTATTCCTTCAAGATGCTGCTTAATACGCCCTCTGAACTCATTGGTCTTTTGCCTTAGTTCGTCATTACTAAGAGAGGCATATGACTCAAAGTTTCGATTAATTTCGGTGATTAATGGCATATAAGACTGAACATCTCTATCGGCCTTAGTCCCGAACATCTTTTTTATAAAATCAAACATTTTTATATTTTTATTAAATTCATATGGCTAAATTCGCTTTTGGCTTCAGCCATGTCAGGAACTTATTTTTCCAAAATTAAAAGTGCAAATGTACGTTTTAATAGAACACAGCATATTATTCACCTACATATTTATAGAATGATTAACACAGAATCCTACTTGCAAATTACAAACCAAACACGTTTAAGACAATTTAAAAATGTCAAAATGTCGCTTTTGTTTAAACTACTTGTAGATGGCTGTTATTTTGGCGCTTTCTTATTCCTTTTTTCATCCTGTAATGATCACAATAAGGACGCAGGACCTTTGAAAAATTATTACTTTCCTTTGGAACAAATGGAGGAAGGTAAGGTTTATCGATACACTTCTGATAGTGATACATCCCAAGGGGAGCAACTATGGATTTTGAAAAGTTTCAAAAAGATGGAAGCTACATTTTAAAAGGAGCTATTTATCAACTGCAGGATAAGATCACGCATCAGTGGCAAGAAGGCCAGACAGAAACAGGTATGGTTATGCTTGAATACGCACTTGCCATGAATGGAATTGCCGCAGGCAGCAAACTCACTTCCACTAAGATCATTTACGATGATATTTTTCCTTTTAATGCTGATAAGGGTGGTGTATTTCTATTCGATATGAAGTGGACAGATCCTGCTGACCAAAAGATCGGGTATGAATTAATCCGCAATAGAATATTCAGAGGAGATACAAGTATGATGGTCTTGGGTCGTCAACAAGATGTTATGCATTTTAGCATTAAAGAGCGTGTTGAAGTCAATAATGACGGCATTCTTGGGCTGGATCTTCGAGGAGAAGAATATTATGCGAAAAATATAGGCCTTGTTAAGTATGTCAAGGATCTGGATGCTAAAACTAGGCTGGTATATACATTGGATACGATTTTTGATGGATTAGAATATATGAAATCTGTGGGACTTAAGCCACCATTTTGATCAATATTCTTAACTGCCTTTAATGAATTTCCTAACGCCCTAATAGATTAAATAATGTTTGTCCCAAAAATTCCTTCTAACTTTGTTCGATCAATCAACAGTCCAATATGCGTTTTTTTATAGGTCCATAGTCCTGTGCTTTTTTTGTTTTTATGCAAATCACTCATTTGCTCAGATCCCTGCACCAGAACTGTATTGTATTAAAGGAGACACAGTCAGATGGGATCTACCGATTATAAGTTGCGGCGCATTCCTGTCTTACGATCTTTACTATGCGCTAAGTGCAAATGGCCCTTATACGCTACTATCTTCCATCACGAATCAGTCACAAACCAGTTTCGTTTTCACCAATTCTCCCGGAGGGGTTATTTATTATTATATGACCACTCAGGCAGCTTGTGGCGGCCAATATTCGATATCTTCTGACACGCTGGATAGTGCATCTCCTTTACCAGTGGACATTCAACTTGTGACCGTATTAAATGATGAGGTGACAATTAATTGGACTAAAGGAACATCGCCTGAGACACATGCTTATGTTATCTATAAAGGACTAGCCGGAGGAGCAGTGCAGGCTATTGATACTGTTACTTCTTTGAATTATACGGATGTCGGCAAGGCGACTGATGATTCGACATTTACCTATTATATTACTGCCTTGGATAGGTGTGGTGGAACAAGTGTTTTCTCAAAACCGCATACGACAATGTTGCTCAAAGCATCTATTGATACTTGCACGAAAGAAGTCACATTAGATTTTTCACCATACGTCGGCTGGCCCGGCGGTATCAATTATGATATCATGGTTTCTGAAAATGGCGGAGCTGAAACGATTGCAGGATCAACAGTTCAAAATACATTTGTTTTAAAAGGAGTAGCCGATGGGACAAACCTTTGCATCCGAATTGTTGCTCATGAGCCCGGGCAAAACGGTTTGAGTTATTCAAATGAAGTGTGTCTTCAGACTAAGCAGACAAAGACGATTACAGATCTATGCGTAGTTAATTTTGACCAATCAGGTGGTTCCAATTTAGCAAGTCCAGTACCAACAGATAACATTTACTATAGTATTAAAACAAATCAAGACATTCTGATTCCTGAATTATTTCTTCAAATTGCTGATGATCCTTCCAACATTAACCTGCAGGCTAAAAGTCAGATTAGTCCAACGAATGCTTCTAATTCTGGTGTTTTTGAAAAATCCATAAATGGCATCTCTTATTTTACTTTCAGCTCTACTGATGCATGCGGAAACATTGTTAACTCCAATTATATCGCAAATTTAGAGTTGAAGGCAATTTTAAAACCAAATAATGAGGTTGACTTTATATGGAGCATGCTGGATTGGGAGAATGCAATAGTTAAATCATATACTCTAGAAAAAATTAATTCGGATGGAACCACGGAAATACTTACTTCAGGTAATTCATCTCTCTTGAAATATAAAGATCTGCTCAAGGAAGGCACAGATACAGAAACCAAATATTGTTACAGGGTCGTCGCTTCGTTAGATTTGGATTGCAACGGCACAATCTTAGAAGCCACCTGCATTTCTAATGTAGCATGTGTGGAAAAGGAAGCAGGAATTTTTATGGCGAATGGCTTTGTCCCTGGTGGATATACACCTGAATTTGCTCCGGTATTTTACTTCAAAGAAAGCCTTCAATCATATGAAATGTCTATTTTCGATAGATATGGTGGAAAAATATTTACCACTAAAAATACCGAAAAAGGTTGGGATGGTAATAAAGGAAGCCAACCTATGCCGCCCGGCATTTATACATATCTGGTTAAAATAAAGTCTTCTAATGGTGCTGAAGAGGAGAAAAGGGGGAGTCTGACGCTGATCAGGTAGAATGTGTGATCAGGTGATGGGTGATCGGTGATGTGCAACGGAACTATAGATGGGAGTTTTCCTATGAGATGAAATATCGGTAATTTGTAATCGGTAATAAGGCAAAAAGGTCAAATTATTCCTAACAAAAAAAATAGCTTTATACAAAATCAGCGAAATCAATACAATCATTGAAATTAGTGGTTCAGATAAATGAGTGATCAGGTGATCAGGTGATCAGGTGATAAACTAAAAACCCGAAGGGTTGATATTATTATAGAGATTAAAGGTAATGTGAAACACAAAACCCCGAAGGCGGTGACATTATGAAATAAAAATGCCGAATAATAAATGGTAGTGTAAAAGAAAAGCATAGTTCTAATTCAGAGAAAACTCATTCTGATTTCTGATTCCTAATTTCTGATTTCTGATTTATAAGGACAATTTAAAAATCTAGAAATATTCCCACAACTTCGCGCTCAATAGCCGTTGACTTTAGTCATGGGAAAAAATCCAAAAAAATCAATTCATTGAAACATCTGTGGTATTGAATGATGGGTGATCGGGTGATCGGGTGATGATCTTTCCACTTGCCTCATTCTAACTTCTGATTTCTAACTTCTAATTTTCATTATTTTAAAGCTTAATCATATCCTGAATACCCCTTCCTACTGAAACAACTCCGGCTTCTCCCGATATACCTTCCACAAAAATTCCCCAAAAATAGTATTCGCCCAAGCAAACCACTTTCTTGTAAAGTTCGATGCATCATCCTTGTGAAACGACTCATGCATAAATCCTGTTCCTGCATGACAATTTACCAACAATTCAATACATTTTTTTATCTCAAAATCATCTCTACTAGTCAGTCCACGCATGGTGATGCTGAGCGGCCAGATCATGTCCATACCTGCATGTGGCCCACCAATACCTTCGCCTGCCTTACCTTTGAAATAGAATGGATTGAAACCAGAAAGCAATAACTTTCGGGTATTTTTATAAGTTTCATCATCATTTTTGAGAACACCCAAATATGGAAGTGACAACAAACTTGGCACATTGGCATCGTCCATCAGATTAAAACTGCCAAAACCATTGACTTCATATGCAAAGACCTCACCAATCTGAGGATGCATGACCCTGGCAAATTGATCCAAGGCAAATTTTATTTCTTTACTTAAAGCGATACACTCGGCGGCGAGCGCATTATCTCCAGATATTTTACTCACCATCTCAGCAGCCTGCTCCAATGAGACTAAAGCAAAATAATTCGAAGGAATCAGAAATGGAAATATTGTCGCATCATCACTTGGTCTGAACATTGAATTGATCAATCCTACAGGCTTCGTTGGATAACCATATCCCCCCAATGGCACTCCATCAGTCGCCCACGCGGTGCGCCTTTGAAATTTGTAGGGCCCTTGATCAGTTTTCCTTTGTTGTTCTTTGAAAGTTTTAAGCGTGAGGACAATTCCTTCTTTCCACTTATTATCAAACGGTCCTATATCGCCAGTTTCCTTCCAATATCCGAAGGCTAATCGAATCGGATAACAAAGAGAATCGATCTCCCATTTCCTTTCATGGACTCCGGGCTTCATTTCCGTCAGATCGGATTCTTTCCACTCACTGACTTTTGAAGGATCTTTGTAAAAGGCATTGGCATATGGATCAAGATGTATAAATGTAGTCTGTCGCCTGATCACACCTTCGATCAGTGATTTCAAATGCGGATCATTTCTCATCATGGGTAAATAAGGCCAAACCTGCGCACAACTGTCTCTGAGCCACATGGCATCTATGTCTCCTGTGATGACGTAAGTATCAGGTTTACCATCGATCATTTCAAAATCGACCGTAGTATCCAGCGTATTTGGAAAACAATTTTCAAAAAGCCAACCTATTTCTTTATTGCTTACACCTTTTTTAAATACTTCGATGGCTTCATTTACGGCTGTACTAGTAAATTTTCGATCTTTTAAAGCAGGCCGATTACTGACAAAATCACTTCTTGTACCGGCAAGCAGTGAAAATGGGTCAAGATGCGCTGCAAGGGTCAACAATCCTACATTTTGTACAAACTTTCTTCTAGATCTCATAAATTAGCCTTCCTTAATTTCTAAAACAACAAACCTCAAAACCCAAACAGCAAACATATCCATGAAATTTCGTTTATTTGAAATTGATTTTGAGAAAACAAGATATTATTTTTTATTCACTAAAATTTAAGAAAAAGAATTTCGTTTAAACTTATTATCATTCAATTTATTCTACTGCATATGCGTTTATTGATACTTTTCTTCTCTTTCTTCTTCCTAAGTAATTCTATTGAGGGTCAAAAACTAAAGTTATACGATTGGTATTCACTTCAATGTTACAGATCCGGCTTCGATGTCACACAGACACCCAATTACATTGTCTATAATACAATATCTGGTCTGCTCTTCATCAATAAGTCCAATAATGAAGATATTCAAAATTTCACTACTATAGACGGTCTTAGTGAATCCAGGATACAAAGAATAATGTATAATGAAGAAGCAAAAATGCTCTTTATCTATTATGCAGATGGCAGTATAGACCTCATGGATTCTGATCGAAATATCCAAAATTTGCAGGATATAAAAAATAATAATGTTCTCGTCCCAAATAAAGAATTAAATGATATTGCGAGCTATGGCAGGTATATCTATTTGTGTCTTCCTTTTGGTCTTGCAGAATTCGATGCAGTGGACAGAGTTTTTACCAATACGCTAACTGTAGAAGGTGGTGTAAAAGGAGTAGGAGTCATTGGTTCAAAACTTTACATTATCAATCAGGGTCGTTTTTATAATGTTGACAGGACTGTAAAGCCCAACATTTCATTTATCGGAAATTGGAATAAACGTATTGACCCATTGGCAGAAAAAGACACAACCATGGCCTATGAAGGCCTTACAATTTTCAAAAATCAGGTTTTTACAACTTTCAGAAATAACCTTTTTCGATTCAATTCCGACAATACTTTCGATAAGATTGATACATTGTTGACTATCAAAAATGTTAAATATCTTACATCAGGAAGCGATTTTATTATAGTAGGAGGACGATGCAATCAGGCGAATCTACCCAATAGTGGTTGCATAGCTGAGGTAGTTTTGTATGATGCATCTTTGCAAAACATTCCTTTTAATCGTCAGAATTTGAATGACAACTTATATGCTGTTCAAGATAAAGACAAAATCTGGTTCGCCGATAGCTATCATGGCTACAGATATATAAGCCTTCCGGATCTCAACCCAACTTTTATCGACATTAGTAATCGTTCACCCTGGTCCAATGACGTGGTGGCTATCATTAAGACACCTGATGCGCTCTACGTGGCGCCTGGAGGAAGGAGCACAATTTACAATGGGCTTGGCAACAAGCAGGGGCTATTTGAATATAAAGATGGATTTTGGAAGATTTATAATTTATACTCAGACCCCTTTTTTGCTTCTCCGGTGCCACTTGCAGATTTTTCAAACTTTGCATACAATGAAAATACGCAGGAACTTGCAATAGCATCTTATTCCAATGGTATCATCTCAATAAAACCGAATGATAGATCCGTTTACAATGCAAGTAATTCAGCTTTGCAAACTGTCCCGGGTGACCCACAAAACACGAGAGTTGGTGATGTAAAATTTGATCGCGACGGAAACCTTTGGGCAGCAAATGTGCTGGCTCCTACTTCAGTTTTTGTCAGAACTCCGGATGGTTCCAGTAAGGGATTTGCTAATTCTTTTGGTGAAATAAAACTCATTCAAATGACCATCGATCCTATCAATCAGTTTAAGTGGTTTGTCGAACCTGCAAAAGGAATCGTAGTATACGATTCAGGAGAAAACATCCTTTCTGCATCGGACGATCGATGGGCCCTTGTTCCGGTTAAGTCTGATTTTGAAAATCAGAATATTTTGCCAAGAAGTATATACAGTGACAGTGATGGAAGGATCTGGATAGGTACCGTATCCGGAGTATTCGTCATCGACTGTGGAAGTGAGATATTTGAATCCAATAATTCTTGCGAGACAAGGTATCCGTATATTCAGGACGGCAGTGGGATTGGAGCATTTCTTAATGGGCAGACAGTCAATGTGATCACAGAAGACGGAGCCGGCAGAAAATGGTTTGGCACAAATACCGGTATTTATGTCACGAATGCCTCAGTAGATGAAGTCATACTCAACTTGACGCCCAATAATTCACCTCTGGCTGATGCCAACGTTAATGTCATTGAAATAGATAAAAAATCCGGAGATGTGTATATCGGAACTAGCGCTGGAGTTCAAATTTATAAGACGGATGCCTCCATTGGAAATGCATTCCATGATGCCAAACTCGTCATTTACCCAAATCCGGTCAAACCTTCTTATGAAGGCCCGATCGTAATTCAGGGATTAGCTCATGAGTCCAGTGTTAAAATAGCTGATGTCACAGGAAAGTTAGTCTTCGAAACCCAATCTCTTGGCAGCCAGGCCATCTGGTATGGAAGAGACCTGAATGGTAACAAAGTTGGCACTGGTGTTTACACCGTATTTGGAACAACTACATTAAATATAGACAACCCAACAGGAATCATAGGAAAAATAATATACATCAAATAAATGGAAAAATTTTCAATAGGTATGATCGGCCTTGGAACGATGGGGAGTAACCTTATGCTCAACATGGCTGACCATAACCATAGTGTAATTGGTTATGATAAAGATCCACTGAAAGTTAAAACACTTAAGGCTATTCCCAATTATACCAATATTGACGCGACAGTTGATATTTCTGAATTTGTGTCCAAGATTCAAAAGCCTGCAAAGATCATACTCCTTGTGCCCTCAGGACCAATCGTGGATTTTGTTATCAAAGACCTGGTACCATTTCTCCAAAAGGTGACATCATCATAGATGGAGGAAATTCATTTTATAAAGATACCGATAGAAGGTTCAATGAATTAAAGGAAATAGGAATTCACTTTATGGGTATGGGTGTATCAGGTGGAGAAGAAGGAGCCCGCACTGGTCCATCTATCATGCCTTCTGGCGATCCTGAAGCCTATGATCAGGTCAAGGCTATACTAAATGACGTTGCAGCAAAATACAAAGACCTGCCATGCTCCAGATATATGGGTAATGCCTCGGCAGGACACTACGTAAAAATGGTGCACAATGGCATAGAGTATGGCATGATGCAATTGATCGCTGAAACCTATGATCTTCTTAAGAATGGCCTAGGCCTTGGCAATGATGAAATTTCTGATATTTTCACAAAATGGAACAAAGGAAAACTTTCCGGTTTTCTAATTGAATCCGCAGCATACGTTCTACTTCAGATGGATCAGACCAACGGTGGACACCTCATCGACTTTATAAAAGATGTCGCCCGCTCAAAAGGTACAGGCAAATGGACGAGCCAGGATGCTATGGACCTTCAAGTGCCTGTCCCAACTATAGATATGGCTGTAATAGCACGAGACCTTTCTGCATATTCTAATTCAAGAGATAAGATCTCAAGTTACAATAAAAAAGCATCAATTAAGGATCACGATCTTGAAATAAAAGATGTTGAATCAGCACTTCTTTCTGCATTTGCGCTAACATATATCCAAGGTCTTCACTTGATCAGAGTTGCTTCTAGAGCATACAATTATAATACGGAGATGAAAGATGTAGTAAACAATTGGCGCGAAGGATGCATCATCAGATCTGGTCTCTTGGAGAATTTTGAACAGGTGTATATGACAGATGGATTTGACGGAATGATCCTTTCTGATGAAGAAATTTATAAATTAGTGGCAAAACATATGCCTATGTTAAAAAAAGTAGTGTTATTTGCACTTCAAAATGATTTTGGATCAAGCGCATTTGCCTCGTCTGCTACCTATTTTAATATGATGTCTACAAAGCTATCTCCAATGAATTTAATTCAAGGATTAAGAGATCTTTTTGGTGCACATACATTCGAGCGAACTGATCAGGAAGGGACATTTCATCATATTTGGAAATAGAGAATCATCTGCCATATTTTTAAAATCTAGAGCTAAATGAAAAATGAAAGTGCTTCGCTTCCGACTGTTTTTATAATTTTTGGAGCAACAGGTGATCTTACATTCCGTAAACTAATGCCTGCACTGTACAACCTTTTGCTCGATGGCATGCTTCCTGAAGTCTTCTCTATAATAGGAATAGCAAGATCTCCAATGGAAAAAGAAGAATTGCTCAGTAAACTCAAAAAAGGTGTAGTGAAATTTTCTCGAAGAAAATTAAATGAGGAAAAATGGAATCATCTGTGCGAAAACTTTGAATATTTAAGTGGGGATTTTTCTGAATCCGGATTATACGAAGATATCAACAGGTCAGTCATCAATTTTCAAGGAAACAACCTTGGAAAATCAAATGTGATATGTTATTTGGCTGTCTCTCCGAATTTCTTTGGTCCAATCACCAAAAACCTTGCCGGATATCCATTCATCAAGAAACGAGACAATACAAGGTTTGTATTTGAAAAACCTTTCGGCCACGACTTAGAGAGTGCAATCGAGCTCAATAAGAGCATCATGTCCGTACTCCGTGAAAATCAAATCTATAGGATCGACCATTATCTGGGTAAAGAAACTGTTCAAAATATTCTTGCATTCAGATTTGCGAATTCACTATTTGAACCTCTTTGGAATAAGAACTATATTGAATGGGTCCAGATATCTTCGCTTGAACAAGTAGGTCTTGAAGGACGAGGCGGATATTATGATACTTCAGGCGCACTCAGAGATATGATTCAAAATCATATGCTTCAACTCATGTGTATGATCGCCATGGAACCACCAAATTCATTCGATGCAAATGAAATACGCAACAAGAAATCAGATGTTCTTTCAGCTGTTAGAAAATACAATGAAGAAGAAGTGTTTCAGAATACCGTAAGAGGGCAATATGATGCAGGTATGAATGGTGAAAAAAAAGTGCCGGCCTACAGAGATGAAACCAATGTAGACCCCAACTCGAATACAGAAACCTTTGCCGCTGTTAAATTACATCTGGACACCTGGCGATGGGAAGGAGTTCCTTTTTATATAAGAACAGGCAAAAACTTATCCCAGAAGACGACTTCTATTGCTATAAAATTTAAACCCGCACCTAATTATAGCTTTCCAAAAGAAGCCACTACCAATTGGCAATCAAATTTCCTTATCATCCACATCAATCCAAATATGGATATAAATCTTAGCTTCCAGGCAAAAGTACCGGGCCAACTTATGCAGCTAAGCAAAGTTAACATGGAATTCAATTTCGAAAAAGAATTGATGGCCAATACCCCAGAAGCATATGAGCATCTTATTTATGATGTGCTGGAAGATGATGCTACATTGTTTATGAGGTCGGATCAGGTGGAAGGAGCATGGAAGATCATCAATCCAATTCTTTCGGCATGGCAAAATAACCAGGCAAGAGAATTCCCTAATTACAAACCTGGGAGTAATGGTCCGAATAAAGCTGATGAGTTACTGGCGCAATTTGGACATGTTTGGATGAATCCGGAGGTGGATTAATTGTAAGTTTATGATCCTTTGAAAAATATTTTTTTAGTATTCTCTACTTAACAAAATAAATAGCTTGCTATGTTGCAAGCCAAATTGATTTTTATCTATCCTTCAAATCTTATTCAGATATTATGCGTTTTATTATCATATTAATATTCTTGCCAAAGAATTAGCTAACAATAAATTTGAAAAAATATATATCTAATGAAAATAGAAATTAAGACAAAAGAAACCTTTAATACTTTTGCAGCGCGCAGGATACTATCCATCATTGAAAAAACTGTTGATACTAAAAAATTCTGCACTGTAGCGCTTTCCGGAGGTAAAACTCCCATGGGAATATTCAGGGAAATGGTCGCTATTCAAAGCGAATTTGATATCAATTGGCGACGTGTTTTCTTCTTCTGGGGCGATGAACGAATGGTAGATTCCGAAAGTGATAATAATAACGCCCATATGGCACAGATAAATCTGCTCGATCATCTTCCTATACCTTCCTTTAATATCTTTCCTTTTAGAACTGATCTTTCTGTAACTCATGCCGCTGCAGATATGGAAGAAAAATTAAGAAATCATTTGGAAGTTTTATCTACCAACTCTATTGATCTGGTTTTATTAGGATTGGGAGAAGACGGTCATACCCTTTCGCTTTTCCCAAATTCATATGCGCTCAAAGTTAGGGACCAATGGGCTTATGGATATCTTGCAAGTCCAACACTGGGAGAAAGACTCACTTTACTACCTGAAGTTGTCAATAACGCAGAATATGTCTTATTTCTGGTCACAGGAGCGAACAAAGCTGCTACAGTTCAGAAGGTTCTATATAGTAAATACGACCCGGATGTCACACCTGCGCAAGTCATACGCCCCATCACAGGCAATCTAGAATGGATCCTGGATGAAGATGCCGGATCGCTCGTTAAAGTGAATCCCAAGAAAAAGTAATGTTGGGTCGATTCTTTTTAGGTTTTTAGATTCTAAGTTTTTGGCTTTGGCTTTTAAAACAAAAAGATTCCCGTTTGTATATCACTTTAGAATAATAAAATGTGAACTGTAGGGACAGGTCGCGACCTGTCCCTACAGTTCACATTTTATTATTGTTCAAAACATTATCTTTAATTCACCTTTTTTCCCTGATTAAAATCAAGGGCTTTTGAACGCGAAGATTGCATTGTAATAATACCTTTCTCACCTTATCATCTCTTCACCTTCTCACCTTCTCACCTCTTCACCTTCTCACCTCCTCACCTTCCTCACCTCATTCCACCTCCAGCTCCTGAGCCATCGTCACCTGCCTTCAAATCAGAGTTATTAATGCCTTTCTTAGATTGTTTATTGCTAAAATTCAATTTACCGAACATCCAGTTAAAACTCAATCTACCACCAAAAGCGTAGAATTTATTCACAGAAGAATAAGTGAATCCATTGCTTGTAATATCGGTTTTGAGTTTTTGATACGGCGTGAATGGATTGTCTACACCGATAGAAAGAGTCGCTTTTTTCTTTAAAAGATCACGTTTCACGCCTATACCATAGAAATAGAAACTAGTGCTTTTTCCTTGTGCTGTGAATGTCGGACCTCTAAAACCTGCATAGCCCTGCACGCCCCATACATCATAAAGTGTCCAGTTAAGAAAGCCATTAAGACCATAATTTATTCCACTATTATTGATGCCCAAAGTATTGTTTTCTACTTCGACATAACTGACATCTATATTACCTCCGACCATAAATTTGTAGCCTTTCATCAAGTTGCCGCTTAGGTTAATACCGGTATTGGTATTATTTGCCTGGTTAAAATAAGTTGTCACCAAAGTATCACCACGCTGGATCCTTACTGCCTCTATTGCATTGTTTGTAAATCTTCTATAGATGGAAGCGTTGATAGAACTCAACCCAAAATATGTATTAAAGCCTACCTCAATATTATGGGATAATTCGGCTTCCAAAGCAGGATTACCCTGAGTAATATTCTTAGGGTCTGCCTGGTTACTGTAAGGATTCAAATAAAATAAACTAGGTCTTTGTAACCTTTGGTTATAAGATAATTTTAAGCCTTTGGAGCCAATTTTATAAGACAATGTAGCACTCGGCAAAATATTGTGATAATTCTGATTCAGATCACGTTCCGTCTTGAAAAGATCTCCTTCTATGTCCGTTCCTTCATACCGTACACCCGCCTTTACGCCCCACTTATCGCTGATTGTCCACGTACCTTCAGCATATCCGGACATTACATTCTGATTATACCCAAATTGACTCGAACGAGCATTATCTCTTTCTTTTAAATTGGATACAAGATTGAGTGTATCGAATGTATAAACACTCTCCACCTGTCTGAAAATTATTTTGGCTCCAACATCCAGATTAAAATCTTTAGTAAATGGATGACTGTAATCTATCTGAGCTGTAGTTTCTTTGTTTTTCCCGTCATTATTACTGAACTCTGCATAATTCAATATATTAAATGTATTAAACTGTTGAATTTCATAATCTGTAGGCTTTATATTATTGCTAAATTGACCAGAGATGGTTAATTCCTGATTCTCCTTTTTAAACTTGTGTTTATAGTCCAGCGTTACATCCACATTTTTATTATCGTTGTAACTTTCCTGATCCCTGGAGTAATCAAATAACACAGTATCCAAAACACTTTGGACTGTGCGGATATTATTATTCAAGGACATACCGAATTTACGAAATGCCACACCTGCATTGATATTGTCTTTAGGTGTGATGTCATAATCTACTCCAAAATTAAGTCTGCCTCCTATACCATTTGTATTATTAGGCCCTGTCTGCCTGAGTATATCAAAATCAGAAAAAGACCTTGTAGCATCCATTGTCCCCTTTGCTCTCCATCCAAATCCACCAAAACCAGCATTAAATCCAACTTTATCGTACTTGAGGTTTACATTGGCGCCTGCAAAAGTACTTCTGGTGCCTCCAGATAAATTTATATTACCACTAAAGCCTTTGACTGTTTTTCTTTTGGTGATAATATTGATGATACCTGCACTACCCTCCGCATCATATTTGGCACCGGGACTGGTGAGTACTTCTACTTTCTCTATTTCGTCCGAAGGTATCATTTTCATTGCTTCGGATACACTTGAGGACATAACTCCGGACGGCTTACCGTTGATAAGCACTTTGATATTCTGACTACCACGCATTGACACATTGCCGTCTAAATCAACACTTAATGTTGGAACCTTTCTAAGAACGTCTGCTGCTGTCCCTCCTTTATTCGAAACATCTTTGGTGGCATTATAGACTAATCTATCTATTTTGTTTTCAATAAGGCTTTGTTGTCCCACTATGACTACCTCATCTAGCATCTTTTGCTCAGGACTTACTATGATCTTACCCAGCATTCTCTCAGGAAGAGAGTCAGAAATAACAATATTAGGAATAGTTATGGTGGTATATCCAAGGTAGCTGATCTTGAGATCATAGGTTCCATTTTTCACTTCGATAAGAGAAAACATTCCTTTGGAGTCAGTAAGACTGCCATCTACAGGACTTTCCTTACCTTTTTTGAATAGTGCAATAGTCACATATTCTAATGGTTGCTTCGATATACTGTCAACAACACCTCCGGATATCTTTCCTTTGCCCTTAATAGCCCCTCCGAAGGGCATTTGCCCAAAAACATTTAAACTAAAAAACGTAATAAGTGTAAAAAGTATTAATCTCATATTTAGTAAATTTTGAACCATAACACGATTTTAGGCATAACCTTCTCATGTTAGTTATTATTTTAGATGAATGCAATTATTAATCGGATAGATGTGGTCAGTGATCAGTAATCAGTAATCAGTAATCAGTAATCAGTAATCAGTAATCAGTAATCAGTAATCGAAAAATTGATTTTGAATCCGATTGTTCAATTTAGAATGAACTAATATTCCCCGAGAAACTGCCAACTCTCATTATTCATTGTTCATTATTCATTGTTCATTATTCATTACTCATTATTCATTGATTTACCTACCCTGAACATAAACCAGGTACTTTTCTTCAAAGTAACTATCTGAAAACCATTTACTTATAGCATAGCTTTCAACATAATCTTTCTTGCCCAATTCTTTTCTTTCTTCTTTAAATGCCGGTCCTTTAAGAGCTATTAATCCATTTGGAATAGCATGAATAGACTTGGAAGACAGATGCTTTAAAGACCAGAATGTGAGATCCCTTAAACTCGCAACAGCTCTGGTGACAACAAAATCTACCGTGATTTTTAGAGATTCCACCCTTCCCACGATAGCTTTAACATTGGTCAATCCAAGTTGTTCGGCAATATCTTCCACTACTTTGATTTTTTTTCCGATACTATCAACAAGAATAAACTCGGTCTCCGGAAAAAAGATTGCCAATGGAATTCCCGGAAATCCACCTCCAGTGCCAAGATCAAGGACTTTTGCTCCTGGCTGAAATCGCAAGAACTTTGCTATTGCCAGGCTGTGCAACACATGATGTAAGTAAAGCGCATCAATATCTTTGCGGGACACAAGATTAATTTTTCATTCCAATCTTTATAAAGCTCAAAAGTGCAGTAAATTTCTTTTTTGTTCCTCCGTCAAGGAAGGAAAATATTTCAATATTATTTCCAATGTTGTTTTGTTTTCAAAAGGCCAAAAATAGAGAGAATTCCCATAACAAAAGGAAAAGCTGCATCAAATAACAAAATATCAGTGATTCTCAAGTGCTGATGTAATACTTTTTGGATGTATTTAAAGCAAATAATTATAAGAATGTATCTAATAAATAAAAGAATAATTACCCACCATATATTCATGCAAAATGCAATTACAAGCAAGCCCGAATAAAACATTGCCCATGTCAATCCGAATAAACCTAAGAGAAATATAAATACAGTAGCATAGCGCTTACTTACACTATAATGTCTTGCCTTTTGTCTGAAATACTGAGCCCAGGTTTTCGCACTTTCCGACATGACAAAAGTATCTTTATCGAGTATGAATTTGATCTTAGTTTCAGCTAATGCAGCCTGCACAGTAAGATCATCATCACCTGCCATCAAATCCTTATGATCATCAAAATAATTAAGTTTTTTAATTAAGGAAGCGCTGTAACCCATATTTCGCCCTACTCCCATATATGGCATGCCAGCGATTCCAAAGCCAATGTATTGCAGCGCTGTTATTATATTCTCAAAAGTAGAAAAACGAGCCACAAATGTTTTTCCGGAAGTAAAAGGTGCATATCCTGCCACTAGTTGATGATCAGGATCTATTCCTGCAAGCATCTTAGCGGCCCAAAAGGACTTGATGGTCTGCAGTCTGCATCACTTAGCAAAATATTTTCGAACCGCGCATGCTCAATGCCTTTCCTTAAGGCATTCTTTTTCCCAGGTTGTTTTTCATTGGCTAGATCAACAATTATTAATTCTGAATGATCGGCACTAAACTTCTTTAAAATATTAAGTGTTTCATCATCACTGTGATCATTGACAACGATCAGTTCAAAGACTATGTTTTTTTGAGATAGGAAAAATGGGAGATTATCAGTAAGGTTGACTGCCTCATTACTTGCGCATATGATAATAGAAACCTTGTTACTAATAGCAATATTGGCGTCTGAATATCGTTTATTTGAGGTGAGATAATAGGTCAGAAATATCCAATATATTATTTGAAACAGAAAGCTTAAGATTGTTACCCAGAAGATGAATTCAATCATAAGGTCCTTGTCAATTAATAATATTGTTTAACAACGCAAATTAAAGGGCAAATAATTACCTTTGCGGGTAATAATGAGTTTCAAATATATTACATTTTTATTAAAACTATGGCATGATCAAAAAGCTATACCAGGTTATATTTTTACTTTTTACTGTTCATTTTTCTTTTGCACAAATGACCGACAATGGTCAGACCAGATACGGCAACGAATGGATCGTAGATGGACAGCTATATTATAAGATCAAAATCACTGAAGATGGCGCTTATAAAATAGACCAACCCACCTTAAAAAATGCAGGTTTCACCGGCGACATCATAGGATCAGATTTACAATTATTTAAAATGGAGCAGAAGTTCCAGTCACTGTAAGTAGCAATGGAACATGGTCTGCTTCAGATTTTTTAATCTTCAATGGTTATTACAATAAAAGTGAAATCGACAAATATTCATTTCCAAATGGAACAAATGATATAGTCAATCCAAAAGCAAGTATGTATTCAGATACTGCAGTTTATTTTCTGACGATCAATAATTCAAATTCTAATTCAAGAACTAAGAATCTCCCAAATATTCTAAATAATTTACCTGCAGCCGAAACGTCAATAGATCGAATCTCTGAATTAAATCTGAAAGAGCTTTGCAATACTAAAACGGAATATGCCGGTACCCATTCTTATGTAAATACTCCTTTTCATCAGGAAAAGGTATGGTAGCAGGCGCTTATAACCAAACTTACAGCCTGGACTGCCCAGGATTGATAAATACTTCAAAACTACCATTATTCAGCCTTCGAGGTGTTACTTCACCCGGCAATGTAACTTTAAATATAGGCCATGACCTTAAGTTTTATATGCAGGATAAATTAATGTACAATGCATATGCTCAATACGAAAATGTGCTGTATGTTAATTTTTCTTACTTGGATACATTCCGTGTAATAAAACCTTTGGATAACAGATATACCTTAACCAATGGTCACCCTTTAGATCAAATCAGAGTTGGCTATTTATCCATTCAGTATCCAGCTGCTTTGATCGTAGAAAACGATCAGCCACTCAAGTTTCATTTGGAGGCAAATGATCAGGATAGATATCTTGAATTTGAGTATTCAGGCATAAATCCTACTGCACCTTACTTAACTGATTCTATAGGTAGTTTCAATTTGACCGGAGTAGTAGAAGGAAGTAAAATTAAGTTTAAACTCCCGGCCTCAAATTCTTCCTTGCCATTGATCCTTTTTACCAATAATAATTACAAAGCTGTCAATAGTATCTCTTCAGTTGTATTAAAGTCTTTCAAAAATTTCAACCCCCAGTATGTTATTCTTTCACACACATTGTTGATGAATGGCCCTGCGGGAAGTTCAGCTGCAGACCAATATGCTAATTATCGCAGATCCCCGGAGGGTGGAGGTTACAATGTAGCATTAGTAAATGTAAGTGACGTCTATAATAGTTTTTGTTACGGCTTGGATTACAATCCTATGAGTGTAAAAAACTTTGCCAATTATTTAGGGCTTTCCGGAGATGCAAAGTTTATGTTCATCCTCGGTCGCGGACGAGATTATAAGGACATCAGATCTGATTCAGACCTAAAAACAGCTATAAGTAAAGGCTATGGAGTTCCTAGTTTTGGTGATTATGGCTCAGATAATTTATTAGTATCTAAATCCTTTGACAAGTTGGACCTTAACCAAGCGGTTGGAAGGCTGCCGGCTGTCACACAGGATGAAGTCATAGTATATTTGAATAAAATAAAAACAAGTGATGCTGCATATAATGCACCAGGTGATAATGAATCCAAACAGTGGACAAAGCAGATAGTACAATTGAATGGAGGCAACGTCGGCGGGCCTGATCAGGCTGGGATAGCTGATGGACAGAAAGAAGCACAGGATATCATAGAAACAAGTAAGTTGTCAGGGTTTGTCACTACTTTTGTTAAAGGATCTAATGAAACAATTGGAAAGGCATCCGAAGATTATTTCAAATTGGTCAACCAAGGTGTTTCCATCGTAGATTACTTTGGACATGGCGCTCTTGCATCTTTAGAATATCCTATCGATATACCTTCCAAATATAGCAATAGTCCAAGATTGCCTATTCTCATAATTAAAGGTTGTAAGACCGAAATTGTCAGCGTGATGGCAGCTCCATCCCTGCAAAATTTCTGTATGAGGACAGCTATCGGAATACAGGATTCAGAGCAGTCATTGGTAGTATTTCTGATAGCGATTTAAATACACTAAGTGCTTTAGCTAGAAGATTTTATACTTTGCTGGGCGGTACTTTATATGGAAAAACTCTTGGTGAAGTATTCCAAAACACATTCAACACACCCGGGTTAAATCAATCAGGTGAAAGCATACAGCAATTGTATGTCGGAGATCCTGCATTATCTATAGCTCCGTTCCCCGGTCCTGATTTCACGATAGCTCCTAATTCTGTCAAAACTAATCCTGAGGTGATTACAACGATAGAAAACAAATTCGAAGTTTCATTCGATATTATAAATTTAGGAACAAACTATTCAGACACTTTATTTTATACTGCGACTTACGAAAACCCAGCAAAAAAAATAATAAAATCAACAAAACAATTCGTTGTAAATCCAAGATCCACAGACCGTTACAAATTTGATTTCGAATTGGATAAAACAAATTCATCAGGAGAAAGTACAATATATATAACGTTAGATCCGGACAATAAAATAGCCGAATCAATTGCCCCACAGGCTGAATTGAACAATGAATATAAAAACTCATTAGGGACCAAAGGATTTAAGTTTTTCATCAAGACCTCAGCAATTGAGGCCGTCTATCCATATAAATATTCAATAGTAGACACGAATAAGGTTACCATTTCAGCTTATTCTCAATCGCTGAATATATTGCCAAAAAATTATACCTTTTATCTGGACACAACAGACCTTTTCAATTCTCCTATTTTAGAAACTAAGGTAATTTCATCTATTGCAGGACATCTTGAATGGTCTCCTAACTCAACACTTTTAGAAGAAGAGGTTTATTTCTGGAAAGTAACAAAAGACTCTTTGTCTCCATCAGAGCCATTCAATATTGCTACTTCAAGCTTTACTTATTTAAAGGACAAAACTGGGTTTTCTCAATCGCACAATGGGCAGTACAGGGAGGATTCGCCACAGAATTTGAGTATTGTGGGTGGAGGAAATAATCCACAGTTTGGAACGAGAAACTTCAACTTCAAATACAACAATGGTTTAGTAAATGTTGCGAACTTTGATTTCATTAGTGGAATAAGAGAGGATGCAAGCCTAAGAAGTTTTCAATCGCAAAAGGATTTTGGAGAATACCATGATGGACTTATTGGAGTAATTTGGTTTCGAAGGGACTCTGCATTTCGATCGTATCCGGCTGGAGTATCCCCATTTGGATCTATAGTAGTACCCAACGTAGGCACACATTTTTATCTAGCCTATGAAACTAATAATGCAGAAAGTAGAAAAGCAATTGTAAATTATATTGAAAACACAATAGGACCGGATGATATATTCATTCTATTCACACATGTGAAGAAGCATTTCCCACGCTGCATGAACAAGAATGGGCAGCAGATTCTATAACCAATAATGGAAAAACATTTTTAATGTTCTTGAAAAATATGGTGCTAGAAAGATACGAAATCTTCTCTCGGTAGGTTCAAGACCTTACACCGTAATGATTGATAAAAAATTAGGGCTTCTGGATGAGGACTTGGCTATTGCTGATGAAATTATTAATTCGGAATGTAATATATTTTGCCGTTCTGAATATGGCAAATTATCTCAAATATTCGGCCCTGCTTCTTCTTGGGTAAGTTTTGATTATCTCCCAAGAAATGCGATCGGCTTAAAGGATTCAACAAATGTGACTTTGACAGCAATTCATAAATCAGATCCTACACAAATTACATTATTCAAAATGTTGCATCCGCAAATTTATTGGATTTAAATATTGATCTGACAAATGTCGACGCAAAATTATTTCCTTATATAAAATTAAATTTAAACCTAAAAGAAAACATTTTTTATCAAGGTTTTATGGATGGATTTGAATATATTCGATTTAATAATACTGAACTACCAGAAGCCGCACTAATAAACAGTACAGTAACTTTTTTGAAAGATACTTTGGCCCAGGGAAGTCCCGGTTCCTTTAAGATCACTTCAAAAAATATAGGTAAATTCTCGATGGATAGTATGTTAGTTAAATTTACTCTTCGTGGAGGTAATCAAGGATCTGATGAAGAAACAACGCGATTTGAGCGACTTCCTAAGGGCTCAAATTCCGAATATCCCTTTATTTTTGAAACTAAAAAGCTTAATGGTAATTATGATTTTATCTGCGAGATGAACCCGGCTGAAGATCAACCTGAAGGCTTTCACGGCAATAATATTTATACCAGAAAATTATTTGTACAAGGGAGACAAACCAAAACCCTCTAGTAGACGCAACTTTTGATGGAGAAAGAATTTTTAATGGTGATATAATTTCTTCCAAACCGTTGATCAAGATCACTATCAGAGATGAAAATAAATTATTTCCACTTGACGATCCTGCATTGTTTAATTTAAGTTTGGTCAATGCATTTGGGCAGGATACATTAATACCTTTGACAAGTTCAGAAATTAAATTTTACCCTGCAGATCCGGCACAACTTTCAAAAAAGAATGAAGCAGTCATAGAATATACACCCGATTTCGCCAACTATCCATCAAGCTATAATGGCGATGGAGAGTATTCTATAAGGATAACAGCGACTGACATAGCAGGTAATCAATCAGGTAAATACGACTTCGAAAAAAGATTCAGAATAATTAATAAAAAATCTGTTTCAAATGTATTTAACTATCCAAATCCATTTTCAAATGCAACCAGGTTTGTATTTACATTGACAGGTTTCGAGCTCCCTACCTATTACAAACTCCAGATCATGTCAGTCAGTGGAAAAATTGTAAAGGAGATCACACAGAACGAACTGGGTACACTGAAAATTGGCAAACACATGACTGATTATGTCTGGAATGGTACGGATGAGTATGGCGATAAACTTGCGAATGGAGTCTATCTATACCGAATGATCATTAAGGATCAGGATAAAAAGAATTATGAAAAATTGGAAGACGGGAAAAATACCGACAGCTTCTTTGATGGCCAATGGGGAAAATTGGTGATAATTAGGTAAATTAAAATTTAGGAGATAAAAGCATCACAATTAAAAACTAATATTCAACGGCCACTTGACTTAATATCATATTGTGCTTTTGCCGTATTAATTGTATATTTAATTGTTTCGATTTTTACTCCCGATGACATTCGTGGTGTAGAAAGCAATGTTATTAGAACGTTGCAGCTAATCAGAATCGACAATTCACTACTTTATAGTAATCCTTCGGCGCTGCCATATGATATAACTCAATACCCACCTCTTTACTATGTGATTCTGGATCAGCTAATGGATGTATTTTCTATTTCTACAGATTCGTTTTCAATTAGAATTTTTTCAAGAATTTTTTCTCTAATTTCACTTACTTCAATCGTATTAATTACAAGGCATTTCTTATTGTCAAGGTTGAAAATTAATAAAAAATTCACCTATCTTATTTTAGCTCTTATTCTAATATTTTCTTTCCCTTGGTATTCTATTTCAAGACCGGATGTATTATTAATGTTATTACTTACATTAGCAATAATTCAAATCAATTCCATTATTGATAATCCACGGATTAGGAATATCCTCTTGTTAAGTTTTATTTTTGCGCTTTCGATTTTCGTAAAACAAACAGCATTGTTTTATACCATTTTCTTTTTAATAGGACTTTTAGTTATAAAGGAGTTCAAATCTAGTGGTATGCTTTTGCTATTAACTGGAGTTTTTTGCATAATAATTTATTTCTTAATTGATTTATTAGGTTATGATTTGCAGTTTTATAGGCTCAATGTTCTTAAGGGGGTTGATAATGGGCTCAGTTTGAGCAGAGCATTAGAAATGTCATATTCTGTGTATTTCTCATATTATCTAACATTTACCAGCTTATTGATAATATCATGCTCAATGGTATTTCAAAAATTGAAGAATGACAAATTGGGACTTTTCTTGATCAGTATAAATATTTTATTTTTTATTTCATCAACTATTTTTGCACTTAAAGTTGGTTCCACAATTAATTATTATAATGAATCATTGATATTTCAGCTAATACTTTCTGCTCTAATATTTGAACATTTAAGTATTAGTCAAAAAAGCTTTTCTAAAATTTTCCTTTTGATTACCGTAATTCAAATTTCACTTATTCATATTGTAGCCTATAGGGCTAGGATACTCAGAGCTGTAATCATACAAGATTATTCAAAATAGAATATAAAAAAGAAGTAAATGAATTCTTAAATAAAAATATTGATTCTTCATTTTTTGTCACAAATGACAGATCAATAGCATTAGCAAACTTAAAACATGTAGCAATATTTTCTAATGATATTCATCAATTGTGTTACTTGGAAAAGACTTTTGACTATTCTGAAATGCAGAATTCATTAAAATTAGGTCAAATTAAATTCATAATAGAAACCGAAAAAATTGATCAATTGTTTGATGTTGGCATTAAAGATCATTATAAAGTTGTCAAGTTTATTGGCCCATACACAATTCTTCAGTCTACTGCGCCACCATTAAAGTTGTGATTGTTACTTTTAATCTTATTTTTGCCACATAAATTAGAATATCATGTTTAGATTTTTATCAATTTCAACTTTCCTACTTTTTTCACTAATTTGTAATGCCCAAAAACAAGAACTCACCCTTGACAAAGCAATCCTCGGCGGTCGCGATCTCGCTCCATCTTCCTGGTCCAATATCCAATGGGCGAAGAATGAAAACATCCTGTACTACAGTAAGAAGGGAGCATTTATATATAAGTATGACCCTGCCAAGAATAAAACAGACTCCATTGCTTTCGTCTCCCAGGTGAATCCTAAACTCAAAGAACTATCATCGGAGGAATTAAAGACTGTAACAAGTTTTATGCTCAATGACAACAATCAGATTTCCTTCAAATCAGGAGGTAAAAACGTTCTCATGGACATGAAATCCGGCGCCTTGAAGTTTGATGTGAATGCTCCTGAAAAAGGCGCAAATGTTGAAAGCAATGATGTCTCAGGCCAATATGCCTATACGCAGGATCAAGCATTGTGGATCCAAACTAAAGACGGCAAACAAACAAAGTCATCCAAGGCAATGATTCCATTGTCTATGGCGAATCAGTACACCGTCAGGAATTTGGCATAGAAAAGGGTATATTCTGGAGTCCGAAAGGCAATATGGTGGCATTCTATAGAATGGATCAGTCCATGGTGACAAAATACCCGATTTTCGATATCGCCAATACACCTGCCACCATCGATTATATTTATTATCCGATGGCAGGTTCGAAATCGCATCACGTCACCATCGGCATTTATGATGTCACGACTTCAAAGATCACTTATTTAGAGACGGGAGGAGATCCGGAACATTATCTAACGAATATATCCTGGTCACCAGATGAAAAGGAAATCTATATCGCAGAGATCAATCGAGATCAGGATCACACCATTTTCAACGCTTACAATCCCAATCGTGGTAATAAGATCAGGACACTTTATGAAGAGACGAGTCGTCAGTATTCTGAGCCATTGACGCCATATACTTTTATTCCGGGGAGTAATACTCAATTCCTAACACAAAGTAAACGGGACGGATGGAATAGCTTGTATTTATATACCAATGAAGGTGAATTAATTCGCCAACTTTCCAAAGACATTGAGGTGAGTGCATTGAATGGCTTCGATTCAAAAAATAAGTTTGTCTATTTTCCAGAATTTACCAAATTCGATTGACATACAAAGTTTCCAAACAGAGTTGGCAACTGGAAAGACTATCCAACTTACACAGGGAAGTGGATTGCATCTTACAAAACAATCATTTGACGGAAAATACCTTTTTGAGTCGAATTCATCTTTCGGGCAGAGGCAGGCCTATAGCGTAACTGATCTTAAATCAAAAAAATCGAATACAATTTTTACTGCTTCTGAACCATTGGACGCATACAATATTGGCAAGACCAATTGGACACCTTATATGCAAAGTGACGGCATTAAGTTGTTTTCCAGAACTATATATCCGGTTGATTTCGATCCAAATAAAAAGTACCGGCCATCATCTACGTATATGGAGGCCCTCATGCGCAGATGATCAGAAATACGCGGCTTGCCCAGGCACAGCTTTGGATGTACACGCTTGCCAATGAAGGATTTATCGTTTATACACTTGATAATAGAGGGTCTTCCAATAGGGGTATAAAATTTGAAAATGCAACACATCGAAGTTTGGGCGATTTGGAGATGGATGACCAGATGAAGGGTTATGACTTTTTGGTTTCAAAGCCATTTGTTGATTCGAAAAGAATTGGAGTTCATGGATGGAGCTATGGTGGATTCATGACTATAAGCTTGATGACGAGATATCCCGGAAAATTCAAAGCTGCAGTGGCAGGAGGGCCTGTGACGGACTGGTCAATGTATGAGATCATGTACACTGAAAGATACATGGATACGCCACAACAGAATCCTGAAGGTTATCAAAAAGCAAGTACATTTAATTACATCGATAAATTAGCCGGACCATTGTTGATCATCCATGGGGCTTCAGATGATGTCGTGGTTTGGCAGCAAAGTCTGAAGTACATTCAGACATGTGTAAGCAAAGGCAAGCAAGTAGATTATTTTGTGTATCCAGGCCATAAACACAATGTATTGGGCAAAGACAGAGTCCATTTGATCAGAAAAATATCAGATTATTTTGAAGCAAACCTCTGAAAAAGTTAAATACAACAATTTCTTCCGGAATATATTTAGTTACAAAAGAAGTGGCTATTTAAAGTATTTTCATGATGTGGTGGGGAATAAACTATACTATTCCTTTTCAGCTTCTGTAGTCATGACCTTTCTCGACGGGATAGGCATTGGATTTTTGCTTGCAGTTTTACAGATTATTATTAATCCACGGTCAACAAATGACCATACCATAATGGTCAAAATTAATGACTTTTTAAGCCAATTCAACATTGAGCCAATCAATATATATGGCTTATTAACCTTTTCTATCTGTTTGTTTTTATTCAAGGGATTGATGTCCTATGTTCAAATGTATTTGCAAGCACATATCACCTCAAACATTCTAACCAAAACACGCACTTCACTCATTAATTCTATTAGTGAAATGCGTTATGATAGTTTTATAAAAACAGATGTGGGTACCATACATAATATCAGTACTATTGAAGTCAATAGGTTGAACAACGCATTACACAATTACCTCAATACAATGCAGTATGTGATCATGTCTTGTTGTTATATTGGAATAGCAGTATTTACAAATATCCGTTTTGCAATAATTGTATTCATTTGTGCCGGAATACTTTTGTATTTCTACAATTTTTTAATAATTTATTTTAAAAAGTTATCCTCTGAAATTTCCAAAAAAGGTAATTTGTACAATAGTTATTTAAGTCAATTGTTAAATAATTATAAATATCTCAAAACTACAGATGCAATCTCGGGATATAGAAAAAAAAGTAATAGACGAGATTGACGAATCAGAAATAATAAGTTTAAAATTTTGGAAGATCAACGCTTTTACAAATAGTGCCCGGGAACCAATTATATTGTTGATAGCAGGGGTCGTTATCCTTGGTTATTATCAATGGACAGAGCATATTAATTCAGTAATTATTTACTCTATTTTATTATTTTACCGTACACTGAATTATATCCTTCTGGCTCAATCAAACTGGCAGAGTTTCATCAGTTTTCCGGGAGTATTGACAACATAATTGGGACTCAGACTCCGGTTAAATAATTCAGTAGAAAATCACTCCGGAAAGGCATTTACTGAATTTAAAAAGTCAATTTCCTTGCAAGGTGCAGATATCAATATCAATGATCACAAAATTCTATCAGGAATAAATTTGAATATTCCTAAAAATTCGACTGTGGCACTCATTGGAAAAAGTGGTGCCGGTAAGACCACCCTTGCGTCGGTAATTACAGGATTGCTAACTATTTCCAATGGTCATCTTTTGATAGACGGAATAGAATTAAATGAATATGATGTTACATCTTATCGTTCCAGATCGGTTATGTATCACAGGATGCTGTGATCTTCAATGAAAGTATATACAACAATGTGACATTATGGACAGGTGATACAATTGATGATAGATCATTTTTTAATGAAATTGCTGAGTTAACACACCTTTCAGACTTGATAAACGGGCTTCCTGAAAGGGAAAATACCATTCTTGGTGATAATGGATTGATGCTGTCAGGTGGTCAAAAACAACGCATCTCCATCGCAAGAGAATTATATAAAAAAACTGAAATAATTGTATTAGATGAGGCAACTTCATCCCTTGATTCTACTACGGAAACCCTCATCCGTGAAAACTTAAAAAATCTGAACGGACTGGTTACATTTATTATAATTGCACACCGGCTTTCCACGATTCAAAATGCAGATAATATCGTACTACTCAACGATGGGAAAATAGCTGCTACCGGCACATTCGATCAATTGATGAAAAGTTCTGAATTGTTCAGGAACACGATCCAACTACAAAACACCGGTCATGCCTCTTAACAACATTAGTATCAGTGTTATCATTCCTGTGTTTAACAATGGTAGTGCATTGCAAAGGGCCATAGATAGCTGCCTCAATCAAATATATCAACCTTCAGAAATAATTCTGGTGGATAATAATTCCACAGATAATTCTTCTGAATTAATTTCATCAAATGTTAATAGTCATCCAGAATTAATCAAAGCTTTAAAAGAAACTCAGCCTGGTGCTAATGCTGCAAGAAATGCAGGAATAAAATTAGCAAGAGGAACTTGGATACAGTTTCTAGATGCGGATGATGAACTAGAACCACAAAAAATTCAAAATCAAGTAGATCTAATTATAGAAGAACCATTTATTGATGTTATATATTCCAAAGCAAAATACTATGTGTTCAACGAATCAAAAAGGAATTTGTATTTTTCAAAAATTACGAAATTGACCCTGATCCTATAAAGGGATTGATTCAATCCAAACTTGGAAGAATTCATTCTAATTTATGGAAAAAATCATCACTTGAAAATGTAAATTTATTTGGCACAGAAAAAACATCAAGTCAGGAATATTTTCTAATGTTAAAATTATTTACAGCCGGTGCAATTTTTAAATATGATAGCAGTAATTTTAGTAAAATATACATGCAAAAGGAGTCAATTTCCATTACCAATATTCCTAAAAAATCAATACATATTCTTAAAAATAAGCTCATATTTAACAAGAACCTGAGAGAAATTCTTCAGGAGAAAAATATCTTGAATTTAGAATATAAAAATCTACTAAAAATTAGAGCAACTCAAGAATTTTATTATGTATACCAAAGTCAACCAATTATAAAGTCAGAATTACTTCTAATAAAAGAAGAATTCCAATTACAGTTTGCATTTCAACATGTTTTTAGAATTTATGCCTATTCAGTTCATAATAACTATAACAAAATTTCTTCCAAATGGAAATATTTAACATTAATACCATTGCTTTTTATCCATGCTTCAAAACTTAAAGTCAAATAGCTTTATGAAAAAAGTATTCAATAGCTGCAATCATCCCAGCATATAATTGCCAACAAACTTTGGAAAGAGCAGTTGAAAGTTTACTCACCTAAACATACCCAATTTCTGAAATAATAATTGTCAACAATAATTCTACTGACAATACTCAACAAATAATTAATAAACTTATTAATGAATATCCAATATTGGTAAAATCCATTATTGAAAGTAAGCCGGGAGCAAACTTAGCTAGGAATACAGGTTTGAAAATAGCCCATGGAGACTGGATCCAACTTCTAGATGCAGATGATGAATTGCTTCCCGGCAAACTAAATCACCAGATTAATTTAATTACTGCTCAACCAGGCGCAGATCTTATATGCAGTGCAGCGATAAAAATTATTGATAATGATCCGGCAAAAATAAATTCAAGACTTTATACGTAAATGATGATAAAATCTCTGGACTGATAAACTCTGAGGCCGGCATTACTTCCTCCAATCTATGGAAGAGAGAAACACTATTGGCATTGGGTCTATTTGATCCAGAAATCACCTCAAGTCAGGAATATTACATGATGCTTGAGTTTTTTAAAAATGATTGTGAGGTAATTAAAGATCATTTAATTAAAACCAATATTTATGTTTCAGAAGAATCAATTTCTAACACAAATAATGCAGACAGGTCTATTGAAATAATGATTAATAGAATTAATTATTACAATAAATTAATGAAAGTATTAAAGGACAAAAATAAATTAAATAGTAATTATAAAAACGAAATTATTTCCAATATAAACAGGCCCTATTGTTATAATGTGATTAGGTATGGACATTCTCACATGAGTAAATTAAAAGAAATTAAGAAACAATTTGAGATTTCACCTAGTTGGAAAGATATAATTGTGACTTATGCACATCAGGTTTATTCTATGTACACTATTAAAAAAGGTTTATTAAAATACCCGGATTTTGCGTTTAATTTATTTATTAGAGTGGGTAAATTGTTATTATTTAGGTAGTTTTATAAAATTTAGTTCAACCCCTGCCTTGTTAGCAGGCAAGCACTCCGGGGTTGTGAGGGCACTTCCTCCTTTCCTCGGGTTGCACCCGAGGCTAATGTTGTTCAACCCCATCCGGGGTTACGTCCGGGAAAAGTCTTAATTTTATACAAAACTTAAATTTAAATTATACGAAACGGAATTATATAATTGACCAATTATTTGCTGTATAATACTGAGCAGAAAGTCGTTTGATCAAATTTATTTGGTCAATTACGAATTTCCATTCGGTATTAGGAACAACAATTATCTTATAATACCGTTTCGAAATAAGTTTGTCATCCAGAAACTTCGTGTTGGTCAATTACGATATTCCATTGGGTTTTTCTCAATGTTATCTGAGCGTGATAAGCTTCAAATTCAATATCCACGTGTTCAACCCGGCTTAGAAAGATCTGCAACTCCAACCCTGGAAGGGTTTAACAACATTGACCCTGGGTGCAACCCGGGGCAGAGAGGAAGGACTCTCCTAACCCTGATAGGGGTTGAACTAAATTTTACTATTTGGATATATAAAAAAAAACCGCTTTAAAATACTTAAGAAAACTTCTTAAGGAAAAAGGTCTGGGCAGTTCACTACGAATGATTTTACGAGATTCTTCTTTATATCCCAAGGCCATTGCTACATAAAATGAGCTGATCAATAGTTCAAATAATGCGTGATCATAGGGATAATTTCGAGCGTAATTATCTCCAAGACTTTTGTAAATACTTCGAAGCGATAAAATGTTGGCATTTTTCCCTTCAACAAATTGCTCTTTTGATTCAATTTTCACGTAGTCCACATAATTATAATAAGGCATGGAGGTGAATAATAAATCATATTGCCCTGAGGCCCTTGCCAGCAAATGTCTGTCTTCTCCGGTTTGCCCTTCGAATCTATAGTCCAGAAACAAGGATGCCGGAGCAGCAAAAGCCATGTTGCCATGGTTGATACAATATTCCATCTTGTGTAATCCTGAATGTTTCGATTTCGACCAGTTCGATTTTTCATTTCCTTTAATTAATATCAGATCAGAAATGGCAATAACATTTGACGATTTCTGAAAGATCTCTACATACGCTTTCAGATAATCCTCCTGCAGCGTATCATCAGCATCCAAAAAAGTGATATAATCACCGGAAGCTGACTGTATACCATAATTCCGCGCCTTACTCCTATCCTTTTCATCAATCGACAATAGCCTGATTCGTTTATCATCAGAAAATTTTTCAACAATTAATTCCGGATGATCCTCCGAACAATTATCAACAATGATCATTTCCCATTTAGAATAACTTTGTGCCAATACAGACTTTATGGCTCTTTCCAGGGAAGTGGCCATGTTGTAGATCGGAGTTATGATGGAGAATTTCAATTATTCGCTTTCATTTTAATAAAAAAAGGTCATCCATGCAAGTTACACATAAATGACCTTTAAAAATTATCTTTTGGGAAACTTATCCCCTACTTCCCTCAAATTCCTTCATCAGATCCACCAATACCTGCACACTCGACTGCGGCATGGCATTGTATATAGAAGCTCTGAAACCGCCGACTGATCTGTGTCCTTTGATGCCGGAGATACCATGTTGTTTTGTTAGCGCCATGAATGCATCATCCATAGAATTGTCCTCCATCACAAAACAAACATTCATCTTAGATCTGTCTTCGACAGCTGTAGTTCCTTTGAATAATGGATTTCTATCGATCTCATCGTAAAGGATCTTAGCTTTGGCATCATTGATAGTTTCCATAGCCTTCACACCACCCATTTTCTTTATCCATCTCATGACGAGCATAGAGACATAAATTGGAAAGACAGGAGGCGTATTGTACATGCTGCCATTATCGATGTGGGTTCTGTAGTCGAGCATGGCAGGAAGTGTGCGGCTCACATGGCCCAACATATCCTTGCGCACAGCGACCATAGTCACTCCTGCAGAACCCATATTCTTCTGAGCGCCGGCATAGATTAATCCAAACTTATCAATAGGAATGTCACGACTGAATATATCTGAAGACATATCACAAACGATCGGAACATCCACATCAGGCCACCAATTCTGTTGAGTCCCATAGATGGTGTTATTGCTGGTGAGGTGAAGGTATTTCGCGTCTTTATCGACAGTATAATCCTTTGGGATGTAATTATAGTTGGATTCTTTGGAAGATGCCGCCACTATGGTTTGTCCAAAGTTTTTAGCCTCTTTGATGGCTTTATTCGCCCAGACACCAGTATCTATATAAACTGCTTTATCATTATCATTAAGAAGATTCATCGGGATCTGGAAAAACTGAGTACTCGCTCCTCCTGTCACAAATGCGATGCTGAAATCATCAGATAACCCAAACAACTCCTTTACCAGGACGTGTGCTTCGTCCATGACATCTTCGAATGGTTTGGTCCTGTGGGACATTTCGAGCAAACTCATGCCGCTTCCGTTAAAATCAAGCACAGCTCTTGCAGCTTCTTCGAATACCTCTTGCGGCAGAATAGACGGACCGGCACTAAAATTATGGATCTTCATGGGATAATGTTTTTTTGAATTCTGCTATAAAGGTATTTTTTCCAATGATAACAATGAAATTTTGTGGGAAAAAATTAGCGCGTTGGCACTTTAGCATGTTGGCTGGATGAGTAAATAACATTGTTTGTACAATATTTTCAAAGTCACCGTAAGGACATGTCGACCTGTCCCTACAGTTTTATAATACTGTAATTTCAAATATATTTTCGTTTACTTATCCATTGTCTAAAATTTGAAAAACCTGTGCACCCTACAATATGGTCAATTTCACTGTACTGGCTGTTACTTAATGCTAATATTTACTTCTTTAACATTTCCAATAAATGCAACTTTCATGACCAGGTCTCGACCTATTCCTGCAGTTACAATTTTGAAAATATACATTTATCATCATTTTGTAATTTTGATTTTTAATGCACTAATCTGGTTAACTGCAGTTAACTTGTTAACTGGTTAACTATAATACTTTTTTATACAAACCATTCCGGACAACGGCAAGCATTGTTCCTACATTTAATTTCTTGTTCGGACAACGGCAAGCATTGTCCCTACATTTCATTTTGGGGTACAGAATGCTTTATGGATGACCACCTGGTAACTTGTCTTGTTCTGCAGGATCGCTGCGCTTTGGTCTTGGCAAGTCACTAAAGTATAATTAATTTAATTTTTGACACACCACTGACCACTACCACCACAGTTACGTCCACATCTAAAATCTTGGTTAACGAATATATTGCTGCTCTGGTATCTGCATCTAATTCAACCTTAATACTAGACTGAAACATCACTTTCAATCGCAGGATAAGTCACCGCATACATCTCTCTGATGATGCGCTTTTGACGCGCTTTAAGGTACTTTGTAGGGTTAGTAGGGTTATACTTTAAAGGATTTGGTAAGATAGCTGCAAGCATGGCTGCTTCACTTTTATTTAAATCGGCAGCACTTCTTTCCGTAATAATGTTGTGCAGCTGCCTCGATACCGTATATACCGTCACCAAATTCGACGACGTTGAGATACATTTCCAGGATGCGGTCTTTAGACCAGAACAATTCAATTAATAAAGTAAAATATGCTTCAAGACCTTTGCGCACCCAAGTTCTACTTTGCCACAGAAAAACGTTCTTGGCAGTTTGTTGAGAAATGGTACTGGCTCCGATCTTCTTTTTACTAACTTTATTATGAGCCATGGCTTTTTCAATAGCGTCAAAATCAAAGCCATTATGCTCGCTAAAGTTTTGGTCTTCACTGGATACAACCGCGATTATTGCATTCTTAGATATCTTGTCCATTGACACCCAGTCCTTTTCCCATCTGAAGTCCCTGGCTTTGTCATTAAGCTGCTCACCAGAGCGGATAAACATGAGTGGGGTGGCTATAGCTGGCACAAACCTCAATGCGATCACTGAGACAAAGCTTAGGATCACAAATGAAAAGATGGCCGTGTAAAGCCATTTCTTAAAATTAATATTTTTTATTTTTTGTATCATACCCACATCACATGTTTTTCTATTGCTAGAAAGACTGCAATTTTAATGCCGAAGCACATATATTACATTATTATTTAATATATAATTTAAGATTAATGATTGATATACGTTAGTAATTTAGATATGACATCAAAATATTTATACTTTATAAATGATCTGCGTATACTTTTTGTAGTGAGAAAGTGAGAATGTGAGAAAGTGAGAAGGTGATTCCATTACTTTACCCATTACCCATTACCCATTACTCATTGCCCATTCTACTTGCTTCCAAAAAAAAAACTGCTCAATCAGAACGACCAAGCAGCTTTATATATTTCAAAACTATGACACTAGCTTTTTGAGTATGTAGTTTTCTCTTTAATACGTGCAGCCTTACCAACTAAGCTTCTTAAGTAAAATAATTTAGCACGACGTACTTTACCTCTTTTTACAACTCTAACACCAATGATGCTAGGAGAAGCGAAAGGGAAGATACGCTCTACACCAATACCATTAGAGATCTTTCTAACTGTGAACGATTTAGTCAGTCCGTGTCCTTTTATCTGGATCACATCACCTTTGAATATCTGAACACGTTCTTTAGCCCCTTCAATAATCTGGTAGCTGATCTCAACGTTATCGCCAGGACCGAAATCCATTTTATTTTTTAAACTTAATGTTTGTTCGTTGACAAATTTAATTGCATCCATGACGCTTATGTTTATTCTTTCTTGAAATGAGGCACAAAGGTAAGTAATAGTTATCGAAATATTTATTTTCACTGAAAAAAAATACAACTTAATTTAACTTTAGCGCAAAAGCATTGCAGTCCCTTGCAAAACCTTCGATACTTCCCGGGGTCCGGTGATGTGAACTCGCACTACATAATTACCATTTGGAAGTGCTTTGCCATTTTTGTCCATGCCATTCCACCCAATATTCCAATCATGTGTAGTAAAAATCTCTTCTCCATATCTATCATAGACTGACATCTGATAGTCTTTGATTCCAAAGCCGTTGCCAGCAGGTCGGAAAGTACTGCTCTCACCCTGAGTAGAAGGCAGAAATGCGTTTGGTAAAAATATAGTATTTATAGGCACCACATCTAAAAATAAGGAGATAGAATCTTTACACCCATTCAGATTTGTGACCAACTGTTTAATCGATATGATACCCGTGTCTGAGAAAATATATGCAGGGTTTCTGCTTTGTAATACATCGCCATTGCTCAATTCATATTGCCAACGCACTGCATTGTTGCTTTCATCTTCTATTTGAATGTCGGGTTTGATATTAGAAACTTCATTTGGAGAATAACCAAACCCTGCTTCTGGAACATCATGAACTCTAACGGCCTTGCTAAAAAAACCATCATAGACACAGCCTACAGCATCAACCACATGGATACTTATATCATAATCATTGACCTTCGAATATATATGCTCGGGATTTAATCCTTCGCCAGTATTGCCATCACCAAAGTCCGAAGTAATTTTGTAAGAATCATCCAGGTCAGGATGAGGCTGGACAAAACTAATAAGAGCCGGAACACAACCGTTTATGTTATCCATTTCCAATACCTTGTCAGGTATCGGATAATACGGTACGATCCTGGTCACGCTATCTATGCATTGATTGGAATCACTTAGAGTTAATTTTATTTCATAGTCGCCAGGGCCTTTGAATCCATAAACTCCATCCTGCGAAGTACTGAAAGAAACCCCTACATCCCCCCAATTACTCATTAAGGCTAAACCATCCTGACTCATAGAAAGGTTTTCAAATTTCACACCATTATCTTTACATGTATCGTATGAAAAACTAAAGTCCGGATCTATTCCCGGAAATTTATTAAATTTAAAAAATGCGGTATCAGTGCATTGAAGACCTTTATTTAGAATCATAGTTCCGGTATAATTCCCAAATTCAAGTTTGCTGAGATCAAGATCTTTGGTAGTATAAAGGGAATCCTTCCCATTCAGAGAAACATTCCAGGAATAATTGAATATACTTGAAGCCAGGGTACTTTTATTGTCTATTTTATCATATTCATCCCCGCAAAACTTAAATTCAATATCACGTCCCGATACATCATCCGTCTCTAAGGAAGCTTTAATAACCTTCTCGCAGTTAGTTACATTAAATTGAAAATCTCTGATCGAAGAACTTAGTAATACACCATTCCGATATTCATCTATTCTGACACCTACCACGAATTGGCCGATGGCATTCGGCAATCCGGTTAACAATCCGGTTTTGCTATCTATGGATATCGCTGGTGAACCGCCCATGGGGAATCTGCTCGTGAATGGTGGTCTGTAAGTAACACTATCATAAGGTGGCAGACAATCAGGGCTTGGAGATGTAAGATCACAATTATTACCGAAACTATTAGGTCCTCCACCTATGATGGGTGCTACAAAATAGTAAGCCAGACTATCGCCGTCTTTATCAAAACCTGAATGATCAAATTGCAAAGAAAAATTGCCACAAACTGCTATCGGTGGAATAGTTTTGAAAGTAGGAGAAGAGTTCTGAAGCTGCTGAGCTAATGGTGTTATCTCCGTGTAGTAAGTAGCTCCTACATCACCCGGGTTCATGATATTGAAGATCGAATTATTTCTGCAACATCTCTGATAAATGATGTAATAACTCTGATTGATCACGGGAAGATCAATTGTTTTGGTATAAACACCTTCCTGAACACAAACATTTGGAGGAAGAACAAGACAAGGATTGGAAAATAAATTAGTTAGATTTGATTTGGTTGGGTTGCTAAAATTTTCATTTGTTTTTATGTAACTCCCATCAGCTGTTGCTATAGACACGCCGGCATTCGAATCGAAGTCAGCACCTTGAGATTGACAATCTCTGAACACCCTGATTGTAATTCTGTATTTGTTGATACCATTACTGGTTGAAATGAATTCGTAACTCATCATTCCACCGATAATGTGTGCACTTTGAACTTTTGGAATGAATAGGAAGGAGGTCAAAAATATAAAGAGGAAAAACGCTGCATGTTGAATAATTGACATTATAAAAATTGTCCTGAGGGCTAAATTTAACTATTACAGTCATTTTTGAATCAATTCATTTAATTGAGGTGCAAAATACTACAATTCTATCTAAAGTAATTACTTAGTTTCGGAGTTGTTTATAACATCCCTTAATCAATTATATAAAAATTAAATATTTTGTAAACAGATCATCATCCATATTTGGATATCAAATATAGTAGTTGATTTTTATTCGGCGCAAATTAAATGAGACCAAAATTTTGCCGTATGATTACCGAGATTACATACCAGCTGGTTTCGTTTGTGGCAGCGAAAGCAGTCCAATTAAGATACCCTATTCGGTATGAAAGATGATTTATACTATTTTCATGGCATTACAATAGTTCCATTGAATTTTAGAGCCTTTTCAATCTGCTTAAATGTTTTCATTTGCTGGACTCAACCTTCGGAGTTTCATTCTGACTTCTGACTTCTGACTTCTGATTTCTGACTTCTGACTTCTGACTTCTAATTTTAACTTCTGACGTCAAATATTGAAGTAATCATTTTAAAAGCACTGCCTGACCCCGGATAGTCTCTGTAGCACCTCTAGCTCCTATAAGGCGCACCAAAACAGCATATACTCCGTTTGCAGCGGGTTGACCATCGGAGTTATTGCCATCCCATTTTTGGTTGAAATCATTGGAATGAAAAACCTCATTTCCCCATCTGTCATAGATCCTCATCTCAAATTCCCTTAATCCAAAGGGAATACCTACTGCCCCATAACTGCCATTTATGCTATTGCTTCCTGCTATAAAAGCATTCGGAAGGAAAATGGTATATATTGGCTTGACATCTACTATTGCAAACGCCGTATCTATACAGCCAAACTGATTAGTTACTTTTTGATATATGGTGTAGATTCCTGTATCCTTATATTCATAAATGGGTTCAGTTAAAATTGAAAACTCACCTTCCCCAAAATCATACAACCATTTTATAGCATCTTTACTAAGATCATTTATGCTGATCTTAGCGGAAAGATTGGACAATTCTTTCGGATTAAAATCAAAAGCAGCGACTGGACTCTCTTTTATATGGATGACATTCCTAAATGTCTTTTCGTAGATACAGCCAAGTGAATGCGTGATTTTTACTGATATATCATAATCACCCTGTGAGGCATAAATATGCTGTGGCACTGGACCTTTCCCTTTAGTTCCGTCGCCAAAATCCCATTCTATTTTTTGCAATTCAGCATCTAGCGGATCCAGATGATTCATAGTTATCAATGCATTTGCACAGCCGGTTAAGGAAGGAGCAAACACCAGGTCATAATCAGGGGATTGAATGTAATCCACGAAGTGGGTCGAACTATCTATGCAGTTGTTAATATCCTTTATGATCAGGGTAAACTTTTTATCTCCAACCGTAAGTTGATTGAAGAGTGGATTTGAACTTGCTGAAAACTCCATTCCATTACTTGTCCAACTATGGGTATAATCTAGCCCAGTTTCTGTTGTAGATTTATCTGTAAATTGAATTCCTGTGCGCTCACATGGATCGAAATCAGCATCAAAATCAGCTGCTAGCTCAGGCAGCCTATTGATTACATAGTTAGCAGTATCAGTGCATTCCAACCCTTGATTAAGAATTAAACGACCGGTATAAATACCCGGTTCAGGTGTCTGGAGGGTTATGTTTTTATCTTGAGATGTTAATTTCTTTCCATCATGTTCAAACTCCCAATCATAGGATAGAATGCTCGAAGCCAGTGAACTTTTATTTTCAATATCGAAAGTTTTGCCACCACAGACAGTCAACTCTAAATCTTTGCCTTGTGTATCATCAATTTCTAACAACGCATTTACAGTTTTTTCACATTGTGTAATATTGAATTGAAAATCTCTGATCGTGGTGGATAATAATACACCATTTCTATATTCCTTTACCATCACTCCTACCACAAACTGCCCTAAAATATCGGGATTACCTAACATTAGACCGGTTTCTTTGTTGAGCGACAGCCCCGGACTGCCACCAATAGGATTGTTTATATTAAATGGATTTCTGTAAGAAACACTTTCATAAGGTGGCAAACATGCCGGAATAGGTGAAATCGAAGTGCAGCTCATGTCCATATCTTTTCCACCACCTTCCAAAGGGGCTGTTAAGCTATAAACCAAACTATCTCCATCTATATCTATGGCTGAATGATCAAAGTTTAACGCATAATTTCCACAAATGGCTATAGGCGGGAAATTCTTAAAAGTTGGAGATGAATTATTTAATTTTTGAGCCTCTGGTGTGATCTCTATCATAAAAGTTGCCCCCCGATCACCCGGTGCAAGAATATTGAAAATGGTGTTATTCCTGCAACATCTCTGATATATAATAAAATACGAAAGATTATCCTCTATTGGCAATTTGACCAATTTGGTATAAACCCCTTGCTGCACACAAACATTTGGAGGCAGGGCTAGACAAAAATTAGTAAATTGATTTGAGATGGTGGTCACTACAGGGTTTCCGAAGGATAAGTTCTTGTTAAAATAAGTGAAATCTGATTTGCCAATGGAGATTGGCGCCGGCTTGTCAAAGTCCGCTCCTGTAGTAAATGGGTTACAATCGCGAAATACACGTAAAGTGATTTTATAAGTATTGATATTATTCTCCGTAGAAATATATTCATAGGACATCACGCCACCAATAATATGTGCCGCTTTCATACACATGTTGCTAGCTATCAGAATCAAAAAAATAAGTATCAATTGTCTTATAAGCATATTGATTGGATCATGAAGTTATTGTACTAGTACCGCTGTACCTTTTATTTCCCGCTCACCACCTCTGGCCTCTGTAAGCTTGACTCTTACAGCATACACTCCATTGGGCAAGACTTGTCCTGCTTTATTTTTGCCATCCCACCTGCCATTAAAATCTGTAGTTCCAAAAACCTTGTTGCCCCATCTGTCATATATGGACAACTCAAAAGACTTTATACCAAAAGGTATCCCAACAGACCCGTATACACCATTGTCTCCAAGATTGCCACCGATGAAAGCATTAGGCAAAAAGATCGTATATTTTGGCGCCACATCTACATTAATCTGGATGGTATCCTTGCAGCCGTTTTCGTGTGTTACGATCTGAGTTATTACATACATTCCTGTATCCGGGTAAGTATATTCTGGATTTCTATCGGAACTCTGACTACCGTTCCCAAAACTATAGAACCAGAAGGATGCATCCTTACTTGCGTCAGTAATATTAATTAGTGGCTTCAAGTTGGATAGTTCTTTCGGCAAATAAGTAAATCCGGCTACAGGTGATTCAATTACTGTGATAGTCTGTGGAAAAACGGCTTCCGTCTCACATCCAAATACATTTTGGACATTTACACTGATATTATAAATACCGGGATCCGTATATTGATGAGTAGGATCGGTACCTTTTCCTGTTCTGCCAACTCCAAATTCCCATGTAATATCATAGTCATTTGTTATATAATTATTAGGACGCTGAAAATGAACTGTAAAAGGATCACAACCTTCCATCGCTTCAGGACTGATCAACTCATCTTTAGGTATAGGAAAGAAAGGAACTGTTTTGGAAATACTATCCATGCATTGATTTTGGTCAGAAACAATGAGTTCCATATTATAGAAATCCGGCTCCAACGTATTAAATTGGGCGTCATTTGTGGTAGCAAAAATCACTTCATTAGCCTTCCAGGTACTAGTCTGGATCGGCCCTGCATCACTTACTGAAAGATTCATAAAGTCTATTACTTTACCTAAACAAGTATCGTAGGTTTGACTAAAATCAGCCTTAATATCCGGAAACACATTGACTCTAATAAAGGCAGTATCACTGCAAGGCAGTCCGGGATTAAGCAACAGTGTCCCGGTGTATAACCCCAGGTCAGGTGTTTTTAAAACAAAATCCTTAGTTTTCCCTGATTGCTTCTGACCCATGTAATCAAAGTCCCAAGTCAGATCGAAAATATTTGTGGCAATTGAACTATTGTTTGTAATATTTAGAATGGAATCGCCGCAGACCCTTACTTCTATGTCTCTGCCTTCTATCCCAAGCGCTTCAACCAGCGCATTGACTGTCTTTGTGCATGGAGTCACATTAAACTGGAAATCGCGCCTGATCTCTGAAAGTAACAAACCTGCCCGATATTCTTTCACACAAATACCTACGACAAACTGACCAGTCACAGTTGGTGTGCCGGATAATAGTCCGGTCATAGAGTTTATGGTAAGTATTGGATCGCCGCCTAAAGGGTTCAATGCAGAATATGGAGGTCTATAGGTAACTTCATCAAAAGGAGGTGGACAGTCAGGATCCGGCGCTACCACAAAGCATCCATTGCTGCCGTTGTCATCGTTGCCACCACCTATATAAGGTGCACAAAGTGAGTAAACCAAGGAATCACCATCCTTATCAATTCCTGAATGGTCAAAGACCAGTGGGAAGTTAGCACAAATAGCTGTTGGAGGAAAATTTGAAAACTGAGGAGAAGAATTCATTTCATTTTGCGCTCGTGGAGTTATCTCTACTGTGAATGTAGCCCCTGCATCACCAGGACGAACAAGATTGGATATACTATTATTTCTGCAACATCTCTGATAGGTTATATGATAACTTGATGTGCTCACAGGCAAGTCGACAAAAGCAGTATAAACGCCCTCCTCTACACATATATCAGGAGGGAGGACCAAACATTTGTTAGTGATCTCGAGTCCTATTACTTTTACTGCCGGAACACCAAAATTCAGCTGGTCAATAAATATTTGATTCGTATTAATAAAAACAGTCGCAAGTGCAGGCACCTGATTGAACAAACCATCAAAATCTGCTTTATTTGCTTCTGGTTTACAATCTCTGTACATCTTGAGAACCAGCTTATATCGGTTTATGTTACCGCTATTACTGATGAACTCGTAAGACATCACCCCACCAATTATGTGCTTAGCAGAACTCTCATATTGGAACAATACAAGAAAACATAAAAAAAATAAACCTTTGACCATCTGTGTTGAACTCGTATACAATTACTTCATAATGAAACTTTTATTTCTATAAAAAGTTAACTTGTTGTGTTGACAAAGTTATTATATAAAACCATAAAAGACCAATTAAATATACTCAATCAGTATATTTATTGCCTAATATTGATGAATAAATGAACGATGAATCTAATTTCAACAATGACATTACCCATTGTATAACGCATCTCAGGGAAGTATTATTAATTTTGTATCCGACAGATACTGTTTGGGGAATCGGCTGTGATGCTCAAAGTGAAGTAGCCATTAATAAAATAATTGACCTCAAGAACCGACCCGGTTCAAAATCATTTATCATCCTGGTGGCAAGCTTTAATGATATTTCAAATTTTGCCAAACCACCTTCATTAGCAATGCTCGATTTTGCAAATAAAAGTGAAAAGCCTGTAACTTTTATATTAAAAGATGCTAAAAACCTTGCATCTCAGCTGATAAGTGAGGATGGGACAGTGGCTATAAGAGTGCCGGATGATCCTTTTTGTAGGGAGCTCCTATTGAAATTTGGCAAACCCATAGTTTCCACATCTGCCAATATAAGCGGTGAGTTTACCCCGGGACTATTTAAAGAAATCTCTAAACCAATATTGACAGGTGTCGACTACATCGTTCAGTTTGACCAAACAAATAATGTTGAAAAATCAGGTTCTCGAATAATTACTGAAGATGCAGACGGAATCATCAAAGTCCTCAGAGACTGATATCAAACTTTTGCTTTAATAATGAGTCCATTTTAATATCGCTCAAATTAATATTTGGCAAAATTGGATTGAGTTTCTTCTGATCGTATTTTTGATCAACTTTTTCGCAATCATTACAATAATATCCAATTGGAAAAAAAAGATATTTCCCATTTGATAAAGGAAAGAAGCGCATAATGAGCTGAGCACCAACTGTAGGTTTTCCCAGAATTTCGACCTGACTTCCCTTTTGAATCATCCGAATCAGTAATTCAGAAACTCCGGATGTTTGCTCGTTGACGAGGATAATGATCTTTTTCAAAGGAAAAAACACCTTACCTCTTGAATTTATTTTATTTATCGTGCCATTAAAAAACATTTCCTTCATCATCATCACGTCTGCATCATAGACAAGTTGATTGGCAATCTTAGTCACTTCCTGATCGAGTCCCGAACTACAATTTCTAAGGTCGAGATATAAGGTATCATAACCAGAAAAGCCTGCCAGCCTTTCCATTCCTTTCATAAAAGATTGATAAGCGCCATTTCGGATTGCTTTCAATTTTATATATCGAGCTTTTGAAATAGTAGAATTAGGAGTACCAAAAGTTAAAATAGATGAGTCAATTATCGTGTCTTTGCTCGTTGCATTTGCGATATTGATTTTACCGATCCATTTTCTATACTGATCAGCATTCACAATACTAATACTACCTATCATTGAAGAATCTGAATTAATACTCACCTTATCTCTCAAAAGTTCCTGACTCAAAAATGGATTGAATTCACCTAAAAAGCCCTTTACTTCTATGGTTTGTAAAGCTTCATTTGTGATTTTATTACCACTCTGCTTGCTTTCAATTGTACTGTTATTAAATAATTGGAAAAGTATAACAAAAAGTAAAGAAACTCCAAGAGGAATTGAATTTTTAAGCATATTTTTTAATGTAAATATAGTTTTGTCTCATTCTGTTGAACATTTTACAGTATATTCGTGTTAAATTAGACATAAACTCAAATTAATAAAATACAACAACATTAAATACTTTCATATATGAACAAAGATCATGAATTAGATCGAATTGATAAACAAATATTATCAATTTTAATGAAAGATGCAAATTCAACTTACGCAGAAATCGCAAGTCAACTTGAAGTTTCGGGTGGAACTATCCATGTGAGAATGAAAAAGCTAGAACAAATTGGTGTGATAAAAGCGATGCATCTTATCGCCGATCATACTAAATTGGGATTTGAAATCAAAGCTTTTGTTGGCGTTAATTTTTCTGAAGGCGCCAATTACAAACATATAATTGAGGCTTTGAGAAAGATTCCTGAAGTGACTGTAGTCAATCTTACTACAGGGAGATTCAGCGGTATCATTCAATTGATCTGTAAGAACAATACGCATCTAAAAAACATCCTACACGGCAAGATTATTGACATCAAGGGCATCTCAAATACTGAAACACTTATATCTTTGGATGAAGGTCTAAGTCGACAAATAGATGTCATTGAGATCGAAAAAAATAAAGATTATTAATTAAAAAGGCCTTCTAAACAAAAGGCCTTTTTAATTTTATTTTTTAAAACAAAGAAGCACAAAGGCTGGAGGAATATTCCTGAACTCAAAAGTCGTACCCACATTACCAAAAACCTCGCGGTAGAGTTTTCTAGTCTTAAGACTATAATGTATCTGAACAAACCTTCCATTGGATTTGAGAACGTCATGACTTGTCTGAACTATAGACCTGGCAAGCTCTTCAGGAAAAACAGAGAAAGGGAGCGCCGAAACCACCGTATCTACTTCATGTATACCCAGTTTATGTAGGATCGTAGGAAGTATCTCAGCAGAATCATTGATGATTCTTAATCGGGTGTCTTTAATTTGTGCCATTTGTTCACAAAATAATTCATTGATCTCGAAAGAGAACAAAATAGCATCCTTCGGCATAGCCTTTAGCAAATGTCTTGTCATCACACCATCACCAGCCCCTAATTCAACTATGACTTTGGCAGCTGAAAGATCTCCTCTTTTTACTACGGCCTGGCATAGATACCTTGAACTCCGTGTCACTGTACCTACTGTTTTAAAATTTCTTAAACTTTCTTTAAAAAAGGCGAATCTTCCCATATGGTCTTGTTGTCTTAATCCGGCAGGCATCTTGTGTATCGAGTCCATACTTTAATTTAGGTAATATTTTCTTAGATCGGGATATTTATTCATCATGCTCTCAGAAATTGTTGACTTAGTAAGCCTTACGTTGTCAATATAAGGAACAATGAAAGCATCTTTCAATCCATTTTTAATTAAAATCGTTTGAAAATCTACCGCATCAGCAAAAGTTGGAAATAGTCCAGTCATATAACGGTAATTGCCGCTACCTCCCTGTGATTCTATTAAAAGGTCTGGGCTTAAAGAATAAATATCACCATTATACATCTGTTTCAGAGATACGATCTGCACCCTATATGAAAGTCCATTGATCCTTCTTTTAAATTTTGATCCATCTGATGTCTTTAATAGATCACTGACAAAAGGTTGTTTATAAGTAATCTTCAATGGCAATGAATCTATATTATTAATGCTGATCTCAACTCTTCTATTTAAATTCTGGCCGGAAATACTTGGTCTGCCATCCAATACATTTTTTGCGATAGGATACAAACTTCCTACACTTTGTAGATTGACCCTATTACCGGAGATCCCTTTCGAGATCATATAATTACTGATCAGTTCTGATCTTTTAATACCGAAATATAATTCGATCTCAGGTGACACACTTGACTCTGAATTGATCATAAAATTAAAAATTGTAGTTGGAAAGCGCTTGCCTATTTCTACCAATAAGTCCAATTGCTGTTTATTTTTTGGCTGAAGCACATTATCGTCGCTTGTGTAATAAAGTGGCTCTATATTAAGTGCTGTAATTTTATTAGCGAGCACTTCATCCTGGTACTCCTGAGAGTTCAACTTAAATTCAGGAACCTTGAAGAAAACATCAGGAAGTGCAGCCGTATTTTGTTCCGTTCTAATAGATTTGAAAAAACCTGTATACAGATCATATCCTCCAAATCCAGACTTTCTATCGGAGGAAAACAGTGATTTCTGGCCATCAAAACCAAGCTTGAAAAACAATTCATGACCCGGAGAATTAATAGGAAAACCCATGTTCTGGACATTAGTCCACTCCATATCTTTATCCAGATAATAAGCTGAAAATATATCGTATCCTCCTACGCTTTGGAAATTATTGGAGGAAAAATATAAGGTTCTGCCATCTTTTGATAAAAAAGGAGCTCTTTCATCAAATTCAGAATTAATTTTATCACCGAAATTGACCGGATCTTTCCATCTTCCATCTTTGAATTCAACATAATAAAGATCATAGCCACCAAATCCTTCAGGTCTTATAGACGAAAATATTAGAACCGAATCCGAAAACGGATAAAGGTCGATGAGCATCGGATCATTTCCAAAAGGCGCATCAAACTTATTGATACTCGGTGATTCATCATCTAATATCGTTAGATCTTCGGTATATAAAGATAGACTGGTAAGTGATTGTCCTCTGCCGAAATAAAGTAATTTCCCATTTTCATTAAAGCCATAGATTTGTTCTACCTCTGGTGTATTAAGTGCTTCATTAAGTGGATAGGCGTAGCTTAGAAGTCCATTATCTATCTGAATTTCTGATCCAAACATATTGTAATCATCTGAAACTTTAGACATTAAATTGTCCAATCTATCCGTTGTGTCTATTTCTTGGTTGGCAGTAAAATAGATTCTGCCATTGTGATTAGGGCTCCATGTAGGATTGATCTCATCTGCCGGAGAATTGACCTTAGGACCTGAATTCTCGCTGATCGCAAGTTCTTCCTGGTACTTTATCTTCTTTGCGACTCCGCATCTCTTGATATCTCCAATGACAGATTTATACAATGGATTGGAAGGTTTTGACCGCGAAAGAAAGTATTTATAAAAATCAATTGCTAAGTCGAATTTCAATTCATGATGAGCAGCACAAGCCAGGTAGTACACAGCATCTAGATCCTCCTTATGGACATTGTAATATTTAGTCAAGGAAGTCTCTGCCTCTTGCAATCTGTTTGAAAAAAAATAAGAAATACCCAAATTTTTATTAAAATCTGTATTGTTACTATTCATCAGAGAGAGCCTCTCATACAATTGAATCGCTTTAGAATATTCCTGGGCCTTAAAGTACCTGTCTGCTTCATCTCTGACTTTATTGGCTGTGCCCTGCCCTATCAAGAGATTAGAGCATATCATTAACAAGACTACAAAAGTGAATTTAAGCCTCCCCATGAAATCAGATTGATTGATTGATATCAAAGGCTTCTAGATAATCAGCTGTCCTGCGTAAGAAAGAACCTCCAAGCATGCCATCCACCACTCTATGATCATAAGAAAGAGAAAGAAACATCATGTGTCTGATAGCAATGACATCTCCATCCGCTGTTTCCAGCACTGCAGGCTTTTTCTTAATTGCTCCAATTGCCATGATCGCTACCTGAGGCTGATTTATAATTGGCGTGCCCATTATATTTCCAAAGGAACCTACATTAGTGATAGTAAAGGTTCCTCCCTGAATCTCTTCAGGTTTCAATTGGTTGGTTTTCGCACGTCCTGCAAGGTCATTGACAGTCTTTGTAAGACCGATCAAATTCATATTATCTGCATCTTTGATGACCGGCACGATTAGATTGCCAGAAGGCAATGCAGCAGCCATACCTATGTTGATATTTTTCTTGCGCATGATGGTCGTGCCATCTACAGAACAATTGATCATTGGGTAATCACGGATGGCCTTGACCACAGCATCAATAAAAATGGGGGTAAAGGTGATATTTTGACCGTATTTTGAATTAAAATCTTTTTTAACTTTTTCTCTCCATCTCACGATGTTTGTCATATCGACTTCAACGAAAGATGTGACGTGGGGTGAAACATGTTTGGACATGACCATATGGTCTGCGATCAGCTTGCGCATTCTATCCATTTCTATTATCTCAACATCACCACTCATTGAAGTGGCTGGAGCTGATTTTATTTGAGATTGAACCGGCTGTGCAGGAATGGAAGCAGGACGAGCTGATTCTTGCTGTGGTTGACTTCTTGTTTTTAAATATGCAAGGAGATCATTCTTAGTAAGCCTACCCTCTTGTCCGGAGCCCGGTATCTTATCCATTTCACTGACAGAAATACCTTCTTCTTTGGCGATGTTTTTAACAAGTGGACTGTAAAATCTGTCACTTTCTGTTTTTTCAGAAATTGGTTCGACTTTAGTTTCAGATGCTGGTTGGGACGCCTGTATTGGAGCTTCGACCGTCTTTATTTCTGTTATTGCAGGTTCAACAACTGAACCAGGACCACCTGTATCAATAAGAGCGATTACGGTACCTATTGGAACGACATCATTTACATTGAATAATATTTTGGAAAGTGTTCCTGCCACAGGCGAAGGAATCTCGCTATCTACTTTGTCTGTAGCTATTTCAATGATGGTTTCATCTACCTCAATGGTATCACCGACATTTTTGACCCAGTTGAGGATCGTTGCTTCCATGATACTCTCTCCCATTTTGGGCATTATTAATTCGTATGTGGCCATTTAAATTGTTGTTTCATTCGAAAATTCGCACAAAAATAAGCCTTTCCAAGTAATAATATGATAAAAATTCATCCCTATACCATAGATGACAATTCAAGTGATATTATAACTAATTGATATTTAATATTTTGTGAAAAGAATCAGCATTAATTTCTTTTCGAGCTGAAGATTACAATTTGAACCCTATCGTCAATACAAATGCGCTTTGAGTCAATTTCTGAGAAACCAACGTTTCGGCAGCCTCTGTTATATAGTATGGCTCGTACCCGTTTTCAGATCGCCATTGACGATATGCAAGATCTAAGAAAAAATAATCATTTCTATAACCGGCACCAAATCCGAAGTTCGGCAAGAATTCAGATTCTGACACATATGGACTTTTAGCGAAGCCTATTCCTGCTCTCAATCTAAAGTTAGGTATTGCTGCAACCTCAGCTCCAAAATTAACTTTTACTGTTTTCTGATAATTTGCTTTGATGTCTGCATTAATATTGTCTTGAACCAGATTGTCATTGATTACATTTTCACCAGCTTTTATTTTGATCTTACTTTTGGAATAATCCTGATACTCAACTTCAGCATTTATAAATCCAAACTTGCCAAGTATTCCACCAATACTTCCTGATAGCTTCATTGGAGTAGTTATCGTATAATCGATAGTGGCCTCTGGAGATTCAAACGAATTAGAAACAGGAGCGTTATTGAAGGTAAATTTATAATCCAGTTCTGTACTATAATCATCAGTAATCGCTATAAAAGTCGGTGAGTGAACTGCCGCCCCTATAATTAGATTATTGATTGGCTTGAAAAAAAGTCCAAATTTTGCATTGATTCCTGTACCTGAAACTGCTTTGTATTCTCTGAATTGAATTTCGTCAAAAAAAGGCACAGCCTCATCCTTATCAAGTTCCTGATATACCTTAGCTTCATTATATCTGTATGTCGGTACGCCAATAGTAGCACCTAAAAGTAGTTTATTGGTCAAATTGACACCTCCCGAGAAAGCTACTTCATTGTATCTTCCTGAGGATTGGACATTCTGGTATTTTGTCAATTCAGTGGTTTTATAATTTTCATAGTCATAGGAATAAGACCCATCAGGCCTTTTTTCTATGAGCAATTCTGAATCATATGCCAATCCTGCTTCAAAATTATCCAACTCATTTAGCTCAAGTCCATTAGCAAGTGCCGCAAATCTTTCAGAAATTGATCCCTGACTTTTACCTTTGAATGTGAAATTTTGATTACTTCCCATGTAGCCATTTACTCCGAACCCAAATGCATAGCTAATATTATCTCGTCCTTCTTTAGCAATTACTATTCCTAAATTGGGCAATCTGAATTTCGTCTTACTTTCGTCAACAGGTGCGCCTACTGATCCTCCCAACAAAGTTGATTCTATATTGGAATGGGTTACTGTTGGTGATAGCATTATTTCTGACTTGCGATATTGTGCTATTCCTGCCGGATTGGAAGAAAGTGTTGTAAAATCCGCTCCAATTCCACTCATATTGGTATTTGTTCCAGCTGCTCTTCCTGTTCCTATAAGGGTCTGATCTGAAAGTCTTAAAACGTCAAGTGCTGACTGTGCCTCTATATTTGATGTGGCGAAAATAGCACTAGCTAAGATCACCGTTTTGAACAAGATATTTTTCATGGTATTTGGTTTTAATTTTTTAAAAGTTAGCTAGTCATTTTTGGGAATGACTAAATTCTTGGTTCGTTTTATTCAAAAGGGGCAAGAAGTTTTCTGCCGGGTATCTGGGCATTGACCTAAATAAATAAGGTGGTAATACTTAGACATAATACCACCTTATAAATTATTAAGATATATAGAAAACGCTATTTTAACCCCCTCTACCTGACCTACCTGAAGAAGATCTTCCGCTGTTACCACTGTCACTTGACCTTGAAGGAGAAGCACTCGGTGAAGATTCAGACCTTGATGGAGCTGTATAGGTATCATTAGATCTAGATCTACTAGGTTCTGATCTCTCTCTGGTAGGAGTTGTTTCACGCTGAGGCGTGGCTCTTTCTCTTGTTGGAGTTGTTCTTTCCCTTGTTGGAGTTGTTTCTCTGGTCGGATTTACTCTTTCCCTAGAAGGAGTTGTCTCTCTCTGTGGTGTTGATCTTGTTCTACTTGGTGTAGTAGTAGATCTTTCATCAATGTTTGTCTTAGAAGTATTAGACTGTCTATCCCTGCTGCCATTTGTATCTGTAGTTCTGATTTCAGATCTATCTCTATAGCCAGATTTACTTCCAACTACAGCACCACCATTTCTAGCACCATAAACTTTGTTTGACTTATTACTTCCTCCATAGTCATACCAGTAGTTAGGATAATATCCACCACCATAATAATTATTATACCCACCATAACCATAATAGTTGTTAAAGCCTCCGTATCCATAGTTATTGCCATAGCCACCGTATCCATAATTTCCATATCCACCATAGTAGCTATCGTAAGGACTTCCAAATCCCCAGAAACTATTATTATAGTATCTATTATAATTAAAGAATGGATCATATCCAAAAGTCATACTAGGACGGAACATCCAACCATTATTATAACCAAAATTGTCATAGTAGTTGTTAAAACCTCCGTTGTATCTATGAAATCTATTTATTCGGGAAGTGTAGTAACCATCTTCATATCCACTATCATATCCATCCTGATAGTCATATGATTCATCATCATATCCATTATCGTATGAATTATTGACATAATTATTGCCTTCATAACCTCCTGAAGAAGTAGTAGTGGTGGAATTATTGTCATATTTTTCCACTCTGGCATATGTGTCAGAAAGATTATCCTTGGCGGGATCATAATATACATCATCAAACTGAGCATATAATGAAGACGTGGCAGTTAATCCTGTCAGTAACATCACTGGTAATAAAAAACGCAAGACTCTCATTTTATAAATTTTTTAATGTCTTTAAAGTATTATACCCTTTTCAACGGCTAAAGTATTACTTTTATCCCCGAATTTATGTTAAATTATTAATAATATTTATTTTACAATTAGTTAAAATACAATTAGTAACCGCAATTTAAGGCATTACAATTGTAAACAATGGACATGGATCAAAAATTCCATTTTCAAAAATAGGAAGATACAGAATGAGTAAAGAAATAACGAGTAGTACTGAAAATTATTCAGCATGGTATAATGATATCGTCATAAAAGCAGGTTTGGCAGAACATTCTGCTGTAAAAGGTTGCATGGTGATTAAACCATATGGATACGCTATATGGGAAAAAATGCGTGATCAACTGGACTTTATGTTTAAGGAATCGGGTCATGTTAACGCCTATTTTCCACTCTTCATTCCAAAGAGTTTTCTTTCAAAGGAGGCCCAACATGTGGAAGGTTTTGCCAAAGAATGTGCTGTTGTAACTCATCATAGATTAATGAATGACCCTAATGGTGGTGGTGTGATCGTAGATCCAAGTGCTAAGTTGGAAGAAGAACTCATAGTCCGTCCTACTTCTGAGACTATTATCTGGCATACCTATAAAGATTGGGTTAAATCTTATAGAGATCTACCTTTATTGATCAACCAATGGGCGAATGTAGTGCGATGGGAGATGCGCACCAGAATGTTCCTCAGAACTACTGAATTTCTATGGCAAGAGGGACATACGGCACATGCTACATCTGAAGAAGCAGTAATAGAGACAAAAACCATGTTGGATATTTATGCAAAATTCGCTGAAGAGTTTATGTCCATGCCGGTAATCAAAGGTGTTAAGTCTGCCAATGAAAGGTTTGCAGGAGCGCTAGATACATATACTATTGAGGCACTAATGCAGGATGGCAAAGCATTGCAGGCAGGTACTTCACACTTTTTAGGTCAAAACTTTGCAAAAGCATTCGAAGTAAAATTCCTGAATGATAAAAATGTTGAAGAGTTTGTATGGGCTACATCATGGGGAGTGTCTACCCGACTAATCGGCGGTTTGATCATGACACATTCTGACGACAAAGGCTTGGTCTTGCCACCAAAACTTGCACCTATACATGTGGTCATTGTTCCCATTCCTAAACCTTCGGAGGAAATAGACGCTGTAGCTTTAGACCTAATGGCAAACCTTAAAAAGATTGGAATTACAGTTAAATACGATCAGGATGATAGATTGCGACCAGGATTTAAGTTTGCAGAATATGAATTAAAAGGCGTTCCGATCCGGATCGGTATTGGTGCTCGTGATTTGCAAAATGGGGAAGTTGAAATGGCACGGCGAGATACTTTTGAAAAAAAGCAGGTAAAAGTTATATCCCTTATTGAAGAAATCGAAAATACTTTAGAAGACATTCAATCAAATCTTTTCAACAGAGCACTCAAATACAGGGATGAGAACATCACTGAAGTTGATAATTTCGATCAATTTAAGGAAGTTCTTGCCAAGGGAGGATTCATCAGTGCATTCTGGGATGGAACATCAGAAACTGAAGAAAAGATCAAGGAATTAACTAAGGCGACAATAAGATGTATTCCTCTAAATAATAAAATGGAAGACGGGGTTTGTGTTTATTCAGGCAAGCCCGCCGATCAAAGAGTTTTATTCGCTATTGCATATTAATTAAACAAATAAAAACTAAAGCATGAGTTTTGAGATAAAAGGACAATTGGTTAAAAAGTTTGATATAGAATCAAAGACTGCATCATTTCAGACAAGAGAATTCGTTATATTGATTTCAAAGGATAATTATCCACAATATGTCAAATTTCAACTTGCACAGGAGCGTGTTAATTTGATCGATCCTTACAATGAAAATGAAGAAATCAAAGTACATTTTGATCTAAGAGGGAGAGAATGGCAAGGTAAATATTTTACGAATCTCAATGCCTGGAAAATTGAAAAAGGTGGTGAAGATATAGTGGGACACCCAAATGACATTCCATTTGAAGTCAATGATGGATCATTTGATGATTCTCCATTTTAAGAATATTTTAAATTGATATTTTGTCTAAAACGCTTTTAACTTTTTTATTAATATGTTCATTCATGGGCTTAAAAGGGCAGTCAGATAGCCTATCAAGCCAATTAACAGCTATGAGTATTAGCGTCGAGGATGATTATACTTCATGGGATCTTTATGGCTTAGAGGAAATTCCAATCGGTAGAATTAAATTACGCTGGCCCTTTCAATCAGATTGGACCGAATGGGATTACCGAATTGGAGAAATCAACGGCCAAATAAAAATGCGTAACAAAAATGATCCAAATATGTGGGAACTTCGATCAGGTAATCACATACTTACACTCAAAACTGTTTATTCCGGTGATTTTAACCAGTGGCGCATCACAGATGATAGCTATACGCTAACTTTTAAGACTATGTATGAGAATGTTTATGATGGATGGAAGACCAGCAGTAAAATGGGGGATTATGAAGTTTATACCCAATGGGAAATGGATCCAAGAGACTGGATCATCCATGATAAATTAAAAGACACGGTAGATCAACCCTTTAAAATAGCCATGATCTTTATAGCAAGCTTTTACTCTTCTCCAAAATATTGAATTGTATCTATTTTAAAGGATTGATCTCTTATTAAGATATGTTATTCAGAATGGTACTATTTACTTGACCAATATTTTGTTTTATAATGCCGAGATGAAAGTCGTTTATACCATTTTTAATGGTCGATAGGGAATTCGTATTCTGTACTAGTTCTCGTCTTGTTTTCAAGTAGTTAATCAAGAAAATATTTCTGTACTGTCTAATGCTAATCTTAGGATATGGACAATTCAATAGCTTGTTTCAATACACCTTATCCATAACTTTTCTTAATTTCCTTACTATATAAAGGTGCGTTGTACTAGAGTTTATTTGACTACTGAGTTTATCTACAAAGTTTTTTATAGCAACTCATTGGAAGAAGCAATAACACAAATTCATATATATCGGTTTAACTATAATTGAATCATCATCCTTAACAAAAAAAAAGGAGGCTATCAAATGATAGCCTCCAATATAATTTTAGAAAAGGATTTAAGATTATTCTATTACAATCATTTTCTTAGTAGCGACATTATCACCAGCTTTAAGCATATAGTAGTAAACACCTTTGGTATTAGTCCATTCGATATCAACTTTATTTGTGCCCTTTGCATAGGTACCTTTAATCGTTTTAACCACATTACCAGTGACATCATATATATTTAATTCAATATCTGATGCTTCAGGAAGGTTAAATCCAATACTAGTGTAAGACTGTAATGGGTTCGGTCTGTTTTGGAACAAAGCAAATCCATTAACTGAAGCTACTTTCTCATTGATCAATTCAATGTCAAAAGTATTATTATCTCTATCATATAATTCAGGATTCAATCCATAAGGATTCAATTTGAATTTTATGTTACCGGCATTGTTCAATTTTTCAAACAACATAGAGAACATAATTTGAGTCGGATCCACAGAAATCGCATAATTCGATACCCAGCTGATCTTAATACTTCCATTCGCAACATTACTTGTATTAATACAAGCACTGTTAGACAATCCTGTAAGAATACCCTGATCGATTCCTGTATATTTAACAAGAGTTGGATCGAAATTCAATTCCATTTGCATACCATCAGTATTTACAGCCATATCTGGAGTAAAGTCAACTCTTACTTTACTTTCCGTAGTTTCAGAAGTAAGTGCAAACAATTTTATATTGCCATTTCCTCTCAATAAGATATCATTATTGTCACCTGTCGCGCTTGCAGACACAGAACTGTTAAGGTCACCCATCTTAGTTCCGATGAAAGAAATATTGTCTTTATTTTCTTTCAATTTATTGATTACAATCTTAGAAGGATAGTTTTGAGTTAAAGCAGGAGTAAATGGACTAAAAATATAGCTACCATCAATAAACTTCCAACTTACATCACCAGGAAGTTCATCCAATGTACCTAGAACTAATTTTCTAAGCATTAATAAGTCCAATGTATTTATTACCTTATCACTGTTAACATCTGCTGCAATCAATTTGTAAGGGCTTTGAATAAGATCTTTACCTATTATATGATTTTTCAATATAATAAGATCTTTGGTAGAAACACCATTACGAATATCATCAGTCTTCTGTGGCACTATTTCATATTTCTCACCACCTTTAAGGTCTAGTAAAACATAATCACCGTCTACTCTCTTTTCGTACATCGTATCAGGCGTCATTGCCATCATGTCTACAGCCGAAACTTTATCTCCATCTTCAGTCTTGATCAGACCTGCGATATTAGCCGTAAACGTTGTAACACAAACGTCATTAGGATCCTGGATTACGATGTAAGTATTGACATATTCAGTATTTCCTGATTCATCAGTTACTGTGATTCTCACATTACGTTCACCTAAACTATCACAATTGAATGAGCTTGGGCTTATAGAGAAAATAAGATCATTATTGTCAGTGCAGTTATCAAATGAACCAGCATCGAACCATTCTGGTACAAGGTTGATAATTCCACCTCCATTGATAGTATCTTCCATTAAGGTAATTGCCAATCCGTAGAACACAACTGGTGAAGGTTTCTTACCATCTTTTACTCTAATTGTTGTTTTGCATGTACTTTTCTTACCACAGAAATCTGTAGCTGTGAAAGTAACTACTGTAGTTCCTATCGGATAAACTCCACTTGCATTAGCACCATGGCCTGTAGCATATGGTGAGTTATCCTTGATTGTTACTGCGCCATTGCAATCACTTGTTGCTGTAGCAGGATCAAGAGTAACCAAAGCTCCACTACAATCATTAGTCAAGGCATCAACTGTGATATCACCCGGACAATTAATTACAGGAGGATTAGTAGTATCTACACCACAGCATCCAATATTATCGTCAACAATGATATAAGAGTTAACTGTTTCAGAATTACCTGCTTCGTCAGTAACAGTGATGGTGACATCATTGTAACCTCTGTCAGCGCAAGTAAAGATCTTAGGATAGACACTGAACTTTAATTTATGTTTTGGGGTACAGTTGTCAAAAGAACCTGCATCAAACCATTTCGCTTGAATCTCAATCATAGGTTGAGGGTTCATACACATTAGACTTGTACTCAACCCATAATATACAACTGGAGTTGGTTTCTTTTTATCTGTAACAGTAACATTTATCCAACAAGCGCATGTGTTACCGCATGCATCTGTAGCCCAAAATGTAACTTTAGTTGTACCCGGAGGATAATAACCACTAGCATCAGCACCTCCATAAACATCGTATGGCGAATTGTTTGTAATGGTAACATTGCCACAAGGATCGTATGCAGTAGCTGGAGGAATATGAACATAAGAACCAGAGCAGTTAGGCCCAGCATCTACTACTACATTTCCAGGACACTGTATGGTCGGTGGATATTGATCTTTAACCATTATCAATTGAGTACAGCTCCACTGACCTTGAGACCAAGGGTTGTCAACATTATAGATACACCAGTCAATTACCTTCCAATGTCTAAAGATTTTTTTGCAAATACCTGAATTGTACTCTGGATAGAATACTTCATCATAGTAGGTATACATCAACTGAGAACACTCAGGTGCACTCCAAGTAGGTCTGTTATATGGTGCAGGTAGATCATCAGGAAGATATCCAGACCCGCAACCTGACAAATTGTAATCGGGTGGCCAATGAATAACAGGATAACCATAGTATCCGCCACTTACATTGATCGTCTGACTGCAAGTATATTCACCATACATGGTCCATATGTTCCATGTTTTAGTAATAGTACCGGCACCACAACCAACACGATTGTCGACGATGTATGGTCCATAAATTATAGAGCCACAACCACAACCGTTTGCGACCCATGGTGATCCATAATTCAATCCTGGATCTAATTGACTGCAAGTCACATTAATCCATGCTGGAGGACAGGTAACCCATTGGCTCATGTCCATGACTCCTTCAGCTGAAGGAGCTAGAACGCCGCAACCAATGTTAGCTTTTAATTCTGAAGTTGTAAACGCTCCGGCTGAAATTGCAAAAACAAACAAAAACTGTTTGCATCGATGGAGCATAGTGATAAATGTAGAACTGTTCATGATCATATCTTAATAATTTGGTTTAGAAAAAAAAATTAGCTACAGACATACTGATAGCGAAAAGGGTACAGTTCTTGGGAGAACGAATTGATGTAACACCTAAATAATTAAGTACCAACATCAATTCCACTACAAATATATTTTTAATAATGTAATTATTATATCTTTTATACCTATATATTTTTTAGGGATATGTTAATGGTACAAAAAAAAACTCCCGCCTCAAAGAGGCGGGAGTCGTCCCAAAAACCGATTTTAAATAAAATTTAAACTCGGTCTAAGGTATCTACTAAAAGATTAGTCTAAGATAACCATCTTCTTAGTTGCTGAATAATCACCAGCTACCAATTGATAGAACATAACACCTGTTGAACCAATCTGAGTTCTGCTTACAAGTTCCTTGTTAAGACCTTTAGCTGCATCAACTTTTCTAGTGTAAACAATTTTACCTGTTACATCATAGATTGTCAATGTTGCTTTAGAAGCCTGTGGCAAGTTAAACTCAATAGCTGTAACTGTAGAGAATGGATTCGGATTGTTTTGTTTCAAGTCGAAATCACCTGAAGCAACCACACCATTGTTTGTATTAAACTCAAGTGCGATATCCAAATTCTCATCAGAGCTATTAACACCCATTGCTGGAGTTAAGCTAGAATTAGCTGTCAATACTTTGCTTAGAGCAACTTCAGACTTAGCATTGAATACAAGAGTAAACAATACAGCGTCATCAGCGATTGTAGCAGCTTCTTCAGAAGCGAATATAGTAGTTACGATTCCTTCGCTTGCTTTAAGTGCAGAGAAGTTCTCAGCAGAGATAGCAAGTTCACCAGATTTCATATCTACGAATTCCATTGCTGCATTATCAAATGCGAATGTGAATTGGTAACCAGCTATGTTTTTGAAATCTTTAGCTTTCACTGGGATTTCAATTGTTTGGCCAGCAGTCATTTGAACGTCGTCAGCTCTGAAGCTAAGTGTTCCTACAGTTCTTTGCTCGATAGCACCTGAACCGAAGTTAGCTTTAGCATTTAAGTCAACGTCACCCAATTTAACACCTTTCAAGTCAGCATTTGTAACTGAAGAATTGATATCAACAGTAACGAAATCAGGAGCTTGAGCCCAGTTATTCATATTCAATGAATAAAGTGCATCATAAGTTCTCCAAGATTTACCAGCAGCAAACTTATCAGTTTTACCTAGGATCAATGATCTGATCGCAAGGATATCCAAGTTAGAAACTTTACCGTCGATGTTTACGTCAGCAGCCATCATTTTGTAAGGTTGATCTAACAAGTTTTTGTTAAGTAAGTGATTTTGGATTTTGATGATGTCACCAACGTTAACACCATTCAAGTAATCTTTATCATGCTTACCTTCCAATTTCTGGATACCAGTCATAGTTGTATGAGCATTGTACTCACCAGTTGCATCAGCAGTAATATCAATTACTGAATTAGACAAAGTAACTACTACATCTTTAATACCTTCAGAAGGAGCGAAAGTCTTAACAGTACCGCTGATTAAAGTACCAACTGTATCGCAAACACCATCGTTATCATCTATTCTGATGAATGTATTACAGAAATCTTGATTTCCGTCACCATCAGTTACATACATTGTAATTTCAAATATAGGAGAACCATTAGCAATGATATCATCACAAGTCCATGTTCTACTTGTCTCATTAACATCAGCAGAGTAGCTGTAGATCAAGCCGTCAGCTGGAGTACAGTTATCAAATGAGTTATGATTGAAATAAGTTGCAGGAAGTGTAATCATACCAGCAGAAGGCATTACAACAGTAGCTAGACCATTGAAACATACCGGACTTGGTTTCTTACAATCACGTAGTCTAACCCAGTAGTTACCATATGATGTGTTTCCACATGCATCATTAACTGACCAGTAAACTCTATGAAGACCCATAGGAAGAATATCAGTGATTACTGGAGTTAAACCAGCGAAATCAATTGATTTCAAGTTCAAGTTAGTTGTGCTTGCAAATCCATCAACTTCATAGTGATAGTTCAATTTGTTTGAACAATCAATAGCAGAAGCTTTCAATGTACCTGCAGGTGCAGAACATACTCCGTTGTAAAGAACTCCTACTACATTGTATACCCATGGAGTATTCGGTGTGTTAGAAGGAATGTTAGAGTACGTATCTTCTTCAACCGGTGTACCGAACTGAGGGCAAGGTTTAGGGTTGATAACTTGTATGATAGGATCTTCATTATCCTTAACTTTGATAACTTGGATGTATTCAATTACACCGTCACCTTTAGTCCATAAGTTTGGATTAGAGTTAGAGTAATTTCCACCATCTCTCATTCTTCTGTATACGTCGATATCTCTCCACAAGTTACAGTCATTAGCTGTGAACTGATTAATTGAAGAAGGTCTCCACTTACAAGTGATAGGCAATCTCCAAGAGTTCAAGATAACATCATCATAAGTATTACCTTGATCAACATTGAATGCACACCAGTTGATAACCTTCCAGTGACGTACAATTTTGAAACATGCATCATTTTCACCGTAGAAACGCTCATCCCACCAAGTAGTAGCAAGTTGCTCGCAATCGTTACGGTCAAATCTTGGCCACCAGATTGGGTCATGAGGTACTGGAGTAAAGTCTAAAGTATCAACACAAGCAAAGATCATTGTATCCGCAGGGAATATAACTTCAAAGTCAGAAATGTGTCTAACTGTTACAGTTTGAGATTTAACATCTTGGTTACCACATTTGTCTGTAGCTCTCCAAGTTTTAACTAAAACACCCTCACCACAGTCGTTCAATGTACCAGTAACAGTTGAGTCAAATGTTACAGATCCACAAGGATCAGTCCATGTTGCATAACCGAAATATTGGTCATATTGTAGGTGTGGAGGAACGTTGTCAGATGGATTGTCTTCGCAGTGAACTATTACGTTAGCTGGTGCTGATATAACTGGACGAGTTTTGTCATCAACAAAAACCTGAACCATACAATCAGCAAAGTATTGCGGTGAACCAGCACAGTAAACTCTCATTAGAACATCAACCTTACCACAGAATTTCTCTCCGTAAGGACCAGTAACTGTGCCACTCAAGTCATCACGAGGAACCTCACGTGAATTATTTACGTTTCCAAATAATGGAAGACCGTTGTTATACATAACTCTGCCACTGAATACACCAACAGCGATAGTATCACGGAAGTATGAATCGTTAGGTTCTGACATTCTTCTTACTTTAAATACTAACTCATCATCTGAGCAGCAATTGTCGTAAGAACCATTGTCAAATCTATCAGCAGGGATCAAGTTAAGACAACCGTTAGGGTTAGTAGTAACTTGTAGGAATTCTTTGCAAATTACGTTTGGAGGAGTGTTGTCAACAACTGTAAGTATTACTTGATCAGTTCCAACATTTCCACAAGCATCAGTTGCTTCGTATACTAGAGTGTGTTGACCAACGCCTAATTCAAAAGCATTGCTAACTACACCACCATTAGTGTTTAATAATACTACGTTTCCGATCAATACTCTCCAGGTAATAGCATTTGGAGAACAAGCCTCAAATACTGTAGCTGCAGGTAAAGTCAAACCGTATACTGAACAAGACCAAGGAGAAGCGTTAACTGTAAAGTCTGGACCAGCATTAACTGCAGGTGCAATAACATCTTCAACTTTGATTAATTGTACAGATTCTCTGATCTCATTAGTACACCAGTCTACAACTGTCCATCTTCTGATGATCTTCTTAGCTCCACTGTTAGGACCACATAGAAGAATTTCATCATCATGGTATTGAGAAACTAGGTTACAATAAGTACCTTGATTTCTGATATCATTACCATCAACAGCCGGCCAATCCTCATCGATAGTGTTACCATCAAGAGCATTAGGGTTGTAAGCAGGATTGAAAGGAGTATTATCAGGAGCCTGAGAGTTAAATGCATCTGGGTCAGTCGGGCTGCCACAAGCTACAGTTACTTGATCAGGGAAAATTACTTCGTCAAGAGTAGGTAAATCAATTCCTACATTTTCAGTACAAGAAACAGAGTTTCCACCTAAGTCAGTTACTGTCCATGTAACAGGAATAAATCTTCCTTCAGCACACATATCAGTGTTAGAAAGAGCTCCTACTGTAAATGAATAAGTAAGTGGACCACAAGCAGGACCTTCACAGTTATCAAATGCATCTGGAACAGAACTTTCTATACCAAGATCTGTAAGATCTTCAATAGTAGTTGCTGCCAATAGAGCAGCGATATCGCTACATCCAATTTCACAAGGTACAGCAGCAAGTATGCCAACTCCACCAGGACCATTTACAGTAACTGTCCAATCAAAGATATTACCAGACAATGCTCCGTAATCAATGATCAACATTTGATAATTTTGACCAGCTACTAAGTTAACAGTAAAGTCAGTCATTATAAACTCATCCATACCACCAATTAAGTTAGTACAAGGAGAACCCGGTACGAAACCAGCTCCACCGTAAATTGTACAGTAACCTTGGCCACCGATGAAAGGACCTTGAGATACAAGTGCAAAAGTATAACTACCAGTCACAGGAACTGAGAAGTTTACTAAGTCGTAAGGGTGGTTTCCTCCAGTAGGAGTTCCTAAACCAAAGTCATAACAACTTTGTGTAAAGTTACCAGCAAGAGGATCAGTGAAATCCAAAGTACCAAAAAGCTCATTTACTTCAGCTACACAACCATCACAGTCGATAGTAGGTGGTATTTTATCTTCTACATGTATCCATCCCCAACATCTGTTTCCAGTATTAGGATCAGTAACTTGTACTGCCAAAGTTTGACCAATGTTAGCACATGTTACTGTGTTACCAAGGTTAAACGGACCTTGCATGTTAGTACCGATAGCTACGATATAATCATCATAACAACCATAAGGACCACCTTCAAGGATTTGATCAGCATTGATCACAGCGATACAGTTAGTATCAACAGATATATTTATATCATCATTACAAGCAAGCGAACCAATTGGGTTAGCTATACCTGCTACAACAACATCGAATGAACAAGAAATAGGACCATCAGGACCTACGCCAGAATAAGTTACAGTTGTAGTTCCGATAGGGAATTCTTCTGTAATAATATCTACAAGTCCGCCTGAGAAATCAGCAACATAACCGATGTTAACACCAGAAGTTTGCGTGATAACAGGAAGAACAGGAGCTGAAGCGTAAGAGAAGTTCGTGATTACCATTGTAGCAGCACCACCGCCACCATCTTGTGTAAACGCATAAAAACCAAATTTACCACCAGCAGTAACGTTAACGTTACCTAAACCAGCTTGGTTAAATGCACCTGCGTTGCTAGACAATTGATATACACCAAAACCAGCACCAGTTTGATTACCAAACCAAGTAAAAGTAGCAGGCATATTCTTCAAGTAACCAGTTTGATCCCATAATGGACCATCATTGGTAGCGTAAGTCCAGTTGAACTTAACATTACCGGCTACAGCAACGTTCCAATAAGCAGCATTGTAGTATGATAATGAAGTATTATCAAATCCAAATCCGTCACCAGATTCAACTGTATAAGTAGTATCTCCAGTAAATAAACCAGTATATGGTTGAGTACTAGTAATACCATCAGGGAATCTTAGAGAAGAAGCTGTTGAAAACTGACCTGTAAAGTTAAGAATAGGTTCAGGTGTAACAACACACAATGAAGAAATAGATACTGGATATGTATAAGTATACAAACAAGCACCTGGATCTAAATTGATATATTGAGTACCCGGGCATGTAAGTGCACATACATCAGGCTCACCTTCACCACCACCATTATCAGCAGTAATAATAATTTCAAAGCTAACATTGCTAACGTTTCCAACATCACCAGCACCACCATCACCCATTAGTAATGTCCAGTTACCGTTCAAACCACCAATGCCAACTGCAGTTGCTAGATCAGCAAATGAAGTAAAAGCAGGAGGTGCAAGTATTGAACCATTGCTAGGAGTTACACTTGATGTAGGAATTGGAGATCCTAAAGCGCCCCAATCTTCAGATGCAGTAGATGCACCGTCATCAAAAGTGTAAGTATTGGCAATAAGCATATCATTAGATGTACCGCAGCAATCGCTACCATCATCTACTGCTTCAATTAAGCCCATACGGCTTACAAGTGCCAAGATTTGTCCACCTGGAGCTTTTAATTTAAAAGTCATATCACCAGGCCAAGTGTGACCAATATTAGCCGAAAGTTTGATACTAGCAATAGTACCAACACCAGGGATGCCGGCAACAGCAAGTGTTTTTGATGCCATTGAACCCTCTGTGCCATCATAAGCAGCATCTGGGATTCCAACTGCCGCCGCACTGGTAAAAGTAAATGTTTGAGCATTCCCCTGTGTGCCGCATAGACACAGAAGACATAGCATAAAAATGCTATTCACCCAATTAAATTTTTTCATAGTCATGAGATTCTGTTTAAATTTAGATTCATAAAAAAATTAGTTTATTAATTACTAAATTTCTATTCATTATGGCAACTACTCCACAATAAAAAGAAATGTAAGGAATTATGCTCTCAATAAATTGATAACATATGCCTTAAGAACAGGAAGGGCAGTAGCTCTTCCAGGATTGCCTGTAAGTCTTTGTGTCCAATTTGCATTGTTCACGTCAATAGCAGTACCTACGTTACCGTAAAGAGCTACTAAGTTCAATAATTCTTTAACATAGTCAAGTCTAAGACTTTTAGCATAATCCGTAGGCGTACGAGTAGCCGGGACTTTTGAACTAGGAGTAGAGAATCCTGTCTTAAAATTACCTGTTGAAAGTGTTTCTTGTTTCAAAGCTTGAATAGCAACCGGAGTACTAACATACTGTGCGTTCACAGTAGTAGAAAAACTCATAAATGCCACAAACATTAAAACAGACAGTCCAAAAAAACTTTTCGAGCCTGTTACTCCTGAGAGTAAAGTCATCAAATTTTTGATTTTCATGTGCTTTAGTTTTGGTTTAAAAATTTGTTAATAATTTAATTTTATATTTCTATACTAGAATATACATCCAAATACCGTGCCAAATATTACATATTTTAAAAATATATCAGCGCCTTCATCTCTAAATGCTTGAAAAACATAAAGTTGAGGCGGAAAATAAATTTCCAAAAAAATCCAGCCTGGTAAAAATTAATAAAGAACCGTTAAGAATTTAACAGTTATTGTGTAGTAGTCTTAAAAAGAGAGTCTTCTCAAAAGGAGAAAAACGAAAACAAAAGTAACAGTTTTTATCTATTTCAAAAATTTTGAATATATTTTTTTTGATTTTTTTTGATCCAATATATTAACAAAATTTTAAAATATTTATATTAAACTGCTTGACAGTCACTTATACAGTATTTTAATACTTAATGTGACGAAATTTATTTTATATATTTATTTCTTAATATCTGAAAGTGCCACTCCAAGTGTCACTTCATGTTTTCCGTTATTGTAAGGTTGGTAATCACCCGAATATATATCGAAACTATAATATATAGACACTTTATTGAGCATTATACCCAATAATACTCCACCACCCGATTGTCCGGCACCAAAATGATAAGAAAGGCCACCGGTCAATTTATTATCAAGGAAATAACCTGTCACATTCACATCACCCAATAATGGTGCGCTTCCATCCCCGGCTGATACCTTTCTGACAGCAATCCCCGGCTCAACTTCAAAATCAAAGTCGTTTACCTTAAATCTGTTTGATAGATAACCAACAAAGTTACCAAGGTATTTCTGATCCTCCGTACTAGCTATCTCCGGCTTAGTTATATAAGTATGAACCATATTAGGCAATGCAACCCCTAATGTAAGTGTTTGATTTATTTTAGCATGTATACCAAGTCCAAAATCAAAAAACTTAACACCATCGTTCGCCGCCAGTAAATAAGCATCAGTAGGGTCGATAGATGGATCATTCAGAATACCATTTCTCAGCCTTTTTTGCTGAAATTCAGTAGTCATTCCAACAGAAAAAATTGCGTTATCAAACTTAACTTTGTAGGCATATGCTATGGAAGCTTTAAAGCGACTGATTGCAGCATTAGTTTCATTCATAAGCTGCAGGCCGAGACCAACACTTTTTCCAAAACTTCCACTATAACCAAAGGTATAGTTAACAGGTGTTCCGTCAGATCCGGACCAAGTATTAACCATATTGCCAATAAATTCATGCTGGCCCTCATTTATACCGGTAGCACCGGGGTTAATCAAAGTTGGATAGATAGTATAGTGTCTATATATTCCCTGTTCCTGGCTGATAGCCTGGTTTAGAAAAAAGCAAGCTATTATAAGCGTACATATTTTTTGCATAATCTGTGCGATTAAGAATGATTATTTAGAATAAACAATTTTATCTCAAAGTTCTGATAATGGAAACAGAACCTTTAAATACTTCTGTACCACCATTTGATTCCTTTACTTCCAATACCCAATAATAACCTCCATCAGGTAGGTTTTCACCTTTCGAATCTACACCTTCCCACGTATTTTTGTAAGAAGATTGCTCGAAAACCTTTTCTCCCCACCTATTGAATATTAAAATCCTATTAGAAACAGTACTGACACAAGATATAATCAAGCGATCGTTTTTTCCATCTCCATTAGGTGTGATTGCTCCAATTCCTGAGTAACATCCTTTTCCACCCGGTGTAATAACTTTTGAAGATGTAGCCGAGCACCCGCTTAGATCTGTAACTGACACGGCATATGTACCAACACCAATATTAGTTAATTCTTTCGATGAAGAAACGACTGCACCTGTCCAGCTATATATAAATGGAGCTGTGCCACCGATAGGAACAGCAGAAATACTTCCATCCAGCGCCACATCATCAGAAGGATAAATAATATCAAAATCTACCAATAGTTTTTGAGGAGCCAGGATCGTATATGACTTGGTTACTGTTTTATTTGTATTGTCAGTGATGGTCACAGAATAAGTACCCGCACAAATATCTGTAATGGTCTGAGTTGCCACATTTTTAGATGACCATAGATAAGTATAAGGAGCTGTTCCACCAACTGGATTTGCAGTTAATTGACCATCGCATGAATCTCCACATGATATATCGAATTCACCATATTTCTTTGGTATTACAGTAGCATCAAATGCACCACTACCATCTGATACAGAAACAACATACGACTTTTTACAACCATTACCACTATCTGTAACCGTAACGGTATAAGAACCTGTTGGAACATTTGTTATGTCCTGAGTGGTTTGTGCCGGATTGGTACTCCATTGATAAGTGAAATTGCCAGTACCGCCTGTTACATTGATATCTACTGCTCCGTTAGCACCAGCAGTGGCAGGTGTCACTGAGACTGTAGTAATTATAATGACAGGAGGTCCTGTAATGGTATAAGGCTTGGATATAGAAGATCCACCTGAAGTTACAGTCACTGTATATGATCCCGGACAAAGATTGGTGACACTCATGCCGCTCAAACCGGGTTGACTCCATGTGATCGTAGGGTTAGTAGCGCCTGTTACTGTGAATGAAACAGATCCTGTACAAGGCTCAGCGCAAGTGAAATTATTTATAATTCCATCCACAATAGCTAGCTCTTCTGTGCATTGCTTGATCATAACATCCCCTGAACAAAACGAAACAGGGACTACTTGAAAGTCTACGTCTACAAATTCTACACCACTTGGAACACACTTGCTACCTAGATTGACTGAACAAGTGGATCCTAATGTACCTATTACTTTTAATTTCAAAGAAAACATGATAGTACCATCAGGCACACTCACGCTATTTCCTGTAGCATCATCCCACACGACAATAACGCACCCGTTCAATTGGTCTTGAAATTTACCTTTCACTAAGCCTGTAAAAGGATTGGGTTACGGTAAGATAATATCTTCAAGCTGCATGCAAGCAGGATCATAATCAATACTGAATTGAACTCCCAAAATATTAGTAAAATCCTGCACTGTGAAGTCCATAGTAATTGATTCATTTGGCATTGCGCAATGATCTGAACCTATTAATGCTAAACCTGTAGGATTACATTCCGGCTCCACGCCACATTTTATATTCAAACCTCCATTAGAAGTAAGGTTGTTCGTTCCTCCTCCCTGAGTAGTTATGGTTACATTAGTAAAAGACAGCGGGACAGTAGTGCCGCAGCATGTCTCATTGGGGGTATAGCAAATGTCAAAAAGTTTGGCGCCTGCCGCCAATGATGTAGAAATGGCGGATGTCCAATTGAGTTTAATAATTCCGTTGGCAGCCTGTGTAAGATTAAAACTTCCGGCACCTAAGCCTGTAAGACCGGCGTTAAAATTGGTTACTTCGTTAAATGAAACACAGCTAGAAGACATATTGATGTCAGCTGAAATACTTGTAATACTTGTAAAACCTGAACCAGCGTTAATGCTTAGACATGTTTTAGTTCCAGATTGGGCATCTAAAGTTGTTGCATTTAATACTGTTTGTGCACCTCCGCAAGGGTTTCCTGTCACTGTAATATTTCCGGGAGTAGCAGTATGAGGGATCTGATCACCATTGGTATCTGTAAACTGTACCGTAAAGAATCCATCATCTATAATATTGATTAAAGACTCACTACCACAGACTCCACTAAACGTAATAGAGAATAAAGTGGTACCATTCGCCAAACTAGCTTCATCAGATTCAGGATGTGCCCATAAAACTCTCATTTTTCCTGGTGAAGGAACTTGGAAATCACCTATAGCATTTAAATTAAGGGCTGAAAGGTCACCAACTTCTGAAAATGTTAATTTTGAAACGTCCCATGTAAGGTTTAATTGAAAGCTGGATACTTTTTGAAATCCATCTACCTTAACGAAGACTTTTCCATTCTGGCCAGCAGCGATTGAAGCAGGATCTACATATATCTTAACATCTGCATATGAATAGAAACAGGTAAAGAATAATATACTGAGAATCAAAAATTTCCTGATCATAAGTGGTTCGTTTATTGATCTAATTAAAGAATTAAGGGCAAAACTACACAATTTCTCGAAAAGGTAAAAAATTAATATTTTGCTTTAGGTATCAGATGCTAGACAATAGATGCTAGAAATCAGACGTCAGACGTCAGAGGTCGAATAAAAAAATAACTTTCGCATTTTAATTGCAAAACTGTTAGATCATCCTAATCTTTCTCAAGCCTTAGGTTGTCAATGATAAATATCTGTCTGTCAGGAGTATTCTTTCCCATATAATATTCAAGAATCTTATCTATATCAGTATGTTCCTTTATCAACACCGGATCTAGTCTTATATCTTCTCCAATGAAGCCACCGAATTCATCGGGTGAAATCTCTCCCAATCCCTTAAACCTTGTTATCTCAGGCTTGCCTCTAAGTTTCTCTATGGCTGCTTGTTTTTCCTTCTCAGAATAGCAATATATCGTTGTCTTCTTATCCCTTACCCTGAACAGTGGGGTGTCTAGGATATATAGGTGTCCTTTACGCACCAGATCCGGAAAGAATTGCAGAAAAAACGTGAGCAATAGCAATCTGATGTGCATACCATCCACATCGGCATCTGTGGATATTACGACCTTATTATATCTAAGGTCATCTATGCTATCCTCTATATTCAAAGCATGTTGTAATAGATTGAATTCTTCATTTTGATAAACAATCTTTTTGGTCATACCGAAACAATTGAGCGGCTTACCTCTGAGACTGAAGACTGCTTGGACCTGAGGATCTCGCGCCTTCGTGATAGAACCACTAGCAGAATCACCTTCAGTAATAAATAAGGTAGAATTTTCTTTTTGAGCATCATTTCCACCTTTATCATTGAAGTGAATGCGACAATCTCGTAATTTCTTATTGTGAACGTTGGCTTTTTTGGCCTTTTTATTCACTTCCTTTTTAATATCTGCTATTTCCTTTCGTTCACGCTCTGATTGAAGGATTTTTTTCTGTAGAAGTCCCGCTACTTCAAGGTTTCTGTGCAGAAAGTTGTCAAGCTCTCTGGACATAAACTCCATAACGAATGACCTGATAGAAGCTGCATCCGGACCCATGTGTGTTGAGCCTAGCTTGGTCTTTGTCTGAGATTCGAAGATCGGATCTTCTACACGAACACTGACAGCAGCTATGATGGAAGTACGGATGTCTTTGGCGTCATATTCTTTTTTGTAAAAGTCACGGACGGTCTTGACCACTGCTTCTCTGAAAGCATTCAGGTGAGATCCACCTTGCGTGGTATTCTGACCATTGACGAAGGAGTAATATTGCTCACCATAATGATGACCATGTGTCAAGACGACCTCTATGTCTTCCGCTTTCAGATGAATGGGTGGATAAATAAGGTCTTCCTGTGACGTTCTATTGTCGATCATATCTGCCAGACCATTCTTCGAAACGAATGTCTTGCCGTTATAATTAAGTTTTAAGCCGGCATTGAGGTAGGCATAGTTCCAAAGCATGGGCTCGACTATGTCATCTCTGAACTGAAAATTCTTAAATATTTCGCCATCAGGAATGAATTCGATAAGTGTTCCATTTTTTTCATCAGATTTACCAATCGGATAATCTTTGGAGAGTTCGCCCCTTATGAACTCAGCCTTCTTTGCCTGGCCATCTCTTACTGATTGTACTTTGAAGTCGGCGCTTAATGCATTTACAGCTTTGGTACCAACTCCATTGAGACCGACAGATTTT
>JADJSK010000001.1 GCA_016711705.1 Candidatus Brachybacter algidus | reverse complement strand
TATATAGTGTAACAAAACTACACAAATGTGACACTCCTTGTCAGCTTTATGTAGTTTTTATACGGTTATTTATTTTACAGATCATCAAAAGGGCTTTTAATATTTTGAAGGTTTTTAGTACTCACATGTGTATAAATTTCCGTCGTCCTGCTACTACTATGTCCAAGTAATTCCTGTATGTACCTTAAATCAGTGCCTGCTTCTAAAAGGTGAGTGGCATAACTGTGGCGTAACCAATGTAGTGTCACTGGTTTTGTAATATTTGCCTTCTTTAGTGCTTGTTTTAAAACACTTTGCAAACTTTCCGCAGAGTATTGAATGCCTTTATGCTGCCCTTCAAACAACCATGTGGTCGGTTTATTAGAAATGTAGTATTGTCTCAATAGTTCTATCAGTTTTAACGAGATAGGTGCAATCCGATCCTTTTTTCCTTTCGATTGCCTGATTATCAATATTCCTCTTTTACTGTCTATGTCCTGTGGCTTTAAACTTATTAATTCGTTTCTCCTCAACCCACAAGCATATATTAAACTTAGCATTGCCACATGTTTTGTATTTCCATGAGCATTCAATATTCCTTTCACCTCCTCCTTACTCAATACATTGGGCAACGTCTTTTCGCTCTTAGGTCTGTGTACTTTTTCTATCTCAAGGTTTCTGTTCTCCACGGTCCGATAAAAAAGCTTGATCGCATTGACCATCTGATTTTGATAAGAAGATGAAAGATTTTTCTTAAGGATATATTCATTGTTGAATAGGATGATATCGTCGTTGTTAATGCTTCCAATTTGCCTTTCATTAAAATATCTAAAAAAGACCCGCAATGCTTCCATATAGGTTTTGATCGTATTCGGACTATACCTCCTCGATAATAAAAATGATTCAAATGTTTTTAATGCAGTAATAATTTCCGGACTCGGTGTGTAAATAATTTCAACAGGAATTCTGAAACGAATTCTATTCTCTTCAGTATCCGGAACATGCCATAGCCTTAGTGAGCTGCTCCATCGAACGTCTTCAATTAATTTGACACGGTCAGTATATTCCTGTTTCTTTTCAAAAGTGATTGCTATACGGCGTTCTTTAAAGTGTTTGATTGGTTGAGCTGACCATTTCATAATTTTGGGTTTAGATTGCTAAATTAAATCTTTTTATTTAATTTATTGCAATTATTTGGGTTTGATATATTTTGAGTTTACATGACTTAACGTTTTAAATGTAACAAGGACAGGATTTCTTAGTAAGATTATACTGACCTGAAAATCAATTAACTATCATTGCTTTTCCAATATTTTTTAAATAAAAAAAGCCACCGGATATCACATCCAGTGGCTTTTATATTATTAGAAAGAATGATTTACATCATGCCGCCCATTCCACCGCCCATAGGAGCGTGTGAATGACCTTCGTCTTTCTCTTTCTTGTCATTGATGACACATTCCGTAGTCAAGACCATACCTGCGATAGAAGCTGCATTTTCAAGTGCTACCCTCGTTACTTTAGTAGGATCGATGACACCTGCTGCTTTAAGATCTTCGTACACATCTGTTCTGGCATTGTAACCAAAGCTTCCTGTGCCTTCCAATACTTTTTGTAGTACTACCGAACCTTCCATACCTGCATTTTCTACGATGGTACGAAGTGGAGCTTCCAAGGATTTACGAACGATCTGGATACCGATGTTCTCATCTTCATTCGCGCCTTTTAAATCCTTCATAGCATCGATAGCACGTACTAATGCAACACCACCACCAGCTACGATTCCTTCTTCTACTGCCGCTCTTGTAGCGTGTAGTGCATCATCAACTCTGTCTTTCTTCTCTTTCATTTCAACTTCAGTAGCTGCACCAACATAAAGTACTGCAACACCTCCTGCCAATTTAGCAAGACGCTCCTGAAGTTTTTCTTTATCATAATCTGAAGTTGTTACTTCGATTTGCTGTTTGATAGAGTTGATACGCATTTTGATATCTTCAGCTGCACCTACACCACCTATAATAGTCGTGTTATCTTTATCAACTGTGATCTTCTCAGCAGATCCTAAGTGCTCAAGTTCTACATTTTCCAATTTGAAACCTTGCTCTTCAGAGATAACAGTTCCTCCTGTCAAAATGGCAATATCTTCCAACATTGCTTTTCTCCTGTCACCAAATCCCGGAGCTTTAACTGCAACAATCTTAAGACTTGCTCTCAATCTGTTTACCACTAAGATACCCAAAGCCTGGCTGTCGATATCTTCTGCGATGATCAACAAAGGACGTCCTGATTGCATAGATTTCTCAAGAATAGGAACGATGTCCTGCATGTTTGAGATCTTTTTATCATGGATCAGAATATAAGGACTCTCATATTCAGCGATCATCTTCTCTGCATTATTGATGAAGTATGGAGACAAATATCCTCTGTCAAATTGCATACCTTCCACCACATCTACATAAGTATCTGTTCCTTTAGCTTCCTCAACAGTGATCACACCGTCTTTAGTTACTTTTTTCATTGCATCCGCGATGAATTTACCGATCTCGTCATCATTATTTGCAGAGATGGCAGCAACTTGTTGGATCTTGTTGAAATCATCTCCGATCACTTCAGATTGATTCTGAAGATCTTTGATAATAACTTTTACTGCTTTTTCGATACCTCTTTTAAGGTCCATAGGGTTAGCACCTGCAGTTACGTTTTTCATTCCTGCTGCTACCATGGCCTGAGCCAAAACGGTTGCAGTAGTAGTTCCATCACCAGCTACGTCAGCAGTTTTAGAAGCAACTTCTTTTACCATTTGAGCACCCATATTTTGGATTGGGTTTTCAAGTTCTATTTCTTTAGCCACAGTTACACCATCTTTAGTGATCGTTGGTGCGCCATAACTTTTTTGAATAACAACATTACGTCCTTTTGGTCCAAGGGTTACTTTAACGGCATTGGCCAATGCATCTACACCCGCCTTCAATTCGTTGCGAGCTGCACTATCAAAGCTAATTTCTTTAGCCATTTTTTTTATTTTTTATTTTTGTAATTAAATAATTAATGTGGGTAAAATGAATGATTAAAGTACAACCAGAATGTCATCTTCTCTCATGATCAGGTAGTCGCTACCTTCATGGTTCAACTCCTGGCCTGCGTATTTTCCGTATAATACAATATCACCTACCTGAACGGTCATTAAGTTGCCTTCCTTGCCCGGTCCTACAGCGATGATCTCACCTCTTTGTGGTTTTTCTTTTGCAGTATCAGGGATGATGATTCCACCTTTGGTTTTTTCTTCTGCCGGCGCTGGTTTCACAACAACTCTGTCGTTTATTGGCTTCATGTTTATGATTATTTTTATATGTTTATTAATAAAATATTTTCGCTTTACCTTAAGCACAATGTGTGCCAAGGTTTTTTTATGACAAATTAACAGGGTTTGAGCACTTTGATTGACATGGTGGCAGTTGTAGCCAGAAGTCAGAAGTTAGAAGTCTGAAGTCAGTTAGAAGTCAGTTCACCTTGTAATTCTTTGCTTTCAAAATCAAAAAAGATAAATTGAAAAAATGGAACGCAGATGACGCAGATTTTGCTGGTATTCATGATCAATTATTATAGATATTGTCGATGCGCGAATTTCCCCCTTTAGAGCAGGGTCATTCACTTCTATTTTGTCGTTATGTGTATAGTGCTAATTATCAATACTTTCAAAAAGAGAAGAAAAAAAGTCGAAACTTCCACTCTGGCAGATGCTTGCCCGCGTGAATAGGCGGGGGTGGCGGCAGCCGAGGTGTTGATTGGCGTCATAATATCATGTTTATAATAAAAATTTAAGCAACAATTATTTAATTTACCAGCGAGTTACATTTTAAAGTCTTAGAGAAATGAATGACCCTGGGTGGGTAGGGGGAGGGGTCTATGACAAGAAATTTGTAATTACGTGATTTACAGCTTATTAGATTTAGTTATATAAGAGGAATTAATTCACACATGGAGTTCTTTGCTTCCAAATTCAAAAAGATGACATTAAGGGTGAAGTCAGATTAAATTAGAGCTTGCCTGCCGTAAGAATGAAGGCAGGGAGCGATAATATGCTTGTGCTATCCTAAGTGAAGTCATTGTTATTTGTTTTAAATGTTTGATTTACAATACATAAAACTTAGAAAAATAAGAGATAGCTTGTTGGTAAAAGTTCATTTGTAAATGCAGGCTGAAAAGTTTATCCTTAATTCGAAAATTTCCTTTTATAAGTGGTCAAAAAAAAATTATGAATTTCTAAACTCTGTTTCGACTACTCTTTAAAATCAAGCATCGCCTTTGGTTTAATAAATGTCATTACCCGAGATATAAAATATGTGATTTGACATAAATGTTGGCCTGAAACATTAAAAACCATTTTATTGTTATCTTGTAAGCTTTATTTCATTTACCATTCGTTATTAAAGTAAATTATATTTCAATACTGCTTATGCGTTCACAAATAGCCTGCCTATTCTTATTCTTTTTGGTACTGAGCAGTTGCAATAAGACGCTTAAGGTTAAAACAGGTGAAGATGCTTATGATGTGGGACAATATTCCCTCGCGGCAGAATTACTTGAAAGTGAATGGAATAATTCCAGACAAAATGAAGTCAAATCTGACAAAGCTTTTCTCTTGGGCCAAAGTTATGATAAGATGAATGAGCCGGAAAAAGCACTTTCCTGGTACAAGCAAAGTACTCAGGATTCTGAATCTCCATCAAAACTAATATACCTGGCTTATGCACTGAAGAATACAGGTAGGTATGCCGAAGCAATTACGGTCTTTCAACAGCTGGGTAAACAATTGAATGATGTCAACAGGTTCAGAAATGAACTCGTAACATTAAATAATGTAAATCAGTGGCAATCAGATAGAGAATAACCCATATAAGATTAAATCGAGCCCTTTCAATAGTGAGGCTGCAGATTATAGTCCTGTCATTAGTCCCGGTGGGCAAATAGTCTTTACTTCAGATCGGCCCCAAGAGACTATAACTGCTAAATATAAGTGGACGGGAAGGGATTTTTCAGATATTTATGTAGCTGATTCAATGGGCTCCTCTGCAACACTACTCAAAGGACTTGTCAATACAGAATCCAATGAAGGTTCTCTTATTTTTTCTGCTTCAGGACAAGAGATTGTCTTTTGCAGATGCTTCGATAGAGTGGGGGGGGACCAAAATTGTAAATTAATGTTTTCCAAAAATATTGATGGGAATTGGACAGATCCCCAGGTTTTACCTTTCGTGGCTGATAGTATCAATTACCTTGGACCGGCGTTTGGACTGGACAGTAATATATTGTTTTTCTCTTTGGAGGATCCAAAATTTAATACCGGCTTTGATGTATACTATTCCCAGCGAAAAGAAGGCGTCTGGGGTGATGCAGAGCGACTTCCTCCAATAATTAATTCTGAATATAATGAAAAATATATCAGTTTTGACAGAGACACAATGTATTTTTCTTCTGACCAACCAAGCGGGATGGGTGGTTTGGATATTTATAAAACTTATGTGGCGAGAGGCCAATGGACCCCTCCGCAGAACCTGAAGTCTCCAATGAATTCGTCATATGATGATTTCGGTATATATGTAGATCAAAATTTTAAGGCAACTGAGCGCACTGCACAAAAAGGTTTTTTTAGTTCGAATCGAAAAGGGGGAAGAGGCCAGGATGATATTTACAGTTTTGTGAAAACATTAGAGATCCCTGTTGTACAAAAAATTGATACACCTGCCTTATTAGATAAAGGTATGTTGGTTAAATTGAACGTCTACACAAAGGGTTTTGAAATAGTGAATGGTAAATTCTCCAAAACTACAAAATCTTTAGACGGTGCAAAAGTGTCCATAAGGTCAGCAGGTCGTGATAGTTCAATGATAGCTGATAAATACGGTAAAGCTACTACCATCATTGCTGTAAATGATGCGATGAACATTACTGCTGCAAGTGAAGGATATCTAACTACTTCTAAGCGTATTAAGAAGGATATTATCAAAATTGACAGTACCAAGAGCATTCAGGAATTTAACATTATCATTAATTTGTATCCAATATTATATGATCAGGAGATCGTGATCAGGGACATCTATTATGATACTGATAAATATGATATAAGAAAAGATGCTGAAGGGTCACTGGATGAGTTACTTTCCATCATGGAATTGAATCCTTCCTTCAAAATCAAAATCAACTCCCATACGGATTGTCGTGCCAGCAACGCTTACAATCTTAAATTATCTGACAATCGAGCGAAATCTGTTGTCAATTATCTCACTTCCAAAGGAATATCAAAATCTAGACTTACATCTCAGGGCTATGGCGAGTCTAGGCCGGTGGCCATTTGTGCTTGTGAAAAATGTACGGATGAAGAATTACAATTGAACAGGAGGACAACGTTTCAGTTAGTGAAATAGTGGTCAGTAGTCAGAAGTCAGAAGTCAGTAATCCGTGGAAACATAAAGTAAACTTAAAAGGGATTGCAGAAGGCGTTAATATTTATGATCAATTTTGATATAATATGTCGCTAGCACAATATCCCCCTCATCTGAGCAGGGTCATTCTGTTCTATTTAATCGTTATGTGTATAATGATGAATATCAACACTTTCAAAATGAGAAGAAAAAAAGTCGCAACTTCCCTTCTGGCAGAGCTAGGGTTTATACACCGCTTTTTAATTTATATCAAAGTGAAACTTTGGTGACACCCCGACGTAGGTTAACTTCCGCCGAACCTTCACGATCATAGTTTTAACTTTAAATTATTATCCATCATTCACTATGAAACGCTGAGCGTAGGTTAACCTACGTTCTGGTGTCCGCAAAATTCATTTTGCTTATAATGAACTTAAAATCAATAAATTATCTTGCTATTCATGGAAGAGCCTTTATTGAAAAAATACTTATGTATATACCCTAGCTGGCAGAGGGGTGGCGGCAGCCGGGGTGTTAATTGTTGCAATGCTTCCGTTGTTTTAATAAACAATTAGAACTAAATCTAAAATATTTATCAACGATTTACATGATAGAGTTTTAGAGAACTTAAAGACCCTTTGGTAAGTGGAGGCTTTAATATTCATTTTAAAATTAATTGTTTTACAGTAACTACTATCAAATTCCCTGAATAAATATTTTCTCGACGATCGGATTTGAATCACTTTTTGAAATTTGAACGAAGTAAAATCCAGTGTTCCATTTATCTGTTTTGATAGAGATCTCAGCTGAATTGGAATAATTATTCTTGTAAACCACATTTCCTACCATATCCAGAATACTTACTTCCATTGATTTCGATAAGGCAGATTTGCCTAAACGAATCTTCAGCGTATTTGAGGCATAATCCTGAATTACCTGAATGTTTTTTTCAGCACTCCATTTCACAGATTGTACTTTTGAGAATTCTGAATTTCCATCCTGAGTATAAATTTTTAGCCGATAAAATAATCGTTCGGCATCTGAGAGCGGTTTGTCAATGATTGAAAAACTCTCTTTACTATTGGCACCTTTATTAAATACTGTCTGAAAATTGGTAACGTCTTCACTTCTTTGTACTTCATAACTAACTGCATTTTCCATTGCTGTCCATCGAATTTCAACACCATTATTTTTCGGATTAACAATGAAGTCAAGCGTATTGGTGGCAAGAATAATTGCCTCACACATGCCTTGGTCAGATGTGCCGATGACACTCGATAATAGATTAATATAGGCAGCTTGCACATAAATACTTGGTTCCGTGATCTCCCAACTATTTTCATTCATTGTACCATTCCAACCTGTATTCCAATCTTTATAAGATTTTTGTCTAGGTTGACCTTGAGGTGGACTAATTCCTCCCACACTGAAATCACCGTTTGCTCCTCCGGTAATGTAGCCGGGAGGTGGCCCAAATGGTGAAGTCAACGCATTATCAAACTGAGTGCCATCACCGAACCAACCATGGTATATTTCATTGGCGCATTTTTCAGCGTGCAGATCATACATGTTACTCAGGAAAGTCATTCCCAGTGGATTTACACCATGGAAATAATGGAGGTATTCGCTTGCCAGGAAATAATAGTTGTCATGATCAGATGTATTAAGATTATTTGTAATATAATCAATTTGCTGTGCTCCAATATATGCCTTTACCTGATTACTGCCCCAATGATATTGAGCATCAGGCATGTGAGATCTGTAGAGATCCTGATTGTTAAGGTATTCATTTAAGCCCATACCTGTGCCGCTATTTGCTTTAGAATTTCTGATGTTATTTTTGATTGTAGCATTAACTGAAGGAAGGGAGGCATAGAATAATAAAGCTCTGCCATATTCAGTATCATAAGGACCCCACCAACCTGAAGACATCGGATTGATGTTACTGTATCTTGAGTTTACAAAATCACTATAAATCGAGTTGCCCGTGGCAGCATATAGATATATTGCTGCGGCCATAGCATATTGCATCTGAGTGGTGGCATCCATATCTGCATCACCGGATTTAATATCTCCATTGTCGCATGATTGTTGAAATGAGGTGAAGTTTGAAGTAGTACCTGAAGCTCTGGTCCAGGCATTTTGAGCTCTGGTCAGTAAATCATTGGCAAAGGCAGTTTGTCCGGGAAGGTTGATGAAAGTTTTATAAGCAGAAGCGAAAATTACAGCTCCACAGATAGTGGCACTGCTGCATTCAGGTATATAGTACCGAGGGCACACGTCAGCTGAAGGAGGACTATTTACGCAAGAATAGGAATCTGCTCCTACTTTTAATAAGAGACCATTTGTTCCACTTCCATCTTGCATTTTCTTCAACCATTCCAATTCGAATTTTACTTCATCCATGATATCAGGAATGCCATTTCCGGATTCGGGGATGTTATTGTTATCGCCAAATACATTTGGAAATTTATTGTAACTATCTAAAAGTGAAAGCATTGGCAAGGTACAGAAGGTGACATATTTATTCATATCACCTGCATCAAACCAGCCACCGCTAACATCTCTGGCTGTACTTGCATTGCTTTTGTCCAGGCTACTTCTGGCGAATTTATCCTGATTGCTTCCCTCATAAGCTGCGGCATCCGTATATTCTGGGGCTGCAAATGGTGTATTTTTTGCAAAATTGCACCTTTGATAAAAGTATGTTCTTGAAACTGCCCTTAACGCATCATTATAGACATTAGATCCTATGAAGAATTGTCCGCTTCCGACATTGTTACTTACATCAAATATGTAATATATTCCCGGATCATTTACACTAGAAAAATCAAAATACCATCCTTTGTCGCCGGATTGTCCGTGGGTAGCTCCTCCATTCCATGAAGAGATTGCTCCTTGAAAGACCACTGTATTTGTATTCCAATCCCTCACCTGATAATTATTACTTGTGGTGCCTGGATTGAATGAATCAGCGCTATTGAAGCCAATTATTGGATCAGTGATCACAGCAATTTTTCGTGCATCGCATAAGTAGCCGAATTGATCGACTTTTATGAATTGAGTAATATTTGCCGGCTGGCCAATCACCACTGCCTGGGAAATTATAAATAAAATAAATAGAGTAGCAACTTTCATGGACATTATATGAAAGGTTAGAGAAAATTATTAATCGAAGGGGAATAGCAAAAGTAATGAATTCGAAACAAAAAAGGTTGGCAATTTTTAGTTTAAATGAATTATTGCCTGAAACAACTATAATATGTTCAGTATTGATCATTCTTTTGTGAAAAATTAATATTAAAATTTAGTTTTATTATAAAAAGCAAATGTTAGTTTTACATAAAAGATGATGAATGTTTGAACACATTACGAATAAGCATATATCGCGTGTAATAATAATAATTAAGAGTGCCTTAGTGTTAGTTCTTGCATTCAAGTTATGGCAAGCTTCACAGAGTGGATATCAGTTGAATATTGACCGAGAATTTTTTATATTTCTGGCAGTAGGTTTTATTGCTGAAATCGTTGATGGCGCGTTGGGAATGGCATATGGTGTGATCTGTTCGAGTTTTTGATTTATTTTGGAGTGCCCCCTGCATTGACGTCATCTGCGGTCCATACTTCAGAAGTTTTCACGACGGGGGTTTCGGGGTTATCGCATTTACATTTTAAAAATGTAGATAAAGAGTTGTTTTTCAAGTTGGTCATAACTGGGGTAGTTGGTTCAATCATTGGCGCTTATGCATTATCGAAGTTACTGGATGGAGATGTGATAAAGCCCTTCATATCAGCATATTTGTTGTTCATCGGAATTCGCATTTTATATCAGCAGATAAGAAAAATAGAAATAGCCGCGCGACCTTTGAAACATGTGCCATTTCTTGGTTTTGCGGGAGGCGCTCTAGATGCAATAGGAGGTGGAGGTTGGGGACCATTGGTGACATCAACAATATTGAGTAGGGGAGGAGCGAATGCGAAGCATACTATCGGAACGGTAAACACTGCAGAATTTTTTGTCACATTTGCGAGTACCGGTATATTTTTGTTGTTGGTCGGAGTGGCTAGTTTTAAGATAATACTAGCGCTCATTATAGGAGGGGTGGTGGCTGCACCGATCGGTGCCTATGTGGTGAAACAGGTGAGGCAGAGTGTGTTGCTGTATATTGTGGGTTCTGTTTTGGTTATAGTGTCGGCGTTGTCGTTGTGGAATTATTTTTGGTAGGGGTGATTACTAAAATCCACGAAGTAGGCACTTAAACAATAAACGTCTTATAAGGCGCTGGTTTGTGTCTTACCATCCTGCCAAGTAAATCATCAATTATTTCTTCCTTCATTAAATGTCTATTGTGCCGATAGCAATATTCATCCAGATATTGTTGTAAATATTTAACATTGCAGTGTATTGTGGTGATCCAATTTTTTAAGCAGTTTACTACTCTTTTGGAGGTGCTGCTGTTCATTTTGGTATTTGAAGAATCGAAGAGTTCAACCATCAAACCTTCTGATTTTAAATTATTGAAGGGACTTTTATCTATTGCATGTATTGTTGCGTCAAGTGAAACTTTTTTAAGAATGAATTTTCTGCAAATATCTACTCCAAGATCTTGTAGCTCAGTCGCATAAATACGACTAGCCCCTAGTGATTTCTTTTCAATTGCTATCAGGACTTTTTGCGTTGTATCCTTAAGTTCTCTATCTTCTTTTTTAGAAATGTGGCCTATTTCAAATTCTACAATTTCGACATTGCCTTCCAATGGGTGCCTGTTTGTACTTTCCATGGCCCTCATTATTTTCTGTTTAAATAGCCAACACGTCTTTTGTCGTAATTGAAGTGTTCTCGCCAATTGACAAGAAGAAATTCCCTTCTTGTTTGTGGCCAAAAAGTAAACTATTTGGAAGGCTTTGACAAGTGAAAACTTGATCTTATGGAATATGGTGCCCGAGGTAGGGCTTTCAATGTATGAACATCGGCTACATTGCCTATCATATAATCTTACAGCTTTGCAATATTTTTTGTTTCCGCAATGTCCGCAGGCGTATTTATTGCCCCATTTAAGTTGAACCAGGTGTTCAAAGCAATCATTTTCTGTCCCGAATTTTGATAAGAAATGGGCTATGGACAGACTTTTGAATTTCTTTTCCATGATTTGGTGTTTGAAGTAAGAAAAACGAAGTTAGCAAAAAGTTTTTATTGCGCAACCGCCTACTTCAAATTTTTTTGAGAATTCCTCACCCCAACCCCACAAAAAAAAGCCTCGATAAGATCTCTTACCGAAGCTTTATATTTCAAAATAACTTTTTTAAACCGAAGTCTATGAAGCCATTACGATTTCTACGAATGTACGGTCTTTCTTTCCTTTCTTGAAAGCAACCACACCATCTGTTAATGCAAATAGGGTAAAGTCTCTACCGCAACCTACATTTAGTCCCGGGTGAAATTTTGTACCTCTTTGACGAACTAGGATATTACCTGCGATAACAGCCTGACCACCAAATTTCTTTACACCCAATCTTTTACTCTTACTATCACGTCCGTTATCCGAACTACCGACACCTTTCTTATGAGCCATTTTCTTTTACTTTTAGTTAGTTAAAAAAATTAGATTACCCTATCGAGTCAATCTGGAGGTGAGTAAATTGTTGTCTATGACCTTTCTTAAGTCTGTAACCTTTTCTTCTCTTCTTTTTGAAGACGATTACTTTATCACCCTTAACTTCTTGAGTGATCACGGTAGCAGAAACTGCAACACCACTCACACCTGGAGTACCGACAACTACATTTCCACCATCACTTGTTAAAAGTACCTGGTCGAATGTTAATTTATCGCCTTCCTTTGCATCTAACCGGTGGACGAAGATCTTTTGACCCCCCTCAACTTTGAATTGCTGACCGGCTATCGAAACAATAGCAAACATATTTTTAAATTTTATTTTGTTTAAAAGTGGGGCGAAGGTATGAAATTGTTTTTGAATCACAAAATGATTCCGAAAAAAAATGATGGCAGCGAAAAATTGTTTAATTCGTTATGTTTGTATAATCAAAAATCACACAATGTATAAACTTAGCCTTTTATTATTATTTCTTTTTACCATTTCTCTTGTCCATGCCCAGAAGGATCCTTTCTATTTGGAATTTAAGTCGGATGATAAATATCCTTACCAATATTCATGTATCCAATTCGCCTCGCTTAATGAGGAAGAACTAATCTACCTTAGAACTTATACGATCAAAGATACTTTCGGTCAACAAGGAATTGTCACAGGTTATGACAATTATATGGTTTTGTCGACTACGAAAGGAGATATCAAAAAGCAGATCAATATAATGAATGACTCATTACAAATGAATTGTTTGCTAGGTACAAGACATTTGGATAGGATTTTGGTATTTGGTTCTGCTTCTAAAGACTCCGTGAGCTATCTCACCACCTTTACTTTTGATCTACAATTAAATTTGATTTATTCAACGGTTACCCGCTATCCTGAGATTTTATTTAAGGAGATTTATTTTCCAATGTATAATTCCTTTGAAGACAAAAAGTATATCCTTTTGAACGACATGGTGCCTAATTACGGTGGTATTGCACTCGTATTTAATAAAGATGGAAAGTTGGAATTGGAAAAAAAAGCTCCGTTTCTGAATGGAGCGACATATGCCGGTTTTACGATGGCACCTACCAAGGATAAACTTTTATTTGTAACTAACGAAGGCGGCTTAAACAAATATTTGAAAACGTACGACTTGAATTTCAATTTTATTAATTCTAAAGTAATAACTAAAGATATTGGTGTTGTTAACTACGATTTTCGATGGTTTGCAAATTATGTTAAAAATGGGGATGGATATATTTGTTTTGGAAAAGCCTACCGACGCACAGAAGACTCTCTGATTTATGGAAAAGTTTTAAGTGAACTGGATAGTGATTTTAATACTATTAATAAACATTATATCGACATGACTACTGAGGTCGGTTATACAGATGGGCCTCCAAGATATACTGGTGGATTGTTTAAAGGAACAGACGGGTATTATACTTGCTATGAAATAGTTGCTACCTTATCTCCACAATATACCAGTACTTTTGTCATAAATAAATATGATCTGAATCTACTACCTGTTTGGGAAAGACGTTTTATCCCTAGTGAAAATATAAAATATTGGAATTACTATGCTGAACTTTCGCCTGATAACCGCTTCATAATTTCAGGTGATGCCAATGATCAAACAGCACCTTTTTTTGAAAAAGATTTCTTGTATGGTCATATTTTCGGATTAGATGAAAATGGCAGTCTTTTATCAAATTCTCAAAAAATAAATCAATATGTTTTTCAATTCTCAATACTTGGAAACCCAGCGAAAGATCAACTTATAATAGAAAAGTTGTTCTTTGATGACAAAAATTACTCAGTAAATATTTTGGACATCCAGGGAAAAGTAATTTCAATAAATACTCAATGGTTAGGCCAGAAAATGGAAGTCAATGTGAATTCTTTAAATCCCGGAACATTTGTATGTCAGATCTTGGAAGGAAATAACATTAAGTATGTAGGTAAGTTTGTAAAGCTTTAAATCTCCATAAAAAGGCAGAAATCAGAAGTCAGAAATCAGAAGTCAGAAATTAGAATGGCTTTCTCCAAACGTTTTATTATCCATTACGCATTATTTATCTTACTTCATTTATCAAATGAATTCATAATGTCACCACCTTCGGGGTTTTGGGATTCTTATGCATTTGATTTTCTATAATAATGTCAACCTTTCAGGTTTTTTGTTTCACCATTACCCATTACCCATTACCCATTACCCATTACCCATTACCCATTCCTAGTAAAGCCACACCTCCGTCGCTCCAAATCCATAACTCGGATGAAATTCATTCTTAAAAGTATTTACCCCGGGATGCATTACCAATCTTGTAGCGATTTCATTTTTCAACTTACCATTGCCTAATCCATGAACGATAAAGACTTGATTTATACCAAGCTTGATCGCCTTTTCAATATATTCATCAAATATTTTTAATTGATAGGGTAACAAGTCTCCCTTTTTGACTTTAGAAGGATCTGAATGAATATTTTCAATATGTAAATCAAGCACAATATCAAAATTAGCCCTTTCAATTAACTTTTTTGAAGGATCCTTTTTTTTAACTACACCCGGAGAAAGCCTTTGCTCAGCTTTAGTATACCCTGCAAGAGACTGACTTTCAATTTGCTTTTCTTTTAATTTTGGCTGTAAATAATATAGGCTTCCTGTAGAATTAACGATTGCGATGGAGCCATGTTTTTTGAAAAATGCTGCCGGTTTAATAATGAGGTCAAACTGGTATTTTGATATCGGGTCATGCTCTGCAAACCAATCTATCTCAAATGTAGGAGATTGCTCGAGTGACTCGAAAGAAATGTGGTGGATTAAATCGATGCCTCCGGGTTCCAACTTTCCTTTGATTTGGTGAGGCGTAGCCTTATTTGTGAAATAATTCAAGTCAAAATGTAACTTATTGTTCGAGTGATTGTATAAAAACACAGGCAAATTACTTTCCGGATTCAATTGTCCCATCTTATATTGAACTATAAGGTATAGCCCTTCTTTGAGGTCTTCTTTGTGAAATGTACTTGTGATTGTCGTAGGTGCAAACACTGTCTGTTCCTGTCTGGGCCTATTATCCTGCAGCACTGGAGCGATATCACTCGCAAATGCAGGCATCTCCTCTTTATCTGAATCCATTCGTATATAGACCAATTCCTCGCCAACAAGTTTTGTGATTTTTGCGGTCTCTCCTGTAGGTAAATAGATGACCTTATCTCCTTTGTTGTATTTCATGCTGATTAAATTGAAAAGCTGTGATTTAGTTTATTTAAATGCAAAGTTAATCCATTATTTATTCCTTATTTGCGCGTAATAAAAGACGAAAGATTGATTTATAATTGTTATTTAATTGCTGGTTTAATCAAGAACCGCTAACGGCCTTCTGTTCACTCAAACATCAAACATCAAACTCCAAACTCCAAACTTTTAATTTCTGACTACTGATCACTGACCACTGACAAACTGACCACTGATTTCTGACTTAATTCCCTACCTTTGCGCAAAATTTGCATACAAGCCATGACTATTTATAAAGTCAAAGAAATATATTATACGATTCAAGGTGAGGGTCGCCATGCCGGCAGGCCAATGGTTTTTTGTCGTTTTGCAGGTTGTAACCTTTGGAACGGCAGAGAAAAGGATCGTTTAAATGCTGTTTGTAAATTCTGTGACACCGATTTCATTGGAACAGATGGAGAAAATGGGGGTAAATACTCAGCTTCAGAATTATCTCAGAAAATCATCAGTTTGTGGCCACAGAATAGTAATGAGCAAGTAGCAGTGGTCTGCACAGGAGGTGAACCACTGCTGCAAATGGATGACGAACTTGTTCAATATATGCATAAAGCCGGCATTTATATTGCTATTGAATCAAATGGTACGATCAAGGCGCCCAAGGGTATTGATTGGATCTGTGTTAGCCCTAAAGGTGATGCCACTTTAAACCAAATCTCCGGAGATGAATTGAAGCTTGTTTACCCCCAAATTGAAAATACTCCAAATGATTTTCAAGAACTTGATTTTAAGCATTTTTACATCCAACCACTCGATGATCCTCAATGGGTTGAAAATACAAAATCATCTATTGAATTTGTTAAAAACAACCCTAAGTGGAAGCTGAGTACCCAAACGCACAAGTATCTGAATATTCCTTGATATTTTAGAATATTGATAATACAATCATTATTCCCTCATTTTAAATGAGATTTGGCTAAAAAGGTCTTTATTTTGCACTTTATATTAAATTCTACTATTATGATTGAGGATCTTAGCGCTTTCCAAACTGCCATTAAACATGGTATTCCGGATATCTTACCCACTAAATATTCTTTCGATGCCACTGTATCTCATGCACCCGTTCGAAATCTTGATGGAGTGCTAACAAAGGAAGAACGTTTATTGGCCATCTCTAATGCACTTAGATATTTTAAGCAAGAATTTCATGCTGTTTTAGCAAAGGAATTTGCAGATGAATTGGACACTTATGGCAGGATTTATATGTATCGATTTTTGCCCTCATATCGAATGTATTCCCGACCTGTTGATCAATATCCTGCCAAGTGTCACCAAGCTGCGGCTATCATGTTGATGATACAGAATAATCTTGATCATAAAGTTGCAAAGCACCCACATGAACTCATCACCTATGGGGGAAATGGTGCGGTTTTTCAGAATTGGGCGCAATATTTATTGGTAATGAAATATTTGTCCGTAATGACGGATGAGCAAACATTAGTGCTTTATTCAGGACATCCGCTAGGTTTATTTCCAAGTCACAAAGATGCTCCGAGAGTAGTTGTGACCAACGGTATGATGATACCAAATCATTCTTCCAAGAATGATTGGAATAAATACAATGCGCTCGGCGTCACTCAATATGGGCAGATGACCGCAGGGTCTTTTATGTACATCGGTCCACAAGGGATTGTTCATGGAACTACGATCACTTTGCTCAATGCAGGTCGAATGCTTGGTTTGGGAGAAAATTTGCGTGGAAAAGTTTTCCTAACATCTGGTCTTGGAGGAATGTCAGGAGCACAGGCCTTAGCAGGCATCATCACTGAAGCTGTTACTATCATTGCAGAGACTGATAAAGATGCTGTAGACCAAAGAGTTGCCGATGGGTATATTTTTAGAGAAAATGTGTATACAGACCTTGTCGCATGCATAAGTCACTTAGAAAGGGCGAGAGCAGAAAAGGTTGTGATTACCCTCATATACCATGGAAACGTAGTTGACTTACTGGAATATTTTGTAGAAAACAATATTAAAATAGAACTTGGTTCTGATCAGACTTCTCTTCACAATATTGATGACATGGGATATACACCAGTTGGCTATTCTTTTGAGGAAGCGAAAAAATTGATGTTGTCAGATAGGATAGGCTTCAAATCTGCTGTAGAGAAATCCCTCATAAGGCATGTTAAAGCGGTCAATGCGCTCACTTCAAAAGGAATGTATTTTTGGGATTATGGTAATGCCTTCTTAAAAGAGGCTGGAAAAGCAGGTGCAGATGTATTTGCTCAAGGGAGTGATGTGAAATATAGATATCCTAGCTACGTAGAAGATATCATGGGACCATTATGTTTTGATTATGGCTTTGGACCATTCCGGTGGGTGTGCACCAGTGCCTTGCAAGAAGATCTGGATTTAACTGATAAAATAGCTGAATCTGTCATTTTAGAACTTATCAAATCCGCCGATAATGATATCATACCTCAATTAAATGATAACCTTCAATGGATACGGAATGCAAAGGAACAAATTCCTGTGGTAGGTTCGAAATCCAGAATACTTTATGCTGATGCCGAAGGTAGAATCGCTATAGCAAAGGCTTTTAATAACGCAATTAATCAAGGAGCACTTAGTGGTCCGGTAGTGTTGGGCCGTGATCATCATGATGTATCCGGTACGGATTCACCTTATCGGGAAACTTCCAATATTTATGATGGTTCATCTTTTACTGCAGATATGGCTGTGCATAATGTCATTGGTGACAGTTTCAGAGGAGCCACTTGGGTCTCTATCCACAATGGTGGTGGAGTAGGGTGGGGTGAAGTAATCAACGGTGGTTTTGGAATGGTTCTGGATGGAAGTGATGATGCCGAACGTCGTTTGACGAGTATGCTGCATTGGGATGTATATAACGGTATTGCACGCCGATCATGGGCCAGAAACGAGCATGCTATTGATACGATCAAAAAAGCAAAAGTTCGATATCCAAATATGATGATCACGGAAGTTAATCTTGTTGATAAAAGCATATTGGATGGGATTTAAGTTATAAGTGATAGGGTGATGGGTAATAGGTAATGAGTAATAGGTAATAAGATGATAATTGGATATTGCCAACAGATTATACCTTATTTCTCAACGTTATTTTATCGGTTTTACTTTCTTAATAATTGTAAACTATCTATCACGAATTTTAAAATGGTTACTGTAGGGACAGGTCGCGACATGTCCCTACTGTAACCATTTTAAAATTATCAGACTTCTGACCTCTGACACCTAATCCTTCAACCCATCCAGCTTGTCCAAATGAGACTGGATCATTGGTAAATATTCCTCCGCAAATGCCTTAATTTCAGGATCATTGAACTCTCTTGCGTTCTTAAATTCTTTAATATCTCTCTTGTGATCGATCTTCATCATTTTAATGAATTTTTTGTCAAAAGCCTTGTCGCTTTTTGCAGTGAGGTCTTTGAATCCATCCTCTTTTTCAGCACTTATAATTCGTGGAAGGGTGATTTTGCGTTTCTTGGCTAGTTTTTTGATCACTTTAAGCATTTTGGCTTGGTCGCTTTCCATTAATTGGCCATAGGCACGAATCTCAGATGTAGTTCCTTTCAGCACTGCCAACTTTCCTTGTTTCATGCCCATCATACGCCCATCAGCAGCGCTGACCAGGAAATCTGCAATATCCTTATTGACCTTGCCCTTCTCTGCTTTTGCTGCATTTTTTCGCTCTACCCTGACTTCGTTTTTATTTGGCTCTATTGTTTTGCAGGCAAAAAGAAATGTAATAGCGTATAGGAAAAATAATGATCTGTATTTCATCTCGTGGTTTTTAGTTTTAAAAGAATGCTGATTGATTCATAACAAACAGAGATCGTACCTTGTTTATTACTGAGGGTTAAGTTAAATATTAGATAAATTTGGAACATACGGACATAATCCCTTGAAAGACAGAGATTGTTATTCCCGTAGAATATGATGGATTAAGATCTATTCCCAGACGGCTTTGCTATTCCTTTTCAAGTACTTTCTGATATTGACCCAAAATGCCAAGAAGAGATACATGAGGATAGAGGATCCAAGGGTTGCGCACGAAAGATAAATAAAGTAAAGTCTTACTCTGCTGGTAGCAATACCCATTTTCTCCCCGATATAAGTGCAAACACCAAAGGCAGATTTTTCAAGTATATTTTTAAATTCAGATTCAGCCATACCACACTTTACTTCTAATGTTGAAGTGCAAATTTAATGTAATAAGTGAAAATATTTTTATTTTATCCAATGGTTTTTTACCTTCACGCCCTTGTTTAAAAAAATGGTATGAGAAGTTATACCAAACATGAACTAAAAAACAAAGGATGTAAATTTACATTGCATCCTTTGTTATCAATTCATGCCCACGTGGTGAAATTGGTAGACATGCAGTCTTGAGGGGGCTGTGGACTATGTCCGTGCCGGTTCGAATCCGGCCGTGGGCACCTTATTAATTTTTTATGATCTTTTTTACAAACTGATCCTGAGCGTCATTTATAACAATGATATAGGAGCCCGATGGCAATGAAGCCAGATTGATCTTATATAGGTCTTTGTTTCTATCTTTCTCACTCAATTCATTAAAAAATACTATCTGCCCTAGTTGATTGATCAACTTTATTGTTTTTGGCTTAGTCGTATTAGAATTGTATTTTACAATCAGATCATTCTGTGCAGGATTCGGGTATACCTCATAGGCACTTTTATCTATATCCTTTGTATTGCTCGTGCAATCGTCTACTGTAATATAAATAGAATCCACAGCTGTACATCCTGGAAAAGGTGTATATGTAAAGTAAATTTTATGTACTCCGACGCCTGCTACCTGCGGATAAAAAGTATCTCCTGAAATCCCTGGTCCACTAAAGGCACCCTCTTCAGGTTCTGCTTCCAAGTCCAGCGGTGCTCCTTGAAGGCACTGATGGGGTGGTGCGGATATTATATTTGTTTCTGCCTCTCTAACTATTTTTATGTTTTGTACGTCAAAGCCTGAGCACCCTTCTGCGTCTTCATAAAAATAAGTGATTGAAAAAACGCCAATATTACTCACAGCAGGATTGAAAACATTACCTTCCATGCCTGTTCCTATGAATACTCCACCTGATGGATTGCCATTAAGAACGAGAGGTGCGCCATTGATGCAATATTCTACAGGTAAGTCAAGGAGATCCACTGGAATTGCCTCATTTTTATTTAAAGAAAAGGGCTTAAGAGATATTGCACTGCATGCATCAGATCTGAAAACTACGGTGTATTCACCTGCTTCATTCACTGTCAAAGTATCTGTGTTACTCTCATCAATCTCCTCACCATCAAGATACCAGGTATACGTACCGTTTTCAAAAGTAGGTGCGTATAATTCAACACTTTCTATTCCACATCCCACATGGTCATTATCTCCACTGATCAATAGGTAAGTGGTGCACAATGGAAATGTATCAATTCTATAGATAGAGCCATTGTCTCTGGATACATATATATTTTTGTTCAAATCATAGCCGAATGCTACGAAATTGCTGAATTGTGGTTTAAGCAGTTCAATTGTCTCGAAAGTCTTGTCTGGTTTAATTCTTGTTCCCCAGAATTGACCTGAGCAATAATCGGCAGAAAAATAAAAACCATATAAAGATGAAGTAGAGTCTTTAATGTCTACCACACCACCTGTAATACTGCAATGTCCTTGGCTATGCGAAAATGCAGCTACAGGGAAAGTATAATTGCTTTCTTCAAGACACCCTGTTGTATTGTAAGGCGCATACCCTTCATAGCATCGCCATCCGTAATTTTTTCCACCTTGGCCTGCTTTTTCATAATCCACTTCTTCCCATTGGCCCTGGCCAACATCTGCTATCCACAGATTTCCATTTCTTTCATCAAAATTAAATCTCCATGGATTACGCATGCCCATAGCCCAAATTTCAGATCTATATTCAGTGTTTCCAACAAATGGATTATCTGGAGGCACTTGGTAGCCTGTAATAGTGCTAACATCTATCCTTAGCATTTTGCCAAGTAAACTTTGCTTATTTTGTGAGTTATTTTGTGGGTCTCCACCTGAACCGCCATCTCCTGTACCTATGTATAGATAGGAATCACTACCGAACGCGATATTGCCGCCATTGTGATTGGAAAAGGGTTGATTTATTTTCAGAATTTTCTCCTCCAGGTTTTTAACAGCTACATTAGAATCTGATGATATTTTAAATCTGGAAATGATAGTTTTCGAATCATCCTCTCCTGTATAATTCACATAAAAGTTGCCGCTCTGCTTAAAATCAGGTGGAAATGCTAATCCTAATAAACCTCGCTCTCCGCCACTTTTTACTCTATCAGTAATATTTAAAAATGGAACAGGTAAAATAGTACCGTCCGGATACCCGATTTTTATAATTCCTTTTTGTTCGACTATAAATATTCTGTCATCGTTACAATTTGCAAGACAGACAGGTGATTTTAAAGTATCGAATACTTGAACGAGTTTAATCCTTGGAAGCGGATCCTGAGCGGAAGCTTCGTTTTTGGAGATTATGAATAATAAAAAAAATGCTGTTATTCTGTAAAAGTTGATCATGTTAAAATTTTAATTGACCATAAAAATAGAAATTTTATTTCATTCAGCTACAACTATTAATAAATACTTAAAATTTGTTATATATTACAAAAATATATATAAAAAATATTCTTTATTCGCTGCAATGTATTTTTATAAATTTATCCATCAAATACAGAATGTTTTTTATTAAAAAAGCTAAATCGTTGTAAAATATTTTAACTTAATTGAAACCAAATTTTATTTTCTCCCACTAAATTATCACTGTAAAATTGCAGGATTTTGAAATATCGGTTTAATTCTAATGTATTTACGTTTAATAATTCGGCCATCAAGTGGTGCCGATCGCTGCTGATACTTTGTAATAAACATATCCGGATTTAAAAGTTTGATCTCAACCATCCTCTCGAGGCTGTGCTTTTTGGGCCGCAAAACTTTACCAATTTTTTATGGATCATAATCTCTTGGCCCTTCCTCATTTATTACAATGATTTAAATAACGAGTGATTGCAAGATGAACATAAAGTGGTTCAATCTCAGTGAGTCGCGCCTTGATTTCGGTCTTTTCGCATGACATCAAACATGTCACGGATCCTTTGAACCAATCGATAACTAGATCTCCAGTATTGGTAATATCAAAGATGGCATCAGATATCATTTACACAGGCTTAGGTGTCTGATGATACTTTATTTCTTCGAAATCAGGATTCGCAAGTGAAGCTCCATAAGGATATCTCCAAATGTTAATTCCTGAGTGCTGTCTGAACTCTACAGTACTGTATTTTAAATAAGATTGAAGGTTCAATTTATAGTATCTACCTCCGAATACCCTTGCCATTTCAGTAACTGTACTCGATGCCTCAACCTTATTCACTATATTTGAAACTGAAGTAAGATTCTTACAATAAGTATTTGTGTTTCCTCTTCTGCTCTCCGGCATGATTGCATCAAATGAATTCTCAAGATTTATATAAGACTTAACCAATGATTTGAAGTTATCTACATTTAGATCATCTGCTCCAATGTGAACATGAAAGCCGCATGATTTATTTACTTTTGCCCCTGCCTTACCAAGTGCAATGCAAACCTTTTTAATCCTGAACCAACAGTCATTAACGGGCCGCCACTTTTAAGTTTTACTAAATCTCCTGGTTTAAATTCATTCATTTGGTATTAATTTTTATTTGAAAATTAAGAAATAAAATTAACTTTTTTGTCAACAAAAACACTTCAATAATAAAAAACCTGCATTAAATTGCAGATTATCCTATTGACGGACAATAGGTTAACTATTTTATATTTTGACAAACTTGCCGGCGTTCGCAAGTTTGTTACCTATTTTTAAATTATAAAAATATATACCAGGAACATAGTTATGAATTGGAACCTTAATTTGATTATTATTGAAAATCACTTTAGAATCGTACAAGAGTACTCCTGATCCGTTAAATAATTGTAAACTACAATTGTTATAATCTATATTCGATGATGCAAATAACACTAAGTTATCAACTGCAGGATTCTGAAGGACATGAAATCCAAATGAATTTTCGTTTTCAATAACAGACAACTCTCCAAGATACTCCTCAACAGTTTCCATTCCCGGTATATCACAATCCTTATTTACCTTGATAATGGTAGTATTGATCTCACTGAAAGAATTCTCCTTAGTAGCATAACCGACGCTTAAATAATAATTTCCGTTTTCATCAATAGTTACATCTCTAATTGTAATTTCTTTATCTCTTGCAATGTATGTATTGCTACATAAAATATTCAAATCCTTATCATAACGAAGTACCAATATTCTGGAAGAACTTGTATCACCAGTTTCTTGATTTTTATAAGATAAAAAGCTAATAAAATTACCGTCGGGCTCTTCAAGTATACCTTTGTTGAAAGGTACGTATCCAAAATTTGAAGAGTGAGCTCCATGGAAAAAGATAGGAATTTCCACAGTATCTTGACTTAAAAAGTTTAGTTTTTTATCAAATTTACCAAGAATTATTTTCCTTGAAATTCCAGTATCTTGCTGATAACTTGTGCCTGCAAAAATTATATAAGTGGAGTCTTCTAATCTGTGAAATTCTGCAATACCCCAAGGTAAAATTTGATTTTGTGAAAAGCCAGTATAATCCTTAGATTTTAAAATTTTTAAATTTCGGTTTCGCAACTCCATATTCCCTCCATTATTTAAATAAAAAGTTTCAGAAGTTTGTGGAAATGCCATAATATTTTTCGAATAAAGGTAATTTCCTGGTATATTAACGGGATCTAATTTGAGTTCATTTATAAAACCTTTTTTATTATAAGAAACTTTAAACATTTGTGAAGAATCTATTTTTCGTCCCAAATTTCCCACAAGTAATATAGAATCTATTTCTATTGGAAGAATAGTTTGATAAGAACCAACATCACAAATAAAGCCAGGATTGGGTATACACCATTGATTTGTCATTTTTATTGAAGTATCTTGCAAGATGTTTAAATTGTAGTCAAATAACTTGGAGACAAATCGTATTTCATGGAAACTCATGAAATCAAAATCAACATATGTTAATAAGAAATTAGAATCAATCTTATTAATAAAAACTTTACTTCCAGCATAGGTGAATGGTACATTAACTTCATTTATTATGTTACCTTCCTTATCAATTTCCCTAAATGCAGGTTGGAATTGCTCATGCAATCCAAATCGAGGTATGTCAAAAATAAGTAAATTGTTAGTTTTATAAGAAAAAATGGCGTCATTAGAATAGTCCGGATGATCATAGAAGAACCATGGTTCGTTCTGACCTATTAAATTGAAGGAAAAAATCAAACCTATCAATGTAATTATTGATTTCATCTTTATCATTTTAGTTAAAATTGGGGTTACCTAACACACAATGCTAGGCAACCCACAATTTAATATTCATTAATTATTCTAAAATGTCTTTTCCAGGTGGTTCATGAGGAGGAACAGTTGAAAGAACTTTAACAGCTAGTCCTGATAAATGCCATCTCTTAAGTTCCTTTTCTGGGCTTCCTATTTTACTATCAAAACCTTTAACTAAAAGTCGCTTTACATATGTAGCACCTCTTCTTATTCTTTCTTCATTAAATAAAGCCGCAACCTGAGGTGCATGATATGCATATTCAGTTGGGCTAATACAGTCTAGATCTGAGGTCATTGCCGAACAAGTTGCATCTGAACAAAGAAAATAAAATGACCTAGTATCAACACTACCATCACCCGACGTAGGGTCGCTTGAATTGGCAGTTTGGCAACCTGCATCTAATGCTGATGCGTAAAATGGATCACCAACAGCAGTATTAACTGTAGTAAATGTTCTTGTAGTTATAAATTTATTGGTTCCGATACCAACAGCTGGTTGAAGACTATTCACCCAGTCAGTCAATACAACAGATGCTGAGTTTGCAGCTCCTCCAGTACATTTAAAGTTAAGATTAAAATCCCTTCCTTCAGGTATGCTTGTTGGCGGATTTACTGGACCTTGTGGGTCACCATCAGAATAAATACCTCTTATCACTACATTTGCTGAAGTAGAGGTTACACTATATGTACTTAATGCAATAGCATAAAAGTAAACAGGTGAGATACCAATACTTCGAGCTTGTTGACTTGCTTTACTTGCAATAGAATCGTAAATTGCTAAAGCTTCTAAATCAGTAATTGACGTTGATGATGCAAATCCGATACTTATAGTATCTCTGTATGAATAAGTTGTTCCAACAGTACTAAATAGTGTAGAATATTCGTAAGAGAGTCCATCCATGGTCAAATCCATTAACTCAGCAAGAGTATAAGTCGTTCTTAATTCTAAGCTACCAAGATCTTTGGAATTCATTCTTTCTGAAAATTCAACTATTCTATTAGAGTATGCTATATCTTCAGCAGTAGACTGAATTCCCACATGATCTAAATCAACAGTATCCTTCTTACATGATGTAAAAGTAGTATAGGTAATAAAGAGAAGTACAATTACCAATTTAGTTTTTGCCAAATTGCCAATATTAATCAATAATGATTTCATGTTGTAAAAAATTAGATAGTGATGAAAAAAGTTTCAATCAGTGATGATCTTGCAGGAATTGATTGAGTTGTCGGTACAATGTTAGGCAATAGTTTTCATAATCAAGTGTTAAAGTTTTGGTTTTGAATGAATCTTAACTTATGACAAGAAATCCTTCGATTACCTAATTTTTACATTCAAGTTAAAAATATTTTGTATGATGGCTTTTAAGATCCGCCCGGTCCATAATTGTAATAGGGTGTTTGAAATTCTTATTGTAAAGTGGGCCGGGTTTTTATTTAAATTTGTTATTTAATATTTTTAAAAAGTTTGTTTGCTTCTATTTCATTTGATTTAATCCTATCCCGGCACTTTTGCAATCGCAACTTGAGAAGAACAGCAGCTGCTGCAGGATGACCATTTTTCACATCCTCCTCAGCCTGGTAATACTTTTTAAGTATCCTTGACTCTTTAGTCTTAAGGTGGATTGATCTGTCAACCAGGATATTGAGTTTCTTTATATCTGATTTCATTTAAGTGTTTTTACATTCCGTAAACAAGCATTCCTGCATCCCTTTGCTCTTGATTCGTACGTCCTATGTATTTAGTATAATTTTTAAATGTGGCACTATCCATCTTGCCCCTGGGCTTAGTGAATAGGTAGCTTATATTATTCCTTTCACAATATGCTCCCAGTAGTTTACCAACTTGATGATTGGCACCTATTGATGAACTTATGTGCTCGTTTTTCGAAAGTGTTGATTCTCTATGCCAATTTGTTTTCTTAATCATCCAGCCGGCTTCGATTGTTACCCGGAGTTTGAAATTCTTCTCGAGATAAGAAAGGAATTCAGTCAAATCAAAGAAGCTAAGATTGTATAACTTAAGATTCTTTACTTTTCGATTCCAAGTTGCTACCCTTGAAAAATGTATGTCTGGATCAATGCCAACATACAATGATTCTCTTTCAACAGGTTGATCATTCATTTTTGATGGTAATGTTTCAACTACTCTTATCGGTTGAGGAAGCTTAATTGCTTTATTCCTTGATAATCCCGTGACTTGTTAATTGACTCAACTCGTTTCTTTTATAATTCTCGCTTTTCAGCCAATCTTTGTTGATCATATATTTCAATATATTGTCACTTTCCAGAATTGCTTTTTTGTCTAGTTTTAATCTTGATAAAGTCGCGTCTCTTTTTTGAAATCTCTCCAGATTCTTTGTTGGCACGTGCCCATCGATCCTGAAATATTGATACTATAGTTTGTTATGAAGTTTAATTTTATTATTAACCAAATCGTCTTTGCTATGTTTTTGTGAATAAATATCATCTTTGCCATATCAAAACAATTTAAATAGTCACAAAATTTTATGGATATTAAAGTAGATACGAAGGAAACATTGCGTAAAAAGATGGCATCAAAAAGGCCATTTATCATAGCCGGTCCTTGCAGTGCCGAAACAGAAGAACAATTCTTATCAACAGCTCTCCAATTGCATGCATTAGGAAAGATTGACGTCTTAAGAGCAGGAATATGGAAACCGCGTACTCGTCCTGGATCGTTTGAAGGAGTTGGTGTCGAAGGTTTACCCTGGCTACAGAAAGCAAAAGAGTTGACAGGCCTTCCTGTCGCTATTGAAGTTGCTACAGCTAAGCAGGTAGAAGAGGCTCTTGCTCACGATATCGACATACTGTGGATCGGTGCCAGAAGCACTGTCAATCCATTTAGTGTCCAAGAAATAGCTGATGCATTAAAAGGAGTCGATATTCCTGTATTCATTAAAAACCCAATCAATCCGGATTTGGAATTATGGATAGGTGCTGTAGAGCGTATACAGAAAGCCGGGATTAAGGACATAGGTCTGATCCATAGAGGTTTTTCTTCTTATGGAAATACAGAATTCAGAAATGCGCCTATGTGGCATCTCGCCATAGAAATGAAGCGTCGCAATCCAGATGTTTTATTTTTAAACGACCCTTCCCATATATGCGGCAATCGTCATATGTTACAAGAAGTAATTCAGGGTGCTATAGACCTTGCTTTCGATGGAATTATCATTGAAAGCCATGTAGATCCTGATAATGCTTGGAGTGATGCCAAACAGCAAATAACTCCTGAAGTTCTTGGGACAGTGCTCGAGGGCATTAATTGGGACAAAGAATCTATGCCTTCATCGGATATTGAAAAGGAACTCAACGATCTAAGAGACCAGATAGATCAAATGGATGATGAATTGATGCTGTTACTCAGTAAGCGGATGGGTATTTCTGATGAGATAGGATATTATAAAAAGAATAAGAACATTACCATCTTGCAAATGAAAAGATGGAATGAAATACTTACGCGTCTCACTAAAAAGGGCAATAAACTAAACCTGAGCGACGATTTTATTATTCGTTATTTTAATGCTATTCACATGGAAAGTATTAGACGTCAGGATACGGTGATCAATAAATCTTAACGCATGGATTATGTTATCATTAATCCGGGTAGAGTAGCAGGTAAAATAAATGCCCCTGCCTCTAAAAGCAGTATGCAAAGAGCATGTGCCGCGGCACTTTTGTGTGGAAGAACATCTACTTTACTGAATCCCGGCGACTCAAATGACGACAGAGCGGCATTGTCAATAATAAAGCAACTTGGAGCGGAAGTAATGCCTTTTGAAGATGCTTATTTAATAAAGCCATTATCTTCGTTTTTTATAAATTCCCCTCTAGAAATTAGTGCCGGAGAAAGCGGACTTTCTGTAAGAATGTTTACTCCAATTACATCATTATTTGATAAGGAGATAAAGGTAAAAGGAAATGGCAGTCTCTTGACCAGGCCGATGGAAGGATTTGCTGAAATTTTTAACCAATTGGGCATTAAGTATACTTCCAACAATGACAAGTTGCCGGTCACGATCTGCGGACCTTTAGTACCGCGAAATATAGAGATAGATGGATCATTAAGTTCCCAATATCTGACCGGGATTTTAATGGCATATTCAGCTGCCAAAGCCAATGACGTGACGATCTTCGTTCATGGACTAAAAAGTAAACCATACATAGATCTTACGCTTGAGGTGCTGAAGAGTTTCAAAATGAAGGTTCCTCAAACCCACGATTATACATCATTTTATTTTGATAGCTCTGAAATAGAAACTGATCCGGAGGCTGTTACTTATAAAGTTGAAGGAGATTGGAGTGGAGGCGCTTTCTTGCTGGTCGCAGGAGCCATTCATGGAAATATTGAAGTATCCGGCCTTGATCTATTCTCTGCACAAGCAGACAGCGCTGTAATGGATGCGGTTAGAGATTCCGGTGCCATTCTGGAAGTTGAGAATGGAGTAATTAAAGTTTCTCAAGCTCCGTTAGTAGCTTTTAATTTTGATGCCACCGAATGTCCGGATCTTTTCCCCCCTTTAACTGCTTTAGCTTCCTTTTGTGAGGGCGTAACTCGAATAAAGGGTATTCATAGGCTTACTCATAAAGAAAGCGATAGAGCTGCGACTTTGCAAAATGAGTTTGGTAAGCTGGGAGTAAATATAGTTTTTGAAGGAGATGAAATGTTGATAACTGGTGGTCAATTTATATCGGGTGGAAAAGTACACTCATGTCATGATCACAGAATTGCAATGGCTTGCGCTGTGGCTGGGATAAGAGCAGATACATGCGTTATAATTGAAGAACCTTTCGCCATCAATAAATCTTATCCAACATTCTATGAGGACTTAATTAAATTAGGAGTCGAGGTCATTATCCCAAGCTAATAGTTCAAGCCTGATTTTATTTAACACAAAAGAAGTGATGAACTGAATATTTCTTTGCCTATCACGATTAAAAAAAACTTTAAATGCTCTGGTCTCGCAGCCTGTTCTGGCTAACCCCATCCAGAAGGTTCCAACAGGTTTATCCTCACTTCCTCCGTCAGGACCTGCGATTCCTGATATACTTGCGGCTATGTCCACACCCAATAATGAAAGTGCTCCATCTGCCATATCTTTAACAACCTCCTCGCTTACCGCTCCACAACTGGCCAAAGATTCCTGATTCACACCAAGTATATTATGTTTGACTTCATTGGCATATGAAACAACACTCCCATTGAAAAAGGCTGATGCATTGGGAAATGAAACAATCTGATCGCTTATATGTCCACCTGTGCAACTTTCCGCCAATCCCAAAGTAAGATTCCGTTCGATCATCATCTGTCGCAAGGTATCTACCAAATGTGTCTTGCCTTCTCCATAATAACAATCGCCAATGCGCTCGATGATCTGATCGCCTATTTGTTTTATTTCAGTCGATAGAATATTTTTGTCAGTTCCCCTTCCACTTAGTCTTAATCTAACCTTGCCAATATCAGGAAGAAAGGCTAAATTTATATGTTGAGGCAGACCAGTTTCAATATCCAAAATTTTTTCGGCAATGTCAGTTTCTCCCATTCCACAAGTTAAAATAGTTCTTTGTTCAAGATACTCCCCTTTGATTAATGGCTTAACTATGGGTAAAAATCGGTCTGTAAATAAATGCTTCATTTCATAAGGGACACCTGGCAATGAAATAATATGTTTACCATTAAATGAGTGATAAAGCCCAGGAGCAGTGCCAAGGTCATTCACCAATTTAGTCATTTCCACCGGAAGCAAACATTGCTTTTTTATTCCTTCTCCGGGTGTTTTGTTCCTTCTTTTAAAATATCCTTCTATACGATCCCAGGAAGGTTGATGAAATTCCAATGAAAAACCAAAATAGGCGGACAATGCCTCTACTGTATAGTCGTCATTGGTAGGTCCTAAGCCTCCTGTGGTAACAATGATATCGGTCTGAGGCAGATAATAGTCAAGGCTTTCTTTAAACACCTGAATAGAATCAGAGATGGTTATTTTGCTGACAACCTCGATATTATTAAGTGTAAATTGTTCAGCTAGCCAGGCACTATTGGTGTCCACTACTTGTCCAATCAATAATTCGTCTCCGATAGTCAATATAATTGCTTTCATTCTTTTTTTAGATTTTTGGAACTATGATTTTTAGGGCATTAGGAAGTATTGAGATTTCTATTTCCTTTTGATCCAACTGGAGTGCTTCCCCATCCAACTGTAGTTTGATTGCTTCATTATTTGTAATAATCCTGATCTTCTTTGCTTTTATAATTATTACGCCTTTTAAAAATTGATGCTTTTTAAGAAACGCAAATAAACAAAATATAATGAATCTAAAGCTAGAGTATGCCGGCAATAACACTATATCGAATAACCCATCCTGAACAGAAGCAAAAGGAGTTAATGACATGTTGTAGCCCATTATACTGGAGTTGGAAATGAAGAGATGCTTCGTTGTATATTTTATATCATCAACTATAATGTCTAATTCTTTTGTTTTTCCGATCTGAGATAATGAAGATAAGCCTGCTTTAAAATATCCATAAAACTTTCTCTCGGGTATAGATTCATATTGATGTATTACTTCGGCTACTATGCCGGTGCCGCAATTGCTGAAAAAATATTTCGAACCGATCCTGCCTGCATCCATTTGGATGAAATAGCTTTTTTTTAAGTTAAGTAAAGCTGAATTGAGATCCTTTTTTATGCCGAAATGAGTAGCTAAACCATTGCCGGATCCCCTAGGGATAATTCCAAGGGCAATGTTCGTATTTACAAGTAAAGAAGCTATTTCATTGATCGTACCATCTCCACCACAAGCCACGACGATATCTGATTTTCTTGAGATTGCATCTAGGCCATATCTAACTGCATCACCGGAGCTTTTTGTGAACTCAATTATTACTTCATAATCTGGAAGAGAAAAGCTAGATCTTATTAAATCCTCGTTTAGCTCAAGCATTTGTCTGCCGTTGCCTGATATAGGATTAATTATGAAATATATTTTTTTCATCGAGTGGGATTTGAGAATGTAGGTATAATGCAGAATTCGCCCTTGATAGACTGCCCAAATCCGGAAAAAATAAAAAAAATATCATTAAAAAGCAACGTTTGCACGATGACATACGTATTTATAAATACTAATGGAAGTTTAAGCTTTAAAGCCAATTCTTTCAGTAAGTAAGTCTTTAGGTTAATAGATAATTCAATAATAGACAGGCAAAAGAGCTTGTCTATTATTATTTTGCGTTGAACCATTTTCTTAAATCGCTGAAACTTGCTTTTTTGCCATACATTAGTATTCCCACCCGATATATCCTTGAAGACAACCATGCAAAAAATAGCGCCGACAAAGATAAAATAAACAAACTCGTGGCTATCTGCCAACCAGGTGGGTCGAAAGCCAATCTTACCGGCATGACTATTGGAGAGAAAAATGGTATCTGACTGCTCCATACAGCGAGCGAACTATTTGGAGCTTTTATCGCTGATATAGAAATATAGAATCCAAATAACAAAGGCATAATTACCAAGAATGTAAGGCTCTGCCCTTCACCCTGATCATCACCCATCGTGGAGCCAATCGCTGCAAATAGAGATGAATACATGAGATAACCCAACAAAAAGAATAAAAATAATAGTGGGATCAGCATCCACCAGTTTATCGCTGATAGTTGTGAAAATATTCCTGCCATCACATTGTTAGCCATGTCAGGATTCATAGCTGCTGCTCCGGGCCCTTGTGGCATAGTCATACTCGCTCCAGACATGAAAACACTGGAAATCAGCCAAATAAATAAAGGAGTGGTCACACACCATATTATTATTTGGAAAAGTCCCACAAGTCCGACTCCAAGTATCTTTCCAAACATAAGCTCATGTGGCTTAACAGTGCTTATCATGACTTCTACGATCCTGCTTGTTTTTTCCTCCATCACACTTCTCATGATCATACTTCCATTGATCGTAAGCAATAAGTAAAGGAAAAAACCAAATATTCCTCCAAGAGCTGCTGCCACTTCAGAACCAGTATCCTTTTTGCCAGATATATTTTGTTCAGCAATTGAAACGTCTTGATCTAATTTTGACAAAGAACCTACATCAAGTCCAAGATTCGCCAGTTTTTTATTCTTGACGTTAGTTTTTACAAAATTTCTCAATGATTCCTTTGTTTCTAGATCAACTTTTTCACTTGAAAAATAATTTGCCTTATATTCACGAGTATCCTTGAGGTCAAGGGCAGGTAAACTTAAAATCGTCATGTTAGATTTGGCAAGATCTTTTTTTAGTTGATCAATAGGTAAATCGGTCCTCTGAAAAGTAATATTTTCCCATCTGTTTGTTTTAGGAGGGATAAGGTTATTAGGGTCTACCAGCATTACCTTTAAGGAAGTATCATTCTTATAAGACATTATATATCCTATACTTCCTGAAAATATAGCAATTATTAGAGGCATGAAAAGCGTAATTAAAAGAAATTTCTTTTTGAAAGCTCTTGTTACAAATTCACGCTTCGCAACGATAAACGTATTATTCATATGATATTATTAAGGACTATTTTTAGTGAGAAATTTAAAGACGCTAAATTACAATGATGTATTTAAACAAATATATGAAAGAATCTTTTATCTTTGCGCAAATTTTTTAAAACATACATCTTAAATCTACGGGAAGACCGCAGCATATGGAAAACAAATATAATTCAGTGCGATCGATGATCGATAAAAACAAAAATCTAATCATTGGCATCCTAGCGGCATTTGTGCTATTAGTCGGTGGCTATTTTATTTATAAAAACTTTTTTGTTAAGCCAAAAAATGATCTGGCCGTTGATCAGATGTTCCAGGCACAATTTATGTTTGATAAAGATTCATTCCAAATGGCATTAAATAATCCTGGTGTAGGAGGTTCTGGTTTCCTTAAGATAATTGATAATTATGGAAATACCGAAACAGGTAATCTTGCTAAATACTATGCAGGAATCTGCTACCTGAATTTGAATGATTATGATAAGGCTATCAAATATCTTGAAGATTATAACCCATCCGGTGATGTCACTCCTGCTATGACTTACGCGGGTCTTGGGGATGCATATTCTGAAAAGAAAAATGACGACAAAGCATTGAGCAACTATCAAAAGGCTGCTTCTTCAGCCGATAATGATGTTACAGGTCCTTATACGCTTAAGAAATTAGGTATGTTCCAGGAGAAAATGGGGAAATGGTCAGACGCTGAAAAGTCTTATAAAAAAATACTTGACGATTATGCACAGACACCGGAAGCTCCGGCCATCGAAGTATTCTATGAAAGAGCAAAATTAAAGGCTGCAGAGAAGAAATAAAATTCTTTTTCGTACTTTATAGATCCGGTTGTAGTTCATTTCAAACTTCAACCGGATTTTTTTGTTATTGCTGTATATAAAATGAAAAAAAGCGAATGGGAAGTTACACTAGTATTAAAACAATAGATATCTCTGCCTATGCCGGCGATCTCAAGATCGGAATAGTATCAACAGAATGGAATCCTGATGTCGTTAATTCCTTATTGTCAGCCTGTAAGCTTACTTTAACGACAGCTGGTATTGAAGAAAATCAGTTGGTATGCATTGAAGTTCCAGGAGCATACGAATTGCCTTTGGGTGCTAAACTCATTATGGAAAATCAAAAATGTGATGCCATCATCTGTCTCGGCTGCGTGATTAAAGGCGAAACGACGCATGATGAACACATAAATCGTGCGGTATCATCGGCATTAATGCAATTAGGGCTAATGAGTGATATCCCTGTTATCTTTGGTCTTTTAACTACAAATACAGAAGAACAAGCGAAGGAAAGATCTGGCGGATCTAAGGGAAACAAAGGGTCAGAAGCGGCATCAACTGCATTAAAAATGATAGATCTGAAAAAGTCTTTTTCTAAGTCTAAAAAGAAGATCGGTTATTAAACTGCACCATTTTTAATTTCATGCTTGACTACCTTTACATTTTCATGTTCATATGGGCAATGTCTGCATGAAGAACCGCAGCAGTAGCCTCTTTTGATATGATATGACTCAGTAAACACGAGAAAACCATTCTCCATATAGTAATCTGCATCCATTGGAAAATTAGGTTTTTCTTCCATCTTGTCTATAATACTTGGGTTCATTTAGAATTGTATTTTGAATTCTATATCTCAAGTGTAAAGTTAACGATGATTATGGAATGTGGTTGAAGATTCTTGAAAAATTATATGAATTATCCCATGTATTAGGCATGTTAACATTAATTGACTAAAACATCAGATAACTTGAAGACATCAAACGGCGTTCCATAGCGTATTCTTTATTACGCCATCAGACGGCATTCCGAAGCGTATTTTCTTAAATTATTAAAACAAAATATTACTTTGAATGAGTTTAAGTGATAAATTTTATATTATTTTACAATTATCAGCTTTGTTAAATAATGCAGAGATTGTTTACTGATAAATTAAAACATTACGTCTACATTTAGAGTTTTATAAATCCTTAAGCATATTATCAACCATCACAGATATTATAAAGACATATGAATAAATATATTGTACTCTTCGTTTTCTTAATTTCTTTCAATTTGACTAATTACGGACATAGTCAACCAGGTTATTGGCAACAAAAAGCTGAATATACGATAAGAGTTACGTTAGATCCTAAAGTTCATAAAATGATCGGTACGGAAGAACTCATTTACACAAATAACTCTCCAGATACCCTTCATCAGGTATTTTATCATCTTTATTTTAATGCATTCCAGCCCAATAGTGAGATGGATGTTCGCTCAAGAACGATTGCAGATCCTGACAGTAGAGTAGGAACCAGGATTTCGAAACTAAAACCTAACGAGATCGGTGAATATTTTATTAAAACAATCCAACAGAATGGTAAGCAAATAAAGAGCTTTAAAGTAAATGGTACAATCTTAACTGTTAACCTTGTTCAGCCTATACTTCCTGGAAAAAAGGTAACCCTATCAATGGCATATGAATGTCAGGTCCCTGTGCAGATCCGGCGTACAGGTCGTTATAATAAAGAGAACATCGCATACTCTATGGCTCAATGGTACCCTAAGATGGCAGAATATGACAAATTTGGTTGGGCAACTGATCCTTATGTTGGTCGTGAATTTTATGGAGTGTGGGGTACTTATAATGTATTCCTTACAGTTCCGGATAGCTTTAAGATTGCAGGAACTGGTATTCAGGTTTCTTCTTTATCAACTCCATTTGTAAAGGATGATGCAAAAGCAAGCGCAGCTAAAGAGAAATACACTACTTATAACTTTAAAGCTGAAAATGTTCACGACTTTGTCTGGGCTGCTGATCCTCATTATAAAATAGATAGAATAACAGCAGCACCCGGATTGGATCTTGTATTTGCTTATAAAGAAGATATGAAATCTGCAGCTAATTGGAAGACACTCCAACCTATCATGAAAGAGGCTATTTTATTTGCATCCCAACGTTTTGGTCAATATCCCTACAAGCAATACTCATTCATCCAGGGTGGTGATGGAGGTATGGAATATCCGATGGCTACCTTGGTGATGGGTGACCAGAACCTCACAGGCTTGATAAGTGTCTGTGTACATGAAATGATGCATTCCTGGTATCAGGGAGTACTTGGCTTTAATGAGTCACTTTATCCTTGGATGGATGAAGGATTTACTAGTTATGCTGAAGAAATAGTAAAGGAACATTTGAAATCTAAAAAGATGTATCCTGGAGAGACCTCAGCAAATCCTTTCGAACAGGATGCTAGCCGCTTTATTAGTTTTACGAAGGCAGGAAGAGCTGAGCCTCTGTCTACTCATGCAGATCATTATACCACAAATGCGGCTTATGGAGTAGCATCTTATGTCAAAGGCTGTCTTTTCCTAAGCCAGTTGGGCTATGTGGTCGGTGAAGATAAACTTGCTGCATCTCTACTGCAATTTTATAATACCTGGAAGTTTAAACATCCGGTAGGCACTGATCTTATGAATATTATTGAGAAAAATACCAATATTGAACTTGGCTGGTACTATCAATATATGGTAAATACTAATGACTTGCCTGATTATTCAATAGATACAGTTTATGGAAGTGGGGTTAGAACTTCAATTGTTCTTGGCAAAAGAGCTCAGATGCCTATGCCCATTGACCTTTGTTTCGAAATGAAAAATGGCACAAAAGTATTTTATACTATAGCGGTTGACCTAATGAGGGAACCTAAGAAGAGTGACAGAGATATGCCAAAACTAAAAGCACTTCCATCCTGGAATTGGACGAATCCGAACTATGAATGTACTTTAGATATTCCTATGAATGATATCTTTTCTATCAAAATTGATCCGACCAAGCGTATGTTAGATAGCGATGCAACTTCCAACGAATGGGTCAATAAATAAAGTAAATATCTAAGATTACTAAAGAGATAAAGTTTTGAAGTTGATTTTTTGCTTTGATAATCAATAATATAAATATGTAATTATTTGTAAATATATCTATTTAAAGATCTGTTTACCAGGTAGTTAGTTTGGTTTTTAACTTACCTAAACTTTTTTAAATGGATTTATTTGGTGGACTCAATTATCGAAGTTTCCCCGCCGTAACTTCTTTAGTCGGGCAAGCTCGCCGTCGTTGCACTTTGTCGGGCAAGCTTCTCCTATATAACTAAATTTAATGTGCTGAATCAAGTAATTAAAGTAATTTGTAATAACTCCCCCTTGACCCCCTCAAACAAGGGGGATATGTTTTCACCGCTTACTCTTCACTCTTATTGTTACCTTTTTGATTTTGGAAGCAAAGCATTAAAGTGGAACTAACTTTTAATTTCTAATTTCTAACTTCTAATTTATACTTTAGCTTGATTACTAACAACCTTTTTAGGTTTTATTTATACCGCCGAAACTTCAGTTATAGTGTATTAAAAAAGATGCTTAGAGCTTATTCTGATTGACCATTTCAGTCAATTCGTCCCGATAATTCTTGCCAATAGGAATGAGTTTAGACTGGTTTTTTCTATAACCTCGACCATATTTCCTATCACAGCATTAATCTTATCTATAGAAACTATGAAAGATCTATGAATTCTGATGAACTTGTCCAGAGGCAATTTCTCTTCTAAACTCTTCATGGTCTGAAGTGTGATGACCCTGGTTACATCCGTCCTGATAATGACATAGTCTTTGAGCCCTTCGATGTAAAGGATATCATCGTAGTTGATCTTGATGAGTTTCTTATCAGCTTTAACGAAGATATACTCAGGGGCAGCCATCTTTGTTTCATACTTAATTACCGGGGTGGTATTGAATTCTTCCCGTGCTTTAGCAATGGTCTTACTGAAACGCTCCATTGATACTGGCTTGAGTAAGTAATCAAGCGCATTTAGTTCAAAACCTTCTACTGCGAAATTAGGGTATGCTGTACAGAATACTACCGCAGGTGGGTTTGCCAAAGATTTTAGAAATTCGATACCGGTCACTTCCTGCATCTGAATGTCTAAAAACATCAGGTCTACTTTCTCATTATTTAGCACCTCCTGAGCTTCACGAGCGCTTTCGCATCTGTCTATGAGTCTTAAGTCAGGCATCTGCTCAATATAAGTCTCCAGAATATCCAGCGCTAATGGCTCGTCGTCTACGATTAATACATTTATCATAATTAAATTAAGTTTTTATTATCCAATTGTAATGCAAGGTCAATGCTGTAAATATCGTCATCTTCCTTGATTTTTATTTTATAATTATTATTGTACACAAGATCTAATCTGTCTTTAACATTTTTCAACCCAATACCGCCTGGTGCTTTCAATAGTTTATTCTCAGACATTCGAAGCGGCTTACTGTTCTCCAACACGAAATGAATTTCGTCTTCTTTGATATCTATATCCAGATAAACATGTCCCTTTGGGTTGGAGCCATTGATGCCGCCATGTTTAAAGCTATTTTCTACAAAGTTAATAAAGATTAGAGGTGCTATAAATTTATTCTCCTGATCTCCTGTGACATTTAGATGTACGTCCATTTTGTTCCCAATCCTTAATTTTTCAAGATCTAAGTAGTTGCGCAGATAATTGATTTCTTTTTCAAGGGGTACTCTTTTTTCGTTACATTCATAGAGCATGTAGCGCATCATTTCACTGAGCTTTATCACCATCGTCGGCGCCATATCTGACTTCTTTAGAGTGAGAGCATAAAGGCTATTAAGAATATTGAATAGGAAATGCGGATTGATCTGAGATTTGAGAAATTTTAATTCCGTCTGGATCTGTTCAGTTTTTAATTCCTGTTTTTCGCGGGCATTCCTGATCCATTGCGAGCTGATCACAAATACTGTTGAAGCGAGTGCAATAAAGAAGTGTAATATAAAAAATACGATTTGCCCAAAAGACAACACGTCATTTTGTTTATCATAATTTCCGGTATACAGCCAAAATTCTAAAACCACTCTTGCACAGGTCACTAAGATCACTAGAGCAAGTAGGTTTATTAAGTAAATAAAAATTTTGTTGGTGCTCAGAAACTTTGGAACTAAATAGTATATATTGAAATAGACAAGTACCATAAAAAAGGAGATCTGTCCAATCTGGAGTATAATACTTAAGTGAGCTGGATTTGAAGAGTTTTTAGAAAGAAATAGTAATATGAACAAGCTTAACCAAAAAGCAGTATGATAGACAATTTTTGAAGTTAATAGTCTATATAAAATAAAAAATCTTTTTTTAATCTGGTCTTCCACAAAATTTTTTTCTATAAAATGACAAAGTTAGGCCATCTGTTGCCGAATATAATGTTTAATAGATTAATATACATATTAAGGCGACGTGAGCAGCTATTATGGAAGTAATTTTCATTCTATATATGGACACGATCTATTACTTCTGTTAAATTATTACATTTGTAATTGATTTTCAAGAATGGTCATTGTAGCTTTTTACACTTTGAATCATATAGTCTGCGTTAGAATTTGTCTATTTCTATATTTAATAAAACGATAAAAAAATATTAATGAAAAATTTGTCTTTGATTCTTAACGGTATTTTAATAATTGCTGTAGGAATTCTTTATTATTTGCATTTTAATCAACCTAAACAGATGACTTCTGTTAAAACTCCTGAGGGTAAAGATACAATAGTAACTGTAAGTCCAATTGAAGCACCGGTTTCTGAAGAAGGCCTGGGCTCTAATGTTCTTTATGTAGACATTGACACCATTAATCAAAAATACAATTATATAAAGACCCAAAAATCCATCATGGAAAAACAGGGTGCACAGGCAGAAGCAAGTTTAAAAGCTAAGGCAAAGGTGCTGCAGGATGAGATTATGGCTTATCAGAAAAAAGCTCAGGCCGGAGAGCTTACACAACAGCAGGCACAAACAATTGAAAAGGGGCTTGGTGAAAAGCAACAGGCACTTGCTGAGCAAGAGCAAAAACTTTCGGATGAGTTAATAAAGAAAACTAATAAGATCCAGGAAGAGTTAAATAAAAGGATGAAAAAAGAGCTTCAGGTTTATCTAGATCAATATAAGGCTGATTACATCCTCGGTTATACTGAAGGGGCAAATATCCTCCTTACTAATCCAAAACTAAACATTACCTCACAAGTTTTGAAAAGGTTGAACGCCACAAAAATAATTTCTGATGAGTTTTATACTTGAATCTAAATTTTCTCCAACAGGAGACCAACCTATGGCAATAAAAAAGCTTGTGGAAGGTATCTCTCGTGGGGATAGAGCTCAGGTATTGCTTGGTGTTACAGGTTCCGGCAAGACCTTTACTATGGCTAATGTCATAAAGGAATTGAATAAGCCGACACTCATTCTGACTCATAACAAAACGCTGACGGCTCAGCTATATGGTGAATTCAAAGAGTTTTTTCCTGACAATGCGGTAGAATATTTTGTTTCATACTATGATTATTATCAACCTGAAGCTTATCTATCTGTCTCAGATACTTTTATAGAAAAAGATCTGATGATCAATGAAGAAGTTGACAAGCTTCGTCTTCGTGCCACCTCCTCCTTGTTGTCCGGAAGAAAAGATATTATAATTGTAGCTTCTGTCTCTTGTATTTATGGTATGGGAAATCCTGACGATTATAAAAACAGCATCATACGGATTGAAAAAGGTCAGATGGTGTCACGAAACACTTTTCTTTACAAGTTAGTAGATGGTCTATATGCCCGCACAGAGTCAGCACTTACCAGAGGACATTTCAGGGTCAAAGGTGACATCGTAGACATTGCGTTATCCTATGTGAATCATGGCTTACGTATTCATTTCTATGGTGATGAAATAGAGGAAATTGAGATGCTAGAGATCGAGACTGGTAAGCCAATCAAGAAGATGGACGTAGCGGCAGTATTTCCAGCCAATTTGTATGTCGCACCCAAGGACAAGCTGCAAGAGATAATCCGCACGATTGAGCATGAACTTCAAGAGCATGAATCTTACCTGGAAACAGAAAATAAATTCCTTGAAGCCAAAAGAATCCATGAGCGCACTCAGTTCGACCTCGAAATGATCAAAGAGCTCGGATACTGCACCGGCATAGAAAACTATTCAAGGTTCTTTGATGGCAGAGAACCTGGCGCCAGACCTTTCTGCCTGTTGGATTATTTCCCTGATGATTATTTGATGATGATTGATGAAAGCCATGCGACTATTCCTCAGATTCGAGGTATGTGGGGGGGTGACAGATCTAGAAAAGTTAATTTGGTAAACTATGGTTTTAGGCTTCCTTCTGCTATGGACAACAGGCCTCTGAATTTCAATGAATTCGAAACACTTATAAATCAGGTTATATTTGTTTCAGCTACTCCAGGTGATTATGAGCTTGAGCAAACGGAAGGAGATATAGTAGAGCAGCTTATAAGGCCTACGGGTTTGATCGATCCTCCTATAGAAGTGAGGCCAAGTATCAATCAGATAGACGATCTTCTCGAAGAAGTGGCTGTCAGGGTCGAAAGAAATGAACGGATCCTTGTGACCACTTTGACTAAAAGAATGGCAGAAGAATTGGCCAGATATTTCCAAAACTTACAGATCAAAACAAAATACATCCACTCTGAAGTGGATACCATGGAAAGGGTCGAGATATTAAGAGATCTTAGAATCGGTGAGTTTGATGTGCTTGTTGGTGTTAATTTGTTGCGCGAGGGTCTGGATTTGCCGGAAGTGTCACTTGTCGCTATAATTGATGCTGATAAAGAAGGTTTTTTAAGAAATGCTCGTTCATTAACCCAGACTGCAGGTCGGGCAGCTAGGAATGTAAATGGAAAAGTTATTTTTTATGCTGATAAAGTAACAGATTCTATGCAACGTACTATTGATGAGACGGATAGGCGGAGGTCTATCCAGATGGAATATAATACTAAGCATAATATAATTCCTCAGACACTTGCCAAAACCCGTGAAGAGATTATGTCTAGACAATCCATTCTCGACATAAGAGGTAAGGGACAACAAAATTATTACCAGGAGGCTGAAAAACCAGATATTGCAGCAGATCCGGTGATCGCAATGATGAATACGGAGCAGTTGAATGCGCTTTTGAAGGAGACAGAAGATAAAATGAAGAAAGCTGCGAAGGACTTAGATTTTATATCTGCAGCTCAGTATAGGGATGAATTGTTCGCCTTGAAGAAAAAAAATTAAAAGAAGCATTTTAACCAAATTAAATGAAATTATTAATTCACATTCTTAGAACGACCATTCTTCCGCGAACAAGCATTTTATTATTTCTTCTGATAATGGTTCAGGTTACTCGAGCGGAGTATGTTAAACCAGCAGAAAATAATATACTTATTCTTGAGGTAAGGGGTTTGACTTTTGAAATGCTGGAGCGGGCATATGCTCCCAACTTAAAATTTCTAATAAAAAATGGGTTTCTTGGAGGAATAGAATATCGAGATCCTTCCGATATTGCTTCAGCGACTCGCCCACGCAGCAATATTCGCAGAAAACTTGGAAAAATGGTTGCTTGTTATGATTCCTTAGCTCTTTTTCAATCTTCTTTAAATACAGTAGGTATTTATAATGACACTATCAAAGGAGCATTTAACGTATATCGTAAAAATTTCAGGTCCAATGAATCGATGGTTAAGGATTTTATTAATTCTAATAATGGATTTGGAGTAAGGTTTTCTTTTTTGTCATTCAGGACATTTAGCCCAAAAGCTAACTACTTAGACAGAGATCAGATCAATGAACTTTCTACGATTGATAGCCTCATAGGCATCGTTTTTAAGAGTTATCAGGAAAAAGTAAAATGGGATAAAACCACGGTGATCGTCCTGACTGATGGCAATGCAGCTCATAAATATTCTGAAACTGAAATTTATAAACAAACCCCTATTATCATTAAAGGTCCTTCCATTCCTGAATTTCAGGAACCAAATAACATTATTGCAATTGATGATGTTTTAAGTCTCATCGGCGATATTTTGAATGTCAATTGCAACGATTCTATCATTCCTATCAGTAAAAATATTTTTACTTCCGCCGATTCATCGATTAATAATTCTATAAAAAAGGAGTTTTTTGTAAGCAGACCTGATATCCTCATTTATCCTGTATTAAATAGAAATCAAATCGATATAGAATTGCTCGCAGATAATGAATCTGCAAATCTTTATTATACGATCAATGGTGATGATCCAAAGACAAATGGAATTTTGTATAAAGATTTAATACAGATAAAAGAAGCCGGGGTATTTTTGATAAAAGCTGTAACAAAGTATAACTCTGAGTGGTCAAGTGTCACTGTGCAAAAAGCTGTATTGAGAAACAATCTTCAAAGTATAGAAGCGGATCCAATGCCTGATCCTAAATATACATTTGATGGCCTGGATGAACTTGTAGATTTGGATACAGGCAACTTAAGTTATGCTGAAGATAAATTGTTGGGCTTTCAAGGCAAGGATGTTGTCTTTACATTTAGCTTTGGAGCCAAAAGAATCATTAATTCCATCGATATTTCGGCCTTGCAGGATTATGATTCATGGATCTTTCTGCCTAATAAAATTACAATATTCGTTGGGGATGACAAAAGCAAAATGTTTGAAGTGGGCAGTGTCACTCATGTTTCTCTCAAAACTGATCAAAGAAATATCAAAAAGCATTTTGTGATACCTATCACATCTGATTTTCTTGCCAAGTTGAGTAGCACATATATAAAGAAAAAGAGACGACAAAAATCACTTTACGTAAAATATCTCACTGTTAAAATAGAAGCCAATAAAACAGCCCCGGAATGGTTTACGCTACCCGGTGCTCAAACATGGTTTTTTACAGATGAAATTAAAATAGAATAATTCAGAAGAATCGCCCGGTTGCTTTATAGACAAAATACTAAGATTGAAGGTTATTAAATTCATTGTCGATAATTTTGGTTCTTTCAGAAAGATTGCGGCCTGGGGATTTAATACCGGTATTTATATTACGATAGCAGGATTGTTTACAAGTAGGTTCGCGATAGCACTCGGAATGATAGTAATGGGCTCAGCTTCTTTATTGAATGCATTTCATTTTAGTAGGAAAGATTTGCTTTCTTCTTTTTCTAGAAATAAATTAACATTTGCATCTTCCATATTTTTATTATTAAGTGTTGTCACTTCGTTTATTGGAAGCGAAGAAACAGGGTTTGCGATGATCCGTTTTAGACTATATATAGGATTTCTCCTTATTCCACTCATACTCATGTTCTCGCCTCAATTGAAGATTTCACATTATAAGAATTACTTATTGTACGCATTAAGTAGTGCATTGATTGTCTCGATTCTGATCGTATTAGTTTACTTTAACGATTATACTGCAATCTCAAAAGCCCTGGATGGCGGCCAGCCAATTCCTACACCAATCCCTCATATTCGCTTTGGCATGTTCATGAGTTTAACTTTCATAGGTTGCCTATATGCATTACTTAATGGATTTTATTCTGGTGCTTCGAGAAAATTTCTTTTAATGGGAATTCCAATTCTTTTTTTTAGTATCGTATTTTTGTCGATCAGGACAGCTTGGTTAGTGACAGCTATTGGCACAATGTCCATTTTACTATATGATACAATTAAGACTAAGAATTATAAAATACTTGTCGCAGCAAGTTTAGTCTTATTGATTACTGCATTTGGTAGTTACAGATTAATTCCTTCCGTCAACACAAAAGTGAATTACATGGTTTGGGATTGGAATCAATATAAATCCGGAAATGGTCAAACATACTCTGACAGTGAAAGAGGTTATTCTCTAATCAATGGACTAGACCTTTGGAAGCAAAACTTTTTATTAGGAGTTGGATCCGGAGATATGGACAGTTCACTGGCTAAAAATGCGATAAAATTGAATCTTCCAGTCTCTAAAATACCGCATAATCAATTTTTATTGACTGCCGTTTGCGGTGGAATGCTCAGTCTAATATTTTTATTATTAGGCTTGGTCACCCCCTTACTAAATCCATCAAATAGAAAAAGCTTTCCACTTTTATTGATGATGCTTTTATATTTTATCACTATGATTTTCGAACCTACTTTTGAAACTTCGATTGGAGTTCTTTCTTATGTATTTCTAATTTCATTGATACTTAAGAATATTAGGCACTTCGCTTTGATTCGAGATAAGTGATGAATTTTTTCAAATTATTGTATTTGGTGTGCAATCATATACATGAATGGTCTTAGGCCAAATGCTCAATTGTTGCATTAAACATTTAATACAAAATATTTTTCTTTCTTTCAATAATATGATCAGGCTCCTTCATTAATTTAAGCAGTATAATTTAATTGTATTTGTTTGTTTTCAAGATAATGTCTTAAAAAGTAAGCTACGTGAATGATCGTTTGGTTAATAATATCCTCTTTGGTTCCATCAAACTGAAATTCGCGGGAAAACAAGATTTCTGAATTTAGTAATGCGCAGATATAAATTGTTCCGGTTTGGTCGCCAATGACTTCGGAATCACCCGGAAGATTCGATCCATTGACTCCTACATGAATTTGAGCAGAAGGTATAAGCCGAGCTAGTCCTCTTGCCATATCCTCCGTTGCTTCTAGTGAAGAGTACTTTGCCTTTTTGGTTATTTCGGCGGGGTTATAGAGGAGCTGATCTTTGGTCTCATTCGAGAAACAAATTATTCCACCTTTCAAGAAAGCAACAGAATTGTCAATTGTAGAAAAATCATATGTAAGTCTACCTGCTGTAATGCTTTCTGCAAAAGCTATAGTTAACTTATTGTTTATTAATAATTTAACGCAAAGGTTGATGATGGTAAAATGCATAAAATTTTAAATTAGCTACCAGTAGTATAGTTAAGTGTTTGAAACTATTAGAAAGCGACCCTTACTCAGAGATATTTTGGAATTATTAATACAGTTTTTGAAGTTTAGCGCTTATACCTAAAAATTAAAAAAAATACTTAATATGGACAGTGTGGGAATATAATTCTATGAGTCGTTTATCTTATTGTTTATTTAGCCGATTGGCTTTGTTTTAATACTTTGACATTATAACTTTCTAATTCAAGTTTCGGTAGTTAAGAAACAAAGGCAGATGGCTGATGTTAGATGTTAGATGGAGTTTAGTCAATTGATTCATATTTTTTCTTTAATGGGCTTAATAGAAAAAATATCCAAGTGATTGATGGAGAGCCATCTAAAATCTACCTTCTAACATCTAACATTTTATTAAAATTTAAATTTATCTTTAGAAGAAACGAATTTGACTGCCGAAACTTGAGTTACTAATAATATCTTTTCATATAGTTTGGGATATTTTCTTAATAATTGATGGTATTCCTTTTTACTAAATAAATATTTTGGATTGTATAATAATTTGTTTATTTTTGTCTTGAACAATATTTTTTATAAATAAACATTTTCTTGGTTTTTGCATAAGGATTACATGATATGTAATTTCAGATGTTATACCTGAGTATTACTTTATGATGGTAAAGTAATGGTTTGTTTATTACTTTTTTTAAAATTAGCATTATGTCTTTCGAACAAAACTTAGCGCTTGAAAGTGCTCAATTTGTCAAGTCAGGTCAAGTAGTGGAACTTTTATTAAATAAAGAAGGAGAACTGATAGATTATTCATTATGTTATCCATACTTTCGGAATAAGAAAAATGATGATGAAACCATTCAATATGGTATTTTTTCATTAAAGCTACATGATCAAATTTTCGAGATTGATGCTCACAGATTTCTCACTGCGAAAAAAGCTGAAGATTTTTTGCTTGAAGTGGATTTTTCTAATTTTCATCACCATTCAGTCATTCAATCAAAAGATTCCGGTTTGTTGGGCTTAACAAAGGATTAATAGAAATTATTATCCTATATTAAATTTTACTTCTGGATAATCTATTTTGTAAGCGCCCTTTTAGTCATGGCTATAAGGTGATTAGTGTTTTGAATTAAAGGATAACCCTCTTTGAATCTCCGCTCTAGTATAGAATCATTGTCTTTTACTTGATGATTTTTCTTGTAATTCGTGCATCTTCCTCGTTTTTAATACACATTGCGTAAACACCGGCTTTCCATCCTTTAGTGTCTATTTCCATCCTGGTATTTCCTTTGTGAACCATGTTTACAAATGAATAGATTCTATTTCCCAGGGTATTGTAAACTTCAATATATAGCTTTGATTCTTCGGAACTATATACTTCAAACTTAAATCCATCGCTAACTGGTTGTGGATATATTTCGGAAATATTGAACAAATAGTTTGGTTTAGAGATATTTATAATTGCTGAATAATTAATACTTCCATTATTATCGGTAGACATTAATCTATAATAATTTTGCGCCTCCAAATTAAAGTCTTTGAACTCATACATTATTTTATCTGCTTTTTTTTCTTTGGCTTTTAGTATTGAGATCGTTTTGTATTCACCTTTATTATTTAACTTTTGTAGATCAAATGACTTTATGTTTGGGTCTTGGTTAGTCGACCAATATATCAAATTGTATTTTTCTAATGCTATTCCATTAAAAGACAAAATCTCGATTGGGAGAGGTATAGAAGAAGTAATTCCACTTTTGATGCCATTCCCAAAACTTGTGACAAATAATTTAGTAGGATCGAATGGGTTATAAACTACTCTCAAAGGGTGCATGAAGTCGTATTGAAGAAGTTGTGTAAATGTTGGATTGGGGTTTGTAGCGTTTGAGCTATACCATAGTCCTTCACTTTCAGTTGTCACATATATATTATTAGCATTGACGGGATCTACAGTTGAAGATTCAACCCTATAAGAATCAAAAAAATTTCGTCCAGGATACTCCACGATTAGTAGTTTTGTATAGACCACCTTTGTCATTCGCGGCGCCTCCCCACCCGCTATGCACGCTTACATACCAGGTGTTTTGACTTATATCATTGGGATCTATAGTGATATCTTTGGTCCAGTAATACATATCATCATTTTTAGAAACATCAATCCAACTCAAACCTTGGTTAGCACTTATAAATACCCCGGAACTTGCGGTGAAATTCGTAGTTCTTCTTCCGGACCACGTTGATACAACAACCCCATCATTTAAAACTTTTACATTATATGGATGTCCTTGTGTCCTTGGTGGTGCCGTGGTTAGAGCCCAAGACGATGCTGCACCCGCATTGATATTGTCTGATTTGTAAATTCCACCGGCGGTGCTTTCTACTACACTTGCATACATGCGATTGGTATTGGTAGGATCAATGGCAAGCCAAATTACTGGTTTATTGAAGTTGTGAAACATTTGCCAGTTTGTCCCACCATCGGTAGAATAAAGAATTGCTCCTGTCCCATTATCAATCTTTGCGTCCGTCAAATAAGTACTTTGATACATATCGTGGACGGAAGAAACTGCAGCATACAATATATTATTGACAGGATGTTCTATTACGTGATAAACTGTATTATAGGTAATGCCATTATAATCGAATGCCCATGAGCTGCCTCCATCCAAGCTTCGAACTCCTGTTATGTCTGTATAACTTGCGAAAATATTATTTGAGTTGTCTTTTTTCCAATGTAAGTTCCAGCAAGAGGTGTTTTCAAGGCCATTGTTCTTGTATGCTTTGTCTTTTGGGGTGGGAGCGTTCATAGGGTTTTGGTCAGCAGAATTTACATAAGCCTGTCTCCAGCTTGTACCACCATTCTGAGAAATATGTGCAAATCCAAAATCAGTAAAAATGACCGTATTGGCATCGTTTGGAGCAACAGCCAAGCCAAAGACAATCTCTCCAAAATACCAATCCTCATCTCCTTGATACCCACTATAACCTGTGGCTATATTTTGATTATTGTTGGTAAGGAATACTGGAGTCCAGCTGATTCCTCCGTTTATAGTCTTATATATAACCGGATAGCTAGTATTAGGATCAGTGCCTCCTACATAAAAGACATTAGAATTGTTGATGGACGAAGCAATGCAGTAAAGGTTATCATCTATGGCAATACCGGCGGTCGCAGATATCCAATTTGTGACACCAAAATCTCTTTTTAATGTGGTAGAATAATATTCAATGTCAAGTGCATTCATCCCCGGGTAAAGATCATTTTGAGATGCAGTAGTTCCCATCAGACGGGTGATTCCTCCACTTTTTGATCCGGTAAAACTTAAAAAGCCTTCATTGGCAGGAATTCCATTGGATGGATCTAGGTTGAATGTGGATCCGCTGTCAGTAGAAAGAACTAATCCTCGATTCGTTCCGACAAAAATGTTATTGCCATCCCAGAATACACCGGAGATCAAAAGAGCATCAGCATCGCTGAATTTCTCTATAAAACTTGAACCACCATTGGTGCTTATATATAATTTGTCATAGGAAGAAATAATGATTCTTGATGTGGAGGAAGGATCCGCAAATATGGACCAAACTTCGCCATCGGTTGGATCGTTAATGGTATTCCAGGTATTGCCACCATTAGTGCTTTTGACAGGATATTGGAGATCTTCGTTGAAAGATAAATTGACTGTATAAAGGATGTTAGGGTCACTTGTAAACTCCATTCTGTGTTTACCACCTGTAGAAATTAATTGTTTAAAATGCACATTGTCCCATGTTAGACCAGCATCAGTCGTGTGAAAGACCTCTGACATATCGCATTGCATATACATTATATTGGCGTTGGAGGGACTTATAGTCGGTGAAAACAGTGATCCGCCGCCACCTATTCCTGTGTCAGTCCAGCTGGATGGTTGAGCGTGCAAAGGATTGATTACCAATATTATTGTGAGAAATAGAAAATGTTTCATTGTTCTATAGATATTAATAGATATGTGTTTTGAATCAGACTAAGGTCCGTCAAATGATAAAAATTCTTTGTAAAAAAGATGAAAGGAGAGAAGGGTTAGATTTATTAAATTCTATTCGGTGATTAGGCAAATATACATTATATTTTATTCGAATGTCAATTTAAATATATTTTGGGTTTTTACTATTTGTGATAGAAGGGCTCATGATTATGGTGGTGGATAGAGATTAGTTCATTCATACTAAAACATCTTTTATAAATGTAATTTGGTCGAAAAATGATAATTGAATAAGTTTACATGACAATTAGTGATAATTATTAAATTACATTTACAAATCAAAATTTCAAAAAATGGATTATATACTAGAAATTAAAAATCTCACAAAGAAATTTGGAAGACTTACTGCAGTGAATGACATTTCCTTTAATGTTGAAAAAGGTAATGTTTATGGGCTTCTTGGGCCTAATGGAAGCGGTAAGTCGACAACTCTTGGAATGTTGCTGACTACTATTAACGCTACTTCTGGAAGCTGGAAATGGTTTGGAGAAAGTACAGATCATCAAACATTAAAGAGAATTGGAGCAATCATAGAAAGGCCTAATTTCTACCCATATTTAAATGCAGGCCAAAATCTTGAAATCACAGCTAAAATTAAAGGAGTTGATCAAAAGAAAATTGACGAGAAACTTTCATTGGTAGGACTACTTGAAAGAAAAAAAGATAAATTTTTGACATATTCACTTGGGATGAAACAACGGCTTGCTATTGCCAGCGCAGTGCTTAATGATCCTGAAGTGCTAATATTAGATGAGCCTACTAATGGGCTCGACCCAATGGGTATAATCCAAATCAGAGAAATCATCCAAAAGATAGCAAATGATGGAACCACCATCATCCTTGCAAGTCATTTACTTGATGAGGTTGAGAAAGTCTGCAGCCATGTGATAGTTTTAAAAAATGGTAGATCATTATACTCAGGCCTCGTAGATGGGATGACCAACAATAAAGGGTTTTTTGAACTCAGGGCTTCTAACATGAATTTCCTTGAAGCCTCTTTGAAAAAAGCCGGTAATTTCAACAAAATCATAAACAATAATGGGTTGATCAGAGCTACTATTGAACAGGATATTTCTGCCGAAGATCTGAATAAGCTTTTATTTGAAAGCAATATCTCTCTTTCTCACCTTGTCAAGAAGCGGGATTCTTTGGAAGAACAATTCCTGGAATTAGTGAAATGAGGTTAGAATTAATTATTAAATTTTTTGAAAAAGCACCAAAACTATGATTCGATTAATACAGCTTGAATGGCTTAAAATATATAATTACAAAGTAGCAAGAATATTTATTCTTCTTTATTGCCTTTTTCTTTTTGGCCTTATAATGCTCGGTACACAAAAGTTTTCATTGGCAGGGAAGGAGATCGACCTTGTGAAAGAAGGCATCTTTAATTTTCCACAGATTTGGAATTTTACAACTTATTTTACGGCATTGATTAAAGTTTTTTTAGCTTTTATCATTATCACAACCGTAGTGAATGAATTCCAGAATGGCACTTTCAAACAGAATGTCATAGATGGACTGAGTAGGAAGGAATTTTTACTTTCTAAGATTTATACTATTGTTATACTAAGTCTGGTTTCTACCATTTTGGTATTTGTATTTTCATTTATTTTTGGATTGAAATACAATACGATCACTAATCCGGATTATCGATTTGCTGAAATTGGTTTCTTAGTCGGTTATTTTGTCAAATTAGTTGCATTCATGATGCTTGCCTTATTCTTATCAATCATTATAAGGAAATCAGCATTTACATTCATACTTTTGTTTCTTTGGTGGTTTGCTGAAAAAATAGTCAACGGAATAGAGAAGTGGGCCACAATGAATATGTTTGAGCAAAGTCCTCAGGCCGTTATTAACAAAGTGGTAATTAGTGATTATTTGCCACTAACTAGCATGTCCAACATTATACCTATTCCTGTAGCAAGATTAAGTACCATTCAGGCACTTATGGGACAAGGAAAAGATATCGCAGCTGAAATTCCTTGGAATCACATAGGTATGTGCTGCATTTATGCAGTTCTTTTCGGATTTCTATCCTATCGTGTATTATTGAAAAAAGACTGGTAAACTATATTTTTCTTGCTTTTTTGAATGCATTGATCAATCCATTGGTTGAAGAGTCAAACTTTGTCACTTCTGAGTTATTCTTTAGTTCAGGAAGTATATTATTAGCCAGCTGTTTTCCATATTCTACGCCCCATTGATCAAAACTGTATATATTCCAGATGACTCCTTGAGTGAATATCTTATGTTCATATATAGCTATCAGCTGCCCTAGTGTATAAGGTGTGATCTTTTTGATAAGTATAGAATTACTTGGACGATCTCCGCTGAAAACCCTGAAAGGCGCTATAGCCTCTATTTTTGCTTCATCTGCACCTGAACTTTCCATCTCTTTTTTAACCTGGACCAGGTTTTTACCAAAGGCAAGTGCCTGAGTTTGTGCAAAGAAATTGCTCAAAAGTATGTCATGATGCTCCGGTAATGGATTATGAGATATAGCCGGTGCGATAAAATCACAAGGTATTAACTTTGTCCCCTGATGTATAAGTTGGTAAAATGCATGTTGACCATTGGTGCCAGGCTCTCCCCATATGACAGGTCCCGTTTCATATGGAATTGGATTACCATTTCTATCTACAGATTTTCCATTGCTCTCCATATTTCCTTGTTGGAAATAGGCTGCAAATCGATGCATATATTGATCATAAGGCAAGATTGCCTCTGTATGTGCACCCAAAAAATTACAATTCCAGATGCCTATTAAGGCCATTAATACAGGAATATTATCTTCAAATTCGGTGGTTCTGAAATGTTCGTCAGCACTAAAGCCTCCTTTCAATATATTCTCAAAATTATCGAAACCTATGGTCAAAGCTATTGACAAACCAATTGCACTCCACAAGCTATATCGTCCTCCTACCCAGTCCCAAAACTCAAACATGTTGTCCGGATCTATTCCGAATGCTTTTACACCCGCTGAATTGGTCGAAAGTGCTACAAAGTGCAAGGCGACGTACTTTTCATCACCAGCATATTTTAAAAACCATTCTCTGGCAGTATGAGCATTCGTCATTGTTTCCTGAGTGGTGAATGTCTTAGAAGCGATAAGAAAAAGCGTTGTCTCAGGATCGATTTTTTTAAATACTTCTGCAATGTGGGTTCCATCTATGTTTGAAACAAAGTGCGCTTCTATCCCCTCGACCCAATACGGCTTTAAGGCTTCCGTTACCATGACCGGTCCCAGATCACTTCCCCCAATTCCGATATTGACGATATGGCGAATAGGTTTGCCTGTAAACCCTTTATGTTGCTGAGTATGTATGCGCTTACAGAATTCTTTCATTTTGCTTAAAACAACCCTGATTTCAGGCATGACATTTTTGCCTTCACTATAAACGGGTAGATCACCCTGATTCCTCAAAGCTGTATGTAATACACTTCTACCTTCAGTTCGATTAATTGCCTCTCCGTCAAACATAGCTTTTATAGCTTCTGATAGCCCGGCTTCGTGTGCAAGAGACTTTAAATCGTTAACTATTTGAGCATCAATTTTATTTTTGGAAAAATCAAATAAAATATCTTCCAATGAATATGAATACTTTTGGAATCGTTCACTGTCCTTATTTAAAAGTTCGGAAATATGTTTTGAATTCAAGCGTTCTGCAGAATTGAGTAAGGATTTCCAACTGGAAGTTGACAATGGATTGACATTTGATAAAGCCATAAATTATTTTTTAAATAGATAATGAACAGATTGTAAAGGAAATAAATACTCAATTAGATTTATTAATACAATCAATAAATCTGTTTGGAAGATTAAAATTATTAACGAATATAGAATAATCACGGTTCAAAAATTTATATTCTCTACATTTATCTTTTAAAATTTGATTTAATGCTGATTTACAACCCTAAAGATTGGTTTACTTTTATACTTAAAGTCCACAAATCGGACACCCTCCGTAAGCTTGGTCCAATGATTTTAGTTATCGCTTTATATTCAATTGCTATAGCCTATTGGGAACAAGAATATCTGGATATTACTGATCATCCTTGGATAAAAAATATACCCATAATGCATAGTTTGCTGGGTTTTGCGATCTCAATTCTTCTCGTATTTCGCACGAATACAGCCTATGATCGATGGTGGGAAGGTAGAAAACTTTGGGGGCAACTTGTCAATGTAAGTAGGAATTTGGCTATTAAAATTGCATCAGATAGCAATTTGGATGAAGAAACCAAGGAATTTTACCGAAAGATGATCCCTTTATATGCTGCCACATTAAGAACTTATCTGATCAGTAAAGGTCTTCAATTTGTCCTTGATGAGAAAGAGCATCCGGAGTTTGCAAATTTCGTAAATAGTGATCATGAGCCAAATCATGTGGCATTATTGATGCATGACAAACTTTTTAAAATGCGAAAGAATAACAAGATAGATGATTGGCACTTTCAGAGTTTGTTAAAGGATCTTGGACAATTTACTGATGTGTGTGGAGGATGTGAGCGCATAAAAAATACGCCTATTCCTTATTCATACAGTGCATTTATTAAGAAATTTATATTCATTTATATAATGACTTTGCCTTTTGGATATGTTTTTTTACTTGGGTATTATGTTGCTCCAATAGTTGCGATGGTATTTTATGTACTTGCGAGTATGGAATTAATAGCAGAAGAAATAGAAGACCCGTTTGGTGATGACAGCAATGACTTACCGATCACAAAGATTAGCCAGAATATCGAAAAGCATATCAATCAGATCTTTCAGACTAAAAACGACGAATGGACGATTTAATCAAAATTACTGTCATAGATCGTCATGGAGAGCAGCATGACTATGAAGTACCTGATGGGATAGGTATTTCTCTTATGGAACTATGTAAAGCGGATGGTTTGCCGATTATGGCGACTTGCGGAGGGATGGCACTCTGTGCCACATGTCAGGTACTTATTGAAGAAGGAGGAGATGCTCTGGATTCAATGGGGGAGGATGAAGAATTAATGTTGGATCAAGTTCCCAATTTCAAATTGAATTCCAGGTTGTCTTGTCAGATACCGGTTAATCGGGCTTGTGATGGCTTGGTGGTGAGGTTGGCGGAGGAATGAGTGGGTTTATTGATTAGTATATAGGGACGGCACGAGTTGAAAACTCGCGCCAGCGGGGGCAGAAGAATAAAAAAAGGGTAGAAGCATCATTTACTTCTACCCATGTTTTTGATCTGTGAGTGTGAATTACCTAATTAGTGTAACATCCCCTTTCAATATTTGTCTTGTTCCATCGAATAATTCTACCTCTGCCCAATAGACATATACAGCAGGATTACATTTCTGTCCTTTGAGATTTCCATCCCAACCTACAGCTGGATTATTGGGTTCAAAATTCAAAGCTTCAAACATTTTTTCTCCCCAACGATCGTAAATTTGGAAAGAATTGATCTTTTTAATCTCCTTTGAATTGGTTGAAATTATTACCCTGTCATTGTTTCCATCTCCATTTGGACTGAAGATGTTTGGAATAAAAATATTTACACCTTTTTTGACAATAATTTTTTTGGTATCAACATCGCTACATCCATTTTTATCCTTAACCTCCACTGTGTATTCAGTAGTTTGATTTGGAAATACAGTAATTTCAAAGCAACCTGCACAGTTAATAAAATCAAATGCAGAACTAAAAGTGATAGTGCCTATATCTTCATCGGGTATCGAGATTTCGGGATCGATCAGAACAGTATCGCCAATATTGATAATTGTATCATTTCCAAGTTCAATTGTCACCAGAGGGGGCTCTATTAGATTTATATCATCAAGTACAAGTGTACAACCATTGGCATCTTTAATCCTGATCACATTCGTACTTCCTGAAAGATTGATCCACGAATTAATTGAAGAATATGGTCCGTCATTGAATGAATAAAGGATGGGAGGAGCTCCACCTTCGATCTTTGTGATCTTGATATATCCATCTTTATAACCAAAACAAGTAGGTCCATCTCTCTCAATTTCAATACCTTGAGGGCGGTCAGGATCAGAAGTGATCACTACAGTGTCTCTTGCAATGCATCCAGTTTTTGTTTCGGTGACCAGCAGATAATAAGTACCATCCAATGAAACTGATAGAGTTGGTGCAGTAGGATTAGGAATAATTTTATTATCTTTTTCTGTCCATAAGTAGGTGAAGTTTGGACCGGTACTTGTATTACTTCCACCAATTGTTGCTGTTGCTTTCTCGCAAGTTAATTCTTGTGAGATACCGGCATCAGCAATTGGGTTTTCAAATACTTTAATATTTACTTCGGCAGAACTTGCCGGGCAGACTCCACCATTATTAAATTTATACTGGAATATATAATCACCAGGTGATAGATCCTTGATTTTAAGATTACTACCAACTAAAGCAGCACCAGCAGTGTTAGGTCCAACTTCCGTCAATACGCCTCCTGGATCTTCTCCATTTATCTCATCCATAAGGTCAATAATCAAAGCGGTTCTCTCACAGTAACTTAAGGTATTATTCGCAATTCCGGCGTATTTGTATTCATCAAGTGTGAAATTAACAAACCCTGTATCAGGGCATCCCGCACTGATATTGTCATATTTAAACCTTAATCTGTACATGCCTGAATCCTTGCCATTGACCTCCAATGTGTTGCCGTTGATGACTGCAGGATTACTGCCAGCCGGGATGGACTTGAATGTCCATGTTCCGGTAGCTCCTGATGGTACGACCAAATTAATACTTGTTGTATTGTTACAAATTGCAGCAATAGGAGTGAGGACAGGAAGATCAGGACAGGCACAATTGTCTACTACAGTGATTTCAATGGTTTGAGGGTTATTGGTACAAGGAGTCTGAGCTCCAGAAGGTGTAAAAGTAAATGTATAAACCCCAGTAGGAACCCCATTAAAGTTCCAAATATTGCCGTTTTGTATAGCTCCAGATCCATCTGTATCCGTCCAGCTTCCTGCTATCGAAGCACTTGACCAGATAGAATTTCCTGAAAAGTCCAATTCATTGGCTCCATTTGATTTTGGATCAATATTACATACTGTCGCATCGGGAAGTAAAGCATATACCAGTTCTGGAACAATCTCGATGTTAAGAATCAGGACACTGTCACAATCATCGGGAGGACTTATATTGATCTCAAATTTAATCTCGTAATTACCTGTCGCTTTGCCGGTAGGGTCAAAGTTGCCTCCGGGTATAGGTATATTCACGATGCCGGATGGATTTTTTATAATATTCCATGTACCGGTCTCAGCTGAAGTTATAAATGTGGATAGATCGATCAGCGCTAATTGATCAGAACAAATTGTTGTCAAAGGTACATTCAATGTCAATTCAGGGCAATTGCAATTTTCTGTAACTATTATATTAACAGTGGTTGCAAGATTTTGGCATGGTGCGATCGCATTAGAGGATGTAAATGTAAATTTATAAGTGCCTATCGCTACTCCTGTAAAATCCCAAGTAGTACCTGAAATGTTAGTGCCTACATTATCATCATTATTCCAAGTGCCAATCACTGATTGGCCGACAAAAAAGTCACTAAGATTAACCTGTGTTTTAACTGAAGGTGGATTGGGGGCATTATTACAAACTTTAATCTCAGGTTTTAAAGTATAGACTACCTGAGGGTTTAATGTAATGCTGATATCAGCATATGTCGGACAAATAACATTCGTAGGAAGAGGATTAAGTGTATATCTCATGACATATGTACCTGCATCCTTTCCTGTTCCATCAAAAGTGGATCCAATCAATGTGGCCGGGTTACTTCCGGATGGCACAGTAATTAAAGTCCAATCACCACTTGCAGCATTGATCTTGAGTGAATTCAAATCAAGTAATCCATTGTTATTACAGAGTGGATTTGCCTGGCCGAATTGAATTTTCGGGCAATCACAATTGTCATCTACAGTTATACTTACGGTATCTATGAAATCAGCACATGGCAGTGCAGCAGTTAAAGTATAAGAGAAAGTTGCTATTGTGCCATTGGTTACACCTGTAAAGTCATATATATTGTTGCCGAAGGTTACAGCTCCACTTAGTGGTGCGATTTCTTTCCATATTCCTGTTGAGCTACCGCTTGTAATAAAGTCATCCAGATCTAATTTTGATTTTCCTTCCATCCCCGGATCAGCATTACAGACTACTCCAGTTTGGATTAAGGAGGCAGTTGGCTGATCTGCTATGATGATGTTGTCATTAAGGCTTCCTACGCATCCGTCTACAGTGACAGTGTAAGTGAAATTGTAGATTCCTGGAGCCAAAGTGTTTAATGGGACTTCACCAAAGTTGTTTAAAGGGGCAGACCATGTACCTCCAGGAATGTCTGAAACCAGTATAGGATTTGGCGTTTCATTTGTACAATAACTTGTGAGGTTATAAAGTATAGGTGTTGGATTAGGATTAACTGTAATTGTCGTAGAAGTCTGTTTCGTACAAGTACCGCTGCCAATAATGTAATCTATATTATAAATGCCTGCTCCAAAAGAATTCGGGTAGAATTCTCCATTAGCTGATACATTTCCTATCCAGGTGCCACCTGTTGGCGTTCCGATTAGTTGGATAGGGCCATTGGTATTTGCACAAAAAGGGCCAGCCTGAGTAATTACCGGATCGTCAAGTAATATTACTTCAGTTTGAAAACTATCTTTGCTGATGCAGCCTGTCAGAGGATCTGTATATGTAGCTATAAACCAATATTGAACGCCTGGTGTCATTTGATCGGTCAGAATATTACCGTCTGTGATTACAAATCCTGCAGGATTCGAAGTATATATTGTTCCCTGAGTATAGGATGGAATTGTTATGATCTGAAAACTTTCCAATGGGCACAATGGTCCAGTAGGAGCATTAACAAACATAAGGCTTGGTGCAGGATTGATAACTAGATTAAGCGTTCCTATTCCTTGACAGCCATAAGCATCAGTCACTTGGAGAGTGATCTGGGAAGTTCCAGCCATCGTAGCGCCGATTAGAATCGTTGGGGTGTCAAATATTCCCCAAGGAGTGGTCCATTTATAAGTAAATGGCGAATTAGTGCTGTTAACATTGGCAGATAAAGTTTTACCTGTCAGATCTGAAAGACAATAGACTGCTGGGTTGGGTAAGATACTTACGGTGAGTACTCCCGATACACTGACAATTACATCATCTACATCTTCGCAACCATTGGCATCTGTGACTGTAACACTATAAGTGGAATTTATCGTTGGTGTTACTGTGATATTAGGTGTATCTTCACCTGTAGACCATAATATTGTATAAGGGGCACCCGCTCCACCGGAGGCTGTAGGATTGCCGCCCAATTCTAAAATCGCACCCGGACAAGATGCAAAATCAGGTCCTGCATCAGCTATAAGTTCAGGAAAAACGGTGATGCTAAGCACTTGGGGTTCTCCAACGCATCCTGTTTCGCTAACGGGATATACATTGAACGTTACTATTTTGACAGATCCTGTGCTATTGATCAAAGTAGTTGAAAAAGTAGAACCAGTCCCTGCTGTTGCCCCTGAAACTCCGTTCGCATTCAATACCTCCCATTGCAAAGTTGAATTTGTAGGGTCTAAAATGATATTTGCAAAAAATGTTTTACCACTGCATGTTTCTCCATCTTCAAGAATCATGTCAGGAGGCGTGCAACATTGAACTACAATTTTCTTGGTTACTATAGAGTGCCCGTTGCATGCGGCACTAGTCCAACCTCCAGTCTGGCCATCAGCAAAAGAAGTAATGGCTACCGTATAGTCATTGCAAGTCATATCAGAACATGCGGTGCAAGGAATTTTTAATGTGAATTGTACAGAGTGTATGCCATTGCTATTATCTCCATAGGAAAGGTTTGGCGCTGAACTTGAACATGTGCCAGAATAGGTTGGACCTATCCATCCTGCAGGCATCACAGTACCAGTATTGGAGCAGTTGCCTCCACCTACGAATGCAGCACAACCCGGGGAGCCGATAATACAAATATTCCCCGTAGTTGAATTTATACCAACTGCACTGTTTGCATTATTAACTGGTTTCCAATATACTGTTCCTGCTGGATACCAGGACCATGAAGCATTTCCGGTAGGTGGCACAGATGGAGTTGGTTGAGTTCCTTGAGTATATTCAAAACATTCACTGATTACCGGCATCATACTATGTATCCACTGAGATCCTAGCTGAATAAAGTTGGTTGTGTATTTAAAAGTTACTTCCTCGCATTTTTTAAAAGGTCCTGAGAGGGGAGATCCCAGACTCGCTCCGACTATTGTAAGTGACTGGGTAGTAATACATGGTGCTGTGATATTCAATAATGTAATACAAAGTTCGAAATTACCTGTAGCGCTATTGGCATCTGTCACAGCTACATAGTATGTTGTATTGGGTGTAAGATCTATTGATACGGGGTTACATTCTAACCATGTATTGCAGGAATTAAAAACTGCATATAAAGGTGATGTTAAATCTGCAGAACTAAAATTGAAAACCGCAGTATTATTAGGTCCGGTATTAAAGCTGAACCATGCAGTAGGATTATCCATGTTAGAACATGGTCCTCCACCTGATAATAATGGGCCATCGGGCATGCCATTGTTGCAGCCTTGAACACAGACAGGTGTGGCAGATGTAGGTATGGTGATAGGAAGTGCATTCGCACAATCTATGTTTGTATTGCATGGTGGAACACCAATTACTTCTGTAATACAAAAATCAGTAAAATTACCGGCCCCGGCATCTGTACTTCCAATCATGAAATAAACAGTGGATCCTGGAGTGAGGCCATCAAATGAAAATGTATTGGTAACTGGTCCACAATAAAAGGTCCCATTTGCAGCAAGAGTAGGAGGGTTACTGCATCCGGTTGGAAAGCTTAATAAAGCAACACCTATGTTTCCAGTCATTGTATTTGTACCGACGGTAATATCTAATTGAACGGTAGTAGGGCCTAAATTATAGGCGTAAAACACTGCATTTTGAACATTGGAAGCAGGACATCCGGGAATTACGAAATCCGCATTTGCTCCTAAAGTGGTGCCATTGACACAACCGTTTGTGGCTATGTTTATGGCATTACAAGGCTCATCATTAGGAGGGGGGACCGGGTTGTTGATGCACAAATCAATCTCTGGAGGAATACCACTAAATGTAGTTATGATCACATAGTAATTTTGCCCGGCTGTGAGGTTATTTAATGTCAAAGAGCCTCCTGCGCATCCCATCTCTAATGCTCCTGTTAAGTTTCCGCAGCCACTAGGTATTGAAACTACTGTAATCATTGGCTTATTTACGATTGGTGCTGCGGTAAAAGTGGCTTTTGGACCTTGAGCGGTGAAGAGAAACCAAATGTTTTGACCTGCCGGATCAGCACAACCTCCATTTACGAAATCATAAGTTGACTCATCAAAGTCATAAGTATTGCAGGTACCATCCAGCTGAGTAACTATAATGGAATTATTACAATCATCATTTGAAGGGGGTTGACTAAATAGGTAATTACTATGTAAAATGCTAAATAGTAAGAGAAAAATTCGTAGAACTATTTTCATGTGAAAATTTATTGTAGATGAAGAATGCTAAATTAGCATAATTATTCATGGGAAACAATTTTTTTGAAATTCATTAATCTTAGAATACGTTTATGTAACATTATTTGGTATAATACAAACAACAATATTTTTTCAGAACAATATTTCCCAAAAATAATGTAGTTTAATCCCAAAGACTGCTTGTGTTAAAACAAAAGAGCCACTTATATAAGTAGCTCTTTTGTTTTAATATTCTATCTGACCAAAGTCACATCACCTTTGACTATCTGCCTGGTACCATCGAAGAGTTCGACCTCTGCCCAATATACATAGACTGCCGGATTACATTTTTGTCCTTTAAGTTTACCATCCCAACCTTGAGAGGGATCATTAGGCTGGAAGTTAAATGCCTCAAACATCTTTTCTCCCCACCTATCATAAATTTGAAACGAATTAATGCTTTTAATCTCACGGTCATTAGTTGATATCATGACATTATCATTGTTGCCGTCACCATTTGGACTAAATATATTAGGAATGAAGATGTTAACACCTTTACGCACGACAACTCTCTTAGAGTCAGTATCCTTACATCCATTGTGATCTTTAACTTCAACAGAATATTCAGTAGTTTGATTAGGGAATACTGTTATGTCAAAACATCCAGTGCAGGTAATGAAATCAAAATCAGAACTGAATACAATAGAACTGATAGAATCTTCAGGTATAGAAATCACCGGATCTATTAATAATGTATCTCCTAAGTTTAATATTGTATCATTACCCATTTCTACTGTCACTAAGGTGGGCTCTATTAATACAATATTATCCAATACAAGTAGACAACCATTAGCATCTTTAATCTGGAGTGTATTATTACTACCCGAAAGGTTAGACCAAGATTTAACGGAAGAGAATGGTCCGCCATTCAATGAGTATAGAATAGGAGGCAAACCACCTTTGATCTCTGTAACTCTGATATACCCGTCTTTGAAACCAAAACAAGTAGGTCCATCTCTTTCTATTACTATTCCCTGAGGTCGGTTAGGGTCAGAGGTGATGATGACACTATCTATAGCTATACAACCTGTTACGGTATTTGTCACTGTTAGATAATATACTCCTTCCAAAGTTACTGTGTTAGTCAGGGATTTTGGATTTGGGATAGGATTATTACTTTTCTCTGTCCAGGAATAGGCGAAATTTGGACCAGTACTACTTGATTGTCCACCGATTTCCGCACTCGCCTTTTCACAAGTAAGTTCGCTTCCGCCGCCAGCTTCAGCTACTGGGTTTGCATTAATAATTACATTGACTTCAGAACTATTAGCAGGGCAGGCTCCATTGGCAGCATGTTTATATTCGAAAATATAATTACCTGGATTTAGATCTGTTATTTTAAGAATAGTCCCTGTCAAAGCGGCACCTGCGGTGTTAGGACCTACTTCAGTCCATGTTCCTCCGGGCTCTTCTCCGGTTATTTCATCTAATAGATCAATAATCAATACAGTATTTTCACAGTATTTTAGATCAGGACCTGAAGTACCTGCGGATTTATAATCTGATAATACAAGGGTAACAAAACCTGAATCCGGACAGCCGGCAAGAATATTATTAAACAAATATCTTATAATATATGTGCCTTGGTCTTTGTCAAGAGTTTCTAATAAATTACCGGATATAATTGCAGGATTTATTCCGGCTGGTTTTGATTTGATTGACCATGTTCCGGTCGTACCTGCTGGAGCAACTAAGTTGATAGTTGCCGAGTTGTTACAGGCGGCAGCTAGAGCAGGAATAGCTGGTAGGTCATCACAAGCACAATTGTCCACTACCGTGATCTCAATAGTTTGAGGGGTATTAGGACATGGAGCCTGAGCAACATTAGGTGTAAAAGTAAAAGTGTAAGTACCTGTAGGTACTCCATTGAAGGTCCACACATTCCCACTTTGAGTAGCGCCTGAATTGTCCGTGTCAGCCCATGTTCCACCAACTACTGCACTAGCCCACACTAAAGGACCTGAGAAATTAAGTTGATTGTCATTTTCATTTTTAGGATCAATATTACATACGCTAGCATCAGGTAGAAGCTGATATATAAGCTCAGGACTTATAGTCACAGTGACTTGCACTGTGCTGTCGCAATCTTCCGGTGGAGTAATACCAATCTCGAATCTAAAAGTATAAGTACCTACTGCTTTACCTGCTGGATCAAACAAACCACCAGCCAGCGGAGTATTAGCGTTACCTGCAGGAGTTGAAATGGTAGTCCATGCTCCCGGAACAGCACTGGTTATCTTAGTATTCAGATCGATTACTGAAGTATTATTACTACAAATTGCAGTTAATGGTGTCAAAACTGCCAAATTAGGACAATCACACTCATTAGTGACAATAACGTCAATTGTAGTAGGTGTATTTGCACATGGAGCAACTCCTCCACTAGGTGTAAATGTAAACTGATAGGTTCCTGTTGCAACTCCGGTGAAATCCCATGTATTCCCTGCGGTATTGAGTCCTACATTATCATCATTAGACCAGGTTCCAATCACACTTTGGCCAATAAACATGTTGTCAAGATTGACGACTGTTTTGACAGAAGGTGGTTTTGGCACATTATTACAAACTTTAATAGAAGGTGTTAAAGCATATACTACTTCTTGATTGACTACAATAATTAGATTGATATCGATTGGACAATCTGGTTCAGTTGGTAATGGATTTAATGTATATGTAACAGTATATGAGCCAGGATCTGCATCAGTAGCATTAAAAATTGAACCTGTCAATGTAGCCGGGTCTGATCCTGCAGGTACTGATGTCAAAGTCCAGCCTCCAAGTCCTGCTTTGATTTTTAAGGAATTTAAATCTAAGCTTCCTGCATTTGTACACAAAGGAAGTGCTTGATTGAAATCCAATTTTGGACAATCACATTCTTCATCCACTGTAATAACTATAGTGTCTGTAACAGCGGTGCAAGGGGCGGTAGCAGCTACCGTATAAACAAAAGTAGCAAGCGTTCCGGTCGGCACTCCCAAGAAGTCATATTCATTTCCTCCCAGATTTACGGCTCCACTCAAAGGAGTTAATTCTTTCCAAGTTCCATTAGCAGCGCCAGTCACAGCATTGTCAAGATCTATCTTTGATTTATCTTTCATGAAAGGGTCTACGTTGCACACTATAGCTTCAGGCGCTACACTAGCTACCGGTTGATCAGCAATAATTAAACTGCCATTTACTACTCCTTGACAACCATTGACAATCACCGTATAAGATATTGGATAATTTCCAGGTGTCATTGTGCTCAGCGGAACTGTTCCATCGGCTAAAATTGGACTGGACCATGTGCCTCCTGGAATGCTGGAGGTTAAAATCGGGTCAGGGCTTTGAGCTATACAAAATGGCGTTAACCCAAGAATTGTAGGCGTCGGAATAGGATTAACAACTATATCAAATGTAGTATCCTTTGTGCAGGTACCTGCACCGATTAAATAGGTTATAGTATGAATACCTGCGCCAGCGGTAGAAGGTACAAAAATACCTGAAGGTGTCACTGGACCTCCCCAAACACCACCTGCTGGTGTACCTACCAACTGGACGTTCGTAGTGACATTAGCACAAAATGGTCCAACCGGGGTAATGACCGGATCTTCCAGCAATAAAGTTTTAACTTGTATACTGTCTTTTCCCTTGCAACCTGTGATAGGATCGATATTAGTGGCATAGAACCAATAATTAACGCCTGGAGTCATAAGGTTTGTTTGGATAATTCCATCGATTGTAATTATTCCAGGGGGAACAGATGAAAATACAGTACCATCAATGTATAATGGAGATGACGAGATCTGATAGTTCTCGGTAGGGCAGAGAGGAGCAGTTGGGGCGTCAAGTATTAGAACAAATGGATCTGGATTTAATGTCAAGTTAACTTGTCCGATTCCTATACATCCAATTGCATCAGTTACTTCAACCAAAATCTGGAAGGTTCCTGCAAAAGGAGCTAGGATAGTTACAGTTTGTGAAGTTGGATTGCCCCATGGAGTTACCCAATTATATGTGTAAGGAGTATTAGTGCCATTTACGTTGGCTGTAAGTGAATGATTAAATCTATCTGAGAAGCAAAATTCAGCCGGATCAGGTGTTATATTAACCTCAAGAGTTCCCGAAACTGTAACTGTAACTTCATCTATTTTTTGACAACCGCTAGCGTCAGTGACAGTTACGGTGTAAGTAGTGGTCAATGAAGGTGTTACCATTATGTTTGGGTCAACATCACCTGTATTCCAAAGTATTGTATATGGCGCACCAGCGCCACCTGAAGCAGTAGGGGTACCACCTAAAGTAACAGTTGCTCCCGGGCAGGAATTTTTATCAGGTCCTGCATTAGCAATCACGGCTGGTAAAACAGTGACGTAAAGCAACTGGGCCTCACCACGGCAGCCTGTTGGACTGATCGGGATTACAGAATAAGTTACCACTTTAGAGGTATTGCTAGTATTGGTCAATGTTTGAGAGAATGTTGAGCCGGCACCACTGGATGCACCCAAGACACCATTAGCATTTACCACAGTCCATTCCAGTGTAGAATTCGGTGGATCCAATGTTATATCAGCAAAATAAGTCTTATCGCTACAAGTCTCCCCATTGACCATGACCATTGTAGGAGGTGTGCAACATTCAACAAGTATTGTTTTCTTTAAAATTCCATTTCCATTGCACTGAGGGTTATTCCAACCACCTGTGGCACCATCCGGGAAGGAAGCTATACCGATTACAAATCCTTCCGGATCATCTTCACATGACGTACATGCATTACATGGTACGGTCATTTGAAATTCTAGAGATTTAGTTGAATTTGTATTACATCCCTGTACTATGCCCCAGGATTGATTTGGAGCATTTGTTCCGCAAGTCCCTGATGCATTTGTAATCACCCAAACTGCAGGCATAGGAGTACCTGTAGTGCTGCCGCAAGCACCATTCCCGCCTGTAAATACATTACAACCTGCTGTACCTATAAGGCATAACTGGCCATTGCCATTAATTCCTATGGCACTCGGAGGATTATTTGTCGTAGGCTTCCAATATACAGTGCCAGCACCATACCAAGCCATATTACCAGCATTAGTTCCTCCGGGATATACGGTAAGATTTGGTACTTGATTATTCCAACATTCGCTCATGTAAGGTATAAAAGTATGCAACCATTGACAGTCACCACCAGAGAAAAAATTGGTTGAATAGCGGAATGTTATTACTTCACAAGGTTTGAAAGGTCCTTCAAGTGGAGAGCCCATACTTGCACCTGTTATAGTAAACTCCTCACTTTTAATACAAGGAGCAGTAATATTAAGCAGAGTAATACACATCTCAAAATTACCTACGTTCCCCTCTGAGTCAGAAATAGCGATTTGATAATCAGTATTCTGAAGAAGAGTTATAGTCTGAGGGTTACATTCAACTATGACATTACATCCGGTCATTAATACAAAAGAGCCGGCAGTAAGATCTCCGCCTGTAAAATTAAATACGGCAGTGTTATTAGGGCCTGTATTGAAAGTATACCATGCAGTTGGATTCAAAAATGCGTTGTTACAATTGGTAAATCCTCCTGGCGGCATTCCGACATTACAACCTGTTACACACACTGGTTCTGCTGGATTCGGTATAGGAATAACTTCGGCATTAGCACAATCAACATTGGCTGCACAGGGCGGATCGCCTTCTATCTCTGTAAAGCACATATCGGTAATTATACCTGCACCTGCTGTCGTCGATCCAATCATAAGATAAACAGTACTCCCTGGAGTAAGTCCATCAAAGGAAAGCGTATTTGTCGATGGACCACAATAAACAGAATTACCGGATGCTAGAAAAGGTGCGTTAGTGCAGCCGTTAGGAAATTCTAGTAGCATCGCTCCCATTTGACCGGTGATGCCATTATTCGCAATCGCTATATCTAAACCAGTCGTTAAAGGACCTAATACGTAACTAAAGAATACAGCATTTTGTACATTGCCGGGAGGGCATCCTGGAACGGTATAGTCAGCGTCAGCTCCCAAAGTAGTTCCTGTTACACACCCATTAGGTGCTACTCCTGTAGCTGTGCATGCATCGTCATTAGGAGGTGGCGGTGGATTCAGTACGCACATTTCAAATCCGGTACCTATAAATCCGGAATTTGAAACTATAACATAATAAGTATCACCAGCTACTAAATTGTTTAGTGTAAATGTAGAGAACCCACATCCCATTTCGATAGCTCCTGCTACACTGCAAGGAGTTGGCATACTTAATACGGTTATCGCAAGTTTAGGATCTCCTGTAATATTAAATGTGGCATTCCCACCTTGTGCTGTAAATGTGAACCAGGTATTTGTCCCTGCTGGAACTGCGCAACTACCATTGATAAGGTCAAAAGTAGGCCCATTGAAATCATAACTAATGCACGTGCCGTCCAATTGGGTTATTGGCAGCGCATCAGCGCAATCATCATTTCCGGGTTGTGCAAAGGTTTTTGTTGAAGTTGTCAGAATGAATATTAACAAAAAATAATGTACAATTGACTTCATACTGTTTTTCGGCTTGACTATTATAATAAAATAAAACTGGTTGAAGGGCTAAAATTAAACATTTATATTGAAACGAAAGCAAATACAAACTTAAATGTCTATTTCAAAGGTAATTTCCAAAATTTACTATCTCACATGATTGGGTTTTTATTTAGTAGATAATTAAATTATTCTACCTTTAACCCATAAAACATTAATTTTTGAATGATGATGAAGATAAAATATTTTCTAGTTTTTATTTTTTTAGGCGTTTTAGTCAGCACCAATACATTGATTGGTCAAAATTATAACACTAAGAAAAAGGCACCTGCAAAAGAAAGTTCAAAGTTTACTGAAAAACTTTGGTATGGTGGTGGTGTGAATCTTGGATTCGGTGCAGATGAATACACTTCAGTATTTTCATTGGGACTTTCTCCAATGGTGGGATATAAATTCACTCCAGATTTTTCAATGGGACCTAGAGTAGGATTTTCTTTTTCAAACTATCGATTTAAAAACCAATCAAAAATTGATAAAATAGCCACTTTTGATCTTGCAGGAGGTGTATTCGCCCGCTATAAATTTTTCAATGTTGTTTTCGCGCATGTAGAATTTGATTTGACGAGAAATCAATATGCCTATTATAACAACCTTACAAGGCAGTTAGAAAAAATTTCACAAAATGGGCAGGATGCCTTTGTCGGATTAGGTTATAACAGTGGTATGGGTAGCTTTGGAACTGAATTATATATTTTATATAATCTTATTGCAGACCAAAATACTATTTCTCAGCCTTTCGAATTTAGATTTGGTATTACTTACAAGTTCTAAGGTAAATACTCAAAACAACCAGCGTCTGGGGTGACCATTTTTCTGATTTTACCTAAAATATCATCTTGAATTGTTGGTATAGGAACAGCTATTCCTCGGGCTACTGATAAGGAATCCAGTTGAAACAGAGAATTGTTTTCATTGACATATATCTTATCTGTTCGTTTCATGTAGATGCAATTGGAGTTCCTTTCCTGAAAGTATAGATCTTTCTGGTAATCATCCACTTTCAGGACTGAATTTGTAAATGAATATTGGAATTGATCCGGCTGAGCGCCTTCAAAAGCATCTACAAATTTTATTTCATCATCATCAAGGCCTGAAAGTATTGAGTTCCTCACCACTAGGATCGCTTTATTAGTCTTGACACTACCTTTTATGCAATTGCCCAATTCATCCTGATCGCAGGTGGAATTATCCAGTGACATGGCAAATGATTGTCCGGACACATTCGGAATGGAGCAATAGTCAAAATTGTAATTGCCACCATAAGTCAACACGACGTTGTAGCCAACACTATTGGAAAAAAGACAGTTGGTGGCTTTGATCGTCGCGTGATTTCCTATAAGACAATTCAATACCACATTATCAATGATTGTATGGTCTAGATGAAGGGTGGTGGCTGAATCCGCTAAAATACCAAAGTTGGAATTGCGCAGATCAAGGTAACTGAATTTATTTATACGATTTGAATTAAATATCACAATTCCTCCCCATTGTCCATCTTTATCCTTAAACTCATCTTCAAGTCTGTCGCCACGGAATTTAACAGGTTTTTCTGCTGTTCCATTTATAGTCAATTGACCTCGTGGACCGACAAAAATTCTACCATCTGTAAAAGGTGCATCATTCACTCCGGGAGGTATTACCAGCCCGCCATGAATGTATATTCTGGCTCCTTCAGGAATGATTAACTGACATTCATCAATAATTAATGAGCCATAAATTACGTAAGGTTTTGGATCATTCCACGTCACTGTGCCTAGATCGCAGGTAAACAGAGTTTGGCTGCCGATATTGTCTTTATTGGTAATATAGTTTGCGTTCTGACCCCAGGCCACAAGCACCACAGATTGTGTATTCGAATTGATTGTGAAATCCAGAAAATCATTTAAAATGAATGGGCTTTCTGTCAGGTTTTGGTCAGGGTCTACTTTTACTTTGCAGAATACATAGATGCTGTCTTTTGCTTCAATACGAATATCATTCAGATCATTTCCTGGTATTCCATCTATATTGCAAGTAAAATGAATGCCCTGGCTACCCCTGATCTTTGCTTCACTGATGACCACAGGATCTTTACTATCATTAAAAACTTTCAGGATCTTGGTAGCAGATCCAATGGTGGTGAAAGTAGTATCAAAAAATACAGAATCTGTGGAAAATCTCAGCTTAAAACCCGGATCAGTATTTACGATCTCATCCTTAAAGCAACTGGAAAAAAGCGTAATAATTAAACCAATTATTGAAAACAATAAAACAAAACGAGATATTACCGACATTCCGGAAATTTATATTTTAATTAAATTTTTGAAGAGCGGCATCATACACTCGTTTCATTCCTTCTTCCACTGAGATTTTAGCTTTCCAACCAATGGTGTTTTCGACAAAAGTCATATCACAATAACGGCTATGGACACCCACCGGCTTGTCTAATAGTTGTTTGATCTCGGGATTATAACCTGCGAAACTAGTCATTACTTTAATGATGTCCATGAATGAAGTCAGCTTACCCATTCCTATATTGATAGCAGTTCCGTCATGTATGTGATTCATAGCCAATTGGATACAATCGATTACATCATCTATATGCACGAAATCTCTGCCTTGATGCCCGGTTCCCCATACTTCAAAAGGATTTTCTTTCAGTGCAGCTCTTTTTGCAAGACTAGGAATAGGGTAGGTGAGATCCTGATCCTCTCCATAACCTGAGAAAGGCCGTATACATGTAATATTTACATCATAATATTGGGCTGCAATTTTTGCTAAGTATTCACCTGTTAACTTAGACCAGCCATAAGTCATATCCGGCTGACCCATATTGTTAAAGTCAATATCACTTTCAGTCAGCGCAATGGCACCTGACTCCGTTTGTAAGTTTACTGGATAGGCTGCACTTGAACTAGGATAAAGGACTCTTTCTGGCTTGTGTCTTGTGATGTAATAAAAAAATTCTGCATCTATAGAAAGGTCAAGCGCTACCATCATTGGATCCCCGTCGATTTTAGCTCGTCCTCCGACTATTGCGGCATAATGATATATATCTCCAAAGTCAACAAAGTCAAGACCGTATGTTTTTTTGATATATTCAGGATCACGCGCCAGTGCATGTACCACATCTCTGAAATCACTCTTTAAAAAATACAATCTGGCATCGGTTCCGTAGACTTTTATTCCTTTATGATCCTCTACCATTGGTTGGTCAAGCCATTCAGATGGATCAGTTCCAACACTCAGGTCATCAATAAATAGTATGTTGTCCTTGGTGGTGTTATACAATCTTTTGACCATATTCCGACCTACAAAACCACAACCCCCGGAAACTAAATGTACTTTCATTTTAATTCAATTTATTGTAAAACAGGTGTTTGTAAAATATTTATGAATAAATATATAATTAACTCAAGTTTCGGCAGTTAAGAAACAAAGGTAGATGGCTGATGTTAGATGTTAGATGGAGTTTAGTCAACTGATTCATATTTTTTATTTAATTGGTTTAATAGAAAAATATCCATTTGATTGATGAAGGGCCAACTAAAATCTACCTTCTAACATCTAACATTTTATTATAATTTAAATTTTTTCTGCAAAAAAAAATTTGACTACCGAAACTTAAGTAATTAAAACATATATTTCGATGCGAAGGTAAACTTTATTCATTTATTAATTGAAGATCGCTCATTATTGTGATCGCTTTATCCTGATCTTTATCATCAATGCTTGACCAGCGGACTTTTTGAATAATGACGTTTCTCGCTTCCCACCATATTATTCCCAATTTCGCAATGATAGGAGCAATAATAACGAATATTAACCCGACTTTAATTGTTAAAATGAGACTAATGAGGATAAAGGTCAGTAAGAGCCACAATACAAGAATTGCCCAAGTGATGCCAATTCTGATGGAAATAAAAAATTCCTTTTTGGGTTTGAATTTGATAGTCAGCAATTTACTGACGTATAATGGCAAATAATAATAGATCTGCGCAGGAATTCCTATTGGCAGCAACAATATGAATACCAGTGAATTAAGCATAAATGATTTACCATAAAAAGGCCATTTAGTCTTCACGTTACCACTCTTTAAAATCGTTTTAAGCTCTGTAAGGTCTTGAATCCATGTGGAAGAAGGATCTTTTTCTTCCAAATTAAATCGTTCTATCCACGATTTCATCTTCTTAAATAAAACACCATCTTTAGCTAAACTGAAGAAAGTGGATGGATATTCATTATCTATTATTTCCAATGCAGTTTGGACAAGGTCTTCATTTTCTTTTTCATTTATGTGTAAGACTTCTTTTTTCAATCGTGCTTCCAGTTCGTCTGTAAACATTTTAATGGCCTTATTGGGATTTTCATTGTATGTTGGAATATAATCAGCCAAATACATAGGATCTCCCTGCGACATCAATACACTGGACCTGAAATTGTGAGGTTCGATGTAGTTTATTCCCACCGGATAAATTACCAGGTTGTCAACTCCACTAGTTTCATAAGCTCCGAAAGCCATCCTGGCAGTTCCTTTCTGAAGATGCCTTAATCTTTTCTCTGTAATACAATCTCCCTCTGAGAAAATAATAATACGTTGATTTTTTCCAAGGGCTTTGTAACAGAACTCCAAAGAATTGTTGTTTTTTTTAAGGTTTTCATATCCATCTCTAAACCTAAATATGGGTATTTGATTCGTGAGATTGAAGAACCACATCATTTTTGGATTAAACACATCACCCCGAGTGATGAAATTCATATCCAGGTCTGAAAGGTATGAGCCTACAAATAAAGCGTCCGAAAAAGCATTATTATGATTACAGGCAAGCATGATAGGTGTATTATCAGGAAGTTCATTGAATTTATTTGAATAAATCCTTTTGTAACAAAACCTTAGATAGATACCAACGACTTTCTTTAGTATGGGATAAAATATATTCATTAATTTTAATATGATATTTTTAAGAACAAAACTTAGAAGTTGTTTTATTGCTTATTTTGTGCGAAAATAATTATTCTTTTTGAAAGTCCTTATATGTATTGGTGGTCCGACAGCAAGTGGCAAGACTAAATTGGCCATAGAACTGGCGCTGACGCTGGGTTGTGAGATTATTTCTTTTGATAGCAGACAAGTGTATAGAGAGTTGAATATAGGTGTTGCAAAGCCATCTATCGAAGAATTGAATGCTGTTCGGCATCATTTTATTGATCATACTTCTATAATCGAGCCATTTAACGCAGCAAAATTTGAGAAAGAGGCCATTACTTTACTTGATTCATTGTTTGTTGGTCGTGATTTTATGGTGGCAGTCGGCGGTACAGGTCTTTATATAAATGCACTTCTCAATGGACTCGATGATATACCTGATATAAGTTCTGCGACTGAATCATACATAGAAGCACAATATGCAGAAAAAGGGATTGCATGGCTGCAAAATTTTATACTCCAAAATGATTCTTCATATAGTCAAATTGCAGATATGAATAATCCAATGAGACTTTTAAGAGCTTCTAAAATAATCCATTCCTCTGGAAAGAAATATTCTGATTATAGGGTAGGGGTGCCAAAGAAAAGAAATTTTTCAACTTTGAATTATTATTTAAATCCTGATCGCAACCAATTATATGACAAAATCAATCAAAGGGTGGATGTCATGATGGACAAAGGACTTTTAGAGGAGGTAAAAGGACTTATGGAATATAAATCCTTAAAGCCATTGATGACGGTTGGTTATTCAGAATTATTTGAACATCTTGACGGAGTAACAGGCTTAGAAGAAGCAATTTCTAAGATAAAGCAAAATACCAGACGATATGCCAAGCGGCAATTTACATGGTTTAAAAATCAGGGTACATGGCATCCGCTTAATCCTGACACATTGGAACAAATTATTCAATCAATAATAAAAGATATAAATGATGTGGAAGTTCACACCAAATATTGAAGCATTAAATGACATGGGTCAGAATACCATAGCGAGTCAAATCGGTATAGAATTTACGGAGGTACATGATGATTATTTGGTAGCTACGATGCCAGTCGATCCTAGGACGCATCAACCAATGGGAATATTGCATGGAGGTGCTTCTGTGGTTTTGGCAGAAACATTGGGAAGTGTGGCGTCTTACTTGTGTATTGAAGATCATATGAAGTTTAGTGCTGTGGGTTTGAACGTTACAGCTGATCATCTAAGGCCTATAAGTAAGGGGAAAGTGACAGGTATCGTTCGTCCAATAAAAATCGGCCGGAAAATACATCTTTGGTCTATTGAAATTAAAAATGAAAAAGATCAGCTAGTATGTGTTTCTAAACTTTCGGTGATGATAATACCTAGATAGTGGTCAGTGGTCAGAAATTAGAAATTAGAAGTCAGAAGTCAGAGGTCAGAAATTAGTTCACATGAAATGCTTTGGTCCCAAAATCAAAAATATAACTTGATGAGGCAAAATGTGATATGTAAAATGTCGATTAGCACAATATCCCCTTCTGCAAGAGGGGGGCCAAGGGGGAGTCTTTGATTTGTTTACTTTATATTTTTTACAAATTATTGATTAACAGTGTTTTCCAATTATTTATATAGAAAAAATTGGAGGTCAGAGGTCAGAAATTAGAAATTAGAGGTCAGAAATTATTCCAAGATGGATTAGTGAGACTGTGCAGTCATTGGTTTTAATTGATAAAGGAATAGCTTTATACTTAATTATAGCTTATAGCCTCATTATCTTAAAAAAAATAAGGTAGATAACTGCATTTCAAAAAAAAAACGAGCCATCTACCTGATTTATGCGCAATCGAAATTTATAAAATGACGATATTCTATACTTTAGCGGCTAATTCTGCTAAACGAGCAGAATAACCTGATTCGTTGTCATACCATGCGAACACTCGAAGCATATTGCCTCTCACTAATGTAAGCTTGCTATCGAATATTGCAGAATATTTATTGGAAACAATATCAGAAGATACAAGCGGTAATTCACTGAACTCAATGATACCCTTGAATTGTCCTTCTGAAGCTGATTTGAATGTAGCATTTACTTCCTCTCTTGTGAATTCTTTTTCTGTAAATACAGTTAGATCGACTATTGAGCCAGTGATCACAGGAACTCGAAGTGACATAGAAGTCATCTTGCCGACGAGTTCAGGGACTACTAAAGCAGCAGCCTTTGCAGCTCCTGTTGAAGTCGGTATGATATTAAGTGCAGCGGCGCGTGCTCTTCTAAGATCTTTATGTGGCGAATCCTGAAGGTTCTGATCAGAAGTATAAGCGTGAACTGTTGACATCGAACCTGAAACAATTCCCCAATTGTCAACTATAACTTTAGCGATAGGAGCTAGACAGTTTGTCGTGCATGAAGCATTGGAATAAATCTTTGTTTCGTCATTAATGTCGTGATCGTTAACACCTTGTACGATTGTGATGACGTCATCTACTGCCGGGGCGGAAAGGATAACTTTTTTAGCTCCTGCTTCGATGTGCCAACTTGCTTTTTCCTTGGAAAGAAAAATTCCTGTACACTCCAATACTACATCTACTTGCAGTTTCTTCCAAGGCAATTCTTTAGGATCTCTTATTGATGTCGCCTTAATTTTTTTGCCGTCGATGTAGATATTATGCTCATCGCTGCTCACTTCACCTGCATATTGTCCATGCGCTGTATCATATTTGAATAGGTGGGCGAGGGTAGCGTTGTCTGTAAGGTCGTTGATACCAACTACTTCTACAGAAGTATCTGCTAAAAGGTTTCTAAGTGTGATGCGGCCGATTCTTCCGAAGCCGTTGATAGCTATTTTCTTTGCCATTTTTTAATTTCAATTTTTACTTAGTGTAAAAGTAACAATAATTAACCAATAAAAATGCGCTTTGAAAAAAATAGTTCAAAAAAAATTTGTCAATTCGAAAATAAGTGTACTTTTGTGTCGCTTTAAGCAAAAAGGGCAACTATGGCCCGTTCGTCTATCGGTTAGGACGCCAGGTTTTCATCCTGGTAAGAGGGGTTCGATTCCCCTACGGGCTACTAAGGTGACAATGAAAATTGTCACCTTTTTTTATAATTTGAAATTACTCCAGATCTAATCGCACCACCCATGATTACAGTATATGTATTAAAGAATAAAATTAATGAAGAGCATTATACAGGAATAAGCTCAGATCCATCCAGAAGACTTATAGAACATAACACTGGGAAGAATAGGTTTACAAAAGCATTTATTCCGTGGCACATAGTTTATACTGAATTTCAACCTGATTATTTAACTGCTCGAAAGCGTGAAAAATATTTAAAGAGTGGAGCAGGTCGCAGATGGTTAAAGAAGGAACACAATATATGACTGGGAAGAGGGGTTCCCTGCCTGCCTAAGACGGCAGTCAGGCAGGGATTCCCCTACGGGCTACAGAATTTTAGAACCGCTTGAGATTTTATCTTGAGCGGTTTTTTTTATGCTGCCTATTTAATGAATAATGAATAACGAATAATGAGAGCGGGCATTTGTGCTTGGTTTCTAATGCAGGCAATTTTGATTATTCCAAAGCATTTCATCAAAAACTAAAATGATTATGAGGGAGCAGTTGTCCCTCTTTGGAGAGGGCCAAGGGAGTGGGCTTTTTTTACTTCTTACGTCTTTCTACTTGAACATTTGCCCAGGAAATTCCATTTACATCTTTCATAATAGGCAGGGCAGAAAGTTGCATAGTAAATGCACTCTTGTGATGGCGCTCAAGATTATCTACAAAGTTAATTGTAAAGTTTACTCTAACCATTTTTCTAACTTGTCCCCATACTTCTTTTTCCAGATTATAGTATTTTCTATCACTGAAACCAAATTCCTTCCTTTTATCTCTTATTCTTGCAAAAAGATACAAAGAGATGACAATCATAAATAGGAACGCTTTATTGGCCGGTACTTTTAATGAATCTTCGCTGTCTTTTACTGTGAGCTGATAGTCAAAAGAATGATCCTTGCTTTTTTTAAATAAAATATGGTTCTGATTATATAGGAAATTATTTTCATCCTCTTCAAATTTAAATGTGTTATCGTTGATAATATATTTATGATGGTAACCTAGTGAAGAAAGTTGGCCAAATAGATAATCTATTACTTCTCTAAAGTTGAATGGATAAGATTCTCTTATAGTTATATCACGCGCAACACCTTGCCCGATATTGTCAAACTTAAACTTCACGGGATATGTTTCATATGAATCTATATCTTTTGAAGTCCTCCTTGCAATACTTTTAATACTCATACCTTCGATTATAGGCAGGAAGAGATTGATATTAATTGGGAGAATATTTGCTTGATAGGATTTATTTCTTTGCTTCACCAACATAATGAAGTTGGCAATTATAAAAAGTACGGTGAAAAAATGAAATATCACGCGCATGAATTCTAGATCATATGCGCCCATGCTGTAAGCAATAGCAATTGTATTTTCTAAAAGTGGAACTTCTATATCAAAGTATAGAGAGAATAAGATCATGATTATAATTTTAAATTTAAAACACTATTTAATTGTTAATTTAACAATACGAATAATGTAATTATTTGTAATTTTAATAACTTTTTAAAGTTTTCTAAAATGCAACAGCCAATTAAATATATACTATTTAATTGACTGATTTATATGGATTTAGTCCCTTTCTGAGCTAATTTAAATTTGACAAGATATTAGTCTGATAAATTTAATATTGTGCTCTTGTATTATAATGGTTAATTTCAATTATTGTTGCTAATTAAGGATTAAGTTTAGATTTAAACTTAGAGATTTGCAAATAATTTATTGAACAAGGGATATGGGGTGAGTCCAAACTTAGGCTTAATATTCTGAATAAACTAATATCTTAATTGATTGATTTAGCGCGTTGATAATCAAAAATATATAAATAGTTAAAGATTATAACCTAAAGCTTCTAGTATGTTAATAGCTTTTAACATTTTTTTCTTTAAATACATATAATAATTATGTAGCTTGAACAGTTTTTATTTCAATAAATCGTTCTGATGTTACTTATTATATGCTTATTATTTCTGGCTCCTAATCCCACTTCTTATGAACAGTTTAAGATAGAAATTTTGTCTCAAATAAATGAGATTCGCTCCAAGCCATGCAATTGTGGAGGAAGAACGATGAAACCAGTCAAGCCTTTGACATGGGATGATGCTTTGGCACATTCTGCCGCTAAGCATGCCATAGACATGGAAGAAAAAAACTATTTTGATCACATAAGCAAGAATGGCAGGACGATCGGTGATAGAGCAGATGAGTCTGGTTATGATTGGTATCAGGTATCTGAAAATATTGCTTTTGGACAAAGAAGCATCGACCAGGTCGTGAAAGAATGGATGCAAAGCCCGGCACATTGCGCCAACATCATGGATCCAAACATAAAAAATATGGGTGTCGCCAAAAAAGGGAATTATTGGGTGCAGGATTTTGGGGCGAAAAGATGAAATCAATTATAAATGGTGAATTGTAAATTATAAATGAGAGTGGTCAGCCTTTCTCAATTTTACAGCAGGCCATTTTCAATCACTCCCCTGCGTTCAATGAATAAATTAAAGTATGAGGAGGAGCAGCTGTCCCTCTTTGGAGAGGGCACTTTTAATGAAAAATGAAAAATGAAGAATGAAAAATCAGAGCGGACATTTGCGCTTGGTCTTTAATGCAGGCAATTTTTGATCATTCCACGCCATTCCATAAATTAACAAAAATAAGATGAAGTGCAGCTGTCCCTCTTTGGAGAGGGTGAACGACGTGGAAAAAGGTGTCTAAGCGACCTTTTAAGGAAGTGAAACGAAACGAAACGCAAGTCCCTACTTGCACAAAGTGTAGTCAGAACGTAATTTAGCATGCATGCTGAAAGCATGAAGGCCGGTTACGAAATTGTGCTTCTGTGGGTTAGGGAGTGGGCTTTTATTATGAAGAAAGAAAAAGTAAAGAATGGCAGTTAACTGCAGCTATATCATCTATCCATTTTAAACAAAGTTGACCGTAATACCTCCTAATACTAACAGCCGTTTAAGATAAGCTCTTTCATACCTAACATCTAATGCGCTAATACCTAATTCACCTAAAATGATTCATATAAAAATCCACCACCCGTTCATCCACCATGATATCCCTCATTCTTAGCGGCCGTTTTAATACGATGCCCTCCAATGTTCTGCAACGACTCAACGCTACATAAGTCTGACCAAATTCAAAGGCGCCACCTTCCATATCCAGTATTACCTTGTCGAAAGTTTGTCCCTGACTTTTATGGATTGACATTGCCCATGCCAGTTTTAAAGGAAATTGCTCATATGTGCCTACAACTTCAGGTTTTATTGAATTGTCATTTTCCTTATAGCGAACCATATCCCAAGTGGTTTTGCTGACATTGACTTCTTTTCCTGAAACTTCGATTCTGACTTTGATATTATTTGGTTCCATGTCGAGGATTGTTCCGATACTTCCATTGACATATTGTTTTTCAAGATCATTTTTGATGAACATTACCTGAGCGCCATTTTTGAGTTTGAGGATTTGATCTGTTGGCATGTAAGCAGGATTGTATTCCCCTGTGACGTTGCCCAGATATGCTCGTTCGGGACTTTCTAATGCATCCAGCTTAGATTGATTTATGCGTTGCATGGTGGCATTCCGTGGAGAAAGGTATATATATCCTTGATCTTCATCAAAATCAGCCTCCGATCTTTCATTCAGATCTATAAGGGAATCATAGTCGACATCGCCACTTCTGATCTCATCCAATAGGTTGATAAAGTTACGATCAGTCTGTCGATATACTTTTTGAAGATTAATGAACTGAATATTTTCTAACTCTTTCCATACGAAAGAAGAGAAGAAATAGGGAGTTTCATACACTGTTTGAAAATATTTTTTTTCCTCGATACTGCTGACAATAGGTGGTAATTGATATATATCTCCAAATAAAACAATTCTCACACCACCAAACGGATTTGGATTTTGTCGATGCAATCTTAACATTCTGTCTATTCCATCGAGGACATCTGCCCTGACCATAGATATTTCATCTATGATCAATATCTCTAGTTTCTTGCACAATCTTACGATTCCGGGCTTGATATTTATGTCACCGGGAAGTACTAAACGTGGCGGCAATTTGAAGAAAGAATGTATTGTCTGACCATTGACGCGAAGTGCTGCAATGCCGGTTGGCGCCAGAATAGCAATGTTTTTGGAAGTGGATCGACGAAAAAGATCTAACAAAGTTGACTTGCCTGTTCCTGCCTTTCCTGTTATAAATAAATGATCTCCACCATTTTCAATTTCATCTAGTGTTTCCGAAAATTCGTGTGATAATTTAAATATTTGTTCCATCAGATGGATTGAGCTATTTTTTCCTTTGAAACAATTCTAAGTCCAATAAAGATCAATAATCCGTTCAATGCAAGTGTTAAAAATCCAAATTTAAACCCACCAAGTAACCACTCAGAATTGGAGTCAAGCCACCATGTAAACAGTGGACAAAGAATACAAATAATTGGTACCCATTTGTTCTGCGGTACAAATTTGGTAAAGATGCCAAAAGAAAATAATCCAAGCAATGGACCGTAAGTCAGTCCTGCTATTTTAAATACCAGATCGACCACGGCTGTGCTATTGATATAATAAAACACCATGATCAACAGAAAGAGTACAAATGAAATACCTAAGTGGACGAGTGTTCTTATTTTACGGTTCGTTTTTTCAGAATTTTCTTTCTTTTCAATATCAAGAAAGTCTACACAAATACTCGTGGTTAGCGCGGTTAACGCTGAATCAGCACTCGCATAAGTACTAGCTATCAATCCAACAAAGAAAAGAACACATACGGTGATACCCAGGTATTGCATAGCCATCATCGGGAAAAATTCATCAGATCGTGTCGGAATAGGTATGTTTTGTTGAGCAGCGTACAAATATAATGCCGCACCAAGTGTAAGAAATACAATGTTTACTATAAAGAAATTAATGCAGAAGGTAAATACGTTTTTCTGAGCATCTTTTAGCGTTCTGCAAGTCAAATTCTTCTGCATAAGATCCTGATCCAATCCGGTCATGACGATAGATATTAAGGCTCCACTAAGAAATTGTTTGAAGAAATTGTTTGGGTCAGCCCATCCATCACTAAAGAAAAATATCTTGCTATACTTACTGTTCGATACACTGTGAATCATTTCACTAAAGCCACTGCCCATCGACTGACTGATCATGTAGATGCACATCACCAATGCGCTAAGCATACAAGTGGTTAGTAATACATCTGTGTACAAGATTGTGTTGACACCACCCTTTGCAGTATATAAATAGATCAGACCGATGGTTAGAAAAACAGTAACAACAAATGGTAACCCGAGCGGTGCTGTGCAGAAATTGTGCAGTACAATAGCCGCCAAATACAGCCTCAAAGCTGAACCAATTCCTCGACTGATTAGAAAGAAAGTGGCACCGGTTTTATAGGCTGCGAAGCCAAGCCTTTTTTCTAAGTAGCCATAGATGGAGGTAAGGTTATGTCTATAATATAGTGGGAGTAGCACTTTAGCGATTACAAAATAACCAACTAAATTGCCCATGACAAACTGTAGGTAAGAGAATGCTTTATTCGCACCTCCTGCACCAACTTTACCCGGAACACTTATGAATGTAACCCCTGAAAGAGAAGCTCCAATCATACCGATGGCTACAAGTATCCAAGGAGCATTCCTTCCTGCAAGAAAAAATTTGCTATTGTCACTGTTTTTACTTGTAAAATGTGAGATCACTATCAGTACTACAAAATAGACTGCGATTATGCCTAATATGGCATAAGGAGATAGAAGAGACTGGTAGTTTGACTCCATGTTGCTTTTTGATTGATGGACAAAGTAAGTTAATATTTATGATAATATGAATTTAAATATATCAACTTATCATATGTGTCAGGTATTTGGGAACAATAGCAAATAATTTGAAGACATAAGAAACGCTTTTGTATTTTTAAGTTTTAGTTCAAAAAGGTTATTATGAATTTTCGCCTGATTATAATATTAAGTCTTATTTCTATAGCATTTTCATCATGTTTTTTACTTTTACAGGATTGTGAATCGGATTTTCAAAATAGGGTGAGTATTGAGATTTATGATGAATCCGGCAAAAATATGCTTGATACTTTAAAAGACTATGGAGATAAATTATTAAAGATCAATGATCAGGCAGGAATGCCGCTTCTATTCCAACAAGTTTCAATACCTGATGACCCTATGAAAAATGTAAATAATAGTTTCCTAAGAATTTATATAAATAAAATTAATCATGATGTCGGTTCAGAAAGTTTGGATTCATTTTATTTAGACTTTGAAAATAGACCATTAGATACACTTATAATTAAAATTGCAAGAAAGAATAGGCAAAATTGTGATTATAGCACAATTACAAAATTGGAATATAATGGTGTGGATATTATGAATCCCTATACGGAAACTGGTTCGAGCAAATATATCCGGCACTAAAGTTTTATTTTACTTATAAAATTTGAAATCACAATCATTACGACAAAATATACTGCGATAAAACCAAGATGGGCTTAGTTGGAAGAAGTGAGCTGTAGTTTGACTCCATGTAGCTTTTTGATTGATAACCAAAGTAATTTAATTTTTTTGATAATAAGTATTAAATATATAAACTTATCATATGTGTAGCAGGAAGTTTTGTAAATTAATTAATATTTTAATTATGAGGGCAACATTTTGTGATCCCATTCAGTATTCAAATTGTCGATTGCTTTATTATTAGTTGTATTTTATTAAAAGTTAATTTTTTTTAAAAGCAGCTAATATTGATTATATTCGTATTTTTTAGACATAGATTTTTAATCATTAACCCAACCTACATCAAATCATTTCTTTGATGTAATAGAACATAAGATAGAAATCCGGACCCTATAACTATATAAACTACCTCACATGAAATTTCTTTTACCTTTTCTCTGTCTTTGCTTTTTTAATTTAGCTTTCAATTCAAAATTGACCGGACAGATTCCTTGCAGTAACAATACCGATTGTATTTTTTCGACAAATATCAGCTTTCCTGACTCCATTAAGACAGTTTGCGTTAATGGATGCAATGTGGATATGCCTTTGGCCACGTTTTGCGGAGGAAGCATGGTATCATCTGCTTGGTATAAATTTAATACAGGTAATAATAATGCGATAATTATTGACATAAGTTCGGGCGATCTCACGACCCCTATTGTGGCTCTAGTGGAGAATTGCAATACTATTCTATCATGTGAATCCAAAATTGGTAATCTTGCCATGAATAGCGAATATTATATTGTCGTGGCAGACCAGAATAATTTGCAAGGTGATTTTTCGCTTTGTTTAACGTTGTCAAGAGACTCTTCTCTTTGTATTCGGGATGAAAGTTTGGTAGTAACTAACACTAGTTTGGGTTCACCTTTAGACGGGCCTTATTTTCCTGGTGAAACGCTTACATTTACATATTCCACTTCCTTTTTTGCAGGGGGAGGTTGCCAATGGTTGCACAGTTTTATTCCAATATTAAGTAAATGCTGGGGAGATGAAATACCTCATTTGTTAAATCCTCCTATCGGTTCACAATTGGTATGGGCTTCTCAGGGGACCATGACCTGGAAGCCTACGGACAATTATCCTGCAAGTGCTATTGGGATAAACGATGAAGGACAACTTTGTCTGATCGGGAGTGCGGGTTGCCAGGATTTTGTTGGTGGAGGATTATGCGGTATGACCGGGACACCTATGCCGGCAGGCTGGGCTTCTATTACTACTTCAGGAACATGTGGATTTGCTAATGAACCAAATTTAGCATGGGGTATTCCCCAAGGTTGCGGTTCATTAAAAGAAAGGTCTCGTTTATTCACGATAAAAATACCTGAAGATGCAAAGGATTGCATCGCAGAGAATGGGTTAACTATTGGATTGGCTGCTTTCACAGACGGAGCTACAGGTGGGTATAATAATGCTTCATGTAATGGTAATGGCTTTGATTTGATAAATATTTTCACCAATGATTGTGTACCTCCTACTTTAACAGTGATGAATGACACCATTTGTTCTGGAACAAATATTGATGCAAATATTATACTTGTTCCGGATACATCTTCTATTATTTGGACAGTCGGAAATATTCCCGGCATTAAAGGATCCTACAATGGTTCCGGAAAAAGTATAACTCAGGAGCTTCAAAATACGACCGATCACGAAATATCTGTCCAATATAAAATCAGGGCGGTAGGAGGTGATGGTTGCGTTGGTGCAACTCAACTTCTTGATATATTGGTTTATCCTGAAGTCACTAGTAATATTGATGATCAATTCGTTTGTTCAGATTCACTAATTGAAATATCATCAATGCCGACTGGAGGCGCAGGAGGCCCTTACGATCATATATGGTCTACAGATACAACTCACGACAACACTTTATCATTTATAACCACAGTCGATACGAGCATCACCGTAACCATAATTGATGGTATTGGCTGTAGAAGTATAGATACGATTCGATTTGAGATTATGAGTTCATCCCTAATTATCAAACCAATAGATACGTCTTTGATTGGAAATTTACTTGTCTCTGGCAATATAATTCAAAACTTTAGTGTAGGTGACTTTGAGAATGCTGAAGATTATAACTGGACACTGGATGGAATATTAATTGGTCGTGGCCAGGAAATTTCATATATGTTTGATAATGTCACAAATGGAATCCATTCACTATGTGTAGTGGCTAATAATTGTTCTTTATTGCCAGAAACATTATGCTGGGATATATTGGTAAAAACATTGGGCAATCATGATATTAAAAAACACTTAATTAAAGTATATCCTAACCCAAATGATGGTTATTTTAAACTTGAATTGGCCTACATATTGGAGGGTAACATAGAAATATATGATCTGAACGGTCGTCAAGTTTATAATCAGAAATTAGACAAAAGCAATTTAATTCAGCAAATAAATGTAGGACTTTTCCCTCCTGCGTTGTATAATATCATATTGAGGAATGAAGTAGGTAAAATAATTGGTTGCAATAAATTCTTATTACATAAAAATTAGTAACTGAACTTTTGGAGCAAATAAATATCAATAAAATTATTGATATTACTTAGGCTAAATATAGAATTAGAGAACAGAATGAAGCTCCGATAACGTTTGGATGGTCTAAACTTGGATTAATAAATAATTAGCATGCTAACTAACACATGGTTTTATAATGATAGAGATTGAATTTCAATTAATGTTTTCTTGAAATTATTTAAACTTTGATTATTTCTAAATCAAGTTTTGGACTTAAGTTAATTCTTGATTAGTCATACTTTATCGATATATTTGGTAGAATTATTATCATAATAAAAATTAAACAAGCGATAGGTATGCGTAAATATTTACTCCTCCTTATTCTTTTAACTGGCAATTTAATTTATAGCCAGTCAACTCTTGTGCCTTGCGATGATAATATAAACTGCGCTTCTGCTCAAAATATATCAATTACTCAAACATCAGAAGCTGTCTGTATCCAAGGTTGCAATGTCGGGATGCCTCAGGGACCCTCTAACTCTAATGGTGGAGCATGCGAAAACATGACCAACGCCACAGCTTGGTTTACCTTTAATAGTGGAAGTCATAATAACGGATATATTAATTTCAGTTCGCAAGATCTTACTACTCCTCAATATTCAATATACAAAGGGTGCGATAATTGGTTAGAATGCAATCCAACCACAATAGCTCTTGAACCCAACACTAACTACTTTATTGCGGTGAGTGATGACAATGCAGCTGAAGGAGATTTTACTTTATGCATTGCGCTAATGGATGTAAATTCTCCTTGTGTTGGACAGCAAACATTAGAAATTATTTCCGCCAGTGAAGGTTCGCCATTGACAGGTCCATTCGTTCCTTGCGAAGAATTGACAGTAAGATATTCTATTGACTTCACACAGACAGGATCCAATTGGATTCACAGCATCATTCCTTCAATTGGAAATTGTTTTGATTATGTACAAGGTTCCGAACCATTTCCTGTAGTAAGGCCTAACGGCAATGCACCTTGGATATGGCGTCAGGCATCAACTTTACATTGGAAACCGACACAAAATGGAGATAACTTAATTGGAACCAATGTGAATACAGGACATTTGTGTGTGATTGGTTCAGCGGATTGTATCCCTTTTGAAGGTGGAGGAAATTGTTCAAATACCGGAACTCCTTTGCCTGCCGGCTGGGTTGCAACTTCCAATTCTAGTGATTGCAATAGCAACGAACCAAATCTATCCTGGGGTGACTCAAAGAAAAACATTCACACTGCAGAGTTTACAATAAAAGTCCCTTGCACGGCTTGTTCTGACCAATCTTGCAATGATTATTATGTTTCAGTTGCTTCTTTTTCAGATGGTCAGACTGGTGGCAACAATAATAATGCATGCAATGGACAAACCTTGATAAGTAAAAAATTTACCGTTAATTGCTGTCAGCCACCAGAAATCTCGGTTCAAAATGATGAAATATGCAGTAAGGGAATCTTTAATTCAAAAATCATCTTATCGCCGGCCAATTCTACGATTGAATGGACTGTTCCGGAAATTGATGGCATCACAGGTACTTTTGATGGTGAAGGTTCAAAAATCTCTCAAACCATTCGGAATTCAACATATGATTACATTACAATCCCATATTCTGTAGTAGCTGTTAGTCCCACTGGCTGCAAAAATGATCCTGTTACTCTCGAATTAGAGGTTTATCCGGATCTGATCACCCAGATCGATGATGAATTGATTAATTGCCTTGATAGCATGATGTATATTGGTGTCAATCCTTATGGAGGTTCGGGTGGAGGTTATGTATTAAACTGGTCGACAGGTGATTTCCATACGAATTGGATCGGTCTTGTAGTGGATAAAGATACGACTATTACTATTGAGATTGAAGATGATGGAGGATGCACTGAAACTGACACATTTCACATTACGCCAATCACGGAATCTGTTTCCATGCCCGTGAATACTCAACTTATAGGCAATACAAATCTATATATTTTCAATAATAGCAGTTTTAGTGTAGATCAATTTCCATTAGCACAATCTTATGAATGGACCTTTGATGGTGTCGTGATGGGAGAGGGTAGCGAAGTAGAATTTAGAATACCATATACAACTCAAGGAGCACATACACTTTGTGTGAGAGCCAGTAACAGCTGTGATCATACCGGATTGACCTTGTGTTGGGATGTCAATGTAGTAACATCAAAGCTTAATGCAGACTGCACGGGAGCCGAATATATTTGCAGTAAAAAAGCTAGAAAGATATTACTGCCTGGATTAAGCGGAAATGTATCAGATCTTAGTTATGATAATGTATGTAATCCAAATGGGTATGGAGAGTATAATTCTCATTGGATGGAATTTGATATCGCCAAAGCCGGAAAATTAACTTTCACTATAACGCCTACAGAAGAATGGCGGGACATGGATTTTGCTGTTTATAGAGTAGTTGATTCTCTTGAATGTTATACAAAAGTACCGGTTAGGTGTATGTGGTCAGGTGGGGGTGATTGCGATGGAGCGACAGGACTTAGGCTAGATGAGACGGATGAATATGAATATGGAGGATGTTCTGATACTCAAAATAATTTCCTTGCTCCGCTTGACTGTGAGGTTGGTGAAAAATATTACCTGGCAATTTTTGGTGGAGATGGCTTGCATTCATTTGATCTTGAATGGTGTGGTAATGCGTTAATGTCATGTGATACAGTGGCTTGTGGACCATTAAGCGTGGATGCGGTAACTTCAAAATCCACAGTTAGAATTTATCCAAACCCTAATACAGGTATATTTAATTTGGAAATGCCTTCTGCCACAAAAGGATCCATTGAATTGTATAACATTAATGGTAAAAAATTGCATCAACAAATAATCCAATACAATACAAAGCCACAGCAAATCAATGTGGAAAATTTGCTTGATGGAATTTATTTTGTAATAGTTAGAAATGAATCAGGCAGAATTGCCAACACAATTAAAATGGTAATAGCCAATTAATCCCGAATAATCCTTTTTTATAAGCATCATTATATTTTTGTATATGAAATTATTAGTACCAATTCTTTACATTCTTTTTTGCACTTCATTAATTGCCCAGCAACCATGTGCTAATAACGGCTCATGTCAAACAGCAGAAGAAATTATTTTTCCTGCATCTATGAATCAGGTCTGTGTGATCGGCTGCAACAATGATATGCCACACGGTCCAAAATTGAATGGGGCCGGTGCATGTAATTTTATGGCAAATCCAACAGCTTGGTATGTATTTAACACAGGAGACAATAATAGGGCTAGCTTCAATATTTCTTCAACCGATTTAACTAATCCAAAATTCGCACTTTTTTCTTCTTGTGATCAATGGCTTGAATGCAATCCTTCAATTTCTATTCTTGAGTCGAATACAGATTATTACATAGCTGTGACTGATGATGATGGACTAGAGGGCGATTTTGAATTGTGTATGAATTTATACCACGCTAGTGATTCTTGTTTAAAATCTCATAAGCTTGAAATAATAGGATCAAGTATGGGTTCACCTCTTGAGGGTCCATTTAAACCATGTGAAGAGGTTACATATCGGTATACAGTTAATTTTGATAAGACAGGGAGTAATTGGATTCATTCCATCATTCCTGTTATTAGCGATTGCTTTGATTATATACAAAATACGGAACCTCTCAATACTATTTTACCTGAAGGTAATGCAAAATGGTCATGGGTAGATGCCGATAGCCTGCATTGGAAACCTTCAGCCAATGAAGAGAGTCTTATTGGTGTAGATGCTAATTCAGGTAAACTTTGTTTATTAGGTGCGCCCGGTTGTATACCTTTTGCAGGAGGCACTGCATGTTCGAGCGAAGGTACTTCACTTCCTGGAGGTTGGGTAGGCGCTGTATATTCCGACGGTTGTAAAAGTATAAGTCCCAACCAGGCATGGGGAGATTCCAGAGTTGGAAATCATTTTGTGACCTTTACATTAAAAATACCTTGTGATGCTTGTGAAAACACAACTTGCAACGATTTCTCAGTTTCAATTGCTAACTTTGGTGATGGGCAGACAGGAGGGTATTCGAGTAATAAGTGCAATGGTAGTGTCATGGCGAGTAAGAAAATTCTTGTGAAATGTTGCCAACAGCCATCTCTTGATTCGGTGGATGCTGTAATTTGCAGCAAAGCTGCTTTTGATCCGACTTTGGATCTTCAGCCGTCACACAGCACAATAGAATGGACTGTCACTGCTCCTGACGGATTCATGGGAGCTTTCGCCGGCGAAGGTTCCGGCATTAACCAAAGGCTTCAAAATACCAGTGATGAAGAACAGACGGTAGTCTACCAGATTATTCCTATTAGCACGTCCGGTTGTAAAGGGGACACTACAAGCATTAAAGTAATTGTTAAACCTGATATCTTATCTCACATCTCTCATGATCTAGTTAACTGTAAAGATAGTTTACTCTATATCGAAGCGGATGCTCAGGGTGGATCCGGTGATGGCTATTCATATAGTTGGTCAACAGGTTCTGACAATGAATCAATCACTATATTGACAGATGAAGCAAAAACTATGACGTTGACCATAACAGATGATGAAGGATGCTCACAGACTGATACCTTGAAAATTACGACTATTACAGATCCGGTCAGCCTACCATCCAGTGTTAAATTAACAGGGAGTCCAACTGTATTTATAGATAATTTTAATAAGTTTTCGTGTGAAGCATTTCCTGTTGCACAGTTTTACGAATGGTCGATCGATGGGATAGTAGTAGGTTATGGAAGAGTGACTGAATTTAGAATTCCATATTTATCATTGGGCACGCATACACTTTGTGTTAGAGCATCCAATTCATGTGACCTTGTAGGACAAAGTTTATGCTGGGATATAAAATTCATAGAATCGCCTTTAAATATGGACTGTACGGGCGCAGAATATGTATGTAATAAAAATAAAAAATCTCTTACATTCCCTGGTTCATACGGTTTGGCACAAGAATTAAATACAGGAGATTATTGCTCTGGAACGACTTACGGAGAGACTAATTCTCATTGGATAAATTTTGATATTGCGCAAGCCGGTAAATTGTGGTTTACGATCAAGCCTAAAAATCCTCTGGATGTTGATTTTGTAGTTTTTAAAAGAGTGGACGATGGAGGATGTTATACAAAAAAATCTGTCAGATGCTGTTATTCAAGTAGTGGAGCTTGCAATCTCGACTTAGGTCTTTCTCCTGACGAAACCGACGTATTTGAAGGAGGTGGATGTGAAAATGGTAATAATGGACTTCTGGCAGCACTCGATTGCGAAGTCGGAGATAGTTATTATTTGGTGATACTTGCTTATAATAATACTGAAAAGACAAAATATAGTATTGAATTTTGTGGTACGGCCCTGATGACTTGCGATGACTATGTATGCGAGACACTTGGCTCCACCTCCTTAATTTCTAGCAATTCCCTTAAAGTATTTCCGAATCCAAATGACGGTAATTTTACTTTAGAATTACCTCATATCATGAGTGGAACTCTAGAAATCATGGATACGAATGGGAAAATTATTAAAAACCAACGATTGATAGATTATGAAAAAAATCAAAATATTTCAATCAAAGGACTCTCGCCAGGACTTTATAATATAATGATCAGAGATACTTATGGTAAAACTGTCGGAAATTGCAGATTAACCACGCTTTAACTATTATACATATGAAATCCATTTGAAATCCTTAGTAGAATATATGCTCCAAACAACATTTGGAGTTTCATGATGTATCATGATATACGTTGACAACTAAAAGTGTGGAAAACTTTCTAAATTTAAAGTTATGACAAAAAAAGTTAGAAGGTTATTTTCAGAAAGTTTCAAAAAGGAAAAGGTAGAACAGATAGAATCTGGTCAGATTACCGTACATAAATTATCCAATATGCTGGAGTTGGGAGACACTGCTATTTACAGGTGGTTGAAGAAATATGGAACGAAAGATTATAAATCTCCGGTAATAGTAATTGAAACAGAATCGGATTATTTAAAGTGGAAAAATTCTGAAGGGAAGATCCACCACATGGAGAATTTATTAGGAAAACAACTTATAAAGATTGAGTATTATGAGGAGCTATTGAAGGTTGCTGGCGAGCATTTTCAAGTGGATATTAAGGAGAAATTTTTAAAAAAGTCTTAGCCAACTTTCAGACAAGAACTAAATCATTTAGTATGGAACAGTTATATCGAGAAGTAGGCTACAGTCGTCAGGGATTAAGTCAACATCAGAAAAGTGAGGTTCAAATAGATAAGCTAAAATCTGATGTGCTTGAGTTAGCGAAAGTGTGGCGGGCCAACCATCCTGGATTTAGTGCGAGGACTTTGTTTTATAGTATATTAAATCAAGGAATATACCTGGGAGTTGGCATAAATAGATTCGAAAGATGGGTGGCTGGAAGCAGGAATGAATGTCCGGAAAAGTCGGCCACAAGTACCAAAAACAAGTGATGGAAAAGGGAAGAAAACATATCCCAACCTGACAAATGGTTTAGTATTAAATGGAATAAACCAGTTGATAGTAGGGGACATTACATACTATATGGTCGATGGAACATGGCATTTTATTTTTTGCCTCAAAGATGTGTACTCTCAATTCATATTATGCTTACTTCCTTCCAAAAATATGAAAGCAGAGCAAGCTGTGGCTAGTTTAAAAAGATGCATTAGCATAAGAGGAGCTCAAAATCTAAAATTTGCCATTCATCATACAGACAACGGCTCACAATATGAGGCATTGATTTATTTAATGCTCCTAAATGAATTGGGTATGCAGATAAGCAGATCTAAAAAGTGTAAAGAAAACGGTAGTGCAGAACAACTAAACGATAATGTTAAAAACAGGTACTTGATACCATGGGGAGTCACGACTTATTCAGGACTCGTTAAAGCATGTAAAAAGATACAAAAGCTGAATAATGAACAAAGGGCAATTAAACAACTTGGAAATAGAAGCCCGGTACAATTTGAAGAATACATTGAATCATTACCATTGGAAATGAGGCCGACTAAAGTTATGTTCGATTTCAAAAACAATGAGCAATGAATGGGTTTATAAGGCATGATTCCCTAAACTGGAATAAATTAAAAAAGCAGAAGGTAAAAGCCTCCTGCTCGGAATTCATTCCATATATGAGTAATTACGCTATTCCTTCTGGAGTTGCTCCCCAGCAGAGCTCCAGTCCGCTTTACGCAACCGTCGAGTCAAAAATGAAAGATATTACTATATTTACAAAATCAAGTTTTCCACATCTTGTTGGGTTGTTGGGTAAAACCTGTCAATTGAAATCATGATCCATCATTATTCTAACTTCTGACTTCTAACTTCTAACTTCTTACATCTCAATTTAATCTGAGTGTAAGAAAATATGTTAAAGGAAAATAGTTGTCGCAAAGCTAGAGTTTCACTAATACTGAAGTTTTTCACCAAATGCTAGATCTCCAGCATCACCAAGCCCGGGAACAATATAGGATTTTGCTGTTAATTCTTCATCAATTGCTCCTGCCCATATCTTCATATTAGGATAGATTCGTCTTACTTGCTCAATAGCATATTCTGAAGCAATAATAGTCACAAGGTGAACTTCTTTGGGAGTTCCGTAATCTTTGATCATGCGCATTGAAGCATCAAGTGAGGCGCCGGTAGCGAGCATTGGATCAGTAAATATGACTATTTTATTTTCAAGAGTCGGGCATGTAACATAATCCATTCTAATATCATAAGTTCCATCCTGCCGATCTTTTCTATATGCTGAGATGAAACCTGCCTCTGCATAATCCATCAATTTAAGTAATCCATTTTGTAATGGTAATCCTGCTCTAAGTATTGATAATAAGACAACCTGATCATCAGTGGTCTCAGTTATCATGCTTCCAAGTGAAGTTTGAACCTCTTCTGCGGAATAATGCATCGTTTTGCTTATCTCATATCCAACAATCATTCCAAACTTTTCAAGATTATTCCTGAATCGGGGTCTGTCATTCTGAATATTAACGTTTCTTAACTCAAACAGAATTTGATTGATATATGAATTCGACAAAGAGAAATTCGTTACCATCGTTTGGATTTTTATAAAATTAAAAGATATGTTCTGCTTTTAGTATTTTGCTATAAGACTCATAGCACCACTTACTATATACTGACAGGCAATCGCCATCACAATGAATCCCATAATCCTGGTGATTGCTTTCATTCCAGCTTCCCCCAATAATTTTGCAATCAAAGGTGCACTTAATAATAAGAGATAAACAATTACACCAAGGGTGAATAGCACACCTAGAATGATCCCTCTTTTGTCCCAGCTGTTATGCTGAGAGAATAAACTGATCAATAATGATATCGATCCTGGTCCTGACAATAGGGGCATTGCTAAAGGGCTAAAACTAATATCTTCTTTTTGTTTGGCTTCTTCCTTCATCTTGTCATTGATGGATTCTGCGCGAATGACCTTACCATTCAAAAGATTGAATCCTGAATTCAGTATGACCAATCCACCGGCCAAACGCAGGGCTGGAATACTGATGCCAAAAAAGCTTAGTAAGATAGAACCTCCCAAAAAGAAAACTACACAGATCAATGTAAAATAAATACTGGTTTGAAGTGCAGTTTTGTTGCGCTCTTTTCGAGTGTAACTTTCAGTGAGCGAGGTGTACACAGGAAGCGCACCAATGGGATTTACCACAGAAAATATAGAAGCCAGTACCGCGATAAACAATTCCATTAGTAGACTTTTAGTTTCTCTGCAACTAGTTCGAGACAATATGATAATAAAGCTTCTTGCGTCAAAGTGGAATTGTCAATTAATATAGCGTCTGAAGCTCTTATTAGTGGACTATCTGCTCTGGTTGAATCTATATAATCTCTTTCAAGAAAGTTTTCCCTAACTGATTCAAAAGTAGCCAAAATATTTTTATCGTCGAGTTCTTTTTTTCTGCGCATGACTCGTGTTTCGAGGTCGCATGTCAGGAATAATTTGAGCTCTGCATTTGTTAAGACCACAGTGCCAATATCTCTTCCATCCATTACAAATCCTTTACGCTCGGCCAGACTTTTCTGAATATCAACCAATTTAGTGCGTACTTGAGAGATGGTTGAAAAAAAACTAACAGAACCATTTACTTCCATCGTCCTTAATTCATTCTCCAGGTATTCACCATTCAGGTATAGATGATTTGAGTTGCCAACTCTCTTAAAATTAAGATCTATCTCTTCGAGAGCTTCTTCTAAATCAGCAATGTTTTCTTTGTTGATTTTCCTTTTTATCATGTGGAAAGTTACAGCACGATACATGGCACCGGAGTCTATGTAAATATAATCCAAGGCTTCAGCAAGGGCTTTTGCTAAAGTTGATTTGCCACAACCTGAATAGCCATCAATAGCAATATTGATTTTTTTTTCCAATAGAAAGATTTTGGTTAAAAAAATAAGCCGATCAATAACCGGCTTATTTTTTTAATGTTTTAATATTCGTCTTCGTTGAATAAAAAGTCATCTCTTCTTGGATAATCAGGCCATACATCGTCAATACCTTCAAACATTTCACCTTCTTCCTCCATCTCCTGAAGGTTTTCAATAACCTCCAAAGGGGCTCCTGATCGAATAGCAAAATCAATCAATTCATCGCGCGTAGCAGGCCATGGTGCATCTTCCAGATGGTGAGCTAATTCTAATGTCCAATACATATACTGTGGTTTAATATTTTTTTATAATGATTATGATTCAATTAACTCTTTTTAAGACGATTATATTATCAACATCGCGTCTCCATAGGAGTAAAAATTGTATTCTTTTTTAATAGCTTCCTGGTAAGCCTCCATGATTAGATCATGTCCGCCGAAGGCACTAACCATGATCACCAGACTTGATTTCGGAAGGTGAAAATTTGTTAGCATACAATTCGCTACATTGAAGGGATATGGAGGAAATATAAATTTATTGGTCCAACCTTCTGCTGCTTTCAGCATTCCTTCAGCCGAAACGGCAGATTCAATTGATCTCATTGATGTTGTACCTACAGCACATATCTTATTATGGGACAACTTAGCTTTATTTACAATTTGCGCGGTTTCGTCAGTGATTCTAAAGTATTCTGCTTCCATCTTATGTTTAGACAAATCTTCTACATCAATACTCCGAAATGTACCTAGCCCGATATGTAAGGTAAGTTCAGCAAAATTAATTCCCTTGATCTCAAATCTTTTTAATAATTCTTTGCTAAAATGCAGGCCGGCTGTTGGGGCCGCTACCGCACCGGTAGATTTAGCGTATACTGTCTGATATCTATCTTTATCATTTTCATCAGCAGTCCTAGTTATGTATTTTGGAAGTGGAGTATTGCCTAGTTGGTCAAGGATACCCATGAAATCATCCGTTGTGCCGTCAAAAAGAACCTTATAGTCCTTCCTCTTGATGTTGTATTGTCAACTACTTCAGCCACCAGGACTTCATTACCTTTGGCATCATTGAAATAAAGCTTGTTTCCAACTCTGATCTTTCTGGCTGGATCGACCAAAACATCCCACAGTTTCATTTCTTTATTCAACTCTCTCAATAAAAATACCTCGATCATTGCTCCGGTTTTTTCCTTTTTGCCATAAAGTCTGGCCGGGAAAACTCGGGTATCATTCATTATCATGACATCTCCTGAATCGAAATATTCTAAAATATCCTTAAATACTTTATGTTCTATTTTTCCGGTGTCCCTGTGGACAACCATAAGTTTTGAAAGTTCTCGTTGCTCTGATGGAAACTGAGCAATTCTGTTTTTGGGAAGTTCAAAGTTGAAGTTCGATAGTTTATATCTCATGAATAAAATTTTCTAAAAGCTTAAATTGAGCGCAAAAATAAAATTTTTGAGCAATTTCGAGACTTTATTTTAATAATTAGATGAAAATCAATGGGCATAGTTGAAGTTTCATGTCTAATTATGCAATATATTTTTGCAGTTAATGTGCATGTTATCCTCCTTTACGAGCCTTACTCTATTGCAAACCCCTTTTGATGTAAAAGGTTTACCTATCTTTGATTTTGTTTTGAAAAACACTAATCATTGAAAAGGTATTACTTAATTTTTTTTATTTTATTGTTATTCAAATCGTTTGCAATTGGCCAAAACGATAGCATTATTTTGCCTGAGGTTATGATTACAGCCCCTTTTAACCAACCCATTCAAAATGCAGTATTCATTATCAAACACCTGCCTGATTCAAATGAAATAGGCGTATTGACTCCGTTGACTGATTTGATGGCCAATGATGGTGTATATTTTAAATCATATTCTGCTAATGGATTAACTACGGCTAGTAATAGAGGTTTTGGTGCTTCTCAAACAAAAGTATATTGGAATGGATTTTTGTTAAATAGTCCTCTAAATGGAACTATGGATCTTAATCTGATCAATATTGATGCATCTTCCACCAAAGTAACCTTTGTTAAATCAAATATACCAGTCATGGGTGGACTTTCCGGACCTGGAGGTAGTATATGGATAGAACCATCTTTTGTAAATAGTAAGAATGAAAGTTCAATAAATTTGAGATTAGGATCATTTAATACCTATAATATAACTGCTGCTTTGCAAACCAGTAAAAAAAGTTTTGTCAATATTTTGCGGTTTGGAGCTGGAAAGGCAGACAATAATTATAAATACAGGTCTGTTCTGAATTACAAACGCCCATATGTTCGGTTGAAAGATGCGGAGTCTTCACAATGGTCTCTATCAGACAATATGCTGATCAAACTAAAAGCTTCGCAATTGAATATTAATCTGCTTTTTAATGATAATAAAAGAAGTTTGCCACCGACCATTACTTCTTCAGGGCCAGCCGCCTTTCAGAAAGATCGTGCGATCAAAGCAGGATTAAGTTATGACAGCGCACTCGGCAAGTTCTCTCAAATCAGCGTGAATGCCGGCTATAGCTATGATGAATTGTTGTATTATTTTGTAAAGAATGAGAAGGGTCATGCATCTTACTTTGTCCATACATTTCCCTTATCGATCAACAGCAGTACCAGGTTGCTTCATCATGAGATAAAGTTGAACTTCAATAATATTTTTTACAACATTCAAAGTTCTGAAATTGAAGTTCCTGAAGAGATTAACCATAATCTGACCATCGAAATCAATAATGGTGAAGACCATTTTATTAATTATGGAGGCTCGTTTCAAAAGCAGTTGACCACATTTTATAATCCTCCACCTTCCTACAGGTTATACACTGAGGGTAAATTTCCTAAAAACTTTAAAATGAGTCTTTCATATGCTAGGACTCATCAATTGCCAACACTTAATGACAGATATTGGCCATTGTCCGGTAATGTGGATTTGCTTGTAGAAGAGTCTTCATCTTTCGAATTAAATACCAATTACTTCAATTCAAATGGATCCGGAAATTCATTCCTAATCTCTGCTTCATTATTTCATAATACTGTGGATAATTGGATAGCATGGATTCCTGTTTCAGGCGATTTCTGGAGCCCATTTAATGTACAAAAGGTTATATCGAAAGGGGTGGATATTAATATGGACCGTAAGTTCAGATTGCGTGAAAATGTTAATATTAAGGTGAATTATAATTTAAATATTTCCGACCCAAAAATTGATAAGATATATTTAGGCAGCCCAGCAATAGTCGGAAAAAAGTTGATCTATGTTCCGAATTTTCAACAAGGTATTTCTGCAACCGTTTATCTGTCGAACTCCAATTTTTATGCATTTTGGAGGAACGTAGGCAAACGATTTACGAGTTTTGACAATGATAAGGCATATCAATTGAATTCTTATTCTCTTTTCGATATTGGTTATAAAAGATCTGTAAGGATAAATGAGAGCAGGATCAATATTGGCCTAAAAGCTAATAATATCTTTGACTCCTCTTACGAAACAATTGCCTATCGGCCAATGGCAGGAAGAAGCTTTGAAGTTTCAGCAGCTTGGATTATTAGATATGGCGACTAATACCAAATGGAATTTCGTAAGTGTCCAAATAAATATGGATAAACGACTTTCCGCTCGTTATAGCACTCCAAAAAATTAGTCGACTAAATAATTCCTATAAGTATAAGCGACTTTGAAGATTATAATGAAAAACTGTATGTATAACTAATTGCACAACAAGTTATATATTTTAATAAATAATTTATAAAAAGATGGATACGAATAAAGTAGTTGACTTTTATTTGGCAGATTCCTCCCTTCAGTCGGAATGACAAAACCTTTGTTTAGAGGGGGTATACAATGGAGCGGCTGCAGCCGCCCCATTTTATACCCATATCCCATCTAATTAAAGTCTTTCCGAGCGAAGCGAGGAATCTTTATATGCTAAGTCTTTTCTTCTTCTCTTTGTGCAATCTGTTATACGCACTGAAAAACTTATAATTTACTAATATTAAATAATTATCATATATTTGCCCTCTATATATGTACGGTAATACTAACTGAATAAGCACAAAACTGCATGGCTCGAAAAATTCCAAGTTCTATTCCGCGGCCAAAACCGAATTATTTCCTTTCAATTATAAGTATCTCACTTGTCCTTTTTTTGCTGGGATTGGTTGCATTTTTATCATTGCATACCAACAAATTAATAGATACATTTAAGGAAAATGTCAATGTGATCACAGAATTGCGTGATTCAGTTTCCTTGGAAGAGACAGATTCTTTGATAGAATTTATCAAATTGCTACCAGCTGTTAAACTGGCAACTATAGATCTGGTCAATAAAGAAGAAGCATTAACCCTGATGAAAAAGGAAATGGGAGATGACTTCCTTCTCGATGAAATGTCCAACCCTTTGAATGATGTAGTAGTATTCAATGTTAAATCAGCTTACTTGGATTCTACCAATCTTAAATCGGTAAAAAGTTCTATCATGGATAAATTTCCATGTGTGACAAATGTGTTTTATCAAGAGACTTTTGTAGATAAAGTCTCAGTAATGTTAAGTAAGATTGGTTGGGCAATATTGGGTATTTCAATTTTGTTTCTTCTCATTGCTCTGACAGTGATGCATAGTACGATTAAGCTTTCAATGTATTCAAACCGCTTTCTTATTAAGAATATGCAGCTGGTAGGTGCTTCGAAAGGATTCATCCAACGACCTTTCCTTGGTAAAGGAATTTTATGCGGATTCTTAAGTTCTATCGTTTCACTGTTGTTGCTTTCTGGTGTGATTTATGGCATGATCACATACATACCTGATATTGAGTATGTTATCGATTGGAGATCTACAGGGATGCTCTATGGTATCATCGTATTAGGAGGTATTTTCATCACAGTATTATCTACTTTTTTAATAGTAAACAGATATATTCGTCTAAGAAAGGATGACATGTTTTGATATGTTACTGACTAACTTTACCTTTGGATTTTTAATAATTATATATGAGTCAAAAGAAAAAGGGTAGCGTGGCTCCCAATCAGCCGCTTCGTCCGACTGCTTCTAAAATTTCTACATCACCTGATGTTACTGTAGCCAAGACAGCAAGAGTGATTAATACAGAAGATCTTGTTTTTAGTAAGGAAAACTTTAAATGGATCTTTATTGGTATGGGAGTAATGTTGTTAGGATTCATCCTGATGTCAGGTGGTTCTATGCCTGATGCCAACACATGGGATCCTAATATTATTTATAGTTTCAGAAGGATCACGCTTGCTCCATTCTTAATACTGGCTGGGATCGTAATAGAGATCTATGCCATTTTCATAAACAAGAAATAGTCATATCCACAAACCACAGTCCCAATGAGTGAATGGCTTGTCGCGCTCATCCTTAGCATTGTAGAAGGATTGACAGAGTTTTTGCCTGTATCAAGTACAGGGCATCTTATTCTTGTGAATGAGTTTGCCACTTTCTCTGATGAAAAGTTTTCCAGAACTTTTGATATGTTTATCCAGGTGGGTGCGATTGGATCAGTATTGATATACTTTTGGAAAAAATTGTGGATCATAGATGAAGTGGATAAATCTCTGAAAAAAGACACCATAGACATATGGATAAAGACAATAATCGGCGTTATTCCAGCTTTGATCCTGGGCTTCTTATTTAAGGATTTTATTGAAGAAAAGCTGCTTAATTCTAAGGTGGTAGCTGTTTCGTTGATCATTGGAGGAATAATTCTATTATTTATAGAAAAACAATTTACGAGGCCTTCAATTCGAAATGTCGCTCAATTAAGTTATAAAAAGGCATTTGGAATAGGCATATTCCAATGTCTTGCAATGATTCCGGGAGTATCAAGATCTGCTAGTAGTATTATTGGCGGTATGAGCTTAGGGCTCGATCGTGTTACTGCAGCCGAATTTTCGTTTTTTTTAGCAATACCAACACTTGGAGCAGCAAGTGCCTATTTTTTACTGAAACATGCGATTGGATTTAACAGTCATCAATTTTTGTTACTAGCCTTTGGTTTCGTTGCTTCCTTCTTGGTAGCTTATCTGGTAATTTCAATCTTCATGAAATTTATCAAGACAAACAACTTCGTTAGCTTTGGAGTTTACCGGATAATTTTGGGTCTAGGTATATTGATATATTTCTACATGTAAAATAGAGCTAATTCATTATGTGGCAATATATTATAAAAAAAATAGCTTACGGTTTTATAATAATTGTCACGGTAGTCTGTACCATTTCCAGTATTATTTATTTGTCACCTGTTGACCCAGCTAGATTAAGTTTTGGGCAATTGTCTGATGCAAAAACTGTGGAAAGCAAAAGAAAGTCGATGGGTCTGGATCAGCCACTATCCAAACAATTACTTTATTACTTAAGAGATCTGTCTCCGGTCAATATTCTTGGAGCTGACAACATTGCCATCGCAAACTATTCTTCATTTAAACTATTAGGCATAGGCAATAAAGTACTTCTTGTCAAATGGCCATATATGAGAGAATCCTATCAAAGTGGCAGAGCAGTCAGTGCTATTCTGTATGAAGCTATTCCGGTTACACTTATTTTAGCGCTTCTTTCTATAATTTTTGCAGCTGTGGTGGGAATAAGCTTGGGCATCATGTCTGCTGTAAGACAAGGAAGTTGGCTTGAACAGTTCGCGCTTTTTATATCAACAATAGGATATTCTTTGCCAAGTTATGCTACCGCTATATTTTTTGCAATAGTTTTTGCTTTTTTGTTGGGACCAATTACAGGGCTCAACCTAACTGGATCACTTTTTGAGTTAAATGACAATGGAGATAAGGTAATCATCTTAAAGAATCTTATTTTGCCTGTTTTAGCACTTGGGCTCAGGCCTGTATCAATAGTTACTCAGCTCACAAGATCAGCTATGCTGGACAATCTGAGTATGCCATATGTAAGGACTGCAAGAGCCAAGGGGTTGGCTGAGTCGAGCATCACATATCTGCATGTCCTGAAGAATGCATTAAATCCAATTATTACTGGAATATCAGGTTGGTTTGCATCACTGATTGCTGGTGCATTTTTTGTTGAAAATGTATTTAATTTCAGAGGATTGGGCGCAGTTACAGTTAAAGCTTTGCTGGATTTTGATATCCCAGTTGTGCTGGGAGCGGTAATATTTACTTGCGTCATGTTTGTGATGATCAATATTATCGTTGACATTCTATACGCACTTACAGATCCTCGGATTAAATATTAGATTAGTGGTCAGTTGTCAGTAATCCAGTGGTCAGTCGTCAGCGGTCAGTAATTTAGTCCTCAGCGTTCAGTAATCTAGTTGTCATTGTCAGTCATTAGTAATCAGTTACTAAATTCAGACGTTTGAGAACAAAGGAGATGTTACCTTTCAGAAATCTAATTGAGTCTTTATTCCTCATTACTTATAAAATTGAGAAGGTGAGAAGGTGAGAAGGTGAGTTTCGCCAATATGCGAATGTTTATTATAACAAAAATTCCTCCACCCTTGGAACTCTAACTCTAACTATAAAATTGGATTATTCCACTACTTATTACTGATTACCGATCACTGATCACTAATTACCCTTCGAAGTGAAGAGAGACTGTCCATGTTCTGGAGAATACTTTATCCAAAACCTTTGAGGTTTCTTTCTGGCCGTTATAAATCAGTATATTATTGAGGCCATGACTATATTTAACCTCAGGTGAAAAGATAAAAAATGGCAAGAAAAACTGTAATCCACCGCCTAATTCAATGGCAAAATCAGTAGGGGCTATTTTTAAGATGCTTTGTGCTTCTACCGCTCTGTTCTTGTTGGACACATCAAAGCTGTATTTTACACCGCCTAAAACGAATGCTCTAATATCTTTATAAGGATTGGTTTTATACCTCACCTGGAATGGCAACTCAATGAATACACTTTCAGCCTTACGTTCTAAAATTGGTCTACTTGAATTGATTAGATCAAAAGCAAGATTCCTTTCAGTAAATGAAAACGTCGGCATCAGTCGAAAATCAACTGATTGACCAATTTTTAAATTAGAGATCACACTGACTATAAATCCTTGTCCTTTAGCTGAATTAATACCAATTATGCTATCAGAGGTTAAAAAATATCCTGAACGGAATATTTTATAATTTGTTTGATTGTAACCGAGTGTTAAACCAAAAAAGAAAGGCTTATTGCTAAAATCTCGATAGTTGGCACTTTGATAGTCGTTACTTCTTTTCTTTTGTGCATTTAAAGTCAAAGAAAATAATAATAGCGAAAAAATAATTGTGGTTAATCTCATTTAATACTCTTGTATATAGTGCATATTCCTCCGAAAAGTGGTCTTGCTAAGACATTTTTAAATCCTGTTTCAGTCAGGATATTTATAAACGATTGACCATGAGGAAATTGTTGTACGGATTCGTATAAATATGTATATGCAGAAGCATCGCCGGAGGTTAACTTTCCAATAAAAGGCATTATGTACTTAGAATATAATTTATATATTCCATTGAGCACCATTGATTTAGGTATAGAGAATTCTAGAATTGCAACTTGTCCTCCTACACGTGTGACACGGTACATTTCTGCTAAACCTTTTTTTAGATCTTCAAAGTTTCTAACACCAAAGGCGACCGTAACGGCATCAAATGTGCCGGTATCAAATTTTAGGGACTCACTATCACCCTGTTCCAGAGTAATTACTTCAGACAAACCTATCTTTTCGATTTTATCTCTCCCAATTTCTAACATTTTATTACTCAGATCTATACCTGTTATAGATTTTGGACTAAGCTGTCTAGCTGTCATAATAGCTACATCCCCTGTTCCTGTAGCAACGTCCAGAATATTTTGTGGTTTGTCAGCAGCGATCATTTTGATCATCTTTTTTCTCCAACCACGATCTATTCCTAGAGTGAATACATGGTTCAATAGGTCATAACTTCCTGCTATATTGTCAAACATAACTTCTATTTGACCTTTCTTTGCTTCTTCAGCAGAATATGGTTTTACTTCACTCAATCAGGAATAATTTTAAAAAATAAATATAAAGGTAATTGAAACTATTTAAGATTTTAGCTTAATTGAATTAATTAACAGCATCAACTATTTCCTCACTCATTGGCTTTGTCTTGTAATTGAAAACTTTGACCAGGTTACCTTTTTCGTCGATAAGAAATTTTGTAAAATTCCATTTGATTGGATCTTCTACCCCTAATTTGGCTGCTTCCTTAGTTAAATAACTAAATAAGGGAGATATGTCTTTTCCCTTTACGACCATTTTAGCAGCCATTGGAAATGTAACTCCATAGTTTTTTTGACAGAAATTTGCTATTTCGGCATTAGAACCTGGTTCTTGTCCACCAAATTGATTAGCCGGAACACCTACAATTACTAGTTTCTTATCCTTAAATTCTTTGTACAAGGATTCCAATCCTTCATATTGCGGTGTATAGCCACATTCTGAAGCTGTGTTTACTATTAAGATCTTTTTCCTTTAAACTTAGAGAAATCTATTGTCCCGGATGTCAGGGCATCTACTTTAAAATCATAAATTGACTGCGCATTAAGTTCCATAGAGAGCATTAAGGTTAAAACTGTTAGTATTTTATACATTATGTATTTAGTATTAGTATTAATTCTTCAAACAAGTATTTGACCTTAATAACCAACTTTGGCTTCAATAGTTTAAAATAATGTACCTTGACCATCTTCCAGATCGAATTCTATTGTATCGCCTATATGCAGGTCATTTTCTGAGCCAATAGAAGTATTTGATTCTTCAGATTTAATAGACTCTTCTATAACCAATTCAAAATTTCGTAATTTCTCAGAACTCAATCTGTTACCTATTGCTTTCCAGCCTTTTACATCAATGAACTCAGCCAGATTTATTGTATCAGCTACCCAATTGTTCCTCACTTTCAATTCATAATTGACGATTGGCTGTACTGCAGTGCTTATGAACAAAAGAGATGAGTCAGGATGGTCAGTTATATATGGAAATCGGTTAAAAGTAGCATCATTCTCCAGCTTAAAGCGTTTCACCATGGTCCATCCTTTATGTCCATCAAAGTGAACTGCGCTGAAGATCAAATCTTCTTTATTTATGAGAATTTGATTGACTTCTTTGGTATTGATTTTTAAGGAAAGGTCGAATGGGACCAATTCAAGACTCCCGTCATTGTATAGAATCAACAGCTTGTCACCATTATCTATAGCTCCTATTTTATTGCCTTTTTTGTCAACATTGAGCTTACTGGATTCTTCATCAAAGTATAAAACTTGAGCACCTAAAGTAGAACCACCTTTTTCACCTAGACTTACCTTTTTTACAGGATATTTAGTTACTGTATTTCCCTGAGAATCCCTGCCTTTTATCAATAATGAGCTGAAATCAAAATCAAATACCTTGATCTTCGCTTTGGCAGTAGGAGAGAGGACGATTTTTACGATCTCTGCTTCACCGTTGACATTTGCAGAAAAATAATGCAACTTTGGTTTTGCGGCTCCTTTGGTCAGGTCATATTCTTTATCTCTGGTGATGCTGGTAACATTAAATCTTTTAGCATAAGCCTTACCTCCCGGGCCATCAGAATATATTAGATTATAGGTAGTTCGTTCATCATTTTTACTCCAGACAGCGACATGAATTATATTTTTGCCGATGAATGTTTTCTCAGATAGTCTTGTGACGATCATCTTTCCTTGATCTGTAAATGCAATGATGTCGTCTATATCCGAACAGTCTGTGACGAATTCGTCTTTTTTTAATCCAAACCCAACGAAACCTTCTTCTCTATTTACATAGAGTTTAGCATTGTTCTGAACCACTGCGGCAGCTTCAATTGCCTCGAATTGGGTTAAAATGGTCTTCCTTTCTCTACCTTTTCCGTATTTATCTTTTAGGTATTTGAACCAGTCAATGGTAAATTCGATCAGGTTCTCTAGGTTTTTATTGACCTCTGCGATTTGCTCTTGTAATGACTCAAGTTCTTTATCTGTTTCGAAAGAACTATACTTAGAAATCTTTTTGATCCTAATCTCTGTTAATTTAATGATATCCTCTTCAGTAATATCTCTGGGTAATTTTGCTAATAACTTTTCAGTAGGTTTACGGAAAGAAGGAGTTGAAACGTATTTCTCCAGTCCTGTTCTAACTGCTATGAGCACATCTTCGTAGCTTTCGGATTCTTCTATGTCTCGGTAAATCCTTTGTTCTATGAAGATTTTTTCTAAGCTTGTAAAAAACCATTTTTCAAGAAGTTCATTCAGCTTTATCTGAAGTTCTGCTTGAAGCAGATTCTTTGTTTGATTGACGCTAAACTTCAAGATTTCTTCTACACCGGTAAAAATAGGTTTATCGGCTATTATGATACAAGCTGAAGTGGAAATGCTACTTTCACAATCACTGAAACGGTACAAAGCATCGATAGTCTGGTCGGGGGAAATTCCCGGCATTAATTCTATTGTAATGCTGACGTCTTTTGCCGTATTATCTGTGATCTTTTTGACCTTGATCTGACCTTTATCGTTTGCTTTAATTATACTTTCTATGAGTCTGTCTGTAGTCGTTCCAAAAGGCAATTCTGATATTTCAAGCAAACTCCTGTTGATGATGCCTATCTTAGCTCTGGTCAATAGTCTACCGCCCCTTTGTCCTGAATTATAGTTGGTTGCATCTGCGAAACCTCCTGTTTGGAAATCTGGATAAAGTGTGAATGGTTTATTTTTAAGATGAGCGATACATGCATCTAATATTTCCAAAAAATTGTGTGGAAGCACCTTTGTAGAAAGCCCAACTGCAATACCTTCAGTTCCCTGAGAAAGAAGAAGTGGAAACTTTAATGGCAGGAAGACAGGTTCTCTTTTTCTTCCATCATATGTTGGTTGCCATTGAGTAGTGTCTGGATTGAATACAACATCCAAAGCAAATTTTGTGAGTCTAGCTTCAATATATCTTGGAGCTGCAGCTGAATCGCCAGTGCGTATATCGCCCCAATTGCCCTGACAGTCTATCAGTAGTTCTTTTTGGCCTAAACCCACGAGAGCATCTCCAATAGAGGCATCACCATGTGGATGATACTGCATGGTCTGTCCAATAATATTGGCTACCTTATTGTATCGACCATCATCCATCTCCTTCATACTATGAAGGATACGTCTATGTACAGGCTTACAACCGTCCTCTATCATAGGAACAGCTCTCTCTAAAATTACATATGAAGCATAATCTAAAAAATAGTTTTCATACATCCCTGGAAGAGGAATGATTTGATTTACTTCTCTGGAAGGATCTTCTGCCATATAGAATTAATTTAATTTTCGGAATTCAAATTCTCTTTTTTAAAGAAAATATTTAAATTTCAATAAGATGTTAGATGTTAGAAGGTAAATTTTAGATGGCTTTCCATCAAGCACATGGATATTTTTTCTATTAAACCAAATAAAGAAAAAATATGAATCAATTGACTAAACTCCATCTAAAATCTAACATCAGCCATCAACCTTTGTTTCTTAACTGCCGAAACTTGAGATATTAATTGTAATAAAGGGCACAAAGATACGTACATATTTTATTATTTCATATTTGATATAAATACCTCATAATAAAAGAAGCTAATGAATTGGCTTTTTAAATAAAAATTTTATTTGTTTGTACTTTTTTTTATTAAATTTGTTTTGTTTAAAGGTTATAACCTGTTAAAAATTAATTGTTTGGTGTAATAGTGATTCTAAAAACAAGGCCTTATGTTGAACGCAGTGATCATCGATGATGAGCGACATTGTATCGAAACGTTGGTATGGAAATTAAATGAATATTGTTCATCAGTCAAAATTTTGGGTCAATTTCAAAAATCGATAGAAGCCATAGATTTTATTAAGAAAACACCAAATATTGATATCCTTTTCATGGATATTGAAATGCCCAATATCAATGGTTTTGAGATGCTCAAATTTATTGATACCCACAATGTCAAGATTGTTTTGACTACAGCATATGAAAAATATGCACTGGATGCACTTAAGATGCATGTTTACGATTATTTATTAAAGCCTATAGATCAGTTGGAATTAATCAAATTGGTTACTAATATTGAGCATGAACATGATTTAAGAAAATTACCTGTCAATGCTAAAAAGGTTATAAGTATATCTACCCAGGAAAGCATTGAATTTGTGCTACCACAAGAGATATTATTTTGTCAGGCCCATAGCAATTATTGTATGATTCACTTTGTGAATAAGCGTAAAAAAATGGCTTCTAAAACTCTCAAAGACATCGAAGCGCAGTTAGCTGATTTTTCCTTTTTCAGGACACATCAATCTTACTTAATTAACCTAAATTATGTCAAGGAAATAAGGAAAAGTGATAATAGTTCATTGATTTTATCAGATGATACGAGTATTCCTATCACCAAGTTAAAAAGACTTGAGGTAATTGAACTTATGAATACTTAATCCTTCTTTCTAGTCTGGAATGGGATTTTTAATGTGACTCTTGTCCCTTCCGATTGGCCGGATTCATCATAAAGATCTTCTATGAGGAATGGTTCAACATCACTTGGGTAATGATACATTATTTTTAGCCTTTGCACCGTAGTCTTTAGACCAAGAGAAATTTTGTTGATAGATATGCTGCTTTTATGACTTTCTGATTGCACACGTCCGATGCCATTATCTTCCACGATACAGATCATATTCGTGCCTTCCAATACAAAATTAATAGAAAGGAAACAATTAGTCATTTTCGGTATTAAACCATGTTTGATAGAATTTTCAACAATAGGCTGTATGATCAGTGGTGGGATGAATATACTTTCCGGATCCAACTCCTCACTTACATTTATTGAAAATTCAAAATTATCTTCAAATCTCAGCCTCTCTAATTCTATGTATAGATTAATGACCTCGATTTCAGTCTTAAGGAGCACCTGATTTCTTTGGGAGTTTTCAAGCGAGAACCTAAGTAGTTTTGAGAATTTGTTGAGATATTCCAGGGCATTTGAATAATCCTTTTTTATAATAAGATATTCGATCGCATTTAAACAATTGAATACAAAATGTGGATTCATTTGACTTCTTAATGCGATTGATTGTAATCGGTCTACTTCCTTTTGGAATTCAATTTCAAGATTTTTACTTGCTCTCCTTGCCTTTATAAGGTAGTTGTAATACCAATAACCAAAGCCTGCAAAAAATAGGAATATTGTCAATATGAACCACCAGGTTTTAAACCACGGAGTTTTGATATATAGGTGTAATTGTGTAGGTGATGACCAATAAACTCCATCTGTAGATACGGATACAGAAAATGTAAATTCTCCGGGCGGAAGGTTGGTGAATGTAAAATAATTGTTACTACCCGTTTGTATCCATGAATTGAAAAACCTATCTAGTTTATACCTGTATTTTGCTTTTCTTGCATTTTCAAGATCAAGTGTCTTGACTTCAAAAGTTAAATTATTATCAAAATATTCTAGAACAAGATTTTTTATTTTATCTGTTTCTATTCCGGATTTTAATTTACTCTGGTTGATAAGAATACTACTGATATAACATTTACTATTTGGAGTTTGGCTTTTAAACAAATCCGGGTCAAACCAATTAACTCCATTAATGCCTCCAAAATATATATAGCCTTTTTTGTCTTTATAGTTGGCGCCTAGGTTAAATTCCAGTGACTGTAAGCCATCTTCTTCCATAAAGTTAGTTATCAATGGCACTTTGTTTGAGAGAGTGCTATCAAATACTAATACACTAATTCCCTTATTAGAACTTACCCAAATATTGCCCTTCCTGTCCAACTCGATGCCATATATAGTGTTATTCGAAAGTCCGCTTGAGATATCGTATTTTTCAAATTTAGAAGTTTTTATATTTAACCTCAGAAGTCCTTTATCGTTTGACCCTATCCACAAAAAGTTGCGATTCGGATCATAACGCATACATTTAATATTAGTGCTAGTTATACTAGAATTTGATTTACTAACATGAGTGAATTTTTGGGTTTTAATATTAAACTTTCCAATTCCATTATTATCAAAGCCTAACCAGATGTTTCCATTATTGTCAGGTTCTATACAACGTATTGATGATCCAATTGATGAATCGTTTAGAAGTTCGAATCTTATCAATTTATTCTGGCTTATCATATACTTGATTAAACCATACTTCTGGGTACCCAAATACAAAACGTTGTCTCCTGTATATTTAATAGTATTGATTCCTAGTAATTGATCAGAAGCAATTTCTTTTAAATCAATCTTTTTAATTTTATTTGATTTATTTGGCTTCATGTATAATCCTTCATAGGGAGTAGCAAGGTAAAAGTCACCGTTTTTGGCCTGCTGAAGACCTATGCAATTGTCCAGGCTAGCATTAAACCCTTCAGGTTCAAATTTTTTCCACTTTAATTCTGTTTCACTTCTGGTAATTCTAAACAAACCATTTTGCCAATTGCCCACCCAAATAGAATTACTATCAGCAAAAATGCTTCTAGCCTGACTAAAATTAAATTCTCGAGGTGCATCAGCCTTGGTTAGGATGTTGAAGTGAAATTTATTCTCCAATACATAAACACCATCACCATCACTACCAAACCAAACATTATCGTCATCATCTACCATGCTGGAAAGTATATAGTTATAATTTATCCAGTTGGTTTTTGATCTGTTTGAAACATATTGTTTAGCTAGGTTATTGATCGGGTTATAACAATAAATGCCTTTTGAAAAAGTAGAAAACCAAATATTATTATTCCTTTGGCTAATTATGGAATACACAGTCAAGTTTTCAGGCAGCGTAATATTTCCAATTTTCCAGACCCTTTTGAAATTTTGTTCAGCCAAAGATTTTTTGTATATTCCTTTTCCAAGTGTAGAGACCCAAACATCTGTACCATCGTTAAATACATAGCAATAAATATTGTGTTCACCTAATTCTACATGGATCTGTTTTACAGAGAATCGGTTTTTATTTTCTGTGATGAGGAAAATACCGGCACCCGAAGCTACCCAGATTCGACCCAAATGGTCTTCACTAATGCAATAGATTGTACGATTAATATTACCATTTAAAGGCAGCTCAATATCGCCTTTTGGCTGCCTCTTTCGGTTCAGGATTTTAATTTTTCCTGATGTATTTCCAAACAACAGATCTCCATTTTTTCTTTGTAATAGACATATGGAATTTTTTAAAGAAGGATAATGCGCAAAACTTCCAGTCATGTTATTACGGCATTCCGGGATTTTTGATTTTGGGATGATCCAAAGGTCACCACTATGCTCCACCATTAATTTGCCAATCTGTAGCTCATTAAATGGTGTAAAGTTTTCAAAATACTTATTATAAAGTGTAAAACTATTACCATCGTATTTGTTTAACCCATCCTGAGTAGCCATCCATACAAAACCACTACTATCAAGTGCAATGCCGACCACACTATTTTGAGACAACCCTAAACTTGAATTGATGTTGCGAAAATAATCGTTTTGAGAGGAAACCCTTACCGGGCAAATAGCTAGTAAGCAAGTAAAAAATAAAAATAGGACCAAATTTTTTATTGGAATAAAATAGCATCGGAAATTACTATTGACTAACAAATGTGCGGCTGAATCTATCACCCATGCAGTGTTTTTCAAATATAGTATATTTTTTTTACACTACTGCTTTAGTTTGAGTTAACATACTTGATTCAGAAAGGTAACTGTAGTAATTTTTGTTTTCTATCAATAGCATGAGTCTTTTATGACATAGGAATCTCTTCTTTTTAGCCATATTGGGACTAGATAGACTCATCTCTTTTGATATTTCTTCCATCGAATAGGAAAGTTGCCACATTTTTAGAACCTGTTGGCATGTTTCTCCAACTTCACTCAACATTTTATCTAAAATAGATTTTTCTTCCTTTTTGATAAATTCTTCAGCGGTATTTACAGGATTGTTTATTTCAAAATTATTAACTTGACTAATATCTTCTATATAGAGCATTTTTTTCTTTTTCCTCCAATAGTTTAAGCAAAGGAATTTGCAGATTGAAAACAAATAGGTATCAATAGAACTTTCTCCTCTGAATTTTTTTGTTTTTATACAATTATCCAGGGTGATGATTCCATCATGAAAGATATCTTGAGCCTCCTCCATATCTATACCGTAACGAGTAATGACCCGATGAATCTTACCTTTACAATTTGATTTGTTGTAAACGTAACCAAGGGCTCTTTGGCGTTCAACTCCTCCTTCGAGGATGGCTGAAATAATTTCAGAATCTTGCATTTTAATTATTTTTATTGAAAGAGGATTAGAGCTAATGCTTAGAATTTTAGGAATGTATTTCGTGTTTAATCAAAGTTTCAGCACTTATAATCCATGGTTTTTATCTGGATAACCATTCGGTGAACAGCTATTGATTAAAATATTTGGATCAGAATTGAGTAGATGGGTTAAATGATAGTTTCACCCATTTATTGTATCTCTTGATTAAAAATACTTTGTAGTGATCTTATTAATAAAACAAAGTAAATAAATCGGAAAGTTCTTTTTGGAGGTATGAGTATTGCTAATGATTCAATGAGTATCCATGATGTTCTGGTGAGTATTAGATTTTTGAATCAATAATTGTTCTTTCAATCTCAGAGTTGTGACTTCCGGGCACAAAAAAAGGCTGCCAAAACTGACAGCCTTTAGAAATATAGCCTTTCAAAAGATTAATCACGATCCTGTTGTCCAGGTCTTGGAATTAATGCCTTCGCTGATAATTTAAATTTACCGGTTTTCTTATCTACATCGAGTAGTTTGATTTTGATCTTATCTCCTACTTTAAGGACATCTTCTACGTTTGCAACTCTTTGATGAGAGATCTCACTGATGTGCAATAAACCTTGTTTACCTGCAAAATCAACCACAGCGCCAAATGCAAGGATTTCCTTTACTTCAGCATCGAAGACATCTCCGATGGTCGGTGCGAAACTGATCTGTCTGATCTTCGCAACAGCTGCATCAATACTTGCTTTATCATTACTAGAGATATTGACATAACCTTTGCCTTCTTTCTCTTCGATAGTGATAATCGTGCCTGTCTTAGCTTGTAGATCCTGAATGATACTTCCTCCAGGTCCGATGACAGCTCCAATGAAGCTCTTGTCGATAATGATTTCCACTAATCTAGGTGCGTGAGGTTTAAGGTCGTCATTAGCAGTTTGAATGGTTTCATTCATTTTCGCAATTATGTGCAATCTACCTTCTCTCGCCTGAGACAATGCTTTTTCAAGTTGCTCATATGGAAGTCCATCTATCTTGATGTCCATTTGACAGCCACAGATACCTTTCGATGTACCAGTCACTTTGAAATCCATATCTCCCAATGCATCTTCATCTCCTAGTATATCAGAAAGTATAGCTAATCTGCCACCTTCAGCGATCATACCCATTGCGATACCCGCTACGTGTTCTCTGATCTTGATACCTCCATCCATAAGTGCAAGTGAACCAGCACAAACGGTTGCCATTGATGATGAACCATTTGATTCAAGAATATCAGAAACCAATCTGATTACATAAGGATTGTCCTGAGGCATTACTTGTTTAAGTGATCTTGCTGCAAGGTTGGCATGACCAACTTCACGACGACCAGGACCTCTTTGTGGTTTTACTTCACCAACTGAGAAGCCGGGAAAGTTATAATGCAAAATGAATCGATCATGCGTAAGTTCTACAGCTTTATCGATCATTTGCTCATCCATTTTTGTGCCCAAGGTCAAGGATGTCAATGATTGTGTTTCACCTCTATTGAATATGGCAGAACCGTGTGTAGATGGAAGGTAATCTATTTCAGACCAGATTGGTCTTACTTGATCAAGCTTACGACCATCCAATCTTATATTGGTATCCAATACAAATTCACGAATGGTATTCTTCTTGATTTTATCAAAATATGCTGCAATTTTTCCAGAATTTTCAGCAAGATATTCCTCGCCTTTATCAGCAGTTAATTTTTCTGTCAAAGCAGATGCTACTTTCTCAAGTCTGTCTTTTCTGTCAGACTTTGCCAGAGCAGCATTGCATATATCTATGATACCACTTTTAACAGCTGATTTTATTAACTGATACAATTCTTCATCAATGACTTCCGGTACGACTTCTCTTTGTGTCAATGCAATTCCACCGACTTTCTGAGCTAATTGTAGTTGTGCATCGATCTGTACTTTTATAGCTTCGTGTGCTACTTTAATAGCAGCTACTAAATCTTTTTCATCACATTCTTTTGCTTCACCTTCTACCATCATTACATCATTCATAGTCGCAGCCACGATGATATCCATATCTGCTTCAAGTAATGCAGATTTTGATGGATTTACCACAAATGCACCGTTGATCCTTGCTACTCTTACTTCAGAAATAGGACCTGCGAATGGTATGTCAGAAACTGTCAATGCCGCAGATGCTGCAAGTGCTACATAGCAATCAGGAAGTGTTTCTTTCTCTGCAGACAATAATGTCAAAATGATTTGGGTTTCATTCATATATCCATCAGGGAATAAAGGTCTGATAGCTCTATCAACAAGTCTGCTGATAAGTATTTCGTAATCAGACAATCTTGTTTCTCTTCTGAAAAAGTTACCCGGGATTCTACCTGCCGAAGCAAATTTTTCCTGATAATCAACAGATAAAGGAAAGAAGCTTTGTCCTTCTTTCGCTTTTTTAGCTGATACAGCAGTTGCAAGGATCATCGTTTTTCCGATGCGCACTAAAGCAGAACCATCCGCCTGAGTCGCTAATTTGCCGGTTTCAATAGTTACTTCAGTTCCATCAGGAAGGTTGAAGCTATGTGAAGTAGGGTTTTGTTTTCCCATTATATTCAATTTGTTTTAGTAAAAAATATGGTAAAAAAGTTGGGCGACAACTGGGTTTCCTGAACAAAAAAAAAGAGTGTTTCAGTCTAAATTGAAACACCCTTTTTTTAATTATTTTCTGATGCCTAATTTCTCAATGAGCGCACGATATTTTACTATATCCTTGGACATAAGGTAAGTTAGCAAACGTTTTCTTTTTCCTACGAGAGCCAAAAGTGCTCTTGTACAAGCATGGTCTTTTCTGTTTGTTTTCAAGTGTAGAGACAATTGCTCTATTCTGAAAGTAAATAATGCGACCTGACCTTCTACACTTCCTGTGTTTTTGGCAGCTCCTCCATGTTCAGCGAATATTTCACTGACCTTTTCTTTTTTGAAATAAATAGCCATTTTTAATTTTTATATGGTTACCAAATGCGATCACTAAGATCTTGATTAGCGGCGCAAAGGTAATTAAAAGTCCTGATTAACAGGGTATTTTGAATAAAAAAACTTTTGAATAAAATCAATGATTATTATTTCAATAATTTGGATATTATAAGCTGTTGACAGTTAGTGTCTTATGGGTAGTAATTAAGTTATTATACCTTTCCAATTATGTCTAGTATATTGTTGTAAATCGGTTTACACTTCTTAATAAATGTCGGTATAGAAAGCCAAAGCGCTTCGTCTATGTCTTCTTCTTTTTGAACTTTCACCGGTTGTTTTAGTGCTTTCATTTTAAACCAGTAAGTTTTTTTCAGAAAATAATTACCACTTTTAAGCGTCTTAAATATATGGTAAGTGTTGCCTATATGCTCACCTAGTTCAATTCCTGTGATTCCTGTCTCTTCTTCAACTTCTCTCACCGCAGTTTGCTCCTTTGTCTCACCCGGGTCAATTTTTCCTTTCGGTAAATCCCAAAACCCTCTGCGATATATGAAAAGTACTTCGTTAAACTCATTAATGACAACACCTCCACTTGCGGCGATCTCTTTGATCTGCGTGTTAAGTCCTTCAATGATTTGCATTGGCTCATGAGAATGTAAAATTATCTCCTTCAATTTACCCGGTGACTCACATATTTTTATGATTTGCATTAGGGATTTAGGTTTGCCGAGATATGGTATGATTAGTTTATCATCAAGTGTAGGCATGAATTGGCCAATCTGATCACTTTTTGCAAGAGTGACGGGCATTTCATTAATATATATTTTATACATTTGACTTCAATTCTAGAAATATGTTTGATTATAAAAAGGAAATAGCAAAAAAGCTCTTGCAAATAAACGCAATTAATCTCAATTACGAACATAGTTTCACCTGGGCATCGGGTATCAAATCTCCGATTTATTGTGATAATAGAAAAAGTCTTAGTGATGTTGCTGCTCGTGAGCTAATTTGTGATGGATTTCAAAATTGTGCTCAAAATTTTCCTGCTTTTGATGTAATCGCGGGAGTAGCTACAGGCGGAATTGCGCACGGTATGTTACTCGCTGATAGATAGGCCTACCTTTCATCTATGTGAGGACATCTGCCAAGGGGCATGGGATGAAGAATGCGGTAGAAGGAAAACTGGAAAAAGGTCAACGCGTTCTTGTGATTGAAGATCTAATTTCCACTGGAGGAAGCAGCTTTCAGGCTATCCAATCTTTACAGGAGGCTGATGCCGAAATAGCAGGAATGATGGCAATCTTCACCTATGGATTTAATGAATCAAGATTACTTTTTGAAAATCATGGAGTTCAAATTGCTTGCTTGACTGATTATGATACATTAATTCAATGTGCAGTAGAATTGGGTATTCTAAAATCCGAGAATCTCAATGAATTACTGCTATGGAAAAATGACCCTAAGTCATGGCGTCAATAATCAGCACATTTTTCTATAAATTTACTACCTTCGAATTCTTTTTGTTTAAGCAGTTTGCTCCTATTTATTCAAAATATTTATATCTAAGATGGCTAAGAAATCAGAAAATATCGACTTCCTTTATAAGTATATGAACAACCCTTCTCCGACAGGATTTGAAAAAGATGGGCAGAAATTATGGAGTGATTATATCAAACCCTTTGTGGATGAAGTGCATTCAGACCTATATGGTACTGCTTATGGCATCATTAATCCTGGTAATGATTTTAGAGTTGTTATCGAAGCACATGCAGATGAGATCTCCTGGTTTGTTAATTATATCACAGACGATGGATTCATCTACGTGATAAGGAATGGTGGTTCTGACCATATTATTGCTCCTTCCATGCGCGTAAATATACATACCAAAGGTGGCATCGTAAAGGGGGTTTTCGGTTGGCCTGCTATTCATACCAGAAAGGGTAAGAATCTTGATATGGCTCCATCTATGGAGAATATCTGTATCGACGTAGGTGCAAAAACAAAGGCAGAAATCCTTGAAATGGGTATCCATGTAGGATGTGTAGCAACATATCAGGATGAATTTTCTGAATTAAACAACAATTTTTATTGTGGCCGAGCTCTGGACAATAGGATGGGAGGATATTGTATCGCAGAAGTGGCTAGAATGCTCAAGGAGAAAAAGAAAAAATTACCATTCACTTTGTACATCGTCAATTCTGTGCAGGAAGAAATTGGCCTTAGAGGAGCTGAAATGATCGCTCAGACTATTAAACCCAATATGGCAATTATTACTGATGTGACTCATGATACTAGAACACCCATGATCTCCAAAATAGAGAATGGAGATATTAGTTGCGGTTCCGGCCCAACGCTAACTTATGCGCCTTCTGTACACAATAAGCTTCAACAATTTGTAATTGATATCGCAGAAAAAGCAAAAATACCTATCCAATTATCTGCTGCTTCTCGCAGTACAGGTACAGATACGGATGCATTTGCTTATAGCAATGGCGGTATTCCTAGTATCTTAATCTCTTTGCCGTTAAGATATATGCATACAACAGTTGAAATGGCTCACAAAGAGGATGTTGAAAATGTTATCAAATTGATGTACGAAACGCTGATAAAATTCGATCCAAAATTTGATTTTAAATATTTCTGATCAGCTCTCGTTTAAATTGAACTTGTAGTCAGCCGGTTTTTGTCGTTTCCATCTTTTATGGCTCCACAACCAGTATTCCGGATTGGCAATTATATCATTTTCAAGTCTTCTAGTGATGGTTTCAGTGATATAGCCATGTTCTGTAGATTGTGGATCTGAGCAGATTTCAATCAAATCAAAACTATAGTAACCTCGCTTTATCTTATTGATCCTGCCGTAAAAGACCGGGTAATTATACAATTTGGCCATTTTTTCGGCACCATAAAAGACACTGGTATCCTGGTTTAAAAAATTTAACCAAATTGACTTATAAGGGTTGGATGGTGATTGATCAACACCAAATATTGTGGCTGTAAGTTTATCCTTCACTTCAGCCATATGGGCTATGATTTTTTTAGTAGAGACCATTTCTAAACCGTATTTACCTCTGGTAGCCCTCATTTTATCGTCAAAAAATTTATTTTTGAGTGGGGAATAAATAGCGACAGTTTGATGAGGAATACTGTCATCTATTGCGACAGCAAATAATTCCCAATTATTCAAATGCCCACCAGCAAGGATCACACTTTTATTTTTCTTAAAGGCTTCGTGAACATCTTTTACATCACCCACTTTCATTCTGATATCCACATTTTCTTTTGAAATAGTAAATGTTTTCAAACTCTCTACAATGAGATCACAAAGATGTCTGTAAAATTTTTCAACAATAGAATTTCTCTCTGCCTCGCTCATTTTGGGAAATGAATTGTCAATATTTTTTTTCACTACTTTTTTACGATAACCAAATATTTTATATAAAACGATATATAAAACATCCGATATAAAATATAGCACTGGATAGGGTAGGTAAGATATCGGAAGTATGATGATATAGTAAAATAAAAAGTTCAATAGATACATAGGCTCGTTGAAAAATTTATTCTTAATAATTATTGTGTCTGGTTATATTTATCTGACCAGCTTGAAAAAAGTATTCACCATCCATTGTTTATCCGTGCTAAGCACCGAATCAAGCGTGCTGTCTATTTTTTGACTTATTGATTTTATTTCTGATAAAACTTTTATGAATTCTTCAGAATCAGGACACTTGGCAGGATATTCATCTAGTTCGTTAAGTAATTCTAAAATTGGGTCTAGCTCTCTTTTTTTTCGATTTTCGAGAATTTGTTTGAAGATGATAAGCATATCTTTTTCTGCCCTGAAATATTCTCTTCTGGTAGTGATATTTGGGCATTTATATACCAATCCCCATTCCATTAATTCTCTAAGATGCGTATTGACACTTCCACTCGACATATCTAGTTCTTCCATGATGCAAAGTGAAGAAAGTGATTTTGGGCTAATTAGTAGAAGTGCATGGATCTGAGCCATTCCTTTACATACTCCCCAATTACCACTGATTTTTCCCCACCTATCAATAAAGGCCTTTTTTGTTTCACAAAATTCCATCACAAGCTATATTCCTTATTTAATGCCATTGAAGTGATATTGTTCACACCGATGTATTTTATCAATGCGCTTTAAATATTCACGAATGGGAGTTTAACGATGGTTGCCGGAAAAAGTTTATTGTTGATGTCTATATAAATAATATTACCTTCTTTACTAAGGTTAGTGGAAACGTAACCCATACCTATCGGATACTCAAGAATTGGTGACATGGTGCCACTGGTAACTTCGCCAATTTCATTTCCATCTTCCGTCTTTATCTTATAACCATGTCTTGGAACACGTCTGTCGCTTAATTTAAAACCAACAAGTTTCTTTTCGACTCCTTCAGCTTTTTGTTTTTTGAATATCTCTGAAGAATTAAATGTACCTTTATTAAGTTTAGTTATCCAACCAAGACCTGCTTCCATTGGGGATGATGTATCATTGATATCATTGCCATAAAGGCAGAATCCCATTTCTAATCTCAGTGTATCTCTGGCACCTAAACCTACTGGCATGATGTCATATTCTTGACCAGCATCTATTAATGCATCCCAAAGTTTATCAGCATATTGATTATCACAATACAATTCAAATCCTCCAGATCCAGTATAACCTGTCGCAGAAATAATTACATTTTCAATTCCGGCTACCGTTCCTTTTTCGAAATGATAATATTCAATTTCAGATAAATTATTCGATGTTAATTTCTGTAATGTATCAATAGCTTTAGGCCCTTGTAAAGCTAATAATGCAGTCTTGTCGGAGATGTCTGTCATTTTAAGGTCATTGTTGTCAGCCGACTTTATCCATTCCCAATCTTTTTGGATATTTCCTGCGTTTACAACTAGCATAAAAGCCTTTTCTCCTTCTGCGCATTGGTCTTGAGTTAGACGGTAAACTAATAGATCATCAACTATACCACCATTTTTATTTGGAAGACATGAGTACTGAGCAGCACCTGGCTCAAGTAGAGAAACATCATTAGACGTGGTGGATTGAATCAGCTTTTCCGCGTCTTTTCCTTTTAATATAAATTCACCCATATGGCTTACGTCAAATAAGCCTACTGAATTTCTGACTGCCTTATGTTCTTCAATTATACCTTTATAAGAAATAGGCATATTGTAACCTGCGAATTCCGCCATTTTAGCGCCTAGAGCTATATGTTTTGCAGTAAGTGGTGTTTCTTTCATGTGTTTATGTTTTATAATTCTTTTTGAATCTATTTTAAGGTTACTTTATTAATTTTATCACCTCTTTGCAGCCTTTTTACTACATCCATTCCTTTTATTACTTTGGCAAAGATTGTATATCTTCCATCGAGGTGAGGAGCAGGAGCTGTGGTGATAAAAAATTGTGCGCTTTCAGTATCAGCCCCTGAGGATGCCATACCAACCATTCCTTCCCGGTCATAATAGATGTGACTAAATTCAGATCTGATCGTATAATTTGTTGCACCAAAGCCATCTCCTCGATTGCAGCCACCTTGTGCGACAAAGTTCTGCACTATGCGGTGGAAGTTTTTTCCATTGAAATAGTTTCTTTTTACCAGTTCAACCCAATTGGCTACAGTCATAGGTGCTTTAGAAGGAAGCATAAGTATTTTTATAACTCCTTTTGAGGTTGAAATCTCACAAGTCGTTGAGTCACTTATATTGTTTAATACAGCCCAATCAAGCATTCTGAATCCTATATCTTGAGGTTGTTTTTCCGGAAGACCATTCCAATAACTTAATGTTTTTGCTACTTCCTTGTATGCCTCGACGTTTTCTGGTAATTTCTGCCTTTTAAGCACAATTTTGAATAATGAATCACTTGGGTAGAAGGTTTTAAGTCCTAAAATAGGATCTCTTAATACAACTGCTGCAGTCGATACAAGTCCAACATCACCTGACATCAAACCATTAATCAAATAGGAGAAAATCAATTTTTTATATGGAATATAATTCGATTTGTATACTTTCGAAAAGTATGGACTTGCGAGAATATTTGTAAAACTAGCGAGTCCTGCTACCTGGATTACTTTATCCGGAGCTTTTTGGGTAGCATCTCGAATGAACACAAAATTTGTAACATCATAAGAAAGTGCATCTATGATGTCAGTTTTCCTGTAGATATCTGATACTCTTAATAATGAATCTTTTAGAATATTATTTATTGCTGTTTTTGTAACTGAAAAAGTATAAGGCATATGTTTATTTGAAGCTGCTAATATTTCTATGTGGGCGGCCTTATTCGTCGTTGGGTCTAAAAAGTAATTGAAATATTTTTTTGAATCATTAGCATTACCATTCTGAACCAAATATGATCCGGCTTCTCTAGCAATTACTGGGTTATTATCTTTGAGATATTGAAATGCTATTGTATCAGCATTGGCGTAAGTGTATTGTTTAAGATTTGAGATCAAATTATATCTAATACCCTGATCATTGGATTTACCTAATTCTGATTCCAGAAATGCAAAACTTGAAGTAGTTTTTGATTTTGTAATTGCCAGGGCAAGAGATAAATTAATATTATGATCTTGTACGGCATTAAAAGCATTGATAAGTGTATCGGCATAATTCTTCAATTCAATTCCTTTAGCTCTCGCTAAATAGTTTGCTGAATACAATCTAGCATCGTAAGGGTAGGAGGTGTTGACGACCAGATTCACCGCTGCTTTAGTACCTTCATTTGACACAATGTCACGGGTGGCAAACCGAAAAATAGCCTTTGCCTGACCAATGACCACTATAGAATCACTTGGCTTATAGGACTTTACACTGCTTATTTGTTTCAGGCTATTTAATGAGCCACACTTTCCAATAGCTTCAAGCAAGGTAGCATTGAAATATTGATTATTATTCAAGCTATCAAATTTTTGAAAAGCATTGACGAGGTAACTTTCCGCTTTAATATTCCTTATTTGTCCAAGTGAATATGCAGCTCCAATCCTTACATTTTCATCCGAATCCTTTAGCAGTGCAGCAATAGAGTCAATAGCGGTAGAATCTGACCAAGATGCAAAAGCATTTACTGCTATATATCTTATCGTAGGGTCTGCATGATGGAACAAACTAAACAAGGTGTCTTTGGACTTTTTGTATCCTGCTTCATAAGCCATCTGAATATCTTTATTCTCCAAATCAAGCGCAAAGCTAATATCAGATTTGGGCTTATTTGGGATACAAGAGGTTACAATGACTGCCAATATACTAAGCCATAAATAATTGTATTTTAGTTTCATCTTGTCATTTTACGTTCAATCATAAATTTAGAAAGGTCGGGGTAAATCCCGTCCAATTCAAAATTTCGTTGCAAATATAACATACCTGAACCTAAATATCACATGACCTTCTATTAGATATGCTTTAGAAATACTAACCTGCTAAAAGGTTATATGTTAGTAAGCTTGCTAAATATGCAAGCAACGTATAGATTACTAATTGTATGATTGGCCATTTCCAGCTTCCGGTCTCCTTCTTTACCACAGCTACTGTGCTTAAACATTGCATGGCGAACATATAGAACATTATAAGTGATGCTGAAGTAGCTATGTTGAAAACTTTCTTTCCAGTATTTGGATTGATTTGTTTCGATAGAAGAACAGACAACTTCTCAGTGTTTTCTCCGTCATCGTGCGAACTATAAATAGTAGCAACAGTCCCAACAAATACTTCACGTGCAGCAAAGGAAGCGATCAGTGCGATTCCAATCTTCCAATCAAAGCCTAGTGGCCGAATAGCTGGTTCTATCCAATGACCCATCACACCGGCATATGAATTTTCTAGCCTAATGGATGATTCGGTGCTAATCATTTTTTCGTTGGTGTTATTTATCTTTTCCTTTTCAAGCTTAATCAAAGCTTCCTGTATTCTTTCCTCTGGTCCATATGATGTTAAGGCCCATAGTATAACTGATATCACAAAGATAACTTTACCAGCTTCTACAATAAAAGATCTTACTTTTTCCCATACATTGAATGCAACATTCTTTATAATAGGCATTTTATAGTTTGGTAGTTCGAGCATCAATTGGCTGGGTTCGTTCGATTTAAGTATCTTTTTAAAAACCCATGCTGCAAATAGAGCAGCCAGAGTGCTAAATACATAAATTCCAAAAAAGGCGAGACCTCTATAATTAAGTAAACCAAATATTTTTCCAACTGGAATAATAAAAACAATCAGCAATGAATAAACGGGGAGCCTTGCGGAGCAACTAATCAAAGGAGTTACAAGAATAGTGATGAGCCTTTCTTTCCAATTTGATATTGTCCTTGTACTCATAATTGCGGGGATAGCACAAGCGCCTCCCGCGATAAGAGCTATAGTACTGCGACCATTCAATCCAAATTTGCGCATCCAAAAGTCAAACAGATATACAACTCTACTCATATATCCAGTTTCTTCTAGAATTGATATAAAAAAGAAGAGAAACATTATCTGGGGCACAAACACAATGATGCCGCTTAGTCCAGGGATAACGCCATTGATGATCATATCTGACCACCAGGCAGATGGCAGCATATTGCTAAGTAAATCTGCTGAATATGAAAATGCATTTTCTAAAAATTCTATTGGTTTTTCAGACCAAGAAAAAATTGATTGAAATACGACTAACATAATCAAAGTAAAGATGAGCATACCCCAGATCGGATGAACAAGAATTCTATCCAGATTTCCATGCTTTATATCTTGTACATTATCCTTTGATTTCAATACTTTTATAAGGGGCTGCAACTGATCATACCTTAACATGGTGTCCCAAACCTGGGCCTTTAATATCGATGCACTGCTGGAACCATCATTTTTATTTGAAAATAAAATTAAGCTTAAAAAGTTAGTGTATGAATTATCCGTTATTTTCAGAGTATCCAATAATTTTAAATCTTCAAGCTTGCCTAACCAATTAGTATTTTGTAGGAACTTCTGCTGCTGATATTTACCAATTAAAATTTGTTCTGAGATCTTACTTATTTCATTTTTTAACTCTTCAAGTCCTTCTCCTGTTCTGGAACTGATCTGAATAACAGGCACTCTAAACATTTCGCGCAGCGAATTGAGCTTGATATCATCCAAGTTTTCAATATCCGACATGGATAGTGCTATGATAGTTGGTATTTCCAGATCTTGCAGTTGAGTAGCTAGGAGCAAATGACGCTCGATATGTTCAGCATTTATAACATAACAAATAATGTCTGGATAATCTTGATTGGTCCTATCCTCTATAAGTTTGGTAAATACTTGTTCGTCCAGAGTAATTGCATGCATGCTATATGCTCCCGGATAATCCACAAGTTGCGCTATATCTCCGTTAGCTAAAAGAAATTTTCCGCTTTTCTTTTCAACTGTGACACCTGGAAAGTTGGCTATTTTTTGATTAAGACCAGTTAATAAATTAAATAGGCTGGATTTACCACTGTTTGGATTCCCAGCCAAAGCAATGCTTATTACTTTTGTTTTCATTTTAGGCAGCGATTTTATCTACATTAATCCCTGCTGCTTCTTCTCTTAATAATGCGATTTTTAAGGTGCCGATTATTATGAAAAGTGCATATTTATTGTGGTTGGAGTGAAATATAATGGCGGTTGAATTTGGGTAAACGCCCATACTTATTAATTTGATAGCGATGGCATCATTTTCAAATGAACGAATAATACATTTTTCGCCAACTTTTAAATCACTTAGTTTATACATTCAGGATAATAATCATACAGTTTAATAGTCTGACAAAGATATCAATTTAGATTGATTCTAATTTAAAATTTTAAACATAAAAAAAGTGAGTCGCCGCAACAACTCACTACGAATAATGAACAAATCCAAAATCATTCTTTGCTGGAAAACCAGCTTTTCTCTTTAACCCAAAGTAGTACTTAGAAACTAAACAGTTATACCTAAGTATTCAATTGGATATATAAATTTAAAGTTTTTCTACTTTCGAAACTTCTACACCTGTTGTAGTAAAAGTCTTGACAAGATACAAACCTGAAGGATAATTACCAAGGTTTATACCAACTTTATTTTGATTAATTTTGTCTAAAGAAATAATATTTTGACCTGATATAGAATATATATATATAGATTTTATAATATTATCATTGTTTTTGGTCTTGATTTCAAAGCTTGAAGCTGTTGGATTCGGATAGATTCTTACTTGTTTATCGGTTTCCGATAAGTGCTTTCTTTCCACTTTGATTGGAATATTGAAAGTCTGAGGTGCAGTGTTTAGGATGGTACCATCTCCAAGCGTCAAAGTACCATCATTGATCTGAATTTGTGCATAGTATATACCCTCATCATCTTTAAATCCTTCCAGCTCATCTTCTATTATACTTTTAATAACAGCAATGTCGCCATATCCTGCTACACCCTTACCTGATAGTCTTGCACTTCCAAAATCAACGGTATTGCCAAATGGTTTTTTTACCAATTGTAGCATATTATCATTGTCAGACAACCAGTGATCTTTTGTGAAATTTCCATTTAACTCAGTTTGGTTAAATGCTGGCGAAAAATTGAAACTGGCGGTGAAGCTGTTAAGATCTTTTATAGGGCTTGTCTCATTTCCTATTTTAAAATTGATAGTAATTTCATCGCCAGGATAGTAATAGTCTTTGTCTGAACTCAAATAAAACGGCAATGAAAGAGAATTAATTCCTTTATTAACTCTAATGCCATGAAGGTTTCTATAGAATACGCTCAATAGAGTGGTGTCCTCTGTTGATATTAATCCATTCCCATCTGAATCACCATATTTTAAATTAATATTATCTTTAGAAGCATCCCAATCCTGAGCTCCTTGTCCTATCCAATAATCATTTACTGGATTAGTTCTTGCTGTTCCTGTCTCTCCAACGAATGGTGCTATGAAAGTAAGATCTTTCATATCTACTCTGCCATCGTTATTGTGATCTCCAGGCCAAACACAATTCTCATGACAATTCGAAACGACATCATATACATTAATGTATAATCTTATTGTAAAAAAGATTGATGGATTGGAAGTTAAGGTATATTTAATCTTCATACTATCCAAGCCTACAAAATCAAGGCTTGGTGAATACATGAGGTCTTTTTGAAAGTCTATATCTGCAATACCATGATCAGGATAATCTGGAATTGAAGTCAACTTGTACCCATTTACTGGAAAAGGATATTTTACAAAAATGTGATTGTTTTTTGCTGTGGATAAATAAGAAACATTATCGGTAGCAAAATCACTAATAGTAATAGTAGCTGCAGCATACTCACAAACATTGGAAGCAAGATCACATGCTTTGTAAATAATTACATCAGTACCGCTGAAGCCAAGATCCGGAGTATATTTATATATACCATTTCCTTGCTTAAGCAATGTACCATGCTCAGGAGCTTCAAATATTTCTACCTCAAGTGCTGTAGTAAAATCATTTTTTAGTACATTAATGCTGACAAATTGATTTTTGAGTGTATAGAAATAATCGTCAAATGCTAACATATTAGGTTGATCGAAATCAAATACTTTGAAGTAAAAAGTATGTAATGAGTTGTTGTTCTCAGTCCCCACGTTTATAGTAACCGTATCTACTCCCACCCAAGCGCTATCTGGTCTATATGTTATTTCATCATTTAGAACAGTCAGGGAGCCATGTGATGGATCCAAGATGGTAGATCTGTATGTATAGGGATGATTAAAGTCCGATGTCGAATTTTTAACTAAAAATTTTGTAAACACTTTATTGGTAGCTACATTCGAAGTGTCTTTGACCGTTATTCTAATTCTACCGATCTCCTGACTAGTGCCATTCGAAACAATATATTTTAATTCTTCAGATACGGCACTATTGCAAGATTCGAAGATAACTGTTTGTTTATCTCCACTTATCTTTAATTTTGATGATGAAGGTGTAGGAAGAAACTTAATTTCAACATTTCCACCCGGAATATTATCATTCGACAGCACATCTAATACCTTATTAGAATCTGTTGTGTAAAAGCTGTAAGTATCATCATTCAGAATAAATGAAGATGTTTTAACAACTACTTTCTTTGATTTTTTAGCTAATTCTCCGTTTACAGGATTTGGTAGAAAATAAACGATCTGAAAAGTATCTCTTCCAACGAATCCAGGGTTTGGTTTATATCTAATGGTGAATTTGGTATCGTCTGAAAGATCCTGATCAGTTTGTCCTTTAAGTGGATCGGGTAATTTGGTGTAGAAAAATGAATTCGCGTATTTCGGTATGGTAATTACAACAGAGTCAGTCGGAAATATATTGTAGTAATCTTCATACGAATCTGTTTGTGCTGTACATAAGGTGTTGCCCATAAAGAGCAAGCACAATATATACAAGATTTGTATAGATTTGATCATGGTTCGTTCGTAAGGTTCTTGTTCAAAAAACGATGCAATATAAGAATTAATTTATATTTGATAGTTCTTTTCGTTGTTTTAACTTAAAAATTCTTTCAAATTTATATTTTGTTACTTATACATGTAACTTTGTTTCAATCAAATTTAAAATGCGAAGTACAAAATTTTATCAAATCATTTCAGAGTTAAATCCAACTGACTTAAACAGGTTTGAAAAATTTTTGCAATCCCCTTACTTTAATATCAATCCAATTAATACTGAATTGTTTAAAATCTGTCAAGACCTGCATAAAAGTGCTAAAGCTGAATATACTAAACTTGATAGCTGGAATTTGATCAAGCCAAAGGAGGAGTATGATGATGTAAAATTCAGGAAATACCTTTCCGAACTTTTAAAATTACTACTTAAGTTTTTCTCAATTGAAGAACTTGAAAATCGGCCAATACTAGCTTCCCAATTATTGCTTGAGCTAACCAACAAAAAAAAGATTCCCAAACTTATTAATACTGCAATCCAAAACTCTCAAAATTCTTCAAGCAAATATATAAACCGCAGCAGCGATTTTTATTTATATCATTTTCAGATTGAGAAGAATTTATTTTATTTGAGTGAAAGCAACCTTGAAGCATACTCGAAGAAAAATATTGAAGACATTGCCGAAAATCTTGATAAATTTTACATCGCTGAAAAATTAAAATATTACTGCGAAATACTTGGGAGGGAGGTCTTATCTAATATCCAGTACAATTTCAATTTCATAAATGAGCTTCTCTTATTTGTGGAAGAGCATAAGTTTTACGATGATTTAATAATCAGGATCTATTATTTGATATACAAAACACTATCTGAACCTATACAAAAAGATAATTATCACGAGTTAAAAGCATTAATATTTAAGAATTACAGATTTTTTGAAGGTGTTGAACTACAAGAGCTTTTTGCTGCGATCCTTACTTATGCGATCGGGCAAATCAATCTTGGTAACGAAGAGTTTCATGATGAAATGATTGATATCTACGACTTTATTTTTGAAAATGGTATCCTTATTAGTGAAAACTACATGACTCCTGTTAAATTCAAGAATGTGTTGACTACGTCTTTGCGTGCAGGCAATTACGATTTTGCAGAGAATTTCATAAAGGAATATAAAGATTTGCTTCCTGCTTCTCAAAAGGAAAGTATTGTAACATTTTCTCTAGCACAAATTTATTTCTATAAAAAGGATTTCCTTAGTGTGATTACACAACTTCAAAGAGTTGAATATCCTGATATGGTTACAAATCGTCGAGCAAAAACAATATATCTGGCTACTCTTTTGGAACTTAACGAGTATGACGCAATACTTTCATGGTCTGAAAGTTTTAGAGTATTTTTGAATAGAAAGAAAAAGGATGTTCCAGAAGCTAAGATCAATACATATCAAAACTTTATAACCATCGTAAGATTAATTGCTTTAGCTGAATTATCTGGTGATAAATCTTACCTTAAGATCGAAAAGGAACTCCAAAAATACTCTGGCAACATTGTAAATGAACAATGGTTAAAAGAAAAATTGTTGGAAAGAAAGAAAAAATAAAATTTTCTTAAATTCAATCATGACGCAAAAAAACAGGAGCCATTTTTTCTTCTTTTAAAAGTAATAGCAACAATTTTACTGTTGGCTCTTCTCTTCAATCAGTGCAATAAGCTTACCTCCAATCCCGTGTTGTATGATAAAATTATTGGTTTTTATAGTCGTCCTAACTCCCTACCAATTGGAGTCCTGATTTTTATTTTAGTGTTAGTAAATTATTCTTTAGAAAGTTTAAAATGGTGCGCCATCCTGAAGCCTCTTGAGGAATTCTCCTTTTGGAAAGCCCTAAAAAGTGTTTTAGTTGGGGTACTATTTTCAATTTTTACACCTGCTCGCATAGGTGAGCTCGGCGGAAGAGTAATTGAGTTAAAGAAAGAAAACAGGCTTGTTGGCACAGCAGCAGTGCTTGTAGGAAGTGTTGCTCAAAACATAGGAATTTTATTTCTTGGATTATTTGGCTTAATATGGTTTGTCTACTCCAATAACATGGCTGAAAGGTTGATTTTCCTTAGTATGCTGATAATAACGATTTTTCTATTTTTCATAGCGATCCTTTGCTATTTTAATATCAACAGATTTATTCCTTTTGCCAAAAAATTGCCTTGGCCCAAAAGAATAAGACCTTATTTGGGTAAAATGAATCTATTAACACATTATTCGTCAACAACTTTGCGAAACATATTGTTTCTTTCTATAATTCGTATTATGGTCTGGACTTTTCAATATGTTTTGATCATGTTTTTATTGACTGGTGATTCTGTTCATTTTATACAAATCGCTGTTATTTTGATGATATTTCTTATTCAAACCGGAATACCATTGCCATCGATCACTGGTTTACTTGCCAGAAGTGGCGTTGCGGTCTTTATGTGGTCACAGGTAAATATTGATGAGTGGAACGCTCTTGCAGCTACATTTGTTATATTTTTTTATAATCTCATTATACCATCTTTGGTAGGTTTATTCGTTTTGATTTTTAACAGAAACAATTTAAATGAAAATACATAGCTTTTTCTTCTTACTAATGTTTTTTCATCTGCCTACCTCTTTTCAAAATTCAGTAGATAGTGAACAAAAGATAGAGGGCCTATCTACATGTGATATTGACAATGTTTCCTTTAAGGGGGATGAGGAACTTGTGTATAAGGTTTATTATAATTGGGGCATCATGTGGCTGAATGCGGCAGAAGTTGTATTTAAAGTCAAGGAGAAAAGAGATGGTTATCACATCACAGCTGTAGGAAAAACTTTATCAAGTTATGAATGGCTATATGAAGTGAATGATCGATATGAAGCATTTATTGATAAAGAAACATTACTCCCGATCTGGTCTTTGAAGGAAGTAAAAGAAAATAATTATACCCAGTATGAAAAGATGGACTTTAACCAAAGCACTGGTACAGTTGTATCTACTAAAGGTAAGACAAAGAAAGATGCCGTTAGTAAAACTATAGCAATTACTGATTGTGCTCATGATGTATTAAGTATTTTGTACTTTATACGCAATTATCCCTTTAAGAGCTTCAAAAGTGGGCAATCTTTTCCTGTTAACGTATTTCTTGATAGGGAAACAAATAATTTGACAGCTAAATACAATGGAGTTAAGAAAAAGCAAGAAATTAAGGGAATGGGTAAATTCAATACCTACTTGATTTCTCCCGGGACTATTGAGGGTAAAGTCTTTGATAAAGGAAATACTATGAAGATGTATCTTTCAGAAGACGCAAATCATATTCCCCTACTTATTGAGACAAAGTTGAGTGTGGGTAGCGTAAAAGTAGCATTGAAATCTTATAAGAATCTCCGCTATCCATTGAATTCTAAGATCGAATAAATTTCCTGAATGAAATATATTGTTGGTTTAATAGCCATGCTTATTCTCTTTACAAGTGGATATTTTTTTTCACAATGGCTTCAACTTAGGCAAGCTGAAAAGAATCAGATATCCAGTGAAGTAATTTTAAACAGAATTAAGGAAGTATCAAAATTGGTGACTGTCGAAGGTTACTTCTCAGAGATGTATAATTACAAAAATTATTACAATCTTGAATGGAGTATGTTTACCAAAAAAGCTTTAGTTAGAGTTAAAGCTAAAGTATCGATGGGTGTCGATTTAAACAAAGTCAATATTAAACTTGATAATGTAAATAAAGTGATAAGTATGGATAGACTTCCTGAACCTGAAATTATAAGTCTTGATCACGATATTGATTATTATGATATTACTGAAGGTACATTTAACACATTTACGCCTGAAGATTTTAATAAAATTAATAGTGATGCTAAGGATTACATTCGAAAAGTGGCTATTCAAAGTGAGTTGCCAGCCAGAGCTAAACTTCAAAGCCAAAAGTCAATAGAAACTATAAAGCTGATAGCGGAATCTGCCGGATGGACTGTGAAGATCTCTCAACCGCAGTCAATAAAGGGATAGGAAGGTTAAGGTCTAAGTGACACTAATTATTCTATTTGAACTAATGTAATGCCATCTCCACCAGCTTCAGGAGCAGGATGGCTGATCTTCATAGGCACGTTATATTCTTTAAGTTTTTGCCGAACTACCTTTTTTAGCGTACCGTTTCCTTTGCCATGAAGAATTTCTACATTAATTTTTCCGGCTATCAAGGCAAGATCAAAAAAGTCCTGGATCTGTGTCATAGCCTCATCCATTCGCAATCCACGGATGTCAATTTTATCCTTTGCATTACTTGATGAAGTCACAATATCTGTATAAACGCCTTTAACTCTTCTTAAATCCTGTGGTTCACGTTCTACTTGGAGTTGCTTGACAGGGACCAATACTGTAAGGCCACCCATACTCACTTTAGCATTTTCTTTAATGACTTCTATGACATTTCCGGTGGTACCGCTGGTCTTAAGGCGCACAAAATCACCCACTTCTATTTCTGCTTTGAAGAGTAGTTTCTTATCATGACGCTGAGTTTCAATATTAAGTGTTTCTACTTGTGCAATTAATCTTTCCCGTTCCTCTTTCTTTTGGATTGCCAGCTCTCTTATTTTTTCAAGGTTGTTTTCTTTCGATAATTCCTTGATTCTGTTATCAAGTAAATCCGCTTGATGATTAATTGCATTTAGCTGAATTTCTTTAGCTTCTTGTCGGAGTTTTTTTCTTTTGATTTCAAATTCATTCATTTGATTTTCATAATTAGAAATCAAACGATCCAGTTTTTCTCTCTGGATTGTAACTCATGGAGCTGCTTATCTAATTGATTCTTATTTCCTTGAAGGTCATTAAGTAACTTGTCAACTTTATACTTTTTTGACCCCAGCTTTTGTTCTGCATGATGTATTATTGCTTTTGGAAGGCCATTGTTCCTGGCCAATTCAAATGCAAATGAGCTTCCGGGGCTTCCCGCTTTGAATATATACGTGGGTTTTAGACCATTTGAGTCAAAAAGCATTGACCCATTCATTACACCTTTGTTATTGTGTGCATACAACTTTAAGATCGAATAATGTGTCGTGATCACACCCCAGGTTCTTTTTTTATTGATATATGCCAACACGCTTTCCGCTATAGCGCCACCAACCTCAGGGTCCGTTCCTGTTCCAAATTCATCGATTAACACCAGGGTTTCCTCATCCACATGATCAGTAAAGAATTTCATGCTTTTGAGATGAGAACTATAGGTACTCAAATCTTCTTCCAAGGATTGCTTATCTCCAATATCTGCAAATATTTTATTAAAAATTCCAAACTTACTTTCTTGAAATACGGGCACCAAAAATCCACATTGGACCATCACCTGGAGCAGTCCGGTTGCTTTCATCAGAATTGACTTACCTCCGGCATTAGGTCCGGATATAAGCATCATCCTATTTTCATTATCCAGGTTTAGATCAAATGGCACTGTTATCTTCCCTGCATTTTTATTCTTGATATATAGAAGTGGATGAAAACCTTTTAATACTTCAAAATGTGGATGGTCAAGTATTTCTGGCATTTCACCATGGTATGCTAATGCAAGATTTGCTTTAGCTCCTACAAAATCCATGTATGAAATAATGTTTAAGTAATCATGAAATGAATCATGCCCGGATGAAAGATCATTACAAAGTGCCTTAATTATTTTTACTATTTCTCTTATTTCTTCATGTTCCAGTTCAAAAAGATCATTATTTAAGAGAATCAGCGGCTCTGGTTCTATGAATACTGTTTTCCCAGTGTCTGATTCATCATGAATAATGCCGGGAATCTGCCTTTTGTGTTCTGCCGGGACACTTAGAACTCTTCTTCCATTTCTATAAGATTCTAATGATTCGGTTAAATATCCTTTATTTCTGTAAGTGCCAACTAAGCTGTCAAATGCGCGCTCTAATTCAGTCTTTTTGCCGGCAATGGATTTCCTGATTTTTACAAGTTGTTCTGAAGCATTATTTTTGACATTTCCTTGATCGTCTAAAACTTGATTTATTCTGATCAAGTATTGCGCCTCATATGTTGCTTCCTTAATTTTTTTAGAAAGAATAGGGTAGGATCGGGCAGACTTTTCAGATCTTGAAAAATTGTCAAGTGTTCGCATTAATTCAAGCACTTGCTTAATTGCAGCTATCTGTTCGAGCTCAAGAAAATAATCAGTAATTTTTAAATATTTTAAAAAACCTGATATGTCATCATAGATTTGAGAAGGAAATGATTCGCCGGATTCAATTGAGAGCTTATATTCAGCTGTTTCTTTTAGTGAATATTGAACTTGTAAATGGTCAACTTCAAATTCGACTTTTTGTAGCAATGATCTACCAGGTTCACCTTTGCAGAAAGGCAGAGCCAGGTTAATTACTTTATCAAATTCTAAAACTTCAAATAAATCTTTGGTATAAAACACGTTTTTCTAACTTTTGCTCATTAACAACATCGAAGGCTTCAATGTTCATTTAAAATGAATAAAAGAGGTTTGAAAATTCTATTTTAATACGATTAGACTATTTTGAGCTATAATTTCACCATTTTCTGAACTTATAACTAATTGGTAACTGCCACTTGTAATCACTGTTGGTAAATCCAGGCTTATATCTGTAGCCTTTAAATTTGATTCATAAACTATTTCTCCAGAAGTATTTATGAATGATATATTAAAGTTATTATCTCCTTTTGAAGCAAATTTCGCTAAGTCAAGATTTATCTTCCCAGTTGTGGGATTCGGATATACTGATAATTTTGAAAACTGCTTTGCTGTAAGATTTGATAATGCTGCAGGATCAATATTTCCTGTTGCATATTCACCCTTAAGGTATTTTGAGATTACAAAAGATCCTTTTTTATCACTTGCGGATCCACCGCTTTTTGTATAAAATGGATAGACTAACCAATCCTCAGTTCCATTTGCTCTGTAGAAAAGTTGGATGCTGTCTTCGCCATTTTTCAAAAGTTCAGAATCCCATGTTGTATTATATTCAATTTTACCGATCATGGTAATCAACTCCGGATCTGCTATTGTCAGCTTCCAGAAATGTAAATCATTCATTTTAACATTTGGATTAAGACTTGCATCAGGGGCAGTATAATGATGTTCTGCATAAGCCCATGTACTGTCTTGAATCTCTGTGACATTCACGATTAGGTTGGAATAAGTGAAATTAGGACTTCCTTTTTTTGTGATCTTTTGTAACGAATTGAACTGAGCTAAATTCAATGTCAAAGGTGCATTTATGAAGACTGCCTTTGGGTTGAAAGCTAGTGTGAGCGGTATTGTCGTCACTTCACCGGTGCATAATACTTTTTGGGTAATAAGCTTGTTGTCCTGATCTACAAATGTTATGGAAACCGGAGCATCTTTTAGGAAGCCGTTCGATTTCAACAGCTTTTGTTTAATTGTAATTTCATGAGTATTTGTAGAAAAATCCAATGCATGAAAATCTTGTATTGAGAAGTCATAAAACCCAATGTCAAAGACCCATCTATTGAAAAAATCAGTAAGATCAATACCGGAAGCCGCTGAGAGTGCATCACGATATGTATTGGCAGTAAGATTGCTATAAGCATAATCTTTCAATACTTTTTGCTGCGCAGTTCTAAACAAATCATCACCAAGGTATCCACGAAGAGAATGCATCACCATTGCACCTTTTTTATAAGTAGTGGTGCCATATGTGATGTCTTTTGGCATAGGTGATAAAGGTAAATACCTACCATCATCAATATGTGCATTTTTGATTACTTCAAGTCTACTGTCGGTAATCAGTTTTTCAAATGAACTTCTACCTGCTAAATACTCTTCAAACAGATGCGAACCATATTCAGCATTACCTTCCTTGATCCACATGTCAGCCTGAGTCTTTAGAGTAAGCAAGTCACCCCACCATAGATGGCATAGTTCATGACTCATTAATCTTCTCGCTTCGCCACCACCATTGGTAGATGAGACTGGGAAAGCTATGCAATTAGGATGCTCCATTGCTCCTCTTGTGGTCATTACATAACCAACTCTTTCGAAAGGATACTTGCCATACCATGATTCTAAAGCATCAACAGCACTGTTTAAGTTTCTAAAAGAACTTTTGACATTTGCTTGGTCTGCCGGCTTACTGATTAACTGAACAGGTAAATCACCATAAACTGCATTGTGAATATACTCATGAACTGTATATGTTGAAGCTGCTATGGCGGATAAGTATGTCGGAATAATTTGATTCATTCTGAAGGTTCGAATTCTGGATTCAGAATCAAATTCTTCATCTGACTCCAGCGCTCCCACGGAATATGAAGTTATATTATTCGTTGTAATAATTCTATAGGTATAAGTACTCCGTTCTACAAAATTATCAAAACAGGGAAACCAGCTTCTGCCATAGTTGTGAGGATCATCTGTTAAACCAATTCCCAAATTGTACGCAATACCATCCTCAAAATAAAATCCACCAAATCCAGAAGAACTTGTCGTTGGCTTTCCTTGATAATACACAGTTACCTTATAATTAGTCCCAACCTGGAGATTCATTGGAGCATCGACTTTCAGCAAAATATTATTGTACGAATATGTAGTCAGCTCACTATCGAAAAATACTGAGTCAACAGAAAGCTTTAATAAGTCCAGAGGTATAAAATTTAAACCTGAAATTTTTGGTGTAAATTCAATCACTGCTTTTCCTACAAGAAGGCTACCTGTCATTTTTCGTAAATCTATTGAAAGATCGTAATCAAGAATATCAAATGAGTCAGACCTTTCAACAGATGCTGACCATAGATTATCTTCAATAGTCCTGTTTACATTTGTATTGGCTTGTTTGTGACGCATATGACAGCCATACATTTCCAATGGTTGACTTTTCAGAATGAAACAAAAGCAAAATAATGAAATTACTGTAAAGAAATATTTCATAGAATTGAATTATACTTTAAAACTTAATGATAAAAACTAAAGAATTGTAGCTTTTGCTGCGTCAAGCATTACTCTTGTATCTGCTGCATTCTTACCTTGAGCATAAACTCTAAGAACTGGTTCTGTGCCTGAAGGGCGGATCATGATCCATCTTTCGTCCCCATAGATAAATTTAAAACCATCAAGTGTTTCAGTTGAAATCACTTTGTCGTTACCAAATTGGCTATAAGATCCATCTTTACAAGCTTTTATTACATTTTGTTTTTGCTCTTCAGTTATATGAAGATCATCTCTATCAAACCAGAAAGTACCGATTTCATCATATAAATCCTGAATAAGTTCCTCGAGGCTCTTTTTAGTAGCAGCCATAAATTCAAGGATCATTAAGCCGATCCATATGCCATCACGCTCAGGAATATGGCCTTTGACTGCAAGTCCACCGCTTTCTTCGCCTCCTACCAGGACGTCTCTTTGAGTCATGATCTCAGCAATATACTTGAAGCCTATCTTTGTAATTTCGCAAGGCAAACCATATTTATTAGCCAGCTCTCTCATTTTGTCAGTTACAGAAAACGTTACAACGACCTCTCCGGATAGTTTTTTGTATTTATACATATACATTAATAACAAAAGAAGAATGTGGTGAGAATCTACAAATAATCCATTACCATCAAACATACCGATTCTATCAGCGTCTCCATCATTTGCAATACCAAGTGAAATGCTTGGATCATTCTTAATGAGTGTGGATAGTTCAGTAAGATTTTTCATGATGGGCTCAGGAGCCTGACCCATAAATGAAGGATTATTGTCACAGTGTAAAGCGATAACATCTGGTAAAAGTCTCAGCATCGCTCTTTGGCCAGCGCCATACATTGCATCGTAGGCTACTTTTAATCCACTATTTCGTATAAGATCAAGATCAAATCCTGCTTCTGCATGCTCTACATACATGTTTTCCAACTCAACAAGACTTGCATTTCCATTTTTTACAAGTTCGTCGAATGGAGTACATTTAGTGTCCCAAGTTTCAGGAATTAAATTTTCAACTTCAGTGATATCTTGAGGGGAGGACGGTCCGCCAAAATTTGATTTAAGTTTATAGCCATTATAAGATGGTGGATTATGACTGGCGGTTATGACAATTCCGAGATCCGCTTTTAGTTTAACCACACCAAGAGAAATCATTGGAGTGGAAACAAAATCCTTTGCGTAATATACTTTGATGCCATGTTGGCAGAATACTTCCGTGGTTGCTTTTAAAAACATTTCTCCACCGAATCTGCAATCATGACCGACGACTACTGTTTTGTAGTTTTTCTGATTCATCCATAATGCAGTTCCAGCTGTGACTCTCCTTACATTGTCAACTGTATATTCGTCAGCAATAATTGCACGCCAACCATCGGTACCAAATTTAATATTTATCATCTTAGTATTTTATTTTGTGCCACTAATATAAATAAACTAAAGTTTTGAGGCAAATAAATTTTTCCTTTCAATAATTTAGAAGTCAGAAGTCAGAAGTCAGTGGTCAGTGGTCAGAATTCAGAAGTTAGAAGTCTAAGTAATGCTTTGCTTCCAAAATCAAAAAGATAACTTAAACAACGTTGAACGCATATACCGATGATATTTATGATATAAAAAGTCGTTTAGCACAATATCCCCTTCTGCAAGAGAGGGCCAAGGGGGAGTTATTGTTATTTATATTTTATATTATTTGTATTTTCTTGATCAACAATGTTTTGCTATTAAATATATTGTGGTCAGTAATTCCAGTATTACATATTGATGAAAATGCAAACAAATAAAAAAGCCTTTTGAAAATCAATTCAAAAGGCTTTTAGTAAATCTTTATATTAGTACTTAGAGTACTCTTCTGATAGAATATAATCTGCTGGACCAATATGATGAAGAGTTAACAGAATCAATAGATACGCCTTTACTATTGCAGCTGTGAATTATCTTAAGATCGCTATTGTAATTAGAATATACGATGCCTACATGATGCACTCTGCCACCTGCGGCAAAAAATACAAGATCACCTGGTTTTGCGTCTTCTCTCTTTACTGATTCTCCTTTGGAAGAAAGACCTCTAGAGCTGTGTTCGAGATTAAATCCATATTCTGCATAAACATATCTTACAAAACCTGAACAGTCAAAACCTCCGGGTTTCACGCCGCCTGATCTGTATGGAGTTCCGATATATTTAGAAGCATAGTCTATAATGTTTGCGCGAAGTTTTACTTTGGCGGACATATTAAACATGATACTCAACGTATTCAAAAGGAATGGTGGTATGGTCGATTGTTGCGAATAGTTTCGCGCTTCAGATAGTGAAGGGAACGATGCTATTAAAAATAAAACAACTATTGACTTAAGCAGGATAGATTTCATTCTATTCGCAGTCTTTAGATTAAATAAATAAGGTTTCTTGTCGACTATTTCAGAAGTAGCCTTGAGGATTTGAAATAAAAATAATTTTGTTCAATCTCTGAAAATAAGCTGATGCTCATTGGATTGGTAATAATTGTTGCACAAATATATAATATGAAGCCGTATAAAACTAATATATTATTGGTATTTGTTCTTTAAAAACCAAATATTATTAGTTTTAATCTTTTAATATAGCTTGAAACTACCACTACCACTACCATATTATATAAATATTTAATATATAAAAAAGATTGTAATGAAATGTTAAGAACGTTTACTCTAGCAACGATTTACTGTTTAATCCATCCCAAGATAGACATTTGACAAAGGTTTTCAGTAATACGAATCTCGAGAGTCAACTACAATAGCCTTCTTGAGAAGTATACAAGAAGGTTATTATAAAAAAAAGAGCTTGTAAAATACTTACAAGCTCTTTTTAAGATGTTAAATCCTATTAATATGACCAAAGATCATGTTCAAAATTGAATATGTCTTCTTTGATCTTATTTGATTCAAGCAACATATCTACACCATTATCTTTAAGTTGATCATAATCAACCAAACGGTTGTCATTTACATTAGATCTCTTAGTAATGAAACTTGAAAAATGTCTCATCTCAAATAGATCATCCCAAGATATTGGACTTGCTACGTTATTTTCATTAAATACCTTGTGCGCAGAAAGATATTTTCTACAATCAGGATAATATATCCAGAATAAGGGTCTTGGAGGTATTTCCAACCCAGTTGATGGATCTACTTCTACAAACATTGGAGCAATACCTAAAATTCTCACCTTCATTACAGAGGATTCAGAATCGAAGTACCAAACTTCCTTGATGCGATACTGATTGATACTTTGAACATCAATATCATCTCTTGTTACTTCACTAACATACTGTCCAGTTTCCGGATCATATACTTCAGCAGTATCTTGTTTAGAAATTTGTTGATTGATATCTTCTGTAGTCTGTTTAAACTGAAATTCATCAGTTGTATAACATTTGATATCTCCATTCTCAATACCAGTCTTAAGAATAGTAAATAATTCTTGAGAAGGGTACTTAAATGGTAGATTCATTTTCTCTCTACAATCGATAACTCTCCAGATCCTTCTTTCCCAGAAAATATCCCTTTCATGAAGAGGCTCGTAGGCAAGAACTAACTTCTGCTTAATAAGATCTCTTTGAATGATATCATCCAATGGAGCATCAGCATCAGGTTTTCTGACAGTATCAGCAGCTGCTATAACTACAGGAGCTGGTCCTGTACTCTTTGGAGGAGTAGTTACAGCTTTAGCAGTAGTTTTAGTTGTTGTTTTAGCACCTTTTTTTGGATTAGCTTCAGGAACTGGCTTATAATCATCCGGCACATAGTCATCCGGTACATAATCGTCCGGAACATATTCGCTATCGGCTTTTTTTGCCTTTTTCTTTTGAGCATCAGCATTGTTAATTATGCTGAAACTAAAAAGAGAAACTAATATTAAAAAACTAAATAATGATTTCATCGTCAATATGATATTTAAAAAAAATGACTTATCTTATATTAAAAGATAGAGAGTTAATATTTCGACCTGCATTATCTCCAGGACACTTAGCTTTAACGTTGTCAAATATATATAGATCACCTGGTTTAGCTTTAGAAATTAAATCTTTAGCTTGACCACCGAAAGTTCCTCCTGGGTTAGTAATAACGATTGGATCTTGCCTTCTAGCGACATATTTTAATACAAAGCCTTGAATAACACATTTTGCATCAAATTCAAAACCATCTAACCTAGGTTCGATACCTCTTTGTGCACCAAAAGTTCCATTTCCTACAGCACCTCCCATTTGGTTGGCGACATAAGCAATAGGACTAGGTATTCTCTTGATTCTAAAAGGGAATGAACTGGCTGTAAGACCACCACCTGATAAAGTCACAGTTGCAGTTTGACCTGGAGTAGAAACTCTAATGTCATATTGACCCTTTCCTGTGTTTTTAGCAGTTCCATTAGTAACTGATACTTTTAATTCATTTGATGAAACTCCTGCTGCAGCAACAGAAATAGGATTATCTACTCCTACATAGAATACATTCATTTTATCAGCTGAAACAGTAGCAGATCTTTGTCCAACTTCATATTCAAAATCATTTTCATATGATTCTGTTTTCTGAGTTACAGGATTTACTAAGGATACCCTTGCAGTATATTTTTTGATACCCGGCGCATTAGCAGCGGCAGTATATTTAGCTACACCATCTACATTTGGAACTGAAGCACCATTTACACTTACACTCATCCCCTTTATGTTAGAAGAAGAAGAAGATAAAAAGATATCAGTTTCAAATTTCTCACCAAGTACAACATAACTTTTCTTAGAAGCAGAAACAACCTCAAACTTATCAAATACTACTTCTGTAGTAGCTCCAATTTTATTCATTAAATAGTTTAAAACAGTTGCTTCAGAAGACTTGGCATCGTTTTTAAGTTTATTCAATATTGGTAAGACAGCAGCAAGCGGCATGTGGCTGAAATTGTAAGCAGACCAAGTCTTGTGTGTTTTACTTTGTTTCCATGTAGGATCGATATCTAGAGCCAACTTAGGCTCATTAGCAGCTTTATCTTCCGGATTGAAAAGTTCCGATAGTTTAGTTTTAAGTACAGCTAATTTCTTTTCAATTTCATCACCTTTCTTTTCGTTGACAAGGATACGGGTTGTTACATCCTTATCTTTATAACCTTTCAATCTTAAATCCTTAGAATCTAGTGAATGTTCATCCTGAACATATCCACCTGTAGCATCCACCATCTCTTTAATAAGACCGTCGATATAAGCAGTATATTCATCAGTAGCTGCTTTAGCAGGGCCTGTTCTTTGGGCATACTTAGCAAATTCAGCTTTCTTTTTGGAGAATTCATCAATTTGCTTTGGTAATTGTTCATTTGATTTATCTAATGCATCATTAGATTTAACCAAACCCGCATTTACAACTTTAAATGCGTTAAATATTTCAGCCGAAACGTTAAGGGCTAACATCGCTGTAAGTACGATGTACATGATGTTAATCATTAATTGCCTCGGTTCCTTAGGTATTGACATTTTTTACTTTTTTAATGATAATTTAGAATAATGTTTATTTACTGTGAAATTATCACTTAAGCTTGTTTGTTACCTCCGGTCATTGCAGATAGAACGTTACCATAAACTGCATTGAGAGAACCTAAGTTTTTGTTCAATGCCATTACTTGCTCTTTATAATGTTTAGTATCTTCAATTGAATCTGCCATACTAGCGATAGCTTGATTCATTTTTTCATAAAAGTTACCCATCCCTTTGATCTGCTCCTGAGTTTTAGAGAAATCAACTTCTTGAAGCGCTTTTAGAGAACTAAGGCTTTTAGACATTACTTGAAGTTCAGAAAGCATCCCACTAAGATTTTTCTCAACTACTTCACCATCTAAAGGTCTTGAAACACCTTTACCTCCTACAGCAGGACCTGCAGTAAGGGCAGAAACGTTTGCAGTATAATCACCTAATCCAGGATATAATTTATCCCAATAGTATTCTCTTTCTGGTGGTATAACAGCCAAGAAAAGAAATATAAATGCTTCTACACTTAACCCAACTGTAAGCATCCAGCCACCCCATTCGTAACTTTGAATTTTACCTAAAGCTCCCACCAAAACGACAGATGCTCCAACACCGATTATAAAATTTTTGAAATACTTGAAACCATTAGAATGTACCAAAGACATATTTTTTTAGTTTAAATAGGTTAATAATTATTAATGAATTTTTTGACAATATTATTATATTAAGAGGCATAGTATTTTACCCCTTTTTTAAAACTTAATATAAGATAATCTTAATTAGAAGTCGTTTATTGATCTTCCCATATGCGTTAGCACACATCTGAATCCTACATAAGATTTAGCTGAATCCTGGAATTCATAATGTCTTGTTCCAGTTCTTAGGAAGTACCCTATGTCTTTCCACGATCCACCTCTGATAACTTTTCTTTTTAATCCTTCAGGATCTTCATCTTTGGCATCATATCTGATATCCGGATTAAGGTCATGAATAAACGCATAAGCATTTTCAGCATAAGCAGTCAAAGTCCATTCAGCTACATTACCTGACATACAATAGAAACCATAATCGTTAGGGAAATAAGCATCAGCCTTAACCGTCCATTGACCACCATCTTCAGGATAGTTACCCCTTCTAGGTTTGAAGTTAGCAAGCAAACAACCTTTAGAGTTTCTTAAACCATATGCACCCCAAGGATAAGGAGCATTTTCGTGTCCACCACGAGCTGCATATTCCCATTCAAATTCAGTTGGTAATCTGAATCCTTCAGTATGAACATCTTCAGGACGATAGGTATCCCATATTTTTGATCTCCAACTACAGAAAGCATTTGCTGCTTTCCAGTTTACACCAACTACAGGATAATCATCAAATGCAGGGTGCCAGAAATAATTTCTTGTCATAGGCTCATTATATGAGTATGCAAAATCTCTGATCCACACCATTGTGTCTGGATAAATTTTGGTTTTATCTTTTTTGATATAGGTCTTTCTGGTTGATTTACCACGATCAGCGGCAGCTTGTTTCCAATCCAGCCATTCGTAGTTGTAAACTAGTTTATCTACATCAAACTCTTTTTTCCCATTAATGACGTCATCACCACTGAAATACATATCAGATAATCCTTTATCTGTGTAGTCAACTTCTGCTGTCCAGTCAATATGGCTGTTACCTGCATCATCTTCTTCAAAGTTACCCAGGATAGTATGAGCAATTGAATCTCTGACCCAGTTAACGAACTGACGATATTCATTATTCGTAATTTCTGTTTCGTCCATATAAAATCCCTGAATAGAGATGCTCTTAGGCCTTGACAAATAATTACTACTAATATCTTGATCATCAGAACCGATAGTCAAGGTACCACTTTTGACATAGATCATACCGTAAGGGTTTACACCCTTCCAATCAGGTCTTTTTGTCACACCAATTAACTGACCGTCCATCTTGCTGCTTTTCCCGCAAGAAATGATAAAAGACGAAAGGATAGCTAATCCAAATAAAAATACAATGTTCTTACTCATTTGCTAAAAAATAATTTTCCTAAAAATTTGGATATTGTTAAATAGGGTGTAAAATTAGTTTGTTTATTGATTTTTTCCAAAACAAAGTTTCTTAAACACAATATTTTTAACGATTTTAATTCTTTTTGTAATCTAAATTGCTGAATATCAGCGTATTGGGGTGAAATTATTTTTTCTAACTAATTGATTTTCATTGTACTTATACGATATAACGGTTAAGTATGACGCAAAAGTATTATTATATTTTGATTTTTCATCACATCCTTGGATGATATATCAATTTTTCTTTTTCGCGTTGTATAATATTTGCCTGAATCCTATATTGTAACAACAATTCATGGGTGTTCCCACTATATAATTTAAGTTTGCTGATAGGACTTTCAAAATTGTATGCAACAAGGATCCTTTCCGTAATTCTGCCTCCGACCATCACTTTTATTGCATCTAAAGAATTAGAATTATAGCCTCTTATTCCAACGCCTCCGAAAATGTTCTTATTGTATAAATGAATATCGATGTCAGATTGAAGTGCCGATTTTTCATATTTTATCAATGCATTAGGTACTATTTTCCAGTTTTCATTGAAGGTATAGAAATATGAAGCATAAAGTAAATAGTGGTCTACCGGTTTATAATTATACTTCTCATTTTTTGAAATGCCTGTTGATACTGTTTGGTATGATGACAATCCAATCTCAAGTAGCCCTGTGCGAATGACTATTCCTAGATTGATGACACCATTATTTGCTGAAACTTTGTCTATCGGAATATTTGGGTCATTATGATTAACATTATTTTCATACTGACCATCTGGCGTTTTTAAAATTGATCCATCCAACTGTCTGCTTGACAATCCTATACCTCCTCCTATTGAAAGAAAAATTGGACTTATTGGTAAAATGTAATTATAAGAGAAACTACCTTCAGTGTTATTACTCGCACCTATAGATTCTGTAGAAAAACTAAAACCAACTCCTGAATTTAGATTCAGCAAAGGTGAGTGAGCAGTAAAGTATCCACCTAATGGTTTACCTTGAAGATTTGACCATTGATTTCGGAAGTCTCCAGTCAATGTTAATCCATTATTTAAACCACCATAGGCCGGATTGAAAGAATATGGGTCTAGCATATACAGACCTTTTTGGGCAAGTTGTTGTGCGTAGCTATTTTGATTGGTTATCAAAATAAGTGTACAGCATATAAATATGTTAGATAGGACTTTGTACAAATAACTATTCATTTAAAAGTGTTAATCACCGCTAATGTGGTGTAATTTAGCATAAATTAGCTAAATGGCATGAATTTTAACACAATTTTAGGAAGTTGGATAGAATGTAATGATCTGCCATTGCAATTTATATTAAGGAGATAAATTGGCAGAAATTTTTACTTTATAAAATAGAAAATAGGAAAAAAAGGTGGAGCTGGAGGGATTCGAACCCTCGTCCAGAGATAGCGCCTGAGAGCTTTCTACATGCTTATTTTTTCATTAGATTTTCGAGTTGAAACAAGTGGAAAAACACACCAAATATCAACCTTATTCTCTGAATCTCGGAAGATCATCGAGACCTATTATCTTCCTTACCTGAATGTTTGTTGACATGCGACATCACTTTGTATCAGATATCAAGTGAATTGCATGAATGCTTGTTAATCTACTAGATTAAGCTGCAATTGCGAAGTTAGAATCGCCAATTATGGTTTAATAGCCATTTGTTAAAGGAGGAAACTATCATACTCCTGCATGCTTACAAACCGAACATACTTTCCTGTCAATTCCGGTCAGCCCCATTTTTTCAAAGATCTAAGCTACTAACTCAAGAATACTTAAAATAGTTGCATAATAAATTTTATTTTATAAGATTTCTTGTTTTCGCATTTATATCTTTGATAAAAATATCACCATGGAAGTACTTTCATTATATATATATCCCATAAAGTCGCTGCCAGCCATAAAAATAAATCATTCTGTAGTTGATAAGGATGGACTTCAGTTTGACAGAATATTTGCATTGTACGATGCTCAAGGAATCATGCAGACGAGAAGAATTTGTAAAGGATTGGCCGACTATTTACTAGAATTAAAGGGAAACACTTTAATGATATATTCAAAAGTCTTAGAAAAGTCCATTAATATAAAATGCTATGGTGAAGGTCATGAGTCAATTCCTTTGAATGTTTGGGATAGGGTAGAAGAGGGTTTTGCTGATAAAGAAAGTATAAACCAATTCTTTTCGGATCATCATGGTAAAAAATTACATTTATATCTAATAAAAAAGAGTTTTTCTGGCTTCTCTTCATTTCATGATGATTCACCTATCTTAATATGCAATGAAACATCCATAGCTTATCTTGAGTCTAAGACTGATGTTAAGATTGACATCATGCGGTTTCGACCAAATATTGTTGTTTCATCCAAAAATCCATTTGATGAAGGAATTTGGAAAAGATTAAGGATCAATGGTTGTGAATACAATAGCGTAAAGTTGTGCAGCAGGTGTATAGTTGTTAACCAGGAGCCATCTACCTCAAAGACTGACTTAAATGTCCTTCAATTAATGGAACCATATACAAAGTCTTCATTTAAAATTAAGTTTGGGCTATATCTTAACCCTCTTTCAGAAAGTATAGTCCGATTATTTGATAAGATAGATGTAGTAGAATAGTTACATAAGTCGGGAGCAAAATGTATGGAATATAGTTTTTTAACAATTATTATATAATAATTAAAATATAATATTACCTTTGCAGTCCGAAATATAACTTAATAAAAAAAAGAGGTTCACATTTTATGTTAATAATCGATGTAAAAGACGGCGAAACTATTGATAGAGCGCTAAAGAAATACAAAAGAAAATTTGAAAAATCAGGCACAATAAAGCAATTGCGCAAGAGGAAACACTTCACTAAGCCTTCAATCCTTAGAAGGCAAGAAGTATTAAAAGCTATTTACAAGCAGGCCACCTATGGGCCAAATGCACTTTAAAGGAATATTTGTAATTTTTGCAAATACTTTTTTAGAATTGTAATATTATGTTTATTTTGCATATAATATGCGAAATGAATTAGAAAGATTCTATAACTACATTTCTTCTGTTGAGAGATATAGTCAAAATACAAGGCAGAGCTATCAAAATGATATTGATGGCTTTGCCTCTTTTATTTTAGTCACCTATCAAATCAGCCAATTAACAGAGGCTACACATTTCCACATACGCTCATGGATCGTTACATTGATGGAGATAAACAGTAGCAGTCACACCATCCATCGCAAGATCTCTGCATTGAGTACTTTTTATAAATACTTGAGAAGATTTGAGGGCCTTGGAATAGATCCTATGGCCAAAGTAATCAGGCCAAAAGCAAATAAAAGACTTCCAGTGACTGTCCCCAAAGATGAGTTGAGTTATGATCAAATCCTTGGAACAGCTGAGCCTGATGGTTATTCCAATGCTATGGCAAGGTTGATGATCTTATTTCTTTATACTACAGGTATCAGGCGTTCAGAGCTCATAAACATCAATGAAGCAGATATTGATTTTTCCAGAATGATTCTTAAAGTAACCGGTAAAGGCAAAAAGGAAAGGTTTGTTCCTATAAGTAGTGATTTGGTTATTGAAACTGAAAAATTTAAGTTGTTGAAAAAGAGCAGCTTACCAATGGGTGAAGAAAATTTATTATTTTTAACGTTACATGGGAAACCTGTTTACCCAAAACTTGTTTATAATGTAGTAAACAGCTTCTTAAAAACTATTCCAAACTTGGAAAGAAAAAGTCCACATATACTTCGCCATTCTTTTGCAACCCATTTATCTGACGCAGGAGCTGATATAAATGCAATTAAAATGTTATTAGGTCATAGCAGTTTAGCTTCTACGCAAGTTTATATGCATAATGCACCACAGCGATTAAAATCAATTTATTCCAAAGCACATCCGCGTGCAGAGAAGGAATTATAATATTCGAAATATATTAATTTTTTAACATTTAAAAATAAAACATATGAAGATTACGATTGAAGCAGATCAGTTTAAAGCTGATGTTAGTTTGACGGAATTTATAGAAAAAAAAGTTATTAAATTAGATCATTACTATGATAAGATCATAGATGCTCATGTGATACTTAAACTGGAAAATGCCGGCCAAGTTAAAGATAAAGTAGCAGAGCTTATTCTAAATATACCAGGAGATACAATCGTTTCAAAGGAAACAAACAAAACATTCGAGTCTGCCATTGATGAGGGCGTTGATAACATCAAAAGGCAATTAATTAAGCGTAAAGAAAAAATGAGAGAAACGAATTAAATAAAAAAAAGGGGGCATTTTTGCCCCCTTTCTTATTTACGAAATAGTCTAATCTACTTTTATAAATTTACCAATATTGGTTTGTGCGTTTTCTGTGTCTTCCGACCAAATTATTGCATAAGTTCCACTTGATAGATTTTCGATATTAATACTTCCTGAAGATGATCTGACATCTTTAGTAATTATGACTCCTTGCGCATCTACAATACTGTATTTGATTGATTTGTCACCTTTATACTCCAATCTAATAAAGTTTTTAGCTGGATTAGGATAAATAGTCGTTAGGTCACTAACCTTTGTCTCCTTAGCTACAATAGTTTCTCCAGATTCTCTTGCATTAATGATACTTAAAGTTACAAATAGTGTCATTTGACATTTACCGTCATTAGTTAATATCACTACATAAGTTCCCGCATTTCTGCTGCTAACTTTGTATATTAATGGATTTTGTTCATAACTAAAGAATCCATTAGGGCCTGACCAAAGATATGAGCTGGCTCCTGTAGCACTTAATTGAACATTACTTCCGGTTGGTGCAGGATTCGGCAATGCAGAAGCGCTACCATTAATAAACCCAGATACAGTTATCACTAAAGATGTTGTAGTACTACATCCACCTGAATTAGTCACTTTTACTGAATATGTTCCAGAAAGATAAGAAGGGATATTATTAATGATTGGGTTTTGCAAATTACTTACCCATCCATAAGGTCCTGTCCATTCATAATTCGTTCCACCAGTAGCATGTAAATATGCAGTGCTTCCTTCGCAAACAGTGTAAGCATCAGCTGTAGCAGTCACTACTGGAGCTGCAAGAATATTTACAATTACTGATGTTACAGCACTGCATCCATTTGGACTAGTCACAGTTAATGTATAAACTCCTGAGTTCGCAGCTGAAACGTTATTGATTACAGGATTCTGAAGATTTGATGTAAATCCTGCAGGTCCTGACCAAGAGAATGATCCACCACCAGTGCCACTCAAGGCTAAATTACTTCCAATACAATTGCTTCCTATTGTATAAGATGCAGTTGCTACTGGAGGGTAATTCACCTTGAACCCAACTGAGAATGTAGCTGAACAGCCAGCTGCATTAGTAACTTTTACTTTGTAAGTACCAGCCTGAAGATAAGAAGTGATATTCACAATAGGGTTTTGCTGACTAGATGTATATCCTTGAGGTCCTGTCCACATATAAGTAGATCCTGCAGGGGCTCCAAGCTGAACTGTACTGCCAACACATCCACTTGAAGGTGAAGCTGTTGCTACTCCGGTAGGTATTGGATTTACTGTTACATTTACGGAGCTGTTTGATGTACAGCCCAATCCAGAAGTAACACTTACGCTGTATATTCCGGCAAAAGATGGTTGCATATTTGCCCTGGCTGGATTTTGTGCATTTGAACTAAATCCGGCTGGTCCACTCCATGCGTACATTACTCCACCCGATGAGGAAAGATTCAGTGTTGAACCTACACAAGCTGGATTCGGGTTTGCTGAGGCTGAAACTATAGGTCCAGCATTTACAGTTACAGTTGCTGAAGCATAACCAATACATCCAGCAGCTGAAGTTACCGTCACGTTATATACACCTGACATGGCAACAGTGGCATTAGCCCGCGTTGGATTCTGTAGTGTTGACGTGAAGCCAGCAGGTCCATTCCAAGAATATGTAGCACCACCTGTAGCAGCTAAATTGATTGTTGAACCAATACAAATACTATTAGGGTTTGCAACAGCTGTTACTGTGATTGGAGGATTAGCCGTAACTGTTACACTACCAGTCTTTATACATCCAGCTGCTGAAGTAACAGTAACTGTGTATGTACCAACTGAATTTACAACAGCAGCTGCTGTGTTAGCCCCATTGGACCATAAATAGGTAGCTCCACCTGAAGCTGTTAATGTAACTGTCGAGCCTGGACAAATTGTTGGTGCTGCTGGAGTTATAGTAACTACAGGTAATGGATTGACAGTAACAGTAATGTTAGCAAATGTTGTACAGGCATCTACATCTGTTACAGTTAAAGCATAAACACCTGTAAGGTTTGCAACTACAGTTGGATTTGTAGAATTAAATCCGCCAGGACCACTCCATGAATAACTAACCCATGAACCAGAGGCAGACAGTGATGCTGATCCTCCAATACATATGTTGGCAGAAGGTGTTGCCGTAATTGTTGTAAAACATCCACTTCCAGGAAGCGTCATAAAGCTTGGTAATGCAGCCCATGCACTAACGTCAGACCCACCACAATTTGAACGAACCCATACATAATATAATGTATTTGGATTCAATGAATTGAGGGTAAATGATGCATTAGGTGTAGATCCTGTTGGAACCGTAGCTACAGTTGGTGGTGTAGAAGATGTACTATAATAATATTGATATCCAACTAATGGTGCTGGAATTGGTGCAGTATATGATATAACTCCACCATTAGAAGTGATTCCTGATACTGCTAACGCAGTAGGTGGAACTGTGCATGCTAATGGGCAAGTTACAGATATATTATAATTACCAAAATTTGTAGCAGAATACCCAGTTAATAATATATAGTAAGTTGTACCTGCTACACATGGAAATGTAACTGTTGCTGAATTGTTTAATGTCACAGCACATCCAGCATCTGCGTATCCAACACCACTGACGTTAGAAACACAAGTTAAAGTGTTGCAGTCACCAGTATAGATTCTTAAATAATTATCAAAATCACTACCACAAGCACTAACGGTCAAGCTTCCAGTAAGATTTGGGGTTACTGTATGCCATACGCCTTTATATGAAGCAGTTAAACCTGTGCTTCCACAAGTAGAACCCGGCAAGACCTCATTTAAAGCTAATGCATTAGAACCTGATACATTACTGCCACAAGGAATCGCTGTTGCATTTGTACAATCATCATTTACCGGAACCGAAGGAGTAGTGACGCAAATACTGAAATTTGAATATGTATATGCTGTTGAAGTGCTTGAGTATATACGCACATAATAGACATTTCCAATAGTCAATCCAGTTGCCAACACATTTGAATTGCCATAAACACCAGCATAGCACCCAATAGCTACCAAGCTTCCACATGAACCAGAGTAAAGCTGAGTTGTAGTTGCATTATCGGTATAGTTCACTTTCACCATATGTGTAGCTGATGTAGCTGTAAAAGTAAACCATACATCATCATTTATGCCAGTTGCAGAGCACGTAGGGACAGTCTCCGTTGATTGTGTAGCACCGCTCGTAGACATAACTATACTAGAAGCACATAATTCTGTACCACTTGGAATAATATTTGTTGCTGCTATACAATCGTCATTGGCAGGTGGAGGAGGCGGAACTTTCAGACATAAATCAAAAACAGTTCCTCCTGTTGCTGCGTAAGTGTATACACGTAGATAATAAGTAGTTCCACCTGTCAACCCAGCGACACTGCCGCTTTCCGGATCAAGGCAAGCAACAGAAGTTAGGGAGCCGCAGGTACCTGAAAACAATTGTATGATGCGATCCGTGAGTCCAAATTGATTATTTTGATTATTGTAAAGAAGTATTGTTGATCCGGCAGGCATAGTTACACTATACCACACATCATCATCAGCAGTTCCAGAACAACCTGCTAATGAGCTTGTCGCACCATAGGTTGAAACTTGCATTATTGCACAAGAACCATCAGTTGGAATAGTTGGAAAAGTAGTGGCTGTGATACATTCATCATTTGCTGGAAGTGTTGCAAATATTATTCCTGCCACCCATAAGCTTTTCTCAGATGGGCCGCATGCCGATCTTATCCAAGTGTAATAAATGGTACTTGGTGATAGACCATTCAATGTTGTCGATGTAATTCCAGCTCCTGTTGTGGCATTTGGAGTGGTGCCTGCTGTTGGTGCTATACTTGAAGAACTATAATAAATCTCATATCCATTGGCAGGAGGTGAAACTGGAGCAGTCCAAGTCAATGGTGCAGTGGTAGTAGTTGTAGATGCCGACAAGGTTAAACCTGTTGGTGGATAACAACTTGCTACATAATTAAAGCCAACGTATGGTCTTCTATAATTTGAGGAAGTTAGAGAAGCAGGCAAAATACCTGTAGTATTACTCAAATATTTAGTAGTGTTAAGGTTTGACGTGTTAACGCAGCTTGATGTATATTCATAACTCCAGCTTATTGCAACACTTGCAGTAGGATTAGTATATTCAACCATAACGGCTAAATTATTTGTACCGGTCACAGTAAAATTACTTGTAAAAAGAAATTCTTTCCAGCCTATCGTCGCTCCAATGTTTGAAACAGGGTTGCCATCAAATGCTAAAGTAGCACCTGTGATAGCAGTCGCCCAATCTAATGCGCTTGCTCCCCAGTCTATAGCTGTTGTTTCCTTAAGATATATTTTGAAGTTGGGAGTACCTAACATCGCAGCAGCAGTTGCCTTGTGGAACCACATAGATGTAAGAGGTTTGTCTATCATGTCACTTAAAGTGGCATTAGAGAGGATAAAGGCGTGTCTGTTAGATGCATTTGCCGTAGCTATTGAGTTCATAGGGCCATAAGTAGTACCTATAGTTGCACTTGGAGGACCGCCGGAGCATAAAGCCGAAGTCCATTGCTGAGCGCTTGCATTATTGAAATAACCGCAAAGGATTATAAGAATAAATAAAGTAAATTTTTTCATCTTAAAATTGAAATTAATGTATGCTTACTCTTTTCAGGATTTTCGGCAGACTCCTTTAATTTGTATTGTGTGACTAGATGTATATCTCGCTTGTTTTTATTATGACACAAGGACACTATGTGAACTTATGTTCGAATAAAATTTTAAAAGCAAGATGCACAAGAGTGTGAATCGCTTTTATTCCATTATTTTATTTTTTTTAGTTTACTAATAAATTAATAAAGCATAAGTAGGTAGGAAATTAATAGGATAATTCAACCATTTAGATTTGATCAACAGCGAATTATTTTTTTTGTAGTATATTATAGGATGGCAAGATATATGTTCATTTCGTGTTTAACAAATTTTTAAGAGTTAAAATTGCGTATTAACAAAATAATAAAATATAATATTGTAAGAATAGGAATATGCCAATTTGTTAATATAAAATTTGGTTTTTTGGTGAGAATTTAAAGAATAATGGTATCCTACAAATAAAAAAGGGGTCCAATATTGAAATTGCACCCCTTTTTATGTAAGTTTTAAAAATTATTTCTTCATCAACTTCGACACACCGGTTTTGCCATTGTAGAAATCGATCATTATGTAGTAGATGCCTGATGGAAAGTCTTTAACCTGAATCAATCCATTATTATAGTCATTAACTTCTCTTACAATGATACCAGTAGCATTGTAAATAGTTATGTTTTTAACTAATTCTTTACTATTGAGCTGGATATAATCCGTAGATGGATTAGGAAAGATTTTAACAGTTTCTACGTTATTAATTCTTTTGGTAGATGCTGTCGAACCATTAAAGAAAAAGTGCGCTAAATCATCTAAGGTAGAAGCACCTTCTTCCTGAATAGATATTGTATAATATCCACTTGTATCTTGTCCATTTGGTTTGAATAAGATTTTCATTAATGTAGTATCTCCAGATTCTAATTGAATCGTTTTTGTTTTGATTTTATCAGTATAACACAGAAAATTATCGCAGACCTGAGCATTACTCCACTTAGCACCTTTAAAAATTGTTGTTTGAGTCCATCTCATTACTTTTGTTTCTTCTGAATTATTTACTGCAAAATTCGCAATATAGTTTTCATCATGAAAGGGGTATACATTGTCTTGTAAAGTATCAACGACAAAATGAAAGCTCTGAGCAGAGGCTAAATTGGCGATAAGTATCGCAGCAAATAATGTAAAAAATCTCATGTTAACTATTTAAATAATGATTTAGATCCTGTGTCAGGGGCAAAGTTAAGTAAACTGAAAGATATGCTACTATTAATATTGCTCTTTATTAATTATTTCCAAATTTAAATGTTCATTATTTTCTTTTTCACCTTTAAATGATGGGAGAAAGAGCGTTAACCACCTTTTTTATTTTTTGAAGATCAGATATATAATAGTCATTTTCATGATTGTCATTGTTGGAACTGATCTTGATATCTCTGTGAAGATGCACCATTTGACTTTTAACAAGGATCTTGGAAGAAGTATGGAATTCATCTACACCAGTAAATTCTGATATTGGCAATATGTTATTTTCATTAATTCCACTTCCTGCCATAATAATTATTTTCTTACCAACTTTGTCTACAAGTTGTTTAATAAGAAATCTGCCATCTATTGCAGAAGACTTTTGTCCTGAAGTGAGCACTCTTTCAACACCACATTCTATCAAAATTTGGATTGCCTCTTCGGAAGATGCAGTTACATCAAAAGCCCTATTAAAAGTCACAGGCATTGCACCTGCGACTTCTTTTATTAATAACAAACGTTCTTTATCGATTTTTGCATTATTATCCAAAACTCCCGTAACTATGCCATCTATATTTTCTGATTTACAGAATTCAATATCGGCCAACATTGTTTCAAATTCGAAATCTGAATAGATAAAATCTCCTGCACGGGGCCTGATCAATACATAAATAGGTATATGTAGCGCTGATCTCACCTTTCTTATAAGACCTGCACTTGGAGTAATACCCCCCAATTCGAGGTCTGAGCATAATTCAATTCTAGTTGCACCACCCAATTGGGCATTGATTGCAGACTGTAAGCTGTTTGCAGCTATTTCAATAACCATTATACAGGGAGTGTTTAATAAATTAAAATATTGATAAGATCAAATATCGTAAATCTAAGAATATTATTTAAAATATTCATTTGACTCAACCAATCTGCTATTGACCTCATCCCAATCTATCACATTGTAAAATGCTGCAATGTAATCAGGACGTTTGTTTTGATATTTAAGATAATAAGCATGTTCCCAGACATCCAGGCCAAGAATAGGGTAGCCATCAGCACCGGATACTTCTTTTCCCATCAATGGATTATCCTGATTGGCAGTTGAATTAATATCTAGGCTACCATCTTTATTAACTACCAGCCAAGCCCAACCTGAGCCAAATCTTGTAGTTGCAGCTTTAGTAAACTCTTCTTTGAACTTGTCCATTGAAGTCCATTTTTTGTTGATACCATCCAATACTTCTCCTGATGGATGAGTTCCGTTTGGTGACAATAATTTCCAAAAAAGGCTGTGGTTATAATGCCCACCTCCGTTATTTCGGATAGCAGGACTAGCTTTGCTGATATGTTTCATAATATCTTCTAGTTCCATTGATTCAAATTCAGTATCCTTGATAGCTGCATTCAAGTTATTGACGTAAGCATTGTGGTGTTTTGAGTGATGTATTTCCATAGTTTCTGCATCAATATAGGGTTGAAGACCATCATATTCATAACCCAATTCAGGAAGTGTAAAAGCCATAATATTTAAATTTATTAATTAGTAATTTAGTACTTAGAATAGCAGACCTTAGAGAAAATTGGCTTTTTAATAGGCGTTCTTTCAACAAAAAAATTGAAGATCAAAATAACCAACTAAAGTATTGTCTATGTTACTTAAACTTCTGCAATGTATGAAAGTTTAGGATAACATAAAAAATATTTCTGGACCACTGTATTGCCTATTGGATAATCTGAAACCTGAGAAAAGGGTAATACTTTGCCATTTTTCAGTCTTACCATGATCTCATCTTTAGTAATATTGTACATCTCATTGCTTTCTGAGCCAACGAAAACAAGATTTGAAGCATCTTCTTCGGTTATATCAAGCTTCTTTTTTATATCATCTTTTATTTCATTGATATTTGATTCTTCAATGGGCCATTTACTCATTTGTATTTTAAAGATTCGCCTATCCAATAATGCATTTGAGAGAAATTTAAGACTTGGGTCTTCATTTTTTGAAAATTGTTTTAAAGCCCACCAAAGATCATAATCATCTAATTGTAGAAAATGACTTATTAATTCACTACTTATGGTTCTTTTATCCTTAGACTCAAGAAAGTAAGTTAAATGCTCAGATATATTAAACTTCATTCCTGATTTGCATAGTATAGATGCTCTTTTCAGACATTGAATTAGCATTTGTTCTGATGCCAAAACTGTTTTGTGAAGGTAAACCTGCCAATACATTAACCTGCGCGCCATTAGAAAATTTTCTACAGAATATATGCCCTTTTCTTCTACTACTAGGCTATTGTCAACGACTGTCATCATTTTAATAATCCTATCATAACCAATTTTACCTTCTGCGACACCAGTAAAGAAGCTGTCCCGATTGAGATAATCCATTCTATCCAGATCTAATTGACCTGAAACTAATTGGTGTAAAAACTTTTTAGGATAAGCATTTGAAAAGATCTGTATAGCAGTGTCTAGCGCTCCATCCTTCTCTTTATTCAATTTATTCATGATGGCCAGTGTCATTGATTCATGATGCTGACCGGTCAAGGTGTGCTCAAGCACATGGCTGAATGGCCCATGCCCCACATCATGCAACAAAATAGCCAGTATAAGACCAGTGGCTTCTTCCTTTGTAATATCTATTCCTTTGATTCTAAGTGCTTCAAGTGCTTCAATACAAAGATGCATTGCTCCGAGTGCATGATGGAATCTAGTATGATTGGCTCCCGGATACACATAATTAGTAAGACCTACCTGAGAAATTCTTCGAAGACGTTGAAAATCAGGATGTTCAAATATTTCAAAAATCAAGCCATCTGGAATATTAATAATACCGTAGACAGGATCATTAATTATTTTTTTAATTTTAAAGAACATTAAGAATCTATTTTCGGTAAATTTAAGTTTTAAAATATTTTTTATAGAATTTTTTTATCAATGTCTAAATGATGCGGTATTGTAACAAATTGTAAGAGACTATTGAGTTTTAATCTCGCTGACCAACATTTGTAAATGATGCCTTTATTGAAAGTAATTCAAATATTATGGGATTCTTATCGTTAATTTGTGATAAATTGAATTGAACATCAAATAGCTTCAGCTAAAAAATATTTATGGATAAAATAAAAATACTTTGGGTCGATGACGAAATAGAGACTCTTAAGCCACAGTTGATGTTTCTTACTCAAAGGGGCTACGAAGTCACTGCTGTAACCAATGGTTATGATGCAATTGAGGAATTTGAAAGTAATAATGAATTCGATGCAGTCTTCCTTGACGAATCAATGCCCGGTATTTCTGGTTTGGAGACACTTTCAAAATTGAAAGACATTAAGTCCACTGTTCCAATAGTAATGATCACTAAGAATGAAGAGGAGCATATTATGGAGGAAGCTATTGGTTCGCAGATAGCTGATTATTTGATCAAGCCCGTTAATCCTCATCAAATTTTACTTTCTTTGAAAAGAATAATTGATGAAAAACGATTGGTGAGAGAGAAGACTTCATCTGATTATCAGCAGGATTTTAGACAAATCTTCATGCAAATTAATAGTGGATTGGAATACAATGAATGGGTAGATGTCTACAAGAAAATCATTGGCTGGGAAATTAAGATTGATAACTCGCAGTCTCTGGAAATGAGCGATATACTCACCACTCAGAAAAGTGAAGCAAATGCGGGGTTTTCAAAATTTGTACAAAGAAATTATTTAAGTTGGTTGGACAAATCCAATAAGGAAGCTCCAATTATGTCTTATAATGTTTTAAGAGAAAAAGTCTTTCCATTTATTGATGATGATATGCCAAATGTCATTGTTTTAATGGATAATCTCAGATACGATCAATGGAAGACGATTGAACCAATAATTGAGGAATTATACAAAGTAGAATCTGAAGACTATTTCTTTAGTATCCTACCTACTTCAACTCAATATAGCAGGAATGCAATATTCGCAGGTATGATGCCCAGCGAGATCGCGCAAAAATATCCTGATCTTTGGAAAAACGATTCGGAAGAAGGTGGGAAAAACCTGAGCGAGGCACAGTTCTTTTCTGAGCAGATCTCAAGAGTATTTAGAAAACCCATTAAGAACGAATATATTAAGATCACCAATGTTCATACAGGTAAAAACCTGGCTGATAATGCATTGAACTTACTTAACAATAACCTGAGTGTTATCGTTTACAATTTCATAGATATGCTTTCTCATGCCAGGACAGAGATGGATGTTTTGAAAGAGTTGGCTGATGATGAAAAAGCATATAGATCATTGACTAAATCATGGTTTTTGCATTCACCATTATGGTCTGCTATGCAGAAACTAGCTGAGAAGCCGATAAGGCTATTTATTCTAACTGATCATGGTTCCATTAAGGTCAAAACTCCCTCTAAGGTGATAGGTGATCGCGAGACTACTACAAACTTAAGATACAAAGTCGGCCGTAATTTGAATTATGATCCAAGTGACGTAATTGATTACAAAGATCCATCTAAGGCATTCTTGCCAAGACCTAATGTTAGTTCTTCTTTCATATTTGCCAAAGAAGATAAGTTCTTTCTTTATCCTAACAACTATAATTACTACAACAATTATTACAAGGATACTTTTCAGCATGGTGGAGTCTCATTGGAAGAGATCGTATGTCCTCTAATCAGATTAAGATCTAAAACGTAGATTTAGAAAGTATTAGAGTAGAGTAAAGTATTATAGTATTATAGTGGATAGTATAATAGTTGACACGTATTACAGGGCCGAATGTCCAACATAGGTTTCCTGCTGAGAAGATGATGTCGCCTCATGGCTCAAAGAACGCTGGAGACTATTCTCGATGAAATTTTTTTTCAAGTTGCCAGATGTAGCGATTAATACTATAGGTGATCAATATTTTATTTAACTTTTTCAACAAAAATACCCTGTTTTTTGAGTAGAGTAGTAATTCCTGTTGGACCGCTCAAGTGACCGGCTCCGACTGAAAAAAAGTTCTTATCATTTTGTTTGATTATTTCCAAAATTCTGGAAGTCATGATCTTATTCCTCTTATCTATTAATATTGAAGAATTGCCTTTGGTATTTTTTTTTGCTTCTTTTTGCAGTTTTCGGGCCTTTCCTTTTAAATAGTATTTGAATACTTTATCCATTGACCTGCCAAATTTACTTGGATGGTGAAGCATTTCAATTATTTGCTTTTCTATATCCTTACTTTTCAGGCTCTTCATGATCTGCATCTGCTCCTCAAAAGTTTCAAGTCCTCCCAGTGTCAATTTGTTTTCAATAGCCTTTTTTAATAATTCTTCATCAATTGATCCTGCTATTAGTTTTTCATTAAACAAGCCCGTAGTTAATTCATTTAACATCGAAAATATAGGCAACTCTGCCAAGTGATTTACATCAAAACCGAATTTGTTTTGAAATGCATTACGTTTCTTATTCAGTAGTGATTTAATCTTATGAGAGGCTTTGGGCTGATTGTTTAATACCTCGCTTACAATAATAGGGTCAACGCTATTAAGGTCCATCTCCCCATAATAATGGCTGGACTTACTTATAAGGTCGTAAGCTTTGTTCAGAATAGGTTCGAAACCAGTATGATTTAAATGAAAAGTGCCCATCAAATAACTGATTGAATTATTTGATGGGCAGACAATTTTATAAAAAATAGCCATAATTAATCATAATCAAATGGTAAAAGCTTAGAATCTTTTACAGTGGACAACGTCATCAATGTCTTAAGCCTTTCTATTTCTTCTATTTGACTTAGCGTTTTAAACAAAATATGTTCATAGGAAGGAATATCCTTGCAAACTATTTTCATTAGGAAATCAGCTTCACCGGTAATGATATAACATTCAGTTATTTCTGAGATACTTTTGATTTTTAGTAGAAATTTATCAAGTGCATTTTCTCTCTGCCAAGCCAATGATACCAGAACAAATGTTTTGACATTTAAACCTAATGACAATGTATCAATGGCAGCATGGTAGCTTGCGATGACGCCTGTCGATTCAAGTTTTTTTACCCTTTCCAGCGTTGGAGCCGGAGAAAGTCCTATTTTTTTAGAAAGATCAAGGTTAGTAATCTTACTATTCTCTTGCAGGATTTTCAAGATCTTTAGATCTATTTTATCTAACTTATTATCAGAATGATTATGAATCATAAAAGATTATTTTGTAAAATATTAAATATAATAATTGCCGAAAAGGGGAAATTCTTTCTGTTAAGGGAATATTCCCATTGCCATATAGTCACTGCTTATCTTATTCAAAGCACAAATAAATGCTGCAGTTCTAAGATCTTCTACTCCTTTCTTGCGTTTCCAGGTTTCTCGTATCTGGTTGTATGAATTTATCATGGTTTCTTCAAGCCCGGATCTTACTAAATCCACTTCTTCAGCACCTTTGGTGAGGAAATCTCTTTCCTGTGCGCCGATTGTTTTACCGGTCATATTCTCGATAGTCGTAACGAGATTATTATAAGTATTGTGATCAAATCGTTTCTCCATTCTACCAAAACGCATGTGTGAAAGGTTTTTAAGCCATTCAAAGTAAGAAACAGTAACCCCTCCTGCATTTAAGTACATATCAGGGATAATGATCACACCCATCTTCAATAATATTGCTTCGCCATCAGCTGAGATAGGTCCGTTAGCCGCTTCGGCAATTATCTTGGCCTTAATTCTTTCAGCGTTGTCAGAAGTGATTTGATTTTCCAAGGCCGCAGGGACTAAGATATCACACTCTAATTCCAAAGCTGCATCACGGGAAGGAAGTATTTTAGTTCCTGGAAAATTGAGTATCGAACCTGTTTCTTTTCTATGTTTGAGAAGTTCAGCGATGTCGATTCCTTTTTCATTGTGTATTGCACCTTCAAATTCAGATACAGCGATGATCACCATATCTCCTTCATTCTGAGATATTTTGCCGGTGAAAGAACCAACATTTCCTAGACCTTGTAATACAATTGTTTTACCTGCTGTACCTGGAGTAATGCCCCATTTTTTGCAATCTTCTTTATTGTTGAGTAATTCTCTCATTCCGTAGAAAACTCCACGTCCAGTAGCTTCTTCTCTACCTCTGATACCATTTTGAGTGACAGGCTTACCTGTGACACATGCTACTCCATCTATTTCTCCGTGCTTCATAGTAGTATAAGTATCTACTATCCAGGCCATTTCTCTTGCACCTGTTCCATAATCAGGCGCTGGCACATCAATACCAGGGCCAATAAAGTTTTTACGGATTAATTCAGCTGTATATCTTCTTGTTATTTTCTCAAGTTGTTTTACTGTATATGCTTTTGGGTTAATTCTAACACCACCTTTCGCTCCGCCAAACGGAACATCTACAATAGCACATTTATATGTCATCAAAGCTGCTAGGGCCATTACTTCATCCTGATTGACATGCTCACTATAACGGATACCTCCTTTAGTAGGTAATCTATGCTGACTATGCTGAACACGATATGCTTCTATCACCTGATATTCATTTCCTACTTTCACAGGGAATCTCATTTGATACACAGCATTACAAGCCTTGATCTGGTCTAATAGACCTTTAGGTAAGCCTGTGAAAGTTGCGGCTTTATCAAAGTTTTTGTTCACACTTTCAAAAAAACTTGCTCTTTTATTACTCATTTGAATTAATTTTTCTCTCTAACGATTTTATTTTTTTGTCCAGATTAAATAAATAAAGGAAAAACCCTACAAGTACTATAGCAATGACAATGATAACGACATAAATTTTGCCATTATCGTAAAGCGAGGTATTACTCGCTGATAGAAGCGCAATCAAATGATTCACGGGAGAAAATAACAGCATAGTAAATTCTTAGGTTTAAATTATTCCTTACTGAAGTGATAAAGGTATAGTATATTTTTCATTTGACAGAACTTTATTTTGCAATTAATCTGTTTATGCAATTTATTGTTTCATTTTGTCGTCTAACTGCTTGATTCTATAGTAAATATTACTTAGCCAGAATCCTAAAAGTGTGAATGCAATTATTCCAGGATAGAATACCATCCTCATTGTCGAGTCAAGATCTTCTCCACCCAAAGCCGGATTGCCACCATTGCCGGGATGCAAGCTGTCATAGAGTCTTGGTATGACAAAAATGAGTGGAATCATGGCTACATATGCAAATATGGTAAACACGCCTGACACTCTTGCTTGTATTTTTTCATCTTTGAATGACTTCCACAAAATAAAATAAGCCGCATATATTAATAATGCTATTGCAGTCATATTTTGTTTAATGTCACCACTCCAATATTGACCCCATGCAAAACGTGCCCAAACTGCTCCCGTGATTATACCCATGATGCCATAAAAGAAACCAACTCTATTGTAAGCATATACTTTTAATTCATCCTCACGGCTTCCTGTGCGTAATGATCTGATTGCAAAAAATACTGAGGTACTAAATAAGATGATCATTGCAAACCAAAAAGGCACATGGTAATAAAGATTTCTAATCGTTTCTTCCAGAATTAAACGAAAAGGAAATCCTTTTGCCTCAGCCATTGGTAGATTACTTATTCTATCAACTGACCAAAGCACCTCACCGGCCGCGATATTTATTGAATCTTGAGTGATAATAATTGAAGAAGGCCTTGCAAATCCGCCATCCTTTTTATTTGCAATGACAAGACTTGCATCTATGATCTTTTGTCCAATAGGTAAAAAGGCAGGAATATTAAATGAAATTACCGCTTCATTACTGCTTAAAGCCTTGAATTTTGAGCATTTTATAGAATAAAGACTGTCAATAGACAAGAAGGCAGTATTTGATTCGGAATCGAGATGTGTGTTGTAGGTGTTGACATGAACGTCGATTGTAGTATCTATCGTTGTCTTATTGGGGTCTACTTCCATAATTCCTGCATTCAGAGGGCGAAGCATACCGGCAATAAACGTATAAAATATCAATAAAACTGTAAGAATCTTGACCCAGTTTTTTTCCATTGTAAGTCTATATTTTAAATACAAAGTTAGAAAATGTAACGATATCCAAAATGGTTTATTCTCGCCAAACAAATGGAAATAGTACAAATGAGAGCGCCAATAAGATTACGTCTATGCTCACAAGAATCAATATATCCGTCGTATAGGCAGTATCATTGATCAGCGCTAATGAATTCGCTGATAATTTAAGTAATTCTAATAACACCGGAATCACGCATGGAAATCCTAATATCGCAGTCAACATATGGCTATTGCCTGACTTTGCACCTAAAGCTGAAATAAAAGTAAATATTGAAGAGAATCCAATACTTGCCAATAGCAACGTTAAAGCAAAAAGAGGAAAATCCCGTACAGGATTACCTGCGATGAATGCAAAAACTATAAAAGTAAGTGTCCCGAGAATCATCAGGAGGATTATATTGTATATTACTTTAGCTCCAAAAATATACACAGGATGAGCGAGTTGATAGTAATAAAGTCCTTTGTTGCTATTCTCCTGATCAAAACTTTTGGTCAAAGCATTTACTGAGACAAATAAAAAAACTATCCAGAAAAGTACATTCCAGTTATTAGCTTGTATATTGATAAATGAACTATATATAATATAAACAGTGGCAAATACATAGAGAATTACTGAGCTAATTGAATGGGCATTTCTGAGCTCTGATGTTAGGTCTTTTTTGACGAGTATAAATATCTTATTCACTGTTTTTGATTCATGTTAGAAGATCAAATCTATGATAAATTTCAAAGGGAAAATTAAATTATTCCTTGGATAATCAATACATTATATTATATTATAATATATTTGTGCTTTGAAGCTAAAGATTTGAGTTTAAAATTGTACAGGATATTTTCAGTTTTGATGTGTCTGATGACTATCTGTGATGTCTATGGGCAAACTTATGCAACCACAAAACTAGCAAAAGGAGAGGGGGCTCTGGCATTGTTAAGAAGATTTGATCTAGAAAAGTACTCTTGTAATATCTCTGAATTCTACAGAATCAATCAGCTAAAAACCGGAGACCCATTAAATCTCAATAAGGAATATAAGCTACCTATTAAGATATATAAGTATGATAACAGGTCTATAAGGACTACAATTAAAATATTTGACCTGGTTAAGGCAATCGAGGTTGAAAATTATAATAAATGGCTTATGACCAGTAAAATCAAAGTAAATTATTTTTTGAATGATAAATTGCTTTGGATTCCGCATCATATCTACAATTGTGGTAATGAAAAGCAAAATTTACCTCCGCAGGTCCTGATCAACAAAGATGACAAACCGGCAGCTCCTGTTAAACCTCCAATATCCAATCAAGCAGAAGATGAAGATGTAGAGCCAATCACTACTCAGGGAAAATTCACCTCTATCCCTTTGTTTGGATCCAATTATCAAAATGTGGAAATGTTTGACGAAAGGTTAAAGGGGAAAGTATTTTATATTAAAAGTGGCCATGGAGGACCTGATCCCGGGGCTATGGTCAAGATAGATGACAACATTTGTTGTGAGGATGAATATGCATATGATGTTGCGTTAAGGTTGGGCCGAAAAATCATCCAACATGGTGGTATTGTACACTTCATTGTCTATGACCCGAACGATGGGATTCGTGACGATGACTTTTTATTGTGCGACAAAGATGATCTTCACGCCGGCAAGCTCCCTATTCCGCTTAATCAAATTAAAAGACTAAGGACAAGGGTAGAGATTATTAATAATCTATACTATAAATACAAAGTAAAAGGAATTAAGGACCAACGGTTTATAAGCATTCATGTGGATTCAAGATCTCAGGGTCTGGAGCTGGACGCGCACTTTTATTATGCTGAAGGCTCAAAAAAAGGGTTAGAAATGGCCACAAATACCCAAGCAGTATTTGAAAAGAAGTATGAAGAACAAGGAAATAGAAAATATACAGGTACCGTCAAAAGCCGTGATCTTTATGTAGTTAAATATTCTGCACCGCCTGCCTTATTCGTTGAATTAGGGAATATTCAGAATGTTAATGATCAGAAACGCTTTTTGAAATCGGAAAACAGAAAATCCCTTGCTGATTGGTTGTACGAAGGATTTACAAAATAATCGATTTTATTTTACAATTGTAAATGGAATTGATCTGTATCCACTTTGGCCGATGATCGGCACCAGAAAATAATTTCCAGAAGCTAATTCAGAGGCTGTTAAAGTTAAATAATCACTCTTGACTGTTTTTCTAAAGACCAATTCTCCCATGGTATTTAATACCCAAACTTCATCTATCATAGATTTAAACTCAAAGTTAACGTGATTTGAAGCAGGATTAGGATACATTCTTGTAACTATATCTACTTTTTCAACTGATTTATTCGAAGCTGAAGTGCCACACAACCTTGGATAATATAAATTTGTGCTATTCAAAAGAAATTGAGTCAGATAAGGAATATATTTAGGTTCAGTATATATATCAGTATGAAGGCCACCAGGAGCAAGAGTAAGGGTGTTTGGAATTCCTTTCTCCTGAGCTTCTTTATGAATGGTTCTTGAGCCATATAAGTAAATCAGACCAAAAACAGAATTAGAATCAACAGGCACTACATCATCCATATCCCCATGGTAGCTCATAAGCATTGGATCATCTGGAGAAAGTAATCCTTTTGAAATTAAAGCTCCTGACATATTAATGGTGGCAAAAATATCATCTTCTATATGTGTTTTATTCTCTGCATCCCCGGTATTTCCTTTAAAGCCGCCATTTGCCATGACAAGTGTTCTGATGTTGGGTTCAAGGTTATCGTTTGTATCGAGATAAGTGGCATGCAAAGCAGTAATAGCGCCGGCTGAAAGTCCCCCTACGAAAATTTTAGTAGTATCTACCTTATAAGAGTTTGCGTTCGCAGCATCAGATTTGAAAAATCTATATGCACCTTTCATATCTGAAACAGCTTTAAAAGCAGCCGCAGTAAAAGCTGATTGCGTTGGAAAAGCAGCCAGCAATCTATATTGAATGGAAGCAACTACAAATCCTCTTTTAACAAAATACTCACAGAATGGCAACATATCAGATTTGTTTCCTGCAATGAAGGAACCTCCGTGAGCCAGAATTACTAAAGGCCTTTTACTTACATTATCATTTTTTGGTTGATATATGTCGACAAATAGATCCGAATTTTCAGGAATTGTTGTCGCATATTTGACTGTTTCCATGTCGTAATTATCGAAGACTTCGTATGCGTATCTAAAACCGTTGCAGCCTTCAGCGTATGTCTGGGCATTTAAAACGGTGCATAAAAGAATTGAAAATGCAAAGAATGATGTAAATAATTTCATCAGATTTTATTTTTCGTAAAGTTAGCTAAATAATATTTACAGAAAAATGAGTTTTTATATTAAGAATAAACATAATATGTATATCTTTGTCTATTAGCGATCTCAATTTATTGAAATAGCATTATTATTTCTGAAGCAATTCAGATTTTATTCATTATTAAGTTATACCCATGAAAGATCTTTTGCCGGCAATACTACTTATTATTTGCGGTTTGTCCGGCTTATCATTAGTCCTTAAAAAGGACAAATCAGCTGAGGATGAGTTTTTAAGGAAGCAAGATTCATCCGGCTACATCTACATTCGCGCCCAGAAGGACATCGACGGTTATGCATCATCAAGAACACGTATTCTTGGTAAGGAAGATATAATAATCTCTGGAGATTCAATCTACAGAAGCCAACAATGATACTTGGACGTCAAGATGTTCAATGTGTTATATATTAAAAATAATCTTTTATTTACATATATAATATATGCAAATTTGTTTACATTTGAGTTTTATTAAAATGAAGCTAAGAAATCTTAAATAATATGACAGGGTCATTGCTTGCGTTTGATGAAGCAGACATTTATCAAAATCGCTTTTTAATCTTAAATAATGTTAAACTACAGATTAACCCTGGAGAATTTTGTTATTTAATAGGTAAGACTGGTTCCGGAAAATCGAGCTTTCTTAAAACCATATATGGAGAACTTCCATTGAAAAATGGAAAAGGAGAGGTTGTTGGCTATAATTTGTCAACTCTGAAAACCAAACAAATTCCTTACTTAAGAAGAAAAATGGGCATGATTTTTCAGGATTTTAATCTACTTGCAGACAGAAACGTGGAAGAAAATCTACTTTTTGTGCTCAAAGCCACTGCCTGGAAAGATAAAAACCTTATGAAGAAAAGAATTGAAGATGTTCTTGCTTCAGTTAATTTACCTTTTATTGCTCATAAAAGAATTCATGAATTATCCGGTGGTGAACAACAGAGAGTAGCAATTGCAAGAGCTTTGCTCAACCATCCTGAATTAATCATTGCTGATGAACCTACTGGAAATTTGGACCCTGATACCTCAGACGAAATTGTGAAGTTACTTCAAGCATTGTGTGCTTCAGGTACAGCTGTGTTATTCGCAACTCATGATTATAGAATTATAGAACAATTTCCTGGTCGCATCATTAGATGTACCGGAGGAGCGTTAGTAGAATAAACCCCATTAAAATTAATTATTAGGCAGGTGATCAAAAATCAAAACTACAGAATAGTACAACTTGGAGTTGGTAAATATACCAAAGTCTATTGCATGGAGTTGGATACCGACAAGAAAGTGGCAGTAAAAGTTTTGAAACCTGAATATGAACGAAACAAATTCTTTCAGGACCAACTCATTAAGGAAGCGCGCATTGGCATGCAAATTAAGCATACAAGTGTCAGAAAAGTCCTTGACATAGTTCATAACGATGAAGACAACACCTATCAGATTATGATGGAATATCTGGAAGGTTATAATATGCAAGAGTATATCCAGAATTTTGGTAGCATCCCGGAGAAACAAGTGACAGAATGGCTTAAATCTATTATTCCTGCACTTATTGAGACGCATAGAAAGGGCATTGTTCATGGATTGTTGAAACCAGGAAATTTGATCATAGACCCAAAGGGCAAATTAAAGATATGTGATTTTAAGGGAGCTTATTTTGAAAGCGAACTTTTCCCTGAAAACGTTGATGCGGATGATATTTTGTTTCTAAGTCCTGAGCAAATACAACATATCGGCCCTATTTCTCAGTCATCAGATATCTACACTTTAGGAGTTACTATTTATACGCTTTTATCAGGGAGAGACCCTTATGATGCTAAAAATGCTGATGTCGATGAAATAAGACTTAGAATTCTCAATGAGCCATTGCCATTTGTAGAAAAAGCTTCCTTAAAACTAAATAGCATCATACAAGCGGCTACTGCCAAAAATCCGAAAGAAAGATTTCCTTTATTGGAAAGTATGCTCGAAGAATTGGATGGAGGTGAATTTAGAAAGAAGGATCAATTGACAGAAGATGATCTCTTTTCAGTTGACAAAGAGGCTCTGATGACGAACATTGAAGATTTATCAATATCGGGCAAGGTTGATGATCCCAAAACGGATAATATTGCACCTAAGAAAATAAAACCTTTTCCAACTGCGAGGCCTATTAACGCTTTAATCAAGGAAGATGATCAAACTGATAAAATAAGTGAAGGTGCTAACCTAATATCTGATCCTGGACAACCCTCGCTGGAATTAAATGAAACTTCAGATTTAAAAAATTCCGATAATATTAAGGCAGACAAAATTGAGGATGAAACTCTTTCAGTTTCTACTGTCATTGTTACAGAAAATGATGAGAGTAAAAGTGGTGTGATTTCTCTGGAAGATAGGGCTCAAGCCGTATGGGATAGGTTAGGTGTAACTAAATCAGATACCGAACCTACCGTGTCAAAAGTGCCTGTGGTTAAGACAACAAACATAAGAATCGAAAAGAATGATAAAAAAATAGTTTCAGATAGCCCAACAAGAAGTGATCTTAACCCTGTAATTGAAAAGCCCGAGCCGTTCATTTTAATAGAAAAGCAAGACGGTGATAAAGAAATTAATAACGGGGATAAATCAAAAGATATTGGTGACAAAATCGAACCCGTTCATAAGCCAGAACTAATTGAAGATAAGGTAAGTTCTGCAACTGAAAACAAGCCAGTTGAAAAGAATGCTCTTCCAGCTTCAGATTTGCTACAAGATAAAGCTAACAAAATAGTGGTTCGTCCTATTCCAATCTCAAATAAACCAAAAGAAAAGGAATTTGCAATAGAAGGAGATAATATTGAACAGGATCAAACAATTGGCAAAAAGAATAAGTGGTTTCTTCCATCATTATTAGTGATAGGTTTTCTTGTTGGTGGATATTTTCTTTACGATGCATTAATCAAATCTCAGAAAAATGATATTGTAATCACTCAGATTGATACGCCTACAATTGAAAAAGCCGAAATAAATGAAAATCTTGCTCAAGAAATAAATTCAATTGAGGTAGCAACAGCTGATTCTCTCATATCTGCTGATTCTACTTTGAATCTAGAAGATCTTGAAAAAGCCAAGCTTGCTAAAATTAAAGAACTTGAAGCATTAAAGAAAAAAAGGCAGGAAGAGAAAGAAAAAGAAACTGCTAATGCTGTTGACCTAAGTAAGATTGAAATCCTAAGTCCATACATTGGACTTATAGCTCCATATAGGTATAAAAATCTTATTGGATTTATTTCAAAAGAAGGTAAAATTATAGTTAAACCAAAGTACAATGATATCCTTAATTTTAATAACGGATTAGCTCCTGTTAATGAAAATGGTAAATGGGGATTTGTAAATACATCCGGTGAAGAGGTCATCAAACCTAAGTACAATGAGATCTTCGGTTTTTCTAAGGGATTAGCCGGAGTTAAGAAGGATGGAAAATGGGGCTTTATTGGGAGTACCGGCAATACTGTAGTCCCTTTTAATTATGATGTAGTGACAGATTTTGCTGATGGATTGGCCGGAGTCCGAAAAAATGGAAAATGGGGATTTGTAAATAAAAAAGGTGTAGAGGCAATTGCCTGTCAATTTGATAATGCCTGGTCATTTAAAGACGGATTAGCGGGAGTTGAAAAAAATAATAAATGGGGCTTTATCAACAAGAGTGGTGTAAGTGTTATTGATCTAAAATATGGTCAAGTAAATAATTTTATTGAAGGCTTTGCCTGCGTTGAAAAAAATGGAAAATATGGTTTTATCAACAAAGAAGGTGTAGAAGTGATCTCTTGTGAGTATGAAGCAGCTAAACCATTTAAAAATGGAACAGCAAGAGTTTTTTACCAAGGCAAATGGATATATATAAATAAGTCCGGAAAATGTGTGAGGGATTGTAACTAATTCTGCTTTGTATACGTTATACAAGAAATATTTTAAAATGAAGAAATTTACAATTAGAACTGCCTCTATTTCAGTGATTGCTTTGTATATATTTACCGTTTCATTTAGTCTATTGAGAAGCAATAATCTTAATGTTCCAAATGAAAATATGATTATTACTTATGTAGAACCTAATAATGCAGAAAAAGTCCCAACTAACTTTGAGTATTTTGCGGAGGCAATAAATAAAATATTCAGAACCATTGCTGTAGTCGATAAAGCAGTTAGAGGTTAAGTGTCTGACAGGTTGTTCATTTGTAATTTTTTCAACTTTTGACCATATCCATTTAGAAACTCCTTAATCAACATCCTTTTTTTACCTTCCATCTGCACGTCCTCAAGGTTGACAGCGCCATTAGCGCAACTCATTCTCAAGAAGGTTTTATAATCAGATTCCCATTGTGCATTATTTACGTGTTCAAAACTTTCAGTGCATCTAAATACTTTCATTTTTAATCCATCGAAAGTAAACCATGCTGTAGGATATGGGTCCAATCCTCTGCAAAGATTTACAATTTGAATGGCATTTTTATTAAAGTCTATCTCAGTATTTTCCTTATTTAGTTTTGGAGCATGGCTGACCAGGTTTTCATTTTGTTTTATACCTTCTAAAGGACCATTTAAAAGATTTACAGTTATTTTGCTTAGCTCATTGGCACCGATATACTTCAGTCTATCGTAAAGGCTTCCGAAGTTATCTTCTTCAGATATTTCAACTTCTTTTTGATGGATTACTTTTCCAGTATCAATTTTTTTATCGAGAAAGAAAATGGTAATTCCAGTCACCTTCTCACCATTTATAATTGCCCAATTAATAGGGGCTGCGCCGCGATAAGCAGGTAGGAGGGACCCATGAAGATTAATAGTACCCAACTTTGGAATCTCCCAGAGTATGGCAGGCATCATCCTGAATGCTACAACTATAAATAAATCTGCATTAAGCTTATTTATTTTTTTTAGAAAAATTGGGCTCTTGAGATTTTTGGGTTGGTATATTTTTAGATTCGTCCCTGAAGCGTATTTGTATATTTCAGAGCTGATCATTTCTTTTAAACCTCTTCCACCAGGTTTGTCAGGGGTAGTTACTACTCCGACTATATCTACTCCGTCTTTGATTAATTGATCTAGTGATGCTACAGCGAAATCTGTGGTGCCAAAGAATATTACTTTCATGCAGGTACTTACTTCTAAATTTTATTATGCTTCAAAGTTACTTGAAATCCATACTTCAAAGTTGAATTTCTTTACATTTACCAGTCAATTAGGATAAATTATACCAATGTTAATCGTTTTATTAACTTTTATATCAAATTTACAATCTATAGATTCTGAGATTTTATTTTGGATTCATAGAAACTTACATTCTTCGATAGGTAATGCCATTATCCCTTATTTAAGAATCCCTATTTTCTGGCTTCCATTATATATTTTAATACTAGGAATTTTTATAAAAAAATGGAAGTTGAAGTTCTGGATTCCTTTGTTAATAATTGGTTTTACAGTAGGTCTATGTGACTATACAAGTGTCCATTTATTTAAAAAGCAAATTGAACGCCCTCGACCATGTTATATGTATGAAAATGATCCAAGACTCGACCTGTTAATTCCTTGTGGAGGCAAGTACGGTTTTATATCTACACATGCTGCAAATCATATGGCCATAGCAGTTTTTTATTTTATTTACTTGGAAGAAAAGCACCTCGTTTGAAATGGTTATGGATATTATGGGCGCTCTCTATAGGTTTTGCTCAGGTATATGTAGGTGTTCATTATCCTCTAGATGTTCTATGTGGCTTTCTCTATGGAGGCCTTATAGGTTATATTTCTATCAGATTATTTATAAAATTCTTTCCATCATTTTTTACAAATGAAAGAGCCTTCTACTGAAATAAATATACTAAAGTTTCGGCGGTATAAATATATTCTAAAAGCCATGTTTTTACTCAATCTAAGGTGGAAATTAGAAATTAGAAGTCAGAAGCTTGACCGACAAAGTGCAACGACGGCGGGCTTGCCCGACAAAGAGCAAGGAAGGCGGGCTTGCCCGACAAAGTGCAATGACGGCGGGGAAACTTCGATGGTTGAGCTCAGCAAATGAACCCATTTAAATAAATCGAATAAAATCTAAAATTTAATTAACTATTTAGCAATCAATACCTTAGATCATTATATGTTTTAATAGCTATATATTTATACTATTGATTATCAATGGTATAATCAACTCCGAAACTTAAGTAAATATATTTTTAATTCGAGCTTGAGTTATTTTGATTTAGGTAGTTATCAACTCTTAATTTGGCGTTTTCCTGGACATCTTTATAAAAAAGGTTAAAATCTCCTATATGGTAATTTTTCCTTTGAAGTAAAATCTTTCCTTTTATATCCGGTTTTTTTATCCATAAAATATTGCCATGTAGCTCAGCTCTCATGATTTTGGGATATATTCCTTTGTCGAAATCGAAAAGAACTGAACCTTTATGATCTTTCTTATTTGAGAATCCCGATGATTGATCCCATGTAATAGGATTCGTCGAAATCATTTTTTCTTCTGATGCAACGTGATCTGGTTCATATTTATCTAAATATGTTCTCCATGAACAAATACAACCGGTTTGCCCTGGACTAAGACATGGTGGCGTGTTTAAATATGATGCCGGCACTGGCATTCCTACTACATAAGCAACCACCAATTGTTTTGCTAATTTAGTATTTTCAATATGTTCTTTTATCAAACGCATAGAATGTGTAGAGCCTTGACTGTGAGAGGCTATTATAAATGGCCTGCCCTTATTATAGTGATTTATATAATATTCAAATGCGTCCACTACATCAGCATAAGCAAAGTCGAAAGCTTGCTGACTTCTAATTTTATCTTCATCAAAATATGCAGCATAATTCGCTTGACGGTATCTGGGTGCATATATTTTACCAACTTGATTGAAGATAGATGCCTGATTTTTTATAGACCGTTCATCCGTATCTTGATTAACTTCTTTGTCATCTATGGCGGCATTCCATATCATAATGTCACTCTTGTTCGAGAAAGAAGTGGGATATAGAAAAAAAACATCCACCTGACTATCAGGCTGTTTATCTGTAGTATAATTGCCAGGGACCAAATCTGCATTATCTATTTTGTCCGGTAGAGCTGCCCAGTTATCAGGATTGCTGTAATCAATCTTGATATCTTGCCCTATCAATAACAGAGGTATGCAAAGAATGAAAATAAAAATTACTGCTTTATTTTGGACCATCTATAGACTAAATTTTGTTGTATTGAAGATTTTTGACACGATCATCAAAACTTGGTTCAGTAACAGGCAAATATAATTCATTAAGCATTTTTGCAATATCAGGTGGATGAGATACACTCTTATTTGCTCTCATATCTATATATACTGCGATCATCCATAATACTGCTTTCAGCTCTCCACTTTTCTTATCTTTCATCTGCATCTCTACATGAATTGATTTGTCTGTAACTTTGATCACTTGACTGGTGATGAGTACTACTTCTGTGTAGAATACAGGTCTTAGATAAGTGATCTTGTTCTGAAACATCACCCAAATTTGACCTGTCGCTTTTGAATGTGCATAGATATCAAAATTAGCAAACTTTATTAATTGATCTTCTCTTGCATTAAGAAAGTAATCCAGGTATCTCATATTGTTCAAATGCCCAAGTGGGTCACAGTCTGAGAATCTTATCAAAGCATCAGAATAAAAGATTTTTTCCATTTTATATATTTAAGGTGTTTTAACACGAATAATTGCGCTTTGTTCAATTGGTCAATTTTATCTTGGGAGTTTTGTTTTAATAAAATATAAAACTATATTTTATTAATCAGCACTAATTAGAGATCAAAAGATTCAAAATTTGTCTGACACTTAAAATGATTTATATTTGACTTTTTATTTTTATTTAGTAAAACTTACGAGTTATTATGGCAGTAATGGATGTTAGATCTATCAGCAAGGAGATTAAAGGTGAAATTAAAAGAGAGGTTGATGAAATATTGCTTTCTGGCAAAAGACCGCCTCATCTCGTGGCTATCATGGTTGGCGATAACCCTGCGAGTAAAGCGTATGTTAAGAATAAAGTAAAAACTTGCGATGAATTGGGTATAAAATCCACTTTGCTTCATTTTGAGTCTGACATTAGTCAAGAAGCAATCAAGGAAGTGATTGCAAATTTAAATAGCGATAAGTCTGTCGATGGTTTTATATTACAGTTACCCATTCCCGCCCATTTAAATAGCCAAGATCTATTATTGGAAATTGATCCAATGAAAGACGTCGATGGATTTCATCCTATGAATTTTGGAAAAATGGCATTAGGTCTACCTTCTTTTTTGCCTGCCACTCCATATGGGATAATTTTACTAATAGAGAGGCTTAATTTGGAAACTTCCGGAAAGAAAGTTGCAGTGCTGGGTCGAAGTGACATAGTAGGTACGCCTATGTCCTTGCTTCTTTCCAGAAAGGCGCCTTATGGCAATTGCACTGTTACATTACTCCACAGTCGCAGTAAAAACATCAGGAATGAATTGCTGGGTTCTGATATTATTGTAGCCGCTATTGGGATTCCGAAATTTGTAACAGCGGATATGGTTAAAACAGGTGCAGTGATTTTTGATGTTGGCATAAATAGGGTAGAGGATGAGCATTCAAAATCTGGCAGTCGACTTGTTGGTGATGTAGATACTGATCAAGTTAAAGATATAGCCTCCTGGATAACCCCTGTGCCCGGAGGAATTGGATTGATGACAATCGTGGCACTTATGAAAAATACTTTAAGGGCTTATAATATGGAGTTATATGGAAAATAGCGGCAGATGGCTTGAGGCCAGATTCGTTTTGAATGAGATGGAGAGTGATGTTCTGGTAGCTTTATTATCAGAATTGCCTTTTAATAGTTTCATGGAAGATGGAACAGAACTTTTGGCATACATCGAAAGAAGTTTGCTTGATACTACTGTTATTCACGATCTAAAAGATATTTCAGAATCATACAATGTGAGCTATACAATAATAAGCCTGCCCGATAAAGATTGGAACAAGGAATGGGAATCTAATTTTGATCCTGTATTTGTGGAAAATATCTGCACGATCATTGCACCATTTCACGAAAATACGAAGATATTAGGCCAAAGGATTGTACTATCTCCTAAAATGGCTTTTGGCACCGGTCATCATTATACGACGCATGGAATGATCGTCCAAATGAATAACCTCGATATGAAGCATAAAAAGGTTCTTGATTTTGGAAGTGGGACGGGTTTGTTAGCTATTTTTGCCTCCATAAAAGGTGCAAGCGACATCCTGGCAATAGATATAGAACCTCCTTCTTATGACAATATGATTGAGAACTTTGAATTGAACAACATTTCAAATGCCAAACCTGCACTTGGTGGCAAGGAAATGATCCCGGTAGATATGGTCTTTGATGTTATCCTGGCCAATATTACTGCAAACGTAATTTTAGATAGTCTATTTGAGCTGGCCAGGAGTTTGAAAAGTGGTGGAACAATACTTTTCTCTGGTTTCTTTGAATCAAATCTTGATGATATAAGTCAGGCATCAGCTGAGTTAGGTTTGACTTATTTGCAGCATACTGTAAATGGAGGTTGGGTTGTAGCTAGATTTTTTAAAAAATAAAAAAAAAGCCGGTCCAAAATGAACCGGCTAAACTAACACTTTACTACCCCAAAAAAATAAATACTCAGGATTGAACCTGGAGTATATTCCTTTTCTGTTCTTAATATTTAAGACGCTAAAACATGCTTAGGTCACATTTTTATCATTATATTTTAATAAATTATAAATATTATGATAGTTAGGCATTAAATAACAGCCAATTATTTTTTACGAATTTTTATAACTCTTATACGATCTAGCGCTAGCATCATGTAGTATGTAGGATCAATCTCGTACCACTTACTTGCGAACTTAGGGCTATTAGGGAACTTATGATGATTGTTTTGGAATAATTCTCCCAACATTAGAAATCCCCAAGGTGTTGTGTTTTTTGATTTGTCACCATTGTCATAGTTGCTATATCCATATTTATGACCACACCAATTGACCAAAGCGCCGTGCATCGGTCCCATCAGATAATGGATTGGAAGCAGGAGAAATAACCATGGACTAGTAGCGTACCCAACATAAATTGCCGTGTATATGATGCCAAATCCAATTCTTGTCTTCCAGTCGTCACCTATTCGATCTACAAGCGCCCAAGTAGGATAGTTGCCTTTAAATTCTGCTTCAGGCTCTTTAAGTCTATTAACGAAATCAGCATAAATGCTTTTTGTTTTCCACATCATAGAGAACACATCGTGAAAGAAATGGGGTGAATGTGGGTCTTTTTCTGTATCACTATATGCATGATGCATCCTATGCATGATGGCATATGCTCTTGGATTTAGAAAAGATGCTCCTTGTGAAATAAATGTAAATAGATAGAAGAATTTTTCCCAAAAAGGTGTCATCTTAAACATCTTATGGGATGAATATCGATGTAAAAAAAAGGTTTGAGTAAATAGGGATAAAAACCAATGTGCTAAAAAGAAATATAATATGATCATGAAAAATATATTATCCGTTATTTGAAAGATTTCGCAAAGATGCATAAATTATATAAAAAGAAATCACTCTATTAATACATTTTTGTCCTTAAAGTTTAGATGTTTTAAAATATTAACAAATAAATTTTTTAAATCACTTATTTGAATTTCTTAGAGTAATGAAAAGGTAAATGGCAGTGTTAGAATATTCCCTGAAGCTATTTATTTTCCTGAAGTTGGAAGAATGCCTCTATGCCATATTCATCGTTATCGGCTCTGCTTATATTGAAGTTGGTGCATTCTAATGCTGGTTTATAAAAAATATGAGTAACCGGTTTGCCGAAGATTCCACCTGAATTCTTATCCATGCTGGGAATATAGCCACTTCTGCTATCGCTCAAGTCGCCCTTATCTTTAAAAGATTGGATCTCAGGTGACCATGGTACTATATTGAAAACACCGGCCACTATTACTGGTTCGTCCAAGTCTTTTATGCTTTGTGCGATTAAATTTAACTCATCCTGATTAATTTTTTTCGATAAGTTATTAATTGGTGGTGGGAAATATGCCGTCAAAATGATAAACCTTTGATTGTTTTTAAAGACCTCCAATCGCAGAATTGGAATTTCCTCACAATACAAAGTATCTTGTTTTAGAATAGGATATCTACTGTAGACATTAAGACCATAAACATCGATCCTTGGAATACTGATTTTGAATAGGTAACTAGTATTCAGATTATCTTCAATAAGCGACTTCCAGTTTGGTGTATATTCCTGAAATACCAGCAAATCAAAATTTTTCTTTGCTATATTCCGGATTACTTTTGAAGGATCAGAATCTATTGAGGAGAGGTTAATCAGTGAAATTTTAAATTTTTCAGAGGAATTGACTGCTGCATATTTAATTCTGGAATTAGTGGATTCCTTTAGGAAAAAAGCGAAGATTGCAGCACTGATCATTGTGATAATCATCAATCTAGTCTGATCGACTATTAGAAAGAACATTCCAAACGCAAGATAAATCATCATGGATTGATTTGCCAAATCAGCACTGCGTTGTATAAAAGGAAGATTAGGGGTAAATACCGTAATAATTACCCCTAATAAAATAAATATAAGAAGCACATTTTCAACTATCTTTCTTTTAAAGAAGCTTTTAATGGCCTTATTCATATATTAATATTCTTCTGTTCCTGCGAAATGAAATGCGCTTTCCAAAGCAGCATTTTCGTCTGAGTCAGAACCATGTACTGCATTTTCTCCTACGCTTCTAGCGAATAATGCTCTGATAGTGCCAGCTTCAGCTTGAGCAGGATTAGTTGCGCCGATAAGTTTTCTAAAATCTTCTACAGCATTTTCTTTTTCAAGAATGGCAGCTACTATTGCTCCAGAAGACATAAAATCTACAAGTTCACCATAAAAAGGTCTTTCTTTATGTACTTCATAAAATTTCCCTGCAGTGCTTTGTGAAAGTCTCGTTAATTTCATCGCAACGATCCTGAAACCAGCCTGATTAATGTGTGATAAGATCGCTCCAATATGTCCATCCTGCACAGCATCAGGTTTGATCATTGTGAATGTTCGGTTGTTCGCCATTTTTAATAAGTTATTTTAAATTAGTTTGTATTATCCCACAAAAGTATATAAAAATTTATTTTAGGCAGAAAAGCTTTCGTTTTTCATTCATTTTTATTTTTTTATATATAGAAAAAAAGCGACTTTTGCGGCGGCTTAGCAAATTGGGAGCTTAAAAAGATAGGGAATATTAATTTTCATAACAGATTTTAAACAATTTATCCCTTTGTATCGTCTTACTTCCTTTGCTAATCATAGATTTTTATGAAAGAAATACAAGATCTAATCAATTGTCTCAATGTTCAAAAGAACATAGTGATAACTTCGCACAGAAATCCTGATGGTGATGCTATTGGATCTTGCTTAGCCTTAAAATCTGTTTTGGACGCCCACCTTCATGTTGTTAATGTTGTCGTCCCATCGGATTTTCCTGATGATCTCTCATGGCTGCATGGCTCTGGTGAGATCTATGTGTATGATAGAGAGCAGGATAAAAGCTTAGAACTTATTAAATCTGCAGAAGTTATTTTTTGTCTTGATTACAATTCACTAGAGCGCGTGGATAAGATCGGAGAGGCAATTCGAGTGTCGGATGCCACTAAGGTTATGATAGATCACCACCTTTATCCGGATGGGTTTGCTGATGTCCTGATTTCTGAACCTGAGATAAGTTCTACTTGTGAACTTTTGTATGAGGTTTTTAAGGGGGCCGGCTGGTTGAGCGCTATTACTATTCATGGACTTGAGGCATTGTTGGTGGGCATGATCACTGATACAGGATCTTTTAAATACAGCATAAGCCCGAATACATTCAAAAATGCGGGTGAGATCATTTCCCAAGGAGGTGATATCGCACATGTTCAGGACATGCTTTATAATCATATGCCTGAGAAATCATTACGATTACTTGGTCATTGCTTGTCAAACAGAATGAACATATATCCTGATAGAAAGGCAGGATTGATCTATTTGTCTAAAAAGGACTATATGGATTTCAATATTCAACGTGGTGATACTGAAGGTATTGTAAATTATCTTTTAAGACTTGATATTGTTAATATAGCTGGTTTTATTTCCGAGCAACCAAGTATAGTTAAGGTGTCACTTCGATCAAAAGGTGATTTTTCAGTTGAGAAAATGGCGAAAGAATATTTTAGAGGTGGAGGTCACAAGAATGCTTCAGGAGGTGCTTTATATAGTAGTTTGAAGACTGTCATCAGCACTTTTGAGGAAGCAACGGAAAAGTACAAAACAGAAATTATTAATTCATATTAAACATAATTTTAATCTATTCTATGAAAAATTTATCATTTTTTATATTGTTGCTTCTTTCAGTAAGCATCATTTCTTGCAAAAAAGATGAAAATGGCGGTGTATCCAAAAATGGTTATTCCTACACATTATTCAAAACAGGTGAAGGTGAAATAATCAAAACCAACGATCTTGTATTCTTTGATATGGTGATCATGCATAAAGATTCAGTGCTTCAGGATTCTAAATCAAGCCCACAGCAGCCGGAATTTTTAATGCCTCCAGATTCATTGATGACATCACCCAATCCTGTAGTTGATGCTTTGAAATTGATGAGAAAGGGCGATAGCATCGTAATTCGAGAGAGAATCGACACAATGCCTAAAGAGAATTTTCCTCCAAACATGAAAGAGTGGAAAGAGATAACTTATACCATTAAGGTGAAAAACGTCGTAGGTGAATCTGAGAAAAAGGTTGTTAGAGATATGGAACCTGCAGTTGAGAAGTTGATACAAAAAGATATTGCTGACTATAAAGCAGGTACTATTAAAGACCTCAAAACGACAGCAACAGGACTAAAATATGTTATGCATACTGAAGGTTCAGGGCCAACTACTCAAAAAGGTGAAACTGCGAAAGTGTACTATTATGGTGCAACAGTAGCTGATGCTAAAAAATTCGATGCATCTTACGCAAAAGGAACAGCATTCAGTTTTCCTGTAGGAGCTGGTAGAGTAATTCAAGGATGGGAAGAGGCATTATTACTAATGAAAAAAGGCGATAAAGCTACCTTCTTTATACCTGGCAATCTTGCTTATGGTAAACAAGGTATTCAGGATATGATTCCACCGGATGCTGAACTTGCTTTCTATATAGAGTCAATTAAATAAATTGAACTAATAATAAAAAAACCTTAAGCCCTTACTTCTGCAAGTAAGGGCTTATTTATAAAATCAATGTTATGAAAATTATAGATTATTTATTTGTATTGCTTTCCTTCTTTTTGATTTGTAATGGAATTGAAGCGCAAAGGAAAAATAAATCAAGTTCGAAAGCCAAAGTAGTCACTGGAATTACCAAAGGTGGCTACGACTATAAATTGTTCAAGAAGGGTAACGGTGATATGGTGACGAGTGGCGATATCGTCTATTTTGATATCATGATATTGCACAAAGATTCAATTTTACAGGACTCTAAATTAATACCTAATCAACCTGAACTTACTTTCCCTGTCGAGTCACTAATGGAAGTTCCTAACCCAGTTTTTGATGCAATCGGGTTGATGAGGCCTTTGGACAGTATCCTTATCTATGAAAAGATAGATACATTCAGTGATTTACCACCTACGATGTTGGGATGGAAGACAATTACATATAGAATTGTTGTCAAAAATGTGATAACTGAACAAGATAAAAATATCTTAAGAGGCAGAGAAGCAGGTATAGAGATTATGTTAAAGGAGCATATCGCCAACTATAAATTAAATAAGCTCCCAGAGTTAAAAAGAACTGCAAGTGGCTTATCTTATTTGACTCATTCAGAAGGTAAAGGGAGTCAAATAAAAGCTGGAGATGCAATAAAAATAAATTATTTGGGCCTAACAACAGCTGATAGTCTGAAATTTGATAGTTCTTACGAGCGAGGTGCCCCCTTTACAATTACCATTGGCACAGGACTAGTCATACCAGGTTGGGATGAAGCATTACTGCTTTTAAAAAGAGGCACCAAAGCTACCCTATTCATCCCTGCAGATCTTGCTTATGGTGAGGAAGGTATTCCGGATTACATTCCAAGCAATGCAGAGTTGGCATTTTACATTGAAATAGCAGAATAAAACATTGTAAGTTTACAGCCTAGTCTTGGGATACTGCATTCTAGTATCTAGAGTCTATTAACTAACACACATTTTTAACCATTAAACTTTAATCAGCAATGACTATCGAACAGCTTAAAGATCTGCAGGACAGATTGGCTTCCTTAAGGAGGTATCTTTGACGTCGATCAACGAATTCACGAAATAGAGGATAAGACCCAGGAATCTTTAGCAGGAAACTTCTGGGACGATCCAAAAAAGGCGGAAGCGACCTTAAAAGAACTCAAGTCACACCAGACTTGGGTCGATAAGTTTAAAAACGGCTCACTTGCAGTAGATGAGGCTTCAGTCGCATTGGAACTATACCGGGAAGATGCGATGACTGATGGCGAAGTTGATGAAATGTATCAAATCGCCATGGGTCTTATCGACGAGATGGAATTTAAGAGTACGATCACCAAACAAGAAGACGAACTTAATGCCATTCTCGAGATCAATGCAGGTGCCGGTGGTACAGAGGCTTGTGACTGGGCAGCTATGCTCATGCGAATGTATCTGATGTACGCAGAAAAAAATGGCTTTAAAGTTTCTGAATTGAGCATCACCGAAGGTGATGTGGTTGGCATAAAATCAGTTGCGCTCGAAATAACCGGAGACCTTGCTTACGGCTTGCTCAAAGGTGAAAATGGCGTCCATAGATTGGTCCGTGTTAGCCCTTACAACTCTCAAGGTAAACGAATGACCTCCTTTGCTTCTGTCTTCGTCCATCCAATGGTGGATGATAGAATCGAAATTATTTTAAATCCGGCAGATCTGGAATGGGATACATTCCGGGCGAGTGGGGCAGGAGGTCAGCACGTCAATAAGACGGAGTCTGCAGTGCGTGTGCGGCATTTACCAACAGGTTTGGTCGCGGAATGCCAGCAAGAGCGCAGCCAGATTCAGAATAGAGAGAAAGCACTTGTGTTACTCAAATCTCGTATTTATGAAAAAGAATTGGAGAAACAACAAGCTGAAAAGGACGCTGTGGAGGAAGGAAAGATGAAGAATGAATAGGGCAGTCAGATCAGGTCTTATGTATTAGATGATCGTAGAGTAAAGGATCACCGAACAGGATTTACCAATAATAATACGGATGCTGTGCTGAATGGAGACATCTCCGGATTCTTAAAAGAGTTCTTGCTATGGGATGGCAGCAACGTTTCAGGAAATAATGAATAATTTTTTTTCAAATAGTTTTGAAATTAAAAATAAAAATATACCTTTGCGACGCTTCTGAAGAAAAGCAACACCAAATGCGGGAATAGCTCAGTTGGTAGAGCACGACCTTGCCAAGGTCGGGGTCGCGAGTTCGAGTCTCGTTTCCCGCTCCATTATTTCTTAATTTTATTTACCCGGGTGGTGAAATGGTAGACACGCAAGACTTAAAATCTTGTGACTGCAAGGTCGTGCGGGTTCAAGTCCCGCTCCGGGTACTCATCTTCATCTCGATTTCATTTCACACAACTTCCCATCCAGCTCCACTTTTAGTTTTCCTTAATTAAGATTTGCTGCTTTGTTTAAAGCGACATATGTTGACTATTTACATAAGTAACTAACCTCCACTTGTTACCCACCTGTTATTGTTCCCCTGTTCTATTTTCATTGCAATATCTTCGTTGAGTAAATTGTTAGAAATCGATTTTAGGTTGAAAATCAGGCATTAAACTTTATTTTATATTATTAATGAGCAAACAGAAGATATGAAAAAGATCATTTTTGCACTGACCCTGCCGCTGCTGGTGGCAAGCGGAGTAGTATTCGCTACACTTGAATTTGGAAATGAAACTTCTAATAAGTCAATCCAAAAACCGCTCTCTATTGATCAAAGGAACGCTGAAAGGAAAAAATGGGAGGCAACTCCAGCAGGTGTAATATTCAAGAAATGGGAAGTGTCTCCGGCAGGTAAAAAAGTGTATGCCGCTGAAGCTAAGATAAATAAATCCATTAGAAATAATACCGATATGGAGGGAGTGGTAACTTCTCTTTCTCTTCCTGAGAGTTCAAGAGTTGGTTTCGGAGTGATGGTCAGGATCAATGAGGAAGATTACATTCTTTCTTTTGGAATAGAAAGGCCCGGGAAGAATATTATGAATTTCAAAAGGGAATTTGATCAATTGCTTACTCTGAAAGTTAACGACAAAATAATTATAAAAAGCCATAATGTATCCCATGCACCAAAGTATGCCTATCCGATCGTAAAGGGTGACTTTATAGAACGTGATGGTAAAATAATTTATCAGCGTACTCCCCACAAAGAGGGGTGTTAATTGAAGCAATTATGGATTACTGTCACGAATAAGCCTTGGCGGCTAATTTTAATAATTCAAACTATTATGTTGCAATCAAAGAATAGATATTTAGGGTACTTAATTAGCAATCAATTGCTTGTATTGGTGCTGCAATTTCTTTTATTTACTTCTTGCGGTCATAGCAGTTCAGAAAATACAAAAGACCAACATATTATTGTTACGGAATCTGTGATTCCGATCAAGTTAGTTTCAAATATGGTAACTCAATTGAGTGACAACATCAGAACGATATTTCAGGATAGTAAAAACAATTATTGGTTTGGCACTGATGGATTAGGAGTTTATCGTTTTGATGGAAATAAAATAGTGCTTTTCAATAAGGAAGATGGTCTTGCCAATAATCAGATATTTAATATTCAGGAAGATGATGCCGGAAACATTTGGTTTAATACCCTACTAGGAGTGAGTAAGTTTGACGGAAAAAAAATAGTGACCTTGGTCGACACAGGGAGTTCGCATGTGAAGTCTTCTACCGGCTATAATTTAAATTTATCCACAAGTGACTTGTGGTTTGGTGCAGGTGGTGGAGCTTACCGGTTTGATGGAAAAAAATTAAATTATATATTTCTTCCTATAAGAAAGGAATCAAGTAACATTTCGAGCCTGGTAATGGCTGTCAGGCCATTTACCCAGCCGGCTTTGGCCAATACGGTGTATTGCTCTTACAAAGATAAAAAGGGAAATATTTGGTTTGGAACGCAGGCGGAGGGTGTCATTAGATTTGATGGAAAGGAATTTACCTGGTTGTCTGATAATGGACTGGCCGGTCCGGCAGTGCGCGCCATATTTGAAGACAGCCAAGGCAACTTCTGGTTTGGAAATAATGGTTCAGGTCTTTTTAAGTTTGATGGAAAGCAACTTACAAATATCACAAAAACCTTTCATCTTGAGAATGAAATGTTTGTGCTTTCGGGATTGTCCAAATCCGGGACAATGGCAAGGATCTGGGCGATTGAAGAGGACAATGCAGGTGACATATGGGTTGGTACAATAGACTGTGGGGTTTGGAGGTTCAATGGAATAAAATTTATAAATTATACTACTAATGAGGGTTTGACAAGTGATATTATCCAGGCAATATACAAAGATAAATATGGTAAATTATGGTTTGGAACTGACGGAGGTGGTGTGTTTACCTGGAATGGAAAGGAATTTAAAAAGTTTGAATAAATAATCAGATAGCCAAATAATCAATTAGTGTATTTTAACTTAATAATTTCCGCCATTTGATAAACAATACAATAGGCTGTTCTTAAATTAATCATACCTTACATTAGGCCAAATTTCTCCTCCTTAATCCTCCCTAATCAATCTTAGCACTATTCCTTTTTCTCTTAATATTACCTCTGCTGATTCTATATCTGAAGCTGCAGAGAAGGCATGGTGCACAATTTTGTCAAGTTCTTGCGTATCGATAACATTTAGAAGATCCAACTCATAAAGGTTGTAGTGTTCCTTACCCGTTTTTATCACAACTTCTCGAGTGCCGGCATTGATTGATATTACGTTCATTCTGAAAGATTTTAGATTAATTTGTTTTTCCCGGGCTAATTATAAACCCACTTTTATCTGATGTAACCATTGTAGGACTTACACCGTTCCATTTCTGAACCTTTAGATAATCGATATATTCCTGGTTTAGAGATAATTGCTTAATTTTTATGGCTCTCGCCTCACCGGATGCTGTGATGACAGCTGTAGCACTATCTGCCTGTGCTTTAGCTATTCTTTCAAGACCTTGAGCAATTGCAACCAGCTTATTATTTTCAGCAATTTGTACTTTTTGGATAGCATTTGTTTTTTCCTGAATATTAATTTGGAGAGATTGCGGAGGTATTATATTCGTTCTTAACTGACTGATAATAAACCACTTGGAAACTCTTTTATTTGATTCTTTAATAATATCAGCTTCAAATTGTTCCCTGTTATTAAATATATCATCAATAGTCCATTTGTTGGCCACATCATTTACAGCTCCAACGATAGCGTTTTGTAACCATCCTTGTTCTATATCCTTCACAGGAATTCTAAGATTAGAAAACATGTCACCTATATCACCCGCTTTTAGACTATAGTTGAATTTTGGGTGTATGGAGGCACTAAGACCCCCTTTAGTGATGACGCTTTGCTCCGGATATTCAATGCTTTGCTGAAAAGTCGGGAACTCATATAATTTATTGATCCATTTGTTGATAATCACCCAGCCAGTTTTATATTCATACTTTCCTACGCCTCTGTTATCTCCTGCCAGATTTACTTTTATTCCAACATGGCCGGCGTCGACACGTTCTATCTTGAAAGGTTGTATGAGTGCAATTCCAGCACCAACTAACAAGATAATAATGGCATGCATGTATGAAGGTTTGGGTTTGCCTTTCTCCTTTAGTACCGCGATGATTGTCCATAATAATGTTAGTCCGAGTAGTAAAATAGTGATCATTTTATGTGTTTTATTTTTGTGATAGGTAAATATAGTAATAAGAATACTAAAGTCAATTCAATTATCCACGCCAGAATATTTAGCTTAAAATCGCTTGCCCGGTTAATAAAATATTCAATATTGACGGTACTTAAGTATATAAATAGCAAAGTGGCAATTATTAGAATGAATGTTTTATAAATAGTTGGGAGCACGGTATTTAGCTTTGTTTTAAAAGTAAATTTGATCAAACAATAAAAAAGTAATTTAAAGATGTAATAATCAACTTGATTTGCAAACAGGCATTCGTCCAATTTAATTTCAAATTTGAGTTAAAAGTGATATATTTTTCGACTAAATTCAATTTTATGAAGCCTAAATTGCTCAATATGTATCAAAATTGTTGCCAATTTATTAGTTTAACATTTAATTTAGAATTTTAGCTTTCTTGGTCTTCATTTTATTTAGATATTTAGCGTTAAATTTGAACAATTCTAATAATTATTAAAACTTTGAGATAATATGGAAACAGATGTTAATTTATACGAAGAAGTAGTGAAATTGAATATGCGAATAAGCTGCCTTGAAGCATTATTGTATAAAGTAATGGACATAAATCCCAGAATAAATGTACCTTCAGAAGAAGAAATGAATGAATTGAACGATCGCGCTATTCAACAGGTGATTGACGATCTCGAGGCAGAAGATTGAAATTAAAATAGAATGGTGAAAAGCCAAACTATAACTAGTCCTGCACTGTATAACGCATAAGGTTTAACGTCAACATAATGGTGGATCGATATTCCTCGTTTTAATTTTAAATAAATGATTTGCATGATCTTTTCGGAAGAAAATGCGATTACAGTGCCTGCAGCTATACCCAATAGCCCAAATTTGAATGCCAGAGCTAAGCTTACAAATATGTTAATCATGAGCTCCAGGATTGCAATATAAAGCAACGCTTTAGTTCTTTTCTGACCTAACATAATAGTTTGAGGATATATCATCCTGCTTATTATTAACAGTATATAAATATTAAATACTGGAGCTGAAGCTGCAAAAGATTCGTTGAAGACTAAAGGAAAAAAGTATTTAGATCCAAGCAATAACAAGGCCGATGTGCCGAATATATATGGATAAAGACGCTTGGACCTCAAACGAATTTCCTTAACACCTTGCGATAAATTTTGACTGACTAAAGGCACCAACGCTGTTCCCAATCCAATTGCCAATGTTACAGTCAGCGGAAATTCACGGGCTCCGTATCTAAAAATTGCAAAAATCGATTTGTCTTCATAAAATCTTTGAACAAGCCAGCTGTCATAAATTGGTGCTATTCCGGAAAGGATAGCATATCCGATCAAAGGTGAACCAATAAGGGTGAGTCGCTTGACCCATTGTAATTTGTAGGCATTTAGATTAAATGAAATAGATAATCTACCGGACATTAATAGCAATGCAAAAGCAAACGCATTCAGCAGAATCAATAAGTTGATTAATTTTCCTCCAAAAATAAGATTTAGAAAAAACACGATTATATATCCAAGAAAGTAGAAAATTGTGAATTTTAGAAGTTCACTACTTTGTTTCTTAAGCATGAGTATTGATGGGATCAACATCGATGGAATGTTGATAAAACTGTATAGGCTGAACCAATAAAACCCTTCTATCGTTTTTGATTCTATTAAAAAAGGAAGTAGCAGTGGTCTTCCCACCACAAGTATTACTGAACAAATAAAAGATATGCCCAGAAAAAAAGTGAATGTACTACTTATAAATGCCTTTTTTTCAACCTCAGCAACCTTTGGATAAATGGCTAGAAATGCCTGAGTCATGCCATTGACCCAAAAAACACTAATAAATTGTCCGAGATAATTGAGGGTTTCAAATTTTCCGATATCCAGAGTTGACATAGCACTCTTCGTGAGTATAATGCTACCAATAATAATAGCAATCTGGCGGCTAACATTAAAAGCCTGAAATAATCGAATAGGATCTTTTAAAATTGATAAATTTTTTAACTGATGTTCAACCTCCTTCATACATTCTCACTTTCCATGAAGTGAATTCCAAGAGAGGAAAGTTCTTTTAGAATTGGTTCATATATTTCTTTTTCTACAGGAATAAAGACTCCCGGCTTATTGAACATCCCACGCAGTCTAAGTTTTGTATAAATAGCTAATGGTAGTCCAACTGTTTCTGCCATCGCCGTATATATATCATTTTTACCTTCTCTGTACAATGTTGAATAAACTGTTCTTACTTCATTGTCCAGACGATATTTGACCTCATGTTGCATTACAATGAGATCTTTATCATTGGGTCTTAGAACCCATTTATTTACAATGATATGCTCCAGTACTTGCGCAGGAGTAGGGTGGGAGAGTGGGCAGCACTCATCAGAAAACAATTGAAGATATTCGATTCTTTCGTAGGTTGCGGGACTTATATTTCTCCTGATTGTTCTTTCAATTTTTTCTTTTGTTTCACAATCTTCACTTATAAGAAAGCTTTTTGTAAAATTTGCAATCGAAAATCCTGCTTCCAGAGAAAGTTTTGTTGAATCGTCGGTCATTCCCAGGTCAATCAGAACAGACCATGCCTCACAATATCCCTCACCTCTGAAAGTACCTCTGATCATAGTATTTATCCCATCTAAACGATAAAGGTCTACGTATTTAATGCTGTCTCTGTTGACATACATTGAAAAATTACCATGGCCGATGACATCGACTTCTTCAGATTGACTAAATAGTCTGGAGTATGGTAAAAATTTAATTTCTCCATTCTCAAGATATTGAGAGGTACATTGTCCCGCCAGAATGACGTTTCTTGGATTCCAACTTACCTTGTAATGCCATGGATTGTCATCACTTTCCTTTGCGACGAGACCTCCAGTATATGATTTGAAGGAAATAATTTGTCCACCTTTGGATTTTATTTCATCCAGTAGTTTCATAGCTGACATGTGGTCTATTCCAGGATCTAAGCCGAGTTCGTTGGCGAAAACCAATCCTTTAGCAGTTATTTCCGGTTCCATTGCTTTTATTTCATCACTTAAATAGGAAGCGGTTGCCATATCCTTTCCGTAAAGAAGACAATCCTTTGCAACTAGCAAATGCAGAAATGCAGGCAGCATAGAAATTACGAAAGAAGCTTGTGCTATGAGTGCTTGTCGCATTGCGGTGTCATTGATGTCGCATGCTACAGCTCTACCTCTTGGATGATTGCCAATTTTAAGTTCTGCTATTTCTATGTTAGAGTCTGCAAGGACTAATTGAAATTCTTCTGCTTCAGCATGTTCAAGCAAATAGTCAATTAGATAGGTTGCTGAGCGACCGGCTCCAAATAAAATAATCTGCTTCACTTTGTACTTTTATTGTGATAAAATATTGCTCTTGGGATAATCTCAAAAATGCCACTTACAAAGGGCGAATTTATTAAATAATAGATTGAAAAAAGTGATTCATTCAACTATTTTATAAAATATTAATTTAATACTTTACATTTATTACAACTTTAGATTTATGATAGATAAAAATATAACCATCTCCTTTAAGCAATATGACAGTCTTGATGAACTAACTGCAGAACAACGTAAGTTACTTGACGAGGCATACAAGGCAATGTCTAATGCATATGCACCATATTCTAATTTTCATGTCGGGGCATCTCTAATGGATCAGGATGGCAATATTTTTATTGGTGCTAATATGGAAAATGCTGCGTTCCCTATGTGTATTTGCGCAGAAGGTTCGCTTTTGGCTTCATACAGTTCTTCAGGAGCTAAATCTCCTATTGTGCAGGTCGCTGTCACTGCTTCCTCAGCCAATCAATTATTGGATTCTCCAGTAGCACCTTGCGGTGCATGTCGTCAAATGCTCTCTGAATTTGAAAACAAGCAAGGATCTCCAATAACAATTATTCTAAAAGGGTCCTCCGGACCAATCCACGTGATGAATAGTGTTAAAGATATTTTGCCTTTTGGCTTTTCTTCTGAAAGTTTATAACAAAGGCGGAGTTTGCAGCTTTAGTAATTCTTCCAGGTCTTCAGGTGTATTTATTTCTATACTGTCGTTGTCAGTTAGGGCAACTTTAACATTGTAATCGTTTTCGATCCAGCGAAGAGCTTCCACATTTTCAGAAGTTTCAAGATAGCTTTCGTTTATCGAAGAAACCTCTAATAAAGTCTCCATTTTAAAACCATAAAGACCAATATGTTTATAGTATTGGTGTCTCAAGAGCCATTCTTCCTTATTGGCGAAAGCAAAATAGGGGATAGGGTGGCGACTCATGTATATGGCTTCCATATTACTTCCGAAGACGATCTTAACTACATCAGGGTCGTCTAGTTCTTCCTGTGATTGGATAAACTTGGCAAGTGTGGCGATCTCAGCTGAATCGTTTTGTAATAAAGTCTTGGCCAGGATGTCTATTTGAATAGGCATAATAAACGGTTCATCGCAATGTATATAGATTACTGCCTCGAAATCCGGATGCTTTTTTGCAACTTCAGCGCAACGGTCTGTGCCACTTCTGTGGTAATCCGCGGTCATTTCCACTGGAATATTGAGTGCAGTACATCTATCAAAAATCCTTTCATCATCTGTTGCTACGATAAGTTCAGTGAGGAAAGAAGACATTTTGGATTGTTCGTAGACCCATTGTATCATTGGTTTGCCTCCTATATCAGCCAATGCTTTTCCCGGAAAACGGGAAGATGCGTATCTTGTTGGTATTATTCCTAGTATTCTCATAAAGTTATTAGTGCAAGTTATGAAAATTACTTAAATGGAAATAAAAAAAGTAGAAGAAATAAGCTATACCATAGTTTGAAAGCTATTGTTGAATTTATTTTACAAAAATATTGAAAAATATTTTGAGGTAAGAGAAGTGTTACTATCTTTGCACCGCTTTGGTAAACAAGTCAAGCAGTTGACAAGTGATAAGCAAAATGGTTCGGTAGTTCAGTTGGTTAGAATGCCGCCCTGTCACGGCGGAGGTCGCGGGTTCGAGTCCCGTCCGGACCGCAAGGTTAAAAGAAGCTCTAGAGAAATCTAGGGCTTTTTTTGTTTGTTTAAGTTTCTAAATAATTGCCGCGCTGCCACGGCGGAGGTCGCGCGGTTCCCTGCCTGCGTAGGCAGGCAAGTAGGGAGTCCCGTCTGGACAGTAAGGTTTTAATGACATATCAGAGAAACCTGAAGTTTTTTTCTTTATGGAGCTTTTTTGGCCGGGTATTGAAGAAATTTCTATAATTTCTGGGCTAAATGTAATATTGCAATATTACGATGAAGCATACTCATACCTGCATCTGACACTAAAATACAGAACTATTGTAAGTTAAATTGTGGGAAATGAATTAGATGGAGTATGTGTCTTATGAACACAAGAGGGTTTGTGCGATTTTTAAAGTCAAATGTAATATTGCAATATTACGATGAAGCATACTCTCATTTGCATCTGACACTAAAAAACAGAACTATTGTAAGTTGAAAAGTGGTAAATGAATTAGATGGAGTATTAATCTTATGAACACAAGAGGTTATGCGCGATTTTCAAAGTCAAATGTAATATTGCAATATTACGATGAAGTCTACTCTCACCTGCATCTGACAACAAAAGGCTGAACTATTGTAAGTTAAAAAGTGGGAAATGAATTAGATGGAGCATGTGTCTTATGAACACAAGAGGTTATGCGCGATTTTCAAAGTCAAATGTAATATTGCAATATTACGATGAAGTCTAGTCTCACATGCATCTGACAACAAAAGGTTGAACTATTGTAAGTTAAATAGTGCGAATTGAATTAGATGGATCATTTGTCTTATGAACACAAGAGGTTATGCGCGATTTTCAAAGTCAAATGTAATATTGCAATATTACGATGAAGCATACTCTCACCTGCATCTGACAACAAAAGGCTGAACTATTGTAAGTTAAAAAGTGGGAAATGAATTAGATGGAGTATTAATCTTATGAACACAAGAGGTTAAGCGCGATTTTTAAAGTCAAATGTAATATTGCAATATTACGATGAAGCATACTCTCACCTGCATCTGACAACAAAAGGCTGAACTTTTGTAAGTTAAATTGTGGGAAATGAATTAGATGGAGCATTTGTCTTATGAACACAAGAGGTTATGCGCGATTTTTAAAGTCAAATGTAATATTGCAATATTACGATGAAACATACTCTCACCTGCATCTGACTACAAAAGGCTGAACTATTGTATGTTAAATAGTGGGAAATGAATTAGATGGAGCATGTGTCTTATGAACACAAGAGGTTATGCGCAATTTTTAAAGTCAAATGTAATATTGCAATATTACGATGAAGTTTAGTCTCACCTGCATCTGACAACAAAAGGCTGAACTTTTGTAACTTAAATTGTAGGAAATGAATTAGATGGAGTATTAATCTTCTGAACACAAGAGTGTTTGTGCGATTTTTAAAGTCAAATGTAATATTGCAATATTACGATGAAGCATACTCTCACCTTCATCTGGCAACAAAAGGCTGAACTATTGTAGGTTAAATTGTGGGAAATGAATTAGATGGAGTATGTGTCTTATGAACACAAGAGGTTATGCGCGATTTTCAAAGTCAAATGTAATATTGCAATATTACGATGAAGTCTAGTCTCATCTATCATTTGCCACTATTGTCTAATTTAATAATTTCATTGAATTACCAAATATTTAGTTTTCACTTCTTCAATATCCCCATAACCATCTCTTTCTTCCGCTTTGAAATTGACAATTCCTTACCATCAGACATGGTCAGTGTTCCGTCACGGTTGACCTTGGTGATGTATTTTATATTTACAAGATACGATTTATGTATCCGAATAAATTGATGTTCAGAAAGTAGTTCATCAAAGTCACCAAGTGTTTTTGAGACGAGGAGCGGCTTTTTATTGAGTAGGTTAAATTTTGTATAATTATTATCGGCTTCACAATAAAGAATATCGACAGGGTCAAAGAAGAAGGTCCCTTCGCTCGTAGAAAGTGCTAATTTGAAGTTTTTTTGATCCGGCTGCTTTAGATTGGTGAGTAAGTTGTCAACAAGAGATTTTTGTTCAAAATTTCTACTTTTTACGATGTGGCTGTTGATTGCATTTTTTAAGTCCAGGACGTCAATTGGTTTCAATAAGTAATCTAGTGCTGAAAACCTGATCGCTTTAATTGCGTATTTATCAAACGCCGTAGTGAAAATAACGTCAAAAGTATCGTGCGGCGCCAAACTCAGGAAGTCGAATCCATTCATTACAGGCATCTCTATATCTAACATTATTAAAGATGGTTGGAATTCCGGCAATATATCAAGCGCCTTTTGTGCACTATCACAATATTCGATCTCTGTTTCTATTGGGATATATTTCTTGATAAGAATCTTCAGGATATTTCCTGCAGAGATCTCATCATCGACGATTAATATCTTTAGCATATTTGTTTGTTATATTTATTCAATTTCTCGGTTTGATGGTAAAGTTATTAATACTTCTGTTCACTAATACATTTTCATCTTTTTCTCAATGGGTTCCACATTTATAAATTCATTATCTGCTTGAATAGTAAAGATAAAATCTGTGTTTTCTTTTAATGTCATTGAGAATAAGAAGTTGGTAATATTATGTTCCATTTCATACTAACTCTTTAGATTTTCAGCACTTATCAGTTTGACGTTTAAATTCTCATCTTCAATTGCCTTAATATTATTTATCCTTCAATCAGTATTCGAATTGAATATTTATGGACCTCCACACTGGATAATAATTGAAATGCAAAGATCGCATTATTTGATCATTAGATTTTTCCTTTCCCTAATCAAAAATGTCCGTTCCCTCGATGAGAATATTAGAATCTTGTCCAAATTATAACTTCTTCTCATATATTAATTAGTGTATAATTTACAATATATAGGTAAAGTCAATAACAGCAATCATTTATGTGAAATTACAAATGGTCATATTCTAAATATTTTGACCGTTAATTGCAAAATTTGACCGTTAAATAAGTGATTATTCCCGTTTACTAAGTATCGATTTTTAACATGCTTCAACACATTTACTTTGCATTCAAATTAGTAGTTATTGTTACTTTAATAATTTCTACAAAATTCAGACAACGTCAATTTAATTCACAATATTTTTAAACATTCAATTATCATGTTGCACCATTCTTTAGAAATCAATGAAGTAGCTTGTCAAAATTGCGGATACGTCGATAGTGGAGTATACTGCAGTGAGTGCGGTAAGGTTTTAAAGAAAAACAGAATATCTATAAGAGTGATCCTTATGAGCGTCATAAATGCTATCTCAGGTGTAGAATCAAAGTATTCTGAAACCACAAAGGCGATGCTCAAAAATCCAATTGCTTTTATCAAAGACTATATTTATGGCAACAGGGATAAGTATTGTCTTCCTTTCAAATTTTATTTATTTAATGTTGGTATTAATTTATTTATATATACTTATTTTGATCTTGGCTCCTTCAATGCTCAATCGTTGGCAGATGATGATGCTTTGAAATTTCAAAGTGAAGTAATGTTTGATCAGATCATTAGTAATTACGGGAATTTATTTTTGCTTTTTATTATTCCTTTATTTGTAATGATCTGCAGTATCCTGTTCCCAAAGTCGCAGTATAATTCAGCAGAAAAGGCCACTGCCATCACTTATATGCTAGGTTTTCTTTTACTGTTTGAAATTTTAATCAATCTTGTTTCGGTTGCCTATAATCCATTTTTAATACTTGGAAGACAATTAGTTCGAATATTAGAAGTTGGAATTATATTTCTTCTAAGTTATAAATTTTTTAATCAGAGTATTTTCAAGGCCATTTGGAAAACAACTATCATCATATTGACTATCATATTTAGTATGAAGATTCTCCTCATGGGTTTCATGGAAATACTAATCATGATTTGCAAAGAATAAAATCAATTCACCATAGGGCTCGTTAATGGCTGCTTCAATCCAAATAATTTTCACAAAACACAATCTAAATTTTATTAAAAATGAAACATCTTGCTTTTCTTCTTTTCCTTATCTCTTTTACATCATGTGTATCTTCTAAGAAATACAAAAGTCTTTATTCCGATCATGAATCATTAAATTCTGAACTTAGAGTGGCGCATGCCAATCTGGCCAACGTTTCTAATAAGCTATATGATCTTGAAAAGGAAAAGATTAAACTATCTTCAAAATTAGAGGCCTCTCAGGTTCAAATACTTTATAAAGAGGATAATATCAGAATACTTAATGATAATGAGCAAAATTTGAAAAAAACAAACCGTGAGTTAAAATCCTGGGTGGATAATTTTACTTCGAATAATGCTGTACTAGTCGAAAATAACAAAAAGGCCATCTCCGAATTAGAAAGACAAAATCAAAGAGTCGAAGATCTCAATAAGTCCATAGCTAAGAAAAGTGCAGTTAATGTCCTAATTGTCAAAAAAGCGAAGAGAAATATTACGGACAAAAAATTGTTGAGGTCCCTTGAAAAACTGGGAATTATCATTTAGAATAAAATATTCTTAATGATTTTAACAAGAGTTATACGTTAACTAACTCATTTGTTACTTTCCCTCATTGTTAAAAAAACTCAATTTACTTTAAATTATCTTTACAATATCAACATTATGCAAATGACATCAAAAGAAAATCTTATAATTATTAAGGTCAGGGAACTGGAAACTGAGCTCAAAGAATGCGGTCTTTGGCTTAAGTTTCCACCATCCTGGACAGACCATTTTGATGAAGTCAAAGATTATGACAAAATCGATTTTGTGCAATGGTTGCAATTTATATTTATACCAAATTATTTACATCAGAATGGAAAAGAGATGCACTTAAGTAGAATTTCAATTGTACCTCAGGCTATTAAGTATTTTGAAAATGATGTTCAGAAGGGAAAGCTATTACAAATACTTATAGAAATAGATTCAATTGTATAATAAAGCCATGCCATACTTCAATAGGGATCAATTTATAAAATTGATTTTGAGTATTTGCATAATAGTTCATTTTGCGGTGTTCATTTTGACCTTTACCAGCAAAAAGTTTTTACAATTTGTATCAGTGTTGAACGGAGCAGTGGCTGCCGGTATAATATTCTATTGGCTAAAGAGGCAAATGAGATATGAGAAATTTGATTTTCATTCGAAGGAAATGTTGGTATTAATATTTGAACTTATACTGCTGCTGATATCCATTTATACCCTTATAAAACCAGGTGTACATCAATGGATTAAGCTAACACAATGCATATCCTTTGGAATTCATTTGATCATACTAGTTTTCCTTTTATGCTTTATGAATTTTTTAAAATGAACCAGTTGATCTAATGCTCTCTGATATTATTCTTTATGATAATAAAATTATTCTATTCTTGACCAAAACAATTATTCCATATCCGCCGGAAATAGATCGATTTCCGGCTTTTTAAATCTCTTGTAAAACTTTTAGTAAAATGAAATTTCGATACATAACCTTTATCTTTGCCACACTATTCTGTTCTTATATTATGGCTCAAAAAATTATCTCAAATGAATCAAAATTAAATAATGGTATGAAAACATTGAGCGGAGAATATAATTACAGAAAAATGGAATTGGTCTCAGGCTTTCTTTTTACACCTGATGGAAAGTTCGAATTCTATTACAGTTACGGCGCATCTGATCGAAATGCTACCGGGACATATCATATCGAAGGGGATACCTTAAAGCTGAAAAGTGATAAAAAGGGTGAGCATGATTTTGCTGTGGACAAACAAGGCAAGAAATCGGGGTTTATCACTATCAAGATTAATTCACCCGACGCCTATCTTGCATCTTCTGTATTATGTATGTGCATAATCGATGGAATAGAGCATAAATATTTTGCTGACAACAATGGTTTAATCGAGACCAATATAACCAGCTGTGATAAGATATTTGTGCAACACCTTTTGTTTCCGGATGTCTTCACACAAATAAGTAAGGAAAAATTTGATAATAATTATTTAGAGCTTTCTCTTTTGCCGTCTTTACAGCAAGTTAGTTTTAAGTATATAGATTTTATAATAAAGGATGATGTCATTACTTGTTACCCTAATTATTTTCTCCCTTTTGAAGATATAGAATTTGTAAAGGAGTAGTTTTTTATTTGGAAATAAATTATTATTTCCTGCTTGCATGTCTGAATGCTATCTTTATCAAACCTTATAAACATTAACTATTATCTATTCTTATGAAATACTTTTTTTTAATTCCTTTTATACTGGTTTTTTTAATTTTTGATGGTGGTCAATGCTATGCTCAACTATTGAATGTAGAAAGTATGAGGATTAGAACTGATACCACTGGCTGGTTTGGAGAAGTAGGATTGAGTGGATCATACATTGAAAGCGAATCCACTGTTTTGCAGGCAGATGCCAGAGGATTAATAGAATATAAGGGAAAGAAATCCCTTATTTTATTACTTGGCAATTATAATTTATTAACGGGCGATGGCAAGAGTCTTGTCGATAATTATATGTTACACTTGCGATATAATTATAAAATAACAAAATGGCTGCGCTGGGAAGTTTTTGGGCAATATCAACAAAATGAGATCCTAAGCATCCATCAAAGAATATTGCTTGGGACAGGCCCACGATATAAACTTGCTGATAATAAAAAGGTGAGATTGTATCTCGGAACATTAGTCATGTGGGAATTTGAACAAGAGTCGAATCCTGAGAAAACCAAACATGATGATTATAGATTTAGTAATTATTTATCTTTTAATATCACCCCGGCTTCAAATCTTGAGATTGTAAGTACTACATACTATCAACCTCAAACAAATTATTTTCCTGATTTTAGGATTTTGAATCAAAATTCATTGCTCGTGAAGGCAGGTAAGCACTTTGTTTTCTCTGTTAATTATCAACTTGCCTATGATTCGCGACCGGCCATCGGTATACTCAACAGGACTTCTCAGCTTAGTTCTGGCTTGGCATATAAATTTTAAAAAATAATAAAATGAAAGATACATTTTTTGGAATTGCTTTATTTGTTTTGTCATGCATTTTTATTTCTTGCAAAAATCATGAAAATGTTGCTACAGAAATACCTAAAGTTACATTATCAGAAGGTCTTTATGTCAATCAAAGTCTTTTGGAAATGATAGTGGATACTACCTTGCTGTGGGATATTCGAAGACTTGGCGAGCAGATTACCATACTAAAAGGGGACACGATCGAAGTAGATAATTTTATTGAAAAGGGAAGATTCCATTTTAGTTATACGAATGATTCTGTTATTAGTATTGATCCATTATTATATGGAGCGAAGTTTTCTTTTCAAATTAAAAGCGCTACTGAATTGCATCTTAATGATACTTTGAACTATAAAAAGGGGGAAACGCAATCATTTGTAAAAAGTGATAAATCTTTTATGCAATTATTGAATGAAAAGCTGGTGGCAGGTAACTATGCAGATGATAAAAGTAAAGTGAAGAATACTATAATTCTAGGTTCGGATGGAAGTATTAAAAATTGGAATTATACCGGTTACGAATTGTGTATTGCCGGTGATTGCGCTGAAATGCCCGCATTTCCTGCTAATGTCATATTGCTAAAAACGACAGATGGCCTTGAGTTTATGGTCTATAAGGTGGAAAAGAAAACTGCCGGCAGGTACCTTACATTATATAAGTTAGAAGCTGGTTCACCGGATGAAAAGGGTAACATGGCTTTGACAGGAGATTCGGTAGTGTTGAAGAATATTTACTAGTTATTGATGAGAGAAGTAGGTAATAAGTAATGAGTAATGGGTAATGGGTAATGAGTAATGAGTAATGAGTAGTCAGTAATCAGTATTCAGTAATTGGTAATCAGTAATTTAGGCAAAAGTAAATTGCATGTAGTCAGATTTTTTTCTCTTCCAGAGGGGGTAGGGGATCCTTTGATTTTCATACTTATCTTCTGATCAATGCGAATCTTCACTATTATTTTTGAGTCAGATACTATTGAAACTAAAGTTCTGATATTTAACATGATCCAATATTATAAAATGGTATTAAAATTAGTCTTAATAATCTCGCTATTATTAGTTTGCAGTTGGCTTTGGTCATGTTCACGACCAAATGAAAAGAATACTACCGTTGTCATCGATAGTGCTTGGTGGAATGGATTAAGTGATGAGTGGAAGTCTATTTTAGTAATCAATCAAAATTTTTCTAAACAAGGTGTTGATATTTTTAAAATTCAATCGGAGTATATAAATAGACAAAATAAGGTAAATGAATTTAAAGATGAAGGGAATACTTCTCTTTATGAATTGAATAAACTTAATTTGTTTAATATTGGATGTGATTACCTGTATAGAAGAGCGCTGCGAATCGGGTGGATGAAAGAATGTTTGCCTATAGACCTTAATACTTTAGGGGATCTCGATACTATTTATATGGTGAATGGTCCTGGTGAGTTAACGCCGTTAAAAGCATTTAAACACTTGAAAGTTTTGATTTTAAATTACTGTGGAATTGATAATTCAATAAGCTATAAGGATCAGAATTTGGATTTAAGTCCGCTTAGTTCAATGAAAGAACTTAAGGTGTTGCATTGTTGTTCGGATGCTCTAAAAACGCTGGATCCTATCAAGGGTCTTACTGGACTTGAAGTACTGCGTTTTGATGAAAGTAGGGTGAAAAGATTATCTGCTCTGAAGAAATTGAAAAATCTGAAGTACCTTTCATTTGGCTCAGGTATTGAAAAGGGCAATGTTGTTTCTAAATTGGTCAATCTCGAGGAACTCTATATAGACGGATGCAAGCAATTACCTAATCTAAGTCGCTTAACCAGATTAAAGAAACTTTGTGTTTCAGAGGGAGAAATGGTTGTTGTAAACTCTTCATATAGAATCAATAAACTTAGTTTCTTAGAAAATCTTACTCAGCTAGAATATCTTGATATAAACAGAACTTCATATTCCGGGAGTTCGAAAGAATTTGAACAATTGTCGAAATTAAAGGCGGTTACTTTCCCATCAAGTATGTATAATGATGATGTTCAGGATTTTATAAAAAGAAACAAGGCTATCAAAGTACTAAATGCTTATGAATTTGAATATTAAATTATAAATCCTATGCCAAATAATTAATTTTATTAAATTTTAAGAAATGAATTTCATAAAAGATTTTTTCAAGTTCACAGCATTTACATTTAAGTTGATATTTAAACTTTTTAAACTAGCTTTGGTGATGACAGGAGTCATAACGGTGGTAAGATGCAGTTCCGGTTTTACTAAAAAGGGGGATAAAGTTTATTATAATGGGGAAGAAGTTGGGAAAGATTTTATTGTCCTTAATGATCAATTTGCGAAGAATGATTCTGCTGCCTATTATAAGATGAAAAGCATACAAGATGCTGACATTTTAACATTTGAGGCACTTGACAACCATTACGCTAAGGATAAAAACAAAGTGTATTACTGCAGTGAAGAGAGAGAGGTTAAGAATTTCTTTATGACCAAACGACAAGGAGTATATACAGTTGAAGGAGCAGATGCGTCAACATTTATGCTGATGGGTGAAAATAACTTTGGATACTGTAAAGACAAATACAGAGGATATCTCAATGGCAAATCTTTCGAGGTAATGGATGTAGCAAGTCTTGAGCTCATAGACTTTGTTTTTATCAAAGATAAATACCAGGTATACTGCAATCGTGTTGCTTTGCCGGGAAGTGATCCTGCGACTTTCAATGAACTTGCTGAATATTATTTTAAGGATAAAAACAATGTATATACTTACAGGAATGCCAGTGATTTGGTGATTCTACCATGCAAATCGGAATCATTTGTCGTTATTGAATACCCATACTCTAAAGACGCTGAAGGGGTCTATCATGCGGACAAGAAGATCACAGGAGCCGATGTCACTTCCTTCAAAAAATTAGAAAACGAATACGCAAAGGATAAAAATGCTGCCTATTTTAAAAATCTAAAAATTGAAGGAGCTGACGTAATGTCATTTGTGGTGGATAAAGGTTATGAAAACACTACCGATGAGTCATATTTTGCGAAAGATAAAAACTTTGTTTACAACAGAAATCTACCTTTAAGGGATGTTGATGTGATTAGTTTTATGGCACTCGAACAAGGATATACAAAGGATAAATTTCATGTTTATTACAATCAAAAAGTAGTAAAAGCTGCTGACCCGGTTAGTTTTGAATGTTTTGGACTTCAGGTAGGAGGGGCAGATTCCAAGGATAAAAATCATAAATATCTTGAGGGGAAGAGGGCAGAGGAAGAGTAAAGTTTGTTCAACAACTGCTTTATTGCAAAAACAAATATTATCGACACTAAAGCCAGGCCTAAGGGCTTTGCTTATAAACTAAATATCACTCTGAAAATATTGACTTATTTCTAAAGCTCGAATTTGATAGCCACGACCGCGTAGCCAACATCGCAAATAATTGTCCGAATTCGGACGAATAAATTCGTGTTAGATGTAAAGCATCATTCGTGGAATTAGTGGCTAATAATATTTATCCTTGGCCGACTTCCCAAAATTATAGTCTAAATTCAAGACTGATTAAATAATCTTTAAACCATGGCCCAAGGGAGAGTCCTTGATTTGAATATAATCATCACACCAAACACCAAACATCAAACATCAAACTTTTCATTCTATCAAATAAATTATTTTTCCGAAATTGTAAGGTTATTTGGTTTGAATCGTATAACTTATAAAATCGAAAGAATGAAAAAGTTATTAAGGGTTTTAGTGGTGATTTGCTTCACTGCAAGTATGGCAATTAGTCAGAAAACGGATCGAATCAAATCTTACAATGTTTCAAAAGGACTTGCAATTGAGGGTTATGACGCTGTAGCTTATTTTAAACTAAATAAGGCTGTCAAAGGGAAAGAAGATTTTGCTGTGAAGGACAAAGGGGTGCTATATTATTTCAGTTCTAAAGCCAACAAAGATGAATTTTTTAAAAATGCCTCCAAATTTGAACCGCAATATGGTGGCTGGTGTGCTTATGCAATGGGTGCAACTGGTGAAAAAGTAGAAATAGATCCTGAAACATTTAAAATTGTAGATGGAAAATTATACTTATTCTATCATTCGTTTACAAATAATACTTTGAATACTTGGACCAAAGATGAGGCCGGACTTAAGTCTAAAGCTGATAAAAACTGGGATAAAATAAACTAAATAATTATTAAATCGGATCAAAATGAATTGGAAGAATATAATTTCATGGGTTTTGCAAGTTGCTGGAGCGGCAATTTTATTACAAACCCTTTATTTTAAATTTACAGCAAGCCCGGAATCGGTAGAGTTATTTACGAAGCTGGGCGCAGAACCATGGGGTAGGATAGGGACAGGTGTGATTGAATTGATCGCAGGTATTTTGTTGGTACTTCCTTCGACAAGAGTCTTTGGAGCTTTATTGGGAATTGGGTTAATGCTTGGAGCTATTGCTTCCCATTTATTAGTGATCGGAATTGAATCTCAAGGAGATGGGGGTCAGTTGTTTATGCTTGCATGGATTGTTTTGGTTTGCTGTATTGTGATTTTAATTTTGAATAAGAAAGAAGTTGTGGCCCTGCGTTATAAATTGTTAAATAGATAATCTTTATTATATGCGATTAATAATTTCAATGTTTTGTCTGGTCAATATTATTTCATGTACTAAAGCTCAAAAGCAAACGGAAATGTCGGTTAATAAAGGAAATTCAGTAGCCCTCGTTGAACTTTTTACATCACAGGGATGCAGTAGTTGCCCTCCGGCAGATGAATTATTGGCAAATTTGATAAAAGAATATAATGATAATCAACAGGTAATTGCCATATCATTTCATGTGGATTACTGGGATCGGTTAGGATGGAAAGATCCATTTAGTCAACGCGTATTTACACAAAGACAAAGAAATTATGTAGATAAATTGGACTTGAGAAGCGCCTATACTCCTCAAATGGTCGTCAATGGGAAATATGAATTCGTTGGTTCTGATAAGTCAGCGCTTCAATCAGCATTGAAAAAAGCTCAGGATGATTTCTCGAAGGTAAGTTTCAAAAACTTAATGGCCAAGGCCAGTAATGATGCCATAACTGTTTCGTATGAAATCGATGGTAAAACGGACGAAGATCAAGTTTTTTTATGTTTGATTTCGCCAAAAGAAGTTACTTCCATCAAAAGAGGGGAGAATGGAGGCCGAATTTTAACCAATACCAACGTCGTCTTGCAAATGTCTGAAGGACTCAATAATTCAAAAGGTACTTATGATTTTAAGGTTCCAGAAAGTAAAAAGAACGACCTGGCAATCATAGCATTTATAAGTGACAAAAATTCAATGGCAGTGAAAGCAGCATATATGACGAAATTAGAATAACTTCATTTAAAAAGTTAAATGAAGTCATTACTTAAGTTGGAGGAATTTGCATTATTAATTTGCTTCAGTGGGATCTATTTTTATTATTTGGAAGGTAGCTGGAGCCTTTTCTTATTGTTATTTTTTGTTCCGGATGTATCTTTCCTTGCATATCTGGTCAATCCTGCTATTGGTGCCTTCTTTTATAATATAATGCATCACAAAGGATTGATAATGTTGTTTCTGATCATTGGCCATTATTTTAAAATAGCTACCATGGTGGATGTAAGTATCATTTTTTTGGCGCACAGCTGCTTTGATCGCTTATTTGGCTATGGATTAAAATATTTGGACAGTTTCGAACATACACATCTTGGATGGATCGGAAAGAGTGGTGGGAAAAATTTATCGAATTAAGTCGAAATGAGTAAGTTTACTTGATATAAAAGTCCTGAGGGAAGACCTTTTATTAATAGTATGCTCGAAAAAAAATCGTTTGATCCGGAGAAATGGATAGATAATTATGGTGATGAATTGTATAGTTATGCATGTTCAAGAATGAAGGATACATCTGTGGCTCAGGATATTGTTCAGGAAACATTCCTTAGTGCATGGAAATCAAAGGATAGTTTTAACGGGATTTATTCTGAACGAAACTGGTTGTATGCGATTTGTAAAAATAAGTTGATAGATCATTTCAGAAAGTCTGTAAGATCCGTTTCAACGGTAGATATTGAATTTGAAGATGTATACTTTAATAAAAAGGAACATTGGGTCAAGACAAAATCGCCCAAGACATGGACACAAGATCCAAGTTCAAAAGTAGAAAATGATGAGTTTTATAAAATTCTTGAGCTTTGTCAGAACAAATTAAAAGATCAACAACGGAATGTATTTATTTTAAAATATCTGGAAGACATGGATACGGAAGAAATTTGTGAAAAACTTGAAATAACGCAGTCTAATTTTTGGGTTTTGATACACAGAAGCAAGTTGCAATTAAGAGCTTGCTTGGAAATGAATTGGTTTAAATGATCATTAAGTAATGAAGAATTTATTACACATCAGTTGTGAGAAAGCTACTATGTTGGTTTGTAAGCGGGAAGATTCGCCCCTTTTATTTGGTGATAGGTTCAGACTTAGCATACATCTTACTATTTGCACTGCTTGCAGATTATTTGCAAAACAGAATAATATCATCAACGAAAGCTTAAGAAATAATACACAAAATCTCGATGTAAAATTGCCAGAAGAAAAGAAACGGAAAATTAGAGAATTACTTGTGAAAGGTGAAGAATGACAATTGTCTTTCTGGATTTCTGAATATTTAAATTATGGAAACTCTCTTGGTTTCTAAATAACTTTCTTAAAAAATTGAACACTATCATTTATTAATTGTAAGTTGTCATAGCTTTCTTGCGCTGATAAAATAGGTGCTGAAATATCCCCATTTTCAACATTATTTTTAGATGTTATCACCCTTTGCCTCATCCCAGGCTCCTGCGTCGATCACACTTTGTAATAATTTACTTCCACCTTCTACCATCAACTTGTAAATGCTATATTGATCGTAAAGGATCGACCAAATTTGATTCCAATCAATAGTTTCTACGACAACTGTTTTTATTCCTTCAAAAGTTGATTTATTAGTTGTAATTAGGATAGCTGGATTGTCTCCTTGAAACATTTTATAGCTGGACAAGGGTTTGGTAAAAGAATTTCCAACTACAAATCTTTGTGGTGATGAGCCGCTCCAATGTCTGTTGGTTAATTCCGGATCATCCGTTTCCAGCGTATTTCTACCTATCAAAATGCCGTCACAAAGTGAACGCCATTTATGACTGAGTCTGGAAGTATATTGATCACTGATCTGTATCTGACCTTCAGAAGAAGCCATGAATTGATCCGCAGTTTGAGCATACTTAAGAATGATATAAGGTTGTTTCTTGAGGTTATTTTTATAAAACCGATCAAGTAAACTTTTTTGGCCTTTTATTTCATTAAATTCGAAATAGATATCATTGTGTTTTAATAACTCCAAACCCTTATCGGCAGTAATGGGATGACTATCTTTTTCGAAAATGTGAACAGCTTTGGGTTTAAATGATGAAATTAATTCGGCGCATGGAGGGGTTTTTCCATAGTGCCCGCATGGTTCTAAGGTAACATATACTTCAGAATTATTACCTGGATTATGTCCATTTTCTGTAGCATTTTTAAAAGCATTAACTTCAGCATGTGCTTCTCCAAATTTTTCATGTCGACCTTCTCCAATGATTATATCATTTTCAACAATGACACATCCTACAGGTGGATTGCTTTTGACATCCCGATCAGCAAGATTCGCCAGGTCTATGCTGCGAAGGAGGAATATATCTTTATTGTTCTTCATGATAAATTGTTGCTTTTCTTTTTCCTCCGTTGAATAAAGTCAACGGCAATTGAACACTAAGATTGAAAAATACCTAAAATTAGAAATTAGAATAACCCTTAAAGATATATTCAATTTCATTTTAATTGCCCATTGCCTATTACCCATTACCAATTTGTCAGAATCACGGATTTAAAGGATTACTCAGATTACACAGATTTATTTATGAATTAATATTGAACTAAAAGGTGATTTTAATTGCCCATTCACCATTACCAATTACTCATTCCCCATTACCCATCGCCCATCACCCGATCACTCATCACCCGATCACTCATTCCTCATAAATTTGAACCAATATACCATTCTGTGGTTAATTTGTTTGGCAAACAATACGAAAATTTGTTACTTACACCTATTCTTATACATTGTAACCACCATTTATGTTTAGATCCATATTTTTTTACACACTTGCATACGTATTCTTAACAATCATTTCATCTGGCTGCACAGGCGACAATAAAGCCAAATCATCAGATGAAAAACTCTCAATAAAGAGCACTGTCGATGACACCCACTCCTTCGGTGATAATTCCACTGCTAGGGTAAAGCACTTAAAATTAAATTTAAAAGCTGACTTTCAATCTTTGATATTGTCCGGAAGTGCCACTTTATTTTTTGATAAAAATGATGCAGATACTTTATTCCTGGATAGCAGAGATTTAAAAATCGATTCAATAATTTCCAATGGTTTGGTTAAGAATTTTATGGTAGATAAACCTGTAGAATTTCTTGGTTCAAAAATATCTATTCCAACAGCTGGTCTCGCTGATTCTGTAAAGATATATTACAAAACTTCGCCACAAGCTGCAGCGATTCAATGGTTGAAACCGGAACAAACATTCGGAAAAAAATATCCATTCCTTTATACTCAAGGAGAAGCTATTCTTACTCGTTCATGGATACCCATTCAGGATTCACCGGGGATTAGATTTACATATGAAGCGAATATGGAAGTGCCTAAAGAATTAATGGCCCTGATGTCTGCTGAGAATCCTCAGAAATTAAATCCACATGGCAAATATCATTTCTCCATGAAGCAAGCCATTCCGGCATACCTGGTGGCCTTAGCAATAGGTGATCTCAAGTTTGAAGCATTTGATGGACGAAGCGGTGTTTATGCCGAACCGGGGGTAATAAAAAGTGCTGCATATGAATTCGCCGAGACACCTGCTATGATTCAGGCGGCTGAAGCACTTTATGGGCCTTACGAGTGGGAGCGATATGATATATTGGTTTTACCGCCTGCTTTTCCTTTTGGTGGCATGGAGAATCCTCGATTGACATTTGCTACTCCAACTGTTCTGGCAGGAGATAGGTCTATGGCAAGCCTTATTGCTCATGAACTTGCCCATAGTTGGTCTGGCAATCTTGTTACAAACGCCACCTGGAATGACTTTTGGTTGAACGAAGGCTTTACCGTTTATTTTGAAAGGCGCATTGTGGAAGGTGTAAAAGGACGAGATTATGCAGTTGTAAATGCCATTATTGGTAGAAATGACCTCGATAACGCTTTTAAGGATTTCGGTGAGCAAGGCGAAGAGACTCGGCTATTGCTCGACCTCGAAGGAAAAGACCCGGATGATGGCATGACTGATGTAGCATATGAGAAAGGTTATTTATTTCTGGTTATGCTCGAGAAAGCTTTTGGAAGAAAAGATTTGGATATATTCTTGAAGAATTATTTTAAGGAATATAAGTTTAAGACAATTACAACCACGCAATTCGAAGAATATTTGTATAAATATTTTAAGCCGGAAGAGCTTGATAAACTGAAAGTAAAGGAATGGCTTTATCAGGCAGGATTACCCGACAATGCACCTATGTTTGAAAGTAAACTATTTGCATCTGTCACAGAGGAGAAACCTAAATTGCTGGATGGCAGCTCCAAAATTGCATTTAAAGATTGGGAATTTAATCAATGGTTATATTTTCTAAGAATGGTCAATGGAGTAGCGACAATAGATCAACTTAAAAACCTTGACAAGAAGTATAATTTTTCAAAATCGGGAAATACAGAAATTCAGGCAATCTGGCTTGAAGACAACATCAATCTAAAAAATGCTGCAATTAATAACTCTGTCGATGAATTTCTTGGAAAGGTAGGGCGCAGGAAATTCTTAATGCCACTTTACGAAGCGTTGGTGGCTACCGGCCAAAAGGATGTAGCGGTCAAAATTTATAATAAACATAGAGATAGCTATCATTCTGTTTCACAAAATTCATTGGATAGGTTGTTGAAGAAGTAGGAGGCAGGGGTCAGTAGGCAGAGGTCAGTAGTCAGAAATTAGAAGTTGAGAGGGTGATAGGGTGAGGAAGTTAGAAGGTGTCCTCATGACCGATGGCATATTACCCATTACTTATTACTCAATACCGATTACCAATTACCCATTCTTTATAAATATTAGTGATCGATTTTTATTAATTTTAAGTTTAGCGTAAAGTAATTTTTCATGACACCACTTGCAGAACGGATGCGGCCGAAAAAACCTGCTGATTATTTCGGTCAGCAACACCTTATGGGTGAGGGTGCTCCTTTCAGAAGGTTGTTAGAGCAAAAAACGATACATTCAAGCATATTTTGGGGACCACCAGGTGTTGGTAAGACATCATTGGCGCTGTTAGTCGCTGAATATATCGACAGAAAGATCTACAGTTTAAGTGCCATCAATGCAGGTGTAAAAGATGTCCGTGAAACCATCGAAAAGGCAAGTAGAATTGATCTTTTCAACAAGAAAAGTCCTATTCTATTTATTGACGAGATCCATAGATTCAACAAGTCCCAACAGGATGCTTTGCTGGAAGCTGTGGAAAAGGGCATTATTGTGTTGATTGGCGCCACGACAGAGAATCCTTCATTCGAAGTCAACCAGGCCTTATTGTCCAGATGTCAGGTATATGTGTTGCAGGAGCTTTCAGCCGATGAGTTGAAAGCGATGGTGGACAATGCCATTCAAACAGATTCATTTCTTGCCGGCCAGGATATTGAAGTTCAGGAATATGATGCACTAATTTATTTTTCCGGTGGTGATGCCAGAAAGCTTTATAATATTCTGGAGATCGTGTGCGCCATGAATGATGGTGGAAAGATCATCATCAACAATGAAGTCATCGAAGAAGCGATCAAAGTCAAACAAATCGCTTACGACAAGGGTGGAGAATATCATTATGACATGATTTCTGCTTTTATTAAATCTATAAGAGGAAGCGATCCCAATGCAGCCTTGTATTATATGGCGAGGATGCTGATAGGAGGGGAGGACCCAATGTTTATTTGTCGGCGCATGGTCATCCTCGCTTCAGAAGATATTGGATTAGCTAATGTGAATGGGCTTCTCATAGCTCAAAGCTGCATGGATGCAGTGCACAAGATCGGTATGCCGGAAGCACGCATTGTCATGGCAGAAGCCTGTATTTATCTTGCTTCTTCTCCCAAAAGTAATTCGGCTTATTTAGCTATAGGAAAGGCCATGGATGCAGTAAATAAAACTGGAAACTTGCCTGTCCCACTCCACTTGAGGAATGCCCCTACCAATTTGATGGCAAAACTTGACTACGGCAAAGGATATAAATACGCCCATGATTTCGATAATAACTTTATCGATCAGCAGTTTTTGCCTGATCAATTAACCGATATAAAATTTTATGAGCCAGGTGAAAATGCGGCTGAGGAAAAATTAAATTCATTTTTAAAAGCAAGGTGGACAACAAAATATGGTAAATAAGAAAACTAAATTCCATTTGAATTAAGTTTTTAGCCTAATTTATGGTAGTTTCGCACCAAAATAGAAAATAAAATATGACCACTCAGGAAAATCTTGAAATGATCAAGCAGAGTGCTAAAGACTTTGCAGAAACTTACATCAGACCTCACATAATGGAGTGGGATGAAGCCCAATTTTTCCCTATAGAAACAATGCGTGCGTTGGGTCAACATGGCTTTTTAGGGGTCTTAGTTCCAGAAGAATACGGCGGATCCGGCCTTGGATACCAGGAATATATCACGGTGATCGAAGAGATAACGAAAGTGGATAGTTCAATCGGACTATCTGTTGCGGCACACAACTCTTTGTGTACCGGGCACATTCTTGCTTTCGGAAATGAGGAGCAAAAAAGAAAATATCTTCCAAAACTTGCAAGCGGTGAATGGATCGGAGCTTGGGGTCTTACTGAGGCAAATACAGGTAGTGATGCGGGAAGAATGCAATGTGTAGCTGTTCAGGATGGGGATGATTATGTCATCAATGGTACTAAAAACTGGATCACTCACGGGATCTCAGGTGAAGTTGCCGTAGTCATCGTCAGAACAGGTGAATTACTTGATTCTCATGGAATGACAGCTTTTGTAGTTGAGAGAGGAACTCCTGGTTTTAATGCCGGTAAAAAAGAGAATAAACTTGGTATGCGTGCCTCAGAGACTGCAGAAATGGTCTTTGATAACTGTCGAGTGCATAAATCTCAAATGTTAGGTCAAGTTGGAGAGGGTTTTGTTCAGTCAATGAAGGTCCTTGACGGTGGTAGAATATCTATTGCTGCGTTATCATTGGGTATAGCAAAAGGTTCGTATGAAGCGTCTGTCAAGTATGCTAAGGAAAGACATCAGTTCGGACAAGCGATTGTTAATTTCCAGGCGATATCATTCAAATTGGCTGATATGGCTACCAGGATTGAAGCAGCAGAATTGTTGACTAGACAAGCTGCAGATCTTAAAAACAATGGCAAGAAAATGACCAAGGAAGGAGCCATGGCAAAATACTATGCTTCTGAAGTATGTGTGTGGGCTGCAACTGAAGCTATCCAAATCCATGGTGGTTACGGTTACACAAAAGATTTCCCTGTGGAGAAGTTTTTCAGAGACAGTAAGTTGTGTACCATCGGCGAAGGTACTTCTGAGATCCAAAAGATTGTAATTGCAAGAGAGATCATTAAAAATTCGTAGAATTAGTTTGGGGTTTGGGGTTTGGCGTGTTTGAAAGTTAGGTTTTGACCATATTGTAGCAGGGAGAATTTGTCCCTATTAAATCTTGGGAATATTCATCTTTTTTGGATATTTCAAAGTAAACCTTTAAGAGACCCCAACGTAGGTTAACCTACGCTGAGCAGCACAATCATAGGTTTGACTTTGAATTATATTAGATCTTTAGCTATGAAATGTTGAGCTTAAGTTAACCTAAGTTCTGGTGTCTGCAAAATTCATTTTGCTTTTAATCAACATAAAATCAAATTATTACCTTACTATAGCCGAAGTACCTTGTTAGTAGAAATCAAACAATGAATACCAACCTCCTCTTAGAATCCATTTATTTCCCTCCAATATCTTTATTAAATGAAATGGTCGGTAAGGATATTGTTTTTACTGACATACACGAACATTATCGAAAAGGGCACCTTAAGAAACAAATGTGTAATCTCCTCCGGCAACGGCCCTCAACAATTAATCATCCCATTAAAAAAAGGTAAAAACTCACAGATGCCGATGGCAGAAGTTGAAATTAGTTATGACGAAAACTGGCCCAAGAAACACCTTTCTGCCATCAAAACTGCTTATGGAAAGTCACCATATTTTATCTATTTCTTTGATGAAATATCAGAAATTCTTCTGAGTAAAAATGAATTACTATTCGAACTGAACACAAAATGTCTTGAGTTGATCAGTAAGTATTTCAAACTGAATCTCAATATTCAATTTACTGAAAGTTACATCGAGGAATTTGATGGAATAGATGTCAGAAATACTTGTTTACCAAATAACTTCACCTCTTTTTCTACAAAATATTATCCACAGGTATTTGAGGATCGGTTTGGTTTTCAGAATAATTTAAGTTGTCTGGATCTGTTGTTTTGTATGGGGAATTATGGGAGGGAAGTATTATAGTAGACTAGTGTTCTAGTTTGCAAGTAGTGTAGGGGAAATGCTTGCCGTTTCTCGTGAATTGCATACCCGTACACCAATTATCAATATATCAAGCATCAGATTGAAAAAGCCTGAGGGGCTCAGCTCGGTATTACACTGCATATTTTTGGTCAATTTAATATTTCATTTCGCATAAGATGGCTTTCTATCAATCAAACGGATATTCTTTTAAACCCAATAAAAGAAAAAACATGAATAAATTAACTAAACTCCATCTAACATCTAACATCAGCCTTCTTTCTTTGCGTCTAAACTGCCGAAACTTGAGTAAGATATATTAAGATTATATGTAATGTTAAACTTTTCACCAACCATATTTTTCAAACAGCCTATTTTGCTGCTGCTTTCCTTGTTTTTCTTTTATTCCATATTTCACCTATATGGCGCGTTGGTACAGTATCCCCTAATAATTTTCCCCACGCTTTCAACTCAGGAATTCTATCGAATATTATTTTTAAAATGGCAATAAACGGAATGGAAAGAAACATACCTGCCACACCCCAAAGTGCTGAGCCAAGTAAAACTGTGATGATGGATATAAGCGCATTAATTTGCACTTTGGAAGAAACAATTCTAGGAATGATTATATTATTATCAACAAATTGAATAATAATGTAAGCTATTAAAATTCCCAATTGTGTATGATACCCATCGGATGTTACAGTCGCAATTAACACGGGCAATGCAATAGCTATTACTCCACCGATGTATGGTATAAGATTTAGCAGCGCCCCAATAACACCAAGTAAAATAGCATACTTAACTCCCAATAGGGACAATGCAATAGAATTCAATGTGGCTATGATCAACGTTTCAATTAGAAGCCCAATCATATAACTTTGAACTGCTGATTTTGTCTCCTTCAAGATATCGCTTACCTGTTTGGAATTTTTTTCATCAAATACTTCAAAAAGAAAGTTAAGAATGAGCGTCTTATAAAATAGAAACAGAAAAATGTAAACGGGCAACAGGAATAGTATGCTTAATGTGCCAACTACAGTACTTAACGTAGATCCAACAAAGGCCTTACTGCTATTCAAAGCTTCATTTAACAGTTCGATCTGTTTCTGTATAGTGATGCCTAGATGTTCCTCCGTCCAACTACCAAATGCTGTAGAAAGTGTACCGAATTTTTCTTTAAGTAAAGGCAGTGTTTCGCTAAACGTTGAGACCTGTGCCGAAAGGAAATATAGAATAGCTGCCAATACAATAGTTGCCAGAAAGAGTGTTATAAGGATGGAAAGGATATTGGGTACCTTATGTTTTTGAAACCAATTATACAACGGATTTAACAATATAGCAAAAATCATCGCAAATGCCAGGGGAACCATTATGTCCTGCAAAGTGTATAATATTAAAGCCAGTAGCGCTATACCGAAAAGAATTACTGTTGACTTCAGATAGAATGGGTATTCTTTATCTGGCATAAAATTTTAATTTTATGAATTATTTATGATCTTGATAGGGTAGTAGTTCTTTAGTCTCTCAATGGATACAATGTGTTTGAAGTTCCAAAGTAGTAAATATTTTCTATCCCTCCGTTGAAATTATTGGATGATTGATATTTAGTGACATCAGGTCCTCCCCTTACCCCTCCTCCAAAGGGGGAAATCGTTCCCAACATCGTTTTGATAAAAAACTATCGTTACAATTTACAAACCGCCTCCATTTATAAACTAAAATATGAGCATTTAAGGATGTCCCCCTTCGGAGTAGGGTCACTCACTCCTATTTTGTCATTATGTGAATAATGTTGAAAATCAATACTTTCAAAAAAAGAAGAAAAGATGTCGCAACTTCCCCTCTCGCAGATGCTTGCCCGCGTGAATAGGCGGGGGTGGCGGCAGCCGGGGTGTTGATTGTCGTCATAATTTCATGTTTATAATAAAAATTTAAGCAACACTTATTTAATTTATCAACGAGTTACATATTAAAATTTTGGAGAAATTAATGACACTGACCTCCAAAGGGGGAAATCGATCCCAACAACGTTTTGATAAAAAATAATATTTACAATTTTTAAAAACCGCCTTCATTTATAAACTAAAATATGAGCATTTAAGGATGTCCCCCTTTGGAGGGGGCCAAGGGGGTGGACCACACTAAAACAACAATTAACTTGCCCTTTAATTTTTTTTACTCTTAAACGGATTTACAATTTTTCCCTTTTCTACTTCATCAAAGTTGATGACCCAATTCTCATAGTCAAACTTTTTCCACTGTCCATTTCTATATTTAAAAGCGTAGGCCAGAAAATCTCCGGTGTTTGGTGAAAAGTTACGGAATCTCTCACGGTCCGCTTTGAAACTAAAAACGAGTTCTAAAATGTCATTGTTTTTATGCTTGATATCCATGTCGAATATGTTTCCCATGTTTAATTTACTCAGGATGATATCCATATTTATTTCATCATTTTCTTCACCAATATCTGCCGGCATGAATAATTCACTCACAATGTAAGAGGTATCTTTGTTCTTCCTTTTTATATGCCAATAATGTTTGAGTGATTCAACATTTTTAGTTTTGCAGGAACATAATTTGATTTGGTCGGAGACTTGGCACATGAATTAGGAGTTGGATTTGGTATAAATTTAAGGATGTTTAGTTCATAGACGGTTTTTTTTAATTTTAGTTAGTTAAACTTGGAAAATTTCGGTATTATATTTACTTGCGTGTTTTCTAAAGCTTCACTAATTATCATTTAAATCACACCATCCGCAACAATTTCCCACCCCTCCCCAAATAATCCTTAACTTTACCTCCCTTAAAAGCATTGTATGTGCCACAAGCATCTACGTTTGCGATAACACATAAACAACACATGAACCAAATAATCAATCAGGAAGTATTCTCATTCCGCGTGCGTCTGGAGGAATTGGCCAAGGATGTGCACCACCTGACCACCATGATCGATCACGATGAACTGGCTGAAACGGTCAGCGGCCTGCGCAACAGGATCAATGAACCATTTATGTTTGTCATAGTGGGTGAGGTCAAAGCCGGTAAAAGTAGTTTTATCAATGCCTTGCTCGATGCCGGGAAGGAAGTGACCAAGGTGGCACCGCAACCCATGACGGACACGATCCAACAGATCGTCTGGGGGGAAGAAGAGGAAGTCATCATGATCAATCCGTTTTTGAAGAAGATCACCCAACCCGTCGACATCCTCAAAGAGATCGCCATCGTGGATACGCCCGGCACGAATACCATCGTCGAAAAACATCAACAGATCACAGAAGATTTTATTCCGGGATCCGACCTTATCGTTTTTGTATTTGAAAGTAAAAATCCATATCGTCAAAGTGCCTGGGACTTTCTGAATTATATCCATGGCGACTGGCAGAAGAAAGTGATCTTCGTCCTGCAGCAAAAAGACCTCATCGACGCACCCGACCTTGAAGTCAATATGAATGGCGTCAGAGAACAGGCGGAGAAAAAAGGCATGGCACATCCTATTGTATTTGCCGTCAGTGCAAAACAGGAGATCGATGGAGATAAGGCAGGTAGCGGATTTAAAAAAGTCAGGGATTATATCGCAAAAAATATCACCGGAGGCAAGGCGCCCTACCTCAAACTGGGCAATAGCCTTGGTACGCTGATCAATATCCAGAACAGGATCGGTTCAGGTCTGCAGATCAGAAAAGATCAGTACAAACTGGACAAAGAATTCAGGGCAGATATCACTGAATCTCTTGACCAACAGGAAGTGCGCTCCGGAAAACATGTCGATATGCTCATCGAAAATATTCTGAATGCCTACGATATTGCGACACAGAGAGCTTTGACGGAACTCAATCATGGCCTTTCCTTTCCCGTCATGCTCAAAAGATCTTTTACCTCGATCTTTAACAAAAAGACCACATTAAAAACCTGGTTGCAGGGAGTCGCAAGCGAATTGGAAAATGACCTCAACAACGAACTCCGCAAAAAACTCAATGATGGAGTAGGGGATGTGGCTGAAAGCATCCAGCAAATGGCGAAGATCATTCAGCTCAAGGTTCAGAATTCAAAAACGATCCTGAAAGACGATCAGGACATCTTCTCCGACATCGCAGAAAGACGAAACTACATCATGTCCGACCTTCAAAACACTTTCAACAGCTTCCTGTAGAAATCTGACAATTTTAAAGATCAGACTTTATTTCCCGATCAAAGCGGTGTCTCAGCCAATATCGCTACAGGTAGCGGACTTGCTGTCGTGGGCATCATTATAGCCGCAGTGACTCAAGGTGCGGTATTTGATGTAACCGGCGGGTTATTGACAGCTGTTGGATTGATATTCGCTGGTGTAACCACCATGGTCAAGAAAAACAAGATCGTTTCCGGGTTTAGCACCGAGATCAAAAAGGGCAAGGAAAAACTGGAAAATGAGGTTAATACTCAATTGAAGCAATACATTGCTCACCTGAGAAGAAGGATCGAGGATAATTTTAATAGGTTTGATTCGATGTTGGTGACGGAGGAGAAGCAGATTGCGGAGGTGGACACAAAATACGAGGAGTTGAACAGGAAGTTGCGTTCGACGGAGGTGGAGTTGGAAAAGATGATGAAAGGGAAGTAGAAATTAGATGCTAGAGACGAGAGGCTAGATATTAGATGCTAGATATTAGTTGCTAGACATTAGATGGTATACACTAGAGACTAGAGAGTCCACCCCCTAACCCCCTCCAAAGGGGGACATCATCCAATCATATTTATTACTAAAAATAACAACTTTCAATTTATCAATTCCTCCAATATTGAACTAAAAGATGAGGCAATACGGATGTCCCCCTTTGGAGGGTAGGGTCATTCACTTCTCCAAAACTTTAATGTGTAACCCGCTGAAAAATTATTTTAGATTTATTGTCAATACCTATGAATATATGCGGCATTCGACACCCCGGCTGCTGCCACCCCTCTACCAGAGGGGAAGTTGCCGGATATTTTCTTCTTTTATTGAACGTTTTGATATTCAGCTCACTGCATATAAAAATTAAATAGAAGTGAATGGCCTTGCTCCAATGGTGGAAAATAGACCAACTGTACTTTTTAAAAAAATCAATGACTTAGGATATTAAGAATAATCTCTAATAATAAACCAACAGATGAGGCAATACGGATGTCCCCCCTTGGATGGTGAGAGACTAAAAAAGATCCACAAAGGATCATTTTTAGGAGCGAAACGGAACGAAGAACAAGTTTTTACTTGGGCAAAGTGAAGTCAAAACATCTTTTAAATAATCGGCTCGTGAAATGGAAGCAATTTTCGAAAAGATGCTTTTGCGATGCCAAGGGGGTGGACTCAGCAAGATTAAAAAATTAAAAATAGGCGTCAAATTTAAGTGACACCCATTTTTTAACAACTTCAGCAAATTACGTGCAAGATCTCCATCTTAGCAACCGTTCGCTGTTCGCCTCTCGCTGTTTGCTTTTCTGACCCTCTCACCTTCTCACATTCTGACTTTTACTCCTTCACCGGCGCTTTATCCTTCCGCATCTTTTGCCCTTTACGATCTTTGCCTTCCTGCCTTTTTGCTTCATTTTTGCCTTATTAGCTTCCTGGTTCTGGATCATTTTGGAATATTGATCAGCGGTAAGGATGTTTTTCATTTCGGCATTCTTCTGTTCGTTCTTATTCTTTGCTTCTGCCATTTTTTTAGCGTGTTCCTGAGATCGTTTTTCGCGATTAGCTTGCCTTTCCTTGTTGTATTTGAGATTTACTTCATATACTTTTTTGGTTTGCTCGTCATTGAGATTCAGGTCCGATTTCATTTTTTCTGCATGTCGCTGTGACATGGTTTCGGGACTTCTTTCAGCCTTCTGGTGAGTTTTATCCTGTGCAAACATATTATTACTGGTGAATAAGACGATTGCTGCAAAAAATACATTCATTAATAATTTCATTCTAAATTGGTTTTTTATGATTAATACTCTTTAGAGCTGAATTGATATGATTGGTTTAATTTGGGGAAGGTGGTTTAACAGATATTTAAGAAAATAATTCAAATTTAATAATAGAAAGAAAATATAATTTATGAGAATGTGCATAGAGACAACCTATACAGGTCTAGGTCTATACATTAGTAATCCTGCTTTAAATATTGGAGTTTCTTTTGTGAGAACTCCAAGAAATAAAATATGATTAGCCACGAATTTCACGAATTTTCACGAATAAATTCGTGTTAGATGCAAAGCATCATTCGTGTATTTCGTGGCTAAATAAATTTGAGTTTTATATTTAATATGTTCTTCCAGATTAAATGTTTCAGCTTTCATGTGCATTGTACCCGGTTAATTAATATAATAAAAAAGTTTATTTCTTAATCATTTAACTTTGACTTAGATATTTTAAATAGTTGTACGTTTAATCTTTTATATGCATAATCAAAAACACTTGTTCCAATTGCCTGAAGGCCTTCACTACCTCAATGGTGCTTATATGTCACCTTTACTGAGGTCTTCTGAAGAGGCAGCCATCATCGACTTACAACGCAAGAGAAACCCTGCTTCCATCCTTCCGATCGATTTTTTCACCGAGGCTGCAACACTTCGTTCTAATTTTGGGAAATTGATCAATAGTGACGCTGCGCAAATAGCCATCATTCCTTCTGTATCCTATGGCATCATGAATGCTGTTCAGAATATTCCCTTGGACAATGGTCAAAGTGTCATCATGGTTACTGAAGAGTTTCCCAGCGGTTTTTATGCAGTCAATGCATGGTGCAACAGGCATAGCAAGACTGTTCAAATGATTCATCCTCCTGAAACGCAACATCAGCGGGGAGCACTTTGGAGTCAGGAGATACTCAATAGTATTACGGAAGATACTTGTGCCGTGGTGATGTCTTCGATTCACTGGACGGACGGGACTTTATATGATCTTGCCAGTATTGGAAAAAAATGTCAGGAGTTAAATGTGGTATTTATAGTTGACGGTTCACAGTCTGTTGGAGCCCTTCCTATTGATGTACAGGAATGTAATATAGACGCGTTGATCTGTACCGGTTATAAATGGCTATTAGGGCCATATTCTCTTGGTTTGGCCTATTATGGTCCAAGATTTGACCATGGTTGCCCTATTGAAGAGTCCTGGATGACCCGGAGCAATGCTGAAGACTTCACAAGTCTCACAAGTTATACAGACGATTACAAGCCTGGAGCCATGCGCTACAACGTCGGAGAGGCCAGCAATTTTGGTTTATTGCCGATCTTAAACACTTCCATTTTACAAATACTTGAATGGGGTGTCGAAAATATTCAGAACTATAGCAATAGCCTGATTACACCATTGACAGTTTTCCTAACTGAAAATAACTTTCAAATAGAAGAGGAATCCTGGCGTTCTAAGCACCTTTTCGGCTTTAAACTTCCTCCTACTATCGACCGCGACACTTTAGTGAATCACTTGAAGTCTAAGAACATAATCGTATCAGCAAGAGGGAATTCGATTAGGGTTTCGACACATGTGTATAATGGGGAGGAGGATGTGAAGGCGTTGATGGAAGCGATGTCTGATCGGTAATCAGTAATCGGTAATCAGTAATCTTGGTTTCATATCGGATGGAAATCGCTATTATTGAATTAAATCTGGCTACCAAGGTTTTTTTTGAAAGCTGTCATTACTTTGACGATTTCTGTGATTTCATTATACATTAAATCAAAATCATTTTTAGGTAGGTAATTGCTTTCTAAGAGCATTTCTAGCCAGAATTGAGTCTCATCGCTTTCTTCCACAACGATACAGATTTTCGAATATTTTTCTTTTGTCGATCTAGCTCTGCAAGCTGCCCTGTAATTAGCTGCTACGGAAGTAGCCGATCGAATGGCTTGTTTTCTCATTACTATTAATGCATCTGAGAATTTCAGTTTGGTAAGAAGTAGAATTACTTTCAAGTCGAAATCTTTCGTCCTTTGACGGAATATTAGATTATAATTTTCCACTATTTATATATTTAGGTGTTTGAAATGGGTAGGCAAATTTAATAAATAAATTGAATATTCAACACAAATTATGAGTTTATTACCTTTACTAATTAAGGATTACCAATTGCCAATTTATCAGAATCACGGATTAAACAGATTAAAAGATTTCACAGATTTTAAAAGTAGTAACTTTCGAGTTGCAGGCAAATCATAATCTTCGCGCTATTACCGATTACCGATTACCAATTACCGATAACTCACTTCTTCGTAAACACAAACCCCAAGCTCTCCCTCAATTCCTCCGGTAGCTCCGGCAAATCTCCCCTCGGTATCATCATCGTAGAAAGGTTGTATAAATCATGGAAGATGTGGTGCTTTTCAGCAGTCTTGGCAAGGTATGTATGACCGGAAGAACCACCTGTTCCAATTTTTTTACCGAGCATCCTGAGGACCATCTGAGCATGGCGATATCTCCATACGGTGAGCAGTTCTTCGACATCGATCAGTCGCTCTAAGAGGAGATTGGGAAGCTGGAGAATTGGTTCATCTTTATACAATTTGATGAATAAAGCCGCTATGGTTGCCTTATAGCTAAACCTTAAGGTTCCTTCTTCAACTAATTGATTGTGAGCATTTTCGTCAAAGATAGATTCGAAATAATTATTCGTGTCGCCCAACATGATAAGGCGCATTTCTTTTTCCTTGTCAGAAAGAAATTGACTGTCACGGATAGCCTGTTGTTCTTTGGCGATCATGTGTTGAACAGCCTCTTTGTAGGATGCAAGAAAACTGAATTCATTGAACTGCAGAAAAGGAATTCGCTCCAGCCAATCTATCAATTCTTTGACTAATGAACCGTTATTTTCTAACATTTCCAGCTCTGTCCTTTCTTCCTCAGAAAATGCTGAATGATATGGTTTATTGTTGTAAGTGATTCTTTGGTCAGCCGGAAGGCCCAGCATTACCTCCATCTTTCTAAACTGGAAACTTTGGAAGCCACTCGCAGGGAAAAGGTAAGATCTGAATTCCAAGAAGTCCATCGGAGTCATGGTTTCCAATACTTTGATCTGTTGGACCAGTAGTTCAAAGATGACAATGACTCTATCAAGTCTTTCAACGGCAGTGCCAATACTGCGTTCATCTAAATAATCATTTTTGAACATCTTATTGACAGACTCCAGTTCGTGGATGATCTGTTTGAACCACAGTTCGTACACCTGGTGGATGATGATGAAGAGCATCTCATCGTGTGCAGGTTTTTCTAAGTCTTCACTCCTTAGTCTCTGTGCAGAAAGTAATTGCTCCAAACCCAAATATTTCTTGTAGTGGATGGAGATGTAAGGGTCTTTAGGATATTCCATGTTGGTTATTTTAAGAAGTGAATTTATTTAAAAAATATGGGGCTGGAAGTTTTGAATTGTGTTGCACATGTGGCATTCACACCCCGCCTGTCGGCACCCCCGCCTTTGAGGGCGGGCAAGCCTCTGTTAGAGGGGAAGCGCAGATCTGGCGTTTTATTTAATTATGAAATTTTATACCTAATTTAAAAATAAATTAATTTAAACAAAAATTTTAGATTCAATTATACGTTGAAACGGAAGTGCATTATGTCGCCATCTTTTACCACATATTCTTTGCCCTCGACACCCATCTTACCGGCTTCTTTGACAGCTGCTTCAGAGCCAAGTGTGATAAAATCATTGTAGCCGATTACTTCAGCACGGATAAAGCCTTTTTCAAAATCGGTGTGAATTACTCCTGCTGCTCCCGGAGCTTTAGTGCCGATAGGAATCGTCCAGGCTCTTACTTCTTTAACTCCTGCTGTGAAATAAGTAATTAAACCGAGTAACTTATATGCAGCAGTAATGATCTTATTCACACCTGGTTCAGATAATCCCATCGCTTCTAGAAATTCCTGACGCTCTTCTTTAGTCTCTAATTCTGCGATGTCAGCTTCGATGCTGGCTGTGATAAGCACTACTTCCGCATTTTCTGTAGCTACCAATTGTATAATTGCATCAGATAGTTCATTTCCTGTGTTTGCAGATTCCTCATCTACATTACACACATATAAAATGGGTTTTGCGGTCAAAAGTTGGAAAGATTTCACTTCTTCCGCTTCTTCTTCCTCGAGCTCCATCGATCTTACATTAAGCCCTTGTTCGAGGTGAGCACGAACTTTGTTGCCAAGATCGACTATTGTCTTCGCTGCTTTATCAAATTTTGCATTTTTTTGATATTTTTCGATCCTTTTGTCAAGCGTTTCAATATCCTTGAGTTGCAATTCTGTATCGATTACATCTTTGTCCCTAACAGGGTGAATAGAGCCGTCTACGTGTACCACATTGTCATCAACAAAACATCTGATCACATGAATGATGGCATCAACTTCACGTATATTGGCAAGAAATTGATTGCCAAGACCTTCGCCCTGACTTGCACCTTTTATCAAACCTGCGATGTCCAGGATCTCCACAGTTGTTGGTTGCACTTTCTGAGGATTAACGATAGCAGACAAGGCGTCCAATCTTTCATCAGGTACCGTGATAACTCCCAAATTTGGTTCTTTCGTCGCAAAGGGGTAATTCGCTGCAAGTGCCTTAGCAGACGTAAGTGCATTGAATAAAGTAGATTTTCCAACATTTGGCAATCCAACTATTCCACATTTTAAAGCCATAAAATATTCGTATTTTGGGCGCAAAGATAAATTTTATTTAGTCTTTTCTATATCTATCCTTCAACTTCGTTTGCAATATGATTTGCAACTGGCTTAAACAAAATACCTTTAAAAGACATTTGAAATGTCATAATCAGCAATATGAACTATTTAGCACATGCATTTTTATCTCCGAATGATCCTCATATCCTAACGGGCAATGTGGTGACAGATATGCTGAAAGGCCCTGTTCGCAATGAAATTGATATTCGTTTTCTTGATGGAATTGCGCTACACCGATTTATTGATAAATACACGGACGAACACCCTGTCAATGGAACATTTAAACATCTGTTGTACAGAAGATTTAAAAAATATTCCCCTGTAGTAAGTGATGTTTTTATGGATTATTTACTAGTGAGAAATTGGTCAAAATATAAAGAGGTTGATATTCAGCTGTTTATCCAAAATATTTATGATCAAATGTCATCTGTCATCAAAGAGTTGCCGGAAGAAATAAATTTACGTTTGAACAATATGATTCAACATGATTGGTTGAACGCGTATATGACAATAGATAGTGTCAATATGGTCTTTGATAGAATGCAGCACAAAGTTACTGACACAGAAATTATGAAAAGAGGAGCGGATTGGCTTCATGAAAACTTTGAAGAGGTGAATGAATTATTCTTACAGTTTTTTCCTGATCTGATTCAAATCGTTCATCAATATCAGTATACGAAGGAGAAGAAGTAATTTACAATGGGTAATAGGTAATGGGTAATGGGTAATAGGTAATCGGTAATGTTTAATGGGTTATGGAGGTAATTTGGTTTTGTTAATAGAGGAAGTTCAGTATAAAAGTTTGTTTCCAACCTTAGGCTTAAAACCCGGCAGGTCTAAATAAATCTGAGAATTGCTGAATGCAAATCTGAAAGTATATTAGTTCGACAATATATAAGTGATTAAAAAATAGTCACTGTAGGGACAGGTCGCGACCTGTCCCTACAGTGACTATTTTTTAATTACAGAGAAAATAAACCGGGAAGCCCATACAGGGCGTTTTTCTCCAACGAATTGCGAAAGATTTTCGCGAAAAAACGCCTACTTCGCATCAGCAAAGTACTGCTTCAATTTAAGTACTCGGTAACTTTATTGTCAATTTTCCATTGTCAATTGTAAATTGCTTCAGTAACCAAAACTATTCAGCTGCCTCTCATCATCCCTCCAATTTTCCTTCACTTTGACGAAAAGATCCAAAAAGATAGGGTAGCCAAGGAATTCTTCGATCTCTTTTCTGGCGTTGGTTCCAAGTTGTTTGATTTTCTCTCCTTTTCGTCCTATTATAATGGATTTCTGAGTTGACCTTGAAACGAATATGGTTGCGTTCACATGGGCGAAAGGTTTACCATTTTTTTCAGATTCAGTAAAGCTATCAATATAAATTTCACAGGAATATGGCACTTCCTGGCTGTAAAGTGACAATATTTGCTTGCGGATTAAATCTGCAACGAAAAATCTTTCATTGAGATCACTCAATTGGTCTTTAGGGTAATATTCTGGTCCGGGTGGAAGCAGGGATAATACCTTTTGCAACAATTCTTGCCTGTCTTTCTCCTCAAGAGCAGAAATTAACATGACTTCTGTCCATTCTACATCTTTCGGCCATTTCTCCAGCGCTGCTTCTTTATTTAAACTAGGTTCAAGATCTTTTTTATTGATAATCAGAAGTTTAGGTACATCCACTTTATTCATAATTCCACCTATTTGCTCACTCCATGGAGTTGGATCTGATATGTCCGCCATGTACAAAATCACATCGGCGTCTTCAAATGATTGGTAGATATAAGTATTCATTTTTTCCTGCATCCGATAAGCAGGTTTGTCAATGATGCCTGGAGTATCTGAAAATACTATCTGATGATCTGCATCATTCCATAAGCCGAGAATCCTCCTTCTTGTAGTCTGAGCTTTTCGGTTTGTAATACTTAGTTGCGCTTCAATCAATAAGTTGAGTAGGGTAGACTTACCAGCATTAGGCTTGCCAAGAATATTTACAAAACCAGATCTGTGTTCGTTCATTTTAATTTTTTTTGTTGCGGATTGACATCCAGCAATAGCTTTGGATGTTCTATAAACCTGTCTATCGCCTCATATAGTTGCATAGGAGTAAAGGCTCTCCAGTTGATGAGGTTCCATTGCTCCCCATATAGCAAATACTGAAAAAGTCGCGTTTGATTCATTTCATCTACGACATGTTTCTGCACACCTAACATTACGATCCAACCAGCTTCATCTTTTACATCCTCATACCACTCTTCATAATAACTGTCATCAGATGCATGGAAATTGAGCACATGCTCACTGATCATTATGAATTTTGATATTTTTTTGTTGATCATAGTGTCAATGATCTCCCGCTTTAGTTCCATTACATCATTATGCAGGGTATCATTCCATTCACCAATGAGTTCAATAATGGCATAGCCTTCCTCATAATCTACGAAAAGTACCTTTAAATATAGGGTACTGGATCCAAATTCATCCCATTGAGGATGTATGTAGTAGTTATAAACTTTGTTGGTAAATTGGAATTCATCTGACTCTTGGCCGAAGAATAGCGATAATTCATCGTCTGCGGCAATGTAATAATCACGCCATTGATAATAAGGTTCTATATCGTGCATAGTTCTCTAAAGGATCAAATGTAAAAGAAATAATTATTTATAGATGTTATTTTAAAGCCATATTGGTCGAATTTGTTTAATACTATTCAAATAAATCGAAAGTCAATTTCTTTTTCTATCTTAAGTATCACAAATTTAGCAATATAAAGGTTAAAAAAATAAATATATGATTTCCTTAGTTGTTAAATACATACATATTCTTTAATATTACAATGTAAATATAAAATATTAGTGTGTTATGATGAATGAACCGATTTCAGGGATAATGTCTACAAAGTTAGTGACAATTGACCCTGAAGAACCTCTTACGACAGTCAAAGAATTATTTTCAGGGAAAAGAATTCATCATTTACCTGTAGTTGAGAATGGTAAATTGATTGGTTTGATCACTACAGCCGACTTGCTTTGGTTAAATATGGGTTTTGAACAGTATCACACTGTGAAAGTAAGAGATGTAATGACAAAAAAACTTGCAACTCTTGAACCTACTGATAAAATTGGTTCTGCTGCTGAGTTGTTCCTTCTTAACAGGTTTCATGCTGTTCCTATCGTAGTAAATGGCGACCTCATTGGCATTGTTACTTCTTTCGATATTCTCAAGTATGAGTTTAAAAAAGAATATCCAACCCAATTAATCGATTAGAAACAATTTATTCAACTTTTTTTATAAGCTTGCTTTTAGTATTGACAATTAATGATGTGTATCATTGATTGCTAAATAGTTGAATGTATTTAAAATCTTTTCAATATTTTACCCGACAATATTTGCTAAAAACAACCATCGAAGTTTAATTCTCCTATATCTCAACGCAAAACGTTGTTGATCAGGACTATGTAAATAATAAAAATTATACATATCAATAACTCCCCCTTGGCCCCTCTTGCAGAAGCTAGGGTTTATACATAAGAATTTATCAATAAAAGGCTTAACTAGAATATTAAGATAATAGTTTGTTATTGAGTAACTTATGAGCAAAATTAATTTAACAAACACCCGAACGTAGGTTAACCTGCGTCGCTGTGTCACCATAATTTACTTTGAAATAAACAAAAAAAGATGTGTATAAACTCTAGCTTGCAGAAGGGTTATTGTACTTAACGACTTTTTATATCATAAATATCATCGGCATCTGCGTTCCAATTGTTCAAGTTATCTTTTTGATTTTGGAAGCAAAGCATTACAGGGGAACTAACTTCTACTTACTAATTTAACGTGAATAATGGATAAGAAAAAAGGCTAAATATTATAAAAATAGGAGAATATTTAATATATTAGTGTCTGACAAACAACAATATAAATCAAATAATTCTCCTATGGATAAGCACAAAGTTATAGAAATTTTCATTACTGTTGACGATTTTTGCAAAGGATTTGATGAAATTGAGTGCAAAAGGGCTATTTCAACTGGAAATAAGAAATTCAGAAATAGAAAATCATCATTGTGTCTATCAGAAAAGATGACGATTTACATTTGCTTTCATTTGAGTTCTTATACCAATTTTAAAAGATACTATAATGAATTGGTTTTAGTTCATTGGAGAGATCTGTTTCCTGGATTGGTTACATATGAGCGATTTAATCAGACACAAAACCGACTTTTTGTTCCATTGTTGATGTTTTTGAAAGACAGATGTTTGGGAGCATGCACCGGAATTAGCTTTATTGACTCAACAACCTTAAATGTTTGTCACATAAAAAGAGAAAAGCAGAACAAGGTTTTCAAAGGTTTTGCGACTAAATCTAAAAGCACAATGGGCTGGTTTTTTGGGTTTAAACTTCACCTGATCATTAATGACAAAGGTGAGTTGTTGAACTTCTACCTGTCCAAGGCAAATGTAGATGACAGGAATCAAGACATTCTCTCCGTAATGGTAAAAGAAGTTTTCGGAAAACTCTTCGGCGACAGAGGATATATATCTGACAAACTAGCCCAATTCCTATGGAATGATGGTGTAGACTTGATCTTTAAAAGACGTAAAAACATGAAGTCTATGAACTTATCTGATAACGATAAGGTGCTGCTGAGAAAACGAGCACTAATAGAATGTGTCAATGACGAATTGAAAAACCAATGTAACATACAGCACACCAGACATAGAGCTCTGCAAGGATTTTTGAACAATGCGATTTCTGCTCTCTGTGCATATCATTTCTTTCCTAAAAAACCTAGCATTAAATTAAGCACAACCGAACTCTCTAAAGAGGTATATTTGAATGTTGCTTAACCATTATTCACGTTAATTTATAATTTTATACGACTACTTTATTACCTCGCCGTTTCTATAGTTTGCCTGAAGTATGATTTGTTTATTCTCATCGTAGACTATGTACTTGCCGTCTTGCTTGCCATTGACGAAGTTTCCAATTCTTTGTAATTTACCTGTAGGAAAGAATCCTCTAAATATGCCATCTAACTGTCCATTCTTATAGCTCATTTCCTCTACCGGACTTCCTTGTTTGTATGTGACTCGCTTACCATGAAGTTTGCCATCGAGAAAGCTTTCATACATATCTACTCTTCCGGAATTATTAAGGAGATAATGAAGGCCATTTAATTTACCATTCTCATATGTCCAGATTTCTTTTGGTTTAGTATTTGGTGCATAAAATTGAGCCCAGGTACCTACTTTTTTGTCCCCTTCCACCATACCTTGCTCTTCCAAAAGTCCTTGAGGGGTCATTTTAGTTAGCATTTTCCGATCTGATCCAGGAATATCTTCAACAGTATATTCACTTAGATTGACAGTTGTAGAGAGCCCATCATCCTGAGCAGATTCTTTTTTACAGGAAAATAAACTAACAAATAAAAAAGCACATAAGGTTATGAAGCCAATTCTATACATTTTACATTATTTTGTGCAAAAGTATTAAATGGTAGACACTTTGATCATAGACTATCATTTAATAATATCACAATAAGTAATTTATTGGTTTGCTTCAAAAATAAAATCTGGATATGCAGAATAGTGAGATTGTCTATAAAATTAAACTCCTTGGGAATTTACTTGAGCTTCATGATGAAAATCCTTTCAAAGTCAGAGCGTTGCAAAATGCTTACAATACGTTAAAAAAAGTAGCTGATCCAATTTCAACAATGGCTCCTGAGGCGCTTGGTGCACTCCCCGGTATAGGGAAAGCTATTGTTGCTGCGATCAAAGAAATGAGTGAAACAGGTTCGATAAAGGAGTTGGATCATCTTCTGGAGAAAACACCTGAGGGCATCGTAGAAATGTTCAATATAAAAGGAATAGGACCTAAGAAAATAGCACAATTCTGGCATACTATGGGCTTGATGAGTGTGGGAGAGTTGATATATTACTGCATTGAAAACAGATTAAAAGATGCTAAAGGCTTTGGAGAGAAGAGTCAAAAGGACATTCTTGAAAAAGCACAGCACTACCTAAGTTCAAAAGGGAAATGGCTTTATGGAAGACTTGAACCAATTTTGAAAGACTTGGAAGTTGCCCTGAATTCGTCAGAGATCACAAGATTTCAGTTGACAGGACAAGCCTATCGAAAATCGCAGATCGTGGATGAAGTAATTTATATAGTTGATGCTGAAGAATGGCCTGTTTATATTGAAGGTTTTGAACTCAATGATCAGGATGATGATTCAATGATAGGCGTTTACAAAGAAGAGTTGCTGGTAACATTTCTATTAAGTGTAGAGGATTTGTCAAAGGAGGCATTTATCCAATCATTTTCAGAAGACGTTGCTATCGAAACTTTATTTGACATTAGTAAATTGCCGTTTGGTAAAGATAACGACAGAGCCATTTTTGAAGCATTAAACTTACCGTACATCATTCCGGAATTGCGATGGAACCAGGATTTATTTCATTTGAAGGGGGAGGAATTGATAAAAGAAGAAGATATCCGCGGAGTGGTTCATTGTCATACTACTTATTCTGATGGCATCCATACTGTAAAAGAAATGTGCAATTACGCTCAGGATAAAGGCTATGAATATATAGTAATTACAGATCATAGTCAATCAGCTTTTTATGCTAGCGGGCTAATAATAGAGAGAGTAGTGCAGCAGCATATCGAAATAGATAAGGTTCAAAAAGACTTCACAAATCTGAAAATTTTTAAAAGTATTGAGTCTGATATACTGAATGATGGTTCACTTGACTATCCCGAGGATGTGCTTAAATCCTTTGATCTTGTAATAGGTAGTATTCATTCTGTATTGAATATGGATATAGAAAGGGCTACCACAAGACTAGTCAAAGCGATAGAAAATCCCCATATGCATATTTTGGGGCACATGACAGGAAGACTTCTTCTTTCAAGAAAAGGTTACCCTGTTGATTATGATAAAATTTTCGATGCGTGTGCCGCTAATAATGTCAGTATAGAATTGAATGCCAATCCTCAGAGGCTTGATATGGATCACACCATGATTGCAAAGGCAGTAGCGAAGGGGATTAAAATAAGTATTAATCCTGATGCACATAGCATGCATGGTATTGACGATATTCGATACGGTGTAATAGCTGCGAGAGCAGGTGGATTGAGAAAAATCGATACCTTAAATGCTGTTTCGGCAACAAAATTTCTTAATTTACTGAAGAAAAAATAAGGTTTAAATAATGTATTATAAATATTGACTATGTTAATAATTACCAAAACCCGCTCCATAACAGACTTAAACCGCGATTTACCTGTTTGTGTGTATTATCTTTGCTAAAATTTTTAACTCAAAACTAAATCTAAATAAAAATGAAGTCATTATTTTCTTTCGCAAGCTTTGTCTTGTTACTTTCTTTTACATCTTGTAAGTCTGATTCTACAGCTACTCCTGAAACAGCTGAAGCTAAGGCTGAGGGCGCAGTGTCAGATAAAGAAGCTACAGGCAATCCTAACGAAGTAGTAACTCCTACAGGTCCAACTACTACTATGACATTGGATAAAACTGATTACAAGTTTGATAATGTAAAGGAAGGTGATATCGTTGAAACTTCTGTAAAAATAACAAATACAGGTACAGAACCTTTGGTTATAGTTAGTTGCAAAGGTAGCTGTGGTTGTACGACTCCTAAATGTCCTACTACACCGATCGCTCCTGGTCAGTCTGCAGACGTTCCTATTAAATTTGACACACATGGTAAGCCAGGTTCTCAATCAAAAGATGTAACTATTACTGCTAATACTGTTCCTGCTCAAACAAAGTTCAGGATTCATGGAGAAGTAGATAGAGTGAAAAAAGATGGTGACGATAAAAAATAATTAAAGTTCAATCACTGAATAATAATATCGAAGCGGTCTGAGAAATTAATTTTTCAGGCCGTTTTGCTTTTAGACAAATAATGGCTTGCGAGTGGACTTAAAACCCAATCCAGGAAAACTGGCATGATATGACCCCATGTAAATGGATCATGGGTTCCATTTTTTACTTCACAATATGTCAGATCTTTATCCTTAATAAAACCTTTCTTTTCAAGACAATGAATCACATCGAGGGTATCGTCAATAGAATCAATGATGCCATTGCCATTTCGGTCACAATCTTCATCCTTTGTACCTGCCTGAAACCAAAATCTTTGCCCTGTTTTTAATGCACTTCTTTCAATATATTCATGCATGATTCTGCATCCATCAGGGTCATCATCTGTGAATGGCTCATAGCGCCACCAAAAACTACCGGAAAACACTCCGATAAAGCCAAAAAGATCTGGATTATGCAGTGAAATATCCATGGCGGAAAGTCCTCCCATAGAGAATCCTGCAAATCCGGTCTTGGACTTTTCTAGTTTTAACTGGAGATTAGATTTTAAATATGGAACAAATTCATTGATGATAAAGCTTCTATATTCCAAGGCTTTATTTCCCCGGTTTTTATAATCATTTTTATAAGAACATCCATATTCATTTATCCTATCACCTGCATCAATACCTATGATGACTATTGGAATATGTGGATATTTTGCCTGATAGAATTCAAAAGTCTGGGATATCTTAAGAGCGTTAAAATCTTGTCCATCATTGAAGATTATTGTTATAGGTGTTATTGATGGATCATAGGCACTTTTAAAGATATGTGACTTTACTACCCTTTTTAAATATTTAGATGTGATGTGGAATGTCGATCCAACCATGTTAGAATTGTAGAATTAGTTTTGGAATACGCTTAATTCAGATAGTTTTTGATTGAGTATTGTCGTGCAATATAAGAAGGTGTTTTTAAATATTGACTTATATTTAATATTAATTTTACAAATATGAAAAGTCTAATGTGCACGAAGTTTTCATTCAGCATCATATTTTAGGTTCAAAATTGCTTATTCGAATACAGTCTTCAATACGTCAAGACTCTGTATATTATTGAAATTATGTATATGGATCTTAAAATATTCTAAAAGGTTATCGAGCATATTATTTTTCAAATTTCTACCCATTATCACCTCATCTATCTGCTCAATAGGTAATTGTTCCAATTCCCTCAATAATTGCATCATCTTTTCATCGAAATAAAAACCATGATTTGGTGGCACGTTAAGTATATCTCCAGATCTGATATCGTAGAATTGATCTGACCCAATTTTCTTTTGTATCAGAGAAAACCCTGAATAAACTTTTAAATGGACAGTGTACCATAAATGCAAAGACCAGGCATGATGACTATTTTCTAGCATTTCCAGTGATACACTCAACAAATCATATATTTCGCTATGATTTTCATATTTGTTGACAACTTTTCTTGTTACTTCAGCCATATACATACTCATGGCTATTTTACGCATATCACTGTAAATAGATATCCACAACCTATTAGATCTTATTTCTTTTAGCTGAAAAAGCTCCGTATCTTCTTTTAAATAGAAGTCGATGTCCACAGCAGCCATAAGTTGAACCGAGGAAGGGGAGGTGCGGCTTTTAGCTTTTCTGACACTTTGGATAATAAATGATTTTAATCCAAAATTTTCTGTCAAAATATCCAGTATGAGTGAGGTCTCACCATATTTGAATGACCGAAGTACGATGCCCTTCTCCTTTCTTAATTTGCTCATTTCGCTAATCCGCTCAAGGCTTCTTTTCTATTTCTTTCGACTGTATTCTTGCTGCGTTTTTATTCTTAGCAACTGCCGGTCAATGATCAATCTTGCCAAACCGATATTTGGAAATTCTTCTGTAAAAGGAGACATGGCTTGCTTAATCTTATTTTCGTCTACATCCAACCTGTATAGATAGCTGAATAAGAGATCAGGGCTATTGGATAACATTGTTTCCACTTCAATGCTCATTGCTTCGAGTGCATCAGCATATTCTTTTGATTCTTTTTCGAAAAGAATCGGTACTAAGGATTTTGTATATTCCTGTATTTCATCCATGTTTTAAATTATCTTTTGACTGTGGTACGCAGCTGGCTGTGATCCAGAAGGGCTTCAATAAATTCACGATGATTAGCAAGTCTTGGTACTTTATGCTGGCCGCCTAGTTTATTTCTGGATTGAAGCCATTTGTGAAAAGTCCCTTTAGGTACATTTATCAATTTGAGAGGTAGAAGTGCGAGATCATATGCGCGTTTAGCATCGTAATCAGAATTTAATTTCCTAAGATTTTCGTCCAGTACGATAGCAAACTTTGCAATATCATGTGGTTCTTTATCAAATTCAACTACCCATTCGTGGCCTCCTTTATCGCTTTCTGACATATAAATTGGTCCCGCAGTATAATCTGATATTGTTGCATCGAAGGTTTGACAGGTTAGGCCTATAGCCTTGTCTGTGTTGTCTACCATGACTTCTTCTCCGAAAGTATTAATGAAGTGCTGCGTACGTCCTTTAATTTTGAATTTAAAGGGTGTTTTGCTGGTGAATTCCACTACATCGCCTACTTTGTAACGCATAAGGCCATTATTGGAGGTGATAACGATAGCATATGGCGTATTCAGATCTACTTCAGCTAATGTTAATGAATACGGATCTGATTTTTCCCATTCAGAAACCGGTAGAAATTCGAAGAAAACACCGTTGTTGATTAGCAGCATCATTCCATCTTCTGATAAACCATCCTGTACACCAAAAAAACCTTCACTTGCATTATAAATTTCCTGATAGACAAATTTATCTGAAGGAATCAGTTTTTTAAATTGTTCTAAATACGGATTGAAGCCCACACCTCCATGGAAATAACCTTGCAGATTCGGCCAGATCTCCAACATATTTTCTTTTCCGGTATGTTTAATTAATTCACGGAAAATCACCAATAACCATGTGGGCACTCCACCTACCATCACTACATCCTGATCTAATGTGATTTTTGTAATCCGCTTAATCTTTTCTTCCCAATCTGGAAGCATTGCAGTTTCAAAGTCTGGAGTATAAAAGGACCTTGCCACGCTGGGCATGTTTTTAGTCATTATAGCAGAAATATCTCCTATAATGGTTTTGGGATTTTGTTCATAATGCGAAATGGAACCACAAACAACTAAGGACTTCTTGTTGAAAAGTTCTGCGTCCGGTCTTTTATCGTAGAAAAGTGCGAGACTATCCCAAGAGCTTTTGATGTGGTTTTTAAAAAGATTTACTCTAGGAACCGGTATGAATTTGCTTTTATCATTTGTCGTTCCTGATGATTTTGAAAAAAAACGAACACTTCCGCCTACAAGGACATCGTTTTCACCTTTCATCATCCGTTCGATGTACGGTTTTAATTCTTCGTACCCGGTCACTGGTAATGCCTTCTGGAAGGTAGCAATATTATTTACTTGCCGAATGTTATGAAGCTTTCCGTATTTGGTATTTTTGAAGTTTGCGAGTAATTTTGAAAAGACTTTTTCTTGTGTAACTATAGGTGTTGACGCTGCCTTGTGCAACGAATGATGCACATATTTTAGATAGGTTTTTACTGCAAGGTTTAATAATTTAGACATAGGATATCTTTTCCAACCTGGACAAATATAATACGTTTTGACAAAATGGAACTATTTAGATATATGCATTATAATTCTAAATAACACATTTGCCTACTATAAAATTAATTTAATCATTTTTTTGATAAAATTTAGTCTAATATTTCTTTTGAATCAAAGAGGTTAAATTAAAAATATCAAAAATTTATAATGCTGCTATTGACTTTAGGATATAAAAATCGATGCAGTTGGTATTTGAATGTTTGTATATAAACTTTTTATCTACCTTTACAGCCCGTAACAACGTTTTAAAATGCAGACTAAATTTATTTTTGTTACGGGCGGAGTAACTTCTTCTCTCGGAAAGGGCATAATATCAGCCTCTTTAGCCAAATTACTCCAAGCAAGGAATCTTCGTGTCACTATACAGAAATTTGACCCATATATCAATGTAGATCCGGGAACAATGAATCCTTATGAACATGGTGAATGTTTTGTGACTGATGATGGCGCCGAAACAGACCTTGACCTAGGCCATTATGAAAGATTTCTAAACATAAGAACTAGTCAGGCCAATAATGTTACAACCGGTAAAATATATCAAACTGTTATCAAACAAGAGCGGGCAGGAAAGTATCTTGGTAAGACAGTTCAGGTCATTCCTCATATCACAGATGAGATAAAACGACGTATAAAATTACTTGGTGAAACAGGTGATTATGACGTGGTAATCACAGAGTTAGGAGGGACTGTAGGTGATATAGAATCTCTCCCTTACATGGAATCTTTAAGACAATTAAAGTGGGATTTGGGTGCGCAGAATACACTAGTCATCCATCTTACATTGTTACCATATCTAAGTGCGGCACAGGAACTTAAGACAAAACCAACTCAACATTCAGTGAAGGAATTGCAAAGTCTTGGTATACAACCTGATATCCTTGTGTGTAGGACTGAAAAACCAATTAGTCAAGAGATTAAACAGAAGCTTGCACTCTTCTGTAATGTCGAGCAAGGTGCTGTAATTGAATCCATTGATGCTTCGTCAATTTATGAAGTGCCATTGTTGATGGAAAAAGAAGGTCTGGATACCCTTGTGCTTAAGAAATTTGGCTTTGAAAATAATGTAGTTCCCGATCTCGAGAAATGGAAAGTTTTCTTATCCAAACTTACATATCCTAAAAAAGAAGTCAATATTGCTTTAGTTGGAAAATACATTGAACTCAAGGACGCCTATAAGTCTATATATGAATCATTTATACATTCAGGAGCAGCCAATGAGTGTAATGTGAAAGTCGAAGCTATCCACTCAGAAGACCTTTTAGATGAAGAATCTTGTGTCAGACTCTTAAAAAATAAAGACGGAATATTAGTTGCTCCGGGATTTGGATCCAGAGGGATTGAAGGCAAGTTGAATGCAATCAGATATGTCAGAGAAAATAAGATTCCTTTCTTTGGCATATGCCTTGGAATGCAGTGCGCAGTAGTGGAGTTTGCTCAAAACGTAGCAGGAATGAAAGGAGCTGCATCAACAGAAACAAATACTAAGACTCCATTTCCGGTAATCGCTTTAATGGAAGATCAAAAAATATCAAGAAAAAAGGTGGAACGATGCGTCTTGGTGCTTACAATTGTCAAATTACAAAGGGGAGTAAAGCTGATTCCGCCTATCACGAATCCTTAATTCAGGAGAGACATAGACATCGCTGGGAATTAAATAATGAATACAGATCCAAATTACAAAAGGCAGGATTAGTGATATCAGGAGTAAATCCGGAGAATGATCTTGTTGAAATCATCGAACTTGAAGATCATCCTTGGTTTGTGGGTGTTCAATTCCATCCGGAACTTAAAAGTACGGTAGAAATACCTCATCCTTTGTTTGTTGAATTTGTAAAAAAGGCCATTGAATATCATGAAAGTCATCAAATGTCTTGATGGAACAAAAATCATATGAGGTATTGAACAGGGTTTCTTTAGAGACCTTTAAGGAGCAGGAAAAGTATCCTGTTGTGATCATCCTGGATAATCTCCGTTCAGGTTTGAATATTGGTTCAGCCTTTAGAACAGGAGATGCCTTTGGTATTAAAAGTATTGAATTGTGCGGTATCTCAGCCACGCCTCCTCATAAAGAAATACTAAAGACCGCTCTTGGTGCATCAAATTCCGTGGAGTGGCATTATCACAATTCTACTGAACTTTGTATCAAGGAACTTAAACAAAAAGGGTTTGAGGTGATTGCCGTGGAGATGACCACAGATTCTACCTCCCTTGAACATAAAATATTCCCCAAAACACCACTGGCATTGATCTTTGGTAATGAAGTGATGGGAATATCTAAAGATATACTTTCATTATGTGATGGTGCTGTTGAGATTCCTCAAGTAGGCACTAAACATTCATTCAACATTTCTGTAAGTTTGGGAATTGTTTTATGGGAATATTTTCGGCAAGTGAGATTATAAATCATGGAAAATCAATTACTAAAAGTTAAGGACCTTCGGATTGCTTTTAATACAGAAGGAAGAATAAATGAGGTGATCAAAGGCATTGATCTCAATATAAATAGAGGGGAGATCATAGGATTAGTCGGTGAGTCAGGATCCGGTAAATCTGTCACCGGACTGTCATTATTAGGATTGCTGCCAGCTGACAATGCAAAGATCACAGGTTCTATTGAATATAATCACGAAGGGAAGACTAAGCAACTTATTGGATTAGAGGATAATCTATTTCGCAAGATTAAAGGCAAGTCGATCTCAATGATATTTCAGGAGCCGATGTCTTCACTTAATCCAGTATTTACTTGTGGATATCAAGTAGATGAAATGACCAGGCTGCACTTAAAATATTCAAAACAACAGGCTAAGGATGCGACATTAGATTTTTTTAAAAAAGTGGGACTGCCTGAGCCTCTTCGAATATACAATAGCTATCCGCACCAGATCTCAGGAGGCCAGATTCAGCGTGTGATGATAGCGATGGCTATCAGCTGCCATCCTGATTTATTGATTGCGGATGAACCAACAACGGCCCTTGATGTGACTATACAGAAGAAGATCCTGGATCTTTTGGTGAATATCAGGGATGAGTTTGGAATATCAATCTTATTTATCTCGCATGACCTTGGTGTCATAAGATCTATTACTTCCAGGGTCAATGTGATGTATAAAGGTTCAATTCTGGAAGAAGGATTGACAGAAGAAGTATTAAAACATCCTAAGCATCTTTATACACATGGATTAATTGCTTGTAAACCTCCACTTTATCAAAAATTGGAAAGATTACCCGTAGTTTCCGATTTTGTAAATATTAGTGACCGCGATGGATCTTTGGCCTTTACTCAAAATGAAGACAAGAAGTCTCTTGAAAGGAAGCACTTAGTAACTCCTGACCGTGATGCAGAGCCAATATTAAGAGTTGAGAACCTCACAGTAAAATATCCTCTAAAGAAAAATTTCTGGGGGAAAACAACTAATTATTTAAATGCTGTTGATGACTTATCATTTTCTATTCAAAAAGGGGAGTCACTAGGTGTAGTGGGAGAGAGTGGTTGCGGAAAATCTACGCTTGGCAGGACATTAGTGCACCTGGAGCAAGCTGCATCCGGTAAGGCATTCCTTTATGGTAAAGAGTTATTTAGTCAATCAGAATCAGCCTGGAAGCAAACAGCAAAAAAATTCAAATTATTTTTCAAGACCCGTATTCTTCATTGAATCCCAAAATGAAGGTTGGAGAGGCTATAATGGAGCCAATTATCGTTCATAATCTATTTAAAACCAAACAGGAAAGAACTTCTCGCTTGCATAGTTTGCTCGATCAGGTAGGATTATTAAAAGAACATGCTGGTCGATATCCACATGAATTTAGTGGAGGACAGCGTCAGAGGATTAGTATAGCAAGAGCATTAGCCCTTGAACCAGAGCTACTCATCTGTGATGAATCAGTGGCTGCACTTGATGTAAGCGTGCAATCACAGGTGTTAAATTTGCTTAAAGACCTGAAGGAAGAGTTAGGTCTTTCCTTGCTCTTTATCACTCATGATATGTCTGTGGTTAACTTTATAGCGGATAGAATTTTCGTCATGAACCAAGGAAAAATAATGGAATCGGGTGTGACTCAGGATGTGATTAACAGCCCTCAGAATGATTATACCAAAAGATTAGTAGAAGCTATCCCTAACTGGGCTTGATTAACTTCACATTCATATTCTTAGAAATAATTACCTTTGTTCTTTTCGTTAATCAATGGAGAATAGATAAAATAGAATTGAAATGTCTTTCAGGAAATTACAAATAGCAGAATTACTCAGAAGAAATATTAGTATTGTACTTCAGGCCGATGGTCACTATATCTATGGCCCGGAAGCAATGGTGACTGTCACTTCAGTCAATGTGACACCGGATCTGGCTTTAGCCAAGGTGTATTTGAGTATTTTTAACAGTGAAAATAAGCAGGCTGTTCTTCTTGAGCTTGAAGCCGCTATTCATGAAGTTAAAAAGAACCTTTACAACCGCATTAGGAAACATGTGCGCAGAGTTCCGGACATCGTTTTTTATCTTGATGATACTTTGGATGAGATCCATAAAGTTGATGAAATGATGAGAAAGTTGCGTGAGGATAATCAGATGGGATCAGACGAGGAGGAGTAGGTTGTTGGCTATTAGCTTTTGGCTATTGGCTGTTGGCCCTGTGATGGATCATGATTTCAATTGAGGTTTACAAATATCCCCTTTTTTTTTTTTTTTCCCCGCTTCCCCTGTTTTGCTTCTATTTTGGAAGGGTAAGCTAATAGATGAGGTACACATCTTTGAGGCAAAATAAATGCCGTCCCCTATTTGTCCCCCCCCCCCCTCCGGTTTTTTTCCCTTCATACTAACCTTTGGGGTGTTCCCTTCCTCCCCCCCGACCGAGACCCGTTGAAATGACTGACCAGATTTTCTTTTCCTTTTTGAAACTTTCTGAAAATAACCTTCTAACTTTTTTTGTCATAACTTTAAATTTAGAAAGTTTTCCACACTTTTAGTGTCAACGTTCATGTACATCACTGTGTGGAAACAGATGATGAGGGGATTAACTTTGCTATTTTCTAATATAACTTAAGAAATGCCCTTATAACATTCTCACCTTCTAACATTCTCACATTCTAACCTCAATTTCATCATAATGCCACCGCCTTCGGGGTTATGGAAGAATTATATTCTTTTTTTCTATAATAATGCCAACCTTTCAGGTTTTTTTAGCTGCTTTATCTATCTCCATATATTTGAAGGGGCTTTTGGCTTTTAGCTGTTGGCTTTTGGCTTTTTGTGGAAACGAGATGATGTAGTTCATTTATCAATCGATCATACTATCACACATCGCTTGATCACATATCACCTGATCACTCATCACTCATATTTTATCATTTCTCACCTTCTCACTTCCTCACTTCTTCACTTTCTGACCTCTATTTCATCATAATGCCACCGCCTTCGGGGTTATGGAAGAATTATATTCTTTTTTTCTATAATAATGCCAACCTTTCAGGTTTTTTCTAAAAATGAACTTTATCTACTTCGTGAAATTTTAGCATATTAACGATTACCGATTACCGATTACCGATTATCAATTACAAATTACCCATTACCCATTGCCTCCTTATTCACAATTCCCGCCCCATCCACATATTACATCCAAAGTGACCGGAATTACCTAGAGGTCCATTTAAATTTTCAAAGCCATATTTCTTATACATATTGACAGCCAGGCTCAGCTGAGGAAGCGTTTCAAGATACATATACTTAAAACCATCTTTTATAGCATGTTCAATTGCTTGATCCAGCAGCATCTTGCCAATTCCTTTTCCACGAAAGGATGCATTTATGTACATTTTGACCAATTCACAAGTGTCAGAATTCAACCCTTCAGTGGGGAAATAACCACCACCTCCGACGATGTTGCCATCCACTATTGCTACAAAGTAATTTGAATTGGGAGTTTTGAAAATACTATGAAGGTCATCAGTAGTAGGGTCGTAGTATACAGTTCCGGGAAGATCTGCCCCAAAATCTTTTAAAGCTTCCCTAATGATGACGGCAATAGCTTTATTGTCTTTAATTTCAAGTTTTCTAATCTTTATCAAATCCATCAATGAGTTTTAACATTTTGAATTATAAGACTATTTTGTATTGAACTGCAAAAAATATAAAATGTTTTTCTTTATCCCAGGGATTGAAAGAGGATAACATAAGATATAGTTTATCTGTTCTGTAACCAATTAAAATACCGGGATCAATCATTCTGATCGTATTATCCCAAAATATTTGCACCGTAGCACCTGCCCTGAATTTATTGAAAATTGGAAATTGAATGTCTGACCAATTAAAATAAAAATTTGGACGATCATTGAGGATCACAGAGTATTGGTTGGTGAGGTTGAATTCGACTTTTGGATGGATGAGATTGTAGTAAAACTGGAATGAGGCGCCCTGATAATCGCCTAAAAGTATGCCTAATTGAGGTGTGAAGATATTCAAGCCCGTTTTTCCAACCATAAAGCTTCTGCCGCCATAAAGCCCAAGTGTGCCATTGCGATCGTAATTATGCCGCACTTCACCGTAGAAATTACCTTTTGAAAATGGTATATAAGGAATTAATAAAGGATTGTATGTTTTGAGGCTATAGTCAAAGTTGGGAAAGATGGCACCAATGAGAGCTGGATTAATAACAAATGAGCTATCCTGGGCATTCAACTTGAGATTTAAAAAAACACACAATACAATCAGATAAAAAAGCTCTCTTTTTGTTTTTATTGTTGAACTTCTCATAATCTGTTAATTTAAGATTTGAACCATAGACTGCCCAACCAAAAAGCTACTAATCCTAATGTTACTGTAACCCCAAGATATACAGATGCAAGTAAGAATTGTTTATTCGATATAAATGAATATTCTTCAATGGTTAATGCCGAGAATGTTGTAAGGCCTCCACAAAATCCTGTTATTAGAAGTAAGCGCAGGTCATCTGAAAGTTGAATATTCTTTTCAATTAGATTAAGGAACAACCCTGCCAGGAAGCAACCGATAATATTAACAAGAAAAGTAGCAATAGGAATCTCAGAAAACTGAAACTTATAGGTCAAAATATTAATGATATATCTTAATGCCGCTCCAATGGCACCGCCCAACCCAACTATTAATATTGATCTAAACATATTCAATATTAAAAATAATAATTGAATTATCCTTAAGAATCTGCCTTATTGATATTTTTTCAGTAATTGAGCATTAATAACTTTAGATATTTCTTCTGCTTTTGAAAGTACCATAAAATGTTCGCCACCTTTAATCACTTTATCGGCATCGACATATTCAAGCTTAACCATTTTATCTGCACTTCCATTGATTTGATAAGCGAAGGGTGACTTATTGGGCTGTTTCCATTTACCAATTGCTTTCAGTGCCCATTTTAGAAACTTTGCGTCAGTATCTTTCAGGATAGATTTTAATAAAGCTTTTTCTTCAAGGGTATGGGTACCAAAAAGATTGTAGGTAAATTTATTAGTTGATTTTAGGAAAGGTGCTGAGAATGGACTTAGGAGCACAAATCCAATAAGTCCTCTGTAGAATTTCCCTATTGGCCTGCCCACAGAATTGCTGGATATCAGGATTATTTGTTCCGGACGAATCTTCTCCGAGATAACTGTTGCCATCATACCTCCAAATGATAAGCCGACTATTTGAAAGGGTTTCGTTGTATCTATTTGGGAGATAAGTCTTCCCGCATAATCCTCAATGGTCTCTTTTCTTTTAGGATCGATCCATTCTATATTAATTACATTGAACTTTGGATCTATGTTCAGATTTTGGAATACCCTTTTATCCGCACCTAATCCACTGATAAAGTAAACATTCATTTTATCATTTTTAACTTGTCCCAGCATACTTGTCGGATTGTAGAAATTTAAGATCATGAATATAAATGCATAGATAAATTGCTTCATACGAACTTTTTTTACGATTTTTTTATGACCCTTTCGTGTGCCATGGTATTATTACGCAAAATCCAATAAAATAGTTTTGACGGTGGTATTAATTTAGAATAATTACTTTTGCCAATAATTTTTAGATCCAGGAGATCCTGTTTTAAAATTTTTCTATGTTAAAAAGTATTTATAGATTTTTAAGCCCAAAGTTCCAAAATATTTTTCTTGATTATAAAGTGGATATGAGGCCGCGCTATGGGCATGGCTTACCTGCTCATAAAGGTCTATACGAAATTATAAATGCACATAGAAGTGATTATGAATTGATTCTGAAGGAAGCATTAAAGTATAAAGAGCAATTTTGGATAATCAACGATAGCAGTATTGAAAAAGATTCTATCAAGCCGGCTTGGAATAATGGATTTTTGCCGGGGCTGGACATTATTGCGATTTATGCCATTTTAGCCAAATTCAAACCTTCAAAATATATTGAAATAGGCTCTGGCAATTCAACCAAAGTAGCATATAAAGCGAAGAAAGAGTTAGGCCTTACTACTAAAATTATTTCGATTGACCCTATGCCTCGTGCGGAAATTGATAGCCTGGCTGATGAAGTTCACAGAAAACCATTTGAAAACCTTGATTTTGACATTGTTGATCTACTGGAAGAAAATGATATTCTTTTCGTGGACAACTCTCATCGAATACTTCCAAATTCGGATTCTATGGTTTTTTATATGGAAATTCTTCCAAGGCTGAAAAAAGGTGTTATCGTTCACATTCATGATATCTATCTGCCATATGATTATCCTCAGTTTATGTGTGATAGGGCATATTCTGAGCAATATGGTCTAGCCATGTATCTGCTGGCCAACCCGGAAAAATATAAAACAATCTTTCCAAATTACTTTGTTTCAGAAGATAAAGAACTTTCGTCCATCTTAAGTCCTATTTGGGATGGTGATTCTATGAAAAATGTGGAAAGACATGGTGGATCTTATTGGATCAGGATTGAATAATGATGTTAGATATACACTAGATTCGAGATATTAGAAGTCAGTGGTCAGTAGTCAGTTGTCAGTGGTCAGCAGTCAGCAGTCAGTAGTAATGAAGGAATCGTTCGATCTATGCAAAAAATTTGTCGAAGACAAAATCGCTTTGTGACATTTATTAAATTACGAAGTATAAAGGCACTCTATGTGATGACTATATTAATTACGAAAAATAAAATCCAATCTCTCAAATCACATTTCATCCAGCACTGAACAGATAAAACTTATAGAATCTGTAAATCATGAAATAAAATTCCATTGTGTTAAAAGTCCTTATTTCAGTGTGATCGGCAGTAAGTAGTCAGACACTCAACGTCAGAGGTTAAAAAAAATTAACTACCCCTATTTAAACTTATTTCTTGCCAAATACTTTCTTCAGAAGATCAGTGACCTGTGCAGCAGCATTGTTTCTAATATTGATCTCTTCTTTAGCAATCAATACCATAAGTCCGTCGATTGCTTTATTCGTTACATATGCCTCCAGGTCAGGATTTTGTTTTTGAACAAAGGGAATTTTGTTATAGGTAGTAATCAAAGGTGTCCAGTAAGAGGTTACTTTGACTTTATCTATTGCACTTCTGACTATTGGCGTGAAGGTATTTCGTAAAGATTCAGAAGTGTTTGTCCTAAGATAATTGGTGGCAGAAGTATCAGCACCTTTGAGGATGTTAAAACCATCTTTAACAGTCATGTTTTTGACAGCTGAGACAAAAATCGGAGCAGCACTTTTCGCTGCTTCTTCAGCAGCTCTATTAAGCGATGCCTCAAAGTCTTCAACTTGCTTGCTCATGCCTATTGCAACAAGCTTTTCTTTCATATTCCGGGCTTCTTGAGGCCATGGAATAAAGATTGCTGGGTTTTTATAAAATCCATCAACTTTTGAAGCGAGTCCAGCAGAGTTCTCCGCGCCTATTGTAAGAGCTTCTTTAAGCCCGGCAACAACTTCGTCATTTGAAAGCGAAACGTTTCCATTGCCGGAAGTTATTTCTTTGGCAGCTTTCTTAGCTTTTGAGAATAAGTCACTTTGAGCATTTAAGTTCAAAGTTAAAAGACAAAGAATAGAAAAAAATATTAGCTTTTGAAATTGCATGTTTTGTTTTTGTAAGTAAGTAACGATTTATGTGATCCGTATGTTTATTCTTGAAAAAATATTAAGAATATTCTAACAAAATAGTACTTTTTGCTTGATACAACCATCGGAGTTTTATTCTAATTTCTAATTTTTAATTTAATAATACCAACGTTTTTAGAGTTTCATTTCTAACACTGAAACTTTATCAATTGAAAAACAAAGCAAGCCACAGAATTCTGTGTAGATTCTGCAGCCTGCCTTGAATATAAAAAAATACTACCCTCTTCCTGAACGTTTTCCTTGTCCACTCGATCTGTTTTGACCGGAAGGAGCTTTGGAATTGCTTCTTTCGCTTCTTTTTACATCAGACCTTTGTTGTCTGCTATTACTTTTCTCCACTTTTTCAGGGTGGGAATTTCTCTCTTGCCTTTGAGGTTTGTTATCTCTGGATGGAGCTGTGCGCGGTTCTGAGCGCTGTGAAGGGTTATTTTGCTCACTCCTGTTTCTTTCAGACGATCCTCTTTGGTTTTCTCTTACATCAGATCTTTGCTGCCTTTGATCAGAAGGTTGAGTTCTTTGTCTGTCACGGCTATCCGCCTTAGGAGTAGTTCGTTGATCAGAGCGTGAAGTTTTGTCAACATTGCTTCGGGAGTCAAGTCTGTCTGCACGGTCAACTGAGCGGCCACGACTGCCCTCATTTCTGATCACTATCTTATTGGTTGTTCTGTAATTATTGACAACTTTTTCATTGCGTACTTTGACTGTATTTGAAGTCATTCTATGTGGATTGTAAGCCGCTCGTGCTTTATAGCACCTTGGTTGACTAATCACATGGTAATGATTGTGGTAATGATAAGATCTTGGATAGAAGTTATGCCAATACATTGGTCTCCATGGATTCCAATATGATGGATAGCGGTGCCAATGCCAAGGAGAAACATACACTATATAAGCAGGTTGATAGATAAACCTCACACAAGGCCATGCCCATACGTTGAAATACAATCTAACAGGAGCCTTGTATTCAAATGGTGAAGGGCCGCTTTTTACATCACCGTTGACTCTGATATCATTTTGAGTTTCTTCCATCGCCGGTTCTACGTATACGTCTTTACCATAGATATCAGCATCTCCCACTATTTGTGCAATAGCGTCATCTTTACCTTTCATCTCTATTTCGATAACAGCGATGTCCTGGCTTTCATTTTCTGAAATAACTGCTTGAAGCACAATGGCATGGACATCATTTTCTTTTTTGTCTATTACTTTGATATAATCAATCTCTCCATCGCCATTGAGATCCAGATTGTTCACATTATTCTTCTCGTCATTTATAGCTTTTTCAAATTCTTCCGGTGAAGTTGCTTTGCTAAATAAGTCCATAGCTCCCTGCAAACTAAAATTGTCTCCAGGCAAACCTGTTGAATCAGCCTTTATATCAGCTTGACTAAATGCTGTTAAGCTGAAAAAAATACTAAAAATGAAAACACCAAATAATACGCTCTTGTTTTTCATGATTTTTTAATTTAAAATTTAAATATCTTTTGTTAAATCGTTTTATCCACATTCAATAATTTTGGATCTGCAGATCATTTAATTACCTATTGGATGTAAATAAAACGATTTAGTTTAAGCTGTAGTCGCACGAATAACATTAATGTTGCGTTAAACAAATGAAAGAATGTTAAAATTTTCTAGTTAGGAAATTGGGTTAATGTTCTAAAACTAAATATTCTCCACATATTTACTATTTTTCAACTGTTAAAATTTATTTCTTAAATATTTAAAATAATTTAGTTTTGACATGAAATAATGAATCAGATCACTGAATGAAGCAAAAGAAAAAACATCTTCCTATAATTTTACTAATTCTCGGCTGTTTATTGTTACTAATTGAAGTAGCAAGGATAATTGCAGAGGTTCAGGTTAAAAAAGTACTAAGGGTACAAATAGAAAATTTAAAAAAGAGAGGAATTCAAGTTGATTATGCCAATGTGCAGATAGGTTTATTTAATAGATCTGTGGTGCTTTCTCAAATCAATGTTTCTGCATTGAATGAAAAGGATAGTGTCTTTCATGCCACAATAAGGAAGATCAATCTGGTAAATATCGATATAAAAAAGGTGCTTTTCCTGGATCACTTGGACATTCGCAAACTTAATATCTCCGGTGTTGAAGTGGAGACTCATGCTAAATATAAATTGAAAACATACAATAAGCCTGAAGATGAAAAGTCTAAACTTAGAAGCATAAAGATCCATAATATAGTTTTTGATAATATTGAATGGAGACGATGGGATGCTAATGATAGTCTCGGCATGATCACCAATCTTAATAAATTGATGATAGATGGTTTCAGGATTGATTCTTTGCAAAAAAAACCGCTTAAGTATGAATTTGAAGGGCTAAGTTCGGCTGATATTGCCATGAAAATGGATAAGGGAAAACATAAAGTTACTATTCAGAAGGCGCACTATGATGAAAGCAAACAAGATCTTCTTCTTGATTCCATAAGTGTGATACCTCAATATTCTAAAGCTGATTTCCCTACCTATTTTGATCATCAGGTGGATCGTATCACTGCATATTCCAAGTCAATTCATTTACTTGGATTGACTCTTTGGGATCAAAATTCAATGTATCTGAGAGCACGTAAATTACTAATGGACTTTCAGCTTGAAGTGTATCGAGATAAAATTAACCCAAATAAAAAAACTACATTATCTGAATTACCAACAGATATACTTAAAAAGTTCAAAGTCTTTTTTAATATTGATACGTTGGAAGTTAATAATAGCTTCGTAGCATATGAAGAACTGAACAAGAAGGAAAGGGATCCAGGAAGAATATTTTTCAGTAATTTGAATATCAATGCTAATGATTTCACTAACGATACTTCAAAGCTTTCGAATATTTTGAATGTAAAAGCAAGGTTTATGGATAAAGGGCTTATGGATGTACAATTCACTTTTCCCTTTAATAATATTGAAAAATACAAAGCTTCAGGTCACATTGCACCATTTCAGCTTACAGAATTGAATAGTATTCTTAAGTCAGCTGTCCTTATTGAAGTTAAGTCCGGATTATTAGATACTTTGAGTTTTCAGTTTACTTATGATGATAAGCTTGCTACAGGTAGGGTGAATTTTTCCTATAAAGAATTAAAGGTCAACGCTTTCAAGCCAAAGAACCCTGATAAAGTAGCCATTTTTAAGACCATTGCCATTAACCAGCTTATCAAGATCAACAAAGTTATTAATGCAGATCTCACTGGTAAAATTAATTATCCTCGTAGTCCAATGAAATCAGTTTTTAGTTATTGGTGGAAGTCCTTGCTGTCCGGACTTAAGGCGGCATTCATTAAGGACGGGAATTTGCGACCCAACAGGAGAGCCACAAATAGTCCTTTACCGGCATTTGATTAAGTTTTTTTCCATTATATTTTGTTTCTTTACCTGATATAACTCTATGTCAGTAGTAAATAATTCAGAAAAAAATCAACTCAAAAAGGTCCTTGGACTAGGCTTCGGTATTGCCATCGTAATTGGCGGTACGATCGGTGTCGGTATTCTAAGGACGCCGGGTACTATAGCAGCGCAATTACCTAATATCTGGCTTATCCTTTTATGTTGGTTGGTAGGAGGGCTTTATATGTTTATCTCTGCCATTTCTTATGCAGAACTCGCTGCTATGATGCCAAAGGCAGGCGGAATGTATAATTATGTTAAAATTGCCTTTGGGAATTACTTTGGGTTTATCGTAGGTTGGTTTGATTACATTGTCAATGCGATGGCGCCTGCTTATTATAGCATCGTCATCAGTGAATACCTCTTGTTACTTTTTCCAAATATTCCACTTAGTAAAACCATTATGGGACTTCTCATATTGTCTTCTTTTGTGGGCCTCAATTTATTAGGAACCAGGACTGGTAGTATATTTCAGCAGATTACCTCTGTTATCAAAGTATTGTTTTTCCTCTTTTTAATCATTGCCTGTTTCGGATGGGGATCGGCCTCAGTAAATCCTGCAGAGGTGGTAACTCATCTTGGCGAACCGAAAAGCCTGCTACTACCTTTCTTTATTGCGCTTCAGTTTATCACAGGTGCTTATAACGGGTGGTGGAATGCAGCTGTATTTGCTGAGGAAGACACCGATCCGGGAAAGAATTTGCCTAGATCCTTTTTTATAGGTACACTTATTATCATTGCTATCTATTTGTTGATCAATGCTGCTTTATTTTACGTAGTCCCTGTGGATCAAGCTGCAAATAATCCTTTAGTTGCATCACAAGCTGCTGAACTGGTCTTTGGTAAGGCAGGTTTTATCATTATGGTATTATTCGCATTGTTTTCTTTGATCAATATTCTCAATGCCTATATGATGATCCCTGCAAGAATTCTTTTTGGTTTAGGTAGGGACGGATTATTCTTAAAACGCGCAACAGTGGTCAATTCTGGTGGAAGTCCTGTCTTTGCTTTGATCTTTTCCTTCATTCTTCAGGCTATCCTAGTTGTCATTAGTTCCTTTGATCAGCTCTTTGCTTTGGGGTCATTTTTAGGAGTTTTAATTTTAGGCTTGACTTTTTATTCAGTTATTTTTCTACGAAAAAAGTACCCTGATATGAAACGTCCCTATAAAGCCTGGGCATATCCATGGACAACTATTATAGCACTCATTTCTACTTTTGCCCTGATTATTTTCTTTTCTATCAACGACTTCAAAAGTTTGGTCATCAGCATTGTTTTGATATTGATCTCTATTCCTGCATTTAAGTTGGTTAGGAGAGGGAATCAGTAATCAGTAGTCAGTAGTCAGTAATCAGTAGTCAGTAATCAGCAATTGAAGATTACCACAAATTTTGGTAAAGAACGACCTTCTAACCTTCTCACCTTCTCACCTTTAGAATTGATAATGAGTAATAGGTAATGGGTAATGGGTAATGAGAGCGGGTGGAACTTCTGGAATTATATCACAGGCGATTATTGAGCTTTAGATATATGAATTAAATAGAGGTTGTTTGGTGTTTGTTTCTAGGTGACTTAATTGAGTCGATTTCCAGCTTAAAGTTTATTGCCCCCAACTAAAAGCCAAAAGAAGGCCTGAAAGGTCGTTTCCCTCCAGCGAATTGCGAAAGCTGCTTGCGAATTAATGAAACATATTCCAAATAAATCAGAGTAATCAGAATCGGACTTGATAATTATCCACATGGAAGCCAATAGCCAATAGCCAATAGCCATCAGTAATGGGTAATTAGTAATCAGTAATGGGTAATGAGTAATAAGTAATGGGTAATGGGTAATGGGTTATGAGAGCGGGCGGATCTTCTGGAATTATATCAAAGGTGAATATTGAGCTGTAGTTATATGAATTAAATAGAGATTGTTTGGTGTTTGGTTCTAGGTGACTTAATAGAGTCGATTTCCAGCCTAAAGTTTATTGCCTTAAGCTTACAGTCAAAAGAAGGCCTGAAAGGTCGTTTCCCTCCAGCGAATTGCGAAAGCTGTTTGCGAATTAATGAAATATATTCCAAATAAATCAGAGTAATCAGAATCGGACTTAATAATTATCCACATCGAAGCTTTCAGCAATCAGTAGTCAGTAATCAGTAATCAGTAATCCGTAATTGAAGATTACCACAAATTTTGTAAAGAACGACCTTCTCACCATCTCACTTTCTCACCTTTAGAATTGATAATGAGTAATAGGTAATGGGTAATGGGTAATGAGAGCTGGCGGAACTTCTGGAATTATATCAAAGGCGAATATTGAGCTGTAGATATATGAATTAAATAGAGATTGTCTGGTATTTGGAGTTTGGTTCTAGGTGACTTAATAGAGTCGATTTCCAGCCTAAAGTTTATTGCCTTAAGCTTACAGTCAAAAGAAGGCCTGAAAGGTCGTTTCCCTCCAGCGAATTGCGAAAGCTGTTTGCGAATTAATGAAACATATTCCAAATAAATCAGAACAATCAGAATCGGACTTATCAATTATCCACATCGAAGCCATCAGCCATCCGCTAATAGCCATCAGCAATCAGTAATTAGTAATCAGTAACCTTACGGAACGACCTTTTCACTTCCTCGCCTTCTTACCTTCTTAAAATGTACCGTCCGTCTGCTGATTCTTTCCATTGAACGGATTCATTCTGCTCATCGACTTTATCTCCATACCTGAAGCCCGCATGACGGCACGATCACCGAACCGGTCGCGGATATGATCCATAGATTGATAAAGGCTGGTTAATTTAGGAGAGTCCTCAAACAAGGAGAACTGGTGGCTGCCTTGCACAAGTTCGCTGAAGCGGAGTCCGATCAGCCTGACGAGGACGCGACGGTTGTATAATTTGTCGAAAAGACCGGCGACTATCGGCAGGATCTCATGGTCGGCTGCGGTATAAGGGACTTTTTTCTGTAGGGTCTTGGTATCGAAATCAGAATAGCGAATCTTAACTGTGATGCAGGCGCAGACTTTATTTTCCCTTCTTAGTTGTAAAATGAGGCTTTCGACCATGGCTACGAGGATCGATTTTAGTCTTGTCACGTCGATGGTGTCTTTGTCGAAGGTACGTTCAGAAGATATGGATTTCTGTTTGTTATATTGCACCACCGGTGATGTGTCGATGCCATTCGCCTTTTTCCAGATGGCCACACCATTCTGTCCCAGGGCACCTTCCATCATTTGTATGGGCATATTCTGGACGGTATTGATGCGACGGATGCCCATTTCGCAGAGTGTTTGAAATGTTTTTAATCCTACCATCGGGATCTTGCGGACAGAAAGTGGGCTTAGAAATTCTTTTTCGGTGCCCAGGTCGATGCGGATCTGATTGTTTGGCTTGGCTTCTCCGGTGGCGATCTTAGATACAGTCTTATTTTGAGAAAGCCCAAATGAGATAGGCAGCCCTGTTTCACGGATGATCTTTGTCCTCAGTTCGGACGCATATTTCAGGCATCCGAAAAACTTGTCCATACCGGTTAGGTCGAGGTAAAACTCGTCAATGGAGGCGATCTCATATACCGGAGCAGCTTCCTTAATGATCTCTCCCACCATTTGAGAATATTTGGAGTACAGCATCGAATCACCTTTCAACACGATAGCTTCCGGACATCTGTCGCGCGCCATCTTCATAGGCATGGCAGAATGAACACCATACTTGCGTGCTTCATAGCTGCAGGACGCCACGACGCCGCGCCCACTGGTACCACCAATGAGTATTGGTTTATTCTCAAGGCTGCTGTCCTGCAACCTTTCACACGATACAAAGAATGTATCCAGATCCATATGTAATATCGCTCTGCTGTCCATCATGCAAAATTACGAATAAGTCGTCAATATAATGATGAATAAGTCGTCATTATTTTAAAAGAGTAGAAGCCAGAGGTCTGAAGTCAGAAACTAGAGACTATCCATTGACATCTGGCGGCTAGATAACCAATTAATTTACCAATAGATTTGATTTCAAAAAGAAACAAGCTACCGCTTATATAGGGTGATACCTGCTGGCTTTTTCATAAAATTGAAAAAACTTCGTTACTATTTGTAAATGCCTTAAATTCTAATGGATTTCCGCTGAAATCAAAGACAAACATTGTTAATTGTTCTCCGGCTTTACCTTCATATCTTTTTTGTGGTTTAACCAAAAATTCGATTTTTTCCTTCTCAAGTATTTTCTGGATTCTTTGAAATTGATCGATTTCCAATAAACATCCAAAATGGGGTATTGGAACAATAATTCCATCCACTTTTCCACAATAGTCTAATTTTGGAAAATTATCACTTACATGAGCGGATAATTGATTATCAAAAAAATTGAAATCAATCCAATTTTCAGTTGATCTTCCTTCTTCACAACCCAAAATTTCAATGTAGAACTTTCGAGTTGTCTTTATATCTTTTACTTTAAAAGCGTAATGAAATTTACTCATCGATTTTGTTAATTTTATATTTTGTAATATATGTTTTAAGGCTGCAGGTAATGAATTAAGGCAACAAGAGGGCGAGGCTTTTGGAGATTATACGCTCGCGTTCGCAGGGTGTTGGGAGAGGCGCATCTCATAGGAGCGATCGGATGAGGCTATCTACTCGATTGTACAATGTTTTTTTGTTTTTTAAAATTGTATTTATAAATATTATTTTTCATTAATATATATTGGCAATTCTGATCTTTCTATGATCTCTCCTATTGGTTCAGCATAAAGGCCCTTACTTCTTAATATGGATTCCACTTTTTGAGCAGCTTCTTTTTGACAGCAATTAGTAATCCTCCACTGGTCTGTGGATCAAATAAGATATGTCGTTGCGTTTCGTCTTCAATTTTTAGCTTGTGACCGTAACTGTCCCAGTTTCTTAGCGTTCCTCCGGGTATACATTTTTTATCAAGATAGCTATGAATTTCTTTGAAAATCGGCACTTTGTTATAGTTAATATTCGCGGAGACATTACTGCCCTCACACACTTCCAATAAATGTCCCATTAGCCCAAATCCAGTTACATCTGTTAAAGCTGTAACCGCCTCTATTTCTGAGAGTTCTGATCCAACATCATTTAGAATAACCATCGAATTGGCAGCAATATCTATATGGTCCTCTTCTAAAATACCTTTCTTTTGTGCGGTTGCTAAAATACCAATACCTAAAGGTTTGGTTAAATAAAGTATGCTTCCTGGTTGAGCGGTATCATTACGTTTTAAATTCGAGATTACAACCGATCCGGTAACTGCAAGTCCAAATATAGGTTCAGGATTATCTATACTATGGCCTCCGGCAAGTATAATATTTGCATCAGAACAGGCTTTTCTACCACCTTCCATTACTTGAGCGGCAACTTCAGGAGCTATTTTGTCAATCGGCCACCCTAAGATTGCTATCGCCATTAATGGTTTTCCTCCCATAGCATATACATCGCTTATCGCATTGGTAGCGGCAATCCTTCCAAAGGTGAAAGGGTCGTCAACTATGGGTAAGAAAAAATCTGTAGTACTAATGATGGCTGTTCCATTACCCATATCATAGACCGCAGCATCATCTCTGGTATCGTTACCTACCAAAAGGCGAGGGTCATCAATTTGGATGGAACTAGATTTTAATATGGTAGTTAATACTTTGGGTGATATTTTGCAGCCACAACCGGCACCATGGCTGTAGCTTGTCATTTTTATTGATTCATCCATTATTCTGATCTATTAAACTTATTAAAATATCCGCAATTTCTTCATGATTCGCGGAGGTGATTTCAAGTGTTTGAATTGAAGATTCTTCTCGTTTTTGTAATCCTTTTAAGTAGTATTTATCGTAATAAAAAAGGATAATCTCTACAACTTGATTATAGTTCTTGTTTTCAAGCGCATCCAAAGCGAATTTAGCTTTATCGAATCCAAGCTTTTACTTATTCGACTAATTGCAGCAGCCAACTTATCCTGGTTTAGATTAGCGTATGTATTAACAAGGTGTTCTATTCTTTTTTCTAATGGAATATTTAGGAAATATACAGGCATATCTCTCATACGAAGATAAAATAGATTAGGAATTGATACATTCCCAATTATTCTACTTTCATCCTCAATCCATATTGGTATATTAGAATTTAATCTTCTTAATATTGAAAAGAGCTTATTCTCAAATTGCTCAGTTGTAGGCTGAGGTGGAAGATCTATTCCTCCAAACACAGAACCTCTATGGTGAGCCAATCCTTCCAAGTCAACAACTTGTTGCCCTTTCTTTTCTAAAAAATGCAGTATTTCAGTTTTGCCTGTGCCTGTATATCCACCTAAGATTTTAAGATTAAAAGGTTCTTCAAAAGATCGCAACACATAATTTCTAAAAGATTTGTACCCATTTTCAATAACGTAAACCTTTTTAAAACCATGCTCGATAAGATGATCGGCAAAAGCGCTACTCCTCATGCCTCCCCGCCAACAATGCACTACAACTACTTTTTCAGGGGCAATCTCAATAGATTTATTTATAAATTCATTTAGTTTGGGAGTTACAAATTCATAACCAAGCTCAATTGCCCTTTCTTGTGACACTTTTTTATAGGCAGTGCCAACTATTGTGCGCTCTTCATCAGTAAATAAATCAACATTATAAGCATAGGGAATATGTCCTTTGGCAAACTCTCTAGGTGACCTGACATCAATAATTGGAATGTGCTCTAAATTTTGAAAGTAAAAGTCTATGGTAATGATTTGTTTCATTTTAATATCTGTATAATTTTTCAGCGGTAAACTTGTTAAATAAAAGGGAGCCTGCAAGTGATGCGCAAGTAGGGTGGTGGAGGAGCAGACATCGGAGCAGTCGGTTGAGGCCGTCTAAGCTATTGGCCAATGGCATTATATCAGAGCTAAAAATTCTTTCGTTGATAGTACAGGAATTTTTGAATTTTTGAAATCCTTCTTATTTCGAGTGATAATTACATCGATTTGATTTTCGATAGCAGAGTAATACTGAAGTCCATCTTCAAAGTCTGGGAAACTCTCATCACTCAGTGCTAATTCAGCTATTTTGTCATCTAAATTTAATAATTCTACCAGAACTTTAAATTTTCTTAAAATCTCTCTTGCTTCCTTTGCCGATTTTAGTTTTGTTAGGATGTAATTTGTATTCGCAAATGTTAAAGATGTAATTGTTAGTACCAGTTCTTTTTTGTCTGCGCGAGAAAATAAAGCGGCAGCTTCATCATAGAACTTCTCTCTTTTTGAAAGAAGATCCATAACAATATTAGTATCAATTAGTAATCTGCTCATTTATATTTCTCTAGTAAATAATCTGCATAAGCATCTTTTACATCAAAATCTTTGTCCAGTGAAATTACACCGCTTAAACTTTCTACAAGTGGTGTAATTTCTGTTGAACTTTTATTACGTTTAATGAGCGTGGATAAATAGGACTCGATAAGTTTCGATAGACTAATATCATTCGATTTAGCATAATCTTTTGCACTTTCGATAATTGACTTATTCAGACTAAGTGTGAGTTTTTTGTCCATATACATTATTTTACGTACAAATATAATTAAAAATTACGTATAACTCCGGTAGTAATAGATTTTATTTTGTTTGTGTTTAGCTTATTGGGCTTCGAATAAATTGGCGATTTCGCTGCACCGCTGTAAGGGATCTGCCACCACAAAATTTAGTAAGAAGCGCAAAGTTTCATATAACCACTGAGCCGCCAGTTTCTTGTTAGCGCTGTGTGTGTGCCACAAATGGCAAACCCTTCTGTAAAATTAGCACAATTCAAAGAGAGCGAGGATGGTTGAAAGGACATTTATTATTAAGGGAATGGATGTCAAATTTTGAGAAATTATCATCGCTCAAAGCCAATTCAGTTACTGAGTCATCTAGATTTAATATTTCTACGAGAACTTTAAATTTTTTTTAAAATCTATTTTGCCAACTTCACCGAACTGCCTTTGAATTCAAATTAGCGAATTTATCAAGCCTGAGGTTGGATGAAGTTAAAATTTAATACTTCTTAAAAGTTCATTTGGACTCATAATTGGAAGAATTGAATTTTTAAAATCTTTTGGATTTCGTGTAATTATAATTTCACACTATGAATCGATAGCATTGAAGTGATGCAAAGCGTCTTCATAATCAGAAAATTTTGAATTCAAACTTTTTTCCATAATACTTTCATCAATTTTGCAGATTTCACTAAACAATTTGAATTTCCATAGTTTCTCTTTTGCTATTTTAGGATTTTCATGTTTACTAGAAAATAATTTACCGTTGCATACGAAATCGGCAAAGAAACAAGCGCAACTTTCTTTTGGTCAGCCAATGACGCTATCTTTGCAGAGGCGAAATAGAAATCTTCGCGCTCGCCTAAAAGATCTAGCATTATGTTTGTGTCAACATAAATTCGCTTTCTTATTTATATTTTTCGGTTAAATATTTGTGATATTCTTTTTTGTAATCTAGGTCAGACGGTATGTTTACGCCAGTTTGTAAGCTTTTGACAAATGGTGAAATTTCAATTTCATCATCATCGTTTTTCTGACCAGAGGTTAATGAACCTAAGTAGTTTTCGATCAAACGAGACAAACTAAGTTTCCTCCTGGAAGCGTATTTTTTAGCTTTTTTAATTATTTCTTGATCGAGCTTTAGTGTGAGTTTAGCATCTATATTAAATTTTCTATATATAAAATAGATTTTTGTTGATATTGTACCAATGAAGCTGAAATAATTTTGGTTAACGCCAGTTAGCGGATCGTTGTTCTCTTTCGTTCATGTCGGTCAGAATTATTTTGTAGGCTTTTTGTCAAGGAATTTTTCAATCATTGGAACAACAAGGTCGCTTTCTTTAAATTCAGGTGTTATTGTTGTAATTTCTCCAATGTATTGTCCGTGTCCACCCGGAATTATTGCTAATTCAGAATTTGAAATTAGTCTGTGCAATTCAATAGCGTGTTCTGGAGTGATAACGTCTTTGTCACCAATAATGATTAAAGTCGGGGCTTTGATAGATTTTATTTGCTCGTCCGGAATATCTTTGAAGTTTACCATTCTCTTTGCATCTCTGTCATGCATAACTTGTAAACCATTTGTGTCTGCGGCAACTTTTTTATAACCATCTTTTAGAAGTTCGGGCATATTTTCAAATTTGGCATTTTCCATAAAGCCCCAAAACCATTCAGGAACTCCGTTTCGTTTGGCAAGTGCTGAACCTAAAATTATTTTGTCAACTAATTCAGGGTGTCGAATAGCTATTTGTAAAGTAGTTGTCCCATCGTTGCTAAAACCGAAAAAGTCCGCCTTGTCTATTTTTAAGTTTTTGAGAAGTGTAGCAATATCATCTGCATCCTGTTCAAATGTTAAGTCAGCATTTCGGTCATTTGTCCGCCCGTGAGCTTGAAGTTCTATTGCAATTACTTGTCTGTTTTTGGCAAGCAATGGAATGATTTTCTCAAAGTTTGTCTAAATTGTCGAACCACCACCGTGAATTAAAACAATTGGTTTCCCTTGTCCATGAATTTCATAATACATTTTCAGTCCATTCACTTCCGAATAGCCATTTTTAAAAGTCAAACTGTCGCTTGTTGTAGTCGCCATGCTCTTTTCTGTGTTTTCTGTTTTGTCGTTGCACGAAGTCAATGTGAAAATTGTCAATGCAAAATAAATAATTGTCTGTTTCATTTTCTGTTGGTTGTGTTCTCCTTTGCAATGACCGTTAACGGTTTCGGGCTTTGCGAAGGTGGCGATTTTTACCACAAATGTTCATACAAAGCACACACTTCAAATTTACGAAAAACTGTATTACGAAGCACTAAACCGCCACTTTTGCCAAGCCGCTGTAGCGGTAGTGCTTTTTCTTCTGTCGTTTCTGTTTACTACAATACAAAAAAAGTTTCTTGTTCGAAAACAAGAAACTTTTGAAATTATTTTTGATTTAATTTATGGCTTTACTAAAGTGTAATGTTCTTGTCTTGCACTTGAAAAATCCATTAACGAACCAAAGGCTTGACCTTCTTTTAGGGTCATAAAAATTGGCGTCCAAGCTTCTGCACTTTCTTTGTCGTCCCATCGAATGATGATAAGCCAAGTTCCATCTGTATCCTGATAAACGTCTCTGCCTTGATAACCTTTTTGGTTTTTGATTTTGCCGACCCGGATTTCATTTTCGGCTTTTAAAAATTGTTCTTTTGTTACTTCTGATTTTAACTTGAAGCGAACAACCTCTAAGTATTGAGTTTTTACTTCCATAGATTGTTTTGTTTTTTTTGTTTGTGCAGTTGCAATAGTTGTAACGGCAAACATTGCGATTAAGATTGATAAAAATTTGACTTTGTTCATTTTATTTTAAATTTGTTTGTTAAAAAATTCCATTCGTACTGTTGGAAAATCTATCATTGACCCCAAAATTTTCATTGTTGGGTCTTGCTTTAAGGCTTCAAACCATGCGTCCATATTGGCTTTGGTGTCAAAACGCATATCCATTAACCAATTTCCGTCTTTGTCGGTGCTTAATTCACGACTGATAAACCCCTTTTGGGATTTTATTAATCCGTTTCTTACGGCTTTTTCGGCATCAATAAATTGCTCTGTTGTAAAGCCTTCCTTCAATTTGAATTTAGCTATTTCTATGTATTCCAATTTTGAATTTACTTTTTTGGTTTGTGCATTGCATAAGATTGAAAAGGCGAAAAATGTAAATAGTATTAAACCTAATATTTTCATTTTGCGTCACGTTTTTGAATAACACCAATTAAAGTTTTAATCAAAAATATTTCTGCAGTTAAAAACACCAAAGGCATTGCAATCATTGCATCAACTTTACCTGAAACCAAAGTCATAATTATGGTTTGAATTTCTACCAATGCTCTTATGATTAATACAATTGTAATACTTTCAGGAACGCCTTTTAAGGCTACAATTAACAAACCCAAACCAATCGCTAAATTCCTTGCTGCAAACTCGTTACTGGCTTGCTTTAAAATCCCATTTGTCAAATCCAAACCTGCTCCGTTGTGAAATAAAATAGACATATCAAAGTAGCCCATTATGCCAAATAGGATATTTAAAAGGGCTAAAACGCCAACGGAAATGCGTACCCATTTTGGTACAAAATCTATATGTGTTGTCATAGTTTTATGATTTTAATTGTTTCATTGCTGTCCCCCAATCTTCTAGATGGTGAACAGATTTTAATTGACCGTTTTCTATTGTATGAAAATCAATCGACATAATTTCGAATGATTTTGTACCGTCAGTAGGCAAACCCATAAAATCGCCATTAGGTGTACCACTTACTTTGCTGCGAACAACAAACTTGTTGCCTTCGCAAATCATATCTTGTGGTTCCCATTTCAAATCTGGAATTAATTTCCAAAAATGTTCTAATTGTCCAATCAATGCTGATTTTCCTTTGCTTTCAACAGAACCTGATGAAATAAAATCGTCTGCTAAAATTTTGGTTAGGATTTCTGTTGATGTTGTCTCGGTATTTACAGTTAATGCTTTTCTGTAAAATGCAGTTAACGCTTCTCTGTTTTTGTCCATTTTTATTAATTTTTGAATTGTTAATAATGATGGTGCAAAGATGAAACGACTTCAAATTTTGAACAATGGACAAATCAGCCTTTGTATGGTACTTTTGGGAAAGTTTATTTAGAAAGGTACTTTTCTCGAAATTCTACGGTTGTAGTTTCGGTGTTTTTTTGAAATATCGAACAAAATAAGCTGGGTCTTCAAAGCCTAGATCTTGTCCAATTTCTTTAATTGTACGGTGGCTATAAACCAAAAATCGTTTTGCCTCTAATAGTATTCTTTCATTGATTATCTCTTTTGGAGTTTTGCCCAAAACTTTTGAAGTCGCTTGTCCTAATCTCTTTTCTGAAATGAATAATTGAGAAGAATAGTCATTTACTGCTTTCAGCTTTGTGAAATTAGTTTCTAATAAATCACGGAATAGTAAAGTATAGTCAAGGTCAGCACCTTTTTTTAAATCTCCAAAACCTTGTTTTCGTTTTTCCCTTTCAGCTAACAATAGAAAATTGTGCAAATGATTTTTAAGAATAAAATGTTTTGTGTCATCATCAGGCAAATTCAATTCTTCTGTAATATTGTCGCAAAGCCTTATAAATAGTTGTAGAGATTTCTGATTAAGTTTAATAGTCGCCTGTTTGGAAAGGTCATTGAACAATATAGAACTTCGTAAAAATTTACTGTCCGAGAAAAAGTCCTCAGTAAAAATGAGTATTCGCCCTTCGTAGTTCAGCAATTGGTCAAACTGATGTACTCGATCCTTGTCTATAAACAGTAAACTATAGGGTTGTATTTTTATTTTTTCAAAATCTACATAATGTGTCGGTTGGCAATTATCAAAGAGAAAAACGTGGTAAAAATTTGTTCGATGTGGCGTTATTAAATGAGCTTTGTTTACTTTGGTCAAACTGTCCAACGGAACTACCTCAATTTGAAGTGGTGCATTTTGTTTGAATTTCAGTTTTTTTATTTCGTCCGCCATCTCTTATTTGATAGTCCAAAGTTACTTTTGTCTGCGATTATTGTCTCCACGTTCGGTCTTAGCATTAAGCCTAACGTTTTGGCGGTATGAAATGTTGGGGGTTGCGGGCTACTTTCCTGTCCAGCTACACAAAACTTGTTGCGTGGCAGAATGATCGAATAACCACTTAATCCCCAATGTTTTATACCGCATGTTAACGCCTGGTTTTTATTAATGTTAACTCAGAACGTGTTTTTCCGCTTTTCACCCTATTTACAAAAGTTTTCTCAAGTGTCAGTTCTTTACAGATTTCTTTAGTTGTTAATCCAATATTTGTCAATTCAATTATTTTTAGTACGACTTTGTCAGGGTGCTTAAAGTTTGGATGTTTTGAACCTTTTAAAAGTCCAGTTCTTTGTTTTCTAATCCCTGTTAAATGCGCCCAATTGTCACCACTTTTAATTTTTGCAATGCAATCTATAGTAACATTAAAAGTATTACTAATTTTTTGTAACGTTAGGCCACTATTTAGCAATTTTTTATTTCTAAAACATTTTCTTTAGTCAGTTTCGAAGATGGATTTAATTCTCCAACAAGGGCTTTTACTTTATTTATTTTACTTCTTTTTTCCTGATTTTTTTTTACGAGGTATTCTATTTTTTTAAAATTAAATTCTTCCAGCAATTCATTAAATATTTGGTCATTTAAATCTACTTGTGTATATGTTTTATCATTTTTAATTTCAGTTACAATTCTTTGACTGATATTACAATAATCCGCAATTATATAATTTGGAATTTCTTTTCGTAGAAGAAATTTTATCATAAGAACCTGATAATCATTTAATCTACTTTGTGCTTTTAAATCAAGCAAATTAATATCGAATGAATCAATTTCATCCTTTGTTGGTATAACACTTTGCCATTTATTGTCATTTTTTATGTCATTAATTGATGATTTATTGATATTAAAGAACTTTGCAATATTAGTATTGCGAACACCTTTTTCTAATAATATCTTAATTTCCTTTACCGTTTGTTTTGTAAGTTTTGCCGCTGGGTGTTTTTCTCCTTGTCTAGCAAGTGACATTTTCTCTTTTGTTGAAGCTGAAAGTTTTTTCCCTTTGATACGTGTCTTTGCTGAAAGAGAATGTTTTATTCCATAATTGCTAAAGGCTGATATTCTGAGATTATATCCATATTTCTTATTGTTTGATTCATTTTTTTCAATGTATTGATTTTCTAGCTTTAATAAAATTTCTTCAAAATCAGGTATTTCCTTGTCGAATAATTCTATGATATCAAATCTAAAGTTGCTGGCTCCATATTTTAAATAAGCCTGCTGCAAATGATGTGAAGAATGTATCTCGTTTTTGAGTTCAAATAGATGTTTTGAATACCTTTTCTGAAAATTAGTCGTTGAACCAATGTATTTTTTTGAATCAATCAAGTTTTCAATACAATAGATTCCTGACAGTTTCTTATTTTCTATATTCAAAGTGCTAATCATTCAAATTTGCAGTGTTTTTCTAAACTTGGCGTTAACTTATTTATATCGCTCACATTGTAGCGCATATATCGCTCATTTGGACATATATGCGCAATAAACGTGAGGCTTATTTTTCTCAAATATATTCAATCTAAAGGATTAAATCTGAATAAAAAGATGAGTTAGATAATAGTAAACATATTAACCCACGTAAGATTATTCATTCCTAATAATAGTGATAATTTAGCTTGGGCCTCTTGTCTTCTCTTATTTGCGGTTGGCTAGTTCGTTTAGCTACCATATTCTTATCTGCATTGCGCGGGACTTTCGCTTTACTTTAGCATTTTTCCCCGCATTGGGCGGGACTTACGCTTTGCTTCAGCATTCTTCATTAATTACTGTCCCACCAAAAACAGCGCATTATCAAACATCAACTTTCCATTTTCCCAAAAATTACGGAAAAGAATATCGTCTGTCAGGAATATAATCTGGCCGCGACCTTCTTCCTGTGTGCCGAAAACAAAGGAGTTTTTAAATTTTGGAATTAATTTGGAGCCTACGAATCCTTGTATCTGCTGCTCTGATTTGATCACTCCTACATTCCAGCCATTCTCCTTTATATATTCATAAAATGAGTTATTCTGTTTAAGGGAAAAATAAAAGGGAGGATATCCAAAAGCCAATGGGTGAGAATTGTCCATAGAAACCTTGTAAATAGCGCCCGGACTGATGTTTGAGATTTCATCCTTCTCTCTGTTTTCGTATGTCTTGAGGAATTTATATGGGTCTTTATCTGTAGTATCCTTTGTATTGCGCTTTCGGAGATTGATCCATTTCAGATCTGTCAACTGATCCACCGCAGCCTCCAAAGCGATGAGTCGGCCTCCCTGTGAGATCCAGTTTCTAAGTATTTCACTCATTTCCTTATCCCGAAGGAATTTATAATTGCCATCAGCAAGGATGATGACATCAGTTTCTGAAAACTTTATATTGGCGAAATTAGAAGTATTCACAAGGCTGACGGGATAGTCAAGTTCTTTGTCTAAATGATGCCACACTTCACCAACAGCATAGGAAACACTGCCTTCTCCACTCATCAATACAATACGTGGAGGTTTGATAAAACGTATTTTCCCACTGCCCATATCAAAACCTTTGTCAACCATTCCACCATTGATCGGTGTGAAGATCGCATTGTATTTATCGGCTGCTTTATTAAGAATGGCAAGCAATTCAGCCCTAGATTGATTGCCATCATTTAATATCAGAACGGTACCTCGGTCAAAAGATTTGCCATTGATTGTAAATGGGTGTTCACTATATCTAAGCCTGATTTTTTTCTTTAACAATTGTGCAACCACTCGAGAAGCATTTCCACCATTCCACGCGAGAGCATAGCCATAGCTTTCTGAAAGTGGTGTACTTTCTTTTTTTAATGAATAGGGTGTGGTCACGACCTGTTGAAAGGAAGCAATACCGTCAATACCATAGACATAGGGTAGACTCCAGGCGGTAATGTCATACGTGACAGAATCAGATAACACAGATTTCGGCTCGAACAATACTTTGATGAGACTAGACCTTGATTGTTGTGTTTTAATGACTAGATCTTGATCTTTGATTTCATAATCTACCGATTTGCCTGAGAAATAATCGTAACCTTTTATTATGCCTGAACCAGAACCAAATTGAATAAGATTCAAGTCCATTAATTTTTTTATGCTTTCAAATCTGTTTTCATCTCCTTTGTTAAATCTTAGAACAAAAGTGTTGTAATCCTTTTTGGAGACTGACATTACATTCGAGTAATATTTAACGAATTCGTCATAAAGTATCGCAGTATTTTTAGAAGCAACCTCTATGGTGGACATGCCGGTAGCAGTATGGTGATCTATCCTGTCTTTAAGTGTTAGTATAGATTCGTCGTCGACCTTTACAGCTACTCCTGCTCTTGCACCGCCTGCTTGTTCGTAAGTCATCCCTATACTTCCTGTATAAATAGGGTAGGTGTCGCCATAGGAAGGGTAGAAGAGGTCAAACCTTTCATTAGTAAAATACAACCAACTATTATCATCAAAGTATTTAGCATTATTTGTACCGATCGTTTTCTGAAAACTTCTCTGAAAAGGAGTGATTGCTTCATGGAATGGTTCTGCAGCAGGAGCGAAATAATATGGGTTATTCACGCTTTGTTCGTGAAAGTCGACATGAACCTGAGGTAACCATTGATTATAGAGCGCAAGTCGAGCTTTAGATTCTACTTGAGTTTGCCAGGCCCAATCTCGATTGAGGTCGAAATAGTAATGGTTGGCCCTTCCCCCTGGCCAAGGTTCCTGATGTTCTCTGGCCCAAGGATTAGTATCGGCATTTGTTCCGGACATTGATGTAAGCCAGTTGGTGTACCTTTCTCTACCATCAGGATTTAGACATGGGTCGATGATTATGATTAGGTCTTTTAACAACACATCAAAATTCTTATCAGTCATCAGCTTGTAATAAGTATTCAGCGCAGCTTCTGTGCCGGATGTTTCATTGCCATGGACATTATAACTAAGCCAAACGATGGATTTTTTGCCAATGCTGCTCACTTTACCATCATTTATAAGCTTTGCATTGCGCAAATTATTCAAACGGATCTCTTCTAAATTTTTTAAGTTTTCCGGTGTAGAAATGAATAGAGCGATAAGCTGTCTACCTTCATTAGTAGTGCCATAATTGATCAGCTTGATACTGTTTGAATTATTCGCTGCTTCTTTGGTAAAATAATCCAATACGGTGTGATGTGGAGTAAATTTAACGCCTAATTGTATTCCGGGAAATTCAGAAGGAGCAGTGGGTTGCGCAGATAATGAGTAAAATAAAAGGAAGCCAAATAATGAAAGCATTGATTTCAGCATAAAGAAATTTTATTCTTGAATTTTAAATTTTATCAAATATAGGAATACAAATCACCTTAAGTGTATGAATTTTTAAAATCCCGAAAAAAATTGTAAACAGAAATAAAACAACAAACATCAAACACCAAACTTCCAAAAAAAAGGGTTGAACAAGAATGCCAACCCCCTAATGTTATAATTATTATTTATGCTTTTCCTACCTTGCTAAGCACCAATGCGGTAATGGCACCTGCGATCCCTACTAAAACACCCGAAGCTAAAGAATCTACAATAATTGGAGTCATCGACTTAAAAACAGTGGATAAAGCATGCATGTTAAGATCAAAAGCCAATCCTGTCAAAAAGCCTAGTATGAAACCATATTTTGCTCCTGATGTGGCACTGACGCTCCCTGTCCATGTGAGTATCAAGGTCAGCAAAAGCCCTGTAATTAAATTTGAAGCAATCATAGCCCAATAAACCATGTCCTCCATTGGTCGGCTATTTGAAAAATTGGTACTTTCTGTCATATATCCCATCAGCAAATTGCCATAGATGAGCCATCCAAGGAAAAACAGACTGACACCTGCTGTAATTGTGCCAATTAAAATTTTTTGCAAATTCATAGTTTTGTATTTAAAAGGTTAAATGTGAATACTGACTTTTTTTAATACTTAACATCGTCTATTCAGAAAAATAGACTTCTATATGAATCATGGGAGTAAATGTTAAGTGAAATTAATGAAATAATTTGATTATTACATTAAAATAAATTAATGTAACAGTTGCCAATATTCGTAAATTAATAATATTGGTAATTTATTTTAAAAGAAAAGAATGTCTTTTATGATTGATTATCTTTTCAGTTATACATAAAATGATTGGATTCAATTAGAAAGCATGAATTGTGATTCATGCAAAATCCTGAAATAGTAGATCAAAGTCTTATTGAATATAATGGGCAAAAAAAAAGGAAGTCGTAAGACTTCCTTCTGTAATTATAGTGATCCCGCTGGGATTCGAACCCAGGGCCACATCATTAAAAGTGATGTGCTCTACCAGCTGAGCTACAGGATCAAGTAGCTGTTAATGCTTTTCTTCTAAAGCGGTGCAAAGCTACATTTTTATCTATTAAACCAAAACTTATAATAACTTTTTTTTAAATATTATTAAAAATATGTACTTGGTTGTTTTGTAACTATTTGATTTATAGCTATTTATTGTTAAATTAAAATTCTTAAATATATTTGATATTTGATTATATGTCTGGAAAATTACAGCTCAAACGTCTTTCCTTCGAATGCAAATTCAGTATTTGAAAATATTTCTAAGGACTCATCTACTAGTGGTTGAACATCAGCATATTTGGATGAAGGGTGACCAATCAGCAATTTCTTGACATTTGCATCCTTTGCCAATTGTGCTGCCTGACTTGCTGTACTATGACCGCGCTCTGCTGCTTTTATTGTGAAATCTTTCAGATAAGTTGCTTCATGATACAAAAGATCTATATTCTGGATAAGTTCGGATAGACCTGGCAGATAGCTGGTATCGCTGCAATAAGCGTAAGATTTAGGGGTATGTTTGATGTACAATGCCTCTTCGGGAGTCAGTTCTCCTTTATCCATTTGTATTTTTTCATTATTTTTTAATGAGATGATTTGCACTGGATTTAAACCATACTTTTCTATGATTTCAGGTCTAATATTTTTTTGTCTGGGTTTTTCCCTGAATAAATACCCATTGCATGGTATTTTGTGCTTCAATGGTATATTTTCAACAGTAAAATTCTCATTGTCCAGAATTATGGAAGAGTTTTCTGTATCAGTTTCAATGAAATCAATTTCGTAAGTAAAATGTGCTGAAGTGGCTTCGAAGATTTGCTCCATCATTCTTTTAATTCCAACTGGACCAATAATTATAATTGGTTCTGTTCTGCTTAAGAGAATTAAACTGGTCAGAAATCCAGGTAGACCAAAGACATGGTCTCCATGAAGATGCGATATAAATATATGGCTGACCTTCATCTTGGAGAGCCTGTATTTATTAAACTGGAATTGTGTTCCTTCTCCGCAATCTATTAATATATGATTGGTGCCAATAATTAATAATTGAGCAGAAGGATGCCGACCATGTGCAGGAAGTGCTGAATTGGAGCCAAGTATAGTTAAAGAAGCATTCACTTATTCCTCTTCCGTACTAGCATTTAGTTCTTTTTCTATTTCGTCCATGAGGACATAGTCAAGAGATTCTTCAATAGTAGGTATGATGGTGAGTATAGATTCCAATCTGGATATCTCGATCAATTTTTTTACCGAGGCATGGTTTATTTCAGTTAGAATAAAGCTGCCGTTTTCTTTCCACAATCTATTCCCGGTAAGAATCGCACTCAATCCACTTGAATCTATGTATTTTACTTTCGCCAGGCTGATAACAAGATTTGTCAGGCCTTCATTTTTAAAGATAACAAGTTCGGACTTAAGGTCCGGAGCTAAAATAGAATTTAAGTTCTCTTCTTCAAGTGTCATTATGGCATAATGATCTTGCTTATCAATTGAATATTTCATAGTTATTAATCCTTTATTGTAATTTTGTCATGAGGAAGTAAAATTATGTTAAATTTTCCTCAAATTTTAAAGCGCAAATATAGTATATTTTATTCTGACAAATATTGTTTTTGTAGATTCTATTGTGTTAAAATCCTATTAAAACAACGATTTTATTCAAAATAATTAGTGATAGCATACTACGATTAACCTAATATTTACGGTCTTTTGTGTTTTGATTGCATTAATTTACGGTACAATTATTTCATATAGGTAAATATATTTTGAATTATATCATATTTTATTTTTTTTTAAAGTGATAAGTCGTTATACTTGTAATGAGTATTAAACTAAATCTTGTTTTTTTACGTATTACTAGTATGAAAACAAAGACCACTCTAATAAAGAAATTACAAAATTAAAGGAGTTAAAATGAACAAGAAGTTTTCACCTGAAGTAAAAAAGATCATCACGCAGAGTCGTGATGAGGCTTTGCGGCTTGGAAATAACTACATTGGTACCGAGCACCTTCTCTTAGGCCTAATGGCTGACAGAGATAGCAAAGCCAGTAAAGTTATGGAATCTATGGATGTGGATTTCGATGAATTGATTAAATTACTTGAAGATACAGCCAAAGATAAAAGTCAAGTATCAGCAACAATCAATCTGGGTAATGTTCCTTTGGATAAGCACGCCGAAAAAGTACTTAAAGTTACTTTCCTTGAAGCGAAGTTATTCAAGACGGACGAGATCAGCCCAGAACACTTGCTATTGAGTATGCTTAAACACAAGGACAACATGGCGTCCAAGATCCTCAAAAAGTACGATATCGACTATGAGAGTTACAGAACGGAGCTCGACTATATGATCAATAACGACTTCACCAATGAATGGCCTGACATCTCTAATATGTCTGCCGGAAGTGGTGATGACTATCCGATTGAGGATGAAGGCGTGTCCAGATATCAAAAGAAAGGTGCTTCCAAATCCAAAACTCCGGTGTTGGATAACTTCGGAAGAGATATCACAAAACTTGCGGAAGAAGGTAAGTTGGATCCTATTATCGGTAGAGAAGTGGAGATCGAGCGTGTTAGTCAGATATTGTCCCGTAGAAAGAAAAACAACCCTATCCTCATTGGTGAACCTGGAGTTGGTAAGACTGCCATCATAGAAGGCCTTGCTTTGAGAATTTTGAAGAAAAAGGTGTCAAGAACACTTTTCAATAAAAGAATCGTCATGCTTGATCTTGCTGCTCTTGTAGCGGGCACCAAGTATAGAGGTCAGTTTGAAGAGCGTATTAAAGCCATCATGAATGAATTGGAGAAGACACGCGATGTCATCCTTTTCATAGATGAAATTCATACGATAGTTGGTGCCGGTGGAGCAACAGGTTCCCTTGATGCTTCCAATATCTTCAAACCTGCTTTGGCAAGAGGAGAATTGCAATGCATCGGAGCATCTACCTTAGATGAATACCGTCAATATATTGAAAAGGATGGAGCACTTGACAGAAGATTCCAGAAAGTGATCGTAGATCCGCCTTCTGCTGAAGAAGCCATCATCATTCTTAAAAATGTCAGCTCTAAATATGAAGAGTTTCATAACGTAACTTATTCTGATGAGGCCATCAAAGCTTGTGTCAGATTGAGTGACAGATATATCAGTGATCGTTTCCTTCCTGACAAAGCCATCGATGTGATGGATGAAGTAGGAGCAAGGGTTCACTTGAAAAATATCCACGTTCCGAAACATATCGAAGACATTGAGAAACAAATCGAGGATATTAAGGATCAGAAGAATCAGGCTGTTAAAAATCAACAGTATGAAAAAGCTGCTGATCTGAGAGATGATGAATCTAAACTTTCCAGAACACTTGAAGAAGAAAAAGTGAAGTGGGAAGAGGATGCTAAGTCTAAGAGATATCCGGTGGATGAAGACGATATCGCTGAAGTGGTCTCCATGATGACAGGTATTCCGTTGAAACGTGTAGCTCAAAATGAGAGCAACAAGTTGGTCAATATGAATGCTGATATTAAGCAGATGATCATCGGTCAGGATCCTGCCATCGAGAAAGTAGTGAAAGCTATCCAACGTAATAGAATAGGTCTGAAAGATGCTAAGAAACCTATTGGTTCCTTTATCTTCCTTGGTCCGACAGGTGTTGGTAAGACGGAACTTGCAAAGGCACTTGCCAGATATATATTTGATTCAGATGATAGTCTTGTGAGACTCGATATGAGTGAATACATGGAGAAATTCTCTGTGACTAGATTGATCGGAGCTCCTCCGGGATATGTAGGTTATGAAGAAGGTGGCCAGTTGACCGAAAAAGTACGCAGAAAACCATATTCAGTAATACTGCTTGACGAGATCGAAAAGGCGCATCCTGATGTGTACAATATCTTGCTACAAGTATTGGATGATGGACAATTAACGGATGGTCTTGGTAGAAAAGTCGACTTTAAGAATACGATGATAATCATGACTTCCAATATTGGTGTCCGTCAATTGAAGGACTTCGGAACGGGAGTTGGATTCAATACGATATCAAGAGTAGAAGCTGAAGAGGAGAATTCAAAAAGTGTTATACAAGCTGCTTTGAAGAAAACATTTTCACCGGAATTCCTGAACAGGATCGACGATGTGGTTATTTTCAATAGCTTAGGTAGAGAAGAGATCTTTGACATCATAAACATTGCATTACAATCGTTGTACAAAAGATTGGAATTGCTTGGATTCAAGATGGAATTGACTCAGGAAGCAAAGGAATTTGTTGCTGACAAGGGATATGATCCACAGTTTGGCGCAAGACCTTTGCACAGAGCTATTCAGAAGCACATAGAAGATCCGTTGGCAGAATTTATCCTGAATGAGAATCCTCAGGAAGGATCTACATTCTCAGCCGTAATGAATGATGAGAAGACAGGATTGAAGATAACATTGCTGTCGGAGACGAAGGCGGTGTAAATCCGTATCTTTTAATAAAAACAAAGCCCCGAAAGTATTTTCGGGGCTTTATTTTTATACCATTTAATGCCTAATTTAATTTGAAACTCAGCCCAATTCCCGAGCTCGTAGTTCTTAATTCAACGGCATGTTGTTCATTCTTTTTCATATTGCCTAAGGTTATACCGTTTGCAAGAATGAGTATACTGCCCGGAACTAAAGTTAAGATACTGCCAAAGATAAGTAATTCAGGAATTACCAACTCATCTCGATTTCTTATTCCTGTAATAAGTAAAGGAATACCTACGCTAGTCAGCGCTACTCCAACTCCTAACCCATTTTGAGCATTTCGTTTGCGGCGTATTTGGATAGATTCTTCGATAGGAACTGGCTCATTTTTTAAAAGTAGCAGTTCATACTCCAGAGAGTTAATTTTCTTTTGAATTTCGATTTCTCTTTCTAAAGAATCAATTTTAGGTTCATTAGTATTTTGTGCGATGACAACATTGGTATAACCAAGACATAGCATTACAAATGCAAATACATAATTTTTGATAGGTGGTGATTTAGGGTAATGGGTTATTGAATTAATTAAAAATTGATGAATTACTTCATCGGTATAAAGTTACTAAATAATTTATAAAAACAAAAAAGGCTGTGAAAATATTTTCACAGCCTTTTATATTTTATAAGCAAAATCTTATGCTGAAAACGAAGTTCCACAGCCACACGTGCTCTTAGCATTAGGATTATTGAAAGAAAATCCTCTGTTATTTAATCCTTCTACCCAATCAATTTCCATACCTATTAAATAGATATCATGTGCTTTCTGTATGAAGACCTCAAGACCATTGATTACATATGTGTCATCACTGGCTTTCTTTTCATCAAAACCTAGTTCATAGCTGAATCCTGAACATCCACCGCCTTTTACGCCAATTCTAAGGCCAAATTCAGCCGGTATATTTTGAGATTCTTTTACAAGATTCAATTGCTTCACTGCACCGTCAGTAAGTCCTATAGGTGCTGTTAATGTGCTTTCTTCTGTCATTATGTTGAATTATTAAGATGCAAAATTACAAAAATTAAACAATCAAGGATTTATAAAAGTTTTTAAACGACTTAATTATTTGATTTTAAAGTTAACAGGCATGGTGTAATCCACAGGTACCGGTTGACCCTCAAGGTAGCCTGGTTTCCATTTTGGCATTAAACTGATTAATCTTTTAACTTCTTCTACAGCACCATATCCTACATTGTCCATAACTATCTCTGGTGAGGTGACACGTCCATCTGATTCAATAGTAAATTTTACAACAACTATTCCTTCTTTGCTATTCGTTTTTGCTTCCTTTGGATATATCATATAATCTTGAATGAAATTATATAATGCCACTTCGCCTCCGATATAAGCTGGCATTACATCAGGAGAAATTACAAACTTTGATTTTTCTACTGTTAATTTTCGTGAACTTGTATCTGAGTCTAATGGGGATGGTTCGTATTTTTCGAAGGTTGTCTTTGGCGGGTTTACCTCCATAACCTTTTTTTCAGGAATCTTACTTGCCTTTGGCAAAGTAGTCTGCGCATTCACAGATCTAAAGACAAATAGGCAAATAGAAATAGCCAAATACGTTAATATTTTAGGAATCAATTTGATTGAGCTTGTTTAGAGTTTAAACTTAACAGGTAAAGTATATTGAACTCGCACTATTTTACCATCCTGCTGACCGGCTTTCCAACTTGGCATACCTTTCAATATACGTAATACTTCATCTGTGGCACCATAGCCAACTTCATCTCTTATTATGGTTGGTGTGCTTATTGTTCCATCTTTTTCAATAATGAATTGCACTATTACCTTTCCTGTAATGTTATTCTCCTTAGCCGCTGCAGGATATTTCAGATTGGCACCTACATATTTATATAATGCATCATTTCCTCCAGGGAATTCAGGTTGAACATCCACTGAACTATAAATTTGATTTTCTTCAAGATAGATTTCCTTAAGATTTTTACCGCTCAGTTCAGAATCATAAGAAGATGGTTGTGAAGCCAGTGTCGGAGGCGGTGGGGGAGGAGCAACTTGTTGAATTGGTGGAGGAGGTGGTGCTTTCGGCAAAGTTGTCTTATTCTGACCAAATGAAGAAACTGTTGCCATGATTGTTAAAGCGCCTGTTAAAAGAATAATATTTTTCATGATATAATATTTTAAATTTGATGCAAATTGATTGTTTTAAATTAAATGATTCAACTAATATATGTAATTTGAAAAACATATTATTAAGACTCAGATTATAAATAAACTTTTTCTTCTTGTTATTTGTGAACGTAAATGTAAGTTATTGAAATTAGTCATACTAATAAATGTTGCTATTTAACATTTAAATCGCATTAATGAAGTAAATTTCATTTGTCTAATTTCATTACCCACATCGTCCAGGCGGGTATCAACCATGTATCCTTCAGTCCTTTAGTTTCTTTATTAACGATATTAGTTGCCATATTGTATCCTTCTATTCTTTCGTTAAACCTTGAAAGTTTGACATCCTGCGCCTTATCCATTGTATTCATCACACACATGATCGTCTCATCGCCATCATATCTGAAATATACATACATTCCATTCTCTGGTGCGAATTGCATCATTTTCCCTGTTGTCAATGCTTTTGAATCTTTCCGATAATTAGCCAAAGTACTTATGAGGTTCCACACTTCATTTTCTTTAGAAGTCCTACCTTCTCTTGCAAATTTATTCACTTTATCACCTACCCAACCACCTGGAAAATCTTTTCTTACATAGCCATCACTTGGATTGGTCACACCAGTCATAAGTACTTCTCCTCCATAATAGAGTTGTGGAATACCTCGACATGTCAGCAGCCACGCTAATGCTACTTTGTATTTCGCTAGATCTTCATTATAAGCAGAATATGCCCTGCTTATATCATGATTATCAAGAAAAATAACGTTGTTGTATGGATTTTTATATACAAAATCCTGAGCTAAAGTTGAATATAGTTTATTTACACCATCAGTCCATCCAAATGGTTTAGACATGACATCATTTATTCCCCACAACAGCTGAAAGTCTGTTACTCCCGGCAAATTACTTTTGTATTTGATGTTGTAATTATTTTGTGCAAAATAACTTTGATTGGGTACCCCATGAACCCAGGTTTCACCGAAAATGCTGATCTTAGGATATTCTTTCATTAGTGCATCATTACACTTATTCATAAATTCAAGGTCATTGTATGCATAAGTATCTATTCTCCAGCCATCAATTCCAAATTCTTCTACACACCAAAGTGCATGTTGAATTAGAAATTTAGCTACATAAGGATTATTCTGGTCCAGATCCGGCATTGCAGTAACAAACCATCCGTCACTCATTATTTTTTTATCAATCTCACTGGCGTAAGGATCCATCAGAACCTGATCTTTGTAGCTTGTCTGCGTAAATGTTGGCCACTGGTGCAACCATGATTTCATGGGAGGATCTGTCACACACCAATGTTCAATACCGACATGGTTATAAACAGCGTCCTGGATTATTTTAATTCCTTTAGAATGTGCTGCTTCTATGAGTTTTTTATACATGATATTTCCCCCTAATCTTGGGTCTATCGTATAATGATCGGTAAAGGCATAACCATGTTCCGTTCTGTCTTTCATGTCATTTTCAAGAACAGGATTTAACCAAAGTGCGGTAACTCCAAGTTGATTGAAATAATCTAAATGATTGATAATACCCTGCAAGTCACCACCGTGTCTGTTGAAGACTGTATCACGATTCAATGATTGATCCCGCATTCCCGGGACTTTATCATTTTTAGGATCTCCATTAGAAAAACGATCTGGCATCAAAAGGTACATCAAATCTTTAGAAGTGACGCCCTGTGCATAAGTTTTTCCATTACCAGATGAGTTTTTTGCTTTCAAAGGCCAGTCTAAGGATGTCTTTCCTATTTTTATTTTGACAATACCTTCTTTTGCTGTAGCATCGATTATGATATCAAGTGCATAATATTTGGCATTCTCCAACCGGTGAACCTTGGATAGTTTTACTCCGGGATAATTAATGCTGACTTCCTGTTCATTGTAATTGGCCGTATTCCCACGAACCAAAACTTGTACATTATTGTATCGCATACCGATCCACCAATTGGTCGGATTAAGTTTGATCTTAGCATCGTCCCCACCAGCAAAGACGTTAATAGACGATAAAATCCCTAAGACAAAGGCTATATATTTTAATTTCATTATTCTAATTTCTAATTTCTAATTTCTGACTTCTGACTTCTGACTTCTAATTTCTAATTTCTGACATTTGACATCTAGTATCTAGCCTCTGATCTACTTAACCTCATGCATCATCTTCCTAATCAGCGGCGAAACTACGATCAATAAAACTCCGGCGATGAGCGCATAAAGACCAAGATCTTTATACCCTTCTGTGTATGCTTCCAGTTTACTCGCCAACGTACCTCCTGTATTTGCAAGAGATATTTCTGCTCCTAGTTTACCGGCAGCAAACTGTCCGAAAGCACTCGCGAGGAACCAAAGTCCCATCATCATACCAAAAAGTCTTTTTGGTGACAGTTTTGTAATAATGGACATGCCGATAGGTCCTAAACACAACTCTCCCAACGTAGTCACTAAATAAGCGAAGGTGAAGAGATTAAGCGAGGCAAGACCTGCACTATTCACAAAAAACTTTGTTGCATAGAATAAGTAGAAACTTGCTGATAGGAAAAGAAATCCAATACCGAACTTGATCACCGTATTTGGTTCGATTTTCCGCTTGTACATTGCGATCCAAAGCAATCCGACTAGCGGGCTGAAAATGATAACAAACAATGAATTGGAACTGTTATTGACTACATTTGGATCCATTGTAAAGAATAACAGATCGCTGCTTACATTGTCCTTGGCAAACAATGAAAGAGAACCGCCACTTTGTTCAAAAATTGCATTGAATAATAAGTATAAAAATATGAATGCAAAAGCAGCAAGTAGCTTTTGTTTTGCTGGTTTGCCTATGACTTTGTTTAATTCAAAAATAAAGTACACAACGGCTACAACCCCAATCGTATACATGAAATAATCAGTATAATCCGTATTCTTGACCATTATATAAATAAATGGTAAACTGATAATAGAACCAACGTAAACCATGATTTCTTTAATCGTTCTTTTGCGTGGTTCTATATCTGCTAATGGGCTATTGCCAATTGGTCCAAGGTGTTTTTTTGTTAGTTGAAATGTTACTACACCAATGATCATCACGATACCTGCAGCTAGAAAACACAATGACCAGGAATAATATTTTCCAAGATAAATGCAAAGAGCACCTCCTAAAAGACCTCCTACATTAATACCTGCATAAAATAAGCCGTAGCCTGCATCTCTCCTAGGATCATCTTCTTTGTAAAGTTCGCCGACCATGGAAGATACGTTAGGTTTGAAAAATCCTGTTCCGATAATGGACAATGTAATTCCAAAATAAAACAATTCATTTGGTGAAATGGCTATAAGTAGGTTGCCCAATACCATCACAATACCCCCAAATAGCAGAGATTTTTGAAACCAAGGATTTTGTCTGCAAAAATTCCACCAATGAAGGTGAAAGCGTAAACGAATGCCTGTATCGCTCCGTATTGAAGGTTGGCCATATCATCTTTCAACAATAATTGGTCTACCATAAAAAATGTAAGAACACCGCGCATTCCATAGAAACAAAAGCGTTCCCACATTTCTACTGTAAATAAATACCAAAGTTGTTTTGGATACTTTCCGTCAAAATTTTGAATTTCTTCAATCGTCAATGCGTGATCAACACTTTGTGCCATGCTTAATTTTTTTTAAAGATAAAAAAAGAGCCAAACGTTTGGGTTCGGCTCTTTCTATTTTAACAATAACTTATAATAAATTTGAAATAGAATACATTTTATCTGACACCGTGCATCATCTTTTTCAATACAGGAGTCAATGCTGCAAGGATAATAGCTGCAACTCCGCACAATACAACGAATACCATAAAGAATTCATATAGACTGGTGATTTGGAACCCAGCAAAAGATGGATATTCCCATGGTATCTGATTGTCTTTGAGTAGCTGAATCTGCTGCATTGTAGGAGTTATGGTCTTGTCTAGAACACTTTGAAGGTTAACTCCAAGTTCAGTTGCTTTAGTAAATTTCTCACCTGTAGCAGGTAGAATTGAACCTAAAGTACCTGCCAATGCATATCCTGCTGCATTAGAAATGAAAAATACACCATATAATAAGGAGGAAAATCTCTTAGGCGACAATTTTCCAACCAACGACAATCCGATAGGTGATAGGCAAAGTTCACCCATAGTTTGGATTAAATATAATAGGATCAGCCATTTAACAGCCAACATTCCTGTATTGCCAAGATCTTTCACATTATTAGCGATAATGAAATAACTGATTGCAATTAAGAGTAATCCTATTGCTTGTTTTAATGGAGATATTGGTTCCTTGCCTTTTGATCTTAAAGTATCCCATAGCATACTGAAAGGGATGGCCAGAATAACAACAAATAATCCGTTAAAGATCTGAACCATAGATGGTGGAATATTCCAACCCATTATGTTTCTATCTGTTTGATTATTTGCGATGAAGGTCAAGGACGAACCTGCCTGCTCAAAGGCTGCCCAGAAAAATATAATAAAGAATGAAACAATGTAAATTACCAAAATTCTGTCTCTCTCAATTTTGTTAAGTGAAGAATCAGATAGAATAAGGCCGGCTAATGTGATACCTGCAGCATAAATCAGTGAATAGATAATATTTTGCTCAAAACCGTAGTGAAATAAACAACCTAACCCAATTAAAGCCGCAACTGCAAAACCCAATGACTTTGATGAAAAACTAGCTTTCTGAGCTTCTCCTTCTTCAAAGTCCTCATTGACATTATTTTTTGGAAGACCGCCTATCGCCCTTCCCGATGGAGTAACTACATATTTATTTTTTAAGAAGAAAAAAGTTAATGTTCCAATTATCATTGCTATTGAAGCAGCAAGGAAACCCCATCTAAATGCGTGAATATTTCTTACTCCATCAACTACTTCGTCACCTAGAAATGGACAGATAAATTGTCCAAGGAATGCACCAATATTAATCCCCATGTAAAAAATTGTAAAAGCTGAATCCAATTTTGTTTTCTCTTGCTTTGGATAAAGACTACCTACCATAGAGGAAATATTTGGTTTGAAAAAACCATTTCCAAAAATGATCACACCTAAAGCCACCCACGTAAGTGATGTCGCCATGCTGAGATTGGAACCAAAGGTACTTGCACTTATAAATAATAAGAACTGGCCTATTGCCATCAATGTACCACCGATGATGATACAATTTCTATTACCCAAAAATCTATCAGCTATAAAACCTCCTAACATCGGAGTCAGATAGCAAAGCCCTAAAAATCCTCCATATATCAATGATACATTGGATTCTGGCATCATAAGTGAATGAACCATGAACAAGGTCAATAAAGCCCTCATTCCATAAAAGTTAAATCGCTCCCACATTTCTGTGCCGAAAAGTACCCAGAGTCCTTTTGGATGTTTAGTAGGTGTAGCCACTGTGCTCATATAATATTTTAAATTTGGTTTATAAAAAAAATCTTATTTCAAAAATCAAGACGCTAAGATAAATTATTTTGTCAAATAATGATAATGAGATGTAATAAAATGAAAAAGGAGGCATTTGGCAGTATAATAGTATAATGGTATGTCAACATATTGGAATGTATGTAGGGACATGGCTTGCCCTTGTACGCAATAATTAAAACAATATGCCAAAACATTATGATGCAAGTACTGAAATAGCTCCCCTTGTCCGCCATGAATTGGATATAAGAAATATTATAATTCTATAGTATTAAAGTCTATAGTACTAAAGTATGACGGTATTTTCAAAGATCAACTGCAGGGATAGGTTGAGACCTGTCCTGGAAGTTCATCTTTGCAATATGTTGTTAACGATGTAAGCTTAGAACAGATAGTATTAGAGTATGATAGTTTTTAGTGCAACAATTAACCAATGGAGAGTGCACCGAATTCAATGGAAGAGTGCACTAATGTCAAATGATAACGGGAAACCGCACTTATCACTTATTTCTGAGTAACCTCTGGCTCCTCAGGCAACTCCGAGTTTAAAATTTATATTTAATGGGTTTTCGTATCGTGGAATCGTTTGTGGTTTAGTTGAATGTTTTAATAAAAACATAGGATCCTGATTAACACCGAGTTGCCAGAGTAACACAGAGTTTTTATAATTTATGCTATATGAGTTTTGTAACTTATCACCTGATCACCCGATCACCCGATCGCCCGATCACTCATCACCAAATCACCTTCTCACCTCCTAAATTCTTCACCTTCTAACTTTCGCTGGGCATAAAAAGGTTGCTTGTATAGCATAATAGGGAATTAATCGAATAAGAACTGTGTTAAATCGTTTAATTGGCGACATTTATAAATACTTACTTATTTTTACACAAACATTTAATAAAATCATGTCAGAAAAATTAGACCAGTTGTCATCATTATTTGAATTAACTTCAGAATCAGATATCAAAAGTCTTGAGTTCTTAATGAAAGCTCTGGAAAAAAGTAACCAGGAAGGTTTTGATTATATCGAGTTCAAGCAATCATATGCTGCATTGATCAAACTACCGATGGATAAGCCACTAGCTATGATGTCAGCTTTCACCACAGGAACTACAATGGGCCTTACGAAAGATAAGCTGGTAAAGAGTGCTGAGTTTTACAAACAAATCATCCAGAAGGAAAAAGTTCAGTTTGATTCTGCGCTAAAAAATCAGAAAGAGGCCAAAGTTGATGGAAGAAAAGCCGAACAGCAAAAACTTCAATCTCAGATAGACCGAAATAAGGATCTTATTTCTAAACTTCAGTCAGAAATAAACGATTATCAAAAAAACATCGATGGTGTCGATAGCCAAATTGCTGAATCTATTGCCAAAATAGAAGATTCTCGTTACAAATTTGAACATACCTTTGCTGAGATCATAACTGAGTTTAACAAAGACATTGAATTAATTAACCAAAACATTAAATAAAGTCAGCATGACACAACTCACACCATTCAGTAGTATTGATGGGAAAGCTAAGACATTTTTGCAACGTCCTGAAGGAAAGGCCGGTTTGTTTGTTGGAGCAGGAATATTAGTTGGAGGTGGATACCTTCTATATCAGGCTTTGCCTGTATTGATCGAATTGGCTATGAATACGCTGTATCTATCAGGGATGCTTATCGCCTTAGGCGCTTTGCTGTATATGGTTTTTGACCCAAAAATGCGCAACCTGATCTGGTACATGTACAAAAGCATCATGAGGACTGTCACAGGTTGGTTCGTTCAAATAGATCCTATCGGTATTCTGAAAAGTTATGTAGAAGACCTGGAAAACAATCTTAAGAAGATGGGTACTCAAATAGGCAACCTAAAAGGTCAGATGCGTAAACTACAGACCATCATGGAGCAGAATAAGGATTCCATCGACATGAATATGAAAATGGCAAGTAAAGCTAAAGAGATGGAAAAGGATCAACACATGGTGTTATCTTCAAGAAAGGCTGCAAGACTTACTGATACCAATGAGAAATATACCGTTCTGTATCAAAAGATGGAAGTACTTTATCGTATTCTTACCAAAATGTATTCGAATTCAGAGATACTTGTAGAAGATACACGTGATCAGGTCAAGGTGAAGGAGCAGGAGAGATCGGCTATCCGTGCATCTCATAGTGCAATGAAATCAGCGATGAATATCATTTCCGGAAATTCTGACAAACGTGCCATCTTTGATCAAGCCATGGAATCTATCGCTGATGATGTAGCCATGAAAGTAGGGGAGATGGAGCGTTTCATGGAAATGTCCACCAACTTTATGGATAGCATCGATCTACAAAATGCAGTTTTTGAAGAAGACGGCATGAAAATGTTGGAACAATGGGAAAAAGATAGCACGCTAATGTTGATGGGTAATAAAGGAGAGAAGAGTAATTTAGATCTTAATGCTCCTCGTCCTGAACGTGTCATTCTTGGAAACGAGAAAAAAGATGATAACGAATATGATAAGTTTTTTGAAGCTTAAAAGTGTATCAATATAGATGAATGGGCTTCGGGGGTGACTTCGGGGCCTTTTTTTATGGGTAATGGATAATGGGTAATGGGTAATGGGTAATGGATAATGGGTAATGGATAATGGGTAATGGATAATGGGTAATGGATAATGGGTAATGAGTAATTGATTGTTAATTTCAAAATTAAAGGCTTTAATAAATCTTCGCGTTCAATAGCCCTTTACTTTAGTCATGGGTGAAATTTAGAATAGCAAAAATGTTAAATTGAAGCGTAAATTTTAAAATGTGCCCTTTAGGGACAGGTCGCGACCTGTCCCTAAAGGGCACATTTTAAAATTCATGTGAAAGTCTTCGTTCAATAGCAGCTAAAGTTGTAATCATAGATTAAAATCCCTTAGTGTCCTAGTTTATCATTACTAGATAAAGTTAATAAGCGTATGCCTTTCATTTTTCGGAAAAATTAGCACCATTTATCTTAAATCTTCATTAAATTCGGTGCAAAACTGATTATCCTATAACGAATGTTTCATGGTTGAAAATTATCCTCTGTGATAAAACTTTTTCTCTCTCCCGACTTTCTCACCTTCTCACCTCTTTACCTCTTTATTTTCTCAACTCTTTACCTTCTCACTTCATCACCTTCTAAACATCATTCCGTTTGTACTAATTATATATTGCCCTAAAGTGTTGGCGACTTCATCATTATAAAGTAAAAAAGCATATTTAAGGGTGGAAGAATAGAAATAGTAATCCATTTGATCCATTTTTTCTAAAGTTCTTACATCCCTCAATGCAGCAAAACCATTCGTGCCATTCTTACAAAATTTTATCATTGAACTGTACATATAATCCCCTGCTTTCAGATATCTATCTTTTGAAGTCATTCTATAAAGGACTGCAGCAGACTGAATGGCTTGCGGGCGTAAAAGGTAAGATGCTGAAATAACTTGTTTGGTCTTGTAATTCATTTGTTCGGGTGCAATACCATATTCAGCCCAATACTTTATGACAGATTCCATCATATTCTCAGCTTCTTTAATATCACCTGAATTAGCTAGTAAAATAGGAAAAGAGCATGATTGCGCACTAAATTCCGGATGCACTTGAGTCCCATATGCCATATTTCCAAGTTCATACCATGTGCCCATATTAGTAAATTCCTTTAGGTACTTAACTACGGCAGAAATACTTGTATTGAACATTTCCATTAATTCTGCATCATTAAACATAACAGCAGATTTGTAGAGATCGTCATACCAAATATCCATGCCCTCCATTATATGAGTTTCAGGATTAGTCCATAATCCGGTTCTTATATCAATAGCTGCACCCAACAAATTAAGTTTTGACTTTTTACTATAAAGAGTTTTAGCAGCACTTTTGGCGGCATTAAAATACTTTGGATCTTCAGTCAACTTGCTGAGTACTCCATATTCCAACATTAGGCCAGCTATTTCATCAGGATCGCATATTTCACCTGAGCCGATCCCTGTCTTAAGATTTATATTTCTATAAACCAGGCCATAAGGTGCTTTAAAGACAGGCAACATTTTATCACCCAATTCAGTAGCTAAGCGTAAAAATTTTTCATCCCCGTCCATTTCATATGCACTAAGCAAGCCACCAAGCACCACATGAACCATTTCTGCATGGTTGACATCTATATCCTTGTCAAATGAAAGTTGACTTAATATTAATTCCTTGCATTCAAGAGCTTCTGAATCCAACTTCATAAGTTTTAATGTCGTATAGGCACTTAATGGTGTGAAAAGTAAACTTTCACCATAATAATCTTTGAAAGACTGGGATAATGGTTTCAACTCATCTCTTCCCCAGGCAAATTTTTTGTAGGCGGTCCAGGAATCTTTCATCTGTAAAATTACATCAGCTGAAAGGGAATCTTTATTTATCTTTTTATCTTCCAGAACTATTGGCCTGGAGCCTCTCAAAGTAGTTTTACACGAATAAAAATAAGTACAAATGAAGACTATACATATTAATTTGTATAATAAAGTAAACTTAGAATCAATATTGATGTTTCTCATGAAAAAATTTTTAAATTTCGAATTTGCGAAATATTTTACTTTATTTTGGTCAATTAAAAGCAATAATTTTGATGAAAAGTTGTCTAATTCTAATTCTATTGGGTTTAAATACCTTGGTTTACAGCCAGCAAATTGGTCCGGTTCCTTCCAATGTTATTTATGTCCAGCTACAAAAATTGAATGTACTCGGGAATGCTATGTATCTCGCTGCGCATCCTGACGACGAAAATACAAGATTGATTTCATATCTCACCAATCAAAAACATTTTAATACAACTTATTTATCATTGACCAGAGGGGACGGCGGCCAAAACCTTATAGGAACGGAGCTTGGAGCCTTATTAGGTGTTTTAAGGACTCATGAATTATTGCAAGCTCGATCTGTAGATGGAGGCAAGCAATGGTTTACCAGGGCCAATGATTTTGGTTTTTCTAAGCATCCTGATGAAACTATGAGCTTCTGGAAAGAAGCTGAAATTTTAAAAGACATGGTAGGGGCCATCAGACGATTTAGACCTGACGTCATTATTAATCGATTTTCAACAAAGAACATTGGTGAAACACATGGCCATCATTCAGCATCAGCTATTCTTGCGGACAAAGCTATCTTGCTTGCCGCTGATCCAAATTATAAAATTGAAAATTTTCCATTCGGACCATGGCAGGTATCGAACATGTATTGTAATACCTCTAGTTTTTTTTATAAAACAAAAGAAGAATTTGATAAAGCTGATAAAACAAACCTATACAAGCTTGATTGTGGGGTATATTTTCCATTATTGGGCTATTCAAATGGTGAATTGGCTGCACGCTCAAGAAGTATGCATCGGTGTCAGGGATTTGGATCAGCTTATAGTCGAGGCTCCGTAATTGAATATCTTGAACTACTCAATGGAACTGCGGCTTCTGATAAAAATAATCCTTTTAGTGAGCTGAATACTAATTGGGATAGGGTAGAAGGAGGAAGCGAGGTGCAAGTCGCCTATGATCAAATCTTGAAGACTTTTGATTTTAACATGCCACAGAATTCTATACAGGCTTTGATCAGTCTTTATGACAAGGTAGGTTCATTGAAAGACAATTATTGGAAAAAAATTAAACAAGATGAAATCAATCAAATTATCCTTAACTGCGCCGGGTTTTATACTGAAGTTGTAACAGATCAACAAACAGTTTGTCCAGGTGATTCAATAAGGGTAGATGTAGAATATATAAATAGATCTCCTGAAGCTGTTAGCATTAATTCTCTGACCCTCATAGGCAATCAGCTTAAATTGAAGGAATCAACTTTAGCTTATAATAATGATATTAAAGAAACTTTCAAAATAGGCTTACCTCAAAATTTGCCATTTACTAGCCCATATTGGCTAAAAGGTAAGTTTTCCCCCCTATGATGTATGATGTTAAGGACAGAATGATCATTGGGCAACCAGAAAATGATCCAGTGATGATAGGAATGATGGAAGTTCAGATTAGCGGCCATAAAATTTCTTATCCAATAGAACTTTTTATAAATCTGTTAATCCTGCATTTGGTCAGAAATATGATAAAATTCAGGTTGTCCCTGAACTTACAGTAAATCTGAAACGAAATTCAGTAGTTGCTAAATCTGATCATCAAACAAAAATAGAATGCATAGTTCGCTCTTCAAAGGGGTTTAAAGTGGGTGAAGTAATACTTGATCTTCCAAAGGGTTGGAAATCAATTCCAGCTTCTATTCCAGTAAGTTTTAAGTTCAAAGGTGAAAAAAAGGATGTTTCTTTTATGATAGAAGATAGCCATTTCGATGGTATCGATTCGATCGGTGCCCATGTGATATCTGATGGCCAAACATTTAATAGAGGATTCGAAGAAATAAAATATGATCATTTGCCATACAGGGTCATCAATATGCCGAACAAAGTTGCAATGTCTGTAGTAAAGTCAGTCAAATCTTCAGGAAAAATCGGATACATTTCCGGAGCTGGAGATCTTGTTTTTGAGTCACTTAGAGATGCCGGGCATGACATAGAACTAATCGATCCTACAGGTTTTGACTTGTTAAATTTTAAAAAATATAAATCTATTATACTGGGCATCAGAGCATTTAATGTTCTTGATCAATCAGAGCAATTAAACAATACGCTGAATCTTTATACCGAGCAGGGTGGGCATGTCATAGTCCAATATAACACCAGTAATAATCTAAAGATCAAGCAATTTGGGCCCTATCCTTTGACACTTGGCAGAACAAGGGTCACAGATGAACATGCAGTTATGACTATATTGCAACCGGATCACAACATCTTTAATAAACCTAATAAGATCACACAGGATGATTTTAAGTACTGGGTTCAAGAGCGAGGGGTTTACTTTGCTGATAAATATGATGAGCATTATATACCAATGTTAAGCATGAATGACAAGAATGAAAACCCATCTAGTGGCTCTTTGATCATAGCAAATTATGGCAAAGGGACCTACATTTATACCGGGCTGGTATTTTACAGAGAATTACCTGCAGGAATACCAGGTGCTTATAGATTAATTGAGAATATGTTATCACTTTGATATGGAGGAGAATAATCCGTTAGAAAGTCGAGAAAATTGGACAAGGGCCTACATTTTGGTTGGTCTTAGCCAAATCATTTTATTAGTTATTTTTTTAATGATCCAATATAAATTCAATCGTTAATGAGGGAAGTCGACTGGGTAGTATTGATCGCCACATTGCTTTTCATTACAATATATGGTATTGCTAAAAATATCAATAATCAGACGGCAGAGTCATACGTAGTGGGCAATAGGGATATGAAATGGTGGGCTATTTGTATCTCCATCATGACAACTCAAGCGAGTGCTGTTACCTTCATATCTACACCTGGTCAGGGATTTGAGGATGGAATGCGATTTGTTCAGTTTTATTTTGGACTTCCAATAGCAATGATCGTGCTTTCAGTATTTTTTGTGCCTTTGTATTATAAGATGAGGGTGAGTACTGCCTATGAATTCCTTGAAACGAGGTTCGACCTTAAGACAAGAACTGTGACTTCTCTTCTCTTTCTTACACAAAGAGCTATGGGTGCAGGTTTGACGATCTATGCGCCTGCCATAGTGCTTTCGGTGTTGCTTGGGTGGGATCTGAAATGGACTATAGTAGCACTCAGCATATTGACTATTTCTTACACTACATTTGGTGGTTACAAGGCGGTAGCACAGACCCAACAATTTCAAATGTTGGTGATTTTCTTAGGGTTATTTTTAACTTTTATTATTTTATTAAATAGTCTGCCTGATGGAATTGGTCTGTCTCAAAGTCTTGCAATAGCAGGTCAGACAGGAAAGATGAACCTTGTGGATTTTAAAGTTGACTTATCAGATAGGTACAACTTTTGGTCAGGTGTAATTGGTGGTTTTTTTCTATTTATGTCATATTTTGGTACAGATCAATCACAGGTAGGCAGGTATCTTTCAGGTGCTTCGCTGAGAGAGAGTAGATTGGGATTGTTGTTTAATGGTATTCTTAAGATACCAATGCAATTTTTCATCTTGCTATTGGGAGTGCTTGTCTTTGTCTTTTACATTTATAATAAACCTCCTATCCATTTTAATCCGGTTAATATTTCAATTGTTGAGAAATCTGAAGAAGCGCCTCAATGGAATAAGCTCAAAGACGAATATAATTTTTTGTTTTATGAAAGACAAAGGGAATATAATAATGTGCTCGACCATCCGGAAGCCAAATCAGAAAAAATCCAAAGCATTGAAAAGAAACTTGGCCTCATGCGATCTAATTCGGATAGCTTGATTAAAAAAGTGGATCCAAATCTGGATACAAATGACAAAGATTATGTATTCATATCCTATGTACTCTCATATCTTCCTGTAGGAATGGTGGGGTTATTAATAGCAGTGATCTTTTCAAGTTCGATGTCAAGTAAGGCTTCTGAACTAAATGCGCTTGCTTCCACCACAGTAGTTGACTTGTACAAAAGATCTATTAGACGAAATAAGGATGACAAACATTATCTGAGGGCAACAAAGTTCGCTACCGTATTGTGGGGATTGTTAGCTATGGCTTTTGCAATGTTTTGTTCATTGTTTGAAAATTTAATTCAGGCGGTTAATATCGTAGGCTCCTTGTTTTATGGTGCTGTATTGGGTGTTTTTGCTGTCGCATTTTTCTTCAAGAAGATTGGTGGAACAGCAGTTTTTTGGGCTGCCATTCTTTCAGAGGTTGTAATTTTGACTGTTTATTTGCTTGGTGAAAAAGGGATAATCAATATTGCATTCTTGTGGTACAATTTAATCGGATGCGTATTGGTCATAATCCTGGGTATAATTCTACAAGGTCTTATTCCTAATAAAAAATTGTAATTGTCATATTTCCATTTGCTGTATATTTTTCTTAATTTTAATATGTACCTTTATAAAAGTTAAAATGGCATTTACTCCTTTCATTGAATATTTTTAAATCTAAATAATTTATTCTATGAAGCCGATATATACTTTTGTCTCTATTTTTTTATTGCTTAATATAGGTAAGTCTCAGATGAAGCATGCTGAGATAGTTGCTCTAGCTAATTATCCTGGTGCTTTGTTACAGGATTTAAATCTTAAAAATGGTGATAGATCATTTACGCTCCAACCCGATACTATTATCATTTCAAACTTTGAAAATGAATTACAAAATCGAAAGGTCACTTATGTGATTCAATATGAAGATGATAAAATCCATATTGTTGATTTTGAAGTTTTTCATATTAATCAAGGAATTATAAGAATTTATTATGATTACAAAAACACCGGATCACTTTATCAAACACGTTTTTATAGTTTAAAAAATGGAAATGAAGAATATTATGGAAAAGTCCACTATAACTATGATTCAGACAATAGACTTATATCTTATATTGATTATGACAAAGATAATTTAGTCGGACAAGGTGATTCACTTTTGATTGAGTTTGATGGGAATTTAATCAAAAATTATACCCATTTTATATATAATACAGAAACTATCAAATGGGATGCAGACAAAAATATATCACAAATAGTTTATAACAATGGAGATATACAAGAATATCAATTAATACAATATTATAGCATCAATAATGATATTTTTCAAGATAAATTTAAATTAGAAAATACTAGATTTATTCCAGGAGCTCAAAATAGATTATTTACTAAAATTGATCCCTACTACATTTACGATTCGACGAATATCAATACTTCAATACTTTCTCCGACTAATGGATCAGATCTGCTAATTACAGGTCCTTCGGGTTTTGACAAGTGGTACTTCAATGAAAATTTGCAACAGTATACTTTGAGTGAGAAAACAAAATTATCCCCTTTAAACAATGATTATGTGGTAAGTTACTATAATATTGATGATACCTCCGTGATACTTGGTACTAGAACATATTACATTGATGCGCAATCAAAATTGACTAAATCTCTCTATATGAGTTCTTTTGGAAGTGAAGAGAATAATTTTCAATATAACATACACGATCGTATAGAGGAGTCAAATTATTTGTTTAATAATAATCTAGTAAGCCATAAAGTTTTTAGTTATCAAATAGATGATGATGGTCGCCTTATTGAATATACAAATAATGAATTGAACACCATAGCTGGAACATTTAGAGACGAATACTATTTTGGATACAAGGAAGGTTCATTGAAGCGGTCAATTAATGAGGATCAATTGCTGACTATCTTTCCTAATCCAGCGACTGATTGTATCCTTGTAAAAGATCCAAAAATATCAATCGAAAAAAATACTTCACTAAAGCTTATAAATATAAGCGGACAAATATTGAAGGATATTAAATTGAGTTTGGATCAAACTCTAATTGATATAAGTTTTTTAACTGCAGGGATATATATAGTTCAAATATACGATGGCAGTAATTTCCGAGTAACAAAGTTTATTAAAAATTGATTTAACTAAAGCAATAAATTAAAAGAGAGAAACAATAATTGTTCCTCTCTTTTAATCTATAATATCATTATCTGAGGTGAACGATCCTTACTCTGCCCACTTCATCATTTCTTCTTATCGTACAGTAATAAACTCCAGCGGGCAGAGCCGAAACATCAATCACATTCTCAACACCATTTAACATCTTTTGGGATTTTAACAGCTTGCCATTCATATCATTAATCTCCAAATTGGTGCTATTCGCATCTTTTTCAAATTTGATTTTTAATTGGTCATAGACAGGATTTGGATAAATTTGGATATTCATTGATTCCAGGGACTTGGTCTCAAGATTCACGATATTGATTATCTGACTTGATTCACTAGAGCATCCATATGAATTGGTCGCTGTTAATGTAACATTGTATGTGCCAACAGTCTCATATTTGTGCAGAACTATGGAGCCTGATGCTGTATTCCCATCGCCAAAATCCCAATGATAAATATCCTCTAAAGAGTTTCCAGCTTCAAACCTCCAATTCAATCCATCCAAGTGGCTTGTTTCAAATTTTACCTCATTTGTTTCACTACTAGTAGCAATGGTATAATCCAGCCATTTAAATCTGTTTTTAATCCAGCCTTTTAGTCTATTGATTTCTCCGGGATAGTCTTCAGGAACAGGTTGTGGATTGGGCCAAACATATGTTCCCAGAGTTGACCAAATATGGAAATTGTGATTATATGCTCCATTCATTTCAGCTACTTCAGCATCTATCATGTTATTTAGGCTGTTTAGGGATAGAGTTGAGGTTCGTAACGATTCCCACCTACACTTCAAATGAGCCATGAATGTGGTATCCTGGATTATTTTCTCCCACCAGAAGGGAACGGTGCCATCTGGGCATTTATAATTTATCTCCCATGCCCAACCTGCTGTTGTATAAGCCTCGCAGAAATCTGCATTCATCCATCCTAGATCAAAATCCCAAACAGGCCCAAAATGTATTTTATTATCCTTGGTATCTTTATTTTTGTACAAAAATGTGCTTAATCTGTAAGCATCAACATTTTTTGACATTTCCTGGATCAACATAAAGTCTATAAAGGAATTTTCATCTGCATATCGCCTCCAACCTATCTCAGGATCTTGAAAATCAGGACCATAAAGTGCTGTTTCAAAGCTGTCAACAAAACTTGAAAGGTAGGCTTTCTGAGAATCAGTAATATCTCCGTCTTGTGGATATTCAAATAAAAAATTTGTCTTGAAATCATCATTATTTGGAGCTGAATATTGTGATGTCCATCCTGCATCTCCTTGACCTGTATTGCGGTCTATTTTAAAGATATATCCGCCAGTCACATCACTTCCTGAATTGTCATCAGTAGTTAGTTTTGAAATATCAACCCTATTCTTGTTCCTTTTTACTTTTTCCATCAAAGAATAAATACCTCTGTATTCTCCATTGATGAATAATTCACAGAGTCTTGTTCGACTTGCATAGTGACCCATTCTTCTGAATAGCTCATAAGTCATATTGTTTCTAATAAGTGTCTTGTCGCTATAATGCGCATTTAATATCCAATCACTTTCTTCCGGCATGCCCAATATTGAAACATCCAGGTCTTCACCCAGGGCGTCTTGAACTTCAAAACCATAGGATTTTTTTGGGAAAGTCTGTGAACTTGAGCCTCTGAATTCTATGCCAATATCTCCGACAAATGAATAAGTGGTATCGGCCAAATTGTTATCTAAATGTTCTTCATTGGATATTATATACATAACAGCGCTCACTTTGGGGTCATCGACTATCGTGGCCTCTCCAGTTTCAATCTTTACGATTGGAAGACGACTCGATGCAAAAGTATATGGTTTTGCCGGCTCATTTCCAAATTGGATAGACCAATCTAATAGATCTCCTTGATCTGCAGGATAGACATCATGGATGATCAGCTGCCATTTACCGTTTGGGTCTGAGCCATCATTTATGGTTCCAAGATCGCCGACAGGCCTCCATGTTCCTGTAAATGGCCCACTACCATTAAAAATACTTTGCGTACTAAACGAATTTAAACAAGTTAGTGTAAAATTGTCTTGATCACCACCGATGCTTTCGATAAGTGTAATGATCTTACCTGATGGTGATTTTAATCTTATCGTAAGATCTGAATCATATGTATGAGTGATGTTAAAACAAATTTCTTCAAGTCCAAAGTTAGTTGTATCCATAGTTTGCGGTAAGCCGGATACATCTGCTTCAAAAACTATTGTGGAAAGATCATCCGGGATCAGCCCAAAGGTGCCATTAAAAGTTTGAGCTTTGATGCTCAAAGACATCATCGTAAATAGAGAAGTGTAAAAGATATGCTTCATTTAGTAAATTTTAAGAGACCAAAGCTATGAAAAGGATTAATAAATTATCAATGAATATGCAATTATATTATACAAATAGTTGATTTTTAGCAAAATAATTTCCTAATAGTATTAATACATGTTCCCAGATGTTAAATTTTAAAATTAAAACAAGTACTTTGAAAAAATATCAATCATATTGATAAAAATTTTTAATTTTAGTTTACATCTTGTAATTTAGATGATACCACATGTACCATTAGTAACCAGAATGTTTCTGGATATACAATTAATCAAATTTGTAACACATAAGAAAATAATATGGCGTCAATGGGTCAATTGAGGTTAAGGTTTGCTCAAAATAATAAAACTGTTGGAGTTACTGTGGATTATATCAAAAGTATCAACCCTAGGATAAGTGCATCGTTATGCAAAATGATATAGCAAAGCAGGCAAAAGCTTAATGATTAATCCGTTAGAATATCCCTGGTCGCTTGATCCAAACTTTTGCTCTTTAATAATGATTTTATATATCCGGCAGTAGTTTTTAGAATGGTCTTTCTTTTAACAATAGTTTTATGGATAACTCGGATCACAACAGGCTGAGAATCATCCGCATATACTTTAGAGGAGGCTTTTCGCATCTTAATTTTAATAGATGCCATAATGAGCGTTTATCAGGTTAAACATAGGGTCAATATTGTATAACGTTTGATTATATTTTACACATAAAATATTGAAGGGTCAAACATCTCAAATGTAGCTATTCACTAAATAAATAATGCTATTTTATGCATTAAACACAAAATAGCATTAATCAAAGGGTAGTCCCGCCAAGAATCGAACTTGGATCTAAAGTTTAGGAAACTTCTATTCTATCCGTTGAACTACGGGACCGGTAAAATGCAAATTTAGATTATTTAAGTTTATATCTTAAAATAAGCTACACTGTTTCATAATAAATCGGTAATCGGTAATGTCAATACTCTATAGTTTAGCGTCTAGAATCTATCATCTAGTGTCTGAATCCTACTGATACAAGAACATCGCCGCATTCCTTTCCAATTCCCTAAAATGTGGATCCTTCAGATCTTTTATAAACCTGATCGATTCACCTGTCGACTTCATCTCTGGTCCTAATCGTTTATCAACCTTAGGGAATTTATTGAAAGAGAACACAGGTTCCTTGATCGCATATCCTGTCAAATGTGGTTCGATCTTAAAATCTTTCAACTTATGTGTACCAAGCATCACTTTTGTAGCGATGTTCAAAAAAGGCACTCCATATGCTTTAGCGATGAAAGGGGTCGTCCGACTAGCCCTAGGGTTAGCTTCGATAACATATACCTTATCATCTTTAATTGCAAATTGAATGTTGATTAGTCCTCTGATGTTAAGTGCTACTGCCAATTGATAAGCATACTCCTTCATAGATTCCAGTGCTTTATCTGAAAGACTATAGGTTGGCAATAACGCATTGCTGTCACCTGAATGAATACCTGCAGGTTCGATATGCTCCATTATGCCCATGATGTGAATGTCATCTCCGTCGAAGATGGCGTCTATTTCAGCCTCCTTGGCCCTTTCGAGGAATTGGTCTATCAATACTTTATTATCAGGCATATGTTTGAAGATGTTCAAAACAGATTGCTCCAGTTCTTTATCATTGATGACGATCTTCATTCTTTGCCCTCCTAGTACATAAGAAGGCCTCACAAGGACAGGGTAGGAGATACGAGCTGCAATATCCAATGCTTAATCTGTATCGCCAGCAGCGCCACATTCAGGACAAGGAATATTAAGAGATTTTAATAAATCTGAGAAATACTCTCTATCTTCCGCCATGTCCATACTCTTAAAGTCAGTACCTATTATTTTGATACCATGTTTATGCAGCTTTTCTGCAAGTTTTAGAGCTGTTTGACCGCCTAATTGGACAATGACTCCTAACGGTTTCTCTAATTCTATGATCTCGATGAGATGTTCCCAGAATATTGGTTCAAAGTATAACTTGTCCGCCATGTCGAAGTCAGTTGAAACCGTTTCAGGGTTACAATTGATCATGATAGCTTCATATCCTACTTCTTTTATTGCTAGCAAGCCATGGACGCAGCAATAATCAAATTCTATGCCCTGGCCTATTCTGTTAGGACCAGAGCCCAATACAATGACCTTTGGCTTATCGGATGGAATGCTTTCATTTTCTTCGTCAAAAGTGGAGTAGAAATAGCTGGTACGTGCATCAAATTCTGCTGCACACGTATCTACTTGTTTGTAAACCCTTCTTATGCCGAGTTTATATCTAGCTTTTGTTACTTCCTCTTCCTTCACCCTCAATAGCCAAGCTATCTGAGCGTCAGAATATCCGGCTTGCTTGATTGTCATAAAGAAATCATAAGGTATATCATCAGGGACATTGAATCTAATGATCTCTTCTTCGTATTTACAGAGTTCTTTTATCTGACGGATGTACCAAGGGTCAATTCCGGTTAACTTCTTTAACGTTTTTTCAGGTATTCCAAGTCTGATTGCATCCTTCAGTCTATATATCCTGTCATCGCTGACTTTTACTAAGCGCTCCATGATATCTTCTGTTCGGATCCATTCCTTAATGTCTGCCCCAAGTCCGCTTCTACTGTTTTCCTGAGATTGACACGCTTTCTGAAGGGCTTCCTGGAAACTTCTGCCAATGGCCATGACTTCACCGACAGATTTCATCTGAAGGCCAAGTGTATGGTCGGCTCCCGGGAATTTATCAAAATTCCAACGCGGCATTTTAACGATCACATAATCTAGCGTAGGTTCGAAAAGTGCAGAAGTACTTTTGGTGATCTGATTCGACAATTCATCAAGTGTATAGCCTATAGCTAGTTTAGCTGCTATTTTAGCTATCGGATATCCTGTTGCTTTACTTGCTAATGCGGAAGATCTTGAAACTCTTGGGTTGATCTCAACCGCAATTAATTCTTCTGTGTCAGGATTCTGGGCAAATTGTACATTGCAACCTCCACAAAAGTTTCCAAGTGAACGCATCATTCTGATTGCATCATTCCTCATCTGCTGATATCCTGTATCGCTTAAAGTCATGGCCGGTGCTACTGTAATACTATCCCCGGTATGGATACCCATTGGATCGATGTTTTCTACAGTACATATAATAATGACATTGTCATTGTTGTCTCTTAAAAGTTCCAGTTCATATTCTTTCCAGCCTAAAACGGCTTTTTCGACCAAAACTTCGTGAGTAGGAGAGGCGTTAAGCCCTTGACGAAGTGCTTCTCCAAAATCTTCCTCTAAATATACTAATCCTCCACCGGATCCTCCCAGCGTATAAGAAGGTCGAATTACGAGCGGGAAACCGATCTTTTGAGCTGCTTCCATTCCTTCCAGAAAAGAGTTTGCAATATGTGACGGTGCCACCTGCATTCCGATATCAATCATTAATTGTCTGAAAGATTCTCGGTTTTCTGTCAATTCTATTGCAGCCAGGTCTACACCAATCAGTTGTACGTTATATTTTTCCCAAACGCCTTGCTCAGCTGCTTCAATACAAAGATTGAGTGCAGTTTGTCCACCCATTGTTGGAAGAACGGCATCAATCTGCCTTTCTTCAAGAATTTGTATTATACTTTCTACATTTAAGGGAAGCAAATAAATATGATCTGCCGTCACGGGGTCAGTCATTATTGTTGCTGGGTTAGAATTGATAAGAGTCACCTCAATGCCTTCTTCTCTGAGGGATCTAGAAGCCTGAGTTCCTGAATAGTCAAACTCGCAAGCTTGACCAATTATTATCGGTCCGCTGCCAATGATAAGTACTGACTTGATGGCTGTATTCTTAGGCATAAATATTACTTGTTTTTGATTGGCGGCACAAAGGTATAAAATATATATATATTCATTTCAATTCTATCAAATATGAAGACGGATATTAATTAAAATAGCTAATATGTTAGTATATTTTATAATATTATATTTTTATTTACGCTAATTGCAATAAAATATTACCTTTGCACGGATTTTTTAAAATGAAGTAAAACAGATTATAATACATGGGAATAATCACAAGTATAAGAAAGCGTGGTGGTCTTATGATCGTCTTGATCGGGCTGGCAGTGGCAGGATTTATTGTTATGGATGTCGTCCAGAACAGGAATATGTCAGGTAATGTAACCAATGTTGGTAAAGTAGGTAGTCATACTCTTGATTTCAACGATATGAGGTCAATGGAAGAAATTCTTTATCAAGGATCTGATGCTGACGAATACTCTAAGAGAGAATATATCTGGAATTATTTTGTTGATAATTCAATACTGCAAACTGCAGCTCAAAAATTAGGTCTTGCAGTTGGTAAAGCTGAATTGATAGACATGCAGTTTGGTGCTAACATCAGTCCTCTTATGGCTCAGCGTTATGGTAACCCCCAGACAGGGCAGGTAGATATGGCTCAACTCCAAAACGTTAGAGATCAAATCAAAAAAGGTACACTTCCTGCAAATATGGCTTCTTTTTGGGCCATTCAGGAAAAGGAAATCATTAAAGATAGATTGGATCAAAAAATGACCTCTCTATTTACAAAAGCGATTTATACTCCAACATGGCAGGCTGAAGCTGTAATAAATGATCAGGGTGCTCCTATCAATGCACTTTATGTAAAGGTTCCTACTTCTTTTATTAATGATGCTGATGTTAAACTAACGGACGCTGATTATCAGAAGTATATTGACGCACACAAAGGAGCCTATACCAACAAGACTGAAACAAGAGTTATCAGTTTTGCAAGTATATTAGTTGTAGTAAGTAAACAAGATACCTTGGACTCTGAGCAGATTATTAAAGATAAAATGGAAGATTTCAAAACTGCTGCTAAAGATTCGGCATTTGTTTTAGCAAATGGTGGAACGATAAGTGACGTTTATGTTAAATCTGACCAACTTGATCAAGGCATAAAGTCTAAAGTATCTGGCATGAATACAGGTGATGTATATGGTCCTTATGTCGAATCGAATGTTGTTAAAGCTGTCAAGTTATTGGGTAAATCTTCAGTAGCTGACTCTGTGAAATCTAGACACATTCTTATCTCTGCAAAATCTCCGGCTGAGTTTGAAGTAGCTAATAAAAGAATAGATAGTGCGATGGCAGTCATCAATGCTGATAAGTCTAAGTTTGCTGCAGTAGCTAAGGCAATTAGTACCGATGGCGGAAGTGCAGTAAAAGGAGGAGATCTCGGATATGCACCTCAAGGTAAATTTGTTAAGCCATTTAATGATGCTATATTTTTTGATATTAAAGTTGGTGATATGAAAAAGGTCACTTCTGACTTTGGAGTTCACTTGATCCAGGTGATGGATAAAAAAACGTTGGGTGATGCTAATGGTTATAAAGTAGCATACATAAGCACAGAATTGGTTCCTAGTGAAGAATCTCAGAACAGGGTAGCAGCTCAAGTTCAAACTTTGGTGGCGGGCATTAAAACTATAGATCAGTTGGAAGCTAAGATTAAAGCTACACCTGGTTTGCAGATGCAAAATTCATTTGCTGTTGATGAGTCTGATTTCGCACTTCAAAATGTGCCTCCGGGACAAGGTAGCCGAGATATAATCAAATGGGCTTTTGATTCTAAAACTAAAGTTGGAGATGTCGCTCAAGAACCTTTTCCAATTCAACAGACTGGTAAATATTATGTCGAGCAAATAGTAGTGCCTGCTTTAAAAGTTATCAACAACAAAGGTGTGAGTGAAGTAGCTTCTATAAAAGCTGATATAACACCAATGGTAATGGCAGAGAAGAAAGTTGAAATGCTGGCGGAAAAAGCTAAAAATACTAAATCTCTTGAAGCACTTGCTCAGGAATTCAATGTAAAAGTAGATACGGCAAAAAGTGTAGTTTTCGGAGCGAATTATGCTCCGGTATTTGGGAAAGAACCTAAAGTGGTAGCCGCGATCTATGCATTACCAATTAATTCAATATCTCCTTTAATTAAGGGTTACAACGGTATCTTCCTTGTTAAACCTTATGAGAAGACAGCAGGAGCAACAAGGCCGCCAATTGAAAATGCTAAAAGGTTCTATTCTACAAGTATTAAGCAACAAATGAATGGAAAAATATTGGATGCATTAAAGAAAAAAACTGATATTACTGATAACAGGGGTAAACTGTTTTAACAGTTTCCCAGTTTAGTAAGAAAGGGTTTTTTGGGACAATGTTCTGAAAAACCCTTTCTTTTTTTATTTCAGTGCAATTTTATGAAGTAGATAAAAGTTATACCAAAGGTAAAGTTGAACTAATGAAGTTAGAATGATTTAAAACAACTGTTTTTTATTGAAATGCTCAATAATATTTTTAAATTATACTTAGTGAATGTTGTTTTGAGCAAATTCATCTTGTCAACTATTAATGTTTTTCATAATTGCCAACTAAACCATCCTCCAAAAAAGGGTTTTAATTTTAATTAAATAATATGCATTTTAAAGGAGTTACATCCATTTATGTCTCGTTTATAATCTTTTCATTGATAGCTATTCTCACTTCTTGTACCGCAGAAACTAAAGAAGTTGAGATTCTCAATGAGAAGAATCAAGTCATTGAAAAATATTCGATCGATCCTGTGACCAAATACAAAGAAGGAGAATACATACGGTTTTATCCATCTGGTCAAAAAGCTGAAGAAACTTATTATTACAATGATACGATAAATGGTGAACGAAAATTTTATTTCGAAAGCGGTCAATTAGATAGAGTACAACATTATCTTTATGGAGTCTTTCAAGGTGAATTTAAATCGTACTATAGCAATGGTAATTTAAGTGCCGAAGGTAATTATTTGAATAATGAGATGGATGGTATTTGGAAGAGATATTACGAAAGTGGTGAACTCATGGAAGAGGTCACTTTTGTTGATAATGAAGAGAATGGCCCTTTTAAGGAGTATTTTAAAAATGGTAAACTGAATACGGAAGGTTCATATATAAATGGCCCTTTTGAGCATAATGAACTCAAAGAATACAATGAAAAAGGTGAACTTATTCGCAAAATGAATTGTGAGAGAGGTGTATGCACCACAAGCTGGATAAAAAAATAGACAATCAAATAAATTGATTTTGAGAAGAATATACTTGCTTTTATACATTTTTATTTGCACAAATACCTTGCACTTAAATGCACAAATTGAAACAGATAAGGTATTCCCTTTTCTTAATCAAAGTAATAGTGCAAGAATGTCAGCACTTGGCGGTTTTACTATGGCTGAAATCAGTATGGATGTTAGCCAGACCTTTGCCAATCCTGCATTGTTTAAGGCTGATGAGTCATTCCCGATAAGTTTCACTCATCAATTTCTGCTGGGTAAGACTGGCATTGGTAATTTAATAATTGGCAAACAACTAAAATGGAAGGACGTAAGTATTCATGGAGGTATTCAATATGCTGACTATGGGACAATAGATGGATATGATGATCAGGGAGTTTCCTTAGGTCCGCAGAGTGCAGCGGAATATAATTTTTTGATAGGAGCATCTACTCAACTTTATGAAAATCTTAGATTAGGTTCTAATTTAAAATTTATTAATTCAAATTTGGCGGATTACAACAGCAGCGCTTTGGGCTTGGACCTTGCCCTAGCATACCACATACCTGAAGGAACAGGGACCTTTGGTTTTGTAGTAAAAAACTTAGGAACTCAATTGAATAACTATGCATCTGTAAGAGAAGTTATGCCTGTCGAGGTTCAAGCTTCGGGCAGTGTTCGTCTAAAACATCTTCCTTTAAGAATTGGTTTGCTGGCTCATCATCTTCAAAGGTGGAACTTATTATATGATAATCCATACGATGTTGAACAATCCTTTTCTTTTGATGACCAATTCGCAAAACCTGAGATCAAGCAATATGGTTTTGTAGATAACTTTTTTAGGCATATGGTGCTTCAGGCTGAAATGTCGATGGGAAAGAAAGAAGGATTTAAAATACGTATGTCCTACAATCACTTTAAGAAAAGACAACTTTCTGTAAATGGCTTTAGGTCCTTATCTGGTTTTTCAGGTGGATTAGGTCTTCGAATTTCTAAATTTAACTTTGATTATGGAATCTCTGTTTATCACATAGCAGGTTCTGCACACACCTTGACATTAACCACTGATTTAAGCAGTTTCAGGAAGCAAAACCTCTGATCTGATCGGGATTAACTAAATGTTAGCAATCTCATTGAATAGGAATTTTCATCTTTGTCTGATTACTTCAATTTTACCATGGACACCAATATGATTAAACGAAAGATATTGATCAAATCATAATATGACAAGATCTAAAGTAAGATTAATAACAATTATTGGCACATTAGCTATTGCAGCTATAATAGTGGTGCAAGGATATTGGGTGCTCCAAATGTGGAATTATAAAGAAAAGGAATTTTCCCAGACAGTAAAGGTTTCACTTTATAGGGTAGCCAAACAACTTGTAGAATTAAATGGCTCTGTGCTTCCTAATACCGGCATTATCAATCAGATGTCTTCCAATTATTTTGTAGTAAATGTCAATGATAAAATTCAGGCAGATCATGTTGAGTATTTTCTTAGAAAGGAGTTTCAAAAAGTACTGATCAATGAAGATTTTGAATTTGGAATTTACGACTGTTCGAATGATCAGGTAGTTTACGGCAATTATATCAAAGCAAACGCTGAGCCTATTCAGAATTTTAAAGAAAAGTCGATATTGCCAACTCATGAAGGATTTACTTATTATTTCGTTGTGTTTTTTCCAAATAGAAGCACATCCCTTATTGCTAATTTGATGTACGTCTTCCTTTTTAGTCTACTTTTGTTAATAGCATTAGGTGTTTTTGTATACTCAATTTTTGTCATTGTAAAACAAAATGAACTTTCTGAATTACAAAAGGATTTTATAAATAACATGACACATGAATTTAAAACTCCATTAGCAAGTATTCTTCTTGCATCCGGTGCTATTAGTTCAAATCCGAAAGTGAAGGACGATAGTGTCATACAGCGACTTACAGGAATTATTGATCAGCAGAATAAACGACTGATTTCGCATGTAGAGAAGATACTGGAATTAGCTAAACTTGAAAAAAATAAATTTCTACTATTTACAGAGAAGTTAGAATTAAATAACGTAATCAGAGAAATGCTTCCTGCATTGGAGTTAAGGATCGAAAATGTGCAGGGTGTTATGAATATTAACCTAAGTAATGAGGATATCTTCATCCTAGCTGATAAGATACACCTGACCAACGTTCTTGACAACCTCATTGACAATGCTATAAAATATAGTATAAATAATCCTGTTATTTATATATCTTCATCCATTCAAAAAGGTAAGGTAACCTTATGCATTGAGGATAATGGAGTAGGGATGGACATCGTAACCCAGAAAAAAGTCTTTCAAAAGTTTTACCGGCACCACACAGGCAACGTGCATGATGTAAAAGGATTTGGTCTTGGGTTATTTTATGTTAAGAATATTTGCAATGCACTAAATTGGAAATTAAAAATCGAAAGCACACCAGCTCAAGGAACTAAAATTTTTATTACAATACCAAAAGTATGAATAAGACAAAAATATTTTATGTTGAAGATGATGAGACTTTAGCTTTTTTAACTACCGAAGCGCTGTCTAATGAAGGTTTCCAGGTTGATCATTTCACCAACGGGTTGGATGCATTAAATGCCTTTAGAAAAAGTCAATTTGATATTTGTCTACTGGACGTCATGTTGCCTAAAATGGATGGATTCGAACTTGCCAAAAAGATCAGAGAAAACAATAACTCAATCCCAATAATATTTCTTACCGCCAAGTCAATGCTAGATGATAAGATCGAAGGACTTACGATTGGTGGTGATGATTATATAATTAAGCCATTTGACATGCGAGAATTGCTTCTTAAGGTAGATATTTTCTTGAATCGACGTGGTAAGATAGCTTCTCTAGAAGATATTCAGATTGCAGAATTTGGAAATTATACCTTTGATTATATCAATCTGACACTCCATTATAATGATATTTCAAATACACTAACTCAGAAGGAAGGTGATTTGCTTAGATACTTTAGCGATCACCGTAATACCTTGATTAAAAGAAGTGAAATTCTGGAAGAATTGTGGGGAAGGAATGACTACTTTTTAGGACGCAGCCTGGATGTTTTTATTTCTAGACTGCGAAAATATTTATCCAACGATGGAAGGCTTAGAATTGAAAATGTCCACGGTGTCGGTTTTAGATTTCATGTGGATGCATAATATTGTTGCTTTTTGTTGATTTTTAGAAATTGTATTTCATTTATTTCCCGGAAATAATCAGGCCAACTATATTTTGGCCTTTTTTTTAAATATTAATGTTTATAAAACATACACCTACATTCTTTATTCAACGCTCATAGCAGATCCGTTATCGTCAGGACTTTTCAAACCTATATTTGCTGTTTGATTCTGCTATTCTATTTAATTAAGGTTATAGAAGATTACAAATTAAAAGATGGTGTTGTAACTTTTTATATGATCCGGTCGTATTAATAACAAAGAAAGGATATTTCAATACTTGATATAATATAGTTAAGAAATTCGAATACCATTCTTTAATTAGTTAGAGATCATAATGAGCAAAAGTGACAATACAGGAATTTAACAAAACGGTAGATCTTTATTCGGATAATCTTTTTAGATTTTTCGTAAAAAATATCTCAGATAGGGAAGCATCCCAAGATCTGGTTCAGGAATCTTTTACAAAGATGTGGGCTAAAGTCAGGGATGTAGAATTTGCAAAATCTAAAAGCTATCTTTTTACTGTGGGATATCATACTATGATTGATCACATTAGGGCAAAGAAACGAAGAGATAACTATCTAGCGCTTCAGGATGCTGAAAAGTATGAAGAAAAGGATTATGACCTCAAAGATGCCTTGGATCACGCTCTTAACCAACTTCCTCAAATTCAAAAAAGTGTAGTTCTTCTGAGAGATTATGAAGGTTATTCTTATGAAGAGATAGGTCAATTAGCAAATTTATCGGAATCACAGGTTAAGGTTTATCTATTTAGAGCCCGAAAAACCTTGAAGGACAAATTATTACTAAACAAAAACATATTCCCCACTGTAAGATGAATAATTCAAAAATAAATATAGATAATTACGAAGCATTCCTGCTGGATAGAATAGAAGGAAATTTGAGTGTAGAACTATCAAATGAATTGACATTGTTTCTTGAAGCTAATGATCTTTGTGATGCCAATGAATCAGACCTTGTCTATCTGGATGAAAGTGATATGCTGGATAATATCTCAGGTATTTGCCTTATGTCTGATGACCTTAAGCGATTCGCACCATCTCTTAATGAAGAAAAAATTATTTTTGAGTCTATTGAAGGTAATCTTGAACATTCCTCAGATTTAAAGTTAAAGTCCTGGGTTACAAGTGATCCTATTTTAAAGCAACATTATGATGCCATGCTTGCGACTAGGACCATCACTGGCAATACACTTACTTATCCACATAAATCAAATTTAAAAAGACGAGAGCCTGTCGTAAAGTATTTATATATGCTTTTAGCAGCTTGTTTGATTGGTTTATTATTTATGTTCAATCCATTTCTAGAAAGATCAGATGATGGCTTGCTTGTTAAAAATGACAAAATAAGAGAGATAAAAGTTGTCAATAATGAGTCAAAGAATCATGCAGAGGCCAACCAGGTTGAAGTGGCTCAAACCAATGAATCAACTATATTACCACCTAAAGAAGCTTCAGAGGTTACCTCACAAAGAGATCTGTTTGAATATAATAGAAAATATGTGGATGTAAATAATCAGCATATTTCTCAGCTTTCAAAAATCGATGTCGTTAAATTTCAAAATTTCGAGAAAATTAACACTACAAAAGACCCCATTTTAATTCAAAATGAAGAAGTTATTGTCAGAAATGAAGTTGCCAGTCTTCCTCGAATTGCAAGGTTAGGTTCAGAGAGAGTGATGAGTATCGAACCTAAATTGACTTTTTTCAATATGTATCAAACTAAACGTCTACCCGAAGAAGATGTATTATTAGCAGGGGCAGTGAATAGCATCAAACAAAAGATCGATTTCCTTGATAGAAAGTCGGCAGCTATTTATGGATTTGCTGATTATCAGAAAAATATTATCAAATCTGAAGGATTGTTTGAAGTCTCCAAAGACAGGACACCAGAAGGTAAAATAGAGGGGTATTCTCTTCGCATCGCCGGGTTTGAACTTAGCACTGCAAGGTAATTATTAGAAACAAAATTTATTATTAACCATAGAAATTCATTTAAATGAAACAGTTATTTATTTCAACAATGCTAATGCTGGTTATGCAACTGGCTTACGGACAGGATAACACCGATAAATTATCCCGAATTACAAAGATTGTAACAAACGATCAGTCTACCGTTACTATTGATAGTGACAATGGAGAAGCTTCTATCTCATATTCACAAGAAACTGGGAAACCGTACCGAGTAAAAGAAGGAGTATTATTTATAGATGGAGCCAATGAGGTAAGAATTACAACTTCAAATCTAAGCCAACTCGAAACCAATGACGCCTCTACAGCAGTCGTTAATGGCGGATTGTCAAATGGCTTTGAAGTCATCGGTAATGACGCATCGAGCGTGGCTATCTATGCAAGTTTGAATAAAGTAGTTGTACAGTCTAATGACGCTTCTTCTATATCACTTAGCGGTACTTGCTCATCTTTGAATGTGGTGGCCAACGACGCATCTACGGTGCAGGCGGGAGATATGAAAGCAGAATTTGTTGTAGCTAAATCTTATGACGCTGCAACAATCATAGTAACAGGAATTACCAATATCGATACTCAGATCAATGATGAATCCAATATTGAAATACTCAGAGACGCTATAAGTGATATGGCTGATTCGGTCAATATCGTAGAAAGAGAGGTCGAAGTGGAAGGTGGATCAGAGGCAGACATATACAATGGAGATGACGATCTGAATTTTGGAAAAGATATGGATAAATGGAGTAAAAAGAAGTTAAAGTGGAGGCCAAATCAAAGAGTGTGGGCAGGTATTGAATTGTCTATGGTAGGATTTTCTGATAAAGTTTTCGAATTCGGAACATCAGATGCTGATAACCTTTGGAAAATAGATCAGCCATCCGTTAGTCTTCACATCAATTTATTTGAGCATAAGTATAAATTGGGAACAGATTATTTAAAATTTGTTTCAGGTTTAGGCTTCCAATGGGATTTCCTTAGGCTTAAAGAAGATGTAACAATTATTAATTCAAAGGATAAGGTAGATATAGTGGCATACCCGAATGGTCAGGAATTAAAGAAAAATACTTTGATTCTGGGTCAAATACAAATACCACTTTTGTTGAATATTAATACAAATCCCGGAAGCAAAAGAAACTTTCATATAGATGGTGGTGTTGTAGTTGGATATAGATTTAAGCAGCAACTGAATCAGGAATTTAATTCTAGTTCTAGCTATAAAACGCAAGTAGAGACTAAAATTAAATCGCAGTTTCATCAAAATCCTTTCGATATCTCAGGAACAGTGAGATTGGGTATCGGAAATTGGAGTGTATTTGGGATGTATGATATGGCATCTTTATACAAAAAAGATGAAGGACCTGGCTTTAAAGTTTGGAACGTCGGAGTGACTGTGATACCATTCTAATTGTAATTTTTGGATTATCTAATTAACCATAAGGGCTACCTGGAAAAATTCGGAATTTATTATTAAAATTATTTTAAAAATAAATCTTTCAGAGTAGTTGAGAGGAAATTGTATTTACAGTTTCCTCTTTTTTATTTACATTACTCCAAATTTTACAGCATGGAGATAATAAACGATAAAGGTGAAATCCGAAAAGTATTCAAATCATTGATGGATAAGCACAGGAAATATTTTTGGGTTGCAAGATTTGCCAGAAGTACATTTCCATTTATATTCGATCTTGCTGATCACGAAAGTAAAATCTTTAAAATTGCAGTTGGCTTAAATGGTCTTGAAACAAGTCCCACTTTTATTAATGAGTTTTTTGATTGTAAGGCTGTACGGTATTTTAAGAAAGACTCAATCCCTAATGATATCGACCTTTTTTTATTTTATACCTCAGAAACTAACTGGGACTTACTATATGGAACAATAACTATCAATAAGGATTCCTTTGATAATATACCTCAGTTTACCTACCACACTTCAGCTGTAGACGATATAAATGGAACACAATTAGTTAAGACTTTTGAAGCCATCGATCAAATATGGTCAATGACATTTGAAATCAGCGAAGAAGAATATGAGGATTATTGGGAGAAATGGAGTAAAGATCTAACCTCACAGGAATAATTTTTTAGGGGCACTAAATCTCTTATAACCCTAGAGTAATAACAACTTTGCTTCAATAAAATATAATGGATTAATATAAATGTATAATAATCGTTATTTTTATGGCTGAAAGTAGTCACTTTTTTATAATTACTATCACTTATAAATGACAGACGAGATTTTTATATCAAATATGAAAGCTGGAGGTGCCCTCAGAGATGAAAGCATAGAGTTTCTTTATAGAAACACAGAGCTTCGCCAGAAAATATTTGGATACCTAAAACGACTAGGTTCCACCAACGAGGATATTCAGGATATCTATCATGATGGTTTTGTAGTTTTAGATAAAAATATCAGAAATGAAAAATTTAGAGGAGAAAGTTCAATTGAAGGATATTTTTTTTCAATATGTAAATTTCTCTGCCTAAATCAGTTGAGAAAAAATCAGCGAGTCAGCTTAGTAAACGATGTGGAATTAACAGCTCAGCTTGATAAAGATTCAATCGCTCTCGTCACCGAAGACTACCTTATTGCAGAAGAAAATAGACATTTTATTGAATCGACATTATCGTTGATCGGTGATTCTTGTAAGAAAGTGCTCACTTTGTGGAAACTTTCATATTCTATGACAGAAATTGCTGAAAAACTGGGATTAAGCAGTCCTGAAATGGCTAAGAAAAAAAGATATCAATGCCACCAGAAGCTGATTTTACTGATCAATAATAATCCAGAACTAAAAAAAGCATTATTAGACACATGAAAAACTTTAAGGAATTAGAAGATTACTACAGCGGAAATGGGTCAGAACTAGAAAGGGCCGATTTTGAATTAAAACTAAATTCAAATCCATCCTTTCGAGCAGAATATGATACATATATTGCTTCTCAAAATCTAATTGAATATATTGTCGGTCAGGATTTATTGGAAAAGCTGCCGAATTTGAAGACTCATGAAATTTCTGCTCATAATAGGACGCTATCTCAAGGTGTAAGCAACGAAATTAATTCAGAACTTACTTCTAATGACTTCAAGATAGTATCAATAAATAAGAATGATATCTCATCAGATAAAAGTGATAATAAAAAGCGATTTTCGATTTTTGGTAAATTGAGCGTTGCAGCCACATTTTTAATACTAGTTTCTGTATTCGCTTCAGTAATATATTTCACAAGAGGTGATGATTTTACATCTATAACAGAGCAAAATGTTTCATTTCTCGATCTAAGTCAGATGAGAGGCGATAGAAATAGCCACAAATACCAACAACTTATCGAACTCCAAGATGCGGGTAATTACGCTAAAGCAAATTTACTGATTGATGAACTTATGTCTGAAGATCCTGATACCTATAACTATCTCATATACTTTAAAGGGCAGAATAATTTCAGATTGAAAAATTTTGTATTTGCTGAAAAAGATTTCAATACAGTTGTAGAACTTAAACTCCCTAAATATATGGAACAAGCGCAATTGATGTTAGTATTTACCTCCATCGAAACAAAGAATGTAGAAGGTGCTAGGATTAAAATACAGGAACTCATAAAGCAACCGTATTATTCTTATAAAAATGTACTATTGCAGGTAGAAAGGGAATTAGAGGAAAAATAAATGCATATCCAGGTTTGAAACTAGATATGCATATTTTTTATTTTAAAGAGAATAGATTAACCTCTTCTCTTCAATTCATCTCTGATCTCCATTAATAAGGTATCAGTAGAAGATGGTCCTGCCTCTGGTGCAGCTTCTTGCTTCTCTTTCATTCTATTTATAGCTTTGATGATAATAAATACTACCATCGCTACGACAAGGAATGAAATAGTTTGCGTGATAAAATCCCCATATTTAATTGCAACTTCATCCACGGCCGCAACACCATCAGCACTAGCAGCCACAGCCTCTTTCAAAACTATTTTTTGCTGAGTAAAATCGACTCCTCCGGTCAACATACCTACAGCAGGCATAACCATCCCATCAATAAAAGCGGAAACTACCTTTCCAAATGCTCCGGCCATCACGACACCAATTGCCATGTCAACGAGATTTCCTCTCATTGCAAAATCCTTAAATTCTTTTAAAACACTCATACATTTTCTATTTTAGATTAATAATTATTTAAATATACTTAATCTATATATAAAAACTATAATTATTTATAAAATATAATGAGGTTCGTCGAATAAATTTAGGATTATATCTTTTTATTTAATATAATAAGATTGGATCAACAACAGTTTTATATAAAATCACTAAACTTGTGCTTTCATTTGCTTTGGAAATATTTCAACAATTATAAAATTACTTCTTTTGAAAATCAGAGTTTTACTTTTATTTCTAATCACCTTCTCGATATCACTCAATGCCCAAAAGCACAAACTGTCTGGTACGGTCATTGATGATCTCAATTTTTATCCTTTGACTAATGCGACAGTTACCATTGCTAGAACTTCCGATTCTCTTTTAATAGGATTTGATCGGGTCTCGATTAATGGTAGGTTTATTCTGGATGGACTTGACACCGGCAGGTATGACCTGTACGTATCATATCCTGATTATCTTGGTTATATAGGAGATGTAATTATCAATACTGATAAAAACGATATTTTATTAGATACTATTTTTATGATTAAGAATAGCAGAATGCTGGATGAGGTTACAATCTTGGATGGAAGCAAAATCAAGTTTAAAGGTGATACTATTCAGTTTATAGCCGACAGTTTCAAGGTAGGTTCAAACGCTAATGTTGAAGATCTTTTAAAAAAGCTATCAGGTCTTCAGGTCAATTCAAAAGGTGAGATTACAGCTTTTGGTGAAAAAGTCGAGAAGGTTTTTGTTGATGGAGAAGAATTTTTTGGAGATGATCCGACAATTGCTACACGCAACATTCAGGCAAAGGCAATTGATAAAGTGCAGGTATTTGATAAAACTTCCCAAATGGAAGAACTCACTGGAATTGCAGATGGTGAAAAATTCAAAGCTATCAATCTAACATTGAAAGAGGAATATAAAAAGGGATATTTTGGTAAGGTTTCGGCTGGGGTAGGGAAAGACCCTACGTATTATGATGAATCATTGCTACTGCAAGCTTATTCAGGTAAATCTAAATTATCACTTTACGGTATTCTTAGTAATACTGGAACTACCGGCCTTAATTTTGATGATATGAATAAGTACATGGGAAATCAAGGTAATATGAGTATGAGTGATGATGGAGGAATGAATTTTTTCTTTAGTGATGAAGATGATTTTGATTGGGATGGCAGATATAATGGACAAGGACTTCCGTCCTCTTTATCTCTAGGTACTTCTTTTTCTACAAAACTTGCTAAAGATAAAGTTCGAATAAATGTCAACTATGGATATTCTAATTTGAAGCTCAAAAAAGAATCTTCTGTCAGCAGAACGAATTTTTTACCTGAAAATAGATTTAACAGTGATGAAAATGAAGTATCATCTAATGATGTTGTAAACAATTCAGCCAAAGTTAAGCTTGAGATCGATATTGATTCTCTTACTACGCTAACGATAAATTCATCCGGTAGCTTAAAAGATATTAATAATTTTAAGGACATTCGTTCTGAGAATATTGGACTTGATAGTACGAGATTAAGCCAAATAGAACGAAACCTAGACAGTGAAGGCGAAAAGAATAGTATCAATTCAACTTTTTCGCTTATTAGAAAATTTAAAAAGACAAAACGTTTATTAGCACTCAATGGCGGTTATAATTTTTCTGAGGAGGCAGGGGTTGTCTTACTCAAAAGCTTTAACCAATTTTATTTAGAGGGCAAGGAACAAAAGCAAGATCAGAGACTAAACCGAAATATTACCAACTCTAGTCTAAATACAAGATTATCTTACACTGAGCCGCTTGGTGATAAATGGACAACTCAGGTCAACTATTATTATAATATAAATAAAAATTTGTCTAATAAACTTACCCATGAGTTTGATGAGTTATCGCAAGACTATACACGCTCTATTGATTCATTAAGTAATATTTTTAACTATCGTGTACAAACTAATGGGGGAGGATTGGTATTTGCCTTAAAGAATGAAAAATACAATTTTCGATTTGGCACGAATGCAGAATCTTCCATATATCTGAGGGAGAATAAAGTAGATTCCATGATCGTCAATGATCAAGCTTTCATATGGTTACCCAGCGCATCCTTCAATTACAAATTCAGCAGGACTTCTAATTTTAGATTTTCATATAACGGTAACACTAAACAACCTTCGATATCGCAAATTCAACCTATTAGAGACAATTCTGATCCTTTGAATCAGGTGAAAGGCAACCCTGATCTTGCTCAGTCTTACAGTCAGAATTTTAATGTGAGTTACAACATATGGAAGGCTATTTCATCTATGAGTATTTGGACCTACGCAAATTTTGGAAATACCTTTAATCAAATCGTTAGCAATAATGTGATCGATATTTCTGGAAGAAATATTTCTTCATTTGTCAATGCCGATGGCGGATATTATGGATATACTGGATTGAATTTTGATAAAGAGATCACTAAATTAGTTTCAATAGGTGTGGGTTTGGATGGCAATTTGAATAGATCTATTTCATTTGTTAACAATCAAAAGAGTGCAGTACTTAGTGCAAGCATAAGCCCTGATGTGCGCATTGAATTGGAAAAGGATGATGTTTTTGATTTTAACATTAGATATTCACCTTCATTTTCCAACTCAAGTGGCGGTCTAGTTCAAGAGTCGGGAAATTACATAACTCATCATTTTGCAAGTTCATTTCGCTATGAGATTACAAAATCTATCAAATTTTCAACAGAGATTAATTACGATATTCAGCCAGCTAGAAGTAGCTTTTCAGAAAAATTTACACAAGCACTTTGGAATGCAAATATTGAATACAAAATTGGAAAAGGTGAAAATTTTATTCTAAGATGTGCTGTAAATGATATTCTGGATCAGAATAGAGGCTACAGAAGAAATGTATCATCTAATTTTACAGAAGAAAGTACATATAATACGATCAGAAGGTATGTATTCTTAAGTTTGATGTATAATATAAAAAGTAAAGTTTAATGGTCAATGCACATAAATTATATTTTACAAGAATTACAATGCTTGCGTTATTTGTATCGATTTCCTCATTTGTTTGGTCACAGAGTAAGCAGATCATCAGTTGTGGTACTATTAAATATGAACGAAAAATTAGTTTAAAAAAGAAATTGATCGAATCAAAAGACGAGGATGACGATAACTTTTGGATGGAAGAAATGATCAAGAAAGCGCCAGTAAATGTCGTCGACCAGTTTATACTTCAATTTAATATGACAGAGAGTAATTATTCTTTTGACAAGAAAAAAGATGATGGTCAGTTTAGAATGTGGGGAAGCGATGATGTAGGTATGAAAAACATTGTCTACAAAAATTTTATAAATAGAGAGCAAAGGTCTTTAAAGCAATTTTATGACAGCGATTTCCTTCTGATGGATTCTATTAAAAATTTTAATTGGAAATTAACGAGTGAGTTTAGAGATATTGCTGGTTATGAGTGTCGCAAAGCTACGACTATAATCAATGATTCTTTATATGTAATTGCATTTTACACAGATGATATAATTTGCAGCACTGGGCCAGAGGGCTTTAGTGGGCTACCCGGGACCATCATGGGTATTGTTATGCCCAGGCTTTATTGCACATGGTTTGCAACATCGGTAGAAGGTTTCTGTGATGAAAATCGTGAAATAGTAAAGCCGGTTAAAGGTAAAAAATCAACTCAAAGTGATTTGGAAGCTATTCTTAAAGATAAGTTCTCAAAACATAAAAAATGGTATCAAAGCATGGTTTGGAACCTTGTAATTTAGAGTTTATAATCAAAATTTAGGTGCACTTTGCTATTAAATACGTTGATTTATTGGTGATTATTTTAAATCAATATTTCAATTAACATACTGAAAACGTAATTCCTATTCCAATTATCTCGTTAAATTCATTGTCCTTATTGACATTTCCGTTAAAATAATTTATTAATTGTTTAACAATTAATAATAATGAATTACTTTTGCATTAAATTATAAATCACTTAGTTATCACATAATTTATCCATTTATCTAAAATGGATGAATTTAATCACATTTTAGTCTTCAATTAAATTTTATTAAAACTGTTTTCTGAATGAAAAAAATAGGAATTTTGTTTGGCCAGGAAAGTTCTTTTCCACAGGCATTTGTAGATCGTGTAAACGAGAAAAATATTAAAGGTATTAGTGCTGAATTTGTCACAGTTGATGAGGTCTTCCAAGGACGCGCCACGGATTATGCTGTGATTATTGACCGTATATCTCAGGATGTACCATTTTACAGAGCATATTTGAAAAATGCTGCCATCTCTGGTACAGCTGTTATGAACAATCCGTTCTGGTGGAGTGCAGATGAGAAATTCTTCAATAATGCATTAGCCACTAAGCTTGGCGTACCTGTTCCTAAGACGTATTTATTGCCGTCTAAAGAAATGCCTACTGACACTTCTTCCAATTCATTCAAGAATTTGAAATTTCCAATGAACTGGTCAAACATATTTGATGAAATTGGCTTTCCCGCATACATGAAGCCTCATTCCGGTGGTGGTTGGAAAAGTGTGTATAAAGTAACAGATGTTGAGAACCTATTTCAATCTTATTCTGAGACAGGCCAATTAGTAATGCTTCTTCAGGAAGAAATTCAATTTGAATCTTATTTCAGATGTTATTGCCTTGGACAAAAATATGTCCGAATCATGCAATATGAGCCACGCAACCCACACCACTTGAGATATGTTACAAATGGTGGTCCGGTAGAAAAGAAATTATTGAAAACAATTGAAGATTATGTCTTCAAATTGAATAACGCTCTAGGTTATGACATGAATACAGTAGAATTTGCTGTAAGAGATGGAATACCTTATGCGATAGATTTTTGTAATCCTGCACCGGATGCTGACTTATTTTCAGTTGGTCAGGAAAATTTTGATTGGGTGGTTGAGAATGCCGCAAATATGGCTATTGAAAGAGCTCAATCTCATAAAGATGGCAAAGACAACCTTACTTGGGGTAACTTCATTAAAACAAGTGTTGCCGGTGAACAGATAGGAGGAGGCAAAACATCTGCTCCTGCAGTTGAGAAATCAGTGGGAAAACGCGGACCAAAACCTAAAGCAACTGCAGCTAAATCAAGCTCAGAAGTTAAAGTAGCAGGAAAGCGTGGTCCAAAACCAAAAGCAGCATCAGCAGTTGCTCCAAAAGTAGCAGGAAAGCGTGGTCCAAAACCTAAAGCAACTGCAGCAAATGCAAGCACGGAAGTTAAAGTTGCTGGTAAGCGTGGACCAAAACCTAAGGCGACAGTAGCAGCAGCTCCTAAAGTAGCAGGTCAACGTGGACCAAAACCAAAAGCTAGTGCTGCAAATGCAAGCACGGAAGTTAAAGTTGCAGGAAAACGCGGACCAAAACCTAAGGCGACAGTAGCAGCAGCTCCGAAAGTAGCAGGTAAACGTGGACCAAAACCAAAAACTAGTGTTGCAAATGCAAGCACGGAAGTTAAAGTTGCTGGAAAGCGCGGACCAAAACCGAAAGCAGCATCAGCAGCAGCTCCGAAAGTAGCAGGTAAGCGTGGACCAAAACCAAAAGCTAGTGCTGCAAATGCAAGCACGGAAGTTAAAGTTGCTGGAAAGCGCGGACCAAAACCGAAAGCAGCATCAGCAGCAGCTCCGAAAGTAGCAGGTAAGCGTGGACCAAAACCAAAAGCTAGTGCTGCAAATGCAAGTGCTGAAGTTAAAGTAGCAGGTAAACGTGGACCAAAGCCTAAAACTGAAGGCGCAAAACCTGCCAAAATTGCTAAAGCAACTAAAGCAATCAAAGCGCCAAAAAAAGTAGCAGCCAAAAAAGCTTCTCCAAAAAAATCATCAGCTAAGAAAGGAAGTGCAAAACCAAAAGGTAATTCTGCACCTTCTTCTGATATGAATAATATTGGTGAATAATAAAGTTTTATAAGATCCATTGAATAATTGTTTTCAATGGATCTTTTTATTTTAATTTGTTCTAATTATTGATTGGTTACCCGACTAAACATTTTATTATAATGAATATTAAGTTAGCCATTCTGGATTTAAACGACAATACGACTAACCTAGGATTACGTTCAATAGTCGAACACGTTGAAGCTTTTAGTGATACTTTTACCTACGAAATATTCGATGTTAGGTATAAAAATGAAATTCCATCCTTAGATTTTGATGTCTATATTTCATCAGGCGGACCCGGCGATCCAAGGGTTGGTGATGGCATATGGGACGTAAATTACCATAAATGGATTGATGCATTAATTGCAAATAATCTAGATGAATCAAAAAATAAAAAATATGTGTTTTTTATCTGTCATTCATTTCAAATAGCATGTATACATTTTAATTTTGGCGAATTAGGACTTAGAAATAAAAAGTCTTTTGGCACTTATCCTTGTTACTTGACTGCAAATGGTCTTTATGAAGAGGTATTCAAAGGACTTCCTAATCCAATGTATATTGCGGATTTTAGATCTTATGAAGTTCTTGGTGACCATTACGAAGCTAAATCAGCTACATTTCCTAAAATTCTAGCAGTAGAACAGATAGATATGATGGATCACCGTGATAGAGCAATAATGGCTGTCAGATATTCTCCTGAAATGATAGGAACACAATTTCATCCTGAAGCTTATGCGGCAGGTATGTATGACTATTTTAACCAACCGGAAAGAAAAGCGATGGTCGTCGAAGAGCATGGAGAAGAACGTTTTAATCAAATGGTCCGGGATCTAGCTCATCCTAATAAGATCACGCTTACTAATGGAACGATACTTCCTAATTTTCTAACTCAAAGCATTGAAAAAATATACAGGGAAAAAAGGCCGGAAGCCCTTGCATCCTAAAAAAACAAACTAGAAATAAGTAAGCCGCCATTTTTTTAAGATGGCGGCTTTTTTAATTTCATGGTTTGCTGAAATTATTTTTAAAATCTGTAATTCGTACTATTAGTTCTGTTAGTCATTCGATTTCCGATGGGGAATGTTACTCCTACAGTCGCAGCTATACTTTGATTTCTGATGTCTGTGTCCAAGGCTAATCCACCTATTTCAGGTAGTTTATAATAATCTGTAAACCCATGAGTATATCTTCCTTCTACGAATAGATTTGCTCTTCCAGCCAGGTTAAATTCTACTCCTAGAGCAGCGACTCCTGAAACTTCGAACCTTTCAAAACCTAAGTTACTTAAATTTAGATTGCGGTCAAGTACAGTTATAGGGATGATTACATTGATATTAGCTTTTGATCTTCCTTTTGCCAGGTACCCGAATTGAGGACCGATAGCCGCATAAGCCTTAACAAACTCGTTTCCTATTTTACCTTTAGCTAACAAAGGCACTTCTATATATGTAAACCTGTTTTTGTAGTCTACACCAATATCCATTGGAAAGTTAAAAATATCAAAACCCATTGATTCATTAATGACAAATCCCTTTTGTGTGATATTTAACTCACCTTGCAAATCAAAATATTCATTAAATGAATATCCGGTAACTAAACCGCCTGTAACTCCATGGAGTGTTTTAATTGGGATTATGTTTGTAACTGATTTTGCTGCTGAAGTTATTCCAGCATTATATCCACCTTTGAATCCAATGTAGGCCTGAGCGTTAGAAGAGATGTTTCCAAGTAACATGAAGGCCATTAAAACAATTGCACCTAATTTCATTTCATTTTCAATTTAAGAAGTGATAAATATTTTATTTATACTTATTAGACGCATTGATTGAAAAAAGATAGTTAAAAAAACCTTTACATTGTTTTAATGTTTTATAAAAATAAGTTTATTAGAAATGCCATTTTCTGTTAATTTTAACTTAATGGATTGTTTTTCAAATATTGAAGTGCATCACCAACAATAAAAATAGAGCCTACTATCAATATAAGATCCTTATCTGACGCTAGTTTGACAGCATTTTCGATTGCATTTCCAACTTTTGAAAATGATTCACCGGGAATTCCTGAGGCAAATGCAGTATTTTTTAAAATATTTTCATCCATCGCCCTCGGAATATTGGCTTTAGTCCACATATAGTGTGCATCAAGAGGTAAAATTTTCAGAATTTCAGAAATATCTTTATCTGCTACTGTTCCATAAATAATGAATAATCGATCGAATTCCATCAATTTTAACTGCTCTGTTACCTCAGTTATGCCAGCTATATTGTGCGCGCTTTCCAAAATTATTTTTGGCTTTTCGCTAATAGTCTGCCAACGTCCAATAAAATTGGTCAGTTTGGTAATATCAAGCAAAGTGCTTTTGATCAAATTAAGGTTAAATTCTACTATAGACAACCTATCCAATACATAAGCAATCGTTAAGAATAATTCAATGTTTTTGGTCTGATATCTTCCATGTAGATTAGTTTTAATCATGGTTGATGTTTGCCTGGCATCCTTTGAGTTTATTTGGAACTTTGTCAATTCCCCATCAAAGCCAATATAATTACATTGCCAAACGTCTTCTGAGAAATAAATTGTGGATTTCATAGATAGTGCCTTTTCTATGAAAACATCATAGGTTTCATCTACTTTTTCACCTATGATACAAGGCACTGAATCCTTTATGATACCGGCTTTTTCTCCTGCAATTTTTTTGAGCGTATTTCCTAAGAATTGCTGATGATCGAAACTGATATTCGTTATCACGGATAATATCGGAGTTATGATATTGGTACTATCCAACCTTCCTCCCATCCCTGTTTCAATCACTGCATAATCTACATTCTGCTCCTTAAAATACAAAAAGGCCATAGCGCAGATGATTTCAAAAAAAGAGGGTTGAACCTCTTCTATTATATCCAGAAACCTATTAAGACATGCCACAAAATCTTCTTCAGATATAAGCACACCATTTATCTTGATTCTCTCTCTGATGTCAGTATAATGAGGTGATGTATAGACGCCAACTTTATATCCATTTTCCTGAAGATAGGCGGAAGTTAAGTGAGCAGTCGAACCCTTTCCATTTGTACCCGCAATATGTATGAATTTGTCTCGATCCATGTGTGGGTTGCCAACATGTTGCATCAAGGTACTTATATTACCTATGTCTGCCTTATATGCTGCAGGTCCTTGTCTGTGAAAAACTGGCAAACTATTATATAAATAATTTTCAGCCTCTTGCATTGTTTTGATCTTCATCTCTTTCGCTATACTTATTTGTTGGGTTAAAAGTATATAATATGTTTAAAAATTAATTTGTATTTTTTGACACAAAAAAAGGAAGAACAATCTGTTCCTCCTTTTCTTATCTCTGATTTTATATCTTTTTACTGAACTTTGAAGTCGTAAGTGATCGTTCCACATTGCTGTTCTACATCACCGGCAGTAAATTTAAATTTCATTGCATTTCTTTTAGCGATATTTATCAAAGTGGCGTCATTGGTAGTGGAACCTTTTTGAGTATAGTCAGCACTTATTACGCTTCCTGTTTTATTGACACATACTTTAATCATGACAACACCAGTTTTCTGACTATTATCTGTAATCTTAGGCTCAGAAATTACCCCTCTGTTGCCAAGTCCTCCACCTATACGGCCTTTTCCGCCGGTATGGATACCTTCAAGGTTTTTAGCATTTGGGTCACCATTTGGATCACCTTGATTACCTGCTTGTCCTGTATTTCCACGACCAGTACCTTTTCCGTTCAATAATCCACCATATTTACCCTTTGCCGCAGCATAGTCGGCAGCCTCCTTTGCTTTTCTATCTGATTCTGCTTTCCTGTTAGCTTCTGCTTGTACCTCAGCATTTCTGCGTTGCTCTGCCTCAATTTGATCTTTTTCAGCTTTTTTTCTTCTCGATTCTTTTGCAGCAGTTATAGCAACATCTTCTGCAGCAGCATTTGTAATCATGGCTTGATCCTTAGTTGGCACTGGATCTGGTTGCGTATTTGAAGCAGACGGTGGAGGGGAAGATTGTTGTGGACTGCTGTTACTGGCAGATGGAGGTGGCAGACCGCCAGGAGTATTCTGTCCGGGAGTAGGTTCGTCATTACCTTGGCCTTCATCCGGAAAGCCAAGTGCCACTTCCATACCGGGTGCTTCTTCTTCCCAAATAGGGGCATTGAAAGTGGCTAATGGTGAGATACCAATTAATATTAATAAACTATGAAAAAACAGACTTGAGCTAAAGCCCTTCGTACTATTTACAACTTCTTTTTTTTCTTCCTGACTTGGCATGGTTGATACTATTATTTTATTATAACGAACAAAGAGAAAAATTTCTTATTATTGGGTTTTAGAAACAAAGATACATATTATTTTTATTTGTAATTTGTAAAAGTTATTTATTCAGTTTAGAGTATGAGAAGAATTAAAAATATTGGGGTCTTAGGATCTGGGGTGATGGGTTCAGGTATCGCATGTCATTTTGCAAACGCTGGTTTCCATGTAGTAATGTTAGATATGGCTTCTGATGGCAATACACCACAGGCAAGAAGTATAATAGCAAGCACTGCGCTTGATAAGGCAGTGAAATCTAGTCCTGCGCCACTTTATTCTAAGGATTTTAAATCCAGAATTAAGGTTGGTAATTTCGATGATGATCTTAATTTATTGAAAAATTGTGACTGGATACTTGAGGTCGTTAAAGAAGACATAGCTATTAAGCGCATTATCTTTGAAAAGGTTGAAACTGTTAGGAAGCCTGGTACACTTATAACTTCGAATACTTCCGGTATCCCAATCAAAATGATGGCTGAAGGGAGAAGTGAGGACTTTAACAGGCATTTCTGTGGTACACATTTTTTCAACCCTCCACGCTATCTTGCTTTGCTCGAAATTATTCCTGGTCCGTCAACTAGCTCTGAAGTGATTGAATTCTTGATGGGTTTTGGAAAAAATTATTTAGGAAAGCAAACAGTTTTAGCCAAAGATACGCCTGCCTTCATTGCCAATAGGATAGGTGTTTATTCTATGGGTAAGACTTTTGAACTTGCACAAGAGTTGGGCCTTACCATTCAAAGTGTAGATAAACTTACAGGAGCTGCCATAGCAAGACCTAATACCGGTACATTTAGATTGGGAGATCTTGTCGGTTTGGATACAGCATTTTTCGTTTTGAATGGAATAAAGCAAAATAATCCACATGATCTCTTGGCTCAAGAGGCTTCTATTCCTGCCTTTTTTACTCATCTGGTAGAAAATAAATGGCTAGGGAATAAGTCAGGTCAAGGCTTTTACAAAAAAACTGAGCTCAGAGATGAGAAGGGTAGACCAGTGATTCTAGGTATAAATCTTGAAACTCACGAATATGAAAATGATTCTAACCAAGTATTGGAAAGTCTAAATGCTTCTAAGCAGGTTGAGGATACTCCAAAACGAATCAAAATGTTGTTTAATCATGCAGACATAGGTGGACAATTAACTAAAAAGTCTTTTGCTTACACTATGCTTTATGCAGCTGAGAGAATACCTGAGATTGCAGATCAATTATATTCAATCGATGAGGGTATGAAGGCAGGTTTTGCTTGGGAATATGGTCCTTTTCAATATTGGGATATTGTAGGATTAGAAGCTGGTATTAAAGCAATTGAAGAATTGGGCAAACAAGTTCCTGCCTGGGTTATAGAAATGAAAAATAATGGCTTTGAAACCTTCTATACAACCATAGATTCTAAGCCAGCGTACTATAATATAAATACTCAAAAGTATGAGTCTGTGCCAGGATTCGAATCTATCGTTAGGCTTGATTATCTTACAAAAGAAAAAATTGTATACCAAAATGATGAAACAAAGCTTTATGATATAGGTGATGATGTGCTATGTCTGGAATTTACTTCAAAGATGAATGCTATCGGAGCAGGAATACTTAACGGCCTTCAGGATGCTGTAAGGATTGCAGAAGAAGGGAAATGGAGAGGACTTGTGATTGGGAATCACAGTAAAAATTTCACTGTAGGTGCTAATATAATGCTTATAGCTATGTTGGCATACGAACAGGAATTTGATGAGCTTAACAGAGCTGTAGATCTATTTCAGCAAACAACAATGAGATGCCGTTATAGTAAAGTGCCTGTGGTAGCTGCTACTCAAGGTTACGTTTTCGGAGGTGGATGCGAATTGATCATGCATTGCGATGCCACTGCAGTTGGTGCAGAATCCTATATTGGCTTAGTGGAAGTAGGAGTGGGCCTAATACCTGGGGGAGGGGGTACAAAAGAATTTGCGGTCAGAACATCTGATTCATTCACTGAAGGTGACGTTCAGATACCTGCATTAATTGAAAATTTTAAGACTATAGCTACAGCAACGGTGGCTACTTCTGCATATGAAGCATACAATTATAAATATCTCAATGAAAAGGATTTTATAGTCATGTACCAACCTGAAGTAATTTATAAAGCGAAGGAAAAGGTAATGGAACTTTCAGAAGGATATGTACCACCTGTACAAAGAGAGGATATAACTGTGCTTGGGAGGACAGGACTTGGCGCCTTATATGCTGCAGCACATAGTTTGAAATTGGGAGCTTATGCATCTGAACATGATATAAAAATTGCCAAGAAGATCGCTTGGGTGATGTGCGGCGGAGACTTATCATCAAGCCAAATGGTCTCAGAGAAATATTTGTTAGACATAGAAAGAGAAGCTTTCCTTAGCTTATGTGGAGAGCAAAAAACACTAGAGCGAATACAGCACATGCTTGAAAAAGGTAAACCCTTGCGGAATTAAGAAACTATTGAATTTATACATTGTTATCTATCAGATAATTTAAAAATAAAAAAATGCAGGAAGCATATATTGTAGCGGGTTATAGGACAGCAGTCGGTAAAGCAGGAAGAGGTGGTTTTAGATTCATGAGAAGTGATGATCTGGCTGTTTCAGTGATTGATCATCTAATGAGTTCTGTACCGGAACTAGATAAAGCACTTGTCGATGATTGTATCGTAGGTTGTGCCAATCCTGAAGGGGAACAAGGCCTTCAGGTCGGCAGATTAATTTCTTTGAGAGCTCTTGGACTTGACGTACCAGGCATGACTGTAAACAGATACTGTGCCAGTGGCTTGGAAACTATTTCTATTGCTACAGCAAAAATTAGAGCCGGAATGGGTCATATCTATGTAGCTGGAGGTGCTGAAAGCATGAGTTCTATACCAATGACAGGATATAAATTTGCACCGAATTATAACATTACCAGTAATACACCTGATTATGTGGCAGGAATGGGGCATACTGCTGAGGCTGTAGCAAAAAAATGGGGCATCACAAGAGAGGCTCAGGATGAGTTCTCAGTTCGCTCCCATCAAAGGGCAGCAGCAGCTATCGATGCAGGAAAGTTTGAAGCAGAAATATTACCAATAGATGTTGAAGAGGTCTATGTGGAAGACAATGTAAAAAAAACCAGGTCTTGGACAGTTAGTGTAGATGAAGGTGTCCGAAGAGAAACTACAATGGAAGCACTCGGGAGATTGAAACCGGCTTTTATGAATAATGGCACAGTGACTGCAGGTAATTCTTCACAAACATCAGATGGTGCAGCTTTTGTCCTTGTAGTGAGCGAAGAGATGGTAAAGAAATTTAATCTGAAGCCTATAGCGAGGATGGTATCTTGTGCTGTGGCCGGAGTAGAGCCAATCTACATGGGTATTGGCCCTTGCAAGGCAGTCCCTAAGGCATTGGCTCAAGCGAATTTAAACCTTGATCAAATTGGAGTTATTGAATTGAATGAAGCATTCGCAGCACAATCTTTGGCTGTAATTCAGGAATTGGGAATGAATCCAGAGAAAGTCAATGTAAATGGAGGTGCAATAGCTCTTGGCCATCCACTTGGTTGCTCCGGCGCTAAACTTTCAATACAATCATTAAATGAGGCACGAAGACAGAATCAACAATATTCAATGGTGACCGCTTGTGTGGGCGGAGGTCAAGGCATAGCCGGTATTTTTGAAATTTTGTAAAATTAATTAATATGGATTTGGAAAGACTTAGATATCCAGTCGGAAAGTTTGAAAGGCAGATGATATATTCACCAGAATATGTGACTGATTGTATTGAAAAAATTAAAACATGTCCACAAAGATTAGAAGCGCTCATCTCAGGTTGGCCTTCTGAGAAATTCGAATACACCTACAGACCTGGTGGATGGAATGGCAGAGAAATCGTTCATCATATGCTTGATTCTCATCTAAATGCATTAATTAGATTAAAGCTCGCTTTAACTGAAGAAGCTCCAATTATTAAACCATATCTGCAGGATGAGTGGGTCAAACTTTCTGATTATCAATTAGATCCATTGATGGTCATACCTATTCTGCATGGCATTCATACAAAATTAGCCCTTCTTTTTACATCAATGGATGAATCAGATTATAGCCGCGAACTCAGACATCCTGAACATCCGGGAATACATTTGGACTTACTTTGGCTCTTAGGACTTTATAGTTGGCATAGTGATCATCACTTGGGCCATTTGAGCATTATTGATAGTCAATAACTCAAGTTTCGGTAGTCAAATTTTCTTTTTTAAGGATAAATTTAAATAAAATCTTAGATGTTAGAAGCTTGTCCGCCGAACAAGGCGGGGTAGATTTTAGATGGCCTTCCATCAATCACATGGATATTTTTTCTACAAAACTTATTAAAGAAAAAATATGAATCAATTGACTAAGCTCCCCGCCGTCACTTTGGCTAGTCGGGCAAGCATCTAACATCTAATCCCGCAGCTGCGGGACCATCTACCTTTGTTTCTTAACTGCCGAAACTTGAGTCAATAATTTACTCAGGCAAACTGTCTGGTGCTTTTTTAGAAGGAAAAAACCTTTGACGTATTAAAGCATAAATTGCCGGTAGAGCGGTTATTATCAAAATTGCTATCATTACGATGCTGAAATTGTCTTGCACAACCTGAATTTGACCGAAGAAAAATCCTGCAAAAACAAATATGAATACCCAAAGAATAGCACCTATCACATTGTATAAAAAGTGTGTAGCTGCATTCATTCCTGCTATTCCGGCCACGAAAGGGACAAATGTTCTGAAAATAGGAAGGAATCGACTTAAAATCACAGCCTTAACTCCATGTTTTTCATAAAACGCATGTGTTTTTTCTAGATATTCTTTTTTGAAAAACCTTGATTCTTTCTTGAATAAGGCAGGGCCAAGTCTCTTTCCTATGCTATAGTTAACAGTATTTCCAATAATAGCTCCTGCTAAGCATACTATTACAGTAACCCAGATGTTCAAATTTGAAGATGCACATATAGCACCTGCCGCAAAAAAGAGAGAGTCCCCAGGCAGGAAAGGTGTAATGATAAGTCCAGTCTCACAGAAAACAACGAGAAATAATATCAGATATGTAGCTGAACCATAATTGTTTACGATCTCAATCAAATGAGCATCTATATGAAGTACAAAATCTATTACTTTTTTGATAGTATCAATCATGCTTGTTATTTATTAATATAAAGGAAAAGAAATCTGACGTTTTTTAGTTGCATTTACTTATCCCTGAATCGTAACTACAAATTTGAGATTTGGTTTAAAAACATTCAAAAGATTTTGAACAGATGTTTGAAATCTTTAATATATTATTTCGGCATCCTGAAAAAATAATCTACCTTTGTTTTGAATTTGATAACCATCTAATCGGTATTTTATTTTGCTAATTAAATTTCCTAAGAAAAATATTTTTCTGTTAAGCTTATTATTTATGGCTTGCATCTTTGCAAATAATTCAGCTATAGGCCAGAAAAGAGCAAAATCTAAGAAGACCATTGAACAAGCAAAAGTAATTCCACGGACCCCTTTCAATTTTCTAATTGGAAACTGGGCTTCATATAACAAAGAAGCAACATTCGCTGCTTATATCAATGTCAAAGTAATAGCTGGTGGGTCAGCCTTAGAAATCCATCTTGAAAAACCGGATGGCACTATGTCTGTAGGTCTTATCTACTCAGACCCCATCAGTGACAATTGGAAATTGGCTTGGGTAGGACCTGATCAAAGCAACTCCAAAAATGGAGTGAGAGATCTTCAGTTGGATGGTGACCCAAAGAGAGTTATTTTCTTAGGACTAACCAACCTTGATAATAAACGGGCTCTAGATAGATATATTTTCGAAAATGTAAACAGCGATACAGTAGTAAAAATATATGAGATTAGTACTGATAATGGAATTACCTGGGATCAGGAATACAAATATACTTTTAAGAAAACGCAATAATTGTACTTAATTCTTTAATCTTGTATTGGATTTTAAGATTTTATAACCATGAAAATAGTTGTTTCTATACTTGTTTTCTTAATGCTGTTTTCCGCTTGTTCAAAAAAAAGAGCATTTAATGTTGACAACATAATGGAGTCAAAGATCAAGTTTGATCTCACTCAATTGGATAAGGATGGACTCAGCGGACCAGATGACGGAAAAAGAAGCATATCATACGAATTTTGCATTCCTGATAACAAAATCAATCGGGATAAAGTAAAGAAAATAGACAAGTCAATTCAATTTACTAAAGCAATGGGAAGATCTATGTGCGGTAAAAATCAAATATTATGTTTGGGAAATACCCATCAACCTAATGCAGTAAAAGTCTTGGAAAGACTTTCAAAGTTGACATATATTGAAAAGATCACAGAAACTTATTTTGAATAAGTTTATTTTCCTTTATTCTTCCCAAATATATTGATTTCCCTATCACCATTAAGAATAGGTTTGACTTCGATATTATCTAAAGATTTCTGCGCTAGCACTGAGACGTGTTGCCATTTTCCTTTTTTGTATTTAAAGCCTTCATAACTGCCATCGGGAACACTTGTTTCGCCCTGACCATCATATATTGCTTTCATCTGCATCAGGTGGTCAAGTACAATCATATTTTCAGCTGGGTCAAAATTCAATTTCATGGAAACGTCTGCACTATGTGTAAAAATATATCTTAACTCTGTATCACCGTTATCTGTTGAGTCAGGCAGGAATACGTCCTTGCCGAATATAGGTTGACCATTTACATCAAAAGAAAGTACATCAATTATTTTTCTTTTATTAAAAAACTGATAACCATTAAAGCCTAACAATAAATAATACGGTTCAGATTTAATTTTACAGTCAAAAAGTTTATAATATAGTGCTCCCTGCCATTCATCAGCCCTTAGCTCATCATAGTTAGTTCCTTCTTCATTATTTTCATATGAGCGGTCAGTAAATGCAGTATAACCTCCTTTAGCATACTGGATTCCTCCATAATATCTATATTCATTATCATTCACAAAATGTTGACCGGTAATAATCCTGAAAGAACTATCAGCAGGATAAAGTATAGAAAAGAATTTTGATGTAACAAATTTTTTAGAAAAGGTAGACTTGTCTGTTAGATAAGTTTCGAACGCTGAAGCGATGTTCTTAGCTGCATCTGCTCTATTTGATGCAAGCGTATCAGTCAAGATGATTTTTCCCTGATTATCCAAATAAGAATCCAATTCACTCCATGACAGCCCTAAAGGTGACTGCCCATAACTAGTTTGCATTAAGATAAAAGCTAATATAGCATTTAGGAATTTCAATATTGTCGGAATTTTATTTTAATAACGAGTAAATTTGTCAAAAGAATATACACTAAAGATTTCTGTAAGTTAATCGTTTCTTAACGTTTATTATTTCTTCTCTTGGCCTTTCCATAGTCTTTGAAAACAAAGTCGCCTAATCCCTGAAGATCACTATAAAAAGCTTTGCCACCATTAGTTTCCGTGAACAACTCTACGAATTGCATCAAATAGGGGTCCTTTGCAATCATAAATGTTGTGATTGGAATACCTAGTCTTTTAAATTTACTTGCTTGATTAAGTGTTCTGTTAACTATCATCCTATCAAGCCCCATACTATTTTTATATAACTTATTACCTCTTTTGATGCAGGTTGGTTTCCCATCTGTAATCATGAAAACTTGTTTATTTGCGTTTTTCCTCTTTCTCAAGAGATCTAAGGCCATTTCTAATGCTGCCTGTGTATTAGTGTGGTATGGGCCTACTTCAAGGTAGGGTAGTTCTTCAAGCTCAATATTCCATGCTTCATCACCGAATGCAACAATGTCAAGTGTGTCTTTTGGAAATCGTGTAGTGATATACTCAGAAAGAGCCATAGCAACTTTTTTAGCAGGAGTGATCCTGTCCTCTCCATAAAGTATCATAGAGTGTGAAATATCAATCAATAAAACACTACTCATATTGCTTTGGTGGTAAGTCTCCTTGACTTCAAGATCATCATATGTCAGTTCAAATGCGCCCGGGCCATGATTAATCTGAGCATTTTTAATAGATTCCAGATAAGCTATGTGCTCCAGGTTATCTCCGAAAATATATGGTCTGGTATCTGAAGTATGTTCATCGCCCTTACCGTCAATTTTAGTATTATGGTTGCCTTTAGTTGATTTTTGAATGTTTCCAAAAATATCTTTAAGTGCCTTTCTGCGTAATGAAATATCCATTTTAGCCGTTGGAATAATTTTTTTATCTTCCATATCCGCTTCGATAAAGCCTTTTTTCATTAACTCCTCAAGAAAATCCTGAATACCGTAGTCGTCATTGGTCAGATTATACTCTCTGTCCATCTCCATAAGCCACTGGATAGCATTGGAAACATTACCTGATGAATATACAAGCAACTCTTGAAATAGGGTGAATAGCTCGTCGAACTTTGATTGTCCTTCCGCTTTTTGATATTTAGTAAATTGCCAACCTAGCATATTTATAATTTAGTGTTTCTATGAAGATTAAATGGATATTAAAATCCACTATGCCTTCCCATTTAAAGGTACGTCCTGTTTTGGAATTTTTATCGTGATCAGATTAAAATTGAACCCTACAGTTGAATTTAACCAAAGTATAACATTATTTATTTTACTTTTGTTCTGCTTAGTTATTTAATATAACGTACTACTGATTTAAGGAAGTTTGGAAAATAAGAAATAGCTTGCTTTCAGTTTAATGATTGTATTGTATTTTTAATTCTCACTTAGAATATTTTTAATGAACAAATTATATATATTATTATTTATTATGTTTTCGACGCAGATAAATGTTTCTGCCCAAAAGAAAGCTGATTTAAAATTAGCATCTTCAATAGAAGGTTACTATTCTGGTTTTTATATTTCAAAAAAGAAGATCGAAAAGAATTCGGCAACTTTGTTTTTAAAATCAGACAAAGAAGTAATTAAGGTCAATGAATCTATTTTTGGTCCTTTTCAATTCAAGGTCAAATACGCAGACACCGATACTTTATTTTTTATTTCATCCATAAAAGAAATGAAGATTAAGTATATCAAATCCAGCAAGCGGATTACTTTTATAAGTCTTGTTGACAACCAAATTGTTAATTTCAATGCTAAATACAGCCATAAAGATGATGCAGACCTTAAAAATAAAATATTAGAAAATGAAGCCAAATTAGCATCCAAAAAGGAAAGCATAAAATATTATGGTAAGTTCTACGGTACTTTAAAAATTGAAGACGGCATTGGCTCCCTGGATACGATAATAGTAACTCAAGTAAACAAAAAACACATTGATGGGAATCTAATTATACAGGATAAATATGCAATGATATCATCATACAACAACAACTTCAAACCTTTTGAAACGCCTTTAAAAATCACTAACAGTGGACTATTGATTCTTGCTAATAATAATGCGGATTTAACTTTTAGACTAAACTATGACAATAAAACTTTGTATTTTGTCCATAAGGCCAATGGATTGCGATTTGAAGGAATAGAAGTTGAAGGTCAAACCAAGTAGTCTTTATATTTAATAAAATCATGAATCAGGATCAAAAACATATTGGTGTGGTGTATTTCACACAAACAGGGCAGTTAAAACATCTTGTAGAAAGGGTATTGTCTGTTTTTCCTGACAATTATAAAGTGGATTATTTAAGGATCGTCCCGGAACATAGTTTCCCATTTCCCTGGAGCTCCTGGAAATTTTTTGATGCAATGCCTGAATGTGTTTTGGAAGATGGAATGGAAGTAGAGGTAGAAGGCATTATCACAGGCAAGCGCTATGACTTGCTAATTGTGGCGTTTCAGCCATGGTTTCTCCACCCATCATTGCCAATGACTTCATTTATGCAAAATGAGATTGCGGAAAGCCTTATTAGTGGAACGAAAATTCTTACTTTAATAGGAGCAAGAAATATGTGGTTAAACGCACAGGAGAAAATAAAAAAACATATTATTAGACTGGGAGGTCACTTGGTAGGGAATATTGCTTTCGTTGATTCCTCACCCAATCTTGTGTCAACTCTAACTGTCATTAGGTGGGCGTTCAAAGGGCAGAAAGAGGCTTCAAAATTTCTTCCTGAGGCAGGAATACAGCAAAAGGAAATAGATCGCGCTCCTGATTTTGGCAAATCAATTTTAAAAGCTTTTGAGTCTGATGATTGGGAAGGACTTCAGGATGAACTCGTAAATAAAGGAGCCATAGAGATCAAACCTGCATTGATTCTCCTTGAAGAAACAGGTACCAAACAATTTAAGATTTGGGCCAAAAAAATCAAAAGCAAAGGAGGTCCCGGTTCACTGGAACGAAAACCCATTGTCTTATTGTTTAAAAATATTCTAATCGTAGGTATTTTCATAGTTTCTCCCATTAAAGGACTTGTGTCTAAATTTCAAGCGATTTTGAAAAGAAGGCGATTAGAATCAGATTTAATTTATTACAAATCAGTTGACTACATAGACAATAAATTCTGATGTAACGATTTAATAACAAACTAAGCAATGAAGAAAAATGAGGTCCCTCAAGACAATGAAACATCTATCTATGGTGATAAATTTGGTGATGGGTTGCTTAAATATGCCACGGATGGTGAAGAATATACTACCGTTCAATCTGTTGGTTGGGAACCGGAAATAGTTGCTCTACAGCAGGCTTGGGAAGAAGTTGAATTGAAAATATTAGAAGCTGAAAATGATGTTAAAAGCGGTAAAACCAGTCCAATTCCTTTTTACATGGAGAAAAAGTTGCTTGATATTAGCATTTTATCATCCTACATGAATAAATGGCAATGGCAGGTAAGAAGACACTTTAAGCCTGTTGTTTTTAATAATTTAGGAGTAACAACTTTGAAAAACTATGCAGACGTTTTCGGGATTACTGTTGAAGAATTAAAGGACATCGACCTTTATAAGTCAAACCACAATTTGGAAAAGAAATTATAATGAATTTTAAACATACTCAGTCAGCTCATTGTGAATCAGGTGTTACTGTAAACTTATTGGCTCACCAGGGACTTTCACTCTCTGAACCAATGGTATTTGGGATAGGTAGTGGTATCTTTTTTATTCATTTGCCTTTTGTTAAACTCAATGGGATCTCTGCAACAAGTTACAGAATATGGCCTGGTGGGATTTTCAACAGAACTATGAAGCTATTGGGAGCTGAAGTGGTGACAAAGAAATTCAGTTCACCTCATAAATCCATGGAAGCCCTGGATAAATTACTTGAAAAGAATATTCCAGTCGGAATTATGTGCAGTGTTTACTATTTGCCTTACCTTCCTGATGCATATAGATTTCACTTTAATGCTCATAATATAGTAATCTTTGGAAAGGAAGGTGATGAATATTTAGTTGGTGATCCTGTACTTCATGAGGTAAAGAGGCTGCATAAAGATGATTTACTCAAAGCGCGCTATGCAAAAGGTTTTCCTCAACCATCTGGAAAATTATATTATATAAAATCACTCCCAAATAAAGAAGTTGACTTAAAGAATGCTATAAGAAGGGGATTGAAAAGAACTTCATTTCTTATAAATAGGACACCAGTCGGATTTATTGGAGTAAAGGCTATTGGTTACCTTGCAAAAAGGCTTCAAAATTATCCAAAGACACTTGGAGATAGAAAAAGCCTTCTTGCTCTGGGTAATCTAATAAGAATGCAAGAAGAAATTGGTACAGGAGGTGGAGGATTTCGTTTTATGTATGCTGCCTTTTTAAAAGAATCCAGTAAACTTATTCAGAATAATGAATTGGCAAAGTTGTCAACAGAAATGACAGAAATCGGTGATATGTGGAGAGATTTTGCCTATAATTCAGCAAAGATCATCAAAAGTCGTTCTTCTGAATCTAATACTTTTGTGGAAATAGGGGATAAGCTTGCCTTAATAGGGGAGAGGGAAGTAGATTTCTTCAAACGTTTAGGTCAAGTTAAAATAATATGATATAGGAATGGATATCATACTGGATCACGTTAGCTTTAAATATAATAATCAACAAGAGGAAGCAGTTTCTGATGTTTCTATGATCATTCTAAATGGAAAGATAAATGGTCTGTTAGGGCCTAATGGCGCAGGTAAGAGCACACTCATACATATTATTTGCAGTCTTATTAAGCCTTCAACCGGAAAAGTATATCAGTCTATAAATGGTTCGGAGCCTCAAGATCTTAATAAGAACCAGATAGGTTTTGTCCCACAGCAAGATGGACTCTTTGGAGACTTAACATTGTCAGAGAATTTAAAGTATTATGGCGGATTGTATTCACTTGCAAAGAATACGATTAAAAATAGAATTGAATATTATGCTGAATATCTCCATCTTAAGGATCATCTTAAAAAGCAAATAAAGCATTTTTCTGGAGGTATGAATAGAAGAGCCAATATTATTGCTGGTCTCTTGCATGATCCTGAGTTTATTATTCTCGATGAACCTACTGCAGGCGTGGATATCCAGAGTCGTGCTCTTATTCATGAAGTTATAAAAGATTTACAATTCAAGGGTAAAACACTGCTATATACTAGTCATTTATTAAGTGAAGCTGAGGAATTATGCGATAATATTTTTATCATGGATCATGGGCGAATGTTATGTAATGGAAGTCCTCAATCATTAATAAATGATACTCAAAGTTCAAGTATTGAGAAGTTGTTTTTATCATTAACCGGTAGTAAAGTCAGAGATTGAACATACAAAGAGTCATAGCTACATTTATTAAAGAAGGAACATTATTGCTTCGGGATTGGCCAGGGCTGTTGATGCTGTTGGGTATGCCTATGATACTTATTATAGTCATGGCCATAATCCAGGATGTTCCTTTTAAAGATTATCAAGACGTAAAATTTAACCTTGTGTGGTCAGATGATGATCAAAAACCTTTGGGAGATTCACTGAAAAGTCATTTTATTCATTCTGGCCAATTTACGTTGATTGATCAATTCAATGATAAACCTATTAATACCAACCAAGCCAGACAATTGATTTCTGAAGGTAAATATCCGGTTGGGGTGATTATTAAGAAAGGAACTTATGCTGAGATGGTCAATAAGACCAACAAAATTGTTAATGTCATTGGTCAAAACATGGGAAATCCAGCCATAATTCCGGTGCGTCCTGCAGTTGATTCTATAAGTGTTGTTTTGATATTCGATCCGGTTGCTAAAAATACTTTTAGAATGGCGGTGCAAAATGCTTTAGAAAGGATGCTATTCAAAGTGCAATTTGATCTACTCTTCAAAAAGATATCTTCTAATAATACAAATAATTCTTCAGAAAGAATAATTGACACTCATGAAGTTCTTGCGAATTCTATTACCCAGGAAAATCTTGGTAGACTAAAAAATGAATCACTGGTTATGAATTCCGTTCAGCACAATGTGCCGGCATGGATTGTCTTTGCCATCTTTTTTCTTGTTATTCCACTTTCAGGCAATTACATCAAAGAGAAAAATGAAGGGAGTAGATTAAGGATAGCTATGTCTCCCGGTAGTTACTTTGATATAATAAATGGGAAAGTGCTCTTATACACCTGTTTCGGTATATTTCAGTTTTTGTTTCTATTGACTATTAGTATTATGGTCCTTCCATATTTTGGATTGCCTGGGCTGGATATTGGTCATGAATGGTGGAATGTGATTTTGGCAGCAGTTGTGATTACTTTCAGTGCAATAAGCTTTGGTATGCTGATCGGAAGTTATTTTAATACTTACCATCAGGCTATGATGTTTGGATCCATCACGATAATATTGATGTCGGCTATCGGAGGCATCTGGATACCAATAGAGGTTTTACCTCATTGGATGCAAAGTCTTGCAAAGTTATCACCACTGCACTGGAGTTTAAGTTTGGTCCAGGATGTCTTCCTAAGAGGCATAGTTTGGAGTAGATTTTTAGTGAAAATGAGTGTTTTAATGGGCTTTGGAACTATTTGCCTCTTTGCCTCTACGTACTTTCATAATAGGAAATAAAAAAAGCTGCCAAATAGCAGCTTTTAAAATTCTTAATCTTCCAAACCTCTTCAAATATTTTATGAAAAGGAGATTTGAGCAGATAATTTATAATTTTGGTATACGGAGAGTCTGGCCTGGATATATTTTGTCAGGATCAGATAACATCGGTTTATTAGCGTCAAAAATTTTATGATACTTCATTGCATCACCATAGTAAGCTTTTGCGATTTTAGATAATGAATCTCCCGATTTTACTTCGTAGAAATTGCTTTCATCTTCTACCGTCTCTGCTGTCATTTGGTCGTCTACAACAGCGATCCCATTCACATTACCAAGAGCAAGAACTATTTTCTCCTTTTCAGCTTGGGTAGCGACACTTCCACTGACTGTTACTGTATCGCCATCCAATTGCACGGCTAAATCAGTGACAGGAATATTCAGATTAGTAACTATGCTTTCTAGCCACAGAACCTTTTGTGAATGAAAAACTGCTTGCTGAGCTGTTGCATTAGCTTCGTCAACAGCTGTTTTGGCAGCTAATTCTGCTTCTTTCTTTTTAAGATCGTCTTTTCCTGATCCTTTTAAAAATGAAAATAAACCCATACTTTTTATAATTTATGTTGTTTAAGAAATTTTGGTTATATAAATATGCTAAGAAGACAAATAAAAATCACATTTCGTTCCCTCTTATTGTAAATTAATTTATTTTAGGACGCGCTACTAGGTATTTAGTTACATTTCTATTATTATTTATAAAGATAATTTATATATTTGCACCGCCTTAGAAAAAGGACATACATTGGCATGCCTGAAACTATCATACAGATTGAACTTCATTGTGTTTTGGTTTTCTGTCAGACATGTTTTTTAGATAACGAAAATAGATTTTAAAAAATTAAAAAATGCAAGGTAAAGGAATAATAAAATTTTTTCTAGTTGCGATCGCTCTGGTTTGTTTGCTCCAGTATGTTTTTTATTGGCCAACATCAAGAGTCGAAAGCAATGCTGATGCCAAAGCAAAAATAGCAGCTGCTGCAGCTCCTGCTGAATCAAGGGACCAGGTGTACAAAGAAGCAAGAATCGCTTTTCTTGACTCAATGTCCAGTGAAACTATTTTCAGTATCCCTGGTATCAAAAGTTACTCATACGATGATCTAAAAAGACAACAACTAGCTTTAGGTCTTGACTTAAAAGGTGGTATGAGTACTGTTTTGCAGGTGGATTTGAAAGATTTTCTTTTATCAATGTCCAATCAAAGTAAAGATGCAACTTTTTTGGAAGCATTAAATAAAACAGAAAAAAGGCTGGTTACAGAGCAAATTAGCTTTGTTACTGCATTTGGTGAAGAATGGAATAAGATTTCAGGTGGAAAAACACTTTCATCTATCTTTTCTAAAAGCCCGTCTTTAAAAAATGACTTGAAGCCAAATGCTTCGGATGCTCAGGTTTTAAATGTACTGCAAGAAAAGGCTAAACAAACTGTTGATCTTACTTTTAAAAGATTAAAAGATAGAATAGATAAATTTGGTGTAACACAGCCGAATGTTTCTTTGGATGCAGGTAGAGATATGATCGTGGTAGAATTACCAGGTGTGGATAATCCTGAACGTGCGAGAAAATTTCTTCAAGCCAGCGCGAAACTTGAATTTTTCGATGTTTATAGAGCATCAGATCCCGGAGTACTTGAAGGGTTGACTAATGCTGATAAATACCTTAAAACAATGAAAGGTGATTCGTCTGCCGTTGAAATTCCTGCGACAGTAAAGGACACTATATGGGATAAAAAGACAGACAGTCTTGGCGTTGTTATTGATTCGACGATGAGAATTGTTGATGTACCCAATTCAAATATCAACCAGGCAAGTGGTCCGCTTTTAAAATATTTACTCCAAACTCAGCTACATCTAAAGGAATTTCTTTTCCATTGGCTGTAATGGGTGTTGCTGATAAGAATAAGAAAAAGCAGTGATGGATTATTTGAATTTGCCTGAAATAAAAGCATTATTCCCTAATGATCTGCAATTTAAATGGGCTTCAAAACCTAACAAAGATCCAGAAACATTTAAATACACAAGCAAATATCAACTATATGCTGTGAAAATGCCGCGCTCAGGTAAAGCGCCATTGGAAGGAGATAGAGTAGTAGATGCAAGAGAAACACAAGATCAGACCTCGCATCAAGTTGCTGTATCTATAAGAATGGACCAAGAGGGTTCTAAGAAGTGGGGCGAAATGACTACTAAAGCGGCTGCAGATCAGAATAGAGAAATAGCAATCGTACTAGATGATGAAGTGGTTTCAGCACCAAGAGTTAACAATGCGATTACTTCAGGTGATTCTCAGATATCAGGTGACTTTTCAGTTCAGGAAGGCAAAGACCTTGCAAACATTCTTCAAATTGGTAAATTACCAGCAGGTACAAGAATCGTGCAAGAATCTTTAGTCGGTCCATCTCTTGGTCAGGAAAACATTAATAAATCAATGATAGCTATACTTATAGGATTGCTATTCATTGTTGCCTTCATGATAGCATATTTCTCCACAGCGGGTCTCATAGCAGTCATTACGTTGTTGTTTAACATGTTCTTTATTTTTGGAATATTGGCATCAAAAGGTACAGTTTTGACTTTACCGGGTATAGCAGGTATTTTACTTACAATGGGTATAGCCGTCGGTGTCAGTGTAATCATATTTGAAAGGGTTAAAGAAGAACTTAAAAATGGACTTGCATTGAAGAATGCTATTTCGGAAGGTTTCAAACATTCTTATTCTGCCATCATTGATGCGAACATCATTACTTTATTCACGAATGTAATTCTTGCATACTTTGGACTAGGTCCTGTAAAAGGATTTGCAGTGGTGATGATAGTTGGTGTACTTTGCTCTCTATTTACAGCTGTACTTGTTGGAAGAATGATTACAGACTGGTGGACAGGAAAGGGTAAGGAGTTGAAGTTCTCAACTTCATTCTCAGATAAAGTGTTTCATGGAGCTAATATAAACTGGATGGGCCTTCGCAAAAAAGCATATGCTTTCTCGATAGGATTATCTATAATCTGTTTAATTTCAATATTCACAAAAGGTTTCGAACTTGGAGTGGATATGAAAGGTGGATATAGCGCCAACGTTTCATTCGCTGAAGGAACTGATATTAATACTGAAGCATTCAGAACTCAACTTAAAGCTGAGTTAGGTGGTGAACCTATAGTGAAAGCAGTAGATGTTAAAAACACTTATAACATAACTACTTCATACAAGATTGAAGATCCTAATCCTGAGGTTAGTAATGAAGTTGTTACCAAAATACATGCGAGTGTTCAGAATTTGACAAAAGGTCAGGTTGACCTTGAGGAATTTAAAAAGCCTGATGGCAATGGCACGCACGTTGCGAGCTTCTCTAAAGTAGGTCCTACGGTAGCGGATGATATAAAATCAAGTTCATTTAAGGCAGCAATTCTTGCCTTATTAGCGATATTTGTATATATATTTATCAGATTTAACAGATGGCAATATAGTCTTGGTGCTATCATTGCACTTGCACATGACTCTTTGGTAGTATTAGGGATATTCTCCATTTTCCATGGAATTGTACCTTTCTCAATGGAGATTGATCAGGCATTCATTGCAGCAATCCTTACAGTTATTGGTTACTCAATGAATGATACCGTTATTATCTTTGACCGTATTCGTGAATTCTCGGGTAAATATCTGAGTCAGGGTAAGTCAGAAGTGATCAACGCTTCAATCAATAGTACTTTAGGTAGAACTATTATCACCTCTTTCATAACTTTCATGGTGATGACGATCATGTTTGTATTCGGAGGCTCCAGTATCAAAGGATTTACTTTCGGTATCATGATTGGTATTGCGATAGGTACATACTCTTCAGTATTCATCGCAGGTGCTGTAGTACATGATATGGTTTCTGATATCAGACCTAAAACTGTTATCGGACAAGCTAAACCAAAGACAGTCTAATCTGTTCTTTTAATAATTGAATAAAATAAAGCTGCAACATCAAATGTTGCGGCTTTTTTTTTATTTTTGACGATACAATTAATCAATTAATATAACAATATTTTATATATGAATTACAAGGATTCAAATTTTGAAGACAGACATCTAGGCATATCTGAAGAACAGATTCAGGAAATGTGTGATATCATAGGTGTCGGCTCTTTGGAACAGTTAGTTAATGAAACTGTGCCAGATTCTATTCGTCTTCGAGAAGAGTTGGATTTACCTGAGGCTTTATCAGAAGCAGCATATTTGGAGCATGTCAAAACTATAGGTTCAGAGAATCAGATATTCAAAACATACATAGGTCAGGGTTACAATCATACGCTGGTGCCATACCCAATATTGAGGAACCTTTTTGAAAATCCGGGTTGGTATACTCAATATACTCCTTATCAAGCTGAAATCGCTCAAGGTCGTCTTGAATCCTTGTTGAATTTTCAGACAATGATCTCTGACCTTACAGGCTTACCTATTGCAAATGGCTCTCTCTTAGATGAAGGCACTGCTGCTGCTGAAGCCATGCACATGTTTTATGCAGCAAAAAATAAAAAGAATGAAGAGTTCAATGCATTTTATGTAGAAAAAGGAGTCTTTCCGCAGACATTAGATGTAGTGAAGACTAGATGTAAGGTGCTAAATATTGATGTAGTTGAATTTGATTGGAAGTCAGATAGCATTGCAGATAATGCTTTTGGTGTATTACTTCAATATCCTAATATCGATGGAAGCATTGAATCTTATAAGTCATTCGCCGCTGCATTAAAAGAAAAGGATATTTATATAGCAGTAGCAGTTGACCTTATGTCAATGTCCTTACTAACTCCTCCCGGAGAATGGGGAGCTGATGTAGTACTTGGTAATTCACAAAGATTCGGTGTACCTATGGGAATGGGTGGCCCGCATGCTGCATTTTTCTCCACTACTGAGGAGTTCAAACGTGCTATTCCAGGAAGAATAATTGGTGTATCAGTTGATGTCTATGGCAAGCGTGCTTTGAGAATGGCATTGCAAACAAGAGAGCAACATATCAAAAGAGAAAAAGCGACTTCTAACATTTGTACAGCTCAGGCATTGTTAGCCAATATGGCTGCAATGTATGCAGTATATCACGGACCGGACGGTATCAAACGAATTGCAACAAATATCCATACTTTGGCCTGCACACTGAATGCTGCGTTAACTAAAGGAGGATTTGATCAAATTAACAAAGAATTTTTTGATACTTTGTTTGTTAAATGTGGTGGTTCTTCATCACAAGAGATAAGGACCCGTGCGGAAGCCAACAACATCAATTTTGGGTATTCTAAAAATGGAATTCGAATTTCTCTTGATGAATCTACCACTTTTTTGGATTTAGTTGATATTCTGAATTCTTTTGGAATTGAAAGCACAGAAGAAAAGCTTCAGGATCTGGCAGTCTCACTAAATAGCTGTATATCTATGGAAAACTCCAGAACTTCAGCTTATTTGACGCATAGTGTGTTCAATAGTCATCATACCGAATCAAAGATCATGAGATACATGAAATCTTTGGAAAACAAAGATTTATCATTGGTTCATAGCATGATTGCATTGGGTTCTTGTACTATGAAACTTAATGCAGCTTCAGAAATGATTCCTGTGTCATGGCCTGAGTTTGCCAATATTCATCCTTTTGCCCCAAGGTCCCAATGGAAGGGCTATGATCGAATGATCAAAGATCTTGGCACTTATTTATGCACAATTACTGGATTTACTGCATGTTCGCTGCAGCCAAATTCTGGAGCTCAAGGAGAGTATGCTGGACTTTTAGCAATTAAACGGTATCATGAAGATAAAGGTGATATACATCGTGATATAGCTTTAATACCTTCGTCTGCCCATGGCACGAATCCTGCGTCTGCAGTGATGGCAGGAATGAAAGTGGTAGTAATAAAAACTGATGAAGAAGGAAATATAGACATAGAAGATCTCAAAAAACTTGCGGTAGAGCATTCAGCTAAACTTGCAGCTTTGATGATCACATATCCATCTACTTTTGGTGTGTTTGAAGTAGCTGTCAAGGAAATTTGTGATACAATCCATGCGAATGGAGGTCTTGTTTATATGGATGGTGCTAATATGAATGCACAGGTGGGTTTAACAAATCCGGGAACTATAGGAGCAGATGTTTGCCACCTTAATTTGCACAAGACCTTTGCTATACCTCATGGAGGAGGTGGCCCAGGAATGGGGCCAATATGCTGTAATGATAAGTTAAAGCCATTTTTGCCAGGTCATGTAGTTTTGGATGGGGATTACGCTGTAAACTCAGCGCCATTCGGTTCTGCAAGCAGTTTGTTGATATCATATGGGTATATTCGCATGCTGGGAGCTAAGGGTGTTAAAAAAGCAACTGAGATCGCAATTCTGAATGCTAACTATATTAAAGCACGTCTTGAGAAAAGATATGAGATCTTATATTCCGGGGCACAAGGAAGGGCTGCTCATGAGATGATAGTTGATCTACGACCATACAAGCACGTAGTAAGTGCCGAGGATGTTGCTAAAAGGCTAATAGATTATGGCTTTCACGCACCTACATTATCATTCCCTGTAGCAGGTACTGTTATGATAGAGCCTACTGAAAGCGAGAGTAAGGATGAGTTGGACAGATTTTGCGATGCAATGTTATCTATACTTACAGAGATTGAAGAGATCATAGATGGCAGGGCGGATACTGAGCAAAATGTACTTTCTAATGCTCCGCATTCATTGCCATTACTAACTAATGATACATGGGAAATGCCATATTCCAGAGAAAAAGCAGCTTATCCACTTGAGTATTTGAAACATGGTCAGAAATTCTGGGTTTCAATTGGAAGGGTTAACAATGCATTTGGTGATAGAAATTTGGTATGTACTTGCCCGCCAATAGAGGATTATATGGAAGCATAGTATGAAATGGCTAATCGCGAATTATCTAAAAAAAACTTATTACTACATTGAAAGTTAGAATAAATTTTAAGTAAAAATAAATGCCCGAATTGTTTTCGGGCATTTATTTTTTACCATTATTTACCAATTAAGAGTTAAGTTATTTGCCTAAATATGCAGGCAATAGTTTTCTTATACATTAACCATTAGTTTCTTAGTTAAATCCTAATTTATTTAAATTATTTCTATTTTGAAGTAATTTGCTACCTTTGACATACAAATAATTCCCTATGATTTCCACTATTGAACAGGATACAGCTTCCTATATTGCACTTGAAGATCAGTATGGTGCACACAATTATCATCCAATCCCGGTAGTCCTAAGCAGAGGTCGAGGTGCTCATGTTTGGGATGTAAATGATATAAAGTATTATGATTTTCTTTCGGCATATTCTGCTGTAAATCAGGGCCATTGCCACCCCCGCATTATCAAAGCTCTTGTTAATCAAGCCTCAAAATTAACTCTTACATCTCGTGCATTCTATAATGACATTCTTGGTAGATACGAAGAATTTATGACCAATTTGTTTGGTTATGACAAACTTCTGCCTATGAATACCGGAGTTGAAGCAGTTGAAACAGCTGTAAAACTTTGTCGCAAATGGGCATATGAAGTAAAGGGAGTTGAGATGGGTATGGCAAAAATTGTAGTGATTGAAGGCAATTTTCATGGTAGAACCATGACAGCTGTGAGTCTTTCATCGGATCCGGATAGTAGGGGAGGATATGCACCATTCCTACCAGGATTTATTGAAGTCCCTTTTAATGATATCGATGCTTTAAAATCAGTTTTTGAGGACCCTAATGTCTCCGGGTTTCTAATTGAACCCATACAGGGCGAAGCTGGAGTGCGGGTTCCGGATGATATTTATATGCAGCAAGCTTTTGAATTGTGCAAAGCAAAAAATATTCTTTTTCTTGCGGATGAAGTTCAGACCGGCATAGCCAGAACTGGTGGAATGTTGGCATGCGATCTACTTAATATTCGACCTGATATTATAATCCTTGGAAAAGCGGTATCTGGAGGTGTATTTCCTGTATCATGCGTGATGGCTGATGATCCTATTATGATGACTATCAAACCCGGCCAACATGGTTCGACCTATGGAGGGAATCCTCTAGCTTGTGCTGTAGCGATGGAGGCGATGCAAGTGGTCCTTGACGAGAATCTTGCAAGTAAAGCTGGGGAAATGGGTAATTTGTTCCGTTCTGAAATTCAAAAGCTTGTAGATTCTAATGATCTTGTAGCTGAAGTTCGGGGAAAAGGCCTTCTTAATGCCATTGTGATCAATGACAGTGAAGACAGCTCAACAGCCTGGGATATTTGTATTAAACTGAGTGAAAACGGATTACTTGCGAAACCAACTCATGGCAATATTATCCGTTTTGCTCCACCTTTGGTGATCACAAAAGACGAAATACTTGACTGCTGTGAGATAATATCCAGAACTATAAACGAATTCTCAAATTAATATTGGAGGCATCTATCTTACATTGGATTATCCCTATTTTATTGGGTATCGGCTTAAGTGCTGCTACAGGAATCCGTATATTCTTGCCTTTTTTCCTGATATCGCTTTCTAAAAACCTCAATTTTATTGATTTTGGTATCCAATTCCAATGGCTTGATGGTAATACAGTCCTTATCATTCTAGGAATTGCTACATTGGTGGAAATATTAGGTTACTATATTCCATTGGTGGATCATATCTTGGATCTTGTGGCTACGCCACTTGCATTTGCTGCAGGGATAATTGGTATGTCATCAGTTATTCCTGATATGCCTGTATATATTGACAATATTCTATCTATAATTATTGGTGGCGGCACTGCTGTAAGCTTTAACAGCATCATGGGTTTTTGGCGGGTAAAAACGACTGCTTCAACGGCAGGTCTTGCGAACCCAATATATTCCACAGTTGAAAATATAATGAGCGCTGTATTTACATTCTTGTCATTTTTGATCCCGGTCTTATTTGGAATACTGATTTTATTATTTGTATTAGGATCTTTTAGATTTATACAAAAATTATTTCAGAAGAAGCGAAAAAGGAATGTTGTGAAGAAGGTATTGAACTAAGCCATTATGCGGCTAATGCGAGCGATCACTTCTTTTTCTCTTGCTTCATGATCATTTCCTTCAATGATATAATATTGGAATTTTAATTTGTCAAGTAATTCAACATATTGGCTGTGTATATTCTTCCTGACTTCAAGGTCAGGATATTCTCTTAATCCATCATTGAGCCATGCAACATCTGGACTCATTACAAAATAGATCCTATCTTTATATTCATTGATTCTATCTATGATCCAGGGTTCAATCTTATTGAATACGATTTTTGCCCAAATATAGATTACTATAAAGTCAGTGTCAAATATTGTTATTTTGTTATTCTTATTTGATTCTGCAATCTTTTCTTTTGTTAATTGCCCTTTAGCAATTTTAATAAAGTCTTCATATTCATACTCATTACCAAATTCCTCAAGATAATCTCTGGCATATTCTGTCGCAAGAGTTGCCTGAAAGTGAACAGCGACATTGTGAGCGCATGTTGATTTTCCTGTTGATTCAACACCTACAATAACAAATTTATAATGTTCCAATTTCTTTATCATTTTTGATCATGGATCTCCAAGTGTAAAAGCCCCAGATAGCCAGCACAAGAAAAACAATATATTGACCAACAGTGAAATATAATTCTTTATAAAAAAAGAGTGGAATTGCTACGATGTTTGAGACTGTCCAAGCATACCAGCTTTCTAGTTTTCTTCTAGCCATCCACCACATTGCTGTTGCTGCTGAAGATGACACAACTGAATCAGCGACTATAGTCGTACTATCTGTGAAATGTGTCAGAATTAAAATTAGTGCTATCAATACTAAAATGAATACTGATAATCCATAAATCCATTCTTTTATATCACACCTACTAATTGGAAAAACGAATGTTTCAGATTTTTTTCTAGTCCAATTCACCCATCCGATGACGCTCATTATAAAATAATATACGTTTAGCCCGGCATCTGCATACAACTTATATTCGTAGCATATGAACACATAAAGAAGCACACTTATGATGCCTGTGGGAAAAACTAATATATCATTTTTTCGACTGTACCATACACTAATCACGCCGAATAACGCTGCAATAAACTCCATTTCTGAAACCATAACGCAAAGTAGTCAAATATGAATTTATATTCCTCAAACCTTTTACATTTTTTACCGTTGTATACCCATAAATACTCAAGTCCTTAATTTTTTTGATATAAGAGTTGTTAAATTTATTTAAGCAAAGAATTAATTGATATTAATGAAAGAATCATTTACAAAAGAAGAAAAAATAAGCCATTTAAAGAATCGTTATTCTGATATAATTTCTTTTACAGGAGAGGACGTTGAAAGGGAAGGCTTAATCAAAACGCCGGAACGTGCTGCTAAAGCAATGGATTTTCTTACCAGCGGATATAACCACAATGCTGCAGATATAATTTTATCCGCAATGTTCAAGGAATCTTATAATGAGATGGTTATCGTTAAGGATATAGAGTTTTATTCAATGTGTGAACATCATTTACTCCCTTTCTATGGTAAAGCACATATAGCATATATTCCCAATGGTTATATAGTTGGTCTCAGCAAATTGCCAAGAGTCATTGATGTATATGCCAGGAGATTTCAAGTACAGGAAAGGTTAACTCAAGAAATACTTGATGTAATTGATCAAACGCTTAACCCACACGGAGTAGCTGTAGTAATTGAAGCATCACATATGTGTATGATGATGAGAGGAGTCCAAAAGCAAAGCAGCAAAACCACAACATCCGCATTTACCGGTGAGTTTAAAAATGTGGAGACAAGGAATGAGTTTTTGCAGTTGTTGAAGTAAGGGTATCAGGATGAAGTATATAGTTAGTTAACCAATGGATAGTATTATAGTTGACTGGTTTGGAGTAGATGGATTTAATCTTCTAATTTGATTAGATACACTGATTAGAGGAAGTATAAAAAATAAAATTCATACTGTAGGGACAAGTCTCGAAAGTCCCTAAAGTATGAATTTTATTTTCTATATCAGCCTGATCAATGAACTTATAAATTCTTGGACAAAAGATATTCTCTCTTTTTAACTTACATATTAACCCAGAGTATCAAATTTTACAAAGCAAGCTAACGCGCTAATGTGCCAACACGCTAATGCGCTTTTCCTTAATTATCTATCGAATACTCCCCATTCATCAACTTCACTATTTGAGCAGCCGGAAAACCTGACTCCTTTACATTGTCAATAACTTCTTTAGCTTCTTCTTTATTTTCAAAACCGGATAGATAAAAGGTTACAAGATTCCCTGTTAATACTTCTTCAACAAGTCCATACTGTTTTACTTTGGAGCCATTAAACAGTTTTGGATCTCGAAGTGTAGAAAGTCTAATCTTGTATTCTACTTTGGGTTCAGCTACCTTTGTTATTATAGGTTCATTATAAGTATCAATTGTTTTGGGCATTGACTTTGGAGTACTATTTATTATTTTTTGTTCATCCAAAATAACTTTAGGGACAGATTCTGCTTCACGTTTGTTCACTTCAACTATGAAGCCTTTTCTAAGTTCTGCTGGTAATTTTTCACGCATCGCGATAGCATCTTCACGGGTTTCGTAAAACCCTAGTCGTATCTTATTAAAGTTTCCTTCTTTTACTGAATAAACTTGACCTTTGCCCTGAGTTTTTTCTATGTATGGATTAAGGTTTGTATTATCTGTTGAAACTGCAGCCAATTGGATGGCATATTTTACGCCTTCCATTATTTTATTTTCTTTAGGAGCTTCTATGATGGTAGGTTTGTCAGAAATTACTGATTCTGTTTGATCAGAAGCGGAAACAACTTCAGGTTTAGTTTCTATCGAAGCTTTCTTGTCATTTTCATCCATTATTTTTTGAGCTTGACTGACATTCGTTTCTGGACCCTTTGCATTTTCGATTTTTTTAGTTGCCTCTACTTCTACGAAATCCGATACTGAATTTCCACTTGTTTGAGAATTTGTAGGTTCTGTTTTTTCTACTACTTTTATATCATCAATATTGATGGGTTGAAGGGCTGACTGCTTTTTGCCGTTTGATTGCAATTGAATAGAACCAAGTATAGTTTGAGGCACTTCAGCCAGAGTAGCAAATTTTGTTTCTTTCTGATCGAAGTATAGGCTCTTGGTTCTGATCAAATAGAAAGATAGTGGCTCTAAAGCCGCACTGTAGGCGCCATTTTCATCAGTAAAGACATATTGAAGTTCACCAGTAGCCTGGTCAATAATTGAGAGTTCAACTTCAACTGCAGGACCTCCATTTTCATCTGTTACTTTTCCCTTATAAAATACACCTTCTTCAGATAAGTAAATATCAACGGCCTTTTTTAACCCTACAACTTCATTATAATCTATCATTAAAGTAGTGGCATTATAACCAACTTTTCCGATCTGCACAAAGCAATTCTCACCAATTGACATTGGCAAAATAATACTACCCTTGCTGTTAGCGTACATAGGATTTTTTCTTACATCTTGATAGATCAAGTTTTGCTCCACTAATTGCCTTCTTATCATCATTGGATTTAATGTTGATTAATAATAACTTTTTTTCATTTGTGACTTCGAAAACTTTTCCATTTACACCATCTCTATCAGAAAGAAAATATCCCGTTCGAGTATTATTATCAAATGTCATTGAATAGTCATCTGCAGGTGAGTTGATTGGACTTCCTGCATTAATGACCAATCTTCCTTTATCATTGCCCATATCAGCAATAAAAATGTCCATTCTGGCACCTCCATGCCCATTACTTGAAAAGAAGAGAATATTATCTACAAGATTGGGATATACTTCATCATTTTCAGTATTGATTATCGGTCCTAAATTTCTGGGTGTACTCCATTCTTTTCCTCTGTAATCGCATACATATAGATCGAATCCCCCATAACCACCGGGTTTATCTGAACTGAAATATAATTTTGTACCATCATTACTTATAAATGGAGTAGTGCATGAGTAATTGCTGCTGTTCAAGGCAAATTCAAAATATTTTGAAGCAAATCCATTTTTATCCTGATATGCAAACCAAATTTTGTTGTTTTTTAATTTTGCTGGGACATTGGTCTTATCGTCCCCATAAGAAATAGCTATTAACCCACCTTGGTAAGATTTTGCAAACCCTGTAACTATGCTTTTTCTAAGATTAAAACCTGTAATTGGGGTGTTTTTATTACTTCCCAGTGAAGACATGATAACACCTTCATTATCTATTTGTGTATAGATCCATTGATTGTCAAGATGGATGGGGCTATATTCCAAGACATCTTTACTCAGTGAAGCTTTTCGCACGCTAAATATCGAATTATCAGTTTGAGCATTGACATTATTCAATGGAAATAGAATGCATAAAATTAGAAAAAGTGATGCTAAATTATTTGCTTCTTTCTGGCTAAACATATTACGATTATTTTAAATATAAGACAAATGTAAATAAAATTGTTAATATGTATTATTTTATTACAAATTGTATCATGAAAGGATTGTCCTTATAAGACGATGTACCTGACCAAATCATTGTTTTTCCGGTATTTTTTACATTCCATTCACTTACCTTTTCTTTTAAATCCAAAGGAAATATAGTCATGACGGGCACTTGGTCATTCATCCATCCTTTCCATGTTCCTTTTCCTTCTTGTCCTTCCATCGAAAAAGTATAACTTCCATCTTTTTGAAATTTATATATTTCATGTTTGTTTTCTTGTGGTTTGTCATCTCCTGCGCGTACACGACCATTGACTACCCAGGTTTTTTCAAACATAAAAGCGAATTCATTTTCTAATCGCTTTTGTTCCTCTGCTGTTGATCCTTTAAATGCAGCTTGCTCCAATGGCAATGTAGGACGAAAAGCAGGTTCTTCTTCTTGAGCCATAGGGACATCTCCAACTTCTTTGTATTGTCTCTGTTGGATTCTTGAAGTGTCTGACTGTGAGGCAATTGTATCATTCGTAGTCTCTGATTTCTTGCAATCATAAAAAACAGATGCAAGGAAAAGTGTAAGGATTAATAATTTTAATTTAGACATAGCTTGATATTTGATATTTATTTTGCTAAATATTTATGATGACAATATATTATGATAAGGTGGATATAATTAAAGCTGTTTAGGACATTAGCTTTAACTTCGTGCTAATTTACGCCATTGTTTTTAAATATTATATTTAATTGTAACATGAATCCATATATTAAGCATCTTTCACAACTGTTTAACAAAAGTATGCGTTCGCTCGCGGGTGAAGATTACAGAAATAAGTCATATTTGGTAGCATTGAGTGCGGGTAGCGATTCGATGGCTCTGGCTCAATTATCAATAATGAATGGCATGAACATAGCTATCGCTCATTGTAATTACATGTTAAGAGGGGAGGAAAGCAATGGTGATGAAAATATGGTAATCAATTTCTTTGAAAACCTTAATATACCTGTCTACATTAAGCAGTTTGATACCAAGACTATAGCACATAAGGAGAAACAATCTATACAATTAATTGCCAGGAAGTTGAGATATGATTTTTTTTATGAATTAGCCGAACAACATCAATTTGATTTTATTCTAACAGGCCATCATTTCGATGATAAAATAGAAACTTTCATTATTAACCTAGGAAGGGGAAGTGGGTTAAAGGGGCTGAAAGGTATACCCCCTTGTAATGGTAAGATTATTCGACCACTTCTAAGTTCCTCCAAGGTAGATCTGTTGTCTTTTTGTAAGATTCTTCATATACCATTCCGTGATGATAGTTCTAACTTAGATTCTAAATACAAACGTAATTTTGTAAGAAATGAAGCATTGCCATTAATGGCCTCACAATTTCCGGGTTTTAAGGAAAATGTTGGCGTTACGATGAATATTATAAATGAATATTATAAATATGTTCAAAAAAAGGTGGAAGCACAATTAGAAATCTGCACAAAGCCACATGATTATGGAAGTAAGTTATTGTTGGACTCATTGACCGATAAAGAGCTGACTCCTTTTATTGTGAGAGAATATTTAGAAAAAAGAACGTTCTCTATGTCTGATATCGATGATATGATACATGCTTTGTCTATAAATAAAAGCGGAATTAAATTAATTGGCAAGGATGGTTCAATCGTTATCAGTGACAGACAAAAGATAATCTATATAAACAAAGAAATACCTGAGTTTTGTTTCGATTTGAATCTAAAAGATGGCTTTATGGATCTTTGGTTTGGTCGCGTTACAATTAGAAAAGTAGAAGATGAAACCATGAAAATTGGAGAAAATCAGTATTTGCTTAATGTTTCCAAGCTTGAAGAGAAGATTATTATAAGAAGTAAGCATGATGGTGATAAAATCAGATCTCTTGGCATGAATGGCTCTTTTCAAAAACTCCAAGATGTCTATACTAATGCGAAATTAGATTATCTTGAAAAGCAATTGCAGCCTGTTTTTGTAAATAATGATGAAATATTTTGGGTGCCGGGATTGAAACGGAGTCAGAGAAATACCAATGTTGATCAAAGTGTTATGTATCTGATAGAAATATCTTAACCCTGATTATTTTGGTTGATTTGTCTTTTAATTGAACTTAAAAAGACTGAAGATTGTTAACGATTTCAAATTAAACTAAGAATGAAGTCAATAAAGGAATTTCTTAATGAGTTACCCCTCAAAGTAGCACCTGAAGCATTGGAAGGAGTCAATACAAATCTTCATTTCGATATATCGGGGGATGCAGGTGGTATCTATACTTTAAAAATTGAAGATGGTCAGATGTCTGTCACTGAAGGATTAATCGGAGATGCAAAATCTACAATCAAAGCATCGGATAAGTTATTCAATGAGTTATTGAATAAAGAAACAAATCCTATGATGGCAGTTATGACAGGAAAACTTAAAGTTTCTAATCCAGGTGAGATCATGAAGTACATTAAGTTGCTAGGACTAATGTAGCATTATATTTATCGAAATACCGGCAGAAGGTATATTTGAATAACCTAGATCAATATTTTCAAATTTAGGTTTAATGATCATTCCAATATCTTCACTGATGTCAAACGACTTTAGATGAGCGCTGACAAATGCGTCTAAAACATTAAGCCCATAAATACCTACCATGACAATGTAGCTAAGCTCCATATTCTTCCGGTAGTCATCTCTATACTGTTTTAAAGAAGCAATATTTGCTCCGGAATACTTATTAGGCAAGCCTTGTACTTCCAATACATAAGCATCCCTAAATTCTCTATAGTTACGGCTATTTGATTGGGCTGCAAGGAAAAGTGCCCCCAATGCTCCATATACCACCGGTATTTTCCAATATTGCTTATTGTAGAATTGCCCTAATCCGGGAAGCATTACGGATCTTAACATAGCTGTGCGGGGAGTTCTAAGGTCCACACCTAAATTACTGGATGCTATTATCGTATCAGTGGTGGATATTTCCTTCGTACCTCTATCTCCTTTAATTAATAGCGAATCACTTATCTGCGCTTTGCCCAAAATGGAAATGCAGACAAGAAATAAAATTATAATATAGGATTTATAAAGAAAAAAAGAATACATGGTCCGCAGTTATTTATCTATAACGTCCAGAATTTGATTTAATTCATCGTTTGAGTTAAATGAAATTTTTACAAAACCCTGACCTTTCTCATTCCTATCGATTTGAACTTTTAAGCCATATTGCATCTTGAGCTTTTCCTTTAAACTTTCAATGATTGGATCCTTTTCAACTTTTGTAGTTGATTTTTGCCCGGTCTTCTTATTGAAATGCTCGCGTATATTATTTTCCAATTGCCTTACAGACCATCGATTACTCACTGCTTGTTTATAGAACGCCAACTGCAGAGCAATATCATCGATGCCTGCAAGGGCTCTTGCATGACCCATGGATATTTGTTTTTCTTTTACAGCATTCTGGATATCTGGTAACAACTTTAAAAGGCGGACATAATTAGCTATTGTGCTTCGATCCTTGCCAATTCTTTCAGAAAGTACATCTTGAGTAAGGTTTGTTTCTTCCATCAATCTTTTATAACTAATAGCGATCTCAATGGCATTAAGATCTTCCCGTTGTATATTCTCCACAAGTGCCATTTCAAACAATTCCTGGTCATTTGCCAAACGAACATAGGCTGGGACTTCTTTAAGCCCTGCTAATTGAGCTGCTTTAAACCTCCTTTCACCAGCAATAATTTGAAATTTATCTCTTCCAATTTTTCTTAGTGTCAGCGGCTGAATAATTCCAAAGCTAGTTATACTCTGAGCGAGCTCTTTAAGTTGCGCATCACTAAACCTTGTTCTAGGTTGGGTTGGATTAGGTTCAATTTCTGAAAGTGCTATGATTGCTATTCCGCCCGAGAGTTCTTTCACGGTATCCAATGTTGGCGTTTCATCCTCCGATTCCATGTTATTTAGTAAGGCTCTGATACCTCTTCCTAATTCTTTCTTTTTCAAATTAATTGTTTTGCTGAGTAGATGAATAATAATTTACTTCAGTGCCAGATCCGGCTTAGTAATGTTCTGATAACTTAAAAATTCGTGGGCAAGGTTGATGAAGTTGATTGTTCCTTTGCTCCCTGCATCATACATGATGACAGGTTGATGTGCAGACGGAGCCTCGCTGATCCTTGAATTTCTATGCACAATAGTGTCGAAAACACGGTCTTTTGAATGTTCCTTAACCTCTTCAATGACCAAATTAGCAAGTCTCAATCGTTTGTCATACATCGTAAGCACAATACCTTCTATGATTAACTCGGGATTTAATTGTTTCTTGACCAGATTGATCGTATTTTTTAATTTTCCTAGTCCTTCAAGCGAAAAGATCTCTGCCTGAACAGGAATAATAACACTGTCAGCTGCAGTCAGCGAATTGACAGTAATAATTCCTAAGGAAGGTAAACAATCTATGAAGATAAAATCGTACTGATCTTTAATTGGCTCTATGAATTCCTTCATTATAAATTCACGCTTAAACTTACTAACCAGTTCAAGTTCAGCACCGACAAGGTTGATATCAGAAGGTAATATTGAGAGATTAGGTGTTGCAGAAACTACTATTGCATCTGCCGCAGGAGTCTCGTTCAAAAAACAATCATATATTGTATGAACGATTTGTTCTTTTTCAATTCCAGTTCCTGAAGTGGTATTAGCCTGGGGATCAGCATCAATGACTAGGACCTTATATTCCATCAATGCAAGGCATGCACCCAGATTGATAGCTAGCGTAGTTTTTCCTACACCTCCCTTTTGGTTTGCTATTGCAATTACCTTACCCATTGATTACAAGTTAATTATTTGATTGATCTCAGGCAATATTAAAGTTTTACCATGATCTGAGAAATATTGTACAGCTTCCTCTTTGTGGATTGAAATAGGAGGGAAGGTATTAAAATGACAACCAACAACAAGTCCGCACTGAACTAAATCGGCTGCATTAAGTGCATCTTTATAGTCCATCGTAAAAAAACCTCCAACCGGAAATATTGAAATCGTTGGCTTACCAAAAAATGCAGGGATCAACTCCATTTCTTTAGTTAGTGCTGTATCTCCGGAAATATAAATGGTGTCAGGACCACTTTTTATTAGAAATCCTCCTGGATTGCCACCATCACTACCGTCAGGCATAGTACTTGAATGCACAGCTGTGACCAACCTAACATCTCCGAAGCCAAAATCCTTATGACCACCTAAATTCATACCGTGAGTTTGGCATCCTTTGTCTTCAAACCAAGCTGCTACTTCAAAGTTTGCAATTATTGGTGCTCCATTCCTAAGGGATAACTCTTCTGCATCTTCTACATGATCGCTATGACCATGAGTCAACAATACAAAATCAGCCTTTATTTCATCCACTTCTATCAATCCTTCCGTTAAGGCATTTGAACGGATAAAAGGATCTACAACTATATGTTTACCTCCCAATGTGAGGAGGAAGCATGAATGGCCTAAATATTGTATACTGTTCATTTAGTTAAATGGCTTTAAAACATTGATATCACTGTATTCTAAGCAGAAATTACCTTTATTTCGGACTGCAAAGGTAACTATTTTTCGGCAAAATATTTTGGAAGTTTGACATTTGAGGTTAGATTTCCAAATTGGAATTTGTATTATTGCTGTATGAACAAGATTATTGTGCTTTGTATTATTATTTGTGGTATTTCTGCATGCTCAAAGGACAATTCTTCTATTGGCAAGTGTGTCTTCAGATACAACCAACCCAATACTATTACCTCTCTTGACCCTGCATTCGCTCGCAATCAATCTAACATATGGGTAATAGATCACATCTACAATACGTTGGTTCAATTAGATGATAGCCTTCATCTACAACCATGCCTGGCAAAGTCCTGGTCCATTGATGTTGAAGGCAAGAAATATCAGTTTATTCTGAATACTAGAATTTATTTCCAGGATGATCCATGTTTTGAGGGCGGTAAAGGCAGGAGCATTAATGCATCAGATGTGGTCTATAGTTTGAACCGTATCATTGATGAAAAGGTGGCTAGCCCGGGCAGTTGGATATTCAGCGACAGAATAGATTCTGTACAGCCCTTTGTAGCAATAAATGATAGTACTGTTGAGATCAGACTAAAGACTCCCTTCATGCCTTTTCTGCAACTGATGTCAATGCAGTATTGCTCTATTGTTCCCCATGAAGCTGTTGAGAAATATGGGAAACTATTCAGAGAACATCCTGTCGGCACAGGACCTTTTCAATTAAAAAAATGGGTAGAAGGTCAAACGATGATCCTTGATAAGAATCCAAACTACTTTGAGAAACTGGACGGCCAACAGTTGCCTTTTGTGGACATCGTTAGGATTAGCTTCATCGGAGACAAGAAAACCGCTTTTCTGCAATTACTTGAGGGCAATCTTGACTTTATGAGTGGCTTTGATCCTTCTATGGCTAATGAGTTACTGACGAGAAATGGCGAATTGAGAGAAAGATATGCAGACAAGATACTTTGTTACAAATCCCCTTACCTCAATACTGAGTATCTGGGTGTCAATCTTGAATTCAATGATCCGAAAAGTCCTTTACTGAACAAGTATTTCAGGCAGGCTTTAAACTATGGATTCGACAGGAAAGGATTATTGGCCACTATAAAGAGGGGAATAGGCAGCCCTGCTACTTCTTCATTTCCACCATATGGCTTGCCATCCTTTGATGATGAAAAAGTACAGGGCTATTACTACGATATTAACAAAGCCAAGGATTTGTTGGTCAAGTCCGTTTTTTATAAGTTGAAAGTGGAAGATAGACCTGTATTAAATCTTTTTACAGCAAAGGACTATTCTGACCACTGTCTATATATTACTAAGCAATGGGAACAACTGGGCATCAAATGTAATATAGAACTGGCAGAATCTGCAACAGTTCGTGAAATGATGCGCAATGGTCAAGCTTTATTTTTCCGCGGAAGCTGGCTGGCAGATTATCCTGATGCTGAAAATTATTTGACTGTGTTTTATGGGGGTAATCCTGCGCCACCAAATTATACACATTTTAAAAATGCTGATTATGATCAACTTTATAAAAAATCTTTAGTTTGTATAGACGAAAAAGAGCGATATTCTTTATATCATCAAATGGAAAAGATATTATTGGAAGAAAGTCCGGTGATTTTAATGTATTATGATGCCATCAGTAATTTTACTTCAAAAAACATTAAAGATTATAGGCCAAATGCTTTGAATCTCTTAAAGGTAAAATACATTAAGAAAAGCTGTCAGAATTAAATTTAAATATCTGTGACTGAACATAATCATAATTTAGAAGTGAAGGCCAAAGTAGTCTTTGAAGATTGGGGGACGATATCTTATAAAGAGGCCTGGGAGAAGCAAATATCTGAACACAGCCTAATGGTCGATCTTAAGAAAATCTATCGAGATGATCTATCAGAACTTAAGTTGCATCAGGTGAATAAGTTAGTTTTCTGCGAACATCCACACGTCTACACGCTTGGTAAGAGTGGAAAAGCCGATCACCTGAAACTTGATGAAGCAGGTTTAAGTGCTGTAGATGCAGAATACTTTAAAACCAATCGGGGAGGGGACATTACCTATCATGGGCCTGGACAAATCGTTGGTTATTTCCTTTTTGATCTTGATTGTTTTAAGCCGGATGTCCATGTTTTTGTTAGAAATATTGAAGAAGGCGTCATCCGTTTATTAAATGATTATGGAATAAAAGGTGAGCGCATTAAGGAGTATACAGGAGTGTGGGTCAAAGGCGATGATGGCGGTTGGGTCAAAATATGCGCGATTGGAGTTCACCTAAGCCGATGGATTAGTATGCATGGATTCGCTTTCAACATAGATCCACAGTTGAATTACTTTGATAATATTATAGCCTGTGGGATACAGGATGAGGATAAATCTATCACCTCTTTATCTCGATTGACAGGGCAAAAGTTAAATATGGATGAAATAAAAGCCAGATTATATAGTCATTACTCTGAGGTATTTGATTTTTAATATTCAAGAATTTTATCACAAAAAAACTATCTATTTAGATTCTATTCACAATGAATAGGAAACTAAAAAGGAAATTAATTCCTTTATTATCTATAGACATCTTAATGATGTAGAAATAATTTAATAACCAAAAAAATATTTTAGATGGATGCTAAAGAGATCAGCTTGAGCGAAAAAGCAGTAAAATCGGTTGTGGATATGTTGAACGATTACCTTGCAAATTATCATGTACACTATCAAAAATTAAGAGGAGTGCATTGGAATGTCAAAGGTCAAAATTTCTTTACTTTACATGTAAAGTTTGAAGAATTGTATCACAATGCTCAATTAACGATTGATGAGATCGCTGAAAGAATTTTGACACTGGGTAAGTCTCCACTTAGTAGATTTTCTGATTATATCAAAGAATCAGCTATTAAAGAAGTGGACACTATCGGAATGACTGATATAAAAATGGTTGATGCTATTCTTAACGATATGTCTGACCTTATCGAAATGGAACGAGATATAATGGAAGCTGCTGACAAAGCAGGCGATGATGGTACTAACGATATGGTCAACAGATTTATGCAATTTAAAGAGAAAAATACCTGGATGCTCAGAGCGTTCTCAGGAAAAAAATAAATATAGTTATACCAACATTCAGCTCGGTAAAATACGGCGGAATATTGATCAACTAAATATTTGCGTTTCTTATAAAACGCTTTTTTCTTTATATAATAAAAAAGAGTTTTGCATTGCAAAACTCTTTTTTTGTTATTATACTTTAACTCTTACCAGTTCAAAGACTTTTTTTGAGTTATTTTGGTATTCATTTCTTTGTCCTTTATCATCGGCACCTGCACATAATTAAAGTTTATGCAAGGTTAATTGTTGTTACCATTACGATTTTTGACTTGATAGAATTGGATATCAAGCAAGCACTCTCAGATTTTTGTAGCACTCGTTCAGCTTTTTGTCTGTCTTTCTCATCAGTAATCGTGACAACCGGCTCGAGTGTGATTTCAGTCATCAAATACTTTCCTTCCACTTGTTCTAGTTTGCCCTTTGATTTACATGCAAAGTTTGTAAATGTCAATCCTGAATTTTCAGCAATAGCTAAAAATGTTGTCATTAAACAACTGCTAACAGCAGCTGTGAATAAATGCTCCGGGGACCAAATTCCTGGTATTCCTTTTGGAAATTCCGGTGGTGTGGCCACTTCTATGCAACTACCTGAGTCTTTATTTAATTCAGGAGAACACATGACGCCTTTTCTGTCAGTATTCCAAGTAATATCCACGTTATAATAATGTTCCATATTTAATTTATTTTTTCTGTTTTAAAGAATAGTTATTGAAGTATAGGTATTTCAGTTGCTGCAAAAGATTGGATACAAAAGTTTTTTATTTAATTTCTTAAGAATTCTTTTTCCTAGTTGAAATTCCAAAAGGATAATATAACGGGCAGAAACTAATGAAACTGGTAACCACAAAAACCAATGCAAGCGCCAACAGGACAATAGCAACGGTTCCAGAGATTACATTTGTAAAATATAAACCAGCTATTAATACAGCTACCAATATTCTTATTGCTTTGTCAGTACTTCCTAAATTTTTATTCATTTTAATTTTTTTTATTTTATTAATATTATAACTCAAAGATCTATGTATGTTGGATGATATTCGGTTACTTTTGTTACACAAAAGAGGTTGGCTTTTATATTCATTCTAATGGCTTCCTTTCGTGTGATTTATTGAACTTGAATCATGTACACTAACTGTTTTACATTATCAGAAAATCTATTCACATAAAGAAGACCAAATCTAAGGACCATAAAAATTTTATTTTATGATAATGATCATATATTAAGATGATTTATATCATAGGATGACAGGAATCTCATGAATTTTATTAAACCAATGATGCAGAGGTTTAATTAAAGATTTTTATGAATATAATAAAATGCTGAGCTGGGTCTCTTAATTCATGTTTTCTACAACGGGCGTTTTATTACACATTTATGTTTTGTCTGTATTGTCTTTGATAGATTTCAATACAGGCAGGTGAATATGGTATTTTAGCGCAATTATCCTAACAAATATGACTGTAAGTGCGGCTATCAGCTCTGTAACATTTGCTAATACATGAAATTGAAGACAAATAAAATAGACTACTCCTCCTGCAATACAAGCAAGTGCATAAATATCTTTTCTAAGTAATAGCGGCACCTCATTTAATAATACATCTCTGATTACACCACCCAATGAGCCGGTAATGGCCCCCATAGCTATGCAGACCCAAAAAGGAAGGCCCATTTCGACACTTTTCGTTATTCCTACTATTGTAAATAGGCCAAGACCTAGTGTATCAAACAGAAATATAGTATTCTGCCATTTTAATATTTTATTTTTAAAGACTAAAGTAGTGAGCAAAGCAATACCTGTGATCAGGAAGTAGGTACTATCCATCATCCAGAAAGGATTGACGCCCAATAATAAGTCTCGTACAGTGCCTCCTCCTGTTGCAGTAACAAGTCCGATCAAATATGCACCAAACCAGTCGATTTGTTTTCCGGAAGCGCGCCTAATTCCGCTGATCGCAAATACAAAGGTCCCTGTTAATCCCAGGAAGGTTGTGAAATAGCTATCCAATGATTTATTTTTATAGTCATTTATCCAATAGATAGCACTAATATAAGGATTAATCAATTGTAGATCAACAATTGATAATAAACCAACATAGATATGAATTAGTAAGGAACTAATTTATAGTCTGATATTTTTTTCTTGATAAAGAGTATTGATAATGAATATAGTTTGTGATTGATTACAAGCAATACGTCTTATTGTATCCAATAAGAAATTAGATTTTGGGGCTTTAAAGATGACGATTTTGATATAATTTGAATTCAAATAGCTTCTTATCTTAATAGTCCAGCGCTCCATTGCAAAGCGTAAATAGATTTAAAATATTTAGTTTTAATTTCAATTAATTTTTCCTGAGCTTCAAGTGCTTTATTTTCCCTGCTATTGATTAAAAATAAAGTGCTTTCTCCATTTTCAAGGAGTGTTTCTTCTGCCTTCACCAATTTTTGATAGTTTTCAGCATATTTGTTTTGTAAATCCACCTGATTTTTAAGTGTAACGAATTCATTGTAATAACTTTTTATTTTCAATTGGATATCAAGCTCCTTTTGATTTTGTTCCAGTTTCGTTTCTTCAATCTTTAGCTTTGCTATTTTATAATTGGCTCTTCCTTGCGAGAAAAATAATGGAATTTCTGCTTTGAGCATATACTGATAGTTGTTTTGAAAAGGGGAGGCATCCGTTATCGTTTTGTCAATTGAATAACTTTTGGCTAAAAAGTTATAACGGAAATCTACTTTTGGCAGTAGCTCCTGAAATTTTAGTTTTTTATCAATATCTAAAACATCCAGCTTATAGTTGTAAATTTTTAAATATGGATGATTTAGTTGGGCTTCGGAAAGCAATAACGTCAAATCTAAATTAAAATTAGTTAATAGGGTTTCAAATTCCCAATTACCTTCAGGAATGACGCTTTCCGGAAGCTGATAAGGGTTATTTTCTTTTGTCCACATGAATGCAGAAAGTAATAGACCTGCATTTTGGAATTCCAGCCAATTTTCGTTTTTACGGTACTGAAAACTTTGTAATTGAGTGGTGGCTTCAATACTGTCTACTGCAGGGCGTTCACCATTTTCAATCCATTTTTTAATCAATTCCAATCGCTTTTCATTTACCCTTACCTTATTTGCCACTATAGCATAAGTTTCATAAGCTTTTACCCAAGCCCAATAAGCACTGATTGCATCCATGCACAAATCATTTATCATAATATTTTGATCCAATTCTGCCATAGAACTATAGATTTTAGCTTGCTTCAAAAATGCTCTTCGCTTGTCAATAACTAAATTCTTGACTAAAGGTATATTGATACCCACAAAGCTGCTCTGTCCTTCACTTTGGCTTGGATCTAGTCGATCTCCGGTAAGATCTTCCAGTCCGGCATAAATATCTGCTCCATACCAGATAGGAATCTTTAATTCCGGTGAAATATCGTTGTAGTAATTTTGACCATCAAATGTCTTTTTACCCAAATAATTGCTGAAAACAGGGGCATTTAAAATTTCTGATTTTGATTTCTCTACTCCGATATACGATTGCCGGATGACGGGATGAAAACTTCGAACAACATTTAGAACCTGTTCGGCATTAAGTGTCTTTGGGCTTTCCTGAGCTACAATTAGCTTTGCAAAAAATAAGATTATTACTAAAATAATTATTTTGTTAATCATTACTTTTCTTTTTCAGTTTTTTTACCATCAATTGTACTATAATAATCCGGAGGGAACCCATTGCTATTGCGCCACGATTCATACCAGATAGGGACATCTTTAATCAATGCAATTCCCTGGGCCCCGCTTCCTATTTTCAGTTGAGTTGGCCATTTTTGGTCTGTAGTATCTTCGGCTACTAATACTCTGAATTTTCCGTTGGAACTTATAGTGTTTTCATAAGCTACCACTTTACCACCGAATGTACCATAACTGCCTTCAGGCCATCCACTAAATACTATTGCAGGAAAACCGTCGAACATAAAACGCACTTTATTTCCAATATTGATCAATGGCAAGTCGATCGGCCTCACGTACATTTCTACCGCATAATTTATTTTTGTAGGAACAATCACCATAAGTTGTTCTCCTTCTTTAAGTATTTCACCGATCCCGGACTTTTTAGCTTGCACGATTTGTCCATCTTGAGGAGCTGTAATTATGTACATTCCATTTCTAATCGTGTAATTAGTTACTTGATTTTCAAGTTTAGCTACATCACCCTGTCCTGTTGCTATTTGACTATAACTTTGAAAGCGTTCGCCTTCAGCTTTGCTGATTTTTTCAGTGTAATCTTGCTGAATACTGTTTATTTCGATTCGGATATTTGTAAATTCCTGTTTAGTCTGAGCTATTTTGTTCTCCAGCATAATTTTTTTTGCCTGAGCGTTTTGAAAAGACAAATTACGCTGCTGCAACTGTGTTTGCGAGACTAGCCCTTCTTTATACATTTTTTGCTGACGAATATATTGGTCTTCGACAAGCGCAAATTCATTTTCGGCAGCAGAAAGCTCTGCACTTTCAGCGGTTAGTTTATTTTGAAGCTGAGCTATCTTGTTATTAAGTTGTTCAATTTTCAAATCTCTTGCTTGCTTAAGAGCAGAGATTTGTGATCCTGTGGTAACTACTTTTTCTTCATAATAATTAATGGCACCTTTCTTAGCTTCTACTTGTTCCTGTGTTCTGCCTACCAAATTTGGGTCAAGATAATCTTCTTTAACCTCAGATATTTGCAAAATTGTATCACCTTTCTTTACAAAATCGCCCTCCTTTACATACCATTTTACAATTTTACCGGGTATTGGAGAATTGATATCCTGAGGTCGTTGTTCTTGATACAAAGTCGTAATGTCCCCATTGGCCTTGATGTTTTGTGTCCATGGAAGAAATAAAAAGGCGATTAAAAATATCATTATTCCATAAAACCAATATTTGACTTTACTTTTTTTGTTGCCTTGGTAGATATTTACGAATGCTTCTAATTCTATTTTATCTTTCATTTTAAGGTAATTTTTCTAGTTTTCCATCTTTCAATTCAAACCGATAATCACATTTACTTGCAAATGCTTGATCATTGCTAGTGACAATTACTGTATTATCTGAAGGTTTTTTTAACAAATAATCTATCATTTTTTGTTGAAATTGTTTTTTTAATCCTAGCCATGGTTCCTCCATTATCAATAGATTAGGTCGATGTACCAATGCCCGCAATAATATAATTTTTTGAGAAATATTCTTTGGCAAGCGCTTTCCATTTGCGTCTATTGGTGTCTGAAAACCCATGGTTAAGTTTTGGAGAAAGCTTTCAAAGCCCAATTCTTTTGCTATATCAATGATGCTTTCAGGTGTTATATGACTTTTTCCCATATTGATATTCTCAAGCACCGTTCCTGAAAAAATTTCATATTCATTAAAATAAATTCCTGTTTTTTTACGGAATGATTCTAAATCATAATTATTTGCAGGAATATTGTTAATCAAGAAATTTCCCGTAAAATGCAAGTAGTTTCTGCTAAGAATATTTAGGAGTGTTGATTTTCCGCTATTTTCTTCACCAAGTATACAAACTGTGGAATTGGGAGGTATTTTGATATTAATATTTTTTAAAATTGGTTTGGAGTTTGGATAAGTAAAGCTAAAATCGACTAACTCTATTGAAATCTTATTTTCACTGATTAATAATTTACCATTTTCTTCTGAATTACCTTCAGTTACATTTGATAATTTTTCAAGTGATGTCAAAACGTCAAATACCGAATCTAAATTTTTTATCAGTATTTCTACCGATGCGATAATACTTAAAATAACAATTTCAGCTGCTATAAATTCTCCAATATTTAATTGTTGATCGACTAGTAGGTATACCCCCAATAGCAATAAGAATGCAGTAACAAGTGTCTTGAAAGCTATTAGTGCCTTGTATTGTACTAGTAAAAATTTAAAATGTTTGGTTCTTGTTTTTAGATAATTGACTAAAATTTTATCTGTACTTTTAAAATTTAAACCTGTATCTTGATTAAGTTTAAATGATTTTATCGACTTTGATATCTCCTGCATCCATGCTACGACTTCATATTTTTAATTCCTTTCAATAATACTGGCATCTAAACCATTTTTGCTTGTAAAATATACTATCAAAAAAAGCAATAATGCCAAAGTGATTCCAAAAATGATAAATAAGGGGTGATAAAAAGACAGTAATATTAAGCCAAAAAGTATTTGAATGAGAGCAGTAGGTATATCTAATAGTAGTTTTGAAAATCCTTTTTGTAAATTAATAGTATCAAAAAATCTATTTGCCTTTTCAGGTAAAAAATAATTATCTGTTTTATAGAGATCGAATTTTGGGATTTTATCTACAAATTCGAATGCATATCTTGTAAAGATTTTCTGTTGTATCCTTTCGATGATTTTCATCTGATTCACTTGCAGTACACCAACTATAAATACACCCATCACTACCAAAAAAATTAATACATATATTGATGTAGCCATAGATGCACCTAAAACGAATCCAATGATAGACTGAATTCCAATTGGTACGCTTAGTTGCATCAAACCATTTAATATGGCATAAAAGTAAATGGAACTAATATCTGATCTATCCAATCTAATTAAATTCCAAAATCGCTCTAATGGCTTTGTCGTATTTATGTTGGTCATATTTTATTGTAAGTTTTTCAAAACTAATATAATAGTTCAGATCCAATTTAATCATAAGAGAATATCTAGTTCTTCTATTTATGCTTTTATATATTGAACCAGTGCCCAAATGTAAGCTAATTATGGATTGCATCTATCACAGAACATTGGATCCTCACACTGTTTTGAATTGGGATTATTTTTTACATTTTGGTAATTACATTTCAGACATGTATATATATAGGCTAGCACTGAAGATGTTGGGAAACGACATAACCCGCAGGGAAGACCCTTTTTTGTTGCGGTTATTCCGAAACCAGGTGTATGACATGAAGGGCATTTAGATTTGATTTTATGTACTAATTTTATAGTAGTATTTTCTATTACTTTCATTCGAGTTGGATTATTCATTGCCCTCATATCTGTTTCTACAAAAGCTATTCCATCTTTTTTACTGATATGATTATAGTTCTTTAGCAAGGTTTCCCAATCCCTTATACCTTTTTTAATGTTGTTATAATTTTCTTTATCTTTTCTAATAATTAAACCATGAGAAGGAAATTTTGCGGCATCTGCAAATTCCTTTAGTTCCTTTTCTGATTTTATTTCTCTCGCATTGTAGTTAGTTTGCGCACTTAATTCTCTAACAACAATCTCCAAATCATTCTTTTTATCTATAAAAAGCAAGATTTCATCATCCGCTGGGTGAATATACATAACAGGGTGAGGGCCAAATGAGCCCTCACTTGATATCGCCATATCGCAATTGTTTAATTCCATAGCTATGAAACATTTCTTTCTTGCTATATTAAGGGCATCATCTTTTCTTTCAATTTCGCCCGTAAAGGTTCCCAATGCATCCGAATTGAAATTGAATGGGGTTATACATTTTAACCCCAATTCTTTTTCAAAGATGGGTGCAATCACTTTCTCTTTTTCGTGCATTGTAGCCACCAGTAAAGTTCTTCCATTAAACATCTTTAACTGGCTTAACAAAACGGATCACTACCTCTGATTTTATTTCAAGTTGATCACCGTTCTTTTCTGCCGCCTCTATCATTTTAATAATTTTTCCCAAACTTTTTTTCAGTTGAGGAATTCTTTTTACAGCAATTTTGTCATCCTTACCATAGCGTTCTTGCGAACTAAAATTTTTCATATTATGGAATTGGATTTTACCGGAAAATACATTCTGCATTATTTCCCTGCTGTCTTTAGGTAAAAATTCACCCTTTATTAGTTTAAATTTTTGTAGCTTCATTTTTGCTTATTAAGTTTTTTTTAGAAATAGAATGAATTGTATAAGTTCCTGATATTATGATCAATGATGCCATAAGTTTGCTTGTAATTACACTTTTAGTTTGAAATGTCATTAAGATGCAAATTGTCAATATCAGGAAGGTTGAGTATGATATTATTTCTGCTTTATTCATTTTAAGTCGATATTTATGATTGCTTTTAATTTAACAACCTTAGTAGTTGAATCAATTGTGTTCCTAAATTCATATAAATCTTTCTGAAGCCTTTTAATTTTGGTCTCTCTTGCCTTGATATCTTCTTCAAGTTGACTTACACTTATTTTATTTTCGTGATATTTTATTTTAATATGAATCATTTGTGTGATCAACTCAATTGCTTCATTGGACTTAAATTCGCCATCTAAAATTTGGATATTCATTTGTTTATTTATTTTATAGATTATTGTCCTTGTCCCAATGAATACGCTGCTTTGCCATCAAATTCATACAGATTTTCTGTCTTAATGCTATCTATCTGATGAGTTAAAGCGTTTTTTAATAGCTCAATTATATTTGTTTTTGAGATTTTTCCGCCTGTATTGGATTTATATCTGCATCTCCAGTGGTCAGTACAAAATGTCTCTTGAAAGCCATTTGGCCAAACTTTTATACCTCTGTTGGTAATCATGGTAAGTTTTACTCTATTTTCTTCAATAGATTTTAATTTTTTAGCCAATTCATCCGGATTAGTTCCATTCCAATGCACAAACAAATCTACTCCTACCATTTGTTTGTTTGCAGCTGGTTTGCGTATATATTTGGGTAAGTTTAAGGCAGTGTTATTTGAATAGCTTACTGACTTAAGGAGGTTTGGCTTCCGGCCAAGATTAGCAATAACAGCATTGGCAAATTCAGACGTACTAACTTTTTCTTTGCTTATACCTTCTTTAAAAATGTCATAAGTGTGAATACCATCTTCTAAAGTTTTTAACCATGCGTTTTGAATCTTTTCAGCAACTTCGGTTTGTCCGATGTGATTTAACATCATGATGGCTCCTTGCAATAGACCCGAAGGGTTGGCTACATTTTGTCCCGCTCTTCTTGGTGCTGAACCGTGGATGGCTTCAAACATGGAACATTCTTCTCCAATATTTGCTGAACCTGCGAGTCCAACAGAACCTGTAATCTGGCCTGCAACATCGGAAAGTACATCTCCATATAGATTTGGCATTACAATAACATCAAATATTTCTGGGGTATCAGCCATTTTAGCCGCTCCAATATCAATGATCCAATGCTCGTTTTCTATTTCCGGATATTCCTTTGCAATTTCGTCAAATACTTGGTGAAACAAGCCATCAGTTTGTTTCATTATGTTGTCTTTGGTGAAGCAAGTGACTTTTTTTCTGTTTTGTTGCTTCGCATATTCAAATGCATAGCGCACTATTTTTTCACAACCTGGTCGGCTGATTAGTTTTAAGCATTGAACTACTTCGTCTGTTTGCTGATGTTCAATCCCTGCATATAGATCCTCTTCATTTTCTCTTATGATGACTATGTCCATCACCGGATGCTTTGTGCTGACAAAAGGATGTAAACTCATACAAGGTCGAACATTTGAATATAGGCCAAGGAATTTTCTTGTGGTTACATTCAAGCTTTTGTAACCTCCACCTTGTGGTGTCGTAATTGGTGCTTTTAGGAAAACTTTATTTCTTCTGATGGTTTCCCATGATTCTTCAGATATTCCAGAAGTATTGCCTGAGAGGTAAACTTTTTCTCCAACTTCAATTTCTTCAATTTCAATTTGAGCTCCTGCCTCTTTTAAAATGTGTAAAGTTGCATCCATTATTTCCGGTCCGATGCCATCCCCTTTTGCTACAGTTATTTTTGTCATTTTATTATTATTGGTTATTTAATGGGGCAAATTTGAGCACATTTATTCATTAATTATTATATATCTTTGTTATGTTAAGTATAAAATAAATTTATGAACTATACACTAAATCAACTTCAGATATTCTTGAAAATTGTTCAAACAAGAAGTGTCACTAAGGCGGCAGAAGAATTACATTTGACTCAGCCTGCTGTTTCAATTCAGCTTAAAAACTTCCAGGAACAATTTCAAATACCGCTCACTGAAGTTGTTAGTAGGAGAATTTATATCACTGATTTTGGTATGGAAATAGCTGAAACGGCTGAAAATATTATTAATTTAGTCTATGCTATCAATTATAAGACGATGGCCTACAAAGGTCAGTTGATTGGGAAACTAAAACTTTCAGTAGTATCAACAGGTAAATATGTGATGCCTTATTTTTTGACGGAATTTATGAAGCAACACAGCGGTATTGAATTATTAATGGACGTGACTAATAAAAGTAAAGTATTAGAAAGCCTAGAGAATAACGAAGTAGATTTTGCACTCGTTTCCATATTGCCAACTTCACTCAACATTGAAAAATTAGACTTACTTCAGAATAAATTATATCTGGTGGGAAATGCAGATACTAAATTTAAAAAGGGGCTAAAAAATGAAGCTATCTTAGAAAACCTGCCATTAATCATTAGAAAAAAGGGGTCCGGTACACGCCAAACGATGGAGAGTTTTATTGCAAGTAATAATATAAAAGTTTTGAAAAAAATGGAGCTTGCTTCCAACGAAGCCGTTAAACAGGCAGTTTTAGCGGGTCTCGGATATTCTATTATGCCTCTGATCGGCATTAAAAATGAATTACAAAGTAAGGAATTACAAATAATCCCTGTGAAAGGTCTTCCAATAAAAACTACATGGAGCTTGGTTTGGCTAAAAGGCAAAAGTCATACTCCCGTTTCTGTATCTTTTTTAGAACATTTGAAAAAAGAAATGGATAGTATTGTTCATGATAAATTTACCTGGTATGAGCAATATTAGTTGATGTTTGATGTTTGGTGTTTGATGCTCCTCGGATGATAATTATAGAAAGATTCGGGATGGAAATGTGACCTTCTAAATTTGTGCAGCAACGAAACTTGTTTTAATATTTATAAGAAGCTCGCAAATCCCCATTCGGCAAGGTCTCAATAGCCATAGATTCCTCTACACTTCTTAGACCGATTTTTCTTCTCCTTTCACTAATATCTTTTTTCTGTAGATCAGTAAGTTTATCATATCCAAACGGAACTTGATTGTAATATGGTCGTTCACCTCTGAAGTTGCATCTTCGATCGATAATATGCGCATAGTCCATTGGGTCCATATTCCCACTCATAACATTGTCCAGCATCAGCTTACCCAGAAGTTCGTTCTTCAAGTCAAAGTCAGCGTGTATAAAAATCCTCATGGCATTGTTATAACCCCACTTTCCAACTTTCCGCTCTTCCGGAAAACCTCTTACTTTAATCAGTGACAATAAATGAACTGTTCTTAGAGAGTCTGAGTCAATTCCATTTATATATTCAAAAGCGCCATTTTGTCTGATAGCCTGATCTTCATTGCCTAAACTATCCAATAATGATATGTAAAACTGATCGCGCTGAGATTCTGCCAATGCAATTTCAACAGCAAATTCATTCTGTAATGATTGGAGGAAATTTTCATCCTCAATAGTTTTCGCAGAAGGGATAATACCATATATTTCTGCCATCGTCCTGCAATACTTTTTAACGAGCAAAGTATCCTTCATTTTCAACGTTATTTCCACTGCCTTTTCCAGATCCCTTGATGCAGGACAATCTACTAGACTAAATGCCAATTCTGATGCTTTGATGGCAGCAGAGTAATCTTGCTTGTCTAGTAATTCTCTTGCCTGAATCGTTAGTTCATAATATTGGGTAAAGTCATCTTTCTGAGCATGTGCCATTTGCTGAAAGGTGAAGATTATAGTCAACGAAAGGATTGATGTTTTCATATGTAGTTAATATCTAATAATATCTATACTTCTAAAGTTTCGCAGTAATTAAATTGCTTAAAATATTAATTTCATTCAGCCTAATTTATAGAATTCATAAATTAGTTTAAATGTAATACTTTTCTTCCAAAATTAAATAGAACACTTGATTAGGTTAAATAAAAAAGGTACAATGTAAAATGAAGTTGAGAAGATAACTTCATATTGTCCTCTTTGGGGGAGTCTTTTGATTACAACTATGAAATACTCAACTGAAATTGGCTTGGTCATTTAGGACAAGCTCAGTGTTGAAAATAATTTAGCTTAACTTATTGACATACAGCAAACTATAAGCATTGGGATTAAAATCATTTCAAAGTTGAAATTTCTATTTCCAATTAGTATATTTACAGTTATCAGGCCATTAAATATAACTGTACCTAAGTTGACCAGTAATTGATTAACCAAATTCAAAAGATAGATATAATCAAGTTCATTATTTATATTTTATCTTGATATGCAGTTATAATCAGCGTTTGTTTGCCTTTAAATAGTTTTGTGAGCCATTTACTTAATACTAATAATAGTTTTTTATAATCTCCCCAATGTAATTCATAGCGCCTGCATATGTCTCAATTCCGTGCCCAACATTTTCGAATACCTTTACTTGCTTTAATGTTTTTATGTGCTTCTGTGCGTTATCAATTGATTTTTGGAATGGAAACAATAGATCTTTATCTCCTTCAAGCAGATAAGTATCCACTTTTACATCTCCCAATTGTTGATCCATATAATATGGTTTTTGAGTGTTGTCTTTATATCGGCTAATTGCAAAGACCTCATAATCAATTAGCATTTTTTCTGCCTCTTCAGATAATTTGTGATTGGGTTTCGAAAAAACGGCTTTGTCCAAAAACTTCGAAACGTTCTTTTCTTTTGGGCTAACTATAGGAAGGATATTGTAATACAGATTTTTTAAAGTTAAAGAAAAGGGTTGCAAGCAACCTGGATTTAACAAAAAGGCAGCTTTAACTAATTCTGGCTTTACGATACCAAGTTTCATACAAATTAGTCCTCCAAAGGAAGCACCGGCTATGAAGGCTTCTTTAATCTTTAGTTTTTCAAATACTTCTGCTGCCCAAATGCCATAATCTAATGATTTAATGTCGGGTGTATCGCCATTACTTAGATTTGGCAGTCCGTTGGTTTCAACCATATATATTCTCATTTTATGGTTTAAGTTATCCAATCCTTTATCAAAGTCCCAGATCAATGGTGTTGTTCTTGCTCCCGGGAAAATAACTAACGTTTCAAGTAAGGAATCTTCAGTGTTTAAGCCCCAGACATGTGTTTTGCCGAGTGCTGTCTGAATTTCTATACTTTTGTAAATTCTACCATTTGCCTTCTCCAACTGCTGTACCCAACTTTTGAAATAGGGGATATCCTTGGTTTCATCTTTGAAATATGATTTAGCTTTAATGTTCATCTTTTTATGTTTTAGTAGAGGTAGTGCTTTAGTTCTAGTGTAGTTCAGAAATAAAAAAAGGATATTAAGTTTCATTTATTATGACTTCGCCTAACTTAGGAATACACAAAACACGTTTCATTGAACTTTTTTTAATTTTCGCACAAAGGTCATTAGAAAGTATAGCTTTCTACTTTACATATGTTAATAAATATATCTTTTTATTGATTTCCAGCTCTAATACGGCTTAGACTTACAGTGCTGGTTGCTATATAAGAAGCTATATATTTTAAGGGGCTACGGTTGCAAATGCCTGGGTGTTTCTCTTCCGCTAACAAATATCGTTCTTTAGCAGTATGCAATCGTAAGCTTTCGATGCGCTCTTGCTCTCTCAATATTACTCTTGAAGAGAGCTTCCTGGCAGCGGTTTCCAAATCATGATGACGTCCACAGCAACTTTCGAATTCTTGATAATTAAAAGAGTATACTTCAGAATCTTCGATCAACTGAATGGCGCATAAAGAAGGCTTACCGCTATAAAGACTCGGTACAGAGCCTATGAATTGGCGGTCGATGGCAAAATAAAAGGTGATTTCTTCGCCGTCCTGGTTATAAAAAGCTCTGGCAAGACCTTTTTGAATAAAAAATAGAGTATTAGCTACTTTACCGGCTTCAAGTAGAAAGGTTTTTTTAGGGAGGGATGTGAAAGAAATGATGGAACTGAAATCCATCTTAGCTTGATTCGATAGAGCGTTTATCGATGTAAATATTTCCACAATAGGATCATCCTCCATATTTAACAATTTCAGAAATGGTTTTGCATCCTTTTCTGGAGTAAATATAATCTATATCTACAAATGCTAAGTTTTATGCAAAGTAATAAAATTCAACTTGGCCTTTAGTTTTTGATGTATAATGAGAACAATACCGAATGGAAATTAGCAGTAGTCTATCAAGAAGTTTTGGCATGATCAAGCGACATTTAGTTCGGTAGGATAAGGTAAAATATTGGTCAACTAAATATTTCTGCATCGTTTAAATAATATCTACAAAATCCTACTTTCAAATGTTCTCTTCAAGAATGAATTACATCCGATGTTAGGATCGACTTGTTTGTCAACAGGTTATGATAAATTATTGTTTAATAATGAACTTTCTTGAAAGGTCAGACTTATATCCTTGAATATCTTATGACTATTATTCCTAATTTGCAGTTCATTTAATGTGCTTTAAGTTTGCGATTGAGCGATTTAATTCTATTTAAAATTACACAATGTACCATTTATTTCCAGCGAGTGCACGACTTAGTCCTTATGTAGATTGCTTTTGGCAAAGTCTTTTTAATGATCTTGGAGATACAGGATACCATGAATTATTTAATGCACAATTCACCCCAAATTTGATCTTTAACCTCCGAACTCCTTATCATTTAAATGATCATTTAATCCATGATACTATTTTTCATGGTTTTAACACGAAGCCAATTTATTACCGGCACGAAAAGGGTAACGATCTATTTGGTGTACGTTTTTATCCTCAGGGCGTCAACGCTTTTAGCCCAGTTAGCCAGTATTTACTTTGTGATAGAATTGAAGATGCTTCCCAAATTTTTGGTTCAGTTATTAAAGATTGGGCAAATCAGTTGGCTGAAACAAATGATATAAGTAGACGCGTCCAAATTAGTGAGCGATATATGCATCTTCTTTTAATAGATAAAGGAACCATGCACCATGAAAACAATATTATTCTTTGGAATGCATTGAAAAAAAATGTTGATAATAAATTGGGTATAGATGCATTGGCTTCCTCCTTGTGTATGACCCATCGTTCACTAGACAGGCAAATGAATGACAGAATAGGCCTTTCGCCCAAAAAAGCAAGTAGGATCATAAGATTTAATAATGTATTCAATATGATCAATAAAGAATCTGACAGTAAATTACTGTTTGACTACCACCAATATGGGTACTACGATCAGGCACATTTTATCAAGGAATTTAAAACCTTCACCGGTCTATCACCGACGAATTATATGGCTTCTGACTATTTTGTCCAAAATTTACAATCTAATCACTGATAGCAGAGTTACATTTGCATAAAAAATGTCATGCGTCATTTTTGCACTTTAATTCTATTCATTTTTATTAGCCTCAGTAACTTATTTGCAACTGATTTCTATATTTCTAATGCGGGAAATGATGCAAATAATGGAACCTCTGTTGCTACTGCCTGGAAAACACTTTCAAAATTAAGTACAGAATTGGGTGGACCATCCGGGACATGGAGTGTGACCATTAGTAGCGGTGACCATATATATTTTCGAAGAGGCGATACATTTCGCGGAGAGATTTATTTTTCAGCATACAACAACAGTGGAATTACTTTTGACGCATATGGCTCAGGGGCAGATCCAATTATTAAAGGTTCTGAAGTCGTTACAGGATGGACTCAACATAGCGGTAATATTTGGAAAGCTACCATTTCCTCACCAGTTCATTTGGTGTTTGTTGATGGGATTGCACAACAATTGGCTAGATATCCTAACTCAGGTGTGTTAAATACTACAGTAGCCACGACTACAAGTGCATCAAGCCCATCGATTGGAAGTTCGGGTTTGAATTTTGTTGGAGCGAATATCTGCATTCGCGAATTTGAATGGCGCAATAATCGTCAGCCTGTGATTTCTCAAGCTGGAAGTACAGTTAGCTGGAATACAGATATAAATGCGGCAAATAACGGATCTTACTTTTATTTTGACAACAAACTTAGCCTTTTAGATGCGCCGGGAGAATGGTATTATGATCCGTCTATCCATACACTTTATTTAATGACTTCGGGTGTTAGCCCTGATGAACTTTCAGTGGAAGCATCTACTCAATTATTAGGAATAGCCGGCAATGATAACAGAAGCGATAACGTCATTAGCAATCTCAAATTTATGCATTTTGCTGACTTTGGAATTAGACTCATGGGTTCGAGTAATAATAATGTAGTTAAGAATTGTAATTTTGAACAGAATCATCAAGGAATTTTACTCAGTGGTAATGAAAATGCTATTGAATCAAATATTTTTAACGACTCTTATTTACAAGCTATTGTAGCTGCTAATTCTTCAAACACCTCAATTTCCAAAAATACCATTCAAAATACAGGAATGACTTGGGGTAAAAATATTCCAAACTTCTCTGGTGAGTTTTATCCAAATGCCATTTATCAAATAAATGGTACACCTGGTTGTGTAATTGCTGAAAACGTGATAACTAATTCTGGGTACAATGGAATAAAGTTTATCGGAAACGGTATAGTAGTCGAGAAGAATCAGGTCAGCTACAGTTTAATGAATATGTCGGATGGAGGCGCCATTTATACCTGGGGAACTTCCTCTTATAATTGCATTGTTCGCAATAATTTTGTCGACCATGTAATAGGAGATTATGAAGGTATTTCTCCAAATGGAATTGCCTTGGGAATTTATATAGATAACAACGCCCACGATATTCAAATACTTAACAATACAGTGACTGAAATTCCTGTTGGTGGTGGAATAGTTATTAATGCCGGTTCTAATAATTGCACAATTCAAAATAATACTGTTTATAAATGTAAGGTAGCACTTAGTTTCGCTGACTGGCTGCCGGGAGAGAGTATTTATGGGAATGTGTCAAACAACAATGTATTGTATTCAAATGTATCAGGTGGGGTGCCATTGGAAATAGCCTCTGATGACAACAATTATAGCACATTGACTACATCTGATCAAAATTATTTACATAATGTTTATGGGTCTGTGGTAGCGAGGTATATATGGTCAGCTCCACAAACTTTTACCCTCACTCAATGGAAAAGCAGCACAGGTTTGGATTTGAACTCCAAAGCAAGTTATTTCCAGTGGGCATATCCAACAGATAACTCTTTCATTCTTAAGAATCCAACCAATAGTACTGTCATTATTCCACTTGTAGGCACTATTGATCTTGACAATGTTGCTGTAAGTAGTGCTACAATACCTCCTTACTCCAGTAAGGTGCTTATTAATTTCATTCCTTTACCAGTAGAGCTCTTAAGTTTTAAGGGGCAGCAAATAGGACTTGAGCATCTTCTCAGTTGGGAGAGTATAACTGAGATTAACACTCAACAATTTGAGGTCCAACGATTGGAATCCGGTCAATACAAAACTGTGGTTACATTGCCAGCAAAAGGGGAAGCAGCTGTTTACAATGCTAACTTGAAAGTTAGTTTCAATGAAAGTAAATTGGAAAGAGTGTATTATTACCGATTGCGTATTTTAGACTTAAATGGAGCTATTAATTATTCCAATGTCATCAGCATTGAAAATAAGCCTGTCGTGAAAGTAGAGGTGTATCCCAATCCTGCTGCAGAAGTTCTTTACATTCAAACAAACAATTCGGAAACCGCCAAAATCTTTAATATTTATGGACAAGTAGTACAAACTTTAAGAATTACTCCTCCTTTGCAGATGTTGGATATATCAGCATTTTCTTCAGGTGTATATTGGTTGAAGGGAGCTTCATGGTCTAGAAAATTTACAAAGTTTTAATACGATTGTTATAAGTTACTAAGCCGCTTGGCTGCTGTTATCTCTTACATAAAATCTAGTTCCAATTTATGAATTTTAAACGTGGTGTATCAGGATGCTCCTTTTATTTACAGCAAATACTTTATGAAACAATGTCCAACTGTTTATCCATTAAAAGTTCACGGTAGAATCTCAGCCTAAATCACTCAGAGTATAATTATGTCTTTTCCAAAAATTAGAAAGGCCGTAAATGAATATTTACAGCCTTCCTTAAAAATATTTAAATTTGGATTTGACTACCCTTTACGTTTTCTCGTTTTTTTATCCTCTAATTTTTTTAGAATTTTCAGTTGTTTTTTCTCCTTCAGGTCAGTTTTGCTAAGCTTTTTCTTTAATTCAGCCATGATAATATTAATTTATATTTAAATAAAGAACATCACTTCAACTCTGTATTGAAACACTATTCTACATGCGAGTAGAGATATTCAAGATGTCATTATTGAATATTTTCAGTAAGAAATAATGTTAAAAGAGTTAGACAGGCACACTCGTTATGCCTTTTTAGAACAGGAAGGTAGTTTCGCGTTTAAGAGATATCGCGAAATATGGGAATGCACAAATAAGCTCAGGACTATGAGCTACAGAGTTTCTAAAATTATGTTTTATTTGTTGCATTTAATAAATAAATAATATTCTGATGATTAAAAATCAAAGATATGAACTAAGCTTTGAAATACCAAATTTAATTATTAATTAAATATTTATTTAATAGTAATGCTAAGAATGTAGTGCTTGTATAATAAGAAGATATTTGCTCCAATTGAAGTATAGCAAGGATTACTAGCGATTATGTTAAGGTCTTCACGTTTAAAATTTAACAGAATTAATTAATTGTTAAATAATTAAATTGCAAATAAACTGCACAAATGAATAAAGATTATTCCTTAGTAATTTCAGAATAAAATTATTCATCAATTACTAAGGAAATAGATTGTTTGTTAAATTGTCACTTAAGTTTCGTTAGTCAAATTTTCATTTTTGAAGAAATAATTTAAAATTTAATAAAATGTTAGATGTTAGAAGCTTGTCCGATGAACAAAGTGATGGCGGAGTAGATTTTAGTCCCGCAACTGCGGGATCCATCAATCACATGGATATTTTTTCTAATAAACCTATTAAAGAAAAAATATGAATCAATTGACTAAGCTCCATCTAACAACTAATAACATCAACCATCTACCTTTGTTTCTTAACTGCCGAAACTTGAGATTGTCATTTAGTAAGATAATTAATGATCCTCCTTTTCCACAGGAATCATCTGTGCTTCACTTCTAATCTCTGAGTGTCTAATTTCCCCGCCACTTGTTCCGACAAATTTTGCTAGAACACCTGCTGATATTGCAAGGGCTAAAGACAGATATAAGAAATATTTTGCATATTTATTTCTACGTATTAATGTAAAAATCGTAATTATAGACATCCCACCCAAAATCAATATGACCGTGAAAAAAGATTCAGCAAACTCTTCATGTCTATGGATTAAAGTCTCACTTATGCCTGATATCTTTTCTACAACTTCTTCTGCACCTTCTCCAGTGTTAAATGCCACAATGGAAGAGACTGCGCTGAAGATAAAAACTCCCAATGCCGTAAGTTGGATATCTACTTTCTTTAATGCCAATCCTGTGATAAGGATTAAAATTCCAATTAGTAAGCCTACAATAGGTAGGTGGTTAACGACTAGATGAAAATGTGCTCCGTTCATTTTTTATTATTTTATAAGATTAAATGCTCCTCTAACGAGGAATTTTGAATTGTCTTTGAAATTTTGCATATTTAGTATCTCAACAAAGCCATCCTTTGTTGAACCTGTTTTAACTTCTTTTTTTATAAAAGTGTATCCTTCCTTTGTTGTATTGCTAAGTACTAAAACATAATATTTACCTTCTGAATCAACCAATGCATCTTCCGGTAAGGATGCTTTTAATTCAGAAGTCGTTAAAATCTCTGCTTCCACATACATTCCGGGATTAAATTTTGCAGATTGCCCTTGATCTATAATGTGGCCATGAATATTGATAGTACGCTTCTCAGCATCTACGGTTTTGTTCACCATATGAACTGTCGCTTTGTATTCCTTGCTATTATCTTCTTGTATTTTAAATACAATTGGTTGCCCAATTTTGACTTTCATAAGGTCTTTTTCGAATATGTTGAGTTCCAAATGGAGATGGTCAGTATTTATAATTGTTATAGCATTTTGAGAAGGAATGAGGAATGTCCCCTTGGCGATATCCACATGTGTAACAAAGCCACTAATGGGAGAATGAATATTGATAGTTGTTCTAATGTTCTCAATAGAGAGCGCATTTGGGTTTATACCCATTAAGACTAGTTTTTTACCTAAGGATTCAAGTCTTACTCTGGTTACCGTATATTCTGATTCGGATTTAAGGAAGGTCTTTTGTGATGCCACATTGTCCTGCACCAAATTCTTCTGCCTGTCAAAATCTGATTTTAAATAGGTGAGATGGCCTTTTGCTTCCAGATAATCCTGCTGTATCTGCACATAATCAGGATTTTCTAATACGAAAAGTATTTGTCCTTTCTTTACTCTTTGACCTGGTATTAGTTGGATACTTTTTACTGTTCCACCAAAATATGTACTTACCCTTGCCTCATTATCAGGTGGCACATCAAACATTCCATTAGCCTTTACAATTCCACTAAATGGTTTCATCTCCATCTGACCCAATGCCATGTCAGAGGAGTTGAATTGTGCTTGTGAGATATTATACACATCATCTCCAACTTGTTCTACCGATGAAGCATCCGATGGCGACGGTTCAGACTTTGAATTACAAGATGTCAGCCAGAAGATTGAGAAAACAATCAAAAAGCTAAATGCATATTTTTTCATATTATTATATTTTTTCATATTATTTCATCAAATAGTTCGCTTCAAGTACCGTCATATTGTACTGGAAAAGGGTTGTGATGTAATTGGTTTCAATACTCTTTGCATTATCCAGCAGCTGGATGTATTGTAGAAAGTTTATTTCCCCGTTTTTATATGCAATATTTGCATGAAACAAGGTTTCTTCCGTTAATTTTTTACCTGTGGTTTCATAATAAATTAGTCCTTCCTCATACTGCCTTAGATCAGATTGCAATGCTTCGTACTTTGTAGTTAGTTGTGCTTTATAATTATTGCTTTCATCCAATAGAATATTGGTTTCCAATTTTGCAGCAGATATTTTTGATCGTTGGCTACCTCTCCATAATGGAATTGAGGCACCTACCTGGAACCCTAAGTATGATTTTTTGCCAATGCCATTATTCAATCCCTGAAAAACGGAGGCATTTAAATCCGGTAAAAGCTTTTGTTTCTCTAATGACACCTGAAGATTAGATAGCTTCATAGCATCTTCATAATAATTTACTACTGGATGTAAATTCGCTTCAACAGGTTTTAGGGTTATTCTTTTTAATTCTGTATCACTTACTGTGAATGAGGTATCAGTTTGAAGCCATTGGTTTAATAGAATATAAGATTTCTGGATGCTTTCTTTTATCTGATTGAGTTTTAAGCTCACTTCTTTTTTCTTAGTTTCAGCTGTTAGTTTCTCCAGATAATTTGTTTCACCCTGATCAAATCTTCTCTTTGCTGCATATTCGAATGTGGTATAAATACTATCCAAATAGTTGTAGTCGATAAGCATTTGCTGCCAATACACTATTTCGTAATAAGAGTTGGAAACGACTTTGGTTACTATATATTTGTCTAACTTGTATTGATCAGTTATTAATTGAGCTTTACCTTGCAGTACTTTACGCTGGGCGCCATATACTGTTGGAAACTGAATGGACTGGCCGATGCCCCACACATTTAGCGGTACATTATTGGGAGCTATGTTATTTTGGTCCCTATTGAAATATATATCAGTCTTATTGATATCATTAGCACTTGCTATGAGCAGAGTCCCTTGTTCTATCCTTTGCGCAGATGCCTTTAGACCTAAGTTGTTTTTAAGAGCTATTTCAATTGCCTGATCAACTGTAATATTATTAGTTTGACTTTGTCCTACTGCAGGAATAATAAATATCATTAACAGCAATCCTGCGACTATCGTTGCTTTTGCCTTAGGTAAATGACCCTTTCTGTCAAATATGGCATAAAGAATCGGTAAGACAATCAAGGTAAGGATAGTAGCTGAGATAAGTCCACCAACTACTACTGTAGCTAAAGGCCTTTGAACTTCAGCGCCTGCTGATGTAGAAATGGCCATAGGAAGGAATCCTAATGCCGCAGCTGAGGCTGTCAACAAGACAGGTCGTAATCGATTTTTTGTTCCCATAAGAATGCGTTTAGTAATATCATGGATACCATGAGCTTTCAATTCTTTAAATTCTTCTATCAATACAATTCCATTGAGCACAGCTATACCAAATAATGCAATAAAACCTACACCTGCTGAAATACTAAATGGTAAATCTCGCAAGTATAAAAGTATAACTCCTCCAATAGCAGACATTGGAATAGCACTGTATATGATCAATGCCTCTTTTATTGAGTTGAAGGCAAAGTAGAGTAAGATGAATATCAAGACTAAAGCTATGGGAACGGCAATCATTAAGCGATCTTTAGCTGTTCTTAGATTTTCAAATTGACCTCCGTATTCAATGGTATATCCGGTTGGTAGGTTAATTTCTTTGTTAATAACGGCTTGAACGTCCTTAACGACGGATTCCAGATCTCTGCCTCTGACATTAACCCCAACTACAATCCTCCTCTTAGTGTTGTCCCTGGAAATTTTGGCAGGGCCTTTAGTCAATGATATAGATGCAAACTCACTAAGAGGTAATTGATTACCATTTGGGAGTTGGATGGTTGCATTCTCAATATCCTGAATATCCTGATGATGATCTTTGTCAAACCTAACGGTTAAATCAAATTGCTTTTCACCTTCAAAGACTGTTCCTGCATTTTTTCCGGCAAATCCCATGGTAATAATGTCGTTTAGTTCCTCCACATTTAAGCCGTATTTTGCAATCATTCTTCGGTCATATTTTACAGACATTTGAGGGAGGCCATCTACTTTTTCCACAATTATATCTGCTGCACCATTAATATTTTGAATTGCTTTTTCGACTTCCTGAGCCTTCTTGGCAAGTAGATCCAAATCCTCTCCAAATATTTTGATTGCGAGATCGGCTCGCACTCCTGTAATCAGCTCGTTAAATCGCATTTCAATTGGTTGTGTAAATTCAAAATCTACACCTGGAATTTCTGACAATGCTTCTTTGAATTTATCTGCCAAGTCATCCTTGGTTTTAGCAGATACCCATTTGCCTTTTGGAATCAACTTAATGATTACATCACTTTCTTCCATAGACATGGGATCTGTAGGTACTTCAGCTGCACCAATTCTGCTTACAACCTGTTCAACTTCCGGAAACCTTTTTAGAATTTTCTCAATTCTGGTGGTAATAAGTACAGTATTTTTTAGGGAAGTACCAGTTTTCAAGACAGGTTGAATTACAAAATCTCCTTCATCAAGGGTAGGTACAAATTCACCTCCCATTCTGGTAAATAGAAAACCTACAGCAATCATAAGGACAGCAGCCAAACTAAGCACAAATTTTTTTCGACGAAGGGCCCAATTAATAGTTGGTGTATATTTTTCTTCTAAGAATGTAATAAGGCGTTTAGATACAGTTTTCTTTGTAGGGTCAGAGGGTCTGATGAACAGGGATGCCATCACCGGAACATAAGTGAAGCAAAGTATCATCGCACCTATAAGTGCAAAGCAGAATACCAATGCCATAGGAATAAACATTTTACCCTCAATTCCAACTAAGGAAAGAATTGGAATAAAAACAATAATGATGATAAGTTGTCCAAATACAGCTGAATGCATCATCTTCGTTGCCCCTAAATGGGTAATGTTGTCAATGAGATTTTGTCTTTCGGGTTTTGGCAAAGCCATTATTTGAGTGCTTTCGGCTGTAATCTTGAATGCAATGAACTCTACAATTATGACTGCTCCATCTATTATAATTCCAAAATCGATTGCACCCAAACTCATCAAATTGGCATCTACACCAAAGATATACATGAGAGAAATTGCAAATAATAAGCACATTGGGATTACAGAAGCTACCACTAATCCTGAACGGAAATTTCCTAATAGTAGCACTACCACAAAGATCACGATCAGACAACCTAATAAAAGGTTTTCGGCTATAGTGAAAGTGGTCTTATCTATTAGTTCGCTTCTTTCCAGGAAGGGGTTAATGCTAACACCCGGCGGCAGGGTAGGGGAGATCTGAGCAACCCGCTGTTTTACTGCATCGATGACTGCTTTAGAATTTGCGCCTTTTAGCATCATAACCTGTCCCAGAACTTTTTCTCCTTCTCCATTCCCTGTGATTGCACCGAATCGAGTAGCATATCCAAAGCCTACTGTGGCTATATCTTTTATGAAGATAGGTATGCCATTTCTGTTCTCAATTACGATATTTTCAATATCCTCTAAAGAGCCTACGAGTCCTTCACCTCTAATAAAGTAAGTTTGATTTGATTTTTCAATATAGCCACCCCCGGCAATACTGTTATTTTTCTCCAACGCAGAAAAGGCATCGATAATAGAAATATTAAGGCTTCTGAGTTTTTCAGGGTTGATAGCTACTTCATATTGTTTCAAATGTCCACCCCATGTATTGACCTCTACCACTCCCGGTATCCCCGATAGTTGTCTTTTTACTACCCAATCCTGTATAGTTCTAATATCTGACAATGAATAAACATCATGATGTGCAGAGTCTACTTCTATAACATATTGGTAGATTTCTCCAAGACCTGTTGTTATAGGACCCATAAAGGGAGTGCCAAAGCCGGCTGGAATTTTTTCTTCAGCAGCTTTAATTTTTTCGGCAATCAGTTGTCTAGGTAGATAAGTACCAATATTGTCATTGAAAACAACTGTTACTACTGAGAGGCCAAACTTGGATATAGATCTGATTTCTGTTACATCAGGCAGGTTTGCCATTTCAAGTTCAACGGGATAGGTTAGAAACTTCTCCACATCTTCAGTGGCGAGATTTCTTGAAGTAGTAATGATTTGAACTTGATTATTAGTAACATCAGGAACAGCTCCGATCGGGATTTTAGTTAATGCATATGTTCCAAATCCAATAATTCCTGCGGAGAATAGTAGAATAATCAACTTATGATGAATGCTGTACTGAATGAACCTTTCTAGCATGGATGTTTTTATTTAATTATATGACAAAAGTAGAGGATGGATTCTGAAGTTATTCTCTAGGCTTTCTTAAGAATTGCTTAAGAAATAAATTAACTCAAGTTTCTTAGTTGCTTATTGGATTTTTAATAACTGAAGTTTCGGCGTTACAAATAAACTCTAAAAATATTGCTATTGCTCAATCTAAGGTAGCAATTAGAAGTTAGAATTCAGAATAAAACTTCGATGATTGAGCCCAGCAAATGAAACCATTTAAAAAAAATTAAAAATTTTAAAAAACAAAATAACTATTTGGCATACAGCTATTTAGGTTATTGCAAATAAATAGTGTTATATATTTATTTGATTGAATATCAATTCAAAAAGCAACTCCGAAACTTTAGTTAATAATACATTAGATATTTAATATTTTATAAATACAATTAAATAAATCAGTGTATTTCTAATAGTTAATTCAAAGTAAACTTTGGTAACACAACGACGTAGGTTAACCTACGCCGAGCTTCACGATCTAAGCTTTAACTTTAAATAGTATACATCATTCACTATGAAGTGCTGAGCTTAGGTTAATCTGCGTTTTGGTGCGTGCAAAATTCATTTTGCTCACAATCGGTTAATAATCGAATATTTATATTATTATTTTAGAAATGACCTTTTTGGAAAAATACTTATATATAAACCCTAGCTTGCAGAAGGGGATATTGTGCTAATCAACATTTTACATATAGCTTATCAAGTTATAATTTCGATTTTGGAAGCAATGCATTACAGGAGACTTCTGACTTCTGATTTTTAACTTCTAACCCACACTGACACCAAAAATATGGCCAACAAGTGCAGTTAAACCCATTGCAACTGTGCCCCAAAAAGTAATTCTAATTAGAGCTTTCTTTATACTTGATCCTCCGGCTTTTGCGGATAAAATACCCAGAATAATTAAGAAGAAAATAGCAAAACCGTACAGATAATATTCCATATTTGCCACTGGCATGAATAAAGCAACCAATAAGGGTAGAAGCCCTCCTGTACTGAAGGCAGCCCCGGAAGTCCATGCTGCCTGCAATGGCTTAGCCTGACTAACTTCATTTATACCTAATTCATCTCTTACGTGCGCTCCTAATGCATCATGAGCAGTTAATTCCAGAGCAACTATCATAGCGGTTTCTTTCTTTAATCCTCTTTGTACATAGATTTCTGATAATCTTTGCAATTCAAGTTCGGGCATTTCTTCCAACTCTTTTTCTTCTCTAACAATATCAGACTTTTCAACATCAGTTTGCGAGCTGACAGAAACATATTCGCCTGCTGCCATAGATAATGCACCTGCTACCAGGCCTGCTAAAGTAGCCAAGACAATAGGTTCTCTCATATTACTCGCCGCAGCTACTCCGATTGCAAGGCTGGCAGTTGATAAAATGCCGTCATTCGCACCTAATACTGCTGCCCTTAACCAATTGCTTTTGTGTATGTAATGATTATCCAGATAGTCACTTGATGTATCTTTCATTTGTCAAAGATTTAAAAGTTATTTGTTTATATAAGAAAGTTTACGCTTGGGTAAAGAATATTAATAATGCTTTTTAGAATGTAATGGTTACGCAAGTGCCTTTTCCTAAAACACTTGATATATTGATTTTTGCTTCAATAGCATCAGCACATTTCTTCACAATAGATAGACCTAATCCATTACCTGATATTTGTTTGTGCTCCATAGCATCAGATCGAAAGAAGTTGTCATAAATACGCTTCAAATCTTCTTCTTTGATCCCTAACCCTTCGTCCAGGATAGTACAAGTTACATGGTTATCGATTTCTTCCACGCTAATTTTTAAGTTTGAATCTTTTTTTGAATACTTAATAGCATTAATTAAAATGTTATTAATGATGAGGTTGGTGTAATAATAAGGAACAAGTAGTTCATTTTTTTGATCAAAAACAAAATTAATATTTAATCCTTTTTCTGCTATCTGACTTTTAAAATAGCTCAATGACTCATCAATGATAGTCGGCAAATCAACGAAGTTATTTTCTTTAATGGATGTTTTTGTGTCCAAACGAGCCAGGAGCAGCAGCTGCTCCAAAGTGGTAGTCATCCTTGTAATTTCTGACAAACTAAATTTTATTTTTTCTTCATACTCTGCCTGGGTTCTTGGTTTTCTAATCAGCACTTCCAAAGTACCTCTCAAAGTAGCGAGGGGAGTTCTGAGTTCGTGTGAAGCGTCTGAAGTAAACTGACGTTCTCGTTCAATAGCATCTTCAATTCGTGCCAGTAAGTCATTAAATCCTAATGAAAGTTCATATATCTCATCTTTATTCTGAGGTAATGGTACACGGTCCTTAAGATTCAACTTTGAGATTTTTGTAATCGTATTGGTCACAGTTTGCACCGGCTTGATACTTCTTCCCGCCAGGAAACGTGAAATAAAGTATAAACCTGATAATACTATAAGAAAAGACAGTGCCAGAACATTTCTCAATTTTAGGATGACAGATTGAGCTGATTCTGAAGTCGTTGCGGCTAAGATGTACCCTTTTATTTTTCCATTTTGTTCTATTGGCAGTTGTACTTGCCTGATAGCTCTTTTGCTTAATTCGGCATCAAAATGACCCCCGTATTCTGAATTTTTAAATAAAAGGTATTCCTCTTTTAAGTTTGGGGACTTATCCATTAGTCTTCCCTTTTTGTCTAAGAGCTGAATGAACACAGGATTGACTTGTATCTCGCGATGTTCTCTTTCTTCCCATTCAGCCTTATTTTCAAACTTAATGCTCTCGCCAATTATTTCTATTTCACCTGCATGTTTCTCTGCTTCATACGATAGTTCATTGTCTAGATTATTTATCACAGTTTCCTGAACTGTGAAATAAATAGCACCAAATACTATTGCCATGATAATTGCCGTAGCCAACATGTAATGAAACGCTATCCTGTTTTTGAAACTGAGATTCATAATTCTTTTGCGATATATCCAATTCCTCGAACTGTCTGGATGTAGTTTTCTTCATCTGAAAGCATGAGCTTTTTGCGAAGAGCATTAATATAAACATCAATCACGCTTGTATTGTAATCAAAATGTATATCCCAGACACTTTCTATGATGCGAGATCTTCTACACACCTTTCCTTTATTGCGAATAAGAAATTCCAAAAGGGCAAATTCTTTTTGAGTCAGATTTATTTCTTGATTACCTTTTCGTACTTGATGAGTTTCTGTATTTAATACAATTTCACCAAGTGTAAAAATTGAATGCTCGCCGGATTTTGGTCTAAGCTGCACTTTTATTCGCGCTAACAGTTCTTCGAAATGAAAGGGCTTTTTTATGTAATCGTTTGCTCCGGATTGCAGGCCAAACACCGTTTCGTCTAGTGTATCTTTTGCTGTAAGAAAAATAATGGGTGTATCTTGATATTCTTTTCGAAATTGTCTGCAAATCTCTATGCCACTTAATCCGGGAAGCATCCAATCTAATAGCAACAGATCATATTCTCCGGAAAGTGCCAATTGAAGTCCTTTCCTACCTTCATTTGCAACGTCAACGGCAAAAGATTCTTCTTCTAAGCCTTGTTTAAGGAAAGCAGCGATTCCATCCTCATCTTCAACTACCAATATTCTCATGATGCAAATATCTAATTAGTTTGTATAAGAGTTGATTAATGCTTTCTTAAGATTTGATTAAAATGCAATAGTATTTATGGAACATGTTTATTTGATTTTAACGTCAAACAGGCAGAAATAAAGGTTATATAAATAAAGAGACAATTTAACAATAGACATTTTTCTTTGCTATAGATCCTGATATTTACTAGTTCTAATTTGCTTTTACATTCTTCTTAAATTTATACAAAACGCCTACAGAAGCATAATGAATGAGAGAAAAGTTATATACCTCATCATTATCTGCACCACCTTCAAGTATTCGATATCCAAGATGCGTCATTAAATTATCTGAGAATTTATAGGTGACGGCGAGTAGTACATCTTCCGCCCTCCCTTGAGGTGCCGCTAGCGCATCTCCTTCGAAGAGTATTCCAAAATTGTTATTTACTTTGTAATTAAGCCTAAAGTTTATAATAGGAACGAAGCCGACATTTGCTTTTGAACTGGCAAATCCATTACTTGAAAGCGCAATTTCAGCATCTCTTATTTTTGCTGTGAACCCAATGCCAAATTCAATTTTAGGCCTTTTAACAAGATCATATCTGTAAGTTATTCTATAAGAATTGAACGTATAGCTGGCATTCAATGGACTGTTAGAAGGGAAAGTGACACCTTCAAAATCAATTTGCTTGTTTATTGATCCATCTGACTTAATGGTCAATGGGGCATATAAAAGGGATATGGTATGTCTCTTACCAATCGCATAACCAGCCCTTAAGCGAATAAAGGCATTCGGTTTCGGTGTAAGGTCATCTTTAAGAGAAAATAGTGTTCCTGCATCACCCGGGATTCTGACATTATTATATCCGGTGAAAACTGCACCGGTTTCCAAATCTATAAATGCCTGAGCATTGGCTCTTGACATCATATTCAAAAATATAATCATACAAATGGATGCTGATACTACAAATTTATTCTTCATTTTAATTTTTTTCGTTTTATAATACATTGGTTTATAGATTAAAGTCAAATAGAACACTTAATATATTTTTGACTATTGGTTTTTATTGTATGTAATTTCTAAATTCGAGCTTTGAACAGAGCTGAAAAAGATAAATATTTTGTATGAAAAATAAATGCACTCTCTTTAGGAACTAATTTTTTGAAATATAGTTTTTAGTCAGATTTGTAAATACGTTTGCAACTTCCTGGCTGTTAATATATTTTGTAGAAAATCACAACTATTTAATTCATATTTTGCGCATTACTGTTTTTAAATCCATTAAGTGTGTGCAAAAAATTGCACAAACCGAAAAAGAAAATAATTAGCTAATAAAAATTACTCTCTTCGCTCGGAAAGACGCTAGTTCGATGGAATTGGGGCATGAAATGGGGCGGCGTAGCCACCCCTTTTATACCCCTCTGATTTTGTCATTCCGACTGAAGGGAGGAATATGCCAAATAAAAATCAACTACTTTATTTTGTATCCATCTTTCTATAAATTATTTATTCGAATATGTAACTTTTAGTGCACTTTGTTATACACACATCCATTATCTCTCAACTGAAATATCTGATCATAGCATTACTAAAACTCTCTTCTTCTTTAAGGGGTAGAATCGTATTCGCAATCAACTATGAGGTAATTAATATTTATAGATTGTCACTATAAAGCTTACAATTATAATGGATAATTATTGCTGGAAAATGCAATAAGACAACTTGTGTAAGGTATCAAAAACTATTTGTTTTCCGGGTCACATGTATCTACAAAAGTTGTGGTATTGATCTTTAGTTTCTTTTTTAGATGCTATTCAATTTTATCATTTTAAATATCATACACTAAGCTATATTTCATTCTTATACAATCTGGCTATTCTTTTTTTGATGTGTACAAGCATTTAGGTTTAATTATAATTTAGCATTTAATTGGGTCACTATCTCACAAATTAATACTAAAATCTGTTAAACTAATCCATTATGAAAATACTATTACGCTCTTTATTCAATTTAGATTTATTTCAAAATTTCTTTTGCTTAAAAAAACATCTTCTCTTCATTTTATGCGTTTTTAGTTTTCTAAAACTACAAGCCCAGGATGTTTCTGCTACAAGAGATAGCTTCCTATTGTGCTATTCTACCTACATTAGTGCTTATGGTACCGCATTTAATGATGGCGTTATGAAAAATTCACCTGATGGTTCTACCTATTTATTTACTACAACAAATTATACTGACTTTCCTGTGACACCTGGAGCCTATCAATCTGCGAATAATGGCAATGATGATTGTGTTTTGATAAAATTTGATGCCAATAACCAAGTAGTTTTTGCTACTTATTTTGGGGGTCCAGGTCGGGATAGATCAGTAGATATGGAAGTTGGTCCTGATGGCAATGTTGTTTTATTGATAAATACAAATTCATTGGATCTTCCTATGGCACCCGGGTCGAGTGTTCCCAATTCTACTGATCAACCTTATATAGCCAAATTCAATCCTTCTGGACAACTTATTTTTGGGACTTATTATAATGGTTCAGGAAATCTTAATTCTCCTTCAGACATTGCTATCGCTTCTGATAATTCTATATTGGTAGTTGGTGAGACAAATAGTGTCGATTTGGCCATTACGCCGGGTGCTTATCAATCTTTATTTGGGGGGAATACTGATGGATTTATCGTAAAATATAATTCTGGCGGAAGCCGTATCTATAGTTCTTATCTGGGTGGGAATAATGAAGACCGAGCAATTAAAATTACAACTGATATTAATGACAATGTTTACACCGGTTTATTCACACGTTCAAATGATTTTCCAATAACGCCCGGCGCTGCAGATCCTTCCCTTAACGGATTTTTGGATGAATTAGCTATCGTAAAGTTTGATAATAGTATGAACATTGTTTATGCTACCTATTTAGGAGGCAATACTAGAGAGACGTTGAAAACTATCAAGGTTGATAATTTTGGAGTACTTAATATTACAGGTGGTACACAATCAGTTAATTTTCCGACTTCTCCTGATGCATATCAAGCTATAAAACAGTTGACGTTTGGGATTGGTTATGTCCCCTTCTTGACTCGGTTAAATCCTGACGGTTCCTTGAAATATTCTACTTATTTCAGTGGAACTGGATTTATAAATGATATTGAAGGACCGGGGTTAGGTTTAAATTCAGATGGCTCTACTATACTATTAGGATATACCGAATCTACTGATTTTCCGGTAACTGCCGGAGCCTTTCAGTCCTCTTATGGAGGAGGACAAAATGATATGTTTATAAGTAAATTTGCTGCGGATGGCACTTTGGTATTTTCTACTTATTATGGTGGATCCGGTACTGATAGATTTATTGGATTGACTGATATTCCTATCAATGCTGATGGGAGTTTTTTACTTGGCGGCTACACAAACTCAGTTGACTTTCCTGTGACTGACAATAGCACTCAGGGAAGTGTTGCAATGTTGGTATTTCGTCCAGATGGAATTCCTGCAGCTGCCAGTAGGTTTGGTGGTTCTAGCACATCAAATTATCCCTTAGATTTTAACTATGCAGCAGATGGAAAAATACATCTCTTTAATTACTTAGGACAATCGTCTTTTAATAATTATCCGTTAACCCCTGACGCTTATCTATCAGACGTTTTACATCCTGATGCAGTATCTGGCACAGGATATAGTGTCATAAATATTACAACAAAATTAGACACCACCAATAACATTACCCCATTGGTTCAGTCATTTTGCCAGGGAGGGCCGATACAACCACTCTCAGGTAATCGTGTAAAGTCAGGTCTATACTTACCGTCCTACCAATGGCAGTTTTCTGATGTTGGAGCCACCGGTCCATGGTCTACTATCCCGGGTGCTATTCTTCAAAACTACACCCCGGCACAGGCACTGTGAACAGATGGTTCCGAAGATTAGTGATTAATAATTCTCCTATTAATTGCACTAATGACCCTGTCACAGACACAATTTCTATCTCTAATGTAGCCCTTATACAAGGAAGTATATTAACTGCACCGCAAGTGGATGCCGGAGTAAATATCTACAGCTGCGCGGGAGAAAGTGTTCTGATAGGAGGGAACCCCACTGCAAGTGGCGGTGGCGGTGGATATAGTTATCAGTGGGACATGATCGGTGCACTTGATAATAGCACTGTATCCAACCCAATTGCCACAGTTTCTCAATCTACGATTTTCACCATAACGGTGACAGATGCCAATGGTTGTATCAACCTGGATCAAGTAGTTGTGTTTGTTAATCGTGCTGACGCAGGACCGGATGCATCTTTTTGCGGAGGTTCAAGTGGAGTGCGGATAGGTACAGCACTTACTGCCGGCGAGCCTGCAACTTATAGTTGGACTCCGGCTACAGGCCTGAGCTGCACCAATTGCGCCAGGCCGATAGCCACACCACTAGTACCCACTCAATATATATTAACCAAGACGATCACCTTGCCTGGCGGCACTACTTGTCAATCTCAAGATACAATACTTGTCACACCGATAGCTGCTCCCACGCAGGTACTTGAGGATGTGGTAGTATGTTATAGTAGTACCAATCGTTTTGAAATAGGACATTCGGGTGATCCCGGATTTACTTATACATGGGCACCCGGCACTTTTCTGGAGACAAATAATAGTCCGACCGTATTTTTTAATTCTGGATCTATTTTCCTTGATAATATTACGACAAACACGAAAAATCCCTTTAGATATCTGCTTACTGCTGTCAATGCAGGATGTGCATATTATGATACAATGACCGTAACGATGGTCAGGGCAGACGCAGATATAGATGGATGTGGCCCAAGGACAATAGGAATAGATTGGCATCCACAGATAGATGCTACTTACAATTGGACAGTGATATCCGGCCCGGATAATTTAATTGGCCCGAGGAATTTAGCTGTAGTGAATGTAGGTGGATCAGACACGGAGACTACCATCTATCAGATGGAAGTGTGCTTTGAAGGTGTGTGCTGTACTGACATAGTCGTAGTCCCACCTTGTGGATGTAATGTAGAAATATTCTCAAATCAACCAAATGGTTGCAATGCTGCGGGAGATTCTGTAGTATTAACTGCCGTAGGAACGTTTGCGGGTTTTCCCGGCAATGTTGACCCCAATGACATCATCTATACCTGGACGCCATGTATAGGCCTGGACACTTGTATGGGTCCGATAGTAAAGCTTACAGATAATATCCCAAGACTGTACACAGTGACAGTCACACGCATATAACTGGACGGGACCGGGAGGATTTATGTCCACTAGTTCTAATCCTATTGTGATTCCGCCTTCCCTTCCTGCACTATATTATGTGACTGTGACAGATATTGGAACAGGTTGCCAATTTTTAGATACAGCAAGGATTACGGCAAATGTATTCGCAAATTCCGGGCCTAATCAGGTTGTATGTCCTGGAGCGATAATCCAATTAGGTGTCCCTGATCCAAGTAATGGTGCATGGACCTATAGCTGGTCCCCTGTGGCGAGCCCATGGCAGAATGGTACCAATGAGAACAGCGCACAGCCTGAAGTATTGGTGGCGACAGATCTTACTTTTTCGGTGACAGTGACCGATCCGGTATCGGGTTGTATGGCAGTAGATACAATGATAGTGACAGTTGACACGTCCGGTCCGGTGATAGATTTTCCGGATGTGGTAGTGTGCGAAGGCAATCCTGTAGAGCTAGGTCTTGATCCGATACCATTTGCGACATATACCTGGACGCCTTCCACAGGACTGAGCTGCACGGATTGTGCACAGCCGATTGTCACGCCTACAGGGGATATAACCTATACAGTGACGGTTAATTTTTCGGGCAACTGTCCGATCAATCTGGTAGATGATGTCAATGTGACGGTGATCGTGCCGGAAGACTTTGTATTAACTCCGATAGAAAAGTGCACTGCTGCATCTGTGCCACTGAACTCGGGGCTAGAGGGTGAGTGCGCAAATTGTACATACTCATGGACACCGACTACAGGATTATCAAACCCTACGGTCATAAATCCATCTTCAAGTGTGAATACATCGACAGATTATACTTTACAGATAACTAGCCCTGAAGGATGCATTGGCCAGGGAAATGTGACAGTTAATATACTACCAAGTGGTGTTATAGTGCTTGATACGGTCACCACATGTAGAAATGTATCTGTGGCATTGAACCCCGATCTTATCGGTGAATGTGTAGGCTGCACTTATAGCTGGTCTCCCGCGGCTGGCCTCAACAACCCAACAATTATAAATCCAACCGCTAATTCTTTTAGCAATGCAACATTCACGCTGACCATCACTGATGCGATAGGATGTACTACGGTAGGTACAGTTCAATTGAACGTCATTGCACCTGAAGTTCTTGTATTGCCGAATATTCTCAAGTGTGCAGTAGGCTCTGAACCTATTAATCCTCAGAACATTGGAGCTTGTGTAGGGTGTACCTATAGTTGGAATCCAAGCACGGGGCTAAACAATAATACTACACTAAATCCAACTACTACCTCTTCCACACAGATCATATACACATTGAGAGTAAACTCTCCTAATGGTTGTGGAGGCAATGGGACAGTATTGGTGCAGATGCCTACACCACCCATGGTCATCACATCTACTACAATATGTGGAAGTGAGACGATCAATATAGGAAGTGATAGCAACGATCCTGCCTCTACCTATAGCTGGACTCCAGCATTATATCTGGATGATCCGACTTCGATGAATCCTGTATTTACGCCACCTGCAGGTGCAGGGATCTATGACTTTACAGTGGTAGAGACAAGGATTGTTAATGGATCACCTTGTCCGGTAACAGCAACTGTTAGAATTACGGTCAATGCGGTAATACCTCCACCCTTGACTACCGAGTATGTCCTATGTGAGGGCACATGTTTAGAGATCGGAACTCCGGCGGTACTGGGCTATAGTTATACTTGGCAGCCTGTAGATGGTCTTTCATGTACTATATGTGCTACGACGCAGGCTTGTCCGGTAGGAGATGTGATATATACACTTACAATACTGAACAACAGCACCAGCTGTTTTGTACAAGTACCGGTGACGATAGATGTGTTGGATTTACCGATTCCGACTTTGTCAGTACCGGATTACACCATATGTTATGGAGAAAGTGTATTATTAGATGCACAAATCAGCCCTGCTGGAAATTATGATTTCAACTGGACACCAACACTGGGATTAAATAATCCATTTATTTTAAAGCCAACAGTGAACAGTAATGTGACTGGCGTAGGCACTTTTGACTATATATTGAATGTGACGGACAATGCCACGGGATGCGGAAATGTGGTGGATACAGCAAGGGTTATAGTTCAACCTTTAGAGGTGATCAATATAAGTATCCAACCTGTATTGATCGATTGTGACAGTGATACACTGGATATCACTGCTACCATCACTGGTGTATATGATCCTTCGACCATCGATTGGAGCAGCACCGGCACAGGAACGATCATTCCAATAAGTAACACAAGTATTAAATATGTACTTGGTGTAGATGAGGTAAATGGAGCCACCTTAAGTATTACTTTGTCAGGTGCTGCGTTCTGCGGCAATGTTGATAGTGATACTTTGGAGCTTATTGCACCTCAATGTTGTACTTTGATAGTTGATTGTCCACAGGATACACTCATTGATTGCGGTGTGAACCAAGATACCATAAGTCTTGGATCTCCAACCATTGTTTCTTCATGCGGAGATGTCACAATAACCTATGCTGATAGTGAACTTACAGACGGATGTTCATTATTGACAGGAGCTAAAGTTCGGACTTTTACAATAGTAGATGAAAATCAGAATATTGTGACATGTACTCAGACTATTACGGTTCAGGATACTATCGGCCCTGTATTTGACGGTGTTCTTCCGGGAGATATTACGGTAGAATGTGATGATGTGCCAATAGCTGAAACTTTGACAGCGACGGACAATTGTTCAGGAGCGATCGTAACTTTTTCTGAGCAAAGTGTAGAAGGAGATTGTACTGGTAGTTTAACAATTATTCGGACATGGACAGCTACAGATGGCTGTGGTAATAGCACAGAACATGTACAGATGATCATGCTTCAGGACACTACAGGACCTGTGATCATATTTGATGATCCGATATTCGGAGATATAGAAGATGGCGATGTTATAGATATTCAATGCAGGGCACTAGAACCGGGTTGGGTGTTGCCTACGATAACTGAATCAGCAGTGATAGTGACAGATAATTGTGGAGAAGCACAATATACAATCACGCAGACAGTATTGGAAGGTACATGTGTAGAAGATGGATACTTTAAAAGTAAAGAAGTTCAGATCACTGCGGTGGATGACTGTGGAAATGAGACAAATTTAAATTTTTCGATCCACATAGTAGATACAATACCTCCGGTATTTACAGTGGTGCCTCAGGATGTGACCATCGCATGTTCGGATACTACTGTTAAGTTCGAAGTACTGGCTACTGATGAATGTGAATGCGCCATTGTGAGTTATACAGACAACGTAATACCGGGCAGCTGCGCTGGCAATTATACAATCATCAGAAGATATATGGCCAAGGATTGTTGTGGTAATATCAGTACATACGATCAGACCATAAATGTAGTTGATAATACTCCTCCTGTGTTGATAGCGATAAACCCCAATATTGTGGGTATGGAAAATGGAGATTCGCTGACGACATATTGTGATGAGCAGGGACTTCCATCGTGGTTGTCACTGCCGGTGAATCAGTTATTTTCAGGAGTAGACAATTGTTCAGGTCCTGTCAAATTGGATATGAAGTTGAGTGTATCTAATGAAGATGCATGCTGGTTATATGGATATTCTAAGTTATATACCGTTAATATTAAAGGTTCAGATGGCTGTGGTAATTTCTCAAATTTCGTATTCTACATCGAAGTAATAGATACGGTAGCGCCTAAAGTGATATCTTTTGAACCATTTGCATGTGGAGATAAGAATCAATGGCCGGTCGCAGTTGATAATTGCTCGGATGTTGAATATAAATATGTGGATAGCAAGCCTACTGGAGAATGTGCATCAAGCGGAACATTTGTGAGGACATGGTATTTAATAGATAGATGTAATAATACAACGACACTTAATCAGATCATCACGCCAAATGATGGCAAAGGTCCTGAGATAGTGATGAGTGCTGGTCCATATGCAGGAACTAACAATGGAGGGATCATATCTATTGATTGTAAAGATTGGACTCCTATTAATGAGCAGGATGCACTAAACTGGGTAAGTGTAACTGATGTGTGTAATTACTTTAATACTGCACTGAGTCACACAAGTAAAGCAGGTAACTGTCTGAAGGACGGGTATTATAGAGAGGAGACTTACACATGGACATCGACGGACTTCTGTGGAAACAGTTCTGAGTTTAAAATACACATAAGGCTGACCGATACTCAACCACCATCATTTGCCGGAAATGCTTCCCTTATTCAAGTTGGTTGTATAAATAATATACCTCCTGTCAGAGCCAATGATAACTGTTCAGCGGTCACATTAACAGTGAAAAGTGAGAGAAAGGATGGCGATTGTAAAAATACCTTTACAACTATGGAGTCCTATACTGCGACAGACGCTTGTGGCAATAAGAGCTTCTTTACCAGAAAAGTAGAAGTAACTGACACTATAGGGCCCGTATTATACAATGTTCAGGATATATGTCAAGATGATAAAGGTGCTGAAGTGTATGGACTGGATTATTGTAATAATGAAAAAGTGAAAGTTACATCTGTAAAAGAAGATAAGTTATATGGATGTGGAGGCAAAGGATATTATTATATTATCCATCATACCGCGACAGATGCTTGTGGCAACACGACGGAAGTGGATCAGAAAGTGATATCCAATGATTATACACCGCCAGTTATTTATTATACAGATGAGCTTCTTAAGCTGATATACATAGATAATAGCAATACAATTCATGTTGATTGCGAAAATTATGAATATTTTTTAGAGCTGATACGCAATAATAGTGGAGTATTAGTGACGGACAACTGTCAGACGAATATCTCACCATTGTTTGAGCAGATCGAGGGCAGTACCCGCTGTACTTCAGAGGAGATTATAAAAGAGTACCTATTTAGATGGACTGCGACAGATGTTTGTGGAAATAAAGCTGAACTAAACCTTAAGGTAATCATGTCAACGCCAAACAAACCGGACTTTAGTTTTGTGCCGGCGGATGTGACCGTGCACTGTGAGGAGTTGGCACCGCTTCCTGTGCAATATCCGGAATTGGGTTGTGGGTTTACTGGACTTGAATATAGCAGTTCGAATTCGGGAGTGGATCAGAATGGCAATTATACAGAGATACGAACATGGACTTACACAAATGTGTGTAATGAGCAGAAGAGTGATGTACAGATCATTAATCATTCCAACACGTCAGATCTGGGATGCACAATACTTGAAATACCTGAAGTAATATGTGGCTCATTTGACAATGAAGTTACGGTAGTGGTGACAGGAGGAGAAGGTCCATATACATATGAATGGGAAGTCATAAATGGCTCTTGTCATATAGTATCGGGTCAGAATACACCGACTATTATTATCTCAATATCATTCAAGACTTTGCAGTTAAAAGTTACTGTGCGGGATGCGAATGGATGTGTGACGGAATGTTATCTTGAAGTTGAGTGCACATTGGAGGTTCCGAATGAGTCAATAGTAACTGATATTGATTCCTACAAAACAGAGCAGGCGGTAATTAATAAAGCGAAGCATGCTATATCAGCTACAGACTTTACAATGAGGCCTAATCCGACAAGTGATATGGTGTATGTGGAGTTCCAATCTACAGAAGCGAAGGTAGTTCAAGTGCGTGTGACTGATCAACTTGGCAACATGATGATACAAAAGAGGATCAGCTGCGTTCCTGGTAATAATACTGAGTTGTTGCAGACAGACAAATTGCCATCGGGCGTGTATAATGTAACTATTACAGATAAGGAGCATATAGCTACTAAGAAATTGGTTAAGATAAAGTAGGGTACTTTATTGATGCATTGTCCAAGGATTATCTTGGATAATGCATCTTAACCATAATAATAACAGTATTAAAAAGAATTTAAATTGGTTTTATAATAGGAAGCAAAAGGTAAATATTTTGGGTTCTGGTCAAAAGCCAGGACCCCCTTTTGACTTAATTTTGATTATACAATTATTATTGACTAAAATTCATATTCCAAAAACCAACCTCTATAGTGTTAAATTATATGCTATTGTATGGATTATTGATCTTTAATGGTAAATAAATCACAAAAAATAAGCTAAGTGTGTGTTCGAAATATTTTAAATCCAAGATTTGAATTAGAGTAGAATTATTTTGGTCTTGTCATTTGTGACAAGACCTTTTTATTAAGGAAAGATCTATATAGTTACTTATTCTCTAGATGTATAGCACCTAAATATGTTCATAGGTAAAAAGATAGATATTGTATGAAGTGTAGATTTCTCTTCAATTGATCGAATTATATGTCTGATGACTTAATACAAACAACATACAAAATTGTACATAGTTAAAGAATTTCTATGTCACTTACTTTTTGGTGTGAGTAAATTGATCTGAAACAATCAATATCTAATTATTTTTTGTATAAATATCGGGCATTGATAAAAATAGAATATCTTTTAAAGTTTGTTTGGGAGGAATTCCAAACATATTTTTAAAAATTCTGCTGAAATGGGCAATGTTATTGAACCCACATAATATGCAAGCATCTGATAGTATCCATTGTTCATGTAATACTTTATAAACTGTCTGCTGTACTCTTTTCCACAAAATGTATTGTCTTAAGGTGGTTCCGGTTTCTTCCAAAAAAAGATGTCTTGTTCTATCTACTGATAAATAAACTATGGCCGCAATGTCTTTAAGTGTTATCTTACTTTTCAAATTCTGTGATATATACTTCATGATCGCAGTTATCCTTGGATCGTTACTTTCTAATTTAAATTTTATATTTGGATAGTCAGAAAATAATAGCCACGCATAGAATAAATTTGTATTTTGAATCAAATTCTTTATCGAATCATCTAAATCAGGTAGAAATTCATTAATAAGTTTTGCCGATACTCCTTTATCAAGAGTCAAGATGTCTTTACCATTCAATTTATTTCTTATAGCATCACCCAGTGTCGTATCGTCTTCGAAATACCCTACTAACACTGTTGTGTTTTCATTTGTTGAAGCTTGATAAGATTGCCTTTTATTTATGATAATTCCATGAATATTTGAGTAATAATTGCCATTTAATTGACATTCAAATGGATGGTCCATTGAAACAGCAATTTGATAGCAGCATTGTAAATTAATTACTGCGGAATTAAATTTTGTTATAAAAGAAATATTGTTTTCTAACATAATTTTATAGGTAAAATAATTAGTAAATTCATTCCATATGTTAATTGGGTTATCCAAAGCTTAAAAGAGAATAGTCAAGCTTGTCTTTTAAATAATGGGCTACTATGCCACAAATATGAGCTCAATTATTCATAAATTATTATTTAACCTTTTTATGTATTCCATAAATATAATTTATGAACTTAAGTGGTTGTTTTTATTTCAAATTTGGATCATACTTTAATACAAATAAAAAAACGCTGCTTTTTTAGAGCAACGTTTTTAAATTATTTGAAAGTTTTTTAATATTAAAACTTTATGAATTTTTGCACTTGTTGTTTTTTATTATCAACTAGAACAAACAAGTAGATTCCTGGAGGAAGGGAACTTATATCCACATAATGAGTACTTTTTGTTTGTAGGTGATTGATTCCATTCGTGATGAATGCATTTCCAACTGCATAGTAAATGCTATATTTATAAGTACCTATTTTATTATCTATGATATCTATGGTAAGCTCATTACTGCCTAGAGCATAATAAACCCTCAAATCTGCATTGTTCGCTGCGATTATTTTTACTTGTCTAATATCTGAATAAGTAAAGCGACCGTCCTTATCAATCATTTTTAAACGATAATAGATTATTTCTGCAACTGAAGGTTTGTTGTCACTAAAGGTATAATTATTGTTTTTCACAGTATTTATTGCTTTTACTTCTCCTATTTTAACAAAGCTACTAGCGTCTGAAGAAACTTCAATATCGAATTTCTGCGTATTTTCTTCTTGAGTTGTTTGCCAGGTAAGTTTTACAGTATTATTTTGAGGTTCAGCATTAAATGATAGAAGGTTTAATGGTAAAGTCCCATTTAATTTACTGGTTATCCAAAATTCAGAAAATGAATTAACCAAGAATTCAGCATAATATCCATTTTCGTAAGTTTCAAAACTAATGTTTAGAATATTCGTAGAAGCACCTACATTATTACTAAAAATACTATCTTGATTTATACCGCTGTATTTAACAATTTTTAAATCTGCTGTTGTAATAATAGTTGGATCCAGGGCTTTTAAAGCTGCAAATTCTGCTTGAGTGAAATACAATTTTACTTTGACGTCATTGGTTGGCGTTTGTGTAGGGCTAATTACCCAACTTCTAGTCAATGCTTTATTGCCAGTGACCGTTTGACTCACACTGGACAAATAAGTATTTGTATTTACGTTACCTAAATTTGATCCACTTGGGTTTATCGAGACTAAACTTTGATTGTTTTTCCTAATATTATACCATTTGCATTGGTTTACTGCATTAGCTGTTTGGTTGATTGCGCTTGCTGCAGTATGGATAGGAACAGATCCCTCCTCGTCCAAAATTAACAATTGAGCACTCCATGGAGACACGATTATTTGGTTACTGCAGATATAACTCCCATCAGGTTTCCGATAAGTTTTATTATTTAAACTTACAGCTAACGGATCATCAGAAGGGTTTGTTATAAATAGGTGCTTACTTATGGCTGTTAAACTATCTATATAAACTAAACTTATTGGACTATTAACAGCGGAAACATCTACAGCAGGAAAGGCACTTCGCCATGTGGTAAAAGTATACGTATTATTATTGGCTTTAATGAAATTGCCACTGTAAGGATTGCCGTATACAGCATTGTTGAAAGTATTGGCATAATCTAACGGATTTTCTTCCATTTCTATAAGTGATTGGCTTGGCAATAAATTATATAATGTATTACCTGTCATGTTAGCTTTGCCTCCATAATTAGTTGTTAAGTCAATTTGTATTTTATTATTGAACATCAAATTGTCTTTTATAGTAACACTACCATGATTGTCCAGATACAAGCCATTGTCGCGGTTATAAGCAAATACATTGGCTTCTATGAGACTACCACTGAAGCCGCCCTGTGAGAATATGCCCATTCCCATGATACGGAAATTAGAACCATTATACAAACCGCTGCTAAAGTCTCTGTTACCAAAGCTGTTTAGAAAAAAGTTATTTCTTATTGTTTGATTATTTGCATTAATGTATAATGCGCCACCATCATCTAATAATAATTGCGAATGGTTAAATACATTTTTCTCTATAAGAGTATTATTTGCTTCACTTAACATACACACATAACCTGTACTATCAATCGTATTCTTTATAAAATTCATATTTTGACCTAGTATCCGTACTCCAATATAATGAACTACGCCATCACCTCCATATCCAGGAACCATGCCAATGCGTTGTATTTGGTTTCCTTGTATTAAATCATTCCCATTATCAAAATCTCCTGCTTCGTTCCAAAATATTCCGTAATCATAGCAGTCTCTGATTTTATTATTAGTTATTTTTAAGTTCTGACAATTCCAGGATTGGTGAATGCCTGAAGGAACTTTTTCTATGATGCAATTATCGATAGTAACTCCATCACTTAACCATGGTTGCACCCCAATATCAGTAGTCATATTAATAGTTAAGTCTTGTATTGTAACATTGTTTTTAAAAAATATTTTAATACCAAACTCCTCTACGGCGGCTTCGACCAATAGGGAGTTGGGGTTAGCACCACCAGGTGCATATAAATAAACTGTTTTGGTATTAGGATCAAAAAACCATTCTCCCGGAGCATCTAACTCACTTAATTTATTGTCCAAATAAAATCCCCATCCCGGATTAATTGTATTAGAATTTGTTTGGTCCAAATCGGCATTCATTACCACATCTCCATTGCTACTGCTGCTGGTGACCGTTCGGTTATTGAACAACCAACTAAAACTCCTTACATGAATGTTTGCGCCATTCCAGTATCCCTCAGGTTTACCTAAACTGCCCAAAGCATTACTTTTAATAGTTTTTTTATTGGGGCTCCCTGCATCTGTTTCTAACCATCCTGTGTTTGGATAGCGTGCTGTTAACATCAATTGTCCATTTACATATAAATGACTTGGTATTTTATTGCCAGTTAAAGTAGCCTTATAAATGCTACCAGTGTGAACTGTCCAAGCGCTCAAGACGACAGCACCATTTATAGTTGGATTTGCACCCGATCCATAAGCACCATATGTACAGCCAGTCATGGGAACGTCAAGCGCACCTCTAAATACCTCTCCGCGTTTAAATAAAATTATATCCCCATCGTTATAATTTCCCTGATTGACTTTGTTGATTGTTTTCCATGCTGTTGAAATGCTTTGCCCGTCAGAACTATCATTACCGCTGGTACTTACATAATAGTTAGTGGCCATTGCTGCATTGGTGCAGAACATCATGATTAGTAAATAAAATTTCATATTAATGATTTTAAATTAAATAAATCGACCATGAATTAGTCAACCTTGGTTGTATTAAAAATTAGTATTCGTTACAGGGTGATTAGCAGCAGAAGAATGTGGGTATGGGATGATTAGGTTAAATAGTATAGTAAATCATCACTACGTCTTTGCTAAAAATGTAGTGATGATCTAATATTTTTCAGAATATTGTTAGCCGTTAGTTTTTAATGATCTTTTCAGTATACATCTTTCCTTCTATTAACATCTGAATAGTATAAACGCCGTTTGGTAGTTTACTCAAATTAATAACTGAATTGTTCTCTCCAATTTTTACTTCTATTGCTTCAGATTTGACTAGTTCACCCATTGTGTTGTATATCAATACATTAGTTTTTCCGGCTGCTGAACTCATGAATTTTAAATTCAATAAAGTTGACACTGGATTGGGGTATATACTAATGTCAACATCTGATTTTGTTGAAATATTGACTGATTTAACAGACGTATATTTTGCCTTTCCATTGTCGTCAATTGCTTTTATACGATAATAATTGTCTCCATAATATGGTTTTTCATCTATGAAAAAAAATTGATTTTGACCTATCAATGCTTTTCGATCTTTTATCTTTCCAATTGATGAGAATTTACTGCCGGTACTCATTCGTTCTATATCAAAGTTTACAGAGTTCTGATCAGTTTCAAACGACCATACTAATTTTGCAGCTCTTTCACTTTCCTTATTAACCTCAAATGTCGAAAAGTTTATCGCTAATGGAGTTGGATCTAATTCACCATAAGCACGAACTCTGAATTCCTTATAAAGATTAGCATCTGCAGTTTCGGGTTGATCAGGATCTCCAGAATTTAATCCTCCACGTACTTTAAACCATACTTTGTTGTTAGCTCTATCATGCCAATAGACTTCGCCTTGTGCTGCACTTACAACAGCTTGAAAGCTTGTAACTGCTGTATATGTGTGGACATCTTGTTGGTTTTCAGGGTATGGTAAATTATTTCCAAATTCCTTCAACGGACATTACTTGATAATCATCAGAAGTTAACATGTTGGAAATTAACACGTTGAAATCATTAATATTATCAATGGTTGGAAAATCTAAGTAATAATATCCACTCGGATGTGCTGCGTAATGTCGCATATTTCCCAAAATATCTCCAGGTTGACCGGCTTCAACAGTCCAGCTTCCAACAGGAATTCCATCTATATCTGTTCTTGTTACAACAATTTTTTCATAGGATCTTTCAATCCCATTTATATTATAACTATAAACTCCATAGAATGGGCCATCTACTATTACTCCTCCAGAGACTTCAGGATTCGGTGGTACAATATGTTTTATTAGACCATAGGTATAAAACGGGTTGTCAAATACATAATTATTATCATGTCCTTCAGGACCACCCCAATAATTATGATAATCCCAAATTACACCATAGACATGTTGTGCCTCACCTGGATATGTTCGGACACCTGGATGGGAATTGATTATTAAATTATTTGTATTCCTAACAGTGCCTTTGTCCATTGGTATAAGATAGTAATCGTTTACGGCGAATGCTCCGCTTGGCTCATCTTCTACACCCACAAAATTGACAACGACATTATCTTTAATATTGAAAGTACTGTGATAACTTGCAAATGCTGCCCTTTGACCAGCATTCCATTGATCTGGAAGTTCAACGCCATTCATGTTATAATTTAGACTAACACCTACAACAAGAGACCTTTCTATTTCACCACTATTTATATTATCACTGGCTCCAGAAAAAAAGGAGGAAGTATTGTCCGCAGATACAACCCTTCTATTGCGCACAGATGCTGATCGATTCCAAATGCCACTGGAGTTGTTTTTCCATGTAGTATAATCAGCTAGTTCATATGTTAATACATTGTCAAAAGGCCATTCGGGTTCTGATCCATCAATCGTTGAAGTATATCTATGTGGATATGTATTTCCTTGAATATCAATTTCCACGTTGTCAAGAAAAATTCCAGCATCGAAATTAGAGTGGGCATGATTATTATTGAATACTCCAAATTTCTGTAAACTAGGATTAATATTAATCGCCGCACTCAGTCCGAAAGTTTGTTCAGGAAATGCCAGCCAAAAGCCAAATCCTTCGCAGTCTGCAGCTGTATTGTTGGTTAATGTGTTGTCAGGATTACTGACCCAAAGGCCGGATGAATTATCTTCTTCATGCACTTTCAATGCATTGCCATTTAGGGGTTTTCTTACTTTTAAAACCAGATTTCCATTTATGATATTACGACGTTCAGATGCGTCTTCCGTGAAGATACCATGACCACGCACGTCGTACACAATATTGTTACTTACTTCACTTCCATTAGTTCCATGTATGACAATGCCTCGATGTGCAGATTGATTAATTACAGAATTGCGAATATATTGACCTGTTGCATCCGGTAAAGTGTTACTGCCCTGATAGCTTAGCATGTGCCAGTGAAAAGGATAGCGACCCAATTTTCCTGCTTGTCCACCTCTTCTTATTTCTACCCCATTCAGATGTGCCCGGCCAACCATTCCGCCCATTCTCATAACCATTATATGGCAACCAAATCCGCTGTTTTGCCACAAAGCATCATCTACAGATTGGACAACGATGTTTCGTGTTAAATTGCCAACTTCTCCTCTTTCATCCAGGATAGTTGGGGTGCCTGATAATAGATTTGCAGGTGGTGGAGCATATGTCAAACTCATCCCTGTTGGAGTCAAATATTGTAATTTACCCCAGCGATGTGCATTTAATCCATCTTGCAATGTTAAGGATGTTGGGCTATTTACAGTGGTAATTTTGCTTCTTTGAGCATTACTGTTTCCGGCGCCATAGTAATCAGTTGGGGCTATTACAATTTGATCGTTCACATTCCAGGAAACTGCATCCAACAAGGTAATGGTGGAAGAGCCTGAGATAGCATGATTATTTATTTTTGTTTTCACAGCTGATGGCGGATTACCATGAAGTTCCAATTGTCCTCCCATCACCATAATGCCTCTGGTCCCCATGCCCATTATTTCCTCATTTGGATTAGTTGCATTCAGAGTGATCACTGCTTTACTTGTATAAGGAGATGCTTCGGTACCTACTTCCAAAGTGCCCATCACCATGATCCAACCTACAGTCAAATTTAGATCTTGATTTGCAAATTGTAGCTTACCCATTATGTTTAAACTAGCTAGCGCTGGAGGAGACTCGTTAAGAATGATCTCAATTCCATCAGGAATTACAACAGCACTTCCTGCCACAGGCTTCGTAGCACCAAATGATGTCCATGTGCTGCTATTGGACCAATATAGTTGGGCAGTTGCATAGTTACAGCAGAAAGTGAGTTGCCCAAAAAATAATAATGCGATAAAGTAGTTTTTAAAAATCATACTTAATTCTTTAAATTAATGAAAATGCCGAATTTATAATGTTCTATTTTGAATTAATTAACCCATTTCAATAATGCAAATGGCGCTGTTATAGCTTTGTGCTATTAAAGATTTAATACTTGTGAAACGGATTTTTAAGAATTGTATACTTACGTAATAGCCAATTCTATTCTAGAAGGGGTCGCTTAAAGAAACAAATCTATGTAACTTTAAAATATTATTACGTAAAAAGGGATATAAAAGACAAAAAAACTAAATAATAGCCGTTTAAGCTAAGTTTGGTGATGAGTTAATATTCTAAATCTAGCAATTGAAGTTTAAGAGTTATCAATAATTTCTTAAAATATTCCTATAACTTAACAAGAGTAGAAATTGCAAGGATTTAGAAGTTTTCAGCTAACCAATTAAAATACAACAAATTAGATAATTGTCCATATTAAATATTTTATAATATTGATTTCCAATGGAATAAGCAAATGCTAAACATTAGTTGATTAGCACTTTAAATATTCGAAAGATCATAAATTAAGGTTTCAATTATAGTAAAATTTGGATTTTACTACCTCCAGATTTTAAAATTCAACACTAATTTTTTTTGCTGAATAAGCGTGCGCCAGTCAATAAAAAATAGGCAAAAGAGGAGTACTACACTAAATACTAAACTTGCAATGGACTGCCAGGAAATGGCATTTTCAATAATAGACTCTGTGTTTTCCACAGCATAAGCCCCGGCGAATAAAGCCACAGTGTCACTGACAAATTTACCTATAAGGAACCAAGGAATGATATAACGGGCCTTAATTTTTGATATACCTGCTGCTAAGAAAAGCGGAGTAGTGGGCAGCGGTAATAATGAATATGCCAATATCACCATCTGACCTTTCCATTTATTTTGATTCAGAGTAGCACCAATGAACTCAATGTCTATATTCTTAGATACACTTAAATACTTGTTGGATAAATGAGGAATATACAAAATTAGTATATATCTTCCTAATACTGAACCTATAAGCCCTATTGCAATTACCCACCATACATCTAAATGAAAAACAATCTGAAGAAATAACATTATGGTAAATGCAGGAAGAAAGGGAAAAGGAACTATGTCAAATAATAACGCACCTATGAAGACTAATAAATACTGCCACCACATTTCTTCTACTTTTTACTTTAATAATTTCTAATACAAACATAACTTAGTTCTGAAACAACAGAAATTGTATCTCATAACCTTTTAATCTATTCTTTACTGTTTTTCGTTCCAATAATAGCTGTCAGGATATATTCGACTGCCAAAAATAGCTGTTCCAACTCTTATGATTGTTGCACCTTCCTCTATTGCTATTTCAAGATCATTACTCATGCCCATTGAAAGTTCCTTCAAGTCAAAATTGGGCAATTGTAAAACTTCTAGATCGGACTTTAAACAATTTAAGAGTTTAAAACATTTTCGAACCTTACTTTCTTCCGCGCTAAAAAGTCCTATGGTCATCAATCCTGTCACTTTTAAAGTATCAAATGCAGCAACTTCCTCAGCAAATTCAAGCACATTGGCGGGATTAATACCAAATTTGCTCTCTTCAAAAGAAGTGTTAACCTGAATCATAATATCCAAGGTTCTCCCTTCCTTCTGCAAACGCTGGTCTAGCTTTTGGACTAAATCAATTCTATCAATTGATTGGATACATTGAGAATACTTCAACACCTCCTTTATCTTATTTGATTGGAGATGCCCAATAAAATGAGTTTGATGAGGAATTAATTTTAATTCCTCAAACTTATCTTTTAGCTCTTGAGATTTATTTTCACCTATGAGTTTCTCTCCACAATTAAGAGCAATTTTGATCTTTTCAGCTGACACTGTTTTGGTAGCTAAAAGCAACTGTACAGAGCTTATATCCCGTCCAGATTTATTGCAGGCTAATTTAATTCTATTATTGATAAATTTTAAGCTTCTTAGAATATCATCCATTGGCCTATCTCCAATAGTTATTGGCTTGCGCAATCGTCGCAAACTCAATAGCTACAGTCTTTCCAATTTCAATAAGCATCATTGGGTCATTGGCATATAACTCCCTTTGTTCCTTTCTTTTGTTTTCATCAGGTTGCGTTAATTTTATTATTAACCTGGCCATTTTAACTGCTAATTGCCTTCCTTCTTCCGGAGTGGCTGTCAATAATGAGTTTCCCGGTATAAGTTGTATTGTATCCATTTTTAATTACAGTTTTCAATTTCTATTATATAATATCCTTTACTTTCTATGGCTTGGTTCATTTCTGGTGTTGCTTCCTCAATATGGCAGAATCTACATTCTTTCGATGTCATAGGCTGCTGTTGCTGCGATTTGGAAGTAAGATAATCTTCGCCAAAGCTAAAAATTTTCTTTTCATCCTTAATTTCCTCATCAGCAATGATGTCGAAATGCATTATGCTTCCGTCCTTTTTAGTTACATAAGTGTCCCAAACAGCTACTTTCATTATTTCTATTTTTTTAAAGATAAGATATCACATGGAAAATAAATAATAAAACCAACAAATTAAATAATTAATAAGCATTTACATTATGTACATTTTTATCTAGTCTTGTACAATAATTTTTTTTGTTGCTAAAATTTTATTATCTTCTTTTAGCCTTATAAAGTATAATCCGCTGGACAAACCGCCTCTTTTTAGACTGACTGTATTTCCGTAAATATTTGTCAACTGCATTATCTGTTGTCCTAAGTTATTGTGTACAGTTAATGTTGCATTTTTCATCGGAATATTTGCCTGCACAGTTGTTTCAGAAGAAAATGGATTAGGATAAATATTAATTCCTGATTCGCTTATTTTTTCACTTTTTCTTGTTGATAATAGCAAACAATTTTGTTGTGATTCAATTCCGCCCCCTGTTGTTATTAAATTTTGAAATTCCACCCCTGAATCACTTTCATTCTTTAAATAGTAATTAAGCCAGGAAAGCAATAAACTAGAAGTGATATTTTGCTGTGACATAGGGCTAATATCTGGCGGCGGACTGCAAGTTAGTTCTCCTAGACTGCAATTTGTATTTGCGTTTGCGAACTGACAATGGCTTCCACCAGTAATTGTTACGTAGGTTTTGCAGGTAGATGCAAGGGCATCATACATTGGAAGCTGATGTTGTACAGGTGGCGCTACACAATCATTTGCACCTGCTATTACTATTGAAGGAATACCTATATTTTTTGCAGCATCTATAGAGGAAGGGTTGGTGTTGGCTGCTGCAAGAGTGGCAAGTGCCGTAATACTTGGGTCATATTGAACTGAAAGAAAAGCGGAACCTCCTCCCATAGAGTGGCCCATTGCCGCAGATGTAGTCGCTACTCCACCAAAAAACGTAGAAGAAGCATTAGTTCCTTCGGTTTTCATGGCGCCAACAAGAAAAGCAATGTCTTTTCCGAAATTAGTATGAGAGGGAAAAAGACTTGTTTCTGTAGTTGGAAAAACCATAATGTATCCATTTGGGACTATATCATTCCATATGTTAGCGTAAGCACTCCATGTCATTAAAAAACCATGCCCAAAGACCAAAACCGGGAACTGTCCTGAAGCTATAGATACATTGTCGCCGCTCATATCAGCAGGGTAGTAGATCTCAGTTGTGATATTCCTGTTTGAACGGGATTCATCAATAAATGTCTGCTGCTTATGCCCAATCTGATAAGTTTGAGCCAAACAATGGATGTTAAAAGAGATAAATATTGTAAAAAAAGTAAAAAGTATTTTCATAGCAGCGCTTTTTGAGTGATAGTCAATGAAATATATTTAACTTAAGCTTATAAATTGTTTATCACATTGAAAAACAACAAAATAAACATATAATATATTTTAAATATTATTTAAATGTTTGTATTCTAAATAGTTAGTTTGATTTTTTTATTACATAAATTTACATAAATGATTTTATTTGGTGGAATCAACCATCGAAGTTTCATTCTGACTTCTGACTTATGACTTCTAATTTTTAATTTCTTATTTCTGCATCATATTGATTAATATCCATACTATCATGAGTTATTTATCTCGCAGAATATTGTTATTAATTCCCTCTATAAGTCGAATATCCAAAAGGCGATAATGTAATTGGTACATGATAATGGTTATTGTCTTTTAGCTCAAAAACTACATCGATAAAAGGATAAAAGCTTTCCTGACTCATCTTTTTGAAATAAGGCTCTGTGAAAAAAGTCAGTTTATAAATTCCTTTATGATCGGTACCTTTTTCTTCTTTGAGAAAATTCTTGATCCTTCCATTCTCATCTGTATATTTTTCATCAATAATATTCCAATTACCTTTCTTGTCTTGTTTGGATAGAGAGATTTTTACATTTGAGGCAGGTTTGCCCTGTGTAATGTCTAAGATATGACTCGACAATTGGTAGGTTGCTTCTTGTGCCGATAGAACATTCGTAAGTATGAGAATCGATAATGTTAAGAATAATATTTTTTTCATTTGCTTATTTTATTTTTAGTTAGGATTAACAATGTGTAACTATTGAAGGGTAAAAGAATTTTAATCACTACTCAACTGGCACATTATCTATTTCTGTAATGATTTTTCTGATAGTCTTCAAATCACTTGAATTCATGTCTTTCTTAGAAACAATTATCGCTGATAGATTATTTTGATACATCAGAAACCACTTAGCTTTTTCTACAATTTTAAACAAGTTTTCCAACTTAACTTCCATATAGTATGATTTGCCTGTTATCTTAATTTCCTTTTGTGATATTTCCATTTCTAAAGCTTCTTGCAAATGGTTGCTGGAATAATAGTTTCTCCATATCGTCACAAAGATTAGTGATGGCTGCACAATAACTATTAAGATCAAGGTAATATATTGGTATATAATTGGTTTGGGAAGGTTGAAAATATGCAAATAATAAAATATTATCCATAGAAGAATGAGAAATGCAACAAGGAGTAAAAGCCTCAATAGCGTTTTTTTATAAGCTATGCTGTAGATGAGTTTTACATATTCTTTAAAGCTAATTTTGGTTTTAACTATCATTTGCTTTATTTTTGAACTTATTTTTTGAAAGGTAGTTACCGTTTTTATTATTTCGGCATTTTTCGCTGCAATACTTAACTTCATCCCAGTTTTTTTGCCATTTTCTGCGCCATTTAAATTTTAAATTGCAAACTGGACATTCTTTCTCTGGTAGATTTTTGTTACACATTCATTAATCATTAGTCTATCGCTTTGAGATCGCATTATGACTAATCTGCTTCTGTCTTGAGCATTTGAATCGTAACATATCATTTTCAGCTTTAAATAAATGTTTGACCCCAACGCCTGAGGAAACTCTTTTTCTCCACCTTTTAAAACTTGAATGTTTAAGTTCTTTCCGCATAAGTTTTTCGACTTCCCCTTGTGATAATCCAAACTGGATTTTTATTACATCAAATGGCGTTCTGTCTTCCCATGCCATTTCTATAATCCTGTCTTTATCGATTTCGCTAAATTCTACCATATCTTTTTTAATTTGTCATTAAAAGGAATGGAGTTATAATGCGATTCTTAGGTGCAAAGTTTAGAATTGATTAAAAAAATGACTAAGAACTTTACTTTTATTGTATAATCAATTTTTGAACACTTTCACCTTTAGATGTTTTGAGGAATACAAAATATACTCCGGATGTAAGGTTTCCTGCAGACACGCTAGTTTTTAAGGTATTTATTTTAACTTTTTGAAGCAAAGTACCTGTAAGGTTTCTTATCTCTGCTATCCCTGTTTCTTTCGATTCTATTTCAAAATAGTTGCCACTTGGGTTTGGATAGATATGAAAAGTTTCTTTTTGATTATTTGATATAGTTGAGGATATCGACATCTCACAAAGGTTTGATTGTCGCCTTAAGTCGTGTTGAAACATAAGCCAATCAGGCCCTTTCCCTGCACCTGCAGATATCATGTATGCTCTTCCGTAATTTTTAGAAAAATCAGGATAATCTGTATTTCCTCCCACAATAAAGATATCTATGTTGCCATCATTGTCAAAATCGGCGATGAGAGGAGCATGATCAATATCAAAAAGTTTCCCTATATGCTTTGCTAAATCCAAATCCCAAATTAGGGATCCATCTATTCCATTTAGCACAGTTAATCTACCTTTGCTACTTCCAAAGACTACGTCCGGCATATCATCTCCATTGATATCTGCAACTGCTACACCTCTAAAAGCTGTGGCGACATCGGGTATAGTATAATACCATATTGATTTACCGTCCTTATTCAAAGCACCAACACCATAAGCATCACAAAATATAATTTCACAATGACCATCTCGGTCCAGATCTGCGATTGTAGCTGGTGCACCTATATAAAAGGAGGCTTTGTATTCCCATAAAGTAGATCCATCCTCTCCATTTAATGCATGTAAAATGCCATTATAATCTCCAAAAATTAATTCAGGCTTTCCATCTTCGTCAATGTCTGCAGTAGCCGTGCCGTTATACATGTGATTGTCTAATCGTTTAGACCAAAGTAGTTTTTGAGTATTTGCAGTATATGCATACATATAGTTAGTATCGATGCCAAATGCCCATGTGCCGACCACAAAATCCAGTTCACCATCCATATTCAAATCCACTATTGTGGGTGCAGTTTGAATCCAGCAATTTGATAATATTGGCTTATTCCATGCGACACTTCCATCTTCACTATTAAAACACATTACATGACCATCAAAACCTCCATGTAGTATTTCAATTTTTCCATCATGGTCTATATCCGCAAGGGTAGGAGGGGAGTCACTACCGGCAGTTTGAGTTTTCCATTGAATTTCTCCTGACTTCCCTCTAAAACAAAAGGTATTCGCATTGCATGAACTTGGTACGATTACTTCAAGGGAATCATCCCCATCAATGTCATATAGCGCTATCGCTACATCATTGCATCCTCCACCAAATGGGTTTCTAGTATTTTGACGCCAAAGCAAAGTGCCATCTTCTGCATTAAGTGCATAAACACTACTGTCATTGCGATAGCAACCAAATACGACTTCAAGTTTGCCATCATTATCTATATCCCCTGCTGCCGATTGCCCAAATGAAGAGTCGAGCACGTCATACCACCATTTTATTTGTGGTGATTGCCCAAAAGTTATGTTTGAAAAATATATTGATAGATTTAAAAAAAGTAATATGTGCTTCATCGCTAAGATTTTACTGCATTAGTCAGATTAATGTGTCTTGAAATTTGGTAATAATTTCAAATTTAAATAAAAATGAAATATTTATTTAATACATCTTAAATGAGTATTTCAGGTCTCAGATATTACAAATTACAATAAATTCTAATCAATTTTCTGTAAATAATTAACACTAGACATATCAAAGCCTCCACTTACCACTGAAGAAATATATTTCTGTTCCTAAATTTATTACATTTAAACTCTGTCCTTCTATTGTTGGACATCTTTATTTTCTGTCGCTATGGCTATTCGTTCAAACAGTTTCGTTTCCTTAAAAAGGTCTTCTTAGGTTACTTCTAATTCGCTTAACAAAACCATTCTTCTTTAGTCAAACAATAAATATAATTCAATTTAGCCTGTTCGCCAAAATAGGCTATTTCTTGTTCATCAATTTTTGTTGTGCCCAGCCTGCCAATTGCTATTTGGGAACGAATATTTTCAGCTCCAATATGAAAATGAACTTTTGACACGAATTGAAATATATAGTCTAACATTAGAGATTTAACTGAATGATTGAAACCTTTGCCCCAGTATTCCCTGCCATAGAATGTGTATCCGATGCTTATTGAGTTTTCTTCCTGGTTGTGATCGTAGAATCGAGTGCTTCCCATCACATGACCTGAGGCTTTGTTCACAATTTTGAATGCTCCTTTACTTTGCATTGCCCCGTCAAAGAAAACTTTGAAAACTTCAATTTTACAACGGTCTTTATTTGGATGTTGTTCCCATATCTTTGGATCTGAGGCCACGGCATATAAATCATCAAAGTCTTTGTCTTGCAATGGATGAAGAATTACATTTTCATTTTCTAAAGTTGGTTGAATGTTTATGTTCATTATTATCAATTTTATTCAATTGTTCTTTCGTTATCACTTTTCACAAAAATATCTATAAATAATGTTAAAAATGTAAAAATTGATTTAAACATAACATCTTAAGGGTTTATTGCTATTCGTCACCCTACTTTTTGCTAATTAATTTGTTCCCTTAAAAAAAGTTATTGGTTTGGGAATTGTCAAGATATAAAGGACAACAAATATTGTTGCTATGGCAGTAATTAGAAAAGTAATTGCCCCACCAAATTTAAACCAAATTATCCCTGCCAATGAACTAGCGATCATAGCACATATGCTCTGAAGACCAGAAAATGTTCCTATTGCTGTTGCGGTATCTTTTTTGTCGGTTATGTTTGAAATCCACGCTTTTGAAATGCCCTCGGTGGCAGAAGCATAAATACCATAAAGGAAAAATAGAACGAAGAACAGATATAGATTTGTATTAGCTGACATTCCTAAATAAACTAGTGAAAATAAAATAAGTCCAATTACAAAAATGTTTTTCAATCCCACTTTATCAGCAATTATACCAATAGGAAAAGCAAATAGGGCATAAATTAGATTGTAAAAAATATAGACTCCTATGACCATTGTGTCGTTAAGTCCAGATTGTTTTGCTTTAAGTAGAAGAAATATATCCGAACTATTGAAAAGTGTAAATGCAAGAAGACCAATCACCAGTTTTCTATATTCCGGTGGACATACTTTCCAATAATTAAGAAATGAGAAAAAGGGAGTTATAGACTTTGGTTTGACAACATTTCGTACTTTTTCTTTTAGAAAAAAGGAAGCCAGCACCGCAAGCAGGCCCGGAATAAATGCTATAAAAAAGAGTGTTTTATAGTCCTGGGGATAAAAATACAAATATATTAAAGCCAAAGAAGGTCCAATTACGGCACCCAAAGTATCCATGGATCGATGAAATCCAAAAACTTGTCCTTTGGTTTCTGATGTAGCCTCGTCGGAAAGTAGTGCATCTCTTGCTCCTGTCCTAATTCCTTTGCCGAATCGGTCGATAGTCCGTGCAAAGAAAATCCAAATTGGATAAATGAAAATTGCCATCATTGGTTTGGAAATTGCGCTAAATGCATACCCAATTTGAACAAAAGGAATTCTTTTTCCTGCATTGTCTGATAGTTTGCCGAAATATCCTTTACTAAATCCAGCTGTAGCTTCAGCAAAACCTTCAAGTATACCAATAAGCACTATCGAAAAACCAATGGACTTCAAATAAATTGGCATTATTGGATACAGCATTTCACTGGCAGCATCAGTAAACAAACTTACCAAGGATAAGACCCAAACTGTCCTCGTAATGTATTTCATGATTTCATTTTGTTAATTCATTAGGCCTATGGTAGCTATTTGTTAAATAGGTTAGTCTTACTCATGTATAACCAGTGTCAATAAATCAGCTCGAACATTTCACTATGTTGCCGTTCGCTTCTTGGCTTCTTTAAATAAGTAAATGTTAATAGCATTAATGACTAAATCCCGTTAATTAAATGAGACATTTCTATAATCGTGATCGGTTCAATTATTGCAAATCAGTAAGCTCTTACAGTTCGCTGTTTACAGTTCGCTTCTCGCCTTTTTCACCTTCTCACTACTTTGCTAAAAACGCATCCATTGCCCGCGTCGGCTTCCCATCTTGTCCCCAAGCACTCAATCCATATCCACTCCAACTTCTGGCTCCTTCCGGTTCCCAGTAAAATACACCAAGGCCTTTATTGTTAGGAATTTCTTTGACCTTCTGCTGCACTGCAACTAACATATCGTAAGTTCGATCCGGCTGATCGTCCATATCACCTGTTTCGACTATCATCACATCTTTGCCATAGCTAGAGGCAAGATCGATCATATTATCGCCTAGGTCATCGATGGTCAATTTGTAATCAGGATTGTCATTTAACCAGGTGCCCTCTACTAATTTTGCATTGGACCAGAAGGGATAATAAGACAAGCCGATGATATCATATTTCACCTTGTTTTCCTTAGCGTTGTCAAACCATTTTTTTGTAATAATCTTATCATGGCCATTATCGACGTGCAATATCACCTTAGATGTAGGACTTGCTACTTTTACTGCGTCATAACCTTGATTAAGAAGCTGAGCTAATTGTTTCCAATTGTCTGAGGACTTGCCTTCCGGCCAAAGCATACCATTAGTTATCTCATTTCCTACCTGCACCCATTCAGGCGTGATTCCTTCTGCTACAAGAGCTTTCATGACATCATAAGTATAATCGTAAACATCAGCAAGTAACTCCGGAAAGCTATGATCAAGCCATGCAGCCGGCTTATTTTGTTTTGCAGGATCAGCCCATGAGTCACTATAATGAAAATCGATCATTATTTTCATATCCCATCCTTTAGCGCGTAGTGCAAGTGAGACAGTTTCTTCCTTGCTGCAATGACCGCTTTGTCTATCGTCAGATGGGTTTACCCAAGTACGAATTCTTATAGCATTTATGCCATGTTCTTTTAGTATCTGAAAACAATCCTGTTCTAGTCCATCATCTCCATAGAATTTAAAACCGGATGCTTCCATTTGTGGGAGCCAGCCTATGTCAGCACCTTTAATAAATTCAATAGCAGATCCATCTAGTGGACTTGTTGATTGGCTAAAGGCGGTGGAGTAGGATAGTGGGAGAAAAAAGTAAATAAATGTCTTGAATATAATTCTAGTTTTTATCATCATATTGAAATGGAATTTATTGAAGACGGTATAAATATATTTAACTAAAGTTTCGGCGGTTAAGAAACAAAGGTAGATGGTTGAAGTGAATTAATATTTAGTTAATCGGGATTTTAATAATAAACGATGTTCCTGATTGACCGTCTTTCGAGCTTTCGACATCCTCTTGTGTATGTGCAATTTCTTCTGTAGACAAAGTTTCCACTATAATTTCACCGCCGTGGGCTTTACAATATCATAGCTCAAACTTAATCCTAGTCCGGTTCCCTGTCCAGTTGGTTTTGTGGTAAAAAAAGGTTGAAATATTTTATTGAGAATCTCCTGACGAATACCATTGCCGTTATCAGTAACTTTTATTTCAATGCTATTATTTAGCTTCTTAGTAGTGATTGAAACTATTGGTTCGTAATTTTCGATTCCTGACTTTTTCTTTTCATCTACTGCATAAAATGCATTCGAAATTAAGTTCAAGATAACTCTGCCAATATCCTGCGGTATCACATTGATCTTTCCATCGCCTGTTGCATTCATCGACAAACTTTCATCAAAATAAGTCTTCATTGTAACATTAAATGACTTGTCTTTTGCCTTAAGCCCATGGTATGCCAATCTCAGATATTCATCTGCAAGGGCATTAATGTTTGTCGACTCAGTATTTCCACTATTAGTGCGGCTGTGTTGTAACATGCCTTTAACAATTGCGTCTGCTCGTTTACCATGACTGTTTATTCGCAATGAATTTTCTATAACTTCATTGATAATATTATCTTCTAAATTTCTATTTCTTTCAGCATCAGGTTTAATACGTTCACTTTTTAGTTCTTCGAGCATTTCTTTATTCACCTCGCTAAAATTATTTACAAAATTGAGAGGATTTTGAATTTCGTGAGCAATACCTGCCGTTAATTCTCCGAGTGAAGCCATTTTCTCTGCTTGTATCAGCTGTGATTGTGCGGCTTTCAACTCTGTTAATGTTTTTTCCAAAATTGCTTTCTGATGATCTATTTCTTGTTTTTGCTCTTCTAATAATGCAAAGTCCTTCTTTTTTGATCTGTAAGAGTTTACAAAATAGATAATAAACCCAAACAATAGAACGATGACAATAATACCTGCAAGTAAGAATATTATTACATCTGCAGAGTATAATGTTAAGATTGCATTCATACGCTTTTGTTCTCCTTTGTTTTTTGTGTAAAATTCCTAATAATTAATAGCGAATAAAATAAATATAACATTCCACTAAATATAAAATTGATATAATAAATCAGGATGGGAGGATCCTTTAACTGATAGACTTTAATACTGTGGAAGCCCCAGATTAATACATTGAAGGGGTAGTAGACCAAAACAGCGCAATTGAACCAAAATATATTTTCCTTCAAAATGTTCTTATAGTCATTACTTTCTCTTATTTTATCAAATAGAAACAAAGACAAGAATATGAGCAGCACACTTTCTAATAGCACAGTATTTGTATCAGAATCAAATATTGATTGAAAGAAAATGATATTCAAAACTTCAATTGCCAAAAGGAATATAACCATAGCAATTAAAATACGATCCCATCTTCTGTTTTTAAAGAAGCTGGCATAAATTAAAGAATAGAATATATACTCTACGATGGTAAAGACATGGTAAACAATACTATTATCTCTTCCTAAATGGCCAGAAATATATTTTGCTATTAATTCACTTCCAAGGGTAACTATGATCAAGCCTCCTAATAACCTGAATGGTAAATCAATTTTTTTAATAAAAACCAGACTTGTCAGTCCAGCTAAAATTAAAGAAGAATAATAAAAAATATGATAAAAGTCAGAGAACATTATTCTGTTTTAATAGTACCGCAAAAAGGCGGACAGGGGTCAGCTTTGTCGAAGATAGAAGGTTCATTCCTGACTGTATCTTTATCTTTTATCAGTAATTTATTATTTTTTCTTCCAATCGCTATGATATGGATGACTCCATGTCTATCTGTGGAGGGACCTGCCTCGCCATCCTGACCAAAGTAAAAAATTACTTCATTGGGAGTTAGTCCACTGTGATTTTCGCGTACGATCTCATATAGATCAGAAGCATTAAACACGAATCCTTCTAAAGGTTCTGTTTTCTCCGGATCGCTGTAAAATACTCCTGTATGTGTAACTCTTAAAGGCTTTAAATTATCAAAATGTTCTCTATATTTCAATGCCGTATCGAGAGGTATTCTTTCGCTACTAGCTAAAAAAGAAGAATTACTTGAGTTTTTGGTAAAGAGGAAATAAATAATAACCAATCCGGCGCTAAGGATGGCTGTCAAAGAATGTTGAACAATATTTTTTTTAGTAATCATGATATAATATTTAAAGGGTTAAAGCTTAGGTAAATGAGTGAAAAGTCAGGATAAGGTATTTAAGTTTAAGTATAATAAACAGAATGAAGCACCTAATATAAACATAAAAATATAATAAAAGTAAAAATTTTTATTTTGCTTCAAATGGTGACTAGTCTTCATCGAAATTCTGTTGAATGAAATTGCCAATAATCTTTATAAGGTAATATTTTTCATCTCTATAAATGAAGATGATAATGGAATGATTTTTAAAAGTTTATTGGGATATCGACTTAGTTTTTACCCTAATCATAGCATATCATACAAGTCAGCTTAATCAGTGGTTCAGATTCAAGTTGTCTGAACCACTGATTAATATGAATTAAATGATTGCGCTGACCGGTCCAATAATCATAGACTATCATGTCCATCAGCTTAATCAACGGTTCAGATAATTTGTCTGTACCACTGATTGTTATGATTTAATTGATTGCGCTGAATATGTATAATAATCAAAGTCTATCATGTCCATCAGCTTAATCAACGGTTCAGATAATTTGTAATTTATTGTCTGAACCACTGATTTCTATGATTAATATGATTGCGCTGACCGGTGCACTAATCATAGTCTATCATGTCCATCAGCTTAATCAACGGTTCAGATAATTTGTCTGTACCACTGATTGTTATGATTTAATTGATTGCGCTGAATATGTATAATAATCAAAGTCTATCATATCCATCAGTTTAATCAACGGTTCAGATAATTTGTAATTTATTGTCTGAACCACTGATTTTTATGATTAATGTGATTACGCTGACATTTATAATAATCATAGTCTATCAATTCAATCAGCTTAATCAATGGTTCAGACATTTTGTTATTGATTGTCTGAACCACTGATTATTATGAATTAAATGATTGCGCTGACCGGTGCACTAATCATAGTCTATCAGTTCAATCAACTTAATCACGGGTCCAGACATTTTGTTATTTAACATACTAAAAATCATTCTAATCTATGCCTCATTGAGCAACACTGATTTTGGAATATTCATGCTCTGAATGATTAAGAACTTTGATGATTTTTAGTTTTTTATTGCCAACTGGCAAGGCGCAATCTATTGTCATTCCTTCTTTAACACCGATGAGTGCTATGCCCAATGGTGATAAAACTGAAATTTTCCTTTCTGTGATATTTGCCTGTCCTGGCAATGTCAAAATATATTTCAAAGTTTTGTTGGATTTCTCTTCCTGAGCTTCGAAATACGAATTAATCCGGATGAGATCAGAACTCAATTCGTTGTCATTGACTATACTTCCACTGTCTAGTTCTTCGACAAGCTTTCGTAATTCCGGAGCTTTGTGAAGTGTTGACATTTGTAACAGCGCTAATTTTATTGTTTCGTAATCGCTTTTAGATATTATTGGTTTCATTTTTAATTAATTTATTGAATAATGATTTTGTGATATTTGATTAAGTGATTTTTGATTTTGCAGATAAATTTCCTCAAAGCTTTCGTTGAGGTTGTGTGCGGTCCTTCTGAAAAATGAGTTAGGTTGAATATCGCTTAATGTCACAAACCCACATGCCCCCATAAAATCAAGTAAGGACAAAATTGTGTTTTTGTGATAGTTGGCTACGCGGACACTCTTATTTGTGATATCTATTCCTTTATATAGTTTTTTATCCTGAGTGGCTATACCTACAGGACATCTTCCACTATCACACTGCAAGGCCTGAATGCATCCCAAAGAGAACATCATACCTCTGGCGCTATAACACGCATCTGCTCCTAGTGCTATATTTTTTGCAATATCAAAAGCAGTGATAACCTTGCCTGAAGCAAAGATTTTAATTTGACTCCTCAATCCGCTTTTTTGCAAGGTTTGACTTACAAACGGCAATGCATCTGCCAATGCCATCCCCATATAATCAATAAATTCAAGTGGCGCTGCACCTGTGCCACCTTCAGCTCCATCCACCGTAATAAAGTCAGGAATAATACCTGTCAGCGTCATATGATTGACTATGTCTTCAAATTCATCTTTTCGTCCAATACAAATTTTGAAACCAACAGGTTTACCGCTTGATAATTCTCTAAGCTCATTGACAAAATTCAATAATTCCGTTGAATTTGAAAATGCAGTATGTGCTGATGGTGAATGCACTGTCGTATGAGGTTCAATGTTTCTTATTTTCGATATCTCAAGTGTATTTTTATGAGCAGGGAGCAATCCACCATGACCAGGTTTTGCGCCCTGTGATAATTTTATTTCAATCATTTTTACCTGATCAAGCCGCGCCTTCTCTTCGAATAATATTGAGTCAAAATTACCCTCATTATCTCTGCACCCAAAATAACCGGTCCCGATCTGCCAAATGACATCACCACCCTGCAAATGAAAATCACTTATCCCCCCTTCGCCTGTATTGTGGGCGAAATCGCCCAACATTGCGCCTTTGTTCAGTGAGCTGATTGCTGTTTTACTTAAGGCTCCATAACTCATTGCTCCTATATTGAGCACACTTGCAGAATATGGCTTAGTGCATTGATTATTACCTACAAGGACTCTCAGCGACTCAATGTTAGCTTTAATGGGGTAGACACTATGCGCTGCCCATTCGTACCCAATCCGGTTGGGATCGTCCTGCATACCAAATGAGATGGTCTGTTTTTCATTTTTTGACCTTTGGTACACGATTGAACGTTGTCTTCTATTAAAAGGCTTGCCGTCTAATTCTCCCTCAATAAAGTACTGTCGTAATTCAGGCCGGATGGACTCAAATACATAACGCAATCTCCCTATCAGGGGATAATTTTTCCTGAGAGAATGTTGGTTTTGAAACGTATCGTAAGCCACTATTGCAATTACGAGTAATGGACCGAATAACCATAATGGGTTTAGAAGATGCACTGCAACCAGAATACTTACGGCTGTAAGTAACGTTAATGCTAACAACCAAATGATAAGAAAAGGCGTTGCCTCAAAATTTAAATTTAAATTTTTATTTTTCATTTTTATTTTACGTGAAAATGTGACACGCAGTGACAAAAGCCACTGCCGGCTATGTTTTTTCTAAGAAGATAATAGCAATAGGTTCCTCTGTTATTGGATCAATAAACAGAGTCTTAGGGTACGAAGATCTTTTGGTGAATGTACCACAGAGAAGTACTTGTGGTAAGTGTATTCACATGCGTAGCAAACGTCAAGAGTGACGTCATGTGATTGTTAAAATAAAAAAAACTAAAATTAGACATAGTTTGATTCTGGCTACACAATTTTATAACAGTAATTTGTTAAATAAGTTGTTGAAAAGTTTTTTAAGATTAATTGGCAGATTGAATTTTACTTTATGATGGTTAAGCAATGTGATTGTCAATTTATGAGTTGACAATAAAATATTTGCCATTAGGTCTTAATCATAATGATGGCGACATTTCACTATTTGTATTTCGTCTTGGTTGAATCTATAAATCAATCTATGTTCTTCATCAATTCTTCTGGACCAAAAACCAGCGTATTTATGTTTTAATGCTTCCGGTTTTCCTAATCCTTCGAATGGAGTCCTGACAATATCTTTAAGAAGTTCATTGATTTTTTTTACTTTTTTCTTATCATGTTGCTGCCAGTATAAATAATCATCCCAGGATTCATCAACGAAAATATATTTCATTTATCTTCTTCAATTAAGTCTTTTGAAAAAGAACTACCTTTTTTAAGTTTCTCTATTGCAGAGTCCAATCGTTTTTCATTAACCCTTGATGACAATTCATAGTTTGTAGCCATCAATGAATTATATTCTTCAAGTGATATGACTACAATGCCTGAGTCTTTACCTCTGTTAATAATAAGTGTTTCGAAGTTTTTAGCCACTTTATCGAAGTAAGATTTGATATCTTTCCTGAATTCTGAAATATTTGTTACGACCATTATTCGCTTATTATGTACAAATATATGTACAATATATGATAAAATGTAAAAAATTGAATTAAACATTTGTTTTCAGAATGGCCCCAATTTTTTTGAAGCAGGAAGCAATAAGAAATAAAATTAAGCTTCCAACACTTCCATAAATTGACAAAATCGTGATAGGGTTAAATTTTTCTGCCCCGCATGTAGAATTTTGTGTTGTAGAATATATCCCAACAATATAAATTGCTAATCCTAATAAGATACAGCTTAATATCGAATATTTGAAAGTCTTATATAGCCCAAAGGCAAATTTATTTGGAAGCACTAATTGTGCTAAATAGATGATCGTCTGGCTTATCCACAATAATTGAATCAATGCCATCAAGAATTCTGTATCAATTTTCATATACTCTTTTCAATAATTGGTGTTTAATATTATTAGATAACGTATAATTACAATTGTTTATCCTCCAACCATTTAAACCAAGCGCTCTGATCCACCATCGGAATGTTATGTTGTTTACAAACATCCATCGTATGCCCTGTTCCTCCGGCCATCGGATCTTCCAAATCATCATAGAATATTCCAAATGTGGCAGGTAATATTTCGTCTGTTCCGAGTACTTTTATCGTATCCCTGATGATATAAGCCGCTTTAATTGAAAACCTGTCTCGTGCACCTGCGACATATTTATCGATAAGTTTCTCCGTTTTTTTATTACTTTTTGAATGGTATATTACTGGCGAATCTGCCGCAAGATCCAATTCATCCAAATTAATGGTATCATATGCCTGATTGGTTTTCTTTCTGTGTCCGGCATAAGGCGTGATGACTTGGAGCCTTGTGTGATCAACTTTGGTAACACCATCAGAGAAATACTGATCAGATCCTTCTGCATTACCACTTCTGAAGAGCATGTTTTGCGTCCTGGTCGCTAGCAATTCACCAAGGGCGGTAAGCTTTTCCTTGTCTTCTTCTTTGACATTTCTTTTGCCTTCAAGAAGGACGATGGAGTGGGGTAGGTCGTAGTTTTGGAGGAAATTGGATAGGGTCATGTTGTTGTGTTTAATTCGCTTTTTATTTGCCTTTTTAACATTTAATAAAGTAGGATGATTCATATTTTGTTTCTTTCTTAGAATTTAATTCCATTGAAAAAAAGTCATTTATTTACCACATAACTTAGGCAGCCACTTTAATGCAATAATATGCGGTTCATAAAATTGTCAGAACCACTGATGATTATGATTATATGATTAAATTGAAGATGCACATAATTCATAGTAAATCAATCCAATCAGCTTAATCAATGGTTCAGACATTCAACGGTTCAGACAATTGTTTTGAATTTTGAATTGATTATTCTTTTAAATTCCAGGCTTTTGGCTCCAAAATTAATTAATAACCCAATTTCTAGATTGTATGCTTCCAAGTAATTTATCGCCTGAGCCAAGTGAACATCTTCCAGTTTTGTAAGAGCTTTGATTTCCACTGAAATAACATCAGCAATCAAAAAGTCGACTCTTCGAGTACCGATTAATATCTCTTTATAAAAAATGTTCATCTCGAATTCTCTAGCAAATGACAAACCTTTTGAGATCATTTCTTCTTCTAAAGCTCTTTGGTAAATGACTTCCTGAAAACCATTGCCCAAGATTTTGTGAACTTCCATAGCACATCCAATAATTACAGATGTCTGTTTAGAATATTTGTATTGGTCTTTTATCATGGTGATTTGATTTAAGATATTAGGAATTGAAGTATACAAATGTAATGTAAAATATCGTCTGAACCACTGATTCTTATGATTTATTTGTTTTTATCGAATCTGTACTTAAATCATAGCCCATAAATCCAACCAGCTTATTTAGCGGTTCAGAATATTGTCTGAACTACTGATGATTATGATTAATGATTACATTGAATATTTACTTAAATCATAGTAAATCAATTTAATCAATGAATCAACGGTTCTGACATTTGCTTTTTGATTCTATAAACAACTTAGTGAGATTCGCAACATCGCCAAGTATTTCCTTAACGTCCTCAAACGATTGATACTTATTCGTCAATAGAATTGGCAGTTTCTCCTAATCGAGTTCTTCGACACCTTCTTCAAAATATATAATGAAAATATCAAAAGCTGTTAAATTCACAACCACCTCCTGACTATAAAATACCAAATCATAATCAGCAACAATACTAGCCAAAAAACTCCATTTGCTATCAAATCGTACCTTCTTTTTGGCAAGGTATGCTCCGGATAGTCCAAATCCCATTTACCTTTTTGGGCAAACTCGAATAGCAATTTTGGAGTGACCGGTATATGTTCGACCAACTCATTTGGCGCTCGAAAAAAAGCACTTCCGAAATTATTTCCTTCTTCTGCATGATGAAAGTACCATAGGTATGAAGACATATCTACTTGGTAGTGCTCGGAATATTTTATCATAAGTTCATCAAAATCATAACCGGTCCAGCGTAAATCCCGATCTATATCCGAATTTTCGTATACTTTTTTTGATACAGTTCCTTCTGCTACAAAGGATATTATATCGGTAAGTAGGTAATTATTCATTTGGAATGTTTCAGTAAAAATTAAGAGGTGAAAGGTCTCAAAGTATTTATTTGTGATGTAGAATGACACCCCGCCTGTCGGCACCCCTCTGTCAGAGGGGAAGCACAGATCTTGCCTTTTTGCAGGTTTGAAGTTTTATTTATTTATTAAACATTACAAAAATAGATACTCACATCGAACCATGCTATTCTGCCAGCTCTAATTATTCATTATTCATTTTTCATTCTTCATTATTTTCGTAAATCATCTTCAAATATTCCCCTCGATAATTATTCTTCGCAAAGTTGCACCAATGACAGTCAGGTGCACCGCAACCTTCAGTGAATTCCTTTGACTTGATGGCGTTGTAGACTACTGAGATGGCGCTTTGGACTTCGGCGAGTTCTTCATGTAAGTAGGAGATAGGCTGTATCACATTTTCAGGTTCTTCTTCTATGAACTCAAAACGGATCTGTACATTTTTTATCGTTTCTGTAGGGAAGTGCAGCAGCATCAAGGAGTAGAAAGCTCCCTGGATCCAGTAGGAGTGGGCATCTGCCAAGGACTCTTTGGGGCCTTTCAGCTTTTTGGTTTCAAACTTTCCGCTTTTGTAATCTACCACGAGTTTGTAACCCGGATGGTTTTCTAATTTGTCTATAAATCCTTTGATAGGGACTCCATCGATATCTACATTAGAAATGGCTTTTTCCGGCTCAGCATCAAGGTACCAATTTGGAATTTGGAGGGCATATTTAGGAAGCACTTTGTGTCCTCTTGACCTGAAATATTCGTAGTCATTTTTGACAAATTTCGACCTTTGTTTTAGGATCTTTTCATCAAATAAGCTGATCAATGCGTCTTTACAGTTATAGGGATCGACTTCTTTAGCGATGAGTTTATGGAAAAATGTTTGCAACGTTGTGTGCATGGTAGTTCCGTACAGCAAAATGCCATTTTGCTCTGATGGTAACTTCAAATATTGGGTGAAGTAAAATGCCAGCGGACACTCCAAATAACTCACAAATGCAGACGAACTCAACCTGAATTTCTCAATAAATGCTCCAAAATAGGCATCGAAAGTCAACACGATCCTTGGTCTTCCTTCTGCTGATAATCGTTCAATATGTTTTTCTACAAGGTATTCTTTGGAAAATACCTGTACATGTTTTTCTGAGGTGACGTCCTCAAATACTTCCGCTACATATGCGGCGACTTTGTGCTCTTTCTGTTTGTAATTTTTAGCTGAAAATGTGATGTAAATGGTCTTCTTAGCCCTTGTCATCGCCACATAAAATATCCTTCTTTTCTCTTCATCTTCCAGTGCTTTATCTGCAAGCTTTGATAACTCATTTGCCAGTTCTTTTCCTACATAAAAATTAGTAGGTAGTGACCAATTGAAAGAATTGCCGCTACCTCCCCAGCCAATATCATCATTGCCTACCATAAGCACGTGATCGAATTCAAGTCCCTTAGATTTGTGCATGGACATGAGTTTGACGGCATCTGATCCGCCTTGCCAATAAGTGATGTTGATAGAAGAATTAATATCCTCCATAGTTTTGATTTGCTCCAGCAGTTCATTTAGATTAAAGTCCGCATTCTTCTCACTTTCCGACTGCACATATGCCAGGAATGAATCAATGCATTGAAGTTCGAAGATCTTATTGTCACTTGCGAGACTTGCCGAAGTGATGCCTGTCTTGGTGAGTAACATGGCCAAGAAAGGGTAGACTGGCTCTGTCATCGCATCTTTGATTGAATCTTCCAAACTTTGATTTGCCTTGAAGACGGACTCACTAACCTTTGAATCGACCTGATCTTCTTTATAATTGCGATTAATGAATTGTCGGAAATTATAACTATAATCCGCTAATTGCCTTCCAGTCAGATAAACCTGAGAGATCTCATTCGGCAATAAATTAAATGCTTTGTTGTGCAGAACCTCAAATAGCAGGGTAGGGCTGTGGACCCCATTTGCCTCATGATTGATGTAATCGAGGATTCGAATTAGATTGATAATGAGTGGTTCCGTCAGGATGTTAATCTGGTTTTCAGTTTGGAAAGGGATATTTTCCTGTTCCAGCATTTTTTTGATGACAATGTCCTGACGATTCTTTCGATAAAGTATGGCGATCTCAGATGGATGAGCTCCTTGATCCAGCAAATGTCGCACGATGCCTACGATACCAATTGCCTCTTGAAAAGGATTTTCATAAACACGTAATTTTGGCTCTATAGAGATATCTTTTACATTTGGATTGGAGGCAATGATGTTTTTGTCAATGTTACCAATCTGGTTAATGATCCTATTAGCATTATTACCGATCAATGAAGTGGCACTGTCAATGATGACCTGACTTGAACGATAATTCTGAACCAATGGAATGACTTGGATCGTAGAAGCATATTTGGTATGAAAGTCCAGAATATTACCCACGTTGGCTCCTTGAAAACCATATATTGCTTGATCATCATCACCTACCACAAATAAATTGGCATCTTCTCCCCAATAAGATGCCAGATTAAATATGATCTCATTCTGCGAACCATTAGTATCCTGATATTCATCGACAAGGATGTATTGATAACGCTCCTGATAATCCAGTAGGAAGTCAACGTCTTTATTAAACTCCTCCAACACCCACAGAATCATATCTTCGTAGGTGTAGCGTTTTTTATCTTTTAGCTTTTCTCTGTATGATGAATAAAGTAAGGCGGCTTGTTTTATTTTGTCAAACTTGTCCGTGACTAGTTTAATGGCAGTGGTTTTAGGTTCACCGGCGGTGTAACCTTTGCCACTTCTTTTATAAATGTATTTATCCTCATTACTCAATTCTTCCCGGACGAATTCATCACTTTTTTCCACAACATATTCAGGACTCCAATTTTCCTTTTGCATGGTTTGAAAAAAACCTTTGATCATGTTGATCTGCCCGTAGGGACTTTTAAGTTCCATCTTTAATGGGCTTCCAATGGGCACTTCATCCAATAATTCTCGCAGGTATTTATCTTTTTCCAGATCTGTGATGAGGTCCATATCTTCCATGTCAAAGCGCTCCGGATGTTCTCTAAGGATGGCATTGCAAAAACTGTGGAAAGTAGCTATATTGACCTTGAGTGCATCACTTCCGATAAAGGACATAAGTCGCTGCCGCATGGCATTGACGCCGGATTCAGTAAATGTAAGACAAAGAATGTTCTGCGGTTGGGCAAGTCCTTGCTGTAGGATATACCCGATTCTCGCGGATAGAACTTGTGTCTTACCGGTGCCGGGACCGGCGAGGACGAGGACTGGACCTTCGGTAGTTTCGACTGCTTTTTTCTGATTTGGATTGAGGCGATTTAATGCAGCCTGAAATGTTTCGTTGTTGGTCATATGTCTAGATGTAGTTTATTAAGGTAAGGTTTTTTATTAAGGGTTTTGAAATCACAATAATATATTTAGGAATCGGATAGATGAACTTGTCCACCCACTTGGCCCCCTCCAAAGGGGGACATCGTGGAGTTTTCGTGGCTTTTCTTTTTAATCATAATTTGGATTGTGAAGGATAAACTCCCCCTTGGCCCCCTCAGACGAGGGGGATAGCGTGTGGGTATCGTAGTTTTGCTTTTTATTCATAATTTGGACTGTGTTAATTAGACTCTCCCTAGTCACTCAGACGAGGGGGATATTCGTAAATTTTCATATTTGTTAAACATAGACATTATTTCAAGAGCTGGAAGTGATCATTTATAATTCACCATTTATAATTTATAATTATTTCATCGTTTGGCAGAGTTCCACTAGGACGCCATTGGTGGTTTTTGGATGGAGGAAGCAGATGAGCTTGTTGTCGGCACCTTGTTTTGGCGTTTCTGAGAGGAGTTGAAATCCTTTTTCCTTCATGTCAGCCATGGATTTATAGATATCATCAACTTCGAATGCAAGGTGGTGGATGCCTTGGCCTTTTTTACCAATGTATTTGCTGATGGCGTTTTCTGTTTCAGAATTGGAGCCGACAAGTTCGATCTTGCTCTCGCCTAGTTGGAAGAAAGAGGTGGTGACATTTTCACTTGCCACATCTTCTTGTTTGTATGGATTTTTGCCAAATAATTTTGCAAATAGTTCATTGGATTCTTCGAGATTGGCTACTGCAATTCCGACATGTTCAAGGCGCATGTTAATAGATTTAGAAAGTAAATATATGATTTTTTAATGAGAAAAGTGAGAGGGTGAGAAGGTGAGAAGGTGAGAAGGTGATGACTTTACATAAATAAAAAAAAGCCGCGATGAGAACATCGCGGCTTTCTTTAAAATTATTTTCGAAATATTATTTCATGATAGAAACAGGATAGATGTTGACACCTTCTTTGTTTTCTATTTGTACCATATACATTCCGTTAGCAAAATTACCAACGTTGAAGCTAAGGTTGTTAGAACCACCTTGGATCAATTGATTGTTGTTCAAAGTTTGAACTAATCTTCCAGTATAATCCAACAATTTAATGCTAATGTTACCCGGTGTAAATGCATTGATCTTAATGTTCATTACATCAGACATTGGGTTAGGGAATACGCTAACGTTCTCAAAGCTTTTGATCGTGTTAACTGCACTAACTGCATCCTGACCAATGAATAAATTATCCAAATAACCATTGTTACCATAGTCAGAAGTTGCTCTGATCTGGAAAACAACATCCTCTACACCAGCAAGATCATCTAATCTTGTAGTATCAGATTTCCACTGATTAGCTTTAGGAGCGAAGAATGCACCTTGATTTGCACTTGTTTTCAAAGTAGCTTGTTGCTTACTTTTGAATAGAGTCCATGTTGCACCACAGTCTAATGAATAATAAAATTCAAATTTATCGTTGTCATATGTTCCATCAGAAGCAGTATAACCAGCATATGCATAGTCAAAGCTATAGATTGGCTTAGAAGGCATATTTACTTTGTTGTGAGTAATAGTCATTGTAGCAGGAACTGTTTCGCTAGGATTCCAACCATAGAAGTTAAATAGGATTGAATTTTCAGACTTAGCATAACCACCCATTGCATTTGGAGCATTTATAAAGGCTGCATTAATCGGAAGTATATAAGCAAATCCAGATTGACCGATAAATAAATTTTCCGGGAAGTCAAGAGATGCCTCGAAATCTTTAGCAACAGGTGCTGGTTCACCTTGTTCGCTTAAATAATTGAAGCTAAAAGATGTGGTAGCATTATTGATTGTATTATCATCAATAGCTCCATTGTTGAAAGAGATAAGTGCTACATTGATAATAGAAGAACCAGCAGGTACAGAAACTGAACCAAAGCTAAGAGTCTTAGTTTGGTTGTAAGCTATTACATCAGTAAAAAATAAAGAAGTAATCTTCCATAGCTACTGCATAAGTGTAAGTAAACGCATCGCCATCTGCTATCGTAGCAGGGATCACATTATCACCATTTATGTTAGAAGCCGCTTTTCTGAAAACATGTTCGAAAGCTGCCTCACCATTTGTTCCCGGTGCAGTAGGGAATTTAAGATCTTGCTCTAATAGATACGCATGTAACTGGTAACCTGTATTTGTAAATTCACTTCCTGAATTGTTTGAAATTAAAACACTGATAAAGATAGAGTCCACATTAGCGTTATATTCATGACTTACTGAGATATCCAACGGGCTTTCAGTAGCGGCAGCAAAATCAATTACAGCAGCATTATATCCTACAGGTGCACCGTAATATGCGCTAGCCCAGTTGCCACCGCCATAAGATCCGTTACCCATGTAGCCATCTATAAATGCAGAAGGAACCCCACCAAGACCATTGTCAGCATATAAAGCAGCTGTTTGTTCTTCATAAACTGTCCATCTTGCTCTTACTTCAGGAGTGTTAGTTTCATACATTGGATCGTATCCAGGAAACCACACTTGATATTTTACAGCAATTACTTTGTCAGTTTTGCTTTGCAAAAGTGCGTTGTAAGCAGGATTCTGAGCAGCACATGGAGGACATGATGCATTTGTGAATTCTTCAGCCAGGGCAAATTTTTGATTTGCTCTTTCTGAAGGATTTGCTTTAGATTTAATTGTTTGCACCAAATGAGAATGACTAGCAGAGGCTGACTGACCAGGGTTGGTTACCAGGCATTTTTCTGCGGCTCTGTTAGCTACTGAAATTGATTTCTGAGCATTCAAACTGATGCTTAGTGCTAGAAATAAAGTTAAAAATGTAAAGTACTTACCATTCATAGTTTTGTAATTAAAATTATATTTTATTAGTTAAGGCCGCAAAGATAATTGAAGACTCGAATAAAAACAAATATTTGTCAGCACCTTTAGTTGTTTTTGCAACTTACTAGCTTAGACATAGCATTTTGCCAAATTATATTCCGTGAATTAAATTGATTAAAATCGACGAAAATTCCGCCTATATTTGGAATTATTCTAGATTACGTCTAAAAAAGGCATTAATTTTTAGAAAAACTTCAGCCAAATTGGTCAATAAAATAATTTGTTAAAATTATTCAAGTTGGATATTATGATGATGAATTAAGATAATTTGCAGATATCTGAGCGCTTGTTTTATAAGTAAATGAACTTTTAATTATATTTTTATAGATATAAAAGGACTTCATCTTAAATACTTTATTTAGCTCATCTTTTGTTTTTGGGAGTCTTTGAATTCATATTAACTCTTATCTTTGATCTAAATGAAACTTCTAAGTAAGATAATGGAACTCTGTTTATTTTTTAAAATCCTAATAATGTCAGCTTTGTTATAACTTACAATTTGAAATTAGGCTTTAGAGAAATTTTTTTAATGAAAAATAAATAAAAATAAGTTTTGTCGATGTTATTTCTTACTAATATTTAGCTCAAACTGTTTGTATGATTGATACTCCAAAAATTCTGCTGGTTGATGATGACCGGTCTTTGAGTCCCATGGTCAAAGAATATCTTGAAGCAAAAGAATTCAGCTGCAGTCTTCATCACAATGCCTATGATGCATTAGAGGATTTGAAAAAAAACAATTTCAAACTCTGTATTCTAGATATCAAAATGCCCTTGAAAAACGGTTTTCAATTGGCTGAGGAGATAAAAATATTGAAGCCTGACACCCCATTTCTTTTTTTGACAGGGAATATTGAGAAGGACGATCGGATAAAAGGTCTTGAAGCAGGTGCTGATGACTATATCACAAAGCCCTTCAGTATGCAGGAACTCTATCTGCGTATTAAGGCCATTCTTAAAAGGACTGAAATGTATCATACAATAAGAAAAAGTATTTCACAATTTGATCTGGGAAAGTTCAAATTTAATGCTGAGAGCAGAGAAATCGTCGATAGCACCTACCCAATAAAACTTAGTGCCATCGAAGCAAAATTGTTGAAGATGTTTTGCGAAGCTCCTGATGGCATCGTGATCCGAGATCATGCTTTAAAACAAATTTGGGATGATGAGCATTCTTTCAGAGAGCGAAGTCTCAACGTTTATGTCAGCAAACTAAGGAGCTATCTTAAAAGCGATCCAAATATAGAGATACTGAATATCCATGGGACAGGGTATAGGTTGTTGATTAGTGGTCAGTAGTATTATAGTATATCAGTATATCAGTATATCAGTATGTCAGTAATCAGTAATCAGTAATGAGTAATCAGTAATCAGTAATGGAGCTTACTTCCTAGATTTGGGTATTAAGTAATCTTCAGGAACCTCATTCTTCTATATAACTAATTTTAATTTGCTGTAAATCAAAATTTTATATGGATAAAAACTGTAACGAATCAAAGACTTCCCCTTGGCCCCCTCTTGCAGAAGGGGATATTGTGCTAATCGACATTTTACATATCACATTTCACCTTATTTAAGTTATCTTTTTGATTTTGGAAGCAAAGTGTTACAGATGAACTACTTTCTACTTTCTAATTTTTCATAAGCAAAGTGGATGATTCGGAAGTACAACCTTGATCTCAACTACAATTTATGTTCCGCAGCTCATTCTAATTTCTACCTTCTAATTTCTAATTTTTTTTGAGCAAATCGGATGATTCGGAAGTACAACCTTGATCTCAACTACAGCTTATGTTCAGCAGCTCATATTAATTTCTACCTTCTAATTTCTAATTTTTTTTGAACAAAGCGGATGATTCGGAAGTACAAACTTGATTTCAACCACAACTTATGTTCCAAAGCCTCATTCTAATTTCTACCTTCTAATTTCTAATTTTTTTTGAGCAAAACGGATGATTTGGAAGTACAACATTGATCTCAACCACAACTTATGTTCCGGAGCTCATTCTAATTTCTAATTTTTAACTTCTGACTTTATTTTTCAGAGCACCTCATCAAGATTTTTAAATATGTTCTGCAGAGAATTTTCCAATGTTTTGATTTCACTTGTTAGTATTTCTAAATCAGGTTCTAGTCCTGTTTCACACATTTTTTCAATAGAAAGAGCCGTTTCAGAAGCTTGAGTTTCATTGAGATATTGAAGTTGACTTTTAAGACTATGCGCAATTATTGAGGTATGCTCCCAATCCTGGTTTAAAATGGAGCTCTTCATATCCGACATGGACAAAGGGACATCTTGACGAAATACAGCCAGATATTTCTTGACGAGCGCTTCATCTTCAAATAATGATCTTAAAAGGCTGGTATCTATCATGGATTGAAATATTTGGAAATTTTATTTACCAATTCATCAGCATTGATAGGCTTGGTAATACAATCATTCATTCCACTATTAATACATTCTCTAATCTGCTGCGGAATTGCATTGGCTGTAAGCCCAATTATAGGAATGTTTTTAAAGTATTCGTCTTCCATGTTGCGGATTGAAATTGTGGCTTCAATACCATTCATTACAGGCATCTTAACATCCATCAGGACAAGGTCGTAATTTTTGCTTTTTATTTTTTCGACTGCGAATAAACCGTTTTCTGCAATATCAGTCATGCCATGAACAATGTATTTTTTTAGCAACTCTACCGCGACCAATTGATTTAAAGGTGCATCCTCGACGAGTAGTATTCGGAGACCTTTGGGTAATGGCTTTTGCTTTTCCTTCCCTATCTCCGTTAGATGAACAGCAGCATTCTCAAATATTAGGTCGAAGTGAAATTTTGAACCTGTTCCATGAGTTGATGAAACCCTGATATTGCCTCCTAATTGTTCAACAAGATTTTTAACGATACTGAGTCCTAATCCTGTTCCCTGATTTCCCACAGTTTCATATTCATTGACCTGTTTAAAACTTTCGAAGATGCTTTCAAGTTTGTCATCCGGTATGCCAATGCCTGTGTCACTAATCTCAAAATTGAGTTTTGTTTTATCCTCTTCAACAGGTGTTGCATTCATATAAAAGTGTTACGCTTCCTTGCTTCGTAAATTTAATTGCATTGCTGATCAAATTTGTCAGGATCTGAAATAACCTGACTTGGTCACCCATGAGCTTATTTGGCAATTCACCAGAAGTTGAAATATTAAATTCAAGATCTTTTTCTTTGACTTTAAAATCGAATAGTGTATGTAATTGTGATATAATCATCAGCGGTTCGAAGGGTTTATTATTGATAGTATACCTTCCACTTTCTATTTTTGCCTGATCCAGAATGTCATTTACTATCCACAAGAGATTTTCACTTGAAGAGTGTATGGCGTGGACATATTGATCTTGTTTTTGGTTGAGTGGGGTGTCTAATAGCAATCTATTTAAACCGATGATAGCGTTCATAGGTGTTCTTATTTCGTGGCTCATATTGGCTAAAAAGAGACTTTTATATGCTGCATTCTGCTCTGCCAACTCTTTTTCTTTATTGAATTTTGCTGCTTTTTTTTCAACTCTGATATATAGATAAATGAGGAATGCAATAAATCCGGCTACAAGTATATAGAATGGATAGGTAAGATAAAAGGGTGCTTTAATATTAACCTTAAGAATTAAAGGAGTTTTCGACTTAATGCCATCTTCATTTATAGCTTCTACCATCAAAGTGTAATCTCCGGGTCTTAAATTCGTATATGTAACAGATCTTTTTTCACCTGCATCCATCCACTTTTGATCAAATCCGACTAATTGATACCTGTATTTAATATGATCGCGAAGGATGAAGTGCAACGCTGCATAATGAATTGTAAATACTTTGTCGGAAAAATTTAATTTTATCTGATCAATAAATTCATGTTGCTCATCAAACTTTACTTCAGCATTAGCTATGTCAAGTCTGGTAAAAATAACTTTTGGAGCAGAGGTGTCTTTATAGTAATGTTCCGGTGATATAAAAAGTGCACCTGATGTGCCAGCAAACATAATATCCCCATCCAAAGAAGTTGCGCCGCTTCCATTGATATATCCGTCTTCTGTTTGGTAACTTATTACTTCATCTGTAGTAGAATTAATCCTTTGAATATATTTATCATGGGTATTCCAGGCAATACCATCTTTATCGATTTGGATTCCATCACTTTTAAGTGGACTTTTACTATTTTTGTCATATAATATTTTTAGTGTCTTTCTGGCTGGATCATATGTATATATATTGGTGTTGGTAGCTATCCAAAGTATATTTTTATTGACATAAATGCCGCGCATAGTTCCTTTCAATTTTTCCTTTAATGGAAGTACTTCTATCTTTTTTGAAACAGGATCCAGAAGACATATTTTGCCTGATGAACTAAAGGCAATTTTTCCATTATTAAATTGGGTAAAATAGCTAACTGAATTAGAAGTAAGTTCGGTGTTCAATAGAGTAGGCCTATACCAAAATGTATCCTGAGTAATCTTGTCAAACTTGCACAAACCTTCATTAGAACCAAGCCAAAGGGTATTGATCTTGTTAACATCCGTATGCATTCTATTCACTGCCCCACTAGTAACCACATCTCCTTTGCCAATTTTGTTAAAGCGCATCTTTTCATTATCCAAAAGATACAATCCATTTAACCTAATATACATATATGTCCTACCCAGAGAATCACCTTCAATGCATTTTACATCGTTAAAACCTTCTGAAAATAAAGGTGGTTTAAGGAAATTAATATAATCTTCATAAAGACCCTTGCGCAGGAAAAGTCCTTCCATGGTATTAAACCAGTATAGACCTTGTGGGTCCTGATATACCAAAAGGGTATAATTTTTAAGATTATTAATACCATCCTCATTTTCTAGAACTCTAAAACGCTGTGTATGATAATTAAAGCGATTAATACCAGAAAATAGTCCCACCCACAAGTTTTTATTTTTGTCTGTGTACAATGAATATATAGAAGAACCCATTAGTCCTTTTGGATCAGATGGAGAATATCGGAAATGGGTAAGGATTTTATCTTTTAATGGAGAATAAATTAATAAGCCATCACTCATTGTGCCCAACGCCAAGGTTCCCATAGAATACTTCATTATTGCAGTAATGTGCCTGTCTTGACCTTCAACTTTTAATGGAGTAAATTTCTCGGTTTTAGGATTAAAAGTAGCAAGACCATTATTATATCCTAGCCATATTATCCCATCTTCCTCACAGTAGATTGCTTTTCCTTCAAGGCTGGAAGAAGATTTAAAGAATGGTTCTCCATAAGATTTGAGTATTTTTTCATTACGCATTACTTTGTAAAGTCCATTAAGTCCGAGTGCCCATATATTTCCATCAGGAGCGATTGATATATCTCCGGTATAGCGCGCTACACCGAAGTCTTTATGCAGATAATGTGTGAACTTTTCTGTGACTGGGTCGAATTCATCAACACCTTTTGAATGGATTATCCATATATGACCATCTTTATCTTCCACCATACCTTTTGTCTGGTTATTATATAGACTATACACATCATTATCATCATGAATATATCGCTTAAATGTTCCTTTTTTCCGATTCAGCTTATTGAACCCACGATAAGTTGTGACCCAATAATTACCTTTTTTATCTATCAAAAACCTGTCAGCAAATGAATTAGAAATGGTGGTGCTATCATCCTCCAGGTGAATAAAGTTGGTGAATGTAAATCCATCATATTTAGAAAGGCCACCTTGGGTGCAGAACCACATGAAACCATATTCATCTTGATTAATACTGAAAACGTGGTTTTGAATTAGGCCGTCATTCGAACTAAGATATTCGAATTCACTTCTACTCTTTTGAGCCGAAGTTAAATCCGGCAGCAGAAATATCATGCTTAATAAAAGATATGATTGAATTTTTGTCAAAACATTATTTCAGTTTGTATAAAGGTATAAATTATGATTAATTATTAGTGAAAATAGAAAAACCAGCCTGCAGGATTAGTTACAGGCCGGATAAATATGGGATTATTTAATATTAGTTTCTTTTTGATTCATTATATAATGCTATGGAATTTAATTGGTAGTCTCCATTTTGCTTTCTCCTCCATCACTATAAATTGCTTTAATACCATAGACATCGTTAACATTCTGGATCTGATAAGTTTTTTCCGTGTTTTTTAATCGGCCAATTGGATCAAAACCTGTTTTCGAAGAATTTTGTTTGTAAACCACAAAAACATAATTCCCTTTTTGCTCGTATTTCCATTCAAGCATAGACTTGCCATTGTTAGTTACTATTTTAAATCCTTGAATATTCTCACGTTTCCCACGGTCCACTGCAGTTATTTCCAAATCCTTAGAAATTGATTTGTTTCCGGCATCATCCAAAGCCACTATTCTATAGGCATATGATTTTCCTGCTAATAAGCCTTTATCAGTATATTCCTTTTCATTTTTAGTGAATACAGCCATTTTTTTCCATTCCTCATTTTCAAACTTCCTTTCGAGCGTATGGTTGACCACATCATCGGAAGAACTATTGATCCAGGAGAAAGAGACGGTAAGTTGTCCTTGCTCATACTTAGAGATAAGTGGTGCAGCAGGCGGCACGATATCCGGTTTTTGTAACTTTAGTATCTTGCTGTATTGACTGTGATTATACCTATGATCTACTGCTACAATTTTGTAATAAGCATATTCTGATAAGGTCTTAATATTAATTGAGTCACCATAGATTGTTCCTGCAAAGACCTCACCGGTAAGTTGAGAGAATTCTGCCAATGTATCATTTGCCCAATAAACTCTGTATCCAATGATATCAGCTTCTGGACCTCTATTCCATGATATTATGACTAACCCGGAAGTATCGATAGAACCTTTCATTCCTGTAGGAGGCTCTGGAGGTAAGCTATCGACTATATAACCTAAATCAACATAACTCATTGATTCATTACCTGACTTATCTACACTAAATATGGCATAATAATTGTCTTCAAGTGGATTGGCCTGGAAGTCAATAAATGCCCTTTCTTTTTTGTCGAGTTTTTTACTGATTTTGACAAAACCTCCAGTAGGCAAACCGCTGCGTCCTACATAGAATCCATCAAAATCCGGTTCGTTTGGAGTTGCTTCCCATTCGATTTTAACTGCGCCTCCATTATCTGAGGCTTTGATGCTGTATGCAGGTGCCGGGGGAGTAAGGTCTATGGGGGTTGATTTAATGATTTCAGAATAAAGGCCCTGATCACCAAAAGGAGTATATCCTCTGAGTCTGTAAGAATAGTTTTTATTATTAACTACCATAGAATCTACATAAATAAATGCTTTTTCATTCTTTTCGAAACTGCTGACATAGGGGCGTTTGTTTAATTTTTTCCAAGACTTACCATCTTCTGATTTTTCGATGTCATAAGCTGAGAAAGCTGATTGATTCGTTCTTGTCCATGAGATCAGTACTTCACCATCACCAGCTTCCTGCCACATATTTGTGACAGGCTGTGGTTTGTATTTTTTGCTGAAATCCACGTATATTTCAGAAGTATCTGTTGGATATTCTGGATCAATATGAGCAATTGTAACTCGATATAAATAAAAAATCCCTGGTTTGACATCAGTGTCTTCAAATCTCAACCCCAAGCTAAGTGCAGTAGGAGCATCAAGGTCAGCTGCCATTAAAGCATAAGCATGTTTATTTTGCTGCTCATTCATTGCATTAGCCATATTTTCGCCTTTTAGGACATCTTTGTTACCATAGATTTCTCCATAAAGCATTTCCATCGCTACACCCAAATATTTATTTGTGGTATCTTTTGAAGCTACTTTATACTGATCAAGTGTCCATGGTTTTAAAGGAGTTTCAGTTATTTTTCTCCATGTCACATCCTCATTGGCATTTTCAATTGCTGTATTGAAAGGATCTGACTTAAAAGCGATTTTTTCAATATTGTAACCATATGTGTTGCCCATATCCCAATAATTAAAATCAGAAGGAGCCCATCTAAGAATGATTCTATCATTAGTTGCCCTACTGGTGGCTCCATGACTTCTAATTCTGGCTGTATCACTTAGCTGATTTTGAGGAATTTCGTTTTGAGCCAAAATATTTCCGCCCATTACAACCATTAAAATCAGGATTATTATATTATTATACTTCATTTATTTTTTTTAAAATAATTAGAAATTAAATTACTTATACTTCAATTTTTTTACGGATTAAAATTCAGCTCTTTTTTATATGAATTGTTGCCGTAATATCCATATTTAATTGAAAACTTCGTTCCATCTCCCGCATTCATACTATATGGATTATTATTGGGAAATCCACCTGAAGTAAACATAAATGTCAAGGCAGGCACTGCATATGATTTTATGCATTTTTCTTCTTTATATTCAAATACATAGTCATCAAAGCAATAGTTTTTGTGTTTTTCGAATACATATGCAGCATCGTTTAATGCAACTCCTCCCAAATAAATATTGACAGGCAATACAGGGTTTTTAGGATTCTGTTCTACGATCTTCTGTCCTTGTTTTGCCTTATTTATTTCATTTGAAGACAATTTTCCTTTTGGTACCAATATTTTTTGATCACCGTTGAGATTTATAGGACCCTCTGTAGCTGCATTCCACATTTTAATAGCTTCGATTGGCCTTTTTGAAAATAGTTGGTCGTCGATACCAAAGAAGCTATAATTACCCTGAGAATACCGATCACCTTTTAGCCCATTTGCTGTGGCATTCTTACTGCCTTTATATCCGTAATTGTAAATTCGATTGTCCAGATTTTTGTAATAGCTGTTAGTGCCCCAGATTACTTCTGGTTTTGCTAGAGGTTCAACTTTGATATCAAAATTTTCTTTGTAATATCCGTAAGCTTCATAGAGATCCATGTTTTCTTGACCTACCAGTAGCGGGAAGACTGCTCTATGTCCAAAGGTATAATTTGTACCTCTTATCGTGATGTTTCCGAGATAACTTTGGTCGCCGGATAGCTTATCAACTTTATATCCATTTCCAAATTTCTCAGCTGCCGTGCTATGCTTACTTGTTCTGAAATAATACTTGAATAATTCTTTTTCAATTACTTTTCCTGAAGCCTGGCGTTCCTTTACCTCATTGTATTTAATGGTGAGTTTACTAGAACTAGCCATTTGTCCTGAGGAAATATTAAAATTAGGATTAATACCTCCACCGCCATTATTAGGTATGTTTCCCATTGGCATTTTATCATTGATCTTATTTCCCGGTTTGGTTGGAGCTGCTACCACATTGCCATCTTCATCTCTGTATACATTTTTTGTATTCTTTGCGATATTTACTGGCTTGGATTTCGGCGTAGCGATTCTAATCATTCTTATTTGATAGACTGTTTCTTTTTGCAGATTAGTTGGAATCGCGAAATTAAAGTGCTTACCATTTTGCGTGAATGGAAAATCTAATGAATTTTTTGTCTCCAGATTTGTTAATCTCATTTTGAAGGTGTATTTGTACTTATCATCTTCTTTTACAGCTAGAAGTTCATCTTGAGCAGAGCCCAAATAAATATCAGCTTTATCATTATCACCAGATAGATAATATCTCTGACTCAACTGAGGGAAAGCGCTTACTACATTCTCTTCCGGAATATAATCAGGACGCTTACCTGTAGTGTATTTTATAAATTTGGGTTCATTCTTGATCAATTTCCAACTTCCGCTCACTTTTTCATATGCATTGACCACCACTGTAAATTTGTATTCTTTTTCTCCTTCCTGCCAATTGTCGGCTATGAAAGTTAGCCCATTATATTCATTATTCAAGTGATATTTGCCAGGAACGACAGATAGTCCTCTAGCAAGTTCAACCTTCTCTAAAACTAATTTAAACTTTCTGCTTTTCCCTTTTGGATCGGAGCTGAAATCTTTCAAAGTAAAAGTCTTGTTGCCACCCGGCATATTTACCTGATAATTAAATGATGCTTGTGGTGCCTCGAATACGGATACATCTTTTGTGCCATCTTCGGGAAGCAATTCATTAATCATGGGAAGTTCCAATCCTGTACCATCACCCCACACACATTTTTCACCAACTTCAAGAGAAAATTTGGTCTTAACACTAATAAGACCGTTGAGAATACTACCGCTGATGGCAAAGTCACCTCTTACCCAGTTTGGATTAGGTAATTCTGCTCTCATTTGTGCCGCGGCGGTAAATTCAAGTAAGCTAAATTTACCATGAACTCCAAATAATCTTAGTTCTAATCCTACATCACCATGCAAGTATGCGTAAGCAATCCCTTTTGCATACCATCCGTTGATGCCGTAATCTGAACTACCATTGCATGTCACAGTTGATTTTGAAAGTAATAAATCGGCGCCTAAGATGAATTCCAGATTGGCATAAAAGATAAAGAACTTAGCATTTAAATCAAACTTCATTCCTACACCCATAGCAAAGCCCTTGCCTAAATATACCTTGGTATTTGGTGCTTTTGGATTTTCATTTCCATTCAAACCAAGTGCCTGTCTAACTTTTAGTGGAGATCTAGGTAAGTCACCTATATCGGTACCCATCATGAAATAGGCATTAAAGTTAAGACTGACATTGACGACCTGACTCCCTAGAGCGATATCTACTTGTATTCTTTTAGGGTCATTCCATGGCTCGTCATCGTTAGTCCATTCACCTAATTTGACGTACCATATTCCCGGTTCGAAATGCAAAGTCAATGAAGCTTTTACAGTGACTTTTAAAGCACTTTGATTGAATCCTCCATCAATAGTAACTGCAGCATGAAACATTGGTTTTTCAAAATCAAGTTCTATATCAATACCAACTTTCAACAATCTTTTATCTCTGTCAGCAATAGGTCCCATGATAAATGCATCACCTTCCAAAGCTAATTTGGTAATTCCAAAGTCATCTGTGTTAAACTGTACAGTGAGTTTCACATCCGCATTAAAACTGGTTGGTTCACCTGTAGTGCCAATCGTCACTGAAGCCATAAAACCGAAAGTTCCTTTTTTAGGGGTATAGATCACACCACTTCTTGTTTCGCCTGCTTTTAAAGTTCCGGGCCCTTGATTATTATTTATCTTATCATTAGTGACAGCCTCTACATTGACCCTATCCATATTTCTGTAGACACCTCCACCGAAGCCGTAGAATGCAATTGCTCCTACACCCGGTATTGGCAAACCGCCCACGCCCCATCTTGCTCCAATATCAACAAAGAAGTAACGATAGTCAGATCCTGTTTCATTTGGTTGATCAGAAGGGCCTATTTTACCTAACTGTATGGTCGCATTAATAGCAACAGAGGCAAATTTAAGTGTTGCTTCCATGTCTCCTCTGAATCCTGTGCCATAAGTAGGATCATCTTTGTACAAATCAATAGAACCTTTAACAGCGATCACGCCCAGATCGCAGTCGATTGCGATTTTTTGTAATTCTATGCCTTCAAATTCAAACTCCTTAGCACCACCATTCCATTTTGCTTTTACCTTGATATTGGTTTCAGCTTCGAAAGCATTTGTTCCTTTTGATAAATTGACTTTTAATCCAAAACTGATTCCTGGTTTCAGCCCATTGTCATAGGAAAGTGCTGTTAGGTTAATAGGGAATTTGTTCATTGAGAACATGCCTTCAGGTTGACTTTCCAATGAAACGAATGCAAGATCTACCTCCGGTTTGACATTTCCACCGGTGACTTTAAGCTCCTGGAATTTTATTCCATTCAATGCCAGTTTTGATAATGGTGTCTGATTATTAGGACTTTGGTCAAAACCAATGCTTATTTTTCCATTAAGAATTGCGATCGGTTTGATTACGTTATTTACTTTCTCGATCGTAACGGAACTCCCTTCTTCAAGTTGTAATTTGGCAACCCAAAGTTTTGCTTCCAGATTATCCTGAAGAGTGATTCCAAACTGCCAATCTGTGCCATTATTGCCCTTTTGAATAGCAGCTGTATATCCCAGACCAGTTTCGGCTATCGGAATTTTTATATCACCTTCCATGCTGCCACCAGCTAATGCACTGGCTTCGATGTTTAGGCTGAGTGTGGAAATACTTAACTGCCAATTACCCACAGAACCATCAGAAATACTCAACACATTATTGGATTCTATCCTTGCCCAGAAACCTGTCTTGTCTATCATCAGATCTTCAACACCAAAGGAAATGTTTTTATCTTTTTTCTTAAATCCATCCGGGAACGTAACTGTAACATTTCCTATGTATAATCCCTTCCACTCAGGGTTATTGTTACCAAAGAAAGGATGATTGGGATGAAATTTAAGACCGGTTGGATTTTGATTATTATGCATATCTAACACAATATCCTCTACTTTGAATCGGAAATCTTGTGCGTCAGGTACTGTAAAGGTAGATGGGACCATAGTAGAATTAAACATCCAGTTAGCTCCTTCTGTAACATTAACTGAAAAAGGAACTTTAACCCTTGAATTACCTTGGACTATTTTGTCATTTTCTACTGGAAGTAATTTTTCTCTGGAAATAAGATATTCGCCTGAAAGTTTGACTGCTTTTATACCATCGCAGTCAAGTTCCATGTAAGTATTATCTCCTTTTAAGAACTTAAGGTCAACATAGTCGCTTAATGCGATGACTTTGTCAGCGGCAAGGGTAAATTTCGGGGCAATACCATATCCATTAGGTCGGATGCATAATCCTTTCTTTGAAAAATCTACGAACTCATTACCAAATGATTCTGCCAGGTCATAACCGAAGATTGAATTGAGGTATCCTTGTGTTGGTGTAAATATTAATCCCACGATTTGAAGGTTAAGACCATTTTTGTCAAATGCAAAAGGAACACCTATTTCTTGCATGCCTGGGCTGAACTTACTGACTAGTCGATTACCCTGAGTGACATAATTATTTATCTCATTGTATTTGTCCCTGGTCATTTGCAAAGTACCGTTAGGATCAGTTGCTGTGGCCTGGTCGAGCAAATTCGCTCCATCCACATGCGCGATTGCTTTGGAGGAACCAAAAGCCTGTTTGTCAGTATTTACCTGTAATCCTGTGAAATCCACAGCCACATTAACTTTCATAAAAGGAATGTGTATTATTCCTGTACCATTATTGCCATTAATTGTCTTGATAATCATAGCAAATTTACCTATTGATATCGTGTCATTTATTTTAGTTGAATAAGGGGAGGTATTGCCTGGAGCAGGCAATTCACATCCGGATACACACGCATTGTCATCCCCAGGCAACATATAATTAGGTTTCTGTGGAGGAGTAGAGAGGTCGTCTATTCCTCCAGGATTGATACCACCTCCAGAGGTTTTGTATTCAAATGAACAAGCGGTGCTGTAGCCGTTGTTTTTAAATAATGCATTCTTGCCGGGTTTTGGTTTAGCTCTTACCCTCCATGCATATTATTTATCTTTAGTGAGTTGAGGATTGACCTGGCTATAAAGATAACTAGTTACTGGGACGGTTTTTCTGAAAAATACAGGTTCAGTAGCGGCATTAAGAGCTTGAGTAGGATTCTGACCCGGAAGAAGTTCAACCATAGTCAATTCATATTCGATATTGATAGGATTTACGCCAGCAGGTACTGTCCAGGAAAACAAAAGGTTTTGAGGAGTTTTGGGGCTTACCTTACTATCACACATTGGCTGAATAAGTATAGGAAGTTCATGGTGTGATATGGTAATTGTGGCACATCCAGCGTTTTGATTGCTTAGTGGCGCACCTGTGTTGTAATCTGCGGCGTAATAGCAGAAAGTATAAGTACCTTCCGGCAAACCATTTCCATTGACCAACTGACTTACTGAAATGCCCTGTATAGATAGATTATCAGTATTATAATAAGGAGCCAGTTGATTTCCCATTACTTGAATAGTAGCCATAGGCTGCACTATGATGGGAGTAGAAGGCATGAAATTGGGAGAAGTTTTGATAGAGATTCCGTTTCCGGTGATTGAACCCATCAATTTGATAGATCTCAATGTCGGCGTTGGATTGCTTACCATGATTACTACCTTATTCCCGAAGCTGACATAGTCAGATAAATATGGAGAATACGGAGGCAGAATGGTCGTATTTACAACCATTTGTGCATCAGTGTTGACAGCACAAAATATGCTGAAGAATAAGAAAGCTAGTTTTATAACTTTTTGGATCATTTCGTTAAAAATTTATTGTGTATCTTAAAACACCAGTGAATTCGGTGAAATTTTGACTGTTAATGTTATCTGATTTATTATTTAAAAAGCTGATGTTTACTCCGAAGTTGTGGCGTTTTTTGAGGTTATAATTGAGCCCTGCATTTATTGTATAGTTTTTATTGATATCTGATGCCTGCAATCCCAAAGCTCCATTTGCTGTGATCTTCCCTTCTTGCCAGGTCTGGTTATAACCAATGCTTCCACCGTTGCCTGTTTCTGTAAATGCGTTTGTTATATTTTTAGTGTGATTGACACCTACAAATATTGAGGCTTGAGATTGAAGCAACGAAAGATTATACATTAGATTAATTATCTGTGTGCTGTATTCCATATAAGCGGCTGTAAAAGCATTATTGTCTACCATTCTCATATTCATGTAACTTGCCACAACCATGTGGTATAATGAAGTGTTGCCCCAATTGACCCTTGGACTAATGGTAAAACCTGGGTTTCTGTTCTGCATGATAATGGTATCATTGACAGATACGAAACCATCTTTTTGTTTTGTGTAAAGATCCATCCAAGAGACATCTACTCCCCAATTTTGAGACGGATTTAATGAAAGATTGATATTGGGTTGATATCTATAAGTAGTTACAGGCTTTTTATTCATTAGGTTATCGCTATAAATACTCATGCCATAGCTCACCTGGGCTTTATTTTGCCAAAAGCCAAAATTATGTCTAATGCCATATGCATTAAGATCATTTTCAATAAAGTAGGCTCCCATGCTTTGAAAATCAGGGGCGATGCGTTTGTAGAATAAACTAAGATTTTGTCCTTTAAAGTTAAAATTAGTACCGGCCTCCATACCAAAATATATATGCGTTGCAATAGTCTGTGCGCCAACGATATTAGATAATGCCTTCCAGTCATCGCTTGGGGCCTTTTCTAGTGCCTTTATATTTCTATTAAAGACGCTTACTGCGGCTTCTCCATACACATTCATGAAGGAGGCGATTTTTAATTGAGTCTTTACAGCAAGCACATCATTTTTTCCCGGTTGCACCATAGTGGCACTATCCATATATTGAGTAGGCAGACTGCTATCATCGTCCTTTGATCTCATGTATACAAAATCGATGAAACTAGTTTCTGTACCATAACCGATTTTGGCAGCAAAGCCTGTTCTCTTGTAGGCGGGTAAATAGGTCCTAACTTTAGTCGTGTCTATTCCAGTCGCTCTTTGAAATCTTCCTGCAACGAAGCCAATTCTAAATTTACCGGGTGTAAGTTCGACACCGCCACCTAGGAGTTGATGCCCTGCGAGGCTAAATTTACTCCAAGTAATATTTTGGTAACCTATATATGCTTTTATCCATTTGTAGGTTGGAGCTATTCCAAATTGGTTAAATGGCTGGCTGAAGGATCTTTCCTGTTCGGAATAAGTGAATGATAATGGAATGCTAAAGTCACCTTTACTGAGGTTGATGCTCCCATTGAGCAGATAGCTAAATGGTTTTCTTCTTTGCTGGATGCCATTGGAACTATAAGAAGTAAGTTGAATCCCAGCAGAGCCGCTCACTTTAAAAGAATCTTGAATAGAGGTTATTTCTTGTCCTGAAAGTTTTATAGAAACCATCAAAGAAAGAAATCCAACGATCATAAAAATTAATAACTTCATTAAGTTAGTATGTTATTTAATTCGATTGTTTGTTTTTAATTAACCGGCCGATGCTTAATCAAATCAAAAATGTGAAAAGGAATATTTTGATCTGTTTGATAATGCAAAGATGAGGGTAGGAGATGAGGTAAAGGTTTAAGAGAAGTTCAAAAAGTGTAAAAAAGTGTAAAAAAAAGATTTTACCGCAAAGGCTTTCAACTTGTTAATAAAAAAGAATAGCAGATATTGGCTTTGTTGTTTTTGAAAAATGTGTTTAGATATATATAAATAAAGACTTTATTAAATCCAGGGCTTGAACACAGTTCTATGTGAAATAATAATGGAATGAGAGGGCAGAGAGAGGAGCCATTCTGTCATATAATTAGAATGAAATTATTTTGAATAAAACATTTTGTATATTAATATTTGCGAAAGTTTATTATATTTGTTTTGTTCACCCGAAAATTTAAAATACCTAAATAAAAGAAAATGACGAATGATGAATTGACACATAAAGTGATTGGCTTTGCTATTGAAATTCATAAAAGACGAACCATCATAATTGTTTAATAAAAACTATTTTAGAAAAAATGTGAAACTTAGGATAGGTGCAGCGCACCGACTCTTTTTATAGTTAAATTAAATTATTATTCACCCCGGTGCAGCGCACCGATATATTGAACGAATCAAATTTTAACCATTAAAAAATATATAATTGTGGGAAACACATATCGCCAAGCTTATTTTCATATAGTATATGCAGTTAAATATAGAGCTGCTTTAATTCAATCTTCATGGAAAACAGAATTAGAAAAATACACCACCAAAATAGTTCAGGAACAAGGGCATAAGCTAATTGCTGTAGGTGCCGCAACAGACCATATCCATTTGTTTATTGGATATAATTTAAATCAAACTATACCAGATTTGGTTGAAGAAGTAAAGACATCTACTACCAAATGGATCAATAACCGAAATTTTTGTAATTCGAATTTTAAATGGCAGAATGGTTATGGAGCTTTCACAAATGCACATTCTCAGATTGATGCTGTTGCTAAATATGTTCTTAATCAGGAAAAACATCATCGAAAAGTTTCATTCAGAGATGAATACCTGGAGATGTTAAGAAAAAATGAAATCAAATACAAAGACGAATATTTGTTTGAATTTTTTGAATAAATTTAATATTTCGGTGCGCTGCACCTGGGAAACACCATTTGATAGTTGCTATAAATAGGGTGGTGCTCTGCACCTTTTTAAGCGATAAATTAATTATTTATTTTAATTTTTCAACTACTCAAAATAATAGCTAGTTAATTAATGAAGGAAACCTTTGTGAACTTTGTGGTATAACCAATTTGACCTTTGTGGTAAAACAAAAAAGAGCCGATACTCACGCACCGGCTCTTAATTTTATAAATCACTTATTCTTAATACATACTAATGTGATGCAGTAGTCACTTCAGCATCATCCATTAATGAATCATGGTATTTACGCTCATGTGCTGATTTCTCAGCAGAATATTCGCGACCCATTCTACGGAATAATCTTGTTTTGAATTTCTCTATCAAGACAAGCATGCTTGGCACCATGATCAATGTAAGGAAAGTTCCAAAGATCAATCCAAAGATCATCGTCCAACTCAATGGACCCCATAAAGCTACATTGTCACCACCTATGAATAACTTCGCATCACCGGTTGTAAATAATGAAACAAAGTTCAAATTAAGTCCAATAGCTAAAGGGATTAATCCAAGAATGGCCGCTACAGCTGTAAGGATTACCGGAGTCATTCTGGTTCTGGCAGCCTCTGCTGCCGCGGCTCTAAGTTCCATGCCCTGACTCAATAAGAGATCGGTAAATTCTACTAGTAAAATTCCATTTCGAACGATGACCCCGGCGAGTGCAAATAACCCAACACCACTCATTACAATAGAAATATTCATATTAAATATTGAAAATCCTAACAATACTCCTGTGATACTGAAGATGATCTCTATTAGAATAATTACTGGTTTGGAGGTAGAGTTAAATTGTACTACCAATACAAGGAACATCATTCCAAAGGCAATCATAAAGGCAGTTCCTAAAAATCCCATTGTTTCTGCCTGATCTTCCTGTTCACCGGTCATCTTGATGCTTATTGACTCCGGGTGTTGGAATTTATTGATATTCGATTGTATTTTAGCGACAACTTCATTTGCGTTATAACCGGTCAATACGTTCGATGACAAAGTAATTACCCGTTTTTTATTGATCCTCTTGATTCCAGCATATGTGTTAGAATATTCTACACTTGCCACAGAAGAAAGTGGAACCTGTCTGATCTGACCTCCCATATTCATGTCTCTATAAGTCAGAGGAATATTAAGGATGTTACTGATGTTGCTCCTTTGATCTTCCTTTACTCTCAGTTGAACTTTATATTCATCCTTATCATCACGGTATTTAGAAATTTCTTTTCCAAATATGGACGTACGAAGTTCACTTCCAATTTGGGCGGTCGATATACCTTCCTGGTTAGCCCTTCTTCTGTCTATACTTACTACTATCTCAGGTTTATTTGACTGGAAATCTGACCGCAGTTCTTCAACACCTCCTACCTGCTTATCTTCCAAATAACTCTTTAGCTTGGCTGCATTGTCTATTAATTCTTCAAAGTTATCCCCTGACACTTCGATATTAACAGCTTTACCGGTTGGTGGGCCAGATTCTTCCTGATCTACTACGATCTCAGCGCCTGGAATGCCTTTCACAGCCTGACGGATCTTGTCCATATAAGCTACTGTCGATTCTCCATTTCTGTGAGCGTATTCAACAAAAGCCACAGTGACTTTACCAAGATGTGGTGCAGCCTGAGTCTGAATGTCTTCAGAGGTACCAGCGCCAATAGCGACATTTGATATTACAGATTTAACGATAGGATTTTTGTCTCCAATTACTTTGTAAATACGTCCTTCAAGTACCTGTGTAATTGAATCTGTTACTTCCTGGTGCGTCCCTATCGGTAATCTTAAATACGTGATTACATAATTTGGATCCGCTTTAGGGAAGAAGTCAACTTTTGGTGATCTTATCGCAGTGAAAATAATTGAAATTGCAAGCAAAGCAAATCCTCCAAAAAATACAAATAACGGCCTCCAGCCTTTTAATGCAGCCGTAACAGTTTTAAAATATGAGTTTTGGATAGCAGGCCAAAGTTTTGTTTGAAATTTTTCAATCATCCAGGAAAATAGAAATTTATTCAGCAAGAATAAAGCAAATAGGGTCACCATAAAGTTACCTAATCCTGCATTAATAATATAACTAATGATAATTATGATTAGAAATCCGATGCAAGTGATTATAAATCCTCGGTTAATTGCTCTTACTTCCTTTATTGTCTGATGAGGCTTCATAAAGTCAACCGCGAATACCGGATTTATTATGTATGCCACGAACAACGATGCAAGCAACATTATAATGAGTGTAAATGGAAGATAATACATAAAATCACCCATTATGCCCGGCCAGAAAAGTAGCGGAATAAATGGTGTCAATGTTACGATTGTACCCGTCAATACCGGCATGAATACTTCTCCAGCAGCCATTCGTGCCGCTTTAAAGATATTGACCTTGCCATTGGCAAAGATACGATGCGTATTTTCTATAACGACGACGGCGTCATCAACCACAATACCCAATCCAAGTAGGAAGGAAAAGAGTACGATCATGTTCATGGTATAACCAAATGCCTGTAATACCAGAAATGTGATAAATGCCGAAATCGGCACACTAAGTCCTACAAATAATGCATTGGAAGTTCCCATAAAGAACATTAAGACAAAGGTAACCAACAAAAATCCAATGATGATGGTGTTGATTAAGTCATCCAAGGTGGTTTCAGTTTGAATAGATTGATCCTGAGTGATCGTAATCTTTAGATTTTTCGGAAGCACTTTTTGCTCCATATCCTCTAATTCATGTTTAATACTTTCAGCAGCAGAAATTAGGTTTTCACCACTTCTTTTGATGATGTTTAATGTAATAACATTATTGTGATCCAGACGTGCATAAGACTCTTGTTCTTTAGTTGTATCTTCTATGGTTGCGATGTCTCTAAGGTAAATCGTACCTCCATTACTGGTTCTTATAATGAGATCATTCATCAACAATGGATTTCTATACTCACCTTTGACGCTTACAGCCCACTTCGTGCCGTCGAGGTTCAACTCTCCGCCTGAAATGGTCATGTTTTCGTATTTGATGGCATTTTCGATGTCGCCAAAGCTTGCTCCGGCAGCTGCCATTTTGTACATATCCACATTGACCTGGATTTCCCTTTCAAGTGCTCCGACGATTTCAATTCTGTTGATCTCTTTAATTGATTCCAGGCGATCTTTTACATCATCCGCATATTCTTTAAGTTGAAGAAGATCTAAATCGCCTGACAGGTTAACGTTCATGATCGGTAGGTCAGAAAGATTAATATCGATGACGTCTGGATCTGCAGTAAGATCTTGGGGCAGGTCAGGCCGGGATTTATCAACAGCATCTTTTACTTTCTGCTTTGCTACATCGATCTTTATACCAGTATTAAACTCAACGATAATAGTTGAGAAATCCTGAAGAGAGTTAGAGGTGATCTTCTTAACACCACTTATACTCTTGATTTCCTTTTCCAATACTTTGGTAACGACATTTTCCATGTCTGTAGGAGCAGTACCTGCATAAACCGTTGCTACGAATATCTTAGGAATGACTACTTCAGGGAAATTTTCTTTCGGAAGGCTCAGATAAGTCATGATGCCTAACAGGGAAATAAAAAGTGTGCCCAGGTAAATACTGGTTTTATTTTTTACAGCCCAAGTAGTGGGCTTGAATTCAACATTTTGATCTTCCATTTTTATTAAATTAATATTTGAAAATTTGGCATAGATATAAATCAGCTGCCTGTCAGGAAAAACGGATATTATTTACTAGAAACCTTCAAAAGGTTACCATCATTAATACTTTGATAACCAGTAGTGATTAATTCATCACCAACTTTAAGTCCGTCAATAACTTCAATGTTTTCACCACTTACTGCTCCTGTTTTTATATTTACTTGTTTGGCGTATTTCTTACCATCTTTTACCTCAGCGATAAATACGTAATACCCATCTGTGTTTTTTAATAGAGTCTTCACAGGGATACTTATAGCTTTATCGTTCTTGTAATCTCTTATTTTAAGCACACCAATCATATTTGTCTTGATTGAAGTTTGTCCATCAGGGATATTAATTTCAACCGTAAAACTTCTATTTAGTGGATCTACAACTCTAGATACATAGTTTACCTTACCTGTAATCTCTTTGTCGAGGTCAGGCATATACACCTGAACAGAATTTCCTTGCTTTACCTTATTTATATAAGATTCAGGCACTTCAGCTTTGAGCTTAAGGCCTTTTGTTCCAACTATTCTAAATGCTGGCATACCGGGCGAAGTAGTTTGGCCAAGTTTGATGCTAACTTCATCCACCACTCCAGGATATAGCGCTTTTATTTTATACATGTCATTCTGCTGATACACTGTATTTAAAGAAGCTATAGCATTATCCATATTGTTTTTGGCATTAAGAAATTGAACTTCGCTACCGATCTTCTGGTCCCAAAGTGCTTTTTGCTTTTTGTATAATTCTGTGGTGAAGCTCACTGCTTGTTTTGCTTGAGTGATATTTCTGCTAACCAATTCATTGTCAATTTGAGCCAATGTTTGACCTGTTTTAACATGAGTACCTTCTTTTACAAAGATCCTTGTCACAGTACCAGGCAAAGAAGCGGAAATTTGGGCATTTGCATCGACATCTATTTTACCCATTACTTCCACTTGAGAGGTAAAAGCTGTAGTCACTACCGGAGTGATGCCAACCAGTTTTTCTAATTCAATTTTTGATGAAGTATCAAGCTTTGCGATTTCTTTTTCAAGAATAGCGATTTCTTTCTCAAGATTATCTCTTTGTGCTTCTTTTTGATCAAGTTGTTTTTGCTTGGCAGCAAGTGTTTTCTCATCTGAAGGACCTGCACATGATTGCATGATCAACGCTAGTAGCAGCAATACTGAAATTAATATTTTTGAATTCATTTTATATGATTGTATGTTGATATAAGTTATTTCGTTTTTAATTATTCGAAGTTGCCTAGTGCTTTTTCAATGGCAAATTTAGAAGTAATGACTTCTGACTGAGCCTGAATCAAGCCCGCTTGGGCGCTATATAATTCTGCTTCAGCTTGTTGAGTTTCGAAACTGGCACCGATTCCTTCCTTATATTTCACTTGAGAAACGCGAAAGATTTCCTGCGCAAGGTCCAGAGACTTTTGTTTGTCTTTAACTGTTTCCAATGCGTTGAGGTAAGATTGTTGAGCATTTATTACTTCGAGGTTGGTAGCTCTCTCAAAATCGTTTCTGTCGATAATGTTAGTTTCAACTACGATTTGAGCTCTTTGGATATTAGCTTTTTTGGCGCCTCCGTCATAAATTGGTACTGCTAATTTTATACCAACTAGAGATGTTGGTATCCATAAACCACCTGATTTGAATATATTGTCCGATTGAAAACCACGGCCAAAAGATCCGAAAACACTAAGGGATGGAAGATATCCTTTTTTAAAACGATCAATATCCAGCTTTGCCAATTCAATTCCTTTTCCAATGGATCTGTATTCAGGTCTATTTTGAATGTTCAATTGCTCAACAGATTTACTTTGTTCTGTTTGAGCTTCATTATATATTACATCAAAATTATCCGTCAACGTTATTTGTTGGTCCATAGGCAGTTGCATTTGGAATTTTAGTACATTTTTCAGTATTTCAATATTTCTGCTCAGTACGTTTATTGTTGATTGTAAGTTACTGATACTTAAATCAATTCTGTCTACATCTAACTTCTCATTTAGTCCTGCTTTATATATCTCACCGACTTCTTTTCTAAGCGTCTGGATAATGTTAATGTTCTTTTCTAATTGTGCTTTATTCTTTTCTGCAATCAATACAGTGTAATATGAATCAGTTACATTTTTTCTAATAGTAATTGGAGTTATTTCAGTTTGAGACCTGACATATTCTCTATACAATTTAGCGGCTTTTAATGCCACAAGATATGATCCATCAAATGCAAGCATACTTGCATTTAGGCCTAGATTAAGATTATTTCTTTTCTGAAAGGCTATAGTTCCACCTTCGCCGGTTGGATCAAACTCCTTCGGTAAAGGCATCGCAGGCACTTCAATAAAATACTGATATTCAGCAGAACCATTTAATTGAGGCAAACCTGTTGCTTTAATCGCTTTCATTTGAGCTTCAGCATCTGCGATTTTAATTACATCTTTTTTAGTGCTGCTATGATTTCTGATGGCATATTGGACTGCTTCTTCCACAGAAAAATTTTGTTGGGCATTTGCTGCAAAGGATATGGCTACAAAGCAACTGAGCAATAAATGTTTTAAATTCCGTTTTGACATATTTTTCGGTTTTGATTAGTTGTTAAAGTATTTTATAATGTAATCATTAATTAGCTTTCTGCCTTTATCTGTACATATACCGTTCAAGTGGTAGACGACTAACTCATGAATTACCTCTACAGGTCGAAATTCATTTATTGGAAAAAAATCCTGGTCAGAAAGTAGCAATGTCTTTTGGTAAAAAAGCTTTGCTATTATTTTTTCATTCAGATCTTCTCTGTAAAGACCTGCTTTTTTACCTTCTTTCAGATTGTCTAAAATTTTATTAATGACGTAATGTTCATTGCAACTATTTGCATTTTCCCATATATCGAAGTAATATTTTTTTAGATCCAGGTATTTTTGATGATTGTTTTGTTGGGCCTCCTTCATGAAATGCCTAAAAACCAAAAATATAAGTTCTATTGGATTAGAGGCCTCTTTTTGAATTGCATCAGATTGCTCTTGATTCCTAGCTTGGAAGGATGCAATGCATTCAGTCAATAGTTCTTCCTTGTTGGAGAAGAATTGGTAAAGTGTTTTCTTGGACATCGTGAGTTCTTTGCAAAGATCATCCATGGTCACAGATCGAAAACCATATTTCAAAAATGTTTGAAATGCTTTAAATTTTATTTGTTCTTTTAGTTCAGACATTATGTTGTTTAAATAATGCGGCAAAGATATATTTAATTTTCGTCTTGGAAACAAAAAAAACAAAAAACGTTTCCACCGTATTTTAAACTAACTTTTTAATGCCTAACATAATTTTATTTGGTATATCTTTTTCGGGGCATAATTAAACGTTTGTTTAATTTGGAAATGTAGATATATTGGGTAGGATGGAGCAAAATATAATCGACGAATGGGATAAAATAATCGACGAAAGACATGAGTGGTTAATGTGTGATAGGTGATGTGTGATAAGTGATAAGTGATGTGTGACGTGTGATGAATGATGTGTGATAAGTGAGGTGTGGGTAATTTTGATATAGTTGGAAGATAAATTTTTTTTTTTAAATAGTGAAGTATTGTTTATATTTGTCATTACCACCTATTTTTAATTCAACCACCAAACCAATTATTATGGAAGCTTTTGATTATAATCAAATATTCAGGGAAAGAACAAAAAAACTTGCACTTACTATTATCTCTATTTTGTCAGAGGTAAAATATTCTGATGCATTCGGGATATTGAGAAAACAATCAATTAGAAGTGTAACTTCTGTAGCAGCAAATTATCGTGCGACTTGCAGAGCACGGTCTTTAAAAGAGAAATATTCAAAGTTGTGTATTGTTGTGGAGGAATGTGATGAAACCCAATTTTGGTTGGAATTACTTTTTGAATGTAAATTTATTAACCAATTAAGTTACCAAAGTGTTTATCAAGAATGTTCCGAAATACTTAAAGTAATGGCAACTTATAAAAAGAAAATAAGCGTAGAGTTGAACAAATAATATGTTCACCGCTTACTTCACTTATCACTTATCACTTATCACTTATCACTTATCACTTATCACTTATCACTTATCACTTATCACCCTATCACCCGATAAGCTAGTACCCCAGTATCTTCAACATACTTTCAGAATCCTGATCATTCGCCCAGACCCAATCAATGAGATTCCCATCCTGGTCTTTATCAATTAACACATGTTTAGGAGAGGGTAGGAGACAGTGTTTTATACCTCCATATCCGCTTAGAGCATCTTGATAGGCACCACTATGGAAGAAGCCTAAATATAACTTTTCATCTTTCCGGACAGCAGGAAGATAAACTTGATTGCTGTGTGCTTCAGAATTATAATAGTCAGAATTGTCGCAACTTAATCCTCCAATATTTACCCTCTTATAGTCTCTGTCCCAATGATTTATAGGTAATAATATAAAGTGTTCATTGATACCCCATGCATCAGGCAAGGTATTCATAACTGAATTGTCAACCATATACCACCACTCATTGTCATTTTGCTGCTTCTGACCAATGACTGAGAAAAAATGTGCACCACTTTCACCAACCGTGTACTTGCCAAATTCTGTGTAGATGTCAGGTTCAGGTATTTCATTCTCGGCGCATGCATCCCTAATTTGACGTACGATCTCAAGGATCATGTAACCATAATCGTATTCAAAACCAAGACTATTTTTTATTGGAAGTCCGCCTCCAATATTGATTGCTTCAAGCGTTGGGCAAAGCTTTTTAAGTTCACAATATGTTTTAATCCCCTTGCGCAGTTCGTCCCAATAGTAGATATTGTCCTTAATGCCGGTATCAACAAAGAAATGTAACATTTTTAGCCTTACATTCTCGCTTGGTTTGACCTTTTCAATGTAATAGTTGATGATTTCAGACTTTCTAATTCCTAACCTGGAAGTATAAAATTCAAAGTGTGGTTCTTCTTCAGTAGCTACCCTTAATCCAATATCAAAAATCTGATCACCAAGGTATTTTTGAAAAATTTCCAATTCATCTCTGTTGTCCATGACAGGGATGATATTGGTAAATTCGGATTGGATCATTCCGCAAATCCTTCTGATATATGAGTCATTCTTAAAACCATTGTTGACAATGATCTTATCTTTTGGCACAAGGCCTTCTGAGTGAAGTTTCCAGATTAGGTCTATATCGAAGGCTGATGATGTCTCTAGATGTACGTCATTCTTGAGTACTTCTTCCAGTACATACCTAAAGTGACTACTTTTGGTACAATACGTGTAATTGTATTTTCCAGTGTAATGTAATTGGAAAATGGCAGTTTCAAAGTAATTTTTTGCTTTACGTATTTGATCGGAGATCTTTGGAAGATATACCAACTTAAGTGGTGTACCATACTTCTCAAGAAGATCGTATAATTTTATACCATGAAAAAGTAATTTATTTTCTTCCAATCCAAATCCTTCCTGTGGAAAGTAAAATGTCTGGTTGACTAAGTCATGATAAGTATTATTCATTGGCTTGGAACGCTCTGTTTTATTTTTATAAAAAGCTAGATATGTATTACTTCGCCATAGGCAGCCGCTGCTGCTTCCATAATGGCTTCACTCATCGTAGGGTGAGGATGTATAGATTTGATCATTTCGTGACCTGTAGTCTCCAATTTACGGGCAACTACTATTTCAGCTATCATTTCAGTAACATTGTCTCCAATGAAATGTGCACCAAGCAACTCACCGTATTTTGCATCAAAGATTAGTTTAACAAAACCATCTTTAACACCACCTGCAGCGGCCTTTCCTGATGCTGCAAAGGGGAACTTACCAATCTTTAATTCGTATCCGGCTTCTTTTGCAGCAACTTCAGTATAGCCTACAGAAGCAACTTCGGGAGAGCAATATGTACAACCTGGTACATTGCCATAATCTATCGGTTGAACATGCTGACCTGCGATTTTTTCTACACATGTAATACCTTCTGCACTAGCTAAATGTGCAAGAGCCTGAGTTGGTAATACATCTCCAATGGCATAGTATCCTTTGACACTTGTGTTATAAAATTCATCAACCTTTATGAAGCCTTTTTCTATGGAAATACCTACCTCTTCTAATCCAATGTTCTCAAGATTTGGTGTAACACCGGTAGCAGAAAGCACCACATCGCATTCGATGACTTGACTTTCACCCGTCTTACGATCCTTAACAGTAACTTTTTTCTTAGTGCCTGAAATATCTACTTTTTCTACTGCAGTATTTCCAAGGATGGTCATTCCTTTTTTCTTGTAAATCTTGTTGAGTTCTTTTGATATTTCAGCATCTTCACGCGGGACTAGTCCATTTTCCATAAACTCAACTACGGTTACTTTAGTACCCATGGTGTGATAGAAATACGCAAATTCAACACCAATAGCTCCAGCGCCAATGACGACCATAGACTCAGGCATTGTAGGGAGAGACATTGCTTCCCTGTATCCAATAATGTTTTTCTTATCAATGGCAATTCCCGGTAGTTCTTTTGATCTTGCTCCTGTGGCGATTATTATATGATCTGCTTCATAAGTGGTCTTCGTGCCATCCGCGGCAGTTACTTCTATTTTTTTATCTTTTTTCAAGATACCATTGCCCATAATGGCGTCGATCTTGTTCTTTTTAAAAAGAAATTGAATTCCTTTGCTCATGCCATCAGCCACACCTCGGCTTCTTTTGATCACAGCGCCAAAGTCTGCCTTTCCGCCTTCAACAGTGATTCCAAAATCAGAAGCATGGTTCAGATATTCAAATACTTTAGCGCTTTTAAGTAAGGCTTTTGTAGGAATACAGCCCCAATTAAGACAGATACCACCCAAAGATTCGCGCTCGATCACTGCTGTTTTCAAACCTAATTGTGAAGCTCTTATAGCAGCTACATATCCTCCAGGACCACTTCCTAGCACTAAAACATCGTATTTCATTCTAAAGAATTTTATAGATTGAAGTCAATTTGGAATATTGACTTGTAATTTTAAAAATCGTGCAAATATAGTATTATAGTATAATAGTGGATAGTATTAGAGTATTAAAGTACAATAGTGGATAGTATAAGAGTATTATAGTTTAAGTTATACTAACGAACTGGTTAACTATAATACTTGTCAACTGGTTAACTATTATTCTGGCTAACTATAATACTGGTTAACTCTAATACTTTTTAACTTTAATACTTCTAATTCATACTCATTTCAGGATTTTCTTCCACCATTCCTACTTGCTGACGCCACATCGCAAAATAAAGTCCTTTTTCTCTAATAATTGCCAGTGTGTTCCGGATTCTACTACCTGGCCAGCTTCCAGCACATAAATGCAATCGCTGTGCATGATGGTACTTAGTCGGTGCGCTATGAGAATCGTGATGCGCTCTTCATTACCTGGTAGATGAACTATAGTCTCATTGATTTCTTCTTCTGTTAAACTATCAAGGGCTGAAGTTGCCTCATCAAAGACAAGCAAATTGGGATTGCGTAGTAAAGCTCTAGCGATAGAGAGTCTTTGTTTTTCCCCACCCGATATCTTAATCCCGCCTTCTCCAATTGTTGAATAAATACCTTTATCTGCCCGATCAAGTAAATTGTGAGCTGCTGCCATCCGAAGCACTTTTTCAATTTCTGAATCTGTGGCATCAGGTTTAACGAAAAGTAAATTTTCTTTGATGGTTCCGGCGAATAAATGTGTTTCTTGAGTGACGATGCCTATCTGATTTCTTATTTCATTGATATTTATCTCTTCTACGGGAATACCACTGTATTTGACCTGACCGGCTTTTGGTTGATATAATCCGACCAACATTTTAATCAACGTGCTTTTCCCTGCACCTGAAGGCCCTACAAATGCTATTTTTTCGCCTTTATTTACTTTGAAATTAATGTCTTTAAGTGCAGGTTTGGCAGCAGTTGGATGCGTAAATGTCACTTTTTCAAATGCAATGGAATCTATGATACCAACCTTTTTAGGGTTTGATGGGAATATTTCGGGTGTTTTATCCATCAACATTTTAAAATTATTCAATGAAACAAGTGTCTCTGAATAAATATTTATCAGATTACCTATTTCATTTAAAGGACCAAATATGAAAAATGAGTACATAAATAAGGAGAAAAATTCTCCAACCGTGATGTTTCCTTTGAAAATTAGATAGGCCATAATGACGATGATCGTCGTTCGCAGAAAGTTTATCACAGTCCCCTGAATAAATGAAAGGCTTCTTACATATTTTACTTTTTTAATCTCCAGTTCAAGGATCTTATTTGTTGTTTCACTTAGCCTATTGATCTCTTGATCTACAAGTCCGGTACTTTTAACTAACTCAATATTTCTTAAAGATTCTGTGGTTGAGCCGGCAAGAGCTGTAGTTTCACCAACAATCTGTTTTTGTATGGTTTTTATCTTTTTAGTTAGGAAACTACTAAGAATGATTAGAATTGGTATCGTCAGACAGAACAGTGGTCCTACTGCCCAATAAACTGAAAAGGAATAAATCGTTACTGCTATGATTCCCACTAATGAAACAAACATTATGTTGATAAAAGTAGACAGTAACCTTTGGACATCTGTTCTTACCTTTTGTAATATACCCAATGTCTCTCCACTCCTTTGATCCTCAAATACTTCGAAAGGTAGAGATAGTGCATGTTTTAGTCCATCATTGTAAATCTCTGTACTTACACGTTGCGTGATAAGGTTAACAAAATAATCTTGAAATGCTTTTGCAATTCGGGAAACCATTGCCACTCCTATAATGGCTAATCCTAATGTAATCACACCTTGGATGAATTGATCTGTAGTATATTTATTAAGGTTTGATGTGTACTTATCAATCATGAGTCGCATGATATATGGATCCATCATGCTGAACAACTGTCCAATAGTGGCCAGAAGCAAAGTTAATGCGATGAGCCAACGGTGCTTACGCAAGTACGTTAGTAAAAATTTCATTTATGGCTTAATTTATGAAGGGCAAACAATGGATTGGCGATTTAGTTGAAAGCAGACGCTAGATTATAGGCACTAGATTCTAGAAACTAGATGCCAGAAGTCAGAAGCTAGAAGTCAGAAGTTAGAAGCCAGAAGTTAGAAGTCAGAGATCAGAAGATAGAAACTAGATGTTAGAAGAGAATTTGATCGACATCTGGCGGCTTGCTAAAAAATATTAACAAAAATGTATAATTTGCATGACACCAATTATTTAAAAAAAAATCAAAGGCTTACTTTGTAGATGTTTTAAAGCTTAAAATTTCCAAAGCATAATAAAATTTTCATTTTATTATTTTTTGTAAAATAAAGCCAAGAGCCATCAGCTATCTGACATTACCTATAATCGTCATTTTCAATTTTCAATTCTTCATTTTCAATTACTTTTTTGTTTCTTCAATCTTCTTAAACGAAGTAATTATCCCTTTGATCAAGGATGAACTAAATCCCTGATGTTCCATTTCATTTAACCCTGCGATCGTGCATCCACGAGGGGTAGTTACTTTATCGATCTCTTGCTCTGGGTGAGTATTCCCCAGGATCAATAATTGTGCAGCACCTTTAACAGTTTGATTTGCAATGAAACTTGCCGTTTTAGCATCAAAGCCAATTTCAATTCCTCCTTGAACCATTGCCCTAATGAATCTCATGACATAGGCTATTCCACAAGCACCAAGCACTGTTGCACCATCCATCAGATCTTCTTTGATTACTACAGTTTCTCCAATTTTTTCAAAGAGAGACTTGATTTCTTCCAGATGCAACGAAGCGTTTTCGTCATTTGCGCAAATACAAGTTAATGATTCACTTACTCCTGTTGCTGTATTTGGCATAGCTCGAAGGATCGGAATTTTATCGCCAATGATGGACTGCATTTCTTTAATAGAAACTCCTGTTGCCAGTGAAACAAGGATTTTGTTTTGGTCAAGAGAATATTTTATTTCCTCAAGAATTTGAGGTACCATAAATGGTTTGACTGCCAATAATATTATTTGACTGTGATTAACTGCGTCAACATTGTTGTTCGTAATTTCAACCCCAATCTCCTGCAACGGCTGTAGTAGTTCGATTTTGTTTCTGGTGGCGATGACATGGAAATGATTTTCTTTGTCTTCTTTGATGCCTTTAGCAATAGCGCTTCCGAGGTTTCCACAACCTATGATAGAAATAGTTTTGGACATGTTATGGTATTTATGCCGCAAATATAGTCAAGCAAATGATTCAATTATGATAATATCCCCAAATTCAAGTCCTGACAATAGTTTAAGGAATTCCGATTTTGTTACTTTTATATTTTTTTATTAAATTTCACTAGTAATTGCAGCGATTTTAAATGAACCTTACTCTTAGATATAAGTACTTTTGCAAAAGACTTCAATTCTCTTTTTCAGAAAAATAATTAGTCATGAAATTTTTTAATTTAATCATACTTTTTTTTATTGTTTTCCTCAGTGCTTGTCACAAGGATGAAATATTTTACAATGAAGATGTATCAACACTCTTTACTGCTAAAATATATGAAGAAATCAACGGATCAGTAATCGGATACGTCTTCGACGAAGATAATAAGCCTGTAAGCGGCGCCACAGTTGAGACTTATAGTGCGACAACAACTACTAATGATTTAGGTGTTTTTATCTTAAAAAATATTAAGATGGATAAACAAGGCACATATATAAGAGTGAAAAAAGCAGGGTATATTATTGGCTCAGATAGATTATATCCAGACAAGTCAGCTCTTCATTCTTATATTAAATTACTAAAAGATACACAGGATAAAAGTTTTCCTTCTTCTTTAGGTGGTGAGATACAGATGACAGGCGGTGGTACAATAACTTTTGAGCCAAATTCAATAAAGCAAAGCAATGGAGAAGAATATAATGGTGAAGTTAAGCTTACTGCCAGATTTATAGATCCAACTAGTCCTTCGATTGGTGATGAAATGCCTGGAGGCCTCATAGGCATTGACTTCCAAGGAAGTACTGTAGTGTTGGGAACAGCCGGCATGTTTGTAGTAGAGATGAAAGGATCGAATGGAGGTAAACTTAATTTGAAGTCTGGAAGCAGAGCAAAATTCAGAATCCCTGCAAAATCTTCAAGTAAACCGAAGACTATAGCTCTTTGGTCTTTTGATGAGGGAGCAGGTGTTTGGAAGGAAGAAGGTGAATCTAGGTTGGAAGGCAGTGAGTATGTTGGAGAAGTTAGCCATTTCAGTTTTTGGAATTGTGATGCACCTTTTCCACTGGTTCAGGCGTGTGGTGGTGTCGTGGATCAAAATGGGAATCCTATAGTTAACGCACAGATTAGCATTAGTGCTTCTATTGGTGGAAATGAGCTCGGTGTTGGATTTGGTTATACTGATGAAGCAGGAAAGTTCTGCGGTAAAATACCAAAGGGAGCTATCCTTAAAATTAAAGCAGTGCCTTTTGGATGCAATTCTGATGAATCAGTAACGGTTACTGTCGGTCCATTTGATAATGATGTCGTTTTGGATGATATAGTCATCAATGTCAATTATAGTCAGGTGAGTGGCACTATTAAATGCAATGGAATACTGATCGAAAATGGCTATATTGTTTTGAAGCAAGATGATGTGACAGCTATAGTACCTGCACCGGGTGGAACATTTAATTTTAATTTAGAACAATATTTCTGTATTGCCGGGCCAAATCTTCAAATATTTGCATTTAATGGAGATGACAATAAGTCAAGTCTTGTGCAGCAGTTTGACCCAAATAATTTGAATTATGATTTTGAGTTATGCAATTTATTGTGTGACCTGAACGCAGATTTTTTAAATATATGTGGACCGATGACTATCAATGTAACAGGTGGATCTGGAAATTATAGCTATCTCTGGAGTAATGGTCTTACAACTGCCACAATTCCGGTGGACTCCACACACAGCTCAGTCTTCAGCGTGACAGTGACTGATATCGAAAACCCAACATGTACGCAGGTTTTTTCAAAAAATATACCAGGTGTACCTGAAGTTTATATCTTTTCTGGTAATTGCAGTAGTCCATATTACTTGTACCTACAGTCAGCAAATTATGCATCAATTCTGTGGTCAACTGGAGCTACAGGGCAGACTATAACTGTTACTCCTGGTTCTGCGACTGAATATTCTGTAACTGTTACAAATGCAGGAGGGTGCACAGCTAGTCAAACCATTTTAATTGATCCTTCACAATCAATTTATGTTTCGTCTCAGCCTGTAAGCTGTAACCAAAACATCTATAGTCTCGATGGAATGTTTGATTCAGGTGTCTTAAACAGCGGTCAACCATACAACTACACAAAAACTCTTTACGGTCCTCAAGATCTTATTAATTTGAACATTTTTGAAACTGGATATTTTATATACGGAAACTATTCTAATAGCAGCTGCCAAAGCGGCTTTGAAATGCAACTGCCTAACTTAACTTCATTAATCGTTACGAATATGGCAGATGATGTTACATTGATAGGTAATAAAATTGAATTTACCACTTCAGGTCCTTGCAATAATTGCACTGAAGGAAGTGTGGCGATATATGCAGAAGGTGATTTGAATACAAATTTAATTACGCAGAACAATACAACAGGCTTGGCTGCCGGAACATACTATGTAGTAGTGCCTGATGCATCTACCGGTTGTTTTGTTGCTCACAAAAAGGTAAAAATACTATAAGGGGTGAATTTAGACAATATTCTCCAAGGCTGTCTTCAACAACAGCAATCTAGTCAAGAGCTTTTGGTGCATATGTTTGCACCAAAGCTTTTAGCTATTTGTATGAGATATTGTCGCGATAAGGATCTGGCTAAAGATGCGCTTCAGGAAACCTTTATTAATATTTTTAAATATATCCATACCTACAATGGTGAATCAGAATTCATGGCATGGGCAAGGAAAATTGCAGTAAATAATTGTTTGAAAATCAACCAGAAATTTTTCAAGTTGAATTTCGTAGAAGATAAGGAGATCAATTTTAATGACCATTCATACATACCTGATGTTTATAGCAAATTATCTGTGGAAGCTATTATGGACTTGTGTAATCAACTATCAGAAAGCCAGTTTATTGTATTTAATATGTTTGCTATAGAAGGTTTTAGTCATAAAGAAATATGTACAACATTGAACATAACTGAGAGCTCGTCCAGGTCTTTACTCACCAGGGCAAGAATGAAATTAATAGAACTGATCAATAATATGGAAGACAATCACAACAAGACTATTTTTAATGCCAGAATTGCATTATTATGAATTATAAAGAATTAGAAAAAAGTATGCAGCAAAAGTTGCATGACCAGGAAATAAATATAGACACAAACCAATTTGTATCCGACTTCTTTGGCAAGAAAAAAAGAAGTCGCCCGATCCCTCTTTGGTTTTTGGCAGGTGCTGCTTTTTTGTTGACTTCAATCGGTGGATATTTCGCATATATTGAATATGATTCAAATAATCATTCTTTGCCTTCTCGTGAGAACGCTATAAATCTTAAAGCCATTAATGATCAAGATAAAGGTGTAAAAGCAGCAGAAAATACTGCATTGATTTCAAAAGTAATATCAAATGAAATTTCCCCATCGATAGGCGGTAAGGCGAGTAATAATGACGGTGTTATTGCAAAAATCAAATACTCTAATAAAATACCAATTAACTCTGATAATATAAAGACTAAAAGTACCTCATCAGATCTTTATTCTAATTCAGTAAATGATGAATTTAAAAAGATAGAGGCAAATAACTCCGGGTCTCAAATATTGAAAGGAGCAAATGAAGATTTATCTATAGTTTCCACTGATTTAGATAATGAATTTGGTCAAAATTCAAAAGTATCTCTACTGGAATTAAGTACTTTACCTAGTGCTTCATCGATATTAATATTAACAAATAATGATTTAGAGCCTCAAAGTAATTTACTTCCAGGTGTAAAATGTCCAAGTTTTAAAACCAAGAAACCCATTAGATATTCATTAATTCCAGAAATAGGTTATTTCTATCCTCTGACTACTTTCGGCAGCAGTGGGTCTGTGGCAAGTGAAGTATTGGATATTCGTAAGAAGAATGAAACTACTTTGGAAGGCATTCAAGCGGCTCTTTATGGGAAAGTCGGATGGAAAGCTATTCCATGGTATTTTAAAAGTGGTTTGAATTATGGAAGGATCACACGTAGAATGGATTTGGACCTAAGTTTTGTTAGGAAAGACACAACAATCGGTATTATCTCTATCACAGAATCACAAAATGGAGATACATTGACTGTGATAAGAGGCCCTATAATCACTGATACTAAAGTAACTAGAAAGGAAGTTAGGCATTATTACCATCACTTATGGAGTATACCAATAGTAGTTGGATATCAGAAAAATTATGACTACTTCTCATGGGCTGTAGAGGCAGGAATTAATTTTAATATGTCGTCGAAACAAACTGGATTTGTGATGACTACGCCGAATGAATTTGGGCTGGTCAACAATGCCGGCCTATATAAAAGCAAAGTGGGGATATCGTATTTAGCTCAGATTCAAGTAGGTAGATTTATCAACGAGCATAATATGTTGGGTCTAGCATTGCGTGCGAATATAAATCCAAATAATTTCGCCAATAATGCATCAACGATAGATGAAAAATATCAAATGATAGGGATAAATTTATTTTACGAATTTAAGTTTTAAGCCATCATTTATAGATAAATGTTCTTACTTTTTATATTATTAGTTTTGGTCACAAGTGACCCTCAGGTTATTAATTCAAAACACAAGCCAGATGCTAAAACTGGCTTGTGTTATTTTCTCTAAATTAATTAATTAGTGGTCAGTGATCAGTAATCAGTAATCAGTAATCAGTAATTAGTAATCAGTAATCAGTAATCAGTAATCGGAATAAGCTTACTTTTATTCATTAAATTAATTTTGTGAATGTTGGCGAAATTAATGTCATAAAGCACTGACAACTATAAACTTATTTTTTTGTCTTTCGGAATTTTTACATTGTAAATAATACGCTTCTTGATCTGTTCTCCCGGTTTTAGACTGATTTTCCATTCAACTATTCCTGTTTCTTTGTTCAACTTACCACCACTTAAATCTTCAGCTTCAATCTCCATTTGACTGTCAGAAGTCAATGGAATTTGATCATAGATAGTCATTTCCACAGGACCTGGTTTATTATTTTTTATAGTAATTTCATAACCTGATTGGAGTTGTTTCTTGGAAGATAAAAATGTTGTTTTCTTAAAATCCTTCAATTTTTCTCTCTTTGTTGAAAGCGCAATATCAGGGCCCAGAGATATTTTCATGGTGTCTTCCACTGCTGCTGCATCCAGGTAAGTATTACCGACATAGGTACCCTCGAAATATAATTTGACTTCGCCAGAACTAAAATTATTCTGACTCCAATCTGAGATACTCGCTTGAAGATAGACCTTTGTATCTAATTTAGGAGATGCAATATAATCGTATTTTGCATCAAGTGAAATCTCATTCATTTTTACTTCGTGTGGTTTGCTGTCAGAAGGAATATCCATTCTATTAGGAATGGCATATTCCATAAAAGCTATATTTTCTCTACTGACCACATCATCTAACTCAGATTTAACTGCACCTTCTGCATAATAATTGCTAGCAGCATCTTTTGAACCTCTAAGTTGAGTAGCATTGTTGTAAGCTCCTAATTTTGTTTGATTGTATTGTTCAACATAATAGTACAAAAACCATGGTTTTATTTCCGGTAATTGCATATTTCTCCTGGGATCCCCGGATGATAGTGTTATTTTCACATCATCCCAATTCTCACCGGTGGATTGTGTGATCTTTCCTTTTGATATAAGATTCAGGGGTTGTTTAAGACTCTCTAAACGCAAGTCAAAACTAGAAGTCCAAGATGCTCTATTATCGATGTAAGATACTTCAAATACGTCTTCAATAGCATTTTTGGACATAACATCTATCACGATCTCGCCATTATTGATTGTTTTATTTTTGCCGGTCCATTCATTGATAGTTGATTGGATTTTATTAATTTCTTTATCGTAATCATTGAGTTTTCTTCGACTTTCTAATGCTTGTTGCTTAACTAAAAGTAACCTTGTTCTGTATAAGTCTGCCACTTTGGTGAGTTGTTCGCTTGATAGACCGCTGTTTTCCCCACTCACTTTTTTATTACTTATTAATAGACTTTCTTCTTCCTTCCATGTTTCATAAATGAGCGTTTCATTATCTTTTTTTCTGATTATTGTTTCAAGCTGATCCTTCCATGTTTTATAAGTTGGATTAGACTCGAAATCATCCACAAAGTTTTTTCTAAAAGTGATAGAAATAATCTCGGCTTTAGCATTTGATTTGATTTGGATGCTGGATTCATCATAACCAGCCGGAAGATTTCCGAAGACAATGGTGTTTGAACCAGCTTTTAAGGCGACTTTACCAGTTCTTTTGATCTGCGCTCCTCCTCTGAAAACGACTACCTGTTCTATTTTAGATTTAATGGGCGTTTCTGCGATGATTGAGGACGTGATAACAAGAAATAATAAAACAAAGGAGCACAATTTTTTCATGATTTATTTTTATTGACTTAATAATACGTTATAAACGGAGAAAAGCTGTCTATATTATAATTATATAAAAAACAAATGTTAATTAATTGGTAACCAATGAATCAATAACTCAAGTTTCGATAGTCAAATTTTCTTTTTTTTTTTTTTTTTTTTTTTTGTGGGGGTGGGTGGGGGGGGGGGGGGGGGGGGGGAATATGTAATGCAATTCTTCGCTAGAAATGACTAAAGGTGGCATGATGTATAATACGTTACCCAGAGGTCTTAAGAAAACATTTCTTTCAAGAAAATATTCATTTATTTCATTGAATTGCGTACTAAAATATCCTTCATCTTTTGTTGGAATATCAATGGCAAATATAGTGCCACAATATCTCGCATTGAGAATAGGGTAGGAGGTTTGGTAACTTAGACTTTTAGCTCTAAGTATAGTTTTTATCTTTTCAAGATTTTCTATAAATGACGGCTCTTCAGTCAAAGAGATTGAAGCCAACGCGGCGACACAGCCCAAAGGATTTGCTGTATAGCTATGTCCATGAAACAATGCTTTCTTTTTCTCCTGTGAAAGAAAACCCTGAAAGATCATGTCATTGCAGACTGTAACAGATAGCGGTAGAAATCCGCCTGTCAATCCTTTTGCTAGACACAAGATATCTGGTTTCGTGTTTATCTGATCTGTTGCAAGAAAAGTTCCTGTTCTGTAAAAACAAGTCATTACTTCATCTGCGATTATTATTGCTCCACTCTTTTTTACTATTGAAATAGTCTTTTCTAATATTTCGGCATCATATATGACCATACCTCCAGCTCCCTGTACTAATGGTTCGAAAATGAATGCTGCAATATCATTACCAGCGGCGATTTTTGAAATTTTATCAAAAGTTTCCTCATCATCAGGTTTTTTTGGAATAGGTATCTTTATTGTTTCAAACATAAGATCAGTAAAAGCAGCATTTAAACCTCCTTGATCACTGACAGACATTGCGCCAAAAGTTTCACCATGAAAATCATTTTCCCACGTTAAGATCTTTGTTCTTGGCTTGTCTGAATTGTAAAAATATTGAATGGCCATCTTGACGGCAATTTCAACAGCTGTAGAGCCATTGTCAGAGTAATAAACCTTTCCATTCGGCATATTACACTTTCTCAATAATTCATTAGCGAGTTTAATTGCCGGTTCATGAGTGCAGCCGGCGAATATTACCTGTTCAAGTATTAATGCCTGTTCGCTGATAGCTTTAGCGATAGCGGGATTAGCATGACCGTGAATATTAACCCACCATGATGAGATGGCATCAATATAATCGACTCCTTGATCGTCTTTGATATAAACTCCTTCACCGCTAACTATTTTCAGCGGCTCTCGTGCGGTTTGCATCTGAGTATAAGGATACCAGATTGGTCCTGTAAGATCCATATTTCTATTTTTTGAGTTGATCAAAAATAGGTTAAATTTATTGAATCAATTCCGGCAAGTGTAATTGAAGAACTTCAGAAAAGATATTTTCAAAATAAGAGAGTGTCGATGGAGTAAAGTTTCCATTAAAGACAACACAGCATATTTCAATCTTTCTTTGCTTAAGAATTTCGTAGCTTAATATTGTGTGGTTGATACATCCTAGGTAATCTCTTATAACCAGTACGACTGGTAATCGCAGGTATTGAATAAGATCAATCATCAGATCTTGATCATTTAGTGGCACCATGAGTCCACCGGCGCCTTCTACCAGCAAATTATTTGATTTAGGTAATTCGAAATCTATAAGGTTGATTTCAACCTCATCTATTTCAGCAGCTGCATGTGGAGACATTGGCTTGGTTAGCTTATACCTTTCAGGCCAAATTTTAACTTCTGTAACATTGTTGGTTATAAAAATACTATCAGAGTTTTCTAAATCTCCGGATTGAATTGGTTTCCAATAATCATAGCCGAAATTCCCACACAAATACCCTGAAACAATAGTCTTTCCAATCCCGGTGCCGATTCCTGTTACAAATATTCTTGATGGAAGAGCATTTAGTATTTTTTCTTTATTAAGATTGCTTTTCACCTTGAGTTATATTTTCATTTATAAGTCTATTTTATTTACATCTAAGTCATTCATACATTTAAAATGACCTTTGGGACAATCATTTCTACCAAATTTTGAACATGGTCTGCAGCCTAGATCTTTAACTTCAAAATTTGTATTCAGATCTATTCCATCAGGATAATATGGCCAGAATCCATATTCTTTCAAGGTTCCTCCCCAAAGTGAGATTATTGGTTTTTTCAAGGCTGCAGCAATGTGCAACATTCCTGTATCATTGGTTATAATAATTTCAGCTTCTGAAATGAGTAAAGCTGACTGCTGCAAAGAGGTAAGTCCCGCTAGGTTGATTACATTTTTGCCACATTGAGCTATAATAATATTTGCAGCTTCCTTTTCACCAGGTCCACCCAGTAGGACAAATTGAGTTGTAATATTATTATTTATTAGCTCTACCCATTTTTGAATAGGAAGCCTTTTTGTAAAATGTGTTGCACCGATGACAGCCACGCTATATGGTCCAAATGGTTTAATACCGCTTATATCTGTGCTTGGATCTATAAAAAAGTCGAGACCTTTATCATCGTTAATTACTCCTAATTTTTTTACTGCTTCTATATACCTGTCCACCACATGAAGTTTAGGTAGTATATCGATTTTGAAATTGACAATTAGAAATTTTTCCCAGATTGTTTTATTGTAGGTATATCTTTTTACACCAAGATTAAAACACAACTTTAGCGACCTAATATTCTTGTGAAGATCAATGACATAGTCGAATCTCTCTGCTTTTAATTGATCAGTTAAATTATTGAAATCATCATCCAATGTCCAAATTTTACTTATATAAGGATTACCTTCCAATAAACTTTTAAATCCCGGTTTTGTCAAGTAATGAATCTCCGCATTCATTTGAAGTGCACATGTCCTAATCACAGGTGTTGTAAGCACAATATCGCCAATAGAACTAAATCTTACGACAAGGATTTTCAATTTTTTATTTACTTCAGTATTTTGTTCAGACATGAATAATAATAAAAAACCCTTTCCCATCTGAAGACAGGAAAGGGCCAATTAATTAAATATGGAATTTAATTTTTCATGAATTTAACGGTTTTCTTGAGTTGACCTCTTTGAGCTTCAATAAAATAAGCGCCTGCTGGTAAATTGTCGAGTCTGATTGACTCGCTATTTTCGCCTTCTTTCAACTCAATACTCTTGGTAGTAAGGATATTTCCTTTTATATCAAGTACCTTTATTATTCCGCTAAAATTATTTTTTGTTGACCAGTTAAGTGTGATTTCATTTTTAGCTGGATTTGGATATACATTGATCTTATCTTTTAAAACTTTAAGACCAAAATTACTATTTATTACTCTTTCACCCGTGCCAAACCATGCACCCCAATAAGAATCTCCGATCAACAAACTAGCCGATCCTGTTGGATTGATCTTACTTGATGTTAATTGCTGAACTCCAATTACTTCTTCACCATTGTTGATCGAGTTAAAGATGACGTATTTATCATCTTTTGAAAAGCAAGGGTAGGCCAAAGTATTATTCTCATAAATAACCCCAATATTGCCGGTTTCAATATTTGCTCCCCACAATTGGTTTATTTCCGGAGTGCCATCTTCAATATAATCAAAGGCGATGATGTTTGGTGAGTTTTTAGAAAAAACCGGATTTCCAACACTTACACCATCTGGCAATGAAGTAAATAACTTTTCAATTTCTCCATTACCATAATTTTTGGAACTATTATTCCAAACATTTATGAATGCAATATCCCAATATTCTGTCCCGGCAAAAAATAAACTACTTAAAGCATCATACATCAGATATTCGCCTGTGTGATCGAATTCCATTGCATCAGCATAATCCACATTGTCTGTAAAAATTCCTCCACTACCCGTAGTTGGGTTGTAAAGCTTAAATGATTCATTCGTTTGTGACAGTAGGTCGAATACATATATATAGGGTTCCTCACTGTCTAACAAAGCAGCAAGCCTGTTGCCATCTTTCGATATTACCACATTTCTCCAAGCATTCTGATCATCAAGTAAGCCAAAGTTATACTGACCTTGCGCCCAGTCAAATGTGATGGAATACATATTGTCGTCAGCACCTATAAACACTACTGAGGAGCCGTCATCAGAAACACTGGGCTTGCTTTTAACGCCATTAGGTGCCTGAAGGTCTATAATATTGCCATTACTAACTTGATATAATCCCAATGTGGAAAGGTCACTAGTTGCGAATATTACAAAATCTTCCCCAGGATTGGTGCCATAATCAGGAGGTTGCGTAGTGCCTCCACCGGAACCTATACCTACTTCGGAGAATGAATTTTCAATTTGAGCGATATTTGGTGAGTTATTTCCATATAGATCTTTACCTGCCTGAATCACCGCATTTCGGCAATCGATAAATTGTGAAGACTTGGTAAGGTATTTAGAAAGTGCTGCATAATATAGTTTTTCAGCATCGTCTTTCCCAAGCCTGGTGGCGACTTTAAAAAATGCAAAATTCAATATGCCACTATTGATATGAACGCCACCATTGTCCTGGCTGCCAGTATACTTTTCATTCATGTGACTTGGCTGGTAACCGCCATCATTCAAACTATTACCTCCATTGTGTGGATCGGACATATCTCTTAAAGCACCACTAGGAAATTCTCCGAGTTTAACGACATCTTCTCCCAATTTGTAGTCATCTCTATCTATCAAAACACCAAATACATCAGCAAATGATTCGTTCATAGCTCCTGACTCACCTTGGTAAGTCAGATTAGCTGTAGCCTGAATAACACCATGAGACATTTCATGACCTGCCACATCAAGCGCACCGGCCAATGGTTTGAATCCTGTATTTCCGTTACCATAATACATTGCTGAACCATTCCAGAAAGCATTATCCATGCCGCTTCCATTGGATTCTGTGACATTTACTATGGAGATTATTGTTCCACCTGAGCCATTTATAGAATTGCGGTTAAATCTGGTTCTGAAATAATCGTATGCAATGCCACCATTATAATGGGCGCTGACGGCCACTTTGCTAGACCAAGTATTATTGGCACTGGTGACATGATTTGCAGAAAAATTATTATTTTCCGGTGATTTATTACCAGCATCGATAGTCATGATGGCGCCCTTAGGGTCATTAGGGATTGAATTCGGACTGTTAAACATCGGTCTGCTGGCATCTATGAGGTAATAATTTCCACTTTTTAGATAGGTATTTAATAATCTTGAGGTGCCGTTCAAATCTATTGCATTGGCAGTAGCTGCGCCATCCAATGGCGGATTCATTGAAAATTCCCTCGCGACATGAAGCTCATTTGAATTGAATTTATATGAGATATTATCCTCTTTGTGATCATGAACAAGAGCGCAAGATGATTTAATCTCATCTATTAGTTTACCTGTATGTGCATCGATAAAATATTCATACCTGCTGACAAGATTTGGATGTGCAGTAATGTGGTAAGCCAATTGACCCTTTATAGATTTTTCGATTTGTGTATATATTACAAGAGATCCGAAAATGGGCGCTTCCCCAATATACTTCAACTGCTCTTCAGTAAATTGTTGTATTGGCCTAATACTTTTTGCAATATTGGTGGCTACATCTAAGGTAATAGATGGCAGAATGTTAACATCCGCAGGTGTTGGGATAAATCTACCATTAAATAAATATGGTACACCGTCTTTTAGATGAAAACTAATTTCACTGTTCCAAACTTGAATTCCCTTATAATACTGCTGATATTTTATATGATTCAGTGCTCCATCCTGTAATTTACTTATCTGAACGAATTCTTCCTGAGGGTTTTCTATTTTAAGAACAGACTGATTTAATTTGATAAAGTTAAAGGCAGTTGCGTTGTTATCCTGTCTATTAATGCCGGATTCGGAAAGCAATACTCCTTCTATCCAGCATGGTAGACCAGTATCACTATATGCTTTAATAAAGGCCATTTTTGAAGAAGGTAGTACTGATCCAAGATTTTTTGGAGAAAAAGGAATATCAAAAGTTCTTCCCGGTGTCAAGGATCCTTTTAACTTACTATAATCAATATGTACATTCGCAGGACTTGAGGCCGGTCTTATACCTGGTTTAACTTTGCCTTCTTGAGCAAAAACGCCCATATTGAAGGAAAATATCAATATTATTATAAGTAATTTATTTTTCATTTTTCTACTGTTTTAGTTTGTTCAACTAATAATTTGTAAATAGAATTTGCTGCACCTAACTCGTTGACAGGCATACCGGACCAAACTATTTTATTAGAATCTTTTGGCGTTTTAAATTCCAGAAAGTAATAAAGATTCTGAGGTTCATTGTGTTTATACTTATCTAAGCCAAAGGTCCTGATGTTTTGAAAGACTTGTGTTGTAATCTTAGAACTAACTACTTTGAGCTGGTTCAATGAAGTTTTATCTTTTCCTCTTTCATAAAGCCGACCATCATCCAATAGCATGTATTCATTATAAGCTCCCGAAAATCCACCACCTGAGCCAAATATTAATTGTTCTTGTTTGTACTGATCGGGTGGGAGCAAAGTTGATTTACAGCTGAAGAATGTAAATATTATAAGTAATAAAATTGTGTTGCTTGACATTTATGAGGACGAATTTTGATTGTGAAAATTATTTTTGAAAAAACGTCTAAAAATATTTTTAGTTAAAATCGTATTAAAATAGCCAATAATGTTTCAAAGATAATACAGAATATTATATATTTGCCGTTAATTAAGTATGAATAAAATTAAATTAAATATGAAAGGTTTATTATTTGTTATTGCACTTGTTGGATTTTTTGGTTTTTCAAACGTAAATGCTCAATGTGCTAAAACTGGTTCTGCTTGTTGCGCTAAGAAAGGCAACGCTACTTCTATGGTTTCTGCAGAAGACATGTCTAAAGCTGCTAAAATGGATAAAACCATTACAAGCAAGAAAGAAAAAGATGGTACGATTACTTACCAAAGAAAAACTAAGGACGCTGCAGGTAAGAAAGTCTATGCTGACGTAACTTATGATGTTGCTTCTGCTAAGTTTGTTAACTCTACTCCTGAGGCTGGTAAGGCTTGTGCAGGTGAAGTAAAAGGAAAGGCTTGTGCAGGTGAGGCTACTAAGGGAGCTTGTTGCTCTAAAAAGGCTTCAGCTTCAGCAACTGTTCCGGCTCCGGTGAAAGATGCTTCAATGTAGTTTTAGCATTTAAAACATAAAAGCACATCAATTTTGGTGTGCTTTTTTTTTGCTTTTAAGTCAAAATGTGAATTTCCTTACCTTTCTATGTTATACGAAACGGAATTATATAATTTACCATTATTTTGCCGTATAATACCGAGCTGAAAGTCGTTTGTCCAAATTTATTTGGACTATTACGAATTTCCATTCGGTATTATATATAATGCCAATATAAAGAAGACCAAAAACTTCCAGTTAAATGCCGAGCTGAAATTCGTAATTGACTAAAATGTTTTAATCAAACGACGTTATACTTAGTATTTTGCAGGATTTATTAGCTTATTACAATCCCGTCGTGGTAAAAAAATAATTTAGCAGCCTTGTGCGCTAAATGTTTATCCATTAAGTGGTATTCCTATATCCTCAAATGAATGAGTAATTTCTACTAAAGTTATATTTTATAATTTTTAATCTTCATTGCTTTGAACTAAAATTATTCAATTACTAATTCAGTCATAAATTAGTATCCTATTATTCTATTAATATTACTTTCTGAGTATTAAAATTACCTTTATTATCAATTAACCTGATTATATATATTCCGCTGCTTTGTATGTCTTTTAGGTCTAATGAAATGAATCCCTTTTCGTCTCTCATTGATAGTATTTTTCTTCCATTCATATCAAAAACGTCAATGTATCTTATACTTTCGTTTGAAGAAATATTAATGATTGAATTTAATTTTGTTGGATTAGGATAAATATTAATGCTTAACCGTGGTGCTAAAACATTGGTTTTCACACTTCCATCGGTCCTTATTGTAGTGTTGAATATGGTCATCCCACCTCTTATATTACCGTTTACGAGGTCAATAAATCCATCATTGTCAAGATCTGTAAATACCGGAACATTTTGCCTTCCTGTATATATTTCATCTGACCATGAATCCAATTCCTGAAGTGCAATAGAAGTATCTCCATTCATTTCACTTAACAGGAAAATCTTTCCTTTCTGTGATCCTGATACTAGTAAGTCCTTACCATTTATTGTCAATATTCCCGGAGTGGCATCACCTTCTGTATCACCTGCACCCTTGGTACTGAATTTCCCAAATTTGTACTTATTTGGTGCAAGCTGAAAATTACCAACAAAATTCGGAGCTGTGCTAGTACCAATGTTTTTGAAAAATGTGAAATTGCCATTTTTATCTCCAATAAGTAAGTCTAATAAGCCGTCCCGATCCACATCATAAACTGTTGGAGCTGCCCTGGAAGGTACTTTTACATGAAAGAAAGAATCAGATTTGAATACAAAGTTTGCCTCCTCAGTCGATGGGGTAGAACTTTCATAATGAAGTAAAAATCCTCTTTCCGTACCAATAAGTAAATCGATAAATCCATTATTGTCTATATCACAAAAAGTAGGCTTGTAACCATGCTGTGCTGAACCAAATTGCTTTCGGCTAAGAAAGTCGTTGTCTTTTAACTCAAATGAAATATTCCCTGGCGTGCTTGTATTTTTATAGTAAGCGAGATAAGCATATGTCGCAGAATTTTCAATCGCAAAAAGTTTGTTGCCAACAACCATGTCCTTGAGTCCATCTCCATCAAGATCCATAAAAGCCGGATTAAAATCAAGGCCCATATCGATATTGTTATTGAGAAGGAATGTCTTCGAATCCAATCTGAAGTTATTTTCTGCTGTTGGATCATAAGTATATAACCAGTTTAATTGTCTTTCATCAGCAAGTCCTCCGAAATTGCTTGAAGCTACAAGACTCTCCGTTCTCTCTTCTCCTAGATACAGTTCGTATACTGCCGGAAAAGGACCCAAATTAACGCGTTGTGGATTGTGAGGGAAATGCTCAACTGTATCTGTAATAAATGCTTGTAAATTACTCCCGGTGTTTCTTAAATATATCACATTATTATATGACAAGTCTCCAATTAAAATATCTTTTATTCCATCTTTATCAATATCTTTTATGAGTGTAGTAGAACCGGAGTGTCTGACTTCGAGCGGGTTGTCGTCAAAGGAATTTGGACATGAGTTGGGATTATTACTTAGATTTATTTGATTAGTTGTACTATTTTCAAAAAACTTGCCATAACAAAGGTCTTTCTTTTCAAAAATGAGTGAGTCCCGACCAAAGCCTTTTTCAGCAGACATGTTTTTGTAAAACTCCAGATAGGCGCCGCCTTCATTAAATGTAAATATATCCAGGTCGCCATCGCCATCTATGTCATCCATGCATGGAATATCTGTATTGGCGCAGTAAACTTGCAGTTTGCCATTATTTCCAGGATAATAGAGCAAGTTATAAAATCCTTGGTTTAGATTTAAATGATCAAAAACAGTAAGATTGCCAGATTTTCGGCCTTTCCAAACACCGAATCCAAAAGGTCCTTCATTTGGTAAAGCAAGAATATCCAATATTCCATCGCCATTATAATCTTTCATAACCACCCATGCCTCCAGTTTAGGAAACTTAATAGGCGGATCTATCATATATTGGTATCTTTTTTTAGTAATATTATATTCGTACACATTGAATACTTTTCCAACTCGGTCAAACATTAAGAGTTCGTCCAGACCGTCATCATTAAGATCAAATTGTGCAAATTGAGGGCTATTCATACCGCCATCCATAGCATTGTATAATGTGTCCTGATTTTTTTTGATTATTGCATTTGTAGGATAAAGTTCCTGTGAATATAGATGACCCGCGTTATTAATTAGAAGAAATATAAGTGCGAAAATGGATGTAAAGTATTTGTTCGTATTCATAGAATTATTTTTTTTGCGCACAATATTTATGCAAGAGATACAACTTGTAAATTTATAACGATTTAATTTGATAAATGATCATTTCAATATTTTCTTTTAATTCTTCTTCACTTATAGTAAGCGGTGGCGCCAAGCGAATGCTGCTATCGTTGAATAGAAACCAATCCACAAGTACACCCTTTTCAATTAAAGAATTGCAAACTTGCTGAACGTCATTGAAATCAGTTAATTGAATAGCAGCAAATAAACCTTTGATCCTTATATTTAGACCCGGTGCATTTTTGAAGTGGTTTTTAATAATTTCTTCCTTTGAGGCAATAGATTGAATCAACTGATGCTCCTCGATATATTTCAATGTGGCAAGTGATGCAGCACAACAAACAGGGTTACCTCCAAATGTAGTGATGTGTCCCAGGATAGGTCGATCCGCTATTGTTGACATTATCTTTTTATTTGCAATGAATGCTGCGAGCGGCAAGCCTCCACCTAAACCTTTGCCAACTAATAGGATATCCGGTTCTATTCCGTAGTGCTCAAATGCAAACCATTTGCCTGTCCGACCAAATCCTGTCTGGATCTCATCAAGAATGAGCACTGTATCGGTCTGATTACATCTCTGCCTAAGAGCTTTTAGGAAATTTTCCTCCGATAAAATAACTCCAGCCTCAGCCTGAATTACTTCGGAGACGACAGCGGCTGTTCTTTCAGTGATTAAACTTAGATCAGTAAAATCATTGAATTCAATGTGTTTGACATTGGGTATATGTGGTCTTGAAGGACCGGAGAATGTTGAATGAGACATTAAGGCGGCTGACCCTGCGGTACTGCCATGATATGCATTTTTACAGGAAATAATCTCAGTTCTTCCTGTATATTTTTTTGCTATTTTCAGAGCACCTTCCACCGCTTCTGTTCCCGAATTGACCAGATATACATTGTCTAGATGTGGTGGCAAAATAGTGGTTAGAAAGGCAGCCAATTGAGTCTGTGGCGACATTATATGTTCACCGTAGACCATGGTATGCATAAAATTTTGGGTTTGAGTATAGATGGCATTAATAATATCCACATTCCGATGGCCAATGATGCTGACACCAATACCACTGATCATATCGGCGTATTTCTTACCATCTTTATCTATCAGATATATTCCTTCAGAACCGGTGATTTCCAGGGAAAGTGGGAAAGGGCTGGTTTGAGCTAAATGTTTTTGAAATATTTGTCGGTCATTCATGGTTTAAACTGTCTTTTTTCAAAATTTAATCAATTTGAATTTGCCTGGATTTTTTTTGATAAAATGATGAATGATTAGATCCATTTCAGGATGATACAATACTTGTTTAATATGATCTTTCATATTTTCAACATTGCTGATTTGTGCCGTTTCGTCCAGATATTCGTAGCCGTAGAATTGTCCATTGTGAATCATGAAGATACACTTTTCTTCGGCGCTCCTTCCTTCTGCAATTAGCAGAAAGTCTTCGTCAAACCATAGAGAAATTTGAGATATAAATTTGTGAAATGTTGATTTTAATATTTCAGCACTTACCTCTTCCGTAACTTCCTGAAGCCCAAGCCACATATTTAAGAGTGAATTATTTCCTCGATCTTCCTCTTCATCAATTTCAGAAAAGCGAATCGCAAGTTCATTAACCTTTGAATTTAAATATATCTCTCCTAATTTTTTGTGTGTGAAATATTTGATCTTTCGTTGATCAGGTGCGGCATCCTTAGTCTTGATCAACTTCATTGTTGGTTTAATCCCTTTTTCGTCGATTATTAGAACGTAAGGATAACTTGCATTTCTTTGAGCTTTATTATATAAAGGATTCAAGGAACGGATTTCAATGGATTCCCGAATTAGCGCCGCCAGTTCATTGCCTGTTTCTACATAATCGAGTGTATGTGTACTTTGACGTATTTTGGTTGATTTTGCCGTGTGGTCGGTGAAATGCTGTGCTATCCTACTCTTAATATTTTTGCTTTTACCAACATAGATCAACGTCCCTTCATTATTTCTGAAATAGTACACACCATGACTTTCAGGAAGTCCAAGAATATCTTGCAATGTAATTCCCTGAGGGAGATTTGAAGCACGAATGCCCATGGCTATAAAGTTATTTACTGTGCCTTCATAAGCTCCGGATTCCATTATCATAGTGAATATCTGAGCAGTCGCCCAGGCATCATCAAGAGCCCTGTGACGATCTTTCACTGTTAAGTCAAATCTCAGAATGAGGTTACTGAGACTGTAAGATTTATGTCCCGGAAATGCCAATCTACTCAAACTTACTGTATCCAAGGTCGATCGGGTAAAGGTATAACCCAGACTTTTGAATTCTTCTTTCAGGAATCCGTAATCAAAATTTACGTTGTGTGCTACAAATATCCGACCTTCTGTCCACTCAATGATTTCTTTTGCTACTTCGTAAAACTTTGGGGCATTGGCCACCATGTCATTTGTAATGCCAGTCAAACCAATAATGTGGTAAGGAATTGATCTTTCAGGATTAACCAGCGTAGAATATTTATCTGTGATGCGCTCTCCATCGTGATGTACGATGGCAATTTCAGTGATTTTATCCCTCGCCGCTGTACCACCGGTGGTTTCAATATCGACTATGGCATAAAGTTTTTTCAATGAATAATGGCTCTTATATCAGACAAAGTAACATATAAATATTTGAAATATGTAATGACAATTAATTTATAAGTTGATTTGTTTTCAAATGCAATTCCATTGCATCTACAGCCTTCCAGCCTTCACTGCCCATATCATAGGAAAAGTCATTAACGTACAGTTCTATATGCGCCTGGGCTACTTTTGGATCCATTTCCTGAGCATGATCTGCCACATAATTTTTTATAGCGGAATAATCATTTTGTGCAAATAATATACTTTGCCTAACTAATTTTATGATATCTTCTTCGATCTCATAAGCGATATCCTGTCTTACAGCCAGACAGCCAAGTGGAATAGGGGATGAGGTGACAGATTCCCAGTGACTGCCCAAATCAACTAATAGTTGAAGACCTTTATCTGCGTAAGTAAATCGGTTTTCATGGATGATCACACCAGCCTCAACATCACCATTAAGTACTGCCTGTTCTATCTTATCAAAAGGGAATTCAATAAGTTCGGTATATTCAGGATTATAAAAATTTAATAAGAAATTAGCTGTTGTATTCTTTCCGGGAATAGCTATTCTTATGGAATTATGTCCTTGAAATTCATTTATATTTTTAGTTATTAAAAGCGGCCCAACACCTCTTCCCAGAGCACCTCCACATGGGAGTAATCTATAATTATCTTTTACATGAAAGTAATTATAGAAACTCATTTTGATCAAATCGGTTTTTCCAGTTTGAGCCATTTTGTTCAATGTCTCTATATCATGATAAGAAAATTCGAATTCATGTGGAGATTCAATTAGTTGATTTGCAATAGCACCATAAATAAAAGTATCATTGGGACATGGAGAAATAGCAAAGGATAGCGTCATCTCGTATTTTTATGTTTATTAACTGAAATTATACTGTAAATGTTTATCGTGGTTCACTTTTCTAAATTCAACACGTTAACTATGTATAAACTTTTTGGTTAATAAATATTATCAACCTTTGACTACCTTTGATTTTCAACACATAAATGGACCAACATGTATTCTTTTAATAAAGTAGCAAACTCCTTGCTTACATTATGTTTTTTATTTTCCCTTACCTCTTCCTTTACACAGCACGATGAGTTGAATGAAGTCTATTGCAATAAGGCACATTCAGCAAGAAATCTAATCGACCTACAGAAGTATTCCAATCCTTTAACTACAAATTATGATTTGAAATATTACCGATTTCAATGGGATATTGATCCTGCTGTATATGCTATTAAGGGTTCAGCAACTCCTTATTTCATTCCTTTAACTGATGGATTCAATGAAATGTATTTCGATCTTTCCAACGAATTGATCATTGACAGCATTATTTATAGACATAAAGCGATGTCTTATACCCAGCCTGATGATTATGTCTTAAAAATAGACCTAGGTCAGATATTGAATACCGGCCAACTAGACAGTATTTCTATCTATTATCACGGAGTTCCACCATCAGGTGGTTTTGGATCTTTCATTCAGAGTACCCATGGTAATAATAATGATCCTGCACTGTGGACTTTGTCAGAACCTTTCGGTGCCCAGGATTGGTGGCCTTGCAAAAATGGGTTGGATGATAAAATAGATAGCATCGACGTTTATGTCACTACCGGTTCTAAATATCGCGCGGCAAGTAATGGTGTTCTGACTGAAGAAAGATCACTTCCAGGCGATATGAAATTATTTCACTGGAAACACAGACATCCAATTGCTGCCTATCTTATTGCGATTTCAGTTACTAATTATGTAGCATATATTGATGATGTACATTTAAGCGATGGCAAAATAATGCCTATGGTAAACTATGTTTATCCTGAGAGCTTGAATGCTGCTAAGAATGGCACTGCCGATAATGTAAGAGTACTTGAATATTATGATAGTCTCTTCGTTTCTTATCCATTTAGGGATGAAAAATATGGCCATGCCCAGTTTGGATGGGGTGGTGGAATGGAGCATCAAACGATGAGTTATGTCGTTAGTTTTGACTGGGGATTACTTGCACATGAACTTGGTCATCAATGGTTTGGAGATTATATTACTTGTGGTGATTGGGAAAATATCTGGTTAAATGAAGGTTTTGCAACATATCTTGAAGGTCTTACGAGAGAGCATTTTCAATCAGCAGATACCTGGTACAACTGGAAACTTGGCAAGATCAATTCTATCACTTCTCAACCGGGAGGTTCTGTCAAAGTTAGTGATCCTACAAGTGTCAATCGTATCTTCAGTTCAAGATTATCTTACAACAAAGGTTCGTATTTGTTACATATGTTGAGATGGAAGCTAGGTGATGAAGATTTCTTTGCCGGGATGAGAAATTATTTAAATGACAAAGGTCATGGATTTGCTTTGACACCGGAATTTCAAGCGCAAATGGAGGCTATTTCCGGACAGGATCTTCAGGAATACTTTGATGATTGGTTTGTGGGTCAGGGATTTCCGACATATGAAGTTAAGTGGGATCAGGAGCCGGATAAGTTGTTGATAAAATTATCGCAAACTACATCAGATCCATCCGTCGACTTTTATGAAATGCCTGTACCAGTGAGATTAAAAGGCCAGGGACAAGAAACTATTGTTAGGTTGGAAAACACATCATCTGGCCAAGTTTTTATTTTAAATCCAGGATTTGTTGTTGAAACTGTGGAATTTGACCCTGAATTATGGCTTGCAGCTAAAGGTCAGGTCATCAAAGGAGATATCGTGTTAGGAAGTCATAAAGTGGATGATTTAGGAATGAAGATCTATCCAAATCCAGTTAGTGAATTTCTTCAGCTTGATTTTAAAAAATCCGCTTTAAATAATTTAACATGGAGCATCATTGATATTAATGGAAAATTAATTAAAGATGGCAAAGTTATATCTGCATTAGACAATATTAATGTGTCGAATTTACATTCCGGTTCATACAGAATGATGATTTACAATGGCAATGAACTCGTTTCAAATGCTCCTTTCATCAAGATATAATTAATTATTACTCCCAAATTATAAAGTGATAAAAAGTATAATTCTTAAAACGAAAAATATCCGGCCAATCCAATATCCCCTCTCATAGAGGGGGCCAAGGGGGAGTCTTTGCCACATAACCAAAATGCACTTCAAAAATTCTTAATTCCCAACCTTTGATCGACCAGTTAGAACTTAAATCCCGCATCGTTTACGAAGACAATCACCTCATCGCCATCAATAAGAAGGCCGGCTGGTTAGTTCAGGGAGATAAGACAGGAGACATTTCGTTGGTAGATGCTCTGAAAATATATATCAAAGAAGCCTTCAATAAGCCGGGGGAAGTCTTTTTGGGTAGTATTCACAGGCTGGATAGACCGGTAACCGGTTTGGTAATCTTTGCAAGAACAAGCAAAGCACTTGAACGCATGAATTTACTCTTCAGCAGTAGAAATGTAACGAAAACATATTTTGCTGTCTTAGAAGGAATTCCTGCAAAGCCGACAGGAAGTCTGGAGCATTATTTACTTAAAGACCCAAAAACAAATACAGTTCGTTCATTTCCAACTACAGGTAAATATCCCAAAGAAGCAAAATTTGCCCAGTTGGATTATGAAGTACAAAGTTCAGTAAACAGAACATCACTCATTAAGATCACGCCACTTACAGGTAGGTCACATCAAATCCGCGTGCAGATGGCGTCTATGCGCACACCCATCATCGGCGATATCAAATATGGTGCTAAATCCCCTTTACCGGACCTATCAATAGCTTTGCACAGTCGATCTCTGGAATTCATTCATCCAGTGAAGAAAGAACTGATAACAATTGAGGCGGAATTACCAGAGGCAGTTTGGTGGCACTTGTATTAATAAATAACGAAAAATGAATAGTGAATAATGAGAGCCGACATTGTTGCTTGATTATGGATGCAGGCGATTTTCGAACATTCCACAGCAATCTCTGAATAACTAAAAGTAAGATAAGGAGCAGATGTCCCTCTTTGAAGCTAGGGATTATACACATCTTTTTTGTAAATTTCAAAGTAAACTTTGATGACACCCCGACGTAGGCTAACCTACGCCGAACCTCACGATCATAGTTTTTCTTTAAATTATTGTATATCATTCGCTATGGAACGCTGAGCTTAGGTAAAAGGCCGAGGGAGTGGGTTTTTTAATGAATAATGAAAAATGAATAATAGACGAACCTGCATTCACACAAGATCTTTGGCTCAGGCTATTTCTGATTATTCAATTTTTTTCTATCAATAAACAAAAGTAAGATGAGGAGCAGATGTCCCTCTTTGGAGCTAGGGTTTATACACATCTTTTTTGTAAATGTCAAAGTAAACTTTGATGACACCCCGACGTAGGTTAACCTACGCCGAACCTCACGATCATATTTTATCTTCAAATTATTGTATATCAGTGGCTATGGAACGCTGAGCGAAGGTTACCCTATCCCGAATCGCACCTCTTGGGATTGTGGAACCGAGGGAGTAGACTACTTATTTATGAAGAATGAAAAGTGAATAATGATAATTATCATTGAAGCATTAGTTTATAAAGTATGTATTATTTGAAAATGATAATTTTTTGATAGGGAACAATCACTTTTAATGGTCTTAATTCCTGAATGTTTTCCGAAATAACTTAGTCATCAAAAGATCTAAGTTAATATTGCTAACCTCTTGCTTATTGTCTTACAAAGAACTTGCAAATGCGAAAAGAGAAGAAAATCTATAATCAATCAACGAATATTCAATTTCAGCCTGCTCTTCCAATCCATGCTCGATAAGTACAGTTAAAGCACCAAGCCTCCTGCCGAACTGCATATCACTTTTTGTATCACCGACCATGATAGATTTTTTCAGTTCGATACCCGGCATATCATGTGATGCGCGAATTCCCATATAAGGATTAGGCTTGCGGTGATTTGATGCCTTGGATGGTAAGTCAGTGCAGGCATAGATCTTGTCTACAAAAGCGCCATTGAGTTTTAATTCTGATTCAAGGTGGTTGTGAATGTCATCTAGATCTTTTTGGGACATTAACCTTTTTCCTACACCTGCCTGATTCGTGACGATGATAGTCTTGTAGAATAATTTATTGAAGATTCCGATGGCATCAATGACTCCCGGTAAAAACTTAAAGTCCTCCACCTTGGTGATGTAATGGCCCATGATACGCTCATTAATAACACCATCTCTGTCAAGAAAAATAGTCCATGACTTATCTATATCCGGTATTTCAAGAGATTGACTCACCAAAAAGTTTTTGTTCTGATAGTTCACAGACAATGTGTCCAATGAGTATGTGCATTTCCTGAATACGAGCTGTTACCGAAGAAGGAACTGCAATCAAAAGATCACAAAATTCCGACATCTTAGTATCATTTTTATTGCCGGTCATTCCAATACAGTACATGCCGTTTTTTCTCCCTTGTGATAATGCAGCGACAATATTAGGAGAGTTGCCTGAAGTAGAAAGTCCGATCAGGATGTCATTTTTTCTGCCTTGTGCTTCAACTGCCCTTGAATAAATATGCTCAAAGCCATAGTCATTTGCTACTGCAGTGATGTAAGATGTATTTGCATGCAATGCCTCTGCGTGTAACGGTCTTCTATCCAGTAAATATCTTCCTTGCCACTCAGCAGCGATGTGTTGTGCATCGGAAGCACTACCGCCATTACCACAAAGGAGGATCTTTCCATCAAGATTGTAACACTCTATTACTTTGTTGGTGAATATTTCTAAATTTTGTAGAAGTTTGGCATCATTTCTAACCGATTGTAGCACGGTATCATGTTCCGTAAGAATGTTGGCTATGTTCAGCATGTGGCTCATAAACCAATTTTTTCCTCAATCAGGTAATGATTGCGACTTGCTGAGTTTCTACTGATCAATTCAGCAACAAAGCCCGTTAGGAATAGCTGCGAACCAATTATAGTGCAAAGCATTCCAAGGAAGAATAAAGGTCTATCGGCAATTCCACCGATATTGAAAAATATCTTTTCAATGCTCAGTTCGATTAATATTATAAATCCAATGAAAAATGCAATGACACCAAGAGATCCGAAGAAATGCATTGGCTTCTTACCAAATTTTCCAACAAAAAATATGGACAACAAATCCAAAAAACCATTGATAAATCTGTTGAACCCAAATTTCGTTACGCCATACTTCCGCTCCTGATGTTGAACTACCTTTTCACCTATTTTACCAAATCCTGCCCATTTAGCTATTATCGGTATATAACGATGCATTTCGCCATAGACTTCAATAGAATGAACTACTTTGCCTTTATACGCTTTCAAACCGCAATTAAAATCGTGCAACTGAATATCGCTGATCTTTCTTGTCACAGCATTGAATAATTTCGTTGGTATCGTTTTGCTAAGGGGATCGTACCTTTTCTTTTTCCAACCACTTACCAGATCAAAACCATCTACAGTGATCATCTTATATAGATCGGGTATTTCCTCAGGACTGTCCTGAAGATCGGCATCCATCGTAATGACTACATTCCCTCGTGACATTGTAAATCCTTCATGAAGCGCAGCCGATTTGCCGTAATTTCTTTTAAAACGAATTCCTTTTATATAAGGATTCGCTGTAGAAAGCATTTCTACTATTTTCCAGGAATCATCAGTACTTCCGTCATCTACAAGAATGACTTCATAGCTGAAATTATTTGCTATCATCACTTTTCTGATCCAGTCAGTAAGTTCAGGCAAAGATTCTTCCTCATTATATAGAGGGACGACAACAGAAATTTGAATTAATTCGGGATCCATTCAATTATTTTGAAAATGCTCACAAATGTAAGGTTTTATGCTTAACCTTTGCTATGAGTATTAAATACTTGTTTCTTCATTCAGGTCTTTGTAGGCTGGACTTGAATGTTGAACAGGCGGTGGCCATTTTTTCATGATCGCTCCAAAAATTAAACCTAAGATTGCTCCCCAAAATAGTTGCCCTAAAAGTGAAATAATAGCGATTGCCATTGGAGTTTTAAAAATTCCGGTCATTTGAGAAGCCATTTCCATTTGTTCTTCTGTCATACCTTGTTTTTCCATTTCGGCCATTTGCTGATTCATAGCTTCATCCATCATGCTTGGATCAATGTACTTCATTTGGATAAAAACAAAAATGCTGGTGACAATGGCTACAATTATACTAGCGAAAAAGACAAATTGAAACCCTCTTCCGAAAGTCATATACCCCCCTAATTCTTCGTCACGATATTTTTTTAACGTAATAAAATAAATAATAACTGTTATAAATAAAGAGATCATATTTATAGCTATTCCAAGTCCTTTGTTTTCAACGGTGTTGGCGAGAGATGGTGCCAACGCAAAGACTATACCTACCATAGCTAATAGGAAGCCGGTATTTAATACACTCTTGTGACTAATTGAAAAGGCAGGCATTTCATAGGTATTATAATTCATATATTTAATTTTTTATGTGGTTCAATTTGTAATTAAAACTTCTGCCGATAAAAGGGCTATTATAACTATTAGAGGCAAGTTCATTTATCCCAAAGTTATAATTTTCACATTTATCAAAGATTGCGATTTTGTCTTCTTGAAAATATACTTCCAATCCAAAAATACGAATAATATTATCGCTAAATACTTTTTGCAATATACTTATCGTCTCTTCTTCAGGGTATCTTGTCAATAATGCAATAATTGCTGTTTGTAATCCCATTGCTCCAAAGGATGCATAAGGGAATTCCAAATCCTTTTTTTTCGGTTCGAGGGCTCTGTGCTGAGAAGTTATCACATCGATCGTTCCGTCTTTTACTGCTTCCCAAAGTATTATGCAAGTTTCCTTCTCTCTAAGTGGGGGGAGAAGTTTTAGTTTGGAATCATATTCCAAAAGATCCTCTACAGAAAAAATTAGATTATTTACGGAAACAGAACATGTTACATCAAGTCCTTCTGCTTTAGCTTTTCTTATAAGTTCGACGCTTCCTTTAGTACTTATACAATTGATATGCAACCGACCTTGAGTATATCTGGCCAGTTCGATGTCCCTGTGTACAATTATTTCCTCTGATGGAGCCGGTATACCCGGAACACCCAAAAGGGTTGAAATATAACCTTCATGAATCTGTCCTTTGGGGAATAATTCCATGTCATATGGAGTACTTAAAAGTACTTTTTGAATGCCCTTTATATAGTCAAATCCTCTCAACAACATTCCTCCATTTTTTACTGGATGGTTGCCATCAGAAAATGCAATTGCACCAGCTTCATTCATTTCCAGAATTTCAGCTAATTCTTCTCCTGTATTTGCTTTTGTCAATGCTCCTATAGGAAGGATTTGGATACCATGAAACTTACCTGACCTTGAACGAAGATATTCAATTGAAGACCGATTGTCAATGCTGGGGAAAGTATTAGGAAAAGATATAATTGCAGAAAAGCCGCCCAATGAGGCGGCTTCACATGTTTGTTCTAATGTTTCTCGGTATTCATGACCCGGCTCTGATATAGTTGTTCCAAGATCAATCATATTATTGAATACAATGGACCCATCCAAGTCTTTTATTTCGCTATCCAATGGTAAGTCGTTAGGAATTGTCTCCTGTATATTACCATTTGAAATAAAAATATCATTAAGTTGGCTTTTTTGTCCTGAAAAGGCAGTCCGGGCATTTTTTAATAAGACGTTTGGCATCAATCCAACTACTTTACTTGATTAGTGCATCATTTTATTATGATGCACAAATATGACTAATTTATATGTATTCAATATTAATTACGAGGAATAAATATTTTGCCTGTTTCAAATCTTCTTCCAGTTTTTATTTTATAAAAGTAGACTCCACTCTTTAAACTGTTAATATTCAAAGCAAACTCATTGTTACCATTGAAAATATTGATCGATTTTTCAGTAATTTTAGCTCCATTACTTGCATACAATTCTACGATTCCTTTGATTGTCTCTCTCGATTGAATTTTAAGTATCATTTGGTCAAGGCCTTCATTTATATATGCACTGTAATCCAAATCTAATGATGTATTATTGACTGAAGCTAAGCAACCTGGAGAGCCAGCTGAAAGCAAATCGATTTCATATATGCCTGGAGCGATAGTAGCATCCGGGAAACTTAGTTGCTGAGCACCAAATTCAGTTGTAGTAAAAGTGAAGTTCAACTTAATAGGATATTTCTTTATAGCATTATCTGCAGTAGGAGTGCCATGGATGTTCATGCATCCTGTAGTGTTTTTTAACATTACACATCCGCTCGGATTGCAATCATATGTCAAACCATTAGGTAAGCCGTCGATCGAGTTAAGCGTAATTTTTTCTACATGAACTGTAAATCCTAAAAAAATTACTGAAGTAGGGATTTTTACCTGAAAAACTTGGCTATATTCAGTACCTATGCATGCTTTATTTGGAATTCCTGATCCGGGCACAGTATCTTGATATGGAGTCGGGTAAATAAATGAGGTCGATGGTATCTGAGTCGTGTCAGGAATGCAGGATTGACTGAATACCAATTGCGATAAAAACAGTATTCCAAGAGTAAAGATTAATTTCATTTTAGTAAGTTTTTTAAATACAATTGCTAAATTACGACAAATTTATATGATGCAACCAATTCGACACATGATTCGATCGATTTTTATAATTTTGTTTGTGCTTTTATATAATGCTTTAGCGGCACAAACAAATGTCACCGTACAGATATTCGATGCAGAAAATGACACTCCTTTAGAATTTGTTTCAGTTTATTGTGAAAGATCTGGAGGAAATACAGATGCCAATGGTAAAGTAAATATTGTTGTAAATAAGGAGGACTATAGTATTAAATGCACCTATGTTGGGTTCCAGACTTTCATAGCAGAAGGTAGAAAAAGTGAGTTAGTTAATAACTCGTTGGTAGTGAAAATGTCTGCTGTCCCAAATTTATTAGAAGAAGTTTCAGTAGTGAGCGGAAGATATGATAGACAGCTAATCAGAGAGATTGCCTCAGTAGAAATAATTAAGCCTGATCTTTTACGTTCTAACAATCTAAGTTCATTAGAAGATCTTCTCGATAGAATTCCCGGGATTCAAATGATCGATGGTCAAGCTAACATAAGAGGTGGGTCAGGTTTTGCTTACGGCGCCGGAAGCCGCGTATTACTGACAGTAAATGATGTTCCTGCAATGCAGCCAGATGCAGGTTTTCCAAACTGGCGAGACATTCCTATAGAAAATATGGCTCAAGTAGAGGTTCTGAAAGGAGCTGGTTCGGTATTATATGGATCAACAGCTATGAATGGTGTCATTAATTACAGGACGGCTTGGGCCACAAGTAAACCAGAAACAGTCGTAAGCACTCAATTTACTGGTTTTTTGTCTCCCGATGACAAGGCAAAAAAATGGTGGACGTCACTGCCATTCGAAAGCAATACAAGCATCGTACATCGACAGAAATTTAAAAAATGGGATGGTGTATTTGGAGGAAACTATTTTCATGCTGATAGTTATAATCAAGGGAATTACGAACATCAAGGCAGGATCTTCGCGAATATAAAATTTAATATTGCTCCCAAATTACAAGTTGCTATAAATACTCTTGTCAATAAAGGTGAATCCGATACTTTCGTGTATTGGAGAGATGGGGGAGACAATGCTTATCGGGGTGATACAACTTCTTATTCGCCTAGTAAAAAATTGCGTTTTTTTATTGATCCTGTATTGACTTATTTGGGAGGAAATGGTGGTGAACACAAATTGATTGGAAGGTATTTCAGTATTAATAATAATGTAGCGAATGACCAATCTCAAAAATCAAATATGAAATATTTAGAGTACAGATACCGACATTCTTTGGAGAAGCTAAATATGGAATTTACAGCGGGTTTAGTATATACAGGTACTCGAATCGAAGCAAAACTTTATGGTGATACTGTTTATACATCCACCAATATAGCCGGATATGTTTCACTCGACAAAACTTTCTTTAAAAAGTTGACTATCAATGCTGGAGCAAGGTATGAATACAATAAACTAACAAGTCCTGAGATGGTCGATGGCATCGCGATTCCTAATGGTGAAACTTCGGAAAGCAAACCAGTTTTTAAATTGGGTGCAAATTTTCTACTTACCAGATATTCTTCTATTAGGGCATCATGGGGTCAAGGATATAGATATCCAACAGTAGCTGAAAAGTTTATCAAAACTACTGCCGGAGCTATCCGGGTCTCACCAAATCCAAATCTTGAATCCGAAACAGGTTATAGTGCTGAAATTGGTATAAAACAAGGACTTAAGATCGCTAATTGGAAAGGGTTTGTTGATGTTGCCTTTTTTAGATCTGATTATGATAATATGATGGAATTTGTTCTTCAAAATATAAGTAAAGGATTTCAATCTTTTAATATTGGTGATACGCGTATACAAGGATACGAGATCGGTATTCAGGGTGCTGGAAATATAGGAAATGTAACAATTAGGACACTTTGTGGATACACAAATATAGAACCGACGTATAGAAATTTCAGTGAGATTGACACATTTAAGTCCACTGTGACGTATAATGTCCTTAAATATCGAATGAAACATTCGTTTCGAGGAGATATAGGTTTGGTCTATAAAGGTTTCGAAGTGGGTACTTACTATCAATACAACAGTAAAATGGAGGCCATTGACAAAGTTTTTGATCTTGGAATTCCAGGTGTACACGATTTTAGAGCGAGCCACGATAGAGGGTCTAATGTCATTGGATTCAGAGTCATCGTTCCTGTAATCATGGATAAATTGACAGTAGGCTTCAATTTGAACAATGCTTTGAATGAAGAATATTCGACTAGACCAGGTCTGCTTGAGGCTCCGAGGAATTTTAGTATGAGATTGGATTGGAAGTTTTAAAATGGGTAATGGGTAATGGGTAATTGCTAATATGTAATACAATGGGTATTGGGTAATGAAGTGTTCTAAAAGAAATACCTACTCATTCCGGAACGCTTAATTGTATTAAAAAATAAAAATGTTTACTGTAGGGACAGGTCGCGACCTGTCCCTACAGTAAACATTTATATTTTCAGTTACGAATAACCATCATTAACCTTCTTGCGACCTCTTCACCTTCTAACCTCCTCACTTTCTCACCTTCTCACTCTTTCACTCTCTCACCTCTCTCACTCCCATTTCTCAAACAAATCCGGTCTCAACCTCTTTGTCTTTTCAAAAGCTTGCTGACTCTGCCATTCTTTAATTTTCATCTCATGGCCTGATGTTAGGACATCAGGAACCAAATGGCCTCTGAAATCTGCCGGTCTGGTATAAACAGGTGGAGCTAAAAGATCATCCTGGAAAGAATCTGTCAATGCTGATGTCTCATCATTAATAACACCAGGTATTAGTCTGCCTATGGCATCGACAAGGATAATAGCAGCAGTTTCACCACCACTCAATACAAAATCACCGACAGAAATTTCCAAAGTCACATAAATATCACGTATCCTTTGGTCGATGCCTTTATAATGACCACAGATGAATAAGATATTTCCTTTCAATGAAAGTGTATTGGCCATTCGTTGATCAAAAGTCTTTCCATCCGGAGTAAGATAAATTATCTCATCATAGCTGGTTTCTTTCAGCAAATCATCTATACATTCTGCCAAAGGCTCCGGCATTAGGACCATTCCTGCATGCCCGCCATATTGATAGTCGTCGATCTGATTATAATTGCCTTTGCCATAAGCTCTCAATGGTATAATATTGACTTCTAGAAGCCCTTTTTGACGGGCATTCTTAATAATTGAATGCTCAAAAAAAGAATTCATCAGATCAGGAACGACAGCAATTATGTCTATTCTCATAAAAGTTAATTCTGGTTTACCAGTAGATTATTGATACTGAACCACAAAAGGCAGTCTGGCTTGAATTTTATTATTCTTCAACATTTTCTTGGCTTGAATGTATTCAGGAGCAAGTTTAGCGATTTCAGCCTCTACGGCGCCTTTTACCAAGTCGTCACTTTCCTCTTTACCTGAGATCTTATCCATTATCTTTTGAAGAGGTGGTTTAGTTTCTGGATATTCCACAACTCTATATTCCTTTAGTTTTGTCATTTTAATTGCACTGGCAATAGCTGCATCAAGTCCTCCAATCTTGTCAACCAATCCGATTTTTAGTGCATCCTTGCCACTGTAAATCCTTCCTTGAGCTAGGCTATCAACTACAACCTGCGATAGTCTTCGACCTTTAGAAACTCTACCTGTAAATGTAGAATAGATTTTTTCGACAGATTTTTGAATTGCATTCGCCTCTGTTTGGTTGAGATCAAAATAAGGGCTCATTCCCATTGCATTTGGACCAGTCATTACAGAGTCCATCGTTATATATAATTTATCTTTGAAAAATCCTGAAAGATTAGGAATAATGCCAAATACACCTATTGATCCTGTAATAGTATTTGGATTTGCAAAGATTGAATCAGCATTGCACGATATATAATAGCCTCCGGAAGCAGCATAATCTCCCATTGATACAACGACTTTTTTACCTGCTTTCTTGATTAATTCGATCTCTCTCCACATTTGTTCAGAAGCAAAGGCAGAACCTCCCGGGCTATTCACTCGAAGTACTACAGCTTTAATCTTATCGTCAAATCTTGCTTTTCTCAGATATTGGACATAGGCTTGTCCTCCTATTTCACCATCATGCCCATTACCATCATTTATCTCTCCTTCTGCATAAATTACTGCTATTTTATCTGAAGCATTATAATCTTTGGATAGGGTAGTAGCGTCATAATATTCTGATAGTGAAACAAAATGTAGTTTATCCTTTTCTTTAAGTTTCAATTTTGCTTTTATTTCTGAAAATACTTCATCTTCATAAGCTATTTGATCTATAAACTTATATTTAAGAGCATCTTCAGGATCCTGAATGAGCAGCTGTGAAGCAATGTTTTTAATTTGTGCTACATCTATTTTTCTACTTAGAGCAATATCAGCAATTGTTTGATCAAACATTCCATTGAGAAAAGTTTTCAGCTGCAGTCTGTTTTCAGTGCTCATATGATCAGCCCTAAGTGGTTCAGTGGCAGATTTAAATTTACCAACATAGAAAATATTCATTTTTATGTTGAGCTTCTCCAATAAGTTTTTAAAATACATCATTCCGATACTCATGCCTCTGAATGTTACATCGCCCATAGGGTTTAGAAATATTTTGTCTGCTACCGAACTTATGTAATAACCACCTTGTGTAAGGTTTTCTCCATATGCATAAACGAATTTTTTGGAAGTTTTAAAATCCATAAGTGCTTCATGCAAGTCTTTTATTGCGCTTGGCCCACTTACAAAATTTCCTCCGGGATTAATATAGATACCTTTTATTTTATCATCTGTTTTTGCGTGATTAATAAGTTTAATCGCATCTATTACTCCTACGAAAGTGTTGTTTTCAAATGAAAATGGTTCACTTGCTATGTTGTTAGTCTTGTCAGGCATCGGAGTACTCATATCTATTCTCAAAATGCTTTCTGAGTCAATAACTTTCGAGTTGCTGCTCATTGAGCTGGAAAAACTGCCTATTACGATTGCTCCAATTGCAAATACTGCTATGAATGCAAGGAAAATTCCAAGGCACGATCCTAATACTATTTTGAAAAACGATCTCATATAATGGGTTTTATAACTATAAATATTTAACAAGTATACAGCAATTGGGTCAATTTAGTTCACAGTTTTGGATAGATGTTGCAAAAAGCGGGATTAAAGCCAATAGTTTAATAAAAAAGCGGCTGGAATTGTCTTCTCAGCCGCTTTATATTTTACAATTAAAATAGATTCTTAAAACTTAATCATCTTAGATGGTTCAGGTTTGATATTCAATATCTCGATTTTCTTGCTGTCATTCTGACCAGTATCAGATGAAGTATGATTACCTAATATTGGCGCAATCGTAAGACCTATTAAACAAGTCAATTTGATCAAAATGTTCATTGAAGGACCTGAAGTGTCTTTAAAAGGATCACCAACTGTATCACCTGTAACTGCAGCTTTATGCGCATCGGAACCTTTGTAGGTCATTTCACCATTGATCATTACACCAGCTTCAAATGATTTTTTTGCATTGTCCCAAGCTCCACCTGCATTGTTTTGGAAAACAGCCCAAAGTACACCCGATACAGTAACACCTGCCATATATCCACCAAGCATTTCAGCAATCATTTTATTGTCATATCCAAGCAACATTGGGAAGATGACAATGATAATTGGAAATCCAATAGTCAATACCCCAGGTAACATCATTTCGCGAAGTGCAGCTTTAGTAGATATTTCTACGCATTTGCCATATTCCGGTTTTCCGGTTCCTTCCATAATACCAGGTATTTCTTTGAATTGTCTTCTTACTTCATATACCATGTCCATTGCAGCCTTACCTACAGAATTCATAGCTAATGCAGAGAATACAACTGGTATCATAGCGCCAACAAACAGCATGGCTAGAACCGGTGCCTTGAAAATATTAATACCATCTATACCGGTAAAAGTAACGTATGCGGCAAAAAGTGCAAGAGATGTCAAAGCAGCTGAGGCAATAGCAAAACCTTTTCCTGTTGCAGCTGTGGTGTTACCTACAGAATCCAGAATATCTGTTCTCATTCTAACTTCTTTTGGAAGTTCACTCATTTCAGCGATTCCACCTGCATTATCAGATATTGGTCCAAATGCATCTATTGCCAATTGCATTGCAGTAGTTGCCATCATAGCGGATGCTGCTAGTGCGACACCATAAAATCCAGCCAATGCATATGATCCCCAGATAGCTCCAGCGAAAAGTAAAACTGTAGGGAATGTTGAAACCATACCAGTAGCAAGTCCGGCTATTACGTTAGTACCTGCACCAGTAGAAGATTTTTGAACTATAGCCAAAACTGGTTTTGTACCTAATCCTGTGTAATATTCCGTAACTGATGATATCACACCACCTACTACTAATCCTATCAATGTAGCATAAAATACATTCATAGAAGAAATCTGTTTGCTTCCTTCTCCAAAGAAAGACATAGTTATTGTCTCAGGCAGCATATATTTAACCAAGAAGAAACAAGCGATCAAAGTAAGAACAATTGAAACCCAATTACCTACATTTAATGCACCTTGTACTTGTTTTTCTTTAGCTTCATTACTGGTTATTTTCACAAGCATTGTACCAACGATTGAAAATAGAATTCCAAAACCAGCTATTGACATAGGTAATAGAATTGGACCTATTCCGCCAAATGCATCCTGGATAGATCCGCCCATATCTTTTATGACATAATTACCAAGTACCATAGCTGCAAGAACTGTCGCAACATACGAACCAAAAAGGTCAGCACCCATACCAGCTACGTCACCTACGTTATCACCTACGTTATCAGCGATAGTAGCAGGGTTACGTGGATCATCTTCAGGAATACCTGCTTCAACTTTACCTACTAAGTCTGCTCCAACATCTGCAGCTTTAGTATAAATGCCGCCACCTACACGAGCAAACAATGCAATAGATTCTGCTCCAAGAGAAAATCCTGCCAATGTCTCAAGTAATATAGTCATGTCAGCATTATTGGTCCATTGACCTCCCATGAATACATGGTACAAAATAATAAAGAAACTTGTCAACCCCAAAACAGCTAATCCTGCTACTCCAAGACCCATTACTGTGCCTCCGCCGAAAGAAACTTTCAATGCCTGTGGCAAACTTGTTCTGGCAGCCTGTGTAGTACGAACGTTGGTTTTAGTGGCTATTTTCATACCCATATTGCCTGCTAATGCAGAGAAGAAGGCACCAAATATAAAGGCCACCACTATCAATATATGAGTAGTGGGAACAATGAATGATATACCTGCCAATACAATACTTGCAGCAATAACAAAAATGGTAAGGAGTTTATATTCAGCATTTAGAAAGGCAAGTGCTCCTTCATAAATATGTTCTGAAATTTCTTTCATTTTACCGTCTCCGGCATCTTGTTTTAAAACCCATGACCTTTTATAAGCCATATATCCTAAGCCGATGAGGGCAAATAAAATAGGTAAATAAATCATTAATGAATCCATATTACTTTTAAATATTTTTTGAAAATTATTTGAGCCTAAAATCAGGCCCACCAATTATTGGTTTTCTTAAACGGCTGCAAAGATAATATTTATCTTAACTTTAACAAATGATTCATATTTATTATATATAAGTATGAAAATTGTATAAACGTTTGAAATTCTGTTTACTTTGCTTTGAAATTAGTTATTGATGGGTCGTTATTTAAAATTTACATTTTTATTTTTTTGTGCCATTTGCTTATTTTCTTGCAATAAAACTTCTGTTTCCGATCAAAAAACCTTTAATGAGAATACCTCTGGAACTAAAGAATTAAGGCACGATTCAAGGAATTCTTACTTTAAGAATACTTCTATCGAAAAAAATGATGAAGTACCCGACTACGTATTAGAAATATTGACTTATATTCGTATCAACAAAAGGGCTCCTCGCAATTATGTGGGAGGTCGTATATTCTATAACAGGGAGAAAAGACTCCCAATACTGAATGAAAATAGTCAGAAGATCAATTATCGAGAATGGGATGTCCATGAAAAAGTGAAAGGTGTAAATAGGGGACCAGAAAGGTTGATCACTTCAGAAGAAACTGCATATTATACAAAAGATCATTACAAAACGTTTATTTACATTAAAGAAATTCACTAAAACCACAATGAAATTTATCCGAATAGCCTCTCCGGAGACAGAATTCAAAAGAGGAAAGAACAAAATTATTGTTGAAATCGATGGAAATGAAATCAAGGACATTTCTGCCTTTTATGAACTATTAGTTGACAAGCTTAGCTTTCCCGGTTATTTTGGGGAAAATTTAGATGCACTCTACGACATGTTGCTCGATCTGCAATGGATTAAACACGAAGCTATCGAATTCGTTATTACATCATTTGATAGTTTTCTATCAGAAGAGAGCCCGGAGGACAAAGCCGATTTATTGTTATTACTTGAACAAGTTTGTGAAGGATGGCGCGATGGGGACTTTGATGATGAAGAGTGGGAAATGAAGAAATTCAGAGTATATATTATTGGTGACTCCAATGTTGAAGCTAATGTCAATCAAATGATTGCCAGCATAAGGGAAGAAGAGTAGGGTAGGCTGCGGTTTCATTAAATCTTGAAATAGGCGTTTCTGTTCAGATATATATATGTCTTAATCAAAATTAACCTTTATACCAATTATTCCTATTTTGATCAATGCACATTTGTCAAGAAATGTTGCCTCGATTTCGTATCCAAGAATAAATTCTACATCCATAAGTTATGCCCAAAATTTATCTTCCTCGTTATCATAAAATTTTCCTTCTGAATGACTGGTCTGTATAACTTCTAATTGCGCCTGAGTGGCTTTACTTTGAATCTCGTTGAATAAAATGCGCTCTTCAAATCGAATGTGTTTATCCAGATTGTCTGCTATCAGATTATATTTGTTTTCATTCTCAATAGTTTTTCAAATAATAACTTTAAATTTTGATGCTCTGATAATGCTCTTTTAATGAGATCGTTTTCATTACCAAGAATAGGAAAAATAAATTTTTCTTCTACTTCAAAATGTGGAAGTATATGATATTCATAGAACCAGTCAACATACTTTTTTATTCGACTGATTTCAACATTTTTTTTAATACCTGATCTGATTTTCCAACAAAGCAACAATGAATGATGATGCTCTCGACTAATTGGAATTAGGAATTCATTTCGTTTAATAGGTTTTGTCTTAATGTGATTATGCAATAACTCGACGATCTTAGCTGTACTCGAGTCAGAGTAGGCACCATATGCATTTACAACTATACCTTTTATATCATGCTTAATGGAAGAAATGGCAAATATGATCATTTCATCTCCCGGATCAGTATCTCCTTCAAATCTGTATGTTTCATCGATTTCAAATTCATTAGGAGACAGTCTTGTGGCAGTCTTGTTGCAAACTAAGCATTCTTCATCCACCGATAGTTTGAAATCTGTAGTGTATCCTCTTATAGTGAGATCATTAATTGCTTCACTTACAGTATCATACGAGTATTTTGTCATGGCTTTCTAGTTAATACGCGTTGCAATATTATTACATGATTTACTTTTGGGTTTTTAGCTGCATATAATAAAGTAACTATCTTGTCTTTGGCAATATTGCGAATCCGCTGTAATTCATCTTTATGTAATTCTAATTCTTCCTCATAGAGTTTTGTAAATTCATCAAATCTTTCAGCTTTATGGTCAAACCATTTTCGCAAGTTTGCTGAAGGAGCTATAACTTTATCCCATTCATCTAGTGCAGCAGCTTCTTTACTTACTCCTCTGGGCCAAAGTCGATCTACTAGGATTCTGTAACCATCCCCTTTAACTGGTTCTTCATATATTCTTTTAGATCTTATGTTTATCATTGAATGGTCTTTTCCAGTTCTATAGCTTTAGGAAATAAAATGTTATTTTCTAAATGAATATGTAAATGTAAGTCTTCTTCGAATTCTTGGAGTAAAGCAAATGTAACTTTGTAGGTGCTGCAAGCATCTTCTGGAGGTGTGTAGTTATTACTTAACTCAGCTATTAATCTGAACCTTTCACCTTCTGCAGTATGTTCGTCCATCATCACTTGAATAGGATTTTGTATTGTACCAAAGCTTGGCTTCTCTATTGCTGAACTATCCCTCTTTGCTTTGACAAGCATTCTTACCTGCGGAAATACAATTGTTTCCTCTTTTATCATATGATGTGCCAGCTCTTCAGCTGTAGCATTAAAATGTTTGTTGATTTCAAATAATTCAGGATGTTTTTCACCGTGAACTCTACATATTTTATCAAGGTAAGGTTTTATCTCAATGGTTTTTTCTTTCACATAGCTGTGGTGTATCTTTTCTATATAATCAGCTAATAGATCCAATGGCCATGAAGTGAAATCTGTGGCATTTGAATGCTGCACTTGATTAGCAGAGCCCAAATCTTTAATTACTGACTGTGGATCTATTTTCATTGGTATACATGCATCAGAAATAGTTCTATTCCCCTGGCAACAAAAATCTATACCATATTTTTTAAATACCGATGCGCTTCGATAATCCTGTGCTACCAATTCTCCTATTATTTGATCTTCTTTGATATTCATTTTATATTTTTTTGATAATTTCTTTCTTAATAAATAGTTGGGCTAATTAAGGTGTATGATAATTTAGATATGAATGTCACAATACTCTTTGGACTATTGAATCAATATTAATTGTCAGCTTATAATAATGGGACTGCAGGGTTACCCCTATAATAGTCTATTTTGTACTGAAACATTTCTGCCATTTTACCGCCTTGCCATTTAGCTCTTTCAGCTTTTTCGCCAGCGAATAATTCGTCCACAGTGCTGAAAAATAGGCTTATCCAGCTATCAAAATGTTCCTTGGAAACCGGCAGCTGTGCATGAGGAACAAATGGGCTTCCCATATATGTGTGTTCTTCCAACAGCACGGTTTGCCAAAAACGGTACATTTTCTCAAGATGTTCAGGCCAGCGATCTTCTATTTTGTTGTTGAAAATATCCTTTAACATTGGATCTTTTCGAACTTTTCCGTAAAAGCTATCCACGAGAAGTTTTACATCTGTAAGATTGCTTATATCATTTTTTTTATTAGTATTCATTTAAAGACTAAAGTTTGTAATTATAAAATATGCTGCCCACCCCACAAATGCGATTAATGCTATCCAAAGCCAACTAGGCACACTTTGGGGGGTTTCACTTCCATCTATTACAAATTTCTTTTGATTCCCCTTGTCGTATGCATTGATCATGATAGGTAAGACTCCGTCAACATTATCATTGTCTGATAGACCCTCTACAGAGATGGCTGGTCCGTTTCGAACAATAAATTTTATCTTTTTTATACCTTCTCTTCCAGTTGGAGATTTACTGACAATTTTTAATACATGTTCTCCATCTATCAATTTGCGTGTATCCAACTCAAATTGCACCGGTGCTGCTAATTCTGCAATTGGCTGTGCATCATCGTCAACAAATATGGTTATTCTGCTTTTATCTTCTTTCATCTTTTTACTTACTAAGGATAGATTGCTTAATGTGGTCTGAATTGTGCTCACCTGGTTTGATCAACTATTTCAAAGAGTAAATAAATGTCAATAATGTAATAGCTGATATTACCCCAATGATCAACCAATCCCAATTGCTTTGTGGACCTGCTCCATGTGTCAACCCTTGTGTGATTTTTGGTTGTTGTTTTTCACATACTGGACAAGCTGACAAAATATGAAGTGATATAATAAAAACAAAGATTAAAAATGTTTTTAGTCTCATATGTCTATTCTTTAGCGGTTAGTTTTATGAAATCCATTATTTTCTTAACTTCTTCAGTTGATATTGGCTTTGCTTCATTACCCCAACTTGTTTTTTCATGATTGATGATGGCGGTAACTTCCTCAGGAGTTAACTCGTTGTCTGTTCCAACTGCGTTCATTACAGAATATTCAGGTCTAGCATCATATCCCAGCATAATTATATTAACGAATAAATCCAGGTCATCACCCAAAACTATAGGGCTTCCTTTCAATGAAGGAAATGCGCCTTTTAGGCCTTCTCCATTCGCTTGGTGGCAGCTCGAACAGTTTTTAGTATAAAGCAATCCACCATCCGGCAGGTTAGAGGCAATGCCACTTGCATCTTTTTTTATTTCTTTTTTATACAAGAACTCCATGGCAGGTTTGCCATCAGGTAAAGCTGTTTGTTTAAGACTTTGTAAATAAGCTACCAAATCTAGTGCTTCTTGACTTGCTATTATTTTACCTTTTATACCTTTTCTATATTTGTCAGGAACAACTACTTCGACATCGTCTTTATTAACACTATATACTTCCTTGAAAAGCCAAGGATATGCTGGCATAATGGATTGTTCTACTACAGCTCTTGGTTGATATAAATGAAGCAAGTTCCAAGCAAGACTTCCTTGTCTAACTCCTACATTGGTTAGATCGGGTCCGGTTCGCTCTGTCCCCATAAGTGTAGCAGTATTTCTCCAAAAGTCTGTCCTTTTATTACCAGCGTAATCAGCTGCTATGCCAGGTCTGTTTCCCCACATTTTATCCATATCAACATTTCTAACTTGTTGGGTATGACAGGCAACGCAACCATTTGCAATAAAAATGTTTTTTCCTGCAGTTTGACTACTGGTCAATGGAGTCGCATTAGGCAGAGGAGCATTGTTTTTTTGATTATTAATGGCAGGTAGAATTGCAACTACAAAAGTAAGCCAGAGAAACAACCCCAACGCAGTGCCAAATAACTTTTTATGATTATCAAAAAATTCCATTTTGTTTAACTAGTTTTTTTGTCTAATTCAGATTTTGCTTTTAATATTTCTATAGCTGATTTAGGGATTTCTATTTTTTCTTTTTTGCTCACCATTTCATAAAAATTATAAGAAAATATGATGTGAGTGATCCACAAGAACGAACCACCTATCGCACGCCATAACCAGTATGGCGCCATAAGTGTCACGCTATCAATGAATGCTCCACCATCCATCCAGATTAATCCTGTGAGCGTAGAGCCGTACATTAAAGGGAATGTATAAAATAAAAGACCAATGAAGGCCAACCAAAAATGTGCTCCTACTAATATTTGTGAAGGTTCTCTTCCAGTTAGCCTTGGTACGATGGTATAAATAAATCCCCAAAGCATAAAAGCTATAATACCATACATCGTCTGGTGTGAGTGTGCAACAGTAAAGTCTGTAAAATGCCATGCCAAATTAGTAAACCTAAACGCTTCCGCAGTGCCTTGCAAAGACCCGGTAAAATAAAAGATTATACCTATCAAGTAAAACGGCAATGTGTAACTTCCTGATATTTTATTCCACGAACCTTTAAAAGTCATTAAAAAGTTTGTAGTACCTGCAACCACAGGTATAATCATTCCGACACTTCCTACTATAGCTATGGTTTGAAGCCACCAGGGAATTGAACTAAATATAAAATGATGGGTGCCAATAAGCGTATAAAATAGAATTTGGGTCCAAAATGCTAGAATTCCTAAACTATATGAATATATAGGCTTGTTTAGTTGCTGTGGTAAAAAATAATACATTAGTCCAAGACTAAAAAGCATAAACCACATTCCAACACCTTGATGCATGTAATATCCTTGCACAATTGTCTCGCCCAAACCGTTCTGCCATGTCGGAACATAAGCTACTACTGCAATAACGATTACAAACATCATTGCGGATATTATATACCAATTGGATACGTATATTTCTTTGGAAGTTCGGTTAGCAATAGTTTTGAAAAAATTAATTAATGAGATGATAATGCCAATACCAAAAAGAAGCATAATTGGCCATATATATTCTCTGTATTCTCCACCACTATTATTAATTCCTGCCATCAGGCATATACTTCCAAGTACTACTGATGCATTTATCAGGCCGAGTGTCCAATAACCAATCTTTATGCTGAATATCGGCACATTGCTTACTCTTGGTACCACATAGTATGCCAATCCCATCATCGCCAGTGATGACCATCCCCAGAAAACAGCATTCGTATGTACAGGTCTCAATCTGCCAAAGCTCAACCAACTAAAAGAGTCTATATCTGGTGTGACGAACTTTATGCCAACATATTCGCCTACAGTAGTTCCAAATAAAAGCCATACAATAGCGCAACCAATATACCATAAAATCATTTTTGTAAGATCAGGTTCAATATTTGGCCTTGGTTGACTTCTTTTCTTTTGCTCAATAAAACGCAGTGTTGCTATTTCAGAAACATTTGATATTAAACCCTTACTGTCTTGAGGTGGATTATCGCCGGCTAATTCGTTATTTTTTAGATTGAATTCGAGTTCCTTTTGTCTTTGCTCCAGCTTAAGCGCTTCTTCAGGACTTAATCCTTTTAAATAGGTATTAAATTTCTCTAATTCCTTTCTTTTAATAACATTATTGAAAGCAGCGAATGCTTTTAGAATAATGATGATAGATGCAACCACTAAGGGAATTAATACTAGGATTATTGTAATGATAATGCCTGTTTCGCTAAGTATACTTTTTGATTCCATTATTTTATATATTGGATATTGTTGTCCACTATTATGATAAATTTTTTTACCTCTTCAAGAAAGTTAGCCCATTTGCCAAGCCAGTAGTTAATGCTTTAACATTTGTTTCTTCAAGCATTTGTTTAAGTGAATTTCTTATTTCTTTAAACTGAAAGTGAACAGGGCATGGCATTTTCTCATTGCATTTTTTGAGTCCTAATCCACAACCTGTATATATATTGTTGCCGTCTATAGCAGAAACAATAGTGCTTAATGTAATGTTTTCCATCGATTGGTTGTCTAGCGAAAATCCTCCGGTAGGCCCTTTTGAAGAGTTGATAATTTTGTGCTTGGAAAGTTGTTGCAGAATTTTTGAAGTATATGCTTCAGGAGATTCAATTGCCTTGGCTACATCTTTCAAACTAACTTTTCTGTTACTAATTGATTGCTCAGCTATGTAGATAGTTGCTCTAATGCCGTATTCGCATGCTTTTGAAAACATCTGGTAGTAATTTACAATGCAAAGGTAATTATTATATTTATTAGTGGACAGAAATATCCACTAATATTTTTATTTTTAAAGGAGGTTGAGGAAAATTGATCCTGCTAGTATAAAAAAAACTTATAAGTGAATTATGCCGCTTTGTTGAACTATTATCAATTTTCAAATTAAAGTTATCTTAGCTATCAAATAAGACCAATTGACCAATTGACCAATGGCCATCAGCCATAAGGCTTATTAATAACACAAAATTAAAGAAGACCGCGCATTCTTAGCTCCATTTTCAATTTACACTTTTCACTTTTACCATTGTTAAAGACTGTCCAGCAAACTCTTCTGGACTAATTCCTGCAATTCCTTAAGTTTAATAAGACAGTCGATTGGAGTCATTAACTCGGGTTGTAGTTCCAGCAGTATGTTTCTGATTTCACCTATAGAAGGGTCATCTGTTTCAAAGATAGAAAGTTGATATACCGGTGCTTTGAGGGCTGACAATATTTCTTTCGTTTGTTTCTTACTGCTTCCGGATAGCGCTATGGATTTTTCTTCAAGCTGATGCATGATCTCATTAGATCTATCGATGACTCTTTGTGGCATACCGGCCATCTTGGCGACATGAATTCCAAAGCTATGTTCGCTGCCTCCTTCTACCAGTTTATATAGAAAGATCACCTTGTCCTTTGTTTCTTTTACAGCAACATTGAAATTTTTAACTCTGTCCAATTTATGAGTTAATTCATTTAATTCATGATAATGTGTAGCGAAGAGCGTCTTAGGTTTTCCTGCTTCATTGTCATGAAGAAATTCTGCCAGGGCCCATGCGATGCTTATTCCATCATATGTAGCTGTGCCACGTCCTATTTCATCCAGCAGAATAAGACTTTTATCCGTAAGATTATTCATGATGCTTGCTGTCTCATTCATCTCTACCATGAAAGTGGATTCACCTCCGGAGATGTTATCAGAAGCACCCACCCTGGTAAACAATTTATCAACAATGCTTAGTTTGGCTTTTTTCGCCGGAACGTAAGACCCGATCTGCGACATTAAAGCAATAAGTCCGGTTTGTCTCAATACAGCTGACTTACCTGCCATGTTGGGTCCTGTTAGGATAATGATCTGCTGGCTTTTCTGATCAAGTAAGAGGTCATTTGGAATATATGTTTTATCATGACCCATCATCGATTCAATTATAGGATGTCTACCTTGAATTATCTCTATTATACCTTCATCGTTGAACTCGGGTCTATTATAATCCAACATTCTGGCTTGATGAGCGAATGAAAGAAGACAGTCAAGACGTCCGAGTTGGGCGCAAGTAGCTTGAATATTTTCTATATATTCATTGATTTTTATAATGAGTTGAACATATAAAGCCTCTTCGATCTCCTGCATAGCATTTTCTGCATGCAAAATTTTTACTTCCAACTCTTTTAATTCTTCAGTAATATATCTTTCGGCATTTGCAAGTGTCTGTTTTCGTATCCATGTCTCCGGTGGAGTAATGTATTTGTGTCTTGCAGTAACTTCGAAATAATATCCAAATACATTATTGAAGCCAAGTTTAAGGTTCGGAATTCCACTACTTTCAGTTTCTTTATCCAATACCTCCTGCATCACTTGCTTAGCATTTTTCACCAAATAGCGGTATTCATCAAGCGTTTCATCAACGCCATCTTTGATGAAATTACCTTTCATAACTAGGGTAGGAGCCTCCTCCTTTATAGTATCTTCTATAGAACAAATCAAATGGTGGCATGGATTGATGAGCTCTGACATGGTAATCAGATCTTCAACTTGAGTCTCGTGCAACAATAATTGAACATTATGACTACTAAGCAAAGCTTTCTTTATGTGGAGTGTCTCTCGGGGTTGAATTTTACCCATAGCTGATTTACTTATGAGTCTTTCCAAATCACCTATTTGTTTAAGAAAGGAACTGATCTGGATACAAAGTTCTTTGTGAGACAACAGATACTCAACAATATTCAAGCGACTGTTGATCATACTCTCAGACAATAGTGGAAGTAAGATCCATTTGCGCATCATCCTTGTACCCATCGGAGTCGAGCAATGATCTAGCACATCCACCAGGCTTCGCCCTTCAGAATGTAATTCAGTGACAAGCTCAAGGTTTTGAATCGTAAATCTGTCCAGCCACATGTAATCTTCTTGCGGAATCTTTGTGATCTTATTGATGTGCGAAATTTCCTTGTTTTGATTCATTTCGATATAGTGCAAGATCGCTCCTGCAGCTATTTGCCCACTATTCATTGAATCTATTCCGAAACCCTTTAAAGAGCTGACTTTGAAATGGTTGAGTAACTTATTGTAGCTGGTTTCATGGACAAATACCCAGTCATCAATATGAAATACCGGCCATTGATCTTTTATGATGTCCAGAATTTTCCTTTTATCCTTTTTGCTAAAAATAATCTCGGCAGGCTGAAAACGTTGAAAAAGACTTTCGATGACTGTTTGGTTGCCTTCTGCGATCATAAATTCTCCAGTGGACAGATCCAGGAAAGATACACCGAATTCATTTTCCCTTTCTATATGTATGGCACACAGGTAGTTATTTGCTTTGGAATGAAGTATTGAATCATCGAGTGTAAGCCCCGGTGTGATAACATTAGTGACGCCACGAGCTACAATTTTTTTCTCTTTACTTGGTTTCTCAAGTTGATCGCATATAGCTACTCTATAGCCTTCTTTTACCAGTCTAGGCAAATAAATGTCCAAGCTATGGTAAGGGAAGCCGGCAAGTTCAACATCATTTCCTCCATTATTCCTTGAAGTAAGCACAATACCTAGTATTGACGCTACTTTGACAGCATCTTCTCCAAAGGTCTCATAGAAATCTCCCACTCTAAACAACAGCAGGGCGTCGGGATATTTTGATTTAATATCATTGTATTGGCGCATCAGCGGAGTAGTTCCATCTCCTTTGATTGAATGGCTGCCTTTTGAATTTTTTGCCAAAATTTTATTTTTAAAAGGATGAAATTAGAAACAAGAGTATATATTTGTGAGGTATTTAGGTAATTTATTATGTAAATATCTAACAATTTTTCCTTAATTAGTTTAAAAATACTAAATCCTAATGGCAAAATACTTTGATACATTATCTCAAGAAGATAGACAGATACTTAAAGATGCTTTCGTCTCTATCACTTTGCTCATTGCATCAGCTGAAGGGAATCTTAATGATGCTGAAATAAACGAAGCTATCAATACCATTAAAGTCAGGGGCTATGAAGCAAATCATATTTTTTATGAGTTTTATGATGAAATCGGTCAGGATTTTACTCAGAAATTGACTGATGCTCGCACCACGGCAACAATTTCAAGAGAATCTGAAGATCTTTATGCCAATCAAATATCACGAGTTAATGCGGTTTTCGATAAATTGCCAAATTCTGTATCAAGAAGATTATATCAGGACTATCTGAGCTTTGCGCACAGAATCGCTAATGCATCTGGTGGTATTCTAGGGTTTGCTACTATAAGCAGAGAAGAACGTGTACTTATCCATCTACCAATGATCCATCCAATCATTAGCGAAGAAGAAGAGGAGTAAATTATCATTATTAATGACTTAAGTTTCGTTTAAGAGAAAATTTAAATTTTAATAAAATGTTAGATGTTAGAAGCTTGTCCGACAAAGCTATAGCGAAGGCGGGGTAGATTTTAGTCCCGCAACTGCGGGATCCATCAATCACATGGATATTTTTTCTATTAAACCTATTAAAGAAAAAAATATCTATCAATTGACTAAACTCCCCGCCGTCACTTTGGCTAGTCGGGCAAGCATCTATCATCTAACATCAGCCATCTACCTTTATTACTTAACTGCCGAAACTTGAGATAATGATTAAAGTTGAGGTATTATTTTTAATAGATTTTTAAACTTTATAACCTGTTCGATCTGGTTAAGTAATATAGTTTGTTGATTACAACTAAGGGATCATCATTCTAATTTCTAATTTTTAACTTCTAACTTCAGATTGTAAAATGAAGGATTCGATTTCTATCAAATTAGAGTTGCTCGATAACCTTCATGGTTCGGATGAATCAGCTTCCATCCTGAAGGTCTTACTATTGGATCTATTAGGCAAAGAAGCCGCCTTCAAGCTCGAAAATTTAACAACAGAAGAAACCATCATATTAGACAATGCGCTCCAAAGAGTATTAAATGACGAGCCTGTGCAATACATCACAGGTAAATCTTGGTTCTACGGAGTTGAATTTTTTGTTGATCAAAGAGTACTTATTCCACGCCCTGAAACAGAAGAGTTGGTAGAAATAGCAATTGATTTTGCTAAGAAGTATGGTTACAAAAATGTATTGGATATTGGCACAGGGAGTGGATGTATTGCGGTAACGATTAAGAAGAATCTTCCGGTTTTAGGGGTCTCTGCAATGGATGTTTCTAAGGAAGCTCTTGAGGTAACTCGAATAAATTCCAATTTTCATAAAACAGAAATTCAACTTTTTGAAGATAATATCCTAGACCCAAAAGAACATTTTGAAACTAAATTTGATCTTATAATAAGTAATCCACCATATATTGAGCATTGGGAAAGTGATAGAATGAGTGCAAGCACACTCAGATATGAACCAGAGTTAGCACTTTTCTCTGATAATGCCCTTCAATTTTACAGAGCAATTCTTGAATTCTCCAAAATTCACCTTTCAGCTAACGGTGCGATATTAATGGAGTGCAATGAATTCTTCGCAAATGAAATACTTGATTTAGCTATTCATATTGGCTACAGTAGCGCAAAATTACAAAAAGACATCCAAGGTAAGAATCGAATGCTAGTCATTAAAATGTCTGAAATTAATTAAAGAATTTAAGTTTCGTAGTTGGTTAATATAAAGATAGTCAAAGATATAAATATTGTAAAGTTCATATAAAAACTTCTGAATGGTTTTATTTGCTAGACTCAATTTTCGAAGTTTCATTCTCTTATATAACTCATCTCAAAACACTGTTAATCAATAATATGTAAATAATAAAAATTATACATATCAATAACTCCCCCTTGGCCCCCTCTTGCAGAAGGGGATATTGTACTAAACAACTTTTTATATCATAAATATCAGCGGTATCTACGTTCCCTTTTTTTTAAGTTATCATTTTGGTTTTGGAAGCAAAGCATTCCAGGTGAACTAACTTCTAATTTTTAATTTCTAATTTATTTTGAGTAGTAGCAATAATCTTAAAACTTATTATTAACGCCGAAACTTGAGTTACTAATTATTATTTTCCTTTCCTATTTCATTAAAAAGGTTGAGATTATGAAATTGTGTTAATCTGACATCTATTACAACTGTCTTGGACCAAGTATCCTGCCATGGATGAGGTATAGAACTTAAAGCAGATAATGGACAAAATGGAATAATTTTGATCAAGCCTCTCATAAAACCCGTTATGAAATCGATTTTACTGCCATCCTTATTTACAGTAAGTGTTTTAGTTAAATACTTGCCAAATGTTTTTCCTCTTAATAATCCCTCTGCTGTGCCAATAAAAATACCAAATACAATTGTATATAGTAAATTACTATATATAGGATTTATATTTTCAACGTCTTGTACTATTTGTTTTGGAAGTAAGATTAATAGAATGAATCCAAAGACTAAAACAAAAACAATTAAATCGATCACATAATTTAGAAATCGCTTAAGTATTCCCGCACGTTCCAGAAAAATATTTTTAAAATTAGGGTTTGAATTATCCATTGTAATACATTTTTAAATATTTGATATTTACTTCACACTTCAAATATTACAATTTTATACAACAAATCTTACCTTTGGCATCAATATTAACAAGATTTAATGAAGGTAACTGAATACATAGCCGAAGCAAAAGGCAAAACTCTAATTTCTTTTGAAATACTTCCTCCATTGAAAGGTGGCAGTATGCAGACGATATTTAAAACTCTGGACCCACTAATGGAATTTAAACCACCATTCGTTGATGTTACATATCATAGGGAGGAGTTTTTATACCAAATGCAACCAAGTGGTTATTATCAAAAAACTTCCATCAGAAAACGTCCCGGAACCGTCGGCATTTGTTCCGCTATCATGCATCGCTATGGTATCGATGCTGTTCCGCACCTGATATGTGGTGGATTCTCACAAGAGGATACTGAGAATGCTTTGATCGATCTCAATTTTCTCAATGTGCAAAATGTACTGGCATTGAGAGGTGATGCAAGAAAATTTGAAGATAAGTTTATTCCTGAGACCAATGGTCATCATTATGCAGTAGACCTCATAAAGCAGATAGATGGCATGAATCAAGGAACTTATCTGGACTCCAACATAGAAAAGGGGAGTAAAACTGATTTCTGTATTGGTGTAGCCGGTTATCCTGAAAAACACTTTGAATCACCAAATCTTGACCTGGACCTTGATTACCTGAAAGCTAAAGTTGATGCTGGTGCTGATTACATCGTCACACAAATGTTCTTTGATAACCAAGCTTTCTTCTCTTTTGTTAAAGCATGCAGAGAGAAAGGGATTAATGTACCAATCATACCTGGACTGAAACCATTGACCAAGCTTTATCAACTGAACTCCATTCCAAGACATTTCTATGTAAATCTTCCGAATGACCTTGTGAAAGAGGCTCAAAAAGCAACTACTGATGATCAATTAAAAGCAATTGGCACTGAATGGTGCATTGCACAATCTAAAGAGCTCAAGGCGAGCGGTATAGAATGTTTGCACTATTATACAATGGGTGACACCCAAACTGTCAAAAAAATCTGTTCAACAATAGCATAAATAATAGCATGACTAGTTGGTTAAATATAGATCAGGATTCTGATTTTTCAATTTATAATATCCCTTTTGGAATTGGTCGTATCAATGGTCAATTTCAAATTGTAAGTCGCATTGGTGATCATGTAATTGATCTGGATGCGCTGCAAGACATAGGCATATTTGTTGACGATGAACTTCCTTATGGGATTTTTCTTGGTGAGACACTCAATGAGTTTATCGAGTTGGGAAAACCAGTGACAAATTCAATCCGATTTAAAATTCAAAAGTTTTGTGCTGATAAAACCTTCGCTTCCGGATTTAATTATGATTTTGAAGATGTTTTCTTCGATGCTAAGAGCGTTGAAATGTCACTTCCAGTGAATATTGGTGACTATTCTGATTTTTATTCCAGCAAAGAACATGCGACCAATGTAGGCATTATGTTCAGGGGAGTTGACAATGCCTTAATGCCCAATTGGCTCCACCTTCCTGTGGCTTACCATGGCAGATCTTCCTCAATAGTAGTTTCAGGCACTCCTATAAAGAGACCCAAAGGCCAAATTCCAAATAAAGAAACCGGTATTCCCAGTTTTGGGCCAACAAAAGAAATGGATATTGAAGTAGAAATGGCATTTGTTATTGGTAAAAAAACTCTACTCGGGGATTCAATCGCTGCAGCAAAGGCAGAAGATTATATCTTTGGAATGGTTTTATTTAACGATTGGTCAGCTAGGGACATACAAAGATGGGAATATGTGCCGCTTGGACCTTTTTTAGGCAAGAATTTCGGCTCTACAATTTCTCCCTGGATAGTTACGATGGAAGCATTAGAGCCTTTTAGGACTAGCGGCCCTGATAAGATTACTGAAGTTCTTGAATATTTAGTTACTGAAGGAGATAAGTCTTTTGATATAAATATTTCTGCTTCATTACAATCTTCCTTAGGAGTCGAAACAGAGATTTGCAAGACGAACTATAAAGATCTTTATTGGAATCCGTCCCAGCAACTAGCACATCACACTGTCAATGGTTGTAATATGAATATTGGTGATTTATTGGCGTCCGGAACCATCAGTGGCGAATCGCCAGATAGTTTTGGTTCCTTACTGGAATTAAGCTGGAATGGGACAAAACCTTTGCAATTGAATGATGGAACTACCAGAACGTATCTCTTGGATGGCGACATCGTTACATTAAGGGGCTATGCAATTAATGGAGAAATAAGAGTTGGATTTGGTGAAGCTATCGGTCAGATTGTTTCCTGATCAAAAGTTAACAAGGATTTTTCTTTGATTTGATTCGAATGCTTTTTCTATCAGGCTTATTGTCTGAATAGCATCTGAAGCAGTTACCGGATTAACATCATTCTTTGCTATGTAATTATATAATTCATCAAAGAATAACATATAATTACCCGGAGCAGAAAAGGTGTTTGTCTTTCCAAATATTTCACCTTCCAGTGCATGCAGCAAACCATCCGGCTCATTTAATTCAGGTACCCAAGGCTCATGATGTGGTTTAACTCCGGAAAGCAGCGCAGATTCTTGTTCATCAGATCTCTTTTGTATAAAAGATCCATGTTCACCGTGAATTACATAACCCGGACCTATTTCTTTTGTCATGACATTGCTGATCAAGCGGACACGCAACTGATCAGGATAATATAAAATTAGTTCAAAATAATCATCCGATTGTACATCCTCACGAATTATCATTAGATCAGCATACACAGACAATGGTTGACCAAAGAGTTGTAATGTCTGATCAATAATATGGGAGCCAAGATCATACAGAGCTCCTGAACCTGGAAGATCTGCTTCTTTGTGCAATTTCCCACCAGCCTTCGGTCGGAATCTATCAAATCGAATTTCTACTTCATGGATCTTACCAAGCTGCCCATTATTTAAAATATCCTTCACCGCTAAGTAATCTCTATCAAATCTTCTGTTTTGAAAAACAGTAAGACTTACATTATTTTCAATCGCAAGTTGATTGAGTAATCTTGCTTCAGCGCTTGTTACAGTATATGGTTTTTCGACTAAGACATTTTTACCATGGATGATAGCAGCTTTAGCATGTTCAAAATGAAGCTGTATTGGTGTATTAATGACAATTAGATCAATCGTTGGATCGATGATTAATTGTTCAAAATCAGATAAAATAATAGTTGCTGGATATTTTGATTCTGGACTTTGTTCTGATCTTTTTACAATGCTCCTAAGGTTAAAACCTGGATGAGCATGAAAAAAGGGAGCATGAAATAGTTTACCACTCATTCCGAATGCACTCAATCCAACATTTATGATCTTATCCAACTGCTAATCTCTAATATTTACTTTTATCCTTTTTTGTCTGTCGCCAGGACCATTTTGATTTTAAGTTTTGCACCAATCGACATTACATCTATCAGATCCTGGATCACAAGATCTTTATCCAATCTTAACATGATAGTGGGTTCTGTCACATTGGCTGTAGCTTCCTGAACTGCAGTTTCAAGCTCATCGAAAGAGTATTCCTTTTTATCGATAAAATACCTTTTCTCAGTTGTAACTGTCAACGTGATTTGTTTTTTACTCAATACCTCAGTAGAACCAGCTTTAGGCAGAAGTATTTTGACGACATTAGGGTTAGCTACAGTAGAAACGATCAGGAAAAAGAGCAATAAAAAGAACATAATATCACTCAACGAATCTGTAAAAACGTGAGGTTTATTTCTTTTTCTATTATTTAATTTCATCAGAATAGTTTAAAAACATTGATAATAATTTTTTGAAAATCTGTTATCAATTATGCCTTTTGTAGTAGTACAGATCTGAATGATTTAACCATTTCCTGCAATTTTAGAGCATATGAGTCGATCTTAGATTGTAGCAATTGATTGCCAATGAAGGCAAATATACCTACGATCAAACCTGATCCCGAAGCAATCATTTTTTCATATAGACCACCTGATATGACTCCTATACTGATATTATCTGTAACGCTAATATTATAAAATATCTTTATGATACCGGCAATCGTTCCAACGAAACCTAGCATTGGCGCTATACCGGCAATTATACCTAGGTAATTAAGTTTACTCTCCATTTTGCCCAATTCGATATTGGCAGTATCACTCATGTAAGTTTCTATCTCAGAATATGGATACCCAATGTATCTGATTCCTTCAGCGATTACTTTTCCTATGGATGAATTATTTGATTCTGCAAAGTCTTGAGCTCCTCTAACATTGCCATTGGACAGCATTGATTTAATGTTATTGAAGAAATTTGCTTCTACCTTAGTTAAATTTGATATTGCTAACCATCTTTCTATAATAAGCGCGAAGGCTATAATCGATAGAATAAGAAGTGGAATCATTATCACGCCACCTTTCAACATTAATTCGAAAAAAGTAAGTTTCGTGGTTGGTAATGCTATGGATTGTGTCGCAGTAGTATCTACTATTTGCAATAAAAACAATTGGAAAAAGTGCATAGATTATTTTTTGTAGCGTTGTTTTAATCTTTAAAAAAACAAAGATAATATATTTAAAAAATATATCATATGTTTTTTATAAATTAATTTCAAACAGATTTATTGAATTGTTCAATCTAATGATTAAGTGTTAATTGGTTTATAACATATATTCAAAACCTATTATGCATTTATTACAATGTCAAACGACATATTTACTTAATTATTATCTTAAGTTTCGGTAGTCAAATTTTTCTTATTGAAGGTTTTTTTTAAATTTTAATAAAATGTTAGATGTTAGAAGCTTGTCCGCCGAACAAGGCGGGGTAGATTTTAGATGGCTTTCCACCAATCAGATGGATATTTTTTCTATTAAACCTTTTAAAGAAAAAATATGGATCAATTGACTAACCTCCATCTAACATCTAACATCAGCCATCTACCTTTGTTTCTTAACTGCCGAAACTTGAGTTATTATTTTAAATACTGAGTATGAAGAAATACTTAGAAAGTTTTCCCCAGCGGAGATCATCAATAACCAACTACAGATAAATGATTATAAAAATAGATAGAGGTATTATTAAAATCTGCAAATAGTAGCTGAAGCTTAGCAATTACATTTCACATACTTCCATTTTATACCGAATGGAAATTCGTAATAGCCCAAATAAATTTGGTCAAACGACTTTCAGCTCGGTATTATACGACAAAATATTAGTCAATAATATAATTCTGTTTCGTATTACATCTTCAAACTGATAGCATATAACAATACGGCTGTAGCTATTCCCACATTCAAAGATTCAGCATTATTGGTTGAAGCATGATCTATTTTAATTTTTTGGTCAAGTGCCGCTATAATCTCTTGAGATAAACCATTTGACTCATTGCCGACTATCAAAGTACCTTCCTTGGGTTGATGCCATTTATTAAGTGACATGCCATCCATTACAGCACCTATTAAGGGCCTTTTAAGTTTTTGTATGTCTTCATTTGGCAGAATGGAGCATGAAACTCTGAAAAAACTGCCCATGGAAGATTGGATAAGACGCGGATGAAATAAGTCGACGCTGCCATCAGAAAGATAGATCTTCTGAATTCCGAACCATTCTGCTGTTCGGATGATTGTTCCTATATTGCCTGGATCTCTGACATTATCAAGATAAAGATGGAAAGCAAAGATGTCTTCAACGTTAATTTTATGATATTCATCCATATCGCAAATAGCCAAGATAGGTGGTGGAGTGGACATTGAAGATATCTTACTAAATTGAACATTATCTGCCCAATATATATTAAATTTGTTTAATATTATTGGATTGCCGGTATAATCTTCATTAATTATTAGATATTTTATTAGCTGAGGATTATTGAGCATGAGCTCAGATACAATTTTCTCGCCCTCGACAATAAATAATTGGTACTTTTGCCTAAATTTTTTGGAATTCAGTGAAGTAAGTACCTTTAAGTAATTTTTAGAAATTTTTTCGTTTATCATCAAAATGATGTCTTGAATAAGAATTCTTGCAAATATATCCTTTTCAGTGTTTGTTTCATGTGCCTCATGATATTTTCAGGATGTAATGTCACTCAATTTTTAAATGAAGACCAAATTTATCTTAAAAATGAGACTGTTGAACTTAAAGGCAATTTCAAATCTAATGAAAAGACTCTACTCAAGGAAAATCTAATTGCCTTAACTAATATAAAACCTTTTAAAAGGGAGGCGATTTATACTTATTACAAAAATCAAGGAAAAATTGATTCTGCAAAGGCCATCAGACGCACATTTTATCAAATGATATCAAAGGAGCCTGTGTTTTTTGATACAGTCTTTATTGAATCCATCAAAAACTCTATGACCAATTTTCTACAAAAAGAAGGTTATTTTGATTCAAAAGTGACCTGTGAAACTTCAATTAAAAAAGGAAAGTTTGGCTCAGTAAAATATATTGCAGAACCTAAAAGTCAATATACCTTCAGAGATATTACATATGAAGTGAGAGAACCGGAACTAGCGGTTTTTCTCTCTCCATTTTGGGATATGTCTTTTATTAAGAGGGGAGAGGTTGTATCAGATCTGAATTATCAGAAAGAGAAGCTTCGTGTGACAGAATTAATGTTAAATAATGGATTTTATTATTTTGATCCTAGCCTGGTAGGACCCCTTGTCGCTGATAGTATCGGATTAGAAGTGAATGCTGCCTTCCGTATAAACGAAACAGATGACCGAAAGGTAGTCCAGCGTTATAAAATTGGTAGAGTCAACATCCATAGTGATTTCGATCCTAATTATAACAAGCTTTATAATTTGGATACAATGGTCAACAACTATCGTTTTCTGCAGATCAATAAGGATTTCAAAGTCAAACCTTCTACTATATTGCAGTACGTATACCTTAAAAATGGAGATTATTACTCAAAAGAGAATTTTAGTCGCACTTACAGACAGCTAAACCGACTTGGACTTTTTAGGTATATTAATGTGAATCAAGTAATTGATGATGGAGATACTACCTTACTTAATGTTGATATTTATTTGCCTCCAGCCAAAACGATGGATGTTTCCTATGACATTGACCTCAACTATGCTAATCTGCGAACATCCACTACAAAGTTGTTTTCAGTTGCAGTCCAGGCAGGTACATCTATTGTAAAAAGAAATCTGTTCAATGGCGGAGAATCTCTTCGTTCCAATTTAAGTGTAGGTTATGAAACAAGTTTTAACTCATTAGTTAATAGGGTGGATTTTAGATTTCAAAATAGTCTGAGTGTACCGAGGTTTTTGGATTTTCTTGGAATTATTTCCACTATGAAAAAAATACCTACTAAAAATGGAAGATTATTGAGTGAAAAATTCATCTCAACGCTCGATGATAGAGTGACTACTAATATTAGTGCTGATTTTGAATTTGTTAATTTTACGAACTGGTATAGATATTATAATCTAAATGGTTCTTATGGTTTTGATGTGATACAGGACAATGAACATCATTACAAATGGAATCATGTTGGTATCAACTATTTCAAACCATTTGTTTTTTCCAACTATCAGGAAGTTCTGGAAAAAAATCTATTTTTAAAGCAGAGCTTTGAGAATCCCAGATTATTTACAGGTTTACTACTCAGAGACTTAACTTACACTTATAAGTCTGTGGATGATTTATATGGCCAGAATCAAAGATTAGCAGCTTATTTTGAAGTGTCCGGTGCGGAGGTAAGTCTAGCCAATAAAATCTTTAGCAAGGATAAGGAATGGAAGTTGTTCAATACTGTTGAGTTTTCAAAGTTTGCAAAATTTTATGCCGAAGCATCCCAGACTAAGAGATTATTTAACAATATAATGGCTGCTGCCAAATTTGGAATCGGTGCAGCATATCCTTTTGGTTCCAGCAAGTCGGTGCCATATCTCAAACAATTTGAGATCGGTGGTCCCTTCAGTTTACGTGCCTTCCCTATTAGAAAGATTGGCCCTGGAAGTTATCAGGATCCAGTTCAATTGGAAAATTTTGAGAATGGTCCATACTATCAAACAGGCGATCTTAAAATTGAATTTCTGTCTGAGATCCGATTTCCTTTATTTTACATATTTAAAGGTGCATTATTTCTTGATGCTGGCAATATATGGTCTTTAACGAGTGATAATGATGTCAATCCGGGCTCTAGATTCAACTTTAATGATCAACCGTGGACACAGATTGCTATAGGATCCGGATTGGGTTTGAGAGCAGATCTTGAATTTTTTGTGTTTAGATTAGATGTTGGAACCATACTGAAGAATCCTTACAAGGATAAGATTACGGGTACATATGATCCTTATTTTAATTTTAATAATAGATTGGGTAGGCTTGAATATAACCTGGCGCTGAATTATCCTTTTTAAGAGTATAATAGTATTAGAGTACTGCAGTATTTGAGTATGATAGTATATCAATATGATGCGGGCAGAGACTAATTACGATCTTTACTGTTTTAAAAGGATTAAATGCTTTAATATAAAAATCCAAAACCTACCTTAACAACAAAATTTTCACCTAAATTAAGAGGAGCCCTACTGGTAAGATCATAATAACCACCTACATTAATACCAAATGCAAACCAATCGTATATTGGTATCCTGATGAGGGAATTAAAACCTGCTCCTATTTCATGGAAACCATTAGAATAATCTCTCAATACAATACCTTCATGATTATTGGCCTTATCCAGTTTACCCCAACCAGCGTTATATGCCAGAAATAGCTCAGGCATTGAGAATTTTGTTACGAAAAGTTTGCCAATAGTTTGCTCTACAAATAAATGTGCGAATTTATTTGACCAAAATACATTGGCAGGCATTGTTTGGAATGAATTAGGTGCCTGGATAGTAAAACTTCCTGTTCTGGAAGCCGGTGCATTGAATAGTTTCCATATTGGAGGTTGCCCCAACATATATCCCGCCTGTGCAGTAAAGTTAGTATTACCAATTAGAGTCCATCTAAAGACTTTATTGATATTTACCTCAAGACTTTGGTACTCAAATTCACCATTCAACAATCCTTTAAAACCTGCATTTAAGTTTATATTAATTATCGGATAACTACGATAACTAAGTTCGTGGTTTTCAATTTTATTGTACAAATTACTGTAATATCGATCGAACCACACATTTCTGAATCTGAATAAATGGTTACTTTCTATATCGTTTTGGTAAGAATATTTTACCGAATTAGTTTGTAATTTATCAAAGTGCCATGCCACAGATCCTCCATATTTAAACTCTTTATCTGAACTACCATAGGCACCATAAGCTCCAAATTGAAGATGTGGCATCATGTTCATATTGGTAAGTAAACTAAGCCCGAATCTATTTTCTTCAAATAAATTTCTTCTGTACAAAGAAAAAGCTTCGATGGCGACAGGACCTACAGGTATCTGATAATTAATAAAAAAATTCATATTCTTTAAAACATAACCAATTGGTGTTTCGTCATATATATAATTTCCAAATATGTAAGCGCTACTATCAGTTTTTTCAAGAGGTATAAATCTAAGACTATCAAGATTATGACCAGCGTTTGGGTCAAAAATTGTTTTATTTGATTTGTTTGAATTAAGTGCTTTTGGTTCAAAAGAAACGTTGTCGAAAATACTCGTTTGAGTAATTTTGAAAGGAATATCTTTATCTACTGCTGATGGAAATAACAAATTAGCAGTAAATTTTAATGGAAACCATTGTCCGGCTACTGTTTTGTATTCCTGCTGTAGGATGAAAGGATATATTTCATTTGATGCATTTTCTATCCTTATCTTTTGCACTGCCCAGCCTTTGTCAGAAATTACCATCATTCCTTTAAAGCAATTGAATCTGTTGGATTTCGGCCAGTAATCAATCTTATAAAGGGTGTCACCATTTTCTTCATATACCTTATCGAGGTTGAAATGATATTTATACCATGATAAGGGAGAGATAGGATTGATATAATCTTTATTGTAAATATTCAGATAATCCCTGTAAAAGTTAAGACTCTGAACATCTTCCGGCATGATTGCAAATTCAGCATCTTTTAAACCAGCGGCTGAAGAGGCGATGACTCTTTCGAAAACCTTATCCCTTTTCTCATATTGTCTTTCTACAAGTGATTCCGCAATAAAAAAAGTCGATGGATATTTTTTTGTAGCAGACAATCCTTTAATGCTAATTGAGTCATCATTTGTATTAAATCCCACTATGTTCTTCGTATAAATCCGGCATTGGTAAAAATCAATGTCAACTATGCTAAGGTTGGGTCTGTTCTTAAGGACTTTTTTTATTACTGCGATAGCAGGTCCGTCATCAGCTGTAATGACGGCCTCCTTTATTTCATTTTGTGAAGCTGTTAGTCGGTATACGACACTGTCTTTGGTAAAAATAGTTCTAATCGTGTCATATCCAACATATCTTATTAGGATGCTATCCCCAATGGATTTTGTAGGCAGGGTAAAGTAACCATTGATATCAGAAATGGTCATGATTTCTGGCTTGCTCAAATTCATAACAGCTGAGAAGGGAAGAGCTTCAAGAGTTTCAGCATCGACTATTCTACCTTGGCCAATTGAACTTTGTGTGAACCCAAAATATAACAATAACAAAACATTAAGTCGTATTATCTTGATAATAACCGTATTTTTGATCTTTAACAATTTGTATTTAATTAACTTTGAATGTGGATAACAAGATCGTTGCAAGTCCGCTTAAAGATATAAATCATTTTTAAAAATTGATTTTCTATTAAACTATTGAATACGTATTTAAGTTCCGAAAAAAATATATGAAGCATCTACTTACTTTTTTAGTGATTTTATTTTTGTGTCCTGCCAGTTCACAAGCACAAACTCAGCTTGATTCTGAGGCCAGAGCAATTAATAATTATGTCATCTTTAGCAATGAAAGTGCCCATGGAATGTTGATAATTCATCGATTGCTTGAATTGTATAATCAGGAAATAAATAAATACGTTGATCTCCCGCAATATCAGCTAAATTTGTTTTCCAATGAAGACTTTCCGGAGAATATTTTTCAAGATGAAAGCGGTTCATTTTACAGAATATCTCCATCCGATCTGTATGCTATGGCAATAAAAGAATCAGCTATACTGCCGGCGAAGTATGCCACGCCAGCTAATACGATAATTGGAAATCTGAAAGCTATTCTTGATGATCTTGAAAAGGAACGTTATTCCATAGGAACTTTAATAGCAAATACAGATCTCAAACAGCGTTCCAATCTTAAAAACATTTATGCAGCCTTAGATGCATGTGTCCTAAAATATGATGAATTTGAAAGCCAAAGAAAACAACTTTCTATTTTGTTGTCTAAGTTTTCAGGTGAAGCTAAGAAAAATGATGCCTTTAATAAATCATTTGTTGTTCCATTCAACAATTATTCCACTTCATTGCATTTGACATTTGATGCACTTCGCAGAGAGAATACTTCAAGTGCAGTTAACTCTATGAGTACTTTGATAAAAAATGCTAAAACTCTAAAGCAAGCGCTCTCAATTGTTGACACCAAAGCATTAAACAAACAACAGGCGTCTGTACTCAACGAATTAAAGACCATTCTGGATAAACAAATTGGTCACGTCGAAGCATTTAGCAAAAACCAATCTATCCCTGCTGAATATGATCAATATGGACCTTGCTATTACTTTTACAATATATTGTTGGCAGGAACGACCAATAAATATGGTACCGGAGTCATTGAGAGAGGTAATGAATGGATCAAGATCAATGGAAGAACATTTGAATATCAATTTGAAAGACCACATTTTTATAAAGTAATTAGGCCTAAAGAAATTATTGAAGAGGAGAAGAAGGTGGCTGTTCAAGAACCTCCTAAAGTTGTTGAAAATAGAGAAGTTATTGCAGATAAAAGTAAGTTGATTACATCATCAGTTGAAAAGTTATTGATCGAAGTTTATGATAATCAAGAGTTTGACCATGATACCATTTCACTCAATTTTAATGGTACCTGGATTCTCCAGAAGCAATTGATCACTAAGGAACCAATAAGGTTATATCTCACACTAGAAAAGGGAAAGGACAACTATTTGATACTTTATGCAGACAACCTAGGTTCCATTCCTCCCAATACTTGTGCTATCAAATGGAAGAATGAAAAAGGCAAGTTCAATGAAATTGTATTAAAATCTGACTATAATACGAGCGAAATGGTCGTGATACGACGAGAATGAGAAGAGTATTAACAGTATTAGAGTATTACAGTATTATAGTATGACAGTATTAGAGTATATCAGTATTAGAGATGAATAGTATAAGATTCTGATTGATTAACTGATTTTTTAATTTTTGATTTAATGAGATGTAATCATGAATAATCTAATTAATTGTAATACAAGCGATTATGGCAGGTAAAATTGTCAATTATAAAATTAATTAGAACATAATTTAAATGATAATTGAACTATTTATAAGTTGAAGATTGTTAGAATTGAAATCAAAAATATATAAATATGTCGTTTTTAAGAGGATTGGTCGCGGGAGTTGCCGCATGGAAATGGGGTGGTGGTTGTTTTGGAACTATCATACTGTTCGTAATATTATACTGGTTATTGGGAAAAGGTGGCTGCTTCTAAAATAAACCGAGAATGCTATTAAAACAAAAAAGGCTTTCAATGTTAATTGAAAACCTTTTTTTGTTGACCGACAAGGATTCGAACCTTGACATACAGCACCAAAAACTGCAGTGCTACCGTTACACCATCGATCAAATTTGCTTGTTAGCGGGAGCAAAGATAATGAAGCTCTCAATATTTGCAATTAAATTTTGAAATAAAATTTTAACATGCAGATAATATATTGATTATCATATTTATATGAATTAAAATACTTTGTTTAGTCACACATTTCGCACCAAACACACAAACATTTACGAAGATTCTAAGAATATTTTACAAACTTCTTCGTTAATATGTTAATTAATCCCAACTTTTAGTAATTTTGTACTTTCTTTAAAATTATAATACCATGAATAAGAAGAATCTTTTAGGAAAATTTTTCGCTTTTATCTTATTAGCTACAGTAGTTATGGGCACATCATCTTGTAATAGAGGTTATGGATGTCCTTATAATACTTCTGTTTCAAATGTCGTTAAAGTGATCAACTTTAGCATTTTTGAGTAATAATATTAGAGTACGGAACATAATTCCTAATCTTTAAATATTTAACTAAAGAGTTAAAAGCCGGTTTTATCGGCTTTTTTTCTGCCCATATGTCAAATACTATCAAAACGACAGGAGATAATTCTCCTACCTTATATTCAAGTAGATTTCAAGCCCATTATCACTCTATCCATGGGGCTTGGACAGAAACTGATGTTGTTTTTATAAAGTCCGGTTTGGAATTCGTTGCTCAAAAGAATAAGAATTTAAAAATTCTGGAAATTGGTTTTGGCACTGGTTTAAATTGTCTTGCAACTATTCAATACGCTGATCATCATGGCTTGCATGTGGACTATACGACTTTGGAAAAGTTCCCAATTGACAAGGTCGTTGTAGAAGATTTTGGTGCTCAATTAAATTCAATTGCTGGTATTGAGCTACAAAAATATAATCAAATACACCAAGCTGATTGGAATAAAACTACCCAATTGTCTACAAATTTCCAACTAAATAAATTGGAGATTGATTTTTTTGATATTCCAATCAATAAGAAGTTTGATCTTATATATTTTGATGCATTTGCCCCAGAAACTCAGCCTGAACTTTGGACTGTCGAAATGTTTGAATTGATGGCAAAGGTTTTGGTCAAAGATGGCGTGCTAACTACTTATTGTGCCAAAGGTTATGTAAAACGGAATCTCAGATCAGCCGGATTTATAGTGGAAGCATTGCCGGGACCTCCTGGAAAAAGGGAAATCACACGGGCGATCAAGATGTGATTTATAATAAGTAATCAGTAATCAGTAATTAGCAATCGGTAATTGGTAATCATTAATAACATATCCTAGTATATGACTTTTGAGTAATCTATGAAGAAATTTTAAAAAAAGTATACTGTAGGGACAGGTCGTGATCTGTCCTTACAGTATACTTCTTAAAATTGATTACAAATCTTCATTCCTACTTCAGGGACTTCCGATCTGCAACAGTTGTCTCACCCTGCGACGCTTTGGCTTTGGCAGGCAAGCATAACCCTCTCACCCTCTCACTTTCTCAACTTCTCACAATATTTAAATAAAAATTTAGAAAACTTGGTTGAGAAGTAATATTTTCACACCATATGTTGGATAGGGGACAAATGTACGGTGATGGTTTTTTTGAGACCATGTTGATGATTAATGGCAAAGTTGCATTGATCCATCTGCATCATGAGCGCATACTTAAAACGGCACACAAATTAAAATTAATCCTGCCGGAAGAGCTTTTGGATTTAACGAATTTTGAGATTTTGCTCAGAGAATTTAAAACAACAGGGCATGCATTAAGAATTAGATTAAATATTATTCGTAATGGAAATGGTTTTTATCTGCCGCAACACCATACTGCAACTTACAATTTTAATGTTCAGCCTGCTGTTAACCCATCAAATCAAGAGGGGCAGATAATCCATTTGGTCGGAATCGCTGAAAGTGTAACTATTTACTCCAAAGGATTGTCCAATTATAAGACAATTGCTAAGTCAGAACAAGTCCTGCTATCGCTTGAGTGCAAAGAGAGATGTTTGGATGATTTATTAGTTTTGAACGAAAAAGGAGAAGTAGTAGAATGTATCTACTCAAACATTTTTTTTATCCAAAAAGATGGTATCATTGTTACTCCTTCTCTTGAAAGTGGTTGTCTTGATGGTTGTATGAGGAAGTATTTGATTGAAAATCAGAAGATTATTAATCTTAAAATTAAAGAAAAAAGTATTTATCTTTCCGATTTAAGTACTTACATTTCGTGCTTTATTACCAATTCAGTTTCAGGATTAAAGTCTATAAGTGCCATTAATAGTCATAACTTTGAAGATCAAGAAATTATTGATATCAACCATATAAATAAATTAATTCTAAAACTTTTCATTTAGAACAAATTCATCAATTTCAACTTAAGTTAAATGCAAAAAATACTAATAGCCAATCGAGGCGAAATAGCCGTAAGAATAATAAAAAGTTGTAAAAAGATCGGTGTCAAGACTGTAGCGATCTATTCAGATGCAGATGCTAATGCATTACACGTTCATACTGCAGATGAAGCTTATCATATAGGCAGTAATGCGCTGAATGAGAGCTATTTGAACGCTGAGAAGATCATTGAAATAGCTATAAAATCTAATTCCGACGGCATTCATCCAGGTTATGGATTTATGAGTGAAAATGCTGAATTTGCGTCAATGGTTAACGATGCCGGAATTATTTTTATCGGTCCTAGTCCTAATGCCATTACAACTATGGGAAATAAACTTGCTGCCAAAGAGGCTGTAAAAGCTTTCAATATTCCTATGGTTCCTGGTTCTCAGGGTGTTTTGAACAGTAAGGATGAAGCCAGAAAGGCAGCTAACAAAGTAGGCTACCCTGTTCTCATTAAAGCCGCCGCAGGTGGTGGTGGAAAAGGGATGAGAGCTGTTGATGTAGATGAAAACTTTGATGAATCATATGACAGGGCCGTAAGTGAAGCGATTTCAGCATTTAAAGACGGTGCAGTCATGATTGAAAAGTATCTGGTCAAGCCAAGACATATTGAGATCCAGGTTATTGCCGATAATCATGGAAATGTGTGTCATTTATTTGAAAGGGAATGTTCCATCCAGCGCAGACACCAGAAAGTAATAGAGGAAGCGCCCAGTGCAATTTTGACAACTCAGATGCGCTCAGAAATGGGCGCTGCAGCTGTCAATGCCGCAAGGGCTTGTAATTATAGTGGAGTGGGTACGGTTGAATTTTTAGTGGATGCTGACATGAATTTCTATTTTTTGGAGATGAATACCAGACTTCAGGTCGAACATCCTGTCACAGAAATGATTACCGGTTTAGATTTAGTGGTGGAGCAAATAAAAATTGCAAGAGGGGAGGAGCTGTCATTTACTCAGGAGGATTTGAAAATCCATGGGCATGCAATGGAACTCAGAGTATATGCAGAAGATGCTTACAATAGTTTTCTTCCTTCTGTAGGAACGTTAATGGAATATAAGGAACCTGAAGGAATAGGTATTAGGGTCGATAGTGGTTATGTGGAAGGAGATGATATTCCTGTCTTTTATGATCCTTTGATCTCCAAGTTAGTTGTTTGGGCAGAGGATAGAGCAATGTGCGTTGAAAAAATGAAAGCAGCTATTTCAGATTATAACATACGTGGCTTGGAGACCACTCTGCCATTTGGTCATTTTGTAATGAACCATGTTGCTTTTGTGAGTGGTGATTTTGATACAGGATTTGTCTCGAAATATTTTACTAAAGAAGATCAAGATGATCAAGAGCGTGAGCTTGGAAGAATAGCTTCGATGATAGCTAGCAAATTAAATGAAGATGCTCAAGATTATAATGTATACAGTAAAAGTATGCCTTCAAATTGGAGGAACAATGCTATTTGACAGTATCAGGATTATAATGAACGTGCATATTGATCCATATAGCTCTTGACAATCTAAATATAAATGCGTAGAGAAAAAATATTACTGCCATCACCAGTAAAAATGCAACGTCCACACCAAATCCAAAAACGAAGAAAAATAATGCAAAAAAAGTAAAGATCAAAACAACTGATAAAAGGTAGCCGATGTACATCGCACCCCAGTAAAATCCCGGTTCCAGAGTATATTTCTGGCCACAATTACTGCAGGTGTCATTCATTTTAAACCAACCTTTGAAAGAAAGTATTTTAGTTGGAAATAGATCGGCATTATGGCATCTAGGGCATTTGAAGCCAAGAATGCTATTTATTTTAGAACCTTTTTCAAACATTTCAGATGTTTATTTTATCTAAGAATTAACTTCTCACGTTCAGGTCCTGTAGAAATAATCGTGAAGGGAACTCCAAGTCTTTTTTCAATGTCTGTAACAAAAACCCAGGCTTCAACCGGAAGATTTTCTGTTTCAGTTATATTTTCTAATGAAGAATTCCAACCTTTGTAATCCTTATACACACACTCCATTGATTGTTCAAGATCATAAGGAACCACATTGGTTTCTTCTCCATTTACTTTATAACAAGTAGCAGCCTTCAGTGTTTCAAAATTATTTAAGACATCCAACTTAGTCATCACTAGCTGAGTAACGCCGTTTAGCATTATGCTGTACTGTAGTGTTGGCAAATCGATCCAACCACATCTTCGAGGTCTTCCTGTTGTGGAACCAAACTCATTGCCTTCCTGACGGATTTTCTCACCAATTTCATCATGCAACTCTGTAGGGAATGGTCCCGAGCCGACTCTGGTGCAATAAGCTTTCGTTATTCCAATTACTTCTCCTATTTTATTTGGAGCTACACCCAAGCCACTGCAAACCCCGGCTGTGATCGTATTAGAAGAGGTCACGTATGGATAAGTACCATGATCAATGTCAAGCAAAGAGCCTTGTGCACCTTCTGCAAGTACTTTTTTTCCAGATTCTATCGCATTATTGATATAGTATTCACAATCAATTTGCTCTAATTCTTTAATGGTTTCGACACATTGAAACCATTTCTCTTCCTCAGTGGCAAGATCATATTCAACTTTACCGAATTGTTTGGCTAGAGATAAATGCTTATCCTTCAACTTGTCGTATAACTCTCTGAAATTTGGTTTGAAAAGATCCCCCATTCGAAGACCATTTCTTCCGGTCTTGTCCATGTAAGTTGGTCCAATACCTTTTAATGTTGAACCAATTTTCTCAATACCTTTTGAAGATTCAGAAGCTAGATCCAAGAGCCTATGGGTCGGTAGAATTAGGTGAGCCTTCCTGCTGACCTTCATTCTTGATTTATAATCTATATTAAGATTACGTAAATTATCAAGTTCTTTAGTAAGAGTGATTGGGTCTATGACAACACCGTTACCGATGATATTCATGATGTGGGGTCTAAATATTCCACTTGGTACTGTATGCAGTACAAATTTTTGGCCATCGATCTTCAATGTATGACCTGCGTTTGGGCCACCCTGAAATCTGCAGACCAAATCATATTTCTCAGCAAGGTAGTCAACAATCTTACCTTTACCTTCATCACCCCATTGCAATCCTATTATTACGTCTATTTGTTTACCGGACATGTTCTTATTTTAAAAGCGCACAAAAATAGTAATTATTACTGCTTTTTATATATGTTAATTTTTAATTTGTTAAAAATAATTCAGAGAGTTAAGCAGGTATTTGGTTTGAAGCTTTTTTTGAATTTTTTGTAACAATGTAAAACCCTATCAAACCACCAATAAAAAGTAAAGTAGCGATAATTTCTGCTTGCGAAAGCGCCATATCACCAAAATAAAATTTGTCATTGACACGGATCTTTTCGATGAAAAATCTCTCAAAGCCATTCAAAATGCAATAGACAAAGAATAATTGGCCCGCTACTTTTAATTTTTTTCTGATAGACCATAGTATGCCGAAAATAATAAATGCAAAAATAGTTTCATATACTGGAGTAGGGTAGACTCCTTGAGCAAGTTCATTACAATATTTTCCTACACAGTCAGGGATCTTTACGCCTTCCATCGCAACATTTCTGGGATATGTATTGGACCACAACCAATCAGGAAAGACGAACCACGATGGTTTCGGACTTGAAGCAACTATGCCCCAATCACCATCTCCTGATAATTGACAACCAATTCTTCCTATCCCATAACCGAGCATCAATGCCGGTGCCGTAGCATCGCATATATCCAGCGTTTTGAATCCAAATTTCTTTGCATACCAGGTTACTGCAAAGAATGCAACGATCAGACCACCGTATATAGCAAGGCCACTTCCTGAAAATAATGATTGAATCGGTTCACGTATGAACATCTTGATAGAATCAACGCTTTCAAAAAGTGCAAAGATTTTTGCTCCAATAACGCCGGAGACAGCAGCCATAATTGTGATATCCCCAACTTTTTCGTGCGGATAGACTATGCTGGTTTTGCCGTCTTTTGTTATTTTTAAAGGCTTTAATCTACCATTTGATTCTTGTCTTTTGACTTCCAGGCCTAGGAAATAACTGCTGATAAGTATAGCAATGGCCATCATGAAGCCAAACATTTTTATGATGGACGCCCAGTTGTCCGTTGCAGTGCCAAATAGATCATGAAAGACGTAGGATAAATCAGGATACATTCAATTTATTTTTATAGATAACGTTTAAATCTGTCTAATCACCTTTTTGGAATTTGCTATGACTTGCATCTTTCATTGATGATTACTTTTTGTAAAGGTGCTTATTTTTTATGATTTTGTTAAATGGATTAAAACAATAATTTTGCACTTTTAACTATTAATTCATTTAGACTGTTCTAAAATACAATTAAATCAAAGAATGAGAATATATATCCTGTTGGTACTAGCTTTTTTGATCGCATCATGTTCCAATTCAAAAAGAACAGCTGCTTCAAAATCTAAAAATACTCAAACTGATCAGGTTGCAGTAATTAAGGATTCTGTGGAAGTTCCAGTTGTGAAAATGAAGAAACTTGAGATAGGTGGCATACTACGTCCATTGCACATAGATTTTGATCTAGTAGAAATGAAAGGGGACATGGAATTGCAGAATAAAAGTGATAATTATTCCTTTACATTTAATATCAGGATGAGGAAGGATAGTATCATCTGGATGCAATTAAAGAAATTCGGATTGGAAGGGGCAAGGGTTCTCGCTACAAAAGATTCACTTTTTGCTGTTGACAGGCTTCACAGAACATTTTTAAAGAAAAGTTGGTCCCAGATCCAGACACAAATGAATGCTCCTATTGATTTTCAGGTGTTGTATGAGATAATTGCAGGAAATGCGGTGTATTTTCCAAAAGGAATAGATAGCCTAAGAACGACTGAAAATATGAAATACTTATCTAGCCAGAATGATGATAAAAGAATTGAGATCGGTATCAATGCAGTTTTCAATGAGATGATAACTTATGTAATTCGTGATCTTAAGAAAGAAAATGTCGTAAATATCAAATTAGGAGATTATAAATTATTATATGATGAAAAAAAGTTTTCTTACCTTCGTGATATTGAGATACTTTCAGATAATGTAAAACTACTATATGTCAATCTTGCTTTCGACGAAGTCAATAGAAATCAATCCTTTAAAACACCTTTTGAGATTCCTGTCGGGTATAAGCCTATGGAATAACAGTAAATCATCCTTCATACTGTTAATTTTGTTTTTGGGAAGTGGATACTTGTCTGCTCAGAATGCCAATGATCTTGAATCAAAAAAGAAGAAGGTAGAACAAAATATTAAAAAACTCAAGATCAATTACAGCAAACTAAAGATAGTAAAGCTTCTACGCTCAAAGATTTTAATTCAATCCAAAAGAAAATTGACTCAAGAAAGGGTACTATTGAAGAAGTTCAGACAGAAATTCAATATGTAAGAACAATCATTGATGATAAAAATGATGCTATTAATAGTTTAAAATCTGAGATTATAAACTTAAAGAAGGAGTATGCAAAAATCATGAGAAGTGCATACAAAGCAAGTCTTATGACAAATGAGTGGATGCTTATAATTTCATCAACCAGCATGAATCAGGCCTTCAACAGATGGATGTATCTGCGGACTATCAAAAAGAATCGAAAAGCCAAGGCCTTTTCGATAGCTCAAAAACAACTTGCTATCGAAGTGGAATTAGCAAGTCTTGAAAACATGAAATCAGGAAAACAAGTATTGTTGAATAAGGAGGAGAAACAATCAAATCTTCTTCTAAATGACCTTAAGAAAAAGAATACTGTACTTTCAAATCTAACAGTAGAGGAAAAAAAGTTGATAAATGATCTAAATCGTCAGAAAAAACAGCAAAGAGCGATTGCAAACGATATTGAGAAAGCAATAAGAAAAGAAATTGAGAAAAAGGAACGTGAAGCCCGCGAGCTGGCTGCAAGAGAAAGGAAAAAGGAGAAAGAAAGAGCTGCAGCCATAGAGGCAGCCAATGCTAAAAAGGAAGCTAAATCTGCAGATGTTGTAATAGCAACTGAAAATGTTGAAGAGGTAAAGAAAGAAGCTACGGTTATTAAAAGTACAAAAGTAACCGAAAAGAAGGAACTTGTAATGTCTGAAACTCCTGAGAGTGCTAGCATATCTTCAGATTTTCAAGCTAACAGAGGAAGTTTTGCCTGGCCGGTTAAAAGAGGTGTAATTGTTAGACGATTTGGCAAGCAAGTACACCCTGAGTTAAGCCACGTTGAAATTATAAATAATGGAATAGATATCAAAACGGATGCCAATGCAGAGGTCACTGCCATATTTAATGGAGAAGTAGTTCACATTGCATTTCTATCAGGATATAAGAATACTGTTATGGTCAATCATGGTAAGTATTACACGATATATTCAAACTTAGAGTCTGTCAATGTTGACAAAGGACAAAAAGTAAAAAAAGGAGATTCAATAGGAAGGGCTGCAGTAAACGGAGACACGGGCAATACTGAAGTACATTTTGAATTATGGAACAAACAGAATCCTTTGAATCCTTCAATATGGTTAAAAAGCAGATAACTTCTAACCCTACTTAAACATCACAATTTATCGATACTTATTTTTGAGATCTTAGTATACCCATAAAAAGGCATGACCAACCAATAATATAAAATAATCCTCCAACTGGGGTCAAAGGGCCGATTATCGTCATGTTTTCAAAACCAGTAACTGCCTTTGTAGAAAGAATGTATAAAGAGCCGGAGAATAAAATGATACCGATTATAAAACTACTTGCCGCAAAGGATATGTATTTGGATGGCTTATGTTGATATAGAAGATATGCAAGAATGATAGCCATAACATGATAAAATTGGTAACTAACAGCAGTGTGATAGCTATTCAAAGATTCAGGTGAAATTAAAGGCTTGAGACTATGAGCTCCAAAGGCACCCATAATCACACCGAGTGCTCCTAATATTATTCCAATTAATAACTTGATTTTCACTTAGTTGGATTTTATATATTTTAACTACGATTATTGGTTGAGGATATTTCCTGACAAATATAAGAGTTCGAGTTCATTTGATTTAGCTAAATATAAAGCATCAATATACCTAAAATTAGCATCTGTATAAGATTGCTGTATTTGTTTAAATTCAAAACCATTCGTTACTCCAACCTGAAATCTTGCCAACCCAATACTAATATTTTCTTCAGCATTTTTAACATTATCCTCCTGAAGCTTTGTCAGATTGATAGAGTTTTGGTAATTTCTGTAATATTGCTCTAGATTGCTTAATAGTTGAATTTCAGTATTTTGTCTTGAGAGTTCAATTTGTTTGGTTTCCAACTCTGCATTTTTAATCTGACTCTTGATGGCCTTACCATCATAAATCGGAATAGAAATAGTTACTCCACCAGCTAATCCATTGGAAGAATTGACTCTGAAGAAACCACCTCCGTTATCAGCTCTGGTATAAGAGTATCCTAAACTACCCAATATTGTAGGTTTTAGTAACCCTCGGATATCTGCTTCTTTATTTAATGCCAAGGCGTAATTAATTCGATTGCGCATTAGTTCTACATTTCTTTGTGTAAAACTATTCATGATTTCCTCTTTATTAATGTTGTTCAAGACAAAAGTTGTATCTGATATGATGATGGAAGTATCAGTAGGAAGGTTCATTAAGGTGTTGATTTGTATGCTGATATTATCCAAAGCAACTTTGTAGTTTTCTATATTTGTCAGATACTCGTTTTGATCCAATTGTGCCTGAAGTACTTCCACTTTATTACCTGTTCCAATTTCTAATTTATTGGAAGCCAGTTGTAATCTTTGTCTTGAATATTCAATTGCAACTTGCGTGGTCTTAATAAGTTGCTTTTGCCGAATGGCCTGATAATAAAGGCTTCTAACCTGGTAAATAAGGTTTTCGGATATTTCTCTTTGATTCAGATCTGCAGCGTCAACAAGAATTTTAAATCTTTCGTAGAGATTTTGATTACGACCTCCATTATAAAGCGTCATATTACCGAATACCCCTGCAGAAATAGAATTATTTAGCTTAAACCCATTTTTAGTAACACCATTTGCAGATTCATTCACATTTGCAGTATAGGAGACATTATCTCCAGCATCTAAAGTTACATTTGGTGTTAGACCTGCATTTCCTTTTGTGTAATTGTTTTTTGCTATCTCTACGTTGATAGCATCTGCTTTTTTTGCAAGATTTGATTCAAGGATCTTCACCTCATATGATTTCAGTTGGTCAGATTCCTGTCCATTTAGTCCTAGATAAGCCCTTAGAGATAATATCAGAAACATTGATATTCTAATGTAATGCATAGTAGTTGTTTTAAATAGTAGCGACATCCTGTACCAATTCATCGCCCTCCTCGATCGGATGCGGTTTTTTCCTTGAAAAGTAGGTGTAAAGGGCGGGTATTACAAATAATGTCAATATCAAAGAAAAGAGAATTCCACCTACAATGACTACTCCAAGTCCTTTTCTACTGGCTGCTCCAGCACCAAATGAAATTGCAATCGGCATTGCACCAAGTGAAGTAGCAAGACTGGTCATCAAGATCGGTCTTAATCTTGCCGATGCACCTTCTATAATTGAAGTCATTTTGGACTTTCCCGTTTCTCTTATTTGATTTGAAAACTCCACTATTAAGATTCCATTTTTTGTAACAAGCCCTATGAGCATGATGATACCAATCTGACTAAAGATGTTCATGGTTTGATTAAAATACCACAAAGAAAATATCGCTCCTGCAAAGGCTAGTGGAACAGTAAACATAATTATAAGCGGATCAATAAAGCTTTCAAACTGTGCAGCCAATACAAGATAAACTAGCAACAAAGCAAGAATCAACGCAAACATAATGTTTGAAGAGGATTCTGCATAATCTCTTGATGCCCCTGTAAGATCTGTAGAAAAAGAATCGTCAAGCAGGTCATTTGATATTTTTTCCATAGCATCTATTCCATCAGCAATGGTCTTACCTGGAGCAAGCCCTGCAGAAACTGTTGCCGATTGGTAAAGATTGTTGTGATATAGTTGAGGAGGGCTGCTTATTTCTTCTATTTTTACTAAATTATCAAGTTGTACTATTTCTCCACTTATTGTTTTAAGAAATAATGATTTTAGGTCAATCGGAGCATCTCTATTTGCTCTGTCAAATTGACCAATTACTGAATATTGTTTACCATCCTGAATATAATAGCCATATCGTTGGCCAGAAAAAGCAGTTTGGAGTACTTGAGCGACTTCTCCGACTGAAATACCTAATACTTTTGCTTTATCTCTGTCTATAGTGACATTTAACTCAGGTTTATTGAATTTAAGATTTATGTCATTTCCTTGAAATGTTGGATCGGTGCTGACACGATTCATAAATTCAGGTATTACTTCTTTTAACTTTTCAAAATTAGGAGCTTGTAATACAAATGATACAGGTAATCCACCCCTTGGTCCTCCTCCTGCTGATATTGTCTGATCTTGAATTGCAAATACTTTTGCGTTAGTAACACTTTTTAAAATGCGATTGACCTGATTTACAATATCTTGTTGGCTTCTTTCTCTTTCTGATGCATCCACCAGTCTCAATCTGACAAAGCCGGTGTTTGGAGCACCTGATCCTGAAAACCCTGGTGCTGTTACAGAAAGTAAGATATCTAATTCCGGAATTGAATCTCGAAGAGTTGTCACCAATGACTGAATTATGCCATCTGTAAATTCGAAAGAAGATCCTTCAGGCGCTGTTAATGCCAACCTAAAGGCATTTCTATCTTCGAGCGGTGCTAATTCATTCTTAAGTTTCCCAAAAAATATCCAAACGATGCCAATGGCGGCTGCAATGATCACAAATGCCCACCACCTTACTTTCAAAAATGCGGTTAAACTATTTTTGTATCCTGATTCCATTTTTTCAAAGAATGGTTCTGTAACTCTATACAACCAACCATGTTCATTGTTCTTCTTTGTTAGATATGCATTAAGCATAGGCGTGAGTGATAGAGAAACAAAGGCAGATATTAAAACAGATGATGCCAGGACAATACCAAATTCACGGAATAAGCGACCGACAAAACCTTCCAGAAATATTACGGGCATGAACACCGCAGCAAGTGTAAAAGAGGTAGAAATAACCGCAAAAAATATCTCATTCGCTCCATCTATAGCAGCTTTTTTGGGTGCCATACCTTTTTCAATCTTTTTATAGATATTTTCTGTTACGACAATACCATCGTCCACTACAAGCCCAGTGGCAAGTACTATAGCAAGGAGTGTCAAAACATTGATAGAGTAACCCATCACATACATCACAAAAAAGGCACCTAATAAGGAAACCGGTATGTCAATCAGTGGTCTAAAAGCAACGATCCAACTTCTGAAGAAAAGGAAAATGATGAGGACAACCAGACACAACGAGATAATGAATGTCTCCTCAACTTCAGATATTGAATTTTTAATAAATAGTGTATTGTCCAAAGCTATATTTAGAGTGATATCCTTTGGTACATCTTTTTTGATTTGCTCTAGTCTCTTATAAAATTCATCTGCTATTTCAATATAATTAGAACCGGGTTGAGGCACCAGGGCAAGAGCGATCATAGGAATATTACTTTCCCGTAGGATTGTTTCTTCATTTTCCGGACCTAACCTTGCTTCACCTATATCTTTCAGCCTTATGTCGCGACCATCAGGGTAACTTTTGATGATCATATTATTAAACTCAAGAGGAGTGCTTAATCTACCAATTGTTTTGATGGTTAGCTCTGTTTCATTTCCTGTGATTTTTCCTGAAGGAAGTTCTACATTTTGTGCTTGTAATGCATTTGAAACATCAATGGCTGTGAGTTGATATGACGCTAGTTTCGATGGCTCCAACCATAATCGCATTGCGTATTTCTTTTGACCCCAAATCTGTAAACTAGATACGCCTGTAATAGTTTGTAATTTAGGTCCAAGAACATTTTCGGCGTAATCACTTAAATCCATATGATTTCTAGTACTACTTTGTACAGTCATAGAGATGATTGCATCTGAATTTGCATCAGCTTTGGATACGATAGGTGCACCATCCAGATCTTTGGGTAGTTGCCTTGCAGCTTGCGATACTTTGTCTCTTACATCATTGGCAGCACTTTCTAAATTTGCCGCAAGATCAAATTCGACGGAAATATTAGAAGTTCCCTGATTACTCGAAGAAGAAATGGTTCTGATACCTTGGATACCATTCAAAGCCTTTTCAAGCGGTTCGGTGATCTGAGATTGAATGATATCGGCGTTCGCCCCGGGGTAACTCGACCTTACATTAATGATCGGTGGATCTACAGATGGGAATTCACGCACACCCAAAGATTTAAATCCGATGAAACCAAATAATAAAATTACAAGGTTCATTACAATAGCCAGAACAGGCCTTTTAATACTTATAGTCGATAAACTTGCCATTGAATTATAGAGTTTTAGAAGGTTTGACGGACATACCTTGTTTTAACATGATAATACCAGTTACAATTAAGCTGTCACCTTCCTTAACACCACTCTCAACACGCACATTTTTGTCGTCTCTATCAGAAATTATAATCTCTTTTTCTTCAGCTTTACCATTTTTAATGATATACACTTTTTGTCCTTTCAAAATAGGTACAACTGCCGATGTAGGGATTTGAATAGTTTGAATATCTTTGGTTACGTCAATATTAATCTTAACAAAATTGCCGGGTAAAAGCCCACTTTTATTTTCTGCTATACCTCTGATGGTGACTGATCTCGTATTTAAATCTATCTGGGGGTCAATGGTTGCGACTTTTGCAGTTAATTTATTGCTGTTACCTTCTGATGTGAATTCAAAAGGTTGACCTACTTTAAATTCATTGAGGTATTTTTCTGGGGCCGTAAATTCAATTTTAATAGGGTTAAGTTGCTGTAATGTTGCCACAACTGTTGATGGACTAACATAACTTCCTAATGCAATACTTCTAAAACCAATTATCCCACTGAACGGAGCTCGAATTTCTGTTTGAGAAATTAAAGATTCATAATAGTTGATATCTGTTTGGTAGCTTAAGACCTGATTCTGAGCAATATCAAAATCTTCTTTGCTAGTTCCTTGAATTGCTAAAAGTTTTTCTTGTCTAGAAGCTTTGTCTTTAGATAATGTTAAAGCTACCTTGGCTTTGTTCAATTGTGCCCTGAGATCTTTGTCATTTAGTTTTACCAACAATTGCCCAGATTTAACATAACTACCTTCTTTAAAGTAAATTCCTACGACTTTACCTGATCCTTCAGAGGCAAGTTCTACTTTTTCATTTGGTAGGATGGTTCCAGTTGATTGTATTTCATTTGCTGCCTTTTGGTTTTTTAATACCATAATATCAACGGCTAAAGCAGGAGTATCCATTTTTTTACCATTACTTGCATTAGCATTACCTTCATTTGGAGTTGGAAAAAATAATGATTTTATAATAAAAAGAGATGCTATGATTATAGCTATAATAATGAAAACCGAATATTTACGCATGCAATATTGTTTAGTATAATAGAGGTTGCCGTGATTTCAAATATAAGTTAGTTAACGATATATGGGCTTTATTGTTTAAATAATTATATTAAAATTATACTAAATCAAAAGCAAAGTTGTAAGTTTCATAAATTTCCTTAAAATTTATTAATTTTACTTTTATGAGTGAAGTATTACAAAATTCTATCTCTTCCCGAGATGGTCAAACATTCGTGTTTGATACGTTTGATAAAGTTAAAACGGTATTCGAAAGCCAAATTGCTAATCGCCAGAATGTAAAAAATCGAAGTGCTGAGGAAAGAAAGGATAAATTAAATTTGCTTAATAATGAAATACTAAAACATCGCACAGAAATCGAAGAAGCACTTTTCAAAGATCTTAAAAAGCATTCGATTGAAGCAGGTTATTCAGAGATATTCCCAACCTTATCTGAGATCAGAAATATTTCTCGAAACTTACGAAGGTGGATGAGAAGCAACCCTGTTAAGAATTCATTACCCTTTATTGGCTCTAAAAGTAAAATATTACTCGAACCCAAAGGAAATTGCCTGATAATTACTCCTTGGAATTACCCCTTCTACCTTAGTATGACGCATCTGGCAGTTTGTATTGCTTCTGGAAATGTGGCGATATTAAAAACTTCCGAATATTCTCCAAATGTTTCCAAAGTAATCAAAGAAATATTAAGTGGAGTATTCGAAGAGGATGAAGTAGCAGTCATATTTACTGGGGCAGAAGTTTCAACAGAAATGCCAAAACTACCCTTTGACCATATTCATTTTACTGGTTCTACAAATGTAGGAAAGCAAATAATGAAGAACGCTTCCACTAATTTGACTTCTGTTACTTTGAGTTGGGCGGTAAATCACCTGTAATTATTTATGAAAATTATCCAATCAAAGATTGTATTAAACAAATAGGGTGGGGTAAATTTCTAAATGCCGGTCAAACATGTATTGCGCCGGATTATATTTTAGTTCACAAGGATAAAAAAGATGAATTTGTTGATAAGTTGTCTACCTATCTTAAAGATTCGTTTGGAGAAAAATCTACTGATTCTGAATTTCTAACAGGGATTGTAAATAAAAGCCATTTCAAAAGAATTGAGAATTTAGTTCAGGATGCAGTTTCAGATGGTAATCAGATTGTCTTTGGAGGCAAAATGGATAAAAGTCGGTTGGCTTTTGGGCCTACATTGCTTATGATGAATAGTTCTGCAGCTATTATGGAAGAAGAGATATTCGGTCCTGTTCTTCCGATCGTATTATACAATGATGTAGAAGATGCGATCAAATTTATTACTAAAAAGCATAAACCATTGGCTATGTATCTATTTAGCAATGATAAAAAATGGCTAAATGAAGTTTTATTAAATACATCAAGTGGAGGTGTTTGCATTAATGACACTATGGCACATTTCGTGCAAACATATTTACCTATGGGAGGTGTAAATCACTCAGGAATAGGCAAGTCTCATGGATATTTTGGTTTTAAAGAATTTTCAAATGAGCGCGCCGTTCTTAAGTCCTACATAAAAGGTGGGATTACTTGGCCATTTCAGTTTCCTTATACCAAGTTGAAGAAAAATATTCTTGAAATATTAATAAAATATTTTTGAATTTTTGAATGCTGTAGAATCGGAATACAAAATCATCACCTCCAATATAAAAATATTGCAAATCCAACCAATCAAGATAAATTAACGTCATTGGTTGTATACAAGATTTATAAAAATTAACTGATAAATAAAATGAAACAACTTATTCTTTTTGTAATGCTCGCTTTTTGCATTACATCTTGCAGAAAAAGTGAAGACAATCTAAACACACTTAAAGAATATGAGTTTCCTCAAAAGTGGGTTTTAGTTCAAATGTCAGGAGATATTCCTAACTCTGTTACTACCGGTGATCAGATGAGTTGGCAAGAATATTATTTATTGAAACAGGATGGAACTTTTATCAAATCAAGAACAAAGGATGGTGTTACTTTTATTAAAAATGGAACTTATGCTTTTGATCTTAGAAAAGAAGGAAATTACCTCATAACTACTTTTTCTGAAGCAAATATACTTGTTGCAACTTGTTATCAGGGTTTATCAGAAGAGTTATGGTTGCAAACAAATACCAGAGCTATAAGCAGCTGGTCCCAATGCGATGGGCCAGGTTTAATTTACGAAAGAACGGAATAGCAAAATAGTCTTCAATAAAAAAAGGGAATCAAATAAATTGGTTCCCTTTTTTTTATACATAAATGATTCAATAGCATTTAAAACAATTCTTCGACATCATGATATTCAAGGTTAAATGCATCTGCGACACCTTTGTATACGACCTTTCCATTAACGATGTTTAGACCTTTCTTCAACGCGGCATTTCTATTACAAGCTTCTTTCCATCCCAAATCAGCCAAAAGAATGGCATAAGGAAGTGTTGCATTGGTAAGTGCTAAAGTGGAAGTAAATGGCACAGCGCCAGGCATGTTGGCTACACAATAATGCACAACATCATCTATAATAAATGTAGGATCTTCATGCGTGGTAGGTCTACAAGTTTCTATACAACCGCCCTGATCTACCGCCACATCAACAAGCACCGTCCCAGGGCGCATTTCTTTAAGCATGTCTCTAGTGATTAAATTAGGAGCTTTAGCTCCGGGTATTAATACTGCCCCAATAATAAGGTCATGAGTTTTGATAAGCGATCTAATATTGTATTCATTTGAGAACATTGTAACGACATTTGCAGGCATTACGTCATTTAGGTATCTCAATCTGTTTAGACTTACATCCATTATTACTACTTGAGCTCCAAGTCCTGCTGCCATTTTTGCAGCTTGTGTACCAACGACTCCACCACCTAGTATCAATACCTTGCCTGGAGGTACGCCTGGTACTCCTCCAAGAAGTACACCACGACCTTTGATCGGTTTTTCAAGATATTTGGCTCCTTGTTGAACGGACATTCTACCTGCCACTTCAGACATTGGAATCAAAAGAGGTAGCGATCTATCTGGCATTTCAACAGTTTCATATGCCAGGCAGATACTTTTTTTATCAATCATTGCATTTGTCAATGGCTGATAAGAAGCAAAATGAAAATAAGTAAATAGTAATTGGTTCTCCTTAATCAAATTATACTCTGATTCAATAGGTTCTTTTACTTTTATTATCATTTCAGCGAAGCTATAAACTTCTTCTATAGTACCTAAGATTTCAGCTCCAGCCTTAACATATTCTTCATTCGAAAAGCCACTGCCTTCACCTGCATGAGTTTGAACATATACTTTATGCCCTTTTTTGCTAAGTTCAAGCACACCAGCAGGAGTTAATGCTACTCTGTCTTCATTCTTTTTTATTTCCTTAGGAACACCTATTATCATTATGTTTTATTTAAAGTTATTTTAGTAATTTTTCGTAATCTGAAATTTTAAAATTAGATACTAGACACAAGACACAAGAGTCTAGTATCTATTTCGCCACATACATTACCTCTTTGACAGCCTTGATCACTTTAGCCGGATTGGGCATGTACTCTTCTACAAACACACCAGAATAACCTAGTGAAGTATCTGCAGAATTGACTCTTGTTACCGGCGCATCGAGATAGTCAAATGCGTATTTTTGTATTTCGTAAGCAATTTCTGCAGAAACTCCGAACATTGGCCAAGCTTCGTCTACTGCTACTACTCTGTTTGTTTTCTTAACTGATTCTATAACGGTTTTTATATCTAATGGACGAATTGACCTAAGATCTATTACCTCGGCAGAAATACCTTCCTTCGCTAGTTCCTCAGCTGCAATCATACATGTTTTTACTTGTTTGTTGTATGATACAAGAGTCACATCTGAACCTTCTCTTCTGACTTTCGCCTTACCAATAGGGACCAAATATTCACCTTCAGGTACTTCTCCTTTTTCACCATAAAATAGTTCAGATTCCATCATACACACTGGATTTGGGTCACGGATGGCAGATTTAAGCAAACCTTTTGCATCAGCTGGATCTGTACATGAAATTACTTTTATTCCTGGTATATTGCCCATCCATGATTCAAAAGTTTGGCTATGTTGCTGTGCTAATTGTCCGGCAGCACCTGAAGGTCCTCTGAACACTATCTGACAGCCAAATTGGCCCCCTGACTGAGATAAGGTCTTTGCTGCATTGTTTACGATTTGGTCAAAAGCAAGAACAGCAAAATTCCAGGTCATAAATTCAATAATCGGTTTCAACCCGTTCATTGCTGCGCCAACCCCAATACCTGCAAAACCTAATTCTGCTATCGGTGTATCAATCACTCTTTCAGGGCCAAATTCCTCCAGCATTCCTTTGCTCACCTTGTAAGCACCATTATATTCAGCGACCTCTTCTCCCATAAGGAAAACTAAAGGATCCAGGCGCATTTCCTCAATCATTGCCTCGCGCAATGCATCTCTCAACGTTAATATTCTCGACATTCAAATAATATTTGTGGCAAATGTAACAAACTTTGTTTACTTATTTGTGTTGGTTTTGTGTGATAAGAATTATATATAATGGCTCGAAGTTACATTATTATTAGGTGTTGGTTGTTCATAATCTTACATCTAGTTTAATTAGGCATATCTTTGTTATTATATTCATATTTAAAATTAAGCATGGACTCACAAGAATATAGTTACCCTATAGAAAATTCAGAACTACCGATGATCGAACGCATTGCATCAAAGGTTAATAGCAATGAGCGGATCACTAATGAAGAAGCTTTATTATTATATGAAAAGGCATCACTTGGGCAATTGGCAAAAATGGCTGAGGTCATCAGACAAAGAAAATCAGGCAATAAAGTATTTTTCAATAGAAACTTTCATTTGGAGCCAACCAATGTTTGTATTTATTCCTGTGCTTTTTGTTCTTACAGCAGACTTATCAAAGAGCGTGGAGATGGTTGGGAACTTTCGATGGATGAAATGATGGATATCGTTAAAAAATATGATGATCACGGCGACCACCGAGATCCACACAGTGGGTGGTGTAATGCCACAATACGATGTAATATTTTATTCAACTTTATTTTCAAAAATTAAGGAACATCGTCCGGAATTACACGTGAAAGCCTTGACACCAGTAGAGTATCATTATATTTTCAAAAAAGCTAAAATCTCTTATGCTGAAGGAATGAAGCTGATGATGGATGCCGGTCTTGACAGCATTCCCGGCGGTGGTGCTGAAATATTTCATCCTGAAATAAGAGAGCAGATCGCAGGTGATAAATGTACCGGCCAGGAATGGCTGGATATGCATAGGGAATGGCATTTATTAGGTGGAAAATCGAACGCTACAATGCTTTATGGTCATATAGAAAATTATGGTCACAGGATTGATCATATGGATAAATTGCGACAGCTTCAAGATGAAACGGGTGGATTCCAGACTTTTATTCCCCTTAAGTTTCTGAATGAAAATAATGAGATGTCTCACATCAAGCAATCCTCTGTATTGGATGATATGCGTAATTACGCTGTTTCAAGGATCTACCTTGATAATTTTGATCATTTGAAGGCATATTGGCCGATGCTTGGAAGAGATATGGCGCAGATGAGTTTGTCTTTTGGAGTGGATGACCTGGACGGAACAATCGATGATACAACTAAGATTTACTCAATGGCTGGTTCTGAGGAACAAAATCCCAATATGAATACCCATGATCTTGTAGTTATGATCGATGCAGTTCACAGGCAAGCAGTTGAGCGGGACACATTGTATAATGTAGTTAAATCATACACGAAGGAAGAGTTGGCAGAAGAGCAAACACAATATGACTATTATTCGTTGCCGGTAGTGAGTACAACAGTATAATATAATTTCAGCATGATATTGAAGTAGGGACAAGGCTTGCCCTTGTCCGCATTATAATGATAAGTGAAATAGTGTGGCTGGACTTAAGTGTTATAGTGTTATAGTATTAGAGTATATCAGTATATCAGTATATCAGAGACTGTTCAGAAAAGTGTGTCAACAAAATGACATATTTGTAAATGAAAAAGGAAGTTAACAAACAATCGAAAAAAGTAGAGCCATTCGATTACGCATCATTTGAAAAAGAGGCGATTAATGGATTGTATGAAGGCAAGGGTCTGATTGGAGAAGATGGTATATTCACAAAATTGATGCAGCGCTTTATAAATGCTGCATTGGAAGGTGAAGTTACAGCGCATATTAAGGAGGATAAAAAAGTTGGTCGTCCCAATCGTCGTAATGGTTACACACATAAAAAAATTGATACAGATCTAGGAGAAGTGCACATCAGCCCACCACGTGAAAGGACAGGAGAGTTTGAACCTCAAATTGTTGGCAAATGGTCCAGACAATTGGGCGGAGGACTAGATAAGCACATTCTAATGATGTATGCACATGGTAATAGTTACTCGGATATTAAAAGACAAATACGGGAAATATATGGTGTTGACTATAGCGAATCATCTATTAGCGAGTTAACAGAACAGGTGTGGGGCGAGGTAGTGAATTGGCAGCAGCGACCATTATTGTCATTATACTGCGTTTTGTTTTTGGATGGCATGTATTTTACAAGCCGGGAAGGCGGTAAATCTACAAGAAAGGTATTGTATTCAATATACAGCATAGATGCCAATGGTGAACGAGATATACTAGGTATATATATCAAGGAATCTGAAGGGGCTCATGAATGGGGCAGAGTGCTTGAAGATCTGAAAAGGCGGGGCATTGAAGATGTGCTGTTCTGTTGTGTTGATGGACTGAAGGGCTTTTCTGAAAGTATAGAGCAAGTGTTTCCAAAAGCGATCGTACAGAGATGTATAGTCCATATGGTCAGAAGCAGCACCAAATATGTTTCCTACCAATATATAAAATCGGTATGTTCTGATCTTAGAAAAATCTATTCAGCAGTGGATAGATCAGGAGCGGAAATGGCGCTGGAAGCATTTAAAGAAACTTGGAATGCCAAGTATCCGGAAATTGCAAAACAATGGGAAGCAAACTGGACAGAGTTAATGGCATTTATGGATTATGGAAGCGGTATCCGTAAAATGATTTATACAACGAACTCAGTAGAAGCATTACATCGACAGATCAGGAAAGTAACAAAGACCAAAGGTTCCTGGGTAAACGACAAGGCGCTAATTAAGCAACTATATCTAATATTGATGTACGGAAGTAAGAGCTGGAATAAAAAGGTATTAGGGTGGTTAAATATATCAAAGGATTTGAACCAACATTTTGGGAAACGTTTTAGTGAGCATGAACTGGAATAAAACACAGAACTCGTTTTCAACAATTTTAACACCTTGAAAAAGCTTGAAAATCGAATTGGTTATTTTCCGCTTTTTAGGAATTAAAATATTGAAAACGGTGACTATAGAATTTTAAAACTATTTTTATAACATGACACACTTTTTTGAACATTCCCGTATATCAGTATGGCAGTACGATAGTATGATAGTTTATACTTACCGATTACCCATTATCCATTGCACCCATTACCAATTACACACTTCAAATATATCAGTACATCAGCAATGCTGAGTGGAGGGCAAAAAAAAAGGAGCCCTAATGCTCCTTTTAAAAGTACCGCCGGAGGGAATCGAACCCTCACGACCTCACAGTCACAGGATTTTGAATCCAGCGCGTCTACCAATTCCGCCACAGCGGCAATAAATCTTAATTGTTACGACTTCTCGTTTCAATGGGATGCAAAAGTATAAATACTTTCTTCAATTCGCAATAAATATTTCTCAATATAATGAAAATTCTTCAATTTACTCTTGGAATCATCATTCAATATTCCTTTATCATATTGATTTAGAATATCTTGTATGCCGGATAGTTGAAGTTGTATTTTATTTTCAATTTGGCTTTTAAGCGATTTTAACTTGGATTCATCTTTCAATTCTTTAGCCTCTTCAATTTCCATATTGAACTCCAACATTTCCATTAAGAATTCTTGAGGAAGAATCGGTTTTTCACCGGCAACTATTATATCTTCAAGTGTAAGGATGTAGGTAAAACGTTTACTTTTATCCTTTAAAGTGCTATATGCCAAATTGTTATATCCTGATTGTTCAGGTAAAGATTCATCTATCGAATTAGCTTTGTCAGGATGTAATTCCATTGATTTACTCAAGAATGACTTCCTAAGGTCCGCAGGATCAAGGTTAAACTTTCTTTCTACACCAAACCATTCGAAATAATTCATCTATTTAAGCGCTCTAAAGATATCCAAGCCATTGGCGTATAATAAAAGCCCTAATAGCAATACCATTCCAATTGTCGTCGCTACTTCCATTACTTTATCATTGACCTTTTTACCTGTTACAACTTCCCAAAGCAAGAACATGATGTATCCTCCATCTAAAGCCGGAATTGGCAATAAATTCATAAATGCAAGAATCAATGAAAGTATAGCTGTTATATTCCAAAATTCCCTCCAATTCCATTCGCTAGGGAAGAGCTTAGTAATACTTGCAAATCCGCCTAGGGATTCTGAAGCTTTTATATCACCGGAAAACATTTTTCCAAATGCAGATATTTGCTTAGATAAGAAGTCTACACCTTTGTGAACTCCGGCTGGCATCGCCTCGATCAATGAATATTTTTTTACATCATATTTATAATATTTGTCCGGGCCGTAAGGGTTGAATCCAACCACTCCCTTCTCATCAAGTTTAATATTACTAAGTACCATCGTATCTTTTTTACGAACTACTTCAAGTGAGATGGTTTTATTTTTAGAACTTTCCAGTTCCTTCATTAATTCGTGATAGTAAGGAACAGGCTTGTTATTGATCATCACCACCTGGTCACCTTCAGTTAAACCAGCTTTTCCACCTGGAGATTTTGGATCTACTTTTGCGACAATAGTCGGCAATCTTGCATTGATCATGCTCACTGCATCCTTTTGATTAGAAGTGATGGCAGCGGCAGCTTCATTAGATATTTTGACATCAATTAATTGTCCTTCGCGTTCAACCTTTACATCTCTAAGGTCATTAAGCATGATTTCTGTAACGAGAATTGGACCGCTAAAGTATTCATAAGGCTTACCTCCTAAAGAAACAATCTTATCACCATCCATAAATCCGGCATCATTAGCTAATTGGGTAGTAGATATTCCATACGTCATATTCTTAGCAGGCAATTTGGTCTCACCATAAAAGAAATACATCAATCCAAAAATAAAGAAACCTAAAATGAAGTTGACAGTGACTCCACCAATCATTATGATTAGACGCTGCCATGCCTTTTTAGACCTGAATTCCCAAGGTTCTGGTGCACGATTTTTGAATTCCTTATCCATGCTCTCATCAACCATACCGGATATTTTAACATATCCTCCCAGAGGCAACCAGCCAACACCGTATTCAGTATCACCTTTTTTAAACTTAAATAGTGAAAACCAGGGATCAAAGAAGAGATAGAATTTTTCCACGCGTGTACCGAAGAGCTTAGCTGGAATAAAATGTCCTAATTCATGTAAGATTACTAATATCGAAAGGCTCAATATCAGCTGGGCGATCATGATAACTATATCCATTTAATAAATATTATTTTAATTTTACTTTTTACAAACACAAAGGCGACTGATAAAGTTGCTTCTGAAAGTTGGCAAAGGTAATAGTTTATAATTGCTTTGCTAATATCATCAAAATTAATATATATACAAATGCAGTTGTTTTGGGGAGTTAAACACGATAATTCGACTATTATCATAGAAGGGGAAGAGGTCGTTCATTTAAACAAAAGTCTAAGAAAGCAACAGGGAGACTTAATTAATTTGATTGACGGTTCGGGTGTAATCTACAAATGTGAATTGGGGCAAATGTCAAGGAATCAGGCATTTGCGAGTATAGTAGAGATTGTTCAAAGTAAGAAGAAATGGCTTGGAAAGCTACACCTTGCAATCGCTTTAACGAAGAATATCGACAGAATCGAGTGGTTTGTAGAAAAGGCAGTTGAAATGGGTGTTGATGAGATTTCTTTCATTAATTGTGAAAGATCTGTCAAAACTAGTATCAAGATAGATAGGATCAAAAGGATTGTGCAGTCATCCATGAAGCAATCTTTGAACTGTTATTTAACATTGATCAATAATGATATTTCATTTAACCAAATACTAGAGAATACAAAGGATTATTCCACCAAACTTATTCCACATTGTGAAGATATTGAAAAGGTGAATTTGTCAAATGCATTCATTGGTGGAGGTAAAACTATTGTACTTATTGGACCTGAAGGAGATTTTACATCAAGTGAGGTAAATTTGGCCATTGAAAGCGGTTTCTCTCCAGCTTCTATGGGAGAAACAAGATTAAGGACAGAAACAGCAGGTATGATGGCTGTGGCGATTTATCAGAGTCAGAATTGGAGATAGAAGTTTACTAGTTAATTAATATAATAGTTAACCAGTAATAAGTATGACGGTCGCTTGTGACATTCTCACCTTCCTCACACATAGATTTATCATTCATAAATTTAATTTCTACCTTTGCGCCCTTATTTCAAAATATTTATGAGCAAAGAAACGGAAATCGCGAGACGCAGAACCTTTGGCATCATCAGTCATCCGGATGCAGGGAAAACAACTTTGACCGAAAAATTACTGTTATTCGGTGGAGCTATCCAGGTCGCAGGCGCAGTAAAATCTAATAAGATCAAGAAGTCGGCAACTTCGGATTTTATGGAGATCGAAAAACAAAGAGGTATCTCTGTAGCAACATCGGTTATGGCTTTTGAATACAGAGATAAACAGATCAACATATTAGATACTCCCGGCCACAAAGATTTTGCAGAAGATACCTATAGGACCTTGACGGCAGTAGATAGTGTCATTGTGGTGATTGATGTCGCTAAAGGAGTGGAACCTCAGACTGAGAAATTGGTTGAAGTAAGCCGTATGCGAAAGACACCTATCATTGTGTTTATCAACAAATTGGATAGAGAAGGCTTAGATGCTTTTGATTTAATTGATGATATAGAACAGAAGCTCGGATTAAATGCTTGTCCTCTGTCATGGCCTATAGGAATGGGACAACGTTTCAAGGGTGTTTATAATATCTATGAGAATAAACTTTCACTTTTCGGAGCACATGGAAAACAAACTGAAGGAGAAACAATTGTCATCAATGACATCAATGATCCAACCATTGATAAGATAGTAGGGGAGAGTGCAGCAAAAGAATTGCGGGAAGAAATGGAGACGGTAAAAGGTATATACCCGGATTTTGATAAAGAGGCCTATTTGAATGGTAATCAGTCTCCAGTATTTTTTGGAAGTGCCGTAAATAACTTTGGAGTAAAAGAGCTCTTAGATTGTTTTGTGGAAATAGCTCCACCACCTTTGCCCCGAGAAACAGAAGAGCGCACTGTTAGACCTGAAGAAAATGCTTTCTCTGGATTCGTTTTCAAGATTCATGCCAATATGGATCCGAAGCATAGAGATAGAATTGCTTTTCTAAGGATTTGTTCAGGGGAATTTAAGCGAAATACCAATTATTTCCATGTAAGAAAGGGTGCGAAAATGAAGTTCAGTAACCCTACTACATTCATGGCATCGAAGAAAGAGTTGGTGGAAGAGGCATATCCTGGAGATGTTGTAGGTTTATACGATTCGGGTAATTTTAAGATCGGCGATACCCTTTCAGATGGTGAATCATTGCACTTCAAAGGGCTTCCAAGCTTCTCACCCGAGCAGTTCAGATTTGTAAACAATGCAGATCCAATGAAGTCAAAGCAACTTGCCAAAGGTTTGGAGCAATTAATGGATGAAGGTGTAGCTCAATTATTCATAAAAGAAGATAATGGACGAAAGATCGTAGGTACAGTTGGTGCGCTTCAGTTTGACGTCATTCAATTTAGATTAGAACATGAATATGGCGCGAAATGTACCTATGAACCTGTGAATCTGCACAAGGCATGCTGGGTAACATCAGAGAAACAATCTGACATGGATGCATTTGTCCAAAGAAGAAAAAAAGATGTAGCAAGAGACAAAGATGGCCTGCTTGTATATCTTGCCGAAAGTGCATGGGCATTAAATACTGCGAGAGAAAATCATCCGGAAATTGATTTTCATTTGACGAATGAGGGGTAAAAGAGATGCTAGACAATAGATTATAGACAATAGATACTAGATTGTCCACCCCCCAAACCCCCATCAAAGTGGGACATCACACAATCATATTTATTACTAAAAATAACAACTTTCAATTAAACAAAATGACCAATATTGAACTATAATATGAGGCCATACGGTTGTCCAATTTTGGAGGTGGCCAAGGGGGAGGACATCATCTACAGAAAGATATTTTTTATTTTTAAAATATTTGAAACTCTCATTTGAATAACACATTATCAGTTCTTCACTCATCACTCATCATTCATTACTAGCTTTTCGTCCATTTTTTACCTCTAAAACCTAATTTTACCAAACAGTTTGAAATTTCTGAATCAATTATTTTGAATCTATTACATATTAATAAATTTTATTATCTTTGTAATTGTATGTGAGCTTACTATGTAGCTTGTATTCAACATTTATTTAAGACAACTACAAAATTTATTAAGGTCTTATGGCAACAAGAAAGCCTAAGCAGGCGCCGCCTTCTTTTACAAAAAGAATCAGCAACATTCTAAAGGATGACAGGCTACCCAAGATTACAGGTTTGTTTTGTTATCTATTAGCAATTTTCCTTTTTATATCCTTTACCTCTTATTTATTTACCTGGAAAGCCGATAGTGACTTTTTGCAGCCGTTCAAATGGGACAATCTTTTTGAAGCTGAGAAGGTAGCTCAAAATTGGTTTGGTAAGCTTGGTGCTTTGGCATCCCATTTAATTATTTTTCTAACATTTGGTTTAAGTTCATTTGCTTTAATATTGTTATTAATTCGAATAGGCTATAGACTGATCAACGGTGAAGGATCAGCCTTGATTTGGCCAATGTTTAGAAACGTATTTTTTGCAATGGTTTTAGGATCAACTTTCTTCGAACTAATCCTTCCCACAGCTTCTTTTCCTTTTAGTGGCGCATATGGCAAGAGTATTGTTGCGCTTGGTAATGAGTATTTAGGAGCAGTCGGAACCTGGTTATTATTTGGATTCGTATTATTAGCTATTGCCGTTTGGTTTAGAAATGCCAATCCAGAAATGTGGTCTTTTAAAAAGTATTTTCCTGAATTCAATAGGAGCTTCTTCTCGTTTTTAAATTTTTCAGGTTGGATAGAGTCATTCAAGCGAAATAATTTGCACAATGATGAATACGGCGATGATTCTGAAATAGTTGAAGATGTCGATGAAGAAATAGTAGAAGATAATTCTTTAATTATAAACAAATCTTTTGATGATGAATTTGAGGCTGTTGAAACAACTTTTACCAAAAGAATCCCTTCTAGTTATAATCAGGATGTTCCTTTTGAATTGGAAGAAACTGAAACCAATGTTCAACCTTCTAACGGTCAAATAGCAACCCAGGAAGAATTGGGCTTTGAAATTGATGAAATTTTCTCTACAATGCGTCAGGATAAAGATACGGAGCAAGAAGCTCCTATCTATGAGTTGACAAAAGATGAAGAGGAATTACTAAAAGTAAGAGCTGAGCTTGACAATCCTGATGAACCATACAACCCAATTCTTGAGCTTTCAAAATATCAAAAACCTGGATTGGAGCTGTTGGATAGTTATGATGATCAGCAAGTTCAAATAGATCACGCAGTGCTGAATGCCAATAAGGATCAGATCGTTAATACACTATTGAATTATAAGATCGAGATCACTAAGATCCGAGCTACAATTGGCCCAACAGTAACTTTGTATGAGATCGTACCGGCGCCCGGTGTAAGAATCTCAAAAATTAAAAACCTTGAAGACGATATTGCCTTAAGTTTAGCGGCACTTGGTATTAGAATTATTGCTCCAATACCTGGAAGAGGTACTATCGGTATTGAAGTTCCAAATCAAAATAAGCAGATTGTTGGACTTAGAGAAGTGCTGGGATCAGAGAGATTTCAGGCAGCTCAAATGGATCTTCCTATTGCTTTTGGTAAAACGATCAGCAATGAAGTATTTGTAGCAGACCTTGCTAAAATGCCTCACTTACTCATAGCTGGAGCCACAGGGCAAGGGAAATCTGTCGGAATTAATGCTATTCTACTATCGATTATTCAACACAATCACCCGGCTTATGTCAAGTTGGTATTGATCGATCCTAAGAAGGTTGAATTATCAATTTATAGCAGACTCGAAAGTCATTTCCTTTGCATGCTACCTGATCAGGACGAACCAATTATTACCGACACTAAAAAAGTGATCAGGACGTTGAATTCATTGGTTATTGAGATGGATTCAAGGTACGACTTGCTGAAGAAGGCCGGTGTCAGGAATATTAAAGAATACAACCATAAATTTACTGAAAGGAAACTCAATCCAAACAAAGGTCACAAATTCCTTCCGTTTATAGTTTTAGTTATAGATGAGTTTGCAGACTTAATTATGACTGCAGGAAAGGAAATCGAGGCACCAATTGCAAGAATTGCTCAGTTGGCGAGGGCTATCGGTATTCACTTGGTAATTGCAACACAAAGGCCTTCAGTCAAGATCATCACGGGTATCATAAAAGCGAACTTCCCGGCTAGAATTGCATTTAAAGTATCATCAAAGATAGATTCCGGAATCATTCTGGATGCCGGAGGTGCCGATCAATTGATCGGTCGTGGTGACATGCTTTTATCCGCAGATGGAAAGATCGTAAGAATCCAGTCCGCTTTTGTGGATACGCACGAGGTTGATAAGGTGGTGAAATTTATAGCAGATCAACAAGGTTTTCCTACGCCATACATGTTGCCGGAAGTTCCGGATGACACTGCTGAGGGCAGTGGTAAAGGACAATTGAAGTTGGCTGACCTGGATGATTTAATTCAGGAGGCTGCTTTGTTGGTTGTTCAGAATCAGCATGGGTCGACGTCAATGATTCAAAGAAGATTGAAGTTGGGTTATAATAGAGCCGGAAGGATCATGGATCAGTTGGAGTCATTGGGCATTGTAGGAGGCAATGAAGGGAGTAAGCCGAGAGAGGTATTATTTCATGGGGAGATGGAGGTTAATTCATTTTTTGAGAATTTGAATGAGGGGGCGTTTTAGAAAGCAAACTTTATGAAGTAGGCGCATAGTTAACAATGTCAAAATAAGGCCTGGGCTCATGTTTTACCATTCGGGTCAGTAAATCATCAAATATTTCTGCTTTCATCAGGTGTCTGTTGTATCTGTAGCAATATTCATTTATGTAATATTGAATATACTTGACATTGCCATGAATTCCCGCAAACCAGGATTTTAATCCGTTAGTTGCTCTATTAATCTTATTGAATTTAATGATATTGGACTTGGTTTTTTTTATTCCAATTTTGTGGTTTAGTAAATCATCATGAGTAGTTAAAGTTGCTTCCTGATCTACTTTATTTTTGACAAAATTGTTTAGCACATTTTGCTTTAAATTTTTTAGGTGACAACCATACATTCTACTAATTCCTTTAGATTTTTTTTCTATTGCAAGGAGAATCTTATTCTTTTCATTTTTCTTTGAACCAGAGGTTTTGTTCAAATATCCAACATCAAAGAGTCCTAATTCTACTTGCCCCAATAATGGATGAATATTGCTACTTTCCATAGCCTGCATTACTTTTTGCTTGAATAACCAACATGTCTTTTGCCTAAGTTGTAATTTCCTACTGAGTTCAGTTGAGGCCATTCCCTTTTTGTTTGTTGATATAAAGTACACTATCCAAAAAGCCTTTTGTAGAGAAAATTTAACCTTGTGGAATAATGTCCCAGCCGTTGGGCTTTCAAGGTGGCAGCACTTCGTACATTGTCTGTCAAAATCCTTGATACCCTTGCAATATTTTAGATTACTGCATATCGGACATTTATATCCATCCTTCCATTTTAGTTCTGCTAAATATTTAGAGCAGCTCTGGATATCAGGAAATTTTGATTGAAATTCGAAGACGGAAAGTGATTTGAATTTTGATTCCATGGTAATTTGATTTGGGTTGTTCAAAGATAAGCATTTTTATTTATTGAAAAAGTGCCTAATTAAAAAATATCCCCCCAATTCACGCATTTCTCCCTCTCCTCCCATTTATTTCCTTCCTTTCTCAACTTAAAATGTACTTTTATTGACTTTATCTTATGTAATTATCAAAGTACATCTTTCATGAAATTTACTTTTACTTTTTTAATAGCTCTTTCAATCCTCCCTTGGGTAGCTCATTCCCAATCCTCTAAACTCACCATCCAAAAAATTATGCAGGATCCTAAATGGATCGGAGCCTCTCCCAAGCAAGTATACTGGGGCATTGACAATAAAGTCTATTTTATGTGGAACCCTGACAATGCTACATCAGATTCATTGTATAAATGTGATCCAACAGGAAAAAAAATCACCAAACTTACTGATCAAAATTCTCCAGCCATTTTAAGTACGACTGACATCTTTTACTCCAAACAAAGGACATCCTATTGTTACAATGAAGCAGGTGATATTTTCTATGTCAATGAAAAGAAGAAAGTACTTCGTGTTACTCAGACTGCCGAGTATGAAAGAATCGCAGGCTTTGACGACGATGGTTCGAAAATAATATATTTGGTGAATGATGAGCTATTTAGCTGGAATGTCACCAACGGGCAGACAACTCAAATTTTTTTGATAAAGAAGAATCGCACTGCGACTACCGATTCTAAAAAGTTAGACACAAAAGACGCCAAATTAACCAATGAACAATATCGTTTATTCCCAAGGTTTAAAGAGTTGAATGAAAAGAATGCTAATAGAAAATTAGCGAAAAAGGTTGAGAAAAATCTTATTCCATATGGTTTCCAATTAACTGATGATAGATTTGACAATGCAACTTTGAGCCCCGACGGGAATTTTATTTCTTTTCGTACTTCTAAGAGTAGACCATTAGGCAGTCTAACGATGATACCCGAATATGTCACTAGATCCGGTTATACAAGTAATATTGACGGCAGATCAAAGGTTGGAGAAAATTATTTTACCAATTTTATGCAGTTCTATGATTTTCAAAATGATAGTTTGTTTCATTTAGACCTGAATGTTTTACCGGGTATAAAAGTTATACCGGATTTCTATGATAATTATCCTACTTTAAAAGATTCTTTGGTAAAACTGAATAAAGCAAAGGAATGTAAAATAAATGATCCCGTGTGGAGCGCAAATGGACATAATGCTATCATTCAGGTGTATTCGTATGATTTTAAGGATAGATGGATCTGCTGGTTCAGTGGATTTAAAAACCAATTAATTACCCTCGACCATCAGCACGATGAAGCATGGATAGGAGGCCCGCTTTGTGGAAGCGTATACAATCCAGGCTATCTTAAATGGTTGGATAATGATAATATTATCTTTTCATCAGAGGTAAGTGGCTATTCGCATTTGTATTTGATCAATGTGAAAACCGGGATAAAGAAGTCGTTGACTCAAGGTTCGTATGAAGTTCAGCATGTCTTCTTGTCTATTGATAAAAAGGACCTTTTCTTGGTCACCAATCAATCTGAACCTGGAAGCCACACTATTGTAAAATTAAATATCGCTTCCGGAAAAAATGAAATTATAACTAATCTTGGCACTGGTCTGGAGGATGTATGTTTTTCAAAAGACTTTAAATATGTTGCCTTTTTAAGCTCTTCTACCAATATTCCATGGGAATTATATATTCAGGAAGCTAGGACAAATGGAAAACTGACTAGAATTACAGATAAGTCCCGTTCAGAGGAATTTTCTAAATACCCTTGGCGCATTCTTGAAATAGTCAAAGTTACAGCCCGTGACGGTAAGGAAATTTATTCCCGACTTTATAAACCAAAAGTTCAGGATCCTCTGAAACCTGCCGTCATCTTTGTACATGGAGCCGGTTATTTGCAGAATGCGCACAAATGGTGGAGTTATTATTTTAGAGAATATATGTTTCATAATATGTTGGCCGACCTCGGTTATACAGTTTTGGATATGGATTATAGGGCAAGTGCAGGCTATGGACGCGATGTAAGGACTGATATTTATAGATTTATGGGTGGTAAAGATTTGACAGATCAAGTCGATGGAGCAAATTATTTAGTAGCCAATTGTGGTGTCGATGCCGCTAGAATAGGCATTTACGGAGGTTCATATGGCGGCTTTATTACTTTAATGGCTTTGTTCACTGAACCTGATATTTTTAAGGCAGGTGCAGCACTCAGACCTGTGACTGATTGGGAGCATTACAATCATGGATATACGGCGCAGATTCTCAACACGCCGGTGCAGGATAGCATCGCTTATGCTAGAAGTTCTCCGATAAATTTTGCCGAAGGGCTCAAAAATAGGCTTTTGATTTGCCATGGTATGATAGATGTCAATGTGCATTTTCAAGATGTGGTGCGCCTCCAACAAAGACTTATTGATCTTGGAAAGGACAATTGGGAAGTAGCTGCTTATCCTACTCAAGACCATGGATTTACCCAACCGGAATCGTGGACAGATGAGTATAAAAGGATATTTAAGTTGTTTGAGGAAGAGTTGAGGGGAAAGTAATGATGTTTAAAGATTATTGTAATGGCTGCAGGCATTTGGCGGTAGGCATTAAGCTATAAGCCGTAAGTCGGGATTTGACTTTATTTTATACTTTTATTAACAGTGATTTTACAAAAATATGAAATTTGTAGTCGTAATGTTTAATCCTAAAGGTGCAATGAGTTGATTTCCCCCTTTTGAGGGGGCTAGGGGGAGTCTTTAACGGAATCACGTATTTGGATTTTGTCTGAATCACGCTTGCCTGCCAAATAAGGCAGGCATTTAAAGGGATTACACGGATTGCACGGATTGTGTCGATTAAATTGGAATTTGCTTCATTTATTCGCGAGCAGCTTTCGCAATTCGCCATGGGATGCGACCTTTCAGGCCTTTTCTAGGCTGTAAGCTATAGGCAGTAGACCGTAAATTAAATACTATTCTACTCTAATACTTTTAAACTATAATACTATGCTCCTTTTTTACCTTTTTCTCTTTTTCCTTCCCTCCCAACAAGATGACTATTTCTCCTTTTTGTGGAATCTTTGCAGTATTGAGTTGTGACAATAATTCTGAAAGTGACGCAGTAACTGCTTGTTCATGAATCTTAGAGATCTCCCGAACTATGCACGCCAAGCGCTCTTCTCCGCAATGAAGGATGAGTTCTTCGATACATTTCTGCAGCCTGAATGGTGACTCATACATGATTACAGTGCAAGGCAATTGTGATATTTCAGTCAAACGTGTTTGTCTACCTTTTTTGTGGGGCAGAAAGCCTTCGAAAAAGAATTTATCGCTAGGCAATCCACTCATTACTAGTGCGGGAACAAATGCAGTTGGCCCGGGTAAACAAGTTACTTTGACGCCTGCTTGTTTCAATGCCCGAATAAGTAAATAACCGGGATCTGATATACCGGGCGTGCCGGCATCCGATATCAATGCGATATCCTGGCCTGATTGGACAGTGGAAAGTATGTGCTCGACAGCCTTGTGCTCATTAAATGAGTGATATGGTCGCAGTTGAGTAGTAATCTCATATTTTTTCATGAGATGGCCTGATGTCCTCGTATCCTCGGCATAAATCAAAGAAACAGACTTTAGGATTTCAATAGCCCTCAAAGTAAAATCACCAAGATTGCCAATGGGTGTTGGCACTACATGCAGTTGTCCGGCAAAAGTAGAATCCATTATGCGACGGAGATCGTAAAGGTGTAATACTCCATGATCTTATTAGCTAATAGTTTATCACAAGCTTCTGTAACGAGATTTTCAGCACTTGCATCATCAGCACTTTCGAAAGTCATCGTCAAATGTTTTCCAACTCTAAGGTCTTCCACGCCGTGTATTCCGATATGGGGAAGGTTGACAGTGATGGTCTTTCCTTGTGGATCCAATAATTCCTTAAGTGGCATGATATTTATCTCTGCGATATACTTCATTGTATTTTGTAAATTTTATTTTTAGACTGTATAGCGGGTAATCAAATTTTCACAAAGTTAGAAATTATTGAAAGACATGAATACAATAATATTCCTGCGGAGAGTGAAATTACTGGGTAGAAAATGACTAAGCCTACAATTGAACCCAATAAAAGGATAATAAACGGTTGAGTGAGAAACTCTTTTGTAGGTTTTATTTTAAAATGATCGAATTTACTATTCATTAAAAATGAGAAAATAATTACACTTCCATACAAGAACCATTTCTTTTCAATGATTTCAATAAGTGCAATATTTCCATCTTGTTGGATTAAAAGTAGTCCCGCAAAGAACATCGCCATGGCAGGTATGGGTATTCCAATAAATTTATCGCTTTGCTCTGTAGATATATTAAATCTGGCTAATCTCAGACCTCCAAATACCGCCAACAAGAAGGCAGGGTAAAGATACATTCTATCACTTAATGTACTCATAGCTGGATCTATATCCCACGATTGAGCCAAGAAAACGTAAACAATCGCAGATCGGAAAACTCCAAAAGAAACGACATCTGCCAATGAATCCAGCTGCACGCCTAACGGACCATCCACCTTTAATTTTCTTGCTAACAGGCCATCAAGAAAATCAGCAAGCAAACAAATTCCATGCAAAACAAGTGCTTCTTCAATATGTAAATTCAAGATGCTTACCACAGCAAGTGCTCCACAAAATAAATTCAATAGGGTAAGAGCGTTAGGAATATTTTTTATCATGCAGCCTTTTTTGTTTTAAAGCACAAATTTGCTAAAACAAATTCTAGTTAACTAACATTATAAGTATTTTATTCGTTCTTTAAGTTGTTTAGATATATCTTGGAGTAATTCAGAGAATCTATATTATTTTAAATTATCATATGAGATTATTTTCTATACTTGTCTTGATTACTTTATCATTTCGAGCCTACGCACAGGCTCCAAACGATGACTGTATTGACGCCATTGAACTTGCAGATGTTACCAATTACTGTTCAACTTATGGTGCTTTTAATACTTTTGGGACTACTCCTTCTATTCCTTCTGAATATACATGTATTCCGAATGATAAAACAGCCAGGGATGTGTGGTTCAAATTTACAGCAGAAGCAAATTTTATAAATCTAAAAGTTACAGGAGCTGCTATAGGCAATGATAATGGTACTTTGAAAAATCCACAAATAATTCTATTTTCAGGCCCATGTTCAGCTCTGGTTGAAATTCAATGTTTTTCAGATGCATTTGATGAACATAAAGTAGATGCTTATGCAGGGCCATTGACAATAGGGCAGGAGTACTATATTAACGTCAGTGCCAGAAATGATGTCACGGGTAGCTTCCAATTGTGTCTTAACAATTACAATTTAACTTATGTGCCTGATGGTGACTGCCCAACCGGTAAGATACTGTGTGACAAATCATCTGTCTTTATTGCCAATTTATTAGGTACGGGCGATCTAAATAATGAGATCCCTCCAGGAACTTGTTTAAATTCTGAAAATGCTTCCTCTTGGTATCGCTGGACTTGCAGTAAATCAGGTACTTTGGTTATAAAATTGACACCTTTAAAGGAAGAGGACGATCTGGATTACGCATTATTTGAATTGCCGGGTGGTTTGAATGATTGTCCAAATAAAAAAACATTACGATGTGGTGCAGCAGGGGAAAATGTTGGCGCTCCTAAAGCCTCATGGATTCAATGCACAGGGCCTACTGGATTAAACTTTACAAGTGGCGATTTGGTCGAGTACCCCGGTTGTAATGACGGGAATGATAGTTGGGTGAAATATATTGATATGGTTGAAGGAAAGAGCTATGCTTTTATCGTCAATAACTTTTCTCCTTCAGGTCAAGGCTTTTTTATGGAATTTGGTGGTACTGGGGAATTTCTAGGTGCTAGAGCTGCCTTTGACATTGAACCCGAAGGTACTTGTTTTGAAGATTCATTGACTTTTATTAATTTATCCACAGCTCCTACTGATCCGATAGTTAGTTGGAATTGGAATTTTGGAAGCAATGTGAATCCCAGTGTTTTTACTGATCAGAATCCACCCAAGATCAAATATGATACTCCCGGATATAAATCAATCAATCTGACCATTACTTCACAAGATGGATGTGTGCATACGATAAATAAAACATTCATAGCTAAATGTTGTGAATCACCATTGGAAGTAGAATTGCGTGCCTTACCTTCTGCTCTTGTGGAGTTGGGTGATTTTATTGATCTGAAGGCTATTACCTCGAATGCTTTTGGTCAAACGACTTTTGAATGGATCCCTGCTGATTTGATCGAAGATTGCTTCAATTGTTCTGAGGTAAATTTCAGACCTGCTAAAGATGGGATTTTTTATGTCAAAGCTCAAGATGAGAAAGGTTGCATTACAAATGACTCTTTGGAAATAAGGATTATTGACAATTTCAATGTGTTCGCGCCAAATGTCTTTAGTCCTAATTATGATGGCATCAACGACGGATTTACGATATTTCCAAATCCAGGCGCTAAAAGTATAAAGAGATTAAGAGTTTTTAATCGCTGGGGTGCATGCGTTTATGAAGGTAAAGATCTAACGCCCGGGGAAACATCAGAAGGGTGGGATGGGACCTTCAAAGGTCAGGAGTGTAATCCGGATGTCTATGCTTTTTATGCAGAAGTGGAATTTTTAAATGAAAGAATTCAAGTTTTAAAAGGCAGCGTAACCCTTGTAAGATAGAGAGTTGTGTTTTTTTGTTTAACAAAAGACAAAAAAAGTAGAAAAAAATATTTAATATTTCTTGCAAATTAAAATTAACCTTTTACATTTGCATCCTTATTGCGGGTGTGGCGAAATTGGTAGACGTACCAGACTTAGGATCTGGCGCCGCGAGGCATGGGGGTTCGAGTCCCTCCACCCGCACTTCTTTTTACCCTGATGTCTTCAAAATCTATAATTTCCTTTTCTAACATTTATGTCCAACGACTTTCGTTGCGAATACGTTTATTTAGAAATCAATATCAGCGTTACTATGAAATTTGTGCTCTTTATAGCTTTGACTATTTTGTCCGGATGCTGCTTGGTTTCTTCACAAGATTGTGGATGCAAACCTCCAGAACCCGAACTTTTAATTGAGGCAAAATCTTGGATTGAATCCTATCAGGAAGACGCACCCTTTGTTTTCAAGAGTGATAATGGAATTTTAGATACATTCACTATCAGCAAAAATTCAACAACAGAATTTTGCGGTGGTGATGAATGTGGAAGTAATTGCAAAATCGAATCTGCCACATTAACCTCTTCATCGAATCCAGTAGTCCAATTTCAAATATCTGCTCACGACAGACAGTTTGTCGATTTTAGAGGATCGAATTCTGCTGACTTTGGGCTTTACGCATCATTGAATGTTTCGAATGAGAAAATAAGTTCGCATTCCGGAGGATCCGCTGATGTTTTAAAAAATTATAAATTTTTAGGAGATAGTACTTTCGTAGTTTATGTATATGATGATCAGCCATCAGGAAAGTTTGAGTTTTTGAATTATACTGTAGCCAAAGATTTCGGTTTAATAGAGTTTACCAGGAAAGATGGTCAAGTTTGGCGCAGGGAATTTTGATATTTCTATCAATATGAATTTTCTAGTTTTGTAAATCAAGTAATTAAAATAAATAGCAATAACTCCCCCTTGGCCCCCTCAAACAAGGGGGATATGTTTTCACCTATTATTCCTCACTCTTATTGTCATCTTTTTGATTTTGGAATCATAGTATTACATTGGAACTTATTTATGAATTCCAATTTGCATCTTAATTTACTTTCAAATATTTAAAACTTTTGTTTTGGCTGTCAATTTGCAGATGAATTATGTAGATGCCAGATGGATAGTTTGAAATATTAATTACATTCTTAGCTTCAGCTGAGCTGATTTTTTTGCCAAATAAATCATAAACACTAATTGCACCAATTCTTTCGGATCCAATAATCTCAATATTTCCATCACCTGGATTAGAGGATACCATAATTTTGTCATCAAAACCAGAGGTTGAAGTACTAGAAAGACAAGCTTGTTTCACTTCATTTTCATTGTTGCAACCGATTGCATTGTCTGAAAATACGAAAAAAGAAGGAGGAGCGATTAAATAATTACATATTGCTTCAACTGCACAAGTAGTAAGTAAAGGATTGAAATTAACAACAAGACTTGAGGTGAGTAGGGCTTCATTATTAAGCCCTTGGAGTGAATTTATAGTATTATTTTCATAAACCCTCATGGAGCCGTCAACTTGCAATAGTCCGCCTAACCCTGATAAGTTTTTTAGATTATTGTTTCTAAATATAGCAAAATCATTAGCGACATATTTAAGACTTTCAAGCCCTTCCAAGCTAGTCATTTCATCCATACCCCAAACCTGGAAAATACCCATCACTGAGTCTAGTTTGTTCAATCCATTTAGATTTTTAATCAAAGGCGACCCTTCCAAATAACAATATTCGCCCGCTACGACCTTTAAATTGTTAAGTCCCTCATAGGAAGTAAGCCCTTCGTTGCTCTGAATTCTGACTGCGTCTCCAATGCGTTCTAATTTTGACAAACCTTCAAAGTTTTTTAGCATGGAGCTTCCCGTAACGAAAAACGTTCCCTTCACTGATTTAATATTATCCAGACCAACCAGGTTTGTAATGTCGGTTGCTAAGACGCTGAGATCACCTGCTATTTCTTCACAGTTTGGATAATTCAGTTTGAATTCATCCAATGAAGCTTGAGAAGTAATATATAAATTTGAAGGAGGACATTGACTTAGGGATAAGTTATGGATCAAAAACAATATTAATGTTATTATAGTAAAATTTATTTTCATGATATTTGATTTATTGACCGTTCCGTCATATTTAACTTAATTTATAATTTTTGTAATTATAGAAATGATTTAGTTCTTTAATTTACAGTAATCATAATATCGAATAAAGTTAAGCTCAAAAACTTTGCTTAAATCATACTTTCGGGTGAATTATCACATTGTATTACAGATAACTTTGAATTTTAATTCTAAAATCTGTAAAAACATGAAAAGATTCTTAAGTATTTTATCAATTATATTTCTTTCACTTAATGTAAGCCTGGGACAACAATCTTTCAAAGTAACACATCTGCCTTTGGATGCAAAAATGGATGCCGGCATTCCTGGAAACCTAAATACCGGTCAAAAGATGAATGACCTTTCCTGGGCATGGCAAAGCAATGTAGCTTGCTTTGTTCAAACTCAGCAAAAGAAATTTACCGGAAATCATGTTTTGTATTCTATAGATGTACCTTCCGGATACGAATATGAAATTACCGTAACACCAAAAGATCCTTCACTCAACCTTAGTCTCTATGGTTATATGGTAGGGGAGATAAGCGATAATAATATTGTGCCACGTTTAAGTTCATGCATTCGATGCGAAGCTGATTTTAAGTGGGATTATAAAAAGCGTGGGCTGGTCCAGGATCATAGCAGAACGATCAAATATATTCTGGCCACCACTCAGCCTTACAAGGCAATCATTGGTGTAGTGGGTGCAGAAGGACTCGCAGAAGGAGATTTTGTATTGAGATTTAAGCGGAAGTGAGGGAGGTCAGAAATGTTGAATGTTGGATTTTAAATGTTGAATGAGAGAGTAGTCGGAGTCGTAAAAACAATAAGGATGGCGATTTTAGGAAGGTTAGAATATGGAATTTGGAGTGCAGCGAAAGCCCCGCTCTTGATTTGAAATAGAATTTTAGATCTATGTGAATAGCATTCATTTTGTTATAAGGATTAATATTTAAATGAAGCTAAATTCTCCGCTTTCAATAGCCCATGATTTTAATCAGGGGTAAATGAGGTTAGAAATGTTGAATGATTAATGTTGAATGAGAGAGCTGGCGTATTCGCAAGATATTTAAAGTAGGCGAGTTTTGGAATTTCGAATTATAGTTGTTGGAGTGCATGGAAAGCCACAATCTTTGCATCCTGAATTGAATATTGAATAATTTAAGGGAATTGAATCTCTTGGATTATGAGATAATGACTGATTATAAGTTGAGTATATGCAAAATAAATTTTGCAGACACCATAACGCCCACAGTCCCGAGAGATACGATTCGGGATAGGTTAACTTACGCTCAGCCCTTCATAGCGAATTACGAATAATAATTTAAAGTTAAAATATGATCGTGAATGTTCGGCGTAGGATAACCTACGTCGGGGTGTCACCAAGGTTTCACTTTGAAATAAATTAAATAGATGATTACAAACCCAAGCTTTGGAGAGGATCGTAGGATGTTCCTCATTTCACAACAAATTTTTATAAAAAGTATAACCATTGAAATGATTATCTGTGATCAAAATCCAAGCGCCAAACATCAACCCCCAAATAATTTATTTCAATTTCCTCACAAGCCTCTCAATAGTCATTCCTTGCACCAAAATACTAACTACCACGATCACATAAGTTATCAATATCAGCAAGTCTCTTTGTGGGCTAACGGGAAGTGATAAGACCAAAGCAATGGAAAGGCCACCTCTTAATCCTCCCCAAATGATTATTTTTGCTTCTGAATTCGTTATTTGTACTATACGAGGCAATAGTAATTTAGGTAGAAATACGACTATAATCCTTGACAATAACACAATAAATATCGTAATTAGAGAGATAATCAGATAAGTAACATTGATGTCTATTACTATGATTATAAAAGCGATAGTTATGAATAGTAATGCATTCAGAATGACATCAAATAATTCCCAAAATTTACCAATGTATTGCTGGGTAACGTCGCTCATTGCCTTACTTTTCTTATAATTTCCTACTAATAGCCCCATGATTACCATCGCTAATGGTCCGGAAATATGAATGAAATTACACATCCAATATCCACCCATAACAAAGGCTATAGTTAGTAAAACTTCCGTTTCATAATCATCTATAGATCTCAACAATCTGTGCAATGTAAAGCCTAGTATAGCTCCTATGATTCCACCACCGAGAGCTTCTTGTGCAAAAAGTTTACCAAAAAAAACAAGATCTATTCCGTCTGATTTATGATTTAAAGTGTGCAACAGCGCTACGAATACAACTACTCCAATTCCATCATTGAATAAGGATTCACCCACTATGGTAGATTCAGTTTTTTGTGAAACCTTAGCTTTTGTCAAAATTCCAAGGACCGCAATAGGATCAGTAGGTGACACTATTGCTCCTAGTATTAAGCAGTATATAAGTTCTATGTTAATCCCAAACCAACCGCAAAGGTAGTAGAATGAATAGCCTATTAAAATAGTAGATAAAATTACTCCTGGAATAGCAAAAATTGCAATAGGCTTTATCTGACTTTTTATATTAGCCCAATTAGTATGTAAAGCGCCGGCGAATAATAGAAATCCAAGTAAAATATCAAGTATAAAATCGCTGATTTCTGCTTTTTCTATAAAATCATGAATTTGAGTATAATGTTGGACATCCCAAAACTTTAAACTAATTATTCCTAATGATAAGATAGTTGACAAGAAAAACAGCCCAATGACAAAGGGCATCTTAATAAACCTATGGTTGATATAGGCGAAAGCAGCTGAAATAATGATCAGTAAGGATATGATGTGGTATAAACTCATTTTTATTCTTTAATTATAACAAGGGTATCAAGGTTGAATTTTTCTATTGTCCAATTTTGCAGTTTTAATTTATCCACATTAGATAGGTCCACTTTAGATTTATATATCAAAATAGGTACTCTGATCGAGCTATCTTTTTTAATGAAATATTCATGATTAGCAATCGACAATAAAGTGAGTTGCGGAAAAAGGCTGTTGGCTTCTTTCATGAATTTTAAATTGTCATAATTGTTCTTTTTGATTTCATTTTCTAGAATAGAAACTCTCGTGTCATTTTGAAGATTTGTAGCACCCTCATTTCTGATTTCATTTAAAATTGAACTTTTTATTTTTTGTAATTCATCCTCTGAATCCTGTTTTAATACCAAAATTGTATTGCTTAATTTATATAGAGGCAATCTATTACATAGGTCTTCATTTTCAACAGAATCTAACCTATGATCGAGCAATGCAATTTCAATAGTTTTGGGGTTTGAATAGTAATTTGTTTTTTTATACAGAATTGTTTCTCCTTTACTTATTAGTTCATTTGTTATAAATCTATCTGCTGATTCTTGAAATTTTTGTCGATTATAAAGTCTGTACGCAAAAAATGTACTTGGTATCAGCAAGGCTAAGGTCAAAATAGTCAATCCGTACCTCACATGTTTTTGGTCCTTTTCATTAATTAATTTTGTAGGAGCATATTTCATGTATTTGACAACAGCATAAGTTGAGATACAGATAAAAACTGAGTTGATGCAATAGAGAAAAAGTGCACCAAAGAAATATCTAAATTCACCTGAAGCAAGTCCATAACCTGCAGTGCATAAAGGCGGCATGAGTGCAGTTGCTATGGCTACACCTGGGATTGGATTGCCTTTTTCTTTCCTAGTAACAGCTATTACTCCTGCTAAACCACCAAAAAAAGCAATTAATACGTCGTAAATATTTGGTGAAGTTCTTGATAGAAGTTCTGATTGAGCAGTTTTAAATGGGCTTAAGTAAAAATAAACAGTAGAAACCGCCAAACTGACGATCGTAGCAATAAACAAATTTTTTAAAGCTCTTTTCAAAAGTTTAAAATCAAAAACACCTAAGGCAAACCCGGATGCCACTATAGGCCCCATTAAAGGAGAAATAAGCATGGCACCAATGACAACTGCTGTGGAATTCATATTCAATCCAACAGATGCAATCAATATAGCACAAGCCAGAATCCAAAGATTTGGGCCCGAGAACGAAATATTTTGCTTTATATTTTCAAGCGTTTCTTCCTTATTGGCCTCGCCTTCATGCAAGTTAAAGATATTGTAGAGCTTTCTAATCATTTAGTAAAACTACAAAAAATCATACTTTCAATTTTTAGAAAAAATATAAGTGTGTATAATGAATTGTAAAAAGCCAAAAAAGAAAAGACTTAGAGCATAAAGATTCCTCGCTTCGCTCGGAATGGCGTTATGATGATGGGATGGGGGTATAAAGATTCTGTCATTCCGACTGAAGGGAGGAATCTGTCAAATAAAGGTCAACTACTATATTCATATCCATCTTTTTATAAATTATTTATTAAAATATATAAGTTGGTGTGCAATTTTTTAATACACACAAAATATAGCGTTCTAGAATTTATGTTGATAGATATTTTGAGGTTATTTAAAGTTCTATGCTCATGACATTTGAAAATCCTGACTTTCTCCCTTTAGAGTCTTCAGCTTTTATCGCAAATTGATATTTTCCTCCGGTAATAATTTTTTCTGAGTACTTTAAACTTCCATCTATCTTCTTTAATAGCTCAAATGGACTCTCGTCTTTTGCTATATAAATTAAATACTTTGTCTTCTTATTATTTCCTGGTTTCCACTCCAGTAAAAGATCATTTTTTTCATCGATTATACATTTCGTTAGAATTGCCGGGACTACTTTTGACTTATCTATTACGATGAAGCTGATGTGTGCAATGTCTTCTGAGATAAGTCCGGCATCGTCAATTGCTATGATCTTGTAGGTATATCTGTTTCCAAATTTTAAATTTTTTTCAAGTATAATTTCATCGATCTTTAGTTTTTTCACTAAAGTAAAAGCTTTACCGTTTTCACTTTTGAATAATTGATGGTCCACGACATCCTTACTTCTGCTTGGCTTCCAATTAATAGAGACGGAGCTGTCACTTACTGCATAATCAGTAATACTTGGCGGCATAGGTGGAATCTTGTCAGGTCTTTTGACCATTTTTGATTCGGAAAACTGTGATACATGTCCGTTATGATCTACAGCTGTAACCTTATAATATACCTGTTCTGTGAGTGTTTTCATAGTTACTGTATCGATGTAGTTATTTATACATATAGGTTTTTGCAATATATTTGTGTATAAGTGATTATTACTATTCGCTCTATATATAAAATAGCCAGCCATATCATCCTCCTTGTTTTTGTCCCAACTTATGACAATACCGTTGGAATCTATGCTTGCTTTAATATTTAAAGGTGCTGAAGGAGCTATTGTATCTCTAAATGCAACAAGCTTTGGAGAAGAGAACACTTCGTTGCCCGCAGTATCAATGACACTTAGTCTCAAGTACATTTTTTCATTGATATTTTTGGCTTTTTGTGTTAATATCGTTGTGTTAGGGGGGATGATTTTCTTATTTGTTTTTTCAAATGACCCATCACTTCTATATCCCTTGTAAATATTATATCCAGAAATATCTTTTTCTAATCCTTTCTTCCACTTTATTGTGTACTGCCCATTTTGAGCATTTGTAGTTATGTCAATAATTTCAGGGACTTGAGGGCCTGTTTTGTCTCTTCCCATCGCTTTAATTGACTTGGAGGAAGTAGATAATTCCCCAAAAGGTGTTACACCAATTAATCTGTAAAATATTGGTTTATAATTAATTACCTTTATTGAGTGCGAGAATACATCATTTGAAAATTCTCTGGATTCACCCCCTACAAATGGAATTTCCATCAGTCTTTTAAATGATTTATTGTCTGTTGAGCTTTCAATGAAGTATGCAGAAAAATATTCTTCATGATATTCCCGATCCCAAAATATATTAATTTTTCCCTCAAGTTCGGAAATATTACTTATTGTAGGAATTGGTAAATTCTTTTTAAAGTTTTTAGAATTATTACACCGTGGATGACATTTGGGTTATTGATCGCACTTACTCTGTACAGGTAGCTTTCCCCGGCTTTTATTCCTGTATCTTTGTAGAACAATCCAGCCGATCTAGCTGCTTCTTGACTAATATCAGACATGAGCATTGTCAGTGAATATTTATTGATGAGATCTTGTCTTTTACTACCAAAGTTCATAACAGGATCTATTTTATCATCAAGATCTCCGTACAAACACTGTGCAACTGTCAATTCTTCTTTTGAACAATTTAGAATATTTCTTTTGAATTCAGCCGCTGATCTTGATCTAATTACTATAGTATCTCTGGATGCCAACAAAGGCAACTGTAACAAAGTGTCTATCAAATACCTTTCTATGAGATATCCTTTGAAACTCTGGTCGTACCATGTTTCTGAATTATTAACTCCCCATCTGAGCAATACATTAGATCCATCATATTTAGCTATGACTTCAATTCTTGAAGTTGTATCTGCTTTAATCTTATTGTTGAAACGTAAAGTATCATTCTGAGCTATGATACTTTGGGGATATAATATACCATTTAGGGCAATAACAATTGCTAAAGTCAAAATTTTGTAAAATGTCATCACACTTTTAATTTTTACGCAAATTATAAATTGAAGTATAGGATAATTAATTCTTTTGGGTGAATTGCAAAATGGTTTATTTCTCTGCATGCATTTTGAGATTGGTGGAAAGTAAATTTGTATGACAAAATAGTTGCCGAAAAAAATGTAAGCGAGCTAGTATTTCTATTTTATTTAAAAAGGATAGTGTAAATTGCTGAGTACTAGATTTAGTTATTTTATAAGGAATGATTTGCATGTATTTTTGTGCCACCTTATATAGGGGACACATTTACAAACTTGCTCCAATAAGTCAACGTTTAATACTCATTTGCATTTTATTTGCTTGTTTAGGTATGGTTCATAGTTACTGCCAATCCTTTCCTTTTATTGGGCTTAACTCAAATAATTGTGGGGATGAAGATCCAATTATTTATTAGCAATCCTTGGTTTAAAAAATTACGAGAAAGAAATTTTATTTAAGAAAGTTACTACTGAATAATTTTTTGTAAAAATAGAATAGAAGATTTTAAATAAACTTTTAGTATGTCAATTACTCAAGTTTCGGTAGTCAAATTTTCTTTTTTGAAAGATAAATTTAAATTTTTATAAAATGTTAGATGTTAGTTCTGATGTAATTCATTTTATTCCAAAATCAAAAGATAACTTAAATAAAGTTGAACGCAGATGCCGTTGATATTTATGATATAGAAAGTTGTTTAGTACAATATTCCTTCTGCAAGAGGGTAAAAAAAAAGGTGCAAAAGCGACCCTTTTCAAGGAAGTGAACGAAACGAAGTCCACGATAGAGGGACAAAGTGTGATCAGAGCATCTTAAGTTTACCTGCCGTAAGAATGGAGACAGTAAACGAAAAGATGCCTCTGTGATGCCAAGGGGGAGTTGTCGATATTTATAATTTTTATTATTTACATATCGTTTATTAACAATGTTATGCAATGCGTTATATAAGAGAAGGTAGATTTTAGATTGCTTTCCATCAATCACATGGATATTTTTTCTATTCAACTTATTAAAAAAAATATATGAATCAATTGAATAAGCTCCCTGCCGTCACTTCTTTAGTCGGGCAAGCCCGCCGTCACTTTCTCTAGTCGGGCAAGCATCAAACATCTAATCCCGTAGCTGCGAGACCATCTACCTTTGTTTCTTAACTGCCTAAACTTGAGTCAATTACTTTGTTATTTATTGATTCAGCTATTGCTATTCGTTAATTCTGAATGAGGTAGTCGACAAATTATAAATACACCTTCACCAGGTTGAGCTTCAATAGTACATAATCCATTTAATTGTTTACAGCGCTCTTGGATGTTGTTCAATCCGTTACCATTACTTATTTTATTCTTTTCGTATCCTTTACCATTATCTTTTATAGACAAAATCACTTCCTTTTCCAATTTATACAATTGCACAATAGCCTTAGTTGCTAAACTATATTTTGCTATATTATTGATAGCTTCTTTAACTATTAAAAGAAGATTTCTCTTTTTCTCCGGGTCTTTTACAGAAGCTGCTAATATTTCATCAATAATAAAATCGCAACTAATATTTTTTGGTGAAAGTAACTCATAACTATAATTTCTCAGCCTGGATTCTAATGTAAAATTATCTTCACTTGAAGACTTCATACTCCAAATGATATCATTCATTCTTCCCATCAGATCTTTAGAGGTCAATGCTATTTTCTCGATCATTTTTTTACTTTCATCCGGCTTTGAATTAAGCACGTGGCCTGCCAGTTCTCCATATATGCTCATACTGCTGAGCGTAGCACCGATATCATCATGTAGATCTGTAATGATGCGCTCTCTCTCTTTTTGTACTGCAAATTGTTTTTCTATTTGCTTCCTTTGCTCTTGTAGCTTATATCGTGTAATGACTTTGCCAGTATAATATACTGAAACGATAATTAATAAAATCAAGAAAATTTTAAACCAAAGTGTTTGCCACCAATATGGCATAAAATAAATATTTATCAATTGCGCTTCTCCTGCCTCTTGACCATCTGCATCCATTGCGATTATTTCAAATTGATAATTGCCGGGAGTTACATTCACGAATCTTGCTATGCCAGAGTTTCCTGCAAAGATCCATTCGTCATTGTAATTCTTTAATCTGTATTTAACTTTTACTTTTTCAGGATTAAAAAATTCAATAGCATTGAATTCTATTTCTACAAAGGAAGTACCCGGGTTTATCTTTAAGTCAGCATATTTATTAATAGATATTGGTTTCGTTGTAATTAACTCGTCAGCCTTTATACTTATAATTTGCAATCTTGGTTTTGAAATAATAAATTTATCCGGCACATTGCCAGATAATTTATTAATTCCATTGACTCCACCAAATAATAAATCTCCGCTCTTCATTGTGCAAAAAGCGTTTGAGTTAAATTCCATGTCCTGTATTCCAAATTCAGATCCAAAGTTTTTGAATTGACTTACATCCTTATTAAATCTACATAAGCCTGAATTGGAGCTGGTCCAGAAAAATCCATTTTTGTCTTTTAAGAGGGAATATACATATAGATCTGGCAACTGTCGATTAAGTTCCTCTAAGGGTTCTAATATTTGTTTAGAAATAACATAACTGTATAAGCCTCTTGTCGTGGCCATCCAAAGTGTATCGGGAGCCACAGATAAAATACATTTTACAAATAATGATGAGTCGAGCTTTTTTACAAATGAATATTTATCGCCTTCCTCCTTTAATAAATTTATTCCCTTATCTCTTTGACAATTTAGAAGAATCTGATCAGGCAAGTAAAAGAGCAGAGTATTCAAATCAACTGCACTCAATGGTTTTAATCTTTTTACCAATCTTTTTTCGGTATCAAATAATAATAGATTTCCATATGTTCCAATCAATAGTTTTCCATCAGGCCTTTCTAACATTGATATTATTCTATCGATAAAAAATTGGTTTGAGATTATAGTTTTATCAGATTTAGGTAGATATTGAATTAACCGTTCGCCTCCAATCCAGATATTTCCACGTTTATCTTTCATCATACATTCAAATGAAAAGCCACTTTCTTTCACAATAGTTTTAATGAACTTTCCTTTATTGTCTAATTTTACTACACCTGTTTTTTCAATTGAGGCATAAATATTTCCGAATTCATCACTTTCAATGGCTCGAATGAAATTGTTTATTTTGTAATGTGATGCAGCAACCTTGTTTAGCAAATGATCAAATCTGAAATTATTTAGGTTGCAATAATCTATACCATTTCCAAAACTAAGAAGCCATAAATTATTGTCTAAATCCCACATAATAGGTTCGGCCCCCGGTGAAATGCTATTTTGGTCTTCTGGACTGTTTATTAGTTTATTGATGTATTTTTTTTCTTTTAAACTAAAACAATAAAGTCCATCTTCAGCAGAAATCCATAATTGCTCATTGCCATCAGTGAGCATTCGAGGGGACTTTCCAATATTGATTTTTTTTCCCTTATAATAATATTTAGTAGTCGTATTGCTGATCCAGTTGTAACAACACAGAATTCCTTTATTAATACTCCAGATTTCATCTTTCAATCCCATGGCATAATCAAAGAGTAAGAATTTTGGATTTACATTTTTTAATTTCCATTGCAATTTAAGAGAAGAGTCAATTGCGCTTCTGTAAATATTTCCAGCCTTATAATCATAATAATAAAAAGACGATTGATAAATTTCATTGGGGTGGAAATACGCTACAATACTTAAATCTTCGTTTTGGGGTATATAAAGAAATTGTAATTTTTTTTCTTTTAGATGATAAATTCCCAATAGGCCGGTATTGGATCCTATCCAAAGTCTGTTGTATTCATCTATGTGTAGAATACCGATAGATTGTAGTTTAATTCCTTTTTTTGCAATTGCAATTCCTAAATCAATTGTTTCAAAGGTGTTTTGTGTTTGATCATATTTAATTAGTTCGGTATCATATTTGCTCAACCATAGATTACCATCTTTATCCTCCAACACCTTTATAAGAGAATGGCTTTTCAATGAAGTATTATTCTTGGTGACATCGACAAATTTAACCCCATCGTACCGATATAGGCCACTATGTGTGGTGATCCATAAGAATCCTCTTGAATCCTTGAAGACGCCATTACAAACGCTTTGAGAGAAACCTTTTTCTTTGTTTAAATGATTAAACAAGAGATTCGTTGATTAGGTGTAACCAATAAATGATAAAATTATAAAGAATGAAAAAAATAAATATTTTTTTTTCAAGGTAATAAAACTGCTTTTTCTTATTCTGACCTTCATTGATTCTTTCTTCTAAATAAAAGTGAAAGTGAGAAGAAATAGTTGATCAGTCCACGAATGGCCATATCAAGTTTCATTTCTAAATTAATAATTTTAAACAAGTGAAACATTTATGAATAGATCAATTCCCAGCAAAATATGCAATATAATAATTCATATGAATCAACCAAAGATAATTATTTAAAGCATCTAATGCATATCTATCTATTCATGGTTGAATCCATAAGATTTTGTAAGAATATTTCTTACCACAATAAATAAATTGAACAACTAGTTATCGTTTTTGACTTTCAAACAGCTTTACATAATTACAATAATTTATCTCTATTATTAATTTTTTATAAACCTCACTAATTGAGATTTATTTTGACTTGTTATCCTTATCGTATATACACCAGAAGCAATGGCACTAATGTCTAGTCCATTTGAAGCCATTAGACTACCTGACATAAACCTGGTTTGAACAGCTGAGCCATTTGTATTGTATATTTCTACTAAATTTGAAGTTTCCGTACAGCCTAATATTTTGACATTATCGTTAGCAGGATTGGGATAAACTGCAAGGCTATTGTTGTTGCTTAGTAAAACACTTCTTATCCCTGATAGGGAAGTTTTACCATCTGCCTCATGAATTTTTAACCTGTAATAATTGATTCCTATTTTTGGAGTTTTATCAATAAAGTCATAATTAGTTGCATTGCCAGAAGGTACAGATCCGATAGTATTCCATGCCTTTGCTTCAATGGTACGTTCTACCAGATAGTTTTTATATTAATCTCGTTTGAAACCTTCCATGAAATTTGGACCTCTTTGTATTTGTATGCTGATGCTTCAAAAGAAAGTAAATCGATAGGTAGAGGAATTCCTTGAAGTGTAAAATTGAAGTTACCTCCGGTTCCATTGAGATCAGTGACTTTTATATAAAGTTTTACATTTTCACGTGTTTCAAGTTCTCCGTTAAATAATTCTATTGGATCTATATTGACTATTTCCTGCATGTTTCCCTGGAAGTTATTGACGCAACCGCCAGATACTTCCGTAAGACTTCCACAAGAGTTTCCTTTGTATACAGTAATTGCGGCATCAAAGCCATCGGCTTCAGGCACTACTCCTAAGCTAACTATGCCACTGTTTGTGTTTTCAATATCCATCGTATACCACAAGTCGCTTTGTTGGGGTGCTCCAGATGAGTTATAACAAGAAGAGGGAATATTGCTATTCGAAGTACCAGTAATAGTTTGCGTTCCAGGATCTGTAAACTCACCGGGATTTGGAGTAAGATTATTAGGTCTGTCGCAATCATCATTAGCCTGAATTAAAAAAATCGGCTGATCATAATCTATCTTTAGTGGGCATAAATAGTTGGTAAAACTAAAAATATAGCCACCCACAGGTAAGTCATCGATAAATATGCTGTCGTCAACGGATGTAGCCGCGGCACCATATTCTTCATAGGTCAGTATATTTGTCATCACTACAGTCCATCCTGATACTGCCGCACAGGCCGAAGTAGTAAGCTTGAATCCCACCTTTCCATTATTAGAAAATAACCCAGTAGGTCTTTTTTTAATGTTAACAGCCACTTCATCATTACAGCCATCAGTGAGTACAGGAGAGAAATCCTTTATGGCAGTGCATTCGACGTGTTCATCTGGATATGCATAAAATAACCAAAGAAAATTAGGATCTATTGGAGCCGGAATAGACACAATAATATGTTGACCTTTAGGAGCTGTCCATGTCCCTTCATACCCCAGCAACAATATATCGGGCTGCGACAAAGTCCATGTATCATAATTGTCATTTGACTCAAAAGAAAACTCAACTATTGCGGCACTATCGCACCCTATTCCCAACCCTTCATGATAGTCAGCATCTACAACTTGCAAGTCAGAGAAACAAGGATTATCAACATAAAACACTTCTGTTCCAAAATCAGGGTCAGTAGCTGTCAAATAAAGGCGATCTCTTATGAAAGTTAAATTTTTGGGAGCAGCATTGGCTGAACCTGGATTGATATCCTGCATGAGCACAGTGCCGGCTTCTGTGCCATCTGTCTTCCAAAGCTCTGTGCCGTGAGTACCATCATTTGCTGAAAAAAATACCAAATCATAATGGCCTTTCAATCCGGTAGGTAGGGCAGAACCGGATACACGTATATCTTTGATCATAGAGGTCCCCGAAGTAGTACCATTGCTCTTCCAGATTTCCGTTCCGTTTACACCATTGTTTGCCGCGAAATAAAGAATTCCATTCAAATCAAATCTTTGAAAAGTTCCATATAATGGAATCATTCCATTTGCGCCCGGATTAACATCTTTAACCATAACTGTGCCTGATTCTGTGCCGTCACTCTTCCATAACTCGACACCAAGTCCTCCACTTTGAGCAGTAAAATAAAGCAGATCTTCACCGGCGGTAATATTGGATGCAAATGAAGGCTCTATGCCCGTTTCAATATCTTTCAATATCATCGTTCCACTTGGTGCGCCATTACTTTTCCATAATTCTTCACCATGTGCATCATCATAAGCGCCGAAATACAAATCATCATTAAATGCTACTAGGTCCGTTGTGACAGAAGTATTAATCGGCATTAATTGAATGGTGCCGGGAACAGTTCCATCGGTCTTCCAAATAGAAATACTAGCTCTAAAGAATAACTCATTTCCAACAATTGTGAAATTTCTAGGTTCGCTACTGCTATTTTCGTCTCCCGGCAGTATGTCCATGAAGAGAACTGTTCCTGCAGAAGTGCCGTCGGTCACCCATAATTCTTTGCCATTAACGCCATTATTTGCTGCAAAAAACAACTTGTTCTGGAAGACAATTGCCTGAAAAACGCCAGAAATTCCATTATCATTTACACCGGGTGGGCCAATATTTTTTAGCAACGATGCATTGTTTCCATCTAAGTCACACACCCAAGGCTCAGTTTTGTAGGTTGAATTGTACCCTGCGAAAATTAATTTATCACCAAGCCTGAATATTGGCGCCATACCTCCACCGGGTACTCCAGGATTAATATCATTCAATATTTGAGTTCCTGCTTCTGTGCCATCAGTCGACCATATTTCAGAGCCAGTTGTAGCTGAAGTGGCACGGAAAAAGACTTTATTGTTGATGAGCTTAAAAGCATCAAAAGTACTTTGGCCGGTCTCTGCCCCGCTTGCTGTGCCCGGATTGATGTCCTTGAGTATTTCAACTTGTGAAAATAAAGTGTATTGAATGCAAAAAAATAGAATTATTGTTTGTAGTAGAATTTTGATCATGAGCGCAGAATTACAGATATAATTTTTTTTATTGTAAATGTAGCCTGCATCATCATAACTGGCAATAGCTAATACTAGTGACAGTATGTTCGTAAAAATTTTAATATTTACTAGTCAGTATCGAAGAGCTTCAATTTATGGACCATTGAAATTGCCTCACCCATTGAGTGTACCTGAAGTTTTTCATATATTTTTCGGATGTGGCTATTGACTGTAAAATAGCTGATTCCGAGCACGTCAGCTATCATTTTGTAACTGTCACCTTTAGATAGATTTTTTAAAACTTCCAACTCTCTTTCTGATAAATTAAGGTCTCTCTTTTCTGATTCTTTACTATTGAAAAACCTCATTACCTTCAATGCTATGGATGGGCTCATGCTGGCGCCACCAGCCATTACCTCATCAATGCTTTGTGATATTTGTAGCACTGAGGCGTTTTTTAGTATATAACCCTCTGCACCATATCTAAGCGCAGTAAGGATCTTATCGTCATCGTCAAATGCAGTTTGAATAATGATTTTTATATGTGGGAAATTTTCTTTGACAATTACTACACCTTCAAGACCATTTACAATTGGCATTTCTATATCCATCAATATTAAGTCAGGTTTATCAGTAGCAACATTTTTTAGGATATTAGCACAATTCCCATATGTCCCTACACACTCCATATTTTGTGATAAGGAAATTAAAGCATTGAGGCTTTCACGCCTTGATACATTATCATCATATACCGCTATTCTTAACATGAAACAAACTTAGTCCTTTTAAACAATAAATTTAATAACTAATTCTAGTCATTCAAATTGTAAAGACAACATAATAATAACGAATCGAATTTCTTGGTATAGCATCCTGAAGTTTTATTACTAACTCAAGTTTAGGTAGTCAAATTTTCTTTTTTGAAAGATAAATTTAAATTTAAATAAAATGTTAGATGTTAGAAGGTAGATTTTAGATGGCTTTCCATCAATCACATGGATATTTTTTCTACTAAACTTATTAAAGAAAAAATATGAATCAATTGACTAAGCTCCATCTAACATCTAACATCAGCCATCTACCTTTGTTTCTTAACTGCCGAAACTTGAGTTACTAATCAAGATTTTTTAATTGGGTATTTTATTGGAATAACTGGTCAACTAAATATTTCCTTTTGTCTAAGAATAAAATGGATTAAAATAAAGAAAGTAATCTTTGGTGAATGTAAATGAAATTGCAGTTATTATTGTTGATTATTAAGTAGTTATAAATTTTATATTTACTATAGGGTATATTAACTTGATGATAAATTCCTCAAAAAAGCCAAGGCTTCTGACCTTGATTCTACATCAAGTTTAGAAAATATGTTTCTTAAATGGGTCTTAACTGTATTGACTGACAAATGTATTCTTTCCCCAATCTGCTGGTTTGTGAGTCCTTCCCAAAGTGCTTTAAGTACTTCGTATTCTGCTATTGAAAGTCCGAAGTGTTGTTTAACAACCTCGAAAGAAGGAAGTCCTTTGTCATGACTCATACTATGGTTGTACAATGCAATTTCGATTGAACTAATGATATCGCGGTCATTGAATGGTTTGACGATGTATCCATATGGCATCGTAACTTTTGCAGAATCAAGTACCTCCTTACTCGAATAGGAGGTAACAAAAATGAATGGGATGTTATGGTTTTCATGAAGTATTTGTCCAATTTGTATACCATTCAAATTTCCCTTGATCGAGATGTCTAAAAGAACCAAGTCAGGTTTTCTGCTGGAGATCATATCCAGCGCACGTGTGCTATCATAAGCGATACCAGCTACTTCATAATCATTTGCGAGCAAGGTCATCTCAAGATCTGCAGCTATGATAGATTCATCTTCAACAATTAAAATGCGCACGATTCGTCTCTTTAATTTTGTTCAAAAGTAATTAAGTTCAATGCTTTAAATTAATACTTTAGGGTGAATCTATTTCTAAAAAGTCATTTTAATCTGCACGCAAATTTTTTTTATTATGAAAGCTTCGAATGAAGAGGCCCATTCGGCTAAGATCATTAAAATGAATGAAGATCTTAAGGTCGAAGAGTTAAGTATGTTATTGATAGAGAAAGAAAATATCGATAAATTATTAAATTCGTTGGTTGAAATTGATATTGAAATAACTAACCACTTAAAAAATCTAAATGATACAAATGATAAAACGTAATATCTTCCATCGGATCATTGCATTGATATTTATTTTATCATCCTCTGGAAATATTGGGTATGCAAATCTAATTGACAAAGATTCTATATTGCAATATCTGAATATAAATGGCACAGAGGCGACCAAAAATTTCTTAAAAAGGAAAGACTTGAAGTTTCCTGATAAAAATACGCAGGTTCAAGCGGAGTATTTGTTGGCTTTTCTTTTGTCAGGTAATAACCCTGAGCAAGTATCAGATAGCCTCGCTAGACTTCCGGTTGTTCAAAAAATGAATTCAGAGGATATTAAGGACTTATTGAGATTTATAAATGCCACTATTGATTTTTTAATTGAAGAAAAAGACACATACATAATTACTAATTTAACAGGCTACAAAATTGCATTATCGCGCTACTATAACAGGGAATCATATGCTTTTCTTAGCCAAATAATTACTTATTACAGATTATTCAAAGATCCAAAGAATGTTGATTCTACGCTTGTAAAAATGAAAGATCTTGTCGGAAAAGATAAATATTTGATGGCCAGATATCGCATAATGGAAGGGTATATTTTTATGTCTAACCAAGATGACAATTGTATCACATCCTTTCAGAAGGGAATTGAAATGATGGAACCCTTTCTGGGCAAATCAAATGATTTTTTAGTTTCTGAGCGCAATAGTTTAATTTCTGATTCTGTCATCATTGCATCAGCTTATTCATCATATTCCAGATGGATTCAGGGAAAAGGTGACCTTAAGCGTTCAGGTGAATTGCTTATTATGGGCAAAAAAATGATCCCTGCTGACAGTCTGTATGTTATTCATCAGATCAATTATTATAACAACCTGTCATCAATCTATGCCGATTTAGGTAATCCTTCGAAATCGATTGAATATGCTATGTTAGCAGCTAATATTACAGATAAAAAAAAATATTCAAAACTCAGGAATTCAAGTGTCGCACTTTTCCTAGCCAAAGCTTTAATATCTAATAGATTATACCAGCAGGCTTTAGATGAATACCAAAAGGTACTTAAAACTGCAAAAGCCGGCTCGAAAATGTTGCGTAATACTTATTTAAATATTGCGCAGGTCTACCAAAAAATGGAAATGTTCGATTTGATGAATTCTTACCTTAAACAAGGGGATAGTATAGAAGTAATTGGGGTGGATGTGGATATGTTAACACCTTTGCTCAAAGGATATAGAGCTATTAATCTTAAAAATTACAAGGAAGCTATTAGAAAAGGTCAGAAAGTATTGGTATTGGCTAAAGATAATTGTAATCCTCGTATTGAAGCCGATGCGTTGTTATTACTATCTAAAGCTTATGAAGGCGCCGGAAACTATTCTGAAGGTCTTCATTATTTTAAACTTTACACCCAAAGCATAGACATGCTTTATAATCAAGGACAGGAAATGGCATTATTTGACCTGACTGAAAAATACGAGAATCAAAAAAAGAAGCGCTAATATCAAATTTAAATGAAACTAATATTTTAAAAAATTCTGTCATAAAAACTCAACGATTATTTTTAGTTGGTTTGTTAGTTGGCGCTCTGGCACTTGGTATTTTTATTTATCTGTTAATAACCTTTAATAAAAAATTAAGTTCGAGGAATGTCATCATTGAAAAATCGGTAGAAGAAAAAAATATCCTATTAAGGGAGATTCATCATAGAGTAAAGAATAATCTTCAGGTGATATCAAGTCTATTAAAACTTCAGACAGTCTATATCAAAGATGCCAATGCAGTTCAAGCTATTACAGAAGGTCGAAGCAGAGTGCAGGCGATGGCCATCCTTCACCAAAATCTTTATAGTGATACATCTTTAACTGGCGTCAACATTGAAACTTATTTTGAAAATCTAATTCAAGGACTGTTTGATACTTACAATATCAGTGAAGATAAAATCCATCTGGTCAAAAATATTACGCCTCTAATCCTAGATGTAGACACAGTAATTCCGTTGGGCCTGATATCAAATGAATTGATTAGCAACGCGCTTAAACATGCTTTTAACGAATCACTTTCAGGTAAAATAGAAGTTACATTACAGGAAATTAATAGCGAGTTGGTACTAAGAATAAGTGATGATGGAATAGGTTACATCTCGGGAAAAGAAAATCCAGGATTTGGGAGTAAACTCATACAAACACTAAGTGACAAAATGAATGCAATTTTGGAGATCAGCAATGATAAAGGATGCACGGTCAAAGTAACTATAAAAGAGTTTCAAAAAGTGGGTTAAACTTCTTTTTAACTTTTTGCAGCAATGTGTTCCATTAAATATTTTTCTTTGAATCAATAATCAAAATTTAATTTAAATTTTTTAGGGTCAAAATGTTAAGGGTAATGAAATTTTTTAATGACCAATATTTTATGGAATAATTCAAAGCTGAATTTCAATTGAAAATAATTATTGGGACTCAACTAATTTCTATTCGATACTAGCTATGAATAACATTTGATGTTATATTTTAACTCAGATTTCTACTTATAATACGAATTGGATTTATATAATTGACTAATAATTTGCCATAAAATACCGAGCTTTACAATACCGAGCTGGGTTACGTTTTGCGAATAAAGATTCCTCGCTTCGCTCGGAAAGACGCTAAGTCGTTTGGATATTGGTGAAAAATGAGGCGGCGCAGCCGCCTCATTTTTCACCCCCTCAAAACAAATGTTTTGTCATTCCGACTGAAGGGAGGAATCTGCCAAAATAATGAATAAGCCAATAAAGCTTGATCTTAATTAATTGCATAGCTTATACGAAATGGAATTATCTTATTGGTCTTATTTATATTTGCGTTTCGTATAAAACAGAATAATTTTAAAGATTTTCAATAAATAAATTTGCTCTGAATTATGATTTTTAAAATTTAATTTGAATTACTGACCAATTGTTTCTATAAAAAAACAAATGCCGCGAATGCGGCATTTATAGAAATATTAGAATAAGTATGATGGATTATTGTATACTTAGTTTACCCTTCATGGTCATGTGATGACCAGGGAATGTACAGATGTAATCATAACTGCCTTTGGCTGGAGCATTAAAAGTTATGGTGGTACTTTCTCCACCACCAATGAGGTCGGTATATGCGATGATTTTGCTATGATCAGCAGGGACATATCCGGTAGTACTTGCTTTTACCGCTTCCTCGGCAAATGCATTTACATCTGTTCCCTGAGCTAAAAGCACAAAATTATGCCCCATAGCGTTTTTAGCCATTTTTCCTATATGCTTTAAAGTTAGAACTATTACCTGGCCTTCATAAGCATCAATGTTAGATAAGTTGTATTTCATCATATCGTCACCTTCCAATGTTACTTGCACAGTATCTTCTCTTGGAGTTGTCACTTCCTCTTCCTCCACAGTGGTATCAGGTTCTTCAACCTTTTTTTCTTCATTTTTACATGAACTAATGGAGAAGATGCTTAAGGCGAAAATCAATAATAGAAATTGAAATTTAAACTGTTTCATTACTTAATATTTTTTTGCAAAGATATGTTGAAGAATTTAATAAAATCAGGACGCTTTCAGCCAATATTAGGACAAATCAATCATCTTTCTGTATTGTGTAGGACTATAATTTGTCTCTTTTTTTAAAGAATCTACTGAAATACGAAGCATCTTCAAAGCCAAGATTCGTACTTATTTCCTTAAGAGTTAAATTCGTCTGATGAATTAGCACTTTAGCTTCAAGAATGGTGACCGCCTTTATTATTTCGGAAGCTGTTTTGCCGGTTTCTTTTTTTATACGCTTATTTAGATGATTTGGAGTACTATTTAGATTGAAAGCGTATTCTTTGATAGTCCAGTTTTGCTTGAAATGTGCATGCACCAGAGCATTGAACTTATAAAATACATCTTTCTTTTTTTCTGGATTAATAGGTTTTTCTCTAAATGTTAGAAACAACTCTGCAATAACAGTAGATAGATAAAAAGATATTAGACGATAATTTCCAGGTTGTTCCTTTCTACTTAAATATAAATTACGAATACGAGTCAATATAAAAAATAAATTTGTTGAGTCCTGATTTGTGAAGTGAAAATAATCGTTTATACTTGGCTGCGTGTGTAACATGTCTAAAAATGGGTTCGCACCAATAAACTCATCAGAGAAGTGACAGTAAAAACCTTCTAAGTCTTGTGATAATAATGATGTAGAAGTTATATTGTTTTTAGGTGTAAATAATAAATCATTTTCAAAAAGCTCGAACGAATCAATTCCCACAGACTTAGTCATTTTGCCCTTTATTACATAAACAAAGTCATTTACTGTTTTCTTATGTGGAGGAAGTGGTATGTTGAAATATACATCACCTTCTTTAAAATAGTGTATAAAGAATTGACTTATGGTATCATCATTTAATAGCTCCTTGTTACTATTCATAATATGATATTGCCTCAATATTATTGGGCTTAAGGTCGGTATGTTTAGCTTTTCTTTCAAAATTCAATATTTGCAAAATAGAAATATAATATAATCTTTTTGAATTGAAAGTTTATAATTGTCAAATTAACAAAGCCTAACAAATCACCCGAAAGAATGAAGGTTTTTTTTTCCATGTATATAATTTTACATATTCATAAAAACAACTTATCATGAGATATTTTATACTTCTACTTCTAGCTTTTGTTTCAATTAATTTATGTGCTCAAGATAATACCTGGATTGGTAATACCGGTAATTGGGATGTTCAAACAAATTGGTCACTAGGAACTATTCCAAAAGAAAATCATAATGTAAAAATAACGGGTTCTTCATCTAAAGTAACTGTTCCTGTTGCCTTTTTGGCAGTAGCTAAGAGTCTCTCAGTTATTGATAATAGCAAACTGGTAAATAATGGTACAATAACAATCAATACGCTCAATACTTTTGATGGTATTTATAATAATAGTTCTATTACAAATGTTGGTACAATAAATATATCAAATACCGGCGGTGCCGGAACTGTAGGGCAAGGTATAAACAACTTTGGTCTTTTTGACAATGACGGAGTTATATTCATGGGTCCGGATATCAGAGAAACCGGCATCTGGAATAGAACAGGTAGTACCTTTAATAATAATAATGAAATATCATTTACCGGTTCGATTACTGTATGTGGGATTGATGCAGTAGGAGGAACATTTAATAATTATGGAATTCTTGATAATAAAGCGAATACCGGAAATGCTTTTATCCTTGTTTCTGGTTCAGGCAAATTTTTCAATCATCCATGCGGTATAATAAATGAAACCACTAGTGAGCAGATTACAGCCACCCATTTGGTCAATTCCGGTATAATTAGACTTAAAACATCCTTGCCCACGACGATCACTTCTAATTCAGGAGTCATAGCGAATCCAAATGGAAGTGTCATATCTGGCACGAATACAGGCAGTATCATCACGAATTCAAACACAATCGTATGGACTGGCTGTGGTCAGAATGGTTCGACTTCCAATGCCGCAAACTGGGTTGGATTAACTTCATCACAATTGGCAGATGGAAACGATCATGTCATCATACCAACAGGGCCAATGAACACCGGTAATTATCCTTTCCACACAGGTCCGGGGTTAAATATGACTTCTACAAGTATTATAGAAATCAATGAAAATGCCAGTATAACTTTTGCTGATATTAATGGCAATGCGATTCAAAGTGCTGGAGTAATTAATCTATTTGGTGAGATAATTGTGCAACATAGCAGTCAAAATGGAATTAGAATTACGAATACCGGAACTTTGATCGGAGGGGCGAACTCTAACATAACTGTCATGAATGTAGAACAAAATGCGATTAGAAATGATGGTATGATTAATTTTAGTGGGTCGATTACGACTTCCACGAATGTTGGGGCATCCGGGATAAATAATACCAATGAATTCAATCTTTCCGGTTCCGGAGAAATAGATATAATAGGTGCAGAAGGCGTAGGGATTATAAATAATGGTGATTTTAATACTTCAGGAAACACTTCAGTTTATATAAACGCTGCTTTAGGTGGTGGTTTTTTTAATCAAGATGGTGGAGTTGTTAAAAATGCAGGTATAATGACTATTAATAACGTCAGTAATACCGCTTATCTTCAACTCGCTAGTTCAACATTCAATAACACCGGTAATTTTAATTTAACTGGTGCAGGTACTGCAACCGGCATCTTAATGGAATCAGGAGGGATTTTAGTCAATGCCGGATGCGGAATTCTCAATTTATCTAAAAAAATGCAAAAAAATAGTGGAACTTTTACAAATGCCGGAGTAATTAATAACACTTTCATTGGTAGTCATTCCATTACAGGTAATATTGTAAATACGGGTCTAATTGTCAACTACAACGGTTCACTAGATCTTACAAAAATTACCAATAATGAGATTGTATTAATACCAAGATCGACATATCCAGGAGGAACGATTTCGCCTTTTTATCACGGCGCTCCCCCTTATTCTACAACACTTCAAAACAATAGCCTGTATGCCGTTGGGACTTCTACTGTCATTGGCACTTTTACTCCCGGTACAAATTCTTTAAAAGATGTGTCAGGATATGGAGAAGGAAATTTCAATTATGAAGCGAAATTTACATTGAACGGTTGCCCACTATATTTTACAAAAATTCCTATTACACTGGACAATGATCTGAATCCTGATAGTGATGGAGATGGTGTTCCCGATAATGAAGATAACTGTCCCTCAATTTCCAATCCAAATCAACTCGATACAGACAACGATGGTATGGGTAATGCATGTGATACAGATGACGACAATGACGGAGTGCCGGATGTATCAGACAACTGCCCGTTAATTTCAAATACCAATCAATTGGATTCCGATAATGATGGTCTGGGTAATGACTGTGATAACGATGACGATAATGATGGTGTTCCTGATGCCTCAGATAATTGTCCTTTGGTTTCTAATACAAATCAGCTAGATACAGACAATGATGGTATGGGCAATGCCTGTGATGCTGATGACGACAACGATGGTATACCCGATACACAGGATAATTGTCCTTTAAATTCAAATGCGAATCAACTCGATACTGACAGCGATGGTATAGGTAATGTCTGTGATAACGATGATGACAATGACGGGGTACCAGACGATTCAGACAATTGCCCATTGATAGCCAATGCAGATCAGGGAGACATCGATGGAGATGGCATGGGAAATGCCTGTGATACAGATGATGACAATGATGGCGTACCAGATATTTCAGATAATTGCCCACTCACACCTAATCCGGGTCAAGCCGATACTGATGGAGACGGCATTGGTGACGCTTGTGAGGATGATACGGATGGCGATGGCATAAATGATAACGCTGATAATTGCCCTTCGATTTCCAACCCCGACCAGACTGATACAGATGGAGACGGAATGGGAAATGCCTGTGATGCGGATGATGATAATGATGGAATACCCGATACTCAGGATAATTGTCCGACGATACCAAATCCTGGCCAAACTGATACAGATGGGGATGGCATTGGTAATGCTTGTGACGATGATGTAGATAATGATGGGATTCCAAATAATCAAGACAATTGTCCAACGATATTCAATCCAGCTCAAATTGATACAGATGGAGATGGAAAGGGAGATGATTGTGACAATGACGATGATAATGATGGAATTCCCGATGAAGTTGATAACTGTCCTCTGACCTTTAATACTTTTCAGATTGATACTGATAATGATGGTACAGGGGATGCTTGTGATACAGATGATGACAATGACGGTTTTCCAGATAACGTTGATAATTGTCCATTTACGTTCAATCCTGATCAAGCTGATGCAAATGGTGACGGAATAGGTGATGCATGTGCCGATGATATAGATGGTGATGGCATTCCGAATGTACTTGATAATTGTCCAAATATTTACAATACTGATCAATTAGATTCTGATGGCGATGGTATGGGTGATGCGTGTGATAATGATGATGATGGAGACGGCATCTCTGATACATCAGATAATTGCCCTTTAGTGTATAATCCTGATCAACTAGACACAGATAGTGATGGTATAGGAAACATTTGTGACAATGACGATGATAATGATGGAGTAGGAGATGACACGGATAATTGTTCTTTCATTCCAAATGCCGATCAGTCTGACGCTGATGGTGATGGCCAGGGTGACGTTTGTGATGACGATGACGACAATGATGGCGTTCCTGATATTAGCGATAATTGTCCGTTTACTCCAAATCCTGATCAGCTAGATACTGATGGGGATGGCATTGGTGACGTCTGTGCAAATGATATAGATGGTGACGGAATAAAAAATTCAGATGACAATTGTCCTTTGGATTACAATCCCGGACAACTAGATACAGATAATGATGGAATTGGAAATGTTTGTGACGCAGATGACGATGGCGATGGGGTAGAGGATGTGGTCGATAACTGTCCATTGGATTTTAATCCAGATCAAATTGATTCAAATGGAAATGGAATTGGTGATGTTTGTGATGGCACGTCAGCCGTGGATGACATTTTACAATCTATCAAAGTGTACCCAAATCCTGCAAATGATCATCTGAAACTTGTAAAAGGAGGTTCCGAAATTAAGGCTTGGTTTATTTATGATGTTTATAATAGATGCTTAGTATTTGATAAAAATGTCAAAGGTAACGAGGACGTTACAATTAGCTTAATGTCATGTAATTCAGGTGTCCATATTATAAGGATAGAACTTGCAAGCGGAAGCACTTTAATAAGAAGATTCACTGTCATAAAATAAATGAAGGTGACAGATAATAAACTTACCATTAGTTTTATATGCCTGATGTTCCTGTGCACAGCTGTAGGAGCTCAGGATATAAAAACCCTTATCGTACCGCCGAAAGCTTCATTCTCCGGAGGAATATTTGCCTCCGGTCAATATTATAATGTACGTGGTATTGACAATCGTCGGAGTCCTTATTCTTACAATCTTGCAGGTAATTTAACTTTCAAGTTGAGTGTGATCACAGTACCATTGAGTTTTTCCTTTCGCGATCAGCAGTTCAGTTATGGCCATTCATTCAATAAGTTTGGAATGAGTCCTTATTACAAATGGATCAAGGTACATATTGGACACAGATCTATGCGTTTTTCGAATTATACACTTGGAGGAAAAAACTTTTTCGGAGGAGGTTTGGAATTGACTCCGGGTAAGTTTCGATTTGCAGCATTTGCAGGAAATATGCAAAATCCATTAGCACAGAGAGATACTTTGGTTTATGGTGCTGAGTTAATTCCAACATATAAACGGTCCATCATAGGAGGGAAAATAGGTGTTGGTTCTTCAAGAAATTATTTTGACCTCATCGTGCTGCATATTAAGGATAAACAGACGGATGAACTGGACCTAGATCGTAGGAAGGTAGGAATTAATCCATCGAAGAACATTGTAATGGGAACAGAATGGAAAACACTTTTATTTAAAAAGTTGAATTTCAATGGAACCATAAATGCAAGTGTTTTTACCGATAATTTAGCCCTTGAATCTTCTCTTGAAAGCGTCAAAAGTCCTTTTTTAAATAATTTATTTGAGCTGAATGCCTCTTCTAAACTAAGTCTGGCAGGAGAAGTTGAGTTGAGATATAATTTTAAGTACTTTGGAATTGGTGCAAAATATCGAAGGGTAGAACCCAATTACAGATCTCTTGGAATTCCATTCTTACAAGCTGATATTGAAAATTATACATTCAGGTTAAATACTTCTTTGTTTAAAGCTAAGTTTAATACAAATGCCACTGTAGGAATCGAACGGAATAACTTGCGCAATTTGGATTATTTGTCAAGAAAACGACTCATTGTTAATTTGAATACCAGCTGGATGATTACAAAGGAACTACTTGTCTCGGCTAATTTTTCCAATTTCAAATTTGAAACGACGGATGGTTTAGTGGAGATCAATGATACACTTAGATATATCAATGTCAGTAGAATGTATGGTTTGAATTTTAACTATACAAAAAAGTCAAAAAATACACAATTTGGAGTCTTTGGAGGGATTCAGCAACAATCATTAATGGATCTAAGTCCGGTAGCAAGAATTGGTGGCGAAGTCAATAACGTCAATGTAAATGCAGGTGTAAGACTTTTCTGGAAGGAAAGTGATTTTACTGTTTCTCCTTCACTCATAGTGTCTTCCTATGGTTATTCTGATAATAAAAGAAATAGAGCCGGGGTTGCTGTCACACTACAAAAATCCCTATTTGACAAGATCTTATCCTTCAGTTCTGCCACTAGATTGTCTTTTGATAAATTGAATGGGGTAAAAGACGGAAGGGTATTGAATCAGCGCTTCGGTATCAATTGTAATGTTTTGAAGCATTCGCAGGTCAACTTTAGCAGTTATTTTATCGCTAAGAAAAGTTTTACAGGCAATTCCTTCAATGAAACAAGACTTTCATTGGGTTATGGTCTTAAATTTTAATGATGTCAGTTATGAGAGATTTGGTTATATTTTTATTGGTTCTATCATCAGGTATAGTGAGTTCGCAGAATATTCAGGTAATGGTAGACGTGCAATTACCTTTTCCAACTGAAATTGGGCAATTGGAAGATGCATCACAGGCCTACTCAGCGACTTTGATTAATAGCGTTTTTACCCAACAGAATGTTTATATGTTGGCTACCCTTGCCGGTGACAATGGAGTTTCTATCTCTATAGACGAAAATTACTTACCACCGACTCCACTTGTTCTTGATGGAGGCGAAAGTGTCACATTGACCACTCAAGAAATATCAGAACTCAATTCTACATTAGGCGCTGATGGTTTTATAATTGAAGGTGTTTCAGATCTTCAACTTATTCTGGGTTCGATTCCGGAAGGGAACTATACACTTTGTGTTACTGTGTATGATTATAATACCAGACAACAGATTGGAAATGGTTGTAGTATTGTTTTTCCTATCGGGAATGGCAACATACCCACGATCATCAGCCCATATTGGGAAGAAATCGTCATGGCTTCTGAGATCCCTTCCTTTCCAATTATATGGGAATATCCCCTGAACGTAGGTTACGATCAATCTGATATGAAGTACATCGTTAAGATCATTGATATAACTGCCAATTATGACTGGGACATCGAAGAATTATTTAATGATGCCGGAATCCCTGTAGTAATCGAAAAAGAAGTTTTTACTGTCACAAATTATTTTTACAATCAGGAAGCAGATGATCCGGAACTGATCGTCGGTCATGAATATGGTGTAAGAATTCAGGCAATCGACCAAAATAATATACTTGGTTTTGATAATGGGAAATTTTCAGAAGTAAGACGTTTTTATTATGGTGAGATGCCTGATGTATTTGGTGATGAAGGTGATGGAAGTACGCAAGCAGATGAGACTCCATCAGACTGTGAATCACGATGCAATCCTCCTTTGATTGAAAACAATAATTTCGTAGCAAGCATCGATTCTCTAGAATCTATCAAAATAGGTCATTTTTATTTATTGGATTATCAGCTAACAGAAAATGATAATAAATATTCAGGTACAGCGAAAGTTCAACTTGACTTTTTAAATAATGTAAAAATCAATGTTCAGGTAAAGGATATTAAAATAAACGAATTAGGTCAGGTTTTTGAAGGTACCGTAAGAGCAATACAAGATGATACCGGCGATTTGGCTGCTCTGGCACAATATATTAATTTTCCGATTGCTGACGGTATGATTGATCAGGGATTAAATTATGTTCCGGAACAGTATTCTACGATGTTGGCTCCTTATCTACAATATGGAAGAAATATCTATGCAATTGCGAGCTCCTCATCTATTGGATTGCCTATTGGCTTTGAGCAAAGTTTGATGGGGAATAAATTTATAATGGGGTTGACCGATTTCATCCTGACCCCAACCGGAGCTAAAGCAAAAGTTGCCATCGGTGCCAAACTGTCCATTTTTGCTGGTGACAAGATGTTTATGATGATCGCTGATTCTGTATGCATTCACCCGGTGGGTTTTGGAGGTGATTTTATGATTCAGTTACAGCAAGATTTAAACTTTCCAAATGATAATAACAATGCTTTTGAATTAGTACTGAAAGGAAGCTCCGGAAATGCTAATTCATGTAAGATTCAATTCAATTGCCAGGGATTACAATCATTTCAATTGGCTGGTGAATTGAATCTCCCCAGAAGTGTCATTCGCCCATATGATCCACAGGACGAAGATGACAGCAAAGCTAAGGCTACTTTTGTAATTGATTTGGCAAACAATCTACAGGATACTTCTTCACAATCTTCGACAGATACTTCAGGTGGATATTTCTATCAGACCGGCGGGAATAATTCAGTTTGGGGCAAGGTCAATTGGATGGCTCAAGTCAATATGAATAGTTTTGAGATCACCGGATTAAAAGGTTGGAGATTTGATATTACAGATGCCTTCATTGACATGAGTGATCTTGCCAATCCGGATAATATTGACTTCCCGGATGGATATCACACCACGACCAATGACTATAGAGGGTTTTACTTGCGCGAAGCAAGTATTACACCGCCACCCCATATTTTACTTGATTCTACATACGCCATTGTCAGAAATCTATTGATTGAACCGGCGCTTTATGCGAATATCCTTGTGGAAAATATCTTGCCAATAGAAAAAGGCAATCTAGGTGGATTTGGGATTTCTATCGATACGCTGCAACTGGATTTTTATGACAATACGTTAGAATACGGCATGATGACTGGTGATATGACACTTCCTTTTGCCGGAGATTCCAGTTTATTGAAATATACAGCACTCATCTTCAATACTGCAGCTTATGACGAACCTGATCCAAATTTTATTTATGCATTTGATGTAACAGTCATGCAACAATTGGAATTTCCATTTTTAATAGCTGATGCCACAATAGCGGATGATTCTTATCTGGAAGTAGTTTTCATGCCCGGTTCCAATGAGCAACCATATATAAAGACGTTATTGCATGGAACACTATCGATTGATACAGAGCTAAATTACCCCTCAGGATTGCCTGAACTTCCTGCAGATATTAAGTTGGCTGAAATGGAGTTTCAAATAGATTATACCTCCGGTAGCATTGGATTTGATTCAGACAATACTTATCTTGCTTTTGCCAGTCCACAAAAAAAGGTCGGTTCTTTTCCGATATCCATGGATAATTTTGATGTTGCATTGGATGCAGAGGCTGAAACTGTCGCAGTTCAATTTTCAATTGGGCTTTCAATGGGAATGGATGAACTGGACTTATCAGCGGGAGCAACATTTTCTTTGGTTTCAAACATCGAATCTATGGAGGTGTTGACGGGAATAATGGATAATGGTGTCGGAGGAGCTTTTAATGTGGCAAAAAAAATAAGATTGGACAGGGTAACTTTCGACTCTATAAACATAGGATTGGTAAAGGAAAATTTCTCCATACTTGGAAAGATCATGTTTTATAATAATCCAATAGAGGGCGGAGGTCGTGACAAAGGTGCTAAAGGTTCACTAAGTGTGACATTACCAATAGCCGGAATATTCGGAAGATTGTCTGCGATCTTTGGTACTTATGGAACTCCTCCTGAAGTCCCGCCAGGTCAGAACTTTGCCTATAGTGAAAATTTTTACCCATATTGGTATGTGGATGGCATCATTGGATCTGAAGCCGCGATACCAATATGTGCAGGTGTAGGGATCTACGGCTTCGGTGGAGGAGTCGGTTATAACATCATACAAACTGCCAGTTACACGATAATTGATGGTGAGATCTCCGGTGAACCGGAATATACGCCGACCTACAATTCATTCATGATAAGGGCCGGAATTATGTTAGGAACCATGCCAACTCCTACAGCATTCAATGCCGATATTACCTTTACTGCACAATTCGTCAATGGTGGTTTAGACATGATGTCCTTAACAGGGGATGGTTATGTAATGACACCCATCAATGAGCGAAATGATCCACAGCTGTATGTGGGTGTAGCACTTGCCTTTTACACCCAGAACGATACGCGGGACTGGTATATGGATGGCTCACTCAAAGTGGCTGCAAATATTGGAGACGGTACATTTGTAGGAAATATGCAAAATCCTGTTATTCCAAATCAAATGGTCAATGGTATTTTCTATGCTAGTGCTGATACTTGGTATTTTTACATGGGAGCACCCGATTTTGATCCATACGACAGTGATGATCCAAGAGGAAGTGCATTATTGACATTGGAAAATATACTTGAAGCAAATTTCAAATTGTACATGATGGTAGGTCATGGTGTGCCTACCAGCCTGCCGCCACTTCCACTTGAAGTCCAGAATATTCTTAACAATCCATCAGGAGATTTGGATGGAACTACCAGTGCCACTAATGTCAATGCACAAGGTGGAGGTGTAGATTATGAATCGGGTGCAGGTTTCTCACATGGCGCATATGGCTCTCTTAATGCCTCTATAGATGCCAGAATTATATATGCGGCACTTTCTGTATATTTAGGATATGATATGAACATCACAAAACAGGACGTGACCTGTGCCAATACAGGAAGAGCAAAAGGCATCAATGGCTGGTATGCTGAAGGCCAGGCCTATGCCGGGTTAGAGGGCTCAGTTGGTGTAAGGATTAAGGTATTTGGTGTTGAGCAAAAATTTAATCTATTTTCTCTTGCTGCAGCTATCGCATTATCCGGAGGGGCTCCATCCCCATCTTATTTTCATGGTCAGGCCGCTGTATATTTCTCACTATTGGGTGGGAAACTTGAAGGCAGTAGCTCCTTTAATTTATCAGTGGGAGAGAGATGTTCCCCGGTTTCCAATGATCCTTTGGCAGGTATCGACTTTTTCGAACATATAGATCCAAGTCAGGATGAAAGAGATGTCATTCCATCAGCGAGGGTATTAACCCGTTTTGTGCTACCTATGGGTGAAGATATTGTGATACCCACACCCATTTTTGATACAGATGGAGAAGTCACCAACGTTGTCAACTACAAGTATAGACCTGAAATTAGTTACACCTTGAAAGAGGATTTTGGTAGTAAAAACACTGTTTCCTGCCAACCGATAAGATGGTTAAATGAGGATGTTCATGATGCTATGGTCGTGCGCCCAGTTCAAATGTTGCAGCAAAATAGATATTACACCATAAATATGAAAGTGCAAGCATGGGACCTTCAAACAAATAATTGGCTAAGGGTTGATAATAGGATCTGGTCTCAGGATACGATAGTCCGTTTTAAAACCGGTAGTTGGCCGCCGGACCTCTACGAATTCGTACAATATACTGTGCCTTTACCTTTTGAAAGATTTTATCTTCAAAATGAATTGAATCTTGGTAAAGTATATTTTACCCAGGCTTTACCTCAGGATCATTATTTCCCGGCGACAAGTCTATTTGGAGGACAACCAATGCAATATAAGATACGGTTTACAAAATTGGATGACCAAAGTGTCACAGACGTAAACTTTACAAATAATAGTGGGGGAAGTAACCCACATCTATCCTTCGCTATGCCTACATTGGAAAATGAAGCAATATATGCCATGCAGATCATTAGAAAGAATCCGAATATGCTCACAGCTGTTGCCTTACGAAATACTTTAGATATCCTCAATACTGAAGATGAATTATTGCAGGCTAATTTAACGCTAATACCTCCGGGGGAGCAAATAGAAGGAAATGAATTTCTATTGTATCATACCTATTTTAGAACTTCAAAGTTCAATACGCTCAAGGCGAAGATGCAGGCAGCCAGCCTGCAAGGGACACAATACACACATATTAATTCTTCCTATGGCAATAAGCTAAATGTCAATATGACAATCAATGAAGGTTTTGAGCAACGTGATTTTCAAAACTTTTATCCCGGGATATCTCAAAATGAGGACTTGCTTTTCGAGCCGCGTATTAGAGTACTTGATTTATTTAATAAAACATATCACGATAATAAAGCCGAACCTAAAATTTGGGGCTTTCAGGATTATTATGAAAATACGGTTCAAGGTGGCTTTTTTAACTGGGATTGGCCACAAGACCTGAAGTTGGAATGGAGTCAAAATATGGTTCACAGAATAAAAAAGCAGAATATTGATACCAATCTGAAACCACCTTTGACAGAGGGTGAAATTAGCGCACTCTGGCAGAATTATATGTCCACAGGGAATTTAACCTCCGTGAATTATTATTTTAATACAGGTATGTTTGGCAACATTAATTTTTTAGATGGGTCTGGCCCTTCCAGCAATTTTACTGTAAAATATGATGTACATCATGAAATAGGCAAGGATAAGGAAGTTGTTTATAATTGGGCGATGGACTATCTGGCGCGCCCACTTCCTTTCAACCATATAATTATCAAGCCTATTTTCAAATGGTTCAGCCGGCTTTTATTCAAAAGAAGAACCAGTTGAATAATACAAATTTTAAGCTACAGAATAATACAGGAAGTTACAATTTGAAATTTAGTAGAAATATTTCCCATGTTCCGGGTGAAGAGTTGTTTAATATATTTACGATGTATAGTCTTGATTTTAATACACCGGGATTGATCGTTACGGGAGGGAAGTAAGGTGGTCGGGAGATGAGTAATGGGTAATGAGGCGAATAAATGTTGGATTTTGGATGTTGGATGTTAAATGGTACGCTCCGATGATAGCGTTCATTCTAATTTCTAATTTTTGATTTCTAACTTTATCATGGATTTATGATTTTAATTAAATATCTTTATTTATTGATATAATAAGGCAAAGGACTTCCTCTTTTTTTGAGGTTTGCCCGTCCATCAAATTGTATGTGGTGATTGCCTGGGTGTCTTTTAATCAGAAAAAGTATTATTGTTTTAATATTATTCCATGAATTACCATCAAAAAATTATTATTCATTTCATGTATAATATCATCTTGCTTATTTTTATTTTTTTCAATTACTTCTTGCCAAAAGGAGACGAATGAAATAGATCCTGATTTATATTCAATTGTATTTTGTAAGGAAATAGTCATTAATACTGCAGATGCTATAAATTTCCGTCTTGTAGGAAAGTGGAAATGGTTTAAACAAATTTGTTTTCCAAATTTGGAGCAGGACCTTAAAAGCAATTTAGGTTTAACAGTAGAATTTATGTCTGATAGCACATTTAAAGTATTGAAAGATGAGATGCCATATATGAACGGTACTTGGAAATTACAAGCAAACACAGATGGACTTCAAATTATTACTCTACCAATTGTCAATGAATTGACCGGAAAATTCAATATGTGTGATAATAAATTTGTTTGTAATGATATCGGTAGAGATATCTGCGCAAATTTCTTTAGAAGGCAATAGATCAATTTCTTTTTAAATAATGAAGTGTTGCCAATAAATTGCCTTGGTTTTAACCAACGGATAAGTATTAAAGAGAAAATCGGACTTTAGTCCCCATAAGGAATTGAACAGCTAAAGCAGTTAAGTCGAACAAGGTTTTTAAAGCGACTGAAGTCGGAAGTGTTGGAACTGAATGTCCGTCGGTTAAAACCGACGGCAAAATACCCTTCTATTTCTTTTTCAATGCTGAAGAATAGCTAAATAAATTGCCGTTGGTTTTAACCAACGGATAATAATTGTGGAGAAAATCGGACTTTAGTCCCCTTAAGGGATTGAACAGCTAAAGCAGTTAAGTCGAACAAGGTTTTTAAAGCGACTGAAGTCGGAAGTGTTGGAACTGAATGTCCGTCAGTTAAAACCGACGGTAAAATACCCATCGATTTCTATTTTAATGCTGAAGAATAGCTAAATAAATTGCCGTTGGTTCTAACCAACGGATAAGTATTAAAGAGAAAATCGGACTTTAGTCCCCTTATGGAATTGAACAGCTAAAGCAGTTAAGTCGAACAAATTTTAAAGCGATTAAAGTCGGAAGTGAGTATTAATGATAGTCCGTCGGTTAAAACCGACGGTAATTTAAATAGAGCTTTTTTTTACCCATTGGAGATTAACAAATAAATTGCCATTGGTTTTAACCAATGGATTAGGATAGCAGAAAAAATCGGGTTTTAGTCCTGTTTATATTTTTTACTGCATCACATGCCCCTTTATCTTACCCATAAATACAGAATCTTGTCCAACATAATTAATATAAATATCCTTGTCGAAGAAACCGGGAATATGTGCATCAAAAACAACTGAGATACTTGCCGTATCCTTTGGGCCAATATGCATTTTGCTAAGTTTTACCTTCATACAATCACATGTTGTTGACATTGGTAGCATTATAATTGTGTCAGGTTTATTATTAGTGATGACAAGTGTTGTATGAAATGGAACATCTCTTGGGATTTTCCCTAAATCTTTGACAGGGTAATCAAGAAAAACACCTTCCTGATTTTTGTTCGCTCCATTTACGTTTCCTGAAGCTCCATCATTTTTGCAAGATGCAAAAGCAAGAATCATAAGTGCAAGAAGTATAACACTGTTATATAATTTCATATTATTTATTTTTCGCAAATGTAAACATTTGAAATTAAGATAGAGAAATTCAAATTAATTTATTTCTTTAGCCAATTGAACAAAGTAGTCGATACTGGAAGGATTGCGCATCGTATCAGGATTAACACATTTTTCAACAGGCCTTCCCATCAAGATCTTTTTGATAGGTGTTTCCATTTTTTTGCCACTCAAAGTGTATGGAATATCAGCTACCTGAATGATTTCATCAGGAACATGTCGCGGTGAATAATCACTCCTTAATTGGCTTTTTATGCGTTTTTTGAGTATGTCATCCAGGATAATTCCTTCTTTTAACATTACAAATAAAGGCATAAAGTGATCGCCATCTTTTTTCTCAATATTTACAATCAGACTGTCAACAATCTCTTCAATATTGTCTAAGCTTCTGTATATTTCACTGGTACCGATTCTGATGCCTTGTTTGTTTAAAGTGGCGTCTGAGCGGCCATAGATCACGATCCCATCATTGGGAGTGACTTTGATCCAATCTCCATGCCTCCAAAGGCCATCGTACATTTCGAAATAACTTTCTTTGTATCGGACTTTTGCTTCATCGTTCCAAAAATAAATTGGCATACACGGCATCGATTCTGTTATGACCATTTCCCCTTCCTCATTTTCTAATTTATTGCCGTCTTCATCCAGACAATATAGTGCGCATCCCAAAGCTCTGCACTGGATTTCCCCTTCATAAACCGGTCTAACTATGCATCCGCCCACAAATGCTGTGCAAACATCTGTTCCGCCGCTCATAGAAGTCAACCACACGTCATCTTTGATTTTTTCATACACATAATCGAATCCTTCAGGAGGCAAGGGTGAACCTGTCGAACCTATGGATCTGAGCTTACTGAGATCGTAATTTACCTTAGGGTTCATTCCTGCTTTTCTGTTGGCAAGGATATAAGGAGCACTTGTTCCAAAATGATTAACCTTGAGTTCAGATGCCATTTTCCAAATGAAGTCCACTTCAGGATAAGCCGGACTTCCATCATATATCAATATCGGAGCTCCTCTTAACCACGCCCCATGTAGAAAATTCCACATCATCCATCCTGTCGTGGTGTACCAGAAAAACAATTCATCTTTCTTAACATCGTTGTGAAAGGCATGATATTTATTTAATTCAAGCAAAACACCTCCATGAGAATGCGTTATAGCTTTTGGAGCCCCTGTAGTTCCTGATGAATAAAGCACCCATAATGGACTTGAGAACGGAAGTCTCACGTAATTTAATGCGCTTTGGGTAACTTGAATATCCTTTATGTATATTCCTACCGGATTTTCATTGGAAGAATCATGCGATAAGTTAAGTGTATAATTGACAGTTTTTAATTTATCGATCAATTGTTGATTTTTCTCATGCAGATCAAATTCTTTCCTCCATAATTATAGTCATCTACAATAAATATTACTTTTGGGAAATTTGCTCAAACCTGTCCAGGATACTTTCTATTCCAAAATCCGGTGAACAACAAGACCAGATCAACCCACTTGCTGCCGCAGCTAGAAATGCAGCAGACGTTTCATAGGCATTAGGTAAGACGCCACAAATTCTGTCTCCGGGCACTAAACCCCAAGCCTCGAATTGTAACTTGAATGTTAGCGGCTAATGTCATAAGTTCTTTCCAAGTATAAGATTTTTATTTAGGCCGGATTCTTCTACAGATATGATAGCAATCTTTGAGTCTTCAGCATATCTGGTCAGATTCTCCGCAAAATTGAGTTTTACATTTGGGAACCATTCTATATCCGGCATCTTATCACCTCGGTTAGCAGGTAATCTATCACCCTCGTATTTCAATTCAAACCAATCAAAAAGTTCGCTCCAGAATAATTCTTTTTGATCGATGCTCCATTCCAGATCCTAAATTTCTTTAAACCTTTATCAATTATTACTTATAAAATAGCCAATTCTGTTCACTTATAATAATTTGCAGAGACAGCATAATTTCCTTCTGACATCAGACTAGTAACTGTAAATCTTTTGATGGTGACCATTTAAAACAAATTAACGGGCGTCCTTCTAGATCATTGACGGTTTAAAAATTATGTTTTAAACAACTAGAGACTCAGTTGGTTGAACTGATATTAAATATGAAATCTTATGGATATCATTGGATGTCGTGATAAAGAATGCTAGACTTCTGATGGTCTAGAAGTCACGGCTTAAAACTTATGTTTTTTGAAAACCTACCTATAAATTTTTGGACCTAATGCTAAATTAAGTAAAATCAATTAAATGCCTTGATTATCAGACATGATTCAAATTATTTCTACTTTAATCCGGGTTAAAAACTATTCCATTTTATTTTTATTTAAGGGTAAATCTCAATTGTGGATTCGGGCAAAGGTAATTTTTGATAGTTATTTAAACAAGTTCTAAATTATGTTTACTTTTAACATACGGTGTTCATACTACCTTTATCAATAAATTTATTGCTAAAATTGCATTTTAATTGAATTCCCTCTTTAAAATATAAATTAAACTATAATTATTATGGCTTTTGACATAGAAATGGTGCGTAATGTTTATGCCGGTTTCAAGCAAAAAGTAGATACTGCGAAGAACTTTCTTAACAGACCATTGACGCTCTCTGAAAAGATCTTGTATGCCCATGTGCATGAAGATAGTCCAATGCAGGATTTTAAAAGAGGTGAGGATTATGTGTTTTTTGCTCCTGATAGAGTTGCCATGCAAGATGCTACTGCACAAATGGCTTTATTACAATTTATGCAGGCTGGTCGTCCACAAGTAGCTGTACCGAGCACGGTCCACTGTGATCACTTAATTGTGGCTAAGGTTGGTTCTGAAACTGACCTTACAGCAGCAGAAGCCGATAATGCCGAGGTGTACAACTTCCTCTCTTCTGTTTCTAATAAATATGGTATTGGATTTTGGCATCCGGGTGCAGGTATCATTCACCAGGTAGTGCTTGAGAATTATGCATTTCCTGGAGGAATGATGATCGGAACAGATTCTCATACGGTGAATGCCGGTGGACTTGGAATGGTTGCCATCGGAGTCGGTGGTGCAGATGCTTGCGATGTTATGGCAGGTCTTGCCTGGGAATTGAAATTCCCAAAGTTGATCGGTATTAAACTGACCGGTAAATTATCCGGTTGGGCGAGTGCTAAAGATGTAATTCTTAAAGTGGCAGGTATCCTCACTGTAAAAGGGGGTACAGGCGCTATTGTAGAATATTTTGGCGATGGAGCTGATGCTTTGTCATGTACCGGAAAAGGAACGATTTGTAACATGGGTGCAGAAGTCGGAGCGACGACTTCAACTTTTGGGTATGATGAATCAATGGATAGATACCTTAGATCAACTGGTCGTGCGGAGATAGCTGATATGGCCAATGGCATTGCTGATTACTTAAAGGCTGATAAAGAAGTCTATGACAATCCTGAAAAATACTTTGATCAGGTCATTGAGATTGATCTTAATACCTTGGAACCGCATTTAAACGGTCCTTTCACTCCTGATAAAGCGACTCCTATTTCAAAAATGAAGGAAGTTGCCTTGGAAAATGGCTGGCCAATGAAAATAGAGGTTGGTTTGATCGGTTCTTGCACCAATTCTTCTTATGAAGACATTTCAAGAGCTGCTTCAATAGCCAATCAGGTAATTGAAAAAGGCTTAAAAACTAAATCTGAATTTACAATTACACCGGGTTCTGAGCAAGTTCGTTTTACGATCCAGCGCGACGGTTTGATCGATATTTTTGAATCTATGGGTGGAACTGTTTTTGCCAATGCTTGCGGACCTTGTATAGGCATGTGGGCTAGGGTAGGAGCGGAGAAACAAGAAAAAAATACCATCGTCCACTCTTTCAACAGGAACTTTGCGAAAAGAGCTGACGGTAATCCAAATACCTTTGCTTTCGTTGGTTCTCCTGAATTGGTAACAGCGCTTGCCATCGCAGGTGACTTAAGTTTCAATCCACTGACGGATACTTTAACCAATGAACTTGGACAAGAAGTTATGTTGGATGAACCGACTGGTTACGAATTGCCTCCAAGAGGTTTTGACGTAGAGGATCCGGGTTATCAAAAACCGGTGGAAGATGGTTCAGGAGTTTCAGTAGTTGTGAATCCTGATTCTAATAGATTGCAATTGTTGAAGCCATTTGCAGAATGGGAAGGAACCGATCTTAAAGGCTTGAAATTGCTGATCAAAGCCAAAGGCAAATGTACTACTGACCATATTTCAATGGCAGGTCCATGGTTGAAATTCAGAGGGCATCTGGACAATATCTCAAACAACATGCTTATTGGCGCCATCAACTTCGCCAATGACACCGCAGATAATGTTAAAAATCAATTGACAGGTGAATATGGTCCTGTTCCTGCAACTCAACGCGCTTACAAAGCTGCAGGAGTTGGTTCCATCGTAGTCGGTGATGAAAATTATGGTGAAGGTAGTTCAAGAGAACATGCAGCTATGGAACCACGCTTCCTTGGCGTAAGAGCGGTCCTGGTTAAATCATTTGCCAGAATCCACGAAACCAACCTTAAGAAACAAGGCATGTTGGCATTGACCTTCTCAGATCCTGCCGATTACGATAAAATTAGAGAAGACGATACGATAGACATCATTGGCTTAACTCAGTTTGCACCAAACACTCCTTTGATACTGGTTTTAAACCATATCGACGGATCTCAGGATAGCTTCCCTGTCAATCACACATTTAATCAACAACAGATCGAATGGTTTAAGGCGGGTGCTGCATTGAATATAATCAGGAGGAATGTAGCGAATGCTAATTAAAAAATATTAAATTGAAAATATAATACCTTTGGTGACATTCATCAAAGGTATTTTTTTATACTATAAATTAATTGGATGGTTTAAGGGCTTTTTACACAAAAATTACATCAACCTTCCCACTATCCCTGGCCCCTCATATATAAAACTTGTATATAACTGCACCAAATCCGCTCCCGAAGCCATCATTGCTTCTGCCTGTTCTTTATTTGAAATACCTCCAACTCCAATTAAAGTCATTCCAGCAGGCATATTTGCCCTAAGATACTTCACAACTTCAATTGACTTATTTGCCAATGGCTGACCGGATAAGCCACCGGCACCAATGACTTCGAGAAAATCGCTTGATGCTTTTAGTCCTTGTCTGTCTATCGTTGTATTGGTTGCGATGAGTCCATCCAATTTACAAGCAGTGGCTACTTCAATAATGTCATCATACACCGATCTCTCGTTGTCAGGTGAGATCTTGAGCAGGATAGGTTTGGGTTTTGCTAAACCGGCATTAATTTCCTGGACGGACGAAATGATCTTGATCAAAGGTTCTTTTTCCTGCAGTGCTCTTAATCCCGGAGTATTCGGTGAACTCAAATTAATTGTAAAATAATCAACTTGTTCATGTAGGTGTTTGAAGCAATACACATAGTCCTTCCATGCGTCTTCATTCGGTGTGTCTTTATTTTTACCAATATTACCGCCAAGAATTGGTCGATCTTCAGGTAGCTGTCTTATGTTTTCTGCAAGATTGTGTACTCCTTTATTATTGAAACCCATACGGTTGATCAAAGCATTATCTTCTTTGAGTCTGAAGAGTCGTGGTTTTGGATTGCCTGATTGGGGTCGGGGAGTGACCGTGCCAACTTCTATATGACCAAAACCCAACTGCTGCAATGACTCAATATAATTGCCATCTTTATCGAATCCTGCAGCTAGCCCAACACGGTTTTTGAAGTTTAAGCCGAAATGAGTGCTTTCCTGATCGAAATTTTTTCCGGCAATACTTCTAAGTAAATTTTTTCCGAAAGGTAATTTAACGCAGAAATTAGCGCCTTTCATGGCGATGCCGTGGGCTTCTTCAGTAGAAAAATTGAATAAAAGTGGTTTTATTATTTGCTTATACATCCGGCAAAAATAACGAATCTCCCTGCTCAAATGCAAGTAACCAGATTTTTCTCTTGATTCCACCTGCATATCCATGCAATTTTCCATCACTTCCCATCACTCTGTGACATGGGATCATGATACCAACAGGGTTTGCGCCCGTTGCAGTGCCAACTGCCCTCGCATGACTTCCGGGGATTTTTTTGGCAATGTCATTATAGGTGATTGTTTTACCTAAAGGAATTTCATTGATATACTCCCAAACACTTTTTTGAAACTCTGTTCCTTTGAGATCATACTCGATACTATCTGGTAACTTCTGACTTGCAAAAAATGCATCCAGCCACTCTATAGCCGACAAAGTATGATTGTTTGGAAGGAAATCTTTTGGTATTTCCTGACCTTCTTTGACAAAGCTCACAAAAGAAATTCCCCTATCCGAAGCACCGATTAAGATACTTCCGATAGGGGAATGGTATATGTCACTGTAGTCGGACATTTCTAAAGTTTGATGTTTGATTTTTCAAGTTTGATGTTTGATGTTTGTTGTTTGACCTATAAGGTAGATGTTAGATGGTAGATGTTAGATGGTCGTCAGTTGATTATACCAATGTTATCAATTACATTTTACGTTGCACATTTCACATCTAGCCTCTTACTTCTCATATATAACAAATCGTAAAACATTGCTAATGAATTTTTTGTAAATAATAAAAAGTATGAACATCAAAGACTCCCCCTTGGCCCCCTCTTGCAGAAGGGGATATTGTGCTAATCGACATTTTACATTTCACATTCTACATTTCACATCTAGCTTCTGACTACTGACTACTGACTACTGACTACTTCACACCGCACTCGGTTCCGCCGGAGGAGTCCCAATCGCAGGAACACCTTCCGTATATATTTCAGGATGGAGCAACGGAGCTTCTATCTGGTATGGACGTTCACCCAACAATTCCTCCACATCTGATTTATGAAGTACTTCTTTAGAAAGTAATTGATGTGCCAACAATTCAAGGTCACTTTTGTGCTCTCTCAAGAGAACAAGGCAACGCTGATATTGACTATCCAGCAATTTTCTTACTTCTTCATCGATCATTGATGCAGTATGCTCTGAGAATGGTTTTTGGAAAGAGTCACTGCCCATCTGATAGAAGGAAACATTTCCTACGATATTATTCATTCCATAGACAGTCACCATGCTGTATGCGAGTTTAGTCACTTGGTCAAGATCGCTTTGTGCTCCGGTTGAGATTTTACCGAAGATGATTTCTTCAGCTGCTCTACCTCCAAAAGTCATACAGATTCTGTCAAGTAATTGCTCTGTTCTGGTTATGTACTCTTCTTTTGGAAGATATTGCGCATAGCCAAGGGTACCAATTCCTCTTGGAACGATCGTCACTTTCACAAGTGGTGATGCATGTTCCAGGAACCAACCACAAACAGCGTGTCCAGCCTCATGATAAGAAATGATTTCTTTTTCTTTTGGAGAGATCAATGAATTTTTCTTTTCAAGTCCTCCGATTACTCTGTCCAGTGCAAAATTGAAATCTGACATATCGACAGAGGTCTTATTTCTTCTAGCAGCGATTAATGCAGCTTCATTACATACATTGGCAATGTCTGCACCGGCAAATCCCGGTGTCATCTCAGCCAATGCCATACTTTTGACATCAGGATTTAACTTGATACTTCTCAGGTGCACATTGAATATCTGGACTCTTCCATTTAAATCTGGTCTGTCGATACCTATCTGTCTGTCAAAACGTCCAGGTCTCATCAGTGCATTGTCAAGGACATCCGCTCTGTTGGTTGCAGCCATCAGGATTACACCTTTGTCTGTACTGAAACCGTCCATTTCCACCAATAATTGGTTCAATGTGTTTTCTCTTTCGTCATTACCACCTTGGAAATTGCTCTTTCCTCTTGATCTTCCGATAGCGTCAATCTCATCTATGAAGACAATACAAGGTGCTTTTTCTCTTGCTTGTTTGAATACGTCTCTAACTCTTGAAGCACCCACACCAACGAACATTTCAACGAAATCACTACCTGACATAGAGAAAAAAGGCACATTTGCTTCACCGGCTACGGCCTTAGCTAGTAATGTTTTACCCGTTCCCGGAGGACCCACCAGTAAGACTCCTTTCGGTATTTTACCACCAAGTGAAGTATATTTCTTAGGGTTCTTAAGGAAATCTACGATCTCCATGATTTCTTCTTTGGCTTCATCGAGTCCTGCCACATCAGCAAATGTCAAATCTACTTTTGCATCTTTCTCAAACAACTGTGCTTTTGATTTACCAATATTGAATATCTGTGCACCCGGACCGCCACCGCCACCACTTACTCTACGCATGATGATAAAGTAAAGTGCCACAAAAATCAATGGCATCAATAAATAACCAAGGATAGTACCTATTACATTAGTCTTTTTCTCGTAGGTTAAGACGACGCGGTTCTCAGGAGAGAGGGTGTCATTTATCTTATCAAACTTATTTTCAAAGTTTTCCAATGATCCGATCTCCATCGTGAAGTTCGGTTGATTATCGGAAAAAGTGTTTTTGGAGGCATCTTTATATTTGGCAAGACTTTCTTTTTTAAGATAGATTTCAGCCACATCACTATTGATGACAACCATTTTGCTGACATCACCAGCTTCTACGTAAGTTTTCAACTCATCATAGCTGATTTTTGAATTAGTCCCAGATGGAAACAGCAAAAGCTGACCCAAGATCAACATCATGATTACCGCTCCATATATCCAGTACGAATTAATTTTAACAGGCTTTTTTTGCTTGTTTTTATCGTCCGGAGTTAGATTATTATTATTCTCTTCCATTTAATTTTTTGTAGTTAATTTCTTTATAACTTTAAATACTGTCATAAGTTGTAGTAACTCCATCAGACCATAGTCCTTCCAAGTCATAAAATACCCTTGTTTCAGGATAGAATATATGCACTAAGGTTGAGAAATAGTCCAACAGTATCCATTTCGCTCCCGGTCCACCTTCCATATGACTGGCCTTTAGATTTAACTCTTCTTTAACCCTTCTGTTGATGTTATTGGCGATAGCATTGATCTTCACTGTAGATTCTGCTTCACAAATAATAAAGAAATCTGCAGGTGCATCTTTTATATTTCTAAGATCTAGTTTGACTATTTGATCGCCTTTTATATCTTGCATTGCATCTACAATCAGATCAGCTAGTTCTGTCTCCTGTGTATTTATCGCTTGTTGCTTGGTTTGTTCCAAATTTATTTTTTCTTTTGTGTATAAACGTTATAATTGCGCAAAATAACAAAAAGAATTTTGACTTTAATACCTAACACTCTTTTCATTGGAAAAGTTTGTGTGAAGCTTGACTCAGTGGATTCTACACAAACATATTTAAAAAACCTATATGCAAAAAGCAAGCCGATAGAAGGAACTGCTATTTTGTCATACAATCAAACGGCAGGATATGGGCAGAGAAATAATAGTTGGGAAACACAAAATGGCCTGAATATAGCGCTGAGTCTTGTTTTACTTCCCGCATTTCTCAATCCTGACAAACAATATTACCTGTCAATGGCTGTCGCTCTAGCTGTTAAAAAGGCAGTTGAGGAATTAAGTCAACAAAAGGTTAAGCTGAAGTGGCCGAATGACATCATGGTGGGTGATCGAAAAATTTCCGGAATTTTGATTGAGTCCAATTTGTTTAATTCAAGGGTAGAGAAAAGTTATGTAGGCATCGGACTGAATGTGAACCAGATTGATTTTGGATCACTAAAAAGTACTGCAACTTCCCTTTCAAATATTTCAGGAAAGGAATATGATTTGGATCATGTATGTATCTTGATTATGGAATGGGTCGAGCGATATTACCTGCAGATAAAAGCCGGACGACTAAAAGAACTTTTTGAAGAATATGATGAAGCACTTTACAAAAAAAATGAATACATAACGCTGTTACATTCAGATGATATGACTTCAAAAGTCTTATTAAAAGGTGTGGAGGAGAATGGAAAAATACTGGTAATGCATGAAAACGGAGACTTAAGGGCTTATCTTCATGGTGAAGTTCAAATAATGAAAGCTCAGCTCTGATATAAGGGAAAATTCCATTGATCGCAAAACTTAATGTGCTAAAAATCGTGTATAACAAATTGCACAAATAATGTCCAACAGGGTATTATGGCATATTGACACTAACGTTTTTTCACAATTGAAACTACTTAATTTCATTTTTACTTGAAACACATGAATCACATAGGGGCAAGAGGCTGAACCATTCGTTGAATCTAATTTTGTGATTGTAAAAATTATCTGATCTGCCACGATCCATCTTTCCGGAACGCCCATGTGTCTATATGTTTCATTAAAATATTTGAAACATTTAGGCACATAGGGTTTCCGTCAAAGATTAAAGATGGTTGCTATTTTTCAGGTTTAGAAATAATTTTATGGGATACCTTAAAAACTGAAACTATGTGTTCTATTTGTATATGTGTTTAAATTTTAAATCATCGAAATGCCCTTGTCTGAATATCAAATTGTAAAAAAATTATTTGTATGTTCAATTTGTTATACAAACCTATATAGTTTAAGCGCCAAGGTGCTATTTAAGTATCCTTAAATTCACCGGCAAATAATTATTTATCCTATTCTCCAGGATCTTTACCAGTCCAATATTATTTCCATGATAGGTCGCATAATGCCAACCTTTCTGTTCATAATTTTCGATAGTAAATGTATCTTTTTTCAAATATTTAATTGCTTGATCCTTATTTAATTCAAGTTTTGGATACAGCCTTTTAAACTCATCCAACATGGATATCCCATGAGCCGGAATGAAATCCCTTCCCTTTATGGCACCAAGTTCAAAAAGTGGTCTGATATTCATAAATTGCTGTTGGCTTTGTAACGCATGTGGCGCATAAAACATGTTGCTTTCTTTGTCAATTTGAATTTCATCTTGGTAGCCTGTTAAAAATTCAGGCAGCAGACTTGCTTCTTCTTTAGAAAGAGCATGAAATGCTGATTTTGGTTTGAAGTAATTACTGTTTGTATTTTCAGAAAGCTTATCTGTCCGTTTCAATAATGCTATAAAGAATCCTTCACCTCTTACTTTGTGCGGATAACATTGGTACCCAATTGCCTCACCTTCGATAATTTCAGTTAGTCCCCAAGATTTCTCATGATTGATTTTTTCTATTTCAAAATATCCGGACTTAATTAAGTCAGCCAGTTGTTTAATATTTTCACCGGAATTATAAGTGCAAGTACTATATATAAGGTATCCACCCATTTTAACAAGAGTTGCCGCATGACTCAAGATATCTGTTTGCCGAATTTCACATTTCCGAAGATTTTCAGCATTCCAATGATCCACTGCGTCATGGTCTTTTCTGAACAATCCTTCTCCTGAACATGGTGCATCTATGAGCAAAAGGTCTGCTTGAATACCTGTGTTTGCAATGGTGTCCACAGGATAATTGATCACGGCTGCATTCGAATGGCCCCATTTAATGACATTTTGTCTAAGTGCACCCAACCGAACTGAAGTTACCTCATTGGCTAGTACGAAAACATCCTTATTTAATTTGGACAAAGCATGTGTGGTCTTGCCTCCAGGAGCAGCGCATAGATCTATGACCAATTCCAAATTTTGCTTATCTTGAATTTGGTCTATTAGTTGACCTGTAATCATACTGGAAGCTTCCTGCACATAATATGCCCCGGCATGAAAGGAAGGATCATAGGTAAATGAAGGTCTTTCAGTCAAATAGAAGGAGTCAGATTCCCATGGTATAACCGTGTCTATTGGAAGTTCATTCGTAGAAATACGCAGTGGATTGCGACGAATGGAAATAGGCGGATCAGTCATCAATTTATCAAGAAATTTTTGAGCTTCTCCGCCCAATTCATTTTTTATCCTCTCAATAAATGGTTCAGGAAGTTTTAACCCCATTTTGATAAAGGTCCTTTTGAGGTAAAAAATCTGTTAGCCTTTTCTAGAACTTTAGGCTCGTCCTCAAGCACAGGCGCATGGTGCGGTTTTATTCGGGCGTCAATAATAAGCGGGGCATCTATACTCCAGTGTTTATGGTCCATTCTTTCGTTTAAGCCATAACAATTGGCTGCAGGATTGGATCTGGTAAAGGTTATCCAAACGAAATTATTGTCTGTTGCTATAGTGAAATCCACATCATCGCATATGACTATCAGCGCAACACCTTGCCAATCAAATCTTTCAATGTAGGATGCAAGCACACCTGCCTGAGCATGACCAACTTTTCTATTTTCATACTTTTGGTCCTTTGACACACAGAATTCCAGATGTAAAAAACTTCGGATCCTGAAATCCCGGAGGCAATAAAAGATCGTGTGGCAATGTTGAATTTAATTGTCTCAAAGGCGGTCCATATGCTGCAACAATCAATTTACTACCATGATTCAATCCATCTCCTGAGTAATCCAGTGTATCAATCGTCGTTTTGGTTATGAAGTGCAAGTCGCGATTGAAGTCAATCCTTTCGAAAGTATACTTCAAAAATCCTTTGACATCATAAACATCGGGAACGATATCAGCATCTTGGGCCGTGATGAATAAGTATTTCGCCAAAGAAGTCTGTCCACTGCCCAATAGTCTATTGGCTATTGTTAAAATTTCTTCAGGTCTTTGATCTCGGAAAGGCATATACCTTTCTGAACCGATAGCAAATAGTAATGGATGAACTCCTGCAGCATCCACTGCATGTACTTTCTTTAAACCGGGAAATTCTGATTGAACAGTGCTGCCAAACAATCTGTGGATCAAATACCCAAATCCACTGTCTTCAGCAGGCGGACGACCAACTACAGTAAAATGCCAGATAGCATTGGTTTTATGATAGACTTTATCCACATGCATCAATGGAAAAGGGTGGGAGAGGCTGTAATAACCCAGATGATCTCCGAATGGGCCTTCTTCTTTCAATTTTTCAGGATCGATGATACCTGTGATGCAAAAATCTGCTTCCGCACTAAGATAATACCCATCTTGTTCGATATATCTATAACGTCTGTCATTCAAAAGTCCTGAAAAGATTGTTTCACTAAAACCTTCCGGAAGGGGCAGCACAGCTGCAATGGTATGCGAGGGTGGACCACCGACATTAATACTAACTTTAAATGGTTTTTTTAGGTTGTTATATTGCTGATGATGCACACCGATACCGCGATGGATCTGATAATGAAGACCAATTTCTTTGTTTAATTCATAGTCATTGCCGCTCATTTGGATGCGGTACATTCCAATGTTGGTATTTTTTATTCCGGGTTTTTCAGGATCAACAGATAAGACTTGAGGCAGCGTAACAAAGGCACCTCCGTCCTTTGGCCAGGACTTTATCTGTGGCAATTGATGGATTTGGGTAATGTTTCTTGTTAAATCTGATGAACTAACTTTTTTTGGAAGTGATTTAATTGCTTTGGGAAGCAAGGAAAGTAGTTTGAATGGTTTTTTTAAATATGCAGCGGGGTCCAGTCTTAGTTGAGCAAGTGTTTCGATGGTTTCGATCTCTTGTCTGAATATGTATTCAGTACGTTCATTTGTCCCATATAAATTAGACGCGGCACGAAATGGGCTACCTTTGACATTTTCAAACAGGAGTGCCGGTCCACCGGCTTCTTGGACTCTTCGATGGATATAAGCCATTTCAAGATTCGGGTCTACCTCTTCCTTAATACGGATCAGTTGATCAGTCTTTTCCAGTTCGTTAATGCAATCTTCGAGAGAAATGTAACCCATGTAGAATATTTTTTACGAAGATAAGACATTGAATGATAAGTGATAAATGATTAATGATAAATAAGAGTGAGCGAATCTCTTTGTTCTGGATTGTAGGCAATTATTTTTATGATGAAAAATGAATGAAGAAAAATGAAAAATGAGATCTGGCAGTGCGATTTGAATTAAAGAGCAGGCAATTATTTGATTAATAAATTAATTCAAGGTTAGGAGTTGCTTTTATAATGAGAAGCAATGATTTCATTTACTGTACTCAACAATCGAAGTTTCATTCTAATTTCTAAATTCTAAATTCTAATTTCAATCATCTAAATTTAACCTGAGTGATATCAATAGTTCAATTAAAATTAATTTCCAATATATTATCAGAACATAATCCAATATTTTTACCTTGCACATAATTAGAATGTGATATGAAAGCAAAAGTAAATGGTATTAATGAGTTTGATTTGTCAGAAGTGGTTGATATAAATGTTTCATTAAGTATTAATGATGATAAGATTATATTTAGAAAGGATGGAATAAATTATCATGCCAGATTAATCTCTCAAGATGTTCAGTCGAAAAAGTATACAATTGAAATTGAAAAAAAACTATTTGAAGTAAAGTTGGAAGATGATCTGGATCAATTAATAGCCTCTATGGGTATGAAAGGACAAAGAATTCAAAATGTTTCGGAGATAAAATCACCAATGCCCGGGCTAGTCCTCAAATTACTCAAACAATCCGGTGAGGAAGTTACAGCGGGAGAAACTATCCTGGTGCTAGAAGCAATGAAGATGGAAAACGCTATTAAGTCGCCGATTGAAGGTGTCATTCAGTCTATTGAAGTGAAGGAAGGTCAGTCGCTTGATAAGGGGATGGTGTTGATCAGATTCTAGATAATAGACTATAGACACTAGATTCGATTATGTGCAAAGGTGCCATGGAATTCAATAATAATTTTTTTGATTTATAGCCCAATCGTATATGGTTCTGCGATATTAGACACCCCGGCTATCGCCACCCCTCTGCCAGAGGGGAAGTTGCGACTTTATTTCTTCTTTTTTATGATTATTTGTAATGATTTCTTACGTCTGATTTCTAACTTATAGAGTTTGTAGTATTCAAATAAATAATCGACATTACAATTATGGATACTTATATAATCAGCTTTGCAATGCCTGCTCTTATTATTCATTATTCATTCTTCATTTTTCATTACCTAATGCGCTTCTAACCAATTCTCCCCAACTCCCGTACTCACCTCGATAGGTACAGCAAGTCCCGGTATTGCATTCTGCATATTACGGATGACGATTTCTTTTACTTGCTCCAATTCAGTTCGTAAGACGTCGAAAACAAATTCATCGTGAACCTGCATGATCATTTTGGATTGAATGTCTTTATTTATAAACTCTTCATGGATCTTGATCATGGCAAGTTTGATCATATCTGCGGCAGTTCCTTGGATTGGGCTATTGACAGCGATGCGTTCGGCACCGCTTCTTGCAAGTGAATTCCTGGAATTAATGTCCCTAAGATATCTTCTCCTTCCCATCAAAGTCGTCACATAGCCAAATTCGTGAGCTTCATTTACCATTCTGTCCATATAAGATTTTAATCCGTTGAACTGAGTAAAGTATGATTCAATGATTTCCTTTGCTTCTGTCCGCTTAATACCCAGTTGTCTTGAGAGATTCAATGAACCTGCACCATATATAATGGAGAAATTGACAGTTTTCGCATTTCTTCGTTGTTCAGGGGTCACTTCCTCCAATGGCACTCCATAAACTTTAGCTGCAGTGGCTGAGTGAATGTCCAGTCCTTGTTGGAATGCTTCTACCATAGCTACATCCTTACTTAATTCAGCTATCAACCTCAATTCAATTTGAGAATAATCCGCTGAAAGAATAACATGGTCGGCATCCTTGGCTATGAATGCTTTTCGAATTTCACGACCTTCAACCGTTTTGATAGGAATATTTTGAAGATTCGGATTATTAGAACTCAGTCGCCCAGTAGCAGCCAAAGCTTGATTAAAACTACTGTGAACCCTTTTGGTCACAGGATTGATCATTTTAGGTAAGGAGTCAACATAGGTTGACCTAAGTTTACTCAAACTTCTATGGGAAAGAATCTCAGCCACAAACTTATACTCCAGGGCAAGTTCTGAAAGCTTTACTTCATCTGTAGAGAATTTGCCTTGCTTTGTTTTTGCCCATCTATAAGGTATTTTCATTGTTCCAAATAGTAATTCTCCAACTTGGGTTGGGCTATTGATATTGAATTCCTGACCTGCTTCTTTGTAAATGTTTTGTTCATATTCGGTGATTCTATCACTTAATACGATGCTGTATTTTGCCAAATAATCAGGATCAATATTCACACCTGCCATTTCAAGATCGGCAAGGACGTATATTAGTTTACTTTCGATATCTTCATACAATTTTTCTGAATTGATCTCTTTCAAACCAGGTAATAGGAAATTGTATAATTGAAGCGTAATGTCAGCATCTTCCGCAGCATATTCTTTTATCTGCTCCAATGGCACTTCCCGCATGGAGATCTGACTGTTTTTCTTCTCCCCGATCAGTGCTTCTATGGCAACGGGCTTATATTTTAGATAGGATTCTGACATGTAATCCATTCCATGTCTAAGATCAGGTTCCACAAGATAATGAAGTAACATCGTATCAATGAGCTTTCCTGCAAGTCTTACATTATATTTTATCAACACGCTGACGTCATATTTGAGATTTTGACCGATCTTGTCGATTTCCGGATCTTCAAAAACTAATCTGAGTCTGTCGACGATTTTTTGAGCTTCAACTTGGACTTCAGGAACCGGAATATAATATGCTTTATGTGGTTCTGTACTTAGAGAAATACCTACAAGTTCTGCGACAATTGGATCCAATGAAGTGGTTTCAGTGTCGAAACACATGAACTTTTTATCCTGAATATCTCCAAACATTTTAGCCCACTCGATCTCTGAATCTACTACAATATATTCGTGATCTACATTGCTGATGTTAAATTCAGCATTGGAAATTGCTATATCAAAAGTACTTGTCTTAACATCGCTTTCAGTCGTTTCGAATAATGATCCCTGCTCACTTCCTACTCCTTTGGTCACTTTGTTTGGCTTAGATTTCTCGGGAAGGTCCAATACACTTCTACCTAAGATAGTTGTAGCCAAAGTTCTGAATTCCAATTCTTTAAATACTTCCATTAAAGCTTCTTTATCGAACTCTTCCATGATGTAATGAGTTGATTCGAATTCAACTGGAACATCCAGGTGAATTGTGGCTAGTGTTTTAGAAAGCCTTGCTAGATCAGCTTTTTCAGCTACTGTTTCAGCGAGTTTCCCTTTAAGGTTTTGTGCATTAGCAATAATATTTTCGACATTGTCATATTCGGCTAAAAGTTTGACAGCAGTTTTCGGGCCTACACCGGGAAGGCCGGGTATATTATCTACCGCATCACCCATTAATCCAAGAAGGTCAATAACCTGGTCTATACGCTTGATCTCCCACTTTTTTAGGACATCATCTACACCAAGGATTTCGATGTCATTACCAAATCTGGCAGGTTTATATTGAAAAATATTTTCAGAAACGATCTGAGCATAATCTTTGTCCGGTGTCACCATAAAAACTTGAAAACCTTCCTTCTCTGCCTTTTTAGCTAAAGTACCGATGACGTCATCTGCTTCAAAATTTGGAATAATCTCTACTGGGATCCTCATACCTTTCATAATCTGAATAATGTATGGAATGGCAAAGGAAATGTCTTCCGGTTGGGCATCTCTTTGTGCTTTATATTCTGCATAAAGCTCAGTTCTGAATGTACCTCCTTTTGGATCGAATATAACACCTAAATGTGTTGGTCTTTGATTGGTGATCAATTCCCAAACGGATCTGACGAAACCGTTAATAGCAGAAACGTTTTGGCCTTTGGAATTCATCAAAGGTCTATTGATAAATGCATAGTGAGCGCGATAAACCATGGCATGGCCATCTATGAAAAATATTCTCTTTTCGGCAGACATATTTGAAAATTTAGATTGTAAAAGTAATTTATTCTGCAGGAATTTGGATACAGACTTGAATTATAAAAGAATATATGATGTCTAACCGGTTTCGTTTAAAATGTAATATGAAATTTAAGTTCGCAAAAGTTATACTTTCAATTGGCTAAATGGCACCTGCTCTGCTTAAAAAATAAGAGAATTATGAAATAACCAAATATTTATAAAACTTAAAGTCTTTTGCCATTACCGCAAATAAGAATCGAAGATAATTACACTAATGATGCTTCGCATCCAACACGAATTTATTCGTGCAAATTCGTGTAATTCGTGGCAAAAAAATATATTGCGATGGACTAGTAGGAATATTCATTTAGCCATCAAATATTATCAACTAATTCGAATCCTAAAGAATTGGGATCATCAAATTTATATTATACAAAGCCAAAATATGCTTATATCTTTTATCGTTTATAAGATTTTCAAACAAATTTGTAGGTTTTGATTTTAAAAATTCTATTCAAAAAGAGCCACTTTTAAACGACTTTTATTAAATTTTACAAAAAAGTACGTTTGCTTTTTAACAAATTATAAATTTTTGTATCTTTGCCGTGCAAAATTAAATTTACACAATCTTTGCTTAATTAAAACTACCAAGTGGAAAAGACCCTTGACGAAAAATATATCTTACAGAACAATACACCAGTTAGCTTGGTGTCCCTTTCTGTGATTGCTTCCTCTAGCTTTTTACCAAATGCGAATTGTGCATCTTTCATTTTGCTGCACTTACGTCACCACCTCACTCAAAGTTTCAACCTTTCTAAATAGTATCCTAAATGACATTAATTAAATTGTTATCTTATATTGGTATAATTGCTTTACTAATTACAGTAGCGACAATATATTTTAAGAGATCAAATAATTATTTTATCAGTTTTCTGCAACACTTTTGTGGAACGCTTTTCATTGTTTCAGGATTCGTTAAGGCGGTTGACCCTCTTGGAACATCTTTTAAAATGGAGCAATATTTCACTTCATTTTACTACACCTTCGAAAATACTGCATTTTCGTTTATTGCACCTATATTTCCATTTTTTAATAATTATGTAAATGTATTTTCCATATCTACTATTGTTTTAGAAATGGTATTAGGGGTTATGTTGGTACTAGGTATTAAGCCTAAGTTTACAGCTTGGGCTTTCTTCTTGCTGATGTTGTTCTTTACTATCCTTACAGGATTTACATATCTGACGGGATATGTACCGATGGAAGCTAATTTCTTTGAATTCGGCAAATGGGGCGAATTTGCCACATCTAATATGCGAGTTTCTGATTGTGGTTGTTTTGGAGACTTTCTGGTTATGGCACCTAAAACATCATTCCTTAAAGATGTATTTTTATTGATTCCGGGGTTGATATTTATAATTTACACTCGTTTATTTCATAAATTATTCAATGCGGGTGCCAGACTTGGTCTTTTTATAATAAGTATTATTGGATTTTTATTTTATTGCCTCAATTTTATGTATTGGAATGAGCCATCTGTTGATTTCAGACCATTTAAAGAAGGAGTGAACATCAGAGAACAAAAGGTAAAAGAACAGGATGCTGAATCAAAAAGACCTGTCAGTCAAGTAATCACTCCAAAAGATGGAGGACCTGTAGTTACCCTATCTATGGATGAATATATGAAGCGTTTTGCAGAGTTTCCAAAAGATAAATTTGATATTCTGCAGGTTACAGGTGAATCCACAATTGCTCATTCTAAGATCAGCGATTTCAGAATTACCACTGCTACAGAAGCTGGAGATGATTTCACTGATCAAATATTGCAAGACACGGGTTACAGTCTCATGATCATTAATTATAAAGTAACTTTGGATACTGAAATGAAAATGGTTGAAGTCATTGATACTATATATGCTGCTGAAGATTCTATCAAGACAATGTATGATAGCACAAGAACTATAGCAAGTATCAAGAAAACTAATGAAGAGGTTGAAAACACAATATTCAAACAAGATTGGTTGGACGCTTATAAAGGGAAGATTTTGCCATTGATAATTAAAGCTCAGAGTAAAAAAATGGCAGTAAATGTAGTTTTCGGAGGATTAAGTGTTGGACAAATGAATGATGCTAAAGCAGCTTTAAATATTGATTTCCCTGTATATCAAGGAGATGAGACAATATTAAAGACTGTTATACGATCAAATCCTGGTATTCTACTTTGGAAAGATGGTGCGATCATTAAAAAATGGCACATCAACAAAGCACCCGATTGGGCCGAGATTGAAACTTATATGAAGTAGAAATCAAAAATTTATATTTAATATTATTCAATTTCGTAATATTACAGTTCAAAAAATAAGATGCTAAGTAGAAGAAATATCAGAGTAAAAGTGATGCAAGCGTTGTATTCTTTTTATACGACTGAGGGATTGTCTAAGGAAGAAGTATTGTCTTACTATGATGATACTATTAAAAGCTCTTATAATCTTTTATACTATCAGCTATATCTAATGGTGAAGATAGCTGAACACTCTAAAGACGATGTTATTAAAAGGCAAGCTAAATTACTTCCTTCAGAATTTGATAAAGCTTTTACAGCTAAATTCTATGAAAATCCATTAACACAAACAATTGCAGCTAATAAAGAACTTCAAAAGATTGCACTAAAATATCAATTTGAAGAGAAGACTCCGGAAGACTTTACCCGAAAATTATATAAAACTTTAAGTCTAACTCCTGAATATGCTGCTTATGTTTCAGGAGAAGGATCAGGCGAGGAAGATCAGCAGATCATGTTGTTCTTGTTCAAAGAGCTCTGTAAGCAAGAATTTTATAATGATACTATAGAAGATATCTTCTTTAATTGGCTGGATGATCAATCCATAATTATAGGAACTGTAAAAAAAATTATAAAGGATTTCAAGACATCCAAGGAAATCTCAGAAGAATATGGACCATCAGATGAAGCAATAAATGAATTTGGTAGAGAAATGCTCAAGTATGTCCTTGTCAACAATGAAAGTCTTGAGAAAACATTGGGCCCACTTATTGATAATTGGGACATAGAGCGCGTGGCTTTTATTGACATGATATTAATTAAAATGTCAGTGGCAGAAATGCTAATATTTCCAAGAATTCCTACCAAGGTTTCCATCAATGAATATGTAGAATTAACGAAGGCCGACAGTACTGATAAAAGTAAAGATTTCGTTAATGGTATTTTAGATAAAGCATTACACACTCTTTCAGAAAGTAAAAAGATCAGTAAATCAGGAAGAGGTTTACTGGATTAAGTAATTTTTTAATTAAAATCATGTTTACCTTCCACTGACTAATAGCGGTTATATTTCTATTTACTTGATTTCTATTTAAGAAAATTGAAAAATAGCTGTTAAAGTTAGTGGTTTGATACAAAAAATTAAATACATACAGATGAAAAAGTTCCATTTTTTATTAATGTTTAGTCTCTTCTTTGGCACAATAGTCATGGCACAGAATGCAGACTTTAAAAATTCAGTTGGGCTATCAGCAAGAGTTCAAAATGGCAATCTTTTAAACGATCAGGATTTTGAATTTGCCAGTTCAATTTTGAACATTGATGCTTCATTTACCCGAAATATAAATTCTTGGCTCAATGTGTCGGTGCCTGTTGGAGCAAATTTATTTGTAAGTGATGCTATAGATAATAAATTTGCCGGTATTCATGGAGATATCCTTGCTCAGATCGGTTTGTTTGATAGATCCAGGATAGCAGCTCCTTATTTATATCTTGGACCATCTTTTATCCTAAGCAAAGATTTTGTTGAAGATAAATTGAGTGTGTTTGACATTGCGGCAAGAGCTGGTATTGGTGCAAATTTTAAAATTGCAGATCAATTTCTGATTGGTTTAAATATAGGATACAATAATACATTTGATGAGAATCAGAAAGGATCATTAGACGCAGGTATTGGCTTTTACGTCCTCTTCGGTGGAAGTGGTGGTGGAAATAAAGCTATCAATCTTAAACAACTAAGTAAGAAGGATACAGATGGGGACGGAATTGTCGATATTAAAGATGAATGTCCTACCTCTCCAGGTGTTGCTGCTTTCAATGGTTGCCCAGACACTGATGGTGATGGTATAGTTGACTATCTTGACAAATGTCCAACTGAAGCCGGTACAAAGAATACTGGCGGATGTCCTGACAAAGATGGTGACAATGTCGCTGATAAAGATGATAAATGTCCTGATGTAGCCGGAGATATTACCTATGGGGGATGTCCATTTATTGATTCTGATGGAGATAAAGTTCCGGATAATGAGGATGATTGCCCACAAGTTAAAGGGCTAGCAAGATACAGAGGATGCCCGGATACCGATGGTGACGGTGTTCCTGACAATATTGATAAATGTAAAGATAAAGTAGGGACAGTAGAAACTATGGGATGCCCGGATACAGATGGCGATGGCATTCCTGATAGCGAAGATAAATGTCCTACAAAAGCCGGGACAGCTGAGCTAAATGGTTGCCCTTCTGCAAACCAAGCAGATATAGACATTTTGACCAATGCCTCAAGAAGTATAAAATGGACAGATGGTGCATTTGTACTTAATTCTACTAGTCAATCAGCCATAGATAAGGTTATTGCCTTATTGAAAAAAAATAAAAAATATTCTCTAGTTATAACTGGCTTTAGCGATGATAAAACGCTAGTAGATGAAGTTGGTAATCTTAGTAAATCAAGAGCAGACGAAGTGAAATCTTACATGGTAAGCAAAGGGATCACAGAAGATAGAATTACAGCAAAGGCGGGCAATCTGCCAAAAATTTCCACCAGAAAAGTTATGTTTGAATTAAAGTAATATTCATTCGTTAATAAATATTAAGTACACTATAAATAGTTGTTTCAGATGTCTCATGACAAAGTAATTATATTAGATTGCGGTTCTCAATATACTCAGCTGATAGCCAGAAGGGTAAGAGAATTAAACATTTTTTGTGAGATATATCCTTTCAATAAGATTCCAACTCTGGGTGAAGATGTTAAAGCTTTCATCATATCAGGCAGCCCTTTCAGTGTCAGAGATGAAAATGCTCCAACTATTGAATATGGACCTTTCATTGGAAAAATACCCTTATTGGGTGTTTGTTATGGCGCTCAATATCTTGCTTCTCGCGAAGGTGGAAGGGTAGAGCGCTCTGAACAAAGAGAATATGGTAAAGCGATATTAAAAATAGAGGATCTTGAGGATCCTCTATTTTATAATATTTCTCAAAATAGTCAAGTTTGGATGTCTCATGGGGATTCTGTACTTGCAATTCCTGAGGGATTTAAGAACATTGCAACTACTGAAGAGAATGAATATGCACTTTTTAAGAAAGAACAAATAGCTGATGAAGCTCCTGTATATGCATTCCAATTTCACCCAGAAGTAACACATACAGCGAATGGATTGCAGTTATTGTCCAATTTTCTGCTGAAAATAGCAGGTGTAAAAGCTGATTGGACACCTAACGCCTTTATAGAAGAATCCATCGAAAATCTTAAAACTCAGATTGGATCAGAAAAAGTACTCATGGCGCTATCAGGTGGTGTAGATAGCACTGTAGGTGCGACACTACTACATAGAGCTATTGGTGAAAACCTTATCTGTTTCTTTATTGATAATGGTCTTTTGCGCAAGAATGAATACAATGAAGTGCTGGAGGATTACAAAGAACTAGGATTGAATGTAGTAGGGATAGATGCCCGTGACCATTTTTACGATGCATTAGCAGGAAAAGAAGACCCTGAAGATAAACGTAAAGCAATTGGTAAGGGGTTTATAGATGTATTTGAGGAAGAAGCTCACAAACTTGGGGATATCTCTTGGTTAGGTCAAGGGACAATCTATCCTGATGTTATTGAATCAGTTTCTGTTCATGGACCTAGCGTCACCATTAAGTCTCATCATAATGTTGGTGGACTTCCGGAGCATCTAAAACTTAAAATTGTTGAGCCACTGCGTATGTTGTTCAAAGATGAAGTTCGCAGAGTCGGTCTTGCACTAGGATTATCTCCCATATTTATTCAGAGGCAACCTTTTCCCGGTCCTGGTCTGGGAATCAGGATCCTTGGAGAAATCACACCGCAAAAAGTGGCTATGCTTCAGGATGCTGATGATATTTTTATAAAATTGCTTAAAAAGGAAAATTTATACAATGAGGTTTGGCAGGCTGGAGTAATACTTTTACCTGTGAGATCAGTTGGTGTGATGGGTGATGAACGTACCTATGAAAATGTAGTTGCTCTAAGGGCAGTGTCAAGTACAGATGGTATGACTGCTGAATGGAGTAGATTACCCTATGAATTCCTGGCCACAGTTTCGTCCGATATTATCAATAAAGTGCGAGGAATCAATAGGGTTGTTTATGATATTAGCACTAAACCTCCTGCTACGATTGAGTGGGAATAGTATTAAATTAATATTAGATTATGGTTTTCATTCGATGTTATTATTTTTCATGACATCCATCTAATTGTAAGATGTTTATCTTTGCAAAACTAATTCGAACAAATTATGGTTTTTAGATTATGAAAGGCAGACTAATATTCTTCAGTTTCATGAGTGCGATTCTATTTTTGTGTAGTTGTAATACACCTAAAAAATTATCCAATACTGATACTACTCGTAAGGATAATACGGAATCTAAGAAACCATCAAAAGATCCTGATAAACCTAAGGAAGATAGCTCAAAAATAGTTAACGATCCCAGAAGTATTCCGGAAAAACCAATAGAACAGCGACCTAGACAGGAAGAGCCATTTAAAAGGCTTAAAAGGAAAATATTAATGTTGTGCTGGCATTGCCAATGGATGGTGGCTATGAGGTGAACAGGTTCGCTGAATTAATTAATGGATTTGGGCTTGCTTCAGAGTCATTAAATCCAGGTAAGTTGAAGATAAAGGTAGAGGTCATCAATATTGGTAATACTAATTCTGAAGAAGATCTTTTAAACAGATCGGCTATCGAAAGGGCCGATATTTTAATTGGAGGTTATCAAACGAGTCAGGTAAAAACATTAGCTAAAATAGCTTTGGATAAAAAGATTCCATTCATTTCCATTTGGAATACTTCAGAAGAAATAATTACGAATAATCCGTATTATGTTCAATTAAAGCCATCACTTGATACCTATTGTAAATCAATAGCTGAATATGTTTCTAGTGAATTTAGGCCTCAAATGGTATTCATAATGATAGAAAATCGCAACAGTAAGGACAATAACACATTGGAAGCTTTTAAGTTAATTTACGACGGAAGCAGAACTCCTTATAAAATTATTTATACTTCTGAAAATAATACAGATTGGAAGAATTCCTTAGCAGGATTAAATAATGTTGTATTTAATATTCCAAATTGGGAGAATAAAAATTGGGTCAGTTCTATTTTGAATCAAATTAATAGCCTAAAAAAAAATAAATCATTTATAGTCACAGGAATGCCTCAGTGGATAGAATGGGATCAGATGAATTTTAATATTTATGAACAATTATCGCTTCATATTCCTGTATTCAATTATGTTGACATGGAATCTATGAATGCTTCCTTATTTAATGAGTCATATTATAATAAATACAATACATGGCCTTCTACAGAATCATTTTATGGAAGCGATATATTAAATATGGTCCGTAAGATTTCAACAGATTTAAGTGAGGGGTTAGTTTTCAATCCTAACAATCAGATTTCAGGAAATTATTTTTCAAATTACCAAATTTCAAATTATACTAAACCTACTTTAGAAACTAATAATAGTGAATCTTCATACAGTCACAACGTTTACATAACAATTGAAAAATTTGAAGGAGGTCGATTTGTCCAGGTCAAATAAGAATTATGTTTCACTAAATCCATATACAGGTGAACTTCTCAATGAAATCCCTTCTTGGACGAACAATCAAATTAGAGTTGCGATTGACAATTCGAAAACAGCATATAAGGCATGGAAGCAAGTGGATATTGCAGAAAGAAAATTATTTTTAGAAAAGCTTTCTCGTTACTTGCTAAAAAATAAGGATTATATTGCTCGCACAATTACGGATGAAATGGGCAAACCCATTGCTCAAAGCCGTTCTGAAGTTGAAAAAACAGCTTCACTTTGTGATTATTATTATGGAAAACTGGAAGAGCTTGATATTCCAACCAAAATACAGTTGGAACAAGGAAGATTTGGTCTGGTACAAGCTCAGGCACAAGGAGGAGTATTGGGTATTATGCCGTGGAATTTTCCACTTTGGCAAGCCTTGAGATTTGCTGTACCAGTGCTTTGCGGAGGAAATGTTGTGTTGTTAAAGCACTCTCAAAATGTTGGTCTAACAGCGCTTTTAATCGAACAGGCTATCGAAGATTCATGTGGCATTCCAAATGTTCTTACTTCAATGTTTATAGAGCATGAGGATGTAAAAGCAATCTTGGCTGAAGATCATATTATAGGAACTTCAGTGACAGGAAGTGAAAGAGCTGGAATTTCTATAGGTTCCATCGCAGGAACTAATATCAAAAAAAGTGTAATGGAACTTGGGGGAAGTGACCCTTTCCTTGTGTTGAAAGATGCAGATATTGCATTTTCAGCATCTCAAGCAGTTAAAGCCAGATTGAATAATAATGGACAAACATGTATAGCAGCAAAGCGGTTTTATTTGGATAAAGTTATTGCTGATGAATGGCTAGAGCTATTCATTAAAGAGATGAAATCTTATGCCGTAGGTTCTCCATATCATGAAAAAAATAAAGTCAGTGGACTTGCGAGGGAAGATCTTGCTAAAAATTTGTCCTATCAAGTTCAAAAATCAGTGAAGCAAGGTGCTTCATATTTATTAAAAGGTGGAATTGATGAGCAAATTTCAACTGTTTACCATCCTGAGATATTAATGAATATAGCGACAAATAGTCCATTGGAAGTTGAAGAAACTTTTGGTCCTGTGGCTTCAGTATTTGTGGTAAAAGATGAAAATGAAATGCTGCAAAAGGTTAATAATTCAAGATTTGGTCTAGGGGCCAGTGTCTGGTCTAAGGATATAGAAAGAGCTTTGAAGATTTGTGGACAGGTCGAAGTTGGTTCTGTAGCTATTAATCAAATGATGAGCAGTGATCCAAGGCTTCCTTTCGGAGGAATTAAAAAATCCGGATTTGGAAGAGAAATGGGTGCAGAAGGATATTATGAATTTCTCAATCTTAAGACGATCATTGTTCCCAATGAATGAAAGACGCTTAAATAAATTTAACGAGGTTGCTAAAAAATCACAGCTAAGTATAACCCTTGTTTTAGAAAATGTCAATGACTCCCATAATATCGGAGCAATATTGCGTACGTGTGATTCTATTGGTATTAGAAAAATTTCAGTAGTAAATACGAATGAAGGCAAGTTGTCTGAGCAGTTAATTTTAGGTAAAAGGTCTTCTATGGGCACTCGTAAATGGGTAGATGTAAAATTTTACAACAGCTTAGAGGTATGTATGGAAGAAATAAAGAAAAGTCATACTTATATTGTTGGTGCTGCTTTGTCAGATTTGGCAGGAAATTATTTCGAAACTGATTTTACGCAGTCAATTGCAATTATGTTTGGAAATGAACATAGTGGATTAAGTGATATGGCATTGTCTTATTGTGATGCCCAGGTATTGATTCCACAGGTTGGTATGGCAGAAAGCCTCAATGTATCAGTCGCTGCCGCAATCATCCTTTACGAAGCTTATCGTCAAAGATATAATGCCGGAAAGTATACAGACAATCCTGACTTAAATACCACTCAGTCTCAGGAAATGTTAGAAGTTCTGATAGCTAAGACAAAGATAAAAACACGAAATATTCCGAGGTATAAATTAAAGCCGATAGACTGATTTAATTTTGCGACTTTTTATTGGAAGATTAATATACCTTTATTTTTAATATTAATCTAATTGTTTTTTAAAAAATATATACTAATAGTAAAAATATTTTTTAACTTCAATAATTATTGCGCTTCCATTCAAAAACGTTTATTATGCAACCTAATTTTATAGCAATTTTTGTCGCCGCTTTAATTCCTTTAGTCATAGGATTTGTTTGGTATTCACCTAAATTATTTGCTAATGCATGGATGAATGCTGCTGAGATCTCCGAATCTAAACTAAAGACTGGCAATATGGCTTTGACTTTTATTCTCACATATGTATTCAGTATATTAATAGGTTTTATGATTCAATTTGTAACTATTCATCAATTCGGTGCTCTGGGTATGGTAGGTGGAGACATAGCAGGTGCAAAACAATCTTATTCAGCTTTCATGAATGATTATGGACAAGCTTTCAGATCATTTAAGCATGGTGCATTGCATGGTGGGATGGTAAGCATTTTATTTATTTTCCCAATCATAGCAATTAATGCACTATTTGAGCGTAAATCGTGGAAGTACATTTTAATAAATACTGGTTATTGGTTAGTCAGTTTAACGATCATGGGCGGAATTATTTGTAGCTGGCAGTAATCAGCAATCAGTGATGAGTAATCAGTGATGAGTGATCAGTAATAAAAGCTTAGATTCAAATTACTTTTTATTCAATCTTTGCTACTTATAAAATCAGTGTAATCATAAAATCCGTTTAATCCGTGATTCTGACTGATTGTATCCTTATCACCTTTCCTTGGTAATGGGTAATTAGTAATAGGTAATGCGTGAAGATTTGGCGGAGTGACTAGGTTTTATCAGTAATCAGTAATGGTAATCAGTATCAGTAATCACTCGTATCAAGCATCTCACTTCAAGCATCTATTATCTAGTGTCTAGCATCTGATCTCTGACCTCTGACCCCTAATTTTGATGCATACGATTTATCATATCTGCCTGAGCTTTAATTGTATTATGTAAAGATAATATCTCTTCATTAGAAAAAGCTGATTGTTGAGCACTTCTATTATGCTTGAATCTTGATATTTTAGATCTCACGAACCAAACCTCTTGGATATCATTGCCTTGCATTCGATACATATTATAGGACTCATTGTCAGAATGCATCTCTAAATGTTTATGTTTACGAAGATTATTAACTACCCTCTTAACTACAACATCTCCACGAGTAACTACTACATATACATGATGGTCTCTTATACTTGATTCCCAAAGAGTAGGTTCAAGATAGCTGCAGATTAATATATCATGTTCTTCTATAGACGGTTCCATTGAATCACCGCGTACATCAAAACTTCTGAAAGTGCCTGTCTGATAGGTTATATCAGGAAGTGTATATGATGGAAGGTCCCTCATCATCTCGAGGTTGTTTAATTCCTCTGCATAGCCGGCTTGAGCGGGCATAGGAACGTGTACTATCCTTTCGTCATTATCCTTGTCCGTTACTAATGTCAGAGTCTTAAAGGAATATTGATTGTCTTCATCTAAAAATATTTCACCTTCACCCATGAAAAGAAATAAAGGATTTACATTATATCTCGCTATTAACTTCTGTATAACTTCGATCGGAACATCTCGTTTTCCCTTTACCACCTCACTCAGACTTTGAGGAAGGTAGTCTAATGATTGGCTGAGTTTTCTTGCGCTTTTGACAGTGCTGTCTTTTATTAGTTTATTGACAACCAAAACAAATCGCTGTGAAACAACATTTGCCATATTTATTTAATTTATATAGTTCAGTAGCAAAGGTAATAAGATATTACAATAAATCAACAAGTATGTTAGCAAAATATTTAAATAATTTAATTAATGCACAGGAAAGTTACATGAATTAGTTGTTAATTGTTATTTGTTAATTATTAGTTGTTACTTATTAGTTGTTGCTTTTGGTGATGGTATGTTAAAAGGTGAGAAGGTGCGAGGGTGAGGGGGACGGATCCCTCTGGGATCTGTCCCCCCAATGGGTCATGACCCATTGGGGTTGCTGCGCTCCGCGCAGCAACCCCAGAAATATCCAAATTATTCTTAATATTGTAAAAAAATAAAAAAAGTTGGCTAAGGCAAAAACAGTATATATATGCACTTCTTGTGGCGCTAACAGTCCAAAATGGATTGGCAAATGTCCATCATGTGGAGAATGGAATACTTACCAGGAAGAATTGATCCAAGCACCTGTAAGTGCTAGAAATAAGGGCACTTGGGCGCCAACTGAGAGCAAAGCAAAAGTCTCTGTCAAGCCTAAGCTATTGAAAGATATTGAAACCAATAATTATCACAGAATAAAAACCCAAGATGAAGAACTTGATAGAGTGCTTGGCGGAGGAATAGTTCCAGGATCAGTAATTTTGGTAGGTGGTCAGCCAGGTATAGGTAAATCTACTTTGATGCTACAAATCGCGATGCAGCTTGATGTAAATGTATTGTATGTATCTGGTGAGGAAAGTGAGGAGCAGATAAAATTAAGAGCTAATAGGATTAACCAGGATAATGGTAAATGCTATATTTATAGTGAAACTGATGTAACTGCCATTCTTCGACAGGTTGAAGAAATTCAACCTTCTATAATGATTCTGGATAGTATTCAAACAATGTACCTTGATTGGTTGGATTCATCAGCAGGCAGTATAAGTCAAATCAGAGAAACCGCAGCTGAATTGCAGAGATTTGCAAAAGAGAAAAATGTAGCCATTGTAATTATTGGACATATAACCAAAGATGGTGACCTTGCCGGACCAAAATTGTTAGAGCATATTGTCGACACCGTTTTGTATTTTGAAGGCGATAGACATTACGCTTATAGATTACTTAGATCAAGAAAGAATCGTTTCGGATCAACTGACGAGATTGGCATTTATGAAATGGCCGAAAGTGGATTGAGGCAAGTTCCAAATCCGAGTGATGTGCTATCAGGACATCGAGACGAGGCTTATAGTGGGAATGCAATAGGTGTAGTAGGTGAAGGATCTAGGACATTTTTACTTGAAGTACAGGCTTTAGTAGCAAGAGCTGTATATGGCACCCCACAAAGATCTGCTACAGGTTATGATTCTAAAAGAATGAATTTACTTTTAGCTGTACTGGAGAAGAAATGTCAGCTGCCAATGGGTTACAATGATGTATTTCTTAATATTGCCGGTGGCATTAAAGTGGATGATCCATCCATTGACCTTGCCTTAGCTGTTGCTATTATTTCATCTTTGGAGAATAAGCCTGTGCCTCAAGGTTTCTGCTTTGCAGGAGAAGTAGGATTGTCTGGAGAAGTTCGTCCGGTTCAGAAATTAGATCAAAAAATTAATGAGGCAGAAAGAATGGGATTAACTACTATTTTTATTTCAAAATATGCAAAGTATACTGCTAGTAATCAGCTGAGAATTAATATTATACAAGTAATTAAGATCGAGGAATTACTTGATATTTTCAATTAAGGGCTTTTTAAATTATATGTTTTTCTTGATCTAAGTGATTTAAATACCTTTATTTTCCTACTTTTATTGGTTTTTTGTCCTAAAAGAAAAGACAATTTAATGTTGTAATAAATTTAAATGAACTTCCTATATGAGTAAAGAAAATAACAATCGCATGCCACGGAATATGAAGCAGTGGAATACTATGAAGGGTGAAAATTCCTGGACACTTTTCAAAGTAATTTCTGAATTTGTGGATGGTTTTGAAACTCTAAATAGAATAGGACCGTGCGTTTCGATATTTGGATCTGCCAGGACGAAACCAGGAAGTAAATATTATGAAATAGCCACAAATATTGCCAAAAGATTAACTGAAGAAGGATATGGTGTTATTACCGGAGGAGGACCTGGAATCATGGAGGCGGGTAATAAAGGAGCATATGAAAGTAGCGGTATCTCAGTTGGCTTGAATATAGAATTACCTTTTGAACAAAACCATAACCCTTATATTGATCCAGATAAAAACTTGAATCATAGGTTTTTCTTTGTTCGTAAGGTAATGTTTGTTAAATACGCACAAGCATTCGTCGTAATGCCTGGTGGATTTGGCACAATGGACGAATTGTTTGAAGTTTTAACTCTTATTCAAACAAAGAAAGTAAGTCGCGTACCAGTTATATTATTTGGAGTAAATTATTGGAAAGGACTTAAGCTTTGGATTAAAGAAGTAATGGGTGAGGAAGAGGGGAATATAAATCCGATCGATATGGATCTTATTCCAAGTACAGATGATATAGAAGAGGTGATTCAGATCATCAACGATTACTATGAAGGTGAAAAACAAGTTAGACTAAGACCAAACTACGAACTTTAAAAGAAAATTAATGGACTATTTTAAGGAATCATTATTCCTGCACAAACAATTAAAAGGTAAAATTTCAGTACAATCCAAATTTACAGTTAGAACAAAAGAAGATCTTTCGCTAGTATATTCTCCGGGAGTTGCTGCTCCTTGTCTTGAGATAGCTGCCAATCCTGCTTTAGTGTATGATTATACGATGAAAGGAAACACTGTGGCTATCGTATCAGATGGATCTGCCGTGTTAGGATTAGGAAATATAGGTGCCGCTGCTGCCATTCCTGTTATGGAAGGCAAGGCTATGTTGTTTAAGCGCTTTGCACAAATAAATGCGTTTCCGATATGCCTGGATACTCAGGATACTCAGGAAATAATAGATACTGTAAGAAGAATCGCGCCTGTATTTGGAGGTATTAACCTTGAAGATATTAGTGCTCCTCGTTGTCTAGAAATTGAAAATGCCTTGCAAGATTTAGGTATACCTGTATTTCATGACGACCAACATGGCACTGCAGTAGTAGTGTTGGCAGGGTTGATAAATTCTGCGAAGCTGGCTGGGAAACGATTGAATGAACTAAAAGTGGTCATTAATGGAGCAGGAGCAGCCGGTATAGCCATTGCCAGATTATTAAGATGCGTGGAACATGCCACAGGTGATGTTTGTGAGCCGGTGAAAGAAATATTTATTTGTGATACAAAAGGTATTATATGCAGAGATCGTGAAGATCTGACTGATGCAAAAAAATCTTTGCTCTCCTTCACTAATTTCGAAAACAGATCAGGTAGTCTGAAAGATGCTTTGATCGATACTGATGTGTTCATAGGCGTAAGTAGTGCCAACCTTCTTGACAGGCATGACATTGCTACCATGAATAAAGATTCTATCATCTTTGCCCTTGCAAATCCAATTCCAGAGATTATGCCTGATGAAGCACATGCAGGAGGAGCATTCATCGTAGGAACTGGAAGAAGTGACCTTCCTAATCAAGTGAACAATGTACTTGGTTTTCCAGGGATATTCAGGGGTGCATTGGATGTAAGAGCTCCTCAGATATCAGCGAGTATGAAGTTGGCAGCTGCATTTGCGATCGCTGAATGCGTCTCAGAACCAAGTAAGGACAACATAATTCCTGCCACGCTGAATGAAGAGGTAGCTTACAAGGTTGCCGAAGCGGTTAAAAAGGCAGCGATGGCGGAATGGGGTTTGGAGCAGATATATGGCTTTTAGGTAATTGTTAGTTGTTAATTGTTATTTGTTATTTTGTTGATGGGTCATGTTTGTGGTGACGCAGAAATAATACATTATAACAAAAACAGCTATTGATAAATATCAAAACCTAACTCCTTATACTAACAAGCTAAAACGCTAAAGCGCTAATGCGCCAACACGCTAAAGCGCCCCCTATACCTCAAATAAAACTAGTTTACACTACAACACTAAAGACCAAAGCTCAGCGATCCAAAGCCTAAAGACCTTTTAATATTTCCTGATTACAATTACTCCAATTATTACCAGCAATACACCGATAATTCGTTGTATATTAATTTCCCTTACCGGAGTACCCAAAAAGCCAAAGTGATCAATGGGCAAGGTGATAAGCATCTGGCCAAGAATAGCAAGGCTAAAAGTCATTGTTACTCCAATTCTCGGAATAGCCAAAATGATTGCGGTAATGAATATAGCTCCGCATATTCCGCCAGTCCATGCAATTAGTGGTGCATCTTTGGTTTGATAAAAAAGCGCAAACGGATTTTTAGTAAATAAGAGACAAATCCCAAGCGCTATACTTCCTACAATAAATGAGATGAAGGAGGACAAAATTGGGTTGCCAACAAATTGAGTTAATTTATTATTGATTGCACCCTGCGTAGGTGTAAGCACTCCTGCTAAGATGGCGAGTAGAATAGGAAGCCAATTTGTCAAAGTATTATTCGATTTTTAAAGTTTTAGAAAGTACCGCATTTTCCATTTCAGCTTTATAATTCTGGAGTTTTAATGAAAGTTGAGTATCATTCGTTGCGAGGATTTGAGTCGCCAGAATACCTGCGTTTTTAGCACCATTTAGAGCTACTGTGGCGACAGGAACGCCTCCTGGCATCTGAAGAATAGATAAAATGGAATCCCAACCATCCACTGAATTGGAAGATTTAATTGGAACACCAATCACAGGGAGGATCGAAATAGCAGCCACCATTCCTGGAAGATGTGCAGCACCACCGGCTCCTGCAATAATGACTTTTATGCCTTTACCTGCTGCTCCTTTTGAATAGGAGAATAACAAAGATGGTGTTCTATGGGCAGAGACAACCATAGCTTCATATTTAACCCCAAAGGATTCAAGTATTTTAGCTGTATCCTGCATAATTGGCCAGTCTGAATCTGATCCCATGATGATTCCAACCAGAGGCGTTTCATTATCCATTTTTAATATTTTTAAAGTTTGATTTGACGATTTCAAGTTTATCTTTCAATAATTTAACATCATCACCAACTATATTGATATGGCCCATCTTTCTGGCGGGTTTTATTGTCGTCTTTCCATATAAATGTACATATACTCCCGCTTCATTCAGTGTTTGATGCCATCCATCGAAGTCTGAATTACCCTTATCACCCTCTTCACCAATGACATTATACATTATCCCCGGTAAAATTATTTTTGTTGAACCAAGTGGTAAATTTGAAATTGCCCTTAAATGCATTTCAAATTGAGAACACACGGCATTATCGATAGACAAATGCATGCTGTTATGAGGTCGCGGTGCTATTTCATTTAGGAATACTTTGCCATCATTGGTTATAAAGAATTCAAAGGCACAAATACCACAAAGCTTAAGTTCTAGCATTATCTTCTTAGCAATTGAATTCATTTCATAGACTTGAGCTTCAGGCAATTCATATGGATAATGCACTTCAGATAATATATGATTATCATGGTCAAAATGCATAGCTACAGGAGAATACACCGCCAATTGGCCATCAGGATTAGCGGCCAGCATTACTGCTACTTCAATTCCTATATCTATTTTATCTTCAAATGCACCTGCAATATCATCAAGTTCATGAACATCATCCATGGAATGAATGGTTCTGACACCTTTGCCATCATAGCCCATTTCTGCACTTTTGTAGATGCATGGAATTTTACCTTTCCAAGTAGCAAACACTTCTAATGCCTGAGTTTTATTTTCAAAAGTAGTGAATTCAGGCACCGGGATTGAAAGTTTCTTATAAAATTCCTTTTGAGTATTTTTGTTTTTAATGATCTCCAGTGCATTTGGATTCGGATGAATTTCTTTACCCAAAGCTTGTAATTCATTGAGTGCCTGCAGATTGACGTGTTCTATTTCAATCGTTATTACATCCTTGTCTTGAGCGAATGCCATGACATCCTCATAATTTCTAATATCACCTTGGGTATAAAATCCGTTGAACAAAGTTGCGGGAGCATCATCTGAAGAATCCATGCAGTAAACCGGCATATTCCAGCGCTGTGCAACTTCCTGAAGCATTCGACCTAATTGGCCGCCACCCAAAATGCCAATTCTTTTAAACATCATTTATCTGTATAGTTCAAAATAATAATTAACAACTAATAATTAACAATTTACGGCTATTTGCTTTGCTCGATCAATAAATCAAAATGGTTGCAAAGTATTTTTAAAATTGCATTTGTATCTCCATTGTTATTGATGATGATGTCTACATCATTTTTATATGGTAAAATATATTTTTCGTAGGATGGCAGCACATGAGACTCATATCTATATAAGACATCATCCAATGGATAGTTTCTTTCAGATTGATCGCGTTTGATCCTACGTATGATTTTCAGTGCATCCTTGGCTTCAACAAATATTTTTAAGTCAAGTAATGACTTAAGGTCTGTCATATGCATGATGAAAAGTCCCTCCAGGATCATTATAGGCGCAGGATTGATAGTGATCTTAGATGGCTCCGCCAAAAGATTGTTAAAGACATATTCATCACGCTCAATAGATTCACCACTAATTAGCCGAATGATGTCCTTGAAGAAAGAGTTTACATCAATTGAGTCAAAAAGATCAAAATTTTGGACTCCGTTTTCATCATAAACTTGAAGTGTTCTGGGCTTGTAATAGTTATCCATAGATAAAATACAAATTTCATCAGAAGTATATCCTTCAGTTAACTTCTTAAGAAATGAAGTCTTTCCGGAGCCACTACCTCCTGTTATCCCAACAATGTAGGGCTTATGCATAATATTCCATATGTTTGATCATGGTCGCAAAAATAGATTTTCAAATTTACTTATTAAGAATAATATCATAGAGATTTAAAAATAATCCTATTTTAGCTTGATAATAGGCATAATTCAATCCTGCATAAACGATATATTAATGGATATTTTCTTAACTATTGGACGTGGCATTCTCGGCTTAGTGTTTCTTTTGTTTATATGTTATTTGTTCAGTGCCAATAGGAAAAACATTGATTGGAAGTTAGTTGGCACAGGAGTTTTGATTCAAATATTATTTGGATTAGCGATATTACGGTTGCCATTTGTAACTAATATATTTCAGTTTTTTTCAGATGCCTTTGTAAAGTTGATCAATCTTAGCCATGAAGGAACAGCATTTATATTCGGAAGATTGGCAGATCCTTCAGGAAGTTGGGCTTATGTATTTGCTGTTCAGGTATTACCGAATATCATTTTCTTTGCTGCTCTATCCTCTGTATTGTATTATCTGGGTATTCTTCAAAAGATCGTTTATGTGCTTGCATGGGTACTTAATAAATTAAAAATTACAGGACCGGAGAGTCTATCAACAGCTGCAAATATTTTTCTTGGTCAGACAGAAGCTCCATTAATGATCCGACCATTCCTTGAAAAAATGAACAAATCGGAGATTCTTTGTATTATGGTGGGTGGCATGGCAAATACAGCAGGTTCAGTACTCGCAGCTTATGTTGGCTTGCTGGGTGGAACTGACCCTATGCAACAGAAATATTTTGCTTTGCACATGCTGACACAATCAATTATAAGTGCTCCGGCAGCTATTGTTTGTGCAAAGATGCTCTTCCCACAGGAACCTGATTTTGTTTATGAGAAAGAATTGGAAATACCTAAAGAAAAACTTGGTGATAATTTATTAGATGCTATTTCGCTTGGTACGACCGATGGTTTAAAACTGGCAGTAAATGTTGGAGCAATGTTGATTGTATTTACAGCTATGATGGCAGTTTTAAATTACACATTATTTAAAGTTGGTGATTGGACGCATATCAACCCGGCAATTGCAGAATTTAGCGGAGGCAGATATCAAGGCCTTACTTTTTCCATGATTCTTGGTTATATTTTTGCTCCAGTCGCATGGTTGATTGGTGTTAATTCTGGTGAGATGATACAGGTTGGCCAGTTATTAGGTGAAAAAACGATCATAAATGAATTTCAAGCTTATATCACTTTTGGTGCAATGAAATCTGAAGGTGTAATATCAGATCCTAAATCTATTTTGATAGCCACTTACGCTTTATGTGGATTTGCTAACTTTGCTTCAATCGGAATTCAAATTGGTGGAATAAGTCAATTGGCACCCAATCAACGTAATAACTTAACTACATTGGGAATGAAAGCTTTACTGGGCGGAACGATTGCTTGTTTGATGTGTGCGACGATAGCGGGGATGATTTTAGGCTAGTGATGAGTAATGAAAAATAAGTAATGAGTAATAAGTAATTAGAGCGGGCATTGATTAATCAATTAACTGACGATTGATTATTTTAAAAGGAATAGAATTGAAACCTTTTTATTAATGAAAGATGAGATCAAATATTTTCGCTACAATTTTTTGAATTTCGATTATTTTATTTCATATATGAATGAAAAAGCTTTATGATAATGAAATCTGAATAATGGAAAAAGCAAATTGAATAATTAATGGTGAACAGATAATAGTGTTTGATGAATAAAATAAAATTTAGTAACATTACCCATTACCCATTACCCATGAATACTCAGGTGAAAAGTAACAATTAATAATTTACAACTAACAATTAACAGCTGTCATACGTGAAGAAAGAAGATATATTGATTCAGAACGAATTAAGTGCCGACAACATCAAGTTGATGATTACCGGAATGCAAAAGAAGTTGGAAAAAATATATTTAGGTGGTGGAGAGCGGAAGTTGAAAAAAATGTTGGATGATAATAGACTTCCTGCGCGAGATCGTGTTAAGTTATTATTAGATACTGATAGACCATCAATTGAACTTGGAGCATTTACAGGTTATGGCATGTACGCTGAACACGGTGGTTGCCCTGCTGGTGGTGTTATAGTCTATATGGGATATATCAAAGGCAGATTATGTATGGTTGTAGCTAATGACCCTACAGTTAAGGCAGGTGCATGGTTTCCAATTACAGGCAAGAAAAACCTTAGAGCACAGGAGATTTGCATGGAAAACCGCATTCCAATAGTTTACCTTGTGGATAGTGCGGGTGTGTTTTTGCCCATGCAGGATGAAATATTTCCAGATAAAGAGCACTTTGGAAGAATGTTTCGGAATAATGCTAAAATGTCTTCCATGGGTATACCACAGATCTCTGCCATCATGGGTAGCTGCGTTGCAGGGGGTGCTTATCTGCCAATCATGAGTGATGAAGCTTTGATCGTAGAAGGTTCAGGTTCTATATTTTTGGCAGGACCATATCTGGTCAAAGCAGCAATAGGGGAGGACGTAGATAAGGAAACGCTTGGCGGAGCAGTTACTACCACAGAAATTAGCGGTATTACTGATTATAATGTTAAAGATGACAGAACTTGCATTGAAACTATAAGAGGTTTAATTGATAAATTTGGTGAATTTGATAAGACTGGTTTCAGTAGAAAAAAACCTGCTATGCCCTTAAAGGATCCTAAAGAAATCCTACACATCATTCCGGACAATCCTGCTAAACCATATAATACAGTTGAAATACTTGAGAGATTGGTGGACAATTCTGAATTGATTTATTACAAGGAAAATTATGGAAGAACCATTATATGTGCATATGCACGTATAGATGGATGGGCGGTAGGGATAGTTGCAAACAATCGGGAAGTTATAAAGACTAAAAAAGGTGAGATGCAATTCGGTGGGGTCATCTACAGTGATTCTGCCGACAAATCTGCCAGATTTATCATGAATTGTAATCAGAAAAAAATTCCATTAGTTTTCCTGCATGATGTAACCGGATTCATGGTGGGGACCAGATCTGAACATGGAGGTATAATTAAAGATGGTGCGAAAATGGTCAATGCAGTTTCAAATTCCACAGTGCCTAAGTTTACTGTTATTATGGGCAACTCCTATGGTGCCGGCAATTATGCTATGTGCGGTAAAGCCTATGATCCAAGACTGATTGTAGCATGGCCAACAGCTAAACTTGCTGTAATGGGTGGAGCGCAAGCTGCCAAAGTGTTGCTCCAAATAGAAGTTTCATCAATGAAAGCTAAAGGAGAAACATTGACTCCAGAGCGAGAATTAGAATATTACGAAGAGATCAAAAAGAAATATGATGTTCAGACGACCCCTTATTATGCAGCCTCCCGTCTATGGGTAGATGCCATAATACATCCATTGGATACCAGAACATGGATAAGTATGGGCATTGAGGCCGCAAATAATGCCCCGATAGAAAAATTTAATCCTGGAGTTATGCAGGTTTAAAGGTTTAAAGGTTAGAAGGTGAAAAAGTGAGGAGGTGAAAAAGTGAGGAGGTGAAGAGATGAGTGAATAATGAATAATGAATAGTGAATAGCGAACAATGAGCGGTAGCTTGCTTACTCAGCTTGGTCTAAAGGCGATTATTGATGATTGCAAGGTGCGAAGGTGAGAAGGTCAGGAGGTTAGAAGTTGAGGAGGTGAGGAAAGCGAACAGCGAGAGGTGAACTGCGAACGGTTGCGAAGATTGGAATCTTGCTTTTAATTTGCTAGAGATATTAAAGGTGAGGAGGTGAGGAGATGAGATGGTGAGAAGGTAGAAGGTAGAAGGTTAGAAGGTAACCTCGTATTACTGATTCCCCATTACCCATCACCCATTTTAAAAAAACGGACAGATTATTAATTTATGGATATCACGGTTACAACATTAAAGGGATTTGAAAGTATTCTGGCGCATGAATTGGATGCACTGGGTGCAGAAGATATCCAGATGGGTGCACGAGCAGTCACTTGTTTTGGTGACAAAGAATTGTTGTATAGAGCGAATTACGAACTTAGGACTGCTTTGAGGGTTCTCGTACCTTTCTATAATTTCAGAGCTTCTTCAACTGATGCTTTGTACAAGAAAATACGGGACTATAACTTTTTGCCTTTTCTTAAACCTGATCAAAGTTTTTCTATTGATGTAGCTTGTAGTTCAGAATACTTTACGCATTCGCAATTTGTAACTCACAAAGTAAAAGATGGCATTGTTGACAGGATGCGTAGTAAATTTGACCAGAGGCCGTCAGTCGGTATAGAAAATCCTGATTTTAAGCTTCATGTAAGGATTGTAGGTGATGAAGTTACCTTATCTACAGATAGTTCAGGAGATTCCCTTCACAAGAGAGGATATAGGGTTCAGACAGTTTCAGCCCCAATGAGTGAGGTGCTTGCCGCAGGTTTGGTGATCATGTCGGGTTGGGATAAGGAGACGATGTTTGTGGATCCAATGGCAGGTTCCGGGACGATTGCAATTGAAGCGGCGATGATAGCCAGCAATACACCGGCTCAGTATTGTAGGGAAAAGTTTCTATTTCAGAAGTGGTCCAATTTTGACAGAAGACTTTGGGAAAAAGTTGTGGATGATGCCAATGAAAGAATAGACCTCAATCTGCCTATCATCTTCGCATCTGATAAAGATAGAAGTGCGATTGACGCGATTAAAGCAAACCTTGTCAGGTTGCCTTTTAGGGATAAGGTTATAGCCAGCCAATTTGATTTTTTCAGTGTTAAGCAGGAGAATGCAACAATAATCTTCAATCCACCATATGATGAGCGGATGAAAGTGTCAGATGTGCTTAAGTTCTATGAAGATATTGGTACTCATTTGAAACATAAATGTTCAGGCAGTAATGCATGGATATTTAGTTCTAATTTTGAAGCTATGAAAAATATCGGTTTGAAGACGTCTAGAAGACATACGTTGTACAATGGTCCTCTGGAGTGCAAGTATTTTGGATACGAGTTATTTCAAGGCAAAAGAGCGCATAGGCATTCTGAAGAGGAGGAATAAAAAAAGGTGATCCACATATAATGAATCGCCTTTGAATATTTTAGAGAATCAAATTCTCAATCTATTTTAGAATTTTCCACCTACAATAAACTACTATCGAATTTTATTCTGATTTCTGATTTCTGACCTCTGACCTCTGACCTCTGACCTCTGACTTCCTTTTATTTCACAAAGTTCCACAAAGAATCCCAAAGTTTCACAAAGAGTAAGAGTGACGTTAGAAGTTCATTCAAATTTCTAACTTCTAATTTTACAATCAATGAGCGACCATCAATTTTTTACTTACCGTTAACTTTCCATCATTTCCTGCCTGGATGTAATAAACTCCATTAGGTAATTGGGTTGTATTGATCCTAAAGTTTGATGTCAAGCGCTCATACTTGTATATGATCTCGCCATTTGTATTCATTATCTGAATGAATTTGAATTGATCCGCATTTTGGATAAGAGTCTCAGTGTTTGCTGGATTGGGTTGGATAGATAATGATAAGGTTTGGTCTAACTTATGCTTTGATAAGGCGGAACAGTAGTCATTTGGATCGGTAATATTTATTATTGATATGCAAGTATCAGAATTTGAAGCTTTGTCAAATGCAACTATATCAATTGCGTTTTCTCCTAATTCGCTACATCCATATTTAATTGTAGATTGACCATTTTTAATTTGAGCATTTGAAAAACCGCTTTCATTATCGTAGACATCATCTATAAAATCATACACCCAAATATTTTTTGTAGAACCATTTTCCAATATTTCAAATTTCAAATTTTGTTTACATGTAACAACTGGTGGGGTTTTATCGCCATAACATTCACAGCATGAGTTACCTTCCATAGAAAAGCATTGAATTTTTGAAAGGCAATTGGAATAATTACCGGCTTCATCCCAAATAAAAATATTGACTTCTTCTATTTCTCCTTCACCACAAAATACTTTTGAAGTTTCATTAATATTTTCAGAGAAGGAATATTTTAAATTATCCACAGTAGTTAAATTGTCAAATGAATTATGGTTAAAATATATTGCCGGTAAAACAACATAGCCTGTATAAGGTAAATTTGTTTGAGCTACTCCATTAAAACAAACAGCTGTCGGAGGCGTCACATCCTGACTACCAAATATATACTAATTAATTTATATTAATCAAAATTAAATTGATTTTATCGCTCCTTCCAAATGCTTATCGGGAATAATCCATAATATGGCTATTGCGACAAATAATATTTCGGAGAAAATTACATTTTGATAGGCCAACACAATAGATGTAATATAACTGGCAGTTGATACGTAAGCTTTAATATTTAATTTGCTGAATGCAATTTTAAATGCATCAGTATCATGAGTATGCTTTTGAATGTTTAGCTGGAGAATTCCAAAAGCGGCACCGCACATCAATAAAATAAAGCCATAGACAGCCACTGTATTAGGTGAAAAATGGTTTTCGCCCATCCAGTCTGTTGCAAAAGGAATTAAAGACAACCAAAATAGCAAATGTAGATTTGCCCAGATCATGCCCGAATTTACTTGCCTTACAGTATGAAGCAGGTGGTGATGATTACCCCAATAAATACCTATATAGATAAAACTAAGAATGTAACTTAGCACTTTCGGTATTAATGGTTTCAAATCTTCAAAACCACTGCCATGTGGTACTTTAAACTCTAATACCATGATGGTAATGATGATGGCCAAGACCCCATCGCTAAATGCTTCTAATCTGTTTTTGTTCATTTATTAGCTTTAAGCTGTAGGCTTTAAGCAATAAGCTTTATACCGTTCAACTAACTTTATTTTTTGCACTTATCACTTATTACTTATCACCCTATCACCTATCCCCCGATCACCCATCACCTGATCACCCGATTACCCATTACCCATTACCCATTACTCATTACTCCTTGTTCCATATCTCCCACGCCGCCTCCGCCTGATGAACCAACATCGAATATCCGTTCTGTACATAAGCTCCTTGTGCTTTAGATTTATTCAAAAACATAGTTTCTTCTGGATTATACACCAGGTCATAACAATAGTGATTTTCATTGATATATTCATATGGTAACCTTATACAATCATCTACCAAAGGAAAAGTCCCTAAGTGAGTACAATTTATAATTAGTTGAAATGAATTAATGATCTCTGAATCAATATCCTCATAAGCTAATAAACCTTGCCGTCCTGATGTAGAAGCCTGAATAATTTCAATTCCTAATGCTTTTAATGCATAAACTATTGCTCTGGATGCACCACCAGTCCCACAAACAAGCGCTTTTTTATTCAAATTCAACTTTTCTATTTGTAGACTTTCTCGGAAACCCAACCAATCAGTATTATGTCCTGCTAAAATTCCATCTTTTTCAATATTAATACAATTAACTGCACCAATTTCCTTCACATCTTCACTTAGATAATCACAATAGTTCATGATTTCCAACTTATAAGGTATTGTAATACTCAAACCTTTTAAATGCTCCTCTCTGATTATGGATTTTACCTTGGATAATTCCTCCAATTCATAAAGGCTGAATTTATAATCATTCAATCCTTCCTCTTTGAATTTTTGTTCAAAATATTTTTTTGAAAAGGAATGACCCAATTTTTTACCGACCAAACCAAAATTGTTTTCCAATAGAAATCTATTTATTTTAACAAATATAGCATTTTATCACACTTGAAATCGTTTCAAAACTATTCTTTAAATGTAATTCTTAGCTACCTTATCAATACAAAACATGACGAAATGTCAGATATTTATTCTACATTTGCAGCCTAAAACCGCAATTTTATAAATGCCTACTGAAGAACTACAACGGCCACATATTATCGATATTCCTGAAGAGCAACAAGGTGCTGTCTATGAAGCTATAGGTCATCCGACAGCTACTAAACGTTTCTACATTGAAAGCTATGGGTGTGCTATGAATTTCAGTGATAGCGAGATCGTAGCAAGTATTTTAGGGACTGATGGATATTCTGCCACTTCTGACATTTTTGAAGCTGACCTTGTTTTAGTCAATACTTGTTCTATTCGCGAGAAAGCCGAAGATACTGTTCGTAAAAGACTCGAATATTTCAATAGTATTAAAAGAACAAATAAAGGCATGATCGTTGGCGTCTTAGGCTGCATGGCTGAGCGCCTTAAGAAATCATTACTCGAACAGGAAAAATTGGTGGACATGGTCGTAGGTCCAGACGCATACAGAGATCTGCCTAAACTGATTTCAAATCTTTCAAGTGGTGACAAGCAAATAAATGTATTACTCTCCAGAGAAGAAACTTATGCGGATATTAGTCCGGTGAGGCTTGAGAGTAATGGAGTTACAGCTTACATTAGTATCATGCGCGGTTGTGATAATATGTGTTCATTTTGTGTAGTGCCTTACACAAGAGGCCGTGAAAGAAGTCGGGACGCACATACTATTGTCAAAGAAGCACAGGATCTTTTCGATAAAGGATACAAAGAAGTTACTCTACTTGGACAGAATGTAGATTCTTATAAATGGCTGGATACTTCAAAAAATTCAGTCGTTACTTTTGCCAATCTGCTTGCTATGGTTGCAGAAGTTGATCCTTTATTAAGAGTAAGATTTTCTACATCTCATCCAAAAGATATTGATGATGAGGTGCTATATACAATAGCTAAATACCATAATATCTGCAAATATATTCATCTTCCTGTACAATCTGGTAGCAGTCGAATCCTCGAGCTAATGAACAGAAGTTATGATGCGGATTGGTATCGAAGTAAGATAGATAGAATATATGAAATCATACCAGAGTGTTCTATTTCGTGTGACATAATTACAGGTTTTTGTTCAGAGACCGAGGAAGATCATCAGGAAAGTTTGGCGATGATAGACTATGCAGGGTATATATTGAGTTATATGTTTTCATATTCGGAAAGACCCGGAACTCCCGCTGCAAGAAAGTTAACGGACGACATAAGCCTTGAAGTTAAAAACAGAAGATTAAGTGAAGTAATTGAACGGCAAAGAATACTATCAGGTCAATTAAATAAGAAGGATGAAGGAAAAAACTTCGAAGTCCTGATTGAAGGGCTTTCAAAAAAATCTGATAAGCAAATGCGCGGTAAGACTTCTCACAATAAAGTCGTTATTTTTGATGTACATCAGGAGTATAAAATTGGTGACTATGCCAATGTTTATATTACTTCCAGCACTACAGCAACTCTTTTTGGCACAATCATCCAATAATATTTAAATATGACATTGCAAAGCATAAAACTAAAGTTTGGTATTCTTGGTGTTTCAGCATCATTAGATAATGCGCTAAATACAGCTGTGCGTGTTGCCCCAACTGATTTAACGGTATTAATTTCAGGAGAAAGTGGGGTAGGAAAGGAGGTGTTTTCAAAGGTCATACATTCTCTTAGTCCTAGGAAACATAATCCATTTATAGCAATCAACTGCGGAGCCATTCCGGAAGGAACAATCAATAGTGAATTGTTTGGGCATGAAAAAGGTGCATTTACCGGGGCTTTAGGAGATAGAAAAGGATATTTTGAAACTGTTGATGGTGGCACAATTTTTTTAGATGAAATAGGCGAAATGCCCATGGATACTCAGGCATTTTTACTACGTGTATTAGAATCAGGGGAATTCATAAGAGTAGGATCATCCAAATCTCAAAAAACAGATGTTAGAGTAATTGCGGCCACCAATGTTAATTTGGAAGATCTGATTAAAAAAGGAAAATTCAGAGAAGACTTATATTTTAGATTGAGTATTGTTCCTATTCGGGTGCCATCCTTAAAAGATCGTAGGGAAGATATAAGGTTATTATTCAGGAAATTTGCAGTTGATTTTTCTGAAAAATACAATACGAATAGCATTCAATTGACAGATCAAAGCCAGGCTATATTGGAAAATTATAGTTGGCCGGGAAATATCAGGGAATTGCGAAATGTTACGGAACAATTATCTGTTCTTGCAGAGGAAAAAATTGTAACACCTGAAATTCTTTTAAAGATAACTCCACAACTGGCCAATCGCAATTTACCCAGTATTGTCGGACGAAGAGACGATGAAAATATGTCTGAAAGAGATATCCTTTACAAGTTACTTTTTGAGATGAAAGGAGATGTAAATGATTTAAAGGCTTTGGTATTTGAATTGATCTCAAGAAATCAACTTAGCGTAGGAGACATGTCAAGTTTTAGACAGTTAGGAATGAAACCTGCATCAGATAATATTCCTGTTCAAAATTATTCGCCTACTAATCAGTTTGTTTCAGGAAATAGTGTAAATCCTAAAATATTTGACAAAGAAGATGAACCAACTCACCAAGCTTATTTTTTTTCGGATAATGATGAAGATGGCACCTACCAAGCCATGGAGGAAGTCTCAGACAGCCTTTCCTTGGAAGTAATGGAGAAAGATATGATCATCAAAGCACTAAAAAAATATAATAGTAGAAGAAAAGAGGCGGCAAAAGAACTTGGATTGTCAGAAAGAACGTTATATAGGAAAATTAAGCAGTACGATATAGATCAGTGAGTAATGAACAATGAATATTGAACAATGAATAATGAATAATGAGAGCAAACGGTAATGTCTCTATTTAAATTGTATCGATTATTGTAAGGACAATTTGATCAATAGAGGATAGTTGATGATTGATAGGCGATGAGTGATGTGTGATTAATGATAATGCTTACAAGCTTAATAATAACCCTGAAAGGGTGAAAATATTATAGGAATTGCATAGTAACCAAACCGAACCCTGAAAGGGTGACATTATGTAATAAACAAATTATTTTTAATTTAAGGCAGATATTAAACAACACGTGCAAAATAACAATTAATAAATAACAATTAACAACTACAACAAATGTTTGGAGATTTTGAAGAGCAACAGAAGCTCATGGATAAAAAACTGAAAGCGATAAAAATTGAACATTCATCAAATGAAAATGAAATTAAAATAACGCTTAATGCTAGCTTGGAAATAGAGAATATATCAATAGATTTTGAAAAAATGGATATGACTAGCCCTGACCAATTGGAAGATGTACTGCTTGTAACAATCAACGAAGCAGTTCAAAAAGCTCAATTGGCACAGGCTGCTGAAAGTCAAAAGATGCTTGCTAATATGATGCCAGGTGGAATGGGTGATCTGGGCAAGTTATTTGGTCAATAATCATATTAATTAAAAATATAGATAAAAATAATGATTCGTAATCTATTAATATTTAGTTTCTTGTGCTTATTCAGTTTTGCTGTGCAAGCTCAGATATCAGAGAATCTTTACGCATATTATACATTTGATGATTGTACAGCTAACGACAATATTGGCTTAGCGAATGGAGTTCCGCTTAACCCTATCAATTGTGTTTGCGGTCTTAAAGGTCAGGCAGTAAAATTCGATGGAACTCAAGTTATTCAATTAGGAGATGATAATTCAGGTCTCAACAACACGATTGCATCTGACGAATTTACTTTAGTTATTTCTTTGCTATCATCAAAATCAAATAGTGCCATGACTGTATTTTCTATTGTTGAGGATTGTGATAGTTATGGCTTCGAGTTAGTTTATAATCCTGCTGCTTCCAGATTTACGTTGAATATAAGATCTCAAACTGAGCAAAGAATAATTAACTTTGACAGTGACCCTAATGCTTGCTGGCAGCAAATAGCTATCAATAGATTATTTAATAGAGTCGAATGTGTTGTAAATGGAGTGCTGAAGCACACGGAGAAATGGACGCTTAACCCAAACTTTAAATCACTTGGTTTTCCAAAATTAGGTGGAGGAGGATGTGCTGGAATAACCACAGCCCGATTTAAAGGACTTATTGACGAGGTCAAAGTTTATAATAGGATTTTAAGTGTACCAAATTCGCAATTGGTTACAACGAATGTCGTAAATGAGTTGGATGATCATTTTCAGGTTATCTTTACCGGACAATCTTATGGAGTAGAATTTATAACGAATTGTACACCTAATGTCAATTGGACACCAACCAGCGGTGTTTCTGACCCTAAAGCCAATGTGGTGGATCTTTCACCCACGACTACAACTAAGTACTCAGTTTCCAACAGCTATGAAGGATGTACTCAAGTAGATACTATTTTGATAAAAGTGCTTGATGAGTCAAGTATTAATTGTGAAAAATTATTGCTTCCCAATAGTTTCACGCCAAATGGCGATGGCTTGAATGATGATTATGGTATTTCTACCACTTATGCTATAGATGGCGAATGTAGATTTGAAATATTTAATAAATATGGCGGCTTAATATTTGCTACTTCGGAACCTACCGGTCGATGGGATGGAAAGATTGGTGGAGAGTTTGCACCACCGGGTGTATATCTTTATAAAGTGAGATATGGATGTAGTGGAAGTAAATATTCGACTGCAGGTAGCGTAAATTTAATTCGTTAGGAATAAGTATAATAGTGGATAGTATTATAGTATCTCAACTCTAATACTACCCACTGATTAACTCTAATACTATCAACTGTTTAACTCTAATACTTTCTACTTGTTAACTCTAATACTATCAACTAGTTTAAACTAATACTATCCACTGTTTAACTCTAATGCTGTGTGATAGAAAACTCTAATAATTATACTTAACATTCATTTCATATAAAATTTTTTATAATTGATGAAACTCTATTACCTTTGGGTCATATTAGAACCTTATGTATAAAATATCAACTTTATTTTTTGCTTCTGTATTCTCCCTTTTATTTTTTCAAAACGCCACAGCTCAGAGCGTATTCAGAATCAATGGAATTGTAAAGGAATCTTTAACAAGTAATATTGTAGAAGGAGCACAGGTCATACTTATTTCTTTAAATAAATCAGTTCAAACTGACAAAGCCGGATACTTTTCCATTGAATACACTGGAACATTTGACGGCACGCTCCATATCAAAAAAGAAGGATTTTTAGAATTTGACTACATAATTCAAGCGAAGGATATTAATGCCTCAACTCCTGTGATCATTGAACTGAATCGTGATCTTAATTACAACAGCAGAGTAACTTCTACCGGAAGCATACCCACTATTTCAATCGATGAAGAAAGTGGTACAGATGGAGCACAAGAAATTAGTAGTTTGTTATCAGCTGCAAGAGACCCATTTATTCAATCTGCAAGTTTTAATCTTGGAGTATTCAGATTCAAGATCAGAGGATATGATCCTGAATATAGCGCTGTATTACTGAATGGTATTCAAATGAATGACCCGGAAAGTGGTTTTCTAGTCTTCGGAGAATGGGGAGGGTTAAATGATGTCCTTAGAAATACTGATGCCAACTATGGATTAGCTCCTGTAAGTTTCGGTTTTGGTAATATCGGTTCGAATACAATGATCAATCTCAGAGCTTCTGAACAAAGAAAAACTACACGAGCTTCTTATGCTATTTCAAACAGGAGTTATAGAAATAGGGTGATGGCGACTTATAATACCGGAAAGATGGCCAATGGATGGTCCTTCTCATCCAGCGCTTCTTATAGATGGGCAGAAGAAGGTTATGCTGAGGGAACGTTTTATAAAAGCATTTCATATTTTCTGGGTATAGAAAAAGAGATAAATAAAAACCATTCACTAGGTTTTACTATACTTGGTGCACCTACTCAGCGTGGTAAAAGCAATGGTTCTGTTCAGGAAGCTTACGATTTGACAGGAAATAATTATTATAATTCAAATTGGGGTTACCAGAATGGAGAAAAAAGAAATTCACGAATAGGCACAACCAACAAACCAATAGGCATCCTTCGACATGATTGGATTGTGAATGAAAAGTTTAAGTTTACTAATTTAATTTCTTATCAGTTTGGGTCAGAATCCAACACAAGACTTGACTGGTATAAAGGAAGAGATCCGCGACCTGATTATTATAAATACTTGCCAAGTGGCGCTCAAGATGAAGGTGGAGCAGCAATCCTATCTGAACAATGGAAAAACAATCCAAATTGGAATCAGGTAAATTGGGATTATCTTTACGAAGTCAACAGGAATAAAAATGAATCAATCACAAATGCAAATGGCATAGTAGGTAATACAGTCAGTGGTAAGCGTTCTTCTTATATCTTGGAGGATGGAAGATCTGATAACAAGATTTTTAATTATAGCACCATGATTGAAGCTATTCTTGGTCAGCGTTGGACGATGCACGGAGGTATTAATTATCAAAATTATACTTCTAATTACTATAAACAACTTGATGATCTGATCGGGGGAGAGTTCTTTGTGGATATTGATCAGTTTGCTGAAAGAGATCTAAAAGATAATTTTAATGCATCTCAACCAAATCTTGCGATTCCAAACCATATTATTTATAAAGGTGATAGATATGGTTATGATTACGATATGAATGTTACAAATTATGGTGTTTGGTTGCAGAATATCATCACATTAAGAAAGTTTGACTTTTTTATTGGTGGTAATGTCGGACAAAACTTAAGCTATAGAACAGGTAATATACAGAACGGTCGCTTTCCAAATAATTCCCTAGGTGACTCTAAGAAAAACAATTTTCTTGAGTTTGGTGTCAAGGGTGGCACAACATATAAGTTAAACGGTAGAAATTATTTGATCGCTAATGCTGCTTATATATCTCAGGCACCATTGGTTAATAACTCTTACATATCACCCAGGACTAGAAATGCAATAGCGACAGGTCTTCAAAACGAAAAGATCACATCAATTGAAGGTGGATATGAGTATATTGCTCCTCAAATGAAATTTAAGGTTATAGGTTTTCTAACCAATTTTGAGGACAAAGTTACAAGAACTGCATTTTTCAATGACATAGACGGAACATTTGTCAATTTTAATATGACGGGTGTGAATCAACAGAATGCTGGTGTTGAGGTTGGTACAGAAGTCAAAATAGGATCTCGCCTAAAAGCAACCGGCGTTGCATCCTTAGGGAGATATTTATATGCCAATAATCCATTAGTTACTATTAGTAATGACAATGATGAAATAGTCAAGAAATTAACAGTTTATCAAAAAGGATACCGCGTAGAAGGCACGCCACAAGAAGCTTATTCTGTTGGACTTGGTTATAACTCTCCAAATTTTTGGTTCCTGAATATAAATGCCAATTATGCAAGGAAGTCTTTTTTGGATATGAATCCATATAGAAGAACTACTGACATTGCTAACCCGGAACTTGTTGAGCCTGGCTCAGATAATTGGTACAGATTATTGAATCAAGAAGAACTTGATGCAGCATTTACTCTTGACCTCTTTGGTGGAAAATCATGGAAAATCAAAAAGACTTATATCAATTTAACTATTGGGGTCAATAATGTCTTGAACAACCAAACCATCATCACGGGAGGATATGAGCAGGCAAGAGTTGATTATAACCTTACTGCAAACTCTGGAGATGCAAAGGTAGATATTGGTAAATTTCCACCCAAATATTTTTATGCTTACGGGATTAACTATTTTGTTAGCCTTGGAGTTAGAATTTAATTAAATTGAATATTCATAATATATATAAAATGAGCAAGTTAGCTAAGTTATTTTTAAGCATGTCTTTTTTGGCATTGGTATTTAACAGCTGTGTTAAAACTGATATTGATGAACCGCCTTACAATACAAATTACCCTACTTACAATGCTAATTTCAGTATTAAACAACTGAAAGCAATGCATACACTTGGAGGATTTGAGACGATTACTGAGGATTATATCATCAAAGCAGTTGTGGTAGCAGATGATAAAACCGGTAACTTTTATAAAACTCTTGTAATTCAGGATTCTACAGCAGGTATTGACCTTCGTATAAATGCTACGAATTTGTTCAATATATATCCAGTGGGCAGAAGAGTTTACGTGAAAGTCAAAGGTATGACTATAGGTGATTATAACGGAAACCTTCAATTGGGAGCAGGAACATATTTAGATGATAATGGAGACAAGGCATTATCTAGTATTGAAGAGCCTCTTTTGGACAATTATTTGATAAAAGGGGAGTTTAATATTCCTGTGATTCCAACTGTCAGGACTCTTTCTGAGCTAGGACCAAATGATGAAAATACTCTAATCCAACTTAATGGGATGGAGGTTGCAGATGCAGATCTTGGTAAAACATATGCTGATTTCCAAATCAATTCAAATAGAACATTCAAGGATTGTTCGAATAAAACAGTAACTGTAAGGACTAGCGGATATTCTACATTTGCCTTGAAAGGTCTGCCTCAGGGCAATGGTTCAATGGTGGCTATTTACACAGTTTTTGGAACGACTAAACAACTTTTCGTCAGAGACACTATAGATCTTCAATTAAATGGAACACGATGTGGTGGCGGTGGCACTGGTGGAGAGTTGATAAATGTGAGCGATGTCAGAGCACTGTTTCAAGGATCTGCATTGAATTTGCCTGCAGATAAAAAAATAAAGGGAATCGTAATCAGCGATAAGACGTTTTCAAATATTACGAGTAAAAATTTAGTTCTTTGGCAACAAGGAAATGCCGGATTAACAATCAGATTTGCTGAAACTTCGCCCTTCAATGTTGGAGATGAATTAGAAGTTGGAATTGGTGGAGTTGAATTATCTGAATTTAGTGGATTGCTTCAGCTAAACAATGTGCCATTGGCTAATGTATCAAGGACGGGAACAGGTAAAAGTGTTACACCAACACAATTGACTATTCAAGCTCTTAATGCAAATATCAATAATTATGAATCTCAATTGGTTAAAATTATAGGTGTAACTTTGTCTAAATCTGGTGGGAACACCTATTCAGGAGATGTCACTATGACTGATGCTACGGGTTCAATATCCATGTATTCAACTACTTATGCTACTTTTGCTGGTGATGCAATTCCTACGGGTGTGGTTGAAGTAGTGGGTATAGCAGGTCAAGGTGGTGCATCTAGCGCTAATCAGATAAACATCAGAAGCAAAGCGGATATCATAGGAGGAACAATAGTTGATCCTGAAGGAGATATAGACGAGTCATTCACCGGAGGTGTTGTTAATCAGGATATTTCAATAGGTGGTTGGTTGAATGTTGCAGAAAAAGGAACTAGAAAATGGATATATAAATCATTCTCAGGCAATTTTTATGCTCAAGCAACTGCATACAACTCAACTGATGATGAGAATGTTACTTGGCTAATATCTCCAGGCGTAGTATTAGACAAACCTAAATTATTGACATTTGAAACGGCTTTGCAGGTTTACAAACATGATGGACTTCAAGTGCTCGCTTCCACTAATTTTGACGGAACAAATTACTTGAGTGCTACATGGACACCTATTGTTGCTCCAATAGCTGGCGCATCTACAGGTGACAATATATTTGTTCCAAGTGGATCAATTGATCTTTCAGCATTTACAGGTAAGATATACATTGCATTTAAATACAGCGGCACAGCATCTGCTAATACTACATCCTACAGAATAGACAATGTCAAAATATTTGACAAATAAGAATAAAGCTTCCTAAAAGCTTAGGCCCGGTTCATGAAAGTGTATCGGGCCTTTTTTCTAGTTGTTAGGTATTAATTGTGAATTGTTATTGCTTAAGATACTTCGTTTGAACCACGCTTGCCTGCCCACAAAGGCAGGGATTAAACTGATTAAAGGATTTCACTGAATCGTATAGAAATCATACGCCATTTATTATTGCCAATTCCTCATTAACTATTACCTCATTTGACCCATGACTAAAGTCAAGGGTTATTGAACGCATAGATTGTTGAGTTGCTTTAATTTTGAAATTGGGAATCAGAAATTAAAATTACCTCTTAGGATTTAAAATTCCAACACTTTCACTCATGCACTGATCACCTGATCACCCCATTACCAATCATCGATCACCTCTCCTTACCCATGACTAAAGTCAACGGCTATTGAACACATAGAATGTTGAGTTGCTATAATTTTGAAATTGGGAATCAGAAATTAAAATGACCTCTTAGGATTTAATATTCCCATCACTTATCACTCTTCACTTATCACTCTTCACTCATCACTTATCATTCATCACTTATCACTTATCACTCATCACTTATCACCTGATCACCCGATTATCCATTACCCATTCTTCACCCAATTATAAACACCGCCGGTACATCATCTCTCAGAAATATACCCTTCAACAACTTCCATTCCTTAATGGTCTTTGTCATCGAAAAAGCATTTGGCCCTGTTAAACCCATATGCACGGATAACTTTGACTCAGGTAAAAGCGTATTCATTGCGGCTTCAAACATTTTTTTATTTCGATAAGGAGTTTCGATGAAAATTTGTGTCTGACCAAGTTTATTCGCATGTACCTCCAGTAATCTTAACTTTTTTACAAGTTCTTCTTTATCAGCCGGTAAATAGCCATGAAAGACAAAACTCTGTCCGGAAAAACCACTAGCCATCAACGCAAGTAATAAGGAACTCGGGCCTACCATTGGGACGACTTGAATATCTTTTAGATGTGCCCATGATGCAATTTCTGCTCCAGGATCTGCTATGCCCGGGCAACCGCTTTCAGACATTATTCCTATATCGTGTCCCGCCTTTACGATGTCTAAGACCTCTTCAAAATCAATTTTGCCATGTTTGGGCATTTCCGTAACTCTTAATTCACTTTGAGGAAGTGGATGTCCAAGTAACTTAATGAATTTCCTGGCAGTCTTGGAGCGCTCAACAACAAAATGACTCAATTGAAATAGAATCTCCAGCGTAGACTTTGGTATAGTTTCTAAACCTGCATCATCAATCGGTACAGGAATAAGATATATTTTACCGGTTTCTTTCAAAATTTATGACATATTTTGGATGTAAAAGTAAGGCCAAATCTATTACCTTCGCATCAGATGTCTGAATTAAATCAAAAAGAAACTTACAACATTCACTTACCTGTCTTTGACGGGCCATTTGATTTGTTACTTTTCTTCATTGAAAGAGATGAACTGGATATACAAAATATACCGATAGCAAAGATCACTGGAGATTTTCTTGCTTATATCCGCAGCATGGATGCTATTAATATCGACCTTGCAAGCGAATTTATCGTTACCGCAGCGACACTCATGCGCATTAAAGCTAGGATGCTGCTTCCTTTGAAAAAATCGGATGAAAATCATGAAGTTGATGATCCTAGATTGGAACTGGTCAATCGTATTCTTATTTTTAAAAGTTTTAAAGAAATTGCTACCGAACTTTCAATAATGGAAGAATTGAAAGCCAAGATGCACAAACGTGGAAGTATCGCAGAGGATATTAAGAGAATCCAACACGCTTCCGTAAGCTATAACGAACTTGAATCAGCCAGTCTATATCAACTTATCAAAACATTCAATCGGCTAATTGAGCGGATGGGTGAAAAAAAATCAGGTACAATCCATCAGTTAGTAGATTATCCTTATACAGTCCATGAATGTAGAGAAGATATAATGTTGGCTTTAAAAAAGAAAAAAAATTGCTCTTTTGAAGACATTTTTGAAAAAAGTGAAAACAGAATCCATGCCATTGTTTTATTTCTTTCATTATTGGAATTGATAAACTTACAAATCGTACAAATCGCTAATGGTTCGAATGTTAATTCTTTTTGGATTACTGAAAAATTTGATGATTTAGAAATAGAGATTAAATAGCTTTTGCACTTCTGTATATTTCTAAAAGTTTTGTAAGCCCAGTAAATCATGAATTAAAATATTATAAATAAACATTTGAAATTAAAAGAATTATATAGCCAACTAAAACCTTATGTAAGGCCTTACAGATTTTTAGTATTCGCCACATTAATATTGACATTGATTGGTTCATTGACAGCTCAGGTAAATGCATGGATCTTGCGATATGCCGTCGATGGCATTAACGACCTGGTGGAAGCAAACAAAGGTATTAAAGAAGGTATTCATATATTGACTATTATTACAACAGTGTTGCTTACCAAAGAAATACTAAATGCTTTCATTTCTTTTGGCCAGAAATTTTATGGCGAAAAATTAAGAATATATGTTTCTAAAGACCTCGCTCAGGCAGTGATAGATAAAATCCTTGCCTACAGACTGGCTTTTTTTACAAGTACAAATAATGAAACAGGGAAATTACAAACTCGAATTGATCGCGGAATTGAGAGTCTTACCAGATTAGTTCAAAATTTCTTTATAGATATACTTCCTTTATTAGCAAATAGTTTAGTAGCATTATTTGTCATGTTCAATGCCAACAAATATGTCGGTTTTGTGGGACTTTGCATTATTCCAATATACTTTTTCATCAGTCAAAGTCAAGCTAAAAAACTCAGTGGTGTAAGAAGAAGTTTGAGAGGATTCCGTGAAAATAAAAGTCAGGGAATTGTCTCGATTATTGAGTCAATAACGGTTATAAAATCATTTGTACGAGAAAAATCAGAATCTAAAAAGCAACTAGATCTGCAGTCGGATTTAACAGACGCTCAAATGAAAACCCGTCGAACCAATTTTATATATGACGGTCTTAAGAGTTTTGTTGAGCAGATGGGTATCGTAGTTATAATCATTCTTACTGCTTATTTGGTGCTAAATGGCGACATGACCATTGGTGCGATTATGTTCCATATTTTACTATTGAATAATGTAACTTCTCCTATTCGTCAGCTGCACAGAATCTACGATGAGATGAGTGATGCAATGATTTATTCTGAAGGCTTCTTTGATATTATGAATGCTGAAATTGAGATGGAAAAAACCGGCAACTATAAGCCGTCAAAAGTTAGTGGAAAATTTGAAATCCAGGATGTATCTTTTTCCTATCCCAATGGGACAAAAGCATTGAAGCACATCAACATGGAAATAATCCCAGGTTCTATAACAGCTTTTGTAGGATTGTCAGGAGCCGGTAAAAGTACCGTAATCAACCTTCTTGATAAGTTTTATGAACCTACAAGGGGCAGAATACTGCTTGATGGAGTAGATCTATCGGAATACGATACTACTTTTCTGAGAGAAAAGATAGGTTTAGTGCTACAGAAGAATCACATCTTCAAGGGAACGATCGAAGAAAACATTCGCTATGGAGATTTAAATGCAAGTTATGAGGAGGTCGTACTAGCCGCACAAAAGGCCTATATACATGATCAAATCATGGAATTGCCTGACAAATACAAATCACAAGCAAGCTTATTGTCAGGTGGTCAGCAACAGCGTATTGCAATAGCTCGTCTATTCATCAAGGATCCGCCTATCATCTTTCTGGATGAACCCACAGCGAGTCTGGACGCTATCACAACTGAACAAATCAAAAACAGTTTGGATGCTATTAAACAAAACAGGACTGTCATTGTAATCTCTCACAGCCTTTCACAAATCATAGATGCTGAGCGCATCTATGTGATGGAAGAAGGAATGGTCGTTGAGTCAGGTATACATGAGGAAGTATATCGCGAAGGAGGAACTTATAAAAAGATTTTTGATGCAATGGCCAGGAGTTTGAATCTTGATAAAATAGCTAAGACATATGAAGTGTGATTTCTATCTAATGAAGTTTCAATATTAAACTATTTAGACTTTTAAATCTTAATTAATTATCATCTTTGTATATAAATATTTTCCCAAAAAAAATCATAATGTAGCTATGAAATCAATCGAATTTTTAACAAGCATTAATAATCATAAGATTGAAATTCCTGAAAATCTTCTTGCTGATTCAAATATCGAACATGTCAGAGTGATTATCCAATTTAATGAAGATGCATCCGAAGAACTTTTATATAAGAAAACTGTACAGGATCAATTTTTAAGTGGGTTTTCAGAAGAAGATTCAATTTATGATAGAATATTATGATACAGTTTAAATTTGGTGATGTTGTATTACTGAACTTTCCTTTTTTCTGATGGTACAAATTTTAAAAAGAGACCAGCTTTGATAATAAATGATTTTAATGATGGTGATATATTAGTTTGCAGGATTACAAGTCAGAAACATTTTGATAAATATGATATTATTGTTGAAAACTGGGCAAAGTTTGGTTTATTAATTCCATCAAGTATCAGGGTTCATAAATTAGCTACTCTTGATAAGAAATTATTTTATAAAAAATTGGGCAGTATTGATTTTGAAATTGAAAAGCAAGTAAAATCACTAGTTTCACAATTAACCGATAATTAAATGTACCCACTAAAAGACCTTCATACTTTTCACTGCGAAGTATATGCAGACTCCATCATTGAGATTATGGATGTGAGTCAGTTGGATGAATTGTTTCAAGACCACTTTTTCAAAAATACTAATTGGATGTTTTTAGGTGGAGGCAGTAATGTCTTATTTTTGAAAAATTACGAAGGCACCATTTTGTTAAATATGTTGAAAGGTAGAGATATCCTTGGAGAGACATCTGATGGAAAAACTATTTTGAAAGTCGCTTCGGGTGAGTTATGGCATGATACAGTACTGTATTCACTTAGACATGGCCTTAACGGATTGGAAAATCTTTCTCTTATCCCCGGAACTGTTGGAGCAGCTCCAATGCAAAATATCGGCGCATATGGTGTGGAATTTCAAGAAGTATTTCATTCATTGCAAGCATTTGATATTATTACTGGTGAGACCAGGACATTCTTTAAAGATGAATGCCGCTTTGGGTATAGGGATAGTATTTTTAAAAATGAATTTAAAGGTCAATTGATTATACTTTCCATCCAGATGCACTTAAAAAATGATGGATATACAAACGTAGATTATGGCGATATAATTAAAACATTGGATGGATTGGGAATAGAAGGCCCATATTTGCCAGGTCAAATTTCAGATGCTATAATTTCTATAAGAAAAAGTAAGTTGCCTGATCCTGATGAACTAGGCAATGCAGGAAGTTTCTTTAAAAACCCGATAATATCTATTGATCATTATAACAAGTTGAAAATTGAATTTCCTGATCTCCCTGGATATCCTGTCAATAATGAATCAATTAAAGTTCCTGCTGGCTGGCTCATAGAGCAATGCGGATTCAAAGGTAAAAGGAAAGGGGATGCAGGTTCACATGCAAAACAAGCACTCGTTTTGGTGAATTATGGAAATGCTACTGGTGAAGAAATACTTGAACTGGCTGAAGAAATACAATTGGCAGTGAGTGAAAAATTTGAAATAAATATATGCCCGGAAGTTAATATAGTCGGTTGATAATTTTCTTTATACGTAACATTTTGATTGTAATCTTAAATGCAGATTTTAATAAATCAGTATTTTACCGACATTGCTGCATGATTTCTCCAACTACAACTTCCAAGGCAGGTACGACGTCTTCTTCAAACCATGGATTATTCCTTTGCCATCTGATATTTCTAGGTGATGGATGTACTAAAGGAAAGTATTTAGGCAAATAATTTTCGAAGTTCTTGACTGTTTCGCTCAATGTAGATTTTGCGTTTTTACCCAAATAGAATTTCTGAGCATACATTCCGATTAATAATGTTAATTGTAAGTCAGGTAGATGCTCCAGCACCTGATGATGCCAATGCTTTGCGCATTCAGGTCTTGGAGGCAGATCTCCTCGCAATCCTTTACCCGGATAGCACATACCCATGGCCATAATCCCAAATATTCCGGAATTGTAAAAGACATTTGAATCAACGCCCAGCCACCTTCTCAAAGCCCTTCCACTAAGATCATCCCAAGGTATACCACTTGCATGTACTTTAGTACCTGGAGCCTGTCCAATTATTAAGATTTTTGTTTGAGGGGAAACTGTAATAACAGGGTTTGGCCCTAACGGCAGGTGCTCAGCGCAAAGTGTGCATGACCTAATATCTTTCAATAATTGATCCATATGCTATTAATAATTATATCTGAGGTAAAATGTTTAAAATAGATTCTATACTAAACATCTTGTTCAAGAAAGAAGTTATATTATGTATCTTAGCATATATAAGTATTAAAAATTAAGAATGAAAGTTCCATTGATGGTTAGAGAAAGGTCTTGTCAAAATTGCAATATGTTTGATAATTCGATTTTCTCCATTTTGTCCGATACACAGGTTATAGATCTCAATGCACACAAGTATTGTACTGTTTTCAGAAAGGGACAGGTTTTATTTGCAGAAAATGCAATGCCGGTTGGGTTATTTTGTATTCATTCAGGTAAAGTCAAACTTTCTACGCAAGGAATAGATGGAAAAGAGCAGATTATGAGATTGGCCAAGAGTGGTGAAATAATCGGTTATCGAGCACTTGTTTCTAATGAAAGATATCATCTATCTGCTATAGCTTTGGAGGATTGCTCCGCATGCGTTATTGACAAAACATTTTTTATGGATCTTGCCATGCAAGAACCAAGGATTGCTCAACAGATTTTCAAATTGATCAGCAATGATCTCAAAAAGGCAGAAGATAAAATAATTTCTCTTTCCCAAAAGAATGTTAGGGAACGAATGGCTGAGACGCTTTTATTTATTAAAGCTACTTATGGAATGGAAGAGGATAATAAATCTCTCAATGTCAGACTCACAAGAGAAGAACTCGCTGATTACATAGGCACTTCTACAGAAAGTGTCATTAGACTTCTTTCCGAATTCAATGCTGCCGGAATTATATCACTTGAAGGTAAAAAAATCCTTATTTTGGAACATGATAAGCTAGTTAGGACTGCTAACATTAGTTATTAACTTAATTTTCAGCGTTATAAATATATTCTAAAACTATTGCTATTACTAAATCTATGGTAGAAATTAGAAGTCAGAAGTTTAACCGCCAAAGTTCAACGGAGGTGGATTTGCTCACTAAAGAGGTGACGCTAGGCTTGCCCCAATAATGAAGTCTGGTAGGGAAGCCCAGAAGGGTAATTCTTTCATATAGAAATATCTATTGATTAAGTTTCTTATGTTAAAACATGATTTAAATCATGTTTTATTACCTTAAAAGTCATAGTTTTTTAACTATGAGTTAGCCATCTTTGCAGCATAAACCTTGGAAATGATAAGTTTGACAAGTCAATTGCACAAAATATTTACAGAACTAGATCAAAAAGTATATCCTAAGATTGGATTGCTGTTGGACGATAGTGTAATGTTTTGTCTTGAAAACGAAAATGTCGAATTTATCTCAGATTTATCTGAAATGATTCATAAACTTCGTAATGAATTTGAAAGTCTTATACATTTCGAACGTAAATTAGTGTTTAAAACGCTAATTGACTGTGGCCTAATGTACGGTCAAGAGCCATCTTTCTCTGTTGATAATCTTACGGAATTATTGAAACTTATCGAGGTCAAGGATCATAGAATAAATTCTATGCTTGAAATGATAGATACAAAACCTTATAATCAATCTGAGAAAATATCACGTTTGGTCTCAGCATTTAGAAATAGTTTTATTCCTAGTAGGCTTACACTTTATGACAAAGTGACTCAAAGTTCAATCCTTCCAAACCTAAAGCAAAAAAGTCATGTCAAAAAGTAGTGCATCACTAACCTCAGTGATGTGCGCGCACTGTGGGGATCCTTGTAATAGTCAATATGTTGATAATTCACTTACATTTTGCTGTAATGGATGTAGAACTGTGTATAATATTCTAAATGAAAACGGTTTATGTGATTACTATAATCTTAATGAGATGCCCGGCATTTCAATGCGCGACGAGATTAGACCAAGCAAATACGATTATTTGGATAATGAGGAGATCGCCAATAAATTGATTTTATTTAGAAATAACAGTATCACACATATTCAATTCCAACTTCCTCAAATTCATTGCAGCAGCTGCCTTTATCTCCTTGAAAATTTACATAAAATCAATGATGCTGTTTACAATGCAAGGGTTGATTTTTCTTTAAAGGAAGTCCATATTATTTACGACCACAACCTCCTAAAGTTATCTTCACTCGTTTCAGATCTGGCTCATTTGGGTTATGAACCATTCATTAGCTTATCAGATGCCGGAATTAAAAAGGCAAAAACACCTGATCGAAGTAAAATATATAAGATTGGAATTGCGGGATTTTGCTTTGCAAACATAATGATGATGAGCCTACCTGAATACCTTGCTTCAGGTTCAGTGATAGATGCTCCTATTCAGTTATTTTTGAAATATGCAATGATATCACTATCACTTCCGGTGATATTTTATTCAGGGCAGGAATTTTTTACTTCAGCTTGGAAATCTCTAAGAGAAGGTTTTCTAAATATTGATGCACCTATAGCTTTTGCTATTGCTATTACTTTTATTAGAAGTATTTATGAAATGATCTGGGGCTCAGGATCAGGATATCTGGATAGTATGTCTGGAATAATTTTCTTTATGTTGGTTGGAAGACTGATGCAAGATCAAGCTTACAAGTCAATGTCCTTTGATCGAGATTATAAATCATTTTTCCCCTTGTCTGTAAAATTATTAAACAAGGGTAAATTAATCAACACCGAAGTAGAGGACATCAAAGTTGACGACGTAATAAGAATTCACAATGGGGAAATAATTCCTGTGGACGCTCTATTATCTAAAGGAAAAGCATTAATAGATTACAGCTTTGTAACAGGCGAAAGTAATCCTACAAATGTTAAAATCGGAGAGATCATTTACGCTGGAGGTAAACAATTAGATGAAAATATAGAACTTGTAGTAATAAAGCCAATTGCCCAAAGTTATCTTACTAACTTATGGAATAACAGTGTATTCAGTGACAAAAAACATCCAAAGTCATTTATCCATTCAGTAAGTCGCTACTTTACAGTGGTTTTATTATTAATAGGGATCACTACTGCTGCCTACTGGATCTATAGAGGCGATACGAATACTATGTGGAGGGCTTTGACGGCTGTTTTTATCGTGGCTTGCCCTTGTGCATTACTTTTATCTACTACCTATACATACGGCAACTTAATGCGTATATTTAGCCAACGAAAATTTTATTTAAGACATCATGATGTAATTGAAGCAATGACAAAAATAGATCATATTGTCTTCGATAAAACAGGTACGCTGACAGATAATCATATCAATGAAGTTCAATATGTTGGTGAATCAATAGATTATGAAAATTTAAATGTGGTTTATGCATTATTGGATAGATCTAACCACTCCTTAAGTAAGGCTATCAAACAAGATATTGGTATTTATAATGATATTAGTATTGAGAATTTTAAGAATATTCCAGGAAAGGGAATCGAAGCTTGGTATAATGATAGACATTACAAAATTGGTTCTGCTTCATTTATTAATGTTTCACCAAACTTATATGAAGTAAAAGGAGCTCAGGTATTTATTTCAATCGATGGAAAAACATTAGGTTGTTACGGCATTAAAAATATTTATAGAGAAGGAGTTTCAGAAATGATAAAGGCAATTGGAAAAAGCTATAAAATATCTATATTGAGTGGTGATAACGAAAATGAGAAAAAATATCTTCAGTCAATTATTAATAATGAGCAAGCATGTTTTTTTAATCAGGCACCTCAAGAGAAACTTGAATACATCAAAACGCTGCAATCGGAGGGCCAAAATGTAATGATGGTAGGGGATGGACTGAATGATGCAGGAGCCTTGAAGCAAAGTGATGTAGGGATCGCAATAAATGATTCCGGAAATAATTTTACTCCTGCTGCTGATGGTATACTGGATGGAAGGATGCTGTCTGATTTAAATAAATTTTTATATACCGCAGTCTTGGGCAGAAAAGTAATATTCGCTGCATTTGCGGTTTCAATACTTTATAATATAATTGGATTATACTATTCAGTACAGGGACTATTATCACCCATGATTGCTGCCATTTTGATGCCATTAAGTTCATTAACTATTCTATTGATAACCTACTCTTTAAGTGGGTTTTTGGCTCGAAAGATGAAAATAAAAACAGTAAGATGAGTGTATTGATAATTCTTCTAATAGTAAGTCTGGCTATTTCAGGCAGTTTTCTAATTGCTTTTTTATGGAGTAACAGTGATGGTCAGTTTGATGATCAATTCTCTTCAGCCAACAGGATCTTATTCGAAGACAAGAAAAACGAACAAAACAAATAAAACATATTTTTTCATGGAATTACAAAAGTTTCGATACGATAATCAATTACCAAAGCTATTTGCAGTTGCCACCATAGGTTGGGGAGCAATAGGAATGCTAGTAGGAGTTCTGATAGCTTTTCAACTTGCTTTTCCCATTCTGAATTTTGGAATTGAGTATACCTCATTTGGTAGATTGCGACCGGTTCATACAAATGCAGTGATATTTGCATTTGTTGGCAATGGTATATTTACTGCTGTTTATTACTCTATGCCGAGATTACTCAAGACACCTATGTGGAGCAAAACCTTGGGTAATATTCATTTCTGGGGATGGCAGACTATTATAGTAGCAGCAGCTGTTACTTTAATGATGGGCTTCACGGGAGGTAAAGAATATGCTGAACTAGAATGGCCTTTAGACATTGCTATTACGGTGATATGGGTAATATTCGGTATCAATATGTTTGGAACTCTAATCAAGAGAAGAGAAAGGCATTTATACGTTGCTATTTGGTTCTTTATAGCATCTTGGGTAACAGTTGCTATGTTGCATATTGTCAATTCCTTTGCGATTCCGGTTTCATTTATGCATAGTTATTCATGGTATGCCGGTGTTCAGGATGCACTTGTTCAATGGTGGTATGGACATAATGCTGTCGCATTTTTCCTAACAACACCATATTTAGGATTGATGTATTATTTTCTTCCTAAGGCGGCTGAGAGACCGGTTTATTCTTATAGATTAAGTATTGTACACTTCTGGAGTTTGATATTTCTTTATATATGGGCTGGTCCACACCACTTATTGTATACTGCATTGCCGGAATGGGCTCAATCTTTAGGAACTGTATTTTCTATCATGCTATTACTGCCTAGTTGGGGAGGTATGTTGAATGGTTTGTTTACCTTGAGAGGTGCATGGGATAAAGTTAGAGAGGATCCTATTCTTAAATTCTTTGTTGTAGCAGTTACCTGTTATGGAATGGCAACTTTTGAAGGACCGATGTTATCACTAAAGAATGTCAATGCCATTTCCCACTATTCTGACTGGACTATAGCGCATGTGCATGTAGGTGCTTTGGGATGGAATGGATTTCTGACGTTTGGTATGATATATTGGTTATTCCCAAGAATTTTCAATACAAAATTGTATTCTAAAAAATTAGCTACCAACCATTTCTGGATCGGCACGCTTGGTATGTTGCTGTATGTAATTCCAATGTATTGGGCATCATTTAAGTCTTATTTCATGATGTCTGCTTTTACACCTGAAGGTCAGTTACAATACCAATTTATTGATATCGTTCAAACCATTGTTCCTTTTTATGTTTTGAGAGGAATTGGTGGTACTATTTATTTGACTGGAGTAATATTAATGATTTACAATCTATGGAAAACTGCCAAAGCAGGTAAGTTTAATAGATATGAATCAGCAGAAGCACCGGCTTTACCTGCTAAGTATATCAAACCAAAGGCTGCCCATTGGCATTCTTGGGTTGAAAGAAGACCAATTACATTACTTGTGTTTAGTTTAATTGTAGTAGGAATAGGTGGTCTCGTAGAGATTGTTCCGACATTTTTGGTTAAAACTAACATTCCTTCGATCGCCAGTGTAAAACCATACACTCCACTAGAACTCCAGGGTAGAGATATCTATGTGAAGGAAGGTTGTTATAACTGCCACTCTCAGATGATTAGGCCATTCCGATATGAAGTGGCTCGATATGGAGAATACTCTAAAGCTGGTGAATATGTTTATGACCATCCATTCCAATGGGGAAGTAAACGTACAGGACCAGATCTTGCAAGAATCGGAGGTAAATACCCTGATAGCTGGCACTTTAATCACATGTTAGAACCAGTATCAATGTCACCGGGTTCGATTATGCCTCCTTATCCATGGTTGTTTGAAAAATCAGTAGATGCAGGTACTACGAATAGTAAGATCCATGCTATGCGACGGCTAGGTGTTCCATATCCTAAAAATTATGAAGCTAAAGCAAATGATGATATGAAGAAACAGGCCAAGTCTATAGCAGAAAGTTTAGCAAAAGATAAAATCGTTATTCAAAGTGATAAAGAGATTATCGCGCTTATAGCTTATTTGCAGAGAATGGGTACAGATATTAAAGCCAAAAACTAATGGGTTATAATTTTTAATTAATTAAAATATTTAGATATGAAATTCGCTAATTATTTGACAAAAATATCCGGAGTATCAATATATCCTTTATTCTCTCTGATTCTTTTCGTCCTCTTTTTTACATTAGTAATAATTTGGGCATACAAAACAGATTCAGTTACAGTAGAGTATATTGAAAATCTACCACTGGAAGATGGAAATACATCTAAATGATCAAGAATAATAGAATAAAAATGAAATCAAAAAAATATTTAATACTGCCTATTATTATTTTAGTAATAGTGCTATTTTCTGGAAATTTCTGTTTGGCTCAAGGAGCATCTCCTGCTGCAGAAACTTCCTTGTTTGCTTCTTTGATGCCTATTGATTGGATATTAATCGGGTTTGCTCTTGTGTTGTTGTTGATCATCATTATTCTTTCCAACACATTGCATTTATCAATGGTCACGTATCAAGCCAATGAAAAGGAGAAGAATCGAAATAATCTTTCAGCCTTGAAAACTCTATTAATTATTGTATGCTTGACAGCATTTATTTCCACAGATGCAAGTGCTGCTAATGGAAGTCTACCTGAGTGGTTGAGTGGGGTGAGAATGATGTTGTATTTTTTTATAATATTGGAATTAGTGACAATTTTAGTGATTATTAATTGGATAAAATACTTCACTGGAATTGAGGAATACAAGAGAACCCAAAAAATTCTGAATAAGGGTAAAGAATGGAGCTTTTCTAAATTATGGATAGCCTTGAATAAATTAAGGCCAATTGAGGAAGAAGGCGAGTTGGACACAGGACACAGTTATGATGGTATCCGTGAGTTAGACAATGCTACTCCTCCATGGTTCACATACAGTTTCATTGCTTCGATAATTATTGCAGGTATTTATATGTACACATATCATATAGCTTATTCAGCTCCGAATCAATTAGAAGAATACAATACCGAAGTAGCTGAAGCAAGATTGGCTCAAAAAGCATATTTGAGCGGACAAGGAGAAATGGTTGATGAAACTAATGTTACTATGATGGATGCTTCTGCCATTGCTGTTGGCAAATCTATCTATGCTGCGAATTGTGTAGCATGTCATGGCAGCGAAGGGCAAGGCGGTGTAGGTCCGAATCTTACTGATGACTATTGGTTGCATGGCGGTCATATAGTTGATATCTTTAAAGTTGTAAAATATGGTGTGGCTGAAAAAGGTATGAAATCATGGCAGGAGGACTTTTCCGCAAATCAAATTGCTCAATTATCCAGTTATATTAAATCAATTCATGGTACCAACCCTCCTGGCCCTAAGGCACAGCAAGGAGATAAATATGATATTAAGCTTGATCTTATAAGCACTAAAGATTCTTTGGCAACGCCCGCTGTAAATTAATGCAACATAAATGAACGATTTACATATATACGAATCAGGTAATGAAGCTTTCAGAGATCGCATGAGCGGAGTATCTGAAGATGGTAAGCGGAATTGGTTTTATGTAAGTAGAGCTAAGGGAAAATTTACCAAATACAGAGATCTACTTAATTATTTCTATTTCGCATTATTTTTTACTTTACCTCTGATCAGATATAATGGTCGTCCATTTTTCATGTTAAATTTTCCTAAAGGAGAATTCATCCTTTTTGGAAAAATATTCTGGCCTCAGGATTTTTTCATCTTTGCTGTCGGGATGATTACATTAATTGTTTTTATCGTTTTGTTTACAGCTATTTATGGCAGGCTATTTTGCGGTTGGGTTTGCCCTCAAACTGTCTTCATGGAGGGCTTATTCAGAAAAGTAGAGTGGTGGATTGAAGGAAGCCCTACTCAGCAAAAAAAGTTGGATCAATCAGTCTGGAATGCAAATAAGATTAGAAAACGGGGTACTAAACATTTAGTTTTCTTGCTTTTGTCTTTTCTCATTGCGAATACATTTCTAGCATACATACTCGGCAGTGATGAGCTCCTAAAAATCATACGTGAACCGATTACAGAGCATGTATCATTATTGACAGGCATTTTGGTATTTACCGGTATTTTCTATGGTGTATTTGCTTTCGTAAGGGAAATAGTATGCACTACTATTTGCCCATATGGTAGACTGCAGAGCGTAATGCTTGATAAAAATAGTATGCAAGTATCATATGACTTCGTTCGAGGAGAACCAAGAGGAAGGATCAATAAGAAGGAAGAATCTGTGACAGGAGATTGTATAGATTGTAAAAAATGTGTTATAGTTTGTCCTACAGGTATCGATATTCGAGATGGTGTTCAAATGGAATGTGTAGGATGCACTGCTTGCATTGATGCCTGTGATGAGGTGATGGATAAGATTGAACGTCCATTGGGTTTGATAAGATATGCATCTGAAAATCAAATAGCAGATAAGGTCCCATTTAAGTTTACCACACGAATGAAAGGTTATAGTGGCATATTAGTTTTGTTGATGGGAGTTATGTCTTTTCTGATTTTTAGCAGTAGAAGTATTGATGGACAAGTTTCTCGTATTAAGGGTCAATTATATCAAGAATTGCCGGATGAAAAGATCAGTAATCTTTATGATGCAAAAATGATCAACAAGACCAACAAAAATCTACCATTGCAATTTAAATTAACTGATCTCAGTGGAGAAATCAAGATTGTTAGCGCTCATGAATCTTTATTAAAGAAGGAATCATTAAATGAATTTACTTTTTTCGTCATTTTGGACAATAAAGATGTAAAAGAACGAAGTAATAAAATTGGCATAGATGTAATAGCAGATGGAAAGGTTGTTCAAACAATCAAGACTACTTTTTTAGGTCCTTTTAAATAAGTATTAAAAATTAAATGAAGTTTAAATGAATTGGGGACACGGGATATTGGCGGTAATTATTTTATTCGTTTTAGGTATTGGCAGCATGGTGTATGTATCATCTCGTCAGAAGATTGAAATGATGGATGACCAATACTATGAAAGAGAATTAAAACATCAATCTTTAATAGATGGTGAAGAAAACCTTAATAAAGCTCATGGTCATATAACTATATACGATAGCACCAAATATCTAGTGGTGCATATTTCAGAAAACGTTACAGACAGTTTACAGGAGGGAAATTTAAATTTTTTGAGACCTGCAGATAAAAGGTTGGACAGAAATATTGAATTAATTCCTAATAACGGTGTCCAATTAATTCCAAAGTCTTCCCTTGTAAAAGGAAATTATAATGTAAGAGTATCATGGACGAATGGTGTTACGCCTTACTACAAACAGCTTTTCGTTGATGTAAATTAGAATAAAATGTGGCCTTCAATTATTGCAGGTTTGGGAATTGGGTTGGCAGGAAGCTTGCATTGTGTAGGTATGTGCGGACCACTTGCGATGGCACTACCAATGGGACAAGGACGCGATCAACAAATACTAAATATTTTACTTTACAATTCAGGCAGAGCTATTACGTATGGGTTACTAGGATTGTTGTTTGGCTGGTTAGGCAATAATTTCTTCATAGCAGGATACCAACAGGTCTTATCTATTTCAGTTGGGATTGGAATTTTGCTTCTTTATTTCATTAACAGCTCTAAAACTAATCTATTTCCTTTTATAAATAGATTTACGAATGCGATTAAAAATGCATTGGTTACTCAAATGAAAAGTAAAAGTTTATTCAAATCCTCTTTATTAGTTGGAATCCTAAATGGTTTGCTTCCATGTGGAATGGTCTATCTGGCTATAGGCTCTGCTATGGCCACGGGAAGCATTCAAAATGGTACATTGTTAATGTTCTCTTTTGGTCTTGGTACAATCCCATTAATGACATTATTGATGATATTTGGAAAAAGTATTAAGTTTTCGTGGAGGCTACAGCTAAAAAAAGCTTTGCCAATAATGGTCGTTTGTATGTCAGTGTTACTAATCCTTCGCGGATTAAATCTTGGAATTCCATATGTAAGTCCCCATCTTAATGTGGAAGGAACTACGCCAAAGATGATCCATTGTGATTAGATAAAGTGAGAAAGTGAGAAAGTGAGAAGGTGTTGGATAAGTGATATGTGATAGGGTGATTGTGTGATCAGATAATCAGATACCCAAAAACATCTACTTTATGAATAATTTAATCTTGTTTAAAAGGGCCAACAGCTAAAAGCCATTAGCTAATTGACAATTCTATGGACTTAAGAATCTATCTTTTGGCTTTAACCCAAATTCTAATAATCTTGAAGCTGCAAAGAAGCCTTCATCCAGATTTATTACATTAATTTTAATAAGTTTTTGATCGAAGCAATAAACAGTTAAGCCATTTAGTTTATCTAAAGTTACGATGGTTCCGGGCAGTATACGTTCTGTCACTGCATCATCACAGATTTCAGCATCTGTTAAGCAAATACCCATATTGTTTATATAAGTACCTGCACCTTTATTCCAAGGATTACAGGCATTAATAAGTCGAATAACCTGCCATCTACTCATGGTGTTCCAATTGATCATGAGATCTGATGCAAGAGGATTTTTAAAATAGAAGGCTTTAGTTTGATCCTGTTTAACAGAAGGGAGAGGCGAATCTACTGTAAACATTTCCAATAGTCTTAATGCCATTGAAGCACCAAGAAAACTTAATTTCTTTAGTTGTATCCCAAATGTGTCTCTATCATCTATGGCAATTCTTTCCTGCATGACCATAGGGCCATTATCTATTTTTTTATCTACCACATGGACTGAAATACCACTCTCGGATTCACCATGGAGCATTTGAGCAAGAATAGGATTTGGTCCGCGATATTTTGGTAAGATTCCGTAGTGAAAATTTAAAAATTTATTCTGGAGGATTTTAAGAACCGAATTTGGGATGATAAAAGCAAATGTCATCATCCATGCCGTGGTAATATTCTTTTCAGTAATTAAGGTCTGAAGCTTAATTTGTAAGTTTTGTTTATTTACTTGTAATAAAATAACTCCTGTACCGGATAGAATTTGATTAAGCAATGTAAATAACGATGTATTTTCTTCAGGAACTACTACAGCTTTTAGATTACCTTTCATGTATAACTGTTGCATAGCAGGGAGTGCCAACTCATTATTACATAAAATCATAATGTTGATGGGGCCAATCATATACAGAGATAGGTATTTCTCCAGGAAGTGTAAAGTTCATCAGGGATCTGTGCAACCATTTCCTGCCATGGTTCTGTTGTATCAGAGATTGTTTCTTCAATTGTTATTTGAAGTCTACCGCTTGCGCTAACTAGATAAGCCGGTGCAATAATATATCTCTCTTTATTTATAAATATTGTTCCACGAGGACTTTTAATTTCTTTGCTTATTAGCTGTATGATTGCTGATTCACAATTTGGAGTGTTTTTAAGTTGTTGGAGATATTCCATAACCAATAGGGCAGTTTCCCAACCTTGCATCGAAAAGAGATTTGCTTCTTTATTGTTTTTAGCCCTGTAATATTCTAAGAAAGCGTGGTTGATTTTATTTTCAAGCTCAGGCACCCAAAAAGTGTATCCTCTAATATTCATTGGAACATCAGGCTTAGGCTCTTCAAAATCTCCAGGTGTACAATCAAACATCATGGGCGAACAATACCAATTCAGATGCGCTTTGCTACTTATGTCAGCAAGTTTTTCATAAAAAAAACGCGCAGAATCTCCACTAAAAATTGCCAATAAATTCTTTACATCAGCACTCTCTTCAATGAAAGTCGTTAATGTATCCGTGTTAAATGCTTCTTTTTTATAATGACTTACGTAATTATGTTCAATTGTTCCGCCGGAATTTGTAAATGCGTTAGTCATGGCGTGTGTATGTCTATAACCTCCATCAAAAAATGAGGTTGCCAGGATAGCCGTTATTCCCTCTGCCTTCTTAGTAACATATTTTCCGGTAAGGAAACAGCATAAAGAATCATTGAGAGAATGAAATATGGTGTTTTTTATTTGTGATATGGATATATCAGGATAATTAGCACCGGCATTTACAATGATAAGTAGCTTTCCGGCTGCAGCAAATAGAGGTGAAAGCTTAGCAGCATGGTAATCTTCAAGATATGCTATTACCAACTCAGCATTATCGACAATTAAATATTTCTCAGCTACAGCATACAACTCTTCATCTTTAAGACCATAACCGATAATGTCTATCTTGAAATCAAGGTCAGTATATTTATGGTACTCGAAACTAGATTTTACACCTTGAAGAAAGTCCATGCCAATAGAAGGATAAAGAGTCGATCCTGGCAGTAATATTCCAATTGTCATGCTTTTGTAAAGAAAATTGAATTTATGTAAAGTTATTAGATTCTTTGGGAAGATGTTAGTGTTAAATACACATAAAGACTCAACTAATTATAAATAAATATTGAGCCCTTGTTTGGTGAATCAGCAAATTTAATGAAAATATACTTTTTAATTTCTTGCCGGAAAAATACCTTGCATGCAAATAATAAAATTAACGCCTAAAACTGGCTGTATGTTATTGACCGGTATAGATCCTCCGACCGGTGATGCAGTGAGAGCGGTATTCATATTAGCTAAACTGCTTCCATTATTAGTTGTTGAATACATATCCGTCCCATCAAGAGTAGCCGGATAGTTTCCCTGTGAAACATCTGCGGTTCCAGGCACAGCCGTAGCTGGCATTGTTATGGTGCCGCTGAGAGGATGAGTATGGGCAGGAAAATTAGCATTGGTAATTGTCTTAGTTTCATTACCAGCAGATTCTCCTAGAGAGTAATATGACAGGCCGGGTCCCTGACCCATCCCAACTGGAATTCTACTCCTAAAATCCGGTAACCCAAAAGTAGATTGACCATTTCCTCCATATGTTGTGCCAAGTATTGAAAATAGTGCCGTATTCGATGCGATACTTAATATCTGAGACTGACATATTGCCCAAAACTTTGGTCCAAAATTGCCCCCAAACATTCTTATTTCTCCTATTGTTCCTTCCATGTTATTTCTACTAAATTATATTATTAGTTAATTTTGAGTTGGGTAAATTCCATATAAGCAAATGATAAAGTTGATAGCTAAGTAAGGCTGTTTATTATCTATTGGAGCATTGCCATTACCTACTTGGGGCGCTACAGTTAATCCGGTAAAAGTAGCTGGTGCCATTGAGCTATTATCAGAGGTAGTTCCATAAATTGATTCACCATTTCCTGCCGGAAAATTATTGACTGATACCGGTGTTTGACCATCACCGTTAGCACTTGCTATACCTGCATTACCTGAAACACCGTGTGAATGGTTACTTATGTTGTCTACAGTGAGCGTATTTGATTCGGTGCCAGTAGATTGACCAAGCACATAGGAACTAAGTCCTGGGCCTTGCCCGGGCTGAACCGGTGTCCGACCTCTAAGATCCGGCAATCCAAAAGTAGTCTGTCCGTCACCTCCATAAGTGGTTCCAATTAAAGAAAATAACGCATCATTTTCACTTATAGCCAATAATTGACCATTGCAAAAAGCCCAAGAAGCAGGTGGAAAATTGCCTGCAAACATCCTTATTTCTGACATAGTCCCTTCCATGGATATAAAATTTAAAATTTCTTGATAATAAAAATTTGATTAATTTCTAGATGGAAAAATACCTTGTAAACAAATAATATAATTAATACCTAAAGAAGGCATTATATTGTTTACAGGTGTTCCACCGGAACCTCCCAAATTTAGTGCAACTGTGGCTGGTTTCATTGCACCACTGCCTGAAGTCTTATATTTAGGACTCCCATCATTCGAAAAATAATTTCCAACAGGAGTAGGAGAATCGGCCGGAGTCGTGGTAGTTAACATTTTGGCACTACCTGAAATGACATGGGTATGAGCAGGAAGATTAGTATTAATTAATGTATTATTTTCGGTCCCCATAATTTGACCTTCAACAATATTGGACAACCCTGGTCCTTGACCAACGCCTATTGCAGTCCTACTTCTCATATCAGGCAAAGAAAAAGTTGTCGTTCCATTACCACCAAAGGTCGTTCCTAATATAGAAAATAGCGCCTGATTCTGTGCAATAGGTAATAGTTGACCACTACAATATGCCCAGTATTTGGGGGCAAAGTTTGCAGCAAACATGCGGATTTCTCCAATATATCCTTCCATTATTTATAGTGAAATAGGGTTAAATAAAATTACAAAGACTAAATATAGGAAACATTATTTTGTTAATATGCTTTATTTAAAAAAAATAATGGAAAAATTAATTTAAAACCCAATTCAACATATAAGGATAAGATTTTACCCCTAGAGCATCTGCATTTTTTTCATCGACGGTCATCCCCTTCCATTGAAGCATGGGTACACCAAAATATTGTTTATTATTAAATGAATCTGCAATATGATTTCCACCATTTTTATACCCCTCTTCATGGAATACAAAATATGGGTCAATCTTGAGATGGATACAAGCAGCATAGGACCATGCTATGGCCATCATCTCTTCAGCCTCTCTGTGTTCTCTTTTTTCGATTGTTAGAGCGTTAAGATATACTCTTTCATTAATAGGAACTACAGCCAAATGCCCTGCTTCGTGTAAAATATCACCTGGGTATTGCAGATGATCTTCATCTATTAATAAAATGCCATCCTTTATTGAGAGGCCAGGCAAAAATGTAGTTTCAAACAACTTTTCAAACCTGGTTTCTATTCCTATATCTGCAATGAATATCAGGCATTTTTTATAATAATCATAGATATTATTATCGCTCAATGATTCATGTCTTCTATTTTGCATACTTCATAATCTTATTAAACCTAAAAATCAACATGATTTTAATTAAAGTACAAATTTTTAATTTCTTAAAATATATTTCTTCTTGCATAAATATAACAATGAAATTCAATAAAACAAGAATAAAGCAGTTGTACCTGGACAATACTTTCAGTAAAATTATTATCTTATTAGAAATTTTAATATTTTTACTTTTAAATATACATTTTAATAGTACTTTGCACAAGGTAGAAACCTAAACTAACCGCTTACTATCATGAATACTAGAAGAAAATTCTTTTTAAATGGCAGCATGGCTGCCGTTGCGATATTAACAATTGATCCATTTAAAAGCATTGCAAATAGTCTTGGCTCTTTAGTTGACATACATGCAAGTAATATAAATTCTGTTGCTATGACTCATTTTGGGAAAGTTTTTCAAAATGGTAACTCGCAAGTAGTCAAACAATTTGCAAAACTTAAAAACAAATATTCGAATTTGGTTTTGCTGCAAAAAGGTAAAAACACATCAGACAATCAGCATGATCAGTTTTCATTTATTGATAGCTTGAATTCAATATCAACAAAAGATTACGATATTATATTTAGAGGTAAAACTAAAATTGGAATTATTACCTATGGTGATGGATTAGATCCAATCAAAAATGTGAATGATATAGCAATATTTTTGAAAGAACAGAAAAGTTGCAATTTGGTAGTTTGCCTATCATCCTTAGGATTTAAATCTGAAAATAGTTTTAATGACCTCTCTTTGGCAGAATCTTCAACTCACATTGATATTATTGCTGGGGTTCATATTAGTAATTACTGTAAGCAACCATATATTTCCCGGAACAAAAATAAAGAAGAAGTTATAATCAATTATGCTGGTTCAGATGGTCTTGCATTCCACACAATTGAAATTGGTTTTGATAAAAGTGGTTCAAAAAATCATGCTAAATTCACAAAAATTTGCAAAACTACACTGGCGTAGGTTTATCTATTGAATGAAAGTACTTAAATACCTTCAGCTTCCATTTTTTTTAATGCAGGTGTAATGCTAAGAGAAGTAGAAATTCTTGCAGATCTGCATTGGAGACCTCATTATCAGGTAAAACATTATGAAGGTGAATGGAGTGCTATTCCACTGCGAAGTATAGATGGTAAATCAGACAATATTATAATTTCACCTTCTAATGATAAAGAATATGGCGATACTGAGTTTTTGGAAAGAAGCCCATACTTTACCAATATTTTGCATAACTTTAAATGTGAACTTCAAGCCGTACGGTTGCTTAAATTAAATGCAGGAAGTTCGATAAAAGAACATCGTGACGCAGATTTAAATTATGAAAAAGGAGAAGTGCGCTTCCATATTCCCGTCATTACTCATTCTGAAGTTGAGTTTATTCTTGATAATGAAAGATTATATTTGAAAGAGGGTGAGTGCTGGTATATGAATTTTAATTTGCATCACCACATAAATAATAAAAGTAGCATTGATAGAATACATTTGGTAATTGATGCCGCGGTTAATGATTGGGTCATAGATTTATTTAACGATGCTGATTGTCCCATAAAAAAAGAAATTGAAGATACTTCTCGCAAATTTAATGTAGCAACTACAAATCAAATTATCCAAAATTTATTGAAAATGAATACAGAAACCAGCATTAAAATGGCAAACGACTTAGCGAAGGGTTTATAGTTCTTTAAATACTTGTAACTCTAATCAGCATTTTAATCCTTTTCTTCGCTTTATCAAAATTATTTCAAAATCTATGATTGTCAATTTGCGCTTAAAAAAACTGTTTATTTATAGTTTTACAGGAGCAATCACCTCTTTTTTAATAGTTTACTTCTATACCAATAGGCTAATCTTTTCATTGTTATTAGCTTTATGCGATTTGCTTTTGAAGACTATCTTGTTTTACTTTATCAATTTATTGTTTAGTAAGTCCAAATTTAAAGCAAAACCTGCCATTATATTTTTAACAGGGTTAAGTGGTTCAGGTAAGACTACTATAGCAAAATCGCTTATTCAAAAATATAAAAACCTTGGAGTGAAAGTAATTTTGTTAGATGGGGACGATATTAGAAAATATATACCTCAAACTGGTTTTGATGAAGAATCAAGAAAGAAACATAATTTGAATGTAGGATATATGTCTTCTCTGCTCGAAAGTCAAGGTCATGTCGTAGTTGTTTCCTTAATATCACCGTACATTGAAACGCGCAATGATATTAGAAAAATGTGCAAAAGAATGATTGAAGTTTATGTCAAAACTGATATAAACATATGCATCAAAAGAGACCCAAAGGGTTTGTATGCTAAAGCTATTTCTGGAGAAATAAAAGAATTTACTGGAATCTCGGCTCCATATTACGCACCCCTTAGTCCTGAAGTAGCTGTTGACACAGAGTTATTAAATATTCTGGAGTGCACTGAATTAATTTTTAAAGAAGCAAATAAATGAAGTTCAATTTATTTATAGGACGCTATCAAAGTCCTCACAAAGGCCACATGCACATCTTTGAAACCTATTTAAAAAAAGGTATGCCAGTGTTGATCGCTATTAGAGATGTCGAAACGAATGCAGATAATCCATTAACTGGATTTCAAATAAAAGCGATTTGGGAAAGAATTTACGCTAATAATCCGTTGGTGCAAGTGATAATTATTCCTGATATCTCCTCTGTGAATTATGGAAGGCAAGTTGGTTACGAAGTAAATGAAATAAATGTTGATGCTAATTTAGCATCTATATCCGCGACAGAAATAAGAAAACAGATTTTGATTGGAGAAAATACCTGGAAATCTTCAGTGGATGAATCTGTTCATGAAATGCTGACAGACTTTATAAGTTCAAAAAAATAATTATTTATGAGATATAGTTATGGTCGTGCACTTAAAAATTGGATACCCATTAAATTACAGTCAGATCATGAAATTTTATGTCAATGGCTATACGTTGGTGATAAAAAGTTTACTGATCCTTTTTTTGACGAAACAATATCAAGATGCCGCAGTATCCCTGAAAATGGACATTTAAAAAAGAGCATGAGTTCGACGGACTTTTTGAGTGATTTAGTTAATGATATGGACGTAATTGAACCAACAGCTTTTATTTTTCATATCTCACGTTGTGGTTCAACTTTGATTTCTCAAATGTTGGCAACTCAGCCATCTAATATAGTACTATCTGAAGTTCCATTTTTTGATGACTTGTTGCGTTTTGGAAAAAAAACAAATTGTCTTTTAAGTATCTTGCCGCAAATAAAAGCTGCAATAAGTATTTATGGAAGAAAAAGAAATGCAGAGGAATGTCGGCTTTTTATAAAATTAGATAGCTGGCATATACATTTTTACGATGAATTAAGAATGACATATCCGAATACACCTTTTTTTCTCTTATTCAGAAATCCTCATGAAGTTTTGCTTTCACAACAAAAAAAAAGAGGAATGCAGTCAATTCCAGGTTTAATAGAACCAGAGATATTTGGATTCAATCTAGAAGTACTTAACATTTCAGATCTTGATAAGTATATGTCTATGGTGCTAGAAAGTTATTTACTCAAATTTGATGAAGTGCTCCAAAACGACAAAAACTGCTATGCACTTAATTATCATCATGGAGCAATGCAAATGATAGACACAATTATATCAAAAACGAAAATCCATATTACCAGAGATGAAAGGAATGCTATGGAGCATAGAATACTTTACAATGCCAAATATCCCGATACAATTTTTAGCGAAAAGCCTTCTCAAGAGTTAGTGCCAGAATATTTGCAAAAATCAGTTGCATTATATAAAAGGATTGAAAAGCAAATACTTTCAGAATAATAATATCTTTCATGACTCATTTTATATTTCTGCCCACATCCTAAACAAATTGCTATGTGTTTGTAGTAGGAGATTTGTGGCAGGTGCATTTGGTGCTTCCTGATACAAAGCGCTGTGGACCTGGTTTAATTGAAAAAGTATCTGACGCTGTTCAGCATCCTTAACATTACTTTGTATCCATGTCACAGCAGCTAATCTTTCTCCTCGTTTTATTTCATTAACGCAATGCAAGTATTGGCAGGGATATAAGACCGCATCGCCTTTTGCCGGTTTAAAAGATGTAACCGTTGAGTCTGACTGAATGACAAGTTCTCCACCTTCATAAGTATCAGGTTCGCTTAAAAATACTGTCATCGCCAAGTCTGTCCGAATAGGCGGATTTCCCATAATGGGACTATCTACATGCCAACCATAATATTTTCCTGGAGTGTATTTGCTTACTATAAATGGAAAAACATCCTTCGGCAAGGCAGCTATATTAAATAATGGACTTTGTTTCAAGGCATTATTTATGATTTCATGAATATTTTCTATACTCTCATTACCTGGTGCCAATTGAAGATTATTCTTCACATCTTTGGCTGCTAAACTAGCAGTCAATTTACCATCAATAAATTCCGATTTAGCAATCAACTTATCGATTTCATTCAATTCTTCTGCAGTTAATAAAGAAGGAATATGAAATAATTTCTGGCTCATTGTCTGTGTTTAAAAATTAATAATAGGTAAATATAGCCTATAAATATCTTTCACTTCGAATATAATATTTTAAATATTTTCATTCTATTACCAAAGTATTTATACCTTTATTTCTGTACATTTCTTGCAATGAGTAAAAGAATAATTAATATTTCTGATTCAATTGAGATCGGTAATTTGGGTGTAATGCACTTGAAACGTTACTGGCAAAAATGTCAGCTTAAAAAGGATGGTTCTTTAGCATCTGATGCTTTTCCTGAAGAATGGAATATTGATATTACTCTTTTGTCTGCACTAGGATTGGGTTTGGAGCAAACTCTAAAAGAAATATATAATACATTAAAGGATTTCAATGATTTTGAGAACTGGGTACTTTCTATAAATAATGGCGAGTTGCCTAAGGAAAAAATTGAACAATTCAACAGATATATACATAATCGAGAAAATGGAATTGTGGAAGGAGAAATTGAAAAATTCTTGGATGAATCCGATATTAGTTTCTGGAATGAAAATGGATATTTAATTATTAGAAATGTTATATCCGGCCAAGATTGCGAAGATACAATCAATGCCATTTGTGATTTTATCGATATCGAAAGAGATGATCCTTCAACATGGTACAATGATCACCCTGCTCGTCAGGGAATCATGGTCCAACTCTTTCAGCATCCTGCTTTAGAGAAAAATCGATTATCAGCAAAGATCAGAAAAGCATACGAACAGTTATGGTCAAGAAAAGATCTTTGGGTCAATACTGATAGAGTAGGTTTTAATCCGCCGGAAACCTCCTCTTGGAAATTTCCAGGACCAAAGATGCATTGGGATGTAAGTCTCGCAATGCCTATTCCTTTTGGGTTACAGGGTATTTTATATTTAGCAGATACCGCTTCCAATCAAGGAGTTTTTACATTAGTTCCAGGATTTCATAATAAAATAGAATCATGGTTAGGAAGTTTACCACCATCAGTAAATCCACGTAACGAAGACATTTACGCTTTGGGGACAAAACCCATTGAAGCGAAGGCAGGTGATTTTATTATCTGGCACCAGGCATTACCGCATGGAAGCAGCCCAAATTCTTCCGAATTACCCAGGTTTGTACAATATATTAATTACGCACCCTTGGACGCAGAGGTAAATGAAGTATGGATTTAAAATTAGAAATCAGAAATTAGAAATTAGAATGATTTCCGCAAACGAACTTCTTTACTTCAATTATTAGCTGCCCAATAATTATATCAAGAAGTTCCGCCCGCGCTTATTACCCATTACTTATTACCCATTACCTATTCGTCTGAACCACTGATTTAAATGATTATTATGATTTCACTGATTTAAAATTAGAAATCAGAAATCAGAAATCAGAAATTAGAATGATTCCGTAAAAGATCATTGAAAATCAACTCAATCCTTGCCCTAATGCCCATCATTAAGTACAACTATTCAATCGAAGTTATTACCCATTACCCATTACCCATTACCCATTACTCATTACTCATCACCCATCTTCAACTATTCCACTGCCACCCACATTCCCGGTACTCTTGCACTTACCGTATTATTATACATTGCACTGCATGTTGTAGCTGGAACAAAACTTTTACCGCTATAGGCTGCTATAAGTTTAGTTTTAAATGTTTTTGAACTACTTGGTCGAAGATCAAAGAAATAATTCACTCTATCGTCTCTAATATCTGCATAATCATAATAAGCACCATTGTTCGGATCTATCATTCCTTCCTGCATTCTGTCATTGACTATCTCCCAGCCAGATGGAAAGATCTGGGTAAGGGCTAATTCCTGTATTTCTATTGAATAATTTGAAATATTTGTAACGGTAGCAGATGTGTAAAACTCTGTCCCCTTTTTGATGTTAGCAGGATTTAATGCGTTACCATTTTTGTCGGTATAGTTTATGGAAACAGATATATTGTCAGCCTGTTTAGTCTGATCGGTCAATGCTGGTTTGCCTTTTTGAACCATGGTTACATATAATACACCAGAACCTTTGTTTACAATCTTTGAATTCTGAACATTTTGCTTAGAACCAAATTGAACATAATATGTAGATTTTGTTTCGTTTAATGATATTGCCTTTCCACCCATCGTATAAGTTGCATTGATTCCAGAAGAAGGTGGATATTTTTTCAAATACTTAGCTACTGACCAAAGGCCATAGGATAGGCTATAAGTAGCATACCAGCTGCCGCTACCCATTTTTGTTGCCATGGATTTTGCTACATTTGCTGCATTTAACTTATCTTCTACCGATACAAGCGCATTTAACAGTATAGCTTGGTCTCTGAGGTCGGAACCGAATGTATACCCAAATTCAGCATATTTTGGAACGTCTTTATTTGCTTGGGCAAGCAATGCTTTTGAAACGTCCTTTTTGCCTATTATTGCGTAAGATGCGGCTAAGTAAAATTTACTTGGATTGGAAAGTGTTTTTAATTCTTTTAATTGATTCATCGAACCAAGTTCAGGACTCCCTGCTAGTGCAAGAGTATACAATCGGTAAGCTTGATCTATATCTGCATTGTGCGCATACAAACCTGCAGCCAACTGTTTAGGTTGCCAAAGTTTAGCAATTTTCTTCTGGTTATTAAGCCAACTGTCATAAGTACCTTGTGGAATGTTATAACCTGCTTTTTTAGCTTCTATCATAAAATGACCGGCATAATTGGAAGTATATTGGTCTACATAATCACTTCCAGGCCAATAGCTGAACCAACCTTCCGAATTCTGAAAATTAGAAATCTTGCTGATGGCTATATCTACCATGGATTTAATCTTGTCCTTATTGGTCTGAGTCAATGGTACGACATCATTGAGGAACAACTGAGGGAAAGCCTTTGAAATAGTTTGTTCAAGGCATCCATATGGATAATCGATCAGCTGATCAAGATTTTTGGCAATATTCATTGATGGGAAAGTTGAAAATTCTAGTGTAGTCGTATTTGTGCCATCCATACCTACCTTTTCTGCACCAATATCCATGCTTTGCCCTGCAGCAATCACATAGTCTTTAGAGACTGTTATAGGCATATTGGGATTACGAACCTCGATCTCAATTGTCTCCCTTGTAAGTTCTTTGCCACTTTCTGCAGTAATTTGAATAATAGATCGACCCTCTTTATTACCTACGGAAACAGGAAAGTATAACATTTTCTCACCGGGTCCTTCAAAAACAAGATTTTGTCCTCAAGCTGATTGTGGTATTAAGTTATTTTATTTGTCTAATATATTGACTTTAACATCTCTAATGTTAGATTTTGTTACGAAAACATTGACTGGAACGTTGAAAGTTTCTCCTGGACTTAAAACTCGAGGAAGCGTAGTTGACACCATTAAAGGTTTTATCACTTTGATGCTTTGATTGATTGAACCAAATGCCTTTTCATTGCAAGCCACAACCATAGCTCTGACTGACCCCATATAATTCGGTATTGAAAAACTGTGTTTTGCCTTTTCACCTTTTTTCAATATAAATGGACCAAGATTTACTACAGCAGGTATGAATCTATTCGCCTTTGGAGCTCCTTCTACTTGTGCAGCAGCCATATCGCCACCAACTGCAAAAATATTTGCGAGACGACCACCATATGCGCCGATCACATAGTCAAATAAATCCCAAGTTCTAATAGCAAGCGCTGATTTTGCATAAAAATGATCATATGGATTAGGCGTTTTAAATTTTGTTATGTCCAATAATCCTTCATCGACAATCGCAATAGTATATGACATTGCTTTTCCATCTTTTTCAGATACAGTGAAATCTACTTTTTTATCAGGCTGAATCTCACCAGGTATTTCCAAAACAGGTTTAAGAATCAGGCCAGGATTTTCAATTTTAAATGGAAGTACACCATACATCCTAAGAGGAAGGTCATTTCCGGATTGATTATGAGGCTGAATTAAAGTGACAAATGCGTAGCAATTGGAGCCCATCTCATCTGTGGTCTTAATACTAATTTTATTAGCACCTTCCTTACAATCCACCCATTGATGACTAACTAAGCTATTTCCATTTTCAATTGTTATTAAGGCACGGCTATTTGAGGGAGATGAAAAACTAAGATTGATATCTTCACCAATTTTAACCGTCTTTTTGTCCATTCCCAATGGAAGAGATGTGGCGATATTTGCCATTTGATCGAGACTGGCATAGTCAGGATATCCTGAATAAAAGAAAGAACCTGTAGTGTGAGGACTTGCATCTGAAGTAACTTTAACAAAATATCGTCCCCAAGTCGAAGGTTTGAAATCCATCGATACTTTGCCATTTGTACCTGTCTTTTTAGTAATAGTTTTGATAGGAACTGAATTGAAATTTCCTGTATAATATGAAGCGTCGCTGTATCCGCCTTCCCACCACCATCTCCAATCTACCTTGTAGATTGTCACAGTCATATTGACATTGGAAATTGGCTTTCCGAATTGGTTAAGAGCAACGCCTGTTATATCCGCATTTTTTCCTTCTTCGATAGTTGGTTCTCCCCATTGATTGCTGGGCAATTTGACACCCACATATGTTTTATATGGGGAATATGTTCCTGTTGTATAATCGATGCTGAAGTTGCCTCCGGGTTCAAATACCGTAGTTTTAAACACTACTTTACTTATTTGCTTAATATCTTCATTTGGATTAATTTGCATAGTAAGATTCGCATTGCCACCGTCGTCTGTGTTTCCATCAAAAACTGTACGTTGGAATGATTGATCACTTCCTTCATTAATAAATGCAAAGTCTTCATATGAAGGAAATGGAGTAGAGGAGGATCTTAGATTGGCATCTATGACAGCTCTCAAATTGGCTGCTACAGTGCCGATCAGCCATGTACTGTTTAACTTAGCACTGACAGAAGATGTTCCTGCCATTAAGCTACCTTTATCAGCTTCGAAATTGATTTTAAGCCTATTGGGTTTGATAGTTTCTACATTGAGAAGTTTCGTAAAAGTTGCTCCCCCAACTTTTACACTTGCCGCCCAAACACCTGTTGGAGATTCACTTGTAGTGGCCAAATGCATAGGAATGATCTCGCCCTTCTTATAATTAAAAATAGTTTTTGAAACAACCACATTTCTTGGGTCGCGCCATTCCAGCTGTATCGGATGTCTGACAGGTAATGTAGATGCTTTGTCTTCAATAATACAATTAAGGAAAATCGAATCACCGGGTCTCCAAACACCTCTTTCAGCGTATAAATATGCCTTAAGTCCCTTCTGATATTCTTCACCCGTGACGTCAAACTTACTTAGGGATAGAGACTTTCCATCGTCCAGTAGCAAATAACTTTTCTCTTCTCCTTTCTCCGCGATGACCATGAAGGGCTTTCTGTCCAATTTAACCTTTAGTATTCCGTCACCGTCACTTGAACCTTTATTTATAACTTGTTGCTGGTAATCATAATAGGTTACCTCAGCACCGCCTAATGCTTTAGCAGTGATAAGATCAGTGGTCACTGAGAAAAATTCTCCTTGGTCATTTCCTTTCGCGATTAACCCAATTGAAGATTTGTAGACACTTTGCACTGCAAAATGTTCTTTACTATAGTACATTGACTTGCATGGATTATTTCTGTCTTCATAATTGTAGTCATCATAACTGAAATCAGTGGCAAAACCATTATAGTTGTTGTCATAAAAGCTTTCTATTGGCTCATCATAACTTTGCCTCATAGGTTCTAGCGCTTTCTCTTCCCACGTTACTTTATCTCCTGTGCAATTGTATGTAGAGTATGCATTTCTAAAGCCAAGTCTGATCTGGTATATTGCATTTTTGTCAGTAGTAATAAGCTTATTGAGATCAAGACCATATTTCACCCAGGAGGATTTATTGATTGCCGAATTAAGACTTGAAAGCTGTATTTTTTGTTGAAGGACAATGTTTCCAACACGATTAACATCATAATCATCTTCATATCCTGAATAAGTTTGGTAATATTGAAGAATGTTATTGGAATATATTTTAACAACTTCTATATCAATAGCATTTAGATTGATAGCTTCGAAAGGAAGGATAAGGCCATCATTTTCTGGCATGATGTTACCTTTATTGACGAATCTAACAGCTGGTTTGGTATCCATGAAATTTACTTGCTTTGACCAAGGCTTGCCTAAGGCTTCTTCATGTGTATTTTTAATAGAAGGACTGACATTGACAGTTTGATTTCCTGTGATTCTTGTAGCTGGAAAAACTTTAATATTATTACCTTGAACTGCATATGTGATCAGTTGATCATAATCCTGAATAGTGATTAAACCTGCAAGGTCCTGTGTTGTAAGAATAGGATCAGAAAAATTTACGATAAAATAGAAGTCATCTTCATTGTTGAAGAAGATATCATGCACTTCAAAAGTGCCAATTGGTGCCATCTTAAGATCCTGAGTCGATTTAGCAGGTACAGAAATGGATTCTCCATTTAATTCAACTTTGATTTTCTGTTCACTGTTATTTCTGCTCAATCCACTAATGACGAAGTCGTGCGTAAGCCCATCATTGCTGTGAGCCCATTTTACATTGCCGGTTTGTGGTTTAACAATTGATTCAATATTTTTATTTTCATCTGCATCAGCAGTTAGGATTTTACCTTTATAATTGGTAGCAGCGTAATCCGAAGAAGAAACAGTCTCCCAGCCATTCCATTGTACAGAATAATCTTGTTTTATGGTTTGAAGTGAAAAATTAAAATTCTTAAATTCTCCAGGGACGTTATCATGTATTTTGCCGATATTTATAGATACGTCATAGCTTTTATTACTTTCAAATGATTCAGTTGGTTTGAAGATTAGTGTTTTTTCATCCTGCCAAATAGCCTTACCTTCTACACTTGGTGAAATGGTGAATGCATCTGATTCAACGTATCCACCAACAGACTTTTTTTCAACCATATTATTGGCGAAAACGACTTTTATTGGTTGATTTTTCGATATTACACCTGAGGTGTTTGCAAAAACGTATGGATTCTTTTCTGCATTAATCTTAGCTTTTTTGCAGGAAAATAAGGTACAAACCAAAAGTAAAATAAAAGTGTAGGAAAGAAATTGTTTGTTGAACATGGTAGAAAGTTTTTATTTTAAGGATGTATTGTATTAACAATTAATTGTTTAAATGCTGTTATTTAAAGTTTAGGATTAATTATACAGAAAATTATTGGTGTAGAAATGAAGTATTTTAGTTTAGATAACGTCGAAACCCTTATATTATTTAGGTTTACGGTACAATAAAGATACAATGGATTTTATATAATATAGGAAATTAATATATTAATAATAATGTAATATGTAATTAGAACAAAATGAAGTTGTTTATTTTAGAACTATGGTAGGGTAGGCTCTCAAACCATTCTCTAATTTTTATAAGGTGCTTTTCAATTCAAAATATTTTCAAAAATATTTATATATGAACCTTGATTTGTTATCTTTGCCTTATAAATAAAGATCATGAGTCAGGAAGAAAAGAAAAACGCATCAAAACAATGGATGATATTTGCTGTATCTACGGTAATCATTATCGCCATGTTAATATATGTACCTACCTTCTTTTGGGTAGTACTCCCATTCCAATTGACCTCTTTTGCTTATGCAATGGATTGGGTTTAAGTAGCAAATCGGCTTATTAGAAATAAAAGGATATCTTGAATAAAGATGTCCTTTTTTAATTTTTAAGAGTGTTTGACCGTAGAGAATTTAAAAAAAGACCAATAAAATGAGTTTCATTTTAGATCTATAATCCATCATAGATAAAAATCTTTCCTACCGATAAGACCCTCATCAGTACTTATTATATCCTTTATTTTTTCGTATATTAAGGTATCATTTTCAAAATCAAGATCATCTATGTGGATCACATAAACAGGTATGTCTTTGATTGATGAAAAGTAATTTAAATAGGCTTGAGATATCCCCGATAAGTATTCAGGTTGAATTTTTTTCTCAAATTCTCTATTTCGCTTGGCTATATTTTTAAGCAATGATTCGACAGGTCTATGAAGGTAAATGATCAACTCTGGTTGGATCAGTTGTTGATTTAGTTGGCTATATAGTTTGTAAAATAAGCCGTATTCCTGATCATTTAAGTTTTCCTGAGCGAATAAAACAGTTTTATGAAAACAATAATCAGCAATTATTATGTCATGAAACATATTGCTGACGCTCAATTCTTGTTGCATTTGCTTGTGTCGCTCAGACAAGAAAAAAACCTCCACAGGAAATGCAAATCTTTCTTTGTCTTCATAGAAAGCTATGAGGAATGGATTTTCGTCAAATCTCTCAAGTATTGCCAATGCATTATTTTCAGCAGAAAGCATTTTGGTCAAAGTCGTCTTCCCACTCCCAATATTACCTTCAATGCAAATAAAATTATACTTCAATTTCGCTATTTCTAACTTCCAATTTCTTATCTCTGACTTCTGACTTCTTATCTCTTACTTCTGATTTCTGACTTCTGACTTTAACCTTACTCCATCATCCTTACTTCTCCCATATCCTTGCATTCATCGTACAATTCCCAAATTGATTTATTCAATACCGGGTGAATGTAATCAGGGATAATATCCAAAAGAGGGGTTAATATAAAGCCCCTTTCCTGAATGCGAGGATGTGGAACTTGAAGATTTTTCTTGTTAATAACTTCGTTGTTGTAGAAAAGTATGTCGATGTCAATATTTCGATCACTTATACCTTTTTCGCTCCTGACTCTGCCCATGGATTTTTCTATCTGAGTAATGTTTGTTAACATATCATCAGGGCTTAGTCCAGTCTCCATGAAAATCACTTGATTTAGAAATTCATTTTCTGATTCAAATCCATGAGGTTGAGTTATATAAACAGAAGATGACTTTGGTTTTGTCTTTGCCAATCTGGAAAGTTTGAGATATGCTTCCTGAATATTTGTCAGGCGAGGTTCTATGTTGCTACCGAGAGATAATACGACTTTGGCCACTTTTATTATTTTAGATTGCAAATAGAAGGAAAAAAAGTGACAAAAGAAAGTGAAAAGAATAATATGGGTTAGATTAATTGATAGGTTATGCTATTGCTACTTTAGTATTAAATTGTAAATATGAATTTCATACGTTATTTAATGATTATATTTTTTTCAATAATTTTATATCAAACACCCTATAATAAAGCGTATCGCCAACTTCTGTCTGTGCTTTCTCATCCTCCAGCGTATAACCGGAAACCTGGACTACTGTGGACCTGTCTTTTCTTACTCCATTATTATACCTGATACAAGAAATTCCTTTCATGGTCATGGTATCGGCTTCGCGTTCTGAAGTATATTTAAGTACCTCAGTGAAGATGTTTTTTTCAAAATTGTAAGTTTTACCATTTTGGGTATATTTAGCCTCCAGAACAACTTCAGTTATTCCATCTTTTTGTTTGCCTTTGATCTCGGATTGGTCCGGTCCTAGTAATTTTATATAAGTTACCTGATCTTTTGCAGTTACTAAATTTGCATTGATCTCAGCTTCTCTTTCAGGTAAGGTAAACTCAACATCGGGGCCAGAGGTAGTGTGGATATACGTTGATGTTATATTAGATATTTCAAGAAATTGAAACTCGACGGGAAAGGAATCCTTAAATATCCCATAACCTTCATCTTCCTTGCAACATGCACCAACAAAGGATACAGTTAAAATTATAAATAGTGCTTTTACTAATTTCATAAGTAGTATTTGAAAACAAATATAAACGGTTTTCTTATAAACGTCATTTCCCGACCAAAGGTTAACTCCAAAACTTCAAAATTTATGAATAAATGTTAGCTTTGCGCCACAAAAAATAAAAAGATGGACTCCGTAATAAAAGACCTTGTGGCAAAGGAACTTAAAAGACAACGTGAAGGAATTGAACTCATTGCCTCTGAAAATTTTGCCTCTGCAGAGGTGATAAAAACAATGGGCACGGTTCTTACGAATAAGTATGCCGAAGGGTATCCGGGTAAGAGATATTATGGTGGATGCGAAGTCGTGGATGAAGTAGAACAGCTTGCCATAGATAGATTAAAAGAACTATTTGGTGTTGAATTTGCAAATGTGCAGCCACATAGTGGTGCTCAGGCTAATGCAGCAGTATTTCTTGCATGTCTTCAACCACATGACAAAGTTCTTGGATTTGATTTATCACATGGTGGCCACCTTTCTCATGGTTCATCTGTCAATTATTCGGGTAAGGTATATACACCTTCTTTTTACGGTGTTGAAAAAGAAACGGGCCTTATCAATATGGATAAGGTAGCCGAAATAGCAGAAAGAGAGCAACCAAAACTTATAATCTGTGGCGCATCAGCCTATAGCAGAGACTGGGATTACAAACGATTCAGAGAGATCGCTGACTCAGTTGGTGCTATCTTGCTAGCTGATATAGCTCATCCCGCAGGATTAATAGCTACAGGTTATTTGAACAATCCGATACCACATTGTCATATAATAACTTCAACCACTCATAAAACCCTTCGCGGCCCCCGTGGCGGCATCATCATGATGGGACAAGACTTTGAAAATCCATGGGGAAAAACCACAGGCAAAGGTAAACTTGTTAAAATGTCTGCTGTTTTAAACAGTGGTGTCTTTCCGGGAATGCAAGGTGGACCATTGGAACATGTAATCGCTTCTAAAGCAGTTGCTTTTTACGAGGCATTACAACCTTCATACAAAGAATATATTGGTCAAGTAATCAAAAATGCACATGCTATGTCAGAGGCCTTTAAAGCAAAAGGTTATGACATCCTAAGTGGTGGGACTGATAACCATATGATCTTGCTAGATCTTCATTCCAAAGGAGTCACAGGGAAATTAGCTGAAAACACTTTGATCAAAGCGGATATCACGGTCAACAAAAATATGGTGCCTTTCGATCAGGAAAGTCCTGCCATTACTTCCGGTATTCGTATAGGTGCTCCGGCTGTTACTTCCAGAGGATTCAAAGAGGCAGATTGTGTTCAGGTAGTTGAATGGATCGATACCGTATTAATGAACAACCGTGATGAGGCATTGATCGCCAAAGTGAAATCTGAGATCAATCATAAAATGGAAAGTTTCCCTTTGTATGAAGGAGAATTCTAAAAATAAATTCGTTGAACAAAAAGATCATTTTAAAAAAAGGTAAGGAAGCCTCAATTGTCCGTAAACATCCTTGGGTTTTCTCTGGTGCAATCCAAAAAATGGACAATGGAATTGCTAATGGTGAGATCGTTCAAGTAATTGATTTTAAAAATGCAATTCTTGGATTTGGTCATTATCAAATGGTAGGAAGCATTAGTGTTCGGATGTTGCAATTTGGGGAAGAAGAATTTTCCGAAAATTTATTTGAAGAAAAGTTTCAAAAGGCATTTGATCTTAGAAAGGATTTGGGAATAATTAACAAGGAAACGAATTGTTATAGATTAATCCATGGGGAAGGCGATAACTTGCCTGGTCTTATTATAGATATTTATGATAAATGCGCTGTAGTTCAATGTCATTCATATGGAATGTTTCTTTCCATTAATACAATACATGAGGCACTTGAAGCAGTTTATAAAGGGAAACTTAAAACTATTTTTTGCAAGAGTGCGGCAACTTTATACAATGATCATAGCAAAGAGGGAGATTTCTTTTTGAAAGGTGATCAGACATCGGCTGAAGTCATTGAAAATGGACATAAATTCTCAGTAAATTGGGTAGAAGGGCAGAAAACCGGTTTTTTCCTAGACCAAAGAGACAACAGAGCCTTAGTAGAAACTTTGTCTAAAGGAAAGCGCGTATTCAATGCTTTCTGTTATACTGGTGGATTTTCTGTGTATGCACTTGCAGGTGGAGCGCGTCAAGTCATTAGTATAGACTCATCCCTCAGGGCAATGGATCTTGTCGATCAGAATATTTTGAGTAATAAATTCGATGGCGAAAACCACATATCCAAAAAATCTGACGTCATGGAATGGCTCAAGATTCAAAAAGATGAAAGTTTCGAAATGGCTATCGTCGATCCCCCTGCCTACGCAAAGAACCACGCGCACAAACACAAGGCCTCTATGGCATATAGAAGGTTGAATGCGGAAGCTCTAAGGACAGTTAAAAAAGGTGGATTCCTGCTTACTTTCAGTTGTAGTCAGGCCATCGATAATGCCACATTCAGAAGTATTGTCTTTGCAGCAGGCATAGATTCAGGTAGAAATATCCAAATCCTCAAAAACCTGTCTCAAGGACCTGATCACCCTGTGAATCTATATCATCCGGAAGGGGAATATCTGAAAGGATTGTTGCTGAGAGTGGAGTAGGGTAATGAGTAATCGGTAATCGGTAATCAAAATATTAATTAACAATTAACAACCATCAGCGAACGCGTTCAAATATCTTTTTTTCACTCCCTCCATTATGTAGCATCAATCTTGATCCATCGCAGGAATATAAAGTAGTTGCATCTTGTCCACTGGCATCATCTTTTAGATACAGAGTTTCCCCTTCGGTATACCAGGTTCCATGATCTGGATTGTCCTCATTACTTTTAGCAGAAGTGGTCATACCAGCACTTGCGCCTGTCCATGATAATGCTGTGCCGTCGGCATTAAACTGCATAAAATAGTCGGTTGAAAAGGACATATATGAATCTCCGCTACCTGAACTAAAAGTCTCATTATTCCTCCAAGTGCCGACTAGCATGGGATTTTTTTCTTTATTATTAATACCAGATGGATTGTTTGAAGCATTCTTGCTTTCGGTAACGCGTTGCATTGCCAGTGTTAATACCTGATTGTTCATTTCTGGCAAAGTAAAAGCAATAACAAACTGATCTTCATTGATTTGCGCAACAAATGAATATTCTTTACTAACTTCAGTGTCATGTATAATACCATTGCACGTATTTCCGTCGATAATACCATCGAATCCATCTGATTGTCCATTAATTACCAAGATACCATCTAAATTATTTCCTTTAACTTTAATTTCAGCAGAAGAAATGATTCCATTACTATTGCCAGAAAATTTGCCTGCAAATGGAGATTTATCTGGCTTATTTTCTTCTTTATCAATTGCTTCAACAGATGTATTTTGATTTTCGCTATCACTTACCTGTTTAGAATTATCATTACTGCACATTGCAAAAAGTAAAAAAGAAATGAAGGCTAAGTATTTCATGAGGCAAAGGTTAGTAGATTAGGAGGTTCGAATAAAATTACTACGACAAGACATTGATTAACGATTACAGATTATGTATAACTGGCTTTAAGCATTATGCTTTAAACTTTAAGCCGGTAAAGGACATAATATTTGGTTTGATTTCTTTACTAAAATGCGCTCAATTCACAATCTTCAATTTTGCTACCAACTTCCATCTTTGCAATATTACTCATTACTCATTACTCATTACTCATAATTTAGTGTCCATTAAAACCAATCTTTTTTCTCGTAAAGACCAGATCTTCTGACTTCAACTTCAGAAATGAAACATCGTCAATTGAGATTATATTAACCTTTTTCTTACCTATAACTACAATTGCTTCTTTTACCATTCGAAGATTATGCTTTTTAATTATTTCATCTACAATAAGCCTGATAGTGCGGGCATTGCCAAAATACTTATCTCTATACTGATAAATGAATTCTATGTAATTTGTTAAATGCTGTGCAGCTTTTTCAGAGATCCTAAAGTTATTATCCGCTAACATTTTTTTAGAGATCTGCATTAACTCATCAGGATTGTAATCGTAAAATTTCATCGTTTTATCAAAACGGGAGGACAGACCTGGATTAGACTTAATAAAAGTATCCATATTGTCAGGATATCCAGCTGCAAATACAAAGAACTTGCCCCGGTCATCTTCCATTCTTTTCAACAAAACTTGAATAGCTTCATTGCCAAAATCATTAAATGAAGCACCACCTAAAGCATAGGCCTCGTCAATAAAAAGAACTCCTCCTACAGCTTCATCTATTTTTTCTGTTGTCTTGATAGCTGTCTGTCCCACGAAACCTGCTATAAGTCCCTGACGGTCAGTTTCTACCAAATGTCCTCTTTCTAAAATACTCAACGCTTTAAATAATTTGGCGAGAATCCTTGCTACTGTCGTTTTGCCGGTGCCCGGGTTACCAATTAGCATGGTATGAAAGAAATATTTGTGCAGTAGATTTTCTCCGTGACTTCTCTTAAAGCGGACTATATCTATGATCTCATTGATATCTTTTTTAATCTCGTCCATTCCTATCAATGCGCTCAATTCATTTCTTGCTTCAGTTAACAGAATTTCATCTATTGGAATGTTAGGAAGGGCAGGGGTGATAACTTCTTTTATCTTGATAATATCATTTTCATTAATGATACTCAATTGATCGTCATTCATTTTTTCAGGATTGGCCTTTGCCATGACCCTGATACCAAGATTAATTTTGGCCTTTTCGACTAGATCATAGACAAACCGAGCGTTACCAAATGTTTTATCCTTTTTTCGGAAAGCATCCAAGATGATCTCATCAAGTAACATTTTAGATTTAACTGTAAACTTCACTTTGAGTTCCATAGCTACAAAATCGGCGATTTCACTAAGTTCTTGAGGCAAATAATCAGGAAAATCATAATACATTTTGAATCTGCTATTCAATCCCGGATTGGAATTCAAAAAATGCTTCATCTCTTTTGGATATCCTGCTACAATGACTGCAAAATCACAATTTGGATTAGACATTTCTTTCACCAATATTTCTATGACTTCCCGTCCAAAATCTTTAGAATCATCATTTGTTCTAGCCAAAGCATAAGCTTCATCTATAAACAATACGCCGCCTTTGGCCTGCTCTAAGGCAATTTTAACCTTTGGAGCTGTCTGTCCAATATACTCTCCCACTAAATCTACTCTGTCTACTTCATGCACATGACCTTTCGATAGCAGCCCCATTTTTTTATAAAGTTTTCCTATAAAGCCGGCTATTGTTGTCTTTCCTGTTCCCGGATTGCCAATAAATACGGAGTGTATATTTAACTTTGCTGAACTCTCAAGACCTTTACGTTTTCTGATCTCTAGAAAATTGAGATATGCAGCATGTTGTCTTATAGATTGCTTTATTTGGGACAATCCAATATATTTATCAATCCTTGACATTATATGTTCAAAGGTTTCCTCTTCCACATCGACTTCCTTAAATTCAAAAGGAATCAATGGATCATTTAAATAAACTGAAGGGAACCCTTCATTGAAATATTCATCAACTGTAAAGGGAACAATGGCAAGTAATCTATCCATGAAAACTACCTCGTAGGTATATTTGCCATGTTTCCAGTTTCCTTTGACATTAGTACCCCAACCGGCAGTTATATTAATCGTAGCATCATCTTTTTTTACATTAAGCAGTCGCACGATTTGCCCTTTAAGTTCCCTGCTGCTATTGTAAATCCGCACAAAAACTTCACATTGCCAGTACTTGAAAAGTAGGTTATCAAAAAATAGTTCGAGATATATCAATTGAGTTTCAGAACCTGAGAATTCAGTATAGTAAGTCCTCTCATCTTCAGGGACATCACCATAAGGACCTTCATAAAGTCGTACAGATTTTAGTGTGAAGTAAGGGTTTTCTTCTTCCGTGATAGGTAATTCAGCATCAACAACATAAAAGTATTTTGTTCCTTCTTTTTCACCATTGATGTATACTTCCCAATAGTAATTTCCTTGTTTCCAGAAGTGTCCTTCCTGTTTGCTACCCCAACCTTCTCGTAGATAGACGACAGAATCATATTTATATATGGTACGGTCAAAATGTAGAGAGCATATTTCTGTACGTTGATTATTTTCAATTGCTTGGAAGCATTTTAGATCGATCTTGGCAGACCAATCCTCTTCATCATAGAATTTGTTTATAAACGACAATTCTGCATAAATATAACTAACTTCATATTTATCAAATACCTGACGATACTTTTTTTGATTATCAATAAGCCATTCAGTTGAAGCATAGCACTTTAGTTCCTTGAATTTGTACTTCTTCTTTAACTGCGGCATTTCAATTTGGGACATAAATGGTTGTATTTAGTTTGCAGTATTATTGTAATGCAATATAGTATTTAAATTTAAAAATTCCCGAATGACAAGCTATATTTATAAAATAATTAATATTATTATTCCAATTCTTAAACTATGTATATCATTGCTTAAACTAATTATCTAAGTTCCAAAACAATAAAAAAAGAAATTAAGTTTTGAACAAATTATTGCTTTGTTGACTTTAACACATACATTTGCAAACTGAATTATGGCAAGAGTAACATTTAAATTTGAAGACGGTCAACCAGATGTCGTCGTAGAAAAAGCAGAGGAAGGCCTAAGCATTCTGGAAATTAGTGAAGAAAATGATGTTCATCTCAATCATAATTGTGGTGGTGTTTGTGCTTGTAGCACATGTCATGTATACATTCATCAAGGAGAGGATGATCTGGAAGAAATTTCTGATAAAGAGGAAGACTTTATTGATAGAGCGATAAACCCTAAATTAAATTCGCGATTAGGTTGTCAGTGTATTATCTTAAGTGATGATGCTGACATAATAGTTGAAATACCTGACCAAGGAGGAATTATCGGTCATGAACATTGAGGTAAGAAGGTGAGAAAGTGAGAAGCTTGCCTGCCAAAGCCAAAGCGGCGGCAGGGTGAGAAAGTGAAGCCGTTTGAGTTATAGACAGCTATACTTTGTAAGTTATTCTAATTTCTAACTTCTAATTTTATTTAAAGGAGGATGTTAATAGTAGAATTATTAATTTTTGAATGTGTCCTAATATCTGACACAATATAACCAGGAAGAAAGAATGAAAGTACTAGATAATATGCCGATAACATGGACCGACCATGAAGATGTGGCCATGAGCCTTTATGAGAAATTTGGTGATGAGTTCACAGAAAGTAAGATCTATAGAATTCGTTTTACAGAATTGATTGAGTGGGTTCTTTCACTGCCAAATTTTACAGGCACCAGGGAAGAATGTTCTGAAGGAAACCTGGAACAAATCCAATCGCAATGGGTATATGAATGGCGCGATAATCAATAATTTCTATGGAAATATTTGAAAAACTACGTTTAATAAAATCATTTGTATTCGATGTAGACGGTGTATTAACAGACAATACTGTCCACGTTTGGGAAAATGGAGATCAGACACGTACTATGAATGTGCGAGATGGTTTTGCTTTGAAAAGAGCTATCGATTGTGGATATAAAGTTTGCATTATTACCGGAGGCAATAGCAAAGGCGTTATTAGCAGACTAAATGGTCTTGGCATAACTGATATTTATAGTAAAGTATCAGACAAAGTTGGAGCTATGGCCACCTACATGGAAAGCAAAGAACTTAATCATTCTGAAATTTTGTACATGGGCGATGACATCATGGATCTTACGGTCATGAAAGCAACTGGAGTGGCCGCAGCCCCAAGCGATGCAGTTTCTGAAATATTGGACATAGCTCATATCATTTCAACTAAAGAAGGTGGAAAAGGCTGTGCCAGAGAAGTTATTGAGCAAACTATGAAGCTTCAGGGAACGTGGACGATGAAGCATGAGGGCGAGGTGTCGGGAGTGTAATCTAGGTCGCTTCACTTTGGTCATTAGTCTTTAGATCGCTATGCTTTAGGCATCAGAAATATAAACAATGGCTTAGTGTAGTAACTTTTTAGCGCTTTGGCATTTTAGCTAAATACGTAAATGAGCATATTCTTTGCAAACTGGTGCACTTTTCTCTGGTTAACTGGTGCACTATTTAGCGTATTTGCACTTTAGCGCTTTGGCATTTTAGCTAAATACGTAAATGAGCATATTCTTTGCAAACTGGTGCACTTTGCACTGGTTAACTGGTGCACTGTTTATTTTATTGTTTAATTTTGGTTGACTTTCTCACCTTCTCACCACTTCACTTTTTAACTTTCTCACTTACTTTAACTCCGAACTTATATCTTAGCGCCCGGAATGAAATTTATAATCAATAGCATTAAACTTATCAGGCCGTTGAACGCAATTATTGTATTCGCAACGCTGATGGTTGTCAGGTATATTCTGACTGCATCATTCGATATGTTTGGTCTAGAACCCACTATCTTCATTTGGGATTATTTGTTGATGATCATTATAGGAATGTGGATCCTTGGGTCAGGAAATGTAATCAATGATATTATAGATCAGGAAATAGACATGATCAACAAACCTAAAAAAGTCATCATTCCTCACAAAATATCGAACAACCAGGCATTATTTATATACTGGAGTATGAACGCTTCTGCAATTATTTGTTCTGCATATCTGGCATACAAGTATCAGGTAAATAATTACCTACTGGTGCCATTTCTTTCTATCGCATTGCTATATGTGTATTCCAAATGGCTTAAGAAGTCACTATTCTTTGGAAATTATGTAATCGCTTTTTTATGTGCTGCATTACCTGTAGTTGGTTTTATGGTAGAACAATACAATCTGGACATCATTCGTCTAAAAAGTTATGATACGTATATCCTAATCATCTACCAGATCATATGCATGGTAACTTTTAGTTTTCTTTTAGTGCTGTGTAGGGAATTAGTCAAAGATTGTGAAGATGTGGAAGGCGATGCTTCAGCTGGTGCCCGCACGATACCGATAAAATATGGTATTCCATTTTCTAGAAAACTTATGTTGTTCTATATACTTACATATCTGATTGTTTTTGCCGTCACCAATTATCTTCGCTATGGGTTAACTCATAGTTTTAATCTTTTCCTATGGTCAGTGGTATATATAGTGCTGGTTGTAGCAAGTTTTCTTTTCCTTTTAAATAAATATAAGGATATTATATTTTTCAAAAAAATGAGTAGTATGATTAAGATTTACCTTATTATGGGATTACTATTCATGCTAATAAATTAATATGCTTAACCTCAAGAATCACAAGATTTTCCTCGCTTCCAAGTCTCCCAGACGTTCAGAGCTTTTAGCCCAGGCAGGAATTCCATTTGAAATATTTACAAAGGATGTAGAAGAAATTTATCCAAATGATCTTAATGTTTATCTCGTTCCAGAATTTCTTGCAAAACTAAAGGCAGATGCAAGTGTGGAAGTTCTAAATACTGACTTCAACATCATTATTAGCGCTGACAGTGTGGTCATATGTAATGAAGAAATCATTGGTAAACCCAAAGATTACGACGATGCTAAAACTATCATTGCAAAACTTTCAAACAATTGGCATACTGTCGTTACTGGAGTATGTATAAAATCAATATCAAAGGAAGTGGTTTTTAGTGAAAGGGCTGAAGTCTTATTTTACCCTTTAAGTTCAGCTGAGATTGAGTATTACGTTGAAACCTTTAAGCCATTGGATAAAGCAGGCGCATATGGTATTCAGGATTGGATCGGACTCTGTAAGGTCAAAGAAATCAAAGGTAATTTTTCCAATATCATGGGTCTGCCTATGAGTAGGCTGTATCATGAGCTGGAGAGGTTTATCGGGTGATGGGGTGATGGGGTGATCAAATGATCGGGTGATGACGAGCTAATGGAATACTTCGAAATATCATTACCTCTTTACCTAAAGAATATGCTTTCTAAGTTACTCCAATAATCAATTAAATCATAATCATAAGCTTAATCATTGGTTCAGACAATTAATCGGATAATCGGATAATCGGTTGATAGGGTGAAATGGCGATGCCCATCTTCAATTTATATAGGTGCATGTGCAATGCATTGCACATCTCCTCTTAATAAATTGATTTATTCTAAATAATCGGCTCATAATATTCCTCCTCATCATATTTTTGTAGAACTTTGCCCAAGCTAATTTCTTCATTGTGCATAGCTTCCAGCGCATATTTAAGCAGATCTTCATCAATAGCTGCGAGCACCTTTTCATTGGAATCAAAAGCATGTATCTCAGGTAATCGGAAAGTCAGGTGAACGAATTTCCCTTCAAGTTGAATTGAATATTTCAAAGCATTTTTAAAAACTGTGATTTTGTACTTCTTGTGAGGAATGTCCGCTATTATTCTCATCTCTTTATATATATTTAGATGGCAAATTTAGAATACAATTTAAATATATCTATTATCATACCTGTTTTCGAAAAAGATATTTTTACTTTGTCCTGAATTTAAAATATATATAAAATGGAAATATTTGGTATTGGATCTAGGATTAGCCACCCATCTTATGGAGATGGAGTAATAATAAAATTAAATCCTGAAAACTACGAGATCTGTTTTATGACTTATGGTATTAAACAAATAAGTAAGTCTTTCAATAATTTCGCAATAATCGAAAGGATTGAACCAGTGGAAGAAGTTACATTTACAGAGGCCGAAAAGTCATTGGTACGTATTCTTCAGCAATGGTCTGATGTTTCTGAAGTAGTGCCTTTAGGTGACAAATGGAAAGGCGGTATTCTTGAGATGAGGCCCAATAATCCTTCACTTAAACCTAAAGAAATGCCTATTGAAGCATTTTTCCATAAGATCGTAATGCTTAGAGATCGTGTCAGGGTGATGGAGCAAAGAATAAACAGTCATTCGATAATGACTGATGAAGACAAAGTCAACATGCAACAATATATTACCAGGATCTATGGTTCATTAACATCTTTTAATGTTTTATTCAAATATACTGAACATAATTTTGTGGGTGAAAAATCCTAGTATCAAAAAGGCAGGCACAACTATTTGGGCTTAAAATTATTTTAATCCTATTCTAATACACTATTCTTATGAAAGGAATTCTTGCTTTAGCAGGCGCATTAATACTAATGACCTTATCAATTACCTCTTGTCTTGTGACAAATGAGAGATATGATAAACTTACACCCGGAATCTGGCGTGGAGAATTATTCCTCGATGAAAGTAATCCTTTGTCTAAAAACATTTCTAAAGTAGGCAACGATCAGGATATAACATTCAAAAATGCCTTTACTGAGGGTGTTCTTCCATTCAATTTTGAGGTAAGTTACTTGGAAGGAGATAGCTTAAAGATTGACTTTATTAATGGGGAACAGCATGTAGCAGTTGATGAAATTTTATATGGCAGAAACAGACAAAGTGGAAAAGATACTATTAGAATGAATTTTTTGGCTTTTGATACATATATAAGAGCTGAAATCGAAGATGGCATGATGACAGGAGCTTGGTATAATCCTCGAAAAAATTGGCGGATACCTTTCAGAGGACTCGCCGGTAAAAAACACAGATTCACGCTAATGGAAGAAAAGCCAACACAAGATATATCTGGTAAGTGGCCTACGGTATTTACATATGAAGATGGTGCTGATACAGCACTAGGAGAATTTAATATGAATGTAAATAATTTGACAGGAACCTTTGCATCTACAACTGGTGATTATGGTTATTTGGACGGGACCGTGCAGCATGACAAAATCTATTTAAGTAAATTCGATGGAGGTCATGCGTATTTAATTACAGGTAAGATCATCGATAAAGACAATATGGAAGGTATCTATATGTCAGGTAAAACAGGCAGAGCAACATGGAAGGCGGTACGAGATGATAAGGCTAAATTGGCGGATGTGAGCAAAATCGTTGGGGCAACTACCGATAAACCAATTAACTTTTCCTTTCCTGACGCTTCTGGAAAAATGGTAAGTCTTCAAGATAAACAATTTCAAGGTAAAGCAAAGGTGATCACTATTATGGGTACCTGGTGTCCCAATTGTAAAGATGAAGCTAACTTTCTAAAAGAATATCTGAATAAGAATAAATCACAAGATCTTGAAATAATCGCACTTTCTTTTGAAGCTTACGACTCGCCTGAAAAAGTAAATTCATTACTAACTAATTATAAGAAAGCTTTGAAGATTCCATACACAGTCTTATGGGCTGGCAAAGTTGGAAAGGATGCTATAAAGAGCGTACCCTTTCTCACTGAAATAAAAGCTTATCCAACAATGATTTTTCTGGATAAAAACAACAGGATTGTAAAAACTCATACTGGATTTAGTGGTCCTGCAACCAGAGAATATGAAGATTTTAAAAAGGAATTTGCTAAAGATATTGAAAAAATCAATGCAATATGAAGACAATTTTAATCTCAGGAGGAGGTACTGGAATTGGAAAGGCAACGGCATTGATGTGTGCCAAAGCAATGAATTGTAATCTTATTTTGACAGGAAGGAGATTGGAGCCGCTCAATAAAGTAGCAGATACAATACACGAAGAAACTTCTTCCAAGGCATATATTTTCACTTTTGACATTCGAGACAAAGAAGCTTGCACAGAATTTTGGAATAATCTACCTGAAGATTTAAAACATGTAGATATTTTGATCAATAATGCCGGTTTGGCAAAAGGACTTGCTGAGATCCATGAAGGCGATACAGATCATTGGGATCAGATGATCGATACCAATGTAAAAGGTCTTTTATATCTTACCAGATTAGTCTCACCTCAGATGGTCGAGAGAAGATCAGGACACATTGTGAATGTGGGTTCTATAGCAGGGAAAGAAACATATCCTAAAGGAAATGTTTACAATGCTTCTAAATTTGCAGTAGAAGCTCTTACGCGTGCCATCAGGATGGATCTTTATAAATATAACATAAGAGTTTCATCAGTAAGTCCGGGTGCAGTGGAAGAAACTGAGTTTGCTATCGTCCGTTTCGATGGTGATGCTGACAAAGCAAAAATATATGATGATTACAAACCATTGAATTCATCAGATATTGCTGCTATGATCTATTTTATTATCAGCCAACCGGAACATGTCAACATTCAAGATATTTTAGTTACATCTACCCAACAAGGCAGCGCAATGCTTACAGATCGAAGTGGGCGGAAATAGATGCTAGACAATTGGCACTAGACATTAGATTCTTGAGGCCAGATGATAAAGTGAGATAGTTTGGAGTTTGTTAAGAGTTAAAGAATAAATAATTATTTTTAAAAATAAATTTGGTTGTTTAAAAATTATAAACGTAAGTTTGTCCCATAATTAGTAATAAATGAATTTTATAACAATACATTTCCATCATCATCATTGCGTAACTCGGATGAGGTGATATTGTTATATTTAAAAACATAAAATACAAAACCTGTCTGAGTAAATCTGATGGGTTTTTTCTTTTTTAGTACTCCACAGTTTTACTCAGATTTAATTAGAATCAAATGAGTAAATTAAAAATTGCAATCCAGAAAAAAGGTCGGTTAAGTGAAGAAACTCTAAGCTTGTTTAGTGATTGTGGAATACACTTTTCAAACAATGACAGAAGGCTTATAGATGAAGCCAAAAATTTTCCGGTTGAGATTCTTTTCTTAAGAGATGATGATATCCCTCAATATGTCGAGGATGGGGTGGCTGACATAGGTATACTTGGTCTGAATGAAGTTTTGGAAAAAAATAAAAATGTGCAAATCACTGAATATCTAGGATTTGCTCAATGTAAATTATCTCTTGCTATTCCCAAAGAGGACACTTATACAGGAATAGAATACTTTAGGGAGAAGAAAATTGCTACCAGTTACCCTAAAATACTGATTGATTTTTTTGAAGAGAGAGCAATTCCCGTCAAGATTGAATCTCTGGGCGGATCCGTAGAAATTGCCACAAGTATAGGTTTAGCAGATGCAATATTTGATATTGTGAGTACCGGAAGCACACTGCTTATGAATGGTCTAAGAGAAGTGGAAGTGGTGCTAAAAAGCGAAGCGGTAATGATTTGCAATACCAATTTAGATGAGGAGAAGACTGCAATACTTGAAAAGTTAATATTTAGGACAAAGGCTGTCAGAAAGGCTAGGGAAAATAAATATATCTTACTAAATGCTCCAAACAATAAGATCAAAGAAATATGTGAACAATTGCCGGGAATGAAATCACCGACTATCATGCCATTAATTACTGAAGGCTGGAGCAGTCTTCATTCTGTGATCCGGGAAGATGAATTTTGGGACGTCATCCATAATTTGAAGAACCTTGGTGCAGAAGGTATTCTGGTGATTCCTGTCGAAAAAATGATCCTCTAAAAAACTATATAATGGAAGTGTATAAATATCCGCCAACATCAAGTTGGTCCAATTTGACCAAAAGGCCAAATAAAAATGCTGAAGATCTTGACTCACTGGTGGAAGAAGTTTTTCAAGCAGTCAGAGAAAGAGGTGATCAAGCAGTTTTCGAATATACCAAATTATTTGACAAGGTATCCTTACAATCATTGCATGTTTTGCCGGATGAAATTAATGATGCCAAAGAATTAATTTCGGAGGAATTGAAAATGGCCATTGAAATGGCTTATTCCAATATTTTTAAATTCCACGAAGCTCAAAAATCTGAAAAAAGGGTTATTGAAACTTCATCGGGAATCCGATGCTGGAGAATGGAGCGACCAATTGAAAAAGTAGGATTTTACATTCCGGGAGGCAGTGCTCCTTTATTTTCCACTATTCTTATGTTGGGAGTTCCTGCTACCATTGCTGGATGTTCTGAGATAATACTAATGACTCCACCTGATAAAAACGGTCAAATTCATCCTGCTATTCTTTATACCGCCAATAGAATTGGCATTACCAAAATATTTAAAGTAGGAGGTATACAAGCCATAGCTGCTTTGACTTTTGGAACGCAAAGTGTGGATAAGGTTTATAAAATTTTTGGACCTGGAAACCAATATGTAACTGCAGCTAAGTCATTCGCCCAGAGAGCCGGTATGAATATTGACATGCCTGCCGGGCCATCTGAAGTGTTGATCATCGCTGATAAAAGTTCAATTCCTACCTTTGTTGCTGCTGATCTCTTGGCTCAGGCAGAACATGGTCCTGATAGTCAGGTCATGTTACTTTCTGATGATATCGAAGTAATAGAGAGCATTTTGAAAGAGTTGGAGTTTCAATTATTAACCTTGCCGCGTAAGGAAATTACCTCTGAAGCACTTGTCAACAGTAAATGTATCCTCCTTACTTCCATTACAGATTGCATCGATTTTAGCAATCAGTATGCTCCGGAGCACTTGATCTTAGCCGTAGAGGATTCGGCCTATTATTTGGAAAAAGTAATAAATGCCGGTTCTGTTTTTCTTGGCAATTATTCATGTGAAAGTGTCGGTGACTATGCCAGTGGTCCTAACCATACTTTACCTACCAATGGCTTTGCCAGCTCTTATAGTGGAGTTTCTCTGGATAGTTTTATAAAAAAAATTTCTGTGCAGGATATAAGTGCCGTAGGACTCAAAAATATTGGTCCGGCAGTTGAAATAATGGCGGAGGAAGAAGGTCTTTTTGGACACAAAAATTCGGTTAGCATCCGATTGGATCAAATTAAAAGAGATAAGGAGAATGTTTGATATAGAAAAAATAGTTAGACCCAATATTTTAAAACTGAAACCATATAGTTCAGCCCGACACGAATTCGAGGGACGGTCAGGAATTTTTCTGGATGCCAATGAGAATCCCTATGGAATACACAACAGGTATCCGGACCCTACTCAAATTGAAGTCAGAAAATTGATCAGTAAAAAGAAAAATATTGCTATTGAAAACATCTGCCTGGGTAATGGAAGCGATGAGATCATTGATCTTGCTGTAAGGATATTCTGCGAGCCTCAGAAAGATAAGGTGATCATATGTCCTCCCACGTATGGTATGTATGAAGTCGTTGCAGCAATCAATGATGTAGAAGTTATTCATATTCCTTTGTTGAATGGATTTCAACCGGATGTTTCAAAGATATTTGCTACGGAAGCAAAAATGTTGTTTTTATGTTCACCGAATAATCCAACAGGTAATTGTCTGAATGGGATCGAGCAAATAATTCAAAATTTTAAAGGTATCGTTTTTGTTGATGAGGCATACATTGATTTTTGCAAGGAAAAATCGCTTATCCAACTGATTCATACTTACCCCAATCTAATCATATCACAGACATTCAGCAAGGCGTATGGACTGGCAGGGATCAGAATAGGAGCCGCCTTTGCCAATACTAAGATTATTGATTTGTTTTATAAAATAAAACCTCCGTACAACATCAATGAATTAAGCCAAAATCAACTGATTAAGTCACTTTCTGACTATAAAATATTTGAAGAAAACCTGGAAAATATTTTAGTACAAAAGACAAGGCTTATAGCTGCCCTGAAGGACGTTGAAATGGTGAAATGTATTTATCCCAGCGATGCAAATTTTATTCTATTAGAAGTAATTGATGCGGATGATTTGTATCAATTCCTCCTCACACATAATGTAATCATAAGAAATAGGAATTCAGTTATTCCGAATTGCATCCGTATTACTATTGGCAATGGAGACGAAATCACACAATTAATTAATGCTATAAAATTATACCGCTAGATGAAAAAAATATTATTTATAGATAGAGATGGCACGCTAGTAAAGGAACCGCCAATTGACTTTCAGCTTGATAGTTTGGAGAAGCTTGAATTTATACCCGGCGTATTTAAATACTTGAATAAAATAGTAGAAGAAGGTGATTATAATTTGGTGATGGTGACCAATCAGGATGGGCTTGGAACTTACTCTTTTCCGGAAAAAACATTCTGGCCTGCGCACAATAAAATTTTACAAGCTTTTTCAAATGAGGGTATTAAATTTGATGAGGTACTTATTGACAGGTCTATGCCGGAGGAGAAGTCTGCATGCAGGAAGCCTGAGCTGGGAATGGTGCGCCATTATCTCAACAATAATTATGATCTAATAAACTCTTTTGTTATTGGTGACCGGGAAACAGATGTTCAATTTGCTAAAAATATTGGTTGCAAGTCCATATACTTTAATGTTTCTAATTTATCTGAAGCAGATTACAATTGTATTTCATGGCAAGAAATATATGAGGTGATAAAAAACCAGCATCGTACAGCCCAAATAGAGCGAAATACAAATGAAACAAAGATTAAAGTAAAGATCAACCTGGATGGAACTGGGCAGCATAAGATTGTTACGGGAATTGGATTTTTTGATCATATGCTGGAGCAGATTGCAAGACATGCTCTTGTAGATCTATTTATTGAGACTAATGGTGACCTTCATGTAGATGAACATCATACTATTGAAGACACAGGAATTGCTCTTGGCATGTCTTTTAAAGAAGCATTGGGTAATAAAAAAGGAATAGAACGTTACGGGTTTTTGCTTCCAATGGATGATGCGTTGGCGCAAGTTGCAATTGATTTCGGCGGTAGAGCCTGGCTGGAATGGGATGCTGAATTTAAAAGAGAAAAAGTAGGAGATTGCCCCACTGAAATGTTTAAGCATTTTTTTAAATCGTTTTGTGATGGTGCTGCATGCAATTTAAATATAAAAGCAACAGGTGATAATGAGCACCATAAGATAGAATCCATATTTAAAGCATTTGCCAAAGTGTTAAAAATGGCTGTTTCTAAAACGAATAATTTTTCAATTCCAAGCACAAAAGGCATTTTATGATAGCAATAATAGATTATAATGCAGGAAATGCGACTTCATTATCCAATGTGCTGACTAATATGGGGTATGAGTGCGAGATCACTGCAGATTCTGATAAAATCAATTCCGCAGAAAAGGTAGTTTTTCCCGGTGTTGGTGAGGCATCTTCAGCCATGAAATATTTGAAAGAGAATGGTTTGGATCAAGTGATTATTAATCTGAAGCAACCCTTTTTAGGCATTTGTCTTGGCATGCAATTGATGTGTAAATTTTCTGAAGAAGGCGCCACTGATTGTCTGGGAATCTTTGACTGTAACGTCAAATTATTTCCGGCTCTGGATATCGTTCCCCATAATGGTTGGAATAATATGGAATCTATTGAAAGTCAATTATTTGCAGGTATAAACAATGTAGATGATGTATACTTTATACACAGTTATTATGCCGAAATCTGTGAATACACAATTTCTAAGTGTGATTATATTTTGCCATTCAGTGCTGCTTTGCAAAAAGATAATTTTTATGGAACTCAGTTTCATCCGGAAAAATCAGGCTTAGTTGGGCAAATCGTTTTAAAGAATTTTTTAAAGCTAACTTAATGAAAATAATTCCTGCAATAGATGTAATGAGTGGAAAATGTGTTCGCTTAACGCAAGGTGATTTTAATAGTCAAAAGGTTTATAGTGATGATCCGGTTGTTGTGGCGCAACAGTTTGAACAACAAGGAATTAAATATCTTCATGTGGTTGACTTGGATGGTGCTCGTTTAGGCAAAACGATGAACTTAAAAGTATTAAAAGATATCGTTCAGAACACAAATTTAAAAGTTGATTTCAGTGGTGGAATTTCAGATGACTCAGCGATTGATAAGGCCTTCGAAAGCGGAGCAAACCAAGTCACAATAGGTAGTATGGCTATTAAAAATCCTGATTTGTTCAGATCTTGGATTGAGAAATATGGAGTAGAGAAAATTATCCTTGGACTGGATGTCTTTGACGAACGAATTAAAATACGCGGATGGCTGGAAGATGCCAACCTGAATGTGTTTGAATATCTGGATGAGATCCAAGAAGGTCAGTTGAAATATCTGATGTGCACCGACATTTCAAAGGACGGAATGCTTACAGGGCCTTCCTTTGAATTGTATAAACAATTGTTGATCAAATATCCATTTGAATTGATCGCCAGTGGAGGCATAACATCCACAGAAGATGTGTTGAAACTTAAGGCAATCGGCGCATCCGGAGCTATCATTGGAAAGGCCATTTATGAAGGATTAATAGACTTGGAGAAATTGAACGAAATATGTTAAAAAAACGAATAATTCCTTGTCTGGACATAAAAAATGGCAGGACAGTAAAGGGGATAAATTTTGTGAATTTGAGGGATGCCGGGGACCCTGTCGCATTGGCAACAAAATATATGATGGATGGTGCAGATGAATTAGTTTTCCTGGATATAACTGCTACAGTAGAGAATCGGTCGACGTTAATAGATTTGGTACAACGAATCTCTCGCGATATAAACATTCCTTTTACAGTAGGAGGTGGAATCAGGGCCATAAAAGATGCAGAGATGGTGGTGCAGGCAGGTGCTGATAAGGTAAGTATCAATTCAGCCGCCATATTGGATCCTGTATTGGTAAATGGAATTGCAAAGAATTTTGGAAGCCAAAGTCTCACAGTAGCTATGGATATTAAGAAAATTAATGGCGAATGGAAAGTGTGTTCAAATGGAGGCAGAATCATCACAGAACTGAAAGTTATTGATTGGGTAACAGAAGTCGTTGATCGTGGTGCTGGAGAGATCTTGTTGACGGTGATGGACAATGATGGCTTGAAAAATGGTTTTTCGCTAGAAATCACCGGATTAATTGCGGAGAAAATTAATATCCCGGTCATCGCATCCGGTGGAGCCGGTTCAATGGAACATTTTAAAGATTTATTTGAAACAACTAAAGCTACGGGAGGACTTGCTGCCAGCATCTTCCATTATGGAGAAGTGAAAATACCTGATTTAAAAAAATACCTTTTTAAAGAAAAAATTCCGGTTAGATGTATATAGATTTTAATAAATCAGGTGGATTAGTACCTGTGATAATACAACATGGCGAAACCATGCAGGTATTGATGCTTGGTTTTATGAATGAAGAAGCCTACAAAAAAACTGTCAGTGAAAAGATCGTGACTTTTTTCAGTAGATCCAAAAATGCTTTATGGACAAAAGGAGAAACGTCCGGCAATTTTCTGCGACTGGTCGAAGTACAACTGGATTGTGATAAAGATACACTTTTGATCAAGGTAATTCCCGAAGGTCCGGTGTGTCACAAAGGTTCATTTTCCTGTTTTGGCTCTAAGGAATCAAAGGGCTTTTTGTATGAAGTTGAAGAAACTATCCATAAACGAATAAATGAAGATGTTGCGGATTCATACACCAATCAACTTTATAAAAAAGGCGTCAATAAAATAGCTCAAAAAGTAGGAGAGGAGGCGGTGGAATTGATATTGGAGGCTAAGGACGACGATCTGGATTTGTTTAAAAATGAAGCTGCAGATCTGCTTTATCATTTGTTGATTTTGTTGAAGTATAAGAATGTGAAGTTGGAAGATATTGAGGAGGTATTGGTGGAGCGAAATAATAAACTGTAAATGCCCATTAGCTGATTGGCGGATTAGCGCATTAGCGGATAGATTGCATCAGGCATTAACTTACTTCCTGATTTGGATTAGGACTTTAGCATATTAGGTACATAAGATCATTCTGCACAAACTGGTTAACTGGTTAACTCACCACTGGTTAACTTATAGTTGGTTAACTCTTCGAACATAGTATATTAATTAAAGTGATGTGGTGTTAAAAACTTCCCCTCTTGAGGGGTGCCGACAGGCGGGGTGGCCTTTTGAAGTTGGTCGAAATTCCGACCCTATATATATGGGAACAATTATTTAATTAAAATTCATTATAACAAGAATCTCACCCCGGCCTTTGGCCACCCCTCAGCATGAGGGGAAGTATGGCCTTCGTTATTTTTTCCAATTATTAGTTTTGGTTATTGTAGCATTATGTGTAATTATAATGTCAACCTTTCAGGTTTTTAAATTGCTAGCAAATTGACTTTTGAGGCACTAAGCTATTAACTATAACAAATTATGTTATTAGGCTCATTCTGCACAAACTGGTTAACTGGTTAACTCACCACTGGTTAACTGACAACTGATTAACTGACAACTGATTAACTGACAACTGATTAACTGACAACTGGTTAACTCTAATTCAAAACTGCGATAAAAACCGCACATCATTCTCAAAGAAATGCCTGATATCCGTCACCTTGTATTTCAACATAGCCTGACGTTCGATACCCATGCCCCACGCAAAGCCGCTATAAACTTCTGGATCAATACCACAATTCTCAAGGACAGCAGGATCCACCATACCGCAACCTAAGACTTCCAGCCAACCTGTGCCCTTGGTGATGCGTTTGTCATCTTCTGTTTCGAGACCCCAGTAAACATCCATTTCGGCGCTTGGTTCAGTGAATGGGAAGTAGGAGGCTCTGAGTCTGGTTTTGGCATGTGGACCATACATCGCTTTTGCGTAATAGTCAAGGGTTTGTTTCATGTCTGCCAATGAGACATTTTTATCAATATACAAACCTTCCACTTGATGAAACTGGCAGTGGGAGCGGCTGGATATCGTTTCATTTCTGTAAACACGTCCGGGTGAAATGATCCTTATCGGTGGTTTTTGACTTTCCATGACGTGCACCTGGACAGTAGATGTCTGTGAGCGCAACATTCTGGTAAAGTCATTGGCGAGGTAGTACGTATCCGTCATATCTCTTGCCGGATGGTCGTCCGGTGTGTTGAGAGCTGTGAAATTGTGCCATTCATCTTCGATCTCTCTGTTTTCCTCGACAGTAAATCCGATCTTGGTAAAGATCTCGATGATCCTATCCAACGTCATCGTCACCGGATGCCGTGAACCCAGTGGGGTAGGGAATCCCGGCATGGAAAGGTCAATGTTGGATTTTGACTCACCAAATCCGGCATTTTCCAGGGACTCTGAAAACTGTGCAAATTTGGTTTCAGCGCTCGTCTTTAGTCCATTGAGCATCTGCCCAAATTCTTTTCTGTCTTCAGTAGCTACTTTGCCCATCAGACTAAATAAGTCTTTCAATTTATTCTTTGTTCCAAGAAAAGCAATACGGAAAGCTTCCAGTTCTTCCTTAGAATTAATTGCATAGTTTTCTATTTCAGTTGCCATTGAGGCTATATCTGCATTGTTTGAAACGCTCATTGTCGTGTTATATCTTATGAATAGTTGTAATGGGTGCAAAAGTAATAAAAAATAAGTTTACCCAAATTGAAATAGCTCATGAGGCATGGATCAGATAATATTTGATAGTTTAATCATATTTTTTTTAATTTTAATTGAAAAGTTTCACAAGGTTGTTGAGGCGATTAGCCTCCCTGGAGTGAGCTGCGAAGGCGTAGCCGAAGCAGCTCACTCCAGGGAGTGCTGATAAATTTGAAATGAGTATTTTGTGTTGACCAAAACTCTAATACAAAATGCAAAGTTATCATACTAATGCCGTTACAAATATACACGTTCGAAGCGCAATACAAGCTAGTAAGTTGAGTCTAGAAGATTTATCCCTACAATATGGCATTTCAAAAAACTGTGTATCCAAGTGGAAAAGCCGATCCTTTACCTCTGATGTGTCCTCTCGACCCATCAATATTGAATATGCGTTAAATGATGTCCAGAAGGCCCTTATTCGAAGCATCAGACAAGCCAGTTGGATCTCTATTGATGAAATTCATGAGATGTTGAATGTTGCTCCTGAAATGCCTGTTTCAAGGAGTTCCGTTTATCGGACACTTGTTACACTTAAGCTCAACACAATTCCATCAGAAAAGAAAGACCTTGCTAAAAAATTTAAGGAATATGATCCGGGTTATTTACATATTGATGTGACTTATTTACCCAAATTTGATGGATCTAAATATTACTTATATGTTGCTATAGATCGAGCTACAAGACTTATGTACTATAAAGTTTATAAAAATAAAACGGCACAATCTGCAACCGACTTTCTTGCACTATGCAAATCATTCTTTCCATTTTATATTTCTCATGTTTTGACCGACAATGGATTAGAATTTACTAATAGTTTAATTAGGTCTAAAAAAGGACAGCCATGTAGTATGGAATCTAAATTTGATATGTTATGCAATGAATTTAATATTGATCACAGATTGACCAAACCCGCAACTCCAAAGACAAATGGCATGGTAGAAAGGGCCAATGGAATTATAAAATCAAATACGATTATGAAAACTTTATACACCCAAAAAGAAAAAATGTTTGATGATTTAGATCGCTTTCTCATTAATTATAACCTATACCGAAGACATGGATCCTTAAGAAAAGAATTATCTGTAAAAACGCCTTTTGATGCGTTAGAAAAATGGTTTAGATTAAACCCAGATCTGTTTATTACTAATCCAATGGTTTTTAAAAATACTTTACTAAATTTACAACATAATTATGCTCATTTCTAATCAACAACCTTGTGAAACATCACATTTAATAATTAAAAAATATTCTTAGAAGAAAAAATACAATGAAAATAATATCGCTACTCACCTTTTTGATATATTCTTTAAATCATCTACAGGCTCAGGCAGAATTTCCAAAACTTAATGCATCCTGGTGTTATCGCGCATATGGTGATCATGGGGAAAACTTATATAATTTTTGTGTAGGTCCTGATAGTATTATAAATGTGGGCGGCATTAATTATTCGAGAGTAAGTTTTAAAAATAATTTAAGCCCTGAATTTGATACGATTTTATACAGAGAAGAAGATAGAAAATTATTCATCCTACCGGAAGATTCAATACGGGAGATACTATTATGCGATTTTAATCTCAATTTGGGTGATACTTTTCTCAATCCCAGATGGGGAACTTATCCATATAGTTCATCTATTTTGACTGTTATTGATATTAGCTATCTAATTACAAATGATGGAGTTAGTAGAAAAATTATGCAGTTAAGTGCAGAAGGTCCAGAGTTTTTACATACAACTTGGATTGAAGGTATTGGCGATATAAGCTGGTTGTTTTTAGTCCCGAATTATCTGGGAACCATTTCAGGCGGATTCATTTTTATTTGTCATTCGATAGATGGAAAAGTAATTTATGGGGACGAAAATTCTTGCTACTCCTGGATTGGCACAAATGACCGTAAATCTTTGAAATCCTTCAAATTTTATCCCAATCCAACTCTAGGTAAATTTTCCTTTACAACAATCGAGAGTTTCAAAGAACTAAAAATCTACAATGTCTGGGGTCAGGAAGTCGCTTATAAGATAACAAATCAAGAAATTGATATAAGTCATTTAAAGGCCGGCATTTACATCGTGGTTATCACTGATCAAAATAACAATCAGTATTTCAGCAAGATCGTAAAATTGTAAGACGATAGTTTATTCTTAACTTCACTTTAAAATCAAATACTATGAAAACATTTTACATATTCTTCTTTTTTGTACTTACTTCATTGACTCTACACGCTCAGGTTGAGTTTCCAAAACTAAATGCATCCTGGTGTTATCGCGCATATGGAGACCATGGGGAAAATTTATATAATTTTTGTGTAGGCCCTGATAGTATAATAAATGTTGCCGGTATTGAATATTCGAGGGTAAGTTTTAAAAATATTTTAAACCCGCAATTTGATACAATTTATTACAGAGAAGAGGATAGGAAGTTATACATCCTACCAGAAGATTCCACAAATGAAATGCTTTTATGCGATTTTAATTTAATTGTTGGAGATTCGTTTACTGCACCAGCTTGGGGTTTTTGGGCTCCTCAAACAGCCGTTATGACTGTGTATGATGTTTATTATATGACCACTAATGATGGAGTAGAAAGGAAAGTAATGCAATTGGGATCGAATAATGGGGAGGGATTTAACGCTACTTGGATCGAAGGAATTGGTGATATTAGTTGGATATTTTTGTTTCCAAATTATGTAGGTAGTATTTCAGGAGGATATAATTTTATTTGTCATTCGATAGACGGGAAATTAATTTATGGTGAAGAAAATTATTGTAATTCTTTAATTAGTACAAAGGCAGAAATATCTCGTAAATCAATTTCACTTTACCCCAATCCCACAAATGAAAAATTTACATTTTCTGATTTAAATAATTTCAAGCAAATAAAAATATATAATGTCTGGGGTCAAGAACACTCTTATAAGATGAGAAATCAAGAAATTGATATAAGTCATTTAAAGGCCGGCATTTACATCGTGGTTATCACTGATCAAAATAACAATCAGTATTTCAGCAAGATCGTAAAATTGTAAGACGATAATTTATCTTAACTTCAATCTAAAATTAGTCATTATGAAATATTTTACAATCGCTTTTGTATTTTTTTTAATAAACAACTATTCAATTGCCCAGCATAGTTACATTCCTTTTGTAAAAGCAAATAAATTCTGGTTTTATACTGTAATAAATGATCATGAACCGGCTGCTCAGTCTGAAAACGCATATGCATTGTGGACTAAGGGAGATACAATAATTGCCGGAAAAGATTATACCAAAATATATAAATCATTTCTTGAAGGAACTCATCCATGCCAGTTTCCTCCTTGCTTTTCACCTATCATGCCCTATAAATTTCTTGATACATTAAGAATTGGATATCTTAGGGAAGACACTCTACAAAAAACTGGTATTTTATTTACCAGAAATTCAAACACCATTCGAATGTGCTAATCAAGAACAAGAGATATTTAATTTTAATATGCAAATTGATGATACTATATCAAATTGTTTCAGAACCCAATTAGGAGGAGAGGGACATTGGGCTTATCCATATGGAGCAATAGACACAGTCGAAGAAATGTTTTTATATGGTAAAACAAGAACAGTACTAAGTTTTATGGTGTTAGGTAATCAAGGCCTAATTGGTCATTTTCCCAGTCTTTTGATCGAAGGTATAGGAATGAATTATTATGATGCTATTCACTTTAATTACCATCATGTTTTTAGAGACTTTTGTGAAGGAGATCTTTTCCAATGCCACATTTCTTCTTCTACAAGAGATCCAGATAAACCTGAACTGCAATTATTTCCAAACCCTTCAACAGGATTATTTAAAGTTAGTGGTATAAATCATGTCGTTTCTGCAAGTTTAACGGACGTTGGCGGTCGAAGCTATAAAATTTCAGTCAATGATAATGAGATCAATATATCCAATCTTAAAACCGGTATATATTTTGTTGAATTCAGGGATGTCAACAATCATCCTTATTTTAGCAAGGTTGTCAAATTGTAGTCTCTAAAGCAGATCCAGAAACTCTTGCTCCGTCAACACTTCCACAGTACCTAATTCTTTTGCTTTCTTAAGTTTGGAACCAGCATTGTCACCAACGACCAGGATGTTGAGGTTTGAGCTCACTGCTCCAAGATTTTTAGCACCTAGCGACTCCGCCTTTTCCTGAGCCTCCCTTACGGCCCATCTGATGCAATGTGCCTGTGAAGAGGATTGTTTTTCCTGAAAGATGGTGACCTGTATCAGCTACAACAGCTCTTTTATCTTTGGCTGTTGCTGTTATATTAACTCCAAGTTCTTCCATTTCTTTGATCATGGCCACATTTGCCTCATCTCCGAAATAGTTCAGTACGTTCTGAGCTACCACCGGTCCAATGTCTTTTATTCCTTCAAAGTGTTCCTTAGTCCAGGAAGCGAGTTCAAGGACGTGGTCTATCTCTTCGGCCAATAACTTTGCTACTTTTTTGCCGACATGGTGAATGGATAGTGCATGCAGAAAGCGCTGTATTGGGTTGGCCTTACTTACTTCAATAGCAGCGATGAGTTTCTCAGCAGATCTCTTGCCAAATCCTTCAAGTCCGGATATCTGTTCTTCTGTTAACCTGTAAATGTCTGTATAATCCTTAACCCAGCCCAATTCAAAAAACTTCTCCATGATCGACTTACCAAATCCATCTATGTCCATGGCATCCTTAGAAGCAAAAAATATTAATTTTTGTAAATTCTGAGCAGGACAATCCGGATTGATACAGCGCCACGCCGCCTCTGTTTCAAGCTTTACCAGCTCACTATTGCACGATGGACAGTGTGTTGGAAATTTTATCTCTTTTTCACTGCCATCCCTGACATCATCCAATGCTTTCACTATGTAAGGAATTACATCTCCGGCGCGCTCAACGACTACCATATCACCAAGTCTCAGATCACGACTCTCTATAAATTCTTCATTATGCAGTGATACCGAAGAAATCGTTACTCCGGCAAGAGCCACAGGTTCCAATTTACCTACCGGTGTGATGGAACCGATCTTTCCAATCTGATATTCCACATCTATAAGCCTTGTAGCGGCTTGTTTCGCCTGAAATTTATAAGCGATGGCCCATCTTGGATGGTGTGCCGTGAAACCGATCCTGTCCTGCCAGTTTTTAATATCCAGCTTAATGACCATGCCATCGATCTCATAAGGAAATAAATTGCGGTCATTTTGCCATTTGGCGCAAAACTTAACCACTTCATCAATGCCTTTACACAACTTTCGCGCTTCATCAGGGACTTTGACACCAAGTTTGCCTATAGTGTTTATGGAGTCAAAATGTGATTTAAATTCGTCCAACATGCTTTTGCCATTGGAATCAGCAGCATAAGATATCGAATAAATAAAGGCATCCATCTTGCGGCTTTCAGTATCTTTTGGATCCTTTGTTCTCAAGCCTCCTGTAGCTGCATTTCTTGCATTGGCAAAGAGAACCTGGCCGTTTTCTTCTCTTGCTTTATTAATTTTGGAAAAATTTGCCGTGGAAATCAAAGCCTCACCACGCAATTCAATAATTTTAACGCCCAACTTAGAAAAATCTGCATAAAGCGGTACAGACTTCATGCTCTTGACATTGTTTGTGATCTCCTCACCACGACTGCCATCTCCACGGGTAACTGCTCGGACTAGTTGGTTGTCTTCATAGACCAAAGAGATTCCACCTCCGTCATATTTTGGTTCGACACTGTAATCGAGCTTATCTGAAATATCAATCTTCAGTAGTTTTTTGATCTGCTGGTCAAAATCAATCAGGTCCTGCTCATTATAACTATTTGCTAAGGAAAGCATGGGTTGCAAGTGGTCGATCTGTTTGGCATTTTCAGTGATCTCAAGTCCTACACGTTGGGTAGGAGAGTGGGCAGACCTCCAAGCCGGGTGAGATTTTTCGACAGTTTCCAGTGCCTTAAAAAGAAAATCATATTCAGTATCACTCAGGATAGGTTCCTTTAATGTGTAATATCTCCATTCATGAAAGCAAACCGTTTCTTCCAGTTCATCCACAATAGATTTAGAATCGATCTTGATTTTTTCAGAAAGGATATCTCTGGAAAACTTTAGTATTTTATCTATGTTTTCATTCATAGTTGTTTCACTTTTAATACTTTAGGTATAAACTGCTCAAGTGAAGCTTCCATGTATTGTGCAGCAGTTTCAGCTATAGTTTGTTCGAAAGGAATGTATTCAAAACCTTCGATTTCAAGAGAGCGACTATTGTCAAAAAGGTATAATTTTGAAGATGTTGTTGCAGTTTCTTTTGTCAACATTGGTCGCGATCCTGTCACGAAAGATCTCAATTTATCCAACCGCCATGCAATAGCAAGGATCCATTTTTTTGTTGGAATGGAAGGTGCATTTTTCTTAAATGCTGAAGCAATAGTCTCAAGGAAAACCTTGTAGGAAACGTTTTTGCCGATCATCAGAAATTTCTCCTGTGGACCTTCATAATCCAGCATTCTCAAAGCAAAATCTGCAATATCGCGCACGTCTACAAAACCGGTCGTGCCTTCAGGATAGAACTTACTTCCTCTCCAAACATGATTGAAAGATCCATTGGTACCAACTTTCCAGAATCCACTACCAAGGATTAGTCCGGGGATGAGCACTTTTACGTCGAGGCCTTCCGCTTTTCCGCGCCAAACTTCCATTTCACCAAAATTTTTCGTGATGGCATAAAATGAATTACTTGGACTATCTTCAAACTTGACATCTTCGTGTATCATGTCATCGTTGGTATTTCTACCAAGAGATGCGATGGAACCTATATAAATTAATTTTTGGATATTGTTTTCAATTGCCAGGTTGACCAGATTAGCTGTTCCTTCAATGTTTGTTTTTGCTAAGGCACGTTTGTCCCTGCTGTCAAATGAAACCAGTGCCCCGCAATGAATAACATGGGTAATTCCTTCAAATGCATCTTCCAACCCGAATACATCTGTCAGATCCGCCTCAAAATATTTTATCTTATCTTTTACATCCTCTAGCAATGCCATATTACTCGTAGCTCTGTGAATAATCGTCACATTGGTATATCCATTGGCGATCAGTGTGCGGACTACATAAGATCCGACAAGGCCGGTAGCTCCGGTGACGAGGATGTTTTTATTCATGAGTGATGTGTGATGAGTGATAAAAATGTTGAAGGTTGAATGTTGAAGGTTGAATGTTGAAGGTTGAATGTAGCTTTCCGGCATGCAATATCATTCTAACTTCTAACTTCTGATTTCTAACTTTATTAGTAGTGATCGCTGCCAAGTCTGAATTATTATTCTTAATAATGTTTTTACAGGAGGAGAATCCTGCCCTTATCCACCTCCAGAGGGGGAAATGCTCCGAAATTTTATTTATACTTTCCATTTTACTTCTTTGACAAACAACAAACATCAAACAACAAACTTCAAACTTCAAACTTTCTCATCTAGCATCTAGCCTCTAAATAATCACCTTCGTCCCCTGGTATATACACCCGCCAATATTATCCACTGATGCTCCTGTCACGGTCGCCATCATATTTGGAATATTTTTGACGCGAAGTAAGCCGGCAAGTGCCATTAACAATGCTTCTTTGAATTCTATGATCTGTTTCGATGGTAAACTAACATGGATACCGTTCTCATTAAGACAAATTTCAGAAATGCATTCCATAAGGTATTGATTGTAAGCTCCACCTCCTGTGACTAACATACTTTGACCATGGAAATCAGTATTTTCTTTTTGACAAACATATTTTATCTCCTGAGAGATACGTTCTGCAATGAAATTACAGAAAGTATTAAGTTTATCTTCGGGACTGTAATCAAAAGATTTGATGATGGGCCACAGTTCCTTCATGATCCAGTTATTATCTAAAGATTTAGGATACTGACCATTGAAATAATCAAGTTTGTTCAATTCTAATATGAGTTCTGGCTGTAGAACGCCTTTCCTCGCTGTTAGGCCATCCTGGTCGAATGCCTGACCAGACATTGATGCTAGCTTATTTAAAACCTGATTGGCCGGGCTGACATCAAATGCAATATAGTGATGATCCACTCTGGCGCTTACATTTACTATACCGCCAATATTTAGACACAAAGGATATTCGGAGAACAACAAACTTTCAGCTACGGGTATCATCGGCGCACCTTGACCATTTAGAGCTACGTCAGTACTTCTAAAGTCACAGATGGTCGGATATCCGGTAATCGCTGCTATAGATGCACCATGACCTATTTGCAGTGTCATATGGTTTTGTGGTTCATGAAATACCGTATGTCCATGAGATGAAATGAAGTCAGGTTTAATCGACGTTCTTTTGAGAAAAGTGTTGGCAAGATCTCCAATATATTTACCAAAAGTAACATGAGCCAACCACAATTCTTTGGCAGATGACAGATATGCTTTTTTTAATCTTTCTTCCCAAAAAACGCTTAACTCGAAAGTTTCTGCTTCAACAATTTCCCAATCAATAACTGTTTTTTCTCCTGTATCTCCGCACTCAAATCGACAGAGAGCAAAATCAATGCCGTCCAGTGAACTGCCCGACATAACGCCGAGACCATGATAAACTTTCATATATTATTGCTTAAGGGTTTCGACATAATTTGCAAGAAGCTTAATCTCGTCTTTAGTGAATACATTTTTGTAAGCTGCCATTGTTTTTCGACCATTGCTGATCACAAATAATTTCTCCTCTTTTGTTAATACTGATTTACTCAGATCCATAGCTCCGTTTAAACCAAGCTTACCATCTGCTCCATGGCATAATTTACAGGTAGTTGAAAACAAAATTCGTCCTGCTTCCAGGTCCATTTCCTCCTGCGTTAATATAGGTTCCGGATCATCTTCAACTGAATTAAAGGTTTGCTTAGGATTATTGTTGACGCAACTATTAATAGATAAAGTACAAAATAAAAAAATGATATAGCGTAGCATTTCTTTTAATGAATTCTTTTTGATTTACAATTTAATTTACATCCTGAATATCTATTCAATTTGAAAATATTCGAGATAAGTTCAAATGTATAATAAAGTTGGGAAATAAAAAACGCGTCCGAAGAGGCGTTATGTTTTATATTAAAATAAAACTATTTTTTTCCTGTCCATTCTTTCAATGAATCTGTATTCATTTTCACGTAATCGTCATTTTTAGCTTCCTTAGCCAAAGCCAATGATCTTTCAGCTGTTTTTCTTGCAGCAGTATAGTCATTCAATTTAGCTTCAATCAAAGATTGTTGACGAAGTACCCAGAATTTTTCACCATTCTTTTCAGTTGATTTTTTGATCCATGCCAATGCTTGATTCAAGTCTTTACCTTCATCCAAGTAATATTTAGCTGCTGCAAAATATTCATCACCTGAAGGACCTTCCATTTTAGATTTGATTGCAGCCATAACTGCGTCATCTGTAGAATATGTAAATGGAACTTTGACAGCTGTTTTATCCCACATGATGGCAATATTTGCACCTTTACTAGTTATATCAGTTACATCTATCGTAAAAGTTTCAAATGAAGGATTAATAGTCATTGGACGAACCACAACTTTAGTTGCAACTTCAGTTTCTTTGAAGTTAGATTCACTAAGATTACCACCCATAGTTAAATCTTTATAAAATATTACTGTCCATTCATTAGCATTTGGAATGGTATAGATAGCATATGTACCTTTGTCAAGTGTTACAGTACCGATAGTTGCTTTATCAGAGAAGGTTACTTTAGTAGCTGAATTAGCGCCAGTTCTCCATATTTTACCAAAAGGAACAAGTTCGCCAAAAATAGCACGTCCTTTCATTGAAGGTCTGGAATAATCGATGTTTACATCACCCAAACCAACACTAACTTTAAGAGTAGCCGATGGAGAAGCCGCAGGCGTTTTGATCTGAGCCTCTAATACAAAACCTGACAAAAGACAGGCCATAAATAAGAATAATCCGGAAATTAATTTCATGTATATAATTTTAGTTATAAAAAATGCAAAATTACAAAAAATGATCTTTATTAATGAGACCTTCAATTTAAAATAACGTTAAATATAAGTCTCATAAATTCTTTCAAGCTTAAGACAAATATCTTTCTGAATTGTTAATGATTCGAAAGTATTTATTTTATTCTAGCTAAATATTCCTTTACTTTGCAGCTTTTTAGAAAAGCAACTTTAAGCGTACAATGATAGCAATCAGCAATTTATATATTCAATACGGTGACAGGATCCTCTTCGATTCTATTTCCACCACTATAAATGTCGGTGAGAAAATAGGTCTGACAGGACGAAACGGCGCCGGTAAATCTACTTTGCTAAAGATTCTAGCCGGAGAGATCAACCGCTATGAAGGCATCATCGACAAACCAAAAAGCGAATCAGTAGCATACCTCCATCAGGATATTGAGATCAGTGGTGACAATAATGTTATTGAAGAAGCGCTCAAGGCTTTCGAAGAACTTAATGAAATAGAGCGTCAGATCATTAAGTGTGAAACTGATCTTGGAGTAAGAGAAGATTACGAATCTGACAGCTACTCAAACCTGATCGACAACCTCACGCATCTTACTGAACAATATGAATACAGGGGTGGTAATCAGAAAGAAGCCAATGCTGAGAAGATCCTGAAAGGTCTTGGTTTTAAGAATAATGAATTTACGAAGAAAGTAAGAGAGTTAAGTGGTGGATGGCAAATGCGGGTAGAACTTGCAAAAATGCTTTTGACCAAACCTGATTACTTGCTACTGGATGAGCCTACGAATCACCTGGATATTGAATCTATCATTTGGTTGGAGGAATTCTTAAGTGATTACAAAGGGGCTGTGGTGCTTATTTCTCACGATAAGATCTTCCTTGACAAGATCACCAAACGCACCATCGAAGTCGAACTCGGTAAGATATATGACTACCAGGCCAACTATTCCAACTACTTGATACAGCGTGTCGAAAGAAGGATAATGCTTTCTGCAGCATTTGAAAATCAACAAAAACTCATAGCACAGAAGGAAAAAACCATCGCTCGTTTCATGGCAAAGGCTACGAAAACTTCGATGGCACAATCCATGCAGAAGCAATTAGATAAAGTAGAAAGAATTGAACTCGAAGATGAAGATACTTCATCCATCAAGTTGAAATTTCCTGTTGCCCCCCGTTCAGCAGAAGTCCTCATAAAAGCTGAAAATGTTGAAAAATCATACAATGGCATAAACGTTTTTAAAGGTGTTGATTTTCATATAACACGTGGAGAAAGAGTGGCATTTGTTGGACAAAATGGTATGGGTAAATCAACCTTAGCAAAAATACTTATTGGAAAAGAGAAAGCCGACAATGGTACTGTTGTCTTAGGACCAAATACCTTACTTGGTTACTATGCACAGAATCAGACTGATGCCATGAACATGGATAAAACGCTTCTTGCAACCATGGAGGACGAGTCACCTGCTGAAATGCGGACTAAATTGAGGAGTATTCTTGGTTCATTGATGTTCAGTGGGGAAGATGTTGACAAAAAAGTAAGTGTATTGTCCGGAGGTGAACGTGGAAGACTTGCGTTAGCATTGCTATTGCTGCATCCAATTAACTTCCTGGTCCTCGATGAGCCTACGAATCACTTGGACTTAAAAGCAAAGGAAGTTCTTAAAAAAGCAATCCTTGATTATGATGGGACACTTTTGGTTATCTCGCACGACAGGTCTTTTCTCGAAGGGTTAACTGATCGCACCATAGAATTCAGAGATAATAAAACCACAGAATATCTGGGTGATATTAACTACTTCCTTGAAAAACGTAAAATGGAAACATTCCGTGAAGTGGAAGCAAGTCAAAAACAAACTGCAGCAGCAAAAGTTGCTCCACCAAAAGTTCTTGACAGCACTGAAAAGAAAGAACTTGATAAAACAGAAAAGCGCATCGCTGATTTAGAAAGAGAGATCAAACAGGTCAATGAAAAAATGGGCAAAGATGATTTTTACGGATCTTCAGATTACGAAGCTATAACTAAGAAATATCAACAATTGCAAAGCACGCTTGAGGTGGAGATGGAGAAGTGGGAAACGCTTATATAATTGTTAATTATTAATTGTTAATTATTACTTGGCGAAGATTAGAAATGGCTATAACTTACTTGAGAATAACTAAAGATTAAAAGTGAATTATTAATTCATTTGAAATCAAGCATTGCGCCATAACTAGTATGTCCTGTATTAATTTTAATTATAATTTAAAGGCAAAAATGAAATTTACTTCAAAATGAATAACGATAAATAAAAACTAAATTACCTCTTTTACAGAAAAAGCTAAAACGATAATGAGTGAATAAGCACGACAGTTCACCGACCAAAATAACAATTAACAATTAATAATTAACAACTACAACATGGCCGACAATAAAATAATCTTTACAATGACCGGAGTGAGTAAGATCATTCCACCTAATAAAGCCATTCTTAATAATATCTATCTATCGTTTTATTACGGAGCTAAAATTGGTGTACTTGGTCTGAATGGTGCCGGTAAATCTACATTGCTCAAACTTATAGCAGGAATAGATCCTAATTACAATGGTCACATCACTTTTGATAAAGATTATAAAATTGGCTATCTGGAGCAAGAACCAACACTTGATCCTGAAAAGACTGTGCTTGACATTGTGAAGGAAGGTGTGAAAGAAGTCGTCGATATACTTGCTGAATATGAAGCTGTCAATGCAAAATTTGCTGAAGAGATAACGGATGATGAGATGAATGCCTTGATAGAAAAACAAGGTGAACTAACTGAAAAGCTAGAACAAAAGGATGCCTGGAATCTGGAATACAAACTTGAGATGGCCATGGAAGCACTTCGACTTCCTGCACCTGACGCTAAGGTAAGTGTCCTTTCAGGTGGAGAACGGAGAAGGGTTGCTTTATGTAGATTGCTTCTGAGTGAACCCGATATTCTGTTATTAGATGAGCCTACCAATCACCTGGATGCAGAATCTGTTGACTGGTTGGAACAATATCTTAGAAATTTCCCTGGAACTGTTATTGCAGTGACACACGATAGATATTTCCTTGACAATGTCGCAGGATGGATCCTCGAATTGGATAGGGGAGAAGGTATTCCATGGGAAGGAAACTACAGCTCATGGTTGGAGCAAAAATCAAATAGACTGGCTCAGGAAGAGAAAACAGAATCTAAACGCAGAAAGATACTTCAGCGTGAATTAGAATGGACCAGAATGGCTCCTAAAGCTCGTCAGGCTAAATCTAAAGCACGTTTAACAGCTTATGAGAAGTTGGCAGAAGAAAGTGGAAATGAAAAGGAAGCAAAACTTGAACTTTTTATTCCACCGGGACCACGTTTGGGAGATCTTGTGATCGACTTTGAACATGTAGCTAAATCATATGGTGACAGAACAATATACAACGATCTTACATTCAAAATTCCTAAAAATGCAGTTGTCGGAATCATAGGTCCAAATGGTGTCGGTAAGTCCACCATGTTCCGTATGATCACCGGTCAGGAGCAACCTGATTCGGGTAAGGTCATCATTGGTGACTCTGTGAAAATCGCTTATGTAGATCAGTCTCACGAAGATCTCAAACCGGAGAAAAGTGTCTATGAAGTGCTTTCCGGAGGTTTAGATAATTTGTTGGTCAATGGCTTGAGTGTTAATGCCAGAGCTTACATTAGTAAGTTCAACTTTAATGGAACAGATCAAAGCAAAAAAGTAGGTGTATTATCTGGAGGAGAAAGAAACAGGTTGCATCTTGCAATGGCATTGAAGGATGGTGGTAATGTGATCCTATTGGATGAGCCTACGAATGATATTGATATAAATACACTTAGGGCTTTAGAGGAGGCTATAGAGAATTTTGCCGGGTGCGTACTTGTTATTTCACACGATAGATGGTTTATAGACAGATTGGCAACGCACATTCTTGCATTTGAGGATGAAGGCGCCTATTTCTTTGAAGGCAACTATTCTGATTACGAGGAGAATAAGAAGAGTAGATTGGGAGAGCAGAAGAAGAAGTCGAAGTTTAAGAACCTTTTGTCTATCTAGTAAAATTAGAAGTTAGAAATTAGAAGTTAGAAGTTAGAATGAGCGACTAGATCCAAAAGTATCTAAAATGATGAATGGTTAGCACCGAAGAAAAATATTAATTGTTTGGTCAAAATAAATAAAAGTATTATTTTTACTTATCAAATAACCCAAACAATTCATCATGTATTCAGACTTAAAAATCCGTACTAAGGATTTCTCAATTTCAATTATTGGAATTGTAGAAAAACTTCCTTTTTCTATACCTTGTAAAATTATAGCATATCAACTTATGAAATCCGGGACCTCTGTTGGAGCAAATTACAGAGCTGCCTTAAGATCAAGAAGTGATAGAGAAATGATCTCAAAACTAAATATTGTGCTAGAAGAAGTAGATGAGGTTTGTTATTGGTTAGAAATAATAAAAGCTAAAAATTACTTTCAATCAGAAGAATTGGAATTAAATCTAAAGGAATCCAATGAATTAACAGCAATCTTTGTTACATCACTTAGAAAATTAAATTATAAAGAACAAATGAAAAAATTAAATAAGTAAATTTCAATCGAAGTGAATCATTCTAATTTCTAACTTCTAATTTCTAATTTAAAAGATGTCCAAAAAAACACTACTCATTCTCGCAGCCGGCATGGGATCCCGATACGGAGGCCTTAAACAACTTGATGGTCTTGGACCAAATGGTGAGACGATCATAGATTATTCTGTGTATGATGCCATTCAGGCAGGTTTCGATAAACTGGTATTTGTGATCAGACCACATTTTGAGGAAGAATTCAAATCAAAAGTTTCTTCAAAATATACTTCACTTGCGGAAGTAGTTCATGTACATCAGGAAGTTGATTCTCCGATAGCGGGTATTGATACTTTTCCAGAGAGAGAGAAGCCTTGGGGCACAGGACATGCAGTTTTAGTGTGTGAGTCAGTGATCCATGAGCCATTTGCAGTTATAAATGCAGATGATTATTATGGAAAAGAAGCATTTGTCCAAATGGCAGATTTTCTTGACAATAGGATCTCTGAAAATAAAAATTCTCTAATTGGGTATAAATTAGGTAATACACTTTCTGAGAATGGTCATGTATCAAGAGGTGTTTGTCAGGTCAATGATGAACTTCAATTAGTAGAAGTCAATGAACGAACCAAGATAGCACGGGAGAATGGGACGATTTATTATCATGATGGTGATCAAAAATACCCACTATCAGAGGAAAGTTATGTTTCAATGAACTTTTGGGGATTCCATCCTGACCTTTTCCCAATGTTTAGAAAGGGTTTCTTAGACTTTGTCAATTACAGCCGACCGACTGAAAAACAGGAGTATTTTATTCCTTTGGTTGTAGATTATTTGATTAAATCAGGCCGCTCTGAATTTGAAGTTATTCCATCCAACAGCACATGGATAGGTGTCACATATCAGGAGGATCGTCAGCCGACGGTGGATAAATTTGCGGAAATGGGGGAGAGAGGAGATTATCCGGAGAAGCTTTTCTAAAAGTTTAATTTTTCAGAGGTTTTATTTTGGATGAAATTCATTTCTTGCAAAATTTATAGAGTAATTTTCCCAAACTTTGGCATTGTTTATTGCTGGCCACACCTCCTTAGGTTCATTCACGAAAGTCCACATTTCCGTATGCTTTTCATTCATAAATTTTTCAGAAACACATCTTTCCAACATTAATTTCAAAGGATCATAGTAGTTATTTGTATTCAAAATGACTATTGGCACATTAAGAATGCCGAGCCTTTTTAAGGTAATGGCTTCCAATAATTCTTCCAAAGTACCACTGCCTCCCGGCAAAGCAATAAGACCATCAATATTCAAGAGAAACTTTGCTTTCCGCTCATGCATCGTATCTACATATTCAAAGTCAGTAACCATCTTATGTCCCCATTCTACATCATTCATAAAGTTTGGCATTATGCCTTTTATTTTGCCTCCATGATTTAAAACTGTATCAGCCAGATGACCCATCAGACCGGTAGAGCCACCACCAAATACAAAATCTACACCATTATTAAGTAGATCGATGGTCATTTCTTCTGTAGCTTTAAAAAACTTTGATCTATTAATGCACTTGAAGCACAGTAAACACATATTTTCATTACTTATATTTAAATTCGTATAAAATTGAGTTTATAAATTCAATTTACCAAATAGTGCAAAAAAAAACAGTAGAAGAATTTCTCTTCTACTGCCTTATATTATGTTGCATGAAACTTATTCAATGACCAATCTTAAAATCTCAAACCAATGGTTGCCTGATAAAGCACATTTTTGTATCTAGGAGTATTAGAACCGGGTTCACCATTTTTGGAGACATCCCATGCTGCTCTTGCCCCGATAACTATATTATTCACATTGATGTCAACGCCACCAGTCAGCCCAAAGATGTTTTTCTTAATATCATCGTTTTTGAACTCGTCTTCCTGATCTACGCTGACTCCAGGACCATTAAATTCATCCTTTTGTTTAAGAAGATATGAATATTGTGGTCCTCCAAGAATTGTAATAAAATTTGTTGGCTTAATGGCCAATAAAATTGGTACATCTAGAAAAGTAGAAGTCCTTGTAAAAGAATATTTAGTTCCTAAAAAAGAACCATCACCCTTAAATCCTTTTTGAGAGTATAGTAAAGCTGGCTGTATCCCAATCAAAGCTCCTAATGGCATATTCAAGAACACTCCGCCTACAAAACCAAGTTTTGGATCAGCTACAAAATTATCACCTTGTTCATCATAAACATTAGATAAATTACCACCTGCTTTGATGCCGATAGAAAACCTTTCTCTTAAATCCTCATTCGAATCCTGAGCAAAGATGTTGGCATTAAATACTGTTATCACTAATATCGCAAAAATAAATTGTTTCATTTTCAATTCTGTTTAATTTTAAATTAAATATAAATTATCATTTAAAAATATATGATTTAAGGTTTGTTTCCTCTAATCACACTCAATAATATGGATATGGCTGCTATCACTAAAAGTAAGTGAATAATAGCTCCGGCTTGATATCCAATAAATCCAATTGCCCAACCAATGATCATGATCACTGCAATGATATATAATATGCTTCTCATCGTTAATTATTTTTAATTCGTTATTAATAGTGTGGATTAAATAAATTAATATTCAATCAATATAAATATAACTTGAAAGGGAATTAAAAAATAATGGATCCTTACTTTTTAAAAAATGCAAAATTTGCATGCATACTATTTCAAACTAATAAAATAATTTATTAGTTCAATAACTATTAATAAATTTCTAAAATAGTAGAAATAATTAGGCGTATTTGAGCTATTTATACAAGCCTGATGGAGCAGAAAAACTTTAAAAATTTCATAAATAAATTACCAGGCTATTTATCCAAAGCTTGCAGTATATCTGCCTTTAAGTCGTTGAGATTTTCGATGCCTGTAGACATTCTGACTAAACCGGGAGTAATTCCTATTTCTTTTCTTTTGTGAATTGGAATATTTCTGTGTGAGGATGAATCAGGATGCAATATTAGTGTATCCAAATCGCCTAAAGTAGGAGCGTGAGTTATTAATTGCAGCGCATTCATAAATTTTTTGGCTCCCTTGAGACCTCCCTTCACCTCGAAGCTCATTAATGGTGCATGGTTCGACATTTGATCAATAGCCAATTTATGAAATGGATGATCTGAGAGTGAAGTATGATTCACCCTTTTTACTTTGGGGTGTTGCGATAAAAATTCTGCCAGAGCATTTGCATTGCTGCATTGTCTTTCCATCCTTAAATGCAATGTTTTCAAGCCTATATAAGTAAGCCATGCTTCGAATGGTGAGCAATTCGTACCAAGTAAGCGCATATTCTTCAAAATGTCACCATTCATCTTTGAAGTATGTGTACTCACTATACACCCTGCTATGCTATTTCCATGACCGGCTAGATATTTAGTTGTACTATAAATCACATAATCCACACCCAGGCTTAAGGGTTGTTGCAAATAAGGCGTACTAATCGTATTATCGCACACTGTGATAATCTTATTTTTTTTACAAAAACTTGCAAGTTTTTTAATATCAACACAATTCAAAAGGGGATTTCCAGGAGTTTCAAAATAAACTGCTGTAATTTTACTTTTCAATTGCAATTCATTCAGTGCATCCGTATCATTAAGATCTGCATAAAGCAGCGTAAATCCAATCTTTTTGCTGATTGAAACCAGCAATTCTGTACTGCCACCATAAAGCCCATCAGGTGTCACAAGAACATCTCCAGAGTTTAATAGTTCGATCATCAATGTTGAGATCGCAGACATTCCGGAAGAGGTCATAATTGCCTTGACGTCTTTTTTTAATGAACCTTTTTCTAACAATGCTATCTTTTCTTCCAAAGCTTGCACTGTAGGATTGCCATACCTGGAATAAACAAAGCCTTCCTTTTTGCCTTCAAAAATATCTATACTATGCTCCAATGACTCCATCTCATAAGAGGAAGTAGCATATATTGGCAATGTATGAGGCTTATCAGATGGCACTTTATACATTTCTGCTACAGCATATGATTCATTCGAAAACTTCACTTTGGATTTTTTTGATGACATTTGTACTTTATTTTAACTTAAAATATTTTTAAAGGTAGATATTTATCTGCTATGAGAAACAAAAATACATGAGCGAAGAGCAAGAATATATAGACAGTGAAGCGGAGCAAGGAGAAGAATTATACCTGCATTATTCATTTACTGTTGACAAAAAGCAAGGTCCTATCAGGATAGATAAGTTTCTGATGGATAAAATGCAACAAGTCACCAGGAACAAACTTCAGAACGGAATAAGAGCCGGAAGTGTGCTAGTAGACGGCAAAACAATAAAGCCAAATTATAAAGTAAGACCTCTGGAAGTCATTGAAATTGTTCTTCCACAAGCCCCAACAGATGCTTATAGGGTAGAACCTGAAGAAATGGATCTTAATATTGTCTACGAAGATGCTGATGTAATGGTGATAAATAAACCGGCAGGGTTGGTGGTTCATCCGGGACTTGGAAACAAATCAGGAACCTTAGTAAATGGCCTCGCTCATTATTTTCAACATGTGCTTCCTATCAAAGCAGGGAATAATAATGACAGACCTGGACTTGTGCACCGCATAGACAAAGACACAACAGGCCTTTTAGTCATAGCAAAAAATGAATACGCAATGACACATTTGGCTAAGCAATTCTTCGATCATTCTGTTACAAGAGAATATACTGCTTTAGTATGGGGAGATTTAGAACCAGCCGAAGGAAGAATAGAAGGGAACCTTGCACGAAACCCTTCTAACAGAATGCAAATGATCGTTTTTGAAGATGGTATCACCGGTAAGGAAGCTGTGACAAATTACAAGACGATGGAGTCATTCTACTATACAAGTCTTGTGAATTGCATTCTTGAAACAGGTAGAACTCATCAGATCAGAGCCCACATGACATATTTGGGACATCCTTTGTTCTCAGATGCACGCTATGGTGGCGATAAGATTTTAAAAGGAACAATCTTTACAAAATACAAGCAGTTTGTGGATAATTGCTTCAAAATATGCCCACGACAAGCATTACATGCAAGAACATTGGGTTTTGAGCATCCAGTTACCGGAAAACGATTAAATTTTGAATGTCCAATTCCAGATGATTTTGAGCAATTGATAGATAAGTGGAGAAAGTATTTGATGAGTAGGAAGATTGAGGAATAATTGTTAGTTGTTATTTATTAATTATTATTTGGGGGATTTTCAATAAATTTAAATAGTTTTTATAGATTTTTATTTCTCCGGGATCAGCGAATTTTGTATTTGATAAAGAATAATAATCGGTAATTATTTCAGCCTGTTGTTCATAGTTAATTCTCTTAATTTGTCTCGACATAACGATGTTCTCTAGTGAATGGACTCCGCCATAGTTATATCCTGGATTACTATTCTGAGCAAGAAGTGCCCTTATGATATAAACTGAACCAAATCGCTGGTATTGCCAACAATGTGAAGCTTCATGTATCAAGAGTTCTCCAGTGATTTTTCTATTAAAAAAAATGGTATTAAACCCAACGAATGCCATTGCAACATCACTAAAATAATGTTTATAAAGATCAAGTGAAATAGTATTTAAATTAATGGAATCATTAAAGACACTTTTGATAATATTCTTTTCTTCATGATTTAATGGTCTGTTTTTCCAATGAATGAAGTCAATTATCGTTTGAAATAATTCAGGAATTGCCAGTATATCCAGAATGTAGAATACAAATTCATAGGACCAAACAATTACTCCAATACCTGAATAACGATAGTGAACTAATAATTCATGCTTATTAAACAAGAGCTGAAATAAGACTATAAAATGTTTAAAAAACCTCCAAATTCTAAGAGGGTAGGAGGTTAGCAAATACAAAAGTCGATGCCCGAGCAATATTATTTTCTGAAGCAGCTGTTTCAATTTATTTAATTGTAAGAAATTGATTTGACAGGAGAAATCCTTGCCACTAAGGAAGAGGGTATAACCAGGAATAACATGATTATGAGTAAGGTGCAGATATTAATCAACAATATACTTTGTATTGAAAATTCTATAGGCGCTATTGATAAATAATAATCTGCCTCATTAAGCTTAATAACTTTAAAATGGTATTGAATCCAAGCCAATCCTAATCCGACAATATTACCCCACAATAAACCAAAAAATATTATGCGGGCTGATTGAAGTAAAAATATATTCCTTAATGGTCCGTTTCTCATTCCTAATGTCTTTAGAATTCCAATCATCTTCAACCTGTTTAAAATGAAGATAATGAGCACTGTTGCCATATTGATAAGACACACAGCGATCATCAGACCTAATATAACCACTTCATTGTAATCTTGCAGTTGGAGCCATTCAAATATGCCTGGAAATTTATTTCTGATAGTAGTACTAAAGACGTCAGCAGGTAACATCTCATTATACAGATAATCATTAATAATTTCGAGGTCGTTGAGGTTTTGTACAAATATTTCATACCCGGAAAACTGAACAGGAGTCCAATTTAATAAGTCCTGGAGGACAGATGCATCGCAAATGGCAAACTTTCTGTCATATTCTTCAAGACCTGTTTTGTAAACACCTACTATTTCAAATTTTCTGCCTATTTGTGAACCTCCAACCACAAAATATACAACTATTTCATTTCCGGTTGCTAGTTTTAACCTGCTTGCGGTCGTTTGACTAATGATGATAGTTCGTCCTGTGGAGTCATTTATAAGCTTTCCAGTGCCTGATACTAGGTATTTATTGACAAAAGAAGTATCAAAATCTGAAGCTACACCTTTGAGCACTAGTCCTTCAATTTGATCTTGAGCAGATAAAATGCCAGGCAATTGGACGAAACCTTGCAAATGACTAACTCCACCTTCTGTAGTTCTTTCAGACTTTCCCAGATAGACGCGACCACCGAAAATAGTCCGGTCTTCTGTATAAGCCACAGACTTAATACGCAAAATAGAATCAATAAGGCCCGGTGAAAGGACTAGTGGTTTGGGTTCAAGTGCTTGATTATACTCAGGAGCATTGAGATGAATATGACCCCAGAAATCAAATACTTTGGATTTAATTTGATTCTTAAAGCCCATAACCAGGCAAGTAGTGAGCAACATTACTGACAGGCTGAGCGCCACTGAAACAATGGCCAATTTAACAATAAAAGAAGCAAAAGCACTGTTTTCATGCTTATTGATCCTTGAGGCTATAAAGTAACTTAGATTCAAATCTTTTAAATAATTAACAGGCAAATCTACAATTTGATACATTTGCAAAAGATTAATACTTTGAATTTTGTAAAAATAAATTCAGGGAATACAACAAAAGCCATACAAAAAACATGAATTTTATAGAAGAACTGAAGTGGAGAGGTATGCTCCAGGATAGCACTCCCGGTGTAGAAGACTTATTTAAGGAAGGCCCGGTGACGGGATATATTGGTTTTGACCCAACTGCTGCTTCGCTAACCATTGGCAATTTTGTCCAGGTGATGTTATTATCATTTTTTCAAAGGACCGGCAACAAGCCAATCGTCCTCATGGGTGGTGCTACAGGCCTAATCGGGGATCCTTCTTTTAAAGACAATGAAAGAGTGCTCAAGACAGCCGAAGAAGTGCAAATTAATATTGATAAGCAAATGCTTCAGTTTAGGAAGTTATTGAATTTTGATGGACCTAACGGAGCCGTTTTTGTCAACAATTACGACTTTTATAAAGAAATGAATGTGTTGACTTTCTTACGTGATGTAGGAAAGACACTGACTGTCAATTATATGGCGAGCAAGGAATCTGTAAAAAAGCGCATGGAGACGGGGATTAGCTTTACAGAGTTCAGCTATCAGTTGCTTCAGGGTTATGACTATCAGGTCTTATATGATAAATATGGCTGCAAGATACAGATGGGTGGATCAGATCAATGGGGCAATATCACTGCCGGAACAGAATTTATCCGTAGAAATGTAGGTGGAAAAGCCTATGCTGCCACCACACCTTTGCTTACCAAGGCAGATGGACAGAAATTTGGTAAATCTGAAACTGGAAATATATGGTTGGATCCTGAAATGACCAACGCTTATCAGTTTTATCAGTTTTGGTTGAATAGTAATGATGCGGATGTTCCTAAGTTACTGAGATACTTTTCTTATAAAACAAAAGAGGAAATAGAAGCGCTTGATCAATTGCTGCAGACAGATCCAAATGAAGCCAAAAGAACACTTGCCGAAGAATTGACTGCAAGAGTGCATAGTGCAGAGGATATGGATTCAGTAAAAAAGGTTTCCTCCTTGTTATTTGGAAAAGGATTTGACGAGACTGCTGTTAAGTCACTGGATATTTCAACCATCAATTTGCTGAAGGGAGAATTACAAGTAGTTCAATTACCGATGGAAAAATGGAATTCAGGTAGTTTAATTGTTGACATTCTAACAGAAGATGCCAAAATATTTGCTTCTAAAGGTGACGCCAAACGCGCTATACAGGGCAATGCACTTCAAATCAATAGAGTTAGAATTTCAGAGCTAAGTTCGGTAACTTCATCTGATCAGATCTTTGCAAATAAATATGTATTTGTGGAAAATGGGAAGAAGCAGAAGGTGCTGGTGGAGTTGATTTAAAGAAGGTGAGAGTGTGAAGAACTGAGAAGGTGAGAAGGAAGGCAAAGCGAACAGGGAGAAGCGAGTGGCGAACAGTGAGAGCTGGCGGAATAGCATAATTTAAACTTGCAGCGATCTTTTTAATAATCTGACTTAATATTTATGGGATAAAAAATTAGAAGGTAGAAATTAGAAGTTAGAATGACGCTCCATAGGTTATTACCGATTTCCGATTACCGATTATCCATTCCTCATTTCTCAATGATTCTTATTCAAAATCTACAGTTAGACAGTTTGAATTTTGCTCCTGATAAAAAAAATATTTAACAATTAACAATTAACCACTACCTTCGTGTCATCTTATTGGGGTGCTGACCTTCTGTCGGCTGAGATAATACCCATTGAACCTGCCAGGGTAATGCCGGGAAGGGATGGAAATTTGTGAATAGATGCTGCTGTGAACCCCTTATGGCAGTTTTCATAAATTATTTTTCAATGTTAAATTTTAAATTTTTGTACATCAGAGCAATGTTGCTCATGGTAACTTTCTTATTTTGGAATTCATCTTACGCTCAGGAATTAAAGGTGATTGTAAGAGATGCTGAAGGTAAACCATTGCCGGCTGCTTCAGTCAGTATTTCCAATAAAAAAGCTATCACGGATCAAAGTGGTCAAATTATCTTTAACAAGGTTGAATATCCGGCTAAACTTATGGTTTCCTATGTTGGGTTTATATCCATTGATACCACGCTATCCGGTATAGTTTCCGAAGTTAGATTTCGACTAAGGGAAAGTTCCACAATGCTTGAAAATTCATTGGTTATAGCCTCCTGGGCGCCTGACAATGGAAGCGTTACGCAAAAAACGATTAAGAAAACCGATTTCTATTTAAATTCTCCGAGTGACATGCCTGCATTACTTGAGAATTTACCCGGATCAGTTTCTACATCTGATGCTGGAAATGGCATCGGTTATTCCGGTATTCGCATCCGAGGAAGTGACCAATCGAGGATCAATGTCATGATCGATGGCGTTCCTGTGAATGATGCAGAATCTCAAAATGTTTTCTGGGTGGATCTTCCTGATCTTATTGAAGATGTTGAAATGGTGCAAGTACAACGCGGTGTGGGAGTGTCAACTTCCGGTCCGGGAGCATTTGGTGCCAATATTAATCTGCAGACAGGCAAGCTATCTGATGACATGGGTGTATCTGCCAATGCCGGTTATGGCTCCTTTAACAGCCAAAAATATGGTCTTGCTTATAGTACCGGCAGATTCGGCAAATATTTCAATATGAAATTAAGAGGAAGCAGGATCACCAGCGATGGTTATATTGACAGAGCCACGTCTGATCTATGGGCAGGTTCTGTTCAAACCCAGTTTAAAAAAGACAAATTGACGCTTGCTGCCAATATTTATTGGGGAAAAGAGCGGACTTATCAGGCATGGAATGGCATGCCTATACAATATTATCTCACAGATAATAAATCAACTTACAACTCAGCAGGATTGAAGAGTAATGGTACCTTTTTTGATGATGAAACAGACAATTATAGCCAATTGTACAGCAGAATCATTGGAACATACGATTTTAAAAAATCTTCCTTAAAATTAACTTTTTACAATACACTGGGTAAAGGCTACTACAATCAATATCGGGAAGAAAACATCAATGACTATTTTGAGGATGTGGAATTTCAGGATGTAAGCCTGGTCAGAGAGCGATGGTTGGACAATGATTTATTGGGTATCAATTTATTATATGGTTTTAAAGCAAATAAATGGAATATACAAATAGGCGGAAATGCCCAAAATTATGCCGGAAAACATTATGGAATAATTAAGACCATCGAACAAATAAATGTTTGGAAGCCAAGAGAATACTATTCGAATGAAGCAAATAAATTTGAGAGTAGTGTCTTCCTAAAAGGGGAAAAGAGATTTAATAATATTAGTGTTTTAGCAGATTTTCAGGGCCGAAATATTAAATATGAATACGAAGGTTTAAATACTACCAATGACCTTACTCAATTGAGTAAAAGCTATACCTTTTTTAACCCAAAATTAGGGTTATCATATTACTTGAATGAGATCAGTAGCTTTTATTTATATGGCGGTGTTGCACATAAAGAACCAAATAGAGATGATTTTACAGATGCTGCGCCCGGAAAGTTGCCAAATCCTGAAAGATTGATCAATTCAGAAATTGGATACAGATATACTGCAAATAAATTCCAACTTACGTTCAATCAATATACTATGTGGTACAAAGACCAATTGGTGCTTACCGGTAAGATCAATGATGTAGGCGCATATACAAGGTTTAATGTGGACGAAAGCTATCGAATAGGCGTTGAGTTGGATTTTAAATATAAAATTTCTGATTGGGTGTCATTGAATTCAAATCTCGCATTGAGTAAAAACAAGATCCCTGACTTTACAGAATTTATCGATGCAAGTGCCATTGTAGATGGTGAATTTGAATATCTTGATCAGGAAGCGAGATCCCTTGGAACAACTGATATCTCATTCAGTCCGAAGGCTATCTTTTTGGACAAATTAGTTTTAATCCTTTCTCCACAACTCAAAATTTATTCAAAAGAGCAGCTTTATCTTATAATTACAAATATGTCAGCAGCCAGTATTTAGACAACACTTCTAATGAATTTGCACAATTGGATGGTTATACCTTGCATGGTTTTTCAATTCAAGTGCCTTTCAAATTTAAAAAGACGGGATTAACTCTTGATTTCCGATTGGATAATGCATTTGATAAAATATTTGTCAATAATGGATGGATTTACAGATTTAAAGCAGGTGGATATGATGCATCCGAAGGGGATCCTACGGTTCAGAAAGAAGGTGGTGACTATTTTAGCGCTGTTGGATATTTTCCACAAGCGGGAAGGCGATTTTATGTTGGATTAAAATTTACTCTATAATTTTATAGGGTTGGCCTTTCAACCAACCCTTGTGGGAAACGCTCTTTCAGAGCTAAAAATAAGAAAGGCTTCGAAATTATTCGGAGTTTTTCTTTTTAGGTTAGGCAGGTATAATTATATAACTTTACGATGCATTATTTCATATTTAAAATGACTCTATGAAGTTTTTAGTTGGCTTAAAATTCAGATATACAATTATTCTTTTTGCTTTATTTGTCGTTGTTTCAAATTCGAGGGCAAATGCAATAAAGGATTTTAATATTATACCACAGCCAGTCAGGATTTCTGCAGGGTCAGGAGTTTATGATTTTAGGACTGTTCAAAATTTTACCTTTTCTAAAACACCGAAGATAGATCCAATGCTGGATTTCAATAAGTGGTTAGAAAAGTATTTTGAGATAAAATTATTAAAGTCTACTGGTAATCAAAATCCTATCCAATTTATTCAATCTGATACGTTCACTCACGCAGATGCTTATCACCTGATCATATCCAAAGAAAAAATTACCATTATTTACAAAGAAGAGCGGGGGGCATTTTACGCAACCCAAACATTAAAGCAACTCTTTCCAATAGAAAATAAAGATATTAGCAAAAACAGAAATGTCAAGCTTGAAATACCTTGCGGTGAAATTTATGATTACCCCAGATTCTCTTACCGTGGAATGCACATGGATGAATCAAGGCACTTTTTCGGTCTTGCCGCAGTCAAAAAATACATAGATATGCTTGCCTTTCAAAAAATGAATTATTTTCATTGGCACCTTACAGATGATCAGGGATGGAGGATCGAGATCAAAAAATACCCTAAATTAACGACAATTGCAAACTGCAGGAAGGAAACCAGAATAGGGCATTACAGTGACAGGCCAATAGAATATGATGGTAAAAAATATTGTCATTTCTATACGCAAGAAGAGGCCAAAGAGATAGTTCGATACGCTTCAGAGAGGTTTATCACTGTCGTTCCGGAGATAGAAATGCCGGGACATGCCACAGCTGCCTTATCTGCTTATCCGGAATATGGATGTACAGGGAAAACAATCGAGGCGTCTACGACATGGGGTGTATTTGAAGATATTTTCTGCCCAAAGGAGGAAACATTTACTTTTCTGAATAATGTACTGGATGAGATCATGGCGATATTTCCATCTAAAATGATCCATGTAGGTGGGGATGAAGTTCCAAAAAAGCAATGGAAAGAAAGCAAGTTTTGTCAAGATTTGATAAAAAAAGAAAAGTTGAAAGACGAACATGGGCTTCAATCATATTTCATCAAAAGAATCGAAAAGCATATCAATTCAAGAGGAAGAATCATGATCGGCTGGGATGAAATCCTGGAAGGGGGATTGGCTCCAAATGCTGTGGTAATGTCTTGGAGAGGTACAGCTGGAGGAATGGAAGCAGCTAATCAGAATCATGAAGTGGTGATGACTCCGGGTTCACATTGTTACTTTGATCAATATCAATCAAAGAATGCCGGAGAGCCAATTGCTATCGGTGGATTCCTGACATTAAAGAAAGTGTATACATTTGATCCAATCCCTTCTAAGTTGCCAATTGAAAAGCAAAAATACATTTTAGGAGGCCAAGCAAATCTATGGGCCGAATATATTGCTACTCCTGAACACTTGCAATACATGGCTTATCCCAGATCCTTTGCACTTGCAGAGGCCTTGTGGTCGCAAGAGTCAACCAAAAATTACAATAATTTTCTGTCAAAATTGACCCGGCAAATTTCCAGGCTGGATGCATGGGAAATAAACTATGCAAAACATTTCTTTTCACTTGATATTAATACCATTCAAAATGCAGGCAATTTATTAGCCAATATCACATCAGATGCCCCAAAAAATATGCTGCAGTATAGGATAAGTAAGAACAAATCGAATACAGCATGGTTACCATTCACTGAACCTGCTGGGTTATCTGAATCCGGCACTATTGAGGCGAGATTAGTTGATACTACAAATGATCAAATTTATTCTACAATAAGGAAAGAATTCAATATTAATCTGGCAAGTGGAAAGGAAATTCAACTAACAAATGAACCTAATGAAAAATATAATTCAGGAGGTAAGTCAGCCTTAGTAAATGGCATGATTGGAGCGAACGATAATTATGGTGGTGATGAATGGTTGGGCTTTTTAGGAAAAGATCTGGAAGCAATTATAGATTTGAACGAAAGTAATGCTTTACATCATGTAGAACTGAGATTTTACAATGCAAATGGTCAATGGGTCTATGGACCTCGATCAATTGAAGTATTTGGAGCAAACGAAAAAGACCAATGGGTAAAAATTGAAAAGTCTGCTGAGCAAACTGAAAATGATAAAATCATAAAAGCTAAGATCTATCTCAATGGATCATCTTATCGATATATAAAAATATTGGCCAAAAGGCACGGTATCATTAAAGATGGTTTGCAAGGAGCAGGAAATGAAGCCTGGTTATTCTGTGATGAGATTGTTGTCGATTAAGATGAATTTAGATGTATTAGCCAGTCCGCTCGAAAGAATTTCTAACCAATTATTTACGAAGAAAAGGGTTAACATATTTATCAAACGCGACGATCTGATTCATCCGGTCATCGAAGGCAACAAATTTAGAAAGCTTAAATACAATATAGAGGAAATAATAAAAGGACAATTTAAAGTCATTGAAACCTTTGGTGGAGCCTATTCCAACCACCTTTTGGCAGTCAGTCAGGCAGGAAAATATATTAATATTCCTACGATCGGTTATGTAAATGCTGCTTATGCAGATCCCAATAATCATACTTTAAAAGCTTGTGCTGATAATGGCATGGAGTTGAGATATTTCGACAAAGTAACTTTTAAAAAGATGTTGGAAGAGGGTAGAGGGATTGAAAATAATTCCTACTTTCTTCCTGAAGGCGGTTCTAATGAGGAAGCGCTGAAAGGAACTTCAGAAATTGTTACTGAAATTATATTGCAATTGCCTGGTGTTTCTCACATAGTATGTCCCTTAGGCACTGGAGGAACGATAGCCGGAATGATAACCAACGATAATAAACATTTAAAAATAATAGCAGTTCCGGTATTAAAGATGGATGCTGTTTCTCATTTACAAAATAAATTCAACCAATTAGATTTTGATGATTTAGAGATCTGGCCTGACTGTCATTTTGGAGGTTATGCAAAGATTCAACCTGAGTTGATTGATTTTATCAAGACATGGTATGATGATACCAATATCGTGATCGACCCCATATACAATGGGAAGGCACTTTATGGATTATTCGATAAGATAAATAATGATCACTTTCCTGAAGGTTCCAATATCGTTTATGTGCATACGGGTGGTAGTCAGGGTATTTATGGGATGAATGAGCGGTTTGGATTAAAATTACCTGTAAAATGAAACAATTAAAAACAGAATAAATGAAAGAATGGAGCATAAAGTAACACCAAAAATTCGTGTTAGATGCGAAGCATCATTAGTGAAATTAGTGGCAAGAAGAAAAAAGATTAAATTGCAAGTAGATCAAATAAACATATAAAATTCACAAAGTTTTTATTTGCCATGAATTACACGAATTTTCACGAATAAGCCATAAATTGGATGACATTACTTTGCTTATTGAGCCTAAATAATCCTGTAACAGACTATAAATTCGTGTTAGATGCGAAGCATCATTAGTGAAATTAGTGGCAAAAGAAAAAAGAATAATATCAAGTAGATCATGTAAACATATAAAATTCACAAAGTTTTTTTTTGCCACGAACTACACGAATTTTCACGAATAAGCCATAAATTGGAGGACATTACTTTGCTTATTGAGCCTAAATAATCCTGTAACAGACTATAAATTCGTGTAAGATGTGAAGCATCATTAGTGAAATTAGTGGCTAAAAGAAAAAGGAAATTACAAGTAGATCTTGGATAAATATAAATTCTTAAAGCTATTATTTGTCACGAATTACACGAATTTTCACAAATGAATATTTGTTAAAAATATCATTCAATATTTAGCAGACTCCGGAATATTTATTTTAAAGAACTACTCTTCTATATTGTAATGTTGGCTCTCCAAAGTTGACTATAAGACCCAACTTAAGACCAGAAACTTTTAGATAATTAATTGTCTGAGCATAAAAATCACTTCTTATTTCAGATACACTCTTAATTTCAAGAATGATCTTATCCATTACAACAAAATCAGCAAAGTAACTATGAGGTAAAATCACTCCTTTGTATTTTATTGAAAACTCTTTCTCTCGGCTGAAAGGGATTTTTGCCTTTTCTAATTCAATTACTAAAGCGTCTTTGTAAACTATTTCCTTAAAACCTCGACCAAGTATTCTATGAATAGTCATACAATTCCCAATAATTTGGAAACATTCATCTTTGAAAATTAAATCCTTCATGGGTGTGAAGTTTAAAATGATAAAATATTAATCGTTTCTAAATAAGATAAATTTAATCTTACAACAACATCGTCACCGGATTCTCCATATAACCCTTAAAAGTCTGCAAGAATTTTGCTCCTACAGCGCCATCTACAACTCTGTGATCACACGACAAGGTGACTTTCATAGTGTTGCCGGCTACGACAGCGCCATTTTTCACTACAGGTTTCGCAACAATGGTTCCTACTGCAAGAATACAAGCATCCGGAGGATTGATAATAGCAGTAAATGCTTCAATGTCAAACATACCAAGATTAGAGATCGTGAATGTGTTGCCTTGCATCTCATCCAAACCAAGTTTTTTGTCTTTAGCCTTACCTGCAAGTGTCTTAACTTCTGAATTAATCTCTGAGAGTGATTTAAAATTGGCATTTTTAACCACAGGAACTAACAAACCTTCACCTACTGCAACCGCCACACCAATATTTACGACATAATTCTCACGAATAAAATCATTCATCCATGAAGAATTTACTTGAGGATGCTTGACAAGTGCTAATGATACAGCTTTTATAACTAGATCATTGTATGATATTTTGACTTCTCCTCCCTTATTCAGAGCTTCTCTGGCTTGCATCGCTGCCTCCATATCCACTTCAAGTGTAAGATAGAAGTGGGGTGCTGTAAACATACTTTCACCAAGTCGTCTAGCTATTGTTTTTCTGATCTGGGTTAGTGGATAGTCTTTGTATGCTTCACCGGATGTATTTATGGTGCGACTAGGAACAGAAGCTGCTGATGGTTGTTCAGAGTATGTTTCAATATCATGCTTAATGATTCTGCCACCATCTCCAGAGCCATGAACTTTAGATATGTCTATTCCTTTGTCACTTGCAATGGCTTTAGCTAAAGGACTTGCTTTGACACGGCTATCTGCGGATGAAGGGGTTTCATTCTTTTTATCTTCTTCTTTTGGCTGAGTTTCTTCTGCAGAGTCAGGCTTTTCTTGTGCAGACGCTGTATCCGCTTTAGTCTGCTCAGTAGCTGGCATATTACTTGCACCATTACCGGAGAGTAATCCGGAAATATCTTCTCCATCTTTTCCGATTATGGCAAGCAATGCGCCGACAGCAATTGTTCCTTCAGGAACACCAATATGCAATAATGTACCCTCATAAAAGCTCTCTAACTCCATCGTAGCTTTATCTGTCTCTACTTCTGCCAAGATATCGCCGGGACTAACTTTATCACCAACTTTTTTCAACCAACCAACTATATTTCCCTCTTCCATAGTATCACTAAGGCGGGGCATCATTATTACTTCAGCCATTTCAAATTTATATATAGCCCAAAAATAGACTTTTTAACACAATTGACAAATCTAAGTCTAAATTATGTGGAATAAGTTTTAGGATTCTGTCTTTTTTTAAAAAATTAAAAAAGCCGCTGGTAAAATAACCAACGGCTTTGGGGTGAATGAGGGGTCTCGAACCCCCGACCTTCGGTACCACAAACCGACGCTCTAACCAACTGAGCTACAATCACCGTCTTTAAGGATGGCAAAGATAAAATTATTTTATATCCTGAAAAGTATTTTTTAAAAAATCATTATATGAATTTTGCAAACTATTGAAATTGAAATCATTAACACCTCATTTTATTTTTAATTCGATGTTTGATTGAACTTTTTAAATTTTAATGTGCTTTTAAAAAGGAATATTATAATTATTTCATAAAAAATATATATCATGGATAAGAGGATTTTCCTTAAAAGACTAGGACTTGCGTCTTTTAGTCTAATGGCTTCACGCTTTTTGTTTGCTTCAGAGATTGAGGATATTGATAACGGACCTATATCTGAAGAAACCTTTCCTGAAGGTGGAAAATTTACATTACCGAAACTTCCTTATGCTTTCAATGCTCTTGAGCCAAATATAGATGCTCAAACCATGGAAATACATTACACTAAGCATCATCAGGGTTATGTAGACAACCTTAATGCCGCCATAGCAGGAAAGCCTGCTGCGGGATACTCACTGGAAAAAATCTGTAGCATGGCAAATAACACAGATATGGCAACAAGAAATAATGCCGGTGGGCACTTCAATCATTCTATGTTTTGGCAAAGTATGACACCAAATGGACAAGGCAAACCTTCAGGAGCGTTAGCGACTGCTATTGATAACAATTTTGGATCTTTTGATAAGTTTAAAGAAAAATTTGAAGCTGAGGCAAAAACTAGATTTGGTTCTGGATGGGCCTGGCTAGTAAAAGGAGCTAATGGCAAATTGTACGTTTATTCAACTCCAAATCAAGACAATCCATTGATGAGTAAGCTTGGATTTAAAGGAACTCCATTATTAGGGCTTGACGTTTGGGAACATGCATATTACCTTAAATATCAAAATAAGCGTCCCGATTATGTCGCAAATTTCTGGAAGTTAGTGAATTGGGACTTCGTTGGTGAGCAATATGCTAAAAAATAATTTTTAAAGGATTAGGATATTTAAAATATTAATATACCTTTGCGAACTCTTTTGAAGAAAAGAAAGTAAAGATATTGGAGAGATGGCAGAGTGGTTTAATGCGGCAGTCTTGAAAACTGTTGACTGTAACAGGTCCCGGGGTTCGAATCCCTGTCTCTCCGCAATTTTTTAAATTGGTTCAAAGTGGATTTTTTCAAATATTTAAATAAAAGCTCGCTTTTAAATTTAAATATTTGAAAAAAGACACAGCGACGCTAGGAGCGAACCAATTTAAAAAATTGCATTTCCCCATTACCCGAGACATTAGGGACCATGCAATAATCCCGGCTGCACTAAATCTCCCAAAGCATAATTTTGTACTAAGTTGCCCTAATAAAAGCTCGCTTTTAAATTTTAATAATTGAAAAAATCCACAGCGACGCAGGAGCGAACCAATTTAAAAAATTTGCATTCCCCCATAACCCGAGACAATAGGGATCATGTAATAATCCCATTCCACCCAAACCAAATAATTTCATTCGTATCAATTATTAAAATAAAAGCTCGCTTTAAATTTTAATATTTGAAAAAAGACACAGCGACGCTAGGAGCGAACCAATTTAAAAAATTGCATTTCCCCATTACCCGAGACATTAGGGACCATGCAATAATCCCGGCTGCACTAAATCTCCCAAAGCATAATTTTGTACTAAGTTGCCCTAATAAAAGCTCGCTTTTAAATTTTAATAATTGAAAAAGGATACAGCGACGCAGGAGCGAACCAATTTAAAAATTTGCATTCTCCCATAACCCGAGACAATAGGGATCATGTAATAATCCCGTCTACATCAAATTTCAGTTTACAAATGACACCCCGGCCTTTGGCCACCCCTCAGGAGGGGAAGTTCTAACTTTGCTTTTGTTATTATTGTGTAGGAGCGAACCAATTTAAAAAGTTGCATTCCACAATCACCTGAGACAATAAGAATCATGGAATAATCCCAATTATAAATTCAAGTTTTTAATAAATATTGAAAATGCTGTTGGCCTGTGGCTATTAGCTTTTGGCCCTTTTGCTGAAAAAAGATTATTCTTGGTTTCAATTTGATTATGGCCTGTGTTTTTAATTTAAAAAGTTGTGGTTCAAAGAAAACTTAAACAGTCTCTTCAAAATACTCCAATCAATCTATTTATCTAACAAAGTAAATTGTTTGTACTTTTGAACAGAAATCAGATATGGTAAGTATTGAATTATAAAGAAATAATAGATTACAAAGAACTATTGCGATGGGACAATACCCTTTATGCTACGCGCTGTATAATTGGTGTTGTGATCTGCTATATTCTTTTCATCTATTTTCCGGAACTTCCATTCCAATGGTCAGTAGTTTCTGTAGTAGTGGCGATTTCTCCGGATAATAGTCCACAACTCGCTGTGGACAGGATGAAGGCCAATCTATTAGGTTGTGCGATAGGTTTTGGCTTATTTTTCGTTCATGCACCAAATCTGATTATGTTATGCATCGGTATTGTTCTGACTATAATTGCTGGGTTATCTCTTCAACTTCAAGGTTCAATCAGAAGTGCCTTGGCAGCAATAGTCGTCCTAATGGTAGACAGTAGTCATGTTCACGATTGGAGACTTGCACTTGGAAGGCTATCATGTGTCATAATTGGCTGTCTTATTGCACTGATGGTTACAATAGGTTTCAATAAAATATTTCATTTAATCAAGAAAAGACCCTTCTTACCTTCAGATATAATTGATCCAAAATCATAGATATACTAATTGGAAATAGATGTGACCACTTTGGAACTGAATTTTTCACAATGTTTGCTCTTTGCTGTTTGTAAATACATTTGGGCAATATAATTTTTAAATAAACTCAAATAAGATAGTCAACCCTATTTCCGCAGAGTATATTAAGGTTGGAATCTTTCCTTAATAAGTTTTTTATTTGAGATTTCATTCCCGGTGATCTCAACATATTTGACATCAGGTTTGAGGTAGGTGCCTCCTGTAATGTATACTAATATATTGTTTAATACAGATTCTTGTCCATTGATTTTTGTCCGTATTATATACCTATTATCTTCACCAGGCATTAGATACAGATCCAAATTTTTATAGGAAACAATGATGATCTTAAATATTCCTCTTCTTTTATCTACCAATTTTGATTTAATTCCATAGGCAAACTTTCTCTGCACATTTGTCAGCTGAGATATCTTGCCACCTTCTTCATAATCAATCCAATAGATTTTTATTGGGTCCTTAATATTAATTTTGCCATTTTCATCGTAATTCACTTCATATATGACTGTATTTTTATCCATTGTCCTCTGCAAATAAAATAGCATGTTTTTATTTGAAGGTGGAATAGGCATGGGATCATACATCGGAATAATCTTTTGGGTGAAAGCCAGCATAGGCAAAAATAGCACTATAAAATAAAGAACTAAAATTGGCTTAAAATTGCCTGGGATCATCATAATACCATGTTTTTTTTAAACTAAGTAAAACCAATAAAATAAAAAATCATTTTATCTACTCGTCCTATTAAATTTCTTTAGCACAAAATCAATTAGTTGATAGTAACTTTCTGATACTTTGTTGAAAAATGTCACAAATAGCTTTGTTACATTATCAAGATTTAGATTACTATCACTCATTGCTCTTCTGGTGAGAATAAAACCGAATACACCCATCACAAAAACAGGAATCCATGGAGCTGCCCAAGCTGCCACAACTTGACTATCTGCCGACTTCTTCATGGCTGTATATAAGACCTGGTAAACCATGTAAAATAGGATGGCAACTAGTAATGGATACCCAAATCCTCCCTTTCTTACGATTGCACCCATCGGTGCTCCTATAAATAAAAATATAATGCAGATGGCAGCAAATGCAAATTTTACATTCATTTCAAAAATATGTCTGATTCTGGATTCATTTTCAGCATCATAAATATTGTTTTGTAATTCGATAGTGCTCTGTGCACTTTTAGCTAATGAGACTGAATAGCTCAAACTAGCCAATTTATACTTTTCATTGACTTGACTTATCAAAGGAGTGCCATTCTGAATGGTGGGTGCTTTTAAAAGGTCTTTTGCAGTAATAGAATTTATCTTTATAGCAGGAGTAGATATCGCTTCCTTTCCAACTGAAGAAGTTGATTTAATATTTGAATTATCTTTCTGAAGATTTTTTTGAATCCTGCCAATTCTTTTCAGATACTGCTCAGATGTATCTACTGAAGGAAAATATTGCCTGTCAATATTATTTCTTCCCTGATCAAAACTAGTATAGTTGGAAGACATCTTTGTCTTTAAGGTAGATGTAGCACTTGCCATCATGAGAGATGACGCTGTTCTCATTCTAACGTCAATAGAATCCACAGCAGTAGCAAGTTGGGGAATACTCAACATCGTTTGATGTGTCTTATACAAGTTCGGGTCAGTCTGAGTAAAGTCGAACTGACTCATGTCAAATATCTTGGTATACTCTTTAAAATTTGTCCTAACAAATGGATAGGAAGCATTAGACCCACCTTGACTGGCAACCTCCTGATATTGATGCCCATCATACATTTTTATTACAAAAAGACCCTCCGCAGCCTCTGTGTACATTTCACCTTTCTTGGCTGTAATCAGATTTAGTTTATCCAATTGCTTTTGGTTGTCATAAATCATAATTCCACTTACATTCCTGTCGTCTTTCGCTTTGTCTGTCACTTTAATGACAAACCCTGTAAAATCATGGTTGAAAACTCCTTTTTGAATACTAAGTGTAGGCCTTTGATTTTTAATGTCGAGTAAACGGGACCTGTATTTTAAGTTAGCCACAGGCCAAAGAAAGTTTGAACATGCAAAACTAAGTACTCCGATTAAACTGGCCATGATCACCAATGGCCTCATGATTCGCATCAAAGAGATTCCTGCAGAAGTCATACTTGACAACTCATATCGCTCTGCATATCCACCCATCAACATAACGGAACTCAGCAATACCGCAATTGGAAAAGCTATTGGAAAAAATGATAGTAGAAGATAGAACAGCAATTCGAGTATGATCAATACTCCTACACCCTTTCCGACAAGTTCATCCACCCAAACCCAAAGAAATTGCATAGTCAACACAAACAACGCAATAAAGAATGTTACGATGAATGGAGGAATAAATCCTCTGATAATCATTTTGTCAATGGTCTTCAAGCCTGTATTAGGTTTCTATTTAAGTGCAAATAAAACAAAAAATTCAGTCATTTTTTAAAGACTTAGAATAGCATGCGGTTATAACAACGTTAAACTTCATTGATAGTTAATATTCTTTAAACGAATATCGATTGATCATGATTTGAACAATATATCAAATCTTTATTTATAGAATAGGTAATTATTATACATTTGCCCCAACCAATTTAAGATTTAATTTGAACTAAATTGATTTTCCTTCATTAATAAGGCAATCAATCGAACTCTATTATACATGAACAAAAATACTGATACAATAAATGATATTATCATACCTTTTGAAGAATATGATCTGGAAAACGGTCTTCATGTAATTCTTCATAGAGATAATACAGCACCTCTGGTAGCAGTTTCAATGATGTATCATGTAGGTTCGAAAAATGAAAATCCTGAAATGACTGGATTTGCACACTTTTTTGAACATTTATTATTTGAAGGATCTGAGAATATTCCAAGAGGTCAATTTTTTAATATTGTTCAGAATGCTGGTGGTACAATGAATGCCAACACTTCAAACGACAGAACTTTCTATTACGAATTATTTCCATCAAATCATCTTGAAACAGGATTGTGGCTTGAATCCGAGCGTTTACTCCACGCCAAAGTAGATCAAACCGGAATTGAAACCCAAAGATCGGTGGTGAAAGAGGAAAGAAGACAACGATATGACAACAGGCCATACGGAACCTTGGTAGAAGAAGGCATGAAACGCGTATTTAAAAGTCATCCTTATAATTGGTCTGTCATTGGATCAATGGATCATATTGACGCAGCTCAGGAACATGATTACAAGCATTTTTATGACACTTATTATGTCCCTAACAATGCTGTATTATGCATATCAGGTGATTTTGAGGTAAATGAAACTAAAGAGCTAATACATAAATATTTTGGGTTAATTCCGAAAGGAGAAAACGAAGTATTCAGACCCGATATAATAGAACCTGATTTAGAAAATGAACTCAGAGATACTATATTCGATAATGTTCAACTGCCGGCAGTCGTTCATATCTATCGAATACCTGGTTATGCAATAGGTGATTATTTCGCCGTAAAACTTCTTTCAGATATGCTTTCCGGAGGTGCAAGTTCAAGATTGCATAAAGCTTTGGTTGATGAGCAACAGAAAGCAGTTTATACAGGCTCTTTTCCTTTCGATCTTGAACATCCCGGAGTTGTTCTTCAATTTGCTATTGGGAATATGGGGATTTCGGTTGACGAACTAGAGAAAGCTATGGATGATGAGGTGGCAAGTATTCAGAATCAATTAATGGATGAAAGAGAATTTCAGAAATTGATGAATCAGACAGAGACCCAACTGGTTTATGAAAAGTCTTCCCTTCTGGAAATAGCTGAAGGCCTGTCTACTCACTATACTTATTTTAAGAATACTTCAATGTACAATGAACAGCTGCAACATTTTACAGCAGTGACAAGAGAAGACATCCAAAAAGTTGCAAAAAAATATTTCAAAAAAGAGAATAGGGTAGCCCTTCACTGGTTGCCTAAATTAGAAGAAGAAACTGCGATTTAAAAGAATATGAATATAGTAGATATACACGAATTTAGAAAGATACAACCAAGGCCAACCACAGCGCCACAAATTAAGTTTAAAGAAGCTGAGTATGCATCACTGGCAAACGGTCTGCAGTTAATAGTAGTGGAAAATAATAAATTACCAAGAGTTAATCTCCAATTGTTTATTGACCATGGTCTGACAAAACAGGGCACTAAAGCAGGAGTGGTTGAGATAACCGGGCAAATGCTATCAACAGGGACATCTTCAATGAACAAATCATCGTGGGATGAGCAAGTTGATTTCTATGGAGCTAGCGTTGCCACAACGCCAATAGGTGGTTATGCTTCATCATTAAAGAAACATTTTAGTTCAGTTATAGGATTATTTGCTGATGCTATTTTAAATCCATCATTTCCTCAAAGTGAATTTGATAATATTGTCAGACAGTATCAATCAAATATTGCAGCTCAAAAGGAAGAAGCCGATGCAATAGCCTCAAATGTTTCAAAAAAAGTTACATTTTTTCATGATCATCCCTATAGCGAGGTCGTGACGGAATCATCTCTCAAGAATATATCTCTGGAAGATTGCATTAATTATCATAAAGTCAACTTTGTTCCAAATTGCTCATACCTTATATTTGAAGGTAATATTTCATTGGTTGAGGCAGTAATTTTGGCAAATAATCATTTTGGAAGTTGGAAAACTTCCAACTTTGTAAAGCAGATTTTTGATAATTCTTTTCCACAAATTCAACAAGATGTAAATTTTGTCAATAAAAAGGTGCAGTCCAGTCGCTAATTGCGATCACATACGCTCTTAATTTTCAGCCGTATAATAGCGATATGGTTGCCGCTAATCTTATGAATAGTATTCTGGGTGGATATTTCTCTAGTAGGTTGAATCTAAACTTACGTGAGCAAAAAGGTTTTACTTATGGAATCAATTCAAAATTACAAAATGATGAAAATATAGGTTCATTTTTCACATCAGTTAATGTGAGAAACGAGGTGACAGGCCAGGCAATAAAGGAAATTATAGGAGAAATAAGGAAACTAACAGAAGTTAAAATATCAGAAGAAGAACTGTTACAGGTTAAAAATGTGATCAGTGGAAATTTTTCCAGATCAATTGAGGATCCAAAGACAATTGCCAAGTTTGCCCTGGCAATCAAGAAATTTGGATTACCGGATGACTATTTCACCACACACCTTCAAAAAATAGCCTCAGTTTCCATTGAAGATATCTATAACATGGCACGTAAATACCTTCAACCTGACAATTTGCATATTATTGTAGTTGGGAATGAAGAAGAAGTCATTGATCAATTAGCGGAAATCGCAAAGCCCAACCCTGTTAAAATCTATGATTTTGAGGGCAACCAAATTAATTCATAATAGCATAAAATTCATCTTTTGTATACAATAGGACATTTACCATTCACAAGAGCAATTCAAGAAAGTCAAACTTTACAATCCAAAATTGCATTTTTTGAAAAGGAATCAGATTTACTAGAATTCCGACTTTCACCGAGTGAAAATGCAATGGAATTGGCTGAAGAAGCATTATTAAGTGGAAAATGTGATGTCTTTTGCTTAGACCTTTCTGGTATTAATGGTCAACCAAAGGATGAAATTGTTATTGCTGCACTATCAAATAGAGATACTAAGTTTGATATTCTTATTTATAAAGAAGAAACAAATAACAATAATATTCATATCAAACTAAATGATAATGCGCGTGTATGTGTTATTGATGAAAGAGCTGAACTTCTTGCAAAGTCATTATTTCCCGAGTGGATTATCACGATTATCGATACTGAAATTGTGGACTTAGAGCGATTAATGTCACTATATGAAGGTATTATCTTGCCAAATGAGCATGAAGCAATAATAGGGAAGAATTTGAATCATTTTGCCTCATTTCAATTTCATCCAAAGGAATTTATCCCAAATGCAGCACAAAACGTAACTGCGTATTTGATTAAAAGGGCAGATGGGGAACTTAGGAAATTGCTGTCCAAGATACATGTATCAGAGGTGTCACAAGCCACAAACATTGAAAGAACAATACAAACTGATTTGTCGAATAAAGGGTGGAAATCATTGGCCGTATACTGCGTTGTCGATCATAATTCACATTATCACGTCTATGTATGTGGTCTCAATCCTGAAAATGGATCCTTCCATAGGACACGTTATTCTTCAAGTACATCAGAAAATATAGTCACTAATGTATTCGAACAATTATCAAAGAATGTTTAGATTTGTAATATTCTTCACAAATAATATCATTGTTAATCTGAATATTTAAATTTGAACGCATTAAAACTCCTGTTATTTCTATTCTTCTTACCAAACATTATTGGAGCCCAGGTTAAAATGCCTGTTATTGGCGCATCTTATTATTATCAAATAGACAAGTCTCCCGATAAAAAGGCGCTACCTGCCAAAGGAAATGTCAAATTTTGGGACTATGGCCTTTTGGCATCTCCGTATATAATCAACTATAAAACTAGTTCACCTTCCAAAGAAAGTTTTATCCCAAAAGGAAGCAGTTTAGTTTTCAAATCTTCAAATGATCAAAGTTATTTTTATAACATAACTAAGACCAACCTTGGTTTGACAGGATACGCTGGGAGTGACTTCTTCGAAATAGGTTATAGATCTAACATAGAATACACAAACTCTTTTAAAGAAAATCTTTCAGGTCTGAAAATGGGTAAGCTTTTGACTGAAGTATCCGAAACTTATATCGAATTTGGGATTGATAATTTGAAAGATGCATTTTTAAAAAAACTGCCAGTATTGCCTGATAGTATAAGGTTGAATGTGCTCATCACCAGAAAGAACCGGGTAGATGGTGTAGGAAAACTTTTTCTTCCAGATATTACCTTGTCTCCCTGCACAAGGATCACAAGAGAAGAGTCATATGATTATACGATAGATACTAAAACCGGTAACTACAAGTGGGTGGATGCTTCTACATTATTTGCTGACAACATAAATGATCTCCCTTCATCTAAAGTGGACATTTTGTTTTATTCACCAAAGTATATATTTCCTGTTTTAAAGTTATCTACAGATGCTAGTCACGAAACTGTCTTACGAGCGGAATATATGGTTCCTGATAAAACTGCATTACTTAAAGACAAACCCGCCGGACTACCTGACATTACGCTATTTCCCAACCCGGCATATACAAAGAACATCAAAGTAGAATTCTCTAATATACCAGCAGGCCGGTATACGTTTAAGATGTATTCGCTTATCGGTAAATTAGAGAAATCTACTCCGTACTACATCAATAATTCAAAATTTGATATTGTCGATATATCAGATTTGAAACCAGGAATCTACATTTATGCATTGGTTGACGGAACAGGCAAGATAATTCAATCGAAAAGGCTGACAATTATTTCTCCTTAAAATAATTCAGCTTGAGTTTATAAAGAAAATAGATGTGTTTCTAAAAATTGGTATATAAATCGATTATTCGACAAGCGGCCCTAGAGCAGTATTAACTTATTGATGAAAAAAAGCGTAGAATGAAAAAATGTTATCGAGTTTTATTCGTACTAATATCAATTTTAAATACTGATCTATCAGCACAAAACTTGACAGATATAGATACTATATTATTCAAAAGTGATTCTACAAAAATTCTATTTACTAAGTTTGGCAACCTCAACCTATCAGGATATATTCAAGCCCAATACCAAAAGGCATCCTCTGAAGGAGTAAAAAACTTTTCCGGTGGAGACTTTAGTGAATATTCTGACAACAGAATTATGTTGCGTAGAGCTCGCTTTAAAATTGATTATTTATATTCTGGAGATAAGATGCCAATTGTCTTTTTTGCACTGCAAGTAGATGCCACTGAGCGAGGAGTAGTGGTGAGAGATATGTATGGACAATTGATAGACCATAAATGGAAAAAAATCTCCTTATTTATGGGTTTATTTGCCAAACCTTTTGGCTTTGAAACTAATCTAAGTTCAGGTTCGAGAGAATCACCTGAAAGAGGTAGAATGAATCAAATTCTCTTTCCAAGAGAACGTGATATGGGAGTTATGCTCAATTATCATTCTTTACTTAATCAAGGAGCCTGGTATGATAAAATAAAAGTCTCTGTTGGATTATTTAATGGTTCTGGTCTTTACACTACTTCAGAACAAGATAATTATAAAGACATCATCACCAGGATTCAGTATTTGCAATTAAAATTATCACCAAAATTGTCACTGTCAGCTGCGGCATCAGGATATCTTGGTGCAATAAGAAGTAATAATGAGCAAGTCTACAAGTTTAAAAATACTGGCTTGAGTTCGACAAATGAAACATCAAATATAGGCAAACGTATAGATAGAAAATATTACGGAGCTGACATCCAGCTTAAACTTAAGCATGCTTGGGGTGCATCTGAAATAAGAGGAGAGTTTATAAAAGGAGTGCAACCAGCGAATAAAAACTCTACCTTTACTGCTATATCTTCATCTTCAGAACCTGTGTACATAAGACCATTTGCAGGTGCATATTTTATATTCCTGCAAAATATCATCAATACTAAACATCAGGTCATGATAAAATATGATATTTATGATCCTAATACCACCTTTGGTAGTAATTCATCGATGGATCCTTCAAACTACAATTTAAGTGATTTGAGATATGATACATGGGGATTTGGGTATTGTTACTACATGAATAGACATTGCAAACTAGTTATCTATTATGATTGGATCAAAAATGAAGCAATAAAAGCTATAAGCTCAGATCTTAAGGACAATATACTTACTGCCAGGCTGCACTTTAGTTTTTAAGTACTTTTATTCAGGTTTCGGGGTTAGAAGTAAGAAGTTAGAAATGAGAAGTTAGAAATTAGAAGTAATTTAAGCTGTAACCCTTTGCTTCCAAAATAAAAAAGATAAACAGAATTATAAAATTTTAAAAGTTAAACACAAATGCCATTGAGTAGATTTCTCGCTTTTGAGGGGGCCAAGAGGGAGTCTTTGAAAATCAGATTATAATTACTTAATTAATAGCACTTTAATTACCTCAAAATCTTTAGTTCATTTTGTTTTTCATGCTCTCTAATCGCGCTACTATAGTATCATAGGTTAATTTAAATTTCGCCGGATTCTTCTCCATCTGATATAATTTTTTATAAAATTCAGTGGTGTCAATTTCGTGTGCTTTTAATAATTGTATGGTAAGTTGTGTTCTTAAACTGTCTTTACTTCCGGTTTGTACTTGATTTGCTAATCCGTTTACTAAGTATACTTCGGCAAGTATATCAGCAAATTTTAAATCAGATTTTGATAATTCCGGAGTAGACTTAGAACAGGAAGTCAAAAACAAAATACTAAAGAAAAAGAAAGTAATTTGCTTCATACCGGTAAATCCTTTGGGGCCTTTGCAGCAATAATTCTTGCATTCAAAAGGTCTATTTCTTTCCAATCCTCAACATCAAAAATAATCTCAGTGAAAGAACATGTGGATAGTGACACTTGTTTATTCTGAATAATAGAAACAAACTCACTTATGCCATTATTATGTCCAAACAGAAATGATTTATCATAATTATTATCAATACTTTTGATCTCATCGACAATATTATCCACAGATGCATGATACAGCTTTCGAAGAAGACTTAAAGGAAGACCCATAAAAATAGGTGTAAAATAAGAATATGTTTCTTTCGTTCTTTTACTAGTGCTACATAGACATATTTCAGGTTGGATGCCAATACCTTCTAGATAACGAGCCATGCGTCCGGCGTCTTTTTTTCCTCTTTCATTAAGAGGCCTTTCATGGTCATCCAAATTGAGGTCTTCCCATGATGATTTAGCGTGACGAATCAAATAAATGGTTTTCATACAGAGATGTTTCTTAACTTGCCTGATTAAATATGGAGTAAAGGTATTTATTGAGAACCAATAAAAAGTATAAATTTTAAACTAAAGTGGGTATTTCTTTATTTCATTGTCATCCATTAATTTAATCAAAGGAACTATAAATCTTAAGAAATAGAGTTTTTAATTAATTTCAATCAATAATTTGACTAATAAATTTAAAATTTCAGAATTTGAATCATATTTTTCAGCAACTATGCTTGAAGAAGGATTTGATCTCAGTCAAAAGAGAAGTGACTGGGACATCGATGAGAATAAAGGGGTTACAAAGGCGACCTATAACGTAATTGGATTAAAGCCTATTCATGTCACATTAAACAAAACCAAACATTTAGTTTTAAATTTTCATTGCGACTGTACTCATTTTAAGACAAATAAGGGATGTAAACACATCACCGGATTGCTGTATATAGGACAAATTAAGACTGTAAGGTTAAAACCTGTAAACGAACAACGGAAGGTTGGTTTCGAAGAACTTTTTGATGTACTGAATGCCGACGAACTGGGAGGATTTCTAAAATTCTACGCATCCAATAATCTAGCATTCAACAAACTGTTTAAGCAATATTTTAGCTATAAATTCATTCAGTATGGCCTGAGTTTTAATGATTATTTCAATCAGATCATCCAGTCACATATGGATGTAAGAGGTAAATACAGCATAAAGTCCAAAAAACTGATTTGCCAAATATTTGAATTACATTTATTTAGAACGGATCATTTGCTTAGAAATAATGACTGGTCAGGTGCGCTCGACATCATCGAAGTGATTATTAACAGAATTTATCAATTGGACTTTAAAGAACCAGCTAAAAATATTGAATTTATAGTAGAAAAATCACATAACAATTTAATGGCTATAGCCAGTCAAACGATTGCGCCTTTACTGAGGAGGAAAATCACTAAAATTTCTATTGAACTTATTTCATTGCGCAACTACAACTACTTCAAACATGACAATGCGGTAGAGCTTGCACGCATAAATCTGGAACAGAACTTTGAAATCGTAAAAAATTTGTTGGAAGAGAAGATATCTGTGAGTGACGGCGAAGAAAAGGCCCAATGGCTGTTCCAATTATATTCATTTTTAACCTCTACCAAGAACTTTAATCTGGTTGAATTTTATAGCGACTATATTGACAATGAAGATAATATCACCGGCTTCTTAGAAATTATTGAACGAAATAATTTTCAGGATGCCAATGTGGATAGAATTCTGGAGATAAAGATCCTTAAAATGACAGGTGATGAGTCCTCTGAACTAATACTAAAACTAGCAGCTTATCTGATTTCTGCTAGTAAGGATCAATTGTACGGAATGTTGTTCGAACATATTTATAAAGATACAATGGATGAAAACGAATTAAATTCAAAAATTTTGATCAGTATCGCTGCAGACAATCCCAAAATCGCTAAACAAATTTCTCTATCAAAATATTTCAAAAAGGACAAAGGGGAGCAGGTTCAATTATTTTCGAAGATCTTATTCAATGCGGGAAAGTTGAAAGAATTGATGAGTTATCTTCAAAAATACGGTGATCTTGAAGCTGTAATGCCGATAATGGTTGCTCTGTTCCAAAATAATGCTGAAACAGCTCTTGATCTTCTGAAAGAAAAATTGGGGCAATATCTGGATGCACATGTAGGTAGTCAGTCAAATCAAATGTTGGAAGACATAATAAAAGATCTGTCAAAAGCTATGCTTAATGACGAAATTGAAGAAATAATGGAATACGTATTATCAAATTATGGTAATCGAAAAAGTTTGATCAAAAGTCTGAGAAGTTTTTCATATCTATAATCGCACATTATGAATTTCAGTTTTTGGATGGTCGGAAAGACGAATTCATTAGAATTTAAAGATTGGGAGAATGATTTTTCAAAAAGGCTCAATAGTTTTATAAACTTTAACGTTGAGACAATTGATAATATAAAGCATTTGAAAGATGCAGAAATAATAAAATTGGAAGAAAGTAAAAAAATCCTTTCAAAATTGAAAAAAGAAGATCATTTGATATTACTGGATGAGAAGGGCAAATCTTATACAAGTAGAGCTTTTGCAGAGAGTATTCAAAAGCTTTTAAATATAAGCGGATCAAAAAGAATAATCTTTCTTGTTGGTGGGGCATTTGGTTTCCATTCTTCTGTCTACGATAGAGCTGATGGCAAAATAGCGCTTTCAGAAATGACTTTCTCACATCAGTTGATCCGATTAATCTTTATGGAACAACTTTATCGTGCTTTTGCGATTATTAATAATCATCCATATCACAACGAATAATATATTTCAATGAATTTATCTATTACGCTCATATTTATAATCGCCTGTGGGATTGTCTCAGTCATGGCTTTTTCCAGACCTCAAATGCTTAGCAAATGGATCGGTTGGCCATACAGAATGAAAAACAATAATGAGTACTATCGTTTATTGTCTAGTGGTTTTGTGCATGCGGATTACATACACCTCATCATTAATCTATTCGTCTTGTACCAATTTGGTACAATTGTCGAGATGACATTCATTGAAGTTTTCAGTGACCAGGGTCGAGTATATTATGCCTTATTGCTTTTACTTGGCATCGCTGTACCAGATCTGATCGATTATTTTATACATAAAGACCATCCTGAATATAGAAGTTTAGGAGCTTCTGGTGCGGTCTCTGCCGTGCTATTCTCCTATGTTTTATTCAATCCTTGGGCTAAAATATATTTGTATGGCATCATTCCAATATATACAATAGTCGCAGCATTACTCTATGTGATATACAGCATTTATCAGGACAAAAAAGCCAATGATAATGTCAATCATATGGCGCATTTGACCGGAGCGGTCTTTGGCTTTGTCTTTACTTTGATGCTCAAACCGGGACTTTGGAATTATTTTATTGAAGAGGTGATAAATGGAGCAAAGGCGTTGATAGGGTGATAGGGAAATGGGTAATGGTAATGTAATGGGTAATCAGTAATCAGTAATCAGTAATGGGTAATAAGTCCAATATTTTAGGATCTGTTTCATCTGCGCGCAAATTTTAATCACCGATTAAAATCCCTCTTTGCAACTCAAAAACATTAAATTATATCAATTATGCAATAAATATATAGCTATTTTCATATTGAAATACACACAAACCTTTGTGAATCTCTGTGTTACATTTTCTTATAGCGAAGCGACATAAAAGCGCATACAATAAATTTCTAATTCAGTTGAATCTATCTTGTCTTTCATTGGAAACATTACACTCTTAAAACTCAATTTTAATCAATTCGGCATAACATGAAACTCAAAAATCAACATATTACTGCCAAAACTGAATGTTGTTTTTATAGAATCAACACTAACACTTTTTGGTATCGAATTATTTAAAAATAATTTAAAAACATATTTCTGAATCTTAGAGACATAACTTCCCTCCGAAGTGCAATGGATCTCTATGATATTGTCAGCATATAAATACTCAAAATCTACCTGAGCATATTGACCTTCTTTGTATTCATAGCCATCGAAATCATCCAGGTACATCACACTTTTCATCTTAGAAATTTCTGTAAAACCACACCATAACTCAACTTCAGTGATCGGTTTCTGTCCGGTATATTGCATCACAGGCCAGATCGGGAGCACATGACCACCAACTAACAAAGCCGGGGCCACTTGGAAATCATTCTTTATAAAAACCAAATTACCGCCTTCAAAATATTGCCCTGATCCAAGATGGTAAAAATCACCTTTAGGCAGATGGACCCATGAACCACTTTGCTTTGGCTCCATTACGGGAGTTACTAAAAGAGCATCGCCAAAGTAAAACTCATCAAATTGTCTCTTTTTTGTTGTCTCATCATAATGAATGATGGATAAAGGCCGAATCATTGGAATACCGGATTCAGAATAGGATTTAAATGTTGAATATATATAACCAAGGAGCCTGTAGCGCCATTCTATAACAGATCTGGCAGCATTGGTCCACTCATCTCCATAGGACCAGGGTTCCTGATCTCCGAATTCCTTGGACGAATGTGTCCTATAGAAAGGGTGGAACAATGCCAATTGCAGCCATCTGACATAAAGTTCACCGTCAGGCTCACCTACAAAACCTCCTACATCACTCCCAGTAAAGGAAAATCCACTGATACTCAACATTTGGCATTGATAATTAGCTATTTTAAGATGTTCCCAACTTGCTGCATTGTCTCCGGTCCATACAGATGCAAATTTCTGCCCTCCGGCATATGTAGATCTTGTAAGTACGAATGGTCTCTTGTTTTTAACAGCTTTGGCACCATCAAATGTAGCTTCTGACATCCTCATCCCGTAGATATTATGCCCTTCGGAAAACAAACCCGGATGCCCTTCAAAATCCATCACTACATTATCATCAAAAGTCCGCTGTGTCTGAATCATGTCGTCTTTATTAAATAATGCCGGTTCATTCATATCATTCCAAACACCATCAATACCGCTATCAAACAATTTTCTAACATGCTCAGCCCACCAAACTCTTACATCTGCTCTAGTAAAATCTGGAAAATGGCAGTAGCCAGGCCATACAGGCCCTATATAGTTATCTCCTTCTGCATCTTTTACAAAATAATCGTTTTCCATACCTTCCACATAGATCAGATAATCAGCGTCTATCTTAATACCGGGATCAATTATGGCAACTATTTTAAAACCTGATGATTCTAAACTGTTTACCAAATGAGGTGGATTAGGAAATTTTTCTTTATCCCAGGTAAATACTCTGTAGCCGTCCATATAATCAATGTCGAGGTAAAGACAATCACATGGAATCATCAATTTTCTAAATTCAACAGCGATATGTGAAATAACAGCTTCCGGTACATATGACCATTTTGACTGATGATAACCAAGTGCCCACAATGGCGGCAATTCCGGTGTTCCTGTCAATAAAGTGTATTTTGTAATAACCTCAATAGGAGAGGAGCCAGGAATAATAAAAAGGTCAATCATACCTCCGGGTGCTGAAATAGTTAGGTTGTCATCCGAAGCTCCAAAATCAAAATTTAACTTAAAGGTATTATTCACGAATATTCCATGACATGCTGAATCTGTCACAGATATGAAAAAAGGTATATTTTTATATAATGGATCCGCCGCATAAGGAAAAGCGTAGGTATCGGTGCCCCAATTCATCAAATTTCTTCCTCTAAGGTCGAGTGTAAGTGGCTTATCGCCAAGGCCGTAGAATGATTCAGTTCTATTAATCTTCCTTTTCAGCTCCCAACTTCTTTGATTTAATTCATCTAATTTTGGATTGAAATCAACCCTATAATCTTCGTTGATGGTAGACAGAATCTTAGTTAGATGATCAGCTTGAGGTACTGATAAGGTAAAATCTTTCCCAAAAACATTAAAGTCTCTTTCTGCAAAATTATCTTCATTGCTGGAGAACTGTAATCTTAAAATATCTCCATTTGCATACTGAATGGACGAGCGGATAGGCCCTTTGTTGTCTTCATTGTCTATATTTTGCTCAGAACTGTCCACATTTATATTTTTTGATTCTACAATTTTACTCTTTAATCTTTGAAAAATACAATTAGTTTAAAATAATTTGAAGCAGACTTATTCCATATATCCAATTCTCAAACGTCATAATAGCCTCTCCATTATTTATATCTAGCGTCTAGAGTCTAGTTTCTAGAATCTAAGATTAATCGTTTACCATCTAAATCTAGTATCTGACTTCTGACCTCTGACTTCTGACCTCTGACCTCTGACCTCTGATTTCTAACCTTTTTTCCTACCTTCACCCCATGAAAATAAAGTTTGCCATCATTGGCTTTGGCCACATAGGCAGAAAACATTACAATACTCTTTTGGGGAATGCGGAGGCAGAAGTTGTTGCTATCTGCGATCCATACTTAGAAGAAGAAAGCATAGACGGAATTCCCGTTTTCAAGGATATTGAGCAGATGCTGATCTCAATGCCGCAGATAGATGTGGTAAATATTTGCACTCCTAACGGGTTGCATGCTGAACAATCTATCATCTGCATCAATCACGGAAAACATGTTGTTGTAGAAAAACCCATGAGTCTCACTAAAAAGGAAGCCGAAAATGTCATATTTCATGCGCTAAACAAACACGTGAAGATCTTCTGCGTCATGCAGAACAGATATACTGCCAACGCACAGTTTCTAAAACATTTGATAGTAAACAATCAATTAGGAAATGTCAAGGAAGTCGTGGTCAACTTATTCTGGAATAGAGATAAGCGATATTATTTCTCAGGAGAAGGTTTGCAACATGCGTGGAGAGGCAATGCAAATATGGATGGAGGTCCATTATTCACACAGTTTTCTCACTTTGTTGATCTTCTTTACTGGCTATTTGGAGACCTATCTATCACCTCTTCTCAGATCTCAAACTTAAGTCATGACTACGTTCCGGACATTGAAGACAATGGAATTTTCACTTTCAAAACATCGGAAGGGGCATCCGGAAGTTTCAGGTATTCTATCAATGCGCCCATCACGAACGTTGAAAGTTCGGTACTCATCAGTGGAGACGCAGGAGCAATAAAGGTATCAGGTCAATATCTTGAGCATATCGACCTGTACTATTCATCTGATCCTATTGAAAATCCTTTTCAGGTACTCGACAACACCAAAACCCACAGTCTTGTCATCAATAATGTTATTGATGTCATACGGACAGGTGTGGATATCAGCACGAATGCGATGGAAGGGATGAAGGTGGTGGATGTAATTGAGGAGGTGTATAAGATGGCGAGGAAGTAGGTAGTAGAAACTAGATTCTGGATGCTAGACACTAGATTGAAGAGGATTGAAATTATCGTTTATTTAACTTTGTCTGAATCACGGATTAAAGGGATTAAAGGATTATTCGGATTTTAAAAGAAATTAATGAATTTAGTAGTAAATTGACATCTTTACGCTATTACCCATTAACCCATTACTTATTTCCCATCACCTATGTCCCATCAACCCCTTCACTCTCCTCACCACACCCCAAAAATACATCGAAACCTGTGGAGAAAAATCAAACCTGATTGCAATAGCCCAAAATAGCAAAGTGAATATCCCGGAACGAATGATTATTTGAACATAGTTATTATCGCCGGCTGGAATGAAATACACCAAGATGCCGAGACCCAAAGTAATCAAAATGATGTAAAGATCCTTCATCGTAAATGGCCAGATGCCAAATTTTTTCTTTACATACCACAGCTTGAAAACATTGAATAGGGTCATGGAGATCAAGGTAGCCAGTGCTGCACCGCTGATGCCCATGCGATGGATGAGCACATAATTAAATACAGTATTCAGAAGACCAAGGATCATGACTGAATAGAAATTAAATTTGTAGTATTTGCTATAACCGATGATCTGACTATTGAGACCAGTGGCCATATCGAAAAGTTTAGCTAGTCCGAGGAAAACAAATACCATGAATCCTGAGCGATAGGCATCTCCATTGGCCATTAATCCATAGATCGACTCCATATTAAACATGATGCAGGCAGTCAGGAAACATCCTAAAAGCAACATAATAGTGGAGGAAGATTTATATATGTGGGCCAATTTATCTTCATTTTTCTCCCAATATACCTTGCAACTAATGGCCCTGCAACTGCGATAATTGCCACGATAGGCATATTAATGAAGTTGGCGAGATTGTAGTGTGTAGCGTAAACTGAGATAAATTCCAAAGGCGGAAGAATGGCCTTGATCATGATAATGTCCAAATAATTCACCAGCTGAGAACCAAATGCACCAAGGATAGCAAAAAATGCATAATTGGTGATACGTTTGACCCGATCATTATTTAGAAACTTAAAGTTGATAGTGAAGCTGTGACGGCGCAGATAAAAGGTGTAAATTAGTAGTAGAATCAAGGCTAGAAGATAGTTTCCAAGCAGGCCGATCATCACAGTCTGGATGGATATATACCCCAGCACATGCAGCCCAATAAGTAAGGGCAACGTCAGTTTTAACAAGAATTCCTTGAAGAGCGCAGGTATTATGACCTTGGTGAAGTTGTTAAGATAGACATCTATCAAGGCGCAACCTGCCTGCAGTATTGTTAGCGGCAAGATGTAACCAAAATATTTATTGTACTCTGCCTTTCCTGAATAGAAAAATTTCGACATCCAATCACCACCAAAGAAAAAGGCCAAGGCAAACAATGCCGACCCAAAAAGGTACATGGAAAATATGACACTCAGAAAGCCATTATCTCTGCGGTCATCCGTCCTGAACTCCTGATAATTGTTAATTGCTACAGCACCAGATCCAAACATAAGAAATGGCGTAAACATTAATGATGTCGTCAGTATAAACATGCTCAATCCATGCAATGGCATATCAAGCGGATAGATGAAAAGTGTGCTCAAAGTCCCTATTATGGAACCTGCAATACTGATCAGAATCCTGACAATGGATTGTTTGCCGGGAGAATTAAACAAGACCTAAACCGTATTTTGCTCTTTCCGCATCTTTACTTCCTGGAATATTGCACCCAGCAGCATCAATATCAGAATGATAGAACCAATCTTGCCCCATGTTTGACCGGCATAATAAGAAGATGGCTCAAATTTCATTTCCAAGGTATGTTTACCTGCCGGAACTTCAATTCCTCTCAACACATAATTGGTGCGAACCAATCCTTCCTTTCTCTGTCCATCTATATACACATGCCAACCTTTAGACTCTGGGTAGTATACTTCTGAAAATATAGCAAATTGAGGACTTGCTGCCTCATAAGTGTATGTCATATCATCAGGAATGTACTTGGTCATGGTGATCTTTCCGTTTGGATCAAAATTAACCCTTGGTGACTTAATGGAAGGAGTGAAGGACTTATTTACAACTGCTTTATAAATATTGGCAGTGTCGCCCAGAGATTTAAATTCCTGGTCAGCGCTATCAACAAATTTGATATCTCTTGCGAACCAGGCATTGCCCATTGCTGTAGGATTTTTTTGAACACCTAAATTAGCTTTATCACCGCCAATTATGTATTTAGTATTCAACATTCCAAATACATAAAGATAATCCTTGGGATTAGAAAGGTACTTTTCGATGACATCCTGATATATACCTAGTTTGGCAGAGTGATATCCACCGGCACTTTTATGGAAATTGCTTAAAAATGCATCCTGAAAAGGATTGGTACTAAAATCAACTACCCTAAAACTAAGATCCTTGTCTTGCATGATCTGAAGATCAACAGGTCTTGGTTCTTCCGCCGTGGTCATATCCGAATTGGGCACAAAACGACTGTTGGGGAGATATCTTTTATCTACAGTGACGAGATCAATTAGAATCAATGCAGGAACAATTAAAAGTGCTAAACCGGGCTTCCATTCGTTTTTGGCATATAAATAAAAGAATCCACCTATAGCCAATACAAAAAACAGTGCTCTCCACACATCAGATCTAACGGATGCAGCTCTGTCTTTGTGCAATGCAGAGATAAGATCCGGAAAAGCTTTTATTTGTTCATCCACACTTCCTGACAAATTCACCATCCAACCTTGCCAAAAGCCGATCAATAGAATCACACCCATTGGAATGAGCGTCATTTTTATAGCTTTTATTTGAGATTCTTTGTCTAATGCAAAAAATTCTCTTAGTCCAAATAGGCCGATAAGCAACAACACCATATGACCTAAATTGATGGCCATAGAAACTGCCCGAAACTTATTAAATAGTGGGAAGTGATCAAAGAGGAAGTAGTTAAATGCCGGAAAATATTTCCCCCAACTGAGGAATACAAGAAATACTAAGGACCCAAGTCCCCACCAGCGCATCCAACTTTTTGTGCTAAAAAAGCCCAAGAAAAACAAAAATACCACTCCGATGCCCCAATACCAAGCGCCACCAGTAAAGGCTTGTTCTCCGAAATATTTTGATGTCGCTTGCGCCAATTGATTGGCCTGATCAGAATTATTTAAAGCTTGGAGCGCCCTCATAGAGTTAGAGTTTTCATCCTGTACGAAAAATTCATTACTTGGACCTCCAAGGATATTTGGAATAAAATGCGTCATGGATTCCATTACGCTTAATGACCACCCAAATGCATATTCCTTGTCCATGCCCTGAGCGACTTTACCATCTTTTGTAATCAAAGATGCGCCACGTGTTGTTTCTTCAGAATATTCTTTAGTGGTTAATAGTTTAGGTAAATTGGGCAAAACTCCTACAATAGCTGAGGCTCCAAGCAAACCTGTGGCAATAATAAAGGTTCTGGCTTGTTTTGTTCTGATCATATGAATACCTATTCCAATGACAAAAAATGCCGCAAGGAAAGCATAGTAAAAACTGATCTGCGGGTGATTGGTCATTATCTGTAAATTGACAAAAAGAGCAGTCAAAGCAGAACCTAACAGGTATTTTCCCTGATATAACAGCCACATAGCGCCTATCGTAGGGGGTAGTAAAGCCAAGACCATGACTTTATTCACGTGTCCTGTGCCAATAAGGTGGATAAATGATGTACTTAATCCAAATAATAAAGCACCCGCAAGTGCATATTTCCAATTAAATCTGAAACATAGCATCATCAAATAAAATCCTATACTGCATGCAAATAACAGACCGGTCGGGCTTGATATGCCTTTGGTGAGCTGCATGGCAGAATAAACAAATCTTGGAACGAAATCAAAAGTATGACCTCCACCTCCATAGATCTGAAAGGATGGCATACCGCTAAACATTGAATTGGTCCATAGAATTTCCCTGCCTTCTTCAGCCTGGTATTTTCTAATCTCAGTTTGCATACTGAGTGAGTGTTGAACGTCACTCTGTGGAAGCACTTTATTTTCTGCATTTTCAGGTAAAAAATAAAAAATACTGAAAATGGCTAAACCAAGTATGACCGCAAGATGAGGCCAAATCTTACCAAAAATTTGTTTCATATTATAGAGAATTATATGCCAAAGATAAATCTATCCTTGGTATTTGGCAATTTGGCTTTATTTTTGTTCAAAAATAATTTATTGACTCAGCCATTTATCTCTATTGTTACAGTTTGCTATAATGCTGCCAGCGTTCTTGAAGGTACTATTCAGAGTGTCATAAATCAGTCCTGTGATGATATTGAATATATCGTCATAGATGGAGCTTCCAAGGATGACACCTTGAATATTATTGAGGAATTCTCTCCACACATTTCAAAATGGATCACAGAACCTGACAAAGGCATTTATGATGCTATGAATAAAGGCATCGAACTTGCCACCGGAAAATATATCTGGTTTCTAAATGCAGGCGACAGGACATTTGATGATAATGTAGTAGAAAAATTAAAAAAATTATCGGAAGAGAATGATGTACTTTACGGTGAAGTTATGATCGTAGATGATGCAAGAAAGTATCTTGGTACTCGTTCAGAAATTACAGTACATAATCTCCCTGATCACCTGACGCGTACAGATATGGTAAAGGGCATGATCGTCTGTCATCAAGGATTCATCCCGCGGCTTTCAATCGTTCCAAAGTTTATTCCAAAGAATCTAAGTGCTGATATTGATTGGGTCATCCGTATTTTGGAGAAAGCAAAGTCCACCTGTAAGACAGATTTTAACATCGCAGAATACCTCGCCGGTGGAGTCTCTAAGAAAAAATGGCAACAATCGCTCAAAGATCGATTTAAAATATTAAAAGCTCATTTTGGGCTTGCAAGTGCTATTTATAATCACGTCTTAATAATCGGTAGGGCAGTGGTACACAAACAAAAGAGGAGAGGAAAGGAAAGTTATTAAAATAATAGGTTTTAGGACATCAGGATAAGAATAACATAAAAAGTTGTAGTCCTCGCTAAAGTCAACATATAGTAAATGTTAACTTTTCAAATTAGTTAATTGCTCATCATCCTTACAAATGGCTAAAAAAACCCTGATAAGGGTTGAATAACAATAGCCCCGAGTGAAACTCGGGGCTGAAGTAGGACGCTCTATCAACCCTGAATTGGGTTGAATATTTATTTATCCAGCAAAAAATAAACCACCCTTTTGAGGGTTAGGGTCATTCAGTTCTTTAAAACTTTAGTATATAACTCTTTGATAAATTGTTTTTGATTTCCTGCTAAACCTTATGTGTTTAAGCGACATTCGACACCCCGGCTATCGCCACCCCTCTGACCAGAGGGGGTTTATAAATAAGTATTTTTCCAAAAATGGTCATTTCTAAAATAATAATATAAATTTATGATTATTAGTCAATTATGAGCAAAATGAATTTTGCACGCATCAGAACGTAGGTTAACCTACGCTCAGCACTTCATAGCGTATGATATACAATATTTAGATTTAAAGCTTAGATCGTGAGGCTCGGCGTAGGTTAACCTACGTCGTTGTGTCACTAAAGTTTACTTTGAAATATAAAAAAAGGTGTGTGTAAATCTTAGCTCTGCTAGAGGGCAAGTTGCGTCTTTTTAGAGCCCCCCCTTCACTTTTTTTTATCTATTTTATAACCGTAAATTTATTTGTTCCGATTACCTTATCAGCCGTGAATCTAATAAAATAAGATCCTGAACTCAAATATGCCGTATTAATTGTAACTCTGTCGGAATTAATTACTTTTCCTTTTCTGACTTGATTTCCTAAAATATCCTGAATAATATACTCAAAGTCTTTTACCTGAATAAATCTTAAATTGATCTCATCGTTTGCTGGGTTGGGATACAATGCAATTGATATTTTGTTCAGACTAGAATTTGTACTACTCACCACTTTAAATTGACTTCCCGCCCCAATACAACCATCTGCTAGATAAGTCGTGTAGAATTCAGCATATTTTTTGATGTTGTAATCGAAAAATTCAGCCTCATGAAGTTTCACATCTGTCGGCTGGATATTGACGTGTTTATTTACCGGATTGGGATTCAATACACCATTGCTGAAGATAGAAAACACTTTGAGACTGTCGTAGATATTATCTATTCCGGCATTTGTAAACAAAGCTTGAGCTTCTTGTTCTCCAAAATAAAACCTAACACCAGTCAGACCTGTCGGTTGAACTGCAGGTGTAAGTAACCAGTGTCTGTTCATCACAAACCATTTACTTGCATCATTTACATATTGTGCATTTGGCAATTTTGAATATAAAGGAGTTGTGGGAATTCTAATACTAACTGCCTCCGGCAAAACTTCATCTCCCGGATTTAGCTTTAGAGACATGATCATTAACTCGTAAGCTCCTAATGGATTCTTATCAGCAGAAATGCTATAATGAGTCCATCCTTCACCATCTGTGCAAGCCACATTCGCTTTATAGATCTTAATGGCTTCAGGAATTCTCAACGGACTGCAAACGGGAGCCGCACCACAAATAGTTAATCCCCATTGCTCTAGCACACCACCTTGACTGCCAGAATCATCATTTACCAACATTACGTAATTATTATTAGCATTGCTACCATTGAAGACAGAAAGCGGGGTAGTGGGCTTAATAGCGATATTACCAAGACCCAGTATATCTACATTTTCATCACAAGGAATACCCTCGATCTCTGATCTGTCATCAAAAGAAAGGTCTATGATACGATCACCTGAACAATCTTTATCGAATAAAATAGATTCTAAACCATCATTGTTTTTCAATGTCATTGATAGACCACTTACCTCATTATGAGATCCTCTTATGGCATTAACGCTAATGGAAGAAACTTTTTCGAAAGGAATATCAGAAGCATTAATTGTATCTGTTACTTCGATTGCATTGATAGGTGTAGTCATGAATGGTTGTGAAAAGATCTGATTACATTGTTCAGTTCTAAATACATAAGATGCAGAATAACTAGAGAATCCGCATTGTCCAAGAGTTCTGACTCTCCAATAATAAGTGGTTCCTGATTCTAATGAAACAGATAAACCCGTATTTACTTCTGATAAATCCTCAAGCGTAGCTATAATATTTGTAAATAGCTTATCCTTAGCTATTTCCACTGTATAGGTAACGATTTCACTGGTCACAGGATTCCATTTAAGCTGCACTTGTGTGCTTACATTTTCACTGTAGTTGGAAGGCGAGTTTAACACAGGGCTTAGAGGCAGTGCAATACTGGTTATTTCTATGGATTTTACAATATTTAAAGCTGGAGTAGAAAATTTTAATTGTAATTGCTTCACTCCAGCTGCTGAATTATTGTTAATAATGGTCACCAAAATTGAATCTTCAGTATATAAAGTATCATTCGAAAATAGTACTTTGATACCTTGAATTGTATTAAATGTACTTACTAAAATGGTATCAGGTGTTAGATCCAGTGTTTTGGCACTTACATAGAATGATAATGTATCCAAGGCGCACAACATTACAGAAGTAGCATTCACATCCACGGTAAATGGAGGAAAACCATCCTTAATCGTGAAATTATTATTTGATATATCGAAAAATACATTGCCTACAGCAGCTACTTTGATTCTCATGCTGTCTCCTACAATCTGTGGTAATATAACTTCCGCAGAACCATCATTTTCAGTTTCTAGGAGCGAATATGGATAAGTATAACCACCATCTTTTGATAATAAAATATTAACTCTCGAGCAGTTTATAGGGCTTTGATCTGTAAGTGAAACATCCCAGGTTACAGTTTGCGGTACACTTGAAAACCATGTAACATTCTTGTCATTTGGATTATTTACCAGGAAAGGACCTTTGTTAGCATCGACAGTTAATTTATCAAATGCCTGAGAGTGTCTGGCACCGTCAGTAATATCTTCTCGAACTGTAACTACAAAATTAATATCTCTTGCTACTGCAGATAGAGACTCCCAAGTATTCAAAGAATTATTTACAATATATTCAATTTTCGGAAATGTTCTGATTCCGGAGGGAACTGCATCGTAAGATCGGAATAATGGCCCCAATTTATTCGAAGGAAGCGGAGGTTGAACTTCTGCTACTTCATTGTCATATTGGTCCCACCAGTATAATAAAGGATATTCACTTGTCGCAGATGCTTCCATCTCAAAAGGGGTCAATTTCGGGATAATATGATTTCCTGAAGTAGTATTTATCACTGGCTTTGCCCCAGGCAAAATAGTCTTGGATGGACAACTATTACCTGTGCCATTCACAATATAATTACCCATTTCCAATATGTTATGGCCATGAAAATATGCATCACTATGTTGTTGTACATCAGGAGCACAAATTCCTGCATAACCCATGATAGTTGAAGCACTACCCGGTTCAAAAGATGCAGAATCGTCTCTATTACAATCATTATTCTGTGTATGGGATCCACTCATCTGATGACCTATCTCATGAGCTACATAATCTATATCAAAAGCGTCATTGACAGGAGATCCTGAACCTGTTCCACCTCCGGCTTTCCGGTTATTTTTACAAACTACAGCATACCCTGCCAACCCTCCGCCACCAGTGCTAAATATGTGGCCAATGTCATAATTAGCAGAACCGATCTTTTCATCGCATTGATTTTGATTTTCATCCAGTTGAGTTCCTACATCATTATTATCGTAAGGATCAGTGGAAGGGTTAAGATATATAAGTGTATCGTTCTTGTCGACTATTTCGAATCTCACTGCAAAGTCGTGTTCATATACAAAGTTGACCCTATTGATAGTAGTGTTCATCGCAGAAACGACCATCTCTTTTGTTCCACCATGGAATTGCGCATATTCACCTGTGCAGGATATAGCTATTCTATATGTTCTGAAATTATTATCGGATACTCTAATATCATTAGAGTCGAAGTTAAGACTTTCTTTTTCAGATTCATCATTTACCAGACATGCGAAATTATTTGTCCTGACAAGGTCAGTTTTTTTATAAACAATGTAGTTGATTGTGTTTTTATCCAATGCCGGATCTATGAAGACTAGATCCGCACCTTTTGGATCATTGCATGAAAGCCCTGATAAGTCACGTCTATTCTTCCTTGCACCCTTTCATCATTTATGGCTTTGATGATGTAACTTTTTATTTCCGAATATTTTGAAGCTAATCCCGGAGCTAGAGCGCTGGAGGAAATTACATTAAAATCGATCATCTTACCACCGGGCATTGGCAGCGAGAGGATAGGAGCAATCACATCTCTATCTTTTGCCTCAGGTGCATTGGATATTTGATTCTTTAATCCTTTGAGGTCCAGAGAATAATATTCAGCTTTAGTTGTTTTTATTCTAAGAGAATGACTTTTTTCAATTGGTTGCCATTTTTGCCAATTAGATGTTTGGCCAAAACTTAGGTTGACTATAAGACATAAAATCAATAGATTTAAATACTTCATATACTGAATTGATTATTATTTGAATAAAAAGAGGAATAATATTTTGTGCAATATTAGTATGCAAAAATAAAAATGATATACAATTAATTGAAACTAAATATTATTTGAATTTCCCTATAGGTGAATTTGTTTATAAATACTGATATTTAGCTTTGAAAACGCACCAGTATATTCCTTGCTATGTCTAATGATATATTCGATTCTACGCTTTCATTTGAAAGGATTTTTAGAGATTTGTCAAATTCGAAACGTTCAAGTATAGTAATTTTGGTACCCAATTCAATTTTTTGACTGTCTAAATATTTTAAAAATGGAGGACTTTGGTTTAAAAGCCCTACGACATTCACTTTTGTATTCATATTAACTTCAGATAACGGAAATCTGCTCCTCAACACAAACTTTCCACTCTTATCAGGAATCGGGTCCCCGAGTGGATCATATTTTGGAAATGACAAGTATTTCTCAAGTTCATCTATCATCTTTTCAGATTGTACATGTTCTAATATATCTGAAGTCTCCTGGAGTTCATCCCATGTAAAGTTTAATTTTTCAACTAAAAAAACTTTCCACAACCTGTTTCTGCGAATCAGTTGTGTGGCAATTGAATTGCCATTTTGTTTTAAGGAGACTCCTTTATATTTTTCATAATGAACTATTCCTTTTTCGTGCAACCTTTGGATCATATCCGTTACAGAAGCAGGTGTGGTCTTCATTTGGTCAGATATTGAGTTGGTACTTACTAAAGTTCCGGTTCGCTCGAATATGCGGTATATCGCCTTTATGTAGTCTTCCTCTGATTGTGTTAATAACATCGATTTGTCGAGTTTAATAAATTTAATAACAGATGTATATGTGATCAATTAGTGATAAATTTAGGTAAGTCTAAATTAAAATTGAAATATTTGTGCGTTCTTGTGGAAAGAAATATTTAATTTTAGCATGATTGACTTATCTTTCAAAATGACATTCAATGAAAACAAAAGCTGATATAATTAACAATTGGTTACCTAGATACACTGGCAGATCAATTGAAGAATTTGGGAAATTTATTATCCTTGTTAATTTCAAAGATTATGTGGTGCGCTTTGCAGAGACCTATAATGTGCCGATCACAGGAGAAGACCGAGCTATGCAGAGTGCTTCATTTGACGATATTACAATCATTAATTTCGGCATGGGCAGTCCGAATGCAGCCACCATCATGGACCTATTGGAGGCTATTACTCCACATGCTGTATTGTTTTTAGGGAAATGCGGAGGTTTGAAAAAAGTAAATAAAGTTGGAGATCTAATTTTACCCATAGCTGCAATAAGAGGAGATGGTACATCTGATGATTATTTTCCAAGAGAAGTACCAGCCTTGCCAGCATTTGCGCTCCAAAAATCTATTTCTACAGCTATTCGAGAAAATGAAAGAGATTATTGGACGGGTGTTGTATTTACAACCAATAGAAGAGTTTGGGAATGGGACGAAGATTTTAAAGAATACCTTTCCGCTATAAGAGCTATGGCTATAGACATGGAGACTGCTACAATTTTTTCTGTTGGATTTCACAATAGAATTCCTACAGGAGCCCTACTTTTAGTCTCCGATATCCCAATGTTTCCTGAAGGGGTCAAAACCGATGAAAGTGATAAACATGTAAATCAAAATTATGTGACAGATCACCTTACGATAGGTATTAAATCACTAATCATGCTAAAGGAAAATCATAAAACCGTCAGACATCTAAAATTCTAAATTGTCAATCTAAGCAATGTTTTTAGTACTGATATGGTATTCGCTTGTCGAATTTATTTCATGGTTAGATATTTCAAAGTTAACTTTACAAAATAATTTCTAACTATTGAATATTGCACATATTTTTTGGGAAAGTTCTGTCCAGGCTTTGTCTGAACTCAGAAATAATAAGATGAGAACATTTCTATCTCTCCTTGGTATAATGATAGGTATATTTTGTATCATAGCCGTGCAAGCAGCTGTAGATTCACTTGAGAATAATATCAGGGGTAGCTTCGATAAATTGGGCAACGATGTACTATATATCGATAAAAGACCCTGGAGCGATGATGGAGGGAGTTGGTGGAAATATCAACGTCGTCCAAAGCCTTCTTATAGTGATTTTGAAGCTATAAAAGAAAAAAGCAAATTGACTGAGCAGGTTTCATACAGTGCTTTTATAGGAAATAAAGTCGTTAAATTTCAGAAAAACTTTATAGAAGGCTCCTTTATAATAGGCGTAACAGAAGATTATGGAGGCATTTTTAATATTGAAATTGCTTCCGGTCGCTTTTTTAATCGCAATGATGTTATCAATGGAACGAATACTGTAGTCATAGGATATGAAGTCGCTCAAGGTTTATTTGGACCAGCAGATCCAATAGGGAGGATCGTAGTATTGGGCGGCAAAAAACTCCAGGTAATTGGTGTGATAGCTAAAACCGGAAAGAGCTTGATTAACCCTCTCGATTTCGATGAAGCATGTCTTGTTTCTTATAAGACTGCTCAGTTCTATATTAATCTTAGAGGAGGATCTTTCTTTGCTTCTATTAATGCTAAGGCAAAAAAAGGAATTGATATTGCTGATTTTAGAGACGAAATAACTGGTTTACTAAGGGCTGAACGCAGGATCAAGCCAATGGATGAAAGTAATTTCGCCATCAATGAATTGAGCATGTTGAATAAAATATTTGACAGTGTTTTTGGTGTTTTAAAACTTGCAGGACTAATCATTGGTGGCTTTGCCATCTTGGTTGGTATGTTTAGCGTCGCCAATATTATGTTTGTTTCAGTAAAAGAAAGAACCCACATCATTGGCATTAAAAAAGCGATTGGCGCGACAAGAAATGTCATTCTACTTGAATTTTTAATTGAATCAGTGGTATTGTGTATCCTCGGCGGAATATTAGGTTTAATATTTGTGTTCGGCGTTTTAAAGGTAGCCAGTGCTTTAACTGAATTTGAAATGACGCTTTCTATAAGCAATATATTGGTTGGATTGGTCCTTTCCATTCTTGTAGGTATTCTTGCAGGTGTGATACCTGCTTTTAATGCTGCAAAGATGGATCCCGTCGAAGCAATCAGACAAGGTTAAACAATACCTGATCATATATGAAACCTCAAGTAAATTTTACTGAATCCTTTGCATTACTTGATATAAGAGTTGGAACTGTCATCTCTGCCATTACATTTGAAAAGGCAAGGAATCCCTCTTATAAAATTGAAGTTGATTTTGGCCCGGATATTGGTATTAAAAAAAGTAGTGCACAGATCACACATTATTATGAAACTTCCGCTCTGATTGGCACTCAGATAATTGCAGTAATAAATTTTCCACCAAGAAATATAGCAGGCTACATGTCAGAGTTTCTAATATTGGGTATATACGATAATGGAGGTGGAGTGATCCTTTTAAGACCTGACAGAGCAGTCGACAATGGCTCAGAAATAGGCTAATAGGACAAAATTATTGAAGTGTTTTTACTATACTTTAACACTTGTTAATTGAAATTTAGAAGAATAATAATTATAAAAGTTTACTTTTACGCCTTCTAAAATTTGTTATCGTGCACAAACACATCATATTATTTTCTTTTTTACTGATTAATATTGCTTCATACTCACAGCGCACCATCCTAAGAGGTAACGTCTATGATAAAGAAGATGGTAATTCTATCATATCTGCTTCCGTATCTGTAATTGGTACCAATCTTCTTGATCTTACAGACAATAATGGTTATTTTAATCTTACTGATGCCCCCTCTGGTCTTCAGAAATTAATGATCACATATGTCGGTTATGATACTTTAATAGTAGATATAGATGTTAAGAATCTTGCAGTTACCTATAAGAAACTATATATTGAGACTTCTACTCAATTACTTGATGAAGTTCAGATCACTGCCGGGAGCATAGAGAAAAGAACAGAAGTGAAAGCAGGTGTGATCACCATAAGCCCGAAACAAATTAAGCAGTTACCATCCATAGGTGGGGATGCAGACATTGCACAATACCTTCCAGTGTTACCAGGTATTGTGAGCACAGGAGACCAGGGTGGACAGATATACATCAGAGGGGGAGCACCCATCCAGAATAAGATCATGATAGATGGAATGACCATATTCAATCCATTCCATAGCATAGGAATATTTTCAGTATTTGAGACAGAAGCAATAAAAACAATAGATGTAAATAGTGCCGGTTTCAATGTAGAGCATGGAGGCAGAGTTTCTGCTGTCGTAGATATTAAGACAAAGGAAGGGAATAAAAAAAGAATAAGTGGAGTAGTAGGGGTGAGTCCTTTTAATGCAAAGGCTGTGCTGGAAGGCCCTATTGTTCCTTTGAAAGAAGATAAGGCATTTTCCGCATCTTATTTACTTTCCTTTAAAAAGTCATTACTAGAAAAGACTTCTAAAACGCTATACAGCTATGCTAATGAAGATGGTCTTCCATTTGCGTTTACAGATTATTATGGAAAGTTGAACTTCTCTCTTGACAATGGTAGTAAAATCGATCTTTTTGGTTTTAATTTTAATGATGATGTCAATTATACATCTACCACTAAGTTTAAATGGGTTAACAGCGGCGGAGGTATAAATTTTGTTTTGAATCCTGCCGGTTCTAACTATACTTTAGGAGCGATTGCCAATTTTACAAAATACAACATTGAGCTTAACGAATTCGAACAAAATCCAAGAACATCTGAGTTGTCCAATTATTTCTTTGGTGTAAATATTACAAATTACAAACCTAAGTCCGAACTTCAATTCGGGATAGAACTAGCCGGTAATACCACTGACCTGAATTATACAAATTTCCTAAAAAATACAATTGCCAGAAAAGATAATACTACTGAACTTTCTTTCTTTTTCAAAGATAAGCTGTTACTTGGCGACCTTGTAATAGAGCCGGGAGTTAGGTTGCAATATTATGCTTCTCTAGGTAAATTCAGCCCTGAGCCAAGAATAGGGATGAAATATAATGCAACTAAATCTTTACGCTTCAAAGGTGCTGCAGGTCTTTATTCACAAAATGTACTTAGTACTGTGGACGACAGAGACGTGGTCAACCTATTTAGTGGCTTTCTTTCAGGTCCGGAGGAGTCAATATATGATTACAGTAAAAACGAGTATGTTAATAACGTACTCCAAAAAGCATGGCATGTGGTTTTCGGAGTTGAATATGATGTCAACCAATACCTTGAGCTGAATCTTGAACCATATTATAAGAACTTCAATGCGTTATTAAATATCAATCGCGCCAAGGCTAAGAAAACTGATCCTGATTATATAGTTGAAACAGGTAAGGCATATGGAATTGATTTTACAGCTAAGTATTCTAGAGGAAGGTACTATTTATGGGGTACTTACTCATATGGTAACGTTACCAGAGATGATGGCAGGCAGGAATATCCTACTATTTATGATCGAACGCATAATGTCAACCTTTTAGGTTCGGTAGCTTTTGGAAAGACAAAATCTCTGGAATTGAGTGTCAGATTTAATTATGGAACTGGATTCCCTTTCACCAGAGCCATTGGATTCTTCGATCAGATTCCATCTACTGATCTTGGAACAGATTTCGTTTCAACAAATGGCCAAATTGGCATTCTGTACGAAAGTAAAAGAAATCAAGGTAGATTACCTGATTATATGCGTATTGATGTCTCTGCTAAGAAAATATTTAAGTTTGGCAAACACTCAAGATTAGAAATAAACGCAAGTATATCCAATGTGACAGACAGAGATAATATCTTCTATGTCAACAGAATCTCATATGAGCGTATCAACCAATTGCCAATACTTCCGAGTGCCGGACTTAACTTCTTCTTTTAAATAAAACTTAATATCATGTTGAAATATGTTTTCCTTTTAGTTATTCATCTTTCAGCATCGGCCCTCATTGCTCAGAGTTTACCTAAAAACTTTGCTGCCGGTGAAAGAGAAGCTATGCCTCAGTATCTTGCTAATACCATCAAGGAAGCTAAAACAGGTAGATCCGGAAAACTTGATTTTCCTGTAAGAAGTATGGCGGAGTGGGAAGAATTGAGCGGCCTCATAATCTCTTGGGATAATGGCTTCAAGGATATTCAGGCAGAAATCGTTAGAAATACAATCCCTCAATGTAAAATTATCATAGCATGTACCAATGCAAGCACTGTTAAGAGTTTTTTAGAATCTAAGGGCATCTCTGATTCTGTAAACGTTCAGTATGTCATCGGTAAATACAACTCAATTTGGGTAAGAGATTATGGCCCCAATACTGTATATGCCAGAGATGTGGATTCCTTTTATCTTGTTGATTGGATCTACAATCGCCCAAGATATCAGGATGACACACTTGCACGTCAGCTCTCCAGATCACTCCAATTACCTCTGATAGAAACAAATGAAGCTCCGCTTGATCTAGTCCACACCGGCGGAAACTATATGTCTGATGGCCTTGGCACTGCATTTAGTTCCTTACTAGTTATGGATGAAAATGGCCCAAATAGTGATTTTGGCTTTTCTGATCATACCGAAGCTGAAGTAGATACCATCATGCATGACTTCATGGGAACAAAAGTGTATCCTAAGATGAATACCCTTCCATATGATGCGATTCATCACATAGATATGCACATGAAGATCCTTGATGAGCAAACGATTTTGGTAGGTAAGTATCCTAATGATGTTGCTGACGGAAAGCAGATCAATGCAAATATTGATTACGTTCTATCTAATTTTACAAATACATTTGGCAAACCTTACCGAATTGTATATATGCCAATGCCTCCCGGACCTAATGGTAAATACCCTGATCAAAATGGCAATTATAGGACTTATACAAATTCTGTATTTGTAAATAAAACAGTTCTGGTACCTTTTTATGCCGAACAATATGATACAATTGCTCGAAGAATATATGAAGAAGCACTTCCTGGATACAATATTGTAGGCATAGATTGCAATAAAATAATTCCATCCCTAGGAGCCATTCATTGTATCACAAAAGAAGTTGGTGTTAATGATCCTTTGATGATCGCAGTGGATGCAATTTTGCCTATAATAGATGCTAAAGTAACGGTAGAACGAGATGTTCACGCTATAGTAAAAAATAGGACTGGAATTGAAAAAGTAATGTTGTATTATCAATTGGAAGAAGTAACAGAACTTTGGGATAGTATAGAGATGAACATTGAGAACAATTTGACATCTTTGTACATCGCCAACATTCCTGAATTTAAAAATACAGCTAGATATTTTATCAAAGGATTTGCAAAATCCGGGAAAACGATCACACGTCCTATGACAGCCCCATCAGGTTTTTATACATCTAAAACTTTACAAACTAGCTCATCAGATGAAATTAATTCAACTAATCACATAGAAGTCTATCCGAACCCTGCTACTTCTATGACTTTAGTTGATGTTCATTTATCTTCAAGAGATAGAATTCACATTGGTTTGTATGATGCTGCTGGCAAAATGGTTAAAACATTGTTTAATGGCAATTATCAACCAAACCAACAAAAGTTGTTTTTTGATGCCTCCGCTTTCCTTCCCGGTGTCTATTTCATAAAGGCTGAAGGTAAGAATCAATTGAACATTGTCCCATTGGTGGTCAACTAGAATTTAGTTAAATTCTTATATTAGATAAAATAATAATATATTTGCGGAACAATTATGACGTTTATTATTGTTTGATGTCATATGGTGAATGAAATTTCATTAAATTTTCGTTACATCATTATAGCATTTATTAAGTATTATGAGAAAATTACAATTAGCATCTTTAACACTGCTGTTTACATTAGTTGGTCTTACACAAGCTCGCGCCACAGGTGATTCAGTTACAGTATTGAGTTACCTTGACACCATTTTCATTCAGAATGATAGTATTTTTGGTAAATATTTTATGCATCGTGTGGCGCCAAAACAAACTTTGTATTCACTATGCAGGTTTTATGGTCTAAAAACAACCCAGCTTCAAGAATTAAACCCAGCACTTAAGGTAAGAATGATCCAGGTGGATGAATTATTGAAAGTTCCTATTAGTGCAAAACTTATTAGAGTAACTGAACTGCCAAAAAATAGGGCTTCCTTTACTCCAGTTTTTTATGAAGTTAAACCCAGTGAAGGTTTATTAAATATTTCGCGCAATTATTTTGGGATTAAGCCTGAAAAGTTAATGAAGCTTAATGGTATGACGAGTCCAGAGCTTAAATTGGGCCAATTACTTCTGTTGGGTTGGGTTCCCTTAGACATATTTAGCAAAAAAGTAGAAAACACCGGCAATTATAGTTGCGGATAAAAATGTATCCGCATCAAAAGCTAATCCGACAAGCACGAAAACACCTCCAAATATATCATCTACGAAAGCTCCCATTACTGAGACAAGTCCTAAGAGCACCGAAAAAGATAAAGCCATTATAAAGGCTACAATTACCGAAGCGGTTGCCAAAGTCGAAAAGGAAGAAGCTAAAACAAATACTCCAGCATCAAATAAAGAAAAATTTGAAGAATCTTCGACAGTTCTAAAGCGCAATAGTGAGCAGGGTGCAGCTTTCTGGCATAAGGAATTAAAAGGCAGTAAGGGTTTATATGTCCTGCATAAATCTGCAGCAGTAGGAAGTATCATCAGCATCACGAATCCAATGTTTAATACAACTATCTATGCAAAGGTAGCAGGTACCATACCGGCTAACACTTATCCTGATGATATCAAAGTGATTGTATCTCCAGAAGTTGCTGCTAAACTCGGCGCAAAGGATGCTAAGTTTTTTACAAGAATATCCTATCTCAAATAAGGATATATTTCAAGGCATATCATGTGTTGGTAAACTTTATGAATTAATTAAGAATATCAAATTCTGACATTTGTTATCTTTAATTTTAATTTAAAAAGATTAGCAAATGAAATATTTTATTTCTTTATTACTATTCCTTTTTTCTCTTTCTAACGTTAAGTCGCAAAAGGTTTATTCAGTTTCCTATGAAAATCAAGCAGATGTTAAAGTATATATCGTAAAGTACGAAAACCAGGCTGATCTAAAAGTCTACAAAGTAAAATATGAAAATCAAGCCGGTAAAAATGACGGGAAGTGGTTTTTTACAAATTACAGCAATCAATCTCAAAAAGAAATCTACTTCGTGCCATACGAGAATCAAGCTGATCTCAAGATCTATTATGTAGATTATGAAAATCAAGCTGGTTGGAATAATTCCTCAAAAAAAAGTTTGTTGGATTGAAAAGTTTTCAGAATGCAACACTCAAAAATTTTGTCTTTTATGAAAATCTTCACAAAAATCTGAGTTTATGATTTTCGTTATTAATTAATGCTTTACTTTGATTCATTAAAGCGAAATTTATTTAATGACTAACCGTGCCAATGAATACAGCATCGACAGAACTGTTCCGGAGTTATCCTATGGAGTCCTTCTAAAACATTCTGCAGGATTCGCGGATACTAACTCCCGTGGTTATTTCAATATTGTTCCATCAATCATTGATATAGATTTTGGATTGTTTACTAATCCTTCAATAGGTTTAGAGTATCCTATTGTTTCTGTCAGCCAACTTTCCGATTCTTTAATTTTAAACTGTCCTTGCGGAGAGTCTAAGCGAAAGATGTGCAGTCATCAGTTTCAGGTAATTCAAAACATCATAAGGCATCCTTATCTGCGCATTTTTTTTGATACAGCTATGAGGAAAGCCAAGATTATTGAGACAGCAAAAAATTACGGAATAGATGATGAAGTTGAATGTGAGTTATATTTTGATCTGGTTTATTTAGCACAAAGCTATGAGATAAGACCTAAAATCAAGGAATTAGTTAGGTTTGATAAAGCTGAGCACGAAGCTTTAAGTTTAAAGTTACTTCCTCAAGAACCATCAAAACCATTTAATCCTGCAAGTGATTCTTCAAAGAAAATTGTGGCATTTACAAAGCATAAATATTATGAACAAATAAGTGCCGAAATAATTGAGGTAGAGACCGGCAAGAATGGCAAGATCAAAAGCCCGTTGCTAATACTTGATCCCCTGGAATTAATTAATAATACAGAGGTCATCGCATATGTAAAATTTTATGCAGCAGTCGCAAAACTGCAAAATGTCCATGGAGGTGGGGATGCAAAAGTTGAAATTGAGGCCTTAAAACAATTGCTTTTAAATCCTTTGGGATTGGAATTTTATTTCCATGATAAAATAATTTCAGATACAATTACAATTAATTCATTAAAACAAATTGAGTTATTTCCATTAAAAAATGACGTTCAATTAAATGTTTTTCAAAAAGAGCCATTCTACGAGATCACTGGTGAAATAACGATCCGCGACAAACAAATACCTTTTAAGGAATTGGCAATTAGGTATAAATACTTTATTGAATTAAAAAATAAATGGTATTTAATTCCAAATACTGACTTACTGCGAGTCATTGATTATTTTAAATCAAATAATGAAATAGTAATTATTCACAAATCTAAATTTGATGAATTTAAATCTTCTATTCTTGATGAATTAGAAAATCAAATTTCAATTAATTATGCATTTATAAAAGCTGCAAGTAAGAAGCAAATCGCTTCTATAATGCACGAAAGTGACATTCATCGTATCATTTATCTTACTGACCAGGAACATTTTATCAACATTACTCCTGTAGTAAGATATGGACAAGTTGAAATCCCGGTGTTTTCAAGGAAGCAAATCTATGATAAAGACCAGAACGGAAATTTATTTAAAGTTGAAAGAGATGATCAACTCGAGATTCATTTTACTTCCTTATTATTAAGACAGCATCCGGAATTTTCTGAGCAATTAAATGAATTTCAATATTTCTATTTGCACAAGGATAAATTTCTGGATGAAGACTGGTTCCTAGGCGCATTTGAAACCTGGCGCAACGAAGGAATTATAATACTTGGATTCAATGAATTAAAAAAGAACAAATTAAATTCGAATAAAGCCAATATTTCTATAAGTGTGAATAGTGGAATTGATTGGTTTAATATACATGTGAATGTTAAATTCGGCAAACAAAAAGCGAATTTGAAACAGCTCTACAAAGCAGCCAAAAGCAAGAGTAAATATGTACAATTGGACGACGGGAGTCAGGGTATTATTCCGGAGATCTGGCTTAAGAAATTTGCTGATTTTTTCAATGCCGGCGAGGTATTGGAGGAAATGATCCTGGTGCCTAAGATCAATTTTACTGAATTAAGTGAACTGTTTGAAGATGAAGTATTAAGTCGGGAAGTCAGCGTTGAGATAGAGAACTACAAAAGCAAATTTACAAAGCTAGAAAACATACCTGAAGTTAAGGTTCCTGATAATTTGAAAGCTAAATTAAGACATTATCAGGAGGATGGATTAAATTGGTTAAACTTCCTGGATGATCACAATTTCGGTGGATGCCTTGCTGACGATATGGGCCTGGGTAAAACTGTGCAGGTCATTGCATTTATTCTTTCACTCAGAGAAAAACATCTTAACAATACCAATTTGGTTGTCGTCCCGACTTCTTTACTTTTCAACTGGCAGGATGAGGTCAGTAGATTTGCACCAGATCTGAAGATCTATACAAATTATGGAGCGAATAGGCCAAAAAGCAACTCAGAATTTTCAAAATTTGAGATTATACTGACTACCTATGGCATGATGTTGTCGGACATAAGATTTCTAAAAGAATTTGACTTCAATTATGTCATACTTGATGAATCTCAGGCTATTAAAAATCCGGAGTCTGAAAGGTATAAAGCTGCAAGACTGCTGAAAGCGCGCAATAGATTAGTGTTGACAGGAACACCAATTGAGAACAATACTTTTGATATTTATGGGCAACTATCATTTGCTTGTCCTGGATTGCTTGGCAATAAATTGTATTTCAGTCAGGTGTATTCTAATCCGATTGATCAATTTGAGGATGTTAGAAGATCTAAAGAATTGGAAGAAAAGATCCGGCCTTTTATATTGAGAAGGACTAAAAAGCAAGTAGCCACTGAATTACCTGCTAAGACTGAAATGGTTATTTATTGCCAAATGGGAGAAGAGCAACGCAGGATTTACGATAAGCATGAAACTGAATTAAGGGATTACATCACTGCCAAGGATGAGGCAGAATTGTCACGAAGCAATATGCATGTATTAGCAGGGTTGACGCGTCTTAGGCAGATTTGTGACAGCCCGGCGCTTTTAAAGGAAGAAGACGCCATTGGGGATCATTCTAGCAAGATCGATGTCCTCATTGATCAGATCCGGAACAAATCCGCTCAACATAAAATTCTTGTTTTTTCGCAGTTCGTCAGTATGTTGGATCTTGTAAGAAAGGAACTCGTGCATTTCGGAATTCCGCATGAATACCTTACCGGGCAAAGTAAAAACCGCGCTGCCAGCGTCAATGAATTTCAGAATAATGGCAACGTTAGAGTATTCCTAATCAGTTTAAAAGCTGGCGGAACTGGCCTAAATTTGACTGAGGCTGATTACGTCTATCTTGTAGACCCTTGGTGGAATCCTGCTGTAGAAAACCAGGCAATTGACCGCGTTTATCGCATTGGCCAAAATAAAAATGTCATAGCAGTTAGATTGATTTGCCCGGATACCATTGAAGAAAAAATCATGAAACTTCAAGAATCAAAAAGGAAGTTAGTGGGAGATCTCATCAAGTCTGAGCAGGGCGGTGGTAAGATGACGAAGGAAGAATTACTGGATATACTTTAAATATCTCTTCTTACATTATCCGTCACCCGATCATCCGATCATGCAATCACCTAATCACCTATTGTCTGAATCACGGATTAAACTGATTATTGGATTTCACGGATTTTTTAATTAGCAAATTTTGAATTCAAAGATACATTTTATCAGTTCCATCGCCCATCACCCATCACCCATTGTCTGAATCACGGATTAAACTGATTATTGGATTTCACGAATTTTTTAATTAGCAAATTTTGAATTCAAAGATACATTTAATCAGTTCCATCGCCCATCACCCGATCACCCATTGTCTGAATCACGGATAAACGGATTATTGGATTTCAAGGATTTTTTAATTAGCAAATTTTGAATTCAAAGATACATTTTATCAGTTCCATCGCCCATCACCCATCACACATTGTCTGAATTACGGATTAAAAGGATTATTGGATTTCACGGATTTTTTAATTAGCAAATTTTGAATTCAAAGATACATTTAATCAGTTCCATTGCCCATCACCCGATCACACATTGTCTGAATCACGGATTAAAAGGATTATTGGATTTCACGGATTTTTTAATTAGCAAATTTTGAATTCAAAGATACATTTTATCAGATCCATCGCCCATCGCCCATCACCCATCACCCATCACCCGATCACACATCACCTTCTCACCTTCTTACCTTCTCACTTTTTAACCTCAATTTTTTTTGCTACTTTCGCCCCTTCAAAATAATCAGAATAATAACATATGTATTATAACAACATCCTGGAAACTATCGGAAATACACCAATGGTTAAACTCAACAAAGTGGTCGAAGGACTGCCTTGTCTCGTTTTGGCTAAAGTAGAAACATTCAATCCCGGACACTCAATCAAAGACCGCATGGCACTCAAAATGGTGCAAGTGGCTGAAGAGACCGGCAAACTTAAACCAGGTGGCACCATCATTGAATGTACATCAGGTAATACCGGCATGGGGCTGGCATTGGTCGCATCAATTAAAGGATACAAAAGCATCTTTACGACAAGCGATAAGCAATCCAAAGAAAAGATGGACATGCTAAAAGCAGTAGGAGCGGAGGTCATCATTTGTCCTACCAACGTCGAGCCTTCTGACCCAAGATCTTATTACTCTGTGGCAGAAAGGTTAAGCAAAGAAATTCCTAATAGCTATTGGTTCAATCAATATGACAACATGGCCAATTCATTGGCACATTATGAGTCCACAGGTCCTGAGATCTGGGAACAAACTGATGGCCTTATTACAAAGTTGGTCGTAGGAGTTGGCACCGGAGGTACTATCAGTGGTACCGCAAAATATCTGAAAGAAAAAAATCCTAATATTGAGATCATTGGGATTGATACTTATGGATCTGTATTCAAAAAATATAAAGAAACCGGAATATTTGATGAAAAGGAAATATATCCTTACATCACGGAAGGGATTGGTGAGGATATTCTACCCAAGAACGTTGATTTTTCATTGATCGATCATTTTGAAAAAGTCACAGACAAAGATGGCGCACTAGCAGCAAGAAGACTTGCCAGAGAAGAGGGGATGTTACTGGGGTATAGTGCAGGAAGTGCTTTGGCAGGATTATTACAGATCAAGGATCGCTTAAAACCTGAAGATGTCGTTGTGATCATCTTTCACGATCATGGTTCAAGGTATGTCGCTAAGATCTACAATGATGACTGGATGCGTGACAGAGGATTCATAAGCCAGGATCTTACCTTGGCTGACCTGATCCGCAAGAAAAACAATCCAAGTTTAATTAGTGCTCAAGCAGAAAGTAAGTTGCGCGATGTTTTCGATTTGATGAAAGAAAATGATATTTCTCAGATGGTAGTCAATTCAAATGGACAAATCGTAGGGTCAGTAACTGAGAGTGATATTTTATCTTCTTTACTTGAAAATAGTGAGAATATTGACAATGTGCTTGTTAAAGATGTCATGCATGAGCCATTTCCCATTGTCGATGAATCTCTTTCTGTCAAAGAACTTACAAAATACATAAGTAAGAAGATCCCTGCTGTCCTGGTAATGGATGGAACGGGCCATAAGCATATTTTAACACAGTATGATATTATTCAGCATTTGTGTTGATGCGTTGAAGGGAAAATTGAAAATTGAAAGTTGAAAATGAGGCGAAGGAGTTTGAGTATTTTTATTGTTGAGTAAAGCATGAATTTAAAAGCTAATGGGCTCTATGGTTTAACTATATAGTAATTTTTAATTGGAAATTTTGAAAATAGAAGTTCTGGAATGATGGAACTCAATCTGTGATTTTGAACATTATGATTACCGATTACCGATTACCGATTACCGATTACTCATGTCTTATAATACTCCACCACCACATGATATATTTTCACAAAACACCAAGTAGCCGAAGCCAAGATAGTAAGCGCGATCATGCCGTGTGCAAAAGGTCCGATAATTGCAATACAGACGACAGGCAAACCCAATAGAAATGATAAAGTAAAATAACCCGGATGAAGTTGCTCCTCATTTGGTTCTTCCTCCATCTTTAGATAAAAATAGTAACTAGTGATGCAAGTCACAATACTCAGATATATCAATGATATATAATAACAGGCTTTTGGATCTATGTTTAGTCCATATTGTATATTCCATTGAACTAAAAAAGCAACATCCTTATTGAATGCAAGGCAAAGCATGATGAAGATCAAGCTGAGTGGAAAACCGTATTTAATAAATATCTTATTCATAGGCGATGTACAAAGGTAACTATAATTATATAAACCAATGAAAATCAGTGCTTATTAACTAATTCTTATATACATTGTAAGTTGCAAGCAATTATTTAGACGCTTTGTCAAACCCATTCTTTTGCGCCACCACTTAATTTTCTTAATTTTGCGGCTTTCTAAAATGTAATTCATGAACATTCAACATACGATTCAAACATTGGTTAGCAAGGCTATAAGTGAAAAATATAGTCATGATATTAACCCAGATATTATTCCTATTTCTTTAACGAAACCTGATATTACAGGTGACTTCACTGTAACTTTGTTTCCATTTGCTAAAACATTACAGATGAACCCGAATCAACTGGGGTTATCATTAAAGGAGAATTTGGATGGGCAAGATGCCAGAATATCAGAAGTTATAGTAGTTGGAGGATTCCTTAATTTTACGCTATCTCAAAGTTATTGGGCAAACGTTTTAAATGAATTAAGTACTCAATTTTCAATTGCAGAAAATGAGAAAAAGACATTTATAATAGAATTTTCATCACCAAATACCAATAAACCGCTTCATCTGGGTCACATCAGAAACATTCTTCTTGGGAACTCTTCAGCAAATATCCTGAAAGCACTAGGGCATAATGTAATTAAGGCCCAAGTCATTAATGACAGGGGAATTGCTATCTGTAAAAGCATGTTAGCCTATGAAAAATATGGTGGATTGACAGATCCTGAGAAAGAAAAGATGAAAGGGGATCATTTTGTTGGAGATTTGTATGTCATGTTTGAAAATAAATTCAAGGAAGAATATAGAAATTGGCAGCAGTCAGATGAAGCATTGTCATTATATAAGGCATCAGATAAAAATCAGGATGAGGCTACGTTTTTTGCTAATTATAAGAATACATATTTTAATACAAATAGTGAATTGGGGTTAGAAGCTCGCCAAATGCTCAATAAATGGGAAGAGGGAGATGCGGCAACTATGGCTTTGTGGAATACAATGAATAGCTGGGTTTATAGTGGATTTGATACAACATATGCTAAGTTAGGAATTGAGTTTGATCAAAATTATTATGAATCGCAAACCTATTTACTTGGTAAAGAAGCTGTAAGTAAAGGACTAGAGAAAGGTATATTCGAACGGCAATCGGATTCCTCAGTGTGGATTGACTTGACTGATAAAGGTTTAGATCGCAAGTTGATTTTACGTTCAGATGGTACTTCTGTATATATGACTCAGGATATTGGGCTAGCAATGCAACGATACGATCAATATAAATTTGATCAAATGGTGTATGTGGTAGGTGATGAACAGAACTATCACTTTCAGGTTCTATTTGCCATCATGAAGGCCATGAATGAGCCATATGCAGATCATTTATTCCACCTGTCTTATGGCATGGTAGAGCTGCCTACAGGCAAAATGAAGTCGCGTGAAGGAACAGTTGTTGACGCTGATGACTTGATAGCTGAGGTTATTACGGAGGCCCAGGCGTCTGGAGAAGAAAGGGGAGAACTAGCATCTCTTTCAGTGGATCAACACAACGAAATATATAGATTGATAGGCCTTGCAGCTTTAAAATATCATATGATAAAAGTTTCACCCAAGAAAAAAATGATTTTCGACCCGAAGGAATCTGTTGATATGCAAGGCCAGACAGGCCCTTATGTTCAAAATGCTTATGTCAGAATACAATCAATCTTAAGGAAAGAGCGATCATCCCTTCAAGAACTAACAGATATTAAACTAAAGATGACTTCCTCGGAAATTGAATTGATCAAGCAACTAGACCAATATAAGTCAGTCGTCGTAGAAGCTGCAGAAAATTTTGATCCTTCACAAATTGCAAACTATTTATTCTCTTTAGCCAAGAGCCTTCACCGCTATTACCACGATGTTCCGATCCTTACAGCTGCCTCTGATGAAGAAAAACAATTCAGATTATATCTAATTGACAAAATTGCTTCATTTTTAAAAACAGGGATGTTATTATTAGGAATTGAAATGCCCGAAAGAATGTAAATTTTATTATTTGATTAAGTCTAAGTTGAACAATATTTGAATTAAATATATCATGTTTTGCAATAAACAGAATAAAGTATAATTCTATTCTCTATTTTTAAGAAATGTCCAAATTATATTATGCGATTTACTGTATTAATTATATGTACATTAATTTCATCTCTTATTAGATATTGAATAAACATAGATTATAATTAACTTTAAGTCAATTATATATAAATTCCAATTTTAATTATATATATATAATTAATAGTTTATAGATGACAATTAACGTTTTTTGAATAATTTAATTAAATTTGTTAATAATTAATTAAAATTTATAAAAGCGTTTATTATGAAAAGAATTTACTTTTTTGCCGGCGTGTTGATGGCTATATTATGCCTAAATACAGCGGCCTATTCTCAATGTAGCAATCCTTCAGCCTTTGGCTCGGTTCCAGCGCCAACAACACCAGTTCCCATAACCATCACAACTTGTGCCTTTGGCGGCGAGTATAGCACGGTCACCGGTGCCCTAGCAGGAAGCACTTATTTATTTAATGCAACCGGAGGAGCTGGTAATTTTATTACCATCAGACAAGGGACTCCAGGTGGCGCGGTGTTAGGATTTGGTTTTGCGCCAATAAGTGTAACGTGTACTGCTTCCGGTCCATTATATTTGCATTATAATGTAGATGCAACATGTGGAAATGAATCTGCATGTCATACAGGTACTGTTGCATGTTCTAGTTGCAGTGCTCCTGATCCAATTGTAAATGACCTTTGTTCTGGAGCCATTGCACTGACTTGTGGTGTTACTGTAACAGGAACTACCACAGGTGCAACTTCAGACGCAGTACCTACTTGTACAACAGGATTGAATACCGCACCAGGGGTATGGTACAAGCTTGACAACGTTAGTGGTTCAGTAACATTGAGCCTTTGTGGCAGTAGCTTTGATACTAAAATAGGTGTATTTACTGGTCCTTGTGGTACTTTCACTTGTGTAGCTGGCAACGATGATTTTTGTAGTTTACAATCTCAAGTTACTTTTACTGCAGTATCAGGCACTACCTATTACGTGTTAGTTACAGCCTTTAGTACTAATAGTGGAGCATTTACCCTAGTTCCTACTTGTACTCAAACACCTGTTAGCTGCACCAATACTACAGCGTTTGGAAATATCGCAGCTCCAACGAGTTCAGCACCGGTTACGATTAGTAGTTGTAATTTTGCAGGAGAATATACTACTGTTACAGGTTGTGTAAGCGGAAGTCAGTACACTTTTGCAAGCACAGGTGGTACTGGTAATTACCTTACGATTCGTCAAGGTACTCCTGGAGGTGCAATACTTGGACAAGGTACATCTCCTGTCACAGTGACATGCACTGCCTCAGGTCCACTATATATGCATTTAAATACAAATGCTGCTTGTGGCACCGATGCTTCGTGTCACGTTACAACAGTGGCATGCGCATCTTGTGTAGCACCAGGCTGTTCTAATGTAACAGCATACGGCTCTGCAACTGCTCCAACTACTCCGGCGCCTGTTACCATATCGACTTGTAATTTTGCAGGAGAGTATGCTACTGTTACAGGTTGTGTAAGCGGAACTCAATACACATTCGCCAGTACTGGAGGTATTGGAAATTACCTTACAATTCGCCAAGGAACACCTGGAGGTGCAATACTTGGACAAGGGACTTCTCCTGTGACGGTTACATGTACTGCCTCAGGCCCTATTTATATGCATATCAACACAAATGCTGCCTGCGGCACTGAAAGTGCATGTCGAACAACAACTGTGGCATGTGCGTCTTGCTTTATCGTCGGAGATCCTTGTGGTTCGATTACAACATTAACTTGCGGAACATCGAATACCGCAAATCTTACCGGAACCGGTGTATGGAGCCCTGGTTCGTGCGGGTTTTCTACACCTGGCCAAGAAAAGGTTTATAGCTTTACACCAGCAGTGACTGGGGTATATTCATTGCAAGTCACATCGACATCTTCTACTGGTTACGTAGATTATATGTACAAAGCAGCATCTGGAGGATGCAGCGCGACAGGATGGACGTGTATTCTTGATATATTTTCACCTACTACAGCAACCATTGGAACGCTTACAGCGGGTGTCCAATACTATATACTATTGGATGCAGAAAGCACCTCAAGTGTTTCTCAATCTTTTCAGATAAATTGCTTATGTAGTTTTGTACCTACAATTACTGTATCTGAAACTTCTGGAACACCGAATAATGGAACTATATGCATTGGGGCATCTGCAACTTTGCAAGCAAATGGCGGAGGAACCTATCTATGGAGTACTGGTGCTACGACTCCATCTATTATAGTATCTCCTGCATCTACGACAACATATACAGTGACTGTAACTGCACCTGATTTGTGTGTAGCTACTGCTACATCTACCGTTACCGTTGCTCCACTGCCGGTCGCTACAGCTACTTCACCCGGTAATCCATTTTGTGTAGGTTCGACAATTTCATTAAATTCATCTGGAGGATCCACATATAGCTGGAGTGGACCAGGCGGATTTACATCGACATTACAAAACCCAACGAGGGCTAATGCCACTGCAGCAATGGCTGGTGTTTATACAGTGACTGTTACTTCTGCTGCAGGATGTACTTCTACGGCAACTGTTACTGTTTCCATTAATCCATTGCCTGTGGTATCCGTAACTGCTAATCCAAACCCAGTTTGTAGTGGAGGTTACGTTCAATTAAATGCAACTGGCGGAGGGACTTACGCATGGTCGGGACCTTCAGGTTTTAGTTCTACTTTGAGTAATCCTGGTATTAATAATATTCAAACAACTCAGGCAGGTACATATCAAGTGACAGTGACAAATCTAGGTTGTAATGCAAGTAGTTCTGTAAGTGTAGTTGTTAATCAAACACCAATAGGAACAGCGTCAGCAGTACCTTCTACAGTTTGTGTTGGCAGCTCAGTTCAATTGTCTGCTACAGGTGGTGGCACCTACTCATGGTCAGGACCTAACGGTTTTACTTCTACACAACAAAACCCTAACGTTCTTATTAATTCTTACCAACAGGCAGGAGTATATTTGGTCACAATTACGGGTCAAGGTGGATGTAAGTCAAGCTATAAAGTAGAAGTTAAAGTAAATTATCCACCTATAGCGAAAGCCGGACATGATGTAGCGACTGCATGTGCAGGAAGCACTTTACAATTAACCTCTTCAGGAGGTGGTAGTTACAGCTGGTCAGGACCTGGTGGGTTTACTTCAACTCTTCAGAATCCAACCAGACCTAACGCTACAGCAGCTTATTCCGGTCTTTACTCAGTTACGGTTACAAGCCCTAATGGTTGCACTGCCGTAGCTACGACGAATGTTACTATTGTTAATAACCCGGTTGTAACAGCTACAGTTGACGACAATACAGTGTGTGAGGGTCAAACAGTATTCCTTCATTCTTCAGGTGCTTCTAGTTATACTTGGGCTGGACCTTATGGTTATACTTCAGCATATCAGCATCCGGTGATTAATAACATTCCAATTTATTTGGGCGGTCAGTATGTAGTGACAGGAAAAGGTCCGACAGGTTGTACTGCAACTGCTTCAGTTGACGTCTTTGTATTTGGTGCAATTAATGGAACTGTATCTGCTACTCCTAATCCGGCACCTTTTGGAAGCAATATTCAATTGAATGCCACTGGAGGAACAACTTATCTTTGGACTGGACCGAATGGCTTCTTTTCAAATGAGCAAAGTCCTCTGCTTTATAACTCAAGTTATAAAACTGCTGGTACATACACTGTCATTATAACAAATGAAGGTGGATGTCAATATACGCTTCATGTAGTAATTACGATTATTGCTCCTAAACCAGGTACTGGTCAAGTGTTTGAAATCGCTACAAGCAAACCATTGGAAGGATTTATTTATCCAAATCCTGCTAATAGCAATATCAAATTGGGAAGTGAATTTAAATCAAGTATCCTTTATTCAATCATTGATGCCAATGGTAATGTCATCATCAAGAATCAAACCACTAATGATGGTATGATTCAGATTAATACGCTTACACCGGGTATTTACAATGTTATCTGGTCAGAGAAGGAACTTAATGGAGGGACATTCTACGGCAAGTTTGTAAAGGTGGATTAATTCTTACTTTTTAAGTAGAATTAATCTATTCTGAAAATTTATTACGGAGGTTGGTTTTATGCCAACCTCCGTTTTTTGTTGTTGTAGCTATTCCTATTTCTTCAAAGGAAAATATTCATTAGAAGATAGGACTGATATATTAAAATGAATTATTAAATAAACAAATATTTTGTAATATAATACTGAGCTTACAATCTTTTGATCAAATTAATTTAAACAATTACGAATTTCCAATTGGTATTAATTTTCAGAAAACTATAAAATTTCCATAAGTCAAATTCAGAAAAAACCATTAATTGAGCACCAAGGGAAGCATGTTACAAATATTCAAAATGACAAATCTGCATTTAAGTGTTAATAATCAAATAATAAAAATACGCTTCTATATTGCCTCTGACATCTAATTTAAAAATGTCTGACAACTACGATTTTAAAGAAATAATTGTTCAGAAACTCTGATAAAATAGTTGAATAGTTTATTCATTTAAGTAGTAATATCTTTTAATTATAACAAGAATGAAATATTTTTATTGACACTAAAATATACCAGATATTAATTTAGAAATAATCTAATTAATTAGCATAAAATTATATAATGTTAATGCATAAGGATATTAGCAAAAATAGGTAATTGATAAGCTACATAGAACTCCAATTATAATGTTATTCATTTTTATGCAAAAATTTAATTTACTTTTAGGGAGAATTATTAGAAATTTATTATTATATTTGTAAAAGCCATTTTTTTATTTTCGATACTGAAAATATTTAGTTGAGAAATTAGTCTTGTCTAAGATTAATTTCATTTATTTCTTAAGGTCAAAATATATTTCACTACACATTTTCTTCTCTAAAAAATCAATTGATTTACATTTAAAAATTATCCTTATGAAAAAATTTTCTCTACTTATTTTAATCATGTTTTGCTTTAATATTAATTCGGACGCCATTACCTTACAAGCAAATCTTACTTCAAATAATGGATCTGGAGGTGTTTTTCTGTCATTGACTACTAATAGCACGCCAGTTAATATTACCAGTTTCAATACTATGTATTCAAGTACTAGTGGAACAAGTGTGACAGTGGAAATATATAGTAGAAGTGGAGCCTATGCCGGATTTACAGCTTCCAGTGCTGGATGGAATTTGGTCGGCACAATCACCACCACGAGTGCTGGAACCACGACAATTGCTCCAATGGATGTAACTAGTTTAAATATCCAACTTGCAGCTTCCACCACAACTTCCTTTTATTTGCAATCAATTACAGCAGGAGGTGGAATAAGATATTTTGGAACTGGTGTTACTTCTAATACGAATTTTAATGATGCCAATTTAGCACTCTTTTCTGACGTTGCAAGAGTTACAACTGTTGCCTTTGGAGGATCTCAATTTTCTCCTAGAGCCTATACCGGAACCATAGATTATAACTTAAATTTATCAGCTGATCCTTGCGCTTCTATTACAACAATAACCTGCGGTACACCAGTTACTGCTACAACTACAGGAACAGGTGTCTGGTCACCCGGAAGTTGTGGTTTTTCAACTCCAGGCCAAGAAAAGGTCTATAGTTTTACACCATTAACTACCGGTAATTATACATTTCAAATTACTGCCGCTTCAGGTGGTTTTTCTGACTATTTCTTTAAAGCAGCTTCAGGTGGTTGCAGTGCTACCGGTTGGACTTGTATAGGAGATGCAAGTGCGCCGGAATCGAATATTTTCGGACCATTGACCGCCGGCACCACATATTATATTCTTTACGATGCAGAGAGCACAGTTGCTCAATCTCAGACTTTTAATATAAATTGTTTAGCTGCAGATCCATGTTCGAGTATTACGACGATTTCTTGTGGTACTCCTGTTACAGCTGCTACTTCAGGAGCTGGTGTATGGGAACCAGGAAGTTGTGGATTTACAACACCAGGTCAAGAAATAATTTATAGTTTTACGCCTACAGTTACCAGTAATTATACTTTACAGATTACCGCAGCTTCAGGTGGTTTTTCTGACTATTTCTTTAAAGCTGCTTCAGGTGGTTGCAGTGCTACAGGTTGGACATGTATCGGAGATGCAAGTGCACCTGAGTCGAATATTTTCGGACCATTGACAGCCGGCAACACATATTATATTCTCTACGATGCAGAAGGCACAGGTGCTCAATCTCAGACCTTTAATATAAATTGTGTAGCAGGTGATCCTTGCACAGGTATAACATCACTTACTTGTGGTGTTCCAGTAACTGCAGTAACTGCAGGTGCGGGAATTTGGAGCCCCATTTCAAATAGTTGTGGTTTTACAACTCCAGGTCAAGAAAAGGTATATAGTTTTACCCCTTCTGCTTCCGGCAGTTATACATTGCAGGTTACGGCCGCTTCAGGCGGTTTTTCAGATTATTTCTTTAAGGCAGCTTCAGGTGGCTGTGGCCCTACTGGTTGGACATGTATTGGAGATGCAGCTGGACCTGAGTCAAACATTTTCGGTCCTTTGACTGCTGGAACTACTTATTATATATTGTATGATGCTGAAGGGACTGCTGCTCAATCTCAAACCTTTAATATAAATTGTTTATGCAATTTTGTACCAACGATTAATGTATTAGAAAATTCAGGCACACCAAATGACGGTACTATATGCATGGGTAACTTTACTACTCTTGTAGCTACAGGCGGAGGAACATATTTATGGAGTACGGGTGCGCTCTCAAATGGAATTATTGTTAACCCCGCATCCACTACTATTTACACTGTGACTGTTACAGCACCTAATTCATGTGTAGCCACAGCCACAACTACCGTTACGGTGGTTCCTCTTCCGATAGCCACAGCTTCAGCCCTTCCTAACCCTATTTGTAGTGGAAACACACTTACACTTAGTGCAAACGGAGGATCTACTTATTCATGGTCAGGCCCAGGAGGTTTCATTTCTGGTTTGAAGAATCCACAAATTTCGAATATACAGACATCTCAAAGTGGTTTGTATAATGTTACCGTGACCAATGTTAACGGATGTTCGGCGACTGCCAATGTTAGTGTTGTTGTCAATTCAACCCCTACTGGAAGTGCATCTGCCACCCCATCCATAGCATGTGTGGGTTCATTTGTGCAATTAAGTTCTACAGGTGGTGGAACATATGCATGGTCAGGACCTAACGGTTTTACTTCTACACAACAAAACCCTAGCATTCTTATTAATTCTTACCAGCAGGCAGGAGTTTACTTGTTGACAATTACCGGTCTGGGTGGATGTACTTCAAGCTACAAAGTACAACTTAAAGTAAATTATCCACCAATAGCTACAGCCTCGCATGTTCAGAGTAGTGCATGTGCTAACAGTACTTTACAATTGTTAAGTACAGGTGACGGATCATACAGCTGGTCTGGTCCAGGTGGATTTACTTCAACTCTTCAGAATCCAACCATACCTAACGCTACAGCAGCTTATTCCGGTCTATATTCCGTTACGGTTACAAGCCCTAATGGTTGTACTGCCGTAGCTACGACGAATGTTACTATTGTTAATAACCCGGTTGTAACAGCTACAGTTGATGACAACAGTGTGTGCGAGGGACAAACAGTTTTCCTTCATTCTTCAGGTGCTTCTAGTTATACTTGGGCTGGACCTTATGGTTATACTTCAGCATATCAGCATCCGGTGATTAATAACATTCCAATTTATTTGGGCGGTCAGTATGTAGTGACAGGAACAGGTCCAACAGGATGCACTGCAACTGCTTCAGTTGACGTCTTTGTATATGGTGCAATTAATGGAACTGTATCTGCGACTCCTAATCCTGCTCCTTTTGGAAGCAATATTCAATTGAATGCCACTGGAGGAACAACTTATCTTTGGACTGGACCGAATGGCTTCTTTTCAAATGAGCAAAGTCCTCTGCTTTATAACTCAAGTTATAAAACTGCTGGTACATACACTGTCATTATCACAAATGAAGGTGGATGTCAATACACGCTCCATGTTGTAATTACTATAATTGCTCCTAAACCAGGTACTGGTCAAGTGTTTGAAATCGCTACAAGCAAACCATTGGAAGGATTTATTTACCCAAATCCTGCTAATAGCAATATCAAATTGGGAAGTGAATTTAAATCAAGTATCCTTTATTCAATCATTGATGCCAATGGTAATGTCATCATCAAGAATCAAACCACTAATGATGGTATGATTCAGATAAATGCACTTACACCGGGTATTTACAATGTTATTTGGTCAGAAAAGGAACTTAATGGAGGAACGTTCTATGGCAAGTTTGTAAAGGTGGATTAATTCTTACTTTTTAAGTAGAATTAATCTATTCTGAAAATTTATTACGGAGGTTGGTTTTATGCCAAGCTCCGTTTTTTGTTGTAGACATTCCAATCAAAAACTTATCCTTTATCCGTTATGTTATATAAGTAAGCTTAAAATATTACTTTTGCGCTAAAATTTGTATATAAATTCATGAGTGAAGAAAAAATTGAAGGTTTAAATTTTATTGAAGAAATAATTGAGAAGGATATTGCTTCCGGTAAACACGATGGAAGAGTTCTAACTCGGTTTCCCCCAGAACCTAATGGTTATCTTCACATTGGTCATGCTAAGGCTATTTGTCTTAATTTTGGACTAGCAGATAAATATGGAGGAAAGACAAATCTTAGGTTTGATGATACCAATCCAATCACTGAAGATGTTGAATATGTCAATTCCATTAAAGAAGATATTAAATGGTTAGGCTTCCAATGGGAAAATGAATTCTATACGAGTAATTATTTTGAAGAACTTTATGGTTTTGCGATTAAATTAATATCAAAAGGATTGGCATACGTTGATGATTCTTCTTCTGAAGAAATCGCAGCATTGAAGGGAAATCCAAATACTCCAGGCCAGGATAGCCCTTACCGAAGCAGATCTATTGATGAGAATTTACAATTATTCTCCGATATGAGAGCTGGAAAATTTCCCGACGGGGCTAAAGTGTTAAGGGCAAAAATCGACATGGCTTCTCCAAATATGTTGATGCGCGACCCGTTGATTTATAGAATCAGACATGCACATCATCACAATACCGGTGACAAATGGTGCATTTATCCTATGTATGATTTTGCTCATGGTCAAAGCGATAGTATTGAAAAAATTACTCATTCCATTTGTACTTTGGAGTTCATTCATCATAGACCGGTATATGATTGGTTTATTGAGAAACTTGAGATTTTCCCATCTCATCAATATGAATTTGCACGGTTAAATATCAATTATACCGTGATGAGCAAAAGAAAACTTTTGCAACTTGTAAATGATGGTCATGTTAATGGTTGGGATGACCCTAGAATGCCCACAATATCAGGCTTAAGAAGACGTGGCTACACTCCTGCCAGTATCAGAGATTTTGCAACGCGTGTAGGTATTGCCAAGCGGGAAAATGTAATTGATGTTGGATTGTTGGAATTCTGTATAAGAGAAGATCTCAATAAAATGCATTAAGAAGAATGGCAGTTCTGGACCCTTTGAAGGTAGTCATAACTAACTGGCCCGAAGGAACCAAAGAATTGTTGGAAGCAGAAAATAACCATGAAATTGAGAATTCCGGTTCAAGAGAAATTGCTTTTTCCGGAGAATTCTTTATTGAACGTGAAGATTTTATGCTTGATCCTACTCCCGGCTTTTTTAGACTTTCTCCCGGCAATATTGCAAGACTTAAACATGCATATATCATTCAGTGCGATGAAGCGATTATTGATAGCGAAGGACAAGTGACAGAAATTAAATGCACTTATTTTCCAGAAAGTAAAAGTGGACAAGATACTTCTGGTTTAAAGCCAAAGAGTGTTTTGCATTGGGTAGATGGTACTGATTGCATTGATATGGAAGTGCGGTTGTATGATAGATTATTCAAAGTAGAGAACCCGCAAAATGAGGAGGGTGACTTTAAGGATTATTTAAACGAAAATTCTTTAAGAAAAATAAATAAAGCAAAGGGAGAACATGCGTTGAAAAATGCATCTTCCGGTGAACAATTCCAATTTTTGAGACTTGGTTATTTCTGTCAAGATGCTGATAGTACTTCTGAAAGTATGGTTTTCAATCGAACAGTTTCTTTAAAGGATGGAAATAAAAAGAAAGGCTGACCTCAAAAAGGTCTTCCTATATGTAATACTAATTTTTATAAACTAAATTTAAAGTGAAGCTACGTATATATCAGGATTCAATAAGGTTCAGAGTTCAAGTACCGGAGATCGAAGAATTGTTGTCAAAAGGAGCTGTTGAAGCTTTTATATCCCTTGGACTCTTGCCATCAAATGGGCTGAGATATAGAATTAGCCTAAATCAAGTGTTATCACCTCAAATAGAATTTTCTGAAAATAGTATCCATTTAACTATTCCTGATCAAATAGGTAAAGATTGGTGTAATAGCAATGAAGTAGGTATTTCTGCAACTCAACTAGTTAATGATGATCGCACTCTGAAAATTATACTAGAGAAGGATTTTAAATGCCTTGATGATACATTTGAAGATCAAACTAATATGTTTCCAAATCCTAAAGACAAATGTTGAGCAGAAGCTATTGGGAGGATCAATTATACTTTGGCAAACCTGATTACATCGTCGTGGGAGGCGGATTGGTAGGCATGTACACTGCTTATTATCTTAAAAAAAACTACCCGGATGCTGATATTCTTGTATTAGAAAGAGGTCCGTTTGGGGAAGGAGCAAGTACCAAAAATGCGGGTTATGCTTGTTTTGGAAGTGTTTCAGAACTAATTGACGATATAGAACTTTTCGGCACAGATAAAGTGAAAGAGACACTTACCATGAGGTGGCAGGGGCTCCAACTGACAAGATCAGTGCTTAAAGATGAAAATATCAATTATGAAGAGAAAGGAGGAACTGAAGTTTTTTTGCCCGAAAATAGCGATCTAAAAAATATCTGCCTAAAAAAACTCCCTGAGATAAATGCTTTAGTAAGAGAATGCATAGGTATGCCCGGAGTATTTGAATATCATGAAGGAAGTCCTAAAGGCACAAAGGGATTTGATGGATACATATTTAATAGATTGGAAGGTTGCCTTAATACATCTATGTTCAATAATGCACTCTATCAAAAATGTATAGATAATAAAATCAGATTTCTCTTTGGATTTGATGTTGATAAGTTGAAACATGGGGCTGATCCTCATGTTATTCACAAAAAATACGGAGCCATCTATGCAAAATCAATTTTTGTGACTACTAATGGCTTTGTAAATCACCTTATTCCTGACTTAGATGTCAAGCCTGTCAGAAATCAAGTTATTGTAACTGAAGAGATAGAAGGGCTCCAACTAAATGGTTGCTACCACATGGATAAAGGTTATTTTTATTTTAGAAATATTGGAAAAAGAATATTGATTGGCGGTGGTAGAAACAAATTAGGTTCTAAAGAAGAAACATTTTTATTTGATCAGACAGATGAAGCTTTTACATTGCTTTCAACGATTCTAAAGGGACATATAGAAGGTGTCAAAGACCCAAAAATGGACTATCACTGGAGTGGAATTCTGGGAATAGGTGGGAATAAAAAACCTATTATTGCTGAAGTAAGTGAAGGTGTATTCGTCGGGGTAAGGATGGGTGGAATGGGCGTAGCTATATGCTCATTAGTGGGTAAACAATTAGCAGAACTTACAAAAATAGCAAACTAGCCATTGATCAAAATTAAAAATAGTATCAAACACTCAATGCTGTGTAAATCTGTGATTTTCACTTTCTTGGCTATGGTATTATTTAATAGCTTATTGAGTGGGCAAGCCTCTAAAGACACCTCGGATTACATCAATTTTGAAGAAGCCAAATTTGGTACAATTTTGACAAAAGATAAAATAAGTATTTTCTCTGGAGAAGTTGCGTTTAGTCATAAAGGAGTTCACTTTTATGCAGATACTGTTTATCGTTCTGATAACATTATCAGGGCAAAAGGCAATATTCTTATACAACAAGGAGATTCCCTTTCTATTTTTGCAGACTCTTTATTCTATAATTCAGTAACCAGACAATGCGAATTATATTCTAATGTTTCATTGATTAAAAATGATCAGAAGTTATATACTGAAAAATTATCATACAATACCAATACAAAGATCGCTGCTTTTGACAATAATGGGACATTCACCAATGGGGCTACATGGGTTAAGAGTAAATCAGCTATCTATGACACTAAATCTGATGATATAATTCTACAAGATAATGTCTACATACAGGATCCGGACTTTGATATAAAGACAACCCGACTTAAATACAATTCGAGGTTAAGATATGTCACCTTCTTAGCTCCTTCAATAGTGACACAAAATAATGGAACTAAATTGTATAGCGAAAGCGGTTTCTATGATATCGATAAGAAATACGGAGAATTCATAGGTAATCCTCAGTATAAAAAAGGAGCTGATAAGGCCATTGCAACGCGAAAGATGGTATATGATGGCCTTAAACAATTTTATTACCTTTTGGGCGATGCCAGGTATCAAGACTCGTTACGATATGTGTCAGGAGAATCCATTAAGTATTTTCAAAAGAGAGAATATTTTGAAGTTGATGGAGGAAAGGGTTATGCATTTTTGCAAGACTCTGCCCAATTACTAAAAGGTAAAAAGATCCAGTATGACAAAAAGAACAATTTATTAAAGACCATCGGGCGATCACGAATCGAAGATGGAGATAATATCATAGAAGCTGACAATAACGACTTTGACAACAAAATTGGAAAAGGGATTTCTAAAGGGAACGTGATTCTTCACAGTAAGTCCAATAATTCCACACTTCATGCAGAAGAAGCATTGATAGACAAAAAAGGTGATTATGTTAAGGCATACGGTAAAAGAGCGATGTTTAGTATCGTATCTGACCAGGACACCACATATGTCAGTGCTGATACATTATGGTCATTTAAAAAAGATACAATCACAGGTGATACCAGCAGAGTCATACAGGCTTATCATGATGTAAAAATTCTGAGTAAGAATTTTCAAGGAGTATGCGATTCTATGTATTATTCAACCATTGATTCAATTTTTAGATTATATCGTCAACCAATATTATGGTCAGATAGTACTAATCAATATTTTGGTGATACCATATTAATATTTCAAAAGGATAACAAGATTTCAGAGTTGCTGATGCAGAATAAAGCAATGATCATTACTTCGCCCGAAGAAGTGTATTTTAGTCAAATAGGAGGGAAGGAGATCAGAGCATTCATGTCAGATGGAAAGCTTTCAAGCATGACCGTCAATGGCAATGCCCAAACTGTATATTATACACTTAATGACGACAAAGAATATACCGGAGTCAATACATTAAATTGCTCTCATTTAAGAGCCAGGTTAGTCGACAATGAATTGGATAATATTAAATTTTATAAAAAGAATGATGGAAAATATTATCCAATGGATAAAGCAAATCATGCCCAGATACAGTTGGCAGGCTTTAAATGGGAGATCAAAAAAAGGCCTCTCTTACTTACTGAAATGCGCTCAGATAGTGCTAATATTTTAATGTTTTCATTGTCAGGAGATGATCCTAATGCTATTCCTACTGACATCAAGTTAAATAATATACCGGTGTCAGGAAGTGATAAAGATGAGCGAATAAAGAGGCCGGTAGGGAAGGTGCGGAAGAAGAATGGAAAATGAGATTTTAGCAATATCACAGAGATGCACAAGAGATAAGGGTGATTCACAGAGTTCTTCAAAGATCAAATATTTTTTAAAAAACCTGCCTTTTATCAACTAAAATTGTGAAGACAAAGCTTTTAGATTCATAATTCAAAACAATGTAAAGTACTATTTTTATCTCCGTGAAACTCAATTATTTCTCTGAGCAACTCTGTGATATTTTTTTAAAACTATATCTCAATTTATAATTCTAGTGATCCCGTCTTTCAAGAGCATTACCTTAAAATTTAAGATTAGCCCAAGTTTATAATCCCCTAATTTTAAGTATGTTAGCAATTGGGCCTTATGAACATCACAAATTGAATCGACAGTTTTAATTTCAATTACTACTTTTTTTTCAACAACCAAGTCCATTCGATATCCGTGGTCAAGCTTTACTTCTTTGTAAATTATAGGCATCGGCTTTTCCTTTTCTACAATAATATCTAGTTGTGATAATTCGTAAAATAAACATTGCTTATAAGCAGATTCTAAAAGTCCTGGCCCTAAAACTTTATGCACACTAATTGCAAAAGAAATGATCCGATCTGTAATTTGATTTAATTCCATTTTATTTTTATTTATAATTTAAATATGGACTTACCTTATCCACCCATTCCTTATCCAGCGCCCCCGTATTGAGCAAGTCTTCTTTAGATCTAAATGGTCCGTGATTATTTCGGTAAGCTATGAGGATCTTGGCTTCCTTCGCGCGGATGTAAAAGTGTTTGGCAAGTGTTAATTCATCACATGAGTTAATATTGATGCGGGTTTGTTCTGTCGTAAAAACTATATATTGACGAATCTTTTGAAATACTGAGTCAGGTAAGTTGTACGTAGATTGTATTTGGTCAAGACTGTGAAATCCTCCTAATTTATTGCGCCAATTCAAGATTTTATTTGCATAACCTGGACCTATTCCTGGCAAATCATCCAATTGTTCCACTGTTGCTGAATTGATGTCTACATTGGAAATTTTCTTGATGAATGCTTTCTTTTCAAAATTTTGGGAAACTTCTGCTTCATGCATTGGTCCAGTAATTTGAACAAAAGGAGCTAATTGATCAAAAGTCTTATCGTCCATGGAATAGATGCGTTTCAAATCTTCAGCCTTTTTATATTTAAAGCCGGCCTTTTTAAAATTTTCTATTCCTTTAGCAATTTTCTGATCGACACCCATTTTAATCAGTTCTTGCATTGAAATAGTGTTTGGATCAAATGATTTTAGATTTGAAGTCTTGACTCCATTCGCATTGTTATTCCTACCTTTTTTGGTAAAAGTGGAATACTGGTTATAACTAGCCTCACGATGACTTTGGTTATTTGCAGAATTTTTATTCAACAAACTTTTAGATTGTAAGGTGGAAAATTGTTCATCGCTCAATCCATAAACCTTTTTGACTTGATCCCAATTCTTGAATCCTCCTATCTTATCTCTAAATTTGATCATTCTTCCGGCAAGTTTTTCCGTTAGACCCAATGCGATTAATTGCTGAGTATTGATTTTATTTAGATCTATCTCAGATCCTGGAATGGTGGGCTCTATATCAATTTTGTTTTCTTTGGTAAGAGCTAATTCCGGTAATGGGTTGAAATGATATTGGATATAAAAATGTCTGAATAGTCCGTAACTAAGAATACAAAGACATGTCAAGGCGATGCCTTTTCTTTGATTTTGTCCTATATAGAAATAGGATTGAAGTGATTTCAACATGATGGTGGGTTTAGGTATTTGAAAATTTTCTCTCAAGAGAAGATCAAAAATAATAATAATTCATTAAATCAAAAAATTTAACCGAAGTTTTTTGAAATCATCAAACTATTCTAACTTCAATTTCGTCATTAAACCAATAAACTGCACATCAACAGTCGAATGTAATTACAAATAAATATGGATTAACTTTGCGTTTATAAAATGACACACAAAAAGATACCTGTTTCCATGGATGAGATCTTATCGGCATGTGCTGATAATGATAGGTATGCCCAGGAACAGCTATACCGTCATTTTTTTGGAACTATGGTAGGCATGTGTAGAAAATACATGCATAATGATGAAGATATTCAAAGTGTCGTAAATGATGGGTTTTTAAAAGTCTTCATTAATCTGACTAAAACCCCAGTACTAACTAATATTGAAGGATGGATCAGAAGAATTGTTTACAATACTATGATCGACTTCCACAGAAGTGTAAAAACATATAAAGGCAAAATTTCGCTGGTTGAAACAATTTATGAAGGTATACAAAGTACTGAACCTGAAGAAAACGTTGATTATATTTTCAGATTAATTGACAAATTACCTGAAGTGACTAACTCAGTTTTTACCAAGTATGCCATCGAAGGATATTCTCACAGAGAAATTTCAGAACAATTGGATATTAAAGAAAATACCAGTAAGTGGCATTTGTTTGAAGCAAGAAAAAAACTTAAAAATTGGTTAAGCATTAATAACCTGAACAAAAGTATAGGATAATGAAACAATTTGAAGATAGGGCATGGGAAGCAATGAAAATCCAACTGGATGTTGCATTGCCCGTTGATCGTAAACGAAAATATTTGCTGTGGTGGCTGGCACTGCCTCTATTACTTATAGGTACACTCTCTTTTATTTTTATGGGGCCGTCCGATTCTGCAGGAAAGCCACCAATGAAGCTTGATAACATAGACAAGATTCAACCCAAATCTGTTGAAGTTGAAGGTGTAACTGCCTCAACTTGTAATGAAAACAATTCAAAGAGAATAGCACTAGACGATTCTAAATTAATTCTAAATTCCAAGCCAATTATTTCTGGCAATTTTTCAAATCACTTATCGCATGATGTTGCATCCGCAGATATATCAAGACCTAGGAATAAAACTTTTAATGTAGAAAATACAAATTCAAATGCCATCAATACAAATGGATTGAACAATTCTATCAAAATTGATAAAAATTCAGCAGAGAATGAAATAGTTTTAACACATGTTGATGACCAAAGTAATATTAATGATAACAAGCTCCATGGAGAATCTAGTCAAAACAATAGATCTTTGGATAATAGTAATTCGTATCAAAGTAATTTTACACTTTCACCTTTACAGAATTTAAATGCTTATGGACTTATTTTGGATGAATTGATATTCGATGTTAACAAACCAATGATTAAAATATTGAAAAATAAATATCCTCATACTTTTGCCATTATTTTAAATGGTGGAGGATATGCAGAGAGAAAAACTGAATATTCAGGGGCTTTCTTACGTCCTGAATTAAGATATAAAATATCTTCACGTTCATCCCTTTTTATGGGTTTTTCATCTCGAATAAGATTTACAAAGGAGGACGCTATCTTAACAGACTACAACTCAACAGCAGAAAAATATATTAATGTCAACAACCTGACTTCTGCTAGTCTCGATCAGATATCTATTGATGACGATAATATCAATTCTAAATCTTTCGATATTGGACTTGACTTGGGATATCGATTCAGAGCTACACCCCGAGTAAGTTTTAGTGGATTAGGATTTTTTAGGAGAAACAATGTCTTCAAAAATAAACTTATAAACAACCTTCAATCAGGAAATAATTACGGGAATTACTTTGATGCTAGAACCAAAATTAGTTCAAATATCAAAAACTTAAATCAAAATTTCGTTTATGGTGCAGGGATTGATGCAAAATATTCAGTTGGCTCCAGGAGTGAATTAACGTTAGGATTCAATGGTGCTTTTAACCATTTTAAAAATTATGAGTTCAGTCTTGGTTATGGCTTTAGAATATACTAATTGAAAATGGAAATACCGAATGGAAATTCGTAATAGTCCAAATAATTTTGGACAAACGACTTTCAGCTCGGTATTATACGGCAAAATATTGGTCAATTATATTATTCCGTTTCGTATAAGATAGACTTTGAATATGAATTCCTAAAATGTTTGAGAAACTGAAGATTCGAAGATTTATTCCAATATCGAATTGAAATCCGTAATTGACCAAATATATTTAATCAATTTATCTAGGAACTATTACCATGCCTATTTTGGAAGAAAGTGCACTGCGTTCCTTATCGATTAGTACTTGCGCTTTTAATTGAATCAATAAACCGGCATCATCTTTAGCTTCAATCATTTCATTTATCTTCTTTTTATTTTCAATGACAAGTTTGTTTAATGCAAAAAGCTTAAATAACAATAAAGCATAATTGTACTCATTGACGTAATTCTCTTCAGGTAAAGGTTGATACTGCAAAGGATGATGGTGCTTTTCGATCCAATTCTTACTAAATTCATATCCAGGATCAATCCAGGATAACACCATATTTCTTATATCTCCATTTGAGTGATTCATGTAATATTCTGCAGAATTATTTATTTCAGCTGATTCACGTTCCTGGTATTCTCTCAGTATAGAAATATAAAGAGGATGTTCCAAAGCATCCAGATCCTCTACTATATCACTTAAAATCTGGGTTTTAGTATTTACAGGATTATCAGGCCCGAAGGGACGGTTCCCATGCAATATCAAGATTTTAAGAATAGTTTGGAAGGGATGATTTTCATTTACTATGTTGACTATATCAGTCTGATTATCTGTTGGTTGAATAGAGTCTCCTGGAGAAGCATTGCGTTGTTGTTGCCTTTGATCCCTTATTTCCTCCAGTCTTTGTTTCTCAGTTTCTTTCTTGTATGTTTTGGACAATTCTGAAAGAATTACTTCTTCTCTTATATCAAGCGTCTTTGCACTGGAAGCAGCATAAATACTCCTTTTCAAAGCGTCCGGAATCTGCGCAATAGAATGTATAATATCCTGAGCCAGTGCAACTTTTTTAATCGGATCATTTTTGGCCTGCTCAAGGACTTCATTTGTTTTAAATAGGATAAAATCTTTTTTGGTATTTTCGACATAGTCCAACAAAGCCTGTGATCCATGAGTTTTTAGATATGAATCAGGATCATCATTGTCAGGGAGGATTACGATGTGGACATTTAGGTTCTGCGACAATAGAATGTCAATGCCACGTTGAGCAGCTTTAATTCCAGCATTATCTCCATCATAAAGTATCGTGACATTATCCGTAAACCTCTTGATAAGCTGAGCCTGTTCCAGTGTAAGTGAGGTGCCGGAAGATGCCACAGCTATTTCTATTCCAGCTTGATGAAGAGAGATAACATCTGTATACCCCTCCACAAGAAAGCAGTTTTCTTGCTTTCTGATTGCATTCTTGCCCTGAAAAAATCCATAAAGAATCTTGCTCTTATTATATATCTCTGATTCAATCGAGTTAAGGTATTTTGGGGTTTTCTCATTGGTGGATAGCGCCCTTCCTCCAAATCCCAGGACTCTTCCAGATAGACCATAAATTGGAAACATTACGCGATTGGTAAAAAAGTCACGTTCGTTGATATTAACCAATCCGATCATCTTCAACAAGTCGATATTGTAAGCCTTTGCTTTTGCTGTATTTATTAGATCATAACCATCAGGAAAAGCAAATCCTAGTCCGAATTTTTCAATTGTTGACTTATGATAACCTCTTTCTTTAAAATAAGCCCCACCAATATTTTGTCCATACTCTGTATCATTTAGATTTGAATTAAAATGCTTGGTGGCAAATTCATTTATTAACAACAGGCTTTCCCTTTGCCTGGCTGATTCATCCTGTTCAGGAGTCTTCTGCACTTCACTTATGAGGACATTGTATTTATTCGCCAGATACCTTAGTGCATCCGAATAGGACATGTTTTCATGCTCCATAATGAAACCGACTGGTGTCCCGGACTTCCCGCAACCAAAACATTTGTATATATTTTTAGTAGGCGAGACGGTGAATGAAGGTGTCTTTTCATTATGGAATGGACAATTGCCTAATAGATTGACTCCTCGCTTCTTTAGCGTAAGAAAGTCACTTACGACCTCTTCGATGCGTGCTTTCTGAAATATTTCTTCTACTGTCTGATTGGGAATCATTTTCTATAAAATAAAAAAAGGTTTACAGTGGCTTTTCAACTTATTTATCCAAAGATAAGATACATTGAGTAAGCTACTATAAACCTTTAATAAAAAAGCGTTATAATTATCTAATGAACATCATTTCACGATATTTAGCTAATGGCCAAACATTATCTTCTACTTTTCCTTCCAAGTGATCTACAGAAGTCCTGATTTCTGCCATCAATGGCTTTACCTTGTGACAAAAAGCATATGCAACTGCTTCAAAATCAGACTGATGGTGAGCATTCTCGATCTCCTGCTCCAACTCATTTACTTTGGTAGAAACTAAATTAATATGCTGTGTCAGATCTTGCAAAAGTTCATATTGAGCTTTATATCCCGATTCGGGAACACCAATCTTTTGCAATGCATGAATATTCTGCGCAACTTTTGTCTGATATGTATAGCAAGCAGGAAGAATGAAAATTTGGCATAAATCTGCCATAGTCTTACTTTCAATATCCAACTTCAAATTGTAATTTTCAAACATTACTGCATAGTGCGCTTCTTGCTCCACTTTGGAGAAGATCCCTGTTTTTAAAAACAGATCTTTTGTTTTTTCCGATTTATAAATTTGTAAAGCATCAGGTGTATTAGGGGTATTGCCCAATCCTCTTTTTGCAGCTTCAACCTGCCATTCATCACTGTAACCGTCTCCTTCAAATAACACAGGAAGCGATTCGTTGATATACTTTCTAAGAATTGTTAAGATAGCTGTATCCCTATTTTGACCTTCGGTGATCATGCCATCCAATTCCTTTTTAAAATCAAGGAGTTGAGCACCAACAATGGTATTCATTATCGTCATAGGTGCAGCACAATTCATAGTAGAACCGACCATCCTTATTTCAAATTTGTTTCCTGTGAAAGCAAATGGCGAAGTTCTGTTTCTATCAGTGTTGTCTAGTTCTAAGTTTGGAGATTTCTTCAACAAGGAAAGCACTTCTTTTACACTATAATTGTCACTGTTTTTACCCTCAGCAATATAATTTAAAACCTCAGTTAATGCTTTTCCAACATATATAGAAATAATGGCAGGCGGAGCTTCATTGGCACCCAATCTGTGATCATTTGACGCTGAAGCTATACTCGCTCTTAAAAGATCTGCATGCTCTCTTACTGCTCTTATAGTATTTACAAAGAAAGTTAGAAACTGCAAATCCTGGCCAGGGTTATTACCCGGAGATAACAAGTTCTTACCCGTATTTGTACCCATAGACCAGTTATTATGTTTGCCGGATCCATTAACACCATCAAATGGCTTCTCGTGGAGCAAAACAGCTAATTTGTGCCTTCTTGCAACTCTTTCCATAAGATCCATCAGAAGTTGATTATGATCTATAGCAATATTGACCTCTTCAAACATTGGCGCCAATTCATATTGACCAGGACCTACTTCATTATGCCTTGTGCGAACAGGAATTCCCAACTTATGACATTCAGTTTCAAGGTCACGCATATAGTTATAAACTCTTTCTGGAATAGAGCCAAAATAATGATCTTCGAGTTGTTGACCTTTATTACTGTGCTTTCCAAGAATAGTTCTACCAGTCATCATAAGGTCAGGTCTGGAAAGGAAGAATGACTCATCTATCAGGAAGTACTCCTGTTCCCATCCAAGAGTAGTATGCACTCTTTCAACTTTCTCATCAAACATTTTACACACTTCCAAGGCCGAAGTTTCAAGATAACTCACAGATTTAAGTAATGGAAGTTTAAAATCTAAAGCTTCACCGCCATAGGTAACGAAAATAGTTGGAATGCATAAAGTCATTCCATCACCTACTTCGAGAATAAATGCAGGAGAAGAAGGGTCCCATGAAGTGTAACCTCTGGCCTCAAATGTGGAACGTAATCCACCACCCGGAAAACTTGAACCATCTGGCTCTTGCTGCGCTAATTCTTTGCCACCGAATTCTTCTATTGCCTTACCTGAAGGAGTTATCGTAAAAAACGAGTCATGCTTTTCAGCAGTCTTACCTGTAAGAGGCTGAAACCAGTGTGCATAATGGGTAGCTCCCTTCTCCATAGCCCAGTTTTTCATAGCCTCAGCTACTGAACTTGCGACTTCCTTGTTTAAATTGGTACCAGACTGAATCGCAGCCTTTACACTAAAATAGGCTGATTCAGAAAGATATTTCTTCATCGACTCATCATTGAATACATTCTCGCCATAAAAACTGGAGATTTTCTTCTCTTCGGATGTGGAATAGGGCATTTCGATATCTAACCGGTTTTGGATAATATCGATTGCATTAAATCTGTTAAGACTCATGTTTATAAGATTGTTATGCGTTGGAAAAAGATTAATTAGGAATGACCGCAAAGGTAAGAACAAAATTTATATATGAACAACTTATACATTGTAATTTTTATAACTTAATTTGTGCCCTGAAAGACGATATGGCTGGAAACGGCTTTGTTAGTGTATTTTGGACAATAAGTTTATTTAAATTATTTTTGAACTGCCTTAAATGTTTGAACCTCAATTGATAAAAAGATTCGGCTTCTTGATTATTTTACTTTGTTTTATCAATATGAAAACAGAGGGTCAGAATGATCAATTAAGTAATGCTATTGAAATCGAAGAAAGCATTGAATCCATTATTGCAGCCAATCCTGATTTAAGTGATGCCCAATTAAATGAGATCACAGAGAGACTCAATGCTATCTATCAAAGCAAAGTAGATATTAATACTTCTGATCTTAGAGTGTTTACAGAGCTATTGCTTCTCAACGATATACAGATTCAGGCTATACTTGTTCATCGAAATAAGTATGGAAAATATGCTGCACTTTATGAATTGCAGACAGTGAATTCTATTGAACTATCAGACATCAAAAGGATTATACCATATTTAAGACCTATCGGAATAGAGGGTGTTACACCATTCGATTGGAAAATGCTTTATAAAGGAAATAAAACTATCCTCGCACGTTATACCAAGATATTACAAGACCAGAAGGGATATTTAGGTGACGAACCTAAGTACTTGGGCAGTAATGAAAGATATTCTATCAGATTCAGACATGTTGTTCCTGGAAGAGTAAGCATTGGATTTGGAATGGAAAAGGATGCAGGAGAGCCCTTTTCAAGGAAGTACAATGATCTGTTTTTCGACTTTACTACTTTCCATATATATCTCGAGAATGTCAATAAACTAGTTAAAAGAGTTGTAATAGGCGATTTTCAAGCGTCAGCAGGGCAGGGGCTTATACTTTTTTCAGGGTATGGATTTGGTAAAAGTGCTTTCACTACAGCTGTTAAAAAAAATGAAAGAAGCTTGCGTCCTTCGACTTCTCTTAATGAGATCAATGCGCTAAGAGGTGCAGGTGTTGAGTTGAATATTGCAAAAAATACTTCATTTATGATTTTTGGTTCAATTAGAAGAAGTGATGGTAATGCAATTATTCCAGATTCTATTGAAAATGATCAAGAACAAATCATTTCATCTCTTCAGATGGCCGGACTCCACCGCACATTGTCTGAAATTGAAGACAAGGGCTATGTAAAACAGATTACTGCCGGTTCCACATTGAAATATGCCGGAACAAAGTTTTCAATAGGGTTAAATACTGTCTACGACAAGCTTGACAAAAGTTTGCAACCATCGGATCGTGGTTATAATAAATATTACTTTTCAGGAAAGGAAGCGTTGAACTCGAGTGTTGATTACACATACTTTCTTCGTAATGTAGTATTGTTTGGAGAAACAGCAATTAATCCTGCCAAATCAATTGCCACAGTAAATGGCGCATTAATCGGGCTCCATCCTAAGGTTTCCCTTGCTTTGATGTTCAGACATCTTCCTAAAGAATATTATAGCCTTCATGGGAAAGTTTTTTCAGACCAAACCGCTACTACTAATGAAACAGGTTTTTATATAGGTACGGAAATAAAGCCTTCCCCAAGGTTTGTTATTAATGCTTATGCCGATTTTTATAAACATTCTTGGCCTACTTTTCAAGCTGATGGTCCGTCAGAAGGTAATAGTTACTTAATAAAACTTTCCTACCAGAAACGCAAGAAATGGGATTCTTATATACAATTCAGGTACCAATCTGAACAAGTGACAGGTACCAATGAGGTATTAATTCCAGCGCTTTTCTCCAGAGAAAAAGCCGATATCAGATTACATTTTAATAGAAAGGTAGGAAATTACCTATCCTGGAGTAGCCGTTTTGATTATGTTCATTTAATATTACCCGGTGATAACACTGAAAATAGTTACCTTATGTATCAGGAACTATGGGCAAGACCTTTGGGTAAACCTTTTAGTGGATTCGTGAGATTCGCTATATTCAATGTTGAATCATACCAAAGCAGAATATATTCTTACGAGCATTACATGGCTTATGACTCGAGAAACCTGCAATTCGAAGGTATTGGAAATAGATTTGTTTCTGGCGTAAGGTGGAAGTTTTTTAATGGTATTACAATAGAAGCCTCTTACAATGCTACTAAATATTCAGACAGAACTGCTATTGGATCTGGTAATGATCAAATTTTAGGAAATTTGCGTTCCGAATTCAGAGCTCAGGTAAGGTATGGGTTTGGAGATTAGTTTCTATGGGTAATCAATAATCAGTAATCAGTAATCAGTAATCAGTAATCAGTAATCAATAATCAGTAATTTAAGAATTACTACAAATTCGTAAAGAAGGAACTATTTATATAAAATTGTACTATTTCTCACCTTCTCACCTTCTCACTATTTTCCGTAATTCTGTTCATATACTGTCCATGGCGTTTTCTTGTAATGATCTTCGCCGAAGAACTTAACAATCTTAATAAATTCTTTGGCTTCCTGGTATCCTTGAATCGGCTGAATCACATTTAATTCTTCATCAATGAAAACCACACTTGGATAACTAAGTCTTCCGCCAGTGATTTCAAGAGCAAATTGGTTATAACCTTTACCTTTATTAGCTACGTATGAATAAACTTTGTCATTGAAAGTAATGTCATTTTTATACTCGGCATCGAGTTTGACTGGATAGTAGTACTTGTTGATATAGGTAGCAATCTCTTCATTGGCAAAGGTATTCTTATCCATTACCTTACACCATCCGCACCAGTCCGTATATAGATCAATGATGATTTTCTTCTTTTTAGCTTTATTCAGCTCGATTACTTCATCTATGCTATACCACTTGATTTTACAAGAAGTCTTATGACTAGCCTTAACACTATTATTTTGAGCCCTGGATTCGAAAGAACCGGATATAAATAATGCTCCTAAGAATAATATTACGAAATTAATTTTCAACTGCATATAAATTATTGCTTGTACAAATAAACAACTTTTGAACAATTTGTAGTCTATATTGATCTCGAATTTTAGTGAATTTAATATTACTTTAACCATTTGTGATGATAATAATAGGATTCATCTAACAGCAATTTTAAAGACATACCGATTATACCAATTGGCCTTTACATAAATTATAGCGAGTATTATGGTTATATTTTTTTTTAATATTAAAATCCTTAAAAAACTTGATTCTTTTAAGTAATGGAGTAGGTTGACTAAAATCTTTTAGTAATTTAAATCATTCTTCCACTTAATATCTTAATTTTGATGCATACGATAGTTCTTTATCAATAATTTACATAATTTCTCTAAAATAGTTTAAGATGAAATTCATAAAACGATTTTTTATTGGTCTTTTCTTACTACTAATAGTTGCTTTGATAGCTGGCCTATTCATGAAAAAAGACTATCATATTGAGCGCAATGTGACAATTGATGCCCAGAAGGATAAGGTTTTTGATTATATTAAGTATTTAAAAAATCAGGATAATTACAGCTTCTGGAACAAGCAGGATCCTGAAATGACAAAAAACTATACCGGCAATGATGGTGAAGTTGGATTTGTTTCATCTTGGGTTGGGAATGATAAAGTTGGGACAGGAGAACAAGAAATAATAGGGATAAAAGAAGGAGATCGATTGGATCTTGAACTGCGGTTTAAAAAGCCCTATAAGATGTCCAACAGTGCTTATATGACCACTGATGCAGTTTCGGAAAATCAAACAAAGGTAACATGGGCCTTTGATGGCAAGATGAATTATCCTATGAATGTTATGATGCCTATTATTAATATGGATAAAATGTTAGGAGATCAATTACAGGCTGGGTTGAACGACTTGAAAATTATTTTAGAAAAAATACAGACAGAAAAACGTGTTGAACCTTCGGTTCCTGTTGATTCCGCAAATACAATCAATTAATATGTTAAAACAATTTGGTATTGAAATGAAATGGGGAATAATATTTTCGGTCATGACACTTATTTGGATAACAATGGAAAAAGCTGTCGGTTTGCATGATCAGTATATTGATAAGCAAATGATCTATACGAATTTAATAGCCATTCCAGCCCTCATTTTGTACTTTTTGGCCCTTTTAGAAAAGAAGAAGAAATTCTATCATGACCAAATGGACTTTAAAGAAGGATTAAAAGCTGGACTTGTAATAACATTGGTCATAGCAATTTTGTCTCCACTTGTAAGATATATTGCATTCACTTACGTTTCCCCTATGTACTTAACGAATATGGTCTCATATTTCGTGGAGAAAAAAATTATGACACAAGAACAGGCTTTATTTCAATTTTCTTTAAATAATACTATCAAGGAGGCTGCTTATAATTCACTTGTGATGGGTGTAATCGCTGCAGCTATTGTGGTTGCTTTCATTAGATCGAAGAACAAAAACATTACCAATGAGAAATAAATATTTTAATAATCTAGTAAATTAATTAGCTTTCTTTATAGATTATTTTGTTTTTATACCAGTGTTTTATATTTTTACATTCGACTTAAAGGAGTCTCACCCGATTTATTTAATTTCTTAAACTTCAAATCATGATCACCATCCATGAATTACCTGCATTAAGGCTATTGCTTTCATTAGTTATTGGCATTATATGTGCCCCATTGATAGATCTCTATGATCCATCTGTTCAGGTTAATCTTATTTCTGTCTCTATTGGCTTGATTGCCACTTTATTTCTGGTAAATCTAAAATTCAAACTAAGGCACCTAAGCACTATACTACAATTATTCATAGGAGCCATAGTTACCATTGTAGTTATCACTTTAACAGATCCACGGAATAGTCCGACACACATTACTACATTTTCTCAGACTGCAGACAATTCTAAAATTGAAGTAATAGCGATCTGCAGCGATCCAGTTGGTAAGAAGAATAGCTATCAGATCCCACTAGATCTTATAGCAATAAAATCGCATTTGGATAAAGGATATAAAGTGGCTACAGGAAAGGTTATAATTTATGCAAAAAATTTAGCCAAAGTACCTATGCCAGGAGATAAGATCAAGTTTTTAACAATTTTGAAAGATCCTGATCCTCAAATAAATCCCAATGCATTTGATTTTGGCCAATACTTAAAAAGACAGAGAGTTTACAAAATCGGTTTTGTCAAAAGTAATGAAATTGAGATCCTAGAACCATGCAGTGGTTTTAATATTAAAAATTTAACCTTACGAATGAGAGATTGGCTGCTGGAAAGATCATGCTTGCTCATAGGAGACAATGAAATAGCAGACGTATCTGCCGGGCTTTTATTTGGATATCGGGATAAAATAGATGAGGAAACCAATCAACAATTTATAAATAGCGGAGCAGTTCATTTATTAGCAGTTTCGGGCATGCATGTTATTCTGATCTTCACTAACATTAGATCACTATTAAGAAGGATTCGGTTGAATAAATTGCTATCTGATACTTGGGTATCAATCATTTCAATATTAATGATATGGATATTTAGTTTCTTAGTTGGACTGGCAGCTTCGATTGTAAGAGCCACTATCATGCTTTCTTTGTTGATCTTTGGAGAAATTTTCAGGAAACAAACCAATACCCTCAATATAGTCTGTGCAGGTGCAGTGATCATGCTGATTTATGATCCTATGACTTTGTGGGATGTAGGATTCCAACTCTCATTTGCAGCGGTTATAGGAATTATTCAACTTCAAAAGGCAGTTAGGCAATGTTTACCAGCCATAATTTGCCGTTCTAAAACACTTACAGATTTAATCTCAGTTACATTTGCAGCACAATTAGGGACATTACCATTGATATTGTATTATTTTCATCAATTTCCAATATATTTCTTAATAACCGGGATTGTCGCAGTAGTAATATCAGATTGGATCATTAAGATTGGATTTGTCATCATACTTATATCGTTGATATATTATCCCTTAGCTGAATACTTTTCACTAGCATGGTATGGCGCGACATTTGCGTTGGTATTTAGTATAGAATTGATCAATAAGCTCCCAAACGTACTCATTGACCGGATATATTTTGATCTGCCGATGGCCTTGATTACTTCTTTTATTATTCTCGCCTTAATTATTCATCAACATAAAACAAATCCAAGGCTTAGATCGCATATTACAGTAGGTGTCTTACTATTAATTCTGTTGGATTTTAGGTCAATATGGAGCAATCAAGATATACAGCGAGTTACACAGTATCAAAACAAAAATTCCAGAATAGTTGAAGTCCAAAATGGGTTAAATTCATTTTTAATAGTTGATGATGATATCACAGATAAGACAATTTCAAATACAGTTCTTGGTAATCAAATTAAAAATAATATAAAGGAATCAAGTACAATAAGAATAAAAAAAGGGGAGGATTTAGGCTTCACATTTGGCGAAAAAGATTACTTTCTTCCAGCCGAAAATAATACACAAGATGCTTCTGAGAAAGTCATCGTCATCAGTTTGCCTAAACAAAATGAATAGGACTTAGGTATAAGAGAAAACTAATTATTCCTAGTTAGACCAGAACCCTAAAAGTCTTTCGATTACTCAATCGTAAGTTAAAGTTCGAAACAAGAAATCAGATGCTTACCCAATAAAAGTAAAACGATGACTAGCTTGCCCGACTAATAGGGTAGGTGGGAAAGCTCCGATGGTTGCTTCCTGTAAATGTTTCCAATTACTAAAATTAAAAAAACTCTAAAAGATAATAACATATTGAATTTCAATATAATAGATTATTGTTTTTTAAATTTATATAAATTATATATCATTGATAATCTATACCATAAACATAAGTGTAAATATGGAATACAAAATTAATTTATGCTTATATGTTTTGTCAAACTATAAAAATGTGTTTAATTTTGTTCTGAAAGTTAAGCTGAGTGGCATTTATGCTTCCTTCCTCTTTCAGAACACTTGATAATTTATTTGCATAGCCTTAAAACAATTGTACATTTGTGCCTTCTAATTTAAAAATATATATGTTCTGGACACAGGAATTGCTGAAGGCTATCAATAAAGATCAACCTCAATTGATTAACGATTCTAAAACACCTTCAGGTGAGCCCCATATAGGTTCATTACGCGGCGTATTAATACATGATGCTATTTATAAAGTTCTAAGAGATGAAGGTTATAACGTAAGATATACCTTTGGTTCTGATGATTATGATCCGGTCGATGAGATACCTAAAGGACAAGATGAGCATTTCTCAAAATATCTTGGAATGCCATTATGTAATGTTCCCGCACCTCCGGGTTCAGAATTTAGTGACATGGCGGATCATTTCATTTCAGGATTTTTCAAAATTTTCGATACTCTTGGGGTTGAAGCTGAAAAATACCGCATGAGGGATATCTACCGCAGCGGTCAATTTAATGAGGCAATTGAGCAAATATTGAATAACTCTGATGCCATTAGAGGAATCTATAAAAAAGTAAGCGGCTCTGAGAAGTCAGATAAGTGGTATCCTTTCCAAACTATTTGCGAAAATTGTGGTAGAATAGGTACGACAGAAGTAATTGATTTCGATGGGAAAGAGGTGACATACATTTGTCATCCTAATATGGTCAAATGGGCTCAGGGTTGCGGTCATACAGGTAAAATGTCCCCATTTGACGGAAATGGCAAACTTCCTTGGAAGCTGGAATGGGTTGCAAAATGGATGACTTGGGGCATCACTATAGAAGGAGCAGGTATGGATCACTCAACAAAAGGTGGCTCTCGCGATGTTTCGTCAAGTGTTTTGAGAAATGTATTCAATAAAATTCCACCATTAAACATTCCTTATGGATTTTTTCTTACTGATGGTGCTAAGATGTCCTCTTCGAAAGGGATAGGAGCTACAGCAAGAGAAATGAGTAATTTCTTACCAACTGAGATACTTAGGTATTTAATGTTAAGCACTCCGCCAAAAAGAGCAATCAACTTTTCACCCACTGAAAATTTTATTGTCAAATTATATAATGACTTTGACGGAGTTCGAGCAGGTGCATTCTCAGGAAGTGAAGAAAAAGAAGCACAAAAAGAAACGTACAGAATTTCTGAATTGGACAATTCTACCAACTATCAAATTCCAGGTTTTTCATTAATCAAAAACCTCATCCAGTTACCACATGTTGATATTTATAATGAGGCTAAGATTATCAAAGGAAGTGAACTTAACACTTTAGAGCTAAATAGATTAGATGGTCGCATTAAATCAGCTAAATTCTGGCTTGAGAATTTTGCTGAAGATGAAGATAAGTTTGAAGTTCAGGATAATCTTTCTGACGAAATTCTCTCTAAACTTGATGCTGAAAATTTAGGATTCATTAAGCAGTTCAGGGAAGATCTTCCAAAAATAGAATGGAAAGAATCACTTATTCAACAACAGATATTTGATTCATCCAGGATGGTTCCAACTTTGCCTAAGGTTAGTTTCAAAGCAATGTATACCTTGTTTCTGAATAAAGACAAAGGCCCTCAAGTTGGTAATTTATTATTTTATCTTGGTCGAGAACTAGTTTTAGATAGGTTGAATCAAGTGAAAATCAATGAGAAGGAGATTTGGGAGGGATGCAGTGTCAACCTTGAAGAAATCATCACATATATTCAGGAAAATTCAGAGAAAATAAGCTCATCTTCATATAAATTGAATGCTGGAGATAAATATTCATCCATAGAAATAATGTTTTCAACGCACGATGGTCATACCACACTTAGACGATTGTTTTTTGATAAGATCATTTTATACGCAGAGGCAGCCTCTATTATAGATGAAATTAAAAACCAAACTACTTTAGATATTACTGAATAAATATGAACCAACTTACTTTCTCTGTAATCCCATTTAAAGACCTATCCAGTATAGCACTGTATAATATTCTTTTCATGAGAGAACAGGTGTTTGCATTGGAGCAAAATTGTCTTTATCAGGATATCGATGGATTAGATGTTGCCGCATTTCATGTTTTAGGGTACGACGAACAGAATGAACTGGTCGCTTACTGCCGTTTATTGCCACCAGGTAAACCTTATGAAGGCTATTATTCGATAGGAAGGGTCTTGACCACTAAGAATGGAAGAGGCAAAGGTTATGGTCAGCTGCTTATGGCAGAAGCAATGAAAATTCTCAAGGAAGAAGATGCTGAAATGCCTATTAAAATAGGTGCTCAATATTATTTAAAGAAATTCTATGCTACTTTTGGATATGTTCAAACAGGAGAAATATACGATGAAGATGGTATAGACCACATTCATATGATATTTAATTATAAAAGCTAATATATAGTCAGTTTATAAAATATAAAATTATGTCTTCTAAGCATATTGATATGAAGAAAGTAAGCTTTGCAGGCTTACTAATCACCTTAGGCATTATTTATGGAGATATAGGTACTTCTCCATTATATGTGATGGGAGCTGTTATCAGTGGTGTACCGGTTTCGGAACTATTGATTATTGGAGCGATATCTTGTGTGATTTGGACTTTAACACTAGCGACCACAGTCAAGTATATTCTTATCACTCTTAGGGCAGATAATAACGGTGAAGGAGGCATCTTATCACTTTTTTCACTTGTAAAAAGGCAGAAAAAATGGCTTATAGTAGTTGCGATTATAGGTGGTGCAATGATGATTGCAGATGGTATAATTACTCCTAGTATAACTGTTTCATCAGCTATTGATGCCTTAAAAATATACAATGCAGATATTCCGACGATCCCGATCGTTATTTTTATTCTCTTGGGGTTATTCTTTGTTCAACGATTCGGTACTGCATTTATTGGAAAATCTTTTGGCCCAATAATGGTTATTTGGTTTTCAATGTTGGGAATATTGGGTTTTATTCAAATCCTTGACATGCCAATCGTACTCAAAGCCTTCAATCCATATTATGCTTTTGAAGTGCTGAAAGAAAACCCTAAGGGATTAGCAATATTAGGAGCTATATTTCTTTGTACTACAGGAGCTGAAGCATTATACAGTGATCTGGGCCATTGTGGAAGGAAAAACATACAAGTATCATGGATCTTTGTAAAGACATGCCTTGTACTTAATTACCTTGGACAGGGAGCTTTTTTATTGCATCACGTGGGTGATGTTTATACTAAAAGTGTATTCTATTCTATTATGCCTCCTTGGTTTTTACCTGCTGGTATAGTAATATCCACACTTGCCTCTATAGTAGCCAGTCAGGCACTTATCTCAGGATCATTCACCTTGGTAAGTGAAGGGATATCACTCAATATATTTCCTAAACTTACTGTGGAATATCCTTCCAATATAAAAGGTCAATTATATATACCACTAGTCAATACATTTCTATTAATCGGTTGTATTGCAGTCGTGCTCTATTTCCAGGATCCATTAAAAATGGAAGCAGCATACGGATTGGCTATTACTTTTACAATGCTAATGACTACTATCCTCCTCTTCTTTTATATGAAGATGAAGAAAATCAATCCAATCTTCACTTATGGTGTCACTATCCTTTTTGCTAGCTTAGAATCTATCTTTATGTTGGCAAACTTCAGCAAAATATGGCATGGAGGCTACATCACATTAACTATAGCTTTCATTATTATATTTTTAAACTGGGTTTGGGTAAGAGCTTCCAGAATCAAAGGCAGACATGCCCAGTATGTTAAACTTCAGCATTATGACGATCAGTTGGCATCATTGTCCAATGACCTCACATATCCAAAGTATGCCACACATCTAGTTTATCTGACTAAATCAAAAGTAGAGGACGAAGTTGAAAAGGGCATCCTATATTCAATCCTCCAAAAACAACCCAAGAGAGCTGATTACTATTGGTTGATTAATATCCAGGTGGATGAAGACCCTTTTAGAATGGACTACCATGTTAATACCTTGATTAAAGAAGACCTTATAAGGGTTACATTTTATTTGGGTTTTAGGGTGCAACAAAGGATCAGTGTTTTCTTAAGATATGTCGTTACTGATATGCTTGAAAAAGGCGAATTGAAATTTAAAGAGAAATACCATTTTATGAAAGAATCCAATGGAGTAGGGGACTTTCAATTTATTTACCTAGAAGATGTCTTATCTTATGAAAGTAAAGACAAATTTATTGAGAAGTTCATATTGAGTTTTCAGATTGCTGTCAAAAAGCTCACAGCTTCACCTGAGAAATGGTTTGGGTTAGATACATCCGTTGTAAAAGCCGAAAAGGTACCTCTGATCATTAGACCCATCACAGGTATTTCACTCAATAGATTAGATAAACCGCGATTAGATTAAAACAATTTATTTTTTCTTTAATATCATATAATCCTGAAAGTCGTTACTTTCATGAGGAACATTCGTTTGCCAATATCCCTTAACATATTTCTCTAATTTAAAGCCATTCTTTTCGATTAAGGATATCAAATAACTTAGGTCTAAAGCGACATTCGCTGATTTTACTTTTTGATCCATTAAGTAATAATGACCATAATCATAAGTAAAACTAAAATCTTCTCTTGCATTAATCGGGTCCTTTTCTATAATAAAAAAAGTTGCAAATAATATACCACCTTGTTTTAATGTTCTCGCAGTCTCTGCCAAGTAGTTATTGATTTCATGCGGCAACATGTGTGTAAAAACAGAAACTGATATAGCAAAGTTGAAATGATCTGTTGGATATGGAAAAGCAAAAGTGGATGCATCAATACCTGATGACTTATAAAGATCGTTAGAAAGATCTACGTATTTGAATTGAAAATTTGGAAATTTACTTTGAATATTTATCTGACACCAATCAACGCCCTGTTTTACAGCGTCAAAACCTTCATATTCCCCAGTTTTTAAATATGAAGTAAGCCCTACAGCCATCCTACCTATGCCGCTTCCAATGTCTAATAATTTGTCGTCTGGTAATAATCCACCTTCTTCTATAAATTTATTGGTCCAATACTTTCCGGCTTGCAAAAAATCTCCTCGTCCAGTATAAATTAAACCTTTGGGAGGAATACGGTTATTTTTCGGAGAAAATAAATCCACTGGCCAATAAACTAGTTTTCGCACGAATAAGCGCAATTGCGGACTTAGAGCATAATAAATATTTCTTAACATGAATGGAAATTGGAAAAATGCAATTATTATTTCTCATTCTTTGTTTCCATAGTATCCTTTGGTTCCAAAATATCTTTGGCTGGATCACTTTCAGGGACATTATAATTTTTTTGCTTTTTGCCAAAAACACTTACATTGACATATCTTTTAGGATTCAACCTAAGATCTTGCATAAGTAAATCCAATTGCTTTGAAGTTCTTTCCAAATTAAGATAAAGACCATCATCATTAACAAGTTTACCTAAAGTACCTTTTCCTGAATTGACGCCTTTCATTATACCGGAGAGTTCGCCAATTGCTTTGTTTGCACCTTCAAGAGTTGTTTTAAGTTCAACCATTCTATCATTGGCTGTGCCAAAGGTAGTATTAGCAGTCTTAATTGTCTTATCCAGTTCAGCATCCCTGATTTGACCTGAAATATTATTAAAGTTATCTAGTAATGCAGCTATTTCCTTGTTCTTATTATTTATATTACCAGTGATACCATTCAAGTTAGCAAATGTCGCTTGGAGGCTGGCATTTGACCCTTGGAGTAAGAGGTTAAACTGGTTGGTAAGAAGTTGGAGATTGGCAATTGTTGCAGATAGATTTTTCATTGCAAGCCCTACACCTTGTGATTTGTCGACACCTTTGAAATAGTCATTGATCGTATCCAGAATCCCAGTAGCGCCATTTTCTATCTGTGACATATATTTTTGGAGATCTTCGGGATCACCCAACATAGAAGTAAGGACACCTTTGGTCCTACCTTGGAGGAAATCGCCACTCTTTGCAAGGTCACCTGATGCGGTACTTTCAAATGTAAGATTTACGGCTTTTGCACCCATGAGACCTACGTCTACAATTTCTAAAACAGATGATTTTGGCACTTTTATATCCTTTGAAACTTCAATTTCTACTTCGACCAATTCAGTATTTGTTGGTTTGAGATACATATCCACCACAGTTCCTACCTGAAAACCATGAATGTATACAGGAGTGCCTATCGTAAGATTTTTAACATTGCTAAAATCTGAATAGAATGTTTGTTTTGAAGAAAATACGCTTTGCCCTTTGAGAAACTTCAATCCAAAAATTACTGTCACAAGGGCTACTAATGCCAGAATACCAATTTTTACTTCTTTTTTCATAAATTTATTATATAAATCCACCGTATTATATCACGGAGATCACTCATATCAAATTATTTGTTAATTATAGAACAATCTAAAATATATACTAATCTTGTTGCAAATCTAATAAAACATTAGAGAATTGTGTAATGTTCATTTAATCCTTCAGCAATATTCATAGAATGCAATTTTACTAAATGAAGTTCAATGTAAGACACAAAAAACTAATATTTACTTTTATTAAAAGTACTGTTCAGTAATAGATTTGGATATCATTGAATAAATGTTCTGTAAATTAGGATTGGCAGATAAAGCATCAATATGCCGCTGGATTATTTTCTTATCATCACGCATAGCGGGACCAGTCTGTGCTTTAGCCGGTGAAATTGACTCGATCTTATTAATAGTTTCGCGAATTAAGGGCATCATGATATTGAAATCAAGATCATTTTTGTTTGAGCCAACTTTCAGATAAGCTGAAAAGATGATTAACAAAATTATTGACAATCACTGCTCCAATATGAATATTCAGTCGCTGATCATCACTAACTACCTGCGTAATATCAGATAATTGAAGAGCTAGTTCCTTTATAAATTGATCGTTTGAATCGTTATTAGAATTTACGAATATTGGAATTTCTTTCCAATTTACCTCCTTCTTTAGACTAAAGGTCTGCAATGGATAAAATGATCCGAAGTTTCTAAAACCCAAATCCTTAAATATTGCTGTTCCTGTAGAACCTGAAGTATGAAGAATAAAATAGTGATAATTCCGAAAATACTCTGCGATTTCAGGTATAGCATCATCAGATACTACAATGAATGTAACAGGGGTTTCTAAATCAAATTCTTCTAGGCCATGACAATTCACTTTGTCAGAAATTGATAAAAACAAATCCTTATTCCTCCGATGTCTGGATAAGATATTTATTTGTTGAATCTCAGATATTAAGGAAAATCCCTTGGCTAAATGGTAAGCTACATTTCCTTCACCAATTATCTGAAGTTTCTCAGGAAGCATTTTAAACTTTTTGTTGCTTTTTTCTCTTAGCCCAGAACCCTAAACCTAAACCCATCATCATCATCAAGCTCCCAAACCAGAAAAAATTGATTCCTGGGAAGACGACTGCTTCTAATACAATATAGTCAGCCCTTGTTGAATTTTCTGCTACTTTAATAGGAATATCTTTTCCAAGTGTTTTGAGAATGTTGACTTCAAAAGTGGCACTTTCATCCTTTGGATCGATCTTAATCAATGCTATGAAGGCATTAAATTCATTAATATAAACTTTGTCGCTTTTTGATGATTGCCCAATTATTTCAAATTGAGGACTTCCAACCACATTCCCTTGATTATTCAATATTTCAGCTGACACTACCACCTTTTCGCCACTTTTATCCTTCATTACAAACTTCTCAAACGTGAGTTCTTTACCTGCAATATTAAATTTATCTCCTGGCTTTACTTTAATGGTAAATGTTTGATTGTCATCCTTGTCAAACAATGGCTTAAAAATATTCTGGTCAAGGTCTATTTTTGTTGCCAGATCATTTATTTGGGCTGGATAAGACATTAATATCTCATCTCTTAAAACGATGACTGGCATAGCTTTGTAAACAGAATCATTTTTCATATTACCTACTTCCAGCATTAGGCCGATAGCGATATCACCTATCTCAGGCTTGTATTCCTTGTGTTTCGGGTCAAAAGTTATACCGGTAGCCTTTATATAGCTACGTTTAGTATATAACGTGTCATTTATATTAACCTTGTAAGGTTTAAAATCCAATGAATCAGTTTTTGCTTTTGCTTGTTCCTGGTTAATCTCTTCAGGAGGCAGTGAAGCGATATGAACATAGATATCCTTGGTTAAAGTGCGAAGAGTAGAAGGATTTGATGCAGCTACTTTGGAAAAATCCCTCTCATAGACGATATTGGGATTTAAATCAAAATTTTTAACTTTATTGCCCTTTTCATCCAACTTCGAAAATCTGATATCAAATGTCCTATTATTGTCAATTATAGTATCGCCTTTATAATTAACCTCATAGCCACTCATGGTCATAGGTGAACCTTTGATAAGCAGAACATTTTTACCAAGATCCTCATCAGCTATCATTCCACGCTGAGTAAATGGATTAGTCGAAATAAATCGCTTGTTAAGACCTGATGCTAGTATTCCAACCAACATCAAACCGAATCCCATGTGTGAAATTACTGAACCGGCAAATTTTGGTTGCTTCCTAAGATAAATCCAAAAGTAAGTCAGGATATACTGGTATTGAGGTAGTAAAAGTGATTAATACTGCAGAGAAAATTAGAACCAATGAACCTATGAACATCCAGAATTCTCTGGAACTAACATCTTCTTCTGTTTTTACTTGAGAAATACCTTTTGATCTCTTAAAGAATAAAACAGTGAAACCGATTAAGTAAGTCATCAAAAATATAATTAGCTGCCATTCCAATCCCATTTCAGTAAATGCATGAGCTGAGGTATCGCCCAATACACCACTTCTGGTAAGAAAAGTACTAAAAAGTATTAGGATAAAGGCTGATCCATAAAACCAATAAGTACTAACTATTGATCTACCAGTGGCTTTCGATATCATATTTGTATGGATACCGGCTACGAGCACTATCCATGGCACTAGCGACATGTTTTCAACAGGATCCCAAGCCCAATAGCCATTAAAGCTCAAAGCCTCATACGCCCAAGCGGAACCCATTAGAATTCCAGTACCTAATACAGAACCTGCCAATAAAGCCCAAGGCTGAACTGCAGTCAACCATTCTTTATGTTTTCTAGTGATTAATCCGGCTACTGCAAAACAGAACGGGAAAGTAGTCAATGCAAAACCAAGAAATAGAGTAGGAGGGTGGATAGTCATCCAATAGTTCTGAAGCAACACATTCATACCTTTTCCCTTGATAACTGAAAGATAATCAGGTCTGGAGAAGATAGGTGCCTCCATTACATCTCTAAGGAGAACAAAAGGAGAAGAACCAAATTTTGAAATTGTATCACCAAAAGGTATATGAATTCCCAGAAGCATACACAATAAAAACGCCTGAACAGTACACAGGACAGGCATAGTCGTAATTTCCCATTCTTTAGATTTGAATAGTAAGACTATACCAATCACTGAATGCCAGAGAATCCAAAGTAAAAAACTTCCTTCCTGACCCTCCCAAAAAGCAGAAAGTATGTATTTCATAGGTAAGTCCTCACTTACGTGCATCCATACATATTGATACTCATAATAATGATTAGCCATCATGAATAACAACAACATAAAAATACTGATGCAGCTGAATGCATGCAAAAGATATGTGTTTCTTGCAAAAGTCTTCCATTGATTGGAAACAAGAATATCTCTTCTACTTTTATAGGAAATAAGGTAAGTTATAGCAGCTAATATTGCTGTAACGAAAGCCAAAACTACTAGTCCATGACCTAAAGCTCCGAACCACAGATGTTCGCCGGAATAATTAATTTGATCCATAACGGTTAATACTTAATTGAAAGGTGGGATCAAATTTGTTTTGATTTAATATAAATTTCTTCGTTTTTATACTTTGAAGGACACTTCATAAGAAGATCTGATGCTTCAAATGCACCATCTCTAAAACTTCCTGTGACCACGATCTGTTCGGAAAGCTCAAAATCCTGGGGTTTAGCAGCACGTAGAACTACTTTCTTTTCTACACCCTGATTGTCTTTAATAAAAAAAGAAAAGTAGTTAGGGTCTTTAGATGGCTCATAAGTCATAGACTTATCTTTGGCAAGTAATTCCTACTACTTTTGTTTTAACTCCAGTTTTTTCTGCAGTAGCAAAATTACCGTAGGTAGACAAGTCTTTACTTGCGTATATTAATACAGCTATAGATGTTACTATCAAAAGGATTAGTACTATTTGCATTTTTTTCATAGACAAAAATTCATTTCAACCGGATAAATAAAATATTATGATTAAACATTTTAACTATTTTATATATAAACAAAGGTAATAATTCTACAGCAGTATTTGCTCAAAATTAAATTAATCGCAAACAACTATAATTATTTTGAAGGGAAATAGTTCACCATTAATATGTTAACGATGTTTTTTCTTATTGAGAAATAAGATTAGTCCAAATCCAACAATAAAAGAAAATATAAGTATGAATACTGCCCCATACTCATTGTGGGAGAAAGGTAGTGGGATATTCATACCGAAAAATCCTGTAATAATGGTAGGCACCATTAGCATAATCGTTACAAAGGTCAGTCTTTGGATATCTACATTCATATTGTTACTGATAATACTTGCAAATGCCTCCATAGTACTACCTGTAATGACAGTGTAAACGTTTGACATCTCCAGGGCCTGGCTATTATCGATGATCAAATCCTCATAAATTTCCTCCAATTCTTCATTCAATCCTAATCCTAGAAAATCTATCCTTTTCATCTTGACCTTTAAGAGTTCATTTGCCTTTAGAGAGTTTACAAAATATACAAGGCTCTTTTCGATCCTGAGCATTTGCCATAACTCGCTATTTCTGGAAGAATCATATAATTCCTGCTCCAAAAGGTTCCGTTTTAAGTTCAATTTTTTAAGACATGAAATAAAGCGATATACATTTTGTTCCAAAATTTGCAGAATGAAATGCTGCATATTAGCCGGATCAAAATGTTTGATTTTATTTTCTAGGAACAACTCTAGAACAGGGTTTTCATGAGAACATATGGTAATTACAGTTTCTGGAGAAAAAATGATACCAATCGGGACAGTGATATATATTGATTCATTCTCTTTATCAGTTTCGTTCAATATTGGGGAGTTCATAACGATCAAACGAATCGGACCATCCTTTTCATAACGAGAGCGCTCGTCAATGTCTAATGGGTCAGTAAAAAAGTCTAATGGAATGTTTAACTTGGAAGAAAGGTCCTCCAGTTCTTCATGTGAAAATGGTGGTTCAATGTTGATCCAGCAGTGAACAGCATAATCCGTCAACCCTATCAACTCTCCATGTTGCTTTGTATAGTATCGAATCATGCCTGTCGGGGTCCATTTATCTTAGTCTAATGATTAAATTTAATAATAATCGCAAAGGTACACTTATACACTTAACCTACCAAGAAAAGAGCATATTTATCCAATAAATGCATGATTCTGTCGATAATGGGAACGATGACACAATTGTGTGACGTTATGATAAAAAAAATATATGGAAAATAACGAAGAACAAGTAATTGCTAAACAAGCAGATGCGATCATACGCAATTCAGTAATCTTTGCTTCAGGTGCAGGTTTGATACCTATACCCATTGCGGATTTTATGGCTGTCACAGCTGTTCAATTGGAAATGATACGCAGATTATCAAAACTATATGAAGTTGACTTCAGAGAGACTGAAGGAAAAGCGGCTATTTTAGCATTGACATCTAGTGGATTGGCCAGATTAAGTGGAAGAATGTTAGCCAAGATGATTCCTTTGATTGGGACAATAGTTGGGGGTGTCGCGGTCTCTGCATTATCAGGCGCTTCCACATATGCAGTTGGGGAAGTCTTCAAAAGGCATTTCAATAAAGGCGGAACATTTCTAGATTTTGATTGGACTAGTTTCAAGAATTTTTATAACGAGAAATTTGAAAAAGGTAAGGCTTATACCGAAAAGATAAAAAAAGAAAATAAAGAATCAGCACCTTTAGATAATAAAATAGAAACCACGGATGATTATCTTGATTCACTCCAGAGACTTTTCGAAATGAAAGCTTCTGGTGCAATCAATGATGATGATTATGAAAGGTTAAAATCTGAAGTAATGAAAAATGTTGGAGTTTAATCATTTTTTTTTAAAAATAAAAGCCGGTACAAGAGCAATTTTGTACCGGCTTATTTTTTTACTACATGCCCAAAATTGAAAAAGGGATCCTTTTACAGACCCCTTTCTCCCATATTTAACTAAGGTTAAAAGTTATTTAACCTTGATTAACTGTAACGTTTTGAGTTTATCACTTGAGATCAGACTCACCTGGTATAGACCTGATGGAAGACTGCTAGTCTCTAGCAATTGTGAATTAAATCCTTTTGAGCAGTTCATTTTTTTATGATAAACTGGTTTACCAAACTGGTTAGAGATATTAACAGTAATTTCTTCGGCCGCATCAGCATCAAATTCAAGATAAACTTGAGAGCTTGTCGGATTCGGTCTTAATGTATAATCTTCGATCAGATTTTCAGGAACTACTGGTTTAGAAATGTCCACTAATTCAGGGTCTACTACAACAATAGTTGATCCATCAAGTGTACAATCTACTTCAATAACACACTGTGTCTGACATCCTCTAGAATCAGTAACTGTTACCTTAAGGAATAATGTTTTGAACGAAATTGAGATCTGAACAGTTGGAGTGTTTTGACCCGCAACTATATGACAGAAACCGTTCAGAATTTCCCAGTTATAGTAGTATGGACCATCACCACCTGTCACATTCACTGTGAATATGTTATTTGATGAATTACATCCAACTTCTTCAGGGATAATAATATTACAAGCAAGATCTGATGTCGTCAAGTGACTAATCTCTTGCGTATAACTTACTTCTTCACCACACAAGTTAGTGTAAGTAAAGACTCTAGTTTCAAGATAAGATCCATCAGGAGTAGCCTGACCTATGTTGACAATACTACCAAGAGAAACTTGTGTACAATTCAATGTAGGTAAAATACGCGGAAGTGGAACTGTCTCATTACAATATACTGAAGTATCCTTACCAATAAAGCTAAAATCAACTTCATTGCTTTCTTGTAAAATTACTTTCAGGTGTAGTTGGTCAGTATTGCCACAAGCATCAGTTGCTGTCCATGTGAAATTATGATCTTTCGTGATAAGAGCACCTTCACACTTAGTTTCACCGGCTTCATTCTCGTAATAAGGAGTGATCGTCTCAAGACATTCGTCACTTACTACAATTGCTCCTGAAGCATCTATCTCAGCTATGAAAGCATCGAAGTCAGTACAACCTGTGTATATAGTATTGTTGATAATCTGATATTTATTCATAAAATCAGAACTAAAATACAATACAGGAGGAGTATTATCATTAAGAATCACTTTCTGAACCTTAGTAGTTGTGTTACCACAATAATCAGATGCAGAATAAGTGATGGTATAATACTGAGAATTATTACAATTGATCGTAGTGTTGTCAATCTTAATGCTTAACTGAACCGGTTTGTTGGTACAATAATCCATAGCAATAGGAGTCAGACTTCCAAGATCAGAAACGCATACAGCATCAGGAACATAAATAATTGGTCCAGTTGTATCTACTACATTAACAATTCTTGAGAAAGTACTTACATTATTACAAGCATCTGTCGCGGTATAGGTTTCTTCCAACGTGAAGTTGTTTGGACAACCTAATTCAAATTTATTTCGAACTACTTTCAAAGTTACATTTGAACAATCATCTGTTGCTTTTACCTGAGGAATATTGTTTTCACAATCCACAGAGATCATAGGAGCGTTTGTATTAAATACTGGAGGAGTATTATCAGAAAGTTTAAAGTAAACTTTAAATTCTGATTCATTTCCACAGAAGTCAATAGCAGTCCAATCATAAGCTATCAATGATTTGTACCCATCAGAAGCACAATTTCCTTGCTTTCTTGAAGATTTGAAATCTACAGTTAAAAAGTCACAATCATCTTTAGATTCTATCCAAGTCAAGGCAGTAGCTTTGCTAACATCATTCCACTTGCTGCATTCTACAGAAATAGTATCACCATTGCTTACATTAGCATAATCAGGATTTATGAAATCCAGTTTAGGGGCCACATAATCATTTGTCAATACATATTGAGTAGCATAAGTTGTATTTTGACATGCATCATTAATGGTCCATGTTCTGATATAGTTAGTTCCATTATTACATTCGTTTGCAACAGGAGCATCGGTATAATCGTAAGTTAATTGAGAACAACCATCGATCGCTACCGGCCAGCTCTTGTCATCATCACATATGAACTCTTTAATGCTGATCAATTTCGGTGCAATTGTATCTACTACTTTGATGTAGAAAATAAATTGAGCTTGATTCTGACAAGCATCCATTGCAGAGTATGTGATTGTATATAGTTTTGAATAACCATATAACCAACATGCATTTTCATTAGATTCTTTGATATCAAAACCCATAGAAGTAGCAGCTGAACATCCATCTGACATACCAATTAACTGATCAGCTGGTAATGATAACCATTCAGGTAATTCTTGTTGACCACAATAAGAAGTCAAAGTATCACCTTGTGCTATATTAGCCAAAACACTAAATGTTGGTATTAATACTGGTGGAGTATCGTCCACTACATTAATAGTTTGTGTATGGAAGGACATATTACCACAGCAGTCTTTAGCTGTATATACTCTTTTTATAGTATAACTTCCTGCACATGCACCATTGATGATGTTATCAACGAAACTAATGTTTGCACATTCACATTCATCGGTAGCCTGTACATCATATGTTAGGTTAGAATTAGCACATGATACTGTTACATCTTGAGGTAAAACAGTGAAAACCGGAGGTATTTCATCAACAATATGAATTGTAAAACTAAATGAAGATTGGTTATCACAGAAATCTGTCGCTAATATTTCAACAAAAATACTTTTAAAGTAACCATCTTCTTCACATGAACCATTTGTAACTGTTTGATTCATAGATATGATTGAACCGCCACAATTATCTTGTGAAGAAATTTCATTTGACGTTAACGATGGTAATTCCCATCCTTCAATCAAAGCGCGACATTGCAAAGTAATAGTTCCACCATTTTCTACATCAGCAAATATTGGATCTAGAATTGAAATTAATGGAGCTACATCATCATACACTGTTATAGTCTGACTGCATGTGGAAGTATTACCACAGACATCAGTAGCGCTATAAGTTCTAATGACTTTGTATCTGTTCTCACAGATCTGATCAACTATTTCATCACTTATGAATGCAACAGTTATTACACCTACGCAATTGTCAGTAGTCAACACTGAAGATATGCTAGGAACAGGTACATCAGAACCGCACGTCACAGTAATATTTGGCGGACAAGTAATCGTAGGAGGAGTAATATCTGCTACATTAATGTACTGAGTACAAGTAGTGAAATTACCACATACGTCTGTTGCCTTATAGGTCCTTTCAATGGTAAATTGATTGGCACAAGCCTGGTCTACTATAACATCACCAACATGAGTAACTACTACCGTTCCAACACAATTGTCAGAAGCTTGAACTAATTGAACATTTGGAGCAGGTACTTCAGTAGCACATTCCAGTAGAAGATCATTAGGACAAGTCATAACCGGAGGTATGTTGTCATTTACTACTATTACTTGAGTGCAGCTAGATGCATTACCACATGCATCAGTAGCTGTATAAGTACGATTGATTGTAAACTTATTCAAACATGTTTGATTCGAGACTACATCCTCTGCGACAGTTACTGTAATTATTCCTGCACAATTATCTGAAGTAATTACTGAAGCTATGTTAGCAGCAGGAACTTCTGTAGAACAAGTTAAATTAAGATTGGCAGGACATGTAATAGTTGGAGGCGTCATATCCGCTACTGTAATAGTTTGGACACATGATGCAAAATTACCACACACATCAGTCGCAGTATAAGTTCTAGACAAAATAAAGCTGTTAGCACAAATTCCTGGAGCCGAAACTTCATTGGTCATTGAAACAATTATAGTACCAACACAATTGTCACTGATTGTACCACCAGCAGCTACGAATTGAGCAGCATTGGCATATGGCGCAGGAGCAGCGACAGCGCATTCAAGTCCACTAATAGAAGGAGGACAAGAAATAGCAGGTGGAACATTATCATTGACAGTAATTGTCTGTGTACAAGTCGTTGAATTGCCACAAACATCAGTTGCCAAGTATGTTCTGGTAATTGTGTACTTATTTGCACAACTTTGATTGCTTATCACATCATTTACAAATGTCACTAATACTGTACCTGTGCAGTTATCCGTCGCAACGATTCCTTGTGGATTCGCAGCAGGAACATCACCGGCACATGCTACATTTATAGGAGCAGGACAAGTGATGACAGGCGGTACATTATCATTGACAGTAATTATTTGAGTGCAAGTTGCAGAATTGCCACAAGCATCAACAACCTTATAAACCCTAGTCACTGTAAATTTATTTACACATGAACCAGGCGTAATTACTTCACTAAACAAGCTAAAAGTTGGATTAGCTGAACAGCCATCAGAAACTGAACCACCAGCTGCAGTGAATGCAGCAAGGTTAACATAAGCTGCAGGAAGTTCTGAAGCGCATTTAAGATTGCTTATAGCAGATGGACAAGTTATAACTGGTGGTGTGTTATCAGTCGACCAATTATACACTACGAAACAATTTGAAAAATTACCACATTCATCCATTGCTGTTACGGTGAAAGTTTGAGATTTAACACAATCTCCTGATATAGTTCCAGGCGTAGCAGTTACAGAAATATTTCCACCACAATTATCAGTAGTAGCACCTGCTGCAAGTATTGCATTTTCGGAATTCGGCAATAATGTAGGGTTACATCCCAAATTAATAGGAGCACTTGAACAAGCTACAAATACCGGAGACTGTGTGTCAGCTTTCCAAGTATATGTTACACTGCATTCGGTTGTATTTCCGCATTCATCATATGCCGTTACCAAAAATATTTGTGATTTTGTGCAAGTCCCTGTGATTTGACCAGCTACTGAGATAACAGTATCAATAGCGCAATCATCACCTGTAGCACCTGCTTGTATTAAAGCCATTTCTTTCGTTGGCAACACAGCAGGGTTACATCCAAGATTAATTGGAATTCCGGTACAGTTTGCAAACGTAGGAGCTCTAGTATCATTTTTCCAAACGAATGTTAAGGAAGCCTGCGCAGAATTACCACATTTATCAATTGCTGTGATTACGAAAGTTTGCGTTTGAAGGCAAGTTCCGGTTATGTTACCACCGACAGCTGTTACATTGTCGATGTCACAATTATCTGCAATGTTACCAGCAGCTGCAATAGCTGATGCAGGTGTAGGCAATGTAGCCGGGTTACAACCCAAATTTACAGGAGTCAAAGGAATTTCTGGGAATGTAGGTTTATCAGTATCTACTTTCCATTTATAAGTAATAATACAATATCCAGAATTACCACAATCATCAATAGCAGTTACAGTGAATACTTGAGTTTTGTTACAATCTCCAGTGATCGGTCCAGCCTCAACACCAACGAAAATAACTTCACCATCATCTTCAGGGTTACCTGCACCTTCCGCTACAGCACCCTCAGTCGGAAGGTTTTGTGGATTACAACCCAAATAGATTGGAGCTGAAGGGCAGTTAGAGAATGTAGGAGGATTAGAACCATTGTTAGTTTTGAAAACCACATTACAAGTTGCTGTATTACCACAATCATCTGTTGCTAAAATTTGGTAAATTAATGTCGGACCGCAAGGACCATCTGAACTAGTATGACTAGCTGTGATCGAAGCAATATTGCAATTGTCTGTTGGAGTTCCAGCTTGAGCAATCGCATATGCATCATTTATTAAATTCATATTGGTCACCAAAATAGCTGCGGGAGGACAATTAGCGAAAACTGGCTTCTGTGTGTCAGATTTCCAGGTAAAGGTCACTGTAATTGGAGTCATATTACCACAATCATCAGATGCAGTTACTGTAAAATTCTGTGTTTTTACACATGTACCAGTTATTTGACCTGCGGTCGCTACTACATCTTGAACTCTGATATCATCAGTCACAGGTCCAGCATTCAAAATTGCCATTGCTGCGTTCGGAAGGGTAGAAGGATTGCAACCTAAGTTAATAGGCCCTGCTGGAGGATTTGTGAATACAGGAGGTTCAGTACTTCCAGTTTGTGTATATGTCACAACACATGAATTCATGTTGCCGCATTCATCAACTGCTTTTACAGTATATTTTTTGACTTCACCACAATCACCTGTAAGAACCTCTAACGTAACCGTTATTACAAGATTATTAGTAGATGTGCAATTGTCAGTAATGGCACCGACTGCGTCCTGCGCCATTGCTGGTGTTGGTTGCTGCCCTGGAGCCAATACTATTGGATTCGATGGACAACTTGCAAACATTGGAGGTTGTAGATCTGATTTCCATTTATAAGTAATGCTACAAGTAGCGATATTATTACAGTTGTCTTTTGCAGTAACAGTAAACGTTTGCATTTTATTGCATGTTCCTGTGATAGGTCCTGCAGTAACAACAATTGATACTTGACCACAATTATCAGGAAGTATGCTTACTGAATCTTGCAATCCAGCTCCTGTAGGTAGATTTACAGGATTACATCCTAAATCTATAATACCTACCGGGCAATGCTCAAATACCGGATTTTGATCGTCGAATGACCATTTTAAATCAACCAATTTAATTTTAACATTACCACACTCATCAGTAGCAGTAACTGTCCAAGTTTGCACTTTATGACACTCACCTGTGATCGGTCCACCAACTGCAGTAACAGTAATATTTCCACTTGAAGAACAGTTATCAGTTACTGCACCTGCAGCAGCTTTTGCTTGAGCTACTGTAGCACCGCCAACACCTAAACATCCAAGATTAGTTTTTGTAGTATCAGTTACATTCGCAAAAGTTGGAGCTATAAGATCTTCTTTCCATGAATAGTTGATTACAAAACTGGCAGAATTGCCACAACCATCAGTTGCAGTTACAGTCCATTGTTGTGTTCTTGCGCAAGCTGTTCCTCCAACAGTTCCGCCACTTGCTGATAACATTGGAGATGCACCTGAATTATCAGTTACTGAACCAGCTTCAGCAATTGCGATTGCAGCAGTGATGGCAGGAGGATTACAACCTAAATTTTTGTTTTTACTTGATCCTCCAGCGAATATTGGTGCTAAAGGGTCAGATCCCCATCCAATTGTAACTGCGTAATTAGCAAAGTTACCACAAGAATCTGTTGCAGTCACAGTCCATATTTGTTGCATATTACAAGAAGTACCGGTAGCTGGGGCAAAAGATGCAGTCATTACTACGGCACCACAATTGTCTGTCACATTACCAGCTTTTGCAATAGCATCAGCCATAGTTGGTGGCGTTGTACCTGGTAATATTTGTATGCCATTCGGACAACTTGAGAATACAGGATTAGTTACGTCAGACTTCCATCTGTATGTAACATCGCACGTGGCAAAATTACCACAAGCATCTGTTGCTCTTACGGTATAAACTTTTGTTTTAGTACAAGTATTACCTGGTGTTGTACTTGTTATTGACATGGTTGGTGTTCCACAATCATCCGTAGCAGCTCCTACCGCCGCATATGCCATAGCATCTGTCGGTGTTGAATTACAAGGTAAAATTATCAGTGAATTTGCACAACCATTAGTAAATACTGGTTTTACACTATCATTATAATATTTTAATGTAATAACTACTGAAGCGTTGTTTCCACAAGCATCAATAGCTGAAACTGTCCAAATTTGGAACTTATTACAACCAGTACCAGAAGAGGTGGCACCTGCAACTGCTGTTACTGTTGGTGCCCCGCAATTATCAGAGAATCCGGCTGCTGTAATTGCATCCGCCGCAGTCGGTGTACCTGACTTGCACCCTACGAAAATTGGCACAGCAGGATCGCAAGAGTATACAGGCTTAGTATTATCTTTATTCCAGATATAAGTTTTCGTACAATCAACAAATAATTCTCCTGCGCTAGGCATGTTGTCACCATTTGTATCTTGGTAAATCTTATAAGTTCTGGTGTATCCATTTGAAGTGCAAGGGTTGAAACTTGCATCTTCAATAACTTGCATTTTAACAGTAAAACATGGATTACTTCCAATAGTAGCCCCAAAAGTAGTTTTAAAAGCTGCGATTGTAGTCACTGCAGCAGGAATCGGTAACGAACAACTATAATTAGTTGAAGGAGGCTGATTTCCGCAAGTCACAGTGAATGCGCAATTATTGCTACATGTCAAAATAATTTTAAGACCGCATGAGTTGTTACCCGGAGGCACAGCATAATATGTTTTAACAGTACCATCAACAGCTGGAAAAGGATTGCCGGCTGTATATTCAATAGTACCAGCAACTACAGGATATGCACTATAGAATTTTGTTCCCGGAGGATATAGAACTGATATATTAGATATAGCATAACCTGAACCGCTGGCAGGTATATCGAGATTCAAAATGCCATCCTGAGTTTCAAGATCACAATTGGCTCCAACATATGCATTTCCATTGATAGCAACATTGATAATACCATTTATAACTTCTTCTGAACATGGACCACTAGCATTATAGCCCAAAATGTAAGATTGGTTTACAATGTTAGTATTTGTTATTACACCTGTTCCATTAGCTACACCTGTTACAGGAATGTTTTGATTACAACCTGAACCACTTAACAAAAAGCAATTTGTTGTAGCTTTAAGTTTGAAAGTATATGATGCAAGGATTGTGTTTAAATCAGTTGGATGTAAAGGAAGATTTCCAAAGTCCCAATCTAAGCTCCTAGTAACACTATTATAAACAGGAAGCGGAGTATTGGTACTTGTAACTAAAGGGTGTAATGTCTTAGTAACACTACCTGGCACAAAATCTGCATTAGAAGGAATTGGAACTGAAAGCTTATAAAGCTTAATAGGTTCAGAACCTTTGTTTTTAATTTCAACTTTGTATGACAATTCTTGTCCTGGGGTGCATGTATATGGTAAGACAGGTGCAACCCCATTAATAGCAGTTAACGTAATAATTTCATCAGTTTCTGGTTTATAAGCATCTACGCCAAAAACAAGGACTGAAAGTGTATATACATCACTTGTTGTTCCGACTCTGATGACTGTACTTGTTTGCCCGTTCGCAATTACACTGTTTACAGCAGGAGTATTAGGGTCGTTATCATTACCATTATCAAGATTGAACATGGCTATGTCAATACCATTGTTATTTAAATATTGAGGCAATCTATAGTTCCCTCCGGTATTTATAGACGAGTTGAAAAAATTATTAGTTGCGTTAGTACTGTGAACTAAGCTTATATAATTATTTGTATTTAATTGTTTAATCTTAGCATAATCACCTGTCAATTCTCTATCACCTTCACCTGCTAAGAAACCAATTTTTACATTAACATCACCACTTTGAACAGCCTGAAAACCTGTAACAGGAATATCGACTATATTTGAATTTGAGTTAAATGCATGTCCTTGAAAAATAGAAATATCTCTATCTTTCATTTTTGAGTTCTCATAAACTACAACTAAAGACCAGCATCCAAAATAACCAACACCGTCAGCATTTCCTTGAACCAAAGCCATGTCTGCAGCAGTATAGTTGCCTGTTCCATGTGCCTTAACATATTCTGTTACATCAGCATAACATGAATAAATCTGGTAGTAATCTACTGGTGGGTTATAAATAAAACCACCATCAATAGTTTGGTAAGAATCCCCTGCAGCCTTAAACTTAATTTGATTCTTAGTAAAAGTCCTGTTTTGGACAACGCCATTGACCGTTCTGGTGGCATCTACAGTATTACCTGCGACACCGCCATTGTTTGCTCTACCAGTCCAATACAGACCTGCATATAAAATTTTCGTACAATTAGGATCCGCTCCAGCTTGAACTGAATAATCAAACGCCGCAGTTGATGAGTTCCAGGTATCTGCATCGCCATCGATGTCAACATAACCCATATCATTATTACCGTTTTGTCCATCATCAGAATAATTGACACGAATTAAACTTGTATTACCAAGCATCGTATAATCTCCTTTGATACTAAATATTTGATCAGGTACTTTGGTGAAATCCACCAATAACTGACTTTGAGCACTGGGGATTGTCAGTGCTAACGCAAAAATTGCCAGAATGAGATTTCTGAACAATTTGTTATTTTCTAAAATGTGTGTAAATTTTTTCATTTCATTGATATTATTCGGTGATTGATACTTTGTGAAGGGCTACATATCCACTTGAAGCTGGTGGAAGTATTGTCGTAAATTGGCTTGGTACAGAGGGGAATTCAGCTATAATGACTATATTTTTCAAATTAGGCATTTTAGATCTTAATTCTTGTGATATCTGGCCACTACCAATCTGATCTGCTTTACGTACTAAAACAACGATCATTTCAACATCTTGCATAGTTGCATCATCATAACCTGTAAGATCCAAAGACCCAATATCAGAAATGAGTTTTTTACTTCTCTTCGCTCCCACAGTGTTAATACCTTTTTCACTAAAATAAGTAGATGGATAAAGGCCCGTAGAGTAGTTTTGAACTCTCTGTCCTTCTAATATTTGATTAGGATCTCCAGAATTCATTAATGATGATACATAAGTACCATAATCCTGTATAGTTTGACCCTCGACGTGATTGAGGAATCCCCCTAAAAGGAATAATAGAAAGGTTAAATACTTCATGTTAAATATGGTTTTATAATAAAAAAAATTAGTTAATATCTGCGTTCGAAAGTATTAGACATAGAAATGACTATTAGTCACATGATAAATCATGAAAACTACAAATTCACAAAATTAAATTATCTGGATTGGAGGAACTGACAACTTTAGTCAATGGTGCTAAAATTGGAGAAATGATTCCAATAGGATTATGATGTGTTCCTGAAAATGTTTTTAAATAGTTTCTTCAATGTGTGTGTGTTAAATATGGTTAAATAAAAATCTTTAACACAACAGAAACTTTACATGGTAATACTCGTCAGACATTAAACTATACTTACGTAATAGTTTAAATAATTGACGTAACCAATTATGGAAAAAAACCGATAATATTTCAAATTTATTAAATTCAAATAAATGGTCAAGTTCCAAATAAAAAAGATTAAAAATGTCTTAAACTCATATCAACTTTTTGAAAGTAGATTAAGATCGATTTTGAAAGTTCAGTGTGTGCTAAAAAATCTTGAGCGCAAATGTAAATAATATACACAAAAACCGTGCCAAAGAATCAAATTTATTTTAAAAGAATTTACATATTTTAATAATTATTATTTATCAATATCTATAATATTTATATAATTATTGAATATTAACTAATATATCGTATATATAATATATATTATCTAATGCGTAAAGTGATTTATAACCCAAATAAAAATGAAAAAAAAAGAGTCATTTTTGGAATAAATTTTCTTTATTTTCTTGAATTGTGATAAAATATTTCAAATTTATTGAAAAAAGAAAAGATATAAATTGACATATTTATTTTTTAATAATTTATATAAATATGTAATATTTAGCTAGTTATATTAAGAAAATTATTAATAAATAGGAGAGAATATTCTTGTTTTTAGTATTATTTCAACAATTAATTTATTAAAATAATCGGCCAATATGATACTTGTTTTCAAGTTTTGGGAGCAATTATATATTGAACTAAATTCATACAATTATCGAAATTAATGAACAACATTCCTTTTTTTGATCATGCCTCCTTTGGTATCTTTTATACTATTCATTATCAGAAAGGCATTAGGGTCAATGAGATTAATACCATCCTGCAACCTTGAAATTTCCAATCTTGTTACTACAGTATAAACTACGTCAAATTTATCAGATTCTACAGCTCCTCGTTTCCCAAATCCTTTCTTAGCAGGATAAAGCGTGACCCCATGCCCCAAATCATGCACCAGCATCTCTCTTATTTTCTCACTTTCATCTGAAATAATTGTAACTCCGGTGTATTCTTCAATACCTTCTATTATATATGTTATGGCCTTTGAAGCAACAAAATAAGTCAGTATGGCATACATTGCTACTTCAATTGAGAGTAAGTATGCACCAGTTATGAAAATTATTATATTGAAAATAAGGATTATATCGCCAATGGAAATTCTTGATTGCCGGCTAATAAATATTGCCAATACTTCTGTTCCATCCAAAACAGAACCTCCCCTCATCGCAAATCCGATACCTACTCCAAGAAACAAACCTCCGAAACATGCGATAAGTAGAGGATCCTTCGTTAAAATAGGAAAATGGACAAATTGGATAACTAAAGCCAATCCCGTAATAGCTAATATGCTTTTAATTGCAAATATCTTACTCACTTGCCTCCAACCAAGTATGATAAAAGGTGTATTAAATATTACTATCAATAATGATAAAGGGACATCTTCAGCAAAGATTTTAACTAAGAGTGAAATCCCAGTTATGCCACCGTCTATGTACCCATTTGGCACTAAAAAACTCTCAAGACCAAACCCTGCACTGAATATTCCAATACCTATAAATATTATGGATTTTACAAATGAACCAAGTGGGTACTTTATTTTTTTTCTTTCAATCTTATTGGCCTTTGCCATTTTATTTATTTTTGATTGTGGTGAAAGTATTATTTATATGTGTAAATTCAAAGTATTTTGATATTTCATGATAAATTCTAATTTACTAAATTACCTTTGGAATTATAAATTTGAAAGTATGAAAAGGATATATTTGATTAAATCCATATTGTTTTTTATTATTCTTTCTTTTAAAATTAATGCTCAACCAGATAAAAATATGAATGATCAAAACAGATCAAATACTCCTCCAGTGGCTTCCAAAAGAGAAAAAATCCTTGAGATCCACGGCGACATCAGAAAAGATAATTATTTTTGGTTAAATCAACGTGAAGATAAAGAGGTGATTTCATACCTCAATGATGAGAATGCATATAGGGAGAACAGCTTAGCCCATACTTTGGATCTTCAAGATAGGTTATATAATGAGATTACAGGTAGGATAAAACAGGTGGATATGTCAGTTCCATATCTCAAAAACGACTACATGTATTATACCAGATATGAAATGGGAAAGGAATATCCAATTTATTCTCGTAAAATAGATACTTCTGATGCTCAAGAAGAAATTATCATTGATGCCAATGTTATGGCATCCGGACTGAGTTACTATGCTATCGGTTCCATAACAGTAAGTCCTGATAATAATTTGACCGCTTATAGTGAGGATATTGTATCAAGAAGGTTGTATACTATCAAATTGAAAAATATATATGATACTTTGGTATACGATGAAGCAATACCTAATACCAGCGGATCAATTGTCTGGTTTAATGATGGAAAAGCATTTCTATATGTAGCTAAAGATCCCGAAACTCTTAGATCAGAACGCGTTTATAAACATATAGTAGGGCAGGATCATAGTCTAGATGAATTGTTATTTGAAGAAAAGGATGAAACTTTCAATGTAGGTATTTATAAATCCAGATCTAATAAAATCATTTATATAGGGTCATACAGCACTCTTACCTCAGAAGTCCGCTATTGTGACGCAGATAATTCTAATTCTATATTTAACATAATAAGTCCCAGAGTGAGAGACCACTTATATTCTGTAACTGATGATGGTTGTTATTTTTATATTACATCTAATGACCATGCCTTAAATTTTAGATTGATGACAGCTTCAATCGAAAATTATTCGGTGACTAACTGGATTGAAAAGATCCCGCATAGAAATGATGTTCTATTAGAGGAAGTAAATTGCTTTCAAGATTTTATTGTAATTGAAGAACGTGTCAGGGGAATAGTTAAATTAAGGCTCCTGGACCATGAGCAAGATTGCTATATAGATTTTAATGAAATGGCTTACACTGCTTCCTTGGTGGATAATTATGTCTTCAATACGGACAAGATCAGATATAATTTTACTTCACTAACGGTGCCTACATCAATATTTGAATACAATCTAAAACATAAGAATTCAGTATTATTAAAGGAGCAGGAAATCGTTGGAGGTTATGATAAAGATGCTTACATTTCCAAGCGACTAGAAATAAAAGCCACGGATGGTACATTAGTCCCTGTTTCACTAGTATACAAAAAAGATAGAAAGAAAGATTCTGGCAATCCCTTACTTTTATATGCTTATGGATCCTACGGTTTTAGTCTTGACCCATCTTTTTCATCTGTCAGGTTATCACTATTGGACAGAGGATATGTATATGCAATAGCGCACATTAGGGGAGGGCAGGAGTTGGGTCGACAATGGTACGAAGATGGTAAGCTACTTAAAAAGAAAAATACATTTACCGATTTTATAGATTGCGCAAAAGGGTTGATTGATTTGAAATATACATCCAAAGAACATTTATATGCTATGGGCGGAAGTGCCGGTGGACTATTGATGGGCGCAGTAATTAACATGGCTCCCGAATTATTTAATGGCGTTATAGCAGCTGTGCCTTTTGTAGATGTGGTCAGTACTATGCTGGACGAATCCATTCCACTTACCACAGGTGAGTTCGATGAGTGGGGAAATCCAAAAGATAAAATATATTATGATTACATGAAATCTTACTCACCTTATGACAATGTTGCTGAGTTAAATTATCCTGCTATGTTAGTTACAACGGGTCTTCATGATAGCCAGGTACAATATTGGGAACCAGCTAAATGGGTAGCAAAAATTAGAGCCATGAAAATTGGAAAGAATCCGATTTACTTGTACACTAATATGACCACAGGACATGGTGGGGCAAGCGGCAGATTTGAAAGATATAAAGAAACTGCAATGGAGTATGCTTTTCTACTGGACAGAGAAGGCATAAAGGAATAGGAGTTGGATAGTGCGTAGTGGTCAGTATTAATTGGTAAATGAGAGCTGGCTGATTCTCATGGTGATAAGGTGATAAGGTGATAAGGTGATAAGGTGATAAGGTGATAAGGTGATAAGGTGATAAGGTGATAAGGTGATAAAAAGTCCAATTTTGGTACTAAGCCATAAAGTGTGTAAGTTATAAAAATGAATAAATTTATAACGAAAAACAAAAAATCAAATGGATTCAAAAGATTTTATCAGTGATGAGATTTTAAAGCAATTTAAGACAGGAGATGAATTGATGAGTTTTCTAACATCGATTCAAAAACGAGGATAGAAAAGATACTAGAGGGCGAAATGGATAGCCACCTTGGATATGAAAAGCACGATAAAACCGGTGCACCAAACTCAAGAAATGGGTTTAGTAATAAGAAGATTAAAACTAGTTTTGGAGAGGATAACATTCAGGTACCAAGAGATAGAGATGGTAGTTTTTCACCGATGCTTGTTCCAAAGCGAAAAGGAATGGCTGAAGGTATAGAAAATATCATCATTTCATTGTATTCAAGGGGCATGAGTAATAGCGATATAGAAAACCAGATCAGGGATCTATACAATGTAGAAGTATCAACTTCAACGATTTCAAGAATAACAAATGCTATAACAGAGGATATTGTAGCATGGCAAAATAGGCCGCTGGAAGATGTCTATTTGATTGTCTGGTTAGATGGAATTGTATTTAAGGTAAGAGAACAATCCAAGGTAATAAACAAGACGATTTATATAGCGATCGGCCTGAGGCAAGATGGTATAAAAGGAAGTGTTGGGTTTGTGGCTAGGGTGGAAAGAGAGCTCCAGCTTTTGGATGAGTGTATTGACAGACATGAAAGCACGTGGTGTAAATGATATACTCATAACAGCTACAGACAATTTAAATGGTTTTACGGAAACGATCAAAACGGTTTTCCCACAATCAAACACTCAAATATGCATTGTCCATCAGATCAGAAATGCATGCAAATTTGTGTCATATAAAGACCGAAAGCCATTTACAGCTGATATGAAGAAAATATATGGAGCGCCAACGAAACAATCAGCAGAGGCAGCATTTAAGGACTTTGCAATGACTTGGGAAGATAAGTATCCGTATTCAGTACAATCATGGAGGACTAACTGGGATGAATTGACAACGTTTTTTGGCTTCCCTGTGGAGATCAGGAAGATCATGTATACAACTAATTTAATAGAGAACCTGAATGGAAAAATCAGAAAATATACAAAAAACAAGCTTTCTTTTCCAACTGATGAATCTGTTATGAAATCAGTTTATCTGGCCATAAGAGAAGCTACAAGGAAATGGTCCATGCCTATTCATAACTGGGGCGTGGTAACCAATCAATTTATTATTATCTTTGGAGAGAGATTAACCAATTTTATGAAAGCTTAGGGGAGCCCAAAAAAACAACTTACACACTTTGTGGGATAGTGTCCCAATTTTATATAAATGAGTTCCATTGCTACAAAATATGTAGTAATTCGATTACCCATTACCCATTGCCCATCACTCATCGCACATTACCTATGAATCACTAAGCAGTTAAAAATCTATTTAATTAACAAATAGCCATTGACAGAATTTATTTTAAGTAAATTATCTTTATTATCTCCAGATAAGTTAATTATGAGTATTCTGAAATTTAATCCCTTATCGCTGTAATCAATAACAATCGGTTTTGTCAGAGGGGGACAACCATTTCTGCAATCATAAATTAATGGCTGTATGGAAGGAACTAAGTCGATAGGCTTTATGTCACTGCTACCAAATTTTATATTTACTTTATTGGCTTGCAGGCCAATGATAAGACTATCCAACTTCACTCCATTTGGATTATCGTAAATATTTAAAGGATACATCGATTCATAACCTCTAATAGCAAACGAACTATTCAAATCATTGACAGACAAATAAAAAGATGTATTTTGGATATATTGTGGATCACCGTATGGGGTCCATTTTATTTTGCCTGGATCTAAATTAATTTTATTCAAATATAGCCCTGAAATGGAGTAAAAATATAGGTCTTTGCTATTGTTAAGACTATCTGTTAGCTTATTCCAAGGCCCATAATTGAACTTATTCATGTAATTATACCCATTCATTTCGATAAGATATGAGCTAATATCATTTACCTTAAAGGCTATTGAATCATTGAACACTGCCCCTTTGGAGATTGGGGTTATTTTATTACCATCCCAAATGTCCATTGCTTGAAGTTCACTTTTTAATCGTGAGAATTGGCTGTATTTACTCAACCCTTCGAATCCCCACGGCCCAAAGGTAGAAAGCAAGAAAATTGATGCCAATGACATGGGTATAAGAATTATATTATCCTTTTTGGATATTAAAAAATAAGCTGTAATTGCTGTTAGCCACAAGGACAGAACACAAATGATATACCTTTCTATAGTAATGCCATAATCTGCTACACGTGTCCAAATACTTATATGTAATAATACGATCAGTGGTAAGAGTGCAAAATAAAATACTCTTGAATAAGTTTTAACCCATTTCGAATTTATTTCTTCACGTATTGGGTAAACTAACAAAAATGCAAGAATTCCTGCTATCGAAAAACATAGTACCAAGTTTGAAACCCATCCTTTAGGAAGAGACCATTGGACAATAATTTTAAACATGTATGCATAAAGAATAACTAAATAAAGTAACATTAATGGGATAAGGACAAATTGGGTAAAGATCTTTAAAGAATTTGGATATTCTGTCGATACTTCGTAAGCGGTCAATGGTGCTTTTACGCCACCCAGTACAAAAAAAGTATTGTAAAGGCAGGATAAAATAATAAATACCTGTAAGTAAGTTGTGCTTTCAATATTCACATTAAAAAGTGCATCCATCGCTGCAAAAGCTGCTGCTATACCTAAGAAAAGTACGCCGGAATAAAAAACTCCAGTTAACATTCTTAATAAAAGATGCTTATTAAATTGCCAGAAGCTGTCAATTTGGGAATATCGATTAAAGACGCTTATTGAAATAGCACCATGTGCTGCGAGAAATAATGCCCCAAACCTTATTGCTGCGCTTTTATTATACCACACAAAATCACCTAAATTAGCTAAGCTGAACCAATAAGCTGCAAGAATGCTTGAGATGAGCAAAATGGCAATTAAGTATTTAGTGATATTAAATTTATTTTTTTCTGCAAATAAATGCAACGAAAAGAAAAAAGGTATTGCCAGAGCTGCTATAAGACAGAGTCTGGTGATCAAAGACTCAGAATCGTCACTTAGGGTATTCTCATATTCACTAAAATACAGCAATAAGGAAGTTAATAATATTGCGCTAAAAGCCACTAAATAAAACCTTCTCAATACGACCTTTATAATATTAATTTGACTATTCAAGATCTGCGAAAGATTAAATCTGCTCATGTTACTAATTTTTATTTAAAAGTAATCGATTTTAAGTAAAATACTCAATTTTCGTTTCACAAGATGATATGTTTGAAAAAAGAGATTTCAAGCGAATTAAATAAGCTAAAATTCGTTAAGATTGAATCGAAAAAACAAAATTAGCTTGACTCCATTTTAATAGAACATATACTTTAGGATGAGATTAGAGGCATGCATATCCAAATTGTTATAAGCACATAATTGATTTAAAATTAAAGCAATCTCATAATTAAGGTGATTATCTATGACTAAGATTGAATTAATATTAATGTTAAATCATTCGACATTATGGTAGCTCTCTACTAAACCTTAACAAAATATTGTTATATTCTATGAATCATTAAGCATAAAATACCGTTAAAGTGTCATCAATGATATGGATTTTGAGGAAAGGAATTTTGCCTGTTTCAATTTTTTATATCTTTGCAGCTATTTTTCAAAAAAGGTCGCATGTCCTTAAAAAAATATAATATGAATCGATTTATTTGTTCTTTAATAGTAATATTTATAACATCTTTAAGCTTAACAGCACAAAAAAATACTTATTCCACTGCTAAGGATTCAGATGCCAAAGCAGTCGCAACATTGAATAAAATTAAAACCAAATATTCATCCGCTTCCCAACAAATTACTTCTGTTTTTTCCCTGAAAATGGAATTCCCAGGTCAAAGCACCAGACTTGAAAAAGGCACGATGACGCAACTTGGCACTAAATTCAATCTTGACATTAAAGATATGGGTATCATCAATGATGGCAAAACAGTCTGGTTTATTAATAAAAAGCAAAAAGAAGTTCAAATCAACGACTACGTCAAGGGAAGCTCTCAAGGTATTGTCAATCCGGCAGATTTTATTTCACAATATGATCAAAAAAACTTTGTAGCAGCGGTTACATTTGATGGGGCACAATCAGGCAAACAAGTTCAAGTTATTGAATGTAAGCCAGTCAAAAAAGGTACCGAATATTCTAAAGCCAGAATCACAGTCAATAAACCTACCGGAGAATTAATTGCCATGGAGATATTTAATAAAGATGGTTCCCGACATACCTTAAACGTTTCTAAAACTACTTTTGGAAAGCCAGGTTCTGCAACAGTATTTACCTTTAACAAAGCTAAGTATCCAGGGTACAATGTAGAAGATCTTAGAGTTAACTAAAATTTATTTAGTTTTAATCAGATTTTCAACAACACAGCATATAGATGAAGTTTAAATCAAAGCTAATTAAGCCCTTTGCAAACGCTGTGGCAAGGCAGGTTGACAGTTGGAAGATGACAGCTGTTGCTGATCAGGAATTTATCAGGCAAAATTTAGTAAAGTCCGCTAAAAATACCTTATTCGGTAAGGAAAATAATTTTGTTGCCATCAAGTCAGCAGCTACATTTTCTTCTATTATTCCTTTAACTGATTATGAATTGATCAGACCTTATATAGAGAAGATCAAATCTGGTGATAGTGATGTATTATGGCCCGGGCAGCCTAAATATTTTGCTAAGACATCTGGAACTACTTCGGGTGCTAAATATATACCCCTCACTAAGGAAAGTATGCCTAATCATTTTGGCACTGCCAGAAATGCTTTACTAAATTATGCTGCAAGGAGTGGGAATTACAGCTTTTTTGATGGAAAAATGATTTTCCTTTCCGGTTCTCCTGTTCTTGATTTGGATGGTGTAATTCCGGTAGGAAGATTGTCTGGCATAGTAAATCATGAGATACCTGCATGGCTTCGTAAAAGTCAGGTTCCATCCTATCAAACCAACTGTATAGATGACTGGGAAACCAAGGTTGATGCTATCGTAAAAGAAACTATTCATAAGGACATGAGCCTTATTAGTGGTATACCTCCATGGGTTCAAATGTATTTGGAAAGACTTCTAAAGCAATCAGGTAAAGAACGTATTATCGATTTATTTCCAAACCTGAGTGTTTTTGTATATGGTGGTGTCAACTTCAGCCCTTATAGAAATACACTTGAAAACCTTTTTGGAAGAAAACTTGATTCAGTTGAAACATTTCCAGCATCTGAAGGTTTTTTTGCCTTTCAGGATGAACAAGGAGATGAAGGTATGTTGCTCAATACAAAGAGTGGTATCTATTTTGAATTTATAGAATCGTCAAGGATTGGTGAAAATAATCCGACTCGTCTTCCTCTTGAGGGTGTCAGAATGACTATTCCATATGCTCTAGTAATTAATAACAATGCAGGGCTATGGGGATACAATATCGGGGACATTGTTACTTTTATTTCGGTAGACCCATACAAAATTGTTTTCTCAGGTAGGGTAGCACATTATATTTCTGCCTTTGGAGAACATGTCATTGCTAAGGAGGTTGAAGACGCCTTACTTACTACTTCTGCTAGTTTTGATTGTAAAGTATCAGAATTTTCAGTAGCTCCTCAGGTTAATCCGCCTGAAGGAGGCTTGCCATATCATGAATGGTTTATAGAGTTTGATCAGGAACCTTCAGACATTAATGCATTTATAGATCTTTTAAATCAACAAATGACAGCAAAAAACATTTACTATAAGGATCTAATAGAAGGTCATATTTTACAGAAGTTAAAACTTCGACCCTTAAAAAAAGGTACTTTTATTACTTTCATGAAACAAAACGGCAAATTAGGAGGCCAGAACAAAGTACCCAGGTTAACAAACGATAGGAAAATTGCGGATGCCCTGACTCAAATTAATAATTTATAATTTTAATCATTTGAAATATTTAGTAATCCATTTATTTATTCTAATTCCTATTTTTCTGACTGCTCAAAAAAAATTGGAATTCGTTGGAAAGAAGATCAATGTTCCTGAAAAATGCGAACTAGTTTCTAAGTACGAAATCGAATGTGGTAATTTTACCTTATCATGGCTTTACATGGATAAAAGTAATATTGAAAATGTGCTTTTCGACATGATCAGTAAAATGCAGCAGACGCCTGATTTTAAATATAGGCCAATACGCGTATTAATCGACAGTGTTCCTTCGAGTGGCTTTGTAGCATCATTTACTTCAAGCCATATAAAGTATTTTCAACTTTATGCTGCCGGAACAGTGCGTGGTCAGGCAGTTCTTATACAGGGTATGGATTTAATTCCATTCTGGAGGCATGAACATTATAATAAAGTATTTGATGAATTATTGACTATTCTGCCAGATGGTGATCGGCCAGTATTGGAAATGAAAGTGGATGAATCCAGTGGTATTTTAGATGATAAACCTGTGCCAGAAAAAGAAGGAGAATAATATGTAAAGCATCTTGTCAATTATAACTACTTATCCTGATTCGGAAGGCGATATGCTTTACGTCAATAAATTTTTAAAAGTAAATTAATAGCATGAACCTAACTTTTTTCCTTTGGAATCGATTTATACTTGACACAATGAACATATTTATGAAAATGAAGTTATTCTTAATATGAGAACCCTTGAAATGAATCAAGAAATTATTGTGAGTAGATTGATGGAACTTCATAGTATCGATGTTCCTCAAATGTTATTTTCAAAGTATGGAACCCATCTAAGCTTTTATAATTGTGTAAAAAATTACTGCAATCCCACCAATAATTAGATTAAAAAAGGAAAGTGAAGATATTTAGTAAAAGTAATGCCAAGAAAGCTGGTATTGGAGTTTTAATCTTCTTTACTGTAAAAGGCATCATTTCACTTTCACTTATTCTTTTTGGGATAAAGTATTTTTCAAAATGCTCCTAATTTAACCCACTTTATACTTTTCCTTTAGATTTTTGTAGTGTAAAATTAAATGTTGACCCTTCCCCGGGCGTACTTCTGACATTTACACTTTGGTGGTGCGCTTCAATGATATGCTTTACGATAGACAACCCTAAACCTGAGCCACCAGCTGACCTACTTCGGCTCTTATCTACTCTGTAAAAACGGTCAAATATTCTTATGAGATCTTGCTTTTCGATTCCGGCCCCGTTGTCTGCAACTTCTACCAGGATATAATTTTCCATATTATAAAAGCTGACTTTTGATACGCCGCCTTCTTTTCCATATTTAATGCTATTGTTGATCAAATTAACCAATACCTGACGAATATATTCCCGGTCAGCGAAAACATTGTATCCAATGGAAGCACCTTCCTTGAACTTCAATCTGATATTTTTTTCCTCTGCCAAAAGTTCTAATTCTTCAAATACTTCTTCTGTCAATATTTTTATATCAAATTTTGACATTTCCAAAACAAGTTCACCAAGCTCTAACTTTGATATTGATTCAAGATCCTCAACTATGGTTTGCAGCCTTTCTATGTTCTTTGCAGCTCTATCCAGGTACTTATAGCTCAACTGTTTATCCTCAATTGCGCCATCTAATAAAGTATGTACATATCCCTGAATATTAAATATAGGAGTTTTCAATTCATGCGATACATTACCTAGGAAATCTCTTCTGTAGCTTTCAAGTGTTTGAAGATTCTTTATGGTAGTTTGTTGGTCCTTAACCCATTGATCCACTTCTGCACTAACATCATTCAAGGCCCCTTCTGGAATATCTTTGACTGGGATCTTGTCTTTACTAAGACTCACTTTTTTGTCATGAATGATCTTATAAATAAGCTTTATCCTTCTATAAATAAATTTATTCAGAAAAAAAAGAATAACGATGTAGGAAGCTGTACTGATTAAAACAAACAGTATCGGCCAAACAAAAAAATCAAATTTGTAAAATGAAAATAATTGTAGAATAACTAGAATAAATAGTATAATCAGCGTTAGGACTCCTGAACAGAAAATGGCTATTTGACGTGGAGTCAGATTTTTAAACATTGCAAATTTATAAAGTAATAAAGAATTGATCAAAAAGACACTATCCCACAAAGTGTGTAAGTTGTTTTTTTGGGCTCCCCTAAGCTTTCATAAAATTGGTTAATCTCTCTCCAAAGATAATAATAAATTGATTGGTTACCACGCCCCAGTTATGAATAGGCATGGACCATTTCCTTGTAGCTTCTCTTATGGCCAGATAAACTGATTTCATAACAGATTCATCAGTTGGAAAAGAAAGCTTTTTTTTTGTATATTTTCTGATTTTTCCATTCAGGTTCTCTATTAAATTAGTTGTATACATAATCTTACGGATTTCTAAGGGGAAGCTGAAAAAAGTCGTTAATTCATCCCAGTTAGTCCTCCATGATTGTACTGAATACGGATACTTATCTTCCCAAGTCATTGCAAAGTCCTTAAATGCTGCCTCTGCTGATTGTTTCGTTGGCGCTCCATATATTTTCTTCATATCAGCTGTAAATGGCTTTCGGTCTTTATATGACACAAATTTGCATGCATTTCTGATCTGATGGACAATGCATATTTGAGTGTTTGATTGTGGGAAAACCGTTTTGATCGTTTCCGTAAAACCATTTAAATTGTCTGTAGCTGTTATGAGTATATCATTTACACCACGTGCTTTCATGTCTGTCAATACACTCATCCAAAAGCTGGAGCTCTCTTTCCACCTAGCCACAAACCCAACACTTCCTTTATACCATCTTGCCTCAGGCCGATCGCTATATAAATCGTCTTGTTTATTACCTTGGATTGTTCTCTTACCTTAAATACAATTCCATCTAACCAGACAATCAAATAGACATCTTCCAGCGGCCTATTTTGCCATGCTACAATATCCTCTGTTATAGCATTTGTTATTCTTGAAATCGTTGAAGTTGATACTTCTACATTGTATAGATCCCTGATCTGGTTTTCTATATCGCTATTACTCATGCCCCTTGAATACAATGAAATGATGATATTTTCTATACCTTCAGCCATTCCTTTTCGCTTTGGAACAAGCATCGGGAAAAACTACCATCTCTATCTCTTGGTACCTGAATGTTATCCTCTCCAAAACTAGTTTTAATCTTCTTATTACTAAACCCATTTCTTGAGTTTGGTGCACCGGTTTTATCGTGCTTTTCATATCCAAGGTGGCTATCCATTTCGCCCTCTAGTATCTTTTCTATCCCTCGTTTTTGAATCGATGTTAGAAAACTCATCAATTCATCTCCTGTCTTAAATTGCTTTAAAATCTCATCACTGATAAAATCTTTTGAATCCATTTGCTTTTTTGTTTTTCGTTATAAATTTATTCATTTTTATAACTTACACACTTTATGGCTTAGTACCATCAAAAATCAAATTTATAACCAATTCCCTTAACGGTCTTAATTATTTCTTCTCCAATTTTTTCACGAATCTTTCTAATATGCACATCAATGGTTCTATTGCCAACTATGACATCGTTTCCCCATATTTTTCTAAAAATCTCATCTCTTGTAAAGACCTTTCCCGGTTTACTGATCATAAGGTTTAACAACTGGAATTCTTTCTTTGCAAGGTCTATCTTTTGACCATCTTTCATTACAACATGTTGTTCACGATTAATGGTTAAGTTATTGATAATTGAAATATGCTTATTGCTATGTCCTTCCGAATTAGTTGTTCTTCTAAGTAGCGCTTTTATTCTACTGATCAATACCATTGGTTTAATTGGCTTGGAGATAAAATCATCTCCTCCTGTATCCAAAGCAGCTACTTGTGTGTAATCTTCATTACGTGCCGTTAAAAATGCTATAATTGTATCATTGTGTAATTCGTTCTGTCGCAGTATCTTACACACTTCGACACCATCCATCTCCGGCATCATGAGATCAAGAACGATTAGGTCCGGAAGAAATTCATCAGCTATTTTAAGTGCTTCCTTACCACTCTTTGCAACTTCAACTACATAACCTTCTTTCCGAAGATTGAATTGCAATATCTCTCTGATATCCTCTTCGTCATCCACAATTAGTATTCTTGAAGCCATTTGTGTTATCGTTTGCGTCATAGACTTTATTTGAATGTAAAAGTACATTTCTATCGTAATGTCTATGACCGATCCTATATTAAGTTATAGTTAAGTTTCAATAAATTTCATACAAATAGTCATTATACTACTTATCATCATCAATGATAAGTTGCACTTGCGTTAATTTCTCTTGACAAATAATCTGAAGCTCCTTTGCTCTATTAATGAGCGCAGGTATTGCATCTATTTCAAGATCTTCGCTCTCAATCCTGGTAAGTATACTTTTTAATTCCTCCATTGCTTCGTTGAAAGAAAATTCTGTTTTTTTAGCCATTTAATGTTTTACTATTATTACACCATCTGCAAAGTTTAAGTCAGCAGGTTTAGATATGTCAAAATCCTTGACGGTTTTTATCTTTTTATTATTTTGAACTACGATAACATATCCCTTCTTTAAAATTTCTAAAGGATTCTGCAGGTTTATTTTTTGCTTGATTGATTCTATAGAAAATTGTGAATGATTAATCTTTATCTGGGCTGATTTATAGATTTCTCCCTTTATTTTATCCAGGTTGTATTTGAATCCAGTTATTTTATCCTTAGATGCATTTCTTAAATTATTCAATATGGATTTTAAATCATAATTTATATGAGTAAAAGCGTTCTGCGCTATATTCAATATTTTTTTCACCTGCTCGTGAACTTCGCCAAGGAAACTACTATTAGTTTCAATAAAATATTCAGCTACGGCTGTAGGAGTTTTAAAATATTTGTGCGCGACCAGGTCAAGACTTGAAATATCAATATCATGTCCGATACCTGTAAAAACGGGAATTGGATAATTAGCAATTTTCTGTGCTAGATTATAATTATCAAATCCGGAAAGATCCACCTTTGACCCACCACCACGGATGATAATTACAGCATCAAATTCTAAATGACCTGATGTTATTTGATCCAAGCTTTTAATCATTTCACTTTCAATGCTGATGCCTTGCATTACACTATCATAAAGATGTAACCCAAATGTCAATTTATATGGATTATGCTGTAAATGATTTATAAAATCAATATATCCGGCTGCATTGACCGAAGAGATGATTGCAATGTTTCTGAAGGCGAGTGGGAGTTTAAGGGTTTTATTTATCTCATGCAGACCTTCAACTTTTATACGATTAAATAATTCTTCCCTTTTTTGGTCAAGAGCTCCTCTGGTAAATGCAGTATCAATAGAAGAAATCCTTAGTTGCAGACCGAATTTTTCATGGAAAATAGGAGTCCCCCCCAACATAACTTCATGTCCTGCAATAAAGTAGCTATCAAGATCAGGATTTGTTTTTTTAATTCTTTGTACTTCTGTCGACCATATTGTGGCATTTATTTGTGCCACTATTTCATTACTTCCTTCTTCCTTTTGGATGAGGGTTAGGTAGTAATGTCCTTTCTTTATATTCAAGCTCAGGATTTCTGCCTTCACCCAGATGTCCTGATCAAAATTTAATGCTAAAATTCTTTTTATAAAAGTATTTAGCTCTAATAAGGAATAGGATTTTTTGTTCATAAGTGTTTGACCATTATTGATGCAAAATTACACAAATTAATCAGCTAGTTCTAAAGTCAATACGTGACACATGTAATCTTTAAAATGATTGATGATGATTATTTTTTGTACATTTTCTGTTTGAAACATTTCATTGAAAGTGACTTCATTTGTTAAAATCTGATTTGCAAGGTCTATAGCATAACCACCAGCAGTGTCATGCTCGCCAGTGACTTCTTTAAAACCTTTAAATGGAATTTTGGATTCATTCAAATATTTTATTATGTCAACATAATAGCTATTTAGTTCAATCGCATTATTATGTCCCAGCAAAAAGGCTGTATTATTTATTTTTGATGTATCTAATTTTATATCTTTTATTAACGACTCCCAATGATTTGAATCATTAAAATTAGTGTAGGTCTTAGAGGATGTTATTTTCACTTTGCCAGGAGTGCTTTTCCCTGATAATATAAAAAAGGTAACACTCTCACCCCACTTTATTTGGTAACTTCCATCTGATTCTATGCCGCTAAGCCCAGCTGAATTATGAATTTCAATATTAAATTCAGTATTTTCTTCAAAAACTCCAACCAATATCAATGCATCCGGATGCTGTAACAAAAATAATTCAGCATCACTCAACACATTGCTAAGAGTCATGCCTTGATTAACATGTGTTACATTATAAGTATTGCTGCCAGTTTTTAGAGCGATCTGACCATTAATAGTGTTGTGCGTAGATTGAATAAATATACTGGGATTGAGAGCTGTTTCTTTATAAGTGTCAATATCAGATAGAAATTGTTCGATTTTGGAGATACTACCTTTCCCGGTTCCCGTTATGATGGCATCTATTTTATGTTGATTACTATTCTTAAGCACTCTCAATCCGCATCCAATTCCATTTTTGATCAATTTACTTAACCTCCTCATTTCATTTCTTTCAAAGAGATCTGAGAAATCTTGTTCCGCCATTTCTAAATACATCTTACCAGCTAATTGGCTAGGATCTTTAGAAGAAGGAATTACGGAATGGATGGATAATATATACATTTCAAGTTCGGCTTATGATGAGTGAAGTATTGTTTCCTCCAAAGCCAAATGAATTGATCATGGTATGATTAACATCCAATCCTTTAATCATTCTAGTATTAGGATTCATACCCACATTTTCTATTGGGGTTTTGAAATTTAGATTAGGAAATATAAAATCTTGTTGCATACAGCCGATACTTAATGCACTACTAATAACTCCGCTTGCAGCAAGTGTATGACCAGTAAAAGGTTTGCTCGATGCGAACAATTGTTGTTGCCCAAAAACATTTTTAATTGCTATACTTTCAGCAAGATCGTTATCAGCAGTGGAAGTCCCGTGAGCGTGCACAAATTCAATGTCGGTTGAATTAAGATATGCGTTGCTCAATGCACCTTTCATAGCTAAAATAGCACCAGTTCCTTCCGGTGAGGAACCTGTCATATGGTATGTCTCATTAACATTGCAATATCCACTTACCTTAGCATAAGGTATAGCATTTCTATTAATAGCATGGATGCTATCTTCCAGGAGTAAAAAAGCTGACCCTTCACCTAAATTAAGTCCAACTCGGTCTTGGTCAAATGGTTTGCAGAGTTCTGGATCAACATTTTTCAAACAAAGAAAACCATTGATGACGAATTTACTCAATGAATCACTACCTCCCACCAATACCATTTTTTTCTTGCTTGTCTGAATAAAACGACTACCCATCATAATGGCATTACTGGATGAAGAACATGCTGTGCTTATTGTATAGAAATCGTCTTTTATTTGCAATTCCTTGATCAAGGATCTCGCTATAGAACCGCAGTCCATCTCTTCAATAAAATCAATATCAGGTGTATAAACTTTTTTAAGTATGTCAGAGAAATGTGATTCTGTATTTCCCATTCCCCCAACAGTAGAAGCAGAAACTAAGGAAATATTTTTCATTAATTCATTTGAGTCAATACCTTTTAAGGCTTCGCGAGCTGCAATCAATGCAAGTAGGGTGGTGCGGCTGTAATTCAAAATATTACTGATGTAAAGCTTGTCTTTCAGCTCATCATTAGAAAACGGTATTTGGCCTACTGTCAAAAGACCATTGTGTATAGAATTAAACCCGGTTAATTTATTAAGTGGACTAACACCTGATTTTAATTTTTGAATATTTTCTTCAAAACCAATACCTAAAGGAGAGACAATACCAATACCTGTAATCCAAACTTCGGACAGGCCGTTCATATATTATGCTTCAGATTCTTGCGACTGAATAAATTGAGCCATAGAACGTACACTTTCCAATACCTCACGGCCTTTTCGTGGATCTTCGATTTTAATGCCGTAATTCCTTTCTAGCAAAACCATTAATTCGAGCGAATCAATGCTGTCCAAACCAAGACCACTTCCGAATAAAGGCGCATCGGAATCAATATCTGCAGGTGAATAATCCTGAAGATTTAATGCTTCAATGATCTCAATTTTTAATTTTTGAATTAAATCTTCCATTTGGTTATAACTATTCATTTAAAATTCAGTACAAACATAAAAAAATCTTTGGTATAATCTTTCACATCTTGGTAAGGTTGTGAAAGTGAAGGCGCATCAATAATTTTACAGCAAGTAACTTTAATTCTCTACTTTTTCAAGAATCATATTATGTTCATATGCTCTAAAATCCACCTTACTCAAGCCACTTATTCCCTGCTGCTCCATATAAACACCGTACATCACATCTACAGAAGCCATTGTTGCCTTATTGTGTGTAATAATAATAAACTGCGACTGAGCGCTGAATTTCCTTATGATCCTGTTCAGTTTTTCTACATTGACGTCATCCAATGGTGCATCTAATTCATCAAAGATGCAAAAAGGTGCAGGTTTTAATAAATATAGAGAAAATAAAAATGCTATTGCGGTTAATGTTTTTTCACCTCCCGACAATTGATTCAAACTTTGAGGTCTCTTACCTTTTGGTTTAGCAATAATTGAAATATCTGAATCCAATGGATTTCCTTCATTTTCTATTATTAGATCACAATCATCATCTTCTGTGAAGAGGCTTCTAAATACCATTTTAAAATTATCTCTTACCTGATCAAAGGCTGATAAATATTTAGTTGTAGAAGTGGCTTCAAGCTCATTTAATGTTTGGGCTAACATTTCTTTTGATTCAAGTATGTCGGTTTTCTGCGCTACGATCTCATCATATCTGATTTTGATCTCCTGATAAGCTTCGAGTGCTAATGGATTTACTTCCCCAAATTGCAGAATTGAATTCTTCAGCTTTAAATTTTGGTCAGCTATGACAGAAATATCATTTTCTGCTCCAGACGCTTCTGATTCTTGTTCAGGTATAGCACCAAATTCTATTTCAAAGTTATCTTCTATTCTTTTAGCTTCATATTTTGCTGCTTGCCACTTATCTTTCCATTCATTTGCCATAGTTTGTATTCCCGACAAATTCCTTTGATTTATTTTAATATTTTGTTCTTCTTCAGCGATTATTTTCTTATCAGAAAAGTATAGTTTTTCCACTTCTGACAATTCATTTTGAGATCCTTTGAAAGCTGCTGACATAGCGACGATTTCACTTTCTGTCTCATGAATGTTACTTTCCAGTGATGCAATTTCGATTAAACTTTGTTGTTGAGTATTCTCAAGTTGTTTGCTATTATTATTTAAATTGATGATTTGTTGATCTATTAAGTTGACTTCTCTATTGATGCTGTTGCTTTTGTTTTCAACCTGAACAAGATTCATCTTCAAAGAATTGATCAATGTATTTAGCTGGTTAAATTCATCACCCTTTTCCTTCTGGTTTGTTTTATTTTGCTGTATTTCAATGTTCAGCTTTATCAAATCAGCTTTTAAGAGCACCAAAGGCGCGGCATTATTTTCTATTACAGCATGAAATTCTGTCAATTTTTGCATAAGAAGCAACTCATCTGAAGTTATTTTCTGGAGTTGCAACGTTACATTTTCAATTTTTACTTTGAGTTGTAAAGAGTTATCATTAAGTTTCTGTAGCTCCTTCTGCAATATTTCAATTTGAGGCCGGACTGTCATTTGGTTGATTAATTTTATTTCATCTTCCAGGTCTGAAATCTTAATAAATAATTCACTATCCTCCTTTTTCAAAATTCTGATTTCTTCCTCCAGATTTTCCAAACGTAATTTTCTGCCTAGTAGGCTTCCTTCCACTAATCCTATTGAACCTCCGGCTGCTTGACCACGACTCACTATGATACTACCATCTTCTGCTATGAAGTGTGCCCCGGGATATATCTTCAAGGAATCAAAACTGGATGCTCCTACTTTATGCACCAAATAAGCATCTTGCAGTAGATGATTAAATAAAGGTTGGTATTGTGGGTGACATTGTATTAATGATGTGAGCGGAATGGCACCATCAATATCCGGGCTTCCATTTTTTTTGTCCTTAAATGACTCCATAATAAAGAAGCCCGCCTTTCCCTTTTGACTAGAACTCAATAAATTGATAGCGTTAAATGCATCATTGTAGTCAGGGACTACAAAATTAGTCAAATATGGTGCCAGGTAATTTTCAAGGGCTGTCCGATATTTTTCATCGCAATTAATCAGGTCTGCTAATAGGTAAAATTTTCTGGATTTATCTACATTACTTGACAAGTATTTAACCGCTTCGGGATAGCCTTCCAAATTGTCGATCAAGGATCTTAGTAACTTTGATTCGTGTTCAATGTTGTCTGATCTTCTTTCTAAAAGCTTTTTCTTTTCTGTAAATCCTTCTAACGCTTCTTTTTTTAAAGCCAGATTTGCATTTTCTAATTCTACAATGTCCAATGCCGCGTTTAGCTCCTGCGTTTTTGTTGTTGATACGCTGATTACAATGTTAAGCTGGTTCGTTAAAGAAGTTAATTGATTCGATAACTCTTCTTCATGAGCTTTGTTCTTTCCTGTATCGCTTTGAATGGACAACAACTGAGCATTGGCTATAGCATTTTGTTTTTCTATCTCGTATTGGCGATTATTGGCGGCATCATATGCAGCGAGTACTGGTGCAAGTCCTGACTCTATTGATCCCAATTGTAGTTTAATCTCTTTTAATTGGGCTTCTTTCGTTTCCAGATCACTTTTGAGCGAAATAATTTCAGTTTCAGTATCAGGTAGTTGAGTTATCAAAGCTGACTTTTGCATATTCAATTCCTGGAGCTGCATTTTTAGCTTACCCAAGTCCGAAATAGACTGATCAGCTCTACTTTTTATGAAGGCTATTCTTTGGATATTCATATCTCGCTTTTTTTCAAGCGCCTTTTGATTTTCCAGAATAATATTAGTCTTCTTTTGAAATTCAGAAAGAACTAATTCCTTTTCAAGCAAAGCGGCTTTCTGAACTTCGACCAATGCTTCGATATTGTGGATCTCTGTTTCCTTTAATTCCGCTGCTTTTCTTTCCCTTTCATATTTTTCAAAAGTTGAAATGATACTTTCATTGATTGATTTTATTTGGTGGTTGAATAGAGTAGAAGCATTGGCCTTATATCGCTCTTTAAGTTCAAGATATTTTTCCGCTCTTCTTGCTTGCTTTCTGAGTGTATTCATATTACCCTCAATCTCTGCTAATAGATCATCTACTCTGCTAAGGTCGTCGAGTGTCGATTGCAGTTTGGAGAGGGTTTCTTTTTTTCTGGATTTATATTTTGAGATGCCGGCGGCCTGCTCGATCATCATCCTGCGGTAATTATCTTTATTATTCAGCAGGTCTTCTACCATTCCAAAACCAATAATGGCATATGTATTGCTGCCTACACCTGTATCTACAAACAATGAGTAAATGTCTTTCAGCCGGCAAGTGACATTGTTGAGCTTGTATTCACTGTCACCATTCTGATACAGGATCCGGGTGACTGTTACTTCGTTAAAGTCAAGGGGAAGGATCTTTTTATTGTTTTCAAAGACAAGAGATACCTGAGCCATTCCTGCAGGTTTCTTTGACTTTGTACCGTTGAATATAATGTTAGACATTTTATCCAATCGGAGTTCAGTGCTTTTTTGTTCACCCAGAACCCATCTTATAGCATCAACAATGTTAGATTTTCCAGAACCATTGGGCCCAACAATTCCTGTCACATCCTCATTGAAGTGAATGACAGTCTCATTCGCAAAACTTTTAAACCCTTTTATTTCTAATCTGGAGAAACGCATTATAGTGCGAAAGTATTAAAAAATTGATGAAAGGTATATCTATTGAATATATAAAAGAAATGTGAATATGTACTGAATTCTATTCCTTCCGAAAAGACTTTGATTACCGACCACACATTACCCATTACCGATTTTTTGTATCACAGAGGCAATTTAGTTCAAAATAATCATTATCTATAAATTGATCAATTTTACTCAGATTAATGACTTATTTGAGCGTAAAGATTGAGATATTCATTTTGAATTGAACGATCATAAAAAGTAAATTTTTACAACATCACTTAAGAGAGATTACGGAGAGATTTTGTCTTTGACAAAATTTTCACACAGATGGAATGCTTCCTATAATTTTGAAACTTTAGATTACTGATTGCTGATTAATACCCATTACTCATTGCCCAAGTTAGCGCAGCGTCAATTGATTTTTTTGTGGGCAAACTTTGACATAAAGAATAATTCAAAAATGGTATATATAATATAATATAGGAAAAAAGGTACAACAAAGAACTTATCAGGAGGGTGCATTTTTTTAAAATAAACAATGATCAGAAGGGTGCAGAAAGTCATTTTAGTAATTACAATAAATGCCACCAGGCCATTGAAAAGATAAAGATTCTTACTTCGAGATACAATTTGACCTAAGTAATAAAATATAACTGATAATCCTATGAAGAAGACAATGCTCAAATATGAAAAATCAGCATAAACTGCTAAGGTAGAGTTAAGTATTAGCAAGAAATGCAATATTAATGCCAAACCACTGAAAAGGGTAAGATAAAGAAGAAACTTTTTAAATGGCATAGCATGATTTGGGAGAGAAAACTATTGCTTCTCTTTTGTAAGTTCTCTAATGATTTTATATAAATATGCTGAAGTAAGCACCATAATTAGTCCTACAGTAAAATATCGTGGGTTGCCGGCATTCCATTTTTTATCAAGATAACCTCCCAAAAATACAGATATTAACATAACTGCAACAAGTTGAAAACCTAAACTAGAATATTTGAGGTATGCGGTGGACTTTTCTTTAAGCTGAGGTTGATTTGGTTCCAAGATGATTTAAGTTAACTCTTTAGTGTTGCTTTTAGAACTAGAAATATTCTGTTTGTTTCCTGCTGCCATACCCATCTGACATTTAACATTAAAGATGGCACCGTTTTCGATGATCAATCTGCCGGTTGATACTTCACCGTTAATGATAGCTTTACTATTCACTTCGAGCGTATCGGATACTTTTAGGGTCCCGGTCAATTTACCTTGAATAACAGCAGAAGCGCAAATAATGTTGCCCTCAATATTGCCACTTTCACCAATAATAATGCGCGCATCGCACGTCAAATTGCCATTTAGAGCTCCATCTATCCTAAAATCATTTTTAGCGACAATATCACCTGAAATAGTTGAACCTAAACCAATACTGTTTATTGAAAACGCTTCCATAGATGAACCATTGCCGTTCTTTTTCGAACTGAACATATTATTTTTTTATTTCTAAAGAGGAAGACTCCTAGATCCGATATAATATCAGAATACTGATTAGAAAGTAGGGCAATAAACACCTCTACGCTCAGGACCACAGATCAAATAACCTAAAGAAAATTCAACTGCTCCATTATAATTACTTGCTGGAGTTAGAGAAGAAATATTTAAATCATAACTAAAACCTATTGTGAACTGATTATAATCCAATCTTGTAGAAAGAATAATTGCATCAGCATCAAGTGCTTTTTGCCAATGATTAGATATACGTGTCCAAATACCAAATTGTATATCCTGACGACTCCATCTGCTTTTATCTAACCATACTCTTAGTGAAGTACCAGCATTTAATTGGAAAGAAGGTCCCTGGAAGTATGTAACAACTCCCGGTACCAGACTCAATTGATCTGTGATGGCAAAATCCCCTCCAGCATGAGCTGTGATCTTACCATATAATGGAACATCCGGTCCATCTACTAAGAATGATTGACTTGGTTTTGTAATGTGGCTAAAAGCACCACCAACATAAAAGCTATTATCTTCATCAAATGTAGAGAACCATAGTAAACCGGCTGATAATTCACCAAACCAGAATGACTTGTCAAAATTTGCTTCATTTTCATTTGATGGGAAATCTGGATGATGTACACCATCTTTTCCTTGCAAACCCCATTTGGCTAATGAAAAATCAATACTTCTATTTGATGCACCACCTTCGACACCGAATGAAAGATAGTGGGCAGACTTTCTTGAACCGCCCATTTTTTTGCTGTAGCTGGCAGCTATTTGTGGAGAAACAGTAGCGAAATTTAATTCACCTGCTCTATCAGCCCAAAGATTTACACCGAAACCCCAATAATCATTTCGGCCTACAGTGTTTTTTCTGTCATATGATACACCAATGGTGTTAAAAGCATTACTTTTTAGAACGCTTGCCCATTGGTTTCTGTAAACCATTGTAAGCCTATCAGTGCAGTTCATTACACCTGTAAGTGCTGGGTTTAAGTTAAGGGGTGAAGCGTAAAATTGAGAAAAATGAATGTCCTGAGCACGCGTGACTAAAGCTGCGCAAGTCATAAGAATTACTAATAGTAAAGATTTCTGCATTTGAAATATATATTTAGCTTAAAAACAATAGAAGTAAAGGTATAAATATTTTGAATATGAAGCATGTTAAAATTTCATTTTAAAGTTAAAATTTTCAATATTAAATTTTGCGTTTTATGATTTCATTACGATAATACACTACTATGTGTTCATTTATACAATATATAACACTTGTTAAATATCTATATATTAATGCTAAATGTACAGAAAGTATAATCTTTTTTTACTTTTGACACTTAACTCAAAACTGCATGGATCCACTTTTCAGGACAATAATACGCATTCCACCATCTCGCCCTATTTCACTGGCAAGTAAATGCATGATGATTGGATCGTGTTTTTCTGAAGAAATAAGTGAAAAGTTAATCCAATCCGGGCTTTCTGTGATTAACAACCCTGCTGGTATACTTTTTAATCCGCTTTCCATTCTTAATATTTTAGAAAGAATACGGAAAGAACAATTATACATCCAAAGTGAACTTCAAATTCATAATAATCAATTCTTTTCCTGGGAACATCATGGGTCATTTAAGCATCAGGATAGAGAAATTTTATTAAATAAAATAAATTCTTTAGTTCAGCAGAGTATCCACTACAATGTTGAGCATCCTGTAAGAATTATTACATGGGGAAGCGCTATTATATATCGCATCAAAGAAACCGGTCAAGTCGTGGCCAACTGTCATAAACAGCCCAGTTCTATATTTCATAGAAAAATGCTAACTGTAGACGAGTTAGTAAATCAATATGTCATTTATTTAGAAAAAATGTTGCCGATTGAACCCGGATTCAGGGTGATCATAACTGTAAGTCCAGTGAGGTACGCTAAAGACGGTTTTGTTGAGAATCAATTAAGTAAATCAATCCTATTCGTTGCACTTAATAAGCTGATTGAATTATATCCCGAGAATATTGAGTACTTTCCTGCTTATGAGATCATTATGGATGAGTTGAGGGATTATCGCTTTTACAAAAGTGATATGATACATCCCAGTCAAGTAGCTGTGGATTTAGTCTGGCAATATTTCCAAAAAACATATTTCACTGCCACTGATCAAAAGGTTTTAAAAGAAATAGAGGCTTTTAATAGCCTTAGTGCTCATCGGCCATTATTTCCCGATTCAGAGGAGTCAGCTCAACTTCAAAATACTATTGAAACGAAGCGGAGCGAGTTAAGCCTTAAGTATCCATATTTAAACATATAACGGCAATGAGAATTGATAATGCTAGTGAGTACTTAATAATGGCAGTAAGAAGGAATGGCTGCTGTTTTTTCTTGAGTTAGGCATTATTATACTCATAATTTTAGGTGAAATATTTTTTATTCAAATTTCAATATTTCTAATATTATACATTTTGCTAAGTATCATGGGCAGTTGGATTATTCCATTTTTCACATCTTACTTGGTACACGCACCTGAAGGTTCAAATGAATTATTGCAAACAAGGCTTTTTAGGGGGAAATTTTACTCTATAATTTCTTTAGAGCACCTTTATCATTTGGAACATCATCTATATCCAATGGTTCCACATAAAAATTGGAAAGAATTGGCTAGAAGATTAGACCCATACTTCGAAAGAATGCAAATAAAAGCAAATCGCATTCTGTAAGAAGTATCTAGCTGCTGGACACTACTATCGAAGCCTCATTCTAATTTCTAATTTCTGATTTCTAACTTTTAATACGTTTTTGAGAGCAATTGGAACCTCTACAATTGATTGAAGCATCTAGGATTTTGGAATCACCTGCGTAATACTTTTTACCTCAGTAAAAAACTTCATGGCATCCCAACCACCTTCTCGGCCAATACCTGATTGTTTTATTCCTCCAAATGGGGTTCTTAGGTCTCTGACTAACCAGCAATTTATCCATACTATACCGGATTCTAGGCCTTGGCTTAGAAAATGTATGTGATCAGTATTTCGTGACCAAATAACTGATGCCAAGCCATATTTGCTGGCATTCGCAAGGGCCAGCGCTTCTTCCTTTGTCGAGAATTTCTGTAAGGTTACCACAGGACCGAATATCTCCTCCTGATTAGTGCGTGTTTCAGGACCTAATCCTTCGATAATGGTAGGACGAATGTAAAATCCATTTTCCAATTCTCCGTCCAGAACTACTTTTGCCCCTCCGGATAGAATGGTTCCCCCTTCATCTCGTGCACGCTGAATTGCATTAAGAACCTTATTATAGTGCATTTCTGAAACAATAGCACCTTGATCGATCTTTATTGATTCATCCAACGGATTGCCCACAGTCATCTTACCAACAATAGATGTGAAATCTGCTTTAAACTTGTCATATATGCTTTCGTGAATTAGCAATCTACTAGTACAGAGGCATATTTGGCCTTGATTGGCAAAACTTGATCTAACTGTTTCTTTCATCATTAACCCATAATCACAATCATCCATGATGATGGAAGCATTCTTTCCGCCTAATTCAAGTGATAATTTTTTAAACATTGGACCGGCAGTCCGAATTATTTGCTGGCCTGTAGCAGTTCCACCGGTAAAAGAAATTGCTTTGATCATTGGATGTTCTACAATAGCTGAACCAACCTTGGGGCCTGTTCCGTGTAAAATATTCAGAACTCCATCAGGCAGTCCGGCGTCTTTACAAATTTGAGCTAACAAGAAAGCTGTCATGGGAGTGACTTCTGATGGTTTTGCAATCACACAATTTCCTGCAGCAATTGCCGGAGCTATTTTCCATGTAAATAAATACAATGGCAAGTTCCATGGTGAAATACATCCAACTATGCCTATAGGCTGGCGCAGGGTAGTAGATATTACATTAGGTGGGTTTAGATAAGATTCTGATGCATAATGCTTTAGAGCTGTTGCAAAAAATTGAAAATTTGATGCTGCTCTAGGTATGTCTACTCTTCTCGCAAGCCAAAGAGGTTTTCCATTATCAATAGACTCTGCTAAAGCCAACGCTTCAAGATTCTCATTGATCAAGTCGGAGATACGATTTAAAATTTGAAACTTTAAATCCAAAGATGTTTGAGACCATAAAGGGAAAGCATTTTTGGCAGAAGTGACTGCTAATGCTACATCTTCTTCATCTGAATCAGGGATTGTTCCATAAACCAAGCCCGAGGATGGAGTCACATTGTCTAGGGAATTATTGGAAACTGCATCATAAAATTGGCCTCCAATAAAATTTTTAATCACTTTCATTTAAAGGGAAATAAATATAGGTAAGCCTAAGTAATTGATATACAAACAGATATTTGAATTAATTTGAAGGATTAATTTTTGGCATTAATCCATAGATTTTCCTTCGATTGCAGCTTGCTTTAATAAAGCATTATATTCTGCAGGGTTCAGACCATCTAAAACAAAGTCAATTGGGTCAATAGGTTCGCCATTCTTATGCACCTCATAATGAAGGTGCGGAGCGGTAGCAGTTCCTGTTGCACCAACTTTGCCAAGTGGTGATCCTCTTTCTACTTTTTGTCCGACATGAACATCGATCTCAGACATGTGTGCATATAAGGTTTGCAGTCCATATCCATGATCAACTAGCACGTGTTTTCCAAAGCCTCTGCCATTACCATTGATTTTAAGAACAACTCCTTTCCCGGAGGAGACTATTTGTGTGCCTCTTGGGCATGAAAAATCTATCCCGGTGTGTTTTTTCCATATCTTAAAAACAGGATGTAATCTTCTACCAAAACCAGATAACAAGGTTATATCTCTGTTTAAAGCACCTTCTTTAACTGGCTTAATGCTTGGGACACATTCAAGATAATCCTCATGCTCGAGTGCTTCTCTATACATTTTGTCTAAAGATTTAGTTTGCAAACTAATCTGGTGGTTAAGTTTGTCGGCTTTATCTTCTATTTTATTAATATTCAAGTTGAATAAGTTGGCGAAAGAGTTGTTAGATTGTTTACCACCGGTACCACCTTGCCAAATATCCTCATCTACAGGTGTAACGCCCATTACTACACTATAGATCTGAGCATCTTTTTTGTGCAGTTTGTCAAGGCTAGTTGAAAATTTATTGAGCTTCTGATCGATCAAGGCATATTTGTCTTCGAGCTTTTTAAGTTCATAAGCTGCGAAATCGTTATCCGTATTGGTTCTAATTGACGTATTGTATTCGAAATATCCAAAAGTCAATCCTGAGATCAAGAGAATAGAGGTAAAGAAAATACCTTTGAGATAACTACCTGACTTTACGGTTTCAAACTGTAAAGTCTCTTTATTAAAAACAATTTTTTCTTTTTTCTGCATTTTCCTAATAATGGTTTATTTACTTTTGCGCAGCAATAAGTAAAATTTAGGTTAAATGAACACGGGATGCGCAAAAATACATCCTGATGTCCAATTACCCAAGGATTAAACAAATTATTATATATATTTTATATATATGTTATTTATATTGCATACATAAAAGCATAACTATTAAAATAAAATAACCTGTGAGCAACTTTACTTCTGATGAAATTCGCGACATATTTTTAAAATATTTTCAAGAAAGGGGGCACCAAATCGTTTCTTCTGCGCCAATAGTGGTTAAAAATGATCCAACTTTGATGTTTACAAATGCCGGAATGAACCAATTTAAGGATCTTTTTCTAGGTAATAGTTCTATTGAATATCATAGAGTAGCAGATACTCAAAAGTGCCTTAGAGTAAGTGGTAAGCATAATGATCTTGAAGAAGTTGGGGTGGATACATATCACCATACCATGTTTGAGATGCTTGGTAATTGGTCATTTGGTGATCCTAAAAATCCTACAGCCGGATATTTTAAAAAAGAGGCAATTCAATGGTCATGGGAATTGTTACATGATAAATTTGGTATTCCTTTAGATAAAATTTATGCGACTGTTTTCGAAGGTGATAAAGAACAAAACATACCTATGGACCAGGAAGCCTTTGATGAATGGTCTAAATATTTGCCCAAGGAAAGAATTCTTTTAGGTAATAAAAAGGATAATTTTTGGGAGATGGGCGATACAGGTCCTTGTGGACCTTGTACTGAAATCCATGTTGATTGCAGAACAGAAGAAGAAAAATTACTTGTTGATGGTGCCTCCCTGGTCAATAACGATCATCCTCAAGTCATAGAAATTTGGAATAATGTATTTATTCAATTTAACCGGCTAAAAGATGGGAGTTTAAGCCAGTTGCCTGCTAAACATGTTGATACAGGAATGGGGTTTGAAAGACTTGTGCGTGTTCTTCAGAATAAACAATCAAACTACGATACAGATTTATTTACCCCTACATTGCAAAAAATCGAGGAAATTACTGGCATGCATTACGGTAGGACAATGTCTAAAGCAGATATTGCTTTTAGAGTGCTATCAGACCATATCAGAGCAATATGCTTTACGATAGCAGATGGTCAACTTCCTTCGAATACGGGAGCAGGCTATGTGATCAGGAGGATATTGAGAAGAGCAATTCGATATTATTTTTCCTTTCTTAATTTTAAGGAGCCATTGATGTCACAACTTGTTCCTGTCCTTGCCCTGCAATTTAAGAATGTATTCCCCGAACTATATCAGCAAATGGATTTTGTCCAAAGAGCAATACATGAAGAAGAGATTTCTTTCCTTAAGACACTAGACTCCGGTATTAAGCGATTTGAGCAAATAGTTTCTGAATCAAGTGATGTTTTGCCAGGAGATAAGGTTTTTGAACTTATGGATACCTTTGGTTTTCCGATCGACCTTTCAATTCTTATGGCACACGAGAAAGGAAAAGAAGTGGATGTCGCTGGATTTGATCGAGCACTTAAACTTCAAAAGGATCGAAGTAGGGCATCCTCAGTTGTTGAAAATGAAGATTGGGTTATACTCAAAGAGGATGTTGAAGTCAAGTTCATTGGTTATGATAAATTAAGTACAGAGACTTCTATTATAAAATATCGGGCTTTTAGACAAAAGGAGCAAAAAGGATATCAAATCGTACTAAAAGAGACCCCATTTTATGCTGAAAGCGGTGGACAAGTTGGAGATTTAGGCCAATTGACTTCTGACAAAGAAATTATCAACGTCATAAATACAAGAAAGGAAAATGACCTGATCATACACACTACTGATAATTTGCCGTCAAATCCTGCATTAGATTTATATGCAGAGGTGGATGCCACTCGCAGACATCTCATCACACTGAATCATACAGCCACGCACCTAATGCATGCAGCATTGAGAGCAATACTTGGTAAGCATGTCGTTCAAAAGGGAAGTCTGGTTAATGAGGTGATGTTAAGATTTGATTTTTCTCACTTTGCAAAGTTGACGGATCAAGAAATAAAGTCGGTTGAAGCACTTGTAAATGAAAGAATTAGACAAAATATCCCTGTAGTCATTACTACCATGCCAAAGGATGAGGCTATGAAGACAGGCGCTATGGCGTTATTTGGAGAAAAATATGGAAATGAAGTAAGGGTAGTTATTATTGATCCAAACTATTCAGTAGAGTTATGTGGTGGGACACATGTCGCCTCTACAGGGGAAATTGGGATATTCAAGATATCAACTGAATCTGCTGTAGCGGCAGGAGTAAGAAGAGTTGTTGCAATGACTGGCAGTGCTGCCTTATCGTACTTAAATGAATTTCAGGATGAAGTCAAGGCATTGAAATCATTATTGAATAATCCTAAAGATTTAAAAATCAAAGTTGAGGAGTTGCAACTAGAAAATGTAGCACTTGGCAAACAATTGGATCAATTCTCTCTTGAAAAGGTTAGTCAGATTCAAAAAGATTTATTAAACAACGTTCAGATGATAGGAGCTGTCAATATGATTACTTCAAGGACAAACATTTCAGATGGTAAATTATTGAAAAATCTTGGTTTTAATCTCATTAGAGAAATGGGCAGTGGAGTAGTTGTGTTAGGAAATGAAACCAATGGTAAAGCAACAATACAAATAAACATATCAGAAGATCTAATTCAATCAAGAGCACTTAGTGCCGGTGAATTGATTAAAAGTGTAGCTACTAGGATAAATGGTGGCGGAGGAGGTCAAGCAGGATATGCAACAGCTGGAGGAGATAGGGTAGAAGGCCTTGACGAAGCATTGTTAGATATAAAAAAATTAGTTATTTAATCTGGCCAACCAGTCACTCAAAGCAATAGAATTTGGATATTAAATTTAAAAAAATCAGATTTGATAAAATTTAACAAAATAGTAATATAAAATAAAAACTAATAATTGATTAATACGATTATCTTTGTAATGGATTAAGAACCGGGTTGGAATAGAATCAACTTTATAGTTATTCAAAATCATTTCGGATCTATGTCACACTCACAATTTTTTTTTTAATTTTTTAATTTTTTCTAATGAACATTTTTGTAGCTAAATTAAGCAACAGTACAACAAGCGAAGGCTTAATTGAAATTTTTCAACAATTCGGTGAAGTCAAAGAAGCGAAAGTAATTATGGACCGTGAGACAGGAATGTCTAAAGGTTATGGTTTCGTAGAAATGGCTAACGGATCAGATGGTCAGAATGCCATCGCAGAACTTAACGATTCTGAATTAGACGGTAGTGTTATCGTTGTTAAAGAATCTGCACCTAAAACTGGTGGAAGACCAGGTGGTGGTGGTGGAAGCAGAGGCGGCTTCGGCGGCGGTTCTGGTGGTGGAAACAAATTCAGCAGACCTGGTGGCTTTTCAGGTGGAGGCGGTGATCGTAACAGAGACCGTGGTGGCGACTTCAACAGAGGTGGTTACAGAAGCAGAGAAGACAATAACTCTTACAACTAAGCGTAAAGTCTTTATAAAAAATGGCCTGTTCAATTTTTGAACGGGCTTTTTTTTGTGTAGAAGTGAGAAGATGAAAAGGTAAGGATGTATACTTTAATTTAAAAATGGCAACTTTAGGGACAGGTCGCGACCTGTCCCTAAAGTTGCCATTTTTAAATTAGATATACCTTTTTTGTCAACTACATTCTAATACTGATCACTGATCACTAATTACTGATCACTGATTACTGATTACTTATTACTGATTACTGATCACAGACTACTGACTACTGACTACTGACTACTGATTACTCATCACCAGATCACTCTTCTTCAATTTATTATTATAATAGTTTGGTCATATATAATATAAATGCTACCTTTGCACCCTATTTTAAAATTTTTAATTAATTAAACCATACTTCTTTAAGAATGAAGCAATTCGAAGTAACTTTCATCGTAGATCCTGTACTGTCGGGCGATGATTTAAAATCGACAGTAAGCACTTATACCGACATGATCAAAAATGAAGGTTGTAAGATAATAGCTATTGATGAATTAGGCCTTAAACAATTGGCTTATGATATCAAAAAAAGATCAACAGGTATATACTATACTGTTGAGTTCCAGTCTGAAAACGGTCTCGTTATCGACAAATTGGAGTTGGCTCTTAGACGTGATGAACGCATCATGCGTTTCCTTACTGTCAGCCTTGACAAATTTGGCATCAAATACAATGCTGATAAGAGAGAAGGTAAGATAGGTAAGGTTAAAGAAAAGGTAAAGCCTGAAGAGCCAAAGCCGTATTCTCCACCAGCAAGACCTGCTCACAAGCCACGTCCTGAACCAGTTCAGGAAGCTACTACAGATGTAGCTGCTGAAGAGGTTGCTGTTAACGATGCACCTGAATCAAACTAATCTTATTAACTAACTAAATTATTCATTGAACATGGCTTCAAGAGACGATATAAAATTCCTGAGTAATCCAAGCTTAGGTCAAAATAGAAAGAAATATTGCAGATTCCGTAAATTCGGTATCAAACATATTGATTTTAAAGATCCAGATTTTCTATTACAATTCATTAATGAACAAGGTAAGATTCTTCCTCGTCGTATTACCCGTAACTCTTTGAAATATCAAAGAAAGATGGCTACAGCTATCAAGAGAGCTAGACATTTAGGCATGCTTCCTTATGTAGCGGATTTATTGAAATAACTTATTAAAAAGATAGAAATAACATGGATATTATACTATTAAAAGAATTAGATAAGGTAGGTGGTAAACACGAAATCGTAAAAGTTAAAGACGGTTACGGTAGAAACTTCCTTATTCCTCAAGGCCTTGCAATCGTTGCAAACGCAGGTAACAGAAAAATGCTAAACGAATTGGTTAAGCAAGAGGACAAAAAAGAATCCAAGAGATTGGATGAATACAAAGAAATGGCAGCCAAATTGGATGGTGTTACACTTAAAATCGGTGCTAAAGCCGGTACAAGTGGTAAAATCTTCGGATCTGTGACAAATGTCCAAATCGCTAACGCATTGAAAGAACAAGCTGGTATCGAGATTGAAAGAAAGAAAATTGTTTTAGAAGAAGAAGTAAAATCAATTGGTACTTATAGTGCTAAACTGAACTTACACAAAGATGTTCAGACATCTGTAGCTTTCGAAATAATTGAAGAGTAATCTCATTATCAACTAATTGAATACTGGGAGATCGACTAACGTTGATCTCCTTTTTTATTAAGATATGATACTTTCAGACAAGCAAATATTACAAGGCATTAATGATGGAACTATTGTGGTTGAGCCATTTAGACCATCTGCATTAGGAACTAATTCTTATGATGTTCATCTAGGCAAATATCTTGCCACTTATTGTGATGAAATACTCGATGCCAAAAAGCATAATAAAATAAATACTTTTGAAATTCCTGAAGAAGGTTTTGTATTAGAACCAGGTGTTTTGTATCTTGGCATCACTGAAGAATATACAGAGACACATGCTACTGTGCCCTTTCTGGAAGGAAAATCTTCTGTTGGTAGATTGGGTATCGATATACATGCAACAGCAGGCAAAGGCGATGTAGGCTTTTGTAATCACTGGACCTTGGAGATTAGCGTTTCGCATCTAGTAAGAATTTACAAAGGCATGCCCATCGGCCAATTAATTTATTTTAAAGTTGATGGCGATATTGATAACTATTACAACAAAAAACAAAGTGCAAAATATAATGTTAGGTCTGATAAACCAACTGAAAGCATGATGTGGAAAAACAATTTTTAAAGTTCTTACCCCAAAGCATCATAACAATTCAAGAATAAAATGGATAGAAATAATATAATCGGTTTTTTACTTTTAGCGGCACTATTTACTGTTTGGATGCAAGTGAACACTAGCCAGAAAAAAAAGGTAGAAAAAGAAAAAATGCACCAGGATTCCCTGGCAATTGATAGTAAGAATAAATTTATTGCGGATTCTATTAAGGCTTTGCAATTAATTGCTAATACTAAAGATTCTGTTTCTATCGTGAAAAATGATTCAGTTGTCGCAAACATTCCGTTAGGAACACCTGAAATGACAGAGACCATAAGTAATGACGTTATGTCACTTACTGTGACCAATAAAGGAGCAAAAATTAAAGAAATTCTACTCAAAAATTTTAAAACCAGTGCTGAAGACAATAAAGGTAAAGAAATACGCAATCCTTTAAAATTGCAGGAATCTCCCTCAAATAGCATGGAATACCAAATTCCTCTAGCTAATGGAACCACGCTAAGCACAGGAATTCTTCCAACGCAAACTCTTAAAGAAGGTGATGTACTCATTAGTAGGACACAACTTCCCAACAATTCAGTTCTTGAACAAAGATATAACCTTGATACATCTGATTACCTGATTAATTACGAATCAAAAATTATCGGCAATCCTGGATTGGCTTCCGGAAAGCCTATTATGATAAAATGGGTAAATAATCTAAGTAAGCTTGAAAAAAACTTTAAATACGAAAAAACATATTCTACTTTATATTATAAGTCACCTGAACAATCAAGTGACTATGTTTCATACACAAAGGATGCAACAGTAAAATTAGGTTCAGACAAAAAAATTCAATGGTTTTCAACTGTCAATCAGTTTTTTAATAGCTCGTGGATTCCTGAAAAACCTTTTGAAACCGCTGACTTTTCAATAGTACAAGGAGGGGAGAATGATGTTCAATTAAAAAAAACTGAAGCGATTGTATCTGTTCCTGCAGAGTTTTCTAATGGAGGAGCATTTAAGATGAAAATCTATGCAGGACCAAATGAATTCAATCGTTTACGCGCCTATGGCAACAACCTCGAAGATGTAATACAATTTGGGAGCAGTATTCTTGGTTCGATCAACAAATGGGTAGTACGACCAATATTCAATTTTCTGGGTACATTCTTTAATAATCAAGGTTTAGTAATTTTATTACTAACTCTTTTGGTGAAATTGGTTTTGTGGCCTTTGACATACAAAATGATTTACTCACAATCAAAAATGTCTTCACTTAAACCACAATTAGATAAATTAAAGGAAAAGCATAAAGATGATGCTCAAAAGATCCAGATGGAAACAATGGCCATGTATCGGGAATTTGGCGTCAATCCTCTGGGTGGATGTCTCACCATGCTGCTACAGATGCCGATTTGGTTTGCATTATATCGATTCTTTCCAGCGGCTATTGAATTCAGACAAGAAAGCTTCCTGTGGGCCACAGATTTATCCAGTTACGACGTTTTTATAACTTTTTCTGGTAATGTACCATTATTAGGACACCATTTAAGTTTGTTCACAGTACTTTGGACTATAACAACTTTGCTTTATACATGGTATAACTTCAAAAACATAGATACTACATCTACTGCTGCTAATCCGGCTTTAAAGTATATGCAATATATTATGCCACTAATTTTCATGTTCTTCTTTAATAGTTTTGCTTCAGGATTGACGTGTTACCTGGTTTTTAGTAATATCATCAACATTGTACAAACTATTGTGACTAAAAACTATATGATCAATTCGGATAAGATCCAAAAGGAACTTGATGATTATAAATTGAAGCCAAAGAAGAAAGGTGGTTTCTCAGAGAAACTGGGAAATATGTTAAAAGAACAGCAAAAATTAGCCGAAGCAAAGAATGCTAAAAAATAATCTATTTTTACGCAATCATTAGAATTTAAAAATGCCTGTCTCGCCATTAGTTTATAAGGAACCGGTTGGGGTCATTGGGTCAGGTTCATTTGCTATAACCATAGCGCACCTGCTTTCTCATAACGTGAATGTGCTTATATATAGTCGCAGGCAAGAAATAGTGGATGAGATCAACGTTAAACATAGAATGTTTGATCATGACTTGCATCCTAGAATATCTGCGACAAATGATATCAGTGAAATTGGGTTAAAATGTTCAATCATTTTTCCAATTATTCCTTCTGAGTTTTTTCGAAGCGCAATTCGCCAGGTGGCAGAATTTGTTTCTCCGAAGCACATAATGATCCACGGGACAAAAGGGTTCGATATAATCAATCAGGTTAATTACGAAGATGCGACATTATCAAGAAAGGATATTCGCACCATGAGCGAAGTTATTCTTGAAGAAACTTCTGTTCTTAGAATAGGCGCACTTTCAGGTCCAAATCTTTACAGAGAGATTCTTGACGGTCAACCTGCTGCAACTGTAGTGGCAAGTAAGTACGATGAAGTTATTAAAATTTGTCAAAAAATACTGGATGGACCAAATTTTGCTGTTTTTGGTTCTCGAGAATTACTAGGAGCGGAGTTGGCAGGAGCGTTAAAGAATATAATTGCACTTTGTACCGGGATGTTAAATGGGCTCGGAATGGGCAAGAACATAGAAGCACTGCTTATCACCAGAGGACTCAGAGAGTTAATTTTCATCGGAAAGGCTATGGATGTGCCTACAAGAGCATTTTTAGGAACTGCAGGTATTGGTGACCTCATCGCCACTGCAACCAGCTCTTCAAGCAGAAATTATACATTTGGACAAAGATTAGCAAGGGGAGAGACTAAAGAAGATATTGCCAAAAGTATGTCTGGTCTTGCGGAAGGAGTTAGAGTACTAAAAATAACAAATGGCCTTATTAATCATTATAAAGTCAATGCCCCTATTATTACACTTCTACATAAAGTTGTCTTCGAAGGATATAACCTTCATACTGCAATAAAATTCCTCATGCGGTATCCTTATGTTCAGGATGTTGATTTTCTTTAAGGAATTATGCCATATTTTAACGTTTGTGTTAAAATAGTGTTAAGGAAAATTGCGGTTTTTTAAGGCAAAAAAGTATACAATTAAAAAAATTAATTTTTGCTTTTTACGAAAACCTTTGTAGTACAATGTTTCTAATGAAAAGAAAATATTAGAAAAAATTAGTACATATTAAAAACTGACTTATCTTTGTGTTTAAATTTAACATAACTTTATAATTTTATTTCGAAATGAAAAAATTAATTCTATCTTTTGTTGTTGCAGGTGCACTATCTGTCGGTATGACTTCTTGCAAGAGTGAAACAACTTCTACTGAAACTGAAACTACTGTTGTTGATACAATGGCTGTTGAAACTCCTTCTGATTCAGTAGTTACTGAAACTACTGTTACTACTGATTCTACAGTTACTACTGATACTATCAAGAAGTAATTTTCTGTTTCAAATTAGGAAAAAGGTTATCAAATTTATTTGATGACCTTTTTCTTTATCCGGAGCTTAGCTCAGTTGGTTTAGAGCGCTTCCTCGACAAGGAAGAGGTCACTGGTTCGAATCCAGTAGTTCCGACCATTTTTTCGAAAAATTAATTTCTATTCTCCGCTCTTTATAGCTTGATTAAGCTGATATTTTATCTGAGTGAAGAGATTAATTCCTTGGGTGTAAGCATTTTCATTCTTTTCGAAAGTACATTTGTAAAAAGCTTTACTCAGCAATTTAAATGCCCTTTCTGCCTCTTCCCTTGTATAGAACAAACTTTTAAAACTATTTTCCCATTTCTCATACTTTAAAGCCTGAACACCATAATTGGAAAAGATAAAGCATGTATTCAAATTTGAATACTCAAAACTGCTAAGCTCAAGTTTATCTGCTGTATTGAGATAAGCGATCCAGAAATCAATATGATTTATTAACCGTTTCGTTAACAAGGAATCGTTTTCACTTGATTCGGCCGGTAAGCGCCAATAATTATTCTCTGCCGAATAAGTATCGTAGGCAGGATCTCCGTAATTAAAATCTTTAACTGTACACAATATTTCATATTCTTGTGTACCAGTCATCTCAGGAATACTTATTCTATGATTGATAGTACCTCTTCCTGCATTATCATAAACAGCATTTATATTGTATGTATCGCCTCTAAAGCTATTTAAAAATACTACCTTCGGTTCATCAGCCTTAACCTTGTATTTACCATAATCATACTGACCATTTATATTAGTAGTGTAGGAGCTGTCATTATTATATTTTATCCATCTTCCTTTATAGAATTTATCCATACTAACTAAAGCTGGATCGTCTTTTACCTTGCCTGTTACAGATCTTACAATCCATACCCCTTCATAATTTTTTTCCGGGATATCGACAGTAACTTTAGTTTTATCACAAGACAAAAATCCAAATATTAGAAAGAAGAATAGATGCTGAATTTTCATAAGTCTAAAATTGAACATCACTACTCATCATCTGATTATTACGTCTAAATTTAACAATTACTTTTTCACCTGGACTAATTCCGTTCAGTGCTTCCATATATGATTGAATTTCAGCAATTTTAAATTTCCCCAATTCCATGATGATATCACCTACCTGTAAACCAGCCTTTTGAGCAGGTCTGTCCTCTTTTACACCATCAACGCGAAGTCCGCCTTCATTATACATATAATCCGGCATGATTCCCAATGTGACTTTCATTTCCATCTTTTCTTGTTTTTCATCCTTAGTTTTAGTGAATGGAATCGAAGGCACTTTTTCAAGACTCTTAATTAGAGTGTAAATGTTCTCGATGATCAGATTCATACCCTTAAAGTTGATCTTATCGAAATCATCAGATGGTTTGTGGTAATCACTATGTTGCCCGGTAAAAAAGAAAAGAACAGGCAGATCTTTAAAATAAAATGAAGTATGATCTGATGGTCCTGATCCTGATTCTTCATAGATTAGTTTAAGTTTAGATACATTGCTTGCCTCTATTTTTGATTTCCAAATTGGGGAAGTGCCAACACCACCTATAAGAAGTGAATTATCATCTTTTAATCGTCCTACCATATCCAAATTGATCATAGCTGCCACTTTGGTAAGATCTACTGTTGGATGTTTTACAAAATAATTCGAACCCCATAATCCATATTCTTCACCTGAGAATGCAAGAAAAAGATAGTTATATTTTGACTTTGTTTTAACAAGTGTTTCTGCGAGATAAAGCATAACACTTACCCCAGATGCATTATCATCTGCTCCATTATGTATTCCACCTTCTGTAGAAAGACTAAATCCACTATGGCCATCACCTAAATGGTCATAATGAGCACCTATAATAAGGGTTTGTGCGGCATTGTTGTCAATATATCCCGCAACATTAATGATTTTTAGTGAATCCTGTCCTGTTGCCAAGGTAGGACTAGTAGAGTGTGGGTCTGCAGCTGGAGAAAAGTAAAAAGTTTGCATATAGGTATTCTTATCACCTTTAGTTTTCAACCCAATTTCACTAAATCTCGATGCAATGTACTCGGCAGCTATATCTTGAAAAATACTTCCTGTTAATCTACCTTTCATAGCATCTGATGATAGAAAACCTACATCAGCCTTCATCTGCGCAATAGCTCGGCTTTGCTGACAAAATACTGGAGGTGTAACAAAATATAAAAAGGTAAAAATTATAAATATTAATTTTTTTTTCATGTTAAATCTGTTCAGAATTACGATATTTGTGGCTTTAATGTATTTAATAGATACAAAAGTACACATTTCATTTTAATAAAAATATTCTCTATGTTTTTAAAGTACATAACGGTTTTAAGTTTGGTTTTCTCACTTTCATCCTTCCTTCAAGCTCAGAATAAACCTGCCCCTGCAAAGCAAACAAAACATTATAAAAAAGAAAAACATCTTAAGAAAGTTCAGCAATTGACTTATGGAGGAGATAATGCAGAGGCCTATTGGTCTTTTGATAGTAAAAACTTAGTTTTTCAATCTAATAATCCAGGATGGGGGTTGTCTTGTGATCAAATATTTACTATGGTAGCTAAAGAGCAAAAGCCAAATAAACAAGGTATCAGAAATACTCCTAACTTATTGAGTACCGGAAAAGGAAGGACTACTTGTTCTTATTATATGCCGGATGGTAAGAGTGTTATCTATGCTTCTACGCACTTAAAAGGAAAAGAATGTCCGCCTGAACCGCCAAAAAATGGCAAATATGTATGGATGCTTTATCCTGAATTTGACATTTTTCAGGCAGACCTTAAAGGAAATGTCTTAAAGCAATTAACAGAAACACCACATTATGATGCTGAGGCTACAGTTTCTCCTAAAGGTGACAAAATAGTATTTACAAGCATGCGCACAGGTGATCCTGAGTTATTTACTATGAATCTAGATGGATCAGATGTACGTCAGGTTACAAAGGAATTGGGTTATGATGGAGGTGCCTTTTTCTCTCCTGATGGTACCAAATTAATTTTCAGGGCAAGCAGACCTACCACTTCTGACGAGATAACAGAATACAAATCATTAATAGCACAAGATATGGTTCAACCTACAAAAATGAAGCTATTTATGTGTAACGTTGATGGCAGCGATTTAAAACAGATTACAAAACTTGGAGGAGCAAATTGGGCGCCATTTATGCATCCATCCGGTAATAAAATACTCTTTTCTTCAAATCATATGAGTCCTAGAGGTTTTCCATTTAACATATTTATGATCAATGTGGATGGCACAGGGTTGGAGCAAATCACTTTTGATAATGCTTTTGACTCTTTTCCAATGTTCTCATTTGATGGAAAGAAAATTGCTTTTAGTTCAAACAGAAATAATGGAGGCACAAGAGATACAAATGTCTTCGTAGCAAAATGGAAAGATTAAATTCTTTTTGGTCCTAATTCTATGATCTCAGCATCACTGATTTTGGAATCAAGCAATGTAAATCTAATAAGTGTTTTAATCTTATGAAAGCCATGTAATCCGGCTGCTCCAGGATTCATTGTTAACATTTTATATTTAGTGTCATATATAACTCGAAGTATATGTGAATGACCACATATGAATAGGGTAGGGTGATGCTCCTCAATAAGTTGCTTTGCCAATTTGTCGTATTTGCCGGGATATCCACCGATGTGGATCATTAAGACTTTTACACCATTTATTGAAAAATTTAATATTTCAGGTATTTCGCTTCTTATTTCTTTTCCATCAATATTTCCATAGACAGCACGGACCTTTTTTAATGTCCGAAGATAATCGAGGACTTCAATACTGCCAAAATCTCCTGCGTGCCATATCTCATCGCATGATTCAAAATACTGAGCCCAATCCTGGTCAATGTAAGAATGTGTATCAGATAATAAACCTATTCTCATATTTAGCGGCTTGTGTTAAGGACAATTTTACCAAAATGCATGCCACTTTCCATTCTTTTTAATGCTTCATTTACATCTCTCAACTCATAAATAGAATCTATGACTGGTTTTATTTTATGTTTTGATACGAAGTCTAGCATCTCCCTAAATTCTTGAGGAGTGCCCATAGTAGTTCCCAATAAAGATATTTGTTTCCAAAACAAAATCTGAGGGCTAAAATTTTGGATATCACCTTTGTTCCTCCATACATGACCATACGAGCTCCCGATCTGCATGCTTTAAGTAATTGTCCGGAATTTGGCCCTCCAGCACTATCTACTACTATATCAAAACCTTCTGAGATGGCAAGCAATTTCTTTGACAGATTCTCCTCTTTATAATTTATGCCATCCTTCGCCCCCAGCTCATATGCGCTGTGTAATTTTTCTTCACTACTACTTGTTACATATACATTTAAACCCATCGCCACAGCGAATTGAAGGACGAAAATAGCCACACCTCCGCCTGTTCCCGAAATTAATATATTCTCACCGGGCTTTGCCTGTCCTTTCGTCTTTAATGCGCGCCACGCAGTCAAACCAGCCAGTGGTAATGCTGCTGCTTCTACATATGAAAGATGCTCAGGTTTATGATACATTTGGTCAGGATAAATAAAACAATTTTTGGAAAATGTACCATTTGAAGGCATTCCAAGAATGTTATAACCTTTGCCTTGAAAATTAGGATTATTTCCCCAGTCAGTGGCTGGTAAGTAGAGTATATCTTTCCCTTCATAAATTCCACTGCCATCAGACCCAAGTATGCATGGTAGTTGTATATTTGCATATTGACCTTTCGTGATCCACAGGTCTCTGTGATTGAGCGCTGAAGCTTTATTTTCAACTAATACCTGGCGATCCTTTGCCAATAATTCAATCTCCGAAAATTCTAGTGGTTGATGAATTTCATTCAACACCATACATTCTGTAATCATACAATATTTTTATCCTCAAAATTAAAATTACCTAGGATTTAATTTTTAATAATTTATGATTCATAAATTATCAAATTATATTATTGCACAAATCTTTGAAAACTCAAAACAAAGTATTAATTTAACGTGTTTATTTAAATTAATAGTTTCCTAATAAAACAAATTGGAGTATGAACATTACATTTGATGAATTGAGACAAATTAAACACAGTTTACCTACCGGAAGTATTAGTAAAATAGCTCAAGACTTAGAAATAGATGAGCAAACAGTACGAAATTATTTCGGTGGGGATCATTACAACAATGGAGATGTAGTTGATCTTCACATAGAACCAGGCCCAAGTGGAGGGATTGTAAATGTTGAGGATACCAGAATAATCGAGGCAGCTCGGAAAATAATTGGTGGTATTTCAAATAATTAAAAGTTTTTAAACTCCTGAAGCAATTTTTTGTATTCATCCGTCCAATCATTTCTTTCTTGGGATTTGTATATGGTAAGTTGCTTCAGGATTAATTTTTGATCAAAATTACCTTTTGAAAAAACCTGAATTCGTCTGAAAAATGGGCTACTAGCAAGGCTTCTAATGTCCATAGACTCTATATGTTCAAAACCAACTGCTTTGAAAGAATGGCTTATTGCTTCTGACTCAGGAACGGGTAGAATAACATAAAACAATCCGCCTTCCTTCAAAAGGATATTTACAGAATTTACAATTTCTTGCAATGATAGGGTAGTGGTGTGCTTGGAAATTCGAGACTTATGATCCTTTGGTAACATATCAGAAGTAAAAAATGGAGGATTTGAAATGATAACATCGTACTGATTCGACACAACTTTTGAGTATTCTGTTAAACCAATACACCTTGCATTGCACCTTCCATCAAGTTGGTTATTGCAAAGATTTTCTTTAAATTCCTCCACAGATGACTCATCAATATCTATTCCAAGGAAACGCGACTCTGGATGCTGAAGTGCTGCCATCATCGTAATAATACCACATCCTGAACCAATTTCAAGGATGGTGCCAGTTTTTTTAATAATTTTGGGATAGGCACCTAACAATAAGGCATCAGTCCCAATTTTCATGGGAGATCGATGATGAAGTATTTTAAGATTATTTAAAAGAAATGGAAGTTCCGATTTCAATTATTTACCTTGAGATTTCTGATGGTCTTCAAGAAATTTCTTAAGTCCAATATCCGTTAATGGGTGATTGAGCAAGCCTAGGATCGCACTCAAGGGACAGGTAACTACATCGGCTCCCATTTCTGCAGCCTTTATAATATGTAATGAGTTTCTTACAGATGCAACAAGAACTTCTGTTGCATATCCCTGAATATCATAAATATTGGTGATTTGTTCAACCAATTCCATACCATCAAAAGAAATATCATCCAATCTACCTACAAAAGGGGAAACGTATTTAGCTCCGGCTTTTGCTGCAAGGATTGCTTGGCCGGAAGAAAAGACTAAAGTACAGTTGGTTTCAATTCCTTTATTTGCAAAATACGAAATTGCCTTTACTCCATCCTTTATCATAGGAATTTTAACGATGATGTTCTCAGCTAAATCTGCAAGTATCTCACCTTCCCGAACCATTCCTTTAAAATCAGTTGAAATCACTTCAGCTGATACATCTCCGTCAACAAGCTCAGCTATGGCAAGGTAATGTTTACGGATATTGTCTTCACCAACGATACCTTCCTTCGCCATTAATGAAGGATTCGTAGTTACACCATCTAGTATACCAAGGTCAATAGCCTCTTTGATTTGATCAATGTTTGCTGTATCGATAAAAAATTTCATCTCTTATGTTTTTATATATAATGAGTGGATAGGGAAAAAGTTGCCTTTAAAAAAAATGGAAGCCAAACCAACCGCTCAACTTGTTACCCTTGCTGCATTTCTGCCCTGGGGGAGTTCACAAGGAGCATGTTGAATGACTTCCAAGCTCCAAAGGTAATATTTTTTGTATATTTCCAAATTAAATAACAAAAACATTTAAAATAATGAGTAAAAATGTAGCAATACCAGGCCTTAGTATGATTTATTTATTTTTATTCAGAGTGTCTGTGAGTCTTTTGATGCTTCAGCACGGTTGGCCAAAACTGATGAAATTTACTAATTCTGAAGCAATAAAATTTGCTGACCCAATTGGAATAGGTTCAAATGCTTCCCTAATTCTTGCAGTTTTCGCTGAAGTGGTTTGTTCAGTGCTGATAATTATTGGCTTTAAAACCAGATTGGCTACAATACCGCTAATTATTACAATGTTAGTGGTGATATTTATTGTCAAATTGAATGATCCGATTTTTGAAAAAGAATCAGCAATTTTATTTTTATTTAGCTATGGAACAATTTATGTTTTTGGACCCGGTAAATATGCAGCTGACAACAAATGGAAATAAACAAATATATTAGAAATTTCAATATGTACTAATTTGTAGAAATTAAGAAGGGTAGTAATTAGACTAGATTATAAAGCACAAAATTTTGCAAAAACAAAAAGACCAATAATTTAGGCTTATGTTAATGATTCAGCACATAAATTCTGGTAAACTTTAAATACTCAAGTTTATGGATAGTAAGTTCCATTCTAGTTGAACTGGATGTTGATGTTACGCAACTTTTACTATTTGATTACTAACCGGAATAAACTTTATTCTTAACAAAGGATTAGCATCACATGTTAACTTGCAGTATAATTAATCTTACGATATAATATTCCTATAATTAATATTATGTTAAATAGAATAATTAAAAGAGTATTCCTCCTACCTTGATTTATTCCTCATTCCAATTGAAATAAAATAGTACTGCAAAATTCATATTTTTGCTTGACCAGTTTGTTGTAATAATTTTAGTCAATTCTATTTGGTTTAACTTGATTGAAATTAGATCGTTTAGTATTATCTTATTATCATCCAATACTAAATGAAATTGATTAACAATCCAAAATTCCTTCGTATAATATCAAAGTCGCCTTTTAAGATAATAAAAAAAGCCGATGTTGAACGACACCGGCTTTTTTAATTTTAAAAGCAATATTATTTTACAATCGTAATATTACCTTGGTTTTTAAACTGAGCTCCTCCAATACACTCTACATCAATATAAAAACCATAAACATCAGGATCAAGTACTTTTCCCTGGAATGTTCCATCCCAAACAAAATTGATATTGGTAGTAGTAAATACTTCTTGTCCAAATCTATTGTATATAACCAATTTGTTGAGTTTATTAACCTGGCCTTGTTGCAACAATCGTAATGTTTCATTTACTACATCACCCTTACCATTTGGAGAAAATGCATTCGGCAAGAATACATGGTCTTTGTCACACAGTGTTGGATTGACTGTTAAATCTACAGATGCAGTTCTATTACAACCATCAGGTTGTGTCACTGTAACTGTAAAAGTTATTGGTCCTAGTGTTCCTAGTGGTGGTGTATATATAGGATTTTGTGCATTAGGATTGTCTAGACCGGCAGTTGGAGTCCATGAATATTGTAACCCATCAGGTTTTGCAAATAATTGAACTTTTTCTACATCAAAAATTTCTACTTCTGCAATTGTTGCAGTTACTGCCCCCCCATAAGTACCAACGTCTAATGTAACGGAACCGCTAATTGTACATCCTTCAGGAGCTGGTTCAGGATATGTTACAGTAACTGTATAAATTTGATCTTCTACTCCTAGAACAGTTATTTGAGTAGTCCCCTGCCCTGCCACTATATTTACATCAGGTGACCATACAATAGTTGGTGTACCAACACCACCATTCAACGTGACTCCCAAAGTTGTATTGTCGCCTTCACAAACGAAAACATTCTCGCTAACCATATTTAATACAGCCAAATCTACAGCAACTCTGGCTTCAACAGTACAATCGTTAAAGGTAGGATCGCTAACAGTAGCAGTAAAGACAGTATAACCATCAATCACGGCAATCGGATTGGGAATATTGTTAGGACCTAGTATTTTATCAGCAGGTGACCAAACATAATTGTAATTTGGATTTCCATTAGCGTTTAATGGAGTTGTGTTGGTTCCACATAAATATATAGAATCATTAATCGATGGAAGATCGATATAATTAACTTTAATTAATTGAGAATCAACCCTTTCACATCCTCCAATATTACTTAATTTCACCCAATAGCTTCCGGGTGTCAAATAAGTATAAGAAGGATTCACATCAGTTGAAGTGCCTATGCCATCACCAAAATCCCAAAAATAAGTTTCAGGTGGATTTGTTTTATTTATAAAGTCAACTACTAAAACACCACAGGCATTGGTCCAATCAAAATCAAGATTTGGTTCTGTCCTTAACTTTACGTCCACAGTATCTCTTAGAACACAACCAGAAATTGGATCCAGTACATCTACAAAATAAGTGATGCTGGACAGCGGTGTAGATGTGGGGTTAGGTACATTTGGTCCAGGAGTCAGATAAGTAGGTGGTGTCCAGGTGTACAATAAATTTGGATCACCATTTGGATTTAAATCCACAGATTCACCAAGACATAAAGTATATTCATTTGGGATAATTTCGTCTCCAAGTGTTTTAACAGTTATTGATTTTTGTATAGTATCACTACATCCATTTTGTGCATATGCTATCAATACTACATTGTATAGTCCTTCCTCGGTAACTACAAATTCCGGTTGGAAATCATTACTTGTGGCAACTGTGTTTCCGCCTTTAATTACGAACCATTGATAATTAGAAGCACCCGCTGATGTATTAGTTGTTTTGATAGTGATGTCATTGTTACAATTAGGCACTGTTAAACTAAATCCAGCTTTAATACTAGTCGGACTGATCACAATATTTCTATCCATTGTATCTACACAAGCAGGGCCATCAGAAGAAATCAACATAACCCTATAGGTTCCATAATCAGGATATGTAATAGTTGGTTCAAAATCTGTCGAAGTGGCAAATATACCTCCTTGAGCATCATAGAAAGTCCATTTATATTCAAAGGTACTGACAGAGCAGTTTTTAAAATGTATTTCTTTTGTATTACATAAGGTATCAGGTATGGCAAAACAAGCATCTGTAGGATTTGAACAATCTCTTACATTGTATTGGAAATCTCTTCTGATAACTGATAGTGTTTCACCATTTCTTCTTTCAGTAACACAAACACCAACTAGGAATTGACCTACGGTGATAGGTGTACCGGTTATAAATCCGGTGGAACTATTAATCTGTAAGGGATCAGGACCCCCAAGCAGATTATTAAGGCTATATCCAGGACCCCATTGAATTTCAGTGAATGGTGGCGGCGGTGGAGGATAAACTCTACCTTCTGCCGTATCACCTGATTCAAAAGGATTACACAAAGTGTATATTAGTTCATCACCATCATCATCAATGGCACTATGATCATAATTTAATGGTTTATTGGCACAAACATAGATCGGAGGCCAGTCTTCATATCTTGGAGAAGAATTACAGCTCGTCAAAGCAGGGCCTTCAATTTTTACTGAAAATACAGCTCCAGTATTTAATGGAACTTCAATGTTCTGTAAAGTTTCATTTCTGCAACATCTCTGATATACTACTGTATAGCCCCCAGGTATCTGAGGCAAAGTAACAACTGTTCTGTAAACAGCCCTGTGCACACATACATCCTGACCAATAATATTACATTCTGAAGTTAACTGCTCATCTAATGTATCAGTGGCATCATAAGGCACGAATAATACACCTTGAATTCCGATAGTCTGAACAGGAGTATTATTAGAATTTCTATAAAAACCAATCCATGCAGGGTCATCGAAACCTACTGATGGGTCACCATAATAACAGTCTCTGTAGACTGTTAGAATAATTTCATATTTATTATTTCCAAGACATCTGTAAGTCATTTCACCACCTACTATATGCGTTGCCTGTGCTTGAAATCCAACAAATATAAACAACGCAAAGAAGCATAATTGCTTCACTACCTTGCTTAACTTATTGTTGTTAAAGCCAATTTGTATATACCTTTTTAAAAATGAGTTCATGGATATTACTTTATCTAGTTTGACTAAATATGGATTATTTTGTTCTACTTAAATTAACTATTTCTACTCTTCTTTCTCTAGAAGCAGCTACGCTGTATACAGAGTTTCTAAGATCACTATAGCTTGATACTACATCAGCCGGAGACCTTGATTCACCAAATGAGACTTCAGAAACCTTAAGTTTACCGTTTTTCAGATAAGGAGCGATAGCGCCTTTACTTGCTCTATTAAGATAGTTGATAATACTATTAACCCTTCTGGATCCAAGTTTTTCATTGTAAGCACTTGAAGCCAATGGTGAAGTAAATCCTTGGATAACTATTCCTACAGCTTCTCCCCTATCTAAAACTTCTTCTAATGCTTCTGTAAATGCGATAAGATCATCATTTCCTTTCTTGACTTTATTTTCAAAGAAGTTGTTCATGATTTTCTCTGCCTGAGTTCTTTCGTCTCCTTTGAGTGGTTGTACATATTTATCTCTATATAACCATTTCTTATTGTAATAAGGATCAAATGTTTCTGGGAAAGTCTTAGTTGTAGTTAAGGTTCTTGAACGTCTACCAGGTTCATCATTATCAAAGAATAGCTCTATAGGCAGATAATCTTCAAGGTTACCTTTGCCAAGGTATAGTTTCTGTTCAATTTTGCTTACATTATCAGGTACATTTCTTGTATCTACATAAGCAGAGTCAGGAGCAAATCCCTTTTTAGTAGCAATTACAAGATATTTTTTACCTCTTTCTACTGGGAATATATGTCTGTTAGTTGATTCTGTCAATTGAATGATTTGCTCTTTACTTGGATCATTAGTATCTATAATTCTTATAGTAGTGCCATTTAATGGTAAACCTGTTTTTTTGGCAAATGTCAATACATCCAAATCTAATTCTTTAGATTTTAAGTAGAACAATTTAACTATATCAGAATTGTCCTTTAAATCTTTAGTGGAAAAGTATACTGTATCAGGATAATAGCCTGGTTTGGAAGCTACTGCCATAAATTCATAACCAGGATCTAATGGGAATAAATAAGAAGATCTTGTTTCAATTTGTTGACTAGCTAATTCAGGACCACTTCTCTTGTATAAAGCAACTTTAGCACCTGGTAAAGAATCGCGTGTATTGGCGTCAAAAACATAAGCCAATAAGTTGACTTTCAATACATCAACTTTATAAATATCATTACAGCATGCTTCCTCTGTTGGATCTAAATATAAGGAACCTGCTCTGTTTGAAGCAAAATAACCTGTTTTTGAATTGTCAGACAATGTATAATATATATCATTGTAGCTACTGTTTAGTGGAGCCGGTTCTTGTTCCGGATCTGACCATTTGCCATCAGTGAAGGAAGTCTTATAAATATCATATCCTCCGAATCCCTTCAGTCCAAAAGAGCTGAAATATAATGTCTGAGAGTTTTGGTGAAAAATGGAGTTGCTTCAGCATCAATAGTGTTCAAGTCTTTTGCATTGATAGGAGTGCCATAGCTGTTACCATTCACTTCTACATACCATATATCTTCCTTCCCTACTCCACCCGGACGGTCAGATGTAAAAAATAGAATCGTTTTATTAAGTCCATCGACCCGACCAATAGTTGGTTGAGTTGAAGTATATCCTGAGATATTAACCGGGTCGGGAACCCTGACTGCAGCTCCAAGTGTGCCATCAGGCATCACATCTCTGTAGTATAATTCACATCTGATTTCGGAAAAGTTTGCATTATCGCAATTAGAGAAATACACTCTGTTTCCATCAGGAGTAAATGTAAGATTTACATTGTGCTTAGTGTCCTCATTGAATGCATTGCTTAACTCACCATTGCTGATTGAGTCTTTCAATAATGTCTTTCCAATTAACCATTTGTTTTTAGGATTGGTGAATCGATTTGAAGCATAAAAGAATGAATCATTCTTAGCAAATGGAGCAAAATCATTGTAGGGAGAGTTAATATCACTACCCAATTGTTCCACTTTGTAAAATTCAACAGAATCACTGGCATTTTTTATAGCCCAATCTAAAGATTCAAGTCTTTGCTTTGCAACTGTTACGTTTTCGTTCTCTGCACCTTCATTCTGAGATATGTACAGATTGTAATTATCCTGAGCTTCAGTATATTTACCTTGAATCGTTTGAACTTCACCCAGCCAAAAGAGAGATTCTTTGAACTGAGGCTCATTCTTTCTTTCAGATAGCTGGAGCAATGTATAATATTGTTCTGCCTTAGTGTAAGCATGGAAATTTCTGGCAGATTCTGCTATTTTGAATAACAATTCAGGATCACCTGGATCGAATTCTGCGGCAATCTGAAAATTAACCATTGCACTTTTGTAATCTTTAATAGCAAGACTTTTTTCGGCTGCCTTAAGATATTGTTTTTTAGTTTGGGACTGCACTTGATTTAGTGCAAAAAAGCAAACTATAATTATAAGTATATTTTTCATCATGTTTTTAACTTTGGGATTTCTGCTATATTTAATAAACAGGACAAGATCTGTAATCTTTCAAAGGTTTAACTTCAGTAATGATATATTGGAGAGAAACTTCAAGACCACCCTTCTTTTCAGTAGCTATCTTGAAATCAGAATTATTGATATCATAACTTATTCCGGCTCTAATCTGATTAATATGGAGTTCTACTGTCGGAATCCATGCATCATCAGTTCTAAAGTTAACACCTCCTACAATAGCAAATTCTTTACCTCTTCTCGAACTAAGATATACTTTAAGACCTGCGCCGAGCAAAGTTTCATTATATTCATCAGACTTACGATAAGCAGCATTTAGCAACAAATCAAAAGGTTGAGCCAGGTAAAGCGACCCAAGACCATAAACTGACATTGTTACAGGTAATTTTGAATCATAACCTGAATAAAATCTCATTCTAGGAGAATTTAAGTGGCAAAAACCAGCTCCAACATCAATCTTTGTTCGCGAACTATTTTGTAATCTAATATTTAAACCAGCAGAAGTCTCCGGATATACGAATGACTTTGTATCCAAATCTACTTTTTCGCCTGTTGTTGGATTGTAAATTACTTGAGTTCCATCCCATTGATCAGCAAAATTTAATCCTTTGCTGTTGATAGTTCTCTGACCAAATCCGACACCAATACCTGGAGTCAGAAAGAAATGTTGATTAACCATATAAGTAAATGATCCTTGCAAATTCAAATTTAGCAAGCCTAATTTTCCGTCACCAGCTTGATCAAAATTAAAATTGCCACCGACACCAAAGAAGATTTTATCATTTTTTTGAGAATAAATCTTTTGGTCATAATTGGCACTAACTGTAAAATAGTCCACCGGAACAGATCTCCATTGACTTCGATAATTGCCTGATATCCTCTTGTCTCCATTGAATATACCGGTGAGACCCGGGTTAAGATTTAAGGTGGCATTATAAAATTGGGAATAGTGTATTTCATTTTGACTATGTCCAATATTTACATAGCAAAACATCAAAAAAATACCTATACATTTGAGTAAACGTTTTTTTTCCAAAGCGAATATGTTTATGGGTTTACTAATTATCTTCGTCAAAAATACTTCTTTTTTTTCATAAGTAACAAAAAAAGTAGTTTTGACTATTAATAATAATAAAAAATGAAGACGTGAAGATACTGTCCAGGTCACAAGTTTTAGAACTAGAGAATGAAGTAATAAATAAATTGGATATAAGTTCTGTTTACTTAATATCACTAGCCGCAGATGCTTTTGTTAAATATTTCATTGATTATAATTATAATATAAATAATAAAATTCTTATATATGCTGGAAGTGGAAGGAATGGAGCAGATGCTGTAGAAATCGCTAAAAGATTGGTAATTAAAGGATTCAATATTAAATTGATACTTATTGAAACTTCATCAAAACCTAGTCAAGAGATGATGATATGTTCATCTGAATTACCTCTTTCTATTGATTATGAGCATGTTTCAAGGATAGGATTAATAGAACATATTATTCCTGAACATACAATTTTGATAGATGGAATATTTGGAACAGGACTTAACAGGCATTTGGAAGAAAATCTTGAAATACTTATTTTGCAATTAAATAAGTTCTCTTCCATTAAAATTGCGATTGATATACCAACTGGAATATTCGCTGACTCAGGTAGTAAAGGCGTATCAATGGCTTGCGATCACACCGTTGCTTTGGGCACTTTGAAAATGGCTTATTTTCTTGATCTAAAAGAAAATAAGATAGGTCAACTGTCTTTGGCACCCATTGCGCCTTTTAATAGATTTTTAGAAGATATTCAAACTGATTTTGAATATATAGATTCCGAATTCGTTCGAAATCTACTGAAACCATATAATAGACTTAATCATAAGTATAATGCAGGTAGTTGTTTTATAGTTGGTGGCACATTTGGCAAAGCAGGATGTATCTTACTGGCAGGTAAGGCAGCGCTTAGAACTGGTTGTGGGCTAGTTACATTGCACGTTCCGGGCAGTTCTGCCAATTTTATACAAGGAGCTTTCCCGGAAGCACTTATAGATCCTGATATAAATCCAAATGAAGTTACTAGATGTAGCATTCCGCCGAAAATCAACTCCATTGCTATCGGTCCTGGTATGGGCTTGACTTTTGTACAATCTGAAATGTTAAAAAATATTTTAAAAGAGACATTAGAAGTTCCCAAAGTCATCGATGCGGATGCGCTTACTTTATTTTCACAACTCGATCATTGGGAAAAACTGATTCCTTTAAACTCAATAATCACTCCGCATCAAGGTGAATTTGATAGATTATTTGGCACTTTCAATAACCACATTGAGAGAATTAATTTTATGAAAGAATTTTCTTTTGAAAATAAGATTGTAATTGTACTAAAAGGAGCTGATACTGTAATATCTGCACCGTCAGGGCAGATTTATTTTAATAACACTGCCAACAGTGGAATGGCTACAGGTGGGTCTGGTGATGTTTTGACAGGGATGATAGTTTCACTATTGGCACAGGGATATGATACAATCGACGCAGCCATAATTGGTGTATTCTTGCATGGAACAGCAGGGAATATTGCAAAGGAAAAATTTGGGTTCAGGTCTTTAATTGCTTCTGATATAATTGATAATATTGGTCAGGCATACCTTACCCTGGATTAATTTAGTCAAGTTTTGGCAGTTAAGAAACAAGGGTAGATGGCTAATGTTAGATGTTAGATGTTAGATGGTTGCCCGACTAAAGAAAGTGACGGCGGGGAGTTTAGTCAATTGATTCATATTTTTTCTTTAATAGGTTTATTAGAAAAAAATATCCATGTGATTGATGGGTCCCGCAGTTGCGGGACTAAAATCTACCTTCTAGCATTTTATTAAAAAAAAATTCTTCTTCAAAAAGGAAAATTTGGCTACCGAAACTTAAATTAATTTATTTAAATGAGATATTAAAAAAAATAAAATGAAGAATATAGTCATATTATCAGGGGCCGGCATCAGCGCAGAAAGTGGAATACGTACTTTTCGGGATGCTGATGGGCTTTGGGAGAATCATGATGTAATGGAAGTGGCAAGTATTGAAGGTTGGCATAGTAATCCTGAGTTGGTGCTCAATTTCTATAATATGCGTCGGGCGGATTTAAATAATGTCAAACCCAATAAAGCTCATCTCTTGTGTGCAGAATTACAAACGGACTTTAATGTCCAAGTTATTACTCAGAACGTCGATGATCTTCATGAAAGAGCCGGTTCAAAAAATATTCTTCATTTGCACGGTAGCTTATTAAAAGCCAAAAGTGTATTGAATGATCGGGTAATTTTTGATTGGAGTGGCGATATGACGCTTTCAGATAAAGCAGATGACGGAGGCCAGATAAGGCCTGCTATAGTTTGGTTTGGAGAAGATGTCCCCTTGCTGGGTGCAGCAATGGATTTGATCAAAGAATGCGACATTTTAATTATAGTTGGGACCTCCTTACAGGTATATCCTGCAGCATCTTTGGTAGGATTCGCCCACAGAGCAGAAAAGATATTTTTAATAGATGTGGCAATAGTGGAAAGTTATGAGACAAGGAGACTTGGAGAAAATTTAACAATTGTTGAAAAACCAGCTACAGAAGGAATGAAAGAAGTATATGATATTTTAATGAGAGATAACGGTATTAAAGATTTTTAAATTAAAACAATTCTATCATACAAGTTGGAGAATAAATTAAAAATTGCATATTTGCTTTGATAATATTATGAATCAGAAAGAATTTATAACCAAGGTTCTTTAATTATGAATGGGTGTTATTAATTCAATTTTTTAAATACAAAGATTTAATAGATGAAAGGATATTTATTTCCAGGTCAAGGTGCACAGTTTTTAGGTATGGGTAAAGACCTGTATGAAAGTTCTGATGAAGTAGCTGCAATTTTTGATAATGCTAATGAAATATTAGGTTTTAGCATCACGAGCATAATGTTTGGAGATGATGAAGCAGCATTGAAAAGAACAGATGTAACTCAACCGGCTATTTACATCCATTCACTGGTTAAATCCAAAATGATGGGAGATGGTTTTAAGCCTGATATGGCAGCGGGACATTCTCTAGGTGAATTTTCAGCTCTAGCTGCTTGCGGAGCTATGAGTTTTGAGGATGGATTGAGATTGGTTTCTATGCGAGCTAGAGCCATGCAGTCAGCTTGTGAGAATAATCCCGGCACTATGGCAGCTGTTATAGGTCTCAATGATGATGTGGTGGAATCCGTTTGTGCTTCTATCGATGATATTGTAGTACCAGCTAATTATAATTGCCCGGGACAATTAGTTATATCAGGGACCATAGAAGGTATAGATAAAGCTTGTGTTGAATTGAATGCCAGGGGGGCGACTAAAACAGTTGTTCTTCAGGTGGGTGGGGCATTCCATTCCCCACTGATGGAGGATGCTCGCAAGCAATTGGAAGAGGCTATCCGCAATACAAATATGAAAATGCCTCTTTGTCCTGTATATCAAAATGTAAAAGGAATCCCTGGGATGGATGTTGATCAAATAAAGCTAAATTTAATTGCTCAACTTACTGCACCAGTGCGTTGGACTCAAACAATACAGAACATGATAGCTGATGGAATGACATCTGCTATGGAAGTCGGAGGAACTGGTTCTGTGTTAAGAGGGTTATTAAGGAGAGTTGACAGGAGCATTACTTCCGAAACTGCATGATCAGAAATTGAAAAACTTAAAGAATCTTTTATGCCGAAAGAGTTAAAGAAAAAAACATTAAAACAAGGTGACATTCTTTTAGCGGAGCCTTTCATGCAGGATCCAAATTTTATACAAGCTGCTATTTTATTGACTGACTATCATCCCACAGGGAGTATTGGGTTTATTTTAAACAAGCCGATCAATATGAAAGTAAATGATTTATTGGCTAATTTTCCTAAAATTGATTCTGATGTATTTTTTGGTGGACCGGTTGCTACAGATACCATTCATTATCTTCATAATGTTGGAAGTCTTTTGGAAGGAAGTAAAATGGTAGCAGAGGGAGTATATTGGGGCGGAGATTTTGATAAATTAAAATTCTTAGTGAAGTCTGAACTCATTAAACCATTTCAAATCAGATTTTATGTAGGTTATTCAGGATGGTCTCCTGATCAATTGGAGGAAGAATTGAAAGGCGGCTCCTGGGTTATATCCGATGGTGATGCCAACTATGTTTTTAAGTCTAATGCAAATGGACTTTGGAAGCAAGTAATGGTAGATAAAGGGACTATTTACGAAATAATCTCAGAAATGCCCGATACTACAAATTATAATTGACGCCTTTTTATTTGAAGAATGAAAAATTTTATATTTTAAACAAAAACTATATTTATGAAAAAGTATGTGAATTTTGCATCAATATTGATGGTCTGCCTCATGGCTGCTTCTTGCAACACCACACTATATGTGCCAAATGCGGTCAACGCACCGCTATTAAAAGAAAAAGGTGAATTGAAAGCTAGTATTGGATTTAACAATTTCCAAGCCGCATTTGGTTTGACTGATCATGTTGGTGTCATAGGAAACGCTTACTGGAATAACTTTAAAGTCGATGCAACATCAAATGGAATAACATCTGAAACCGTTAATAAGGGCAACCTTTATGAAGTTGGAATAGGATATTTCTTTAACATATCAGACAATGTTGTTTTCGAAACATATGCTGGTGGTGGACTCGGCAAAATTGATTTTAGCAATGATAATTCTAGAAAATATTATGATGTTAATGCCACTAAGTTCTTCATTCAACCTGCTTTAGGATATGTCGGTAAATATTTCGATCTCGGATTTACTCCAAGATTTTCGGCGGTGAAATACAATGATCTAAACACTTCAGGTTATACCCAGTCTGAATTGGATACTGAATTTTTGAATAAAAGCGCAGTGGAAGATAAAACATGGATGTTTATAGAGCCGGCTATTACTGCCAGATTTGGTTATAAATTCATCAAATTACAAGCACAGTTAGGCTTTGCAAGTAAACTTACAGATGGAGATCTTAAATATGAATCTAAGTTCTCCAGTTTAGGGATTAGTGTCAACCTTGCCAAATGGTATAGAGATTAATTTCATTTTAAAAAGATTAAAAACCCGGCTCTTTAGTCGGGTTTTTTTATGCCTTTAATTTAAAGAGAGTTAACGAATATAATTTTGAGATAAATTTAGATCGGTATTTATATAATATTGACTTTCTATAAATTTAAAATATTAGCCTTATCTTTGACATAGTTCGCCAACATATATTTTCATTTATTGCATTGCCACACACACAACAGATGATTACTTTTTTTAGATTGTTTTTATTTCAATTTTGTTTCTATCCACTCTATATTTTTGCTAATAATCCTTGTACAGCTATTGCCGTTCCAAATAATGGGGTGCTATTTAATACCTATAATCTTACCGGGCAAACTGCCAGCGGCGTTCAATCTCCACCATGCGGGACATACAATGATCCAGATATGTGGTTTTCATTTATAGCACCTGCAGGTGGTAGTGTGACCATTGAAATAAAAGGGATCACAGCCAATGACCCTGCGATGGCAATATATTCAGGGAATTGCGGTGCGGTGGCTTTGGAAGGTTGTTATGATGACCAACATTGCGGTGATAATCCCAACCCGGGTGTATCACTAAATGACCTCGCTGTTGGCGCTACTTACTATATCAGAGTTTGGAATGAAGTAGCCGGAGGTGGACAATTTAAAATGCGGATATTAAATCTTAATCAATCCAATTTTTCAAACCAATTCAATGCTTTCAATACGGCGCCCAATTGTGTTCAGCTTACTGCAGCATCAAATACTCAAAGAGGATGCTCTTGGTATAATGCGCCTCTTGATTTCGAGGAAGCTTTTGAATTAGAGTTTGATTTATATTTTGGAGATAATGATGCCGGGGCAGATGGAATCTGTCTGGTTTTTTCTACTAATCAAAATTGTGGTGGAACAGGTGGAGGTATCGGCGCCAGTGGAATTCCTAATTCAATTATCATAGAATTCGATACTTGGGATAATGGAATGGTGGGATATGATGATATCCCAGAAGATCATACTTCAATACATATTAATGGAGACTTTACTTCATCTATTGCCGGTCCGGTAGGTTTGGGTAATATTGAAGATGGGCAAAGTCATCCTGCCAGAATTATATGGGATCCTATTACGCAGACTTTATCTATATTTTTGGATGGCGCACAAGTGCTTCAGCTAGTTGGTTACGATGCAGTAAATAATGTGTTTATGGGTCAAAATGAAATATTTTGGGGTTGGACAGCATCTACAGGTGGCGCTAACAATCAACAATCATTTTGCTTTGAAACTGCTATTGACAATACTTCGGCAATAAATGAAACAGTTGATTTGCTCTTATGTGATGGTGAAAGTTATACTTCACCAAATGGTAACACATATGTTACTGAAGGAGAGTTTATGGAAGAGTTTACTGCATCCAATGGATGTAACTCCATTAGAACAATCAATATTGAAATCATACCTGTGCAGATCAAATTAATAGATAAAATAATATGTTCTGATGAATCCTATGTCCTAAATGGCACTTCATATACTGCCGCAGGGCAGTACACGGTTACTCTACCTGGAATTCCTTGTGATACTATAGCAAACCTTAATTTAAGTATTATAGATTTTGACATCATAATTTCCAAATCAAACGATTTAGATTGTATCAACAATTCCACTACTTTACAAGCTACATTGACAGATAATTCCAGCAATCCATTCATGGGCAATTTTGAATATTACTGGACTACAAGTGGAGGAAACATTGTGTCAGGCCAAGGAACTGACCAGATCATCGTTGATCAACCGGGACAGTATCAGGTGTTAATTTATGCACTTGATAATATAATCACCTGCTCTTACACATCAGCTCCTATGTCGGTTGATGACAATTCACAACCTCCGACTTCTATAATTGTCCAACAAGGACCATTGGATTGCACCAATACACAGGCTATACTTGATGGCTCAGCATCTAATCCGGGTCCCTTACTTTTTACTTGGACTACTTTAAATGGAAATTATATAGGCAATAATTTTGATAATATATTACTAATTGATCAAGAAGGCGACTATTCGCTGATTGTAGAAAATTTTCTTACCGGATGTAAAGATACCAGTACGATCAAGGTAATAAAAACTGCCTTTAATGCATCTGCTGTTTTGCAAAAATCTTCTGACCTAAATTGCCAAGAAACAACGATTGATCTTTCACCAATTGTGACAAATGGAGGAGGTCTGAGTTCTATGTGGTCAACGATGAATGGTAATATTTTATCGGATCCTTCCAAAGATTCTATCATGGTCAATCAACCTGGACTTTACACATTTACGCTTTCTGACGGTGCTGGTTGCACGAAAGATTATTCTATTACAGTATCAAAGAATGTCACTAAGCCAATTATTGATTCAGGGCTAAATGATACTATAAACTGCATTAATTCTATCATTAATTTGCAAGGATCTGTGATAACTCCAATTACTGATTATATATCACTTTGGTATAGTCCTGGAAATATAATCAGTAATCCAGAGCAGTTAAGTATTGCAGTATCTGATCCGGGTTTTTACATTTTAAAAGTTGAGGATACTTTGAGCCATTGCGTTACAATAGATACAGTCACGGTATTAAAGGATATAAATTTACCGGACCTTGTAATTACTACGCCCGATATGATCACCTGTTCATTAGACTCAATAAAGCTTTTGGCTTCACTAATGAATTATCAACCTTCAACTATATACTTATGGGAAACAGTTAATGGAACATTTTCAGGACAGGCAAATGATTCTTTCATCGTAGCTAAAAGTGTGGGAAGTTATTCATTGACAGTTACTAACCCTATAAATGGATGTAAAACAAACCATGTTTTTGATGTAAATGGATCACCTGATCAACCAATTTCAGATGCCGGACCTGATAAGACACTTGACTGTGCAGCACTTTCGGCGATAGTGACAGGCAGTTACATATCAACTGATGACATTGCTTTTATCAATTTTTCATGGTCAACATATGATGGAAGCATTAATGGAAATACTAACAATTTAAGTGTAGAAGTACTCTCTCCTGGTCACTACATATTCGAAGTTACTAATCTGATCAATGGTTGCAAGGCCAGCGACACTCTTGAAGTTTTTCAGAGTAATGACAAACCAATTCTAAATGTTTCGGATATGTTTATAATTACTTGTGATAGTATCACCCAAACAATTATTCCAAACTGGCAAAATGCAGGTAACAATCCTATTATTTCCTGGAGTACGTTGAATGGTTCTATTGTTAAAATAATACAGGATTCGGCTCTTGTCGTAGATGCAGGTGGTATTTATCAACTTCAAGTAGTAAATCCTCAAAATAATTGCCTTTCGGTAATTCAGGTTAATGTAGATGAGGATATTTTAAAGCCTTCAGGTACTATACTTGTACCTGATGATATCACTTGCGGTAAACTGAACGTTTCTGTTATTTTTGACAATAACGACAATTCATATCAATACTCCTGGTCAACTATGAATGGTACCATACTTTCTCCAACTAATCAAATCAGTGTTCAAGCCGGATCAGCGGGTACGTATGATTTATTAGTGAAGGACACAAACAATGGCTGTAGTTCAACTTATTCTCAGAAAGTTGAGGTATCTAGTGATTATCCAATCGTAGATGCTGGAAGTGAGGGAATACTTAATTGTAAGATATCTCAGTTGGTGCTTCATGGTTCAGTTGACAATGTGTCAAATTATGGTGTAAATTGGACAGGGGTCAGTGGTGGTAATATTATTAGCGGTGCTTCAAGTTTAGACCCTGTAATAGACCAAAGCGGTATTTATGTACTCACCGTAATTAACTTGGCAAATCAATGCACCGCATCAGATACAGTCAATGTGTCTAAAAATATTACGGAGCCAGAATTTGTTTCACCTCATATAACCGATGCTAATTGTTTTGGAGAAAATGGTTCAATTTACTTTGAATCTATTCAAAATGGATCGGGACCATACATATTTAAGATTAATGGAGTCAGTATAAGTGATAACAATCTTCTATTTGATCAACTTAAAGCAGGAGATTATAACATAGAGGGAGAAGATCAGAATGGCTGTATGTTCAACTATGCAGGGACTGTTGCATCTGATGGTGAGATCTCATTTAATCTTCCGGAATCAGTAGCAATCGAATTCGGACATCCTTATCAAATAATTCCTGAATTCTTATTTGATACCATTGGTATGACTTACGATGCATGGATAGGGGCAGATTACCTCGATTGTAATCCTTGCCTCTACCCTACTATTATGCCCACATATAATTCAAATTTAACATTGTCGGTTAAGGACAAAAGTGGTTGTCCCGCTACAGAAGATATTGAAATAAGGGTTTTTAAAAAAGACATTAACCTTTTCGTGCCAAATGTCTTCAGCCCTGGTGATCACAATGGAATCAATGATAATGTAACGGTATTTACTGAAATTAATACTATCCCACTCATCGATGAATTTAAAATTTATAACAGATGGGGGGCAGAAGTATTTTCCAAAGTAGATTTTTTACCTAATGATGAAGCAAAAGGTTGGAACGGTTATTTTAACGGCAAATTATCCAATCCTGGTGTATATGTTTACTATGTCAAATGCCATGACATATATGGAGAGTCCTTAACTTTTAAAGGGGGAATTACCATTATACAATAAATTAAATATGGAGTTTTTAGAAAGTTTCTACATAATCGGTGCATATGTGAGAACTACCAATCAAGATGGCAAGTCGATAATTGATATACCTAGGCTTTGGAACAAATTTATGTCTGAGGGCTTAATTAATACTATACCAAATAAAATTGATGATAAAATATATTGTGTTTATGCAGAGTATGAAAGTGATCACCTTAATCCTTATACCACTATTTTAGGTTGCAAAGTTTCTTCATTGGATGAAGTACCTGAAGGATTGAAAGGAATCATTTTGCCTGGAGGAAGATTCAAGAAATATGTTGCCCATGGTGATCCTCAGACCGGATCAGTTTACAGCAAGTGGATTGAAATATGGAATAGTGATCTAAATAGGGCTTACAACGCTGATTATGAAGTTTATGATGAAAGGTCTCAAAATGGAGATGACTCAGTCGTTGAGATCTTAATATCGGTGAAATAGGTCAGCGGTCAGTGGGACAGTGGGACAGAAGTCAGATTATAAATGATAGATTCTATATGCTTGATGCTGGAGATTGTACATAGAAGCTCATCATCCGATTTCACGATCAAACGATTTCCCAATCACCAAATCACCCGATCACCCATTACTCCTTACCCATAAAAAAAGGAATGAATCTTAACAATCCATTCCTCTTATATTTAATACATCAATTTGGTTAGCTAATAAATGTCAAGTTTTTTTCGAAAATTTCACCAACCAAAGGTAATGGCTTCTCAGCCTCATTTGCAGCATTTACGACCCCAATTATCCAAAATACAAATACAACCAAACCCAAAAGAGAGCCGATTCTCCATAATCCTGGAATAAAAGAGATAAGAACATAGTAAGCCATATACACTAGAAACAATCCTAAAGATTGTTTTAAGTGAAACTTCAGTAATGAACTTTTCTCGACTTGGTTACTATAGGTTACGTATGCTATTATCCAGCCAATTATAGTCATGTAAGATACAATGGAGGCAGTTTTATTTGTCATTTAAATAAATTTTAGGGTTAAAAAGGATATTAAAAAAAGGAAATGCTACTTACATTAGTAACATCTCCTAATTTATATTTAATTGAACATCAACTTAACAGTTGCATTTTCTTTTTCGAAACGCACCTGAGCATAGTAGACACCAGCCGGCAAGTTGTTCCTTCGTAATTCATATTTATTTGAATTGACATTAGGAATTGCTTTAATTGTTCTACCAGCAGCATCATAAATTACAATACCTTTTATGGTTCTGTTATCTGAAAGTATGGTAACAAAATCTTTGGCAGGATTTGGCATAGCTATAAGGCCTGCATTGTCCGCTGTAATAGTTTTGCTTGATAAGATTCCAGTCAGATCACATCCTAGATCCAATACTAAACAAGCTCTTGGAGCTACATAATTAATGATAGAATCCATGTACAAAGATGCTTTAGAATATGACATATCCGGATTGGTTTTTATACCAGTAGTATCATTTGCATTGGTAGCTCTATCCCAATAATCCCAAGGAGAAGAATCAAACCTATTTGCCTTGTACATTGGGAATAATCCTTCATTACCTTCATTTATAGAAGATATATAAACAGAAAGTGGATCTATAAATTCATGATCAGCAAAAGCTGCATTTAAACCTAGTTCCTTTGCCTTTTGTTGGATTACATAAGCACCTTGAACCTGAACTACAGGTAAGTTTGGACCAGGCACTATTAATACATCATCTTTATATGGAGCAAATGGATCATTAGTAGTTTGGAACGAAATGACCGGTGGCGTATTTTCATCCATCCAGGATATATCACCCATAGCTCCACCCATATTTACAATAAGTTGGAATTTATTAGATGGACCAATATTACCAGGTAAATTAAGTGTATCACCATTTTGTGGATTTTTACCTAAAGTAGTACCTGAAATATTTCCATTGAACTGCTCTATTACCATTGGAAAACCATTTGTACCAATAAATTTAGATTCAGGTGAAGTAGTCGTAACTATCTCACTATATTTATCTAAAGCACCAGTATTCAAAGTGATGTAACCACCTGTTCCTTGTCCCCAAAGGATAATCTTGTTAGTATCAATGCCAAAGGTTTCAGCATTTAACTTAAAGAATCTGATCGCAGAATTAGCGTCCTGTACGCCTCTATATGCAGCATTGATCAAGGTATTAACCCTTGCATCCTGCTCAGGAGCAACAGGATTCCATCCAAGACGATGGTCAGCTGAGGCTACTACATATCCCATTTTAGAAAGTCTTCTACTCATTTCAACAACTGTTGAATCAGATCTCTTACCGCTAATACTTTGATTTTGTGGGTGAGGTAAAAAATCTCCTGAGTGGAAATATATTACTAAAGGTCTCTTTGTTTCGGTATCTCCATTAGGAGTATAAACATCTGCAACTAACGGCTGTAAAGTTGAGTGTCCAGTTACAGGAACAAATAATATATGGAAGTTATATCCATAGATTAATGTGTTTTTAGTGACACCTGAAAAAACCGGTTCCAGGTATCTTTTTTGGCTATAAGAGCTACATATTATCATAAAAGCCAAAAATAAAGTTAGTAAACTTTTCTTCATCATAGAATTCATTTTTTTATAAAATTACATTTTAAAATACAAATAATTATTTTTTTACAAAATTATATACTACACTAATATATGCCATTCTCCCTACTCTCGGGCCACCGTATGTTTGGTAGACTTTATTATTAAGTAAGTTTGAAGCACCTATTTTAACGACAGAATTAATTTTATCCAATCCAAGTGAAATTTGCCCATCCATGAGCGCATAACTATTAATAAAACCTGTGAATTGAGGTGAACCTTCAAATATGAACCCTTGTAGCCATTTATAAGTTACATTAAAGCCTATATTTTTTAAAGATTTTCTTCCAAGATTAATCTCAAGATTTCTAGCTGAAATTGAAACATTGTATTTATGTTCAGGAGTATTGAAAGCTGGAATAATTGGATCTTCAGCAAATGTCTTATTTAATTTGTTCCACGAATAATTCGCAGCAACCATATAATAAGTTGCAAAATAATAGTTCAACCCAATATTGAAACCTTGTGTAGTAACAGTATTGGTTGAATTGGCAGCATATCTATATACATTGACAAAATTTGGAAGGCTAGTCACAGGATCAAATTCAGACTTAATACCAATATTATATCCGATGAAGTCATTATAGATACTATAGAAATAGCCGGCATCAACATATATTTTTTCAAATAAAGTTGTTCTGGCGCCAAGTTCAAATGACTTAACTTTTTCTGGTTTAATAGGATCAATGTTAAAATATTCTACCTTGTTACTTAGATCTGTAAGGTGATCAATAAAGGATTCAACTGTAATAACACTATCTGCCCCATAGAGATTCCCAACTAAGGTAGCAGGACCTACATTCAGATTCAGGTATTGATCAGTCAAGGTAGGGTTTCTAATCGCCGAAGAAAATGAGAAGCGGAAATAATTATTAGGAGATGGATTCCACACTACGCTTGCTGCAGGTGAGATGAGTAAATCAAAATTTTTGTTTTTGTCAGCTCTTACAGCTGCATTAAATGTAAATTTATCTTTAAAAAGTTTTTTCTCTAGACCTCCGTAAACACCATATTCGTAAGTAGTGATTTTTATTCCAGCAGTATCATAAAATATTGTTCCATTGCTATTTGGTGTATAGTATCTACCATTTCCACCGACAGTGTAATATGCAAAATTATCATTAAACTTATATTCGCCCTGAACGTGATATAATGCTGATTTATCAAAAAATCTACTCCCTAATTTTTCACCTTTACTGTTTGAAGTTGCACTAGTAATCTCATTGAATTTTTTATTGAATCTTTCTGTCCCAGGCTCATAAAATCCATTTTCGTCAGGTAAAATGACCAGACCATCTGCATAATTTTTTGCCTCTGAATACCAAGAATTGAGAGAATCCTGATGAGTGCCAAACCATTGCTCCAACTTGCCTGCTTCGAATTGGTAAGATCCATCTGGCATTGCAACTAATTTAGGGTAGCCGGTTTCTGTAATTCTTTTATTCAAATTTGTCTGCCAATACTTTATAAAATTGGAGTAGAACTTTTCACTAGTTTTATTACTTTCTTGCAGCTGTAACGCGGTAAAGTATGGATCATAAGAATTACCTGCATCCTCATGTGTAGCATAAGCTCTAATAAAATATTTATCTTTCTTTCTAAACTCTAATTTGTTTTGAAAAAAGAGGATATCCTTCAAGCTAAATCTATTGTCTCCCTGATAAACAGTGGTACCTGAGCCAAAACTTGATGATAAAATCAATTCTGGAGATTCAATATCCTTTTTTGGAGATGTCTTAAAATGTAAGGCAATATTGGCTTTGGTGTTTCTTGTATTATAATCAACAAGATCGACTTCCTTATATCCCTTTCTCGACCAAGTGGTAAGACCTTTATAGCCATTTAGATTACTATTCTTAAATCTGTTATCATCTTCATCACCATAAATATTCACCGCATCATAGCCACCAGGGTTGGTCGATTTGTCTCTTGACTCAAAGACAGCATCATAATTATCAGCTTCCCAATCATTAGCTCGCAGATGAAAGAAGTTTATTTTATAACCAAAGAAATCTTTCCCTGATTTATTTTTGATGACATCGGCATAACGAAATGCAAATTCCCCAAGATTGCGTTCTCCAACTTTGATTGAAGCAGATAGCCCTTTATGATAAAAAGGACTTTTTGTCTCCATATTGATCACACCATTAAATGCATTTGGACCATAGAGTGTAGAGTTTGCACCGGCTATTAGATCTACCTTGAGAATATCCAGTTCAGATACTCCTAAGAAATTACCCAATGAAAAATTCAGCCCGGGAGCCTGATTGTCCACTCCATCAATTAGTTGAAGAGATCGGACTGGGCTAGTACTATTAAAGCCCCGGGTATTTATAATAGTAAAACCTAAACTAGCAGTAGTAAGATCTACACCTTTCAAATTCCCTAATCCGCTGTAAAAGCTAATCGAAGGAGTTTCTTTTATTGCTGCCAAATCCATAGATTCAACTGATCTAGGATCAGCTTTTTGCTTATCTGATACACGTTGGCCTTTGATTACAATACCTTCTAACAATTGTCCGGATTCTTCGAGGTTGATTACTTGTGGAATACCAGGATTAGCTGCTATATCGTACACTAATTCAGCATATCCAATGTAGCTAATTCTTAATTGCAAAGGGAATTTAGCATTATTGATGTAAAAGATTCCGCTTTCATCACTGATCGTATTGTTCAATGGATCACTTATATCAATGATAGTTGCACCTATGAGGGCTTGTTTAGAAGCTTTGTCAACCAATCGTCCTGCGAATCTTGATTGGCCATTTGCGCACATGAATGTGATCAAAAATAAGGTCAATAAGAAAAACTTATTCAATTGAATGTTTTGTATGTCTTTACCCATAAATGATACGAAAAGGGTTAATTAATCTTAAATGTGCTTTAGACCAAAATCCACTTTAATAAGTGTACTTGGTTCAACAAGGTAAGAATATATTCTAGATTAATAGATTTATTTTAAAGAAAAATTGCGGTATAATTTGAATAAACAGAAGGTCTATTTAAATTTTTAAGTATTTTGATATATTGTTTTGAAAATATCAAAAATTGCCTAATATTTAAAATATTTGAAAAATTATAATGAATATATTTTTTCTACAGTAATGAATATAAAAAAAGCCGAAGCAAAAGTATGCTCCGGCTTATAATTCTTAAATTTAAATTTGTTACTTCAAGTCAAGACTAAACTCAACTCTTCTATTTAATTGTCGTCCATTTTCAGTAGCATTATCATACCTTGGCTTGTCAGGACCATAACCTATATACTCCATCCTTCCAGTGCTTATTCCCTTGGAAACTAAATAGTTATAACAAGCTCTGGCTCTATTAGTACTTAGTTTACGATTTGTTTCTGCCTTTCCGGTAGGATCAGTGTGACCACTAATCGTAAGTACATAATCTGGATATCTTTTCATGATATCTGCTATATCATTTAATATGGGAGAACTAGAAGCTAACAAAATTGTTTTACCAAGTTCAAATTGAACCGCTTTCATTGCAAATTCAAGTTTTTCTCTATCTTTTTTTGCTATTTCAGGACAACCTTTATTTGACTTACTACCTTTCACTGTTGGACATTTGTCGTACCTGTCTTCAACACCATCACCGTCAGTATCAGGACAACCGTTGAATTGAATAAGTCCTACCACGTCCGGGCATTCATCTTTATCATCTGCTACTCCATCCTCATCTCCATCCGGACAACCTTTTGCAGACTTATTACCAGGTACATCCGGACATAAATCTGTAGCGTCCGGAACTCCATCACTGTCACGATCCAGGCTAGGACACCCATTATTTTCCTTTAATCCAGGTTCATTCGGGCATTTATCGACTTGATCAGCCACGCCATCATTATCAGTATCAGGGCATCCATTACTCAAGGCAAGACCTGCAACAGTTGGACATTCATCCAAGTTATCCGGTACACCATCTCCATCAGTATCGGGACAGCCATTAAAAGATTTTAACCCTTTGATAGTTGGGCAAAGGTCGAGTGAATCAGTAATGCCATCTCCATCCATATCTGCCATAGTAGAGCCTTTACCCATATGGTATTTAAATCCTAAACCATGAATAAAATTATTTCTATCTTCTGTCAGACTGAAACGGTATTCAGTTGCAATGTTTAAGTACCCTCTTTCAAATATCCTAATATCGAACCCAAGTCCAACTGGAATTTGAACATCAGCTCCGTCTTTCTTGATATAATGTGTACCTACTCCGGCTAGAACATAGGGTATAATCTGTCCTTTCCCACTAATTAATTGTCCCTGTAACTGTATATCACCTCCTGCAACTAATGTATTTTGAGATTGATCGATCAGTTTTGCGTTTAGGAATCTGACTGGAATAGATATGTTTAGAAATTTATTTATATTTCTAGTATAGGCAGCACTCAATCCATATCTGTAACTCTTATAATCAGACAAGTCACCTCCATTTGGATTATAGTAATCAGCCCATAATGCCCTGAATGTCAATGCGTTTTTATCAGTTGGGTTTTGCCCGTATACATTAAAAGATATGCTGAATATGCAGAAAAATAAAATGATCTTATTATTCATTGTTTCGTTTATTTTCAAAGTCTGTAATACTTGCAAAGTTATGAGTTAAAATGAACCTTATCTAGTAATACTTGCAAGATTTTGTACAAAAATATGAAATATTATTATAATATATATTTTTACAATTAAATATCATATAAAATCGAATTTCAGATGGTTGAATATGATAAAATTAAATAATATAATTTATTCATTCATGATCCCTGCCCTGCCCTTTCTTACCTGATTTAATATATTCATCATATTTTAAAACGCTTGAATCCTGTATCCAAAAAACAGGTTGGTCTTTAAGGAAATTCAAATCGGGTTTTCCGGATTCAACCCATGCTGTATACCAGATAGAACCTACACCTAGTATTGCATTGCGCATACGATTTTCTACCATTCCCTGCATTTTATCCGAATAGGCAGCAGCAAAATCTCTACATTGCAACCATACCGCTTGTCCTGACCTTTGATCAAAACACATCTGTTGATCCTTCGGATATATTTTTCTTAGTTCAGCCTCAATCAAAAGCACAGTATCTGCCAGTCTTCCACTTTCACGAATCGTCTGCCAGGCAAATTCATTGATATTTTTTATATATTTTGCTTTCCCGACAAAGTAATCATATTGTTCATCAGCAAATAATTCAGGTATTCTACTTTCCCAAAATGCGTGGATACCATATTGGTCTGACTTTTGGCCATTGTAGTTACTATACGCATGAAGTGGAACATTAGCATCAGCAACATAATGACCCAAATCCGCTGATATATTGATGATTCTGTCTTTATCTTTGGCAATGAAAGCTTTCACAAGCTTGTTATATTGTTGCTCGATCACATAGGGCACTATACCATGTTCTGTAAAATGATCTACTAACCTTACAGAGCGCATTTTACCCTTTAGTTGCGTATAAAGTCTTGATAAAGAATCGATAGGTATATTATAATTGTCATCATAGTAGGAGGGTAAGACAAAGAAATTATAGATATATCTTACATCTCTTTTGCTTACTTCCCAACTGGATCTCCCATCTGTCATCACAGCCGATTTACTAACATTGCACCAAGAGGTATCAGTGACGTTGATCCTAATGGTATCATTCTTGTTGTTGATAAATTCCAAATGTGAATATGCGCTAAACGCTTCAGCGAAGTTGTGCGGAAGACATTTGTCTTTGTATGCATCCATGTCAAGGTAATGACGCGGAGCTTCCAGCCGGAAAGCATACCTGCGCTTATCCGGATCAACAGCATGTTCAGTTAGAAAATCCAGGCTACTTTTAAAGAGCGGCATCATCTCTTCAGGTAAAGTAAAAACAGCAAGTCTGTTTATTCTTCTATGCCCAAAGAAACCCCAATCATCTTCACCAGAAACTTTGAATCCGGCAAAAGAAAGTATTATCAGGAATAATATTAGATATTTGATATTGTATTTCACTTCTCGTAAAAGTACGAATATCCCCAGAATATTTTCTTCAATACGGAGTTTTGTGCTGTATAATAATTCTTATTGTTTACTACAGCATAAAATGTCTCAGGCTCATAGCCTAAGCCAATCCTATTTTCACCATTCAATACCGGGTAAAAATCTACGGTCTTTGTTATATTATCCTTATCCAATATTTTATAAGATGCAAATGGTACTGTGGACACAAGCGTATCAGCTCCCAGCATATTATCTCTAATTACATAAGCTGCACGTATATCTTCAAAATTGGACAAGAACCTTTCGGTAAGACCCTTGCTTACTTCTCTATTTATTACTTTCCTAGTTGTGCTAATCGGGAATACTTTGTATTTGCTATTGCCTTCAATGTTCAATGTAAACGACTCATCTTTGTCACGTGGGTAAGTTATTTCTATAGATTTGATTTGTCCTACCTGATATTTAAAGAGTTGTTTACTTCGAACATCGATAAGGTTTAATGGCCAGAATCGGCCACCAATATTTCCATTGAACCCAGTGATGCCCATCTCATAAGGGATATTATAACCTTCCAAAACCATGAATACACCGTTTACCCGTTGATTCGTCGCACCAATATAAAATGATTTAAGTTTTTTTCCATCCAGGTCATATATTTCTACTTTCTTGCCTATCGTAGCCACATCCTTCATAATATTTGGGATAGCAGTCTTAGGGACAAGGTTTGTCACAGACATCTTCCGAATAGTGGTGAGTAATATGTTGACGAATTCTATATCAGCAGGATGAATGCTGTCAGCAAACCACACACCATTTCTTTTTTCCAAAGTATATCCAAGATGAGAACGGTCAGTCACAAATATCTTACCGATTTTGTCTGTATTTTCAATTCCAAAGTCCCTGCTGCTATCAGTCATAGAACTTTTGACATTATTCTTTTTATAAATAAAAAAAGCGAGTCCAGTTAGTAATAATAAAAATAAAAATAAATATTTATAGTTTTTAGACATAGAGTATCTGTTATTGAGCTTAGAATAATAAAGTTAAAAATTAAGAAGCAAACTTTCTTTTGCGTAAAATATTAAAAAAGAGTGCTCCAAGCCCTAATAACGATATTGGCAATAAAACGTTGATAAATTGCCAGAAAGATCTTTCGTTTTTGATTTTTACAGTGTCCAGTAGCCTTAATTTTACTTCTTTAGCGCGTGCTGCCAATATGCCTTTTTCATCAAACATGTATTCAATCGCGTTAATTACGAAATCCTTATTGCCGTACAATTGCTTTTCAAAGGTATTGTACCCCATAGGCATATAATCACTTTGTGTCGGGTTGTACAAATTATTAATCAACTTACCATAGGAAACTACGAGGATTTTAGCTTCATCACCGGAACTTTTATATTCTGCCTTAATATCAGTTAGAGTCTTTAGCATATCCGGACTTACTCTATTCTCATACAAGGATGGAAATTTGCCTTCCAGCAAAACTGCGACAGGTTGGTTAGGTTTATTAAATTTCGAGGGATCCGGATCATATCTTAAAATTTCAAAATTAATACGGACTGGTGCAAACTGAACTCTGGAATATTGACTGGATGAAAGTAAAACAGTTTTTTTGATATCAGTTTTTGTCTTGATTGTATCCACAGTTGAGGTCCAATAAGCATTGACTCTATCTATATTTTTGACGATAGGATTGATCGAATTACTTGACAGTAATGGAGCATAATACCATTTAAACAATTCTGTCTGAGCACCAGTGCCAAGTTTTCCTACAACTAAAGGTATTTTAGAACATTCCAGGTCCAAAATTAAATTGGGCTGGATCCGCACTCCATACTTGAAAAACATATCTTCCAGGTTGACATCATTTTCAATTGGTACATACTCTGCTCTCACATTCCGAAGACTATCCATATCAATTTTCAACCTATTGATCAGAAACATGACATCTCCCCCTTTCATTACAAACTGGTCAAGTACGAATTTAGCCTTTTCATCGAATTTTACTGATGGATTGGGCATAATGATCAACTTGATATCGTCAGGCACGGTATACATGCTATCCAGGCTTATCCATTTCAAGTTATAAAATGGAGATAATGTATTTATAAGATCCTGAGTTTCTATTGGTTTCGACTCCCCATGTCCTTTAGTAATAGCAATAGTAGGTTTTTGAACCCTCAATATTTTATTTATTGCATCAGCTATTTTATATTCTAAAAGATTGATCGATTGGTTAAGAACTTCCTCATCACTAAAACCTGCAATACTATTTTCCAATAAGTTAACAGGAATAGATTTAGATCCAAATTTTACTACTGCAACAGGATAAATAATCTTTTCTGTAGATTCATTTTCCTCCATTACCCTTAGGTTGGTTGGTTTTATTCCATCTTCAGCCAGATCCTTGATCCTATTATTTTTTTCTGCGACCGTAACTAAAGCCAGTGGATCGAAAAATCTGTATTGAATATACGGAGACTCACTTCTGAATTGATCTAAAAGGTCCTTAGTAGACTCTTGAAGCCTTTTAAATCCGGCAGGAAATTGGCCTTCCAGTAAAACCTCAACATAAATATTATCTTTCAATCCATTGAGCATTTGGACAGTAGATGGTGTTAAGGTAAATCTTTTCTCTTCCGTAAGATCTATCTTGAAATTTACAAAAGAGAAAATTATATTAATTACTATACAGAACCCTATTAACAGCGCTAAAGCATATATACTTTGCGTTTTGTTACTTAATATTTTTTGTTCCTTTTCTTTCAATTCTTTCGATTTTTCTACCATTTTCTTTTCTGCAATACGAAGTGAGTAAAACCGATAAATAAGGTGATGACTGATAAGAAATAAATAACATCTTTTAAGTCAATCACTCCTTTACTCATCCTTCCGTAGTGATAATCCATGCCTATCTTTTGTATAAAATAATCCAACGATCCAACGAATACAGGTAATTTACTCACATATAAAAAGAACCATTGACACAAGAAGCACAGAAATGCTCCAATGATGAAAGCTACTACCTGATTACTTGACAATGCGCTTGAAAAAATACCTATTGCCAAAAAACAAGCAGATAGAAAAACAAGTCCTACATATGAACCCATAATTCCGCCGCTATCCAGATTGCCCTTAGGTGAACCAAGTTGATACACTGTATAATAATATATGAGCGTAGGCAAAAGACATAAGCCTATCAGAAACAAACCGGCCAGAAATTTTCCAAGGATGATTTTAAGATCTGATATTGGTTTGGTTGCTAATAATTCTATTGTTCCGGACTGTATTTCTTCAGCAAAGAATCTCATGGTGATAGCTGGTATTACAAAAGTGAAAATCGTTGGTGCCAAATAGAACAAACCGTCCATCGTCGCATAATTTGAAGATAAAATGCTGGTATCCGGGAAAAAGAATAACATTAACCCCATTAAAAGCAGAAATACGCCACTTATGATAAATCCTGCCAACGAACTAAAAAACGTTGATGTTTCTTTGAATGCAATAGTCCACATACTACTTTTATTTACTTGCTGTCAGTTGTTGGAAGACATTTTCCATGCTGAATGTTTTTTGTTCCATACGAATGATTTTCAGCCCGGATGCCACTGAGATATCAAACAATGCTTCCCGGATGTCTACTGAATCATTGCTTGTAAACATATAAGAATTTTGCTCCAAACTTTCTATGTTTTTCAAACCGGCAATTTCTTTGAAGTGGTTTAGATTAGCCTTGGAATCTTTTGAAAATTGAATAGTAACGGAATTGCTGCCCTGAGAAATAGTATTTAATTTTGAAATTTCATCATCAATAACAATCTTACCTTTATTAATGATCACAACCCTATTGCACAAGGCTTCAACTTCCTGCATTATGTGTGTGGAAAAGACAACAACTTTCTCTTTACCTATTTCGCGGATGAGGTTACGGATTTCAGCTAATTGATTTGGATCCAATCCTGAAGTTGGTTCGTCCATGATTAGCACCTGAGGGTTGTGAATCATTGCTTGAGCAAGACCTACTCTTTGTTTGTATCCTTTGGACAATTGTGAGATTAGCTTTCTTTGTTCCTGTCCTAGACCTGTAAGTTCTATCATTTCTCCTACCCTTTTCATAGGTTTACTGATATTGTACAGACGAGCTATATAAGCCAAATATTCTTTGATATACATATCCTTATAAAGTGGATTGTTCTCAGGCAAATATCCTACTTCATTTCTGATCTTTAATGAATCTGTTCTAACATCCATGCCACATACTTTTGCTTCACCGGATGATTGTGGTATAAAGCAGGAAAGGATTTTCATGGTAGTGGATTTCCCGGCACCATTAGGGCCCAGGAATCCTAAAATATCTCCTTTTTTGACAGAAAAGGAAATATCATCCAGAGCCTTCTGAGATCCATATATTTTCGTTAATCCTGATACTTCTATAGACATAAAGCAATACTTAAGCGCGCAAAACTAAACATTAAAAATCATTTGCAAATTCTTTTAACTGCAAACGATTTTCAAAGATCAATTTTTAAAAACCGATTTTACCAATATTTTTGACAAAAATCTGAATAGAAATCGCAAGCAGAATTACGCCAAAAAATTTTCGAACTGCAATCAGTCCTGACACTCCAATTACCTTTTGAATCCATTTAAGTGATTTAAGAACCGCATATACAACGATGAGATTGACAATAATAGCAACAAGGATAACTATCTCGTTTTTACCACTATTTTCATAAGTGGCTTTTAAGGACATGATCGTAGTTAGTGTGCCTGCCCCCGCTATCAGAGGAAAGGCAATCGGCACAAGTGTTCCGGCTTTTGGATTACCATCATTGTGGAATATTTCTTTTCCAAGTACCATCTCCAGCGCTAATAAAAAAATAACGATGCTGCCACCTACTGCAAATGAATTTTCACTCAATCCGAAAAGGTCCAAAAATGGCCTTCCAAGAAAGAAGAACATTATCATTAATATTCCTGATAATACCACCACATAGAAAGATCGTATGTGACCCATTTTTTCCTTAAGCGAAATTAAGATGGGTATTGATCCCAAAATGTCGATTACTGCAAACAGTGTAACAAAAACTGCAAAAAATTCTTTCCAGTCCCAATCAAAATATGCCAAGTCTAAGATCATAAGATCTTCTTATTTTTATAGTTTATATTCTAAAGGCAAACTAAAGCTTGATAACTTTTTTAATAGCTATGACCTGGCCATTTTGGTATAAATTAACAATGTAGCGCCCCGGATTGAGCCGCGATACATTTATAACTTCATTATTATTGATCTGCTTTTCAATCAACGAAGTTCCATCGATGGAATTTATTTTTACAAAATCAGCAACATGTCCCTCAACATTTTTTATTCTAAGTTCTGTTGAAATAGGATTTGGAAAAATTTCAATTGTTGAACTCGTATATTGATCATCATTTGATTTCAACAATGTTCCTTCAGTAGTATATTTAGCGACAACTATATCCTTGATATCAGGTCTTACCTGGAATTGAGCTACATATCCTACATGATCCGGAGACCAGAAAGTAATATTCGTAATTAAATCTTCCTCTCCCAGACCAAAATCTACAAAATTAGATACATCAATCCAACCCAAAAAAGGAACCTTTGCCTCTGCATTACTTATTGTGGTGATATTTGCTATTTGCTGTAATACACTAAAATCTTTTCCTGGACATTTTAGAATTCCACTACCGGTGCATTCGTAATTATACTTAGTTGTTATTTTCAACCTAAGGGAATCCGGCTTTATTGGTAGTGTATTTAATAAACTGTCTGGAATAATCGACACAGGTATATCGATGACCAAATAAGCTGTTTGATTTAATTGATCTCCTACATTCATAGGTGTTTTGATCTCAAAAATTGGTGGTCTGATTTCTCCCTTTTCAATTATGCCAGGATTAATAAATGATGGACTAGGTGCACCTAATAATTTTAAACCAGTATCGTCGGATTTATAATAAACTTCGCCATCTCCACCCTCATTAATAAAATAAGTAGCTTGCGGATACAAATAACCGTAATTTCCTTTGACAGGTAATTCATATTTAGTTTGAGTGGTTATTCCACCTGATACGCCAGATATATCCCACGTTTGGCCATTTCCAACTTTAGATATCTCATTCAAGTCTGTGTTTAAAGATGAATAGTAACTATTCTCAGAATTGACTTTAGGAAGAGATGTTGAATTAATTGTTTGGCCGAAGATATTGCCAGCAAAAACAATAGATAATAGAGTATAGAAAAATTTCATTTAATGCTTTTTATTTTGAAAATTATCGTGTGATTACAAATTTCTGAGTCATTTTTTTGATTCCGTTATCTAGAATAACGAAATAAAATCCGCTTTTGTAGTCCTGAGTATTTAATTTCGTTATATGTTGACCTGAGGCATAAAGCTTCGATTTGAATGGGCTATCCATGATAACTCCTTGCTCATTCATGATTGTGAGTGTCATTTTTTCAATGTTATCCAAAGTAAAATAAATATTAGTTTCATTTCCAGCCGGATTTGGATAAACTGGATATAAAACTGTACCAGAGTTGTCATCTTTTTGATAATCAACAGCTAATGTTTCATCAAGAAAGTTTAAATCTTCATCTCCTGCTTTATAGTCCATGAAGATCAAAGGCAAATAATACATTTCATCTGAGGTCTTTTCACCCCAAGAAATTAATTTTGGAGGATTATTCGGATTATTGATATTGTCAGCGGTGTTGTCATACGTAGCTAGAGCATGAATCACTGAACCAGCCGGCAGAATAATTGGTTTTACGAAGTTATATGATCCTTGCCAATTGAAATCCCATTCATTGATCTTGATAAGTTCAACAGTATCTTTACCGGGCCTTATTGCAAATACGTGCCAATTTTGACCTAAAAGATGACAGTGTGGCCCAAGACCCAATAATGTAGTTTTTGTCGAAATCGGAATTTTTCCATGAAACTCTTTGACTTTGTTAGCCTGAATTATAAAAGCTTCACTTATAATCTGTGGCAGGGGCAGAACCACATATGTTTTCACAATTCTTTTTGGCGGTACTTTTGAAAAAAATAAGTTGATAGTGGTGCTGTCCACTTCATCTGTGAAAGACGGGGCATAATGCATTTGAAGTAAAAGATCAGATTGTTTAGGGATCCTAATAGCAAGGCCATCCTTATAAACTATAGGTTTTTGACCGGGTACATAACCGGGCAATTGATTGTCTAGGCTGCCTGCTGCACTTCCTCCACTTCCTTCATAGCCGTATTCAGGAGTCGCCGCGTCTGCTTGTTTTGATGCATCCGTTGAGTCTGCCCAAACTAATGTATGGTGTACTACTTTTTTATTTCCGGGTCGCACTTCAAGTGCTGTAAGGTATTTGGCTTCTGTAAGATTAGTTGGAATTACAAAATATCTGTATTCATCGATCCCAGTGCCTTTGTGCAAATATGATTGAGAGAAAGATACAACAAGGTCTGGAGTTCCAACTTGCGAACCTTCCGGAAACACTGGAAGTTCTGGTTCTTCAGCTGCATTGCCTCTTGGCATACCTGCATCTACCCATTGCGTGATAAGACCAATCTCATCATCTGAAAGGTAATTTTCTTTTTGATAATGCTGAATTCCCTGTTGTGGTTTCCAGGGTGGCATATATTTACTGGTGGTGACATATTGAATGAAAGGGCCTCTGGACTTAATTTCATCATATGAAGTAAGAGGGAAAGGTGCTATTTCTCCTTCCCTGTGACAAGAAGTACAATGCTTGAAAACGATTGGAGCGATGTCTTTGGAGAATGTTACATCTTGGGCAGTTGTAAATGTAACGTTTAAAAGAGCGGCAAATAGGAAGGCTAGTAAATACTTCATTTGAGAAAAAATTTAATAATACTCTATTCAAGATTATGCTAATAAGTCAATATGACCTCTTATGAGTTACAAATATAATTTTTTTTAAACAGCAATGACATTATCAAAGATGTTTATCAGTCTATTTCCTTGATTATGAAACATCCAACAGCCTTAGTAGAAATAACGGTAGATTTATCTCCTTCAAGGTATTTCCGAATAGCATCATATAGAAAATGATTGATGTTAGTGCGTTTTCTTTTACCCAGGGCGATAAATTCATCATTAACTTTACCACTGTAAATGATTCTATCCGTCTTTTTTTCCACTAGAAAAACTTCAGGTGTGGTGGAAGCTCCATATTTATTGGTCAATGATTGTTCATTATCAATAAATGCTTGAGATTTTAGGTGATATTTTCTGACAAACTTGCCTATTTTTTCTGGATTAGAATCTTTGACATTAGGGAAGACGAGGTGCAAGACTAAACCTTTGTTTAAGAATTCTGCTTCAATTTTTTTAATCTCTGGTGTCAGACTAATACAAATGGGGCATGTTTCTGATAGAAAAAGATATGCTGATAATTCTTCTATTGGAGCTTTATGATCCACAGTACTAATTGATGAGCTATTTGTAACTGGAAAAGTCAGTAATAATATAAATACCAAAAGATTATACATAATTATATTTTATACCGTTCAAATTTTTCTGGGAGTTATTGTTTTATTATAGCCCAAGAAATAACTACATTTTGATGAATTTAATTGTCTGATTATGTTTTCCTGAGGAGAAGTGTGCGAAATAAACTCCTGCTTTTGCTGTAGAATCCATTGATATCGTCGCATGATTCGTTGGACGAAAAGTTTGGAATTGATTTCCTTTTTCATCAATAATAACTACTTTGGCTGGAGTGGTAAGTTCAGAGGATATTATAAATCTTGGATTTAAAGAAGGGCTTTCGTTGATGCTCATAAATATTTGACTGTCAATTGATTCCTCTGTCTTTACCAATCCTTTATCCCAAAGATCCAGCCACTTATAAGCTGCCGGAAATTCTCTAGCCCAGAACCATTCGCTATGCTGTCCATCAGGTTGAATAAGTCTCAATAATTGTTCATCATTGATACCTCTGATCTTCATTTTATCGATATAATTATCAATGTCTGGAACCATGTCTTCATCTTCATTTTGACCTGCCACGATATAAAATTTTTGATTATCAAATGGTTCGTATGTTGTTACATCAGCAAACAAACTATCTGAGTACCAGAAACTTGGTGAAAAGACCCCTACTTTACCAAAGATTTCAGGATGCTTGATTGCAGCATAATAACTGATGAGACCACCTAATGAACTTCCTGCGATTCCTGTATTTTTAGGTCCGGGAAGTGTCCTGAAATGACTGTCTATAAATGGCTTAAGTGTTTCAACTAAAAATGCGGTATAGGCTTCACCTTGCCCACCACCATAATTTGGATGTCTGTATGGAGTATACTCATTGATCCGTTCTCCTCCCCCATTATCAATACCTATGACGATGCAGGATCTTTCTCCAGAACTTTCAAACTGGTCAAGAGCTTCATCAACTTTCCATTCTCCAACAAAGGAATATGGCTTGTCAAATAAGTTCTGGCCATCATGCATGTAAAGCACCGGATAATCATCCCCACTGGTGTAATAATCGGCAGGCAGATATATCCACACTCTCCTTGTACTGCTCAATTGCGGCATTTTAAAGTCTGACTTTAACAGATGTATTTGAGGACTGGCAGTATGGGCTGATGAAGTGTATAGATCTTTCCATTGTTTTACTTCGATTACAATAGTATCATCTTTTTGATATGTTATGGTTCTATTAGCTATATCATTTCCATTTATAGCTGCTTCTACTGTATTCCAGTTACCTCTTGTGATCTTATATTCAGTATTTCCCTGAAAGGCAGGAATTTTGAATAAATTTTCAGAGATCATTTCGTAATTAAAACTTGGGTCCCAATTATTTAAAGCCGAAGGAACATGCAGCGTGTCAAAAAAAGCTGTGTAGAACTGGGGAGCAACTTTTACTTTTAAGTACATTTGCCCATTAGCATTGCTTATGAGAACTGAAATAATAAATGCCAGCAGGAAACCTTTTTTCATATTAATTAATAGATTAGTAATCAAAATTAGACTTTATATTCTTTTAAAGTCCTTAAAATTTCAAATACAAGAATATTTTTGGGTAAGACTGATTTTTACTACCTTTACCTTTCAATAATCAACAAAATACACAGGAAGATGGCTGAAGTTAATGAGAATCAAAACCAACTAAATATAGAGCTGAACGAGGAAGTTGCTGAAGGCATATATGCTAACCTTGCCATTATAACCCACTCCCACAGTGAATTTGTTGTTGACTTTATAAGAGTAATGCCTAATGTGCCTAAAGCTAAGGTTCAATCACGTATTATTATGACACCACAACATGCTAAAAGGCTGATGAATGCTCTCAGAGAAAACATTGGTAAATTTGAACAAGCATATGGTAATATTCAGGATCTGGAAATGCCACCAATTCCTCCGATGAATTTCAGCACTCCGAAGGCGCAAGCGTAGGAGATTATGCGAGTATAGAGTATTAGAGTTAACCAGTATGATAGTATTAGAGTATGATAGTAGTACAGTGAATCACTGGTCAGTAATAATGGTTAAATCAATGAGTGGTTACGAAATTATCCAGATCATTTTATAGAACAATGCAAGTTAAAGTAATGCGATATTGCTTATTTTCACTGATTGTTTGAACCACCTGCTCACCTTCTCACCTTCTCACCTGCTAACTTAAATCAAATAAAGAATCCTGCAAGCTTGGTGGTGTAAATCCTAAATGCTTATAAGCCTTAGGTGTTACAATTCTACCTCTTGGTGTTCGTTGGATAAATCCGGACATGATAAGGAATGGTTCATAGACTTCTTCCAATGTTCCGCTCTCCTCTCCCACTGCAGTGCTTATGGTGCTGATTCCAACTGGACCACCATTAAACTTCTCAATAATATTTCTGAGTATTTTATTATCCATTTCATCTAGACCGCTTTCATCTACGTTAAGCGCATTTAACCCCATTCTGGCTATTTCCAAAGTTATGATGCCTTTACCCTTTATTTGTGCAAAATCCCTCATTCTCCTCAATAGAGCATAAGCAATACGTGGTGTGCCTCGACTTCTTCTGGCTATTTCATGAACTCCCTGATCTTCTGTTTTAACATATAAAATTCCGGCAGCCCTTTTGATAATGCCTTCAAGGGTAGGAATATCATAATAGTCAAGTAGAAATGATATACCAAATCTGGCCCGCATAGGTGCTGTAAGCAATCCTTGTCTTGTAGTAGCTCCTATAAGTGTGAAAGGATTCAGTGCCAATTGAACACTTCTCGCATTCGGTCCTGAATCAATCATGATGTCTATCTTATAATCTTCCATTGCTGAATAAAGATACTCTTCTACGACAGTGTTAAGTCTGTGGATCTCGTCAATAAAAAGGACATCATTTGGTTCAAGATTAGTAAGCAGGCCAGCTAAGTCACCGGGTTTGTCAAGAACCGGACCGGAGGTAACTTTAAGGTTTGAACCCAATTCGTTTGCAATAATATTGCTTAATGTAGTCTTTCCAAGGCCTGGAGGCCCATGAAGTAGCACATGATCAAGCGCTTCACCTCTTTGCTTGGCCGCTTTTATGAAAACTTCCAGGTTGTCGACTATTTTTCGTTGGCCTTTGAAATCATCCAAATAACCGGGTCGAAGGGTTTTTTCTATGATCTTATCATCAGTATTCAGGTTTTCTGATTCAGAATCCAACAAGTTATTTTTCAAGATGTGAACGTATTATTAAAAACAAAGATATAATATTTGAGGCTGCCTCACATTTTTATTTTTAAATATCATTAGAAATTGTAAGTATTATTTATTTAAAATAACTTGATTAATAATGAGTTAATTAAATTGCCTAATATTGTTTTTGTTTGTGTATTTAATACATAAGCATTTATTTAATTTTTATTTTTTGGAATTCAATAAATATATATACTTTTAGAACTAAAGAATTCAGAATAAAAGATCATAAGATGAGAGTATTACATGTTGCCGCCGAATGTTACCCAGCTGCGAAGGCAGGAGGTCTTGGTGATGTGGTTGGGGCACTGCCAAAATATTTGAACAGAATTGGGGTTCAGGCTGGGGTTATTATACCTAAATATGGCACAAAGTGGCTTTGGGAGCATCCATTTAAGGCAGTACATAGAGGAACAGTAAGGCTCAATCAATCATATATTCCATATGTTATTGAGCAGGAAGTCAATGATACATTAGGATTTACGCTATTTGCTGTGCACATTCCCGGTATGTTTGACAGACCGGGTGTCTATGCTGATCCAAATACTGGTTATGGCTATAGTGATGAATTAGAAAGGTATATGGTTTTTCAACAAGCCGTGCTTCAGTGGATAATAGCTTCTAGCGAAAAACCTCATGTGATTCATTGCCATGATCACCATACGGCGTTAATTCCTTTCATGATGAATTATTGTCCCGAGTATGAATCTCTTTCTTATATACCGACAGTTCTGACCATTCACAATGGTGTCTATCAGGGAATTTTTTCTTGGAATAACAAAGATTTACTACCATACTTCAGGACTTACGCTGCGCCGGTGCTTGATTGGAACGGTATGATCAATAGTCTTGCCACAGGAATTAAATGTGCGTGGAGGGTAACAACAGTTTCTTATTCATATATGGAAGAGTTGTCAGTCAGTAGTAATGGCCTAGAACCACTTATTCAATCAGAATGGCATAAATGTAAAGGCATACTCAATGGTATCGACACTGAGACGTGGGACCCGACAAATGACCCAAGGATCCAATACCATCTGACTAACGATGTGAAAAAGTTTAAGTTAAATAATAAAATGGCAGTTTGTGAAAGGTTCAGAGTAGATCCGAGATTGCCAATGATTACTTTTATAGGACGTTTAGTAGGAGAAAAGGGGGCTGACTTGTTGCCTGATTTGATCTTGAAATGTGCTCAAAGTGGTAGACGTGTATCCTTCGTTGTATTAGGTACAGGCGAAAAGAATCTTCATCAAAGCTTTTTGCATTTACAATGGCATTTGAGCGGCATCTTCGATTGCTCCCTTGAATATAATGAGACCTTGGCACATCAATTATATGCAGGTGCAGATTTCATTCTCATGCCATCACGGGTGGAACCATGCGGATTGAACCAGATGTATGCAATGAGATATGGCACTGTGCCAATTGTAAGATCCATTGGGGGATTAAGAGATACCGTTTGGGATCATGGAGATTGGGAAGGTCGTGGCTTCCGGTTTCAACAGTTCTCAGTGGATGATGCCTTAGTCGCTATAGACAGGGCAATAGCCGTTTTTCATGATCAAAAAGAATTTACTAGACTACAGTCTCACGATATGAAATTAGATTTTTCATGGGACAGCTCAGCTGTGAACTATAAAAACTTATATGAAGAATTAGTTTGAGTCTAGAATTTAAACTATTCCTATTTATCCAAATATTTAGATAACCAGAAATTTATATTGAAATGATAAAAATGATAAGCCTCATTCTTGGCGGAGGAGCCGGAAGCAGATTATATCCCTTAACAAAAAGTAGATCAAAGCCTGCAGTATCCATTGGTGGTAAGTATAGATTGATTGACATCCCGATATCCAACTGTTTGAACTCAGGTGTCAAACGGATGTTCGTTTTAACCCAGTACAACTCGGCTTCTTTAAATAAGCACATTAAAAACACTTTCCATTTTGATATTTTCTCACATGGATTTGTAGATATCCTTGCTGCAGAGCAGACAGCCGGCAATGACAGGTGGTTTCAAGGCACAGCGGACGCTGTAAGGCAATCAATGCATCACTTGAAGAATCATGATCATGATTACATCCTTATCCTTTCCGGAGACCAACTTTATCAAATGGATTTCGAGGCTATGGCTCAATTTCATATTGATTCAGAAGCTGAATTGACGATCGCCACTATTCCTGTGAATGCATTTGATGCAACAAGTTTTGGGATAATGAAAGTCGATGAAAATAGCTGTATCCCAAGATTCATAGAAAAGCCTAATGCTGATATTTTAGATGATTGGACTTCAGTTGTTTCTGATAAAAACATGAATTCAGGAAAAAACTATCTTGCTTCTATGGGAATTTATATTTTCAATAGAAAGGCATTAGAGGAGTTATTTGAGCAAAATCCTGATGCAGATGATTTTGGTAAAGAAATCATACCGGTGGCAATCCAAGATAACAGAAAGGTAGTTAGTTACCAATATGAAGGATATTGGACAGATATAGGGAATATCAGGTCATTTTTTGATGCAAATCTCGAATTGACAGATAATGTACCACAATTCAATTTATTTGATAACCAGAAAGTAGTATATACCCGAGGTAGAATGTTGCCTCCATCTAAGGTGTTTGGTTCAATAATCAATTATTCGATCATTTCTGAAGGAGCGATAATACATGCTAAAAGTATTGAAAGAGCAGTGATTGGAATTCGGTCAAGAATCGGTAATAATACTGTAATCAAGAGTGCAATATTAATGGGTAACGACTATTTTGAATCTATAGAAGATATAGTTGATAATAAAGGGGGCATCGCAATGGGCATAGGAAATGATAGTTATATTGAAAACGCTATAGTAGACAAAAACGCGCGCATAGGTTCCAACGTTCGCATAGTGGGAAGTGTGGCACTGGAGAATATGGAGGCAGAAAGGTATTGCATTGTGGATGGAATTGTAGTTGTGAAGAAAAATGCAGTTATTGAAAATGGAACAACAATCGGGGTTTAGGCCTTGGCATCATTAAATTAAAATTTAGATAAATTAAGTATATGGCTACTTTTTTATGTATTTCAAGTTTTTTCAAAGGTGCAGACTTCCTAATTGCTTGCAAGGAAGCTGGTAATACGGTGTTTCTTGTGACCTCAAGAGGTCTTGAAGGAAAACCTTGGCCAACTTCACATATCGATGAAATATTTTACATCCAGGAAAAACCAAATGATGATTGGAATTTAGACGATCTGATAGGAGGTACTGCATATCTCATGCGTTCCAGAAAGATCGATCGCGTTGTAGCTTTAGATGACTTTGATGTAGAAAAGGCGGCATTAGTGAGAGAAACCTTCAGATTACCAGGTATGGGACAGACGACGGGACGTCATTTCAGAGATAAACTTGCTATGCGGGTTAAGGCTGCTGAAGCTGGGATAAATGTGCCAGCCTTTATAGGACTATTTAATGATGCGGAAGTAGACAATTATCTCAAAACAGTTAAGGCACCTTGGTTAATTAAACCCCGATCAGAGGCTTCTGCTACAGGAATAGAGAAATGTCATACATCAGAGCAAGTTTGGAATATCATAGATGCTCTAGGTCAAAAAAGACATAATTATCTCATCGAGCAATTTCGGCCGGGAGACGTTTATCATGTTGACGCAATAAATGATAATAGAAAAGTGGTTTTTTGCCAGGTAAGCAAATATTTGAGCACTCCGTTTGAAGTAGCTCATGGTGGGGGAATTTTTCGATCAGCTACAGTAGCACATGGCAGTGAAGATGATAAGGCTCTTCAAAAAATGAATGAAGACGTAATGAAGGCTTTTGGTATGAACTACAGCGCATCTCATACAGAATTTATCAAATGCCATGAGGATGGTCAGTTTTACTTTTTGGAAACAGCCAGTCGAGTTGGAGGAGCTAATCTCGCTGAAATGGTTTACTTTGCCAGCGGAGTCCAGCTATGGAAGGAATGGGCCAAGGTTGAAGATCATGCAGCTAATGGTTCTAGTTATGTGACACCAAAAAAAATGAAAAACTATTCCGGAATCATAATCTCTTTATGCAAGAATCTTAGAGCCGGATATGAGGAATTTGATGATCCTGAAGTTGTTTGGAAACTTCACCTAGATAATCATATTGGAGTCATAGTAAAATCAAAGAGTGAAAAAAAGGTTTTAGAACTTCTGGATAAATATGCTGACTTAATAAAAAACAAGTACCATGCTAGCGCTCCGGCGAAAGCTTCTTCAAAATCCTGAATTTCTTTCAGGACCAAATGAATAAATGCCAATACATTTCGACCTCTTGCCATTTGCGCAAGAGCTTAAAATTACAAATCGAGAAAAAGGTCCTTGCTATCTTGATTTGACGCGTAAAGTTTATCTGTCAGTAACCCCTGAAGAAGGTGTAAGACAGAGTCTTATAGCTAAACTCATAAGAGATTATAATATCCCTATTGGACTCATGAGAACAGAATTTGAAATTAAAAAGAACGGATTGAAAAAACGGACTGATCTTATAATTTTCAATAACAATGGTGAGCCACAGATGATCATAGAAACGAAGGCTCCTTCAGTCAAACTTACTCAGAAAACAATGGATCAGGTCGCTTTCTATAATAATGTTATTTTTGCGCCTTGGTTGCTCATATCCAATGGTATAATGGCAATGATATACCATATAGATTTTGAGACAAAAACAAGTACTGAGGTACTAGAGTTTCCTTTACTTAAACTACGTTAAATGCTTGAATTTCATTCTGATATAGAGACTTATTTTAAAATTCAATACCTAACTTCAAGGGATCATATTATTCCATATCTTAAAGGGAAGATGGATATGACACCGCCGCTTAGAGTTTTAGAAGTAGGATGTGGTGAAGCAGGAGTATTGAAAGCTTTTTTGGAATTAGGACATCATTGCACAGGGATCGAGTTGGAACAAAAAAGAGTTGATACTGCACTTAGTTTTTTTGAAAAAGAAGTAGAAGCGGGCCAGATTGAATTCATTGTCAGGAATATTTATGACATTGATCCAATGAAAGATAAATTAAAGTCATTTGACCTCATTATACTAAAGGATGTCATAGAACACATCCCAGACCAGGAAAAGATTATTCCAGAGTTAAAGAAGCTATCTAAACCCGGAGGAATATTATTTTTTGCCTTTCCTCCCTGGTATATGCCTTTTGGTGGTCATCAACAGATCGTTAAAAGTAAAGTATTGTCCAAGTTGCCCTGGATTCATTTATTACCAAGATTTTTATACAAAAGCATTTTGAAATCTTTTGGTGAACCAGAATCCACCGTAAAAGAATTGATGGAATTGGATGATACTGGCATTAGCATAGAAAGGTTTGACAAAATAGCTAGTAAATACTTCTCAATTGAAGATAGGACCATGTTTTTTATAAATCCAATATATCAATATAAATTTAAACTTAAAGTAAAAAAGGTAATTGCTGGATTGAAAGATATTCCATTCATTAGAAATTTTTATACAACGGCCGTTTACTTTACTTTAAAGAACGACAAATGAACATTTTGGGATTCATTGATGTTTCCTATATTTGCAAAAAATTATAAATCATGGCTATTATTATCACCGATGAATGTATTAATTGTGGTGCCTGCGAGCCGGAGTGTCCCAATAATGCGATCTATGAAGGTGGCATAGAGTGGGCCATTAAGGACGGTACCGGCGTAGTTGGTGAATATCAACTTGAGGATGGCACTATTGTTAAATATGATGCATTACAGCCCCCTGTATCTGATGATTACTATTTTATCGTACCGGATAAATGCACTGAATGTGTTGGTTTTCACGAAGAACCTCAATGCGCTGCAGTTTGCCCTGTGGATTGCTGCGTCCCTGATCCTGATCGTAGAGAAAGTAATGAGATTCTTCTTGGACGAAAGGAAAAATTACATGTTTAAAAGTATTAGAGTATTAGATTATTAGAGTTTGAGTTATACTAACGAACTGGTTAACTATAATACTAGTCAACTGGTTAACTATTATACTGACTATCATTTTTTACGTAAGAATTCCATTCTTTTCCATTGTAAAATACAGTTCCTTTAAAAATCCCAACAAGCGCATTAGTTTGATCATGAGCAAGCACCTCAAAATGTCCAAGTGTTCCTGATATTCTTTTGGTGTAAGAAGTAACTGTCACTCTATTGCCTATTTTCAAAGGTTTGAGATGAGATATAGATGTTTCGATTGATACGGCTTGTCTTCCATATGCATTGGATGCAAAGGCCAAAGCGCTGTCACAAACACTATATATTATGCCACCATGGGCTATACCAAATCCATTCGTCATCTCTTCTGTAATTACCATTGATAATATTACCGATATCGGTGAAATCTCAACAACTTCTATGCCCATCCATTGGCTAAATGCGTCATTGCTCAACATAAGTTTCTGAATGATGTGTTCTGCCTTATCTTGATTCCAAGTACTTCTTTCCAATATCAGCTTTGTTTTTCAATAGTGATTATGACAGATTTGGATATCGGGGTATTGCTCTTTTTCGCTGTTTCAGTGATAGGCACTAATGGATTAGTCTCAGGGAAGTAAGAAGCGCAACATTCATTTGGCAGGTTATAAGGAATCACAAGAAAGTTATGAACGATTCGCCTTATTCCACCATAAGTTGATACAAGATTTACTTTTTCAAGTTTGGCTAAACCACGTTTTTTCATTTCCATTTCATTGACAAAAATGACTCTACGTTCATTTGTAATGCCACGATATCTATCATTAAGACCATAAATAGTTGTATTGAACTGATCGTGGCTCCTTACGGTCATCATGATCATTTCCCCTTTATTTAAGTTGAATGGTTCTGGGGTAGTTACCGTAAAATTTGCTTTACCTGTTCCTGTATTATATTCATTGTATCTGGCAGCATTTGGCAGGTAGAAACCTCCTTTTTGACGGACCCTTTTATTATAATCATTAAATCCAGGGATTGATTTTTCAATATCATTGCGGATATGGTCGTAATGATTTAGGTAATCATCCCAATTTATTTTAACATTCTTCTTTAATGTAGCTTTTGCCATTCGAACAACGATCTCAACTTCAGACAGCATCTGGTCGCTCGTTGGATTCAGATTGCCATTGCTTTGATGAACAACTCCCATTGAGTCTTCCACCGTCACGAATTGCTTCACTTCATTTTTAATATCAAGATCTGTCCTGCCAAAACAAGGTAGGATCAATGCTTCTGACCCATGGACCACATGGCTCCGATTAAGTTTTGTAGAAATTTGAACGGTCAGGTTTGTATTTCTTAATGCATTGGCTGTCAATACCGTATCCGGTGTTGCTGAAAGATAGTTTCCACCCATTGCGATGAATACTTTTCCATTACCTTCTTTCATTGCCAGAATTGCATCAACAGTATCAAATCCATTTTCTCTTGGAAACTTTGTATCAAAAACTTCATCTAATCGATCCAAAAAAGCCTTGGGTGGCTTTTCATATATACCCATAGTTCGATCGCCCTGCACATTTGAATGACCCCGCACAGGGCAGGCTCCAGCAAAAGGTTTCCCTATACTGCCTTTTAAAAGCAATAAATTAACTCCTTCCTGAATCGTTTCAACTGCATTTTTGTGTTGAGTCCAACCCATTGCCCAGCATAGGATGATATTTGGTTTCAAGGCGATAAGGTCTGCAGCTTCATATACATCTTTACTATCTAGACCTGTGTGACTGATCAGCTCCTCAATGGAATACTCATCCAAAGATTTAATATATTCATCATATCCATGGGTGTGATCCTTGATGAAGGAAAGATCAAAAATATTGCCGTCTGTCTTTTGTCTTTTTTGAATGATCTTAGCAATAGCTTTAAATAAAGAGAGATCGGCGTTTATCTTAACCTGAAGATAAAGATCTGCAAGGGGTGCATATTGTCCCAGAAGTCCTGAAGCCGTCTGTGGATCAGCATAAGATATCAATCCAGCTTCGCGCATAGGATTAATAGCTATAATTTTGGCACCATTTCTTTTTGCTTTTTTCAAGGCTGAAAGCATTCGAGGATGATTTGTGCCCGGATTTTGTCCTGCGATTATAATGAGATCTGTATGATAAAAGTCTTCTAGTTTAACTGTACCCTTTCCTATACCAATAGTCTCTCCAAGCGCTACCCCACTCGATTCGTGGCACATATTACTGCAGTCAGGTAGATTGTTAGTGCCAAAAGATCTTACAAATAATTGATAAAGAAATGCAGCTTCGTTGCTGGTTCTACCAGATGTGTAGAAAATAGCTTCATGGGGTGAATTGAGTTGATTTAGATTTCGAGCTATAAGATTGAAGGCTTCATCCCATTCGATCGGCTGATAATGTGTGCCACCTTGTGGCAAATACATCGGATGGGTAATACGACCGGATTTACCGAGTTCGTAATCAGTCCAATTCAACATTTCTTCGATGGAATGTTGAGCAAAAAAATCTGGCGTCACTAATTTGGTTGTTGCTTCTTCAGCAATTGCTTTAGCACCATTTTCGCAATATTCGCCAAGAGCTGATCGTTCGTCATCAGGATCAGGCCATGCACAACCCGGGCAGTCAACACCATCAAACTGATTAAGGTAATTTAATGCTTTAAAACCACGACTAGCAGGCATTTCAGCGAGAACATGCTTTATTGAACTGATAACAGCCGGCATTCCCACAGCTTTTTCAATTGGATTAATGAGTTTAATCTCGAGCATCTCCTCTGGCATTAATTTTTCTACTTCATCTACTCTTTTCATATCCCATGCATTTATAATATAAAAATAAGGAATTTAGTAATAAGAAGATGAGTAATAACCAGTAATATAAAATTATAAATTTAATTTAGACAAACGATACAACAATACTGCACTTCTTTTTGCCTCTATTGGTAGAAATTTTATGTTGGCAGTTTCCTCGATCGTGTGACCTCCAGTACCTGAAAGACCCATTCCATCAATAGCCATTTCTACATCATCTGCAACAAATGAAATATCTGCAGCACCGGAATTTCGAGGATTTACAGGGAAGACTTGCCCAAAACCGAGATCCTGGCTTGCTTTGCTAAATATCTCCAACAAATGTTTATTTCCTTGATTCATTGTCATAGGTGGATAACCATCGTCTCCAAAATCAATATTAGCGGAGGTATTTGGATAATTATTTTTTAGTATGTTTTGCATTATATTTCGAGCTCGCAAAAGCTGTTCTCTCGAAACTGCACGCATATCTCCTCTGACGATTACATCCTGTGAAACTATATTATTTTTTCCAAATGCCTTACCTGTATTTGATTTAGGGTCAAATTCAGCCTGGTTTCCACCAATGATTATACCAGGGTTAAAAGTGAGGTTCTCTTCTTTACTTAATTCTAAATAAAGTTCATTTAGAATTCTAGATGTTTCAAATATTGCTCCTGCGCCAATATCTTTCTGAAATATTTGGGATGAATGTGCTGCTACCCCTTTTACTGTTAATGTCCAATCTGCCGATCCTCTTCTTGAGATATTTGCATTTTCAGAAGTTCCATCACCATCTTCATACCCAATAGCAATATCTGCCCACTTACCAGCTTCTATTAATTCCTTCTTTGATAGGGCTAATGGTTCTCCGCTCAATTCTTCATCGCCCACTAAAAATACCATAATCGACAAATCATCCAACAATTTATTTTCTGAAAGTGCCTGCAATGCGAGTAACATGATGACGTTTCCTCCTTTCATATCTAAGGCACCAGGACCATGCATCATGCTGTCATTAGCCATAGTGTATTTCTGAAAGGGGCTGTCTAACTCAAAGACAGTGTCCAGATGGCCAATCATCAATATCTTCGGGCCTTTGGGACTTAACTTTGTAGCAACAAGATGTCCTGCCCTACCAAATGATTCTCCGGGAACCCATTTTACCTCAAAACCTAACTTTTGATATTCTTCAGAAAACTTATCTCCAACTTGCTTTACACCCTTCAAGTTGAGCGTGCCGCTGTTGATGTTTACCACTTCTTTTAAAAATTCAAGTGCAGTATTCGAATTATTATCGATTGATTTTACTATCTTTTTCTCAATCTTAGATACTTGACTGTATGCATTCATAGCAATGAATAGTCCTAATAATATTAATAAAAACCCAGGCGGTTTAGTCAGAGAACATTTCATCTTTTAATGTATTTGTTAAATATTCAGGTTACTTCCCCAACTTAAATTTTTCACCGGGAAGATAGATGTCTAGAGTAAGTCCTCTAGCTCCATACTTTCCGTTAACTACCTTTTGAGTATTACCGGGATTTGAAAATACAAGCACCTGAGACAAACCTACCACCTCAACGTTACCTCCATCTACCAAAATTGCTGTAGATTCATCTATGCCAATTCCTTGCATGTCAGGATATTGCAATATTGCGCTTAAGAGTCTATTGTGCCTGCTTCTGATCACAAAATGCTGATCGATGATGGCATTTTTTATTAAACCAAGTCCTTTTCTTGTTTCAATATTATCAGGGACAATCGTTTTAAAGGTCGCATTGTAGGCTGTATCTTTCAATTGATTACCAGTGATCATGATTTCTGACATCATAGCAGCACCTGCACTTGTTCCGGCTATTGTAGTTCCATTTTCAAAGGCTGTATGAATAGCCGTTTCAAGTTTACTTCCAGCCACCAGGTCCATAAACCTGGATTGATCTCCTCCACTAATGAAAATGAATTTTGCATTAGCCACTGAATCAAGTTTAGTTTTGTCGCTTAAATCAGATTTTTTGAACATCACACCATAAATTCTCTTAAAACCAGCCTCAGCAAATTGTTCTTGAATATCTATAGTGGAAGGCCATGGTTCTTCGCTTGACATAGGCAGCACGACAGCATAACCTCCTGAATGCAACCCTGCAGCATCTATCATTTTGTTGATCATTGATGCAGGCTTATGACCTCCGCCTATAATGAATAATTTTCCTTGTTTGCCTTTATTTTGTCCCACTGTATTATTAAATGCAATGCATAAAATAATGAGAACTATAGAAAATAAAAATGAATTTTTTTTAAGCATTTTCTTAAGGTTGTTTGCCAAATACTATTCCTCTGGGACTACTTCCGGCAGCTACATACCAGGCTTCAGCATTGCTTCCATCAAGATTTGCTCTTCTGATTGTACCTGCATTTCTGTCACCCCAATATATTTTTTTACCGGATGGTTCGTAATCTAATCCATAAACAATTCTGGTGATACCTGTAGCCAAGACTGCGATATTTCCTCCATCCAGATCTGCGGATTTTATTTGAATATCACCGCTGCCATTATAAAAGTCAAAATAGATTCTATTTCCAACTACAAGAATACTTCCACCTTCTACTAATGGTATAATCTCTTTCTCGCCACTTCCATCTAAGTTTTTCATCCAGATACCGCCATTATAATTGATCCAATACAATGTCCTGTTGAGCGCATCAATGGCTACATCTTCAGGATCATTTGCCTGGCCTGTCACGAAATCTTCTATCTGATGCTCATCAGAATTTGTGAGATCAGCTCTCTGAACACCCGTCGAAGTATCCCAATAAAGTTGCTGGTTAAGATAGTCGATTACAAGGCCATTTGGTGTATCGATACCACTTCTGAATACCTTTTCATTTTTACCATCCAGATCTGATTGCACAATTGTACCGGCATCGACATCTGAGATATATAATTTTGAATTTATCGTGTCTATAACCATTCCATAAGTACCCTGGATCGAACTAACAGGAAGTTGCTCCATCACCGGACTTTGGGAATTAACTAAGCCGCGAAATATCTTTGTCCCATTGGTAAAATAAACGGGCACACCAGAAGCATTTGGATCCTTAACAAGGATCGTCTTAGTTACTTCTTTGATCTCATTAGAAACTGAGGTAATAACAACAAGTTTTACATTGTATACACCAGCCTTTTCAAAAATATGAGAAGGGTTTACGTCTTTTGAGAAGGAATTATCTCCAAAACTCCAAGTATAATCAGGAATTCCCGCATTCACAGGCACTATTGATGTATTGGTAAAAACCACATTGGCCGGTGCAGTCGATTCATTATCAATAATAAAAGTAAATTGTGGCACAGTGCTGGCTGGGGGAACAGGAAAATCATCATCCTTACATCCATCTAAAAAGATAACTGCTATAAACAGCATTAGTATATTTCGAAATAAATTCATTCGATTTTGTTTAAAAATAAAATAGACATAGACCAGGATTTCGAACGAATATCCCGGTCTATGTCAGTTTGTTATTTAATAAAAATTCCTCTAGGGCTTTGTAAGCTGCTTAAAATTGTTTCCGGAGATGTTCCATCCAAATTGGCTCTTTTCATTTCACCAGCGTCTCTATCAGCCCAATAAAGTTTGTTGGTAGAGTCATCTATTGCAATACCAAAAATCCTTGTAGAAGGTGCTGCAACTATTACAGTACTGCCTGTTCCATCCAAATTTGATCTCTGCAAAGCAGCATTTGTGCGATCATCATAATATAATTTATCATTGACTTCATCTACGAAAATTGAATACCCGTATATGCCTGCTATTAAAACTGAAACATTAGTTCCATCGGCGTTTGCAACGTATAAGTTTTCACCATTTACTTCATAGAAATAAAGTTTATTGTTTTTGTTATCAAAATCTAGACCTCTCATCTGACCATCAGGGATGTTAATTAAACTCGTGACAACACCTGTACCGTCCAAATTTGCACTTGATATGTTACCCAGATCATCTGCCCAGTATATTTTACCACCTGCTACATTCAATGCGATGCTGTAAGGATCAGTTAAACCTGTTACGATTGCTTCCATTCCGCTTCCATCTAAGTTCATCCTCCAAATTTTCCCTTCTCCAGTCACTTCAAAATCACTAAAATATATTTTGCTATTAACAGCATCATATGCAATACCTACGCCACCTTTGGCAGTAATATCGGCCACAACGGAAGGAGTTTCTCCACTTTTCAATAACACTTTATTAATAGTTGCTGCTGACAATTCAATGAAATATAATTCTTTATTTGAAGCAATAGTGGTCACTGTAATATCTTTTGTAGCCATTGTCGATCCACCAGCTCCAGTAGATTTCAGAGTAACAGTATAAGTTCCTCCTGCAGCATAAGTGAATGTAGGATTTGCATCGGTAGATTTGCTATTAGCAACATCACCAAAACTCCATTCATACGATGCAGCTCCCTTTGAGTTGTTAGTGAACTGAACAGGACTGCCACTTGAGAGCCCACTTTCATTCTCAACTGTAAAAGCAGTCAATGGTGTAACTGTTATCGTAGCGTTTGATATAGTATTTCCACCTGCTCCTGTAGCCGATAGAGTAACATTATAAACTCCTGATACTGCCCAAGATTTTTTTGGTGAAGCTTCCACAGAAGTAGTTCCATCTCCGAAGCTCCAAGTATAAGAAGTGGCATTTACGGAAGTATTGGTAAAAGTAATCTCCTCATCTACAGTTACAGTTGTTTTACTTGTCGTAAAGGCGCCATTGGTCTTAGGAATATCTTCATCTTTTTTGCAGCCTATAAATAGTGCCACGCAAAACAATAAAACTGGTAAAAAAATACGTATTTGTTTCATTCTGAATTTTTTATATGTTTGATTAATATCCCGGATTTTGCGTCATGCCCGGGTTGTTGTTAGTAATTAATTCACTTTGTGGTATAGGAAATAAAGTTTGATTAATATTTTTCACTGTTGGCAACAGGTCCAATGCTCTGCCGGTTCTTACCAGATCGAACCACCGATGTCCTTCGAATGCGAGTTCCCATCTCCGTTCCTGCTCTATCGCTGTGATCAACTGAGGATAGTCAGAGATCGATATTGCATTCAAGCCGGCTCTATTTCTAATGATATTTATATCACTTTGGATCTGATTAACATTTGTACTTAATCTGGCATTACTCTCTGCTCTTATCAGATACATCTCTGCCAATCTTAATACAATGACATTATCGCCGCCTGTTGACAAATCGTCGTATTTGATCACATATGGAGTAGTACCTGAATATGCGATAGTAGCATTCAATCTTTTGTCATTTGCATCATAAGTAGAAATAAAAGCAGCAGAAGGCGCTACTTCTCCTCTACCATTTTTGGTCAAAGGGAAATTATACTCTGCTATTCTATTTCTATCTAAGGGAGTAAAATCTACTTCAAAGATCGTTTCTGCTGACCCATCTGTTGCAAAAATATCAATGTAATTAGGTAACAGCGTGGAACTTTTGCCATCTATTACTTTCGTAGCATAAATGATGGCATTGTTGTAATCTTTTTTATATAAATATACTCTAGCTAAAAGTGCATTTGCAGCATCTTTAGATGCCCTTATTTTCTGACTTGAAGATTGCAAATTTTCAGATGCAAATATCAAGTCTTTTATTATTTGATCAAAAACTACATCCGGTGAATCCCTACCTGCATTTATCTGAGAAAGACCTATGGTTGGTGTCGTCTTCAAAGGAATACCTCCAAAATAATTCATTAAATTAAAATGTGTCAATGCCCTAAGAAAGTAAAGTTCGCCAAGTGCTTTATTTTTTTCATCTTCATTAAGTGCGCTCATTCCAGGGATTTTAGCAATGACATTATTTGCCACGTTTAATCCATCATAAAGCGCTGACCATATACCATCAACAGAAGCATTTTCAGGGAGAATGGCATTGTTATCGACTTCAGTATATTCTATTGCAGTTGCATTTGGTGGATGGACAAGATTGTCAGAAGCTAGATCTGAAAAGATCCCATAGGCTCTACCATAGTAACTTAAACTCTGTAAACTATTATATGCACCGAGTACACCTCGTTCAGCATCCGATTTTGTTTTAAATGCTTCTGATGCCGGTATAGAATTTGTAGGGTCTACATCAAGTACATCGCAAGATGCGATGCTGATAGCCAATAAAATGTATATGAATATTTTTTTCATGATTTAGAATGTAGCATTTATACCAAAAGTAAAGCTTCTGGCTTGAGGATAGGTAAAAAAGTCTGTTCCGATCACCGCATTATCATTTCCTCTATAGTTTACTTCTGGATCCAATCCACTATAATTTGTGAATGTCAAAAGATTTTGGCCAGTGAAATAGATCCGCAATGCATTTATTTTGCCATTAAATAATTTTTCTCTATTGAAATTATATCCCAATGTCAGGTTTTTCAATCTTAAGTATGAACCATCTTCAAGGAATCGTGATGAAACTCTTTTATTTTGCGAAGCAGCTGTAGGATCATTTGTAGCTCTAGGGATATCTGTAATGTCTCCAACTTGTTGCCACCTTCTATTGATAGCTTCCAATTGATTATCACCTCCTTGCAGTGATTCAAGATATAACCTTGAGCCGTTGAATACGTCATTACCCTGTGAACCTTGAAAGAAGAAAGACATATCAATATTGCCGTATCTTAAATTATTGGTGATACCATATATAAAATCAGGATGAGGATTACCTATTCGAGTGCGATCAGCAGAAGTAATGACCCCATCGAAGTTTTTATCAGCATATACTACATCTCCGGTAGAAGGATCAACACCAAGCCATTCATAGCTATAAAATATACCAATAGGTTGACCTTCTTCTATTCTATTGCTACCTCGACCTAGATCATCAATAGCTTGGCCATTGTATAGTTTCAAGACTTTGTTTCTATTCATAGAAAAATTAAGTCTCGTTGACCATTGAAGTTTACTTTCCTTTAAATTATCCGTAGTTAAAGAAAATTCGAACCCTTTATTTTCTACTTCACCTATATTTTCTGTAATGGAAGAAAAACCAGAAGATGGAGGTAATGGCCTGCTCAGTAACAGATCTTTTGTCTTTTTATTGTAGACATCTAGTGTGACCTGAATTCTATCTTTAAATAATCCCAAATCTAGGCCAATGTTTGTTTGAATTGTTGTCTCCCACTTCAAATCCGGATTAGGGATGTTACTTGGATATACTGCTGGTTGGCCGGCATATGTAGTATTTCCATATAATTCAGCATAAAGGAAGGCTGGGATATCGTCATTTCCTGTGAGTCCATAACTCGCTCTTACTTTCAACTCTGAAATATTATTGACCTTGAAAAATTCTTCTTCAGATATTCTCCATCCCACAGAGGCTGCCGGAAAAAAGCCATTCCGATTGTTTTGACTGAATCTTGATGATCCATCTAGTCTTCCTGTTAGTGATAAAATATATTTGTCAGCAAAATTATAATTCGCACGACCAAAGAATGATCGGATGCCACTGTCAGAGCCGCCAGAGCTAGCAGAAACGATTGTAGATGCAGAATTTATATATTGAAGACTAGGATCTGCATAATCTTGAGCTCTAATAAAAGAACTTCTTGCTTCTCTTTTTTCAAATGAATAACCACCTAAAAGTTCGATCTTACTTTTATCTATATCGAACTGGTACTTCAGCGTATTGTTGGAGACAATGTTAAGAACATTCGTAAAAGTCTCAAAACCAAGACCATTGTATTTTGCTCCTTGAACTGTTTTAGTTGATTCGTAGGCATGTTCCCTGAAGTTTATAAAGTCAACACCCCATTTAGTTGAAAAGGTTAATCCTTTTAATATCCTGTAGTCAGCGTATACGTTCCCGATTCCTCTGTAAGAAAAGTTTTCGTTTATTGCTTCATTGGCTATAGATAAGGCATTAGAGTATGGTCCTCCCTGATTGTAAGAGCCATCTTCATTAAAAACAGGAAAAATGGCCGGAGTTGATATACCATTTGGCAAAGGACCCTGTAAAGTCTGATCGCCTTCTACCCGATTCGTTATAGCATAAGTTAGTCCAATGCTGGTACCAATATTAAGTCTCTCATTAACTTTGTGATCAAGGTTAACGCGTCCATTTATTCTTCTATAATCTGTCCCGATCAGAATACCTTCCTGGTCAAATAAATTACCACTTATAAAAAATTTAGTTTTTTCGTCACCACCGGAAGCAGAAAGTTCATAGTTAGCCATAGGCGCAGTTCGAAATATTACATCCTGCCAGTTAACATCGACCTTATTATCAGCTATTTGTTCAGCTGAAAATATTTCAGCTTTCGCCAGATCATTTCTATATAATTTCCAATCACGTGCATTCAACATATCAAGTTGATTAGCTGCTTGTTGCCAACCATAGCTTGCACTGAAATTTACAGATGATTTCTTATTACTTCCTCTTTTGGTCGTAATGAGCACTACTCCATTTGAAGCTCTTGCCCCATAAATAGAAGCAGAAGCAGCATCTTTAAGAATACTTATTGATTCTACATCATTTGGATTTAGGTCAGATAGCTGATTTACGCCTTGACCTTCATAACCTATCTGAGCGAAGTCACCGGTAGTGACCGGGATACCATCTATTACATAAAGCGGCTGACTGGAACCACCTATGGAACTAACACCCCTGATTCTCACAGACATGCCACCACCCGGAGTACCGGAGTTCTGCGTCACTTGCACACCGGTAGTTTGTCCCTGTAATATTCCATCTATGGTTGGTACTGGAAGGTCTTTCAACGACTCGCCTTTAATGATGCCCACTGAGCCGGTAAGTGTCTTTTTCTGTTCAACTCCATATCCGACAACTACAACTTCATTCAAGAGTTTAATGTCTGTTTTAAGAATGACGTCAATTGTTTTTCTGCCATTTATTTCTACCTTTTGAGAAAGAAATCCAACATATGTGAACTCTAATAATGTAGTACTATTAGGTACACTAATGGTATAATTACCATTAACATCCGTTATTGAGCCACCTGCCTGACCAACAGGTTTAATACTTACACCAGGCAAAGTCAAGCCATCTTCATCTGTTACTCTTCCTGAAATCTCAATATCTTTGAAAGCATTTTTGAATACTCTTGTCTCTGCATGTATAGGACTTATCTGAAAATTGAATGCAAACAAGCAAAACAAGCTGAATTGCAAATATTTTTTTAAATATTGATACTTAAATGCCATATAACATAATAATTTTAAATCTATAAGTAGGCAGTATACAGAAGTTTTTTTCCTTGGCAATCATTTAAAACTATGTATAATTGGAAAACTCAAACTTCTGTTGTGCCAAAAAGTAAAAGTAACAAATAAAACATATCTGAATAATTAAATTTGACAAATTAATTAATTCGAAATATTACAGCTGAATTCAAACCTTTTTAAATGAATAAGTTAAGGGATTCGCATTGATTGAAAATATTTTAATTAATCATATATAATTAAAAATTACAACCAAAGAATTAAATAAAGTTATTGACCTTTCTACTTTAAATTTGATAAAATTTATAGTTAGTAATAATATATGTATTATTTTAGCAGTTATTAAGCATTATTCCTCATTTTTCATTTTCCCAATGAATTAATTTAAAATTATTTGATAATGGCAGATTGTAATACCTCCACACTTAAAGAATATGTTCCAAGTACAGATATGCCATGGAATGAATCCAGAGTGAAACATTTTTATAGCAGATTAGGATATGGAGCTAATAAGGCAGATATAATTGGTGCGCTAAATCAAAGCCCGTTAGAATTAGTCCATTCAGCGCTAGATAATGCTCATAATAAACCTGTTCAGAATAAGCCAATCTGGGCTGACTGGAATCCTGATCAGTTCAATGAACAAGATGATACTGAACATTACCAGATATATAACAGGTTTACGACAGATTGGATAAATTATAGTATCCAAGATCCCATCAGAGAGAAAATACTATTTTTTTGGAGTAATGTCCTCGTAGTTCAATGGGGCGAACATTACTATACACCATATTTATATCAATATCATAACCTTTTGCAAAGAAATGCAATGGGAAATTTTAGGACAATGATCCGTGAAATCGGTCTTGATAAAGGAATGTTGATCTATTTGAGCGGTGTTTACAATCATAAATGGGATCCAAATGAAAATTATGCCCGTGAACTATACGAATTATTCACGCTTGGTCTTGACAATGGTTATACTCAGCAGGATATCCGGGAAACAGCCAGGGCATTTACAGGTTATAATGATTTTGATTATGATAATATGACCATTCAATACAATCCTGAAACCCACGATAATGACGAGAAGACGATCTTTGGTGAAACAGCGAATTTTGACTACAATGGAGTAATTGATTTACTATTTGAAAAGAAAGGAATGTTAATTGCTCAGCATACATGCAAAAAGATTTATGCTCATTTTGTAAATGCTGAAGTGAATAATGATGTAATCAATGAACTTGCTCAGATTCTGGTAGACAATGATTTTGAGTTGTTGCCTGTCTATAAGAAATTATTTGCCTCTGAACATTTTTTTGACGCCCAAGAATTTAACACCCATATAAAAAGTCATACAGAATACTTCAGCGCCTTTCTTAAGCAATTCGGCTTACAATTGGATTACGATAGTGGTCCTTCATTCATTTGGTTCTGTTCATCTTTAGGCCAAACATATTTTGAACCTGTAGATGTGGCTGGTTGGAAGGAAAACAAAACTTGGATAGATTCAGGCAGCTTGCTTGTTAGATGGCTTTATACAGGTTGGTTTTTGTCAGACATAATCTGGAACCAGCAAGATCAAGCAATAGCTTATCTAAAAGAATTAACAAATGATAGTAATGATGTTGAGTATGTAGTAAGGACCTTAGCGGATCAATATTTAGTACAAGGGTTAGCTTCTCAAAGTGATTATGACAATTTATTGATTGCATTTAAGGCTGACCTACCGGATAATTATTATGCAGAGGGCCTATGGAATCTCGATTGGGATCCTAATTTTATTTCAGTTCAAATGTCACGCTTTTTTGAGACTTTTAAAAGATTGCCGGATATTACACTTGGTTAATCTCCTCAATTAATTTTTTTTCTTATTCAACTATTAATATTATTATAATCATGAGCGATATAAATAAAAAAAGAGGTACAAAACTGCAGGATGGCAAACTACATGAAGCAGACCATATAGAATTTTCTAGAAGGAGATTCATAAAATCTTTTGGCTTAGCAGGGGGACTTGGCTTCGTGATAGGAGGTCTACCTATCAGCGCATCCGCATTGACTAGATGGTCTATGCCTCCGATTCTGGAAAAATCTGAAAGAATCCTTATCATGATAAGATTAAAAGGAGGAAATGATGGATTGCATACAATTATTCCATTAGATCAGCTATCAGCATATCATAATGCAAGACCTGACCTTGGTTATCAGGACAATCAGATGATCAACCTCAATGATAAGATTGCGATGAGTCCTCATTTGAGCAAACTTAAACCATTATGGGATAATGGAATGATGAAAGTAGTGCTGGGTGCGGGATATCCAGAGCAAAACTTGTCTCATTTCAGGTCGACTGATATTTGGTCAAGTGCTTCAGATTCTGATACTTTAGTAAAGTCAGGTTGGGTAGGAAGATATATTGAAGAAATCTATCCAGATTATGTTGAAAATACGCCAATAGATCCACCAGCTATTCAGATAGGTGGAGGCAGTTCTCTCTTACTTACTGGAGAAAACATTGATAAAGTCGGTTTCGAGACTTTTTCCGCCGATCAGATAGAAGAATTTGCTGCAAGTGGAAATGTTCATTCTTTAGATGATATTCCGGATTGCTCTTATGGAGATCAACTTAAATATGTTAGAATCTTAACAAACAGCACTTATAAATTTATTGATACGATCAAAACGGCTTATGAAAATGGCCCGGATTCGACACTGGATTATGCAGACAGAAGTTTTCCGCAATCGATGAAGATCATTTCTAAGCTTATAAAAGGTGGTTTAAAGACAAAGATATATATAGTTGAACTTGATGGATTTGATACACACTCTACCCAAATTGAGGATCATGAATACTTAATGAATATATTGGGGGATACTATGGCTAATTTCATGAAGGAATTCGAAGGTACAGCGCACGAAGAAAATATTCTTGCCATTACATTTTCTGAATTTGGAAGAAGAGTCGAACAAAATGAAGGTCCGGGCACTGATCATGGAGCTGCAAGTGTCATGTTGGCCTTTGGAAAGAGCCTCGAAGGAAATGGAACAATCGGAGAGCACCCAAGCTTGACAGATGTTGACGATGATGGAAATATGCAGTTTAATGTTGATTTCAGAAAAGTTTATGCATCATTGTTTACAGAATGGTTATGTCTTGATGACCCTATTTCCGATAAGATTTTATTAAAAGATTTTGGTGATCCACTTCCTTTTGGTTTCAATTGTGAGGAAGTTTCGGCAGTGAATGAAAAACCTAAATCAGGTTTTGCGCACAATGCAAGTTATGGAATGGGAGATGTCTTTATTAATTACACGATCCCAAAGGATACAATGGTTATGGTGGAATTGCTTTCTCTGTCAGGGCAATCAATTATGCTCGATAGACCTATGAATAAAAAAGCTGGTACATACAGTATTCCTGTTAAGCAGCAATCTCGAAAGTTAATGCCGGGTGCATATATTTATAGGATTAGAATCACTGGTGGAGAATTTACTGGGAAAATAGTTTTGAATTAGTATTTAATGAATATAAAGAATAATAAGGCTCATTCCATTAAATTGGTAATGAGCTTTTTATTTTTATTACATATAGTAAAAATTATAAGATGTCTTTGTACCTTTGTATAGTTATTACTTATTACAAAAGCACACAAGGGTCATATGATTGTCAACGTCGTCAACATCAGTCCTTTTAATCAGGAAATTACATGAAGTACTCTTCTCAATTAATTGAAAAAGCTGTTGATTCTTTTAGCTCATTGCCCGGTATCGGCCGTAAAACTGCCTTAAGACTTGCCCTCCACTTACTTAATAAAGACGAACAATGGGTTGAAGGTTTTTCTAACTCATTTGTCAAACTTAAGCGCGACCTCAAAGAATGTAATGAATGTCACAATCTTGGTGATGAGGCAACTTGCTCAATCTGCTCAGATAAAAGACGGAATTCTGAAGTACTTTGTGTCGTAGAGTCTATCCGCGACCTTATGGCCATCGAAGAAACAGGTCATTTCCATGGTTTGTTTCATGTACTGGGAGGTTTGATCTCCCCTATCGATGGTATCGGCCCTGATCACCTCAACATTGAAGACATTGTGATGCGCGTTGAGAAAAATGGCATTAAGGAAATTGTTCTTGCCATCAGCCCAAATATCGAAGGCGAAACAACCATGTTCTACATCTCCAAAAAACTAAAACAACTTCCGGTTAAGATTTCCACCATTTCCAGAGGTATTTCCTTCGGCGGTGAGCTTGAATATGCGGATGAAGTGACTCTTGGCAGGTCGATTATTTCAAGAGTACCCTACTTTCAGTATGATGAGGTAGCAGCGGCGAGGTAATTGTTAGTTATTAATTGTTACTTTGATTAATTTAGTTTGTAACTTCTAGATGACTATCACATTAGACTTGTGCTTAGATTAATTTAGTAGAGTTTCTTTAAATTTCGATATTCATTTTATTTTAAAAAACACTGTCAACTCTCATTTTTCATTTTTCATTATTCATTATTCATTAACTTGGCCCCTGAATGGTGGATCTCTCGGTAATAATCGTAAATTATAATGTTCGATACTTTTTAGAACAGTGCTTGCTGTCCCTGGCAAAGGCAACCCACCATCTTCATATTGAAACTTTTGTTGTAGACAATGATTCGAGCGACGATTCAATGCAGATGGTCAGGGAAAAATTTCCAGATGTCAAACTCATTGAGAATAAAAAGAATGTAGGATTCTCTGCTGCCAATAATCAAGCCATCATCCAAAGTTCCGGGAAATATATTCTGCTACTCAATCCTGACACCATTCTCTCTGAAGATACCCTCGTAGAATGCTTCGATTATATGCAATCACATGAGCAGGCAGGTGCAGTCTGTGTGAAAATGATCGATGGGTCCGGTCAATACCTGCCTGAATCTAAAAGAGGCAAACCTACCCTAACAGCCTCAATGTTTAAAATGACCGGGATCTACAAACTATTCCCTAAGAACGCATTTTTCAACGCCTATTATGCAGGTGATATCGATGAAAACCAGGAAGCAGACATCGAAGTGATGACGGGAGCCTTCATGTTTCTCAGAAAATCAGCTGTGGATAAAGTCGGGTTATTGGATGATGCATTTTTCATGTATGGTGAAGACATAGATTATTCTTACAGGATACTGGAAGCAGGATATACAAATCATTACTTGCCAAAGACGACGATCATACATTTCAAAGGAGAGAGCACCAAAAAGTCAAGCATCAATTATACCCGGATCTTCTACAATGCCATGATCATATTTGTCAAGAAGCATTACAAAGGAAAAGGAAGAATATATATCCTTGCATTGCAACTCGCTGTGGTACTTCGAGCCATTACAGCAATATTTCAGGTTTGGTTTTCAAAAGCGCTTCCTATCCTGATAGATTTGGCATTGATATACAGTTCTTTAATCCTTATCAAAGATTGGTGGGTTAATTTTTATTTTAATGACCCTCAACATATAAATAATTCATTTGAAAAGATCAATGCACCATTTTATACGATTGTATGGGTTTTGACTGCATTGACCTTGGGACATTATAGAAAGATCTCTTCCTGGAACAAAGTATTCAAATCAGTTGCTTTTGGAACAGCAATTATACTGATTACTTATGGCTTACTGGATGTTCAATTTAGAAATTCAAGATTACTCATCTTATTCGGAAGCTTTGCGACAACCATGATATTTGTGTTGACAAAATTCTTGAAAAACCTTTTCGTCATCAATACCTTTGGATTTACTTCCAGAAAATACATTAATTATGCTGTAGTTGGTTCAAAGTCTGAAAGTGACAGAATTGAACGATTAATCAGTTCTGAAAATGGAAAAATAAATTTTCAGGGAAGAATTGCTCTCGAAGATGATGGTGAAGAAAATATTGGGAATATTGATCACCTTACCGATATCACTGATGCTTATCATATACATGAAGTAATTTTTTCACAGAAAGATACTCCTGCCGGCATCATGATGGAAACCATGTCCAAGATGAATAAGGAGATTGATTTCAGAGTGGCCCCTGCTGATGCACTCACTATCATAAGTAGCAGATCTAAAGACAAACAGGGAGAATTGATCACAGTTGGACTTTCTTTTCAATTAAGTTCCAAGGAAGGACAATCTAACAAAAGAGCCTTGGATTTCTTACTCAGTATTGTTTTATTACTTCTTTGCCCTATTTTAGTGTTCTTTCAAAAGCATAAAAGCCATTATTTCTCAAATATATTTTCCGTGATGAGTGGAAAAAAGTCATTGGTAGGGTATGTCGAACCAATAGAAGACACTCAATTACCAGCCATTAAAAGTGGTGTTTTGAAGTGTGCTTTTAACAATTCAGTGGCACATACACCTGAGGCTGTTTTGAATGAAAACATTTATTACGCACAGCATTATACTATTTGGAAAGACCTGGAAGTCATTATTAAAAACCTAAACAAACTGGATGGAAAATACATTTGATCGGGCCCGAAAACTAGATCTAGCTGATGAGTTATCAGATTTTAAGGATAAATTTCATATTCCTAAAAATAAGGAAGGAAAAGACAAGATTTATTTATGTGGAAATAGCCTGGGACTTCAACCTAAGTCCACAAAACGCATCATTGAGCAAGAATTAGATGATTGGGCAGATCTGGGAGTAGATGGTCATGTAAATGCTAAAAATCCCTGGTTGTCATACCATGAAGCTCTTTCTGAACCAATGGCAAAAATTGTAGGTGCGAAAGCATCCGAAGTGGTCATCATGAACTCTCTTACTGTCAATCTTCATCTGATGATGGTATCGTTTTACAATCCTGTGAAAGGCCGGTCCAAAATATTAATTGAATATTCTACATTTCCATCAGATGTTTATGCTGTCAAATCACAGATTCGTTTTCATGGCTTTAATCCTGAAACAGATCTATTATTCTTAAAACCAAAAAGAAATTCTTCCCTAATCACACGTGATGATATTGATGAAATGCTTGCCATACATGGTGATGAGATCGCACTCATTATGATTGGTGGTGTCAATTACTACACAGGTCAGTTTTTTAACTTGAAATATATCACTAATGCCGGACATAAACACGGTTGTGTCGTTGGTTTCGACCTGGCACATGGAGCAGGGAATATTCAACCAAACCTTCATGAAACCGGAGCCGACTTTGCAGTATGGTGTACGTATAAATATTTAAATTCCGGTCCGGGTGCATTATCAGGTGCTTTTGTTCATGAAAAGCATCAGGATTGGGGAGAAAGACCAAGATTCGAAGGTTGGTGGGGAACGAAAAAGACCAATCGCTTTAAGATGAAACATGAATTTGAGTCTATGTCAGGCGCTGAAGCTTGGCAATTAAGTAATCCGCCCATCATGGCTATGGCGCCGATCAAGGCATCTTTGGCAGTGTTTGAAGAAGCCGGAATGCACAGATTAAGGGAAAAATCTAAATTAATGGTGGAGTTTGCACTGGATTGTCTTGAAGATCTTCCTCAGGATCAAATTAAGATATTAATACCTCAGGATCCGGAAGCACGCGGTTGTCAATTATCCCTTCAAATGCAACATCCGGATAAATCCTTTTTTCATGAATTGGAAGCAAGAGATATTGTAGCTGATTGGCGCGAACCTGATGTGATAAGGATTGCACCGGTGCCACTCTATAATACTTTCATGGATATCTTTGAATTTTCAAATATCATTAAAGAAGAACTTTCAAAAATATAGATTATGTCTAAAATTGTGATTGCAGGAGGCGGATTGTGCGGTGCATTAGCTGGTGCATATCTGGCAAGTAATGGCTATGAGATAGAAGTATTGGAAAGGAGAACTGACCTAAGACTTGGCACAGCAGAAACCGGGAGATCAATCAATTTGGCATTATCCGCGAGAGGGATCAAAGCTCTAGGTTTAATCGGTCTAGATGAAGAGCTCAAACAGATATCAATTCCGATGCCAGTCCGTGCACTTCACCAAAAAGATGGAACAATTTATTATGTACCTTATTCAGGTAGGTCCGGTGAATACATCAATTCAATTTCTCGTACCGGCCTAAATGCCTTATTACTTGAAAAATTGTCAGAGTTTAAAAATGTAAAGATTAGTTTCGAAGCTGCATGCACTCAGGTAGATTTCAAGAATAAATTTGTTGGCTATTCAAGTAATGGAGGCCACCACTCTACTTCCTACGATTTTCTAATGGGTACAGATGGAGCTGCAAGTGTCGTCAGGAAAAATTTATATGAACAACCCTTCTTTTCGCACACTTTCCAACAGGAATTTTTGGATTATGGCTATAAGGAATTGCACATCGATCCGTTGAAAGATGGTGGTTTTGCTATAGAGAAAAATGCTTTGCACATATGGCCGCGTGGTCATCTGATGATGATTGCCTTGCCGAATCTTGACGGGAGTTTTACGCTTACTTTATTCTTACCGATGAAAGGAGAAGACAGTTTTGAAACGATAGATTCGGGTTTGGGGATAAAGGCATATTTCGAAAAGCATTTTAATGATGCGACAGACTTGATGCCTACCTTGGAGCAACAATATCAAGCCAATCCGATCGGACATCTTGGTACGATAAAATGCAGCCCATGGTCCTTTAACAATGTATGTATAATGGGCGATGCTGCTCACGCTATAACCCCTTTTTATGGCCAGGGAATGAATTGTGCATTCGAAGACATGCTTATTCTATCTGAGTTAATGAAGCAAAGAGGTGGGTTAAGTGCTGAAGTGCTTCATGAATTCCAGCAAAATAGAAAGCAAGATACTGATGCCATTGCTGATCTTGCTATCGACAATTTCTATGAAATGCGGGACCATACTGCCAATCCTATATTTCTTAAAAAGCGGATGATAGAAACTGCTCTTGAGAAAACCTACCCTGATTATTATTCCAAATATTCCATGGTTACATTTCGGGATGACATGAGTTATCACGAAGCTATGACGAGGGGAAGGAAGCAGGATGCATGGTTGATGCAATATGCTGAATCCAACGAATTTAGTCTGGATAACCTCAACTTAATTTACAATAAGTTGAAAGAAATATTTTAATCGGGTTAACCTTTATCTTTTGTTCTTAGGATCAACCTCAACGACTGATCCCTGGTGATATATGACCATGCCCAGTTGATAAAGATAAATATCTTGTTTTTGTGCCTAAAATCGCCATCAGGTGGACAAATAACCAAGTCAACCATGCAAAGAATCCACTAAATTTGAATCCAGGAAGTTCCGCAACTGCCTTCTTACGACCGATCGTCGCCATGTTTCCAAGATCTTTATATTTAAAAGGTTTTAACGGTTTGTTTTCCTGAATGTTTTTCAGGTTTTTGGCAAGATTTACTGCCTGTTGGATAGCAACTTGGGCAACTTGTGGATCTCCATTTGGCTTTGCTTCAGTGATCATTAAAGCACAATCACCTATGGCATATATGTCCGGAAAATTAGTCAATTGGTTAAATTCATTTACTAATAATCTTCTCCCTCTACCATAAGCGTCGGCAGGCATTCCTTCAAGGGCTCTGGCTATAATTCCGGCTGCCCAAATTACCATTTTAGTTCGAATAGTCGTTCCATCAGAAAAGGTGGCTACATTTCCATCATAATCCTTAACTACAGTATTTTTGATGACTTTGACACCCATCTCTAAAAGACTTTTTCGGCTGACATGCTCGATTTTTCTGAAAGTGTAGAAAGCAATTTGTCACCGGCATCTACCAAATAAATATCAACTTCATCTCTGTCAATCTCATTATAATCCTTAGGTAGAATGTATTGCTTCATATCTGCAAGCGCGCCGGCAATTTCTACACCTGTGGCTCCACCACCCACGATTACAATATCTAACAGCTCCTGTCTTGCATCATAATCAGTGATGGATATTGCTTTTTCGTAATCTTCCAATATCCTATTACGCAGGGCCAAGGCTTCAGAAATTGATTTCATTGGCATGGCAAATTCCTGCATTCTTGCATTTCCAAAGTAATTGGTATCAGCTCCAAATGAAATCACCAATTTATCGAAATTGACCTTTCCAATATTTTTTAATCTGATATTTTTATTTTCAGTATCAATACTTATAACTTCATCATTTCTGATGTGAAAGTTTTTCTCATGTTGGAATAACTTCCGTAGCGGGAATGCTATGCTGCTGGGTTCGAGCCCCGCAGTAGCCACCTGATACATCAATGGTTGAAAAGAATGATAGTTTTCCTTATCGATCAAAACTACCTGATATTTAGATTTGAGTAATTTCTGAGCAAGCTTCAACCCTGCAAAGCCAGCGCCTATGATGACAATTCTCTTGAGGTCTGTTTCTGGAATATTTGCGATCATTGTGTTATTGTTTTTGATACACTATGTAAACAAAGATTTGCGTAAAAAGATGCCTTAAGGAAGTAAGAAAGTGAGGAGGTGAGAAAGTGAGGAGGTGAGAAAATCAGAAGTCAGAAGTCAGAAGTCAGAATGAGGCACCGAAAGTATATAACCGATTACTAATTATCAAATAAAACCATGAAAGACGATTCTCCAGACCCTTAAATGATCGCCTGCCTTTTTAATCTCGAACAGTGCCATCTCTCATTATTTCCCGCATGATGCTGGACTATCGCCTAGCTGCAGCATCCATACATTATTCATAGCATCCTCATTCCCCATAAACCTTATTTCCATCCAAATGATATGTCTCACCGCTATGTGGACAGACAGCTTTGCCGGTATAATCAAAATCCAGACGCAGTCCTGATTTGCTTACCCAACCTATCTGATGACCCGGATTACCGACGATCAAAGCATAATCTGAGACATCTTTTACCACGACGGAACCCGCACCTATCATCGCGTATTTACCAATATTATTTCCACAAACTATAGTAGCATTTGCTCCAATAGTTGCTCCTTTTTTGACCAGTGTTGTTTTGAACTCTTCTTTGCGTTCAATGAAGCTACGAGGATTAATCACATTTGTGAATACCATGCTTGGCCCTAAAAAAACATCGTCTTCAGTGACGACACCATCATAGATAGAAACATTGTTCTGAACTTTCACATTATTGCCAAGTGAGACGCCAGATGCAACAAAGACGTTCTGGCCGAGAATACAATTTTTACCGATTATTGCTTCTTTCATAATGTGGCTAAAGTGCCAAACCTTAGACCCCTCCCCTATTTTAGCACCTTCGTCTACAATAGCTGTATCATGGATAAATATCATATATTTTTAATTTGATGGTGAAAAGTACTACATATTTCAGCAATTAAAGGTTAATTTTGCGCAATTTTTTTATTACTAAATTAATCATCAATGACTTTTCAAAGTTTGATATTAGAGGAAAACGGACCAATACTTATTGTAACTATCAATCGGCCAGAAGCACTGAATGCTTTGAATAAAATGGTTTTTGATGAATTAGAAATGGTCTTCAGAGACGAATTACCTAAGATGCAACACATCCGTGGTGTCATTATCACAGGAAGTGGCGAAAAAGCATTCGTCGCAGGAGCAGACATCAAGGAATTTTCAAATTTTGGAGCAGAACAAGCTACAGCGTTGTCGCTGAGAGGTCAAGGCGTACTTTTCTTGATAGAAAATTGTCATGTCCCAGTTATAGCAGCAGTGAACGGTTTTGCACTTGGCGGTGGTTGCGAACTTGCTATGGCGTGTCATATGAGAATCGCCGGTGCAAAAGCAAAATTCGGTCAACCTGAAGTCAATCTGGGATTAACTCCGGGATATGCCGGAACTCAACGACTTATTCAATTGGTTGGCAAAACTTTTGGAATAGAATTATTGTTAACTGCCAGAATAATTGATGCAGAAGAAGCATTCAGGATAGGACTTGTAAATAAAGTTGTGGAACAAGGTCAGGAAGTAGCCACAGCAATGGAAATTCTCAATGTAATTGCTCAAAAAGCTCCAATTGCTATTGCTAAAACTATTCATTGTATTAACACATTTTATAATAAAGAAAAGGATGGTTTCTATGAAGAGGCTGTTCAATTCGGGCTTTGTACCGAAACGGATGATTTTAAAGAAGGAACTACAGCTTTTATAGAAAAAAGAAAAGCTGATTTTAAGAACAAATAAATAATGATCGAAACAGATATAGCTATCATTGGCGCAGGACCTACAGGACTTTTTGCAGTTTTCGAGGCCGGACTTTTAAAACTCAGATGTCACCTCATTGATTCCCTGCCTCAGCCGGGAGGTCAATTGACAGAGATCTATCCAAAAAAGCCTATTTACGATATTCCCGGATATCCAAGCGTTTTAGCAGGAGAATTGGTCCAAAATCTTATGGATCAGATCGCTCCTTTTGAACCAGGATTTACCTTAGGAGAACGTGTAGAACAACTAGAAAAGACAGAAGATAATAAATGGATAATTACTACTTCCCTCGGTAGTAAAATCAAAGCACCTGTAGTCGTTATTGCTGCCGGTCTTGGATCTTTTGAACCAAGAAAACCTGCGATTCCTGAATTATTAAGTTTCGAAAATAAAGGTGTTGACTACATCATTCGCGATCCTGAAGTTTATAGAGATAAGAAACTGGTGATTTCCGGAGGTGGAGATTCTGCCTTAGATTGGACAGTTTATCTTGCAGAACTTGCTCAGAGTATTACACTTGTGCACAGAAGAAAAGAGTTTCGGGGAGCTCCTGATACTGTAGATAAAGTCATGGATTTAGTTGAAAAAGGAAGAGTTGAATTGATTACAGAAGCTGAGGTCACTGCTTTGAATGGCAATGGTGTACTCAAAGAAGTTACTATTGTTCATGACAGAGATGGCAATATCATTAGAGAAGCCAATAATTTTATACCATTATTTGGACTATCACCCAAATTAGGCCCAATTGCTGAATGGGGATTAAATCTTGATAAAAACGAAATAATTGTCAATACCTTTGATTACCAGACTAATGTACCGGGCATTTACGCTGTAGGTGACATCAACACTTATCCAGGCAAGTTAAAATTGATCTTATGTGGATTCCATGAAGCGACACTAATGTGCCAATCCGCATTCCAATATATTTACCCTGACAAAAAACTTTCTTTCAAATACACCACAGTGATGGGCAAGGATGCCTTACATTTATAATTCAAAATAAACGAAACATAGTTTTACCATGATTCAAAGAATTCAATCCATATTTATGCTTTTAGCTGCAGCATGCATGTCTTTCTTATACTTGCCGTCTTTCGAATTCGCAGGATCTGAAACACCTGAAGTTAGGTCAGCAGGATTATTTACAGACGGCTATTTTAATTCATATGATAATACTATATTAGTAAGTCTTATAGCAGGAGCAATATCACTTGCCTTTATAAATATTTTCCTCTATAAAAATAGAAACCTCCAATTATTGTTATCAAGAATTACGATTGTAGTGATATTTAGTATTATAGTTGTCGGTGGAATTCTATTTTATCTTAACTTTGAAAATCGTCAAAGTGAAATGGAACATGTCAATATTCGTCTCGGACTTTTCATTCCTTTCGTCAGTATGGCCCTGCTTTATTTCGCTAATAAATATATAATTAAGGATAACAAGTTGGTCAAGTCAATGGACAGACTTAGGTAAAGAATAATGAATAATGAACAATGAATAATATAGCAAAGATGGAAGGGTTTATTAGATTTGGAGATTGGGCGGAGAAGGAAAATGGGTAATGAGTAATTGGTAATTGGTAATAATTGCGAAGATGGAAAATTGTAGCAGATTTGAAGATTGGGCAAAGATAGAAATGGACAATTGATAATTGATAACTCCGATCCGAAGCGCAATTCTAATTTCAGCCTTCTAATTTCTAATTTTAAAATCAGTAATCAGTAATCAGTAATCAGTAATCAGTAATCAGTAATCAGTAATCAGTAATCAGTAATCAAAAAGCCAGCTGTAATAAAAAGAGTTCCATCTGTGCCAAATTTTAGTTGAAGACTAAAATCTTTTAATTAAAGAACGTTTCCTTAAGCTGCTTATTTTGAAGAAATTGTCTTTGTGTTAAAAATGGCTAATCATCAATCAGTAAGTTACCGTTTTGGGAATAATAATTAACAATTAATAAATAACAATTGATACCACAGCCTCCTCAGATGGATCCGGAAGAAGTACTGATCATTCAGCGCTCTTATAGGAATTTGCTGAAAAGTATCAAAAGTGATTTATCCAAAGAAGATAGAGATAATATACGTCAGGCATACGAAATAGCCGTTCAAGCGCATGCCAAACAAAGACGGAAATCAGGTGAACCCTATATCCTTCATCCTATAGAAGTAGCTAGAATATGTGCAGAAGAAATAGGTCTTGGGCCCACTGCTATAGTAGCCGCATTATTACACGACGTAGTAGAAGATACGGACGTCACTCTGAATGATATTAAAATTCAATTTGGCGAAAAAATTAGCCGGATCGTAGATGGTCTGACAAAGTTAGATAGTTCTTATAATCAGGAGAATCCTCAAGCTGAAAACTTCAAAAAAGTGCTTAGCACCCTCAATTCTGATGTACGTGTGGTATTGATAAAGATGGCTGACCGCCTTCACAACATGCGGACTCTTGGCTCTATGAAGCGGGACAAGCAACTCAAGATAGCTTCTGAAACCAGCTATATTTATGCTCCCTTAGCACACAGATTAGGACTTTACAAGCTTAAAACAGAATTCATGGATCTTTGCCTTAAGATTCTTGAACCCTCACTTTATCAGGACATCGCAAGAAAACTGCAGGAAACAAAGAGAAGTAGAAATCATTACATCAATGATTTTATAAAAGGGATGAGCGATCAGTTGGAAGAATTAAATATTCCATACAGGATTATCGGACGACCAAAATCTATTTCATCTATTGCTGACAAGTTAAAGACCAAAAATGTTCCTTTCGAGGAAATTTATGATCTCTTTGCAATACGGATCATTGTAGATGTAGAAGTTAAGAAAGAGAAGAGCATTTGCTGGCAAGTATATTCTGTCATAACAGATGTTTATACCCCAGTCACAGAAAGATTAAAAGATTGGGTGACCATGCCAAAATCAAATGGTTATGAATCCCTTCACACAACAGTAATAGGCCCAGGGGGAAGATATGTCGAAGTCCAGATCCGAAGTGAAAGAATGGACGATATAGCTGAGAAAGGTTTCGCAGCACACTGGAAGTATAAAGGTGTAAAAGCAAGTTCTCAAAATGTATTCGATACCTGGCTCGATAGCGTAAGAACACTTCTGGATGATAAGGATAAAGATGCATTGGAATTCATTTCTGAATTTAAAACGAATCTTTATGGTGAAGAAGTTTATTGTTATACTCCAAAGGGAGATATGGTGACTTTGCCCAAAGGTGCTACTGCATTAGACTTTGCTTTCAACATTCACTCTGATGTTGGCTATCATGCTATCAGCATCAAGATCAATAATAAGTTGGTTCCCATGTCCTATGTTTTGGAAAATGGAGATCAGATCCAGGTTAATACTAACAAAAATCAGAAGCCAAATGAAAGTTGGCTTAAAATGGTCATAACCGGGAAAGCAAGAACGAAGATCAAGCAAGCGCTGAAGGAAGAAGACAAACAACAGGGAGAATATGGACGAGAAGAATTAGAGCGAAAACTCAGCAATCAAAAGTTAGACTTTGAAGAGAATGTCGACTTCCTTGTCAAATTTTTTGGGTTTAAAAGTAGGTTAGAATTGTATCTGGGAATAACAACCAATCAAATTAAGATCGATTTTAAAAAGTTTAAAATTGAGAACAATAAACTTGGACTGCTACCTGAAGTGATCACCAAGCCAAAAGTTGAGGAATTAGAGGAGCATCAGGGAAAAGACGCAATTGTCGACAATTCAAAAAATAAATCCCTCCTTTTAATCAATGGTGAAAGCGCCGATAAGTTTAGTTTCCAATTTGCTTCTTGCTGCCACCCATTGCCAGGAGACGATATTTTCGCTTTCGTAACGACAATGAATACACTTAAAATTCACAGGACATCATGTCCAAACAGTGAACATTTACTTGCGAGTTACGGTTATAGAGTTTTGAAGGCAGATTGGACAAATAATCTTTCTAGCTCTACCGCTTTTGTCGTAGAACTTACCATCAATGGTACTGATGGAGGCCCAGGTATCATTCAGTCTATCACAGAAACCATCAATAAATTTGGCCTGAATATCAAATCATTTAAGATCGATGGTAATGAAGGTATTTTTGAAGGTGTGGTCAAATTAGAAGTCACGAACATTGATCAAATGAATGTTGTAGTCAAGACAATCAAAAACCTTCCCTACATATCAAGTGTTAGAAGAAGTAATTAAGGCTTTATATATTTGAAATTTTATATTACGTCTTTTTTATATAACTTTACTTTATAAATTTATTTGATGTGCCTAAATCCGATGTTATGAATAAGTACGATATGATCGACCGAAGTGTAGAGATACCTCTAAATGAGAAATTATTTGCTGAGGTTAAGATCATATTTTCCAATTATCTCGAAAAAAATCTTTGTCGTAAAACTCCCGAACGATACGCAATACTTGAAGAAATATACAAACGAGCAGATCATTTTGATGCTGAAACTTTGTATTTTCATATGAAAAACAATAATTACAGGGTTTCAAGAGCTACTGTTTATAATACGCTGGAGCTTTTGGTTAATTGTGATCTGGTTAAGAAGCATCAATTCGGTAAAAACCTGGCACAATATGAAAAATCATATGGCTACAAACAACATGACCACATCATTTGTGAAAATTGCGGCAAGGTGGTAGAATTCTGTGATCCAAGAATTCAAAACATAAAAAACATGATCGGTGAAATGCTTAATTTTAGAATCACACACCATTCTTTGAACCTTTATGGTTTTTGTGCTGACGGTTGCGAAGCCCCAAAGCAAACAGCTCCATTAAATATTTAATATAAGCCAATGATATATTGGCTTATTCTCTTCGCATTTTTGGTGGCCAGCTTATATGCGCTTTTCTTTTTTTATGCCACAATTGAATGGCTTAAAACGAGGGAATTATTTGTATTGACCAAATACCATCCTGTCAAATTCTCCATTATTATTCCATTTAGAAACGAGGCTCATAACCTTGTAAAATGTATTGAAAGCATTCTGGAACAACATTATGACAGAGATAGATTTGAGATCATTTGTGTTAATGATCATTCGAGTGATGGAGGGGAGTTTCTTCTACAAACTTATGAGAAGGAGTATGAATTTATTAAATTAATTCAAAATATAGGTTGGGGTAAAAAACAAGCCATAGAAGCAGGGATTGATATATCAAGTCATAATCACATCATTACAGTCGATGCAGACACTTTAAGAAATAAGAGTTGGCTAGTGGCAATGGCTAGCATGTTCAATTACAAGGGAATACGCGTAGTTGCCGGTGGAATATTAATGATACCAATCAAACCAAAACCTTTTCATTTTTTCCAAACAATGGATTATTGCGGATCTATTGCTTTATCAATTGTAGCGATGCGTAAAAACTGGTTTAGAAATGGAAGTGGTGGAAATCTGGCATTTACTAAAGATGTTTATTATAGATATAAAGAATCTAATAGCGATGAAGGAATCGCCTCTGGTGACGATGTTTTTCTTCTTCACCATGCATTTAAAGAGGATCCAAAAAGTGTATTATTCCCAAAGTCAAAAGATTTATTAGCGTTTACAGGAACAGAACCCAACTGGAACTCATTTATTCAGCAGAGAAGCAGGTGGGCCGGCAAAACTTTTCAATATAAAGAAAAGACAATGATGTTTATCTGGGCGTTAATATGGATAGCAAATATTTTGATTCCATTTGTTCTTATTGGAGCATTGACAGGAAGTGATATCATGATACAATTATTGTGTTTTATGATCATGACAAAATTTATGGCTGATTTTATATTTTTACGAACTGTCACAAATTATTTCGACAAGTCCTTTTTTAAATATTTTTTTATTGCTGAATTGTATCATGTTAGTTATGTGATTATTGTGGGAATAAATGCCATATTAGGCATAAAATTTATGTGGAAAGGTGACAAATTAAAAAGGTAAAGCCAAAAAAATACTTTACCTTCAACACGATAACAAGCTATTAAACCAAAGGCATTTTCATGCGTATCCAATTTAATTTTAATTAAATTAATTGAAATTCAAACCTTTATATCATAAAGATTTAAAGCATAAATTAATTTTCAAAATTGGACAGACAAAGTGAAAAGATAATGAAGTTAACACCTTCTGTTCGACAGATTATTGCTATTGCACTTCCCATTATGATAGGAAGTGCCGCACAAAATGTATTGCAACTAAGTGACAGCATCTTTCTATATCACTTGAGTGAAACAGATTTTGCTGCTATCGGCTTCGTAGGAGTTTTCTATCTTACGATTAACGCTATTGGATATGGATTTTCCAAAGGTGGGCAGATCATAATCGCCAATAAGGCCGGACAACAAGACATAGAAGGCATCAGGAGAAATTTCCAGGCTCTAGGCCTATTTGAAGCTGGTCTTGCTGTCGTAATGTTCCTATTTATGTACTTCTGCAGTCCATGGTTTTTTGGGCTGTTCCTTCAGAATAAGGAAGTCTTGCAAGCCAGTATAGACTTCATGGAATATAGATCTTTCGGAGTATTCTTTTCTTACATTGGCGTCACCCTAATAGCTTTATATACAGGAATCGCCAAGACAAAGTTCATTCTGGTCGAAACCTTGCTTTTACTTATAGTCAACGGAATCTTAAATTATGCTTTGATTTTTGGTAAGTGGGGACTTCCATCAATGGGTATTGCTGGAAGCGCGTTAGCTAGTACTATTGCAGAAGCTTTTGGTGCTGTGATATTTTTGCTTTATTTATATTTTGACAAAAATGTCAAAGAATTGAGAATTTTTTCCAGACCAAAATTAGAATTTAAACTCATAAAAGATCAATTCAAACTTGCTGCTCCAATAGTTGCTCAAAATTTTGTAGGACTAGGAAGCTGGTTTGTATTTTTTGCGATTATAGAGGACATGGGCGAGCGGGCATTGGCTATTTCAAATCTAGTCAGGATAGTTTATCTCATACTATCTATTCCCACATGGGGCTTTAGTTCCGCCACGAATACCATTGTTGGCAATCTGATGGGTCAGGCTAATTATTCTTCCATCCTTCCAAGTATGCGTAAGACTGCTGTTACCTGTTTTGTTATGACGATGTCTGCAGCCTTGCCAATTATCATATGGCCGGAGACATTCTTATATCCACTTTTAGGTTCAAGTGATATGACCTTGATTACAGATTCTAAGTCAACTCTTTACGTTTTGTTAATAATTGTTGCTTTTAGTTCAGTAATATCTATTTATGTCAATGGTATTGCAGGTGTTGGAGCCACGCTGACAGGTCTTTTAATACAAACATTGAGTGCGATATCTTACCTAATCGCAATTTATATTGTGGTAGACGTCTGGCAAAGTACCTTAAATTATGCCTGGAGCACAGAAATAATATATTGGATCGCACAATTAGTCGGAGTCTTTTGGTTCTTCCATAAGATCAGTTTCGCAAAGATGAGGTATGCGGATGGGTAGAAATATATTGAAGTAGCAGTGTTTAATTAGAAAGGAAAAGAATTACCATAGAAAGGAATTTGTAGGATTATAAAAAGCTAATGGCTATTAGATAATGGCATATGGCTCTGCTGTGGAAAATAATCTGCCAAGTCTTCTTATTGTAATTTATCATAAAGTAAAGTTAAGTAATCGTACTTATCAATTTTTGCGAAACAGAGCCATCAGCTAACAGCCAATAGCCATAAGCTTTCTATGAATTGTTTACAAAAAAACCAAGTCTAAAAGCAAATGTCCGACAGCTACTTAGGATACGTCAACACACAACTGATCTTCTCTTTTTTGCTACTTCCATCATTGTGAGAAAACTGGAATTCAATGATGAAAATACCGGGAAGAGCTCTACTATTATCATCTGTACTTCCATCCCACGTCACAAAACCATCTGCTCCGGTCAGAACACCTGTATTATCAGTTTTGATAGGTCTCCCTTGAGCATCGAACACCCTCCATCTAAGAACATAACCGGGTTTATCAAGATGATATTGGACAATAAACTGGTCAAGATAACCATCCTGATTGGGTGAAAAATGATCCTCTTCTTTACTCAGGATTTTATCAGAAACTTTGATGGTTCTTGACTGACTATTCTTATAGGTGGGTGTCGCACCTCCTATGTCTGTGGCAGCTGATTGCCAATTAGAATTCAAAGTTGAAAGTACATCTTCAGAAATTCTTTCTAGAGAAATCCCTTCATCATCTGTTAAAAATACGCTGTGCATCTTTGCATTATATCTGAAGCTATCAATCATGATATCGCCATTCCATAATGTTACATTTCCTTCGTCATCATTAAAAGAAGGGATTAACATTTGTTGTATCGAATTAGGGAATTTAACGTTGTAATTGTTTTTTAGCCACGTTGGATCTTGACAAAATACCAGATATTCACCTGGCTGAATAAAAGTCGTTTTATTTATAAGTGATGTTTTATTGCCAAGTGTATTTGCTATAATCAATCCATTCAAATCAAATATTTTATCAGATTTGTTATAAAATTCCACAAAATCAAAACCTCCTGTCGGTGGATTAAATAAAATCTCGTTCACTATGACTTCCCCGACCTCAGGTGTTGCAAATCCCTGCCCAAACCCTATGGTAGTATCAATTGCAATCTTTTTTCCTATACAGTTGGTAATTTGTGGTCCAATATTGATTTTATACCACGTACCATCAACTAGAGGTTCATCAAATTGAATTTGAAAACAAGCAGTTATTGGAGTACTATACAATATTGTAAACCCAGGAGTATTAACGCCCTGGAAAGCTAACCCATTGGAAGGATCTGAAAAATCAACAGTTTTACTCAGACAGACTTCTATAGACTGATTGCTGGACAAAACCACGTTAACTACCATTAATCCATTTTCACTTATTGTAGCATTAGTATTTGCTCTACCCGGAGTTCCACCAGACACATCTGTCGATGCCCTGAATACATCGAGTCCATCACAAACGCCTTCTTTTAAGGTATGCTCAAGTGACCATCCACCATCCTTTTTTATGGCATCCTTGTAAGAATTCAAGTCGTATGTAACTGAATGAATTAGGTTTTGAGCTCCATTAATAAGAGATATTGTGGTTCCTTCATTATTCAAAGAAGGAAATGAACTCAGACCAAACACGTTTGAATATGCGGACCATAGCGCCAGATCAGAATTAGGTACAATAATTAAATAGGTACCTGGTAAAAAATTAACATTAGGCAATGGGTAAAGTGTGGTGGACTTTTGCAGCTTGTAATCACTCAGTTTAAAAGTCTTATCTGAAGAGTTATATAATTCTATAAATTCACTATTTGGCAGACCGATGACTGGGCTTGGGTCAGGAAGTAATTCATTGATGAGTATATCAAATTGACCTGCTGTTTCTGCTATTGTATAAGAAAATTCAATGCTTTGAGGTACCATAATATTACCCAAAAGGTCCTGAAGGTTAGAAATTTTTATCGTATTTGGATTAACGTTGAGTGCTTCAGACGTAGTTATAGTAATACTTTGCCCTTGGACATTTATACTCTGGATAGTCAGTAACTCATTAGACGCATTTCTAATTTCATAATTGCTTTTATTGATCAGACCTGAATTCTCAACAGCTTCATCAAAATTCAACACTAAAGTATTTAATGAGGTTGCTAGGACGTTCTCCACCACAGGACCCTTAGTGTCAGCTTCAATTTTTTTAATTATGATATCATCAAAATAAAATTCTTCTTTTCGGGTGACTGTATATGTCATCCAAAATCCAAAATGAGTTGGTTGCCCTAGAATAAATTCATCGGGCCTAGCTCCATCATAAATATTAATTATAGACAGGTCTGTTTTTTGGAAATCAATCTTGAGATGACCTTGAGTTACACTGCCTTTGAACCAACCTTCTACTATATCAGCAAATTGTCCATTACCGGCTTCGGCAATAGGAATTGAACTAGTCAGTGAACCATAATTAAGTTTCACTCCATCATTACTTCCATCTTCACCAATTGATAAAAACAAACCATTACCTGTATTCAGATCACTATTTTCATTTTGAAGATAAATTCCTAACCTGTTAGATTTTGAAGGGGCAAAATTCATTTTAACCCAAAAAGAAAATTCATAAGAATCCTCCCAGCTCAGAGGAGTAGAAAAGTACGAAGTTCCCGCTCCTGGAGCATTTAATTGACCTTGGCTTAAATTATTTTTAGTAAAATTATTTATATCACCTGCCCAAATCCCCGTTTCATTAAAATTTATACCTGAAAAGGTTTCATTGACCTGAGACTTCAACTCTAAACTGAAAAGAGTTAATAAAATAATTAAGCAGAAATTTGAAATTTTGATTTGCATCTTTATCTATCTTTGCGTGTTGTAAAAGTACTTTTTATAATCCAAAAAACTAAAATTCTTTCAATATCAATTAGTTTTGGATTTAGTAAGTATTTTGGTTATATATTAAGCATTTTTAATATTTAGACGTTTTTTGTTCAGTAATATAAATTAAAAAAATACATAAAATGAAAGTTGCAGTTTGTGGAGTGACTGGTTTAGTTGGGACAGTTATGTGTAAGGTTCTTGAAGAACGTAATTTTCCAATCGACGAATTTATCCCTGTTGCTTCGGAAAGATCTGTCGGAAAAGAGATCATTTTTAAAGGAAAGGCATACAAGGTAGTTAGTATGGAAGATGCTATAAATGCTAAGCCAGACATAGCCTTATTCTCTGCAGGTGGCGCTACTTCACTGGAATGGGCTCCTAAATTTGCTGCAATAGGAACCACTGTTATAGATAATTCATCAGCATGGAGGATGCATGAAGAAGTTAAATTAATCGTTCCTGAAGTCAATGCAGACCAATTAACTGATGAAGATAAGATCATCGCAAATCCCAATTGTTCTACTATACAAATGGTTGTGGTATTAAAGCCACTTCATGACGCATATAATATTAAAAGAGTCATTGTTTCGACTTATCAATCAGTCACAGGAACTGGAGTAAAAGCAGTAGAACAGATGATGAATGAGCGTGAAGGAATAGATGGGGTTATGGCATATCCACATCAGATAGACATGAACATCATTCCACAAATCGATGTTTTTACTGATAATCTCTACACCAAAGAAGAAATGAAAATGGTTAATGAGACTAAAAAAATCATGTCAGATGATAATATTAGATTGACTGCTACTGCTGTGAGAATTCCAGTAGTCGGTGGACATAGTGAATCAATAAACATTGAATTTGAAAAAGAATTTGAATTAAAGGACGTAGTAAGATTGCTTGATGATGCAGATGGTGTTGTAGTTATTGATGATCCAGCCACATCTTCTTATCCAATGCCTAAAGATTCGCATGAGAAAGATGAAGTATTTGTAGGACGTATCCGCCGTGATGAATCACAACCAAATGCTTTAAATTTATGGGTCGTCTCAGACAATCTGAGAAAAGGCGCTGCGACAAATGCTGTTCAGATAGCCGAATATTTAGTAGCTCATAATCTTGTGAATAAAGAAAGCCTAATGACTATTTAATCAAAATATGATAAAATATTTTAATTTATTTTTAAATCAGGGAATATATTTACCTTACTTTGTGTTTACATATATGAATTTCTAAATCAATACATTTTTTAAATAAACTATTTTAAATGATGTAGTGGTTTATTTATCCTTTTACCATAGTTAATACAAATCTTTACAAAAAGATTGAAGAAAAAAATTACAGATGAAGTCTAAATTGGTTGTTTGGGGTCAGAAAGGTGACCAGAAAGTACTTATTGCAATGTCTCTCAGATCGAAAGACAGTAAAATTGATGTTTATACCTTCAGCGAAGATATTGCAACAGAGGAATTGTATAAAAATCTTACTCAGGATTGGCGGAATGGAAGTGAAGTTAGTTTTCCTGAGGGATTCGTTTTGCAAGAGATCGAACTAAGCGCTTCCGGTAGTATTCTACCTGAAGGCGTCACAGTTGACAATGCTGACTTAATTAATAGAGCCCAAACTGAATGGCATTTTGCTGTCCTCTCAGCGAAATTAAGTGCCACATATGCTTCTGAACTAGAAGCTATTAAAGATAAAATCGAACAGGTTACGGCTTTTAGTCAACCTATTTGGAATGAATTAAAATCCTTTTGGGATAAAGTACAAGTACAAATTCGCGATAAAAATATTTTTGTCGAGCATATTAGTGATCTTAAAAAATCTACTAATGAAGCATTTGATGCCTTGAAAAACAAGCGCAAAGAAATGGATAAAACATTTAATGAAAGTTCTCATAAAGTCAAAGATGATTTTATGAATGCGCTGAACGATATTGAAGAAAAAATATCCAAAGGACTTAGCTTGCATCCACTATTTGAAGAATTGAAGAAATTGCAGTCTCAATTCAAAACTGCAATGCTAAATAACTCTGATAAGAAAAATGTCTGGGATAAATTAGATGCCACCTTCAAAGCCATCAAGGAAAAAAGGTATGGGTCTCAAGGTAACAATGAAAACCCCAATTCTGCAAAAGAAAGGTTGGATAGCAGATTGTCCGGCTTATTGTCAGCAATTGGTAAAATGGAAAAATCCATCCAGTTTGACAAAAATGATCTTGACTACCAAAATAAAAAGATCGATGGCCCTGGTGGACAGCTTGAAGTACAGATCAGACAAGCCAAAGTAAGGATGGTAGAAGATCGCGTACAATCAAAGCAAGTTAAGCTAAACGATATGCTTAAGACAAAGGAAGAACTGGAGCAACGAAAGATAAGAATGGAAAAAAATGAAGCACTCCGCGAAGAAAAAGATGGAGCAAGAAAAGCAGCACAGGATAAAATAGCTGCTGAAATAAAAGCAGCTTCAGAATCTAGATCAGAAAGCAACGAGGATCTAGAAAAAGCGGCTCATTTAATAGCTGAAGCAAAAAAAGCAAAACAATCAACTCCTCAGAAAGAGTCAATCCTTGATGCTATAGGTGCTGTATTGGGCGAATCACTTGAAGATGCAGTTGATTCTTTCAAAGCTGTAGCATCTGTAGTAGGTGATAAACTTGGTGATGTCATGGATGACATTAAAGACAAAGCAAGCGAGAAATTCAACGAAATGTCTCAAGCTGCTGAGGAGATGGCTGCAGAAGCAGATGCACATGAAACTGATGAAATGTCTGCTGAAACACATGTAGGAAATGCAGAAGAAGAGCAAGATATCGTATTAAGCAATAATTCTGAATCATCTGATATAGAGCCTAACCATCTAGTTTCTGACGAACCTGTAAGTAAAGAGCAATCTTTAATTGAAATAGAAGAAGTTCCTTTAGTATCAGCATCTGATGACATTGATTCAAAAAATGACAAAGATGATGAAACCGGCGGAATAAGTGATACTGAAGAAAAGCCCGAAGTTTAAATTTTCAGGCAAAGTTCATTTTCTTTTTAACGCTAGTCAATGCTACTTCTCCTAAATCTATTTCTAAAGATTTAATGATTTCATAGAACTCATTTTGACTTTGCCATAGATTAATTGGAATAGATAAAATATTAACCCAATCCAGAATTTTAGAAATATTTTCTAACTGGGTTGGGTTTTTGTTTTGTTCAAAAAGTCTTAACTGCTGATAAATATGTTTCTCGGCAAGTAAACCTAATCTTTCAGGATCTTCAGGTTTGACTTCCCACTTTTGCATCATGACAGTGATACTCATCAATTTTTCAAAATTAATAGTTTTCTTTAAAGACAACTCATCCATGAGATCTGCATTCAGTACGAATGCTACAATAGCCGCATAGCCTGAAGATATTGGAAATCCTGTTAAGGACATTTCATGCAAAATATTGAAATTCGAATTATAAATTTCGCGAAAACTCTCAACAGCTGTTTTTAAATTTTTCTTTGAAATAATCTTTAGCAAATTAATCTTTTCATCCTGAAATAAATTACTGAATCCAAATCGTTCTGCCCCAAAATAGCTATGCATTTGATTGATCAGTTCAGGTAAATCGTCATTTTTAAACAAATTTCTGACTTTATCCATGAAATCATTGAAGTCAAGTTGATTTTTACCATTTTTAATATAGCCTACTATATGTGTCTGCCCAAGATATAAAACACCAAAACTGTAATTCAAAGTGGCCCAGGTAAGCGTTGACTTCATAGTTGCTGAGCCAATCACTAGTTGATTTGGTTCATGAGACTCGCGTTTGAAAATTTCATTAGTCGCAAAAAATTTGTATAAGTTCATTTCAGACGGCACCCTTTCGAAAATAGAAAGGACTGAAATGTGCATAGCAACTTGCTCTAATCTAATTTCAGACGTTAGCACCATTGATTCATAGACGTGCCTTCCATTTTCGAATTCCGGAAGATTACTTGGAATTAGTTCTAATTTTTTTCTAAAATCATGCTCGATGGTAGCTCCAAAATATTCTGCATGAGTTACAGCACGCCTTGCATATTGAAGTATTTGAACCGTTTCAAGACCGCTAATCTCATCGAAAAACCATCCACAACTGGTGAACATAAGATTTGCATGCCTTTCCATTTCAAGGAGTTTCAGTGCATTCATTCCCAATTCTTCTTCAAAAGCCTCTTTCAAATGTTTTTGAAGAAAGTTTTTTACAAAAGTTGTATTTCTGTTTAAGACAACGCTTATATAATCATGCTTAGCAGCCATTAGGTCCTTGAATATGGCTGTACCTTTACTTAGAAATACCTTGGTCAATTCGTCCCTCAACCAATTGAGCCCATCTCTCAATGGTTTACGATATTGCTGGTTCCAACCTGGATGACCACCAGTATTACATCCACAATCAGACCTCCATCTTTCTACTCCATGGTAACAACTCCAACTGCTATTCTCATGAATTCTTGCTTCAAATGTTGGTGGAAATAATGCTAAGTAATTACCATAATTTGTAATTATAAAATTTGGATTTTTGTTTATATGTTCGATACAACTGGACAAAGCCATTTCACCATAATGATGATGATGCCCGTATGACTCACCATCAGTTGCAATATTAATCAAGGCATTATCTGGAGCTTTTTCTCCTGCTTGAATAAAGGCGTTGGCAAAGACTTCACCATCATTCAAAATACCATCAAATGCTACTTTCTGAGAGATTACTCCATCATAAAAGAATATACTTATTTGATTTCCGGAGGGTAATAGAACCTTATAGGGGTGTGTCGTATCAATATTTGATTCATTGATATCTACCCAATCATTTTCCCCCATTTTGCGGATAGCAGCTAATTGTCTTGGTGCCAAAATTGTAAATAATATGCCTTCGCTGCTGAGCACTTCGAGCGTGGCAGTATCTACAGCAGTTTCAGACAACCACATTCCTTCAGGTTTGCGACCAAACCTGCTTTCAAAATCATATATTCCCCATTTTACTTGAGTTAATTTATCTTCAGCGTTGGCCAAAGGCATGATTATATGGTTATAGATCTGTGCAATGGCATTACCATGACCATTATTTGATTTAACACTTCTCTTATCAGCTTCAATGATCTCCATATAAGATGGCATATCATTTTCCTCCATCCATGAAATCAATGTGGGACCAATATTAAAGCTAATATTTTCGTAATTATTGACAATTTCTCTTATTTGTCCTGAATTATTTAATATCCGCGCCGCTCTATTGGGGGCATAACATTCATAGTTAATGCGTTCATTCCAGTTATTAAAAGGTGCTGCAGAAACTTGATTTTGAATTTCCTCCAACCATGCATTTTCTCTAGGAGGCTGGTAGAAATGTCCATGAATACAGATATATTTATTTTGCTCCATTTAGAATGTATGTGTATTGATCATAAATAGGATCAAAAATTAAATTGAAAAGATCGTACAAAATATCAAAGTTTATTTGCTTTGATGGTAGGACCTAAGATAATAATTGAGAGCGGAGCTAGTGTGAGACATATTGAGTCTGCCCTATTATGTTGAAATACCCGTTCTGATTTGATGGTTTTATTATTTACTACTCCTCCACCACTCCATTTTTTATCGTCGCTATTGAGTATTTCTTTCCAGCTTCCTTTCGCCGGAACCCCAATTCGATAATTCTCTCTTTTCACCGGAGTCATATTCAAAATTACTATAACCGATTCGTTTTCATATTCTCCTCTTCTTATATAGGAAATAACACTATTTTCGCTGTCATCTGCAGCTAACCATTCGAATCCGGCCGGGTGAAATGAATGAAAATGTAATGCCTTTAATTCAGTAAATAATTGATTTAATTTCCTGACAAATGATTGTATATTCTTATGGTAATTAAATTTCAATAAATGCCATTCAAGACCGTTGATATGACTCCATTCCCAACTTTGGCCAAATTCACATCCCATGAACAAAAGTTTAGCTCCCGGGTGTGTAAACATGTAACCAAGCATCAACCGGAGGTTGGCAAACTTTTGCCATTCATCACCCGGCATTCGTGTCAGCAAGCTTCCTTTGCCATGCACTACTTCATCATGAGAGAAGGGAAGTACGAATTTTTCAGAAAATGCGTACACCATACTGAAAGTGATTTGGTTGTGGTGAAACTTCCTGTGAATTGGATCCTGACTGAAATATTTCAAAGTATCATGCATCCATCCCATCATCCATTTCTGATCAAATCCAAGACCGCCATCATGCACAGAAGCTGTCACCAATGGATAAGATGTTGATTCTTCTGCGATGGTCAATACATCAGGGAAAAAAGTATGAACTGCAATGTTCATCTCTTTGACAAATTCAACAGCCTCAAGATTTTCGCGTCCTCCATCTTTATTGGGAGTCCATTCTCCTTCTTTCCTAGAATAATCAAGATGGATCATGGAGGCTACAGCATCCACTCTAAGTCCATCAGCGTGAAAGTAATCACACCAAAAGAGCGCATTACTGATGAGAAATGATTTTACTTCTTTTTTGCCATAGTCGAAAATCAAACTTTTCCAATCCGGATGATATCCTCGTTGTGGATCTCCGTGCTCGTAAAGATGTGTACCATCATAATAACTAAGTGAATGGCCATCACTCGGAAAATGACTTGGTACCCAATCGAAAATGACTCCAATGCCTTGCTCGTGGAATTCATCTACAAGATCCATAAACTCTTGAGGAGTGCCAAATCTGGAGGATGTGGCAAAATAACCAATGATCTGATATCCCCAGGATGGATAGTAAGGATGCTCCATAACTGGCATAAGTTCTACATGTGTAAATCCCATGTCCTTAACATATGGGACCAAATCCTCTTTCATTTGAGTATAAGTCTGAAAACTACTTTCTTTTCTTTCAGGTTTTTTCCACGATCCTAAATGAACTTCATAAACTGACATTGGAGATGTTAGTTTGTTGAAACTTTTTCTCTTGCTTAACCAATTATCATCTCGCCATTTGAATTCGCGTATATCCCAAACGATACTTCCTGTCTGAGGCGGTACTTCCCACATAAAAGCATAAGGATCCCCTTTTTCAAAGACTTGACCATTGGGCCCGGTTACATTATATTTATATACTGCACCATGCTTTACACCAGGAATAAACCCCTCCCAAATACCACTTTTATCCCAACGAGGATTGAGCTTATATTGTGAAGACCTCCAATGGTTAAAGTCTCCCATGACTGTGACATTGGTGGCGCTTGGTGCCCAGACAGCAAAGTAGCAGCCCTGTTGTCCATCCACTTCAATCAGATGACTACCGAATAAATTAAAAAGTTTGTAGTGTATACCAGTTTGAAAAAGGTATATATCGTATTCCGTAAAAAGGGAATGAGCTATAACGTGATTGTGCATATTACATCAAAATTAGAAAAAAGGAATATAATGATGCTAAATATAATCATATATTCAATGTTGAGCTGCTTGACATTTTTTAATTTCTAATTTGTCAAAGACCTGATGCTGGGTAAAAAAAAGCCGCTAAAAAAGCGGCTTAATATTGTCATTTAAAATTCACATGCTAATTATGCGATAGTGGATACCACACCATTTGCCTCACCATAAGGGCTAGCGACAAATGCATCAGCTTCTGTATCATTGATCCAGTTAGTACCATCAACTAGGTATTTAAATTGGAATTCGTTACCTGTTTCAAGTTCAAGAATACCCTTGAAAGAACCGTCTTTTTGTTTTTTAAGATTTAGACCTAGTTCAGGATTCCAATTATTGAAATCACCTAGAACGATCACTTCACTTCCACCATTAACTACATCAGCAGCAGGATTGAAAGTTACTTTAACGACTGGTTTAGATTTTACGAATTGCTTTTTCATTAGAAATTATTTTGGATTAAGAATATTATTCTGCAAAGATAATATATATTTTGAATCTACAAAGCATTGATAATCACAACTTAACGAAATTCATTTATTTTAAAAAACTGAAAACTAACGATTTATAAATAAGCATTTAATTATTCAATTCGGTTAGTTATATCAAACTTAACATTTATTACAAAATAATATTCTGTACTCAAATTGAACTTACAAAAAATAAGTATAAAATATAATGTGAATGATTTGTTAATAATTGGAATGAAGATTCGGTACCTTCTAGATTCGAATTAAATATTCGGACTAAAGTCCATTATCATCAATATTGTTGTCCTTTGGCTAAAGACAGCGGCAGCTTATTAAGCGCCATAGAGCCTATTTTTTGTTGGAGTAATTAATCAATGCGTTAGATAGCCTAGAGTTTTAACTCATACCAAAAAAAAAGCAGCCAGAGCTCTGACTGCTTTATGTTATTTTGAAAACAAAAGTATTAATCTTTTGCTTCTAACTTCTTAGCATATTCACCGGCTTTATCCAGTTGGTTTTTACGGGCATATATCTCTCTTAAAGCGATCATTGTATTTTTGTCGGTAGGATCAACTTCCTCTGCTTTTATAAAGTAAGGCAGCGCTACATCGAACATTGCAAACATCTGTTTTTCATACCCTTCATACTTTTTCATACCTGCGCTGCTCATGTCATCTGCAACACTTTGCATCAACTTAACATAACTGGCAGCCTTATTATAATATAATGTTCCAACACTATAATTAGCGAAGTTGTTATTAGGATCTTTAGTAAGTGCCTTATTATAATTTTCAAGTGACTTTTTAAAATATTCGTTTGCCTTAGTTGTATCTCCTGCTTCCGCACTTGTTTGATACAATTTATCATACACATTGCCCAGAGTATTAATAACAGAGACGTTGTCCGGCTCTTTTGAAATAGCTTGATCCAACTTACTCAATAGTGCTTCCAGCTTACCTTGTGAAAGGTATAAATTGATTTCTGAAAATAACAAGTTATTATCTTCAGGAAAAGCTGCACGTCCCTCTGCCAAATATTTCTCCGCAATTGCAGGATTTGATTTAGAATAAGATCTGAAGAGGCCATCATAGATCTCAGCCGCCTTATTTCCACCTTCCAGAGACTTTTCGAATAATGCTCCTGCAATATCTTCCTTTCCACTATTTAAAGCGGCCAAAGCAGTAATATAATATTGATTATTTAAATCTTCCGGCTTTTCTAAAGGAGATTTCATTTTAGCATTTTTCACTAATTCATGAGCCAGAAGTATTTTATTGAAATCTTCATATGATTTTGCATAATCTTTGGCGTAAAAATATTCAAGTCCGCTTGTACTAAGCAAAGGTATTAATTCGCTCATTCCAGCATATGCATCTTTTTTTGCACTTTCTTTAGCCGCTTTTTCTATACTTTTTGAATAAGCATCATAAGCTATTGATGCTGCCTCAGGATGTTCAATCACTGCTTGTGGATTTATAGACTTTAACCCAGCTTCATTCTGAGCAACTTGAGTATAAATCTCCCCTTTTGTAGCCCATGCAACTCCGTCACCATCAATAGCTCCTGTAGCAAAAGCTTTATCTATAAGTTCCTTTGCCTCAGTAAGATTAGACTTTGTACTTGGATCAAGAAAATAATTGGTAATTGCCTTTTTTGCTTTTTTAGCAAGCTTCGCACCGTCATCTTGAGCCGAGGCACTCACACTAACAAATCCAACAAGTAAAATAACCCAAAGAATGTTTTTCATTTCTTAAATTTTAAAGTTCAGTCGGAGCCATTTTTTTACTAATAATCTAAACAAGACGTGGACTCCATTTTATTTAATTTCAAATATTTGAATACTCAAACAAGCTAATGCTCATAAGGGTTCGCTCATAAGAAGATAAAACTATTAATTTTTTCTTAAATATAAGCGGAAATTTATTCCTCTTCAAATTTATCCGTCACAAAATCCTCTCTAACTACAGCAATATCAGCAATCTGGTCCTTTTTATCCAACTTGATAACTCTTACGCCTTGAGTAGCTCTACCCATCACTCGTAATGCTTCTACAGGCATTCTAATGATAACTCCTTGTTTAGTAGTTATCATCATTTCGTCCATTTCAAATACATCCTTGATAGCTATCAAATCTCCTGTTTTCTCAGTGATTTTCATGGTTTTAACACCCTTTCCACCACGATTCGTTACTCTGTAATCCTCTAGGGCCGTGCGTTTACCGTTTCCACCTTCAGAAACTACAAAAATAGTTACCAGCATATCGTTAGGATCCACACATACCATACCGACGACTCCATCATTCGGTCCGACAAGTGTCATTCCTCTCACTCCTGCAGCATTTCTACCCATTGACCTAACCTTGCTTTCATTGAATCTGATCGCCCTACCCTTTCTGTTGGCAATGATGATCTCATTATTGCCATTTGTAAGTCTTGCTTCCAGCAACATGTCTCCTTCATGGATAGTGATGGCATTGATACCATTGGATCTAGGTCTTGAGAAGTCTTGTACCAAGGTTTTCTTAATCGTGCCCTGACGTGTGCAGAACATGATGTAGTTATTCTTAATAAATTCTTCATCATTAAGATCTTGTATCGGAATATAAGCTTTCACTCGATCATCCTGCGGTAAGTTGATGATGTTTTGAATCACCCTTCCTGCTGCAACTTTAGAAGCTTCCGGTATTTCGTATACTCTCAACCAGAAACATCGTCCCTGCTCTGTAAATAATAATAGATAGTTATGGTTTGAGGCTACGAACATATGTTCAATAAAGTCTGCATCTCTGGTCTTGCTTCCTTGAGATCCACGACCGCCCCTTTTCTGAGATTTGTATTCAGAAAGGTTGGTACGTTTGATATACCCCAGGTGTGATATTGTAATCGCAACCGCATCATCAGCGATTAGATCTTCCATGGTAATATCTCCTACCGCATGTGTGATTTCAGTTCGGCGTTTGTCACCAAATTTTTCTCTGACTTCAACCAATTCACCTTTACCACATCTTTTTGCATTTGCTCATCTCCCAATAATTGGTTGAGATAAGCTATGGTGCGCATTAATTCGTCGAATTCGTCCTGAATTTTTTGTCTTTCAAGACCGGTAAGTCTTTGTAGACGCATTTCAAGGATTGCCTTCGCCTGAATATCGGATAAATTGAAAGTACTGACTAAACCTGCATGTGCAATATCGACAGTCTTAGAAGCTCTGATCAAAGTGATCACTTCATCAATATGATCTAGTGCAATTAGCAAACCTTCAAGAATATGTGCTCGTTCTTCAGCTTTTCTTAAATCGTATCTAGCTCGTCTGACGATAACTTCAATCCTAAAATCAATGAAATGTCTCATCATGTCCATAATGGTTAATACCATCGGACGGCCTTTGACAAGGGCGATATTATTGACACCATAAGATGTCTGAAGAGAAGTATATTTGAATAATTTAGAAAGTACCACGCTTGCCATAGCATCACGCTTCACTTCTACTATTATTCTAAGCCCCTTTCTATCTGACTCATCTCTGGTATCTGATACTCCGGCTACTTTGCCTTCATTTACTAATTCTGCAATTTTAGCAACAAGGTCTGCTTTATTGACCTGGAAAGGGATTTCAGTGATGACGATCACTTCCCTGTTTCCAATATTTTCAATTTCGGCCTTAGCTCTGACTACTACCTTACCACGACCTGTTTCAAAATAATCCTTAATACCTGCAGTACCATATATGATGCCTCCTGTTGGAAAATCAGGGCCTTTGATATGGTGCATTAATTGATCAACAGTAAGTTCACCCTCTTCGATATGCTGTACAAGAGCGTCAATTACTTCAGTTAAGTTGTGTGGCAACATATTTGTGGCCATACCTACGGCAATTCCGCTGGCGCCGTTGATCAACAAGTTGGGAATGCGGGAAGGAAGTACTGTTGGCTCTTCTAATGTATCATCAAAGTTGAGTGAAAAATCAACCGTTTCTTTTTCTATATCCCTTAGCAGTTCCTCTGCAATTTTTGAAAATCTCGCCTCTGTATAACGCATGGCTGCCGGGCTATCACCATCCATAGAACCAAAGTTACCCTGGCCATCGACCAGTGGGTATCTCATACTCCAATCCTGAGCCATTCTTACCATGGCCATGTAAACAGAAGAATCACCGTGAGGGTGGTACTTACCCAAGACTTCACCAACGATTCTAGCGGACTTTTTGTGTGCTTTATTAAAATTAAGACTTAAGCCATCCATTCCGAATAGCACTCTGCGGTGCACCGGTTTCATTCCATCTCTAACATCGGGTAAGGCTCTGGACACTATCACTGACATAGAATAGTCAATGTAAGCAGTCTTCATCTCATCATCAAGATTGATTGGTACAATCCTCTGATCTTCTTGCATATGCTGTTTTTTTCCTTAAAAATGAGTGCAAATGTAAGAATTTAAATTGATTTTTTTTATATATAAATATGTAGTATAATAGTTAGTATAATATTATTAGAGTATTAGAGTATTAGAGTATGATAGTACTTTAAAAATCATCATATTGGTTAACTAATATACTGGTCAACTATTTTACTGGTTTACTTTAATACTAGTTAAATCTAATACGAGTTAACTGGGTTCCTCTAATATGCTCTTAAAACGACATAATTGAATTTATGCCCTTAAAGCGACATATTTCAATTTATGCAGCAATAAGAACATAATTTATAAAGAATAATGTAATTTGCATGATGAATAAATTAACAGCCGTAATTACAGGTGATATAATTGACTCCAGAAAGGTCACAACCAAAGAATGGATCGAGCCCTTTAAAAAAATACTCAACAGGCTAGGCAGTAAAAACAAATCCTGGGAAATATATAGAGGCGATAGCTTTCAATTAGAAATAGGTCCTGAAATAGCATTCGAATCTTTACTACTATTAAAATCCACTATAAAGCAAATCAAACTTATTGATGTAAGGATTGCAATTGGCATAGGAGAGAAAGATTTTAAAACAACGAAGATAACTGAGTCAAATGGCAGTGCATTTATCAGAGCCGGTTTTTGTTTCGATAACCTAAAAAAGCAAACAATGGGCATAAGAACGGAGCAATCAGAATTAGATGTTACGTTAAACCTAATGTTTGAACTCGCCGCACTCACCATGAACAAATGGACAGAAAATACTGCATATATCATCCAGCAATCTTTATTAAATCCCAATATTGGGCAAAAAGAACTTGAGCAAAAATTGAATTTATTACAAAGTTCTATTAGCAGAGGTCTTAAACGTGGAGGATATGATGAGATCCAAAAACTAAATACATATTATAAAAAAACTATAAATAACCTATGATCCCGTTTATCATCCAATTACTAATAGCCCATTTCATTGGTGATTTTGTATTACAACCAACCAAGTGGATACAAGACAGAAATATAAAAAAGATAAAATCAGGTTATCTATATCTGCATATTTTGGTTCATGCCATTTTATTGTTAATCGTCTTGAAATTCAACCAGTCTTATTTGCCGGGAATCGTCTTTATTGCTATAACACATTATCTGATTGATCTATCAAAATCATATCTAACAAAGACCATAAATACAAGAAAATTGTTTTTCCTCGATCAATCAGCGCATCTGGCTATTTTATTGTTGGTGGCAAATTATTACTTTAGACATTCAATTGAATTGTTTGAAATAAACGAAAATAATGTTTTGCTACTAATCTTAGGGTTAGTCTTGACTGGTCCAGTAGCTTCAATAGTCATCGGTATCCTAACTTCGAAATGGGATCTAAATACAATTAATGGAAATGATCAATCACTGACAGATGCAGGTAAGTATATAGGCATCTTGGAGCGTTTATTTGTTTTTCTCTTCATCATCTCAGGGCATTGGGATGGAATAGGTTTTCTTTTAACAGCAAAATCTGTATTTAGATTCGGTGATTTATCTAATGCAAACGACAGAAAATTAACTGAATATATACTTATAGGAACATTACTAAGTTTCGCAATTGCTTCATTAATAGGTCTTTCATACAATTATGTACATCAAATAATAAATTAAATTTACCCAAGCAAATGGTCCAAATTATGCAGTAATCATGGCTCTGTGCAGGAATTTATCATTTAACATCCAACATTCAAAATTTCTCATTCTCAATTCCCGGTTAGGATTCTTATCTTTGCGCCTTCAAACAAAAAATAACACTACAATGGGACGTGCTTTCGAATTCAGGAAAGAAAGAAAAATGAAAAGATGGGCCGGGATGGCTAAGACCTTTACAAGAATAGGTAGGGAGATCGCCATCGCTGTTAAAAGTGGTGGTGGGGACCCTGCATATAACCCATCTTTAAGACTTGCTGTACAAAATGCAAAAACGGCTAATATGCCAAAACAGAATGTTGAAAATGCCATTAAAAAAGCAACTTCAAAGGATGCCGAGAACTTTCAAGAGGTTATTTATGAAGGTTATGGCCCGAATAAAGTGGCTTTTGTAGTTGAAACTGCTACTGACAATCCTACCAGAACCATTGCCACAGTGCGTATGCACTTCAATAGAAATGGTGGTGAAATAGTAGAAAGTGGTACACATAATTTTATTTTTGATAGAAAAGGAGTTATCAAGATAAACTCAGAAGGACAGGATCTGGAAGAATTGGAACTATTGCTTATAGATTACGGTTTGGAATCAATCCTTAAAGAAGACGATGATATTATGATCACAGTGCCATTCTCTGATTATGGCACCATGCTGAAAGGACTTGAAGAACAAAATATCGAGATCCTCTCCGCTGAAGCTGTAAGACTGCCAACTGTCGTAAAAAATGTGGCAGAAGATCATTTGGAAGCCATTATCAAATTAATAGACAAGCTGGAGGAAGAAGATGATATCACCAATGTATTCCATAACATGGATATGAGTGAGGAAAGTTAAGAGGTGAGGAAGGTAGAAAATTAGAAGTTGAAAATTAGAAATTAGAATGGGTGTGCTGGACAGAAGATTACTGATCACTCAAAAAGTAGGTGAGAAGGTGAAGAAGTGAGAAGGTTAGAAGGTTAGAAGTTAGAAATTAGAATGAGCGTGCTGGAAAGAATATCTCAGATTAATCATTAAATTGGTGAAAAGGTGAAGAGGTGAGAAAGTGAGAAGGTTTGAAAGTTAAAAATTAGAAATCAGAAATTAGAATGAGTGCGCTGGAAACAACATTACTGATTACTGATTACTGATTACTGATTACTGATTACTGATTACCTATTACTGATTACCCATTACTCATACCTATTTCGAAAGCTATATTAATAATTAATAAAAAATTAAGCCATTGGCAGAGTGGAATGTTGGTCAGAAAAGCAGTGGGCTCTTAAGGGAAACTGAACGGGCGGTTATCGTTGGTGTAGTGCATGGATTTCAGACAGAAGAGAAGTTAAATGATTATCTGGATGAACTTACTTTCCTTGCAGAAACGGCAGGAGCTGTGACGCTAAAGCGATTTGTTCAGAAGCTTCCGCATCCTGACAATCGTACATTTGTTGGAAAAGGTAAGGCAGAAGAAATCCGTGAATACATCGTCAATAATGATGTAGATCTCGTTATATTCGACGATGATCTCACCGGAAAACAAGTAAATATACTTGAGGCCCTTTTCAAACGAAAGATCGTGGACAGAAGTACATTGATACTTGATATTTTCGCAGAAAGAGCACAGACAGCCCAAGCCAGAACACAAGTTGAACTAGCTCAAATGCAATATATGTTGCCGAGGTTAAGAGGACTTTGGACGCACCTTGAAAGGCAACAAGGAGGTATTGGGATGCGTGGTCCAGGAGAAAAAGAAATCGAAACAGATCGTCGAATCGTCAATGATAAGATCAAACTTCTGAAAGACAAACTTGAATTGATCGACCGCCAGAATGTTACACAGCGGAAAAATCGTTCAGCGACAGTTAGAGTTGCATTGGTCGGATATACCAATGTAGGTAAAAGTACAATTATGAATGTGCTTTCAGATGCCGATGTGTTTGTGGAAAATAAATTATTTGCAACTCTAGACACTACTGTAAGAAAAATAGTAATTAATAAGGTACCATTTCTTTTGTCTGATACAGTGGGATTTATCCGCAAATTACCGCATCATCTCGTAGAAAGTTTTAAGAGTACTTTGGATGAGGTTAGAGAAAGTGACATTCTCGTTCATGTAGTAGATATGTCAAATCCAAGAATGGAAGATCAATTGATCACAGTGCAGCAGACCCTTGTAGAACTAGGGGCACAGAATATTCCTACATTCATTGTTGGTAATAAAATAGATGCTTATAAAGAAAATTTATTTGACGCAATGCTTACAAATGACGAAAAAGCAGAGATACTTGAAGAACATCTTGAACATTTTCAAAGCAATTACCCACAACCTTGGATTTTTACATCAGCAATTACAAAGGAAAACTTTGATGAGCTGAAAGAAAAAATTTACACAATGGTCAAAAATATTCAGGAAACGAAGTTTCCGCATCTTAAGAATGATTATGATCAATACTAATTAAAATAATATATATTTACTATAAAACCTTCATTATGATTAGAATAAACATTATAAAACTGAATATTATCAGTACAATTTTACTTGTTACAGCAATAACTTTCATGGCGAATAATGCCTTTTCGCAAGTAGGGCGACCTGTTACCACCGAGCAAAAAACACCTAAAAAAGTTAAACTTTCTACTGAAAGTATGCAGGATATTAATGACTATTCAGGTTATTATCCAAATGTAGAAGCTGGCAAATATGATAATGGTAAAATGTGGACATTTAGTTATCCACCAAATCAATATTTTAAAGACACTTATGGTTTTGAACCATCTGATGAATGGGTTGAGTCTGTTAGAATGTCGGCTCTAAGATTTTCTACTTACTGCACTGCTTCGTTTGTATCTGAAGATGGCTTAGTAATGACCAATCATCATTGTGGTAGAGAAAGTGTAACTGAAGTAACAACTCCAGAAGAAGATCTGCCTAAGAACGGTTTTTATGCCGCGACATTGGAAGAAGAGAGAAAAGTGAAAGGACTATTCGTCGATCAGTTAGTAGCTATGGAAGATGTTACAAAATCTATTAATGATGCAATTTCATTTGGTAAAACCGATGCAGATAAGACCAAATTGAAAAATGATAAAATTGATGAATTGGTCAAAGCAAATGAGACTAAAACAGGAATGAAAGTTCAAATCCATACTTTTTACAATGGAAGTATTTATCAAATGTACACTTACAAAAGATATACTGATGTAAGATTGGTAATGGCACCTGAAACAGATCTTGGATTCTTTGGTGGAGATCCAGATAACTTTACTTACCCAAGATATACTCTTGACTTTACTTTTTTCAGAGTTTATGGTGATGATGGTAAACCACTCCAAACTAAATACCACTTTACTTGGTCTAAAGATGGAGCTGAGGGCAACGAACCTCTTTTCGTCATTGGAAATCCAGGAACAACCAAGAGATTGAACACAGTAGCTATGCTGGAATACGATAGAGATTTCACCATACCTCACGTGATTGATTTAATGAAAACGCTTACTTCCTCTTATGAAGCATATATGGATGCACATCCTGAAAGCAAACTAGAATTAACTGATACCTATTTTGGATATACCAATAGCTTAAAGGCATATAATGGTATCTAGGGAGGATTAAAAGACCCGAATATGATGGGCAAGAGAGCAAATTTCGAAAAGTCCTTTAAAGCTGCAATTGCTTCAAAACCTGAATTACAGGCAAAATACGGTGACCTTTGGGGTAAAATAGCTGAAAGTCGCAAAGAATTGAGAAAATACTATGGTAAACAAATAATATTCTCTCCAGCCAACTCCAGGTCAGAACTATTTGCTTTGGGGGCAAGAGCTATTGATCTCGCAACAGAAATGAAGAAACCCGCTGATAAAAGATTACCGGGAAATCTAGATGAACAACTGAAAAATAAGGTCGCAAAATTAAAGCTTGATCAATCTTATCACAAAGAAATAGAAGAAAAAATCGTCGAGTTTCAATTAAGTAAGGTAAGTAAATGGTCAATGAATAAGCTCAGACTTATTGACGGCGATAACAACCCGCTTCTTATACCGGCTCAGGCAAAAGCATTAGTGGCTGGTACAATTGTTGCAGATGCCGGCAAATTGGCGGATTTATTCGCAAAAGGTCCTGATGCTGTACTCAACTCTAAAGATCCTGTACTTGCATATGCTAAGATAGCTAAGGACAGTCTTGCATATTACAAAACAATCATCGATCCTATTGCTTCAGCTGAAACTCAAAACATTCAGATGCTGGGTCAAGCTCTATATAGTGTATATGGAACGAGTATTCCACCTGATGCCAACTTTACTTTAAGATTTGCTGATGGAATATTGAAAGCATATGATTATAATGGTACTACTGCACCTGAATTCACTACATTTTATGGCCTATTCGACAAATATTATTCTTATGGAAAGAAAGAACCTTGGAACCTTCCTAAAAAATGGTTGGATGCTGAAAGCACAATGAATAAAGGCACAAAACTGAACTATGTAACGACGCATGATATCATTGGTGGAAATAGCGGCAGCGCTATGATCAATCAAAAAGGTCAGGTAGTAGGACTGATTTTCGATGGTAATATCGAGAGTTTACCTAGTAGATATATCTATGATGTGGATAGCAATAACAGATGTGTCTCATTGCACTCAAGTGGTATCTTGGAGGCACTTAGGTCTGTTTATAAAGCAGATAAACTTGCTGATGAATTGCAGTATTCGAAGATAAAATAGTATTTGGCTATTGGCTTTTGGCTATTGGCTATTGGCTATTGGCTCTTCTGTGGAAACGACATTTCTCAGGTTTTTTAAGCGATTAATGAAAAAGTTGAACTATTAAGATATGAAACAAACTATCTTAATAGTTCAGCTTTTTTATCATATAATACTATCTCTACAAAATAATAATCAATTTTACGCAACAAGCTAAAGTGCTAAGGCGCCAATTAGCTAAGGAGCTAAAACAATACCCTTTTTTACGCAACAAGCTAAAGCGCCAATGCGCCAAAGCGCTAATCTGCTACAATGAAAGTTTGTGGTTTTACCATCATTAGAAATGCAATAAAATACGACTACCCGGCAGTGGAAGCCATTCAAAGTGTATTGCCGCTATGTGATAAATTCATTGTGCTTATTGGAAATAGTGATGATGAGACGGAAGAACTGATCAAGGTATTATCTCTTGACAAAATAGAAATCCATTATTCCGTCTGGGACGATACACTTAGGGAAGGAGGTAGAGTACTCGCTGTAGAAACAAATAAAGCTTTCGACCTCATCTCGAATCATTTCATTGGGGCTCATATACAAAGTGATGAAGCAATATGAGCGATATCATAGAGACAATCTAACAATCGTTATTGAACTACCAATCGAACGATAAGGTAGACGGACTTTTATTAAAATACCTACATTTCTATGGATCATATGACTATGTAGGCACTTCCCGAAAATGGTATAGAAATGAGATCAGAATCATAAAAAATGATAAACGAATCAGCTCGTTTAGGGATGCTCAAGGATTCAGGATCAATGACAGAAAGTTAAATGTGGTACCTGTTGAAGCCTTCGTCTATCATTATGGATGGGTAAAGGATCCATTGGTGCAGGCAAGAAAGCACAAAGATTTTAATAAATTATGGCATGATGATGCCTATGTAGCAAGCATTGCCAAAGAAGTTTATAATTACAGCGATATTGACGCCCTTGCCTTATTTCAAGAAAGTCATCCTGAAGTGATGAAACAGCGAATTGAAAAAAAGAATTGGGATTTTGACGGCTCGAAGATTACTCAGCGTGCCGGAATTAAAGATAAATTTCTATACTGGTTTGAGAATGCTACAGGTATAAGGCTTTTTGAATATAGAAACTATACAATTGTAAAACCATTATACCACCTTTTTTTTTTTTCCATCCCCCAAAAAAAAAAAACCCCCACTTTCCACTCCCATTTTTCCTCCCCTCCCTCCATCAAACATTTAATTTGTAGACAGTTCATTTAATTAAAATTAAATTTTAAGAGGGGGATAAACCCAAATATTAAGATATTGGTGTTTGTTTATTATATTAATTATAACCGGCCGGGGGTCCCCGGGGCCCAACTCCCCTCCCCCCTTTTTTTTTTTTGTTTTTTTTATTTTTTTTCCCCTTTTTCCCCCCCTAACCCGGTCCCTCCCTTCCCGTTCTTTTTTTTTTACCATTATTTTTGGGGTGATTAATAAATAAAAAAAAAAACCTTTTTTTTTTTTAATTATCCCCCCCGGGGGGAGGTTATTCCACCTTCCCCTTCCTTTCCCCCCCCCCACCCAAAAAAAAAAAAAGTTTTTTTTCCAATCAACCAATTTTTTCTCCTCAAAACCATTTTCCTTTTTTTTTTTTTTTTTTTTTCCTTCTATAATTTAAATTTTAAAATTTTTTTTCCAAAAAATTTATTTTTTTGTATATTTTTTGTTTTCCAAATACCAAATTTCTTGTTTACTAATTGAATTTGTTCCTTCCCTCAACGCCTAAGCTTCCCTCATTTATTTTAATGAAAAATTGTTATTTATTGGTATTTCCGGAAAAAAATATTTATTTTTTTTTTTTTTAGTTTGTTTTTTATATGTTTTTTTTTGGGGTGTTTTTTTTTTTTTTTTTTTTTCCATAAAACGCCTTTTAGCTTCCCCAATTTTCTCCACATGGTGGTGGTTTAAAAATCCTAATAACCGAAATGTGGATTGGTTCAATTTTTTAATTAAAAAAACCTTTTTTTCCCTTAAAAATGGGAAAATTTTTTTTCCCCCCTCCCAACCCCCTGGGGCCTGTGTTTCCGGAGGCAACGGAATTGTTTTTTTTTTTTAGGCCCATTTTTCGCCCCGTCCGGTTCCATCAACAGATATTTTTAGACAAGATCGTCAAAACATCTTCACACCTAAATCAAGCTTGGCTAATATCATGGTTCCCAAAAGCCCTATACATTAGTCGACGTACGTTAAACTCCTCAGGAGGAAAATCCTAAGACCGTTGGGCCAAATCACTGATAAAAGCCTCTTTAGCGTCCATAACCTTTTGATTAATTTTCGAGCATATTGTAAATGCCATTGAGATCACTTTCATGCTGCTGTGCAATTTACTACTCCCTTTTTGCAGTGAAAGAAAATTAAAAAGACAAAAACAACATAGAAGGTAAGTCTGCTTTAACATAATTATTTTTTTTTAAAGAGATGATTTTTAATTTAAACCTTAAATTTATATCATAAATTATAATTATGTAAAACTTTAACATAAATTATTTCATTTCTAGTAAATGGTAAAGAAGAACATTTTTAAAGGTATTATTATCTGTGGAGGACAAAGTTCTCGAATGGGCAGTGATAAAAGTTTACTTTTTTGGAATGGTGTTCCTTTCTATAAACACATTGAAAAAATACTTTCAAAACATTGTGATCAGGTATTTATTTCCTGCAATGAATCCCAAAAATCTAATTATGACCTTCCAGTCATTGTTGACAATTACGAGCAAATCGGTCCTATGGCAGGCGTTCTTACTTCTTTAGAATCTTTCCCTAATTGTCCCATTTTCACTATTCCTTGTGACATGCCTTTTATCGATCAAGGCATCATTAAGAAGATGATTGACGGATACAATAATACTTTTGACGGAGTGTTTATTAAGGATTCAAAAGGACAGATAGAACCTTTATTTGCCATATTTAATCCCTCCATTTATTCAAAACTGCTTGCTTGGTATGATTCTGGCAATTACAGTCTTAAAAAGTTTATTGAATCTTGTAATAATGTTTCCTATATAAAACTTGGCGAGCAGAGCCTTATTAATATAAATACAACAAAAGAACTTGATAATTTGAATAGGAAAAATTAGTCTCCAAATTCTCCAATCAATAAAATGATTATTTCAATTCAATATCCTATTTATATTGTTATATTTGGCCAAATACAAATCTTATAATATGATTCGAACAGGACTTATTCTTATGTGCATCTTGTACAATTTTGGTGCATATAGTCAAAGCAAAAAAGCTATTACAACAAAATTAGATCAACCAAAATTAGTTGTGGGCATCGTTGTTGATCAGATGAGATATGACTTTCTCTACAGATATTATGACAGACTGAGTGAAAATGGCTTTAAAAGGCTCATTAACGGCGGCGTGAATTGTATCAATAATCATTACAACTATACTCCTACGAACACCGGGCCGGGACATGCCACGATATATGCAGGAAGCCCTCCTGCTATCAATGGAATAGCCGGAAATGACTGGTATGAAAGATCATTGGGTAAAAATATCTATTGTACTCAGGACACTACGGTATCAGGTGTTGGAAGTACTGGTGAAGCGGGAGAAATGTCTCCGCGAAACTTAAAGGTCACAAGTATAGCAGATCAGGTTAAATTAGCAAGTGGCAATAAAAGCAAGATCATAGGAATTGCATTGAAAGATCGAGGTGCTATCCTGCCTGCCGGACATAGCGCTGATGCAGCCTACTGGCATGATAATGGTACTGGTAATTTTTCAAGTTCAACATATTATATGGAGAAATTACCTCAATGGGTAGAAGATTTCAATAAATTAAATTACTCTGAAAAGTACTTAAATACTACCTGGGAGACCCTCTACCCTATCAATACCTATACTCAAAGTGATATCGATAACCAACCTTTTGAAAATACACTTAAAGGAGAAGACAAACCAATTTTTCCACACAAATACATTGCCGGGAAAAAATACAAATACGATAATATTCGCACATCTCCATTTGGCAATACAATGACTGCAGACTTCGCTGTAGCTGCTATCAAAGGCGAACAATTGGGAAGGCACAGTGCGACTGATTTCCTTGCAGTGAGCTTTAGCTCTACTGATTATATAGGTCATTCATTTGGTCCTAACTCTATAGAATCAGAAGATGCTTATCTTAGGTTAGATAAGGATTTTGAAAAATTATTGAATACATTAGACGCTGAAGTTGGCAAGGATAACTATTTATTATTTCTGACAGCAGATCATGGTATATGTGATATTCCGGGACATAGTCACTATTATAAGTTGCCCGGCAAAGTATTGGATAAAAGCATTTTTTACAAAAAGATCAACGATCACTTGAATGCAGCTTTAGGCGAAGGAAAATACCTAATAGAATATGAAGATTATCAATACTTTGTCAACTTCGATCTATTGAAAGAAAAGAAAATTGAGTACAAAGAATTCTTTGAAGTCTTCAAAGCCGGCATGATGTCGAATGAAGGTATAGCACAGATCATCGACCTTCATAATATAGGTGATGCTATGTTTCCTAATTTCTTCCTCAATAAGATCAAAAACGGAATAAATCCCAAAAGATCTGGAGACATTCTTGTAATACAAGAACCGGGTTGGATCTCCTCTTACACCACAGGAACTTCTCACGGATCACTTTATGAGTACGATACTCATGTTCCATTAATATTCTATGGTTGGGGTCTAAAACCTGCAGAGATTGTGGCTCCTGTTGAAATCACAGACATTGCACCTACTGTGGCTGCATTGCTTCATATTCTGGCTCCTACAGGGAATATTGGGAATCCGATAGAGGGAGTGGTTAGGCAGAAATAGCTATTGGCTTTTGGCGAATGGCTGATGGCTTTGTTGTGGAAAGTTGATTATATTGTATTTAAAAGAAAGCTTCGAGTCATTCAAATCAATTAACTGTTTAAATAATAATAGGCTAAAAATTAAATACTCATCAAGAAAAAATGTGGCAATGCTAATTTTAAAAGTTACTCTGTAGGGACAGGTCGCGACCTGTCCCTACAGAGTAACTTTTAAAATATTGTTGAACATATGATTATTATACTAAAGTGCAAATGCAAGCCTTCTTCTGAAGCATAAAATAATCAAATTTACGGAACAAGTGAAAGCGCTAAAATACTAAAGTGAAACTTCTTTACTCAATATCTTTAGCGAAACGCCCGGCAAATCTATATTATGTTTCAATGTAGCTTCGACCTCAGTAATGTTTAATTTACGCTTCGCACAAATCTTAACAAGTTCAAGGTCAAATAAATAACGGTCAATCTTTGTATCCAACAAGGCCTTTTTGCCCAATAAAGAAAGTCCTTTTAATCCAGCCTGAGTATCGGTCGTAGGAATATTGAATAACATCTTAACTGCAGAACGGAAATTCCTGGAGATCCATGCGCGCTTCGATGAAATCTGTTTGTAATAATTCTGATTCCTGGTTGCAAGGACAAGATCTGATCCATTCAGAAGTGCTTGGTAAACAGAAAGCACGTTCTCATCTAAGTATGGAAAATCTACATCCGTATAAATTGTATAATCAGCGCTTGAATGATCAACACCATGTCTAGTAGCAAATCCTTTCCCTCTGTTCTTTTCCAAGTTGAAATATTGGAAATTATCAACTTCTGAAGAAATCCTGTCTATGTCAAACGAAGAAATCAATTTGGTGGAACCATCATTGACCAGGATCCAAGATATTGAATCGACATTCAGAATTTTTTCAATAGATTTGCAACTATGGATATAATTATCAACCCATCCGTCTTCCGGATTAAAACTTGGTGTTATTATGGCTAGATTTGGAATAATTTTTAGTGCTATTTTTTCGCAAATTTATATTAAAATTATTGCAAATCCCATTATTACCATATGGACTTTACAATTAATATGTATTTGTATTGCTTTTAACCAAGTAGTTTTTCATCCTGATGAGTTTATGTTTACTAATAGCTATGATGGTCTGAAAAACTATTTCACTTTCTATCAATATGTTATTCAAGAAGCGAGTCCAATGGGACTTTGGCACTATACCCAAATGAACTATCCATTCGGTGAATACATCTTCTTTACTGACAACACACCTTTTTTGGCACTTTTAATGCGATTTATTCATCAACATTTATTTGATATCAGCCATCATCTTGTTGCTATTCACAACTACTTTTTTCTCGCCTTACACTTAATTTTACCTGTTTTTATTTATAAATTAATAAAACCCAGTTATAGATCACAAATATTATTCATCATAATCATGTCTATCGGGATTACTTGGGTCAACCCGCAGGTTCAAAAATTCATATATGGAGTATTCAACTTATCCATTTCATTGTTTAGCGTTTTTGTACTTTTCATACTCAAGGACATCTATCGGCTTCACCTGGGAGAAAAAATAATTTGGCCCACTGCATTAAAGATTTTCGCACTAATCTTCCTTTCCGGTTTATTTCACATTTATTATGTACCAATCCTTGCCTTACCAATAGGTTTATTTTTACTTTATTTTAGTATACTTTCTTTGACACAAAAGAGCTGGTCAGGATTAACAAAATATGCTGCTTTAGGATTAACAACTGCCTTAGCAGGAATTTTACTACTTGTTTTGATAAACTCTGTTGATAGTTACGCGGCTTTGCGTCGTCCCGGAGCCCAGGGTTTTGGATATGATTTGTGGCAATTTGCTCCTGAAGCCATTATTACACCATACGTCTTCAATTCTATAGTTCCATTATTAAAATCTTGTATTACTACGATTGTCTCGTCAGAATCTCAAGGTTTTCTTGGAAATTTCATGATCTATAATTTATTAATTGGTTTAACTATTTTAGTAGGCTATATATTAGGCAAAAGAAATGGCTTAAAGTCTTTTGGAAGAGCAATTAGAAATTCAAAATTCATCATCGGATTGATAATCACCATGTTAATTGTGTATGCAACAGCTTCAGGACCGTTTGTCAAATTTTGTTTTATACCATTGTCTTTTGACAATTGGTTTTCGGTATTTTATTTCTTTTACAAGAAAGTTGATATCATAACTCAATTCCGATGTCTTGCCCGTTTTTCATGGCCTGGATTTTGGACCTTGTTCTACTTGAGTATTTTATTGTATTTTAAGTATTATAAAATCATATCAACAAAAAGTATTGCTTATGCTAATGTAGTTTCCGTCATATTATGCATGATAATGATTAAAGATGCTTCAGATTTTATCAAATACCAAAATGCTTTTAGATTGAGCAATGTTTTTCAAGAAAAGGAAATTGAAACAAAATTTAAGGACTTGAAGAATTTAGATTTTTCAAAATATCAAGCTATTTATACTTTACCTGCTGTCATAGTTGGCTCTGAAAATTACGACATAACTTTAAATGATCAGCCAGCTTGGACAGAATATTGGATGAGATTAAGTATCTACTCCGGATTACCATTATTTAACTGCAAGATGTCCCGAACCGCCGAAAATCAAGCACAGGCGCAAATCGACGTTCTCCTAAAACAAAAAGTGTCTGACCTCATTCTTAATAAAGTGAATGATAAAAAAGTCTTGGTAATTTATTGGCCGGATGGTGAGCGTAATTATGATGTTGCCGTGCAACCACTTGCCAGACCCGCTGCCTTCGAAGGGAGTAAGATCATCAAACAGTTCAAGATGGATTCTTTGACAAGTATAGAGGGTATAATTTATTATGAATGGGATATTAAAAATAATAATTGAACTCAGTCCACCAATAACTAAGTACTTGCAAATCTTCTGACAAATTTTTTACCTAATCTAATAGCAGGCAATTCTATTAAATAGTATAAAAATGTAGCAGCCAATATGGTACAAACCAATGTAAAAAAGTATAATAAAACAAAAATATTCCCTCATTTCCACCACAATATGTATTGAGTAAATATTCAAAATTACGCATGACAATATTCGTAAACAACCAGTGAGAAAGATAAACGCCGTATGATATTTTACCCAAAAAACTAAATACGTTATGCGAAAGAATGTCCTGGATTCGTTTTGTATTGATGATATAAAGCAATAAGCATGCGGATGCTAGTCCGGAAAAAGCATATTCATCAATATATAATATACTTGATATAAAATATTGAATATTCCCAGGCAAAGGGTACAAGGCAAGAACATGTCTCATAGAATAGAAGAAAAAAACAATAGGTAATAACCACCATCGATATTTATACCACCATTTGCTTGTATCGCGAAATTCAACAATTTGTTTAAAATTGTTAGCGATCAAAACTCCCAAGGCAAAATGCAATAAAAATTGCGAATAATATATCTTCCCTGCGAACATCAATCCGATAATCATGAAGATTAAGAGTTTATTACTCTGACGCACCACAATCACTAAAAATGGTACAAGTAATGACAAAGCAACCTCAACACCCAAAGTCCAATCAGGAAAAAACAAATGATGGTGATCTCTTACTAATAACGCCTCCTCCCAGAAAAAATGAGGATTCGTAGTAATTGTCGTCTTAAATAGTGTGAAAATATTTTCAGTATTGTGGGCATACAAATAATAAATGATAAGCATAAAGAGAAAGGCAGGATAAAGCCTAAAGATTCTTGCTATCGAATACCTCTTATAATAAGATGAATCTATTTCAGTGCTTTTATTAATTGCCTTAATTGATAAGACCAAGCCACTCAATACAAAAAACATTGCTACAGCATCACTTCCATTTAAGAAAAACATAGCAATCTTTGTTTCCCTCATCCAGTCCCAATGTGAACCTAGAATATGGTAAAAGACAACCGAAAGTGCTGCTATTCCTCTCACCGCATCCAAATATTCTATTCGATCAGATTGATGATCTGTACTTGTCATAATTTAGGTAGAACTGTAATGTGAAAAAAGGTAAGCAAATCTCTTGAAAGTAGCGTCAGTCTCAAAATATATAAAAATATTAAATTTTCAATTTGACTAAATCGAAGTTACTACATTTTATTACAAAATTTCATATAACATGAATTCAAATCCTTTTTGCTTGGATAACTCAAAATTAAAGGCGAATATCTAATTTAATCAAAAAAGGCCTACCCTAAAGTAAGCCTTTTCTATATTCTTTAAAAGATATTCTATTGAGATAGTAATGCAGGTCCTGCGGCAGCGCCTGAAGAATTCACTACTATAGCTGCTACCATGCAAAGTGCAAATAGAGAAGCTGCAAGAACCCATGTTAGTTTTTCAACAAAATCAATTGAGTTGGATGCACCAAAACGCTGATTTGCCGCCTGACCACCAAAATTCGCATCTACTCCCCCACCTTTTGGGTTCTGTATCAATACAACTGCCATCAATAAAACTCCAATGATCGCTATCAAAACTGTTATAAAACCTATCATATTAAATATTTTCTTTATTTATTTTGTCTATTTTAGCCGCAAAGTTAATCTTTTTCTCTGGATATTTATCCATTAATTTTTCATAAATTTTTACTGCTTTCTCTTTATAACCCTGAGCATAGAGAATTTCAGCAAAAGGCTCTGATATCAATAGATCATTGTCCAACACACTTTGCTGCACTAGATGATTGACGAACTCTTTCTTTTTGTGCTTTTTGACCTTTTTTTTCTTGACAACTTCTGCCACATTGGTCTCAACTATTTCAACACTTATATCTTTCTTCGCCTTATCCAAATTTCGCGCAGAATCGGCATCTTCAGGAAGCTCCAGCTGTATTTTGGAGATGTCCATATCTTCAGGAACCACAATTCCATGCCTACCGGTCCCCTTTAAAAATTTGGCAAATCCTGAAAGTTCCATGCTATCCTCTTTTTCCTCTATAACTTTAGATGTCACACTGCCAAATGATAAATTGATACTACTTTTTTTATAAAATGTTGATTTTACAACTACCCTATCTTGTTGCACCTTCTCAACCCATGCATTTTCATCGGATTCAGAAGAATGAACTTCCTCATTTGCAGGTATAACCTCTATTCTGCCAATGCCCCTTATTTTTTCTTTAGAATTAATATCTATTACATTGTTCTGCCGTTCAACAGCAGTACTAACTTCTTTTCCAGTAGATGTTTGAAGTTCATCGATCTCTGACTTTTGGTGATCCAAGGACAAAAGACCCATTTTATACCAGGTATATAAACCATCATTACACAAGACCGGTGGATTGTATTCCTGATTGTTGTCAATTAGATCTGACTGATATTTGAGAGAATGTAGGATACTAAATAGATTGAAAAATGGAAATAAATGTAAAAATTTTTGAAATATGCCTTTGTCTATCGACTTGAACATCGAAGGAAATTGAATCAAACGACTGATCTCATCCATAGATAATAAGGCAAACACGCTGCAAGATAGTAATTATGTGCTAACCCAAAAACAAAAAGTTAACTTACCAATTGGTAAATGCCCTATTAAATACATCTTCGGATAGTTGATCAAAGATTTCACTAGCCAATTTATCGCGCACATCAATAAAGTTAGCATCCTTGCTAAAATCTTTAAAGAATGTAAAGTTGGAGTTCCACTTGCTCTTCTCATGTTTATTGTCAATGAAGTTTACGTTGATAGTGATCTCAAGCCTGTTAGCTGAAGGAACCTGATTGTTCTGAGGCGCCACAGGGGAAACTATGAAATTCGTTATTTTTCCTACGAACTCTATGTCAGGATCTACCTCTACATATTTGAGTCTTGTTTCTTTCCTGATCTTATCCTTGAGTTTTTCTGTTATCTCTTGCGCAAGCTGGAAGGGTGCATCATAACTATCTACTGTAAAATTTGCTATGTAAAACGTATTGGAGTCGGCAGGTATAGAAGTTCCCTTAAATGAATAACAGCCTGACATAATCACAATCAAAGTGAGAAACGAGGCTATAAAAGACTTTTTTATGATCATGACTTTACTGTTGTGAATGTTCAAATATAGGGCAAATCTAAAAGATGAACATCGATTGAGGTTTAAATAACAAAAGCTGCCCTTCAGTGGCAGCTTTTGTATATAATAAGGTTTAATGTCCTTTTACTCCTGGTGATATCTAGTCTTATCTGTCATAGTAACTCGATTGACTTGAAGGTCTTTGATGACATTTATAGCTTCATCGATGTAAACATCCTTTTTAAGGCCTTTTAGAAAGTTAATATTTCTTCCGATACTAACTGAATCCTTGTTTATTTGCGCAAGGTCTGCATCCAAATTTCCATCTTCAAAACCATCAATATCTACAAAAAGGTCATTGAATTTTTTACTTGATGCCTTTCTGGTATCAATATCCTTCTTGTACGCTTTAATCTCCAATGGAAATTCCTTCCTTTCACTTTGTATTTTGATATTTTTTGCATTATTGTCAATCGCAACAAATGTTGGATTATTTGCTGTTCTATTCTTCGAGTTAGCTTTCACTTCTTCCAAATTCTTGATAACAAATACGTCCTGGCTGTATTTTGCAGGTTCAACCTTGGTCCATTCCATAGCAGATTCATTCTCACGCTCACCTACTTTCACATAGTTAAGTGCATCAGGAAGCACGATATCAGGAACGACACCTTCCAATTGAGTAGAACCACCATTTATTCTATAATATTTCTGAATAGTCACCTTTACCTGGCCAAGTGGTTTAAATTCATTTGATATAGAAATACTTTTATCAAGGTCAAGAAATCTTTGAACAGTTCCTTTTCCATAGGTACTTGTACTTCCTATGATAACAGCTCTTTTATAGTCTTGAAGGGCAGCAGCAAGGATCTCAGAAGCAGAGGCACTTTGATGATTCACCAAAACTACCATTGGACCATCGTAACCATACCCACTATCATCATCACTCATCACATAAGGCTCCTGACCTCGAGATTTAACTTGAACTATAGGTCCTTCTTCAATAAATAGACCACCCATTTTGACCACATCATTTAATGATCCTCCAGGATTATTTCTTAGATCAAGTATGATGCCATTAACTCCTTGTTTTTTCAGTTTGTTAACTTCAATAGCTACATCTGTAAATGAAAATCTTCCTTTATTATTGTCAAAATCAGCATAAAACTTAGGTAAGTATATATAACCTACATTTTCCATAACACCTTTCTTTCCGACAATAGCCGATTTGGCAAAACTTTCTTCCATCAGAACCTCATCTCTAAGAATAGTAATGTTCTGAATGGCTCCATTCACTTTTTTAACAGTCAAAGTTACTTTAGTACCTTTTTTACCTCGTATTTTTGAAACAACATCGTCAATCCTCATACCTCGTATATCCAGAGCATCCTGACCATCCTGTGCTACCTTCATGATCACATCATTCGCTTCAAGATCTTTTTGCTTCCATGCAGGTCCGCCCACAACGATTTCAGTAACTTTAGTAAATTCTCCATCAGATTGCAATTTAGCACCTATACCTTCAACCTTACCCGAAAAACTTACATCAAAGTCATTCTTATCATTTTGATTGAAATAGGAAGAGTGCGGATCGAATACTTCAGTAATACTATTAATGTAATCACTGAATCTGTCATCCCGTCTTAATTTTCCAAGTCTTTCATACAATTTATCATAATCTTTAAGAACCTTCTCACGAGCTTCTTTCTCGATTTGAGCAAATGTCTTCACCTCTTTAGTTTCTTTACCTTCCGTTTTGACTGAGTCCTTGGAATTACTGTTTTCCATTTGTACTACTTCATCAAGCACACTTGATTTCAAAATAGTAAACCATCTTTCTTTGAGTTCTTTATCAGTTTTCGCATAGGGCATATTATCGAAATCGTATGAAATAAATTCATTCTTATCAAAAGACATTGGCTTGGATAGGATATCCTTGTAAAAAGATTGGGTTTTCGTCTGCGCCTTAGTTATCAGCTCAACACTTTTATTGAAAAAATCAAAGTTTCCCACTTTGATATTATCATCCAGGGTAGTTTCATATTGTTTTAACTGATCAATATCACTCTGGGTAAGGAACCGCTTTCCTCCATCAAGTGTGGTAAGAAAGTTTTTATAGATTTTTTTGGAAAAATCATCATTAATATCTTTGGGCTTAAAATGCACCTTATCCATTAATGTAAGCACTGACCTTAGAATAATGGCTTCCTTCTCGATCGGGTCGGCATTATTTTTAGGATAAAAAGCAAACAAACTGACTACGCCTATTATTAGGCCAAATATTAAAAAAGACTTTATTTTCATGAGAAACTCTTTCAAAAGTTATGTATTTTAACGCTACAATAGTAAACGATATTTCTAACATTTACAGCTCGTATTAGTTGATTAAAATTTTATTTTAAGATAGGATTAACTATTTAATAGACAAAAGTACCGATTTACATATATATAAAGGTAAGATTGAAAAGGAGCAAAATAATTCATATATGATATTTTTAGCATGATGATGATTAAGTTAAAAAGCAAACCGGCCAGGCTCTCATGAAATATAAACTCATTTATAGATAGAATACACTTACTTTTGCACTACAAAATCTCAGACATGTTCGATAAATTTATGGCACATCCCTGGCACGGAATTTCACCCGGCAAAAACATCCCGGAAGTCATCACTACATTCATTGAAATGACCCCTCATGACAATGTAAAATATGAAATAGACAAAGAATCAGGATTCATTAAAGTTGACAGACCACAGCTCTATTCGAATGTAGTGCCTGCTTTGTATGGCTTTATTCCTCAGACTTATTGCGGTAGGCACATTGCCCAATATTGTATGGATATGTCGGAGCGGTCTAATATCGAAGGGGATGGAGATCCTTTGGATGTATGCATCATGACAGAAAGAAATATCGTACATGGCAACATACTGATTCATGCAAAGCCAATTGGTGGATTTAGAATGATTGACAATAACCAGGCAGATGATAAAATAGTCGCCATCATGCTTGGTGATAAGGTATATGGAGAATGGAATGATATATTTGAAATGCCTGAATCCCTTAGAGAAAGGTTATTACATTATTTCTTAACTTATAAGCAAATACCAGGCAGAAATGAAAAGGCAAAAGTCGAAATAACCCATGTATATGGCAGAGAAGAGGCTCATGAAGTCATCAAACGAAGTATTATGGACTACAAGGAATTGATAGATCTCAAGAAATCCTTCTAATAAATTACTGAAGTTTCAGAGGAAAAATAATTTCTATAAAAACATTAATATCACACAATTTGAAGTTAGAAGTTAGAAATCAGAAATTAGAATGAAACTTCGAAGATTGTGTCTACCAAATAAAACAATTCAGGAATTTCTAAAAATGCACAAAAAATTATAACTATCTGATATTTTACTAAATATGAGGTTATTTATTAACTTAATAATATTTATATCCTTGATTACCATTAAAATAACCAGCGCTGAAGCTTAAATAAATAATATTGTCAATGAATACATTAAATTGTAGAGGATGTCTCATTGATGTCAGAACACCAAGCATTATGGGCATTATAAATGTCAATAATGATTCATTCTATATGAAGAGCAGGCATGATACTCATGCTTCAATTCTAGCTTCTGCTGCTAAAATGCTAAATGAAGGTGCAACAATTCTAGACTTGGGAGGTGTTTCCACCAGACCCAATGCATCATCAATCAGTGTCCAAACTGAACTGGATAGGGTTATACCAGCTATCGATCACATCAAACAATCATTTCCTGATAGTATTATTTCTATAGATACCTTCAATCCAGAAGTCGCTGCTAATGCAATTGATGCCGGAGCTTCCATCATCAACGATATCACTGCAGGAGGAATTGATGACGAGATGTTGCACCTTGCTAAAGAAAAAAACTGTACTTATATTATGATGCATATGCAAGGTACACCTCAGACTATGCAGATCAACCCCAGTTACAAGGATGTGGTGCTTGAAATTCTGGACTTTTTCATAGAAAAAGTAGGCAAAGCAAAAGCCATAGGGTTGCATGATGTAGTAATCGATCCGGGTTTTGGATTTGGCAAGACTATCACTCATAATTATCAACTTCTAAATGGTCTTAATGTCTTTAATATACTTGACAAACCGCTGCTGGCAGGTATATCCCGCAAAGGGATGTTATGGAAACCATTAAATAGTAGTCCTGAAGAGGTTTTACCCGCTTCAATTGCCGCAAATCTTGTAGCTTTGCAGAAAGGTGCCAAAATTCTCAGAGTACACGATGTTGAGGCAACTATGCAGCTATTAAAAACGTTTGAATTACTCCAGCAAAACAATGTTAAATAAGCAGTTATGCATAATTGTATTTTTTCATTGGAGACTAAGGTCAATACGATTTAATTGGAAGAGCAGAAAGATATACATATTAACAAACCCAAAAAAAAGCTGGTATGGGGCTTAATTCCGGAATTCTTCTGGAATTTAATCAAATACATAGTCATTTTTGTCATCCTACTTTTAATGGGCGTGTATTACTTGATACAGATCCCATCATTTCAAAATTATGCAATTAAAAAAGCCACAGCATTTTTAAGTGAAGAACTTCATGCTGAAGTTTCTGTCGGGAGAATAAGAATCACCTTTTTCCAATCCTTACTGCTTGAAGATTTACTAGTAAAAGATAGGCAGAATGATACACTTCTAATGACCTCTCAAATAAAAGTGGGATTGAAAGGTGGATTATTTGACCTTATTGATGGCAAAATAGATATCCAAAACGTAGCGATTAAAACAATGAAAGTCAGGTTGATACAGAATTGCCCTGAATATGATAATAACTACCAGTTCCTCATCAACTATATTGAAAATGGAAATCCAGATTCATTATTCTCAAAACCAAGTGGAAAACCAAACAATATTCATCTTTCTATAAAGGATATAGATCTGAAAAATGTGGATGTGACCATGCAGAATAAATATCAAGGACAATTGATACATCTTTCCTTTGAAAGTCTTATAGCAGGTTTCAATACTTTCAACATCGACAGCAACCAGTTTTATATCAACGAATTAAAACTTGAAGGGCCGATATTTAATATAAATGACATCGCACCTATAACCTGTAAAGAAATTAAATACATTAATCCATACCTGGCTTTAGAAGCCGCTATTAAGGCTAAAAGGAAACCCAGGCCAGACCTGAGGGTAGAGGCAAGCAAAATCAGTGTTGAAGAAGCTATTTTTTCACTCCATAATTATAAATGGCCGGTAGAAAAGGAATTGAAAGGTAGAATTCTTGATTTTTCAAATCTGGATCTGAATAACATAAATATAGGATTAGAAAATCTGATCTTTAACGGCAAAGAGCTTGAAACAGAGCTAACACAACTTGCTGTAAAAACAAACACACCTTTTAATATTAATGACTTCAGTGCAGTAAAATTAAAATATACCGAAAATAAAATCTCACTTGAGGATTTCAATATTGATACTGATTATTCCCACCTTGAAGATAGTCTTACCCTGAGTTACAAATCTATGGATGACTTTCAGGACTTTGTCAATAAAGTTAAGATGAGTGCCCAATTCAAGAACAGTCATGTCGGGGTTAAAGATATTATGGTATTCGACAAATCAATTCAAAAGGAAGAATTCCTGACAAGTAATATTAATAAAGACATTCAATTATCGGGTAGATTTTCTGGCACTGTCAACAACCTTCGTGGCAATAATGTCCTTATTAACATCAATGATCTTGCTAAGCTGGATGGTAATTTTACTTTACACGACATCACACAGATCGATATAGCAACATTAAATCTTAATGTCAATACTTTATCAACGTCTGCCAAAGGTCTTGAAAAAATTATACCTGGATTCGTCGCTTCACCTGAATTAAAAAAACTTGGAAATATTGTGTATTCCGGAAAATTTGATGGATACATACTCGATTTTGTCACTTATGGCAAACTAAAAACTGCTCAGGGGAATGGAGATCTGGATATCCACCTCAATATCAGAAATGGAACTTCAAATGCAGCGTATAGTGGAAAGTTAAATCTAGACAATTTTAATCTGGGTGCCATAACAGGTCAGACTGATATTGGTAAAGTAAGTGGATCATTTACGATCACTGATGGAAAGAGCTTCTCACTAGATAAGATCAGCTCTACCTTAACTTCCGACATTAGGATGTTTTCGTATAAAGGATATGATTATAAAAACTTTAAAATCGATGGAAAGCTTAATAAAAATACTTTTGATGGAAAATTAAAAATTAACGACCCCAATATCGATCTTGACTTCAACGGTAATATTAATTTTTCAGAGCAAACAAAAATTTTAAAATTTGATACTGATATCAGGAAATTTAACCCTGATAAGCTTAATTTGAGTTCATTAGGTCTGACATTCAAAGGCATCATTAAATCTGATCTAACCTTCAGAACATTCAATGATATTCAGGGCACATTGCTTGCCAGAAATTTTGTTTTAAAAGATACTTCTGGCCAAGAGCTCAAAATAGACACATTGAATTTCATAGCTAGTAATATTGGCAACGGTTCTAAAAAATACAATCTAAACTCGGATTTATTAGATGCTGTTCTTCAAGGTAGATTCCAGATTGAAAAATTACCTATAGATATTGTTAAAGTATTCCATTATAATCATACTAAATTAGCCAATCAGTTTAATATCCAATCTCGCGAAGATTATATTTATGATAATAACTTTGATTTCAGCGTCAATCTAAAAAATTCAAAAAATGCATTTAAACTGCTTGGGTTACCATTGGATGCTATGGTTGATAGCAAAATCAATGGTAAATTTTCAAATGTAGATTCAACAAAATACAATTTGAACATTAACTCTAGCATACCGAATATTGCAGGAGATGGATTTAAATTTAAATTCTTGTTTTTTGAAGGAGTTGGCAATCAAAGCAGTTCAGATTATTTTGTATATGCCAATAGTGGCAATATTGGTGACTTAGGCTTGAATCAAATGGATTTAAGTGCTACACTCGAACGAGATGATATTAAATTCAATATTAAGACTCCAAAAATCCAAAATATCGCAGAGAATCTCAGTATCGACGGAAATTTTACCGTGGATGAAGGATATAATATCCTGAAATTCAACCAATCGAAATTTGATTTTTTTGATGATGGTTGGACAATAAACAAAGACAATTTGGTTAAATTTGGTAATAATGAACTCATCATACAGAACCTTGAATTCACAAATGGCGAACAAGATGTATCTTTTAATAGTTTTGGTACACAAGGACTAAATGTCGAGGTAAATAATTTCAGCGGCACTTTATTAGATAGCCTTCTATCTGATTCGGACGTTCAAATGAGAGGTACAGGCAATATTTATTTAAAAATAGATAATGTTTTCACTCAGGAAAAGATTGTCTTGACTTCTCAATTCGATAGTTTATCTGTAAACGGAATCTCACTTGGAAAATTAGATCTATATGCCGCTACCCCATCCTTGAAGAGTAAGATTGATTTGAAAATGACACTCGGAACCGGAGAAAAAGAATTAAAAATAGATGGACTCTACACACTTCCCGATTATAAAGGAAAGGATTACGCAAATAATTATCTAGACCTGTTAATCAAGGCTAATAATTATCCTCTCGTGATTGCAGATATTTTCCTTGGCGAAATGATCAATGATACAAGAGGCGCATTTACTACAAATATCAAGGTCAAAGGACCAATTAATAATCTATCAGTGGGTGGTGATATTAATCTACAAAACATGGCTACTACAGTCAAATATTTAGGCACAAGATATTATGTTCCTAAATATACAGTGAGGTTGAGTGACAAACTTATTGACCTTGATGACATGACAGTATTGGATGAAAGAGGAAATACTGCAACTATCTCCGGCGGAATTAAACATAATAAATTAAAAAACCTTTATACCAATATTGAGCTAAATTCAGACAATTTCCTATTGCTGAATACATACGAAAAAGACAATAGTCAGTATTATGGTACTGCAGGTGGTAAGGTAAATGGCAAATTTACGGGACCTTTTGATCAATTAAATATTGAAATAGATGCTGTCACCGGACCAAATACGGAGCTTTTCCTACCTATAGCATCTTCAAAAGAAGTCGACAAACTAACTTTTATTCAGTTTAGAAATATAGAAGATACGACCGTTCAAAAAGAGATCAATAAAGTGGTATCATCAAAAGGTCTTTCACTAAAGATGAATCTTGACGTCAACGAAAATGCAACACTTAACCTCATCATCGATAAACAAACAGGCGATGTCATTAAAGCCAAAGGTAATGGCGTTTTAGATATTACGATTCCTAGGAATGGAAATCTAAATATGTATGGAGGATTTGAAGTTGCTAGTGGAGAGTATAAACTAAACATAATTCCTTTGTATAACCTTTCAATTTTTGGTGCACCATTCCGCATCAAAAAAGGAGGAACACTTATTTGGAATGGCGATCCTATCTCAGCGCAAGTAAATATTGATGCAGAATATAGAGGTATCAATACTTCGCCATATAATTTCATTGCAGAATATCTCCCTGGTGATCCGAAACTCCAGAATGAAGCTTCCAGGCCAACACCTGTGGACCTCACACTTAATTTGAGAGGAGAACTTTTAAAGCCAGAAATCTCATTTAAAATAGATTTTCCCCAACTTTCACCAGATATAAAAATCTATGTCGATAGCAAATTAAGATCTTTAGAGCAAGATCCAAATGAATTATACAAACAAGCAGCTTCTCTTGTATCATTTGGCTCATTTATTCCTAAGGACATATTAAACCTAAATGCTGTAAAGGCGACCACCTATAACACCTTGTCAGACTTAATTTCATCCCAATTAACACAAATACTCTCTCCAATGTTGAATGCTGCTGTGGCAGATGGAAAAGTACTCACAGGTGTTTCCCTTAATTTGAATTATAATTTCTATGAGGCTAATTCGGCCGGAGATGGAGGAATTCAGGGTCGTATTGGTTCAGAATTGCAGATAGGTCCAAGTCTAAAATTTTTCAATGAAAAATTAATTCTAAATACTGGGGTAAAGAGAGGTGACCAAGGTGCGGATCCTTATGTAGCAGGAGATGTAGACCTCCAATACAATTTGACGGCAGATAGAAGATATGTATTGCGTCTTTATCAGAAAAATGATGCCGTGTTGGAAGGCAGTAGAATTAGAAGTGGAGCTGGATTTTCATATAGAAGAACGGTAGATTCCTTTGGTGAATTATTTAGGAGAGAGGACAAAAAGAAAAAAACCAGAAACAGAAATTAAAAATGAAAAATATTCGGCAAATGAAAAATAATTTCTTTATTCTTATTTTTCTCATCTTCAATACTTTGGATGGTTCTAGTCAGAATTTTGGTTCGGATTATATCGAGGTTTATTTTACACAATCAATTACCCAAAGATATCAGAGCGAATCCAATTATCCTTATAAAACAGGAGGGCCAATACTAAAAGAAAGGATCCTAAGGCAAATAAATGAGGCAAAGAATACAATCGATTTGTGCATGTATAACAACTCTGATAATAATATAGTAAGTGCTTTAAAGAGCGCACAGACAAGAGGTGTAAGAGTAAGGTATATAGCGGATCAAGAAACAGCAAATAGTGCAATTAACGGAAGCGTAAATTTTAAAATTCTATACGCCAATCCAGGTGAAGGCATCATGCACAGCAAGTTTATCATAGCTGACGCCAACACCACTGATGCTAATTTAATGATTGGATCATCAAATTTTACAAACAATGGATTCAATGATGATGCTAATAACATTTTATTTATAAAAAATACAGACCTTGCTCAAGCATTTACTATCGAGTTTGAAGAAATGTGGGATTCTTCCGGCCCTATTCCAGGGAATAATCCCAAATCAGGTGAAGATAAAACAGACAATACTCCTCATCATTTTATGATAGCAGGTATTCCAATCGAACTTTATTTCTCACCTTCAGATCATACAGAAGAACATATAGATGAGATCCTATTATCTGCACAATTTAATATCAGGTTTGCCATTTATACCTTCACATCAGATCTTTTGTCTTCAAGAATAGTCCAGAAGAAAAATGAAGGTATCCTTGTCAGGGGCATTACTGATAATAATGATGGTTCTTTCGGGAAGTTGCTATACATGCAGCAAAATGGTGTCGATGTCTTAGATCATACCCCTTCCAGTCTTTTACATCATAAATATGCAGTGATCGATGCAGAATATGCGGGTTCGGATCCGGTGGTTATTACGGGAAGTCACAACTGGACTTATTCTGCCAATAATATCAATGATGAGACTACTCTATTCATCCATGACATGAATTTGGCTAAATTATATGCAGCAGAATTTAATAGTAGATATTGTGAACTTGCACCATGGGATTGTAATCTTATAGCTACTCATGAGCAGGAACAATTAGAAATGAAAATGTTTCCAAGTTTGGCTGCTGATTATGTTCATATAGAATTGGACAGAATACCAAAAGGTCCAATCTCAATAATTGTATACAATGAAGCAGGGCTTCCTGTTTTATTCAAAAAGAATGAAAATATAACTCAATCGCTAAACTTCGAAATAGATATAAAAGCTTTGCCAAAAGGAATCTATTTCATAAAACTACTTACGTCCGACAAATTTGAAAAAACACAAAAAATTATCAAGTTGTAAGATTATGGTAAATATCGAGAAGTTTAACTGATTCCTTGTTCCAATTTAGCTCTGAAGATGCATTAAAGCAGTTACTTCTAAGTTTTTGATATAATTCGGGATCAGATTTTAATTTGTTAATTGCTGTCACAATATTTGAAACTTTAGTATCTGGAATCATAATGGCTATTTCAAATTCATCATTGAGCGTCTTGTATTCAGGAAAATCAATGCAGATCTGAGGAATGCCACATTGGATATAATCGAAAAATTTGTTTGCTAAGGAGAAGTAATAACTTTTGCCGAGTAATTCGAGGATATTTATCCCTATCCAAGCTTTTTCTGTTACGGACTTCAATGCTTCCGGATTTAAATTACCAAGAAATTTTACTTTATCCTGAATCCCATTTTCAAATGCCAACGATTTTAAAGCATCAGATAAATTGCCTTCACCAGCTAACCAAAGCTCTTTATCCTGAACTTCCACCATTGCAAGGATAAGATTTTCTAATCCTCTACCAACGTTCATAGCGCCTTGATACAGGATATAAGACGACTGATGCTCTTGGCTTAATTCCTCAATTGTATCTTCTGAGAAAATAGGTAGATTTCTGATGAGATCAAAGTTCTTCTTATATCTTACAGACATTTCCAATCCAATGGACCTACTGACGGTATAGCAATGATCTGCTTTCGGAATACATATATATGCGACAGCTTCCCAAAACTTCTTTAGAAAAGGTCGATTTACTATTTCAGGTGATTCTGTAAAATATTCATGAGCATCATATACCAATCTATACTTTCGAAAGAATTTTAAAAAATAACCAGTTGGTAAAGTATCCAGGTCAATGCAGCAAAGAATTGTAAATTTTTGGCCAAGAAGGAAGAAAAAGGCTCTTATATTATATTCAAAATAAGCAAGAAACCCTTTTTCAAAAATCGGTGTGAATCTTTTCACTTTAAAAGAAAGGTGTGAAATATCCTGGCTCGTTAGTTTCCTCCCAAATATTACTATTTCGTATCCAGCATCGTATAGTGAAGACCATATTCTCAACATACGCTGATCATATGGTATATCTCCGAACGTAAGAAAATGTAATTTACCGGTTTTCAATGCTTTATCTTGATTCTATAGTTTTCAAATTCGATTTTATTTTCGTTGAGTAAAAATTGTAGTGCTATTTGAACAGATACTTTATTTTTTTTGAAAAAAGGTGCTCTAACAAGGTTTGAAGAGCTATTGTCTTCACCATTTGCAAAGTTTATAACATATTCGATACATTCATCGACCTCCTTTTGAGGTATCCTATTTTGTTTATTCTCAATACAAATGTCACATATTCCGCAATCTGAAACAAACTCTTCCCCAAAATAATCAAGTAAAGTTCTGTTGCGGCATAACGGACTTTCTACAAAAGTTAAGATAGCATGGACTTTTTCTTTATATCGTTGCTTTAAAAACTGCTGTAACTCAAAGTTAAAACTTAACTCCTGCGCATTATATCTAAATTGGCCGAATGAAATCTGGGGATTTTCTTTTTGCTTTTCAAAATCTAGAACGCCTGCCAAATCGAGATATTCTAACATTTTGAGAATAATTACTTCCTGTGTTTTAACTTTTTTAGAAATTAAGCCAATGTTAATTTTGACAGGCATATTAAGTATTCCCCCATACATCCGAAGTAATGTTTCAATCAAACTGTCATATTCAGGATTTCTTAATTGAAAATCATACAACTCCACTTTATTATAATTGATCATGACCTGGTCAGGAACATAAATACCTTCTGTCACATGAATGTAGTTTTGAGTTTCAAGTTCTTTTAAGGCCTTGACCAACCAAATCACTTTGTAATCATATTTTTTACAAAAATCATACATATTGAAGTCTTGAAATTCACCTGAATGTTCGCCTGAACCTACCTGAAAATAATTTGCTAATTGAAAATATACTTTTATCAATTCTTCAGCCGAAGGAAAGGAAGATTCTATTGAATCAAGCAAATTGTCAATATCAGTATCATCGTAAAATATGGCTGCATAAGATTTATTCCCATCACGGCCACCTCTCCCGGCTTCCTGGTAATATTCTTCAATACTGGATGGAATAGCAAGGTGAATCACAAAGCGAACATCCGGCTTGTCTATTCCCATACCAAAAGCACTAGTTGCTACCATTACCCTGATCTTGCCAGACATCCATTCATCCTGTATTTTGGAAAGAACATCACTGTTTAAACCAGCATGATAATTGGCTGCTGAAACATTATGAGTATTTAAATAAGTAGAAACCTCAGAAGTTGCCCTCCTGCTTCTGACATAAATAATACCACTTCCCTTCACATTATTTAGTAAATTTAGGATCTCACTCCTTTTATCTAAAGCTCTCCGTGCCACATAAGTGAGGTTATTTCTGAAAAAACTGACCTGGAATAATTTAGCTTTTTGAATATTTAAATTTTCTCTGATGTCCAAAACCACCTGTTTGGTAGCTGAAGCAGTCAAAGCCATGACAATTGGTCTTCCTGTGGATTTTATTGTGGTAGATATATTCAGATAAGAAGGGCGGAAATCATAACCCCATTGTGAAATACAATGTGCTTCATCAACCACTATCATGGAAACATTTAATCGGTCCAGGTATTCAAGAAAAAGAGGTGAAGAAAGACGCTCAGGAGATAAGTACAACATTTTTATTTTACCAGAAGTACAATTACCAAGAATTCTGTGGATGTTTTTAGCATGCATTCCGCTATAAAGACCCTCTGCCTGAATGTGCATTTTTTTTAGTCTTCCTACCTGATCCTTTATTAATGAAATCAAAGGACTTATCACAAGTGTAATACCATCGAGGATTAGAGCCGGAACCTGAAAACATAGAGACTTACCACCACCAGTTGGCATTAAAACAAATGTATCTTCACCCTGCAACACATTATCAATGATAGCATCTTGCAGTGGCCTGAAGCTGTTATAATTCCAATAATGTTTAAGTACTTCAAGAGCTTTGGACACAATCCGGTATTTGGAATGAAGATACTAAACTTAAAAAAATCGAAGGGCTAAAATTTAGGGCATTTAACTCTATGACCGAATGTGTTCCCAAGAATGTCATCCAGCGCAACAGATACACCCAAAAGACCTGCGAAATACATGTCATTTGATTTAGGATTACCCCTTTGAGCTCGATCTTCGTATTTTTTTGGTTCCCCATCAGGTAGTATTCTGCGGTCAGAAAGGTTGAATGCAAGGTCTCCTCGCTCTTCTCTAAGTTCATCACCCACAGCATAAGTAGAGCTCACATCATCAAGATAATCTGTAAATGTAAATCTAGGTCCGAATTCTATGAACAAACTAATGGTGGGGCTGACATTATATTTTAGTCCTAGTATAGCAGGTATGGCGATCTGAGCCAATTTATATGGTTTTCTTTCAGGAAATGAGGAGAGTCCCTGACCTTCCGTACTCAATGGTTGAAGTGCATGATAAGTACCAGCAAAGAAAGCTTTTGGATTGTGAAAAAATCCAGCAATACCCGAACTCACGTATATGCTAATAGGAAGTTCCATCCGTTCTGGATCAAAAGGCAATATATAAAATTCCCCTTTTAATGCGATTTCCCATACATTAGATCTAAAGGAGAGATTTCTGTATTTTAGATTTTCCTTAGAATTGATTTTGTCATCACCTGCAAGTGTAAAATTTTGAATACCCAATTGGAATGCCACTCTATCGTTAAAATGGTGAGAAGCAAATACACCTAAAGCCGGTCTGACTAGTTTAAAATTATCTGCCGCTTCATCCGGACTTAGATCACCATAGTATACAGAACCACCGATACCAAGACCAATTTCAAAAAATTGTGCAGAAGCGATTTGAGGGTAAATAAGAATTGATATTATAAATAATCTAAATATCTTCAAGATATAATATTTTTTTATTCTTTAAGTAATCTGGAAGGGTTTAATGCAGAGCAAAGGTAATGAAATGTCATCAAATGTAATTTAATTATAATTAATCTGATAAAAAGGCCAATTAGAAGAAAAAAGGGTTGAAGACAACATGAGATTGTTATTTTTGCCGTTATAATAACGTTCTATATTTTGTATTTGATATTACAAGATTCATTAAGTTAATTATTATTAAAAAACCATAACATTAAAATACGCATGAAAAAATCGATTTTATTTTTTTTATTAATTTGTAATTTCTTATTCTTAGCAAATATTCAAGCCCAAGAAGTGGCCCCTGAAAATTGGTTCACCTCAGATTTCTCCGATAGTAAAGTAAGAGGAACTAGTGCAGACAAAGCTTATAAAGAATTATTAAATGGAATACCTAGTGTTCCGGTCATAGTTGCTGTCATAGATAGTGGCGTCGAAGCGGATCATGAAGATCTTGCTTCTCGTACGTGGGTCAACAAAGGTGAAATACCGAATAATGGCATTGATGATGATAAAATGGCTACATAGATGATATCCATGGTTGGAATTTTATTGGCGGACCTAATGGTAAGAATGTAGGAGTAGATTCTTATGAAGCTACCAGAGTATATGTTTCATTAATGCCAAGATTCAAAAATGCAGATTCAACAAAAATCAGTAAGAAGGATAAAAAAGATTACGAAACCTATCGTAAACTGAAAGCAGATATTGAAACAAAGAAGGCTTCAGCTGAGGCCAATCTTGCACAGATTGAATCCACTCAAAATATGATCATGGGTCCATTGAAAGCTGTTCAAACAGCTCTTGGAAGAAAAAAAGCAACCTTAGAAAATGTAAATGCTATTGAAGAAGGCGAAGATCAACAACTTGCCATGGGTAAGATGATCATGTCTCAGATCCTCGGTTCCGGTCAGGTACCTACGACCAACATGGATTCTATCATGATATTTGTAGATGATGAACTAAGTGAAGGGATTAAGCACTTTAAAGATCAAGTAGAATACTCTTACAATACTGATTTTGATTCAAGGAAAGAGATAGTTGGTGACAATTATGCGGACTATAACGAGAGATATTATGGCAATAACGATGTTCAAGGTCCTGATGCCTTTCATGGCACTCATGTATCCGGCATTATTGCTGCTGATAGAAATAATAAAATAGGAATCAGAGGGATCGCTGACAATGCGCTTATCATGAGCGTAAGAGCTGTACCTGACGGTGATGAAAGAGATAAAGATATAGCAAACGCTATCAGATATGCAGTAGATAATGGAGCTAAGGTAATTAATATGAGCTTTGGTAAAGGATATTCACCAGGCAAAAAATATGTCGATGAAGCTGTAAAATATGCAGAGAAAAAAGATGTATTACTTGTACACGCTGCCGGAAACTCTTCTGAAAATAATGATTCAACAGAGAACTATCCTAATGATGTATATAACAAAAAAGGAAAACCAAGCAAAAAAGTCGCAGCAAACTGGATCGAAGTAGGTGCGATGGACTGGCACGGTGGAGAAGATATGGCAGCTGAGTTTTCTAATTATGGCAAAAAAAATGTTGATATTTTTGCTCCTGGAGTTGATATTTATTCTACCATTCCAACTCAACAGTACAAAAATGCAAATGGTACTAGTATGGCTTCACCAGTAGTAGCCGGTGTCGCTGCAATGTTAAGATCTTACTTTCCAACGCTTTCAGCCAAGGACACTAAAGATATCTTATTAAAATCTTCCAAAAAGATGGATATAAAAGTCAAAAGACCCGGTTCTGATGAACTTGTACCTTTTAGTGAATTGAGTGCTACAGGTGGTTATGTGGATGCTTATGAGGCAGTCAAACTTGCATCTAAGAAAACCGGAAAGGCAATTAATATGGCAGGTAGGTCGTAAAATTTATTTCCTGCTATCTAATACAACAAAACCGAACGGCTTTAACACCGTTCGGTTTTTTATTGGAGACCAAGTGGTCTCAAAAAAATACACACACTTAAAATCACATTAGAAACGAGTTATAATTAGTTTTCACAAATGCTTTAATAATTCAATCAATACTTGTCTTCAATAAATACCGTTGAACTCTTATATAAAAAACATAACTGCTAACTCTAGGATAAATCAAGTATCATTTTACTTTAGCTAACACCTTGAAAAGGTGAGTAATTTACCCTATTACAAACAAGTGTATTTGGAGTTTTAAAAAGTGACCGATTAGAATATTTTTATTCTATAAAAAACATTATTTTTAACTGTAGAATTTATATTTTATTCATATTCAAGATATTGTGGAATTAAAAAATCTTGAACATTGACTGATGAGGAATACCCACTTCTTCAAATATTCCACCATCTATACTATAATCCATTGATAAGTAAAAGGCAACAGCCGTATCTCTTGCTGAGAGAACAATTTTTTTATATCCTTTATATTTTATCCATAATTCAACCTTGGTGACCATAATCTTTCCCAGTCCTTTACCTTGAAGTGCTGGAGATACGGCCACCTGCCTCATTTTTACAATATTTTGATCAACTTCCTTCAAAATCAGACACGCTCTAAGATTATTGCCATTATCATATAAGCCAAAATGATATTGGTCATATTCTAGTGCGAGATCCTCAGCTTTAAATTCCATATTTAAAGGTTTCCTTAGGACTTCTGTCCTCAACCAGACAGTGTCATCATATTCAGGACTGCCAAAAACGATTTCTATAAGTTGAAATTCCATATTATCTGATTAAAGTAAAACTACCTTTTTTAAAGTTCATTGCCCCATCGGATGTCGAATAACGAATGAAATAAACAAAAACTGCTGGATCCATAGGTCTTCCATTGAACAATCCATCCCATCCTATGGACTCTTCCCCCGGATAGAACTGATTTGCCCCAAAAACATTATTGCCCCAACGATCAAATATTTTGAATTCAATGATCTTTTCAATTTGAGGATGCTTTGGTATATAAAAGCGGTCATTTATTCCATCTCCATTGGGCGAGAAAATATTAGGCACGAAGATATCAATCTCATTATCCACAAAAATGGTAAGCTCATCTTCGTATTCGCATCCATATATATCAGTGAGCCATACTGATAAAAATTCAGTCTTACTAGGAAATATTTCAAACTTTTGTGTTCCAATTTCAGTAGTAAAACCATCAATACTGACTATTATACTATCAATTAGCTCTTTTGAAAAAGGAATTTCATAATTAACAGTATCACCAATTCTTATATATGTCAGGGCCTAATTCCAAAATGTTAGATGTTGTATTAGCCACTTCGAAAGAAAATTCATAGTTACAGTTTTTTGAATCCAGTATTTCAATGCTATGCATACCTGATTCCAAATCATAAAACTGTGCGTATGTGATGAATGTATTTGAATCAATAGAATAACTGAATGGAGGACTTCCACCTGTAACAGTGTTAATAAATAAATCTCCTGTATGGTCAGTGCAATCAATCACAATATCATAATCAGCTTCTTTAATAGAATCTGCTGCATTGTTCACAATGAATATGCTAGTATCAAGACATCCTGTTTGATTGTCTTCTACATAAAAATAATAATTTCCTGTTTGATCTACGAATTGAGAATCTCTTGCATTTGATGTGTAGAAAACATTGTTATTGAATGACCATGAAACTAAATAATCGTTAATATTTCTTCCATTCAAAAACAACTCTGTTTCCATGGTTGTGCAATCAAGAAAAGCAGAACCTGTGACTTCAATCTTAGGTTTTCTATTAATAAGAATATCCAATCTTGCAGTATCATTTTTACAAACATTATTGCTACGCGCTACACTGAACATTACAAGTGATCCACTGCCGAGCTTACTAATATCCAGTTCTCTTTTACTTGGATTAAAAGCTTGAATGATACCGGGGAAACTTTGGGGAAAAGCATACCAATTGCCAGCGTTAAGGACGTTACTTAAAATAGTATCAAGACCTATTTTAGTTCGGTCTTCAATACAAAAGTTCAATGAATTATCATCCCCAGCATATTTTGCCTGATCAATATTCAATGTAAGAATTAGCGAATCTGCGCATTGACCAAACCAATCACTTGTAGTTTTCAGCACAAATTTCTGAGGATTTTGTCCAGTATTATTTGTGTCAAAGAAATGGGAGGGAAGAGGAACAACTGTTCCAGTAGCATCCAAAATATTCCACAAAACACTCACTTGAGGCTTAAACAATGAGTCAAGATCGATGATTCCATAATTACTACAAATAGAAAGGTTATAAAGAGAAGGTGAAATATCTGCTGGTACAGGGCATGTGCAATCAATTATTTTTAATATTGTTTTATAATTTTTCTCTAAGCATGGCACTAAGCCAGAATTAGTTGAATAATTTATGGAATAATACCCGGTAGGTAATTTGCTAAGATCAATACTGTCATTCAAGATCGTTACCCCTGGTAATCCCGAAATATTCCAATTACCTGACTTATCACCAGATTGAATGAAATCTGGAAGAAAATATTTGGGAACTCCATTTGAGTTAAAGGTATTACAAAGCGAGATAGTATCCTCTATGACAGCAAATGGTGGATTATTCAGAACTATGTTAAAGGATTGAGCAGCGTTAATATCGCATGTCCGGAAAAGAGTGGTCAGACTATCTATAACCAAAGTGCCACTCTGAATTACCTGAATTTGTAAAATTCCACCCATTCCACTTAAAGGAAGAATAGATTGGATGCCATTCCACGTATAATACAAAGTCCCTACGTTGTAATTATAATTGATATCAAAACTTATATCTGATGGTCCACAAATCACAGTGTCCTTGATTCCAGAAATAATGGGCGGATCGAGCAACATTATATCCAATTCCCCATTTGCGTCACAACCACCTATAGATCCAGAGTATTTAATAGTGGTGGTGTTAATACCTGGTAGTAAAAAACCGTTAACCGAAGTGCCGTCTGCATTAACTACATAATTTATTTCTTGTATGTCACCATTCCAGGAAAGAGATGCACTAGAGCCTAACAAATTTATCGCAAATGAACCATCGCATGTTAATGAATCGAATTTGAATATAAAACCAGGGTTAGGATTAACTATGATTGTTTGGCATACAGTATCAGAAGACCCGCATTGATTGGTGCCAAATGCACATACTTGATAATTCCCTGTTGAAGTCCAGGTAACAAATGCTGTATCTCCTTTAAAAATAACATTTGGATTACCCTGAAAGGTCCAATGCAAATCATTGCGAAGTGTGTCTGACGAAACAATAAAAATTGATTCCATCCCATTACATGGATTTACAGGTAAAAGAACTGGGGGCATAGGAACTGTCATTTGCTCTACTACAGGGGCATCGAAACTATAACTACAGACTAGTGATCCGAATAATGCGGTGATCACCAAACTATAATCGCCACTAACAGTAACATCTACTGACCCATTATTAGAAATAATGTTGCCCGCTTCATCCTTCCAAGAATAACCTAAAATTTGAAATGTATTAATATTTGAAATAAAATTTGAAGTGTCTAATTTTACAATTTTATTGATACAATCAATAGTATCCGTCAATATATCGACATTTAGCGCTGCTACAATCAAATTTATGTTGACAATGCTATCGCAGCCGTGGATCGTAGAAAGAGTATCTCTTATTAATTGAGTACTGGTATACTTTTTCTGTCCAATGGTCAATGTATCATTTTTGCATATGACAAGATCCTTTAAAGGAAGGTCATAAAAATTATTAATAGTAAAGGAAAGTGAATCTGGTGTCAATTGTCCGCAGATAGAAGTAGAAGCAATAAGTGTTTGGAGATTCCCAAAATTATTTCCTATATAAGTTTGGATGATTGGATCATAACTTTTTAAATATGAAATTCCATAAATCTCATAAATCCCTTCAGATAGCAAAGTCCAATCAGGTGTAGCTGTAATCTCAATAATTATACCATTTAAAATAATTACGTATTTGTAATCGTAATATAAAACATCTGCTTCTCCTAATGGAAAATTTATTGATGGTATAAACAAGCCCAAACCGGTGTCATTTTTACAATATTTTACATCATTAACTGCCATGATTCCCGCCTTAGAATCACAAGGTAAGCAGCTAATGCCTGTTGGATCACAGAATTTGAGCGTAAAACTTTTGATCAAACCATCATAAAATACGCCATTAATAATATGTAATTGCCATATACCATTAGCGCTGCCCGAATCAAAATCCTCAAGACATCCTGAATACGGATAATATGAACCCGTATAGTTTGCACCTATCGTCCATGAGGCTCCATTTGACCATGTATTTGGGAACCCACCATCGGGAGAAACAAGGTCTGAGCATGGATTCATTTGAATATCCCATTCTGTCCCATTCGTGAAGTTGCCAATTTGAGTTGGTCCAATTAAAGAAATACTTTGACCGTTAGGAGAGATTAATTCAATTCGTAGATTACCAATAAAATCGTGTTCAAAATTAATTTCAATACCACATAATCCCTGCAACGGGGATGCAAGGTCATTATTTATCAAACCATTAACACTACCTTGAACAAAAAAATCAGCACCTACCGGAATAGTGTTATTTATTTCGAATTTGCATTGTCCAAATCCTGATAAATGAAAAAGCAGACTTATAAAGATAAGTAGAAAGTACTTCACCTTTTCCTGTGTTGATGGGATTAAAGTACAAATATACATATAAAATCCAAGTCAATGATAATCATGGCTTTGACTATTAGGAACAGTTGCATCTTGTAAGCAAAATTAGAAATACAATTTTTCAAGGCAAATAAGCCAAAGCCAAAAAAAAAGCAGTCTGATCATCAAACTGCTTTTTTCCTTATATACCTGAATCTATCAATTAATGATAGTCACTCTCGAACTAATTATTTTCTTATCCAATTCGATTTTAACCACGTAATTCCCTGCAGCTCCAAACTGATCTCTATTAAGCTCGATATTGTTTTGACCAGCATTTACTGTTACTTTTGAACGTTTAATTTCCTTTCCGTTAGTGTCATAAATTACTAAATCTGCCTTCTGAAAAGAATCATTCTGAAAATCAAGTTTAACTTTACCATTTGAAGGATTGGGATAAACATTAGCATTTACAATGTCAATACTTTTGTTGTTCAGCATAATAAAAGGTAGATATTCAGTGGCGATTGGTAATGTCTCAGGATCAAAAAACATTTCTGAATAATTAAAAGATTCGTCGGCTTTAAATCTATAAGCAGATAATACTCTTATTACATCTCTAACCCTGCAATCATGAATTACAGTAAATTCTAATTCCAATAAATTTTTTCCAAAATATGGTTGTTGAACAGCATCAAAAACAGATGCAATCAGATCAGTATTACCAAGTGGAAATGGATTAATACTATTATCTGTCCAATCGGGCACGTAGATAGTACCAATTTGTTTAAAATTTATGTTTTGCTCATCAAACTGAATACAAAACTGAAAACCTAACATCTCACTAATATCTTCTCTGACGGTAATCAGAAAAGTATGTTCAGTTCCTGCTTTAAGTAAGGTGTCCTGAAACTGGAAATGAATTGAGTCGACCTGCGCATCAACCTTATTGGATATGCCCGCAATAGCCAAAAGAAGCAGCATTAAAAATTTGTTCATAATAATTATAATTGTTGTTATTAAAAAATCGAATTTTAATTTATTCTATAAATTTTGTCCAATAGTTCTGACATATAAAGTATCAGTCCAAAGACATCATTTATAGAGTAAATGAAATCCATTAAAATCAAATAAGCGTCTATATATACGCAAATGTAAGCAAATTATTAATATATACATTACATTTTATTGTAATACATATAAAAAATCAGGAAAGAAAATGCTTAATAAAAATAAAGACGATTAGGATTGCTTTTCTGCTGCTTGTCTTTTGGCTGTTAGTTGGCCAGTTAAAAAGTGAAACAGCATTATAAAATCGCTTGCCAAACTTAAAAAAGGGTATTTAAATGTAGCCGGTTTGTTTTTTTCAAAAAAGAAATGTCCTACCCAAGCAAAAGAATACGCCATCAATGGGCCGATTATAAACCAATTCCATTGTTTGGTAAAAAAACAATAAAAAAGAGTGGTAATGAATAATGATGTTCCAATGAAATGCAATATCCTACTTGTTCTGTTGCTGTGTTCAGTCAGATAATAAGGATAAAATTCTTTGAGTGATGTGTATTTTCTATCCATGAAAAGTTCATTAAGTTGACAAATCTAAATATTAATCGTGAACTTTCGAAGCTTTTGATTGAATATAATTGCCGACTGCGTCAATTTGGCATTAATGCTTTTTAAATCACGTCACAATGGCGCATTATTTGTTTGTAAATGCAATTTCAGCAGATAAAATCTCCGAAAATGACTTTGGAATATTGCTTGCAATAGCAATAATATAAAATATAAAACATCTTAACATGAACAAAATGCATTTCTATCGACCTATGATGACTGGATCTATACCAACATCAACACAATCAAAAACTACATCTATCCCTGCGTCCAATATTTCAAAGAGTCAAAAAGGCTATAATTTAGAAATAGCAGTGCCCGGCTTTAGTAAAGAAGAATTAGAGATAATCCTGGAAGAAGATAACCTCAAAATCATTGGTAAATATGAAGTAGAAAAAGAAACTAAGGAGCAATTTATTCATAAGGGATTTACCAAGCAACCATTTGAAATTAGCTTCAAATTATCAGACACAATTGATAATGAAAACATTGATGCTAAAGTTGAAAATGGATTGCTCAGAATAAATCTAGGTTTGAAGACTGAAGCTCAAAAAGAAGTAAAAAACATTGCAATAATTTAAAAATCAAATAATGGAAAATTATATTAAAGCAGGATATTCATTTCGCCCATACAAAAATGTAGATAGTTTTTTCAACCAGGGACTTAACAACTTCTGGTCTAATGATAGCATTATAGATGTCCCCCAGCACAACGTGAAATCTACTGGAGAAAGCTATATTATAGAATTATCAGCACCAGGTCTGGAAAAAGATCAGTTTGATATAAGTATTGAAGACAATACTTTAACAATTAAAGTGGATCGGAAAAAATCTACTGAGCAAATTGACATGTTGAATCCAACATATCTAAAAAAAGAATTTTCATTTGAGAAATTTACACGTAGATTTCAATTGGATAAAAATATTTCAAAAGATAATTTGATTGCAACTTATGTCAACGGTATTCTTTCTATCACTCTTGCGAAAAAAAATATAGTTGATAGTAGAAAGAAAATAGAAATAGCCTAAAATCGCGTTTGAAAACACTAAAGCCCGGTCAAAATTGATCGGGCTTTTGTATTTAACCTTCAAAGAATTAAATTTTTACTTTGATATTTTCGTTTTTATTTTTACTCGAATCAAATCACCTGGCATTGGTAAATTATCCTTTGTGATTTTATTATAATCTATAATATTTTCGATAGTGACGTCATTATACTGATCGGCAACATCGGCTATAGATTCCTTTTCACCAAGTCTGTGCATGATATATTCGACAACTTCTTCATCATCAGAAACATTAGCTAATGAAGTATTAATAAAATTGCCATCTTCCATCATCGATTTCACTTGAACGAACTGCTCACTCAATGGCTGAACTACAGTTTGTTTTGTGAGAAGTCCGACTTGTTGATTTTTAAAAGCATACAGTTTTAATGTTTGCCCTTCTTTAATTGAATTATTACTCATTCCATTCCAAAATTTAATGAGCGAATTAGATACTCGTGCATTAACGGCAATATCCTCAAGTCGTTCACCCTTAGATACGGTGTAAACCAGCTCGACGTACTCACTATCATCTGAAGGGTTGGAAGTAAGAATCATTTCATTCAATGGATGAGAGGACTTATCAAGAGCAGGCTGAGTATTTCTAAAATTATTCATCGACCTTAATGGTAAAATGATATTCATTGCATTCTCAGAGGCAGGAATATAACCTTGTCGATACATTGGATTGAGGGCTTTCATCACTTCGTAAGGAACGTTCAACCTGTTGGACAAAGCTCTTAAATCCACTTTACTATATAAGCTGGAAATTTCAGTGATCTGTAAATCAAGTTCAGGAAATGTAGGCTTTAACTTATGCTTCGTATAGTAATTAAATATATAGTTAATCGCTATAAATTTCGGAACATAATTTTGTGTTTCACGTGGCAGATATTTTCTGATAGTCCAGAAATCTTTTTCCCCTCCAGCAGATTTTATTGCATTAAGGACTCTATTGGGTCCGCAATTGTAGGCAGCTAATGCTAAACCCCAATCGCCAAATTGATCATAAAGTCTCGCTAAAAAGCGGGCTGCAGCCTCTGCAGATTTATTCGGATCTCTTCTTTCATCAACTACGCTATTGAAATTAAGACCCATATCTCTTGCTGTTCCCGGCATGAATTGCCATAATCCTATAGCGCCGGCTGGAGAAATTGCATTTGGATTTAATGAGGATTCGATGACAGAAATCATCTTAAGTTCTACAGGAAGGTTGTATTTATTGAGTGCTTGGTCGAAAAAGGGAAGTGCATGGTTGCCCTTCCTAGTAAATGTTCCGATGTAGTGCGGTAAGATTTGACGTATGTCTGTAAAAACTTTTTTACTTCCGGTGTATATCTGATATCTATTGCAGAATTCAATTTCCTGAGTCTAACTTTTATCAGACTTTCGTCAAATTCATTTTCATCTTCGTCCGAAGGTGATGCTTCAGTATTGATGAAAGTTTTGTTGGTATGAGCCAACTTTGGCAATGTACTTATGCAAAAAACTGCCAGTACAATGAAAAATTTTAATTTCATTGTCAGTACTTTAGTTAATAAATAAGGTTTCTTAGCAACGTATTGCAATCGCAAAATTAGCACTATTCCTCACTTTAGCACTATATATTAAAAAAAAACACAGCACATTAACATATATAAACTACTCATATGTATCATTATTGACATATAATTTCAGCTAGTTCTGTGAAACTTAAAAGACTTTGTTGGCCTGTTTTCATGTCTTTTAAATTAATTTTATTTTGTCTCGACTCTTCTTCTCCGATTATTGCGACATGTGCATATCCAAGTTCATTTGCATAAGTCATCTGCTTTTGTAACTTAACAGGTTCTGGATATAATTCGCAAGCAATATTAAGATTCCTAAGCATATTTTGAATTTTAATAGCATACCCGAATGAGTCTATGTCTAAGCATGCGATCAAGGTATTCTTTGAACCAAGGACGGATTCCGGGAAAAGCTTTTTTTCTTCAATCAGATCGTATATTCTTTCCACTCCAAATGAAATACCAACACCCGAAACATCTTTCATGCCAAAAATCTCAGTTAGATTATCGTATCTTCCACCACCACCGATGCTCCCCATATTGGCGTCCTTAGCCTTTACCTCAAAAATACATCCTGTATAATAGCCCAGACCCCGAGCAAGTGTTGCGTCGAACAAAAGCTCATTTTTCAATCCATTTGAATCAAGAAATGATAAAACCCTTTCCATTTCAGAAATTCCAAGATGGCCCTGTTCAGACTGCATCTTAGCTTTTAGTTCTGGAAGTGTTGTAGTCGAGATCATTTCCATCAATTTGGAGACATCTTTGGAATCAAATGCTTGTGATTCAAGCTCTTTGACCACTCCATCATTCCCAATCTTGTCAAGCTTGTCGATAATAATCGTAATCAAATTAAAATGATCTTTTAGTCCGGCACTTTCAGCAATTCCATAAAGAATTTTCCTATTGTTCCACCTGATTGTCACGGGTAGAGAAAGCTGATCGAATACCTCATCGTACAATCTGATCAATTCAGATTCATAAAAAAGTGAAGAACTACCCGCCACATCTGCATCACATTGATAAAATTCCTGGTAACGACCTCTTTGCGGTCGATCTGCTCTCCAAACAGGTTGAATCGCTGAACGTTTGAAGGGAAACTTAATATGCTGTCTGTTCATCACTATAAATCGCGCAAAAGGAACAGTCAAGTCGTACCTTAATCCTCTTTTAGATAGGTGAGTTATGGCTTTATTGCTATTCTTTGAGCCTAATATTTCCTCAGGTACATCTTTTAGAAAATCTCCATTATTAAGTACTTTGAAAAGCAGCCTATCGCCTTCATCTCCATAATTTCCTGATAATGTTTCAAGACTTTCCATGGCTGGAGTTTCTATAGAATCAAATCCAAATAAATGAAATTGGTTTTTAATTATATTAAAAATATAGTCCCTTTTTCTAATATCCAAGGGTAAAAAATCACGTGTACCTTTTGGTAATGTTGGCTTCAAGCTATTCTGATTTAGATTATAGACGCAAATGTAGCAGAATTCATGGAAAAATATCTACCTTCCAAGCAGCAAATAATGTAATAAATGCGTTCATATTAACATCTATTACTGAGAGAATAAATTGAATCATGGATATATCGTTCCCATTGGATTATCACGAAAGAGACCTCATCACAGCTTGTGTTAGGCAGGAGGAATGGGCGATTCGCAAAGTTTATGAAGATTATTACAGGTTGATGATGTCCATTTGCTTGAGGTTCGCAGCGAATGAAAATGACGCACAAGACCTTTTACACGATGGTTTTATCAAGGTTATAAATAATTTTTCAAAATTTCAAATTGGAACTTCATTACCATCATGGTTGCATCGGGTCATGGTCAATAGCTGCATAGATCATTACAGAAAGATGGTGCGACGTAAAACGGAAGATATTGATCAGGTCTATGGTAATCACTCACTCGATGCTGATGCAGTAAGCAAATACTCAGAACAAGAGATCCTAAATAGTATTCAACTACTTAGCCCCACCTATAGAACTGTTTTCGTATTATATGCCATTGAAGGATTTTCCCACAAAGAAATCGGCGGCCATTTAGGTATCACCGAAAGTACTTCGAGGTCGAATCTAGTTAAAGCCAGATACAAATTACAGGATATTTTGAAAAGAACTCACCGATAGTAACATGAACAACGAAGAACTTTTTGACCAAATATTTAAAGACAAATTAGAAAATGTCTTTATCGGCCAACCAGATAATGCGTGGAATAAATTTTCAAGGGCATCAAAAATGAATGCCGCACGAGAAAGTCATTTCTTTGACCAGGCAATTAGTAGATCTTTATCAAACATTAACACTCCGATAATTGGAAATGAATGGCTAGCATTCAAGAACCATTGGGATACCCACACACATCTAATAGAAAACGAATTTGATAGCCAAATAAGGAACACGCTTCAAGCAAACAGATTGAAGCCGGATGCTCGAGCCCTATCAACACTTGAAAGTGCCTTATCTCAATCCAACCTCAGAAACAAAAACCTCATCCCTTCCAAGATAATTGAAGCAATATTAATGTCAATTATTTTGCTCTTATTATATATGTACACACCTTTACTAGAGACAAGTAATGAGAAATCAAAAAAGACAGTTCCATCAAAACAAGTCGATAGAGCAAGTATTGATCAACCAAATACAAATGCACAAGTTTCTTCATTAGTGACTAACACACGAATTCAGGATAAATATTATTCTAAAGATCTATCCAAAAATGTAAAAGTTCAAACAAATGATAGAGTAGCTAGCGCACCAGCTGATCCAGACAACTTGATGGTTCAAAATACTAATTCAAATATGTCTGTTTTGAATAATATAAATGTTGTTTATAACGAATTAAGAGAAAAACGAAATGATATAATAGAACCATCCATCAACTACTACTTAGGAAATAATGGTTTCGCGATTCAATCTAATCCGCTGACACAAGGTTTGAATGTCATGAGAAACATATCAAATGAAGATAATTCTCTAATTTTTAACAAATTGCATAATAGCGATATTCAACCGCGTTCAATTTATGCCAGTGAAAACTATCCAAACTACACTTCAATTCCATTTAATCAAAGTGACGGCAAAAAATTATTGTCAGCCATTTGGATTGGATTCAGGATAGGGCGTGCTTTCGACTTAATAAGGACGCCAACGTATTCTGATAAAGGCAAATTAGTTTCAACTCAAAATGTCCAGAGTACAATTCTTGCATTTAATGTGGAAGTTAAAAATGATTTTGTCAATTTGGAGACAGGTCTTAGTTATTCTTGTAAGAATTTTGGCTTTGAAGGTCCGCAGAATGAAATTGCACATTTTATTAATATTCCTTTGAGTATAAAGAAGGACTTTTTCCCTTCGAACAGATTTGTACCTTATTTTAAGGTCGGCCCTGATGTAACAATTGTAGCTGCGGCAACATACAAACCAATCGTTGAAAACGCAAACAGATTGCCAAAAGGTGATCAACTGGCTGCTCCATTATCTGGCTATCCGGACCAAAAAAACGAAGATGGAATAATAAATTCTGGAAAACTTAGCACAAATAGTTTCTTAGGCATTCATGGATCACTTGGGTTTGAAGCAAAAATCACTAATTCAAGTAAAATTACATTTGATATTTCCCAACAAATAAATCCCTTCGAAAAAGGCATAGGAATTAATAATCACAGGTTTTCAGAGAGATCGGTAACAATCGGTTTTAAAAAATTATTATTCGAAAATTTATATTAAAGCAAACTAATCATTAATATATTACGTTTAGTTAATCGAAGCATCTTTTTATAAAGTCTAATAATTAGACATCCCCATTCAAAAAATTAAAGTTAATACTTAAAAGATTATCATTATTTAGTTAATAATAATACTTTTTTGTTTTTCTGATACTAAATTTGCACTTTAATGATCTAATGATTGTTAAGCTTTAATAATGATTAATATAAAACTATTTAATAACTAAAACACATTTTTTTAATTAAAACAAAAAGTATGAAAAAAATATTTGGATTTTGGAATCTATTGTTGTTAGCGACAACATCTATCTTTATGGTAAGCTGTGGTGATGACTTAAAGACCCCATAGACTTGACGTCTCCAACACTTACAGAGACTCATAACTTTGATGGAGCTGTAGCGCAGGATCCTGCAAACGAACTTACTATTGCCCTTAAAGCAGTAAAAGGAGTTGGAAACCTTTCATCGTTAAATGTAAAGGAGAATGGTGTAAATCTTGATCCTTCAAGGTTTGAATTGGGTGGTGATGCAGTTGCCTCAAGTACAGTAGCAATATTGGGTGCTGATCAACAAGGATTTACTAAAGAGTTTACACTTGATTTGCCAACAGTTACAGGTACTTATACTTATCTGTTCACTGTTACTGATGCAAATCAAAAGACTGACCAAGTTTCTGTTGAAATTAAAGTGAGAGGTCTTACTACAATTACTTCTGAAAAGCTTTACAACTTTGCAGGACCTTTGGCGAGTGGATTGAATCTATCTACAGGTAAGGCAGTAGCAAAAACACTGATAACAATACTTGGCCGGGAGCTCACATCCTTGATGCAGGGAATGATTTAGTTGGAACTACAAATCCAACATACCCTTGGAAAGGCTCAATTACTAACTATGATGGAAGTGTCATTAGAAAGGTAGATAAAGCTGTTTGGAATTTTGCTGTTGGACTAATTGATGTCAAAGCTACTTTTGAAGGAAGCAGTGATATTGCAGTTGCTAAATTGGTCGTTGGTGATGTGTATGTTGTGAAAAAAGGAGAAGATTATTTCTTAATCAGAGTAAAATCAGTAGTTGATGATGGCATGAATCAAGGTGGTTCAGGTTCAAATGTTGATTATTCTGAATTTGAAATTAAAAATTAACCAATTTTGAAAGGGATGTTCTAAGCGATCATTCATTTCTAAAATGAAATCTTTTAATTAAGCCTTCGACTTTAATTTAGTCGAAGGCTTTTTTTATACAAGTCTTTTAACTTTACTGTTTTTAAGGATAACATGCGCTCCTTCTATTGAATCCTCCAGTAATACAATTCCCGGAGATTTGCCAACCTCAAGACTTCCAAGATTCTCAGCAAAGCCTAAAGCCTTGGCTCCATTAAGTGTAGCCCACTTTAAAAGTTCAAATACTCCAATATCCGGATAGTGCTGTTCAATAGTCTTTAATTCCTCAAGAATGCTAAGTTGCCAATTGGAAGTCAGACTATCAGTACCAACAGTCATCTTACAATCATTAGAAATAAAATTCTGATATTCAGGCAATTTACCCTCTATGTACATATTAGCATTAGGACAAGTACACCAATAAACCTCTTTAAGCTTATTAAGTGCAAATACTATATCCTCCTGGCTCATCATAGTATTATGCACCAACAAAGTTCTTAAATTGAGATCCATGTGATCCAGGGAATAATGGATTGAAGAATGACCAATAGGATTAAAATGATCGAGCTCATTCCCCAGCTTATTGTAAAAATCAACAAATCCTCCAGATTTTGACACAAATAATTCATTCTCAGCGGTTGTCTCTTCATTGTGCAGACTTACTACACTTTGTTCATTGTTCACAATATTGATAACGTCGAATAATACAGGAGTCACAGAATAAGGAGCGTGAGGAACTGCAGATCTTCTGTGTCTGCCATCAGAAGGAGCTTCATTATATACTTGATTGTATTGTTTAATTACGCGTTCTGTCCATGATGGGTTCAGCATATCAAAATACTCAACAAATGTGTAGTATTGCAACTTACTTTTCAATTTGAAAGGGAAGGTATGGTTCATGTTACTAATGTCACCAACAGCCATGATACCATTGTCAAACATTTCCTGATCAGCCAATTGAATTGCATTAAGAATGTCTTGAATTTCAAAATTTCTTTTGCTGACCACTTCTTTAATAAAAGAAATAAGGCCTAGTCCTGTCGGCACAAGTCCTTTCATATGGGATAGCTCAAGATGGCAGTGCGTATTGATAAAGCCTGGAATAATGACCCCCTTATAATACTCAATATTTGGCGGGGTGGAGTCAAAAGTAGCAGAAATTTCCAGTATTTTACCTTCAGAATCCACTGTGATCAACCCATTTTTAATTGGGTTATGTGAAATAGGTATAATCCAATCAGCAGAAATCTTTCTAATCATCAGATATAGCTATTATGACAGCCTAAGATCATGAATCACAAGACCATTTCGTATTCTAGGTTCAAACCACGTACTCTTTGGAGGCAATGTGAGCCCCAGATCAGAGACTTTTTGAAAATCTTCAAAATCAATAGGATAAAGGTAAAAGCCAACATTGTTACCTGCTTTTTTGAAAGATTTATAAAAACCTTCCCACCCTTTGTAGCCTTCCACATATTTTATACGATCATCTGTTCTTACATCCTTCATTTCGAATAGGTCCTTAAAAAGTACCGCATTGATTAGTGCTGTATCTAAAACTAATGGCTCATCTTTATATTTCTCAAGCAAAGAAGGTTTCCAGACACATGAATAGATGTTACTACCAGATGTCATTAAGAAATTAAATTTAAACTTTGGAGTGAAAGGCTTTTTTATCTTTTCAACAAAACAATATCCTTTGAGTTTTTTCATCATTAAATCCCAATCCCAATTCTCAGAAAGGTTTATTATTCTATTGAAAGGATGAATCTGCAATCCACTAAATGGAATGTATACAGACAAAACATAATCGCCAATCTCTGAACCAGATTCATTGCCATATCTTGAAAAAGTCGAGAGTCGGTGGTGACCGTCCGCTATGTAAACACGCTTTAATTCATTTTCAAAGAAAGTAGTGATGTGCTCAATAGACTTAGGATCTGAAACAGTCCAGAAAGTATGTTTTTCGTCTTTATCATCAAAATGGAAATGCTGTACTAAATTATTGTCAGTTTTCAAAGTCTCCAGGTAGTCGTCAAAGACTTCATGCGAGGGATAAGCAAGAAGCACAGGCTTAACCATAGATTTTCTCACTGAAATTAATTTAATCTGCTCGAGTTCTTTTTCTTCCAGAGTCTTTTCGTGTCTCAATATATTGCCATCACGATAATCCTGAATATTAGTCAAACAAATTAACCCTTTTGAGCTCAAAGCTTTTCCTTCGATATTGTAAAGCACAAAATGAGGCACCTCACTTCGTTTGAGTTTCCTTTCCATATCTTCATCCTGAAAGCTGTTACGCACATTATCTGTAAAATCATCAATATTGTCAATGACAGAAGTATCAGGATAAACTGCAAGGAAAGTTTTAATATGCATTATTTACGTTTTATAATTTCCATATTCGAACACAATATTAATTGAAATATTGCACAATTTAATTGCTTTAAAATTTGATTTTAGTAAATAAAATTTTATTTGCTGATTAAAATACCTAAAAAATGTATTTGAATACTTCGTTTCCGTTGAAAAATCACTTTTTTGATATTGTGATTTTTAGAAAAATGTTTAGCTGTTTGAAAATTATTAATTAGTCTTTAACACACTGTCAAACTACATTCTGTCATGATTTGTGTAGATTTGCTTTCAAATACCACTATGAGAATATTTATACTGATTTTATTACTTCCTGCCTTCCTATATGCACAGCATATACCAGTTCTCGAAGGTCTTTCAGGTCAGGAATTACTTACTGAAATAAAAAAACCAGTATAGACCACCAACGACATTAGGGTACTCGATTGCAAGAGATACTTTGTTCAGGAATATATTGGCTGTAAATGGCCAGTTGAAATGCCTTTATACAGATTATTCAATTAATTTAAATCCAAATTCAGATCCATCTGATAATGCATTCAGTCAAGGACTAAATACTGAGCATATTTATCCTCAATCCAAAGGAGCAGAAAACGAACCTTTGAGATCCAATATGTATAATTTATATCCCGTTAGAGAAAACGTTAATTCGGATCGTGCAAATGATCCTTTTGGAGAAGTCCCTGATAATACAACGCAATGGTGGTACTATCTTGATATTAAACAGAAAACTAAACCCACTTCAAATATTGAGAAATACAGCGAAGCCGCAAATAACGTTTTCGAACCGCAGGAAGCTAGAAAAGGTGACATAGCAAGAAGCATAATGTATTTCTATAGTGTCTATACTCCATCAATGTATAATTCCGGTCAAAACACCATAAAACTTAATCATGATATCGCAGTGACAGAAATTATTGTAGTTAATTCAGTTGGCAATAAAATTGAGGATGTTCTGACTTCAAACCGCATAGAATCGAGTATTCAGATGAATTTGTTGACACCTGGAAATTACTTTGTATTCGGAAAAGATATCAATGGATACATTATTGCCAAAGGAAGCTTCCAGGTATTTTAAATTTTTGGTTGGTAGATCTTAGAATTTAAAATGCCCCACTTGTTTAGTCTATAGGAGATACTAGTGCTCAATACCCCTAAACCATATTTTACACTTCTGCTGAAATTTATTGAAGAGGCTTCCTTAAAGTATTTTGTTGGGCAAGTAATCTCACCTATTTCATACCCTTGATAAAATATTTGTGCTATCATTTGGTTATCGAAGACAAAATCATCAGAATTGGCTTGGTAATTTATGTTATTCAAGACGTCAGCTGAAAATGCTCTGTACCCTGTATGGTATTCACTGAGTTTCTGGGAGGATAAAATATTCTGAAATAAGGTTAAAAATCTATTGGCAATGTATTTATATTTGGGCATACCCCCCTTCAAAGCGCCCATACCAAGTATCCTTGATGCGAGCACTACGGGATAGAGCCCTGAACCTATCATATGGGCCATAGAAGGTATCAACAGCGGCGTATATTGATAATCTGGGTGAAGCATGATTACTATATCGCTTCCTAATTCTAGTGCCTTATCATACAACGATTTTTGGTTTCCTCCATAGCCTCTGTTAACTTCATGTCTTACGATGTGTTTTATGCCCAGACTAATTGCAACTTCCAATGTATTGTCAGTAGAATTGTCATCACATAATATAACCTCATCAACAATATCTTTAGGAATTTCTCTGAAAGTTTTTTCAAGTGTCTTTGATGCATTAAAAGCAGGTAAGACAGCCACTACTTTTAAAGAATTTATCATTCTTCTTCTCCTATATCCTCAGAGGTAGATTTCTCAGTTGTTTCTGCATTAATAGAAAAGAAATCACGTTTATCAAGGAAGTCAAACCATTTCAAAACTTTTTTCATATCACTTGGATATACCCTATCCTCATCATATTCTGGTAAAACGATCCTGAAATAATTAGCAAGATCATTATTACTTGCTTTCAGTAATTCAGAAATATTATGGTCCTGTTTGATCTCAACCATAGTTTTGAATATATCTTCAATAGGTGTTGAATCACTATAGGTATAAATAGCTATAGACCTAAGTGGTGTAAACTGATGCTTTCTCACTGAAACAAACTGTTTAACACCAGTATCCATATCTTTGATAATCAATCCATTGCTTCTGCTAGATTCAAGGTAATATAAACCCGGTAAGCTGCTTACTGAAACTATGTTTTCTATATTCTTTTCCATCTTTTATTAAGTAATTTAAATTAAAAAGGGTATAATAGTTAGTATTTCGCTAATTCAATGATCTTATTCTCAAGTCTTGAGGAAGCCATAAAATTCTTTTCAAGAGAGATTGTAAAAGGAATTGGTGTATCTAGACCTGCACATCTCATCACAGGTGCATCGAGATATTCAAAACAATTTTCAATGATAATGGCTGCAATTTCACCTCCAAGACCACCAAACATCGTGTCTTCATGCAAAACCAATGCTCTCCCGGTCTTCTTGACTGAACTTATAATAGCAGATTTATCCAGTGGTACCAATGTTCTTAGATCTATTATTTCAATATCTATATGATCCAGTTTTTTGGCAGCCTCCAATGCCCAGGTCACACCCATACCATAGGTAATAATCGTTAGATCTTCTCCAATCTTGGGAAAAGCAGCCTGACCAAATGGAATATTATAATATCCTGTTGGAACTTCTTGATTTGCAGACCTGTATAAAGCTTTGTGTTCGAAAAACATGACCGGGTTATTATCTTCAAAAGCTGTGATTAGTAATCCTTTAGCATCGTATGGATTGGAAGGGTAGACTACTTTTAATCCAGGAACATGAGTAAACCATGCTTCATTACTTTGAGAATGGAAAGGGCCAGCCCCTACTCCACCTCCTGTAGGCATTCTGATGACTACATCAGCATGCTGTCCCCACCTGTAATTAAGTTTGGCAAGGTTATTCACAATCTGATTGAAACCACAAGTCACAAAATCTGCAAACTGCATTTCAACCATTGATTTATATCCCTTCAGGCTTAAACCTAAGGCACAACCAATGATAGCACTTTCACACAGAGGAGTATTTCTTACACGGTCTTTGCCAAATTTTTCAAGAAACCCTTCTGTTATTTTAAAAACTCCTCCATAATCAGCGATGTCCTGACCCATCAAAACTAGGTTATCATGATGTTTCATAGACTCCATTAAACCACTCGAAATGGCATCTACCATTCTCATTTCAGCTTTTGGCTGGTCTGCCGAATCAACCGGAATGAAATCAAATGGACTAAAGACGTCATTCAGTTCATTAGCTGTAGAAACTTCAATAGGAGACGCTTCGAGAGCTTTTTCAACTGAAGAATTTATTTGTTTTTTATAATTTGATTTAATAGAATCAAAGTCTTCAGCGTTGAAGATTTGCTGATCCAGTAAATGCTTTTCAAATCTTGAAATTGGATCCTGTTTCGCCCAACTATCCATTAATTCCTTAGGAACGTATTTGGTACCTGAAGCTTCTTCGTGTCCTCTCATCCTAAAGGTCATGCACTCTAGCAGGATTGGCTCAGGGTTTTCACGCATCTGAGCGGCTAGTTCTTTTATCTTTGAATAAAACTCCAATTAGATCATTTCCATCTATTGAAAGTGATCTCATACCATAGCCTATGCCTCTATCACTTATCTTTCTCGCAGTTATATTGTTCATTGGTAGGAGTGGACAGTCCATAGCCATTATTCTCAACAATAAATAAGACTGGCAGCTGCCAAACAGAAGCAACATTCAAAGCTTCATGAAACTCACCCTGACTGGTTCCGCCTTCACCAGTAAATACTGCAGCAATCTTCTTTTCATTCTTCATCTTGTGTGCCATGGCTACACCAGCAGCATAGGACAATTGTGGCCCAAGATGAGAAATCATACCTACAATATGATGCGGCACTGACCCAAAATGGAAAGACCTTTCTCTACCCTTAGAATAACCTCCCTGAGTACCTTGCCATTGACAAAATAGATCTTCCAAAGGCATATCTCTCGTGGTAAACACGCCAAGATTGCGGTGCATTGTAAAAATATACTCATCTTCATCCAAAGCAGCTGCTACACCAACAGAAATAGCTTCCTGACCAATTCCTGAAAACCATTTGCTGATCTTACCTTGACGCAACAAATTGAGCATTTTTTCTTCAATTAGTCTAGGATATACAATTCGGTCGTATAACTTCTTTAAAGTATGAACACTTAGATCAGTTTTTGAAGTCGCGTCATTCATTATATTTTCTTCCTTAGCTCCCAACAATATTTCCATTAAATAATTTTCAAATTTAAATTTGATAAGTGCTCCAGTAGTAAAGAATAATCCTAATTACTCCTGCTCACTATCTTTTTCTTTTTATCATCTTTTTACCATCAAAAATTCTACTAAAAATATTCTTTTTCTTAGTAGGAATCTTTTTTTGAACTGCCATCATCTTCGGGTGCATCCTCATCCATGACAGGCTCGATAGGGTTACCAAGGGAATCCAAAGACGTAGAATCAGCTGCATTTGGATCAAAAGTATATCTTGAATATGCGCATGAAAGCTTTTCCTTGGCTTCTTTCGATATTTCAGGAAATTTGGAACTTACGTAATCTTTTAAGGATTTATCTTTCTCTACTTGATGCAAAAACTTACCTACAATAGGCAGAGCAGTGAAAGCGCCAGTGAAATTTCCTTGTAAATGAATTTCTGGAAATTCACCGCCAACCCATGCACCTGCGATAAGCTTTGGATTCGAAGCTATAAACCAACCATCACTGCAATCCTGACTAGTACCGGTCTTACCGGCAAGGTCTTCTGTCACCTGATACTTCCATTTTACAGACCCTCCTGTACCATGATTAATTACACCCTGCATCATATTGCGCATCATGTCGGCATTTTCAGGGTTCATCACCAATTCTTTCTCTTGACTTTTTTCAGTCGTATTATCTATAAGAATATTACCTTCAGAGTCAACAACCTTCATTATGTAGGTCATCTTAGGCCTTAACCCTCTATTCATAAAAACCGAATATGCTGTCATCATATCTAATAAAGATATATCCACAGCGCCAAGACTAACAGATGGTTCTGAAGGAATCGTTGAAGTAATGCCAATTTTTTTTGCAAAATCAACGACAGTGTCAATACCAGTTTTCAACATAATATCTACAGTAGCACAATTTAAGGACTTAGCCAATGCTCCTGCCATTGAATATTCGCCTCCATAACCACCTTCAAAATTCCTTGGGGACCAATTGTCAAATTGCGGATATGTCTTTTGGGTATTGTCGTAATAGTCACATGGATTCAAGCCTTTCTCCAATGCAGCAGAATAAACAATTGGCTTAAAAGTAGAACCTACATGTCTTCTTGCTGTGACATGATCATATTGAAAATATGTGTTATCAATACCACCTACCCATGCTTTAATGAATCCTGTGGTAGGATCAGCTGCCATAAAACCTGTAGACAAAAATTGGAGGTAGTATATCAATGAGTCTTTGGGGCTCATCTTTATTTTCTTATCGCCCTTCTGGCTATACACAGTCATATCCATTGGTACATTAAATACACTATCGATATAAGAATGTGTCTTACCAGCTGCTGACATTGACTTATACCTTTCAGTGTTCAAAATTACTTTGTTCAAGAAGCTGGTATCTTTCCATGGTAGTTTAATCCATCTCATCTGCTGCGTGTAGAGATCCTGCAGCTCCTCCATTTGCTCAGCAACCGCCTTTTCGGCGAAATCTTGCATTGATAAGTTAATGGATGTGTATACTTTCAATCCATCAGTATATAAATTATAATTGGAACCGTCACTTTTTTTAAGATGACCTAGTGCATTATCAAGATCAATCCGAGCATATTCACGGAAATAGGTTGCAATACCTATATTATGAGTTTCCTTGACATAATTCAATTTAATTGGCAGCTCAGATATAGAGTCTGCCTGAGGTTTTGTTAAATACCCATAGCGCTCCATCTTGTTAAGGACAGTGTTTCGTCTTTTTTTAGCAAGATCTAAATTATTCAAAGGGTTATATTTAGTTGTTGCCTTTAACATTCCTACCAAAGTTGCAGCATCCTCAGTTTTAAGATTTTTGGTTGAACAACTGAAATATTGTTTCGCAGCTACATCGATACCGAATACATTTCCACCAAAGGAGACCGTATTAAAATATAATGTAAGTAATTCTTCTTTGGAATACATATTTTCCAATCTTTGGGCTATTACTATCTCACGGACTTTATTGATAAGTGTGGTTCCTCTCCAGTAAGACCTTCTTTTGAAGAGATTTTTCGCTAATTGTTGACTTATAGTACTACCTCCTCCTGAGGAGCTTTCTTTAAGAAGAATAGTTCTCCACAACACTCTTGCCCATGATTTCCAATCAATACCATTATGTTCATAATATCTGATATCTTCAGTTGATATGAGCGCATGAATAAGATTGGAAGGCAGGCTATCAAATGTAGTATTGGTTCTATTTTCAATAAAATATCTGCCAATCAAAGTTTTACCATCATCGGCTATCAACTCAGTACCCTCAGGATTACTTATACTTCTTAACTCTGAGTTGGAAGGCATTCCTCCAAAAACACCAATTCTGGCAGCCATAATAAGCAGGAAAATACCTCCAAATATGGTGAGAAATATTCCCAACAAACCTTTTACTATAACGTTGGCTACAGGACGTTTTTTAAGGTTAGCATTTGCGATTGCTATTTTGCTTTTTATAACAGACAAAACTGTTTTAACCTTCGAAATAAATGTATTTTCTGACATCTAATTTTTCAAAATATGAGTAGAAGTAATATGCGGAATTTCCAACAAAAGAACGCAAATATAAGCACCTTATTGGAAGAATTAGAAAAGAAATAGATTTGTAATAATAAAAAAACCGTGTTTTAGAATTCTAAAACACGGCATCATTTATTAGTTTAAGTCAACAGCATCTATAAAAATAGATCAAATGACTTACTATTCAGTATTTAAGCTTCAGCAACATCGTCAGATGGTGCTTTTTCATCAGAAGATTCAGCAATATCATTTGCAGTTTCTTCAGCAACATCTTCAGTGGTTGTTTCGTCAGATGCTTTAACATCAGCTATTTCAACTACATCTTCTACAACCGGTGCTTCTTCTACTACTTCCGTTGCAGGAACATCAACTTTTGCTTCAGCTACAGGAGCTTCAACAGCAGCATCTGCTTCCTTAGTTGCTATTTTAGCTTTCGCTTCAACTAGAGCCTTTTCGCCTGCTTCATCAAATTGTTGCTTTAATTGTGAGAAAGCATCAATGTCACCTAAAGTAGTTCTTTCGATTTTACCTTGTTGACTTTTCACAGCAGCTCTTGACTCTGTATCTGCAGAATCCTTCTCTCTTCGGATAAGGTTATCAGCTTCTTTTTTGATGTCCTCAAGGTATCTCTGATGAGAAACTAGAATTCTCTTATCATCTCTGTTAAATTCAATAACTTTTACTGTTAATGTCTCTTCTTGCTCAGCTGTTGATCCATCCTCTTTCTTAAGATGTTTGATCGGTGCGAAAGCCTCAAGACCGTAAGGTAATTGAACTGTAGCACCTTTATCATCTTTTCTGATGATAGTAGCTTCATGATAAGAGCCAATCGGGAACACAGATTCGAAAGCATCCCATGGGTTTTCTTCGATTTGTTTGTGTCCAAGAGATAATTTCCTGTTCTCTTTGTCGATCTCAAGAATTACGATTTCGATGTTGTCACCTACTTTCGTAAATTCAGATGGATGAGAGAATCTCTTAGTCCAAGAAAGGTCCGAGATATGTACCATACCACCTATACCATTGTTGATCTCAACGAATACCCCATATGGAGTAAGGTTTTTAACAACGCCCGTATGACGACTATTTACAGGATAGTTTGCTTCGATATCACTCCATGGATCTTCCTGAAGTTGTTTTAAGCTTAATGACATTTTACGGTCATCTCTATCAATTGTAACAACTTTAGCTTCGTATTCCTGATCTAATTTGAAGAAATCTCTGGCAGCAACCGGTTGGTTACTCCATGAAACTTCTGAAACGTGGATCAAACCTTCTACACCTGGGCTTACTTCAAGGAAAGCTCCATAGTCTTCAACATTAACAATCTTACCTTTAACAGTAGAACCTTCAGAAATATCCATTGCAAGAACTTCCCAAGGGTGAGGAGTTAATTGCTTAAGACCTAGAGAGATACGTTTTTTGTTCTCATCAAAGTCTAGAACTACTACATTGATTTTGTCGTTCATCTGAAGGACTTCATCAGGGTGGTTGATACGACCCCAAGAGATATCTGTGATGTACAATAGACCATCAACGCCTCCTAGGTCCATAAATGCACCGAAGTCTGTAATGTTTTTAACAACACCTTCAAGGACCTGACCTTTCTCAAGACCTGCGATGATGTGCTCTCTTTGTTCTGCAATATCACTTTCGATAAGAGCTTTGTGAGATACAACAGCATTTTTGATCGTTTCATTGATCTTAACAACTTTGAACTCCATCGTCTTACCTACATATGCATCATAATCGATGATAGGTTTGATATCTATCTGAGAACCAGGAAGGAATGTCTCAAGACCGTAAGCGTCTACAATCAGACCACCTTTAGTTTTAGAGATAACAGTACCTTTAATGATAGTACCATTGTTGAATGAATCAACGATTGTATCCCATGCGATAAGCAATTTCGCCTTCTTGCGGGAAAGAACCAGTTGACCTCTTGCATCTTCCTGACTTTCTACATAAACGTCTACATAATCTCCTACTTTAAGGTCTTGAATATCTCTAAATTCAGAAAGGGAAATAATTCCATCCGACTTATAGTTGATATCCAATACGACATCCCCGCCGCTGATGACTTTTACAATACCTTTGACAATCTCGTTGTCTTTGATAGAGGTTAAAGTATTTTCATACTCCTCAAGGTATTTCTTTGTTACATCAGCTTCGTACTCAACGTGGTTACGTTTGTTGATAGACCAGTCAAAGTCATCATGAGCAGTTTTAGGAGCTTTGGGTGTTTGTGGTTGGGTGGTTTCAGCAGCCTGAGCGACTTCCTGAGCTTGGTTTTCATCAATCAGATTCTCATTTTCTGACATGTGAATCTTGGTTTTAGTGGTTAATTAATATTTTTAGCGGGGCGAAGGTACGCTTTATTATTGGAATGAAAAAGTATTTATATAAGTTGGGAAGACCTAATGGATGATACCAAAGTTAGAAATTAGAAATATCAAGTTAGAATGACCTTCTAACAAAGTCCCTCAAACTGAAACTCATATCTAACTACTGATTATTAATTGCTGATTACTGATTGCTGATTACTGATTGCTGATTACTGACTACTGATTACTGGCCAATAAACATCATTTCGCCTCAAACCAAAGCTTGTCTTTATCATCCGGATCTCCATTGTAATTAAAAGTAATTTCATCATGTGCAGAAATGTTTTTAATCGCCTTGATTATTAAGACTTCACCTTCGAAATCCATAACATATTCAGCATTAGGCTCGAAGGAATGATTATAAAGAGATCCGTATCCCAGCGCGATGGCTGCCTGCTTATGTTGCCAGAGAAAGTAATAGTTGAACATGTTGGTTTTGTCGATCAATTCTATTTCATGTTCCGGAAGTAATATGACTGGACAAACTTCTATGACATCACCCTTTTTTAAAATCTTACTTGTATATACTCCCCTACCCCTATCTCCAGTATCCTTATAATATACACTATCTAGTCTTTGCATGATTTCTATATTAATTAGTGGTTCTTTGGACAGATTTTTTTATATCAAATCTTGTAAAGACAATTCCTGATAACAATACTAAGATGCCAAGATATTGAATTAGAAATAATTTTTCTCCATCATAAAGGCCAAGTAAAATAGCTACAACAGGTGTTAAATAAGATACAGTAGATGCAAACAAGCTTCCTGAAATGTTAATGAGGTAAAAATAAGCAATGGACGTAATCACGCTGCCAAGTATGGCTAGAGTGATCACGGGATAAAAAACAGAAATCGAAACTTCTGGTGATACTGCCAAATCGAAAGCACCCGTAGTATAAAATAAGATACTGGCAGGAATCACCATTAAACTAAATGCTACGGCAGATATTTCAATGCTATTCACATTTTTTAAATACTTACCAATCGTATTAGTGCTCCATGCATAGAGGATAGTGGCAAGTACTACAAACCAGCCATACCATGCATTTTGGATGCCATGCAAATCAGTTTTTGACAACATGATCATAGCGGCCCCACACAAACCAATACATATGCCAAATATTTTAATGAAGGATGGTTGAAGTTTGAAAAATAGCATTCCAAGCAATAGTGTGAATATTGGAGTAAGTGAACTCAAGGTACCCGTCAAGCTGCTATTCATATTGGTCTGTGCGATAGCAAAACAAAAAGATGGAATACCACTTCCAAAGAAACCGACAATAAGTAAATATTTGATATTTTTCCTATCTAATTTTCTAACATAGAAAAGAGCGATAGGTAAAAAGCACCAACAAGCCACAAACATCCTAGCGGATGCTAACTGGTATGGATTGAGGTGCAACAGACTTTTTTTCATTAGAAAATAACTACTTCCCCAGGCAGCACTAATTAGAATTAATAAAGCAAAGCTTATTAAAGTCTTTGAACTCTTCATTCTTTATAAATATATTTTATCTCAACAAAAAACAGCTTATAAACTTAAATCAAAATCCCCTGAAAATCACTTGAAATCCAGGGGATAAATTTTTATTGACCTTAAGGAATCAAAGAAAGCAATTATTAATGACTAATAACCACTTTAGAAACAAACCATTGGTCATTTTTCTCTACTCTAATTATATATGTTCCATTCGACAAGTTGTCTACATCAATTGAGTGCTTATCCTTTCCTGCGTTCATTGGAACATCCATTTTCCTGCCCAAAACATCATATATAGTTATGACACAATCCTTTAATGATTTAGAATTTATGTTGATGGTGCTGTTAGCAGGGTTCGGATAAATAAATAAAGGATCTAAAGTCCAATGATTGGAACTAAGTGCTATCCCTACCGTTATTTCTACGCCTATCACAGTGCATCCATTCTTATCTCTGATTACGACTTTATAAATACCGGCAGCAAGACCTTTTGGATCTTTTTCTGTGGAAACAATAACATTATCCTTTGTCCATTCATAGACATAACCCGGATTTCCTCCAGTTACTTGAATCTCGATGGCACCATCAGAAGCCCCTGAACTTGTAGCATTAATAATATTAACAACGGTCATGCTAATAGGAAGAGGATTGACAATGTTAAATACATCTGTAAATGAACAATTATTACCATCTGTAACTGTAACAGAATAGCTGCCTTCACCCAGATTTATGATCTTAGGAGTGGTTTCACCAGTACTCCAATTTATTTGATATGGAGGAGTTATATTATTAACATCTACTTCTGCACTGCCATTTGGTACATTATTACAAGCCATATCCTTTAACTTAAGGCTTAATGATAATCCTGCCGTGATCGTTACATCGAATGAGCACGTTGTTTCATTTCCTGAATTATCAGTAATTACAAATGTATTCGTGGTGATTCCAAGTGGAAAAATAGTTCCTAAAACAAATCCTGATACCTGCGTAATTCCTTGAATTGAGCAATTATCACTATAAGTAATATCGTCCCATACAGGCGGACCTTGACAAATTCCTTGTTTTAAATTACCTGGACAGATTACCACAGGACTTATAGTGTCCAATACCAGAATTGATATAACTCCGCTACCGGTATTACCTGACATATCAGTTGCTGTAGCCATTGTAGAGATGTTATTACCCAAGTCACTACAATCATATGAATTATCATTATAAATGATTGAAGACAAACCACAATTATCAGTAAAAAAATAATTAGTTGAAAAACTATTAAGATCACCTTGTCCATTTTCATTTAGATAGACAATAGCATTGTTAACTGACATAATAGGCGCTACATTATCAATCGCAATCAAATTTTGGGTAAAAGTCGTACTACATTGATTCTGATCTGTAATCGTTACTGTGTAGGTTCCTGCCGGAATATTATTCAAATTCTGATTAGTAGATCCGTTAGACCATTGATATGAATAATTACCCACACCACCAGCTGCATTCACTGAAATCGATCCGTTAGGAATATTGCAAGCAGGAGCAGTGAAAGAAGACGTAACCAAAATAGGTGCCGGACTATTTACAACCACAGTTTTAATTACTGAACAAGCATTATCGGTGATGGTTACTGAGTAGGTACCTACCGATAGATTTGATATAGTCTGATTAGTCATGCCATTAGACCAGGTGTAGTTGACAGACCCAACAGGGTTAGATATGTTAGCTGTAGCACTGCCATTATTTCCACCAGCACATGTGACAGGCTGCGAAACCAGGTTGGCTGTTAATTGGCAATCTGGTGCATCGATAATAAAATATTGAATAGTCTCACAATCATGACTATCCGTAATAGTCACTGAATAACTTCCAACTGCCAGATTTGTGATTTTCGACGTGCTTGCGCCATTGGACCAACTATAAGAATAATTTGGTGTACCGCCCGATACAAATGCTTCAGCAGTGCCATCTGCAACTAAAGTAGAAGTCGCCGGAGTGGTTACCACAGCAGCTGTCAAGATAGAAGGTTCTGAAAGCAAATAAGATTCGGTTGATTCACATTGGTTTGCATCAGTTATTGTTACTGAGTATGAACCTGCTCCAAGATTATTAATAAAATTGCCATTGGCTCCAGTATTCCATGCATAGAAAATTCCACCAGTTCCTCCTGTACCTATCACACTTATTAGACCATCATTTTCTGCGAAACATGTAATATTCCCAATAGATTCATTTATGATCAACTGTGTTGGTTGTTGTATCAGAAAGTTTTGTTCCAATGAGCAGTTTTTAGTATCAGTAATTGTAACATAATAATTACCGGGTGCAAGATTTGCTATATTACTTGTCACCATGCCATTACTCCATAAATATGAATAATTCGGAGTACCGCCATTCGTATTCAAACTGATAGTGCCATTATTCAAGCCAAAACAAGTAATATCAGATTGATCTCCATTAGAGGTAAGCAAAGATGGGGCTGTAATGATAAATGATTGCGTACCAGGGCAATTATTTGCATCAGTAATAGTCACATTATATGTGCCGGGAGCAAGGTCATAAATATCTTTTGAGGTGGCTCCATTTGACCATAAATAAGTATAAGGTGCCTGACCTACCGTGGGAGCATTAAGCAAAATAGAACCATTATTCACGCCAAAACAGCTAAGTGGTATTGGAGCTCCGGTGATTACAAATGTGGGACATTGAGGACCGCATACACCGAGACATTGCTTGGCAATAATACGCTCTCTTATTTTGTTTCCTGGTAGAGGCCCGAATCCATTTGCAAAATTAATACCATAATTTGTTAAATGGCAATATGACATAATAGTTCCTCCATTCACAGGTGCAGGTCCGGGGCCACAAGAACCTTCTGTTTCATAACAATTATCAATTGCACCTCCAGGCCAACTGCATGATTGTGTATGTGAGGAACCTATATTATGGCCTAATTCATGTGTTACCACCTCAACAGTCCATGAATAATTAGGAAAATTACTATAGGTCATATTTATATCCGCATAAGAATACTTTATACTATTGTTGCACAAAGCATTTAACCACGCAATTCCACCATTGCCATTATTAGTCTTTGCCAATAAGTGAGCTAGATCGCCATTAAAACTGGTTCTATAATCTGTATAGAAATCAAGTGCATCTCCTGAGTCATTCGTAGGAAATGGATCTTGTGTAGTCCAAACGAAAATCTCAGAAATTGCAACAGGGACATCTTCATTATCATACAATGTAGCCACCACATTGAAAAATCCGTTTATAAATGTCTCTACGTTAGCTACGCTGCCTTTATTTTGATATATTTTGTACGAGGCTTCCATGAAAATTTTTACGCAATCACCTGCATCTCTTGTCTCCAATTCATTTTCAATATTATCCATCATAGATGACTGCTCATCTTTGGTTCCGCATTTGAAATTGTTCTTGAATGGCAAAGTTTGAGAATCATAGCTTACATGAATACCAGCTTTATCTGTTTTACCGATGTCATATTGCCCTTTATCAATAGAAGAAACAATTCCTGACATTTCGCCTTCAAAAAAGCTCAAAGCAACCAGACTTTTCTCTTCTCCTTCGATAACACCTCTATAGTAAGCACCGTTAGTCATCTGGTATTTGCTACCATCGCTCGTTCTGACTATGGCATTATCCACATATGGATTTTTGTTATAAAGCACCACTTCAAATTCCGCACCATCTATTCCATATGGTATTTTCAACCTTAGTAAGTCCGGATGCTCTTGAATGATATCGTGTATTACAACTGGATCAATTCTGAAGAAAGTAGCATTTCCTTCCTTTCTTAGACCAAGTGCATTTAATTCAGCTTGATTCGGTTTGGAAAGAATTACATTTCTATCACTTACCGGGCTTAGTGTCTTGCGGATATTTAGCTCTCTAACTAATTTATCCTGGGCTGCCATCGATGTTGTAAATATTGTAGAAAAAACAATTAAAAATAACAAGGAAAATAATCGCATAAAGTAATATTAAAATTTAAAACAGATAGTTAGTGGGAAATAATGATAAGTTACAAAATATTATTCTTTCAATTTTCTTCGAAGTATCTTCCCAACATTGGTCTTTGGAAGATCATCTCTGAACTCGATTTCACGAGGATGTTTATAGTTGGTTAGATTGCTTTTCATGTGGCCCATTAACTCTTCCTTTGTCAAGGTGGGATCTCTTTTAACCACAAATAATTTTACATGTTCTCCGCTCTTTTCGTCAGGTACCCCAATGGCAGCAGCCTCAAGTACCTTAGGATGCATGACAGCCACTTCTTCAATTTCGTTTGGAAATACATTAAATCCAGAAACCAGGATCATATCTTTTTTTCTATCTACAATTCTAAAATAGCCATCAGCCTCCATAAGGCCGATATCACCTGTACTGAACCAACCATCTTTAATTGAATTAGCTGTTTCTTCTGGCTTATTGTAGTATCCTTTCATGACTTGGGGACCTTTAACTTGTATTTCACCCGTTTCACCTTGTGGCACCTCATTCCCGGCATCATCCACTAGTCTCATATCAGTAGATGGCACAGGGTATCCAATACTTCCCAGCCGTTCAGTTCCATTCAACGGATTAACGCAAGCCACCGGAGAAGTCTCTGTTAGTCCATATCCTTCGACGATCCTTACTCCTGTTATCTCTTTCCATCTTGTTGCCACGGCTGACTGCAATGCCATTCCTCCTGCAAAAGGCACTTTTAAATCTGAGAAATCTAATGATTTGAAATCTTTATTATTCATCAATGCAGTAAATAAAGTATTAACTGCGGGAAAAATTGATGGTTTGTATTTTTTCCAATCTTTAACTAGAGACGGAATATCTCTTGGATTCACGATCAAAACTGATGGACACCCAAGGCTCATAAGCGCCAGACAATTTACAGTAAACGCAAAAATGTGATACATCGGCAGTGGACACAAACTCAATTCCGCATCTTGTTTTAAAACTGAAAGGAATATAACTCTGATCTGTTCAAGATTGGCCAGTAGATTTCTATGGGTTAACATAGCACCTTTGGCAATTCCGGTAGTTCCCCCCGTATACTGCAAAATTACTGTATCATCGAGTTCACTTTTAAATTCAGGTAGTTCTTTTCCCACACCCAATTTTAAGGCTTTAGAAAAAGAAATGGTATTTGTTAACTGAAAGGATGGGACAAGTTTCTTAATGTATTTTATGACTAAATTAACTATGACGCCCTTTGCACCAAGCATTTCACCGATGCTGGTTAAGACAACGTGCTCTATTTTAGTTTCCTTTATAATTTCCTGGAGATTAGCGGCAAAATTATCAGCGATCACTATGGCTTTAACACCGGAATCCTGAAATTGAAGTTTCATCTCTCTAGGAGTATAAAGCGGATTGGTATTTACTACAATTATGCCGGCTCTGACTGCTCCAAACAATGCGATTGGATACTGAAAGATATTGGGCATCATCAATGCTATTTTATCCCCAGACTTTAACCCGATAGAATGGAGGTATGCACCGAAATCACGCGAATATACATCCAACATTTTGTAGGACAATTTCTTGTCCATGCTAATGAAAGCAGTTCTATCTCCGCCATGTATTAGGGTTTTATCCAAAAAGTCCTTTAGATCTTCAAATCCTAAAGAATCGATCTCTGCAGGAATCCCCTCAGGATAATTTTTTAGCCAGATCTTGGTAGTATTCATAGAATCGATATCGACTTCGGTCACTTAGTTGTAAATATATAATTTCTAAACTGCTAAAATGTTGCACAAAAGTAATGAAGTATTGCAGATTACCAATGATAATTCTCTTATTTTTTATAATATGTAAAATTATATTTTGCATATTTGTGATTATACTTACATAATTATGGAATTATTAAATAAAATACATTTTACCTCTGATTTTATTAATAAAAGAATCGGAGAATTTAAGGCTGATATAGCAATCCAACTTGGGACAGGGATGACTTCAGAATTCTCAGGATTAAACATTCTTGAGCAAATACCATATGTAGAAATACCCCATTTTCAAAAATCAACTGCACCTTCTCATAAAGGACAGATGATATTTGGAACTATTCAAGGAAAAAACATAATTATCTTGGATGGTAGATTTCACTATTATGAAGGGTATACAATGCAAGAAGTGGTTTTCCCTGTTTACACTATGAAATACTTAGGGGTCCAAAATCTTATACTCACCAATGCTTCAGGAAGTGTAGATCCTGAGCTCAAAGAAGGAGATATTGTCATTATTACTGACCATATCAATCTTCATCATGACAATCCACTGAGAGGGGTAAATGATGAAACCATTGGCCCCAGATTTCCGGGCATGGGTTATGCATATGACTCTGAAGTCATAAAAAAAATAAGACATTGTGCTCTAAAGGAAAAAATATTAATCAAGGAAGGCATTTATTTGGGATTATCAGGACCAAATTTTGAAACTCCGGCTGAGTACCGGATGGCACGAATACTTGGTGCTAATATCGTAGGCATGTCAACAATACCGGAAGTATTGGCCGCCAATCACTGCCGGTTAAAAGTAAATGCCATATCTTTAGTATCAAATCAATATGATGATGCTCATCCGCAAGAAGAAGCTGAGTTAGAGGGCGTTTTAAATGTTGTAAAAAATAATTCGAAAGATTTAATGAGGCTACTGATCTCAGTTACACAAAGTTTATGATTGGATGCTTACATTTGCTCTAGAAAATAACCTATGCCTTTATTAACTTTTGGGGAGGTCATCCAGCACATAAAGACCAAAAAGCCAATGCCAGTCTATGCACTCCATGGACCTGAACCTTATTTTATTGATCTATTGACCGATGCATTCGGGAATCAATTGCTATCAGAAGAGGAAAAAGCATTTAATCTTGAAGTCTTTTACGGTAAAGAGACCAACATCAATCAGATTGTTGACAGCTTAGCACAATATCCTATGGGTGCAGATATCAAACTTGTGATTGTAAAAAATGCGCAAGAACTTAAAAACATTGAGGATCTAGCTAATTATGTCAATGATCCCTATCCTAGTTCAGTCTTAGTAATTTCACATAGTGGTAAAAATTTGGATGGTAGAAAAAAACTGGCCACTGTCATCAAGAATAAATTTGGGCTATTCGAATCCAAACCAATGTATGACAATCAAATGCCAGCATGGATCAAAGCTGAGGTAGAAAAGTCAGGCAAGACTATTTCTGATCAAAATTCAGCCTTGATAGCAGAATTTTTGGGTACAGATTTAAAAAAGATTCACAATGAATTAGAAAAAACAATTATTGCTGTAGGTGAATCCAAAAACATCACACAACAACATATTGAAGATTTCATAGGCATCAACCGTGAATTTAATGTGTTTGAACTTAATGCCGCAATATTTACAAAGAACGCCCTTAAAGCCCAGCTTGTAGTAAATTATTTAAAAGATAATTTTAACAAACAACCTTTAGTAGTCATTCTTGGGTCAATGTTCAACAGTTTTATTAAACTTTATACCCTGAAAGCTACTGGTGCTAATTCGGATATTCAGATCACCACTGTCATTAATTCAAGGAGTATTTCTGCAATCAAAGAATACAAAGCGGGCTTGCAAAATTTCAGTATAGCTGACCTTGATCTTGCGCTCTATTTATTTAAAAAATACGACCAATATTCTAAGGGCATTGATAATACGATCAATAATGATGGCGAACTTTTGAAGGAGCTTGTCTTTAAATTATTACATCTTAAAGAATTGGCTTCATCTTCCTCAAAATAAAAAGAGGAACAACAAATATTGCCATTCCTCTTTTCGTTACTTTAATTTAAGACCTTAAGTTTTGGAATTGATTATATCATTGGTAATCAATAGTATAAATAAATAATTCAATTTTCGATTTTCTTCAATTTATTTAAATGGTTCCATTTGCAGCACTCAACTATCGAAGTTTCATTCTGACTTCTAATTTCTAATTTCTACCTTAGATTGATTAATAGCAAAAGTTTTAGAATATATTTATAACTCCGAAACTTAAGTTAAGACTAAAATATATAATTGTATTTCAAGTAAAGCTGTTCAGTGAAACTCACTCTATTTCCTAAGCCTCTGACACCTCCGACTGCATTATTGTCTGTAATCTGAACCGGGATATTGTCATCATAGAACAATCTCGTATTGAGCGCGACTGAAATGCCTTTAAAGATTGTAAATGCAGTCTCCGTAGTCCAGTCCACATCAACATTTTGTGGATTATCAAGGTAATTACTAAACAAGGTAAGCCCAGATTTGAAGTTTAATTTGTCATTCAAAAATTTATTCACGTATTGTGCATTGAATGTAGCTCCAAATTGAAACAGCAATTGTTTATAATCATTAGGACCATTCCATTCTGTACCATGGATATTGACACCACCAAATGGTTCACCACTAGCATTCCTCGCAGGAATAGCGGCAATATTCTTGTCACCAACTACAACCATTTTGATAGATGCCGGTGATAGAAACAAAGATAAGTTAGCATTAGGTTTATAATCAATACCCGGAGAGAAGGAAATTCTAGCCGGGGATAGAAATTTTGCTATTGGCCCCTGATCTTTACCTGAAAGGTCTTTTAGATAATTTCCTTTTATAGGGCTTACTAAAGATGTATCTGAATAAGTAGGTGTAATCTGGCTTAAAAAAGTTAGAAGCACTGAGTAATAAAATTTACTTGTTTCATTTGTTTTATAGCCAAGCTTTGAATTAAATCTCAACTCGTCAATACTTTTTGAAAAGGAACTTTCTCCCCTACAGCAAGTGTCGAAAATCCACTTCCTAATTTTTGCACACCTAATAAAAGGTCTGCATTGTTATCCCAAGCTAGTTTGCCATTCTTATAATTAGCAAATAAACTGCCCAGACCACCAATTGCTATTCTGTTTTCACCTGCACCAACAGCAGGATTAATCTGTAGCAATTGGCCAAAATCAAATCCTATTCCTGTGCCAATAAGCCATCCAGTTGTGTCTTTTTTTGCCATTTCTTTCCTGATCTCTTTGATACGATCATCATTCTGAGCGTCCACATTTAGAATGAAGGCAGTTAAACAGATTAAAAGGAAAATTTTTTTCATTGATATTATTTTGGTTAAAATATTAAAATTCTTTGGGGAGTCTAACAAATCAAAACAAAAGTGGTTCAAATGAATTACGACATTTTAGAATCCACCAAGTCATTTGATAGAGAAGCATGTATCACGATGGATTCTTTTGAAATCTTGCTTAAAGGAATTACTACCATTTTATTATCAGCCTTTAATACAAAGTCTGTGTTGCTGATAGATACTATTTGTCCAGTATAAGACTCTATCGTAATCGTATCACCCTCTTTGAATCTTTTATTATAGTAAGAAGCCAATATACTTGACATAACATCCTTGCTAGCTATTCCATATCCTAAAGCAAAGGCCACTACAACGCCTCCGATAATCATAGTAATATTGGATTGAATAAATTCAGTATCAATTCCTGCCTGAGTGAGTGCGCTTATAAATACGTTAATAAAAAGAAAGTAAAACAAAACTGTTGAGATAATTCTGGAAGAAGGTATTCCGATGGACTTTGCAGCAGAATAAACCATTTTTCGAATAAAATCAGCAAAAAGTACACCAACTATTAAAAAGGCGATAGCCGTAAATGCCTGAGGCAGATAGTTAATTATTGTAGTCAGATAATAGGAGACAGTGGTTAGATTGAGCATATCCGTGATAGCTATTGTAAAAACTACTAACAGCAAATAATAAATGATGCCTGCGACAATAGAGCTTATGACCAATTTAATTTTAGTGTTTGCAAATAGCTCTATTTCATCCAACTTGTCCGCCAGCTTATCAACTTTAATCTTCACTAAAAAGGTTTTGGTCAACCTTCTAATTACTTTGGCTATAATAAAACCAAGGATAAATAAACCGATTGCACCAAGTATTTTAGGCAAACTACTTATAATAGGTTGAAAAAACTGATCAACCATATGAAAATTGATATTATCCATATTTTAAATTTATATTAATAATTATTTGAACAAATCATCTTCGTTCTGCTTCTCCATTGACCGCGAGTCCATGTTTCCTATCACCGAACTCAAAGCACTAAGAAACTTAGGTATAAAGACATCCATGCAATCACCGGCCAACTTCAAAAATTTTATACTACTGTGCAAGTCCTTAAGGATGAATTCTGGCACACCGCCAGTTTCTTCAATATTCTTCTGCTCCAGTTCATTAAAATTTCTAAAATCACTCAATAGTATACCATTTTATATTAGACGCAACTTTATTGTTTAAGTACATTAAAGAATATTTTCTGAAATTTTTCTTTTGCTCTTTTCAATCTCATCTTGACAGCGCTTTCCGAAAGATTTAATATATTGGCTATATCCTTTACCATTAAATTGTCCTGGTATTTCATAATTAATATAGCGCGGTCTGCCTCATCTATTACATCCAGAGTAGCTTGCAATGCAACTAAGTTTACTTCATTTATAATACTTTCCTCCGAGTCATCCATTGGATCATCAATGTCATTGCCTTCACTGAAAATCATTTTATTTTTTTTCAATCTTCGCATTTGGTCGATGCAATGATTGTAAGTAATAGAATAAAGCCAGGTGGAAAACTTTGATTTAAAGTTAAACTTAGAAAGATTGACAATGATTTTCAAAAATATATCTTGCGTCGCATCTTCCGCAGAGGTAAAATCACCTAAAAGCGAATAACATTTATAATAAACTTTGTTGGAATAACGCTTGTACAATTCATCGAAAAACACCATTTGCTGATTAATAAGGTACTCTTCTACAAGCTTATTATCGGACCATTCTTTATAATCTGTAGGATGCAAATCAATTTATATAATTGCACAAATATGATGATTAATATATTTAAAGATTTAATTTTTTAACTTTTCTTAAATTCCATTGCAATAAATAATAGATCTCCATTTATTCAAAGCATTTATTCTTATTAAAATTCCAAATTAAAGTGCTCTTTTTATTTAAGTTTACAGTTTTAAAGTAATAAATTCATCGCTATGCAGAATTTACGTTATTGCATTTTATTTTTAAGTTTTTCCTTAATCACTACAAAATTATGTGGACAAAGCAAAACAGATGCCGAAATGATCGCCACTCTTCATGAAAAAGCGGTGGTAGAAAGTAAGGCATATGAATGGCTTGAATTTTTGTGCAAAAAGATTGGAAATCGACTTAGCGGAACTCCTCAGCTAATGGCAGCAACATATTATAGCAAATCTCTGATGGAGCAATTAAATTTCGATTCCGTCTGGCTGCAACCTTGTCAAGTTCCAGTATGGATCAGAGGCGAAAAGGAAGAATGCCGCATAGTCTCGTCGAAATTAGGCAGTTTTGAGCTCAAGGTATTGGCACTTGGAAACTCCACAGGAACAGGACAATTGGGTGTCGAAGGTGAAGTAATCATCGTTAATTCACTACAGGAACTAGAAAAAATGGATGATTCGAAGGTAAAAGATAAAATTGTATTTTTCAATCGACCATTTCAGGAAAGTGCTCTTTACACCGGCAAAGCTTATGGTAGCACTGTAGATCAAAGAGTGCGTGGACCACAATTAGCTGCAAAAAAAGGGGCCGTAGCAGCCCTTGTCAGAAGTGTAACTGCTAATCGCGATGATGAACCACATACAGGTGCTACAAATTTTGAAGATGGGGCAAGACAAATTCCTTGCTACGCTCTTGGAACCCAATCTTCAAACCTTCTGGCTGATTTAAATTTCAAATCTCCGGTTAGAGTCTACTGCAAATCAACTTCTAAAATGATGGGGACTACTGATGGCTACAATGTAATTGGTCAATTGACCGGAAGTAAATATCCTGATGAAGTCATAATCATTGGAGGACACCTTGACAGTTGGGATATTGGCGAGGGCGCACATGATGATGGCACAGGATGTGTTCAGTCCATAGAAGTGCTAAGGTTGTTACAAAGCAGTGGATATAAACCACAAAGAACTATCCGAGCTATATTATACACAAATGAAGAAAATGGTTTAGCAGGAGGCAAAGCCTATAAAGCCTATGCAGATGTGGCAAAAGAAAAACAAATGATGGCAATCGAATCGGACTCGGGAGGTAATAGTCCACAAGGTTTCTTCTATGAAGCTGAAGCTGGAATCAGTCCCGAATTTCAACAAAGCTTAAAAGAATGGAAAGTCTTACTTGAACCATATGGATATCAGTTTGTACCGGGTGGTTCAGGAGCTGACGTGGGTACATTAAGGCCTTTAAAAACATTTTTATTGGGTCTAATGCCTGATAGTCAAAGATATTTCGACTATCACCATTCTTCAAATGATACTTTTGACAAAGTCAATCGGAGAGAACTTGAATTGGGAGCTGCTGCTGTGGCCAGTATCGTCTTTCTTGCAGATAAATACGGTCTAAAATAATAAAGAAAAAAAAGTGAAATCAATTTCCATTAATGGTAAAGAGTTTGAAGAATATCTGGATGAGCACGTCATCGCGGTAAGAATAGCTGAAATGGCACAGGAATTGGAATCAATGTATCATGATGCTATTCCGGTATTTCTAATTGTATTGAATGGTGCTTCTTTTTTTGCCATAGATTTGATCAAAAATTATTCAAAACCGTGTCAAGTTGCATTTATTCAACTTTCTTCCTATGCAGGCACCACCTCAACGATGGAAGTAAAGGTCATGTCAGAAATAAGTATTTCTTTAGCCGGAAGGCATGTAATAATACTTGAAGATATCATTGATACGGGATTGACCCTAAAAGTCTTAACTGACAAAATAAAAAGCCTGGATGTAGTGACAACGAGTGTAGTTACCTTACTGGATAAACCATCAAGACGCATAAAAGAAACCGAGGTTGCAATCAGTGGATTTACAATACCGGATATCTTTGTCGTTGGATATGGCTTAGATTACGATGAATTAGGGCGGAACTCTAAAAATATTTTTGCAGAAAAGTGATCATTCATGTAGACTTTCGAAAAAGCCGGTATCATAATTTTTCTTTACGTCATTCCAAGGAAAATACTTTCCATTCATAGTAATATATATGCCTGAAGGTAAAACCTGAACGAATGCGAGAGCAGCACCAAGATTGAAAAATCCGTCACTTGAATTTCCAAAAGCATAAGGAATCATGGCACCGGTGATTACGATGGTTTTGTCTTCTATTCCTCCTTCTGCTAAGGCTTTTGCTGTAGATACCATTCTGTCAGTGCCATGCGTCAAAAGGATTTTATTTGCCGGAGATTTTTTGCATTGATAAACAATAATGTCTCTGTCTGCTTCGGTCATTTCCAGACTATCGACCATCATGAGGGTCTTAACATCAATTTCCAGGCTGCTTCTACCTCGATCAAACATTTCATTCAGATGTGTATCCTTGAAGTATAATTGGCCATTTATAAAATTGTATTCCTTATCAAATGTACCTCCTGTGACAAAAACTTGTATCATGTAGATATTTTTATAGCCCTAAAGATAGAAAACTCATTTGAAAATTGAAATGTAGCTATAAATTGATAAAGTCGTCTGATGGCTCCAAGACATCTGACGGCCATATAAATTGAAGTTTCGGATCAATCTATTTAACTTAATAAACTGGATTTCATTCAACTATTAAAGCCAACAAATAAAAGCCAACAGGCAATAGCTAGGTACCTCATCAGTTCATAATCATAGTCAAGAGCTTATAGGGCCAGCAGATTGCACCCCCTGATCTCCCTATTGTCTATCCTTCCCAATATTTCAAAGTGTCCATCACTATGATCTACTGCCATATCTTCAGTTTCAATGAAACAACAAGTATGAATATTGGCTAAGTCAATGACATTTAATGTCCCTGGTTTACCAATTTTTTGCACATGGAAAGGGTCATTTAGTTCTTTTACAGAGATATGAAAAGTTGGAGATTCTGTAAACATGCCGGTATGATCAGTATAAGACTGAGAAAGTAGTTCTGTCATCCCATATTCAGAATAAATAGCTCTGGGATTCATGGCAGAGCGCAATTTATCATGTAATTCCTGACGTGGCAATTCCTTCCCTTTGCCTTTCATTCCCCCTGTTTCGATGATAGTTAGTCCAGGATACGAATTTTTAGCAGATGTTTCTATAAATGACAACAAAGCAAAAGGCACTCCAAACAAAATAATTTCATCATGCATATCCATAATTGAACGAAGTAAATCAAACTGATCCAGAAAAAATCCATTTGCCGGATGTCCACTCACTTTCATAAAATGGTTGACCATATGAACCAAACTGCTGTCGCCTCTTTCTAAATAACCCGGAAGCAGTGCTAACACTAATTTTCCCTTAAGCGGGCCAAAACGTGTTTCAAAGATTTTTTTGCTTATTTCATCATACCAACTAGTATCCCTTATCAGATGTGCACTTCTACCCTTACCTGTTGTGGAACTGCTGTAAAATACAAGTTCTTCTTTCCAATCTCCTGTTAAGATTTGATGATTTTTAAAAAAGGTAATAGGCAAATGAGGAATGTCCTTGATTTCCGGGTACTTATTTACATATTTTAAGAGTCGCAAATACTCTTTATAAACAGCATTGTGCTCAGACTGGTATTCAAAAAGGATATAAGCTGCTTCCTGCCAATCGACCTTACCTTCATTCAAAAATCGTGTCTGAATGTCGATAATTGTCTGAGGAAGCATCTTTTGAGTCATAAAAATGAAAATCGGAACGTTAATATTATTCACAAAGATGTATATTTAACTTTAATGTGCATGTAATTTTCACTATTCAAAAGTAGTATGAAGCATTTTTTAACCATATTTATATTGACCGTAATTGTACAATGGAGTTGCCTTAAAGCTCCTGAATACCCCATTGAACCTATTATCAATTTTGTAGGATTGACTTCAGAAGTCATGAAGCAAGGTGCCTTTAATTCTGACAGTACCATTATAACTTTCAGTTTTACTGATGGAGATGGTGATCTTGGAGACAATGATTCTGTGAATATTTTCCTGAGGGATGAGCGTATAGACACTATTACGACCAGTTTCAAAATACCACTCTTATCTCAAAGTGCAGGTGCGAAAGGAATATCAGGAGAGATTGCAATAAAAGTTTACACCACTTGCTGTTTATTTCCTAACGGTCAAACCCCTTGCACTCCATCTACTCAATACCCTGTTGATTCATTGGTATATGGTATTTACATAATTGACCGAGGACAACACATGAGCAATATTATATATACACCAGCAATAAAATTATTATGCCAATAGCACCTTCAGAACTAATCCTTACTGACAAAGGCAGTATTTATCATCTCGATCTTAGGCCAGAACAAATAGCGACTACGATCATCACTGTAGGCGATCCTGATCGGGTAGAGTTGGTCTCCGGATATTTTGATAAAGTTGATTATCGGGTGCAACATCGTGAATTTGTCACACACACAGGCATGTTGGGATCTAAAAGAATTAGTGTTTTGTCTACCGGTATTGGAACAGATAACATTGATATAGTCCTTAATGAGTTAGACGCACTAGTAAATGTTGACTTTGAGAAAAGAGAAATAAAAAAAGAAAAAATTTCCTTAGATATCATAAGAATAGGTACTTCAGGAACAATTAGATCAGAAATTGAGATTGATCAAATAATTCTGTCTAAGGGAGCCATAGGATTGGATGGGTTAATGCATTTCTATGAAAGAGAAACTGATATATGGGAAGAAGAATTATTAGATTGGGACATTCCATGGCCGATAAAACCATATATGACCTGGGGAAGTAAAAAACTATTAGATCAATTCAGTAAACTTGGAGAGCAGGCCATCACCATTTCAAGTACCGGTTTTTATGGACCACAGAATAGAATGATTAGGTTAAAGCCAAAGGTCAGTAACTTCTTTGAATTGCTTGATAATCAAATTATTGACGGATCTAGAATAGCTAATCTTGAAATGGAAACCTCAGGCTTATATGGTTTGTCTGAGATTCTTGGACATGAGTGCATTTCAATAAATGCTATTATTGCAAATAGGGCGCTGGGAGTTTTCAGCAAAGATCCCGCCAAGACAGTAAAAAGAACGATTGAATCAGCACTGGGATTGATCTAATTAAAATTACCCAAATTCATTAATTTAATGTTAGTGTCTTGTAATACTTCTTCATATTATTTAATGGAGTTACATCTGGAATGTCAAAACTATCAATTTATACACATACATTGGGATTATACTTTACTCTAATGCTTGCTAACTATTAATACTGGGTTACTCTTAATACTGGTTAACTCCAATGCCGATTAACTATTATACTCTATTACTGGATTTTTTTTTACCTTCGCGCCGATTTAAAAGTGAGTAATTAACACATGATCGTACTCGGTAAACAACCTCTTTCTATAGCTGAATTTGAGCAAATTGTTTTGCACAATGAAGCAATTAGTCTGGATGAAAATGCATTGGCAAAATGTGTTAGTAATCATGAATTTTTGAAAAAATTTTCTGAAAATAAGATTATTTACGGCATCAACACAGGATTTGGCCCCATGGCTCAATACCGCATCGACGATAGCCAGCGTGTAGATCTTCAAAGAAATCTAATCCGATCTCATTGCAGTGGATCAGGCAATTTATTGCCTGATTCATTGGTCAGAGGTGTTTTACTTTCGAGACTAACTACCCTACTTTTAGGATACAGTGGAGTCCACGGTTCAGTATTGACACAATTAATGAATTTTATCAATCTTGGTATTCTACCTAATATCCGTGAACATGGAAGTGTAGGAGCTAGTGGTGATCTCGTGCAGTTGGCACAAGTGGCTCTGGTACTTATCGGTGAAGGAAGATCAAGCCATGAGGGTAAAATCGAAGAAACAAAAGACCTTTTTGAGAAACATGGTCTTGCCCCAATAGAGATAGTCGCTAGGGAGGGCCTGGCCATAATCAATGGAACGGCCGCCATGACAGGTATCGGCCTAGTTAACATCATTAGAGCCAAACAATTATATAGGCTTGCAGTAATGGCTTCTTGCCTTATAAATGAAATTGTATCTTCGTTCGATGATCACTTCGCTCAACCTTTGAACGATGTGAAAAAACACAAGGGACAAAGAGCTGTTGCTTCAATGATGCGTGATTTACTCAAAGACAGTCATTGCATCCGTCAGAGAGACAGTATTTATTACAACAATATTCCTGACCATTCAGTATTTACAGATAAAGTCCAGGAATATTATTCTTTAAGATGTGTCCCACAAATCCTTGGCCCTGTGGTAGATACACTTGATTATGCTGAGCAAATCCTTATCGATGAATCAAATTCAGTCAATGATAATCCAATCATTTCAGAAGAACACGAATATGTATTCCATGGTGGAAACTTCCATGGGGATTATGTGTCTCTTGAGATGGATAAGGTAAAGATCGCAATTACGCGCTTGTCGATGTTGATGGAACGACAATTGAACTTCTTACTCAATGATCATTTGAATCAAAAACTTCCACCATTTATTAATCTTGGTAAATTGGGCTTTAATTTTGGTCTACAAGGTGCACAATTCACTGCAACTTCCACAACTGCTGAAAATCAAACGCTTTCGTTCCCAATGTATGTCCATAGCATATCTTGCAACAAAGACAATCAAGATATCGTGAGTATGGGCTCAAACTCTGCATTGATTACACGTAAAGTCATCGATAATTCATTTGAGGTGATCGCAATTCATTTGATGGCCATCGTCACTTCTATTGAATATCTTAAAATACATAATCATCTGGCTCCTGCAACGCAGAAATTCTACAAGACGATCAAAGAGTTTATTCCGCCGGTGATTGAAGATCTGCCCTTATCAGACAAGATCAATAACGCAGCGAGACAATTAAAGGACCTCAATTTCTAAAGAGTTCCGATTCGATTAAAATTTCAAATTATGAGTGAAAATAACGGCAAATATGCATTTGTAACTGGTGGAAGTAGAGGAATCGGTAGAGCGATCAGCTTGAAACTCGCTGGAGAAGGCTACAATATCATCATCAATTACAAGTCAAATGATGCTGCAGCAAATGAATTACTGAATGAACTTAATTCAAATGGCGGTAATCACGTACTATTGAAATATGATGTTGGTAATCAAAAAGATACAGAGAGTACCTTAAATAATTGGTTGAGCCAAAATACAGATAAAGAAATCCACATTTTAGTCAACAATTCCGGCATCAGGAAGGATAATTTGATGATTTTCATGCCCACTGAAGACTGGAACGAGGTAATTAACACAAATTTGAATTCATTTTTTCACACCACCAAGATCATTTCGGCTGCGATGATTAAAAGGCGTCGTGGCAGAATCATCAATATGGTTTCCCTTTCGGGCTTGAAGGGAATGCCAGGTCAGACCAATTATTCCGCATCTAAGGCAGGTGTTATCGGTGCAACAAAAGCTTTGGCTCAGGAATTGGCCAAGCGTAATATCACTGTCAATGCTGTTGCCCCGGGATTTATCAAGACTGATATGACAGGGGACCTCAACGAGTCAGAACTGAGCGCTATGGTACCAATGAACCGATTCGGAAAACCAGAAGAAGTGGCAGAATTAGTAAGTTTTCTTGCAAGTGATAAAGCTGCTTATATAACGGGTCAAGTGATCTCGATAAATGGTGGGTTGTATTCCTAGTAGATACTAGAATCTAAATACTAGACACTAGATAGTATTGAAGCCATTTCTTGTTGGATCTTGATAGTTTCTTCCAGCACTTTTTCCTGAAAATCCATCGTATTATCGGCGTAGATAATCTGTCTGCTGTAATTAGCAAGGATACCAACGCTTTCAGAAGATATGTATGGTTTAATATCCTTTAATTGACCACCTTGTGCCCCAAACCCTGGAACAAGAAAGAAATGATGTGGGGCTATTTCTCTTATCTCCTTAAACTCATCAAGGTTATTTGCACCTACTACAAACATGGTATTATCTATACTTCCCCACTCCATAGTTTTTTCCAGTACATCCATGTAAAGTGGCTTGCCAGATACACTCATTGTTAAGGTCTGAAAGTCGTTGCTGCCTTTGTTAGATGTTTTAACAAGGATAATTGACCATTTTCCTTCATATTTAAGGTATGGAGCTATGGAGTCATAACCCATATAAGGAGAGAGTGTGATAGCATCAACATTCATCCTTTCGAAAAATGCTTCTGCATATTTTTCAGCAGTATTACCTAGGTCACCTCTCTTTGCATAAGCAATGATCAGGATATCTTTAGGGATATAATCAATCGTCTTTTGGAGGCTTTCCCAACCTTTAGTACCAAGGCATTCAAAGAAAGCAGTATTAGGTTTGTAGGCGACGCAATGATCTTTGGTAGCGTCAATTATTGCTTTACAGAATTCAAAAAAAGGATCATCATACTGTAAGAGGTGCTGAGGAATTTTTTTGAGATCGGGATCAAGTCCTACGCACAGGAAGGATTTCTTTTGGCGGATTTGAGCAGTGAGTTCGATCTGGTTCAACGGGAAATTAGTTATGAATGGTTAATTATGTGTGATGTGTGATAAGTGATGCGTAATGAGTAATGAGTAATGGGTAATGTTTGATACCTTCTAAACTCCTCACCTTCTAACTTCCTCACCTCCTATACCGTCACCGCATTCTGCACCTCAATGCCAACAATCTCCGGTACTCTCTGCTTTAAGACTTGCTCTACACCACCTTTTAGCGTCATAGCAGACATATTGCACATTTCACAATTGCCCATCCATTTTACTATGAGTCTAAAGTCAGGAGTGATTTCGACAACTTCTATATCTCCGCCATCGACCTGCAGATGTGGGCGGATCTCATCGAGTGCTAATTCTACCCTTTCCAGTAATGAATTCATTTGAATTTTTGTATTAAGATTTTACTTCTACGATTTTGGATTTACCAAGACTAGAAAGTATTTTATTAAGTTGCAATATAAGGTTTTTTCCTATATCTTCAAAAACCTTTTGATCTTTTTCCCCGGATCCAGCGGCATATAAGGTCCCTGCATCCCCTGCCTCCCTTAGTCCCATGGTGATCGGTATTTGTCCAAGAACTATAGATCCACTCATTTGCGCTAGTCTTTGACCACCTCCTTCACCAAAGATGTAATATCTGCTATCAGGCAATTCTTCAGGTGTAAACCAGGACATATTTTCAACCACACCGAGAACATTCACATTGATCTGCTCCATTCTGAACATGTTCAAGGCTCTTACCGCATCAACCACAGCGACTTCCTGAGGCGTGGTAACGATAATAGCCCCTGATAATGGCACTGATTGTACCAAAGTTAACTGAACATCACCGGTACCTGGAGGAAGATCCACAATCAGAAAATCGAGTGCATCCCAAACGGTATCTTCTATAAATTGTTTGATTATTCCTGCCAAGCGTGGCCCTCTTAGCACCACAGCCTGTTCCTCTTCTACAATAAGGCCAATAGATATAGTTTGTACTCCATTGACTTCAATTGGAACCAACTTTGGTTTACCATAAAGATTGGTGATCTGTGGCCTTTGACCTTTGATGCCCAACATTGTAGGAATCGAAGGCCCATAAACGTCAGCATCTAAAATACCAACCTTATATCCCATTCTGTTTAATGCAAAAGCAAGGTTAACGGAAACGGTAGACTTACCTACGCCGCCTTTTCCGGATGCTACGGCAATAATATTTTGAATTTGGGGAAGAGGACTTGCCTTTTCATCGATTTGGTCAGCTTTTGTGACCATGTGTAGGTTGATATTCAGCTCAGGATACTCAGCTTGTATGCCAAAAACAATAGCCTGATGAAGATTGCCTTTATCAGTAGAGTCCAGATTATTGGAAAAAATCATCAGATTCAGCTCTGTTCCCTCCAAAAAAAGGTCCTTAACTAAACCTGCTTTTACTATATCCTGTCCGGTCTTTGGGTCCTTAATATTACTTAAGACCTGTCGTATTTCATTAATATCTATCTCCATCGTGAAACAAACATACAAACAAAATTAAAGTTGTTTGTAAAACAGCCAAATATTAAATACTGTATAATGATAGGGGTAATGCTGGTTAAATAAAATGAGTATATGGATCGTCCTCATTTCTCCCTAATAGACGGGAAAATTTTATTGAAATATGTTCAACCCAATTCAGGGTTGGGAGGGTGCTTTTTGCGCCCTCCGGGTTCCACCCGGGGTTATTGTTGTTCAACCACATTCGGGGTTATTGTGGTAAGAACTAATTATTGACTTCTACTTGATCACTTTTTCTTACCTCAATGTCTGATCTGACCACTGACGACTGACCACTGACCTCTGACCTCTATCTCAAAACCATCAAAATCCTTCCCTAATTTCAAAATTTAATTATTGTCCTTATATCCTTCCACTACTTTCCAATCATTTCATTGTACATTTGCGCCCGTAATGCAAATACATTTTGACCTGAATTCATTGCCACAGTTTAATAATGCTGTGATCACTATTGGCTCCTTTGATGGTGTACATCTTGGCCATAAAACACTGTTGGATCAGGTCAAAGCTGTTGCTTCGAAACATCATGGTGAGTCGATAGTTATAACCTTTGATCCGCATCCAAGGCTGGTGTTGGAAGGCCAACCAAAGAACTTTGCACTATTGACGAATCTGGATGAAAAGGTCAGCCTGCTTAGTAAGCACGGTATAGACCATCTCGTAATTGTGCCGTTTACGAAAGAATTTTCACAACTTTCTGCGACCTCTTATCTACATAACTTTTTACTACACTATTTTAAACCCACGGCAATAGTCGTTGGATACGACCACAAATACGGTACAGGTAGAGTCGGAGATTTTGACTTGATGCGTAAGGAACTTAATCCACTTGGCATCGAGATAATCGAGATAGATCCACTATTGATAGAACAAATAGCTATTAGTTCATCTGCTATCCGAAGAGGATTGGAGGAAGGCAAAATGCGCACTGTAAACGAGCAACTCGGTTATCCTTTTTTCATCAGAGGTACAGTAGTAAAAGGGGATCAAATCGGCCGTAGACTTGGTTTTCCTACGGCCAATCTATCCCTGAAAGATCCCTACAAAGCAATTCCTTTAAATGGTATTTACGCAGCTAAAGTCAAAATAGACAATACTTTATACGACGGAATGGCCTATATCGGCCATCGCCCGGTAGTCGGGAATAATTTGGCCAGGGTAATTGAGGTAAATATTTTTAATTTCGAAGTTGATTTGTATGACACGGAGATCGACTTGCAACTCATCGAATTTATTCGAAAAGATGTACCATTAAGTAATTTGGATGAGCTGAAAAATCAATTGTTCAAAGACAAGGCGGAGGTGATCAAATTTTATTCAAAAACATCTAATAAAACACTTTACACAACAGCAGTTATCGTACTGAATTACAATGGCTTAAAACATTTAAAGACTTATCTTCCTGAACTAATAAAATATACTCAGGATGCTGATATAATCATTGCAGACAATGGATCGACAGATGATTCTGTAGCATTTCTTCAAAGTGAATATCCTGAGATCCAACTTTTGCTTTTTGATAAAAATTATGGTTTCTGTGGTGGCTACAATAAAGCAATAAATTTGATAACCCAAGATTTGGTCCTTTTGTTAAATTCTGACGTAAGGGTCACATCCGGTTGGCTTGAACCATTACTTGAAAGGCTTCTGTCGAATGAGCAGGTAGCCATAGTGCAGCCCAAAGTGCTTAACGACATCCAAAAAGAGCTCTTTGATTATGCCGGTGGTGCAGGTGGATGGATTGACGATTTAGGTTATCCATTTTGTAAAGGACGCATATTCGATGATATTGAAAAGGATGAACATCAATATGATAATGCCGAACAGGTATTCTGGGCTAGTGGTGCTGCCATGTTAATCAGGAGATCTTTATACATAAAAGCAGGCGGCCTCGAAGAAGGTTTTTTTGCACATATGGAAGAAATAGATCTGGCATGGAGGGTAAAAAATATGGGTTACGAAGTGTGGGCTGAACCTGCATCTATCGTCTTTCACCTTGGTGGAGGAACATTGGATGCCACTTCACCTAGAAAAACTTATCCCATTTTTAGAAAAGGCTTATTTTTATTGTTTAAAAATATTGAAGATCAAGTAATTATTCGAATACTTGCTAGACTGTGCCTTGATGGTGTTGCGGGGATCCGATTTCTATTACAAGGTAAATTTTCCTTTTTCCTGGCCATTCTAAAAGCTCATTTACATTTCTATATGGGTTTGAATTATTACTTAAAGCGCCGAAAAGAAAATAAAGTATTTATCAAACGTTTTACTATTGGACCACCAAATGATTCAGGCCTGCTAAAAAGGTCCTTGATTTGGTCTTATTTCATTAAAAAACAAAAGACTTTTACAGCCATCCAATCACAAAAATAATATCCATGAAGCCAGACATCATTTTTGAAGATGATCAGATCGTCATAGTCAACAAACCATCAGGATTACTAACTATTCCGGACAGACATAGCCCGGAAAAGCCAAATCTGGCTACCCAACTTCAAAAAATATTTGGTAAGATCTTTACTGTTCATAGATTGGACAGAGAGACTTCCGGCATCATTTGTTTTGCAAAAACTGCTGAAGCACATCTTGCTCTCAGTCAGGCTTTTCAAAACAGAACGGTAAAAAAGAAGTATCTGACAGTAGTCACCGGCAATCTCATGGAAGAAGAAGGCCGAATAGAAACAGGACTCTCCCCAGATCCTGTCAATCCCGGCAAGATGAAAGTTACGAAAGGTGGCAAAAAATCTTTGACATTATACAAGGTTTTAGAGCGCTTCAAAGCCTGCAATTACGTGGAAGCAGAGATCATGACCGGCCGTATGCACCAAATCAGAGTACATTTCAAATCAATTGGCCATCCATGTTATGTAGATAAGCTATACGGCAAAAATGAATCCATCTCCATCAAAGACATCAAGCAACGCAATTTGAACATGTCGAAAGTCCCTGATACAGTCGAAATCCCACTTATCAACCGAACGACACTCCACGCCTCTAAACTAGTAATTACACATCCTGTCACAGAAGAAGAAATGACTTTTGAAGCACCGCTACCGAAGGATATGAAGGCGCTGATCAATCAATTGAGGAAATGGGCTTGAAAAAATTATAAATTATAAATTATAAATGAATTGAGTGTTAAGTAATATTTGGCCTTAGTTCACAGAATAAAGGATTATTCATTGATTGAATAATACGCTTTGCAACGAAATTATATTTGTTAATCAGGAATTAATCATTTATAATTTATCATTTGTCATTATAAAGGTATATTCCCGTGCTTCCTCCTCGGCTTGGGTCCTGTCTTATTCTCCAACATCTTAAATCCGGCGATTAGTTTTTTACGGGTTAAAGCTGGCTCAATCACCTCATCTATAAAACCACGAGCTGCAGCCTTATAAGGATTACTGAAATTATTGGCATATTCGTTTTCTTTTTCTTTAGCCTTGACAGAAGGATCAGATGCTTCCGAAATCTCCCGCTTGAAGATGATCTCGCTCGCACCCTTGGCACCCATGACAGCAATCTCTGCACTTGGCCAGGCATAATTCATGTCGGCACCAATGTGCTTACTATTCATCACGTCATATGCTCCACCGTAAGCCTTTCTGGTGATAACAGTAATCCTCGGAACGACTGCATCACTGAATGCATACAATAACTTGGCACCATTCGTGATGATGGCGTTCCATTCCTGATCAGTTCCAGGGAGAAAGCCCGGCACATCGACAAGTACTAGAAGCGGAATATTGAAACAATCGCAAAATCTTACAAAACGGGCAGCTTTCTTCGAACTGTTGACATCCAGTACACCAGCCAAAGAGATCGGCTGATTTGCTACAATACCAATGGATTTTCCGGCAAGACGCGCGAATCCAACAACGATGTTCTCTGCATATTCTTTGTGGATCTCATAGAAGCTATCCTCATCCGTAAGCTCTGATATGATATCTTTCATATCATAAGGCTTATTGGAATCTGAAGGGATCATTTCATTCATCTTTGGCCTAAGTTCGTCAGATGCCTTATACGGCTTATCGAATGGCATATCCACACTATTCTGTGGCATGTATGAAAGCAATTTCTTCAATTGATTGATGCAGTCAAGGTCATCAGCTGCTGTAAGATGAGTTACTCCAGACTTAGAAGCATGGCTATGCGCTCCACCAAGTTCTTCAGAAGTGACATCTTCGTTCGTTACCGTTTTAACCACATTGGGTCCTGTTACGAACATATAAGATGTATGTTCGACCATTATTATAAAGTCTGTAATGGCAGGACTATAAACAGCTCCACCTGCACAAGGGCCCATGATAGCACTCAACTGAGGCACTACCCCACTTGCCAGTGTATTTCTGTAGAAAATATCCGCATAACCTCCGAGAGAATTCACTCCTTCCTGGATCCTTGCTCCTCCTGAATCATTCAAACCTATGATGGGTGCACCATTTCTCACTGCATGATCCATAATTTTACAGATCTTCTCTGCATGAGTCTCAGAAAGTGAACCACCAAAGACCGTAAAATCCTGTGAATAAACATAAACCAGACGGCCTTCGATCCTGCCATAACCGGTAATGACACCATCGCCGGGATAAATCTCTTGTTGCAGACCGAATTCTGTAGAACGATGTTCAACTAGTTGACCGATTTCCTCAAAAGTACCTGCATCCATGAGGAGTTGAATCCTTTCCCGGGCAGTAAGTTTTCCTTTTTTATGTTGGCTGTCGATGCGGTGTTGACCTCCTCCGAGTTTGGCTTTTTGCTGCTTTGCTTTAAGTAAATCTAATTTATCCTTCATGTATATTGTCCTCAAATGTTCAAAATTCATTGGAATAAGCAAAAATGCATATCCTGAAATATAGCGCTAAAGGTATTAAATAAGGCAAACTTTAGAGAATTGAAAAATTGAAAATTGAAAAAAATTCAATTTTCATAAAGTAAATAAGTTAGGATATTTGGATAAAAACTGAAAGAATTGTAAAGAATTAATCAAAATAAATTATCTTCTTCTTTCATTTTATTTTTGTTCATCTTAAAATTGCTTGCTAGTTTAGGATAGCTTTCTTTGAACTCCTAATGCGCCCATTTTAAATTGCTACAATATCAATAGAACTTCATGACATAAACGATTGAAGCTGACCTTACCTCAAATCATAATTTTCAATTAGGGAACGGGCTCAACCATCGAGGGAATGGATATCTCATGGATCTAAAATGAATTATCTTTGTAAAAATTCCGAATTATCAAAAAAGGTAAAATTGCTATACTGACCATTACATTGCTTTTATGCTATTCTGGTGGCTCCTTTGCCCAAATAGAGCAAAATATAAACAAGCATCTCTCTACTAAAAATGGACTAGTAAATGATGTGGTGTCTTCTTTATATCAAGACCACGATGGGTATATATGGATAGGCACTCAAGCTGGTCTGCAGAGGTATGATGGTACAAGATTTAAGACTTACCTGGCGGATGTAAGGGATACTAATGCACTGCAAACTGATTGGATCAGTGCGATCTTTGAAGATAGTAAGCATAGACTCTGGATAGGTACTGACCATGGAGCACCTTATATTTTAGATAGAGCTTCCGGTAAGTTTTATAATTTCAATTTGAGTGTACCAGCCAAGTATAAGGTCAATGGAACATGGCGGATTTTGGAAGACCATAAAGGAAATATCTGGATTGCCGGACATGAAGGCTATTATAAACTCGATGAAAAAAATAGGAGATTTGTCAAGAGGAATAAAAATATGGGGCTCAAAGATGATCTGGTCACCGGGAGTATGGCTATAGATCGTGAAGACAAACTCTGGCTTTGTACGGTAAATGGATTGGTTTGCTACGACCCAAAGAATAGAAAACTATATAGCAAAAATTATAACCCTCAGCAAAATCCATTATTCGAGATAAATGCAAGTATTGAAAGCGTTTTAATTGATCATGATAATATTTGGATTACCACGAATTTAAGGTATTTATATCGATATGATTTAAGGTCTAATAAATTAAATAATTATCATTTTAAAAAGAAGATTGGAAATATTTTCGAATCTATGACCGACAACGAACAACCTCAATTGTTGTCGTCAAAGGCTAATGGTGACATAATAATTGGACTTCCCGGCAGAGGTTTAGCTACCTATCATGCTGATAGAGACGTGTTCACAATTGAGGAAATAGACAATACGACGGAATATGCTCTACATGTCCATAGTATTTACAGTTCATTCTGCATGTTAGAGACAAGTGATCATAGTGTGATGATAGGAAGTGATGGAGGTATAAATATAAGTAATAAGGAGAAGCAAATTTTCTATCCACATCAAATACAAATTGGTACAGGAAATCAAGTAAAATCAGGCAGAGTGAGTGATTTTCTTGAGTTGTCGGATGGTAATATCCTGATCTCCTATTATGAGCAATCCGGAGGAGTAATCAAAACGAATCATTTATTCAATTACCAAAATCATTATTTAGCAGAAAATGCAATTAAAAAGGGAACAGATCAAATATGGAGCCTATTCCAGCGAGATGATTCTACTGTCTGGGCACCTAATCAGGAGAAATCTATATTGAATCTAAATCTCAAAAATAATAGGATAAGAGAAGATAAAAATTTGAGTCAAAATAGTATTGTAACTACTATTCAAAAAGGTACACAAGGTGAAATATGGATGGGACTTTGGTCGAAAGGCTTGGGTCTTGTAAACATTGACAATAAAACTGTAAAGCAATTTAATTCATTCCTGAATCCTGAAATGAGCAGATATCGAAGAGTGCAGAGTATACTTGTTGACTTTGGCAAAATATGGGTAGGAACATTTCAGAATGGTCTTCAAATTTTTGATATTCAAAAAGAAAAATTTACTTCAGCCTATAAAGTGAACGAAAGAGATACCCGCTCGATCAGCAGCAATACGATCCTGGATATTATCAGATACAATCAAGATACTTTAATTCTGGCTACTGAAATGGGTGTCAATATATTTGATACTAAAAAGAATATTTTTACGGCCATCACCACTAAAGATGGATTGCCAAATAATTTGGTACTAGGACTGATGAAGGATGAAAATGGCGATATTTGGGCATTGTGTAGCGGAGCTATTTGCAGAATCAATATACATCATTTTGGCATAACAAGTTATGACATAAATGATGGTATTATTGACAACGTATTCAGTGGGCGAATATATCAATTAAAAAGTGGAATCGGACTTATCGCCACATCAAATGGTTTTATTTCATTTGATCCATCCGAAATAGCAGCTTCTTTACCCCCATCTAAACCAAGGATTACCGGCTTCAAAGTTTTCGAAAAAGAGAGAATGGTAGATAGCTTAATATCTAAAGGCAAGCCAATCTATCTGTCATATTCAGAAAACTCGATAAAGATTGAATTTGCATCGCTGGACCTGTGGGAGGCAAGTCGTGTAAAATATTACTACATGCTGGAAGGTGTAGATGAAGATTGGGTTAAAGCCGGTAAAAATCAGTCGGCTATTTATAACCAATTGAACAATGGGAAATATTTGTTTAAAGTTAAAAGCGCCAACAGAGATAATATATTTAGCGAAGAAATTACAGAATTACAAATAGTCATTTTACCACCTTTTTGGAAGACGTGGTGGTTTATTTTTTTAATTTTGATCTTAGTGATAGTTATTGCCTATAGCTTATTAAAAGCACGAGAAAGGAATTTAAGAGCTATAGATAAAGAAAAAATTAAGGTAGAACAATTGAATGCTATTCAATATAAAAGTGAACTGGAACACGAACAGATCGTCAACTATTTCACAACTTCTTTAGTAGATAAAAATACAGTGGATGAAGTATTGTGGGATGTAGCCAATAACCTGATCAGCCGCCTGGACTTCACTGATTGCATGCTATACCTTTGGAATGAGGATAAAACAAAAATGGTGCAAAGGGCTAGTTATGGTTCCAAGGATTCTGCAGAACGAATAGAGGAAAATAGATTCGATGTGATTTCCGGACAGGGTTTAGTGGGATATGTGATCCAAACGAAGCAGCCAATAGTAGTCTCTGACACCTCTCTCGATGCTAGATATAGAGAGGATGATCAGCGTAGATTCAGTGAAATAACAGTACCTATACTCTACAATGGCGAACTAATGGGCGTAATAGACAGTGAACATGCAGAGAAAAACTTTTTTTCTTCCCAACATATGCAGATATTAAATACTATCGCAACGCTGATAGCTAATAAAATCAATTCGATTTGGGCAGAGAATACTTTGCAGCACAATAAGATAGAAATTCATCGGATGAATGAACAACTCTCCAATGCAAGATTAGAGGCATTGAGGAGTCAGATGAATCCACATTTTATATTCAACAGTTTGAATGCTATCCAAGAATGTATATTGACAAATAATGTAGATGCGGCTTATGAATATCTTTCAAAATTTTCAAAGTTACAGCGAATGGTGTTAAACAACTCCAGCAAAGAATTCATCACGCTGGGTAGTGAGCTGGAGATGTTGCAGCTATATCTTTCTTTGGAATCATTGCGCTTCAGTCAATCATTTACCTATAACATTGAGGTTGACAATATAGATACGAATGAAGTGTATGTGGCTTCTATGCTCATTCAACCTTATGTTGAAAATGCTATTTGGCATGGATTGCGGAATAAGGAGGGCGAAAAAATGATCTCCATACGCTGCAAGGAGGAAGATGGAAAGCTGAAGATCATTATCGACGACAATGGAATCGGTCGGCAAAAAGCCGCCATGATAAAAGCGCAAAAAATTGGATATCAACAGCATGAATCAAAAGGAACAGTGTTAACAGAAGAACGAATGAAACTACTTTCTATCAAATATCAGGCTGAAGTACATGTGGAGATAATAGATAAAATGAATGAAAACAATGAGCCTTCAGGTACAACTATAACAATCATTTTACCTAATGATTTAGAACCAAATAATATGTAATACTTAATCAAAGTCCTTCATAGCCCATTAAAAATGGAATAAAAGAATTTCAGCTCTGTATTTTATTTTTTTTTAATTGTTTTATTTACTGGACTCACTGACAATCAATGACATATAAATATTATTGGCTTTGTTGATAAATTGAATAACACTTTGAATGATCCAATCAATTCTAAACATCTAATTTCTTCAGCCACGACCGCGTAAGCTGCATCGAAGATAATTGCACGGATTTGAACGAATAAATTCGTATTAGATGCAAGGCATCATTCGTGGAATTAGTGGCTAATACTATTTATTTTTGTTAGTAAACCCAATAGGCAGTCTAAAATTTAAAGCTGAATAACTCATGTCTAAACCTTCATTTGCAGCAGGTGGAAATAGGTTAAATAATATTCTGATTACAACCCAAAAATTATGCCCTAAGGGATCAAGTCCTATCTCATCTGATTGGCATAATCCATATACTTCTGTGCAGCTTCAGGGTTTCCACTATTTTTCATGATCTGAGCGCCAAGTAAATACGCTTGTTTGAATTGAGGCGCCTGCTCAATCACCGTCTGCAAATCATCCAAAGCTGCAGAATAATTCTTCTGACTGTCCTGGATCATTGCACTGTAAAAGAAAGCCATTACATTGCGACGGTTCATTTTCTTACACCTTTCGATATAATCATATGCCTCAGCCACTTTACCCTGCCTCATTAGGATCAAACCTTTTGGCAATAACATATCCTCGTTGTCAGGAGCCAATTGAAGGCCTTTCTCTACCCAATAAGAAGCCTGATTCAAGGAATCCTGATTAATATAGGCATTGATCAATTCGACAATTGCCACGTTGTTTTTCGGGTCTTTCGCTGCTGCAGGTAAAAGGAAGGATTTAGCAAGATTGAAATCATTCACTTTTACTGCTTTTAAACCAGCATAAGTAAGTGTATCCGTATATTTAGATAGGGCGCCAACATGCACGCCATCAACATCAACTGTTTTAACTACTTCCGCCAATGGCCAAGAACCATTTTTCAGCAGATCGCTGTCGATAAAACGAGGAATAGAAAGATAATAATCTGCTTTTTGTTTATATCTGTCTTTGTAAGATGCATATAAGACTCTTACTTTAGGAGCCATTGTAGCAAAATAATGCTTGACAGGATCTATGCTATTGGTGCAAACAATGACCTCCTCCCCTCTTTTAATCCTTTCATCATTTTCAATGACCCATTTAGACAAATACTTCATACTATTCATCCAATAGTCAGTTTCATATTCACCATAAGCCGCCTTAATACCACCGGACAACTCATTGAAATAAATGTATTCATTCGGATGATTGGCCACCATGAATCTTATAGGCAATAACATAAGTACAGCCAATATTCCAGGAACTATCCACTTGAATTTTGTTTCAAAATATCTGAAGATCAATGCTCCCCAACCAAGAACAGCCAATACATTGATCATCGGCATGATGAACAAAAAGTGGCGGATACCGTCATACAATGAGCTATGTTTAGCCACTGCATAAACTACAGGAAAGACTCCAACGAAAACGATAAATAACACAGGGAGCCAATCCGTATTCTTAAGGATTGATTTCAATTTTATAAAAAACAAGACAAATCCTGCCAAAATGAATACAGGAATCGCCATAGAAAGCCATTTTGGAATATAGTACCATGGAATTTCATCTGACCATAATGCCTTCCCTTCGAATAACATCCTAATTGCCACGTCAAAATTTGACATCACTTTCAGTGCCTCCAATGTATTGGTAATTGGCGCAGCATGTGAATAAGGGAAAAATATCAATCCTAAGAAATATGCCACAACGCCCAACCCAGCAGCTTTAGCAAGCAATACTGTTGAATTAACTGATGCTGCTTTAAATTCTTTTCTTTTTAGATATAAATTAACTAAAGTATACAATCCAAAGTAAACCAACAATAGTATTCCACCCACCCTTATATTCAGTGCTATTGCAATGGATCCACCGAGAAATATGGCTGATTTCCAATCCCACTTAGGTAGAAAGCTATTGAAACGGATGATGCCCAATATGGACATTAAATATGCCATCGCAAAAGGAATATCCTTGGGATTATTCATGGAATCTCCAAAAAGCCGTGGTGAAAACACTGTGAAGAGCAAGGTCAATGAGGCCAGAAGCCAGCTTTTACTCAATTGCCTTGCAAGTAAACCGCTGAATATAATCAAAAATGCACCGAATAATGCGTTCAAAAAGTGGCGCACATCATATGGATCAGCACTTGGCATATTTTCATAAATCATGGCTGCACTCGCATCGAAAAGACCACCGTATAAATAAAGGTTTTTGTAAGTACGATAGGTCGTGTCTACGCCACCTGTGGCTAGGTATTTCAATACGTTTTCACCATTCTGTTTGTGTACTAATTCATCACCCGTGATACCATAATCGAAGCTTAGAAGTGGCATAATGATCAATAGCAAAACAGAAATTCCAAAAAACACCTTTTTAAACAAAGGTTCTTTGACGGACCAATTACTCAAAGAAATTGGAGATTTTTCTACAAGGATATTTGTTGGTATTTCTCCCGGTTCTACAACGATCTTTGGATCTTTCTGTTTAGACATGTATCTTCTATTTTGAAATTTGTTTTATTAATTAGGTTTCTGCCAAACTCCTATCAGAGATTTGCCAAAGGCACGGAAAATAATTGGATCTACCATTTTAGCAATGGGCACCAACATATTATCCCAAAGTGCAATATTGCCCTTGGAGGGAGTTGATTTATTTATAAAAAACTTATTGGCACAAGACGCAAAAAAGCCCATGGAATCGTAATATTTCAGAAATTGCTGATCAAGACCACTGTTTTGTGCGACAGACCTTAACATCGGTTTATCATATCTTCTAAAATGTCCTATTGCTTTATCAAATGGATTGTATAGAAAATTAAAGGCAGGAACTAAGATCACAAGATGACCACCGGACTTTAATCTGGCTGCAGCTTTCTCAAATTCCGCCTTATCGTGTTCGATATGCTCGATGACATCGATGTATAAGATGGAATCAAATTTCCTATCAGGGCTAACATCATCCAAAACGCCATGTAAGATTTCAACCTTTGATGCATGCGGTAACCCATTTATTTCTGCAGGAATGAGGGCTGTCAATTCAGCATCCGGCTCTATTGCCAACCAACTATTAACGGTATCATTGAGCAAAGCCGTAGTGGTTCCTCCAAGTCCTGCGCCAACTTCACATACATCGCCATAGATATATTTTTCTATAGCAGATCTATAATAAGCTTTCCAGTTGACAGCATCTTTGAACAGTTCAAGTTCATTTCCTATATAGTCGATATTAGACATTGATCTTGTATTTGTTGACAGAGCGAATGTAGTCCATAAAGTTAAGGGCCGGTACAAAATTCTTCTGCACCCTCGCATTGAGGACCATAAATGTTAGCAGCAAAGAAAAGAAAAATGCCTGTAACATAATCATCAATAAACCTATAGCTATCGAAGACGTCCAACCCGGGATGGCATAATCACTGAAAAACTTAACCCAAATAAGACCTAAAAACATAATTCCTGTCAAAACAATCAGAAATACTGAGAATAAAAGTAACCTTACGGAAACTATATCAATATTTACTGTAATACTGCTGATGCCGTGCTGAATCAGCGATATGATACTCATCTTGGATTGTCCCTTATATCTAGTTCCTCTGTCGATAGGAACACTCGTGTATTTTAACTTAGACCTGATAATTCCTCCTGGAAAATGATTCCATATCTCTGAAATATAAACGAGTCTAGATAATTGATCTTTTGGTATTAAGACGAAATTACCAAATGAAATGACATATCCCGAAAGTAGCTTGAAACAAAATTTATAAACAACGTAAAGTGTTTTAAAAAGGCTACTCTCCTGTCTACTGCGTCTTTGAGCAAAAACAATTGTTTCATTTTCGTTATTAAGTCCCGCAATTAGACTTTTGATATCTTCTGGTTTGTCCTCACCATCCGAATCCATCACAATAACGTAATCAGGCTTGAGAATTTCACTTGCATATGAAATACCTGAAGCAATGGCTTTTTGATGACCTAAGTTGCGTTGAAGTTCAAGAATAATAATATCCATATTTAAATCAGGGTCTGACATTAATACACCCCCATCATATGCTCCAGTGTTTATAAATGACTTTGGAATATCTAGGGTACTTCCATCATTGACGGCAAGCAAAGTAAAACTTCTGCCCATCAATGCAAATTCACGCTGAAGTTCTCCATGCAGGATGAGAAGGCAATCCCAGTCATTGAATACTGGAGTGACAATACATATATGGTCGTTCTGCTTCATTAATCTTTTAAAAAAAGCACAAAATAAGAAAATCGCAAACTACAATGAAAAAACAAATGAAGGTTGCTTACATTTGCGTAAAATAAATAATACAAGATGGGCAAACCAATGGTATATCCGCTAGCGCTACGAATAGTCAAAATGGTAGAATCTGCTACACTTCAAATGACTGCAAAAGCCCGTAAGTTAAAGCAGGAAGGCAATGATGTGATCAACTTAAGCATCGGAGAACCTGATTTTGATACTCCACAATTTATCAAAGAAGCTGCAAAAGAGGCTTTGGACCAAGGTTTTACAAAATATACACCTGTATCTGGCTTACTTGAATTAAAACTAGCTATTCAGCGCAAGTTCAAGAGAGATAACAATATCGATTATTCCCTTGACGAGATCGTTGTCTCAAACGGCGCTAAGCAATCAATCGCCAACGTTGCAATGAGCCTGATAGATGACGGAGATGAAGTCATTATCTTTGCACCTTATTGGGTTTCCTATCTTGAGATCGTACAATTGGCGGGAGGTGTTCCTGTCATTGTATCAGCGGGCATTGAAAACGATTTCAAAGTTCTGCCTTCCCAATTGGAAGCTGCCCTCACTGAGAAGACTCGCTTAGTCATCTATTCTTCACCATGCAATCCGACAGGTAGCGTATATTCTATGGCTGAATTGGAAGCATTCGCTGAAATTTTGGGCAAAAGAGATGAAATTTATATCGTTTCAGATGAGATATACGAATATATCAATTACACAGGAGGACATGCGAGTATCGCATCTATTCCTTCAGTGAGAGATCAGACCATCACAGTAAATGGCTTCTCTAAAGGATTTGCAATGACAGGTTGGAGATTGGGTTACATTGGTGCTCCTAAAGAAGTGGCTAAGGCTACGGACAAGATGCAAGGTCAATTCACTTCGGGTGCTGCATCTTTCAGTCAGAAAGCTGCTGCCCTAGCACTCGATACAGAATTGAGTGAAACGCACAAGATGAAAGAGGTCTTCCAGCAAAGAAGAGATCTTATCCTTGGGCTTTTAAAAGAAATTCCCGGAGTGAAATGTAATACTCCTGATGGCGCATTTTATGTCTTTCCTGATGTCAGTTCATACTATGGTAAGAAAACCGAGGATGGTACGACTATCGAGAATGGAGATCAACTCTGCGAATATATTCTTGAAAAAGCATATGTGGCGCTTGTAGCCGGCTCAGCATTTGGTGCCGATGAATGCATAAGGATCTCATATGCTGCTTCTGATAAGGACATCATCGAAAGTTGTCGAAGATTAAAGGAAGTCTTAGAAAAACTGAAATAAAAAAATGGCCTGGAAAAATACATTTCCAGGCCATTTTTCTTATAAATAAAGAAATTATGCCTTATCCTTATTTCCACCTCCAAACCAACTTCTTAGTTTAGCTCCAAAGGAGGTAGATACTTCTTCTATTTTTTCTCTTGCATCATCTGCGAATTCAGAAATATCTTCTTTTAGATCAGCGGCTTTTTCAGAAGCTGCTGCGCTCCATTCAGAGATCTTTTCCTTGGCATCTTCTTTAAATTCAGCGATTTCTTCTTTAGCTTCAGCCATAATAGCATCTGCTTTAACTTTAGCCTGTCCTGCATACTCAGAAATATTTTCCTTTGCATCGGCATAGGCTTCAGAGGCATCTTCAGAAAGATCAGCCAATTTTTCTTTTACATCAGCAGCAACACCTGATAGGTTCTCTTTCAACTTGACAACTTGTTCACCTGCTTCTTCTTTCCATTCAGAAAGTTTTTCTTTGCCTGTTTCCATAAGACTTTCAGCCTCTGCTTTCACTTCTTCTTTAACCTCAGTTGCCTCAGACTTAATATCTTCTTTTACTTCTGTTGCAGTCTCCTTAACGTCTTCTGAGATCGCTTTAACATCCTCCTTTACAACTTCAGCATCAGCTTTCAATTGATTTTTGTCTTCGTTCAATTCGTCCATTTTATTTTTGTCCTCTTCCATTTTAACTTGTATTGGTTTATTTTTATAAAAGTATAATGTTTATAACTCAAAACTTAATTAATTCGTTCCTGAATTGTCTAAAGTTCCAAATATTTTCTACTTATTAAAATCAATTAACAACCAACCAGCATCAGGTAGCAGATTGGGCCGGTAGCACAAACATATATCCAAACAGGCATAACATACCTTGCCATTTTCTTGTGTCTGGAAAATTGCTCCGTATAAGCGCGATTGAATGTAAAAAGAATGAATGGAAGGATTACACCTGCGAGAATGATGTGAGTAATCAACAATGTGAAGTAGACATACCTTATATTGCCTTCATGACAGTATTTGACTTCAGGAGTAGTAATATGGTATAAAACGTATGACAAAAGAAAAATGAATGATAAAACCATTGCAACGTAAATACTCTTCTTGTGCAATTCGATATTTCTGTTTTTAATTTGGTATAACGCAAAGAGCAGCACGAAAAAAGTTAAGGCATTAACAGTCGCATGAAAAGGTGCCAAAAAACTAAAGTCAATAGAAGTTTCTATTTTGAATCTTCGCATTCCTCCTACTATCAAAAGAACAACAATACTTAATGCCCAAGCAATTTTGTTTAATTGTTTTTCTTTTTTTGTTGCCTCATCTTGGTTCATAAAATTTTCAATTTTTTAATAGCCATCCTGTCTTACAAGCTGAGGTTTTTCTCTTTTATAATCAGGTATCAACACCGCACTGTGTTGAAGTAATTTAACAACTTCCTTTTCATTTGTGAGATCATAGCCCTTTCTTATAAATCCTTTGTTGTCAATAACCAAAGAATTTACTGTTTTCAAATCTGCTTTGAGTGAATCATTTGCTGAAAATAAATTAAAAAGTCTTTCAAAAGTCCGTTCAGGTGCAAATGAAACAAAGTGCCTTTTAGTAAGAATTGGATTAAGTAGTAGTTGGGTGCTCAAATCTTTCTCACTACAATATACAATACCAACAGCCTTGCTACCATCATTTTGATCATAGATAGTTCGTGCAAGGTTTTTATTTTTTTCGATGTCCGAAATTTTGTCGGCATTGATAAATACCCAAACTCGACCTCGTAGTGAATCCCTATTAATTAAATAATCATTTATGTATAATGAATCTAGGCCGGCAATACTAATTCTTTGGTTCAATTCTTTTAGTGCATTCAACCTAAAATCGACTCCTTGCCGTATATAAAGCCAAGAGATAAAAGGAAGTAGTAAAAAACAAATCATTAAGACCCATACGCCCGGTCTCATTTTGTAAAAACTGCTAAATTTATTCAATCTCTTATTTTAACTAGTGCTTTTCAGCTTCGTTTGATTTAGAAGCATCAGAAGCACCCTCCATTTGTGAATTTTCACCAACTGGCGCTACTTCCTGATGATCTCCATGCGATTCCATTGGAACCTCTACTTTGACGTAGCCATTTGCATTCAAGAGTTCAATCTGTGCACGACTATCTTTCCAATAACTACCTTCATCCAAAAATGCAATAGTAGCCCAAATTATTAACACAGTTGGTAGGATAACAGACATTGCCAAGGATTTCACCTCGTATCTAATGTGCATAAATTCGTAAACTATAAAATATGCTTTATACATACTGAATCCAATCATAGCTGGGTACATAATAAGCTTATGTAAATGGAACCCGGGAATAACATGCCCATTACCAATTAATGCTATAAAAACCTCTATTAAGGTAATAATACCTAATAGAATCATTCCTTTAAAAACAATCTTTTTTCCTTCTTCCGGAGACATATCACTCATATTGATTTCGCTTATTTTTTTTATAATAGATAAAATACCAAAAATACAAATACCCAAACAAGGTCTACAAAGTGCCAGTATAAACCGATTTTTTCGACCATTTCATAGGCCATTTTTTCTCTTGGCATACAAGCCACTCATTGAATTCAGCATGATTACGCTTAAAAAAACAACACCCGAAAAAACGTGAAAGCCGTGGAATCCAGTTATAAAGAAGAATAAACCACCGAAAGCTTTAGGTCCAAATGATTCCTGAGCTACTTGCCCTTTCAATGACCCTGAAGTAATTTTGAATTTTCTTTTATGGAAATCACCATCCTCTTTATGTATAAGATATGTATGGCCTGAAGTGAATTTATCGATTTCTCCCTTCTCATTTTTTGCTTCAGTACCATCTTCATTAAGATAAACGCCATCAGTAACATGAGTTCCAAATGGATTTGTAGTAATCGTCATGTGTTCTTTGGCTATCAAATTTGTCCACTCCCATGCCTGACATCCAAGGAACATCAAACCACCAACAATGGTTAATGCCATCCATTTTACTACTCCCCTCTTATTTTCTCTATGTCCTTCCTGAACTGCTCTTACCATTGTAACAGAAGAGAGTATCAAAATAAAAGTCATTAGAGTAACAAAAATTAAAGGTGCATGATGGAAACCACCTGGGAATGTAGAGAAAACTACATCAGGCAATGGCCATGATGGCATACTAAATCTTAATGTTCCATATGCAATTAAAAAACCTGCGAATGTAAAAGCATCCGAGACCAGGAAGTACCACATCATAAGTTTGCCGTAGCTTACTTTAAATGGGGACTTGCTGCCGTCCCAGAGATTCTGGTCAGTTTCATGTCCTTCATGGTGGTCCACTTCGTGATGTGAATGTGTTTCTGTAGCCATTTATGCTAAAATTTAATGGTGTATTTCAATTAAAAATTATCTTTGTATTAGGAAGAATATAAATAAATATATCCATAAGATATCGACAAAATGCCAATATTGTGAGGTTAGTTGAAATCTTAATAATCGCTTACTTGTCACTTGATATTTGTGACCATAAGCCTGAACCAGTGCCACAGTAAGAATGCCAATTCCACCAAGTACATGGGCTGCATGAAGTCCACTGATCACATAAACAAATGAACCTGATGGATTTCCAGCAAGGTCAATACCAATACTTTGCATTGCTATCCAACCTTGATATTGAAACATTATAAACATCATAGCTAAAGCCATTGTAGCAATTAGAAATAATTTATAACTTTTCTCGTTTCCCTTTTTAAAGTTCGAGTAACTCATATGCAATGTGATACTCGAAAGCAATATTGAAAATGAACTGTAAAGAAAGACTGAAGGCAATTTAAATTCAAGCCAATTTCCTGCTGACTGTCTTACTACATATGCACTTGTCAAAGAAACAAACATCATTATTATACTTGCAAAACCTGCCCATAAGGCAAATTTCACCGGTGGTATTGTTGATTTATTTTCTGAAGTTGCTATTGATGTACTCATTTTAAAATAATTTATCAAAGTAAACGACTCCTAAAGCGATTGCAAGATAGACTAAAGATGCAAACATTAGTTGCAGCGCAGACTTCCTTGTACCATTTCTAAAAAGATTATATCCAAAATATGCAAAGCCGATAGCAGATACTATCATAAGTACCAATGCATAAAATCCAATTAATCCAGCATAAAATCCAAAAATTGCAAGTGGTATAAAAAGGCAAGCATATATAGCTGCATGGATACCTGTATTTGGATCCCTTTCGCCATCCTTACTCGCAATTAACTTATAACCAGCAAGTTGATATTCGTCATATCCCAACCAACCAATGGCCCAAAAGTGAGGAAATTGCCAAATAAATTGTATTGCAAATAGAAATATACCCATTTGATCAATATGTCCCACAGCCGCCACATTTCCAATTAATAATGGAATTGCTCCAGGAAAAGCTCCTACTAAAACAGCAATAGGGGAATATCTTTTAAGCGGTGTATAAACAAAAGCATAAGATATTACAGCTAAAGCTCCAAGTAATGAAGCTAGAACATTGAAATATGCTAAACATACCATACCTAGAACCCATAAGACTCCTGCGACAAATACGGCATGAGATACTGACATTCTGCCAGCAGCCAGAGGTCTGTCGGCAGTGCGCTTCATCAATTTATCGTAGTCCTTTTCAAGAACTTCATTTAATGTATTTGCAGCTGCAGTAATGCAGAATCCTCCAATGAAAAGCAATACAAACTTAAACCAGTTAATCGGACCTGATAGTGATGCCATGTAAGACATCATCGCCGAGAAAACTACAAATAGTGTGAGTTTATACTTAAATAGAATAGCATAATCCATCAACCAATTTGATTGACTTGTTTTAATACTATCTACTGCTTCTCTTGACATTATTTCTAAAAAATATTATTTATTATTAATGTGTAACTTCTTCACCTTCAGCGTAAGGTGTTATCTGAGTTATAAACTCCTTTCCATCCTTACCATAATCATATGCCCAACGTTCTACTGTAGGCAATTTACCATGCCAGTTACCATGAACTGGTTCAATGTCAGTAGTCCATTCCAATGTGTTAGCTCCATAAGGATTCTTTTCAGTCACCTTCTTACCTCTCCAGATACTATAAAAGAAGTTAAAAACCCAAAGTAACTGAACGCAAAATACAAGGATTGCAGAGATCGTTATGAATTTATTCATATCACCCCATCCTGAAAATGCATCAAAATTGTCAAATCTGTAATATCTTCTTGGGACTCCAGCGATTCCTAAATAATGCTGAGGCCAAAAAATACAATAAGCACCAACCATTGTGATCCAAAAATGTATTTTAAGGATGGTTTCATTCAAATATCTTCCGAACATCTTAGGAAACCAGTGGGCGACTCCTGCAAACATACCAAAAAATGCTGCTACCCCCATTACTATATGAAAGTGGGCAACCACAAAATATGTATCGTGTAATGGAATATCTAGTGCTGAATTACCTAGAAATATACCTGTAAGACCTCCAGATATGAAAAAACTCACGAAACCTATACTATATAACATTGGAGCATTCAACCTGATATTACCGCCGAATAAAGTAGCAATCCAGTTAAATACTTTTACAGCAGAAGGTACTGCGATGATGAGTGTGAATATTACGAAAAAGTTTGAAATGAATGGATTCACACCTGACATAAACATATGGTGCGCCCAAACTATAAATGAAAGAAAAGCAATTGCGAGCATTGAGAATACCATAGCCTTATATCCAAAAATAGGCTTTCTAGCATGTACTGACATTACTTCAGAAACTATACCCATAGCAGGTAATATGATAATATAAACTTCGGGGTGTCCTAGGAACCAAAATAAATGCTGATATAGAATAGGACTCCCCCCAACGTTTTCTAAAGCAGCTCCTTGAACAAAAATTTCACTTAGGTAGAAACTTGTGCCCATACTTCTATCAAATAACAATAGAAGAACGCCAGAAAATAATACAGGGAATGACAATACACCTAGTATAGCTGTAACTAAAAATGCCCACATAGTAAGTGGCATATTCCACATACTCATACCTTTTGTACGAAGATTCAGCACTGTAGTAATATAATTAATACCGCCCAGTAATTGAGAAACAATAAATAAAGACATACTGACTATCCAAAGTGTCATACCTCCCTTAGAACCTGAAGATGCTTGAGGCAATGCGCTTAAAGGAGGATATGCTGTCCAACCGCCTGAAAATGGACCCGTGCTTAAAAATAAAGATGCTAAAAGTACAATTCCTGCAAGGAAAAAGAACCAATAAGACATCATATTCAGCAATGGAGATGCCATATCTCTTGCTCCTACTTGCAATGGAATAAGGAAATTACTGAATGTACCACTCAGCCCCGCTGTCAAAACAAAGAAAACTAGTATCGTACCATGCATTGTTACAAGTGCATAATAAAACTCTTGTGAAAGTGTACCGATTCCAGCATCATTTACAACGATCCATTGTCCTAACAAAGGTTTTAACCAAGACATATCAGCTTCAGGAAAACCTAATTGCAGTCTGAAAATCACTGACATTGCAGCACCTATCACTGCCCAGATAATACCGGTAATAAGGAATTGTCTGGAAATCATTTTATGATCCAAACTGAAAATATATTTGCCTATAAAACCCGATTGGTATTTATCTCCTTCATGGTGGTCGTGAAAATGGTCATCATAACCATTTTTTTCGATCAGTTCTTCGATCTCGTCTCCTACTACTACCTTATAATTAGACATAGCTAAAATTATTTTCTGAATTATGTATTATTGTACTTTAACTTCTGATTTCGTTGAATCCGTTACCTCACCAGCAGGTTTCACAGCTGCATCTTCCTTTTTAAACTTAGCATCCATAGGGATTACTTTACCTTTATTGGGATCATCAGCATTTTCACGCACATTTGCCATATAATAAGATCCCTGAGCTTTAACCCAAGCATCGTACTGTTCTGATGTAACAACTCTTACAGGCCTTCTCATCGCAAAATGACTAGATCCACATAACTCTGCACATGCTAATTCAAATGTAAATGTCTCCCACTTCTTTTTGCCAGTTGGGTCAGTAGGATCAGCGGGAACGTTCCACTCAGGATATTTTTTCAAATTCATTTTGTATTCTTCCGAAGTGATTGTTGGAGTAAACACAAAGTAAGTTGGTAACCCTGGAACTGCATCCATTTTTACTTTAAAATGAGGAAGATAAAAAGAATGCAAAACATCTCTTGATGTTATTCTGACTCTAACTTTTCTGCCCTTAGGTAGCACTATTTCATCAGGTTTGAAATCATCTTGATTCTTCGGATCGTTCCAATCTTGACCTAAATCATTAGTTGCTGTAATCAGTTTGAAATCTCTTGTTCCTAATTTACCATCCAGCCCTGGATATCTCAATATCCATGCAAACTGCATACCAGTAGCTTCAATCTCTATATGATTATCATTTGGCACGACATCAGACATTACTTTATTCCAAACCACTAAACCATTTATTACTAAGTAAGCCATAACAACTGCTGGTGCAGCAGTCCATATTACTTCAAGTTTATTATCATGTGGCATATATAAAGCCTTTGCTCCTTTTGTGTACTTGTATTTCCAAGCAAAATAGAATAAAAGGATGTGCGTGATAATAAAAACAATACCTGTAGCCCATAGGGTTACATTGAATAAGCCGTCAATATAAGAAGCATGTTCTGAGGCAGGCAACAAAGGTCCATAACCTAACATGAAATTTTTATAGTGATAAGCAGAATAAACTGTTGCAACTAAAAAGACAATCATGAATGCCAATAATGCCCACGCAGTATTATTATTTGACTGTTCGAGCGCTGCTTCTTCTCCTTTTATCCTCTTGATCATCTCATTGATCTTAGACATCTGGAACACAACCAGACCCACAAGGATAAAACAACCAAAGATTATTAATGCTGTCATTGAAATAGATTATTTTTTGTTATATATGAACTTAGTCATTATTTTATTACTGTACGTGATGATGCAAACTTTCAGGTAAAAAAGGATCATTTTTAGGTCTGAGACTCACTTTAGCCATCTGAGACAATGTCACAAAAAAGAATAATGCTAAAAATCCCAACATTGTACCAATCTCAAGCAATCCTGGTAATGTAAAACCAGCAGTATAGTTACTTACATGCTCTGCAGCATGACCAGCTGCTTCTGCACCGTGCGCTGCACCAACTCCCATCTTTTCCAATGCTTCCTGAGCTGTATGCAATGTACCAGGCTTAATCATCAAAAAGAAATCCCACCAATGACCGAACAACACCAAAAGACTTACAAACACTAGTGATCCGTATTTACGTTTAGTATCATTTCTTATAAAAATCAAGAATGGTAATACAAAGTTTACTATCAAATTACCCCAGAATAAAACGGGATAATGCATCATTCTTTGGTTAAAATAGATTGTTTCTTCACCATTATTTGCATACCAAATCAACATAAATTGACTAAACCACAAATAGGTCCAAAAGATGCTAAAAGCAAAAACCATCTTTCCAAGATCATGCAGGTGCTCAATCGTAATGAATTTAGCAAAGCCCTGGCTTTTTAGAAAAATAATTGTTAGAATAGAAACACAAAACATAGAAACTACCCAAGATGCAGTAGCGTACCATGCAAACATCGTACTGTACCAATGGGCATCCAAGGACATTATCCATTGCCATATCATAGCCGCACTTGAAAAACCAGCTATTGGTAGGAAAATAGCTGAAGCTACTTTCATCTTATTGTATTGAGTTAGATCATTTATTCCACCGTTGGTGTCCTGTTCAATTGAAAGTGCTCTCATTCTTATGGCAAAATATATCCATGAACCAAGAACAATTATTGTTCCTAAACTATACCAGGTCGGATTCAAAAAAGAAGATTTACCTTTAAGGATCACATCTTTGGCTACTTCTTCAATATCTGCCCAGTGATACAAATGATGGAAATGTCCCCAAACTCCAGCAACTATGATCAACATTAGGCCAAGTCCAACTACCATGAATAAACTATAGGCTTCCCATATTCTTTTGAATACCACAAACCAACTTGCATACGTCAATATACCCATACACATCAAGAAAAGAGCTGCAAAACCTATACCAGTAAAGAACATAGAGTTGTGCAAAAAGTTTGTCCAGAATCTTGTATGCAATGCATCATCATTGAACCAGGTTAAGGCCATACAGATTAAGCCCAGTGCCATAAAGGCAAATAATAAGTTTTTGTATTTTGATCTGAATATAAATTGATCCATGCCCTTTGCTTAGTTTTGAGTCGTTTTGATATACTATTTACAACCTATTATATTAATGTTTCACTACTGAAGTATCAATAGTTGTTTTAACAAGTTTTGCTGCAGTTTCTGCATCAACTTTAAAATTGGGATTTACACTGTTCGAAGCGATAAAATCTGTTTTATTCAATGTATTTTCATTTTCATCGTATTTAAGACCTTTAGCTTGTGCTTGTAGAGATCGAATATATTGGATAACTTCCCATCGTTCCTTGTATGAAAGTTTATCAGAATATGCTCCCATTACATTCTTTCCATGCATTATAGCGTGGTAAAATCTTCCATTACTTGCAGCAATAAATTCATCACTTACAAGGATAGCAGGTTGAGCTGGATACTTCCCGTCATCTCTTACAAGGTAGCCGTTTCCATCAGCCTTTTCACCATGACAAATTCCACAATAAATATCATACAACGCCTTACCTTGTGCAAGACCAGCCTTGGTGATCGGATAAGGATTTAAACGGATCTCATTTATAGCACGTAATCTGTCATCATCTGTATCTGCATAATAATAAGGAACTGCACCATTGATTGTTTCATGGTCAAATTCACTTTGTACTGAATCAGGGACTTTCCCATTACTATATTTTGCAAGACCAACATATCCTCTTGGAATTGTTCCGGGAATCGGAGATCTAGGCTGGGCATATTTCAGATAACTGTTCATATCCCATCTGTTGTAATAAAAGAGATCAACCGTATTTGCTTCATAGGCAATTGAGTGGCCCATATCCATCATGTATTCATGACCTGTATTATTACCTCCAGCTGGACCACAACTTTCTAAAAAGAAGGTTCCACCTAAAAGTAAAGCTGCAAAAAATGCTATATTAGTATATTTCTTCATATTCAAACTAAGCGTTTAAACTAATTTAGTGTCCACCAAAGAGGCGCCATGTTTTTGAAAAAATGAACGAATTGAATTTCTCAATTCTTCATCAGCACCTGACATATCAAAAGATATGCAAAATTTATCATCTGTAATCCGATCGTGTAAAGTTTCTGCTTTAACACCAGGACCTAAGCCACAAACCGTATAAAATGTTACTACCATTCCAATAGATGCGAATAACACTGTTAATTCAAATATTATTGGCACAAATGCAGGAAATGAAAAGTATGGCTTACCTCCAAAGATTGTTGGCCAATCACGTGTAAAAATCCAAGTCATACCAAAAAATGCAGTCAATGTACCTGTTAAGCCATAGAAAAAACCAGCGATATGTAATCTAGATTCTTCTAATCCCAGCAATGGATCAAGACCATGCACAGGAAAAGGAGTATAAACATTGTCTATTTCTATGTGAGCATGCTTTGCATCTGCCACCGCTGCCAATAATTGGGTCTCATCATCGAATAACCCAAACAATATTTCTTTATTTTTGAATGCCATTAGCTTCTATCTATTTAATTTAATGATGATCTACTTGAGCCCCCTCTGCAGAATGGCTCTCATGACCTAAATTTTTACCCCTATATTGATCACCCGCAGATTTCAATATTGCTTTTACTTCAGCAATAGCGACTACCGGTGCAATTCTTACGAATATTAAGTAACATGTAAAGAACAAACCGAATGTTCCTAAATAGATACCAATTTCATTCCAGGAAGGATAATAGTAACTCCAACTTGATGGCAAATAATCTCTGGCCAATGATGTCACAATAATCACGAATCTTTCAAACCACATTCCTATATTCACAAAAACTGACATAAAGAAAGTCCACCAAAGGCTTCTTCTTATCTTTTTGCTCCAAAATAACTGTGGCGTCAATACATTACATGCCATCATACCTAAATAAGCCCACCAATATATACCAGCTGCTCTGTTAGCGAATGCAAACTGCTCATAGACAAATTGGGAATACCAAGCAATAAATAACTCAGTTAAATATGCAACACCCACTATTGTTCCTGTCAAAAGAATCACTTTATTCATAGATTCTACATGGTTTACAGTAATGTAGTCTTCTAATTTTAAAGCCTTTCTTGTTACTAACATCAATGTCTGAACCATAGCAAAACCCGAGAAAATCGCTCCAGCAACAAAATACGGAGGAAAAATCGTCGTGTGCCAACCTGGAATAACAGAAGTAGCAAAGTCAAAAGATACTATCGTATGTACGGAAAGTACAAGTGGAGTTGCGATACCTGCCAATACAAGACTCAAAGACTCGAATCTCTGCCAGTGTTTTGCTGCTCCTGTCCATCCAAAAGAAAGAACATTATACATTTTTCTTCTAAAACCAACTGCTCTGTCTCTCAATGTCGCGAAATCTGGTACCAAACCTGTATACCAAAATAATAAAGAAACGGTAAAATAAGTAGAGATCGCAAATACATCCCAAAGTAATGGAGAATTAAAGTTGACCCAAAGTGGGCCTCTTGTATTTGGAAGTGGTGCAAAATAAAACAACAACCATATCCTTCCTACGTGAATAACTGGAAACATAGCTGCACAAATTACGGCAAATATTGTCATCGCTTCCGCAGCACGGTTAACCCCGGTTCTCCATTTTTGTCTAAAAAGCAAAAGAATGGCAGAAATCAAAGTTCCTGCATGACCAATACCAACCCACCAAACGAAGTTGGTAATATCGTAACCCCATCCAATGGTTCTGTTAAGGTTCCAAGCTCCTACACCGTAAAAAATTTGCCAGCCAACACAGAATACAAATACTGCCAGCAATGTGACAGCTAAAATGAATCCTACTATCCACTGACGGGTAGGGGCTTTTTCAGATGGAGCGCAAATATCTTCAGTAATCTGATGATACGTCTTACTCCCCATGATTAACGGTTCCCTAATCGGTGAAACAACTATAGACATATGTGATATATTTTGCTAATGTTTATAATATTCTTTAAATCTAAATGCTCAATTAACTCTTAATAAGTCGATTATGCAAGATCAGCATTTTTATTAGTTAATCTCATTTTGTAACCAACTTTCGACCTTACATTGATCTCTTCAAGTGCAAAGTAAGTAGTAGGATTTGACCACTCTGTATTCAAAATACCATCTTTTGTATTTTGATCACCGAAAATAATACCACCTGTTGGACAAGCTGCAGCACATGCCGTAGTAATGTCTGATTCTTTTAAAGGACGAGATTCGATTTTTGCACGAAGTTTACCTTCCTGAATACGTTGAATGCACATAGAACATTTCTCAATCACTCCTCTTGATCTTACGGTCACATCCGGGTTTAGAACCATTCTTGTAAGATTATCCTCATAAAATAATGTTTCACCATCAGGCATAACATTCTTTTCATTTTTTCCGAAAAGATCCGCTGTTGTAAAATCTGACCAGTTGAATCTTCTGACTTTATATGGACAGTTATTTGCACAGTATCTGGTTCCTACACATCGGTTATAGGCCATTTGATTCAATCCTTCTGCACTATGGTTAGTCGCATTTACCGGACAAACATTCTCACATGGAGCATTATCGCAATGCTGACACATCATCGGCTGATAAAATACATTTGGAGATTCTACATCACCATAATAGTATCTATCTATTCTTAACCAAGTCATCTCATGATGGCGGTGAACTTCATTTTTACCAACTATAGGCACATTGTTCTCAGCGACACAAGCTACCTGACATGCTCCGCAACCTGTGCATGAATTTAAATCGACACTTAGACCCCAATGATGACCTTGTTTATATAAATCATCATGACCGGGGTACATTGTTTCATTATTTAAATGACTTGCCTCAGCTCTAAATTCTTTTAGTTCCTTTACCTTTTCTGCAAAATTGGACATATCAGCAGATTTCAATATACTTCTGCCTGTCAAAGATCCTTGATAACCTGATCCTAGAGTCATCAAAGCCTTCTCATCCACATTTATAGTCTGGTTGCTTTTATCTTTCCCTGTTACACCCAGTGTATGATGATGTTGAACTGAGGCATAGTGAGCGTCTTCACCTCCAGTAGGTGTGATCTCCACCTTGTCATTCCAATATCTGACATTTCCATCTGAATCTCGTGACAAAGTATTCATTACGTAGTTACCTACATTTTTAGCACTTGCATTTCCTTCTTTTCTGCCATATCCAAGAGGAATAGCCAATGTATCAGACATTTGACCGAATTGTCTCACAATTGGCATGTTTTCAACATTTACTTTACCGGATTTGAAATGCACATATAAACCATCCTTATTTAGATCTTTATAATAATCAAACCTACTGTCACCATCCCATTTCAATGGAATATGGACTACACTTGTCCATACAGCACGTGTAATAGGATCTGGCAATTCCTGTAGCCAAGGATTGTTAGCATAAGCGCCGCATCCTACACCCATTGGCTCATAATACTTAACTTCCACTCCTGTAGCAGGCTTAGTTACTCCAGCAGCAATAGAGTTAACATCTATAGAAACTGATGCACCACCAGCTTCAGCATTTAATTCAATAAGTCCATTATGCAAAGTATTATCCCAAAAGCTTTGGAAAGAAGAAAACTCGTTCTGCAAAGAGAATAAAGAGCCTTTCCACGTATTTTGAATATATGCATCATAATCTGTAACTCCAAATTTTGCCCACTTCAAAAGAGTAATCTCAGCTTGTCTTGTCGCAAATAAAGGAGCAATAGTTGGCTGCATTACATAATAAAAATTCTTTCTAGGTTGTGCATCTCCCCATGATTCTAGAAAATGGTTGGCAGGTGCTACATATTTGCATAATACACTGGTTTCGTTTGGATTAGTAGATAACGAAACAGATAAACCTACTTTCTTAAGACCTGATGCAAAGTCTGCACTTTCAGGAAGATCAAATGCAGGATTGGCATCGCCCATAATAATTACGACATCTACGAAATTACTATTCATGTCTTTGATCAAATCAACGATATCACTGTCAACACCTTTTCTTTGATTTGAATAGTTGTTAAGATCTATTGTCTTACCATAATTACCTAACAGATCATTAATCTTATTTATAATGATTTGCTCAGATATATTATTTGAATCAGAAATCACTAATGATGACTGGCCTTTATTCTTATTTGCCCAAAGATCTTGTGCAACTGAAGAAAATGATTTTTCAGCTTTTGCATTTTTAAGAGATCCACTTGACGATATAGTCGAAGCACCTGCTAATGCAGCCACAGCGTTATACAATTTAACAATCGCTGTACCTTGCTCTGAAGGTCTGATCAACATTCTATTATCTGCGTTCGATCCTGTATATGACATATTGCTCTCATACTGAATAAGGCGGCTCATGTCCGGCTTATTGAAATCTTTAAGTTTTCTTGTTTTTGTCCAAGCAGCTGAATATTCAACCGGAGAAACCCATGTACCTAGAAAGTCAGCACCAAAATTTACAACTATGCTTGCATTTCCAAATTCATATCCTGGAAAAACGCGTTTACCAAAGGATCTTTCATTGGCAATGATGATTGCAGATGAAGAAAATGGGTCGTATGTTACATGTTTCGTACCAGGATAAGCAGCTGTGAATTGAGCGATTGCTGCCATCATAGAAGGACTTGTTATCGAATTAGAAACTAATCTTATTCTGGCAGCAGGTGTAAGCTTTTCACCAATCTGTTGATCTAGGTCTGACCAACTAATTTTCTTATAATCCTTCCCTTTATTCTGTCCCGCAAAGCGATATCTTCCTATGTCATAAAGATCTAATACAGATGCTTGAGCTCTTGCGCTCGTTCCACCTTGAGAGAATTTGCTCAAAGAGTTACCTTCTATTTTGATTGGCCTACCTTCACGAGTTTTCACTACAATTGGTAGAACGTCATTTCCTTTAATGAAAGTTGAAGAATAATAGTTAGCTATACCAGGGACGATAGAATCGGGTTTTGTAACATAAGGTATCGCTTTTCTAATTGGTGATTCGCAACCGGCTGCGATTGTAGCTGCGCCGATGCTAAACCCAAGATATTTTAAAAAGTCCCTTCTATTATGGCCTTGAGTTGATGCATTTTCTTCTTCACTAGCTATATTATTGAGAATAGGCAGATCAAAAAATTCATTTCCAGATGCCTTTACAAAAGATTCATCCTGAGTGAATTCCTCACTGCTTACCCAATAATCTTGTTTTATTTCGCTCATATCCTTTTATATAATAAAGAATTCTAATATTTAATTATAAGATTAATAGTGACATTTTTGACATTCAAGACCGCCTACATCAGCTACAGTAACTTTATCACGTTTACCATCTTTTAATTCCTGATGATACCTGATGTAACTGTCATAATAAGGATTTTCATTGAACTGAACATCGGTTTGTCTGTGACAATTAATACACCATCCCATTGAAAGAGGGGAATATTGGCGTAATGTTTCCATTTCAGCTACTTTTCCATGACAATTAGCACAGTCGATCTTACCTACAGTGACATGTTGGGAGTGATTAAAATAGACATGGTCAGGCAAATTATGGACCCTAATCCATTCAATGGGGCCTTGAACTTTTGACTTATTTGGATTAGTTAAGGAAGAAACAATACTGTTCCATTGATTTTTAACAAAATCTTTACCTTCCTCATTCATTGAAGTGCCTTCATTGAGAAGATACTGATTTTTTATCCATTTTTTATAAATAGCTCCCACATCCTTTTGTGAAAGTGAGTTATAGTTCTCAATATATTTGTCCGTACTTGGATCAAAACCAATTGATGCAAAAATTTTGGTAATTTCTTCCGTACCATACTGACTGCCTTTTTTAATTGCTTTGTGGCAATTCATGCAGGTACTTGTAGCAGGTATGACAGACTGTTTACTTCTTCGTGCTCCATCATGACAAAATTGGCAGTCAATTTTATTTATTCCTGCATGTGTGACATGCGAAAATTTTATTGGTTGATCAGGAGCATAATTCTGTTGACGTCCCAAATTAATCGCATTATTAACTGTGGTATAACCACCCAAAACAATTAGTGCAAATAGCACTACTCCTATTACTGATTTAGATGTCAACAACTGCATTACAGTCTTTTTCTCAACAACTTCACCTTCTTTCTCTTTTTCAATTCTGTTTAAGCCTCTTGAAATACCTCCCAATACAATTGCTAATATAGCAAGTAGACCAAAAATAGCAAAGTAAATCCAAGTGTTATCCTTTGGGGCAACTACTGCTGTATCTGCTGCCACACCTGCGGCTTTGGGAGGGTAAGAGCCATCAATGACCCCATTTGTGTAAGCTAGAATATCATCGATATCCGCATCCGACAAAGTAGGGAATGCTGTCATCACAACCGGCTTGTATTCATTCCAGATCTTTACTGCCTGAGGATGACCTTCAGCTATCATAGCCTGTGAGTTCTTGATCCATCTGTAAAGATCTTCCTTAGGATATGCTGCCCAATCCGACAATCCAGTCATAAGCGCTGGACCGGTCAGCTTATCTTTCATGTTCTTATTGTGACAAGTGGCACAATTGGCCTTAAAAAGGTCTTTTCCCTTGTCAAGATTGGCTGCTGTTACTGCACTAAGCGAAAAAATAGTGAGTAGAAAAATAACAATTGACTTCAAACTGCGCGTTTTTAAATATTTCGTACAATTAATCATGCTTAAGAGGTATAGATTGCAATACTTAATATAATTCTTCAAAAGATTAATCACGCAAAAATAACCAACTGTTAAATATTTTAACTATTTCATGAAAGAAATATAGCTATTTAGATTATTTCTAATTAAGATTAGTTGGCAAATGCTTTGAAATCAAAATATTAGATTTTACAAGTACTTGATAATGATACATATAAATTTATAATATTTGATATCCGACCAACTAATGGTATAATCCTAAAATATTTAATGTTGGAATTAATTCTAATTTCACTCAATTAAAAACATTAATTCCTTAATTTTCTTAACTAAAAGACATAGAATATCTCAAAAATAGGATTTTCTCAGATAGAGACTTTCGCCTTAATATGAGGATGTGGATCGTACCCAGTTAGGACAAAATTTTCAAACTTAAAATCATTAATATCTTTAATCAGAGGATCAATTGTCATTAAAGGCAAGGATCTTGGGGATCGGCTTAATTGAAGTTTCGCCTGCTCAAAATGGTCTGAGTATAAATGAGCATCTCCAAATGTATGTACAAAATCTCCATATTCTAGGTCACACACCTGAGCCATCATCATAGTCAACAAGGCATAAGAAGCAATATTGAAAGGGACTCCAAGAAAAACATCGGCTGAACGTTGGTATAATTGGCAAGACAATTTGCCATCCGCAACATAAAACTGAAATAAGCAATGGCAAGGACTCAAGGCCATTGCATCCAGATCTGCTACATTCCATGCATTTATGATGATTCTGCGTGAATCCGGGTTATTTTTTATGGTATTAATTGCAGTTAATAATTGATCATAAGTTTTGCCATCTGCTCCTTCCCAACTTCGCCATTGTTTGCCATATACCGGACCAAGATCGCCATTTTCATCTGCCCATTCGTCCCAGATGCGCACTTCATGATCGTTAAGGTACTTTATATTAGTATCTCCTTTGATGAACCAAAGTAATTCGAAGATAATAGACTTAAGGTGCAACTTCTTAGTAGTCAACATTGGAAATCCCCTGGATAGGTCAAATCTCATCTGATGCCCGAATATACTTTTAGTACCGGTGCCGGTGCGGTCTGCCTTAAAAGTCCCATCTTCAAGGATTGTGCTTAATAAGTCTTGATATTGTTTCACCTTTTTAATTCTAAATTATAAATGATCTAAAATGGGTAATGGGTAATGGGTAATTGGCATTCGGTAATGGGTAATCGGTAATGTTACACATATATTATTATTCATTATTCATTATTTATTAGAAACTACCTTCTCAATTTTGCCAACCCCGTGATCTCCCTTACTTCATCAATCGTCTGTTGTGCTTTTTTCCTTATCTGAGCGCTACTTGCAAAAACTTGCTCCTTTACGGAATCTTCATTTTCACGGATATGTTGCAGATTATTTTTAAATTTTTGTGTTAATTCGATAAGGGCTTCTGCCACATCGCCTTTTAGCGCTCCATATTGAAGACTGCCACTCTCCCACTTTTCGAAATTGACTTTATAAGCTTCAGTTTTATTGCAAGCTTTAAGTAGTTCAAAAAGGTTCTTAACACCGGGGCTCATCACTCCGGACTGTGCTTCACCTGAGTCCGTCACTGCTGACTTCACTTGCTTAGTGATGATATTTGCATCACCAAATAAACTAACAAAATGCTTTTCTCCAAGACTCTTGCTCATTTTCTTTTCAGGATTGGCTAGAGACAATAACTTTGGTGTTTCGGTAAATAATGCTTCAGGATTTCTGAAATAATCTACTTCAAAATTATTGTTAAATCGTTCAGCAATATTACGAGATAGTTCTAAGTGCTGCTCCTGATCTTTGCCGATAGGAACGTAATCTGCTTTATATAGTAATATGTCTGCAGCCTGCAGCACGGATAAAACAACAAACCAGCCGAAACCAATGAATCCTTTGAGGTTTCCTTTGTCTGATCACTTTTGTCTTTAAATTGTGTCATTCTGGTCAATTCTCCATACGAACAAACACAAGAAAGGATCCATGTGAGTTCTGTATGTTCTGGTATTAAAGACTGAATAAAAAGATTTTCAGCTTTAACGCCACATGCCAGTAATTGATAAACCATTCTCCATGAATTATTTTGAAGGTTCTCAGCTTTATAAGGCATTGTCATAGAATGATAGTCTACAACGGAATAGGTACATTCGTAACTTTCCTGTAGATCTACCCAGTTTTTAATTGCACCAAAATAGTTTCCTAAGTGGAGCTCACCTGTGGGCTGGATGCCGGAGAGAATTTTTTTCATTGTTATTTTGTATAATATTTTTAATTCGATATTAATTAAAGACTCCCCCTAGCCCCCTCAAAAGGGGGAAATCTGACCAACTTTATTTTTGCTTCAGATTTTGCTTCTTCAAATATACCTTTTTGATTTTAAAGCAATATAATTGACTTCTGACCATTGAAAACTGAACACTGAACACTGACTTACTGACCAATGACTGCAATCACGGAAATTTCAATATTCACAAACTTCGGAAGTGCTGCAGCCTGGACTGTTTCACGTGCTGGAGTTTCTTCACCTGAGAAATATTCAGCGTAAACTGCATTTATCCTTGCAAACTGATTCATATCCGCTACGAAGACTGTTGACTTGACGACATGGTCGAAAGTAAGTCCTCTTGCTTCAAGAATGGCTTTCAGATTACTGAATACTTGCCTTGTTTCCGTCTCAATATCGTCTTGTATCAATTCTCCGCTGACAGGGTCCAAAGCTATTTGGCCGGATACGAATAACATCCCATTAGCTTCGACAGCCTGACTGTATGGCCCTATTGGAGACGGAGCATCCGGAGTATAAATTATTTTTTTCAAAGTAGATTATTTTATTAGGAAAGGCCAAATATAAAAAAACCTGACCTCTTGTGAAGATCAGGCAAAAATTTATTTTCTGAGACGATAGGTAGTTGTACTTAACCCTCGGTGTCCTCGATATCTTTGGCTGCAGCAGCCTCTATTACCTTTCTTCCTCTGTAGAATAATGCACCTTCAGACCAATGTGCTCTGTGCATCATGTGGCTCTCTCCTGTAGTCTTATCTGTTCCAACAGTAGGCAAAGTCAAACTATCGTGCGTACGTCTTTTCCTTTTTCTTTGTTTAGAGTGTCTCCACTTTGGATTTGGCATTGTATTTTAATTTAAATATTATACTAATTATTCTTCACTATCTATCTGCAAACCTGTAAGGTTAGACCAGATATCTGTCGAAGTCTTTATTTCTTCTTCTTCATCATCCCAACCGCTTAATCTGTCCAGGACAGTATCATCGCAAGGTCTGGGCTCCTCATCATCACAATCGTAAGTCTTCTGGATCGGCAGGCCGACTATAATACTATCAAGAATGATCTTGGCAACATTGAGTTCGGTGGATTCTTTCATTATATAAATGATGTCTCCATCGTCTAGTTCCTTATCGGCGTATTTGATCAGTATCTCATTATTTCCTGTGATAGGAAGATCAATGTCGGCAGTGCATCTGTCGCAAACAGTCTTCCAGAATCCCTCAAAATCAATATTGAGGATCATCATGTCCATGTTCTTGTCAATGACAAGATTTACTTTGAAATTGCCGGATTCTATGAGTTCAGTATCGGACAATTTGAAAAAATCGTCATTGATATCAAACTGATATTCATGCAAACCAATATGTAAGCCTTTGACTGGCAAGGTAAACTGATCAAAAAAAGCCATTCCTATTCATACTTTTACAAATGGACTGCAAAGGTAATTTTTTATTTTTAAATTACAGCACATATATATAAAAAAAATTTATCCTTGTTCTAATACCTAAAACATTTTAGAAGTTACATAATTTCAGTTTAAACAAGAATCTCAAAGTTAGCCGAAATCCCACTTAAAGAAAATATATACCATCATTTATATTTAGCCAATAAAATATACTGATAATCCAATGACACGTCATCCGATCGTTCTATTGTATAGCCTGCTTCTTTAAGCTCTCTTTCTGCTCGGTTGAGCCCTACCCTTTCTTCATATGGAGGACCAAATGGAATAACTTTCCTTTTATAATCAATAATCAATATCCTGGCTTTAGGCCTGAGGTACTTTTTTAAATTGCGCAGATAGGTCGTTCTGTCCTGAATATACATATAAGTGTTGGATAGAAAAACGATATCGACGCTTTGAGGCTGGAGTTCAGGATCTGAAGGTTTTGCAAGTTTAATTTCCAACTTATTGGAAATGGAAGTATCCAGCTTTTGGGACAACATGCGCATTCTTTCAAGCGGTCCTTTGTCAATATCAACAGCGATGACTTTCTTTGCCTGTTGCAATAATCTAAATGTGAAAAAGCCTGTTCCGGCACCAATATCTGCGACCACCTTGTCTTTCATGTCACCAAGGAGCTCCATAACCATCTCAGGTTTTTGCCAAATCACCCTGTCTGGTTCATTGTCTGACTGATCAAATTCCTTAGGGTTGATATTTGTATCCGTATCAGGTCGTGTTATGTCCTGAGGAATTTCCTTTACTTCTTGTTTGCAGGCCGAAAATAATCCAAACCAAACACATAAACCCACGATGACAAAAATATTACGAGGCATCCTTTATATTTAAGATGAAAGCTGACACAAATTTAATATCAAAAATGAATTATACTCATAGACTTTAAATTAATCTAACATTTTTATTAATTCGTTTACCTTAAAAGGATATTCGAAGCTTGGAAAAAGATGAATGATGGATTAAAATATTTATCATTTTGAAAATATTATAATTTTTGAATAAACTTTTGTTAAAATTATTGAAATGTAGGGAAATGTTTTATACTTGTAAAAAAGGTATTCTAAGATATGTTAGTGAGTAACAAGATCATAGCTGCATATGGAGGTTCAATCAATGAATATGAAAAAGGAAGCTATATTTTCTATGAAGGAAGTAAACCGAACTACTTTTTTCAGGTCATAAAAGGGAGTGTTAAAGTGATACAATATAATGACAAGGGAAATGAAATTCTATTGGGGTTATTCAGTTCCGGAGAAACTTTTGGGGAACCACCTTTAATAGCAAACAAACCATATCCAAGCTATGCTGTAGCCTATACAAATGTAGAATTGTATAAAATATCGCGTGACAATTTTTTGAAAATATTGGATATTTATCCGGAGATAATGAAGCGCCTTCTTTTCTCCCTTTCCAATCGAATAATAGCCAAATCAAATTCTTCAAAAATTTTGATTTCTAATAATGCAGAGGAGAAACTATTGCGCTTATTTTACAATTTAAAAAATGATCAAGGGAACATTTCTCCTATGATTGTGCCCTACACTCGTCAGCAAATTGCCAACATTACCGGACTCCGTGTAGAAACAGTTATTAGAACTATCATTAAATTGAGTGGTGACAATAAATTAAAAATCGTAAACCGTAAAATACAAATTTGATATATGTTTAAATCCGAAATTAAAACCTGGGTAAGAATATGCATTTTCAATTTAATGATCGTTGCTGTTTTAGGTTCACTGATGCGCTTCAAAATTGCATTTGAATTTCCTTTTTTCGTACAGAAAAATTTGTTACATTCTCATTCGCATTTTGCTCTTTTTGGCTGGATATCTTTTATCTTGATGATACTCATAGCCAATAATTTAGGGGATACTATTTCTGAAAAAGATACCAAGCAATTCAGAATTATTTTTATTGGTTCTCTTATATGCGCTTACGGTATGCTTATATCATTTGCACTTCAGGGTTACGGACTTTTTTCAATTTTCTTTTCAACATTATCTATACTCCTGTCATTTACATTTGGTGGACTATATTATAAAACAACCAGGAGTCTCGAAAATACAGTTAGTAGAAAATGGTTTTTAGCAGCAATTGTATTTAATATTATATCAGCAGTCGGAATATGCTATCTAAGTTATATGATGGCTTCAAAAAACTATGATCAGCATTTGTATTTGGCGTCTGTTTATTGGTATCTACATTTTCAATACAACGGCTGGTTCCTATTTGCAGTGGTTGGACTAATCATTCATCATCTTGAAATAGCCAAAATATACATTAAGCATGAAAAAATAATTTTCCGGACTCTCGCAATTAGTTGCGTACCAACATATGGACTTTCGGTATTATGGCTAGATCTACCAATTTGGATATTTTTGCTAGTAATTATCGGAACAACCTTACAATTATTAGGTAGTTACAGATTGGTATCGGGGATTATTTCAAAAAAAATAATTTCGAATTTAAAACTAAACCTGACTACGAAAATCCTTTTTGGAATATCCGGCATGGCCTTTTCATTAAAGATATTGTTGCAAACTTTTTCCACTGTGCCGGCAATTAGTAAATTGGCTTTCGGTTTCCGTCCAATAGTCATTGCCTACTTACACCTAGTTTTATTAGGCATCTTTACTCTTTTTATCTTAGGTTTTTTAATCACTGAGGGATACCTCCGGTATTCCAAACTATTAAAAGTTAGTATACTTACTTTTGTATTCGGAGTATTTTTAAATGAAATTTTATTGGCATTCCAGGGCATCTTATCATTTGGCTATGTGATCATTCCATACGATAATGAGCTATTGCTATTAGCAGCTATTATAATGTTCTCGAGCATGCTGATGGTATTTATAAGTCAAGTTATGAAGAGACAGTCTGTATAATTGATATTTTCAATGTCAAAGCAAATGATTTTAAAATTCATCTTGACCTTGATTGCTAAATATTGTTAGATGGTTAGCGAGACTCAACCTAACATCTTGAATTTTTCAGAAAGTTGTTAATGAGGGGATTCTGTTTATCGCTTTTAGAAGTTTAATTCCAGCTATAAATCTTTTATTTAACCTAAATATTTTTAGCTAGATATTATAGGCAAAGGGCTGCTCATGAAATAAAACTCTTATCAGTATGGATCAGACACAAAGAAAATAAAAAAGGATAAATTTGATTACAAACTTATCCTTTTTAATTTTTGTTTGAACGGAATAATCAGACAAGCAAAAGTCCAGATCCATTTCTCAAACTCTATTAATAATAATTTTAAACTTTGAGTTTATCTCCCGAAAGTTCTAAAATTATTTTACGCCATCATTTTTACGCATGTATTCCAAAATTTCTCTAGCTTCAGTTTCAGCAAGACTTTGATTTGGCATTCTTACTAGACATTGTTCCATTTGGGCTTTAACTTCCGGATCTTTGTCAATCATCGGGTCAGGATTTGTAATAAAATTCATAATCCAATATGGTTTTCTTCTTTCAGTAACACCTTTCCAACCTGGTCCAACAAGACGCTCTGTAGTAACTTTGTGACAAGATATACATTTACTTGCTGCAATAGCTTCTCCTTTTGCAGCCATAGCTTTGTCTAGAGCGCCTACTTTAACATTTGATTCATCAAATTTTCCTTCTCCTTTAGTTGCATCATATGCTTCAACCTCCTCAAGTCCTTCATCTTCATCAGCTGTTGTGGTTTCTTCTGTTGCCTCATCTTCAGCATCCTGAGGTTTGTCAGCTTTTCCGCCACATGAAGTTGTATAAAAGGCTAGAATAGCAAATAATGTCAATAAAAATAAATTCTTTCTCATATTAATATGTTTTTTGCAAAGTTATAGAAATGTTAATTAAAATTTTGTGACCCAAATCATAAAGATATAATAATGGTTTAGCTTAAATGAGTAATTTTTTTTAATTTATTAACTCTATTCGAATTTAAAAGCTCTTTATTTAACCAATAATACTAAAATTATCCTGTTAAGTTCACTCATATTTACTATTTATTATTGAACCTCGTTGATAAAGTTAAATAAATTGGATGATATATAATAAATATAAGTAACTTAAATTGTTTACATTTGCACTACAAGGTATAGGTGGCGTAGAATTAAACAGGGAAAGATACTTTGATAATATAACTCAATGGAAGTAGCGATAATCTTGGGATTAATGCTTTTGAATGGTGTGTTTGCCATGTGCGAAATAGCATTAATCTCGTCTAAAAAAGCCCGTCTTGTTGAAAGGGCCAGCAAAGGAAACAAAAATGCGATCATAGCATTACAACTCACAGAACATCCGGATAATTTTCTATCAGCAGTTCAGGTAGGTATCACACTAATAGGCATTTTGGCTGGTGTATATGGAGGTCAGGCATTTTCTGCCTCTCTAGAAGCATATTTCCTAAAATATACCACATTGGCACCTTATGCCCATCCTTTGGCTTTGACAATCATCATTTCAGTTATTACTTATTTCAGTATTGTCATAGGTGAACTCATACCAAAGAAAATAGGACTATTATATTCTGAGCAGATATCGCTCGCAATGGCTCCTTTTGTTAAGTACTTTACTAAGGCGACCTACCCTATTGTTTGGTTTCTTAGTATCTCAACAAAGTTGGTTAGCAAAATTTTCTTTCTCAAAGAAAATGATAATGACATTGTCTCTGAAGATGAATTAAAAATGATGGTCAAAATGGCCAATGAAGATGGTTCAATCGACAATAAAGAAAGTGAACTTATTCATAATATCTTCAGGTTTGCAGACAGAAAAGCATACAGCGTTATGACTCCACGGAATGAGGTAGTCTGGCTAGATATCAATGAAAGTCATGAGGAAATTCATTCTGACATCATAGAAAGTGGTCTTACGAAATTCCCTGTTTGTGACGATGCCCTTGACAATATACTTGGAATCGTAAATCTTAAGGACTATCTAATAGGTAGAAATAAGCCGGGATTTGATATTCAACAAATACTAAAACCTGCTGTATTAATACCGGAAACACTCACCTCACTTAAGATACTTGAAGAATTCAGAAAAGAGAAAAGATACTTTGCCATTGTTATTAATGAACATGGATCTGTAGAAGGAGTAATAACTCTTCATGACCTGACAGAAAATATTTTTGGTAATCTTCCAGATCTTGAAGAGGAAGAAGAAATCATGATCTTTAAACGTGAGGATGGATCATACCTCATTGATGGCTCTTACCAGATAGATGAATTGCGTGAACAGATCTTTGTAGATGAATTTTTTCAAGAGGATCTCGATTATACCACTATTGCTGGTTATGTGATAGATAAACTTGGCAAAATGCCTAAGATCGGAGATAAATTCACTGACGGAAATTATTCCTTCGAAATCCTCGATCTCGATAAAAGTAAGATCGATAAAGTGCTTGTCACCAGCACTATCTTAGAATAGATTTATTTTGATCCCTCATTTTCTAATTTTAAAACAATCAATAATATGATTCGATTAGGTATGATATTTCTTTATGTCACTATTTTACTATCATTCTCAACTTTAAATGCTCAGACTTGCTTTGGAACTGAATTAAAAATAGGGAGCGGATATGAAATGGCATCTTATAATGCCAAAGGCAAACTTCAGGGAAAGAATGTGTTCACTTTTAAGGATATCAAGAAAGACGGTAATAGCACGATAATTTCAGTTGAAATGGAGGCATTTAACTCCAAAGGAAAACCTGAAAGTAAAAATGCTTACACGATACATTGCGATGGAGATAAATTCATAGTAGATGGTCAGTCATTGATCAATCCGGAGCAGTTAAAATCAATGGAAGATTACGACATGACTTTCACAGGAAAGGGATTAGAAAGACCAAAAAACATCTCTGTTGGACAATCTTTGCCAAATTCTTCAATTAAAGGAAGAGGATCTGCCTCGAGTCTTGATGTATCCATGGACTTAAATATTACAAATAGAAAGGTAGAGTCTAAAGAAAAAATAACTGTAGCCGCAGGTTCATATGAAGCATTCAAAATTCCTTCAGATGTTGCCATTAAAATGGTAACCATCATACCGATCACATTCGAATATCAAGTAATTTCCTATGTCAGCGCAAATGAGATTTGGGACTTGAAGACTGAGACATATCGGAAAGGTAAAATGGTAGGTTATTCAGAACTAGTTAGGGTTTTCTAATTTTCCTTACGAAATCTTTGAATATCAACTTCGGCGGGAATATCTATGTTTTCTAGTATCTTTTGAACTAAAAAAGTAGCCATCAAAGGAGCTAGTGACGCACCTTTTGTTCCCATTCCATTGAATACGCACAGTGATTTATATTCAGAATGTAAGCCTATCAGTGGTTTACGATCTGAGACAGTTGGTCGAAGCCCAGATAAGTGACCGGAAATGACCGGCGTCAGATTGAAATCGTTGTTATACTTTCCAATTAATAAGTTTGCTGAATTATGATCAGGTCCAATAGAATCAAAAGAATTTTGTAAGGTTGCTCCATACCATATGTTTGATTCATCCCATTGAGTCATAAGTTCATTACGCTTCGTCATGACTTCATTATCAATTTTCCGGTGGATCAATAAAGCTTCTCCTTTAGCAGGAATTAAAGGCAAATAATTGAAATACGGATTTTCCATGAGTCTATATCCTTCGCAGAAGATGATGTGGTCGTAACGCACACCGAAATATGTGGCTTGATATTCGTCCAATTTTAGTTGATTAAAATCAAAAATATTATTTCTAAACAGGCCTTCCTTTTGCAGAAATGCAGCGTAAGCATTTATCAATAAATTAAAATCAACTCGAAATGCATTATATGTCTCTCCCCAAGTGCCTTCTCCTTCATATTCCGGATAACCTTCAAGGGTCTTCACAAATTCCCCATAAAATTTAGAATCCACCACATCGTCCCATCGCTTGATCCATTTATTGATCTGGTTTAATCCCGGGAGGTAACGATACATGCGCATCTTATGAAAAAAATCAAGGCTAATTGTCCTTTCCAGATCGGTATAAAATGGAATAAAGACTTCCATTAATTCATCAAATTTCCAACTTTTTTGATACTTTGGTCCTGTAATCGGATTGATAATTCCTGCAGCTGCCGAAGAGGCATTTCCCGGTAATAGGGTGCTGATTAATTCTGCATTAATTCCTCTTTGAAAAAAACTGTAGTGCAGTACCGAACCTGCTATACCTTGCCCTACGATGAGTATTTTTGGGTTAAAGCTCATTTATTATCCAGCAATTCTTGTATTTCAGATTTGACTTTTTTAGTTAGCTTTTTAACAACCTCATCATATGAATGATCGATCAATTTCTTGAACAGCCGATCATCATTTAATTCTGCTGCATTGACGGTATTCCACATTGTCTTATTCATGTGCCATCCGGGCTTAATGGCTGAATATCTTTCTCTTAGGTCGAGTGCATATTCAGGCTCACATTTTAGATTTGCACCAAATTCCTCCGCATCCAAACCTGTTAGAGCAAACATCTTGCCGGCAACTTTATACACAATGGTATCGGGGCCGAAAGGACATTCCTCAGTTGTCATTGGTTTTGCAAGGCAGTAGGATTGGAATTCTTCGATATTCACAACAAAATTATAAATTATAAATTACCAATTATAAATGATGCAGCGTCCATAATTTATCTTTCACCATTTATCATTCACTATTATTTCTCAAACGCATATTTCACAATATTCGCGCCCATTTGCAATGCCATTAGCCTTAACTCAAAAGGATCATTGTGCACGTCATCCCAACCATCACCAAGATCTGTTTCAAAGTTATAGAGAGCCACAAGTCTACCTTCCCAAAATAAACCAAAGCCTTGTGCTGGCTTCTTATCATGTTCATGAATTTTAGGCATTCCATTTTTGAAGTCGAACATGGCATGATAAACCGGATGGTTGCCTGGTATTTCTACCAATGATAACTCAGGAAAAACTTTCTTCAATTCTGGACGGATATATGGATCCATTCCATAGTCATCATTTATAATAAGGAATCCACCACCAATCAAGTATTTACGCAAATTCTGTGCGTCTGCATCTGAAAAAATCACATTACCATGTCCAGTCATGTAAGTGATCGGATAGGCGTATAATTCCTGACTACCAGGCTCGACCGCTGCATAGTCCAATTCAAAGGAAGTTCCCATTTTTTGATTGCAGAATTGTGCCAGATTTCTCAGTGAATTTACATCATTGTACCAATCACCACCGCCTGCATACTTCAATAAGGCGAATTTTAAAGTAGGAGGATTTTCTCCTGCAAATGAATCAGCTGTCATTCCGGCTAAACAAAGAAAAAATATAATAAAAATCTTCTTGTCTCTTTTTCTTATAAGATCAAATCTTTAACTTGGCTTTTGGTCTTTGTGTTTTTAATCGACAAAATGTTTTACATATGCATCAAATCCCAACTTTATAGCCAGTCCAATGAATATGATTCCAATTCCTATATTAAGGTAGCGCATTCTCTTGACTGTCAACCATTTTCGGAGTTTACCTGCAAAGAAACTTACAGTTGACAACATCAAAAATATCATGATAAGAGTCGCTATAAAATACAAGAGCATATTACTATAGGAAAAGAAATCTCTAGCCTTTATTTGCGTTGTAATACCCATCCACATAAAAAAGTTGATAGGATTTAGGCTATTTAACAAAAAACCTGTCCCATAAAGGTAAAAGTAACCACCGTATTTAGTCTTAGGATAACTGATCGTTCTATTTTTGGATAAAATACTTGCCAAGCCCATGAATAAAAGCAGAAATACACCTGCCAAACTTATGTACCCATTATACTTTTCAACTTTAGCCAATCCTCCTGTACTTAAATTAACGAAGAGGATAAGGCAAAGGTCTGATATAACGACGCCACTTGCGATACCCACACCCTTTTTCCATCCAAGATCTAAGCTATGCTGTATGATAGAAAACACTACACCACCGGGTAAAGAACCCAGAATCATGCCGGATATGGCGCCTGCGACGATGGCATCCCACATTATGATGAAGGATGAAGGATGAAAGAGGAAAAATGTAGTAATGAATAGTGAACAATGAATAATGAATAATTAATCACAGAAGTTAATGAACTATGTTGATTGTTACAATCTGCTGAGAGCTTAATTTTTAGCGAACCGTTCGCTGTTCGCTGTTCGCTTCTCGCTTTCAACCTTTTCACTTCTACTATCATTTCACCACACTCCATGTGACACCTTCTTTACCGTCTTTGACTTGAATATTCATAGCACCTAATTTATCTCTAATCAGATCACTTGAAGTCCAGTCCTTATTTTCACGGGCTTGTGCCCTTAATGTCAGAATGACTTCCATAAGGCCATCAGTGTGATTATCTTGTGAAATCGTAGTGTTTTCTTTAATCTGAATGCCCATGATGTCCCCAAGGAATGTATCAAATGTATTTCTCAAAAGTTCAATTGAAGCTTCATTCAGTCCATCTGCAGTGGTAGGATTGTTGTAATAAATATTGATGATAGATACTAATTCATACAATCTTGCGATTGTCTTTGGTGTATTGAAGTCATTGCTCATGTCTTCATACATAGCCTCTATTTCACCTTTGATATCTAGATTGATTTTTATATCCTCATTTCCAGCTTGGAAAGATAGTTTATCAATCAATTGGTAGGCTTCACGGATCCTGGTAAAACCTTTTTGGGCAGCTTTTAACGCATCATATGTGATATCTAGTGTACTCCTATAATTACTTTGAGCCATAAAGAATCTAATGGCCATCGGTGAAAAAGCTTCAGGAAAAATATCATTCTGGCCGGATATCAATTCATAGGGAAGAATAGAATTGCCATCACTTTTTGACATTTTTTTGCCATTCATGAGTAACATGTTGCCGTGCATCCAGTATTTGGCAGGATTGCAACCAGAAGCTCCGAAGTTTTGGGCAATTTCATTTTCATGATGTGGAAACTTCAGATCCTGTCCTCCTCCATGTATATCGAAAGTCTTACCAAGATATTTTGTACTCATGGCCGAACATTCAAGATGCCATCCAGGGAAGCCAATAGACCATTTAGAAGGCCAGCGCATTAGGTGACTTTCATCTGCCTTGATCCAAAGGGCAAAATCACTTGGATGTTTCTTTTCACTTTGATTTTTAAGGTCATCGCGACTTTCAGTAATCAGGTCATCAATAATTCGTCCTGACAATTTACCATACTGGCCTGTTTCTTCAGCATATTTCAATGTATCAAAATAAACACTACCGTTCATTTCATAAGCCAGTCCATTATCCATGATATCCTGAACCATTTGGATCTGCTCAATAATATGACCGGTGGCAGATGGCTCAATGCTTGGCTCAAGCGTGTTGAATAACTTCATAATATCATGAAATCCATTAGAATACCGCTGAACGATCTCCATAGGTTCAACTGCTTCTGTCCTTGCTTTTTTACCTATTTTATCTTCAGCTCCTGTATCTACATCGCCAACCAAATGACCTACATCAGTAATATTCCTTACATAGCGCACCTTATAACCAAGGTGCAAGAGGTATCTGTATATTACATCGAAACTTACAAAAGTGCGACAATTACCCAAATGTACATCACTGTATACAGTTGGTCCACAGACATACATGCCTACACGACTTTCAACGATAGGTACGAAGAGTTCTTTCTCGCCTTTTAAAGTGTTAAAAATGTATAATGGTCGAATGCTCATGCAGATAAAGTTAGAAATTAGAAATTAAAAGAAATCCGGAATATTCAGACTGTCCAATGGACTTGAGAGAATATTCCGGAAATATAAAAATTGAATTTCTTAATTAACTTTAATCAATTCGATGTCGAAGATCAATGTAGCATAAGGTGGAATGTCTTGTCCTGCACCTCTTTCTCCATAAGCAAGGTCATAAGGAATATAAAGTCTCCATTTATCACCTTCTTTCATCAATTGAAGGGCTTCCGTCCAACCTTTGATAACACCATTTACAGGGAAAGTAGCCGGTTCGCCTCTTTTGTAAGAACTGTCAAATTCCTGACCATTGACTAGTGTACCTCTATAGTGAGTTGTTACTTTGTCTGTCAATTTTGGAGTAGCTCCGCTGCCGGAAGTAATTACTTCATATTGAAGACCAGTGGAAGTAGTAGTTATACCTGCCTTCTTTTGGTTTTCAGCTAAGAATGCTTTTCCTTCTTCAAGGACAGGACCTGCTTTCTTTTCAGAAACTGCAGCGATCTCGTTGCTTACCATCATGTTAGCTTGATCAACAGACATTTTCGGTTCTTTTCCTTCCAATACATCTTGAATAGCTTGCGATAAAGAAGGTCCATCGATGTTTTCAAGACCAAGTTGTTTTACATTTTGAGCAAGTAATAAGCCCAACCCGTAACTTAATGAATCCATTTTACTAGTTTTAGTTGTTTCAGTTTTAGTGATTGCTTTTGCAGCAGTTTTTGCCTTAGCAGCAGGTTTTGTATTTTGAGCATTGCTATCTACCTGAAGCAAAGTCAACATAAAACCTAAGGCAAGAAGGTATTTTAAATTGTTACGTACCATCTAAAAATTTGAATTTATTGTTGTTAATTAAATACTTATGAATCAGAAGTTTAGCCTTCCATGATTATTTTTTTAATTCAGCATAATGCGGGTAAAATCTGAGGATAGTTTCAATGCCTTTGAAGAAATTAAATACTCCATAATGCTGATTTGGAGAATGGATATCATCTGAATCCAGACCAAATCCCATCAATACAGATTTAACTCCAAGTACTGATTCAAAAAGAGCTACAATAGGAATACTTCCTCCTCCTCTTTGAGGAATAGGCTCTTTACCAAAAGTATCAACAATGGCCAATGCCGCTGCTTTGTACTCCAAAGAATCAGTTGGCGTTACCACTGGTTCTCCACCATGATGAGGATGCACCTCTACTTTAACTCCTGCAGGAGCAATGGATTTAAAATGCTTGGAGAATAGTTCTGTTATTTCGTCAGAACTTTGATGTGGCACGAGTCTCATGCTGATCTTTGCAAATGCTTTTGATGGCAGAACTGTTTTAGCACCAGGTCCCGTATAACCGCCCCAGATTCCGTTTACATCCAATGTTGGGCGGATAGAGGCTCTCTCAAGTGTTGAATAATCTTTTTCACCATAGACGGAATCTATTTTCAGGTCTTTCTCGTAAGCGTCAAGTGAGAATGGAGCTTCAGCCATCTTGGATCTTTCCTCTTTCGAAAGCTCTTCTACTTTGTCATAAAAACCTGGGATGGTAATGTGGTTATTTTCATCGTGCATTGAAGCAATCATCTTGGCCAGGATGTTAATAGGGTTACTTACTGCTCCACCATATACTCCAGAGTGTAAGTCACGATTAGGGCCAGTAACTTCCACTTCAACGTAAGAAAGGCCTCTCAGCCCTGTTGAAATAGAAGGTGTATTATTGTCAATGATGCCAGTATCTGAGATCAGGATGACATCAGATTTCAACATATCCTTATGCTCTTCACAGAATTTACCCAAGTTTACCGAACCGATTTCCTCTTCTCCTTCGATCATGAACTTCATGTTACATGGGAAGTCATTGTCCTTCGCCATGATCTCAAAAGCTTTCACGTGCATGTATACCTGGCCCTTGTCATCGCAAGATCCACGAGCATAAATCGCACCTTCAGGATGTTCCTCAGTTTTTTTAATAACCGGCTCGAATGGTGGGGAGTCCCACAGATCAAGTGGATCAGGTGGTTGTACATCGTAATGTCCATAGACTAGAACTGTAGGTTTCGAAGGATCAGTTATCTTTTCAGCATAGACTATTGGATGACCTTCAGTAGGATAAATTTCCACCTTGTCCACTCCTTGCTCGATAAATCTGTTTTTAAGATATTCTGCGGCTTGCGCCATAGCCTCTTTACTGTTGGGGTCAGAACTAACTGAAGGAATTCTCAACCATTGCATCAATTCATCCAAAAAACGCTCTCTATTGGCGTCTATAAAAGCTTTATGATCCATTGAAATTTATTTTTTTTACAAAGAGCGCAAATATAGGAAAGATTTGTCAAAAATAGGGCTCTAACTCTTAAGTTTATGGGTAATAACATTGCGCTAACAACTCTTTTTAAAGTAAGAAATTAAAAATTAGAAGTTAGTATGAAAACCAATCTGCAATCATAGTTCCGATAACTAGTGTCTAGTATCAAGAATCCGAATACTCATTCCTTGCCTAGCAAATTTTCAGTCCTCTTTACCAGATCATATAATCTATCATTAAGTGATTTACTTTTCTCATCAGCTTTCTTCTGGTCAAGTTTACTAGTCTCTTTGATATCTTTTTTCAATTCTTCCTTTTCTGATTCGAGTTTTTTAAGTTCTTTTTTCTCAGAGACGGTCATATCCTCATCATGATTACGGGCAGCATTATATACATCGTTAAGTTTATCCATGGCCTTATCATATTTGCCTTCATCAAATTTTTCTTTCTCAGAACGCATGACATCAACGAGACTAAGAGACAGGTCCTTCACCTTTGTATATACCTCGACAGAGGTTTCTTTTTCTTTTACTGTGCCAAAAAAGTAGTTGTAGATGAGCATACCAATGATTATAGGGATGGCGATTTTGATAAGTAATTTGATCATATGATTGGTTTATGTTTTTGGATTTAACGAAGGATATGGGTTTTTGGTTCAATGATTGAGGGATGATTTTAAGAAAAGGTATGAGGATTACAATGATGTTAATGAAAAGTATATGACTTTATAATAAGTTTTTGTGGACGCAGATTTAATAAGATGATCATGAATTGTATATGATTTTTTGAACGCAGATTTAATAAGATGATCATGAATTGTATAAGACTTTTTTTGAACGCAGATTTAATAAGATGATCATGAATTGTATAAGACTTTTTTTGGACGCAGATTTAATAAGATGATCCTGAATTGTGTATGATTTTTTTTGAACGCAGATTTAATAAGATGATCATCTATTGTGTATGATTTTAAATTATTCTTGATTTTAGTATTCTTTTTATTATTTTTACTTATTCATTCACCAAACCCAATTATGATGACACAACTATTTCCTCATAGACCTGACAACTTTAAACACTCCGAATTAACTGAAATAATTATCAAAGCATTTTATAAGGTGTATAACACCCTTGGTTATGGCTTTCTTGAAAAAGTATATGAAAGAGCTTTGGAATGTGAACTCTCAAGTTATTCATTGCAAATTCAAAGACAACAACCTATCAACGTTTTTTACTATGGCATAATAGTTGGTAAATATTTTTCCGATTTAATCGTAGAGGATGTTGTAATTATCGAGATAAAAGCAGCTGAAAGCTTAAGTCACAAACATGAATGCCAATTGATCAATTATTTAAAAGCTACAGATAAAGAGGTTGGTCTTCTCCTAAACTTCGGCTCAGTGCCAACTTTTAAAAGAAAAGTATTTCTTAATGAAAACAAATCATAATCTTATCTTGACCATCTTAATAAATCTGCGTTCTATTAAAATATAAATACTACCATATCATACATCAAAATCTAATAAATATCCAAACAAATCACAACCTTATCTTGACCATCTTAATAAATCTGCGTTCTATTAAAATATCAATCTTATAAAATCATACCCAAAATCCTAAAAAATATCCAAAACAAATCATCACCCTATCTTGACCATACTACTAAATCTGCGTTCTATATTTCTTAAAAAAAGGCTATCGTTTTAATCATCAACCTTACCATATCAAGCACAAAATTCATATTAGTTTTCAAACAAATCATAATCTTATCTTGACCATCTTAATAAATCTGCGTTCTATCACTTTATTCCATCCATCATACAATATCATTTTATTACTTTTGCACCCATAAACAGAAAATGCAGCAATCATGGAATGGAATTCAAAAAATGTAGAGAATAAATGGAAGTACGAGTGGAACGAATCAGGACTCTACAAAGTAGAAACTGACCCATCCAAACCTAAATTCTACGTCCTCGATATGTTTCCCTACCCTTCAGGAGCAGGACTGCATGTAGGACATCCACTAGGTTACATCGCCTCAGATATTTATACAAGATACAAGCGACTTAATGGCTTCAATGTATTGCACCCTATGGGTTATGACTCATTTGGCCTGCCTGCTGAGCAATATGCGATCCAAACAGGTGTCCACCCAGCCAGCAGCACTGCGGAGAATATTTCGCAGTTCAGAAAACAATTAGACAACCTCGGATTCTCTTACGACTGGTCGCGAGAATTAATGACCAGCGATCCGAATTACTATAAGTGGACGCAGTGGATCTTCCTCAAAATGTTCAATGCATATTACGATTTGTGTGAAAATAAGGCCGTCGATATCGACAAACTGATTAAAAGGTTTGAAGAAAATGGCAGTGAGGGCGTAAATGCTGTAGCCACCTCCAAAATGGAATTTACTGCAGAGCAGTGGAACTCATCAACACCAAAAGAGCAGGATGACATCCTGATGAATTACCGTTTGATGTACCGCAAATACAGCACTGTCAACTGGTGTGAAGAATTAGGTACCGTATTGGCGAATGATGAGATCAAGGATGGTCTATCTGAACGAGGTGGCTATCCTGTCATCAAAAAACCAATGATGCAATGGAGTATGCGCACCACAGCATATGCTGAAAGATTGTTGAATGGATTGGATAAAGTGGACTGGCCGGAATCACTGAAAATCATGCAGCGCAACTGGATTGGACGTTCAGAAGGTGCAAAAATGTCATTTTCGCTGAAAGGGCGTGATGAAAAAATCGAAATATTTACAACAAGACCTGACACAATTTTCGGAGTAAGCTTCATGGTATTGGCACCTGAACATCCCATGGTCGATCAACTGACAATTGAGACACAAAAAGTACTCATGAAAGAGTACGTGAAATCTTCGACAAAGGCTTCTGAAGCCGACAGATTGAACGCAGACAAATCCATGACAGGTGTATTTACAGGTTCATATGCCATTCACCCCTTCAGCGGCAAAGAAATCCCGGTGTATGTATCCAACTATGTATTGATAGATTACGGAAGTGGCGCCATCATGGCTGTACCTGCAGGCGATGAAAGAGACCTTAGGTTTGCAGAGACTTTCGACCTGCCTGTGCCACAAATTATTGAAAGAGCAGAAAATGCTGACATCGAATCAAAAGACGGAACACTTAAAAACTCAGATTTCCTGGATGGATTAAGTATACCTGATGCAATAAAGGCAGCCCTCGAACGTATTGAGGTACAAGGTATTGGCACTAAACTTATCAACTTTAGATTGAGGGACGCCAACTACAGTCGCCAGCGATACTGGGGTGAACCCTTCCCTATCGCTTACGATGCGGATGGAGTTGTACAGCCTTTGAATGACCTACCATTAGAATTGCCTCAAATTCGCGACTTCAAACCTGCAGGAGATGGCAGTTCCCCAATAGCAAAAGCGATAGAATGGGTCAATGCAGAGGAAGGATTAAAGAGAGAAACGGACACCATGCCGGGCTTTGCCGGTTCTTCATGGTACTTTTTAAGATATATGGATCCACACAATGCGGATGCACCTTTTTCTGCGGAAGCCATCAATTATTGGAAAGACGTAGATCTTTATATCGGCGGTGCAGAGCATGCAGTCGGTCATTTATTGTACTCAAGAACGTGGCATAAATTCATGTATGACATGGGACTTACAGTGACAGAAGAACCGTTTAAGAAATTGGTTAATCAAGGCATGATACAAGGTGTTTCAGAGAAAACATACCTTGTAAAAGACTTACAAAGTGTCGTTTATTTTAAAAATGAAGCCGGACAGTGGGAATCTTCACCCTTGAACAAACCGACCAGGATCTTCATCAGTAGTGAACTTGCCGCTGATTACCCTTCTGAAACTTCAACAGGAAATCCGGATCTAAATGGTATTTCTGAAATGACGGTTCACATAGATTATATTAAAGACTATGGCGAATCTACGGGTGGATATCTCGACACTGACGGTATCCAAAAATTTACTCAATGGCGCTCCGAATATGCAGAAGCGGCTTTTGTAACTGCCAATGGCTACTTTCAGCATAACATCCTTAATTCTATTATTCCGGGAGAACCATCCAGGTTCAATACTAAGGCGGAGGTAGAGAAAATGTCCAAATCCAAGTACAATGTCATAAACCCTGACAAGGTCATCAATGCCCATGGCGCTGATGTCTTCAGGATGTATGAAATGTTTCTCGGACCATTGGAACAAGCCAAACCATGGGATATCAAGGGAATCGAAGGAGTGGCGAAATTCCTCAAACGATTCTGGTCTCAATTTTTTGACGAAAGGGGCCAATTGAATCTAACAGAAGAAGCTCCATCTGAAGAGGCATTGAAGGTGCTGCATAAGACCATCAAAAAGATCTCTGAAGATATTGAAAAACTAGCATTGAATACTTGTATCTCCGCTTTCATGATCGCATTGAATGATATCCGCAAACTGGATGTCAAAAATCGTTCTATCCTCGAACCAATGGTCATCTTGTTAGCACCATTCGCACCATTCATGATGGAAGAATTGTGGCAGCAATTGGGTCATAAAGAAAGTGTACATAAAGCAACATGGCCTCAGTTGGATGAAAAACACATTTTTAGCAGTGTCATCACTTACCCGTTGTGCATCAATGGCAAAAAGAGAGATCTGATGGACTTTCCGTTGGAAGCTACAGATGCTGAAATAACTGAGACTACCCTATCGCGTCCTGAGATCATAAAATGGCTCGAAGGTAAGGCTCCGAAGAAGGTTATCGTGGTGAAAGGGAAAATGGTGAATGTGGTGGTGTAGTAGAAAGTATTAGAGTATTATAATAGATAGTATTTGAGTGGGTAAACTGGTTAACTAATTCCCATTTCAAAATCACCTTTCAGGACGGTCACAACCTACCCCTACAGTTGATATTTGAAAATAATCTAACACATTTTAAATCTAATTCTATAAAACTGGTCAACTATAATATTGGTTAACTCTGATACTAGTCAACTCTAATACTGGTTAACTCTAATACTTATCACAACTTTATCAACCTACCCACTTTCAGCAACCTGCCCTCTCTATCACTAACTTTGTAGATATACACAGCAGCACTTAAATCATAAATATTGATTTGAGTAATATACGAGTTGATTCCTTTCATCACTTTTACCAACTTTCCATTCATATCATATATATCCAGCGTCCACAATGAAGGTTGAATTTTTTCAGAGTTGAGAAATACGATATCTCTTCCCGGATTGGGGCTAACACTTATATCTGCGTAGACCTCTTCGCCGGGAGTTTGGATAGCGAGTGGAAATGGCCAGTTATAGGTCGGATCGCAATAAGTCCCTGTCTGCATAAAATTGGGTAATACCTGCCCCACCCGGAAAGGCAGATCTATTGCCATCGGCTGGAATCCACATGCTGCTCCTTTTTCATTGGGATAATGGATGACATGCATCCAATGAGAAGTACTCGCCGGAGATACATACAATCTGCAATCTGGTCCCCGGCTGATGGAACCAATTCCAACATTCCACCCGGTTTCATCTATTTGAAAAAAAGTTGCGATTAATTCAACTTCACTATTTTGAAAGTCTATTTGGTATAAATAATTTAAATAAGTTAGATCTGAATTGTCAGCTAATGTTGAGACATATAAAAACCTACTATTAGGAGAAAAACACATTCCAAATGCCCATCGATCAAAAGTGTCAATTTCAACTTTAATGTCTCTAACATTAGAGAATAAGCCAGTTTCATCATTAAAATCGAATATCTGGAGACCTATCCCATTAACTAATTGAACCATTAACTTATTATCCGGGGAGAATAAAGCACCATTTACAGTTTGAGATCGTTCATTTAATTTGCGTCCTATATTTTGAGTATGAATTGTATCCAACTTTTCGTCATTTAGCAAAAATGCTCTGTATTCATTTGTATTGTTACCCAAATTAAATAACCACCAGGCATCTTTATTTCGATTTAATGTGGGATTGATCATCGTTATACTTTGATATTTTTTATCATCTATAGTATCATGGCTTTGAACAGCAAATTTAGTTTGATTATTAATCCCAATTCTATTTAAAATAAAAGCGGAACTTACATATTCATCGGTTGCATAGGAATCCTTATATAATTGAAAATAGCTCAACTTTGAAGTAAGATAAGGAAAAAATATATTTGTTTTTGTTGGAAAATAAACATGAAAATCTTCTAAACAATAGCCCGCTGACCAAAAATTATCATGCATTTGAGCTCCACCTTCTATAATTTTTAATTCTTTGTCATAAATAGAACAAAAATCTGAAATTAGTGCGATTTGGCCAGAGGAGTCACAAATAAAACTTCCACTAAAGCTAATCCAGCTTATCCCATTTTGATATTCATAGGGGTAAACTTTTATTTCATGATTTGTAAAATCCAGACAATTTAATCCTAATTTAGACGAGGGCTCATCTTGATATCCAAATACCCATTGTTTGTTGTTGTACTGAGCTAAAATTACTTCAACGACCAAAAATACGAAGCTGAGAATCTGAATTATTTTTTTCATATAGTGAACTTAAAGTACTAATTTATTTTGATCAATTTTTTGTTTTGATCCTGTCCTTCGATTTTGATATAATACAAGCCTGATGGCAATTCTGAAATATCCATATTCTTTTGACCTTCATTGGCACCCAAAACATACATTTTGACAATTTTACCCATGTAATTTATAAGGTAAATTGTTCTTTCCTCGTCGATCGAAGTTATCTCAAGCGTTGCGGTTTCATTAGCAGGATTTGGGTTGATACGAAATGAATAATCTTCCTCACCCTTTTTTCGCTGTTCTGGCAATTCATTGAATATTAAACATTCATCATCATATTCATAATATTTTGTATCAAATTCTGATCTCATCGATCTTGCCTGGGCAACAGCCTCCCCTCCCATGCCCATACATTGGTTAGCAATCTGTACTATTTTTTCCTTTTCTTCATCTGTATAATTTAGTGTATCTGAGATTAACCTATTATACAGGATCCGATTGATGTTCTGTAGATTCTCAGATGAAATTGTGCCATTTGGTGTTATTCCTTCGTTAATTTCATTTAATAAAGGCAAAATTCCCCTTAACTTTATTTTCGAGGCTGTCAGGATTTGACCTTTACTAATGAGTATTTGAGATAATTCTTCTTTTATAACTTCAAATTGAGCTTTTGCTTCTTCATCAATTTCAAACTCTTCAGTCTCTTCATTATAAACGACCCATGTGATTTCATCTAAAGATGTTAATTTTTCACTTATTAAATCTTCCAGGGCTTTTAATTCCTCCTGCTGATCCTCCGTAAATGAAGAAGATTGTAGATTAAGGTTTTCTATATTAATAAACTGCCCATATAAAGTCCCGGAAAGCTCATCATACCATTGTTGCTGCTCATCTGTCATCACTCCTATTTCATTCAATCTCCTTAAACTCCTCATTAACTTTAATTTTGTGTCGAATTCTACTTCAGCATTGTATACTAGCCCTATGTCACTATTCAATAGTCCGATGTTCTCATTCGCCATACGAAAATGCGTAGAATCTCCAGGCTCAATTGGTAGTGGTATGCAACTTGGATTTTCCCCATCTTTTACTACTGAAAACCACCCAGAAGAAGTAGGTTCATAATGCGGAAAGTAGATTCCTCCTATTGCTACTGGTGTCATACCAACCGTATTATTTTCAATATATTTACTATTATTAATTTCTCCAATAGAACCAAAATGTTTAGCTTTGAAGCCTGCACTTGCTTCAAATCTATTGTCCCGATATTCCTGAATACCTGAAGTAGCCATAGTATTTAGTGCAGTACCATACTGCATATTATATCCCGGACCAAGTAAAGAATTAAGTATAATTACGGAAGTAGCATTGGTATTCAAAACATTCAAAGCATTTTCAGCATATACATGGTTGCAGTTCATGAAAAATGATGGGCTGGAAACGACTTTTAATCCAATTCCGTGCGTATTATCATTGGCGATATTATTTTCACTTACAAAATTATCATGTCCACCATTTATATACACACCAATTGTGCCTTGCCAGATGCCGTCATCGTTCTTTTCTATTTCGGCTTCATTGGTATTGTTTAATGAAATATTCGGTGTAGTGGATGGTATTCCTGTTATAAGGCTCATGTCTGCTGTAGAATTATCAACATAATCCCAATCATGGATGCCTGGTGCTATCCCATTAAGTGAAAAAGGGGATGAAACATCATTGAGTATATTTTGACTTATTTCAGCAGATGCTGCATAGGTCAAACCAACAATACCTTGTTTGTTTTCTGTAAATTCATTTCTTTTTATCTCTGTATTGTATCCATTGAAGGCAAATATATTCATAGATAGGTCATTAAATTGTACATTGGTATTGTCATTAAAAATTAAAGATTCTGCAATAGAATGTATACCGATAGAATTGTGGTCAAATGTTGATTGCTTAATACTAATTAATGGATTGGAATAAAAACATTGGATGCCATATCCATTTCTTTTGAAAGATGATTTAGTAGCAGTTAAAGAAGAATTTGCAGGATATATACCTACTTTATTATCCAGAAATACAGGGAATTGTAATACAATAGGGGAAGCATTATATAAAACCATGCCGAAGTCATTTTCAGAAAATGAAGTGGCCGCTCCTGTTAAAGGATTATAAGGGGTAGTGATATTTGCCGTCATAGGCGTGAATAACGGGTCATAGGCTCTCAACCCGACAAAGTTCTCGAATAGCTTCACATCTACTGAATTAAAAGTGGAATTTTGCTTTAACCATACCCCGGTTTGGCCACCACTTATCGTGGTGGTACGGCAATCAAATGTACTGCCGTTCATTGCTTCAATTCTATCCCATTGAGGATATTCCGGACACTTATATATATTGGTCCTTCTTGTATTTAATTTTATACCCGGCTGGATTTCAATAGATGATGAATTTTTAAGAATTATTTCATTATATAAATTAAGGGTAGAATTACTGAACAGATAATCAATGTCCACTATCAGATGACCATCAATAACGATCTTTTGAGGTGTGTTTAAACTATAAGGACCAGGATCAGGCAATCCTTGAGCCAGGAGATCACCCGACGCTATTAAAGAAGATACTGTGTTGGTACCGGTAATTAATTTATAATCATCCAATTTAAAAGTAAATGTACTAATGATATCTGTTGGATCAAACTTATTAACTAATCTGACCGTGAAAACAGTATTTGGTATCTGCAAAAGTCCACTAATACATTTTCTCCGGGTAATATCGAAGGTGGCTTCTTCTTCAACAGAATAGATAGTCGTTGTTGGATTGACCGACCCAGTCATATCACCATTATTGGTGACAAAAAATGAAGTAGTGGGAAATTCCAATTGGTATTCATAGTCTTCACATCCCAAATCTTTATATACCGTCACTATGCAAATAGTTCCGGGTTTTTCACAATAAAAACCTTTGGTTTCTACATAAAATTGATCATTACACTGCCCAAATATTTGATTTTGCCTGATGTAATAATCAAAATAATAAGGAAAATAATTATTGAACTTCTCATATTCGTATGTTTTAATTTTTTACTAAATTTTTATCAACCTCCCCACTTTCAGCAGCCTACCGTCTCTGTCACTGACTTTATAGATATACACAGCTGCGCTTAAATCTGAAATATCGATTTGAGTAATATACGAGTTGATTCCTTTCATCAATTTCATTAACTTTCCATTCATATTATATAGATCTAGCGTCCATAATGAAGGCTGAATTTTTTCAGAGTTGAGAAATACAATATCTCTTCCCGGATTGGGACTCATATTTATATCAGTCAGCAATTCCTCCACCGGGGTTTGAGTGGCGAGTGCAAATGGCCATTCATAGGTTGGGTCACATTCTGACCCACCTTGCATAAAATTTGGTAAAACCTTACCAACTCTATAGGGCAGGTCTATGGCCATTGGTTGAAAACCACATGCTACGCCTTCTTCATCGGGATAATGGATGACATGCATCCAGTGTGATGTGCTTCCGGGTGATACATACAATCTGCAATCCGGTCCACGACTGATAGAACCTATGCCCACATCCCATCCTGTTTCATCCGATTGATAAAATGTAGCTAACTGCTCTACACTATTATCCCATAGATCGATTTGATATAAATAGTTTAAATAAGGGGGATCCTCATCCGAACCGCCAGTGCCCACATAGACAAATCTACTGTTCGGTGAATAACACATGCCAAATGACCAATATTTAAATGTATCAATTCTTACTTTGATCTCTCTTGCATTGGAAAACATTCCTGTGGCATCATCAAAGTCAAAAACCTGTAGACCAATGCCATTGATCAGCTGTATCATCGTTTTGTTATCAGGAGAAAAAATACTACCATTCACAGTGATAGACCTTTCGTTGATTTTCCGGCCTATTTTTTGTTTATGCATTGTATCCAACTTATTATCGTTTAGTAAATAAGCACTATACTCATTTGTATCTTCACCAAGATTAAATATCCACCAGGCATCTTTATTCTTATTTAGGGTTGGGTTTATTATTGCAATACTTTGATATCTTTTATCATCTATTGTATCATGACTTTGGATAGCAAGTTTATTTTGACTATTAAACCCGATTTTATTGAGCATGATGTTGGAACTGACCAGTTTCACATCCGTTGCATATACATCCTTGTAAAGTTGAAAATAATGATCCTTCTCTTTAATATATGGAAAAAAAATATTGGATTTACTTATTACATAAAAGTGGATATGATCTTTGCAATATTCATGAGAAAAATCATTATCATGCATTTTTTCTCCACCTTCTATAAAATGTAATTCCTTATCATATATTGAACAATTATCCGACAACAATGCGATTTTCCCTTCATTGTCGTTAATAAAAGCTGATGAAAAAGCCATGAAGATTACATCATCCTGGTAATCATAAGGATACACCTCGATCTTGTGATCATTGAAATCAATACAGTTCATTCCAACTTTGTAGTCAGGTTCATATTCATATCCAAATACCCATTGTTTATTGATGTACTGCGCTGAAACTGTTTTAACAACCAAAAAAAATATGCAGAAAATTTGAATTACTTTTTTCATCTAGTGAGCCTTAAACACTAATTTATTTTGATCAATTTTTTGTTTTGGTCCAAACCTTCAATTTTAATATAATACAAACCTGATGGCAGTCAGCAATATTTAAAGTCTTTCGGCTCTCTTTTGCACCCAAAACATACGTTTTGACTATTTTCCCCATGTAATTTACAAGGTAAATTGTTCTTTCCTCGTCGATCGAAGTTATTTCTAGTGTTGTAGTTTCATTTGCAGGATTAGGGTTGATCCGCAATGAATAATCTTCCTCACCCTTTTTTCGCTGCGCTGGCAATTCATTGAATACCAGGCATTCATCATTGTATTCATAATATTTTGTATCAAATTCTGTTCTCATCGATCTTGCCTGGGCCACAGCTTCTCCTCCCATACCCATACATTGACTCGCTACCTGTACTATTTGCTCCTTTTCTTCATCCGTATAATTCAGCGTATCTGAATTTAACCTATTATACAGGATCCGATTGATTGCCTGCAGATTCTCAGATGAAGTCGTGCCATTTGGAGTAATTGCATTGTTAAGGTCTTTTAAGGCCGGTAAGATTTCCCTTAGCTGTGTTCGTGAATCTGCCAGGATCCGCCCCTTAGCGATCAAAACCTGTGACAGGTCTTCTTTTCTCTCTTCAAATTGGGCTTTCGCTTCTTCATCTATTTCAAATTCTTCGCTTTCTTCATTATAGTTGACCCATGTAATTTCACTCAGCAAGGTTGACTTTTCTTTTATCAGATCTTCCAAAGAATTTAATCCCGCCTGCTGATCCTCGGTAAATGAAGATGCTTGTAGATTAAGGTTTTCTATATTAATAAACTGCCCAAACAAAGTCCCGGAAAGCTCATCATACCATTGCTGTTGCTCGTCTGTCATCACTCCTATTTCATTCAATCTCCGCAAACTCCTCATCAACTTTAGTTTGGTATCAAATTCTACTTCAGCATTGTATACTAATCCTATGTTATTATTCAAAAGTCCAATGTTCTCATTCGCCATACGAAAATGCGTAGAATCTCCAGGCTCAATTAACTCCGGACCGCATTTAAAGTGTTTTCCATCTCTTTCTACAGAAAACCATCCAGAATTAAGAGGAAGGAAATTTGGGAAATAAGGACCATTTTGAATTACCGGAATGGATCCAACGTAGTCAGATTCTATGTATTTACTATTATTAATTTCTCCAATAGAACCAAAATGTCTAGCATTTGGAAATGACGAAGAACTCGCATCAAAAATATTATCTTTATACATTTGAATGCCTGATGTTCCTAAAGTATTCAATGCGGTTCCATATTTGAGGTTATATCCGTTACCGGTAAAAATATTTCCTGAAATATCCGACGCGTTATTATTATTTATTACTCTAAGCCCCTCAGAGGCAGAACTTTCATTACAGCTGATCATAGCACCCGGACTACCCATCAATTGTATTCCGGGAGCCCCGTTAATTAGATTGACTACAGTATTATAGTCTATAACATTATTTCCTCCACCGCTTACTGAAATACCAATAGTCCCATTGACGATAGCTGAAGGTCCGTTGCCGGTATCTGTATTGTGTCCTACACGTGCACTTTTGGTATTATTCAGTGCAACTATAGGAGTGGATGAGAATGTACTGGAACCGTTAGTTAAATCCCAGGCATAGTTATTGGTGAAACTCCAGATATGTGAATATGGAGCAATACCGCTTAGTGAGTAGGGTAAAGTCTTAGCTCTTATATCATTAAAGGAAATTTCAGCCCTTGAAGCATGTGACAAACCTAATATACCTTGGTCATCCTGAAAAAAAGTATTACTTTTCACTTTACTATGGTAACCATTAAATCCCAAAATATTTATTGCCAAGCCATTACTTCCAAAATGATTATCTTCTACATCTAATTCGGATGAGATGGAATAGAGTCCAATTTTATTATGGAAAAAATCTGAATTTTTAATTTCAATAAGGCTATTGGAATAGACCGATTCCACACCATAATCATTATCACTTAAACTTATGTTATCTCCTTTTAATGATGAATAACTCATACTAATACCAACAGAGTTATCAAACAAAAACGGATTGGCTATAATAATTGGAGAAGCATCATACAGTACAATACCAAATTTATTATTACTAAAAACCGTTCCCGAATTAGTTAAGGAAGCAGGGCTTGTAATAATGTTTGCAGTCATTGGAGTATGGTTAACATCTGAAGCCCTTAGTCCGCAAAAATTATCGAAAAAATCTGCACCATAAGTTAGAAGTGTAGAATTATGGTTTAACCACAGACCTGTATTTGCACCGCTTATGGTCGTTCGTTCACATTCAATTGAAGATCCTTCTAAGGCCAAAATGTGTTCCCAGTTATTGTATTCAGGGCATTTATAAAAATTAGCCCTGTATACATCCAGGTCTTGACCCTGGCTTATAATAACCTTTGATCCTGCAGTAAGCACAATATCATTGTAAAGTTTATATAACTGTGTACCAAAAAAGTAATCCATATCCACAATGAGGGTGCCATTAATTACAAGTTTTTGCGGTGTGTTAATACTGAAAGGACCCGGCCCTAATCCGTTAGGAGTCAATAAATCTCCTGTTCCTATTAAGGCAGATACAGTATTAATACCTGTAAGAATTTTATAATCATCCACTTTAAATGTGGTAGATGCATAGATATCAGTCGGATCAAATTGATTTACTAGTTTAAGTGTAAATACACAACCAGGGATCAACACTTTACCTTTCAAACATTTTCTTATCTCACTATCATGTATCGGAAATTCGGAAGCAGTCAATTTCGTTTTCAATGGATTCGATGAAGTCCCTAAAGTAAAGTCACCAATATCAGTTAAATTAAAGGAGGCCGTTAAATATTCAAGTTCATAAATATAATCATTACAATCATCACCTTTAGCTACAGTAACAATACAAATTGATCCTTCATCCTTACAATAAAAGCCTTTTGTTTCAATAAAATAAGCTTGTATACATTGTGCTTTAGAACTAATTACACCTAATGTAAGGCAAGAAAAGAGAATAATGGTTTTTATCACTGAACGTAATAAAAGTCTAGAAGGTAGTATAGTCATTTATGTGAGTTTTTAAATTGTGAACGATTTTCAAATATAAATCTAACTATTTGAAAAACAGGATCTTTTGAAATTTAATTTTAAAAATTAACATTTTAGAAAATAATCAAAACTATCTTTACTGTTGTAAATCTCACATTTATGCTTCAATCTATACTAAAATTTATTTTCCTCTTTGCCCTCTCGATGTTTTGCAACATAACTTCGGCGCAGAAAACAGCTAAACTTTTCGACGACAAGCAGATATCTGAAATTCATATATCCATTGATCCTGACACGCTAAAATACATCATCAATAATAAGGTCAACGATATTTATTCGAAATGTACTTTTGTCTATAATGATCTGAGTGCCCGGGATACTTTGGAACATGTAGGTTTCCGGCTCAAAGGCAATACAGCGCTCAACAATCAAAAAAAATCCTTTAAGCTTAGTTTCAATACTTACGAAAAAGGGCGCAAGTATCAAGGTGTAAAAAAGATAAATCTGCTCGCCAATGTCAATGACCCGACCATGATCCGCCAAATGCTGTACTATTACATCTATGAAAGATGTGGTCTCCTGCCGCGACGTGGAGCATTCGTAAAAGTATATATCAACAATGAATATAGGGGCCTTTACACCAATTTAGAAGAACCTGATGATGAATGGATAGAGGATCATTTTGAATCCGATAAAGGGAATTTATACAAATGTACTTATCCGGCAGACTTTACTTATCAGGGCCCTGAGCAGTCAGGTTACAAAAATATATTTAATGACCCTGTGACAAGAGCATATGATCTAAAAACGAATGAAGATGCGGATGACTATTCTGATCTTGTAGAGTTGATCAGTTTTGTAAATAAACCAAACGCTGTCGGCTTTTCCACGAATATTCACAATATCCTGAATATCAGAAGTGTGTTAAAAACTTATGCTGTGGATATAGCAACGGGTAACTGGGATGATTATTTTTACCTGAAGAACAATTTTTATCTTTACAAAGAGCCATTTACCGGGCAGTTTCACTATGCAGCTTACGATACAGACAATACCTTCGGCATCGATTGGTTGGGTATCGATTGGTTGGAACGAGATGCGCTGAAATGGTATCATCAGAATGAACCACGCCCGCTGATTAGTTCACTTTTAAACGTACCGGAATTCAAACAGATCTTCATCAATTATCTGGATTCTGTGACCAATAATGTGACTTTGCCGGATAGTGTTTTTCCAAAGATCGATGAATGGCATGTACTTATCACTCCGGCGGCGGAAGCTGATACTTATCGACCTAAAGACTATGGATACAACATTAATGACTTTCACAATGCCTACACCAAAAAGATAGACAATCACACACCTTATGGCCTCAAACCTTTTCTTGAACAAAGAAGACAGCGCACCAGGTATCAGTTGACGGGACTGGCGACAAAGAACATAAATGCAGACAATGCTTTTGCCATCTACCCCAATCCCGGTTATGACGAGGTCAACATCATTCCATTGAATGAAAAAGATAAACAATATGACGAGTTGATCCTTCGAGATATTAATGGTAAGGTCATGCTTCAAAAAATCAAATGGCGATCTTCCTGCCTTGCTAAATATCAATGATTTGCTATCAGGGGTGTATTATTTGCAGATGAATGTGGGCAAGCGAGTTTTGGTGAAGAAATTAATCAGAGTGTAATAAATCACTTGATTCATAATGTTTAAGTAGAATTTATTTAATAAAATAGTTCAACCCACTCCGGGGTTGGTAGGATAACTTTTCTACCCCGGGTTGCACCCGGAGTTATTATTCTTCAACCCCATTCGGGGTATTATTACTTAAATTAGTAACTTCAATAATTATACTCACTCAAATCATTCAAACATCAAACATTCAACATCCAATATTTTCATGATAATCGATTGCATTCCTGAGCTAGAAGTTCCGCCCACTCTCATTCTTCATTTTTCATTCTTCATTCAATAAGCCACCCCGCCTTCGGCACCCCTCGAGAGGGGAATAGCCACCCCGGGGCTCCCACCCCTCGAGAGGGGAAGTTACCACTTCTCCCAAAACTTCCAGTTCTTCTCCTTTTTCTTAGCAGGAATGATGATGTAGCGCAAAGAAATCGCCGTCTGGCTGTCAAATATCTGTTCGCCGCCAACGAAGTTGATGGCAGGTTTATAGTCGAATGAAGCACATAATTTCCCGAAACGCATTTCTATACCACCGATTGCTGTCAATCCATAACTGTTCTTGCGGCCATCCCGATCCTTACCATAGATGCCTGCGTGTGGACCTGCTCCAATATAAAAGTTTAATCCTTTGAAGATCATCTTCTGATGTTGTTCATATAAGACAGTGATAGAAGTCTGATCGTTGAAGAAACCTTTCTGGATGATACCTTCAATAGTCGTACTTTCGAGTATCAATTGTTGGACTGTTAGACCAAATTCTGTACCTATCCTGATACCCGCTGCAGTTCTGTATTTCTGGGCATGAACGCTGAATGACATGATAACTACCAGAAATAATATTGAAAGTATTCTCATTTTGTTTTTTGTTTCGCAAGATTAATAAGATATTTCGAATTCAAATGGCTTAATTTAATATTAAATCAAAAGACGAATGTACTTTTAATGCTAATAATATAGCCATTTCCTTTCTTAACGTTACATGTGTTAAATTTTAATATAAACTGATTGATCAACTCTATTAAAAATTTCCTAAAATTTTATTTCCGAGCCACGACGCTTTACAACGTCCACTCCCCTTTTGTGTACGAATTTGTCGATTTTATTTTCAGAAATAAATTAAATGAAGATTTTGAAAAGAAAATTAAAATAGAAAGAATTGCTTTAGAAAATACTGATCAGAAAATTGAAGTGCTTGATCTTGGTGCAGGAAGTAAAAGTTCTAAAACTTCGAAAACCGATAAGATATCAAGAATCGCTAAAACAGCTGTTTCAGGAAAATTGAAATCGCTTTGGTTGCATAATATTTGTGCTTATTTTAAACCAAAATATGTATTGGAAATGGGGACTTCCCTTGGTATCTCTGCCGCTCACCTCGCACAATATGCTACCAAGGTCATCAGTCTTGAAGGCAATCCTGCAATAGCATCACAAGCTCGAAAGGTGTTTAAAAACCTTGGGCAGGAAAATATAGAAATTTTAACGGGCAACTTTGATGAAACCTTACTTGAATGCCTGAAAAAAAACGAACTTCCCGATATCGTATATCTGGATGGTAATCACACATATGAGGCCACTTTAAGATATTTTAACCAATTAATTTCCTCAAGAAATGAGCATGAAATGATCCTAATCTTCGATGATATATACTGGTCAAAAGGCATGATGCAAGCCTGGGAAGAAATCAAACAACATCCGGATGTCACCCTCAGCATCGATATCTACTATTTTGGCCTGATTTTTTTTAAAACAAATACAGTTGCTCCCAAGCAATATACCTTAGTTCCGGCGAATTGGAAGCTGTGGCATATTGGATTTAGGCCGGTGAAGCATGGGTGATGGGTATTTGTAATGGGTAATGGGTAATAAAAATAATGCTGAATGTTGGATTTTGGATGTTGAATGATAAAATTTAAAATAGTCCTCTGTAGGGACAGGTCGCGACCTGTCCCTACAGAGGACTATTTTAAATTTCGGAGATGGCCAAACTAATTATTCGCAAATTGGTTATATTTTATAACTTTGTCACTATTTTGGTTATATAATATTATTTGCCAGTGGCACACAATAAGGACAAAATCATTCCTGGACAAGGATCTCAACTCAATACGCACAATCGATTTGACAAATTGGATCGCTCAGGTGAAGCCATTTATAATGACGAACCGTACAAAGAAGACGAAGGCGATAAAGAAAAGACTCAATACATCAAGATCTATCCAAAGACCCTCATCAACAAGGTCACAAGCCCGGACGTCCGGATGCCCTATTCTGCCAATCCCTACCAGGGCTGCGAGCATGGTTGCATCTATTGTTATGCGCGGATCACACACAACTATTGGGGATATAGTGCCGGAGTGGATTTCGAAAGAAAGATCTTATATAAAGAAAATGCTCCGGAAATTCTGACTTCCGAATTTGAAAAGAAAAGTTGGCAAGGTGAACTCGTTGTTCTATCCGGAAATACTGATTGTTATCAACCGGCTGAAAAACATCTTAAAATCACCCGAAAAATGCTCCGAGTATTTGAACTCTATAATAATCCTGTAGGCATCATCACAAAAAATTCATTGGTAGAAAGGGATATTGACATCCTGGCGCCAATGGCTGAAAAGAATCTGGCACAGGTCATCATCACGATCAACAGCATGGATGAATCGTTGAGAAGAAAGATGGAACCCAGAACGGCAAGTGCTGCGAAGAAATTTCAAACCATTCGCAAACTTACTGATGCTGGCATTCCTGTGATGCTCATGATCTCTCCTATCATCCCTTCAATTAATGATAATCACTTATTAGAGATCATGAAAAAAGGAGCTGAAGCAGGAGCGATTGCCGTGACTTATGTGATGGTCAGGTTGAATGGTGATGTTGCAACTATATTTAAAGATTGGGTTCAAAAAGCATATCCCGACAAGGCGGAAAGAGTCATCCATCAAATAGAAAGCCTGCATGGTGGAAGTACAGAAGATCATCGTTTTTCCATCAGAATGCGGGGTGAAGGGAATTTTGCCGACATAATACGACAACAATTCATGCTCGGAAAAAAGAAGTATTTCAACGACGGAAGCCTGCCGGAAGTAGATTCCAGTTTGTTTAAGAGATTTGGTAATGGGCAGTTGAGTCTCTTTGAATGAAAAGTGCCCCAGTTAACAAGTAGATAGTTAGGAAGTGTGTAGGTTATCGGAGCTTAAAAACAACTTTGTGAAACTTTGAGAATTCTTTGAGGAACTCTTTGATACCAGTGGCCGCTGCGCGGAAGCAAGGGTAACACAGAATCTCTGTGATACTTATTCCTACAGCTTTGTGAAACTTTGAGCTTCTTTGTGCAACTTTGTGATATAGCTTTTTAACAGAATTCATAGCGAATCTTAGCACAAATTGAGTATCATCTAAAAAACTAAAGAAAAGCGACCTAAATATAGGCGACCTAAAGCAAAGCGACCCAGCCTAGCAAACTGTCAGATAGACGATGGAATAACTAAATCTCGCACTTTCAGGCACGAATAGCATTACTTTCTGGCCTTTTTCAAGAGCAACATTTTTAGAAAGACCATCCAACATAGCATAAGCTGAAGCAGCACCTACATTTCCTACTTCCGGCAGATTCACGAACCATTTAGATTCAGGGATGACCATATCATGTACGTGCATTTCATCGAAAATTTTCTTCCAGAAAAACATAGAGGAAAGATGCGGTAGAAAATGATCCACATCGTCAGCAGAAACGTTCCTTTTATCAAGAACACCTCTCATCCATTTAGCTCCTACTGGTACGATATTTTCACCAAGAAGTCGAACATCTTGTTTATATGCAAATACGCTCTTTTTTGCCCAGTCACTCGTGGTCATTTCACCGAAGGAATGCAGCACTTCTGAACCATTCTTGTCCGCCCCTAAATACATGCAGGTTTCTAATTGATCAGCAAAACTTGCGATTTCGATCCATTCTATTTTAAAGTTAAGATGACCTGCCTCAGGCTTATTTTGGAGCAAAAATGCTCCTGCACCATCAGAAAGCATCCATCTAAGAAAATCTTTTTCAAAAGCAAGTATCGGATTTTCTTCCAACACTTTCAAATCCTCCATCTCAGCATCAAATTTACTCCCCTGAAGGTATTGTGAGACACGTTCGCTACCTGTGGCAACTGCCATTTCTGTTTCACCACACAGGATAGAATAATAAGCATATTTCAAAGCCTGCATACCGGAGCAACAAGCTCCTGCAGCACTTATCAGTTCTACTCCTGTAGTATTTAATTCGCCATGAACCATAGATGCAAGGCTAGGCAGGATCATATCAGGACTTGAAGTGCCACATGCAATTAATTGGATCTCATCTTGGGTAATTTTTCCATCAAACAAACCTTCAACGGCCTTAGCTACGAGCTGTGCGTTGGTGTAATTAAACTTCCCGGATTTATCTATAGCGTAAAACCTATTCTTTATACCATTGCTCCTCAACACAATCGCTCTGGACCTCGATGGTTTGCCACCAGCAAAGCCAAGTACTCCTTCCATCTCATTGTTGGAAATGGGCTCATTTGGAAAAAAAGTATTAATTCTTGTGATATAAACTTCGTTGAGTTTATCCATTTGACTCAAAATTATTTAAATATTTATGATGCAAACATACCATTCAATTAGGATATAATAAATATTTCTTTCTCATAATCTTAAATTTATCAATGCCCTCTTTCCATGAAGCCCTTATCTCTGCTTCACTCGTTCCACTTTTGACCTGCTGTTGAAATTTTTTAGTACCCATCAAAAGATCTATGAAATTATTCTTGAGAAAGAACTTTGCATTATCAGGATAGTCCTTATAAGCTTGCAGGAAATAAGTGAGATTGATCTTTCCTTCGGTTCTTATTTTTTCAATGGATAAATTGCTCAAATCATATCCACGACATTTTTTTCCTTGTAGAAAAGGTGTCATCGCACCAGGTTTTGGTTGAGGTGTAAAATAAAAATCGCCTTTTTTGGCAATTGGACTGCCATACACCTGAAACTGTTTATCCGTGCCTCGTCCCACGCTAAAGTTTGTTCCTTCGAATAAACAAAGTGATGGATATAACATGATCGAAACCTGGTTAGGTAAATTGGGCGATGGCTTGACAGGTAATATATAAGGCTTGAAATGATCATAGTTGCCGCATTGAATCACTTTCAATTCGCATTTTATCTTATCCTTGAGCATCCCTTCAGCATTCATCATCCAGCCCAGTTCGCCGAGTGTCATCCCATGCACTATTGGAATAGGAATAATTCCAACAAATGAGGTGTTCTCCATTTCAAGGACAGGGCCATCAATGTAATGTGCATTCGGATTCGGTCTATCCAAGATCATTAGCGGTTTTTTGAACTCTGCACATGCCTCCATCAAATATTTCAAAGTAGATAAATAGGTGTAAAACCTTGTGCCAACATCCTGCACATCAAATACGACAACATCCACATTTGCCAAGTCTGCCTGATCCGGACCTTTCTTCTTTCCATATATCGAGATCACCGGAATACCAGTTTCTTTGTCCACCGAGTTGGTAAGTTCCTGGCCCGCATCAGCGTCTCCCCTGAATCCATGCTCAGGTGCGAATATAGCGGTCACATTTACTCCCTTTTCCTTCAGAACATCCACCAGATGCTGGGAGCCAACCATTGATGTTTGATTTACCAATAGACCGACACGCAATCCTTTTAAAAATGGTAGATATTTGTCAGTTTGGTCAGCTCCGGTAAGAATCGGAGTAGCCTCAAATACTTTTATTATTTCTCTATTGAATGGTTGCACTTCGGGTTTCGGCGCATTGCAAAACAAATTGGAAAAAATAAAGAACAATAGATAAAAGTTATTGGCAAATATCATATCAATAAAATGTATTATATGAGGTAATTATTTGTAAAAGCGAATTAGTAAGATCTCTAATAATAAAAACAATAATGCTGTCAAAAGAAAATACTTCCATAAGGAAAGACCTGTATCACCTTCCTGAACTACTGAAGCGAGATTAGCCTGTGCAGACGGCGTAATAACTTTAAGATTATCATTTTCGTAGGATTTTATCTTTTCTAAAGACATGAATTCCATCTGGCTTTCTTTGCGATCATAATTGAATGCAAACTTACCACTCTTTTCTAGCTGATATATGCCCGGTAAAATTGTTTCTCGTCCTGTATTGATAATAGTTCTTTTGCCCTTTTTTATTTGCTCGGGAATAAATGTTTGTGGTCCGTTGAATTTTAAGACTCCATCCGAACTTGCTGCTTCAGCATTGATCTCGAAACTTTCGTTTTTACCAATGGTGAATGAAAGCTTCTGCTGACTAGAGTTATTAAAAGCCGCTTTAAATAGGAAAGGAACAATAACCTCACCATTCTTTACAAAATCGCTATAATCGACATCCAGAGGCGAAGCACAAAGAAAAACTTGTCCTGAAAATCTTGGATATCTAACCAAAAAAGCACTTCCATCTCTATAAGTAAGTAAAGAAATAGCGCCTTTTGTTGCCTTGGTCTGAATATTAAACCCTGCCTTTGTTACTGGCAGCTTCAACTGCTGAGTTTTACCTTCAAATACATTTTGAAAAATATAATCCTTCGAGTTGATGGTAAACACTTGCTTATTTGAACTTACTACTGTACCTGACGCACCTAAATTAAATGCTGAAGAGAGTTGGGCGATAACCTGCCCATTTCTAATACTTGGAAATATAGCGACATTGGTTCCAGCATCCATCGCCTTCGTTAACTCACCTGTCAAACCTGAAGTCGTGGAATTTATTTCATTAAGTATGATTAATTGATAGTCGTTGAATCTGCCAAAATTTACTCTAGACAACTCTTCATTGGTAACATTAAATAACTTGGATGTTTCGAGTGCCGTATTCAAATATTTGTTTGAAACACCATCATTAATAATAAGGACATTCACTTTAGAAATTTCATTCCATGCGATAAAATAATTATCGTCAAATGTTATTGGAGCATCATTAAGGAGCAATTCTGCTGTCTGATATCCAGACTGAGTCGTGAGCACAGGTACCGTATCTGTGATAGAAGACCTAGCAGCTAATTTGTGGATGGCAAGCGGCCTGTTATTTCCGTTGAATTTCAGGACTGGTTTGATTGTAGTTACCTTATCTCCATCATTCTTTATCTTGTAAATCAGTTGGTTTGCAATGCCGGGAGAAGATACCTGATCTTTAAAATAAGCAGAGTCGATATAGCTGTTAGATATATTTGATGTAGTTAATGGCACTAAACTACATTGTATTGAGGTGTCTTTTAATTTAGCAAGATCGGCGGCATTAACTTGAAAATCGCTTAGAAAAAAAGCATTATACTTCCCTTGTCCACTAATTTTAAAATTCTGCTGTATAGTTTTGAATATCTGAGAAAATGTCTTAAACTGAGGGCTGATGACCTTTTCGTCTATTACCGCATTTGCCTCTTCCTTATTCAACCATTGTTGTTGACCACCTTCAAGATTGTTCGTAATGATCTGAAACTTATCGTCAGCACCAAAACCACTCACTATTTGATGTGCTGTTTCTTTTGCTTTTTCAAGTAAATTGTCTTCAGAGGTGCTAGCACCCATGCTGAAGGAATTGTCAAGATATATAAAAGAGTAATTAGTTCCCTGTTTGACTTTGCCCTTAGTCTCAAAAAAAGGTTGCGCGAAAGCCATAACAAGTGCAATTAATGCAAGGCATCTGCATGCAAGCACCAACCATTGCTGAACTTTCTTCCTTGAGTTGGAAGTTTGCTGAATAGATCTCAAGAAGGCGACGTTCGTAAAGAATACCTTTTTATACCTTCTGAAATTAAAAAGGTGAATAATGATCGGTATAGCTATAACAAAAGCTGCTGTAAGAAAAGCTGGAAATAAAAATTGCATGGAACAAAATTACAATAATGAATAATATATACTCCTTATTTGGATTAAATATTGTGCAAAACTATACTAGAGTAGCATAGCAGTCCATTAAATACAATTCCTACTATCTTTGTTTATAAAAATATAAAAACATGGCAAATTGGTTAAATTATATTGGCGTCGCTATGATCCTGATAGCATTCATTCTACTATCTATCAAAACAATATCTTCAGAGCATCCCGCTTATAAATGGTTAAATTTTGTAGGTGCCGGTTTTACTTGCGTGGGAGCATATATGTCAGATGTGATACCTTTTGTAATTATGGAAGCAGTGTGGGGTATTGTAGCATTCTACTCAATTATCCGAAAATAGCCAAATATTAAACTTTATTACATTTTAATTTTATAAGCTAAAAACAGTTTAAATTTTATTTTTCTAAAAAAGCTAATCACAAATTTTAAAAATTACCTGATTTCATATGTAACAATTTTATAATATAAATATTTTATTTTGATAATGTCATATATTGCATTTAATTCAGAATAATATTCTTCATATTTTTATAAATTAATTTTTAGGGCTATTTTCTACCTTAATTGATACCTCAATACTATTTTTGTAATTAAAGTAAAAGATACATCAAATGGATACTATTGTTGAAAAATTTAAAGGCGGGGCTTTCCTAATAAAAGACTATTATTTCGGAGATGATTACATCCCTGAAAAAATGAACGAGGATCAAAAAATGATCCGTGACATGGTACGAGAATTTGTGGAAAAGGAAGTTTGGACAAGAGGTCACATCCTTGATCAACAACCAAGTCTAATGGATGAAGCAGGCGAATTAGGTCTTGTAGGAGCACATATTCCAACACAATATGGCGGACAAGAACTTGACACTATATTAAACACAATAATAGGTGAAGAAATAGGTCGTGGTGATGCATCTTTCTGTACCACTTTTGCAGCGAATACAGGAATAGGCATGTTGCCAATCCTATATTACGGAACTGAAGAACAAAAACAAAAATATCTACCTGATCTTTCTTCAGGAAAATTAAAAGCCTCTTACTGTTTAACTGAGCCAAGTTCAGGGAGTGATGCCCTTGGAGCAAAGACAAAGGCTATTCTTAATGCTGAGGGAACACACTATATTCTGAATGGTCAGAAAATGTGGATCTCCAATGCCGGATTTGCTGATGTATTTATAGTTTTCGCACAAGTGGATGGAGATAAATTCACAGGTTTTATTGTGGATAAAGGCACAGCAGGGTATGGTCCTTGGAGAAGAAGAGCACAAACTCGGAATTAAAGGATCCTCTACAAGACAGATCTTTTTCGAGAATGCACCAGTCCCTGTTGAAAACGTCCTTGGAGAAATAGGAAAAGGTCATTTGATTGCCTTCAACGTGTTGAATATGGGTCGTTTCAAATTAGGCGTACTTGTAGGTGGAGGTTGTAAAATCATTACTACCAGAGCTGTCAAATATGCACTGGAAAGAGAGCAGTTCAAAACTCCAATTGCGAACTTTGGTGCCATTCAACATAAAATAGCTGAAATGGCCATTAAAGCTTATGTCCTCGAATCCACCAACTACAGGATTGCTGATCTAATAGAAGATTGGAAATCATCAGCTATTGAAGAAGGGTTACCATACCAACAAGCACTTTTAGATGCAGCGGAAGAATACGCTATAGAATGTGCGATCTCTAAAATATACGGAAGCGAATGTATTGATTACGCAGTGGATGAACTCGTTCAAATTCATGGTGGATTTGGATTTTCTGAGGAATATATTCCTGCACGTTTATTTAGAGACAATAGGATTAATAGAATATACGAAGGTACGAATGAGATCAACAGACTTCTTTTGGTCAACATGTTGCTAAGAAGAGTCATGAAAGGTGAATTGGATATGGTAGGACCTGCCTGGGCTGTTCAAAAGGAACTAGCCGGTATGCCTAAATGGAAACATTTGAAGGACCCTATCCTACCGAATCTAAGGCTTTAAGCCATTTCAAAAAAATATTATTGATCGTAGCTGGTGCCGGAGCTAAATATCAAATGGATGGCAAGGTAGATCTGAAAAATGAGCAAGAGATCTTGATGAACATCGCTGACATCATGGTCGATGTTTTCAATGCAGAATCTGTTTTAGCCAGATTAATTGAGGTTAATAAAATGAATGACCCTAAACTTTCAGAAAAAGAAGCCATCTTAAAGGTATTCTTCCATGATGCACAAGATAGAATCGCCAAAAATTCAGTTGACGCATTAGCGTCTTTCGCCTCTGGGGATGAACTAAAGGTGATGCTGATGGGGATCAAGCGCTTTACGAAACTAGAACCAATCAACGTTAAAGAATACAGAAAAAAGATCGCAGCTAAGATTATAGCTGAAGAGCAGTATGCGTTTTAAAGTATAAGAGTATAACAGTATTAGTGTGGATAGTATTAGAGTATAATAGTATTAGGATCACTAACCAATTAGTTAATTTTAGATACCTGGTCAACACTGGTCGACTGGTTAACTCTAATACTGATTTACTGGTTAACTATTATACTGGTTAACTCAAATACTCGTCTTTTTCTATTTTACTTTTCTTTAACATTATCAGCTCATTTCAATTAAGCCAAACGTTGTATATTTGAGGAAACAAGCTCGTTGAATTGAATAGAAACCTGATATACTTATTTTTGCTCCTTTGCCTACCTATGTTCTCATGGGCTACACACAACAGGGCTGGAGAAATCATATATGAACAAATAGGCGATTTACGTATTCGTGCTTCTATCATCACATATACCAAAGCTTCCAGTGTGGATGCTGACAGAGATTCCCTAATACTGATTTGGGGTGATGGGACATTCAGCAAAGTAGCAAGAAACAATGGCGGGGGTAATGGTGTGATAATAGGTCCTGACATCAAATACAATATATATACTTTTGAGCATACCTATCCTAGTCGGGCTACATATACTATGAGTATGACCGACCCTAATAGAAATTCAGGTATCTTGAATGTAAATCCACCAAATTCTGAGATCATACCCTTTTATATTGAGACGACTTTTTCCTTTTTAAATGCGACATTTCAAGGGTTTAACAATGCACCAAAACTGCTCCAACCGCCCATAGATGTTGGTTGCGTTGGTCAAAGATTTACCCACAATCCCAATGCATTTGACATAGATGGCGATAGTTTAGTTTATGAATTGGTTATTCCCCAGCAAGGTGTCGGGTCTGTGGTACCCAACTATATATTTCCTGAACAAATTCTTCCTGGAGCAAATAACTTACTAACTTTAGATTCCAAAACTGGCGATCTGGTATGGGATGCACCTAGAAAAGCAGGAGAATACAACATTGCCTTGCGAATCAGTGAATATAGGAGCGGTGTCTTGATTTCCTCACTTGTCAGGGATATGCAGATATTGATTCAGGTATGCGATAATAGACCTCCAAAGGTCCAAACAATTGAGGAAGTCTGCATTGTGGCAGGTCAAACACTGACTTTTGGAGTGGCGGCTACTGATCCTGACGGTTCTTCACAAAAAGTTAAACTCACAGCCTTAGGAGGCCCATTTGTAGTTGAAACAGGTAAAGCTACGTTTAATGTTTCACCAAATTTCGAAACTCCTCCCGTCAACGGTACTTTTAGCTGGACGCCAGATTGTAATGCCATCAACAAAGAATATTATTCTGTAATTTTTAAAGCAGTTGATAATTATTCTGACACCACAGGCTTGGCAGATCTAAAAACGGTAAGAATCAAAGTAGTCGCACCAGGGCCGGAAAATTTGACTGGGGAATCAAGTTTGAACCAAATAATACTTAAATGGGATGACCCTTATCTTTGTCAGATAACGAATAAGAACTATTTCAAAGGTTTCAATGTATGGCGCAGAGTGAGTAGTAATAGTTTTCAGCCTGATACATGTAATCCTACTATGGAAGGGAAAGGATATACCAAAATTGCATTTGCTCAAAAAACGACAGATGGCTCAAATTATACATATGTGGATGCAACTGTCGAAAAAGGAAAGGCATATTGCTACAGAGTTGAGGCAGAATTTGCAAAAACTTCGTCAGGTGGATTTCCTTTCAATCCTGTTCAAAGCCTTCCATCTAATGAAGTATGTCTCCAACTAAACTTAGATATTCCATTGATAACCAATGTGACAATAGAAGAAACTTCAGCTAATGGTAGAATTCTGATAAAATGGGTTAAACCACGAACCATGGATTTTGATACTATCCAAAATCCAGGGCCATATACCTACACATTGAAAAGAGGAATTGGATTTAATCCTGCCGCTTATACTAATATCCCGAACGCAAATTTCACTTCATTGAACTTTTTAGATCCTGTAGACACCTCTTTTACAGATATTGAAATCAATACGATTATTAGCCCTTACACCTATATTGTTGACTTCTTTGCAGGACAGGGAGGTTCATTATATGGGAGTTCCACCTCTGCATCCAGTGTATTTCTGAATGTGGATGGTTCTGATAAAAAAACCATACTTACCTGGAATGAGTTGGTTCCATGGTCTAATAACAGTTTTACTATTTACAGATTGAATTCTATAGGGATATTTGATTCTATTGGTACGACACAAGCCAGAGTATATGAGGACAAGAACCTTGAAAATGGGGAAGAATATTGTTACAAGGTAAGAACAAGTGGCACTTATGGTATAGCTGGTTTGCCGACGCCATTAATCAACTTCTCTCAGGAGAGATGCGCCATTCCTATTGACACAGTCCCTCCATGTGCTCCAGCCTTAGTAATTACAAATGACTGTCTTAATGCCAATTCAAATGAAGTGATCCTGAATAATTTGAGCTGGAATAATCCGGACTTGCTTTGTGATACACCAGGGGATACTAAAGGCTATAGGGTATATGTACTCCATGAAGGCAATACAGAAGCCGAACTCATTTTTGAAACTAGTGACGAAAATCAAACTTCATTTACTTATGCCAGTGATATATACGGTTTAGCAGGTTGTTATTATGTGGTGGCATTTGACTCTGTTTTCAATGAAAGTTTACTAAGCAATATAGTATGTATTGAAAACTGCCCGGATTATAGATTACCCAATGCTTTTTCCCCTAATGGAGATGGCCATAATGACATATTCAAACCATATCCTTTCAAGTTTGTAAATAAAGTGGAATTTAAAGTATTTAATCGCTGGGGAAATTTGATATTTGAAACTTCAGATGCCAATCTAAATTGGGAAGGAAAAACAAAATCCGGCAACGATGTTCCTGATGGTGTATATTATTATACCTGCAGAGTATTTGAACAAGTAGATGCCAATGGTGTTGAAAGTAGTCCAATCGCTTTGACCGGATATATAGAATTAATTAGATAGTATGTTTACCGGAATTATTGAATCGACCGGAAAGGTCATCGAAGTTCAGAAAGAAGGAGATAAGAATCATTATACGCTTGAATGTTCTTTCACCAATGAATTGAAAATTGGAGAGAGTGTTAGCCATGATGGCGTATGTCTTACTATTACATCACTTAATGATGAGAAATATACTGTTACCGCCATTGATACTACACTGGAAACAACCAATATAAACTGGCAGGCAGAGAAAGTGGTCAATCTTGAACGAGCAATGATGATGAATGGAAGGTTAGATGGTCATATTGTTCAAGGTCATGTAGACGATACCGGAATTGTTGAATCAATAGATCACAATGATGGTTCAATCTTGATTTCTGTTAAAATCAAAGATCAGTTTAATAAAAATATTGTCGATAAAGGCAGCATCTGCATGAATGGTATAAGTCTTACTATAGTCGATGCTTTTCCATCATTGTTTACTGTAGCAATTATCCCACATACCTGGATGCACACCAATCTGCATCAACTATCTGTTGGCGACAAAGTAAATCTTGAATTTGACATCATCGGGAAATATGTAGAAAGGATGATGACGAGCCGCAGATGAGGAATGGGTAATGGGTAATGGGTAATGGGTAAGTCCAGAATTATATTTAGGGTTCCATCAGTACAGATCTTTTCACTTTTCAAATTCCCTATGAATAATTACTTTTTCGATTCCACATCAAAGCAATCAGCTATCAGCCAATAGCCATCAGCCATTAATCAGCCTCAAACTCCATCGCGTAAACCTGACTTCATACAATACCTTGCCTTCTTCGCCCCATTTTCAATTTTCCATTTTCCATTTTCAATTCTTCCTGCCTTTCTCACATCCAAATTTTTCATTACCTTAGTTTGATCAAAAACTAAACTAAGATATGTCTGCTCAACAACACAATTGCCTAAATTGCGGTCACATCCTAATAGGGAAATTTTGCTCTAACTGCGGACAAAAATCTGATATTCACCGTATAACTTTAAAACATTTTATTACTCACGATTTAATCCATGGAGTCTGGCACCTAGAAAAAGGAATTTATTTTACAATAAAAGAATCGATTTTCAGAACAGGAAAAGCTGCCACAGATTACATTTCAGGTAAAAGAATAATTTATTATAATGTTTTTTATTTATCTCTATTAATGTTGGGTTTGAATTTACTGGTTTTACACTACTTCCTCGCTTATACAGGAATGGAGCTTAAAACAAGTAATGGAATGAATGAAGTAGGTGGTTTCTTAAAAAGTAATACTAAGGTGTTCATATTATTATTCATACCTCTTATTTCTTTTTGTGGCTATATTATTTTTCGAAAAAATAAATTAAACTTTGCGGAACATACCATTATAGCAGGATTTTTGTTCTGTGGTATGGTATTTATAAGTTTGGTCCAAACCCTACTATCTCTTTTTCCTACAGCTATAAAAAACATCTTAGATTATTCAATAATACCCTTATTATCATATATTCAGGTTTTACTTCCTGCCTGGACTTATTATAAAGCACTTTCAGCTAAGTACACAAGGCTCGGATTTGTATGGAGGATAGTCTTGATGTATATCATAGTTATAATATTTTATCTATTAGTAGTGATCTCAATATTATTTATTTATAAATATATTAAAACAGGTAATTTTGAAATAGATGGAAACTTTTATTTTCAAAATTGAACAACTAAATAAATAACAATCTTGAATGAATATCCATACATTGCTCCACCAATAAACTTAACTCATTATTGTTGATTATATAATCTGCATACTTCAATTTTTCTTCTTCAGGCATCTGACTTCTAATCTTGCTAATCGCGACTTCCTCTGAGACCCTATCTCTTAATACGATCCGATTGATTCGTAGCTCTTCCGGAGCGGCAACCACTATGATCTTATCCATCAACTTGTAGAATCCGCCTTCGATAATCAATGCTGATTCATGCAAAGTATATGGTGCATCCTGACATTCGTGCCAAATGCTATAATCTCTTTTAACTTTTGGATGAACAATTTGATTAAGTGCTTTGAGCTTTTCAGAATTTGAAAATACAATAGAAGAAACATAGGTCGTATTATAAGAACCATCAATTCTGTAAGCCTCTACACCAAGTAGTTCAATAATTGCCTGTCGGATATTTTCATCCTCATTAATAAGTACTTTGGCGCGGATATCTGCGTAATATACTGGAATACCAATTACCTCGAAGATCTGACAAACCACTGACTTTCCGCTCGCTATCCCACCTGTTATTCCTACTTTTAACATGCTAGATCTTTTCAATTGTAAAACCATATTCTTCCAAACCCGAAGCATGATCGACCTCAATACCTAGCACCTGACTTTTAAACACATTTATCAAATGATCCAAATTCTCCGATTCAGTTGAAAGTATTAAAAATGGATTAGTTGCAAGGTCTTTTTCTTCAATTATTCCTGGAAATCTTTTTGCTGCTTCCATGATCATAGGTATTTGTTCAAAATTAAATTCGACCCTGACTTTATATATCGGTTTTACTTCGATGAGTTCAGCTTTTGATAAAACCTCCTTTGTAGATTCCTTATAAGCCTTGATTAATCCTCCCGTACCTAATAACGTTCCCCCAAAATATCTGGTTACAACACAAAGAATATTTGTCACATCAAATGCATCCAATTGCCCCAATATTGGCTTTCCGGCAGTTCCTGATGGTTCACCGTCATCATTCGCTCTGTATGTTTCCATAGGAACACCTAATTTATAGGCCCAACAATGATGATTGGCCTTTGGATGCATTTCTTTCACCTGATTCAGAAAATGATTTACTTCCTCAATATTCTTCACAGGAAATATTTCAGCAATGAATTTACTTGCCTTTATTTTTAGCTCTTCTTCAGAATGAGTATTGATCGTGTAGGACATTTATGCGATTAAATTATGAGTGATTAATGATGGGGTAATGGGTAATGGGTAATAAAAAACTGTATTTTATAAATTTCGGTACAATGCTCGTTGTTATTTGATTGTTCACTCTCATTATTCATTGTTCATAAATCATTGTTCATTCGAATTATCTTCGCTCCATTCAACATTCAACATTCGTCCTGACGGGTTCCACATGCATCGAAACATAAATAATACCCCATCCACAGGATTTCAACTTATCCTCTACCCTATGGGCTATCTCATGGCCATCGAACACAGAAATAGAACCATCCACTTCCAGATGAAGGTCGATCAAGTAATTAATTCCCGCCTTCCTTACATAGCACTTTTCTGTATCTTTAACACCTTCGATCTCCAGAGCACAGACCTTGATTTTTTGTATCAATTCACTGTGATTTTGCTCATCCATGATCTCGCCCCAGGCAGGCTTAAAGATCATAAAGCTATTGTAAAGAATGACGAAGGCAGCTATTAATGCCGCCCAATCATCTGCTGCTTCATAACCGGGACCCAAATAGATGGCAATACTTATGCCCACAAATGCAGAAAGGCTAGTGATCGCATCACTCCTATGATGCTGAGCATCTGCTTTTAATGCCGTACTATTAGTAGAATTACTTTTTTTAATTACCCAACGGTACATCAATTCTTTTGCAATTATTACAATCCCAAGAATGATCAATGTAAAATGTGCAGGTAATTTATGCGGTGTCATAATATTGATGATACTTTGATAAATTATAACACCTGCTGTCAAGATAAGAAATCCCACGACGACAAAAGTAACTAATGGCTCCGCCCTTCCATGACCAAATGGATGCCCTTCATCTGGTGGTTTGGATGCATACTTCAACCCCAACCATACAAGCAAGGAGCTAATCACATCAGATACTGATTCCAGTGCATCTGCTACGAGCGCATATGAATTGCCAAATATACCAGCTACACCTTTTATAATAGCCATAACCAAACTCAAAAGCATGGAGCTTTTCATGGTAGACATACCTATCATCCATAGATTGGCGGTATCTGTCGTTTTAGTTTGATCTATGCTATTCATTTCGAAGCAAAGGTATAATATATCAAGACCTTTTAAAATAAGAAAAATAAAAATGTGTTACGAGAGAATTATGTACTTTTGCGCCTTATTTGAATAAAATGAGCAATATTCCTATTACATCAGCTTTAATCTCTGTCTATGACAAATCTGGGCTTGACATTCTTGTCAAAGAGCTCCATAATCATCAGGTTAAGATCTATTCAACAGGAGGAACTTATGATTTTATCAAAAACCTGGGAATTGAAGTAACATTGGTGGAAGATCTGACAGGATTCCCTGCTATGCTCGATGGGAGAGTTAAAACTTTACACCCTGCAGTTTTTGCAGGTATTTTGGCACGAAGAAATGATGACCATCTTGGTCAGTTACAAACTCATAATTTACCCCAAATCGACCTGGTCGTAGTAGATCTTTATCCATTTGAAGAAACATTGAAGCAAACCTCTGACGTCGCCCTTATCATAGAGAAAATTGATATTGGCGGTGTTTCTTTACTTAGAGCAGCATCCAAAAACCATGCTTCAGTAACAGTAATCAGTAAGCAAAGCCAATATCCCATTGTTGCTGGTTGGCTTAAAGAAAATAATGGATCTACTTCTATTGAACAAAGGATTCAATTGGCTTATGAGAGTTTTATGGTCACAGCTCACTATGATACAGCCATTTCATATTATTTTGCAGAAAAAGTAGGGCAAGCCAAGCACCTGAGATATGGTGAAAACCCGCATCAAAAGGCCTCATTTATAGGAAATCTGGATGATATTTTCAGACAGATAAGTGGTAAAGAGATTTCTTACAATAACCTTGTGGATATAGATGGAGCAATAGCTCTAATTAGTGAATTTAAAAGTAACGATCCAACATTCGCAATCATAAAACATACAAATCCATGTGGTGTAGCTACAAGGGATTCAGTCAAAAATGCCTGGGATGCAGCCTTAGCATGTGATCCTACCTCAGCTTTCGGTGGTATAATCATCAGCAATAAGATGATTGATGGAGAAACAGCTGATGCTATAGATGAAATATTTTACGAAGTGCTGATAGCCCCTTCATTTGGTGAAGGTGTTATCGAAAAGTTAAGTAAAAAGAAAAACAGAATTATCCTTCATTTGAGCACTTTTGAAGTAAGCCCGGAGCAAAGAAAATATATTCTTGGAGGTCACCTTTCACAAAGTATGGATAACCATAAAGCTGAAGATGAATCCTTGCAACAGGTCACCAAAGCAACCATACCAGCGTCACAATCTGATGATTTAATATTTAGTTTAAAGTGTGTTAAACACCTGAAATCTAATGCTATTGCAATCGTCAAAAACCAACAAATGATCGGTGCCGGATTGGGCCAGACATCCAGAGTTGATGCTCTTAATCAAGCAATTGAAAAAGCAAAAAGAATGGGATTCGATTTGGATTCATCAGTTCTTGCTTCGGATGCGTTCTTTCCATTTGCTGACAGTGTGGAGATCGCTTACAATGCAGGCATAAGATATATAGTCCAGCCGGGAGGTTCAGTTAAAGACAATGATTCAATTGTGTATTGTGATGATCATGGTATGGCAATGTATTTCACGGGAATAAGACACTTCAAACACTAAGTATAACGATGGAATTAGCAATAGATGCCGGTAATAGCCGGGTAAAATATGGTGTTTTTCAAGAAGGTGATCTAATGAAAGTGATCGTCAGAGAGCACCTAACATCTATGGATATCGATGAGATCTGCACCGAAAACAAAATCACTTCCAGTATTATCTGCGCAACAAGAACACTTACTCCTGAGAATATAGCTTATTTGCATGCAAGAAAGACTATTATACTGGATGAAAATACGCCAATTCCAATAAAGAATAAATACAGAACACCCAAAACACTAGGAAAAGATCGTTTGGCGGGTGTAATTGGTGCACATTTCGCCTTTCCTTTTGCTAATAATGTAGTTATTGATTTTGGAACAGCCATGACCATCAATTTTATCAATGTCAAAGGTGAGTTTCTTGGTGGTAATATATCTCCAGGATTGAAGATGAGACTGCAAGCACTGCACAACTATACAGATCAATTACCACTTACTGCCACAGATGGTGAATTCAGCTTATATGGCATGGACACAGAACAGGCATTGAGAAATGGTGCCATTCATGGCATCGTAGCTGAAGTTGAATACTATCGTGCAAAATACATGGAGATGTTCTCTCCGTTAAAAATAATACTCGCAGGAGGTAATTCTGTCCTGGTGAGCCACTTTTTGAAAGATTCGTACGTTATTAAACCTGACCTTGTATTGGAAGGTCTTAATGAAATATTAAAAACAAATGCTTAGAAAGATATTCATCACTATTTTAACCATCGCCTTAATCGGTGGATTGAATGCACAGCAGCTACACAACCCAATCTCCAACTTCGGGATGGGTGATTTCCTGGACAATGACCAAACTGCTGTTTTTACCACAGGCTGGGCAAACAATACGTTTACCGATCGTTATCATGTCAATTTATCCAATCCTGCTTCTTATTCTTTTCTGCAGTCAACATCGTTTGAGGTTGGGTTAAATGGCAAGTATTCAACTTTAACTAATGAATTTTCCAACTATTCATTTTTTAGCGGACAACTAAGTCATTTATCACTCGCCTTTCCAATATTCAGTCCTTACAATGAATTGATGGAAAAGAAGGTTAAAAAAATACATTGGGGAATGGGTCTTGGTTTAGCGCCTTATAGTCAGGTATCCTATAATTACCAATTTAAGACCACCGATCCTGAAGCAGGAAATATCCTGAATTCACAAGTTGGCAGCGGTGGGATATACAAATTATTTTACAACAACGGTTTGTCTTACAAGAATTTCTCTTTGGGAATCGGTGCACAATATATTTTTGGAAAGATAGAACGCAAAAAGGAAATTGGTTTTTCTGATGTCTCAGCTCAGTTAAGCAATATAACTGCTTTAGAGTCTGAAGTTTATACAAAAGGATTTCTATTTGATTTTTCAGCTATGTATGTCCATTCATTTAATCCTATAACTAATGGAAAAAAGACAGATTACGATAAAGAGAAGAAGTTGACCTTTGGTGCATCGTTCCAACCACTTTCAAAAGTAAAGACCAACATCTCTCAACTAGACTATGTCTACAGTAACCAACTTGGCTTATCCTTAAGTGATACCATCAGCAATGTAAGCGGAAAGATCTCTAAGAATAATTATAATAGCGCATACGGAGCAGGAATTTCATATCAAGATGGCTCGAAATGGAAGATAAATATCAACTATGACGCGCAGCTTTTCGACGAATACGCTGTGGCAGGTTTGGATGCAAATTATAAAAATTCTGGTGTATTTAAAGTCGGTGGCGAATGGTGCCCTGAACCAAATTCTTATACTTCCTTCTTGAAAAGATCTAAGTACCGTGCTGGTTTCAGGACAGGTACAATGCCTCTTACAATCGATGGATCTCAAGCAAAAGTTGTCTCAGGAACTATAGGTTTTGGCTTTCCGGTCTTTGTCAACAGACAAATATCTCATGTAAATATTGGGTTGGAAATGGGCAAGAAAACTTATGGTAGTAGTTTCTCGGAACAATTTTACAAACTACAGATTGGATTTAACTTGAACGATGATCTTTGGTTCCTGAAAAGGAAATTTGAGTAATCAAACCTGGATTTTAATCTTTGGGTTCGGAGCAATTATTGTTATTTAGGGAATTTGATATTACACAGATTAAAATTAGAAATTAGAAATTAGAAATTAGAATGAAACTCCGATTATTGTGTTAGGCAGATATTTGAGAGTTAGATATTTAGATATTATATATCTAGTTAATTGATTTCCAATTTTATAAGCAATTCAAGACTTTAAAAGATAATTATAAAAAAAGCTATTGGTCAATTGGATCAATAGCTTTTTTTGATTGCTTATGTTTGTCTTATCAGAAATATAGCATATAAATAATAAACAGGACAACTAATGTCAAAAATCCGAGGATCATGTAGAACTTCTTCTGATCTTTAGCATCCTCAGCTAATTGTTCTTTGGTAAGCTTGACATCCTGAGGGCCTCCCTGACTAAAACTTGATGTTCTTCTTGTACTGCCACTTTTTGAGTGACTTTTTCTATTGGATCTGGCCATTACTTTATTTTTTAATTTTATAAAAGGCAATTTTAAAAAAAAGAAGTGAACTTTATATCATTTCAGGTTTAATTTTTTAAAATAGATGACTTTAATCTGATAAAAGTGCCTCTATCATAGATATTAATACTTTGTTCAAGTTGTCGAGCGCCAGTTCAACTTTCCAATTGGAACGATTTCTAGGTTCTATGTAGTTAGAGATTGCTCTCAATTGCAAATATCTTTGGTCAAACTTACTACATACAAATGCAAATGCAGCACCTTCCATAGATTCCACGTCAGCTGAATAAGCAGCCTTCAATCTCATTATACCTGAACCTGATCCGGAGACACTGTTGACAGTAACTGCGGATCTATTTGGAAGAAAATCACTATTTCCATCCCTATTTTCTATCCAACCATTCGTATATGGTAATTCATTTGCATCTATAAATTGTAAGTCGAATACAGAAACAAAGTTATCGTCCTGCTCTATAACTCCAATGTCTGCAAATGTGTCTTTGACTATATTCACTACATCACCAAGATTCGAATTTAAATCAAAAGCACCACCCAAACCCGCATTGATGGCAAGATCATAAGACTGCCCTGAGGTGAGTAATCCCGTCATAGAGTAAGTCATATTCACCATGCCAACTCCGGCAATAAGCACTTGTACTTCTAATCCATTTTTATGATATGTGCCTTCCTTAGTTTCAAATGATTCAGTAAGAAAATTAAACAATGGTGCAATTTCGAAAGAAGTCGCAGCAACTATTAATAATTTTTTCATATAATTATTTATGTGTGAGTGAAAGCCTTTTAATTAAAAAAAACTCAACGCGCAATGGATCGATAATTAATTGCTAATACCTATGGTGTGCTATAAGTATATGTGGCACCAGGAGAAAAACCTAGTTGCAGATGCTGTGTCCCACTCAAATCAATAGACGACCCTTTACCTAATGGAATACCTATTCCTAGCCCAATAATACCCGGATTAGCCCTTGCACTTAAATATAAGAATACTTTTTGGTTTATATTGTAAGCGATACCTCCAGCCACACCTAATGGATGGCCATCATCTAATATTCCGGATAGGTATAATCTTAGATATTCTGCAGGAAAATAGCCGACTCCTAATTGAATACTATGAGTGAGATCATTTGATTCATTACTTCTAAAGAAACCTACCGGATTGAAGGTCACCAAGCCAACACCGAATTGAGGAGACAATTGAGTTTGAGCACCTAAGCTAAAAGTTGCTGAAAGTTCTTTTTTATTCTCAGGCGAGGTTACTACAATGCCATGGAGTCTTAATCCAAGTGAAGTCTGATCAGCTAGTTGAAGCGCATAACCCAAGCTTGCCTTTATTTCATTGAATGTCTTATTGCCATTATAATATAGCTGTAGTCCTAAAGCATGGTTCTTTTTAATTCTATATGCAAAATCAAAATTACCTTGATTTATATCACTAATAAGAAATGACTGCTGTGCGCCTACTGAAATATAAAGTTTGGAAACCTGAACCAATGCAGCAGGATTCAAACTAAGTGCTATGACCCCGGGATCTGCAACATTTGAATTATTCAAACTTGTACTAACGGAATTATTAAATATGTTAATTCCATTTTGACCCTGGATAAATCCAGCCCATCCAATTATTATTGATAAAATAAGTACTCTCATGCCGGAACCAAAGATAAACAAATATATTGTTTACTTTTGTTCCTTATTATTTATAAATACAATTTACATCTATGTCAGTGACGAATGAAGAATTTGTAGCAACCATCAATGCAGGATATACCTTTGCAGGGCCTCAAATACAATTGGGTGCAGCTATATTGAATGGTGAAGTACATAAAGGTGCCCAGGTAGGTATTCCTTTAAAGATGATGAACAGGCATGGATTGATTGCAGGTGCCACTGGCTCAGGAAAAACCAAAACTTTGCAAATCCTTGCAGAACAACTTTCTCAGCAAGGCGTACCTGTGTTGATGATGGATGTCAAGGGCGATCTAAGTGGTATCGCTGCTGTAGGCGTTATGAACGATAAGATCCAAGGCAGGATGGATAAGGTAGGAATTCCTTATAAGCTGCATGCTTCACCGGTAGAATTTCTGACATTATCTAATGAGAAAGGCACTAGACTGAGAGCTACTGTTACAGAGTTCGGGCCGGTACTTTTCTCCAAAATTCTTGAATTAAATGATGTACAGCAAGGAGTTGTCTCATTGATTTTCAAGTATTGTGATGATAATAGACTCCCGTTATTAGATCTCAGTGATTTTAAGAAAACACTTCAATTTCTAACAAACGAGGGAAAAGCTTCCATCCAACAGGATTATGGAAGTATTTCTTCTGCTTCCACCGGCACCATAATGCGAAAAATTCTCGAATTGGAGCAACAAGATGCTGAATTATTTTTTGGTGAACCATCGTTTGAGGTAGATGAATTGTTGAGAAAAGACGCTCAAGGTCAAGGCATGGTTTCTATCATGAGACTAGTTGATATCCAGGATAAACCAAAATTATTTTCAACATTTATGCTGCAGTTGTTGGCTGAAGTATATGCGACATTCCCTGAGGTTGGCGACCTGGATAAACCAAAGTTGACCATCTTCATAGATGAAGCACATTTAATATTTGATTCTGCAACACAAACTCTTTTAAATCAAATTGAAACTACCATCAAACTCATTAGATCAAAAGGTGTTGGTATATTTTTTATAACTCAGAATCCTTCCGATGTTCCAAACAGCATACTTGGCCAATTAGGTCTGAAAATCCAACATGCTTTGAGGGCATTTACAGCAAAAGACAGAAAAGATATCAAACTTACCAGTGAGAATTTTCCGTTGAGTAAATTCTATGTGATAGATCAGGTATTGACAAATATGGGTATTGGAGAGGCTTTCGTCACAGGTTTGAATGACAAGGGTATTCCTACCCCACTTGCTTACACTATGCTTAGAGCTCCTGAGTCAAGGATGGACGTGCTCACAGAAGACGAGATCAATTACATTGCCTTTAATTCTAAGATAATAAGTAAGTACAATAAGACTATCGACAGAGAGAGTGCTTATGAGATCCTGAATGACAAAATCGAACAATTTAATAATTCTAAACAGGAAGTTGCAGCAGATAAACCTGCACCTCGAGGTCGCCAGGAAAAGACAATTTTCGAAGAGGTGATTAGCAATACCACTACCAGACAAGTTTTGAGAACTGTAGCCAGAGAAGCGACGAGAGGATTATTAGGAGTATTTGGATTGGGTGGTAAGAGTACAAAGAAATCAGGATGGTTCTAAATTAGAAGTTAGAAGGTAGAAATTAGAAGTTAGAAATTAGAAATTTGTTAACTTGTAACGCTTTGTTCAAAATCAAAAATAACTGTAATGTCACCTGATTTGCTAATTCTATTTTTACAAATTTTGATTAATAAGTTTTGATTTATAAAAGAAAGTTTGAAGTTTGAATAGGTCTTCGATGAATATGTCTAATAAATAAAATATAATACGTAACTCAGGAACGTTAGTAAATATACAATGAGAAAAAAAGATCTTTATACCTTAATCGGTTTTATATTATTTGCCACAGGATTGACATCTATCATTTTAAATGTAGTGGGAGTCGAATGGTTTCTTCTGCAGTGGATGAGTGGCATCCCTACTCTGCTCGGTTTTATGTTAAAGTTGATAATGATAGTCGGAGGACTCGTCATTATTTATTTGAACAAGATTAATTGGAGGGAGTAATAGCGAATGGAGATTCGTAATAGCCCAAATAAATTTGGTCAAACAAATTTCAGCTCGGTAATATACGGCAAAATTTTGGTCAATTATATAATTCTGTTTCCTATAAGATTATAGTTTAACAAACTTAGTGCTTCCTGCATACCGACCAGATATCACTCTAATACAGTAAATACCCGGCGAAAGGGAATTGACTGGCTGAATAATCTTATCAGCAGTTAAATATTTTGTCTGATCCACCACCCTACCCTGTATATCGATGATCTGTATTAATATGTTATTTGTGAGCATATCACCGAGTTCTACTGTCAATGACTCTTGCACAGGATTAGGATAAATATCAAATTTTATGGTGTTATATGATGATGTCGAGGCCACACAGTTTGTAATCATCCTTAATAAGTTTAATCGTCCTCCAGTCACTGTTACCCCATTTAAACTTGGCAATTTATCTACATTATTTAAAATGGCATTTCTAACTGCCCTGGCAGACTCTACAGGATAATCCATATACGTAGTTTCAAGGGCACAAGTTGATGCTGCATACATCAATGCAATTGCACCTGTGACGTGAGGCGTGGCACATGAAGTACCACCAAAACTAGCATAACCTATCGGATCAGCTGTAGAAGTGCTGCCATCTCCTGGCGCACCAAGATCCACAGATTTAGAGCCATAACCTGCACTTCCGTATTTAACATCGTTTTGGGTGGTATTTGTAACAACTATCAAGAATTCGCTTTCACAAGTACTAGGCAGGTCTCCTTCTGCATCCACATCAGTGTTTGCATTGGCTGTAGCCCCTGTGCTTAAGACACCTGCATAGCCAAGACTATCATACATATTACACCAGATAGGCTGGTCTATTGGGAATTTCTTGCTTATTCCCGCAGATAGATTAGAAGCCACGATAAAGGCACCTTCCTGTCCATGACTTTGATTGAATTTTTTTCTAAATTCCTTAATATATTCATATCCTTCGATCAATGCTGATACATTAGCTACTGCTCTGCTCACGGGCATGATCTTGACATTCCAATTCACTCCCGATATTCCCATACCATTATTTCCTCTTGCACCTAATATACCCATCACACCGGCTCCATGAGTAGCGTTTGAGTGCGTCCCATTATTGGTTTCAAGATTGGCTCCATGAACATCATCTATATAACCATTGTCATCATCATCTAAGCCATTCCCAGGTATCTCTGCAGTATTGGTAAATAAGTTTTCTATCAGATCAGGATGTTCAGGATAAAAACCATTATCCAATACGGCTACTACTATCTCATGACCTAGAGGTGTTTTGCCACCAGTAGTAAAATCCCATGCTTCAGGTGCTTTGATAATCTTCATGTCCCACTGATCGCTGTTAAATAGAGGATCATTAGGTGTTTTGGACCTTTCTTCCAAATAATAATCCTTTTGGAAAGCAACTACACCATCAAGATTTGAGACAATCTCCTTTAAATTCTCATAAGTCAGATCAGGAGCATAAATGCTCACAATACTTGAATTCTTCCCAAGGGTTTTGCTTTGGATAAAAGACCGATCAGACGCAAGTTTATCGTGAAATTTATTAAGATTTTCGTGACTATTAAATTGAATCAAATATTGACCTGGAACTTGATCCGCTCCATCCAGGACCTGAGATAGTGCATTTGACAAAAATAAAAAAGTAGAAATACTGATAAAAATCACTCTATATAAAGACCTCATTGGAAATTGTATTAAAATATCAAATTATAACTTATTTACGGTAGAAAATTAACTTCTATAACAAACAACGTAAAATTAATCAAAATATCGATGCTTAATCATTGATATCACAAACAGAAAGTAATATATTAAGTATGAAAAACGAAATTGGTTGTAAAATAGGTCAATTAAATATCCTTAATTTTAGATCAAATGATCGCATGCACATTCAATTATATACTATTATAAAAATATAAGTTTTAAAGAATAGAACTAAAATATTTCATCGCATAAAGTGGTCTAATACCATACCAAGAAAACATTTGCCCATCTACCAATATAACTTTTGAAGCAGGTAGCATTCTCTCAAATTCCTCAACGTGCTTCTCTTTGAATGGATATGGCTCAGATGACAAAAGGAGGTATTCAGGATTATCCTGAATCAATTTATCCATAGTTATTTCAGGATATCTAGTCGCATCAAAATACAAATTTTCAAAACCTGCATAAATCATCATGTTATTAATAAAGGTGTCACCACCAACAGTCATCATGGGGTCTTTCCATATCAGGTAAACGGCAGTCTTTAAATCCGCGAATATTACCTTTTTAAAATCAGATGAAAGTTGCTTAATGACAGCCGATGCGGCTTTCTTTTTTTGGAACATTATTCCTAAATGTTCCAATACCTTTAAATTGTCATCTATAGTTACAATATCAGTGACTATGACGGGGCAAATCGTGCTTAATCGTTCTATATCAGCTAAATTGTTTTCTTCCTTTGAAGCAAAAATTACATCAGGATTTAGCTTTTTGATTTTATCAAATGATGGATTTTTTGTGCCTCCTATCTTTGCTGGCTTTGGAAATTTGACTTCTGGATGCTCACAAAATCTTGTAACTCCTACCACATATTTATCTAAACCAAAATAGTAAAATATCTCAGTTAATGAAGGTACCAGGCTTACAATCCTGACAGGTGAACGTCCTGTCCATAAGCCAGAAAACTCGTTGCTCAGTATTATATTTTCGTTCAAAACAAATATGTATATAAAAAAACTATGGTTGAATATAACCTATTTTTAAAATCTGTTAGCACTTGTGAAGATCCTGTCCCATCTGATTGTTGAACCAAATTGGTTGGTATATCTTGAGAAGAAGATAAATAAAGGCTTTCCAACAATATTCTGCTCAGGAACAAAGCCCCAGAATCTTGAATCTTCAGAGTTGTCGCGATTATCTCCCATCATCCAGTAGTAATCCTGCTGGAAGGTGTATTTATCAGTCACCTTACCATTGATCGTATAAGTGCTACCGTTTTCTACCAATGTATTTTTTTCATACACCGAAATGACTCTTCGATAGAAAGCAATATTAGCAGGAGTCAATGTAATAGTTACGCCTTTCTTAGGAATCCAGATAGTTCCGTAGTTGTCTGTCGTCCAATCCGGGAATTGCGCAGGACTATGCGGAAATAATGCACCGGCATAGATAGGGCTTGGGTTGGCATACATTATTTGAATATCAGCATTTGGCGCATTTTTCTTGATATATGCCATGTGCTCCTTATTCAAACTATAAAAACCAACTTCAGGATTGCACTCATTCAAATTGACGCCAAGATCTGCAAGTTCCTGTAAAGAAACTGGTTGACTTGGTGTGATTCTGCAATTTACCAACATTCCAGAAGGTTCAGCTATTTTCTGCCCATTAATAAACACCACTTTATTAACTATTTTAAGCGAATCGCCAGGCAAACCAATACATCTTTTTATGTAGTGATCCATCTTATCCATAGGCCGTGTGGTCATAGGATAACCTTGAGCCAACTTACTATCCCTTCTGACATCGTATAGGCTGTAAGTCCTATTAGGTGTAACATATACGCTATCCCCCTCAGGATAATTAAATACTACAGGGTCAAATCTTTTGACATGAGTTAATGCCGGCAATCTATAATAGTCCAGGCTCGGGCTTCTTAAGTAAGACTCACGGTTGAAAAATGGCAATCTATTGTGAATTAATGGCACCATTGCTATGGTCATTGGAGTTCTAATGCCATAGTGAGCTTTGCTTACGAATAAGTAATCACCGACACGAAGAGAAGACTCCATTGAAGAAGTAGGAATTACATATGCTTCAATGAGGAACATACGTATAAATGCAGCCGCAAAAACTGCAAATACTATTGATTCTGTCCATTCTCTGACTTTACCTTTCTTAAATGGATTGTTATCTGTAAGTTTTTTAATTGCAAAGTTGTCCTTTCTTTGGTAGGCCGCTTTTAATTCCTCATTATAAGCATTTTCTTGTTCGACTGCTTTGCCCTTATAATCATCTTTAGCTGCGGAAATAAGAAAAAATTCCAAAGGAGCATAAATGACAGCAAGTGCACTATCCTTAAAGGTGTTTCTGCCAAATGACCTAACCATGTCAACAGCCATGCCGCAAAAAATAAAAATATTTACTATTGGAAAAAGCAACCACAATGCATATAAAGGGTTTCGTCCAATGATCTTACACCAAGTGGCAAAATTCTTTCCGGGGATATAAGCATCAATTCCTGAATATCCTGCCTTTTCAAATAAAGGCTTAAGGCTCAGGCTTAATAAAATATAAAAAATTATTAGATAGATTAAGATACTCACTCGTTTTATTCAGTTTTTATAAGCTGCAAATATAACAGAATAAAACTATTCATTAGATATAATGCCAGCGCACTATTCGCCTAAACCATTATAAATACAGACCAAATTTTTCTTTGTACATATTATTTATATAACTAAAGTTTTGGCGGCATAAATATTTTCTAAAAGTCTTGCTATTACTCAATATAAGGTAGAAGTTAGAAGGTAGAAGTTAGAAGTTAGAATAATGATGGATCATGACCCCCCCTTTTTTTTTTTTTTTTTTTTTTTCCTTTGTGTGCGCGGCCGCGCCCGCGCGGCCGGGCCCCCCGCCGGGGCCCCCCCGGGGCCCTGTTTGCGCGTGTTGGGGGGCTTCCGCTTCCTCCTTTTTTTTTTTTTTTCTTCTTTTTGTGTTTCCCCCCCCTTCCTCCCCCCTTTTTCCCCTTTTTTTTTCTCTTTCCTTTCCCTTGCCCCCCCCCCTTTCTGTTTTTCCTTTTTTTTTCCTCCCCTTTTCGTCCCTTCTTTTTTTTCCCTTTTTTTTTCCTTCTTTTTTTTTTTTTCTTTTTTTTTTCTTTTTCCCTGCCCCCCCGTTCCCCCGGGTGTCCCGGGGCCCCCTGGTCCGCTCCCTTTTTTTTTTTTTTTTTTTTTTTTTTTCTCCCCCCCTTTTTTTTTTTCTTTTTTTTTTTCTTCCCCCCTTCTCCCCCTTCTTTTTGGGGCCCCAATCCTCCTTTTCGTCGCCTTGTTCCCCGTTTTTTTGTTGGGGGGCTTTTTTTTTTGTTTTTTTCCCCCCCTTTTGCTTCTTTTTTCCTTTCCCCCCCCCCCCCCTTTTTCTTCTTTTTTGTTTTTGGGGGGGGTTTTTTTTTTTTGGGGTTTTTTTTGCTCCTGTTGGGGGAAAAAATTTTTTCCCCGCCCCCCCGGGGGGTTTTGTCGCCCCTCTCCCCCTCTTTTTTTTTCTTTTTTTCTTTTTCTTTCTTTTCTTTTGGTGGGGTTTTTTTTCTTTTTTTCCCCCTCTTCTTTCTTTTTCTTGCCGTTTCCCCGTCCTCCCGTCCCCTCCCCCCCCCCCCCCCCCCCCCCTCTTCTTCCCCCTTCTCCCCGCTCCCTTCCTTTTCTTTCTTTTTTTTTTTTTCAATTCCCCCCCCCCCCCCCGGGGGGGGGGGCGGCCCCCCCCTCCCTCCCCCCCCCCCCCCCCCTTTTTTTTTTTTTTTTTTTTTTCTCCCCTCCCTTTTCTTTTGTTTTCTTCCCCCGTCCCGCCCCCCCCCCGCCCTCTTCTCCTTTTCTCTCTTTTTTTTTTTTTTTTTGTGTGTTTGTTGGCCCGTTTTTTTAATTTTTCTTCCCATTCCCCCTTTTATTGCTCCCCGGCCCCCCCCCTCCCCCCCCCTCTTCCCCCCCTCTTTTTTTTTTTTTTCTTTTTTTTTCCCCCTCTGGGTGTGCTTCCCCTTCCCTTTTTTCCCCTTCCATTTTCCGTTCTGTTTTTTTTTCTTCTTCCGGGGTTTTTTTTTTTTTTTTCTCTTTTTTTCTTCCCCCCCCCCCCGGCGCGCCCCCCCCCCCCCCTCCTGTTGTTTTTTTTTTGGGCGGGGGCCGCCCCCCCTTCTTTCTTTCCTCCCTTTTCCTTTTTCTTCTTTTGGAAAACCCCCTCTCTTTTTTTTGTCATAACTTTAAATTTAGAAAGTTTTCCACACTTTTAGTTGTCAACGTATATCATGATACATCATAAAACTTCGATGGTTGAGACCAGCAAATGAAACCATTTAAATAAATATATGAAATCTAATAACAATAACAACCATTTGATATACAGCTTTTTATGTATTTATACTTACAGATTATTTTATATTTATATTATTGATAACCAATGCAATAACCAACTCCGAAACTTTAGTTATATAATACAATACAATGGGCTAACTTACTATGTAAACTTAAAGGTGAGTTATGAAAGTATTTAATTTTATCCTAATAAATAGATGAAAGATTTAGCTTAATGAAGCTGCTTCTTTAGTTGAATTTAGGTGTAAAACTTTGGAATGTATCAGCGCATAAGTACCAAATAAAGCTACACTGAACACCATGTCACCAACTAAAGTACCTTTTAAAAAGGGCAGTCCAGCTATGTAACATTGCATCAAACCATTCATATCAGGAGTATAAACCGGAGGAACGGTACCGGGCCAGCAACCAAAATTACTTACAAGAAAAAAGATAGCTGATGCTCCAAGTGAACCGGCTACAACTTTTAATACACTAACTTTTTTTAATAAAAACGCCCCTAGAAGAACTATAAGTGCATAAGATCCATAAACCCAATACCAACCGTCATAAGCGTAAGCAAAAGCATCACCAGGTTGTGCATATATAAGGTTATTCAATATAAAATCACTCAAGTATATTGCCATAATTGGAATTAAAAATGCTTTCCAGTTTCGACCGAGATAAGCACCTCCAAATAGAGCGATAGCGCCAACAGGAGTCAAATTGTAAGTATGAGGTATTAACCTGCTCGCCGCTGCTAGCACGATCATAAAAATCACAACGGCTGACTGAATATATATTTGTTTCCTTGACATTATATTAATAGATTTAGGACAAAGGTAATTAAAATGGTTTTTAAAGTGAAGATTGGAGTTTGAGTTTGATAATTCAAAGAATAAATTTTATACTCACAAATTATAAACGGTTGTATTCCAATATTCAAGTTAAATAAAAAAATCGAGTATGACCATAGAACCAAATACCACACTTGCAATTCCATTGGTGGTCATAAAGGCCAAATTGACTCGATTAAGATTATTTTCAGAAACTAAAGTATGTTGATAGATTAACATCGCCAGAAAAATCGCTGCTCCTATATATCCCAATAAGTTAACTTGAGGATAATCTCTTCTCATTAGTATAAGCGTGATAATCATTCCAATTCCACTCATGATATGACTAGTGGTTGAAATCCTCAGGGCATTTTTTCTACCTACAAGGGCAGGAATCGAGTGCAACTTATGCTCTTGATCAAACGCATCATCCTGAAGACTGTAAATAATATCAAATCCGGCAACCCAGGTCAATACTGTCAATCCTATAATGACAGGAATCCAATCAAATGAAGCTGTAACAGCAAGATAAGCCCCCACAGGCGCTAATCCTAGCCCAACTCCCAATACATAGTGGCAAAGTGCAGTAAACCTTTTGGTATAGCTATAACCTAATATTACTGCCAAAGCAATTGGAGAAAGGAAAAAACATAGTTCATTAATAAAGAAGGTAGTTAAGGCAAAGGCCAAACAATTGAGCACTACAAATAGTAATGCAGATCGCTCAGTAATCTTACCTGAAGGTATTTCCCGTTGTTTTGTCCTTGGGTTTATGGCATCTATATCTCTGTCAAGGTAGCGATTGAAAGCCATTGCTGCACTTCGGGCGAAAATCATACATAATATAACTTTGACCAATATCATTGGATCAAAATTCTCCATTTTTACAACGCCCATTGTAAAGCCAATCATCGCAAAGGGCATAGCAAAAATAGTATGACTAAAAGTGACGAGTGATAAATATTTATTAATTCCCGCCCTGATTGTATCTTTTTCTGAAGCGTTTACTTCTTCTCCCATTTCTCAATAAATGACTTATTATCAATGCTTTTCAATGCTTTAATATCAGCTTTAGAAGCATACTGAATAGTGATTGCGGAACCTCCGCCAGGTGCAAGATAAATAGGCAATTTCGACTTATTGTTGACCAAAACATTGGTTATTTTATAACTCATTGGATTTTTCTCATAATCAGCATCTTTTGTATCTGCATAAATAGTTGCTTTATAAGTCTTACCTGGATCTAAGAAATTTAAAGAAATATTTGCTTTTCTCGACACTTCATCAGTTATGCAGCCGACAAACCAATTGTTACCGCTTTTTTCCTTTCTAGCCACATAAATGTAGTCTCCAGGCTCAGCATCCAGATACACAGAACGCGACCAGTTGACTGCTACATCCTTAATAAACTGAAATGCATCAGGGAATCTTAAATAGTTTTCCGGAAGGTCAGCTGCCATTTGAAGTGGACTATACATAGTGACATAAAGCGCTAACTGCTTCGCCAACGTAGTATGGATAGTTTCTTTTTTATTTTTATCGTAGTAAGATAAATCCGTCTGAAAAATTCCAGGTGTATAATCCATTGGGCCACCCATCAATCTTGTGAAAGGTAGAATGGTCTCATGGTCAGGAGGATTGCCTGAGCTCCATGCGTTGAATTCCATGCCTCGTCCTGCTTCAGACGCCATCCAATTGGGGAAGGTTCTTTGCAGGCCGGTCGGACGGACTGGCTCATGAGCATCCAACATCAATTTATTTTTAAGAAAATTAGCTGCCGTTCTGTTATAATGATTGACCATCCATTGACCATCATGATGTTCTCCTCTTGGTATTATTCTGCCGACATATCCAGATTTGGCCGCAGGGTAACCATATTTTTTCATAAGATCCAGTGCTGCATCCTGATGACGCTCATAATTGGTCGCAGATGCTGAGGTCTCATGATGCATGATTAAACTTACATTCTTTGACTTGGCATAGTCACTCAACATTTGAATGTCAAAATCCGGATAAGGTGTTACAAAGTCAAAAACATCTTCCTTCCATTTGCCAAACCAGTCTTCCCAACCTACATTCCATCCTTCTACCAGGACACCTCCAAATCCATTGTCTGCAGCAAAATCTATGTACTTTTTTACATTTTCATTATTAGCACCGTGCTTTCCATTTGGTTTTAAGGTCGAATAATCAGTAACACCAATTTTTGTATTTGATTCATCTGAATAATTCCATGTCGACCTATTGACGTGCATCTCCCACCAAATACCTACATATTTCATTGGTTTTATCCAAGAATAATCCGCGATTGGTGCCGCATCATTAAGATTAAGAATTATTTTTGATGCAAGAATTTCTGTCGCTTTTTTACTTGCTACTATTGTTCTCCAGGGTGTGACACATGGAGTCTGCATGTAGGCTTTATTACCTACAGCATCCGGCACAAGATGTGCTTTCAATTTATACTTTTGAACATCTACATCCAATTCCATAGCCGGATAATTGATGAGGGCTGCTTCATGGATATTGACATAAAGGCCTGAAGGCGCTTTTAACATCAAGGGAGTCTGTGTAGTATGATCTCCAAATTCAAAAGCGCCAGAAATGCTTGTGCTTGTAGGGTTTTTAGCTCTGCTGACACCGGATATCTTGGTAGTACTATATTGAAACTCATTAGTATCATAATCACCCGGGATCCAAAAGGCTTTAAAATCACCGGACAAATTAAACTCAGTCAATTCATCAATTATGGTAAAATAATTAAGCAATGGTTGCTTAGGAAAGTCATACCGAAACCCAAGACCATCATCGAATAATCTAAAAATGATATTGTATTGAATATCTTTATTTTTAAGATCACACAATCTAAATATATACTCTTTGTAATGATTGCGGATCGTTGACTCTTCTCCCCAGACAGGCTCCCAAGTGTTATCAACAGCAGAAGAATCTGCTTTAATCAGAAAGTTAGAGTCAAATAATTCATCTTCCTTTATCCTGATACCCAATTTAGATTCTTTAATAAAATTCTGGCTTGAAGCTGCAACTGTATAACCTATACTTCCATCAGAATTAATATAAAATGTAGCCTGGATCTTACCACCAGGGGAAGTCATGTTAATGTCTCTTGATTGAAGCAAAAAAGAAGAAAAAAAGAAGAAAAAAAAGGGTATAGATATCTTTAATAAATTTATCTGATGCATTTTGAGATACGAATTAAGGTAATATAAATAAGATAAATCAACCCGGAATACAGCTCAAAAAAACAAGAAATTACATATTGAAATTCACTTTTTTAAGCGAAATTTTTGAATATATTTTTATATTACTTCAAGTATTTAAAGGCTTTTCCGAACAAAAGCAAGGCAATAATAACATTTAATATTGAATTTTTATGTATATAAAATAATTCAAGTTTCGGCAGTTAAGAAACAAAGAGATGGCTGATGTTAGATGTTAGATGCTTGCCCGACTAGCCAAAGTGACGGCGGGGAGCTTAATCAAAGGATTCATATTTTTTCTTTAATAGGTTTAATAAAAAAAATATCAATTAGATTTATGGAAAGCCATCTAAAATCTACCCCGCCCTCGCCATAGCTTTGTTGGACAAGCTTCTAACATCTAACATTTTATTAAAATTTAAATTTATCTTTCAAAAAAGAAAATTTGACTACCGAGACTTGAGTAAAATATCTTCATAGCTTATTGCTCAAATAAAAAAGTGCATACTAAAAACAACTTAGTACGCACTCAAAATATATTTTTAAAATTTCTAGATGGCTACGGGTTCCTCAATCCTCATTGTGAAATCGAAAGTATCTTCTATTTCTCCATTTCTCAATTGATTAATTGTATTTTTTAGATTGTTAGACAATTCCCAATTGGATTCGTCAAAAGAAATAGTTATATCTTTGTAAGTCATTGAACTAACATTTGTAACAACCGCAGCTGTGCCTGCTCCAAAAATCTCTATCAGATTACCCTTGTTATATTCGTCAATAACTTCATCTATTGATATTAATTTCTCTACAACTTCAATTCCTCTTGATTTGAGAATTTTCATTAAAGAATTTCTTGTAACCCCTTTCAGGATAGCCCCATCTTCAGCAGGAGTCATTACTTTATCTTTCAATACAAAGAAGATATTCATCGTACCAACTTCCTGAACATACTTATTATAGATACCATCCAACCAAAGTATTTGGTCAAAGCCTTTTTCTCTTGCTAATTTTGCAGGATAAAGAGATGCAGCATAATTGCCTGCAGTCTTCGCTTCACCGACCCCTCCTTTCACTGCTCTTACATAATGGTCTTCAGCAAGCAACTTTATTGGTTTTGAATAATAAACACCAGAAGGACATGCGAGGATCATCAATCTATATGTAGTAGAAGCAGCTACACCAAGATATTCATCAGTAGCAAACATAAATGGTCTCAAATACAAGGATGAACCAACTGCAGTAGGAATCCATTCTTTCTCCATAAGAACCAAAGTTTTCATAGCTTCCAAAAGATCTTCCAAAGGAAATTCCGGCATACACATGCGAACTGCTGACCTATTAAGTCTTTCTATATTTTTTTCTGGACGAAAAAGCATCGGAGTTCCGTCTTTATCCTTACTGGCCTTTAAGCCTTCGAATATTGACTGTCCGTAATGCAAAGCCATATTGGCAGGGTGTATAGACATTTTTTCCAATGGAACAATTCTGTAATCATGCCATGCGCCATCGTAGTAATCTGCAACAAACATGTGATCAGAAAAAATCTTTCCAAACCCAAGATTGTCGAAATCAACTTCAGTGATTCTTGATTTAGTTACCGGTGTAATACTTATATTTGTCATCTGCAAGAAGGTTTATTTACAAATGTAATAAATTAATTGCAAAATATTAAATACATATTTTAAAGATTAATATAATAATATTTCTTTTATAGCTTAAAAAATTAGCTTTAACAAATTATATTCCGCTGATGCCAATCTTTCAAACAAAAATATATAGAACTCGAAATAAAAGTAATTCAATATTTTTTTCACCTGAATTCAAAAAAAAAATAATACTCTTTATGTCTTCGGAGGAATCCAATAATCCGGATTTCGTAGATAACCTTACAAAAACTACTAAAGCTCTTGGAATGGATACAGAGCAAGATGTTTTGTTTCATTCAATTGATCAGAATAAGGTATTGGATTGGTCCGGTATTTTAGAACATAAGGAACCAATTGTTTTGGCGTTCTTTGGCAGTAACCTTACCGGGTTCAGGCAAACTCAAGTTAATTCTGTCAATAAAATTGGAATACACACCCTATTCGAGACTTTTTCAATGAGAGAGATAGTTGAAGACTCCACTAAAAAAGCTCAGTTTTGGTTAAGTTTTAAAGCATTATTTGGAAAATGAACAAGTTATTAATAGCTACCAAAAACGGCCACAAGCTGGATGAATTCAAAGAAATCTTTGGAAAAGAGTACAATGTATATTCTTTGTTTGATTTTCCGGACATACCAGAAATTGAGGAAACAGGACACACATTTGAAGAAAACTCTCAATTGAAAGCCACCACCCTATTTAAATATGTAAAAGAAACGACGATTGCAGATGATTCAGGTCTTGTTGTTTCATCATTAGATGGCGCACCCGGAGTATATTCTGCCAGATATTCAGGTCCAAATGCAAATGATAGCAGCAACAGAAGATTATTGCTTGAAAACATGGTAAATGTTAAAGATAGAAGCGCATATTTCGAATGTTGCATTTACTTAAAAAGCAAGAATATTTCAAGATCCTTTACCGGTAGATTGTATGGAAATATATCTTTTGAAGAAAAAGGAATAAATGGATTTGGCTATGATTCAATTTTCATTCCAATTGGTGACACAAGAACCTTAGCAGAGTATTCTGAAGTAGAAAAAAACAAAATCAGCCATCGGTATTTAGCAATTCAGGATTTATTGAAATGGAAAAATACGAAATAAATCTTTAGACCGAAACAGCTATTTCTCTTGATATACAAGAGTTTCTGTATTTGTTATCACTGTTACAGACATTGAATTATCTTTAGAGCCTTCTACTCTTCCTATCACTTGAGCCCTGATATTAAATATTGCGGATATTTCAATAATGGAAGCAGCAGCTTCTGCATCAATGTATAACTCAAGCCTTGTTCCCATATTGAAGACCTTATACATTTCTGCTAATGAAGTGTCTGTTGACTTTTGGATAATATCAAAAATAGGCGGAACCTCAAAAAGATTATCCTTTAAAATATGAACAGGTGCATCACAATATTTCAAAACCTTTGTATGACCGCCTCCTGTAGCATGAATAATGCCATGAATACTTTCCTTATGATTTTTTAGAATTTCATTCAATACAGGTAAATATGTCCTGGTAGGTGATAATGCCAGTTTACCTATTGGATGATTTCTTCCACCTATGATTACGTTGTCATCTACTTTAAACTTACCTGTATAAACATATTTTCGATCGATCTGAGGAGCATAGGTTTCTTCATATTTATCAGCATAGTCATGATGAAACAATTCGTGACGGGCCATCGTAAGACCATTTGAGCCAATTCCGCTATTGTACTCCGTTTCATAGGTTGATTGGCCATAAGATTCAAACCCAATTATAACTTGACCTGAACGAATTTTATTGATAACCAGATCTTTTCTTTTTAGTCTTCCAAAAGCAGTAAAGCCAACATCAGCTGTCCTGACAATATCTCCAACGTCTGCTGTTTCTCCTCCTGCCAAAACTATGCGAACTTCAAGATCAGCCATTTTCTCAATAAACTTTGATGTGGCGCCGATCAAAGTAGCCAATACTTCTTTGGGAATCAATGCTTTGTTCCTTCCGATGGTACTCGAAAGGATGATATTATCGATGCAGCCTACACAAGCCATGTCATCTGTATTCATGACAATGGCATCTTGTACGATGCCCTCCCATACCGAGATATCACCAGTCTCTTTCCAGTACAAATAGGCTAATGAAGTCTTAGTCCCGGCCGTATCTGCATGCATAATATTGCAATATTCTTCGTCATTAGCAACAAAGTCAGGTAAAATTTTACAAAAAGCTGATGGGAATAAACCTTTGTCCAGGTTAATTATAGCAGCATGTACGTCCTCTTTATCCGCTGAAACACCTCTTAAATTATACTTTGACTCCATAAAAATTTAAAATAATATATTACGAAATAATTTAATGTGTTATATTTGTGTGAAAATCGGCATAAATCTTATTGAAATTAAGTTTTAATGAACTTTAAAGAAATAAATTGACGTTGATATTCTTAAGCAATACAATAATTCCATTTTTAAATTTTTTTCTCATGTATCGTTCAATCAATCAATTGTCTAAAGCTAAGACCATGAAAAAAAATGCTGTTTTAGCTTTCGCGTTATTTCTCATCTTGTTAACTTATTTGGTACTTTCAACAAAGCCAACTTCTTCGGTTGATTCTAATCAGGAAAATGAGGTTGTTATTAAATTACCTTAATTAAAGATTCGAATACAAACCGTTTAATTCTGCATCGATCATTTCAATGACTGCACCCAGATCATCTTTACTATCGATAAAATTCAATTTGTCCGCATTAATGATGAGCAAAGGACCTTCAGTATAACTTTCGATCCAGGAATCATATCTTTTATTAAGTTTTTTTAAGTAATCCAGACTCATATTACCCTCGTAATCTCTGCCTCTTTTATGAATATGGTCCACTAAAGTTGGGATAGTAGCCTGAATATATATTAGAAGGTCTGGCGCCTTGACTTGCGATGACATGGTTTTAAAAAGATCAAAATAGTTATTAAAGTCACGTTGGCTCATGAGTCCCATCTCGTGGAGATTCGGAGCAAAGATATAAGCATCTTCATAGATGGTTCTGTCCTGAATAACAGTATTACCGCCTTTGTGTATTTTAAGGATTTGTTTATATCTGCTATTGAGAAAATATATCTGAAGATTAAAAGACCATCTGGTCATATCCACATAAAAATCTGAAAGATAAGGATTGCTCTCTGTATCCTCATAATGGACATCCCATTTAAAATGCTGAGCTAACAAGGTCGTCAATGATGTCTTACCGGCTCCGATATTTCCAGCTATAGCAATATGCCTGGGATGTTTAACGGTTTCTTCCATGTGCCAAATGTAAGGTGAAGAAATCGGTTAACAAAACAATTTCTTCAACATTTGATTATTTTTGACGATTATTTGATACAAACTATCTAATATATCTGATAATTCAGAGAATGTATCTTATCATTGGCGTTCAATATTTCATGAAAATAATATGCAAGAAGCTGTAATTGATATTAACCACCTTTCCAAGATCTATATCATGGGAGAACAGCGTTTGCACGCTTTAAGAGATATAACTTTATCTATTAACAGAAATGAATATGTAGCTTTAATGGGTCCTTCAGGTTCAGGAAAGTCAACTTTAATGAATGTGTTGGGTTGCTTGGATACGCCTACCGGAGGCGATTATTTCTTAAACAAGACCAATGTTAGCCAAATGTCGGATAATGAACTTGCGATTGTTCGGAACAAGGAGATAGGTTTTGTCTTTCAAACCTTCAATTTGCTTCCTCGTATTTCTTCATTAGACAACGTAGCCATTCCATTAATATATGCCGGTCTTTCAAAAAAAGAAAGGATAGCTAAGGCAAAGCAAGCAATGGAAATGGTCGGACTTGGTGATAGAATGGATCACAAACCGAATGAATTGTCAGGTGGACAAAGGCAGCGTGTGGCTATCGCAAGAGCCATAGTGAATGATCCGGCTATAATACTTGCGGATGAGCCAACAGGTAATCTCGACACAAAAACTTCACTAGAGATTATGGCAATCTTTGAAAAAATCCATAATGCTGGAAACACTATTATTCTTGTGACACATGAACCAGACATCGCAGAATATGCCCACCGAATCGTAAGACTCAGAGATGGTTTGATTGAAAATGACGAGATAAACCCTAATCCATTAAGAAGTTTGAATCCGATTTTAAGTTGAGGTATATCGAAGTTGATTTAGAAATTTATTTGCTACGTAAATACATTTAAATATATCAGGACCACTTCATTGTCAGTTTGGCAATGATAATAAGGTCAACAATCATTTTATCTGCTTTACCAGCATATGTTATTCTGCTAAGATCAATTATTTCAAAATTATTTTCTTTTAAGTTTGAGATTAGATAGCTTTCCTCATGGTAGTTTATAAATATTTTGTCTCCTGTAGAACCTGATTCCCATCCTGAATTTAAATTGTTATCTTCCATCGTACTTATGTATATCACCCCATCCTCCTTCAATACTTTGGTAACATTTTTCAAAAATTTAATCACTTCCTCTTTTGACAAATATGGGAAAGCAAAACTGCACATTATACCATCATAGGACGCTTCCAACTGATCTATGTCCTTACAATCAAGCAAAATAAATGTAGCGGATGGATTATGCTCCTTGGCTATTTCAAGCATTTTGGGCGAGAGATCTGTAGCAAGCATTTTAAAATCCGGCCTTTTATCCAATAAATATTTAGTCACATTGCCAGGACCGCATGCAAGATCGATAATATCAGCATTTTGGATTTTAATTAAATCACAGAATAAATCTAGCGAGTCGTAATAAATAGATACATCCATGTACTTCTGACTATATAATTCAGCATTTTTGTCAAATACGGATACTGCAATTGCAGTTTTATCTTCATCGGTATGATTTTTCATATTTAATTACTTTATGTTAGGCTAAAGAACAGATGGAATTTAATATTATTTAGTTTGGAAGGTATAATTTTCCAAAATTCAAACTTGAAAGTGCAAAATTAACAAATACTATATAATGTTTAAGTTGCCTATGGCTAAAATCAAAGGCTATTGAACCACCTTAAATCAAATTCCCTTAATCATTTAGAATTCAAGCCAGGCTCTTTCAAATCAAAAGCTACCCTTTACTCTTCGCATTCATTTGCCTCCAACTTCAATTGGTGGAAAAAAATCATTAAAATTTTGCCCTTCATCATTTTTCTAATTTTATTTAGACTTATTCTACATAATAATAATCATATTTATATATTTGCGAATATTTTTAAAAACAAACTATGTTTAGATCAATATACACTGCCGCTTTTATTACTTTATTACTCTTACTATCTTTTACCACTTATGCTCAGTCTATGCTTGATAGTATTGAGGAAGCGACCGTAAAACCAAGTCATTGGTATGATAAATTTACAGTCTCATCGTATGGGGTTATGAACTATAATAACTATAATTGGCAGCTACTTCCTCAGAAAAGAAATGACATAGAGTTTGAACGAGCAGTCCTGGAATTGTCATACCGACCTTCTAAAAAGTGGTCTTTCAACACGGAACTCGAAATCGAGGCAGGAGGAACAGGAGTTGCAATAGAATTCGACCCATTAGAAGAGTTTGGTGAATATGAATATGAAGTAGAAAAAGGCGGTGAGATATGGTTAGAGCAGTTTAACTTCAAATACGACTTCTCTCCAAATTTCAATATTTCATTCGGTCGTTTAAAGGTGCCTTTTGGACTGATTGGATTCTTAGACGAACCAACAGAATACCACACCACAAATGTTTCAGATATGGAAAACACCATTCTCCCGACCCACTGGACAGAATATGGTGTAATGTTGAATGGCAGATTAGGAAAAAACTGGGTATGGCACGCAGGCATTGTCAATGGCTTAGATGGTAGTGCATTCAACTCTGCAAATTTTATAAAAAGAGGCAATCAAAGAAGATTCGAAGCCACCAACGTAAATGATATTGCAGGAGTAGCCCGTTTGGATTATGAATTTGGATATGAAAAATTTATTGGTATATCAGGTTATTACGGAAATACCAGAAACAACCGACCTAAACCTGATTTGCAGTTTGATGCAAATCTTGCAATGATAGAAGCCCACGTTGTTTATGAGTTGGAGCCCTTCGAATTCTCAGGAATTGTTCTGTATGGTGCTTTACAAAATTCTGAAGCCGTCAGTATAGCGAATCGAAATCTTTCCAATAACCTTAATGTAAAAAGAACACCTGTTGGAAAATCTGCCATGGGGTGGAGTGCTGAGGTTGCCTTTGAGCCATTTGGCCTATTAAAGAAGCATCCAAACGGAGAGCTGTATTTTTTCCTAAGAGTAGATTCATATGATACACAATTTTCAACTCAAGGACTCATCTTTGACAATCCTCGATGGGATAGAAAGACTTATACCGGCGGTATTAATTATATGCCAAATACATGGCTGGTATTTAAAACCCAATTTGCACGACAATACTTAGGAATCGTAGAAAATAAAATTCAAGACACTTTTTCTCTTGGGTTTGGATATTATATCAAATAACTAAAACTGTAACTAATATGAATACAATTAAAAAAATTATTTTACTATTTTGCGTAACTACCTCATTTGTAGCATGTAAAGACGATGAAATCAGCAATATAGACAACAAATTCACTTCGGAGATTGACAATATTGTTGATAATGTAATTTTATCCACTTATAAAAATCTGGACGAAAAAGCCGGTGATCTTGTTACTGCACTAGGAACATTGAATAATGCCAGAACTCAAGCCAATTTGGAGGCAGGACGCGAAGCCTGGAGAGCTACTAGAATTCCATGGGAACAATCAGAAGGTTTTTTATTTGGACCTGTTGATGCACAAGGCTTAGATCCTGCAATGGATTCGTGGCCAGTAAATGTAGAAGACTTAAACGCTGTACTAAATTCCTCAGATAATATTACTAAATCATATTTGGATGCATTGGAAGGCACCGTTAAAGGATTTCACACTTTAGAATGGTTATTATTTGGGTTGAACGGCGACAAACCGGTTAGTGAACTTACTGACCGACAGTTCCAATACCTACAGGCATGTGCACAGAGTCTGAAAGGAGCCACATCACAACTATACAATGCATGGAAAGAAGACGGAGGAAATTTCGGCGCAATAGTAAAAACCGCAGGTCAGGCAGGAAATAACACCTACATATCGCAAAAGGTAGCTATTCAGGAATTCAAAGATGGAATGTTGCTCATAGCAGATGAAGTTGGCAATGGTAAGATTGATGAACCTTTTTCATCCGAAAATCTATTGTTTGAAGAATCAAGATTCAGCGCAAACAGTAAAGCCGATTTTGCTAACAATATGCGAAGTATTCAAAATATTTATCTAGGTGGTGTAAATGGTTCAACAGGGCTCGGGCTATCATCCATCGTTAAAGAAAAAAATAATGCATTGGATGCTGAATTAAAAACTGCAATATCAGAAGCTATTAATGCTATCGAAGCCATCCCGGGCACTTTTTCTGATGCTGTATTTAACAATAAAGTGAATGTATCAAATGCTAAAGACAAGGTACAAACTCTGATGACTTTAATTAAGTCAAAATTAGAGCCTCTTATTAATTCACTTTAGGCTTTTGCCTAATTCATAAAAAATTACTGTGAGATTTACTAATAGTGCACTAATATATACGGGATTTTATTTGTTTGTAAATCTCACATTTTTATCTTGTACAAAGGCCGTAGAAGAAACCTTAAATGATATTAATGCTGGAGGAAGTAGTACAATCTTTACAGAATTCTCAAACTCATTTCAACAACCGGCTGCAAACTTGGATAAAGAAGGCTTAGATGATCATCGCTCTGGAGATTTGCTTTTTGAATCCATCTTTGTCACTTCGCCTTCGCCTCAAAACAGTGGTCTTGGCCCTATATTCGTTCAAAATGCCTGTGTATCTTGTCATCCCAAAAATGGACGCGCTGCCTTTCCGGAATCAGGATCCGACATGGGTGGGCTTCTTGCCAGGATAAGTTTGCCTGGATCTGGTATTCATGGAGAGAATATTTCTGTTCCTGGATTTGGTACCCAATTGCAGACTAAAGCTAATTTTGGAGTTATACCTGAAGGACAATTGTCTTATTTCAATGAATTCATAGAGGGACTGATGGCGGATGGCTCATCTTATACATTGAGAAGACCAGTATTTAAAATATTTAATACTTACCTACCCTTCCCGTCAGAAGTTCAGATGTCTGTTAGAATAGGGCCACCAATTTTCGGGTTGGGATTGCTTGAATCTATTTCTGAGGAGGAGCTCTTAAAGAGAGTAGATCCTGATGATAAAAACAAGGACGGAATATCGGGCCGATTAAATTATGTTTACGATGACAGGGTCGGCAAAATGGCAATTGGACGCTTTGGGTGGAAAGCATCTCAACCTAGTATATACAACCAAACAGCTCATGCATTTCTGGAAGATATGGGATTGAGTAGTCCTTATTTGCCCCAGGATCCTTCTTATGGTCAAGTTCAACAAGATAGCAAGGCAGATGACCCTGAAGTTACGGATGATGTGGTGCGTCTAGCAACATTTTACGCTCAATCATTAGGAGTTCCTGCGCCGCGCAGACAAAACCTGCCCGATGTGATATATGGTAAAAAATTATTCGCATATATAGGCTGTGAAAAATGTCATACCTCCAAAATGCAAACCGGTCCAAATTCGGATCATCCTTTCCTTGCAAATCAATCTATTCAACCTTATACCGATTTGCTATTACATGACATGGGTCCAGGTCTGGCAGATCACCGATCTGATGGTATTGCCAATGGAAACGAATGGAGGACACCACCTTTATGGGGAATTGGACTAACGCAGGTCGTCGGTGGACATACTAATTTTCTGCATGATGGACGAGCACGAAACCTAGAAGAAGCTATTATGTGGCATAACGGAGAAGGTAGATCTTCTAAAGATGGATATGCGAAATTATCGAAAAAGGATAAAGAGAAACTGCTCTTATTTCTTAATAGTCTTTAGAATATTGGTACCAGGTAATCAGTAATGGTTAATCCTGGACCCATATTACAAATTACAAAACAACAATTTCAATAATTTATAAAGTTCCCATTGGAATGAAAGTCTTCTAATATGTAGTTTCTACATTTAAAATGTGGTACTGTAGGGACAGGTCGCGACATGTCCCTACAGTACCACTTTTTTAAATTATCATAATTTTTCTTCAAAAGTCTAAGCTTTAATTTTCATTTCAATACAGTATTTTGCTCCGAAGAATATTCTTCTCGCATCCACAATAAAGCCATCAGCCATTAGCTATTAGCCATCAGCGTCAACTTTCATATCGTAAACCTAACTTCAACCACAACTTCCCCTCCTTCGCCCCATTTTCAATTTCCTCACATCCCCACATCTTAACTAATAAATATATAAACAATTATAATTTAATGCCCTACCTTGCGTTTGATATTTGATTCTATTAGCAACCTTTTCGATCTATCCGATTTAACCAAAGAACAATATTATAATCAATAACATGATTAGAGCGACCCTATTCCACACTTTTTTCATGCCTTTTTTTACAGTAACCATGTTGCTATTAAGTCTTCAAGCGGGATTTAGCCAATGTCTTTCCGGCGATTGTGATGAAGGTCAGGGCGTATTAAAATTTAAAAGTGGCACGACTTATATCGGAGAGTTTTCTGAAGGAAAATTCGATGGAACAGGTATCATGATATCAGCTAATGGCGACCGTTTCATTGGGAAATGGAGATCCGATGTTCGCACAGGATATGGGAAGCTCATGATAGCCAATGGTAACCAAAGGTTCGAAGGAGAGTTTAAAAACAATAAATTCGAAGGTTACGGCACTTTTCAATACAAAGATAAATCAATCTATTCGGGTATGTGGTCAAATAGCTATGCGAATGGACCGGGTAAGTATAAAGCCAGTAATGATGATATTATAGAAGGTATTTGGAAAAACGGAGCACTTGATGAGCAACGAAGTATTGCTTCATTAATGAAAGGCAAAAGTAAGAGACTCAGAGATTGTAACAGTATGAATTGTGCTGGCGGACTTGGCCTTTTTTCATACCCTGACGGCTCTAAATGGGAAGGTATAATGAACGATGGAAAGCCTGATCAATCTGGCGTTTGTTTTTATTCGAATGGTGATATTTATATGGGCGAGTGGGAAAATGATAAGCCTGAAGGATATGGTGTTTTTTATTATTCAGATGGACGGAAAATAGAATCTAATTGGGCAAACGGGAAGGCACAAAAGTCTAATTACGAAGCTCCTGCAGAGAAGCCAATCGCAAGTTCATTGTTTGACAAACAAGTTAAGATCTGGGCAGTAGTAATAGGTGTAGGTCGATACTCTGATCTTCCCCAGCTTAAATATACAGATGATGATGCTTATCAGTTGTATGCATTTCTGAAAAGTCCGGAAGGTGGCGCTGTACCTGATGATCAGGTTAAGATCCTCGTTGACGAAGCGGCAAACAGAGAGAATATTATGAAAACTATCAAAACAACTTTCTCGAAAGCAGATGCTAATGACGTCATCATGTTATATTTCGCCGGACATGGTATCAATGGATATTATTTACCATTTGACTCTGACGGGTACAAAAATAGGATCAGTTATGATGAGATCAAGCGAGTATTAGAAAACAGCGAAGCCAAACATAAATTGTGCATAGCTGATGCTTGTTATTCAGGTAGTTTAATGGCCCAAAGATCTGCCTATGGAGAATCTTTGGACCTCTTCTACTCTACTTTTGAAAAAACAAAAGGAGGAACAGCATTCTTACTCTCATCAAAACAGGAAGAAACTTCCTTAGAATCTTCAGGAATGCGTCAAGGTGTTTTCAGCCATTACCTAATAGATGGTCTAAAAGGTGCGTGTGATTTAAATAAAGACAGGATCATTACGATCCGTGAGCTTTATGATTATGTCTATGCAAATGTTAAAAAATTCTCAGGCAATGCCCAGACCCCTGTTATCGCAGGCAATTATGATAATAATATGCCTGTTGGCGTAGTTAGGTTTTAGAATTGAAACTTGATGATAATATAGAATTTTTAGGCATCCGCCATCATGGTCCCGGCTGCGCAAGGCATTTAAAAGAGTACCTTGAATCTTACCAGCCTTCAATAATATTAATAGAAGGTCCTCAAAACGCTCAGAAACTGCTGGACGAAATGGTGATCCATGAGATTCGCCCTCCTGCAAGCATCTTGCTATTTCGACAAGGTCACCAGCAAAACACTTACATCCTCCCTTTTGCAATCTTTTCACCGGAATGGATCGCCATAAAATATGCCAAAGAAAATAATGTTCCTGTAGAATTCATTGACCTTCCTTTGGGGTATTATCCAGTCAAGGAGGATACTCAAGCAAAGTCGACGTCTCACTCTTACCCGCTAAAAAACACAGAAGAAGCTTTCGCCTACTTGAGTAAGCTGCAGGGAATTGAAGATGTTGAGCAATGGTGGGAGATTAACTTCGAAGTAGTTAATAATCAATTGAATTATTTTGAAAGAATCAGCGAGCTAATTGATACCATACAACCTGCCATTGAGAGAGGCAGCACCCATCATACCAAGGTCAGGGAAGCATGGATGCGCCTACAAATCCGTAAAAGCATAAAGAATGGAGAAAATAAAACTGCTGTAATTTGTGGAGCAGCACATCTACCCTTTCTCAGAAATTTTACAAACTATTCAGTATTAGAAGATAAGGAATTAATAAAGTTAAAGTCGAAATTAGACCTTACATGTAGCTGGATACCATGGTCTTACAAGAGATTGAGTTCGCTAAATAATTATAGTGCAGGAGTTCAATTTCCATTGTTTTATGAACATATTTACAGATATGGTTCTTCTGCACCGATCACAATTACCGCTGCCCTTTCTATTTATATGCGGAAGGCAGGTTACGATATAAGTCTTGCCCATACTTTAGAAGCAGTTAATCTTAGTCAGACACTCGCTTCATTAAGAGGCTTCGATATGCCTGGAATCAATGAGATCATGGAAGCATGTAAATCTGTTTACAATATTGAAAGTAAAATTTCAATGTCTCAATTAATACATGAGGCATTCATTGGTAATGATCAGGGAGAAGTTCCAGTGAATCTAAATGAGCAAGCGCTAATAGCAGATTTTAGAGCCACTGTTAAAGAATGTAAATTCGAAAAATATATCAAAGACAATGCAGAATATGAAGTCGTTTTGGATCTCAGAAATGAAAAATCCTTGCTAGCATCACAACTGATTTGGAAAATGTCACTCCTTGGCATTGATTGGGGAATTCCATCTGAGCCTTTCAAATCAACAAAAGGAACGTTTAATGAATACTGGACTCTTCAATGGAATACTGAATTTTTGATCTTCCTTTTTCATCAATGTATTTATGGTACTAACATAAATCAAGCAGTTATTGAAAAAATCAAAGAAAAGTTAAATGCTGAAGACAGTCCTACACAATTGACGCTTCTCATGAAGCCAATCATCAATGCTCAGATTCCTGAATTGACAAATTTATTTTTGCAGAAAATTGAAAATAATATCTTTCAAACGCATGAGATTAATCAATGGCTTCAACTCATGCCTGCTTTAATCAGCTTTGCAAAATATGGATCAGTTAGAAATCTTGAAAATGCTGATATTACAGAACTCATAGAAAAACTTACTACAAGGATAGCTATCAATCTTGAAGAATCAATGATTGCTCTACCAAAAGAGGAAGTGGTAGATTTTACTGATCTTCTGGTCAAATTTGATGCTGCTTTGAGGCTTTTAAACAATGATTTAATTTTCAAAAACTGGACAATCAGTTTATTCAAGTTGTCAGAAAATAACAGGATACCATCTTTGTTGAGGGGATGGTTGGTAGGTATTAGTCTTGAAAACAAATTTTTATCCCATGAAGAGGCATTTACCATTATGGCATACGAATTGAGTGATCTCGACGGGATTGAAAATGCTGCACAATGGTTGGATGGCATTCTTTCAACCCAAGTATTTTCTGTTTTCGAAGTGCCCAAAATAATAGATATTATTAATGAATGGCTAAAAGTAATTGATTTCGAAAAATTCAGAGAAGTGTTGCCTGGATTAAGAAAAGCCTTCTCAAAAATGTCTGAAGCTATGAAAAGTAGTTTCAAATCATATTCCAAGAGCAGCGCGTCACCTGGATTTAATTTCAAAAATGAAGAAATGATAAATGAGGATTTGAAAGCATTCTTTCAGACCTATATCAACCAACTTATCGGAGTGAAACCCTGAACATGCAAATCTCTGATGGAATATCTAATTGTGCGATTTAATTGATTTTTTATCTATTATTATAATTTCTAATATGGAAAGAATAAAATTAATAACCAATTGATTACTTTTACGCAAAATTGTATAAATGAACATCTTTAAAATATTAATCCTTTGTTTTGGAATTTTTACAATTATCAGTTGCAAAAAAGATTCAAAATCATCTGGGATGGATGGTCAGGATCAATCTAAAACTGGTCAAGTAAGCACTATTGACAGCACTCAGCCTGCACTATTTAATGAAATAATGGCGGTCCACGATGAGATAATGCCTCAAATGAATGAAATAGAAACTTTAAAACAAGACATTCGAATGCGGATGGATAGCATCGATGCTCAAAACGATAAAGCTGAATTTAGAAGTCAATTCAGACATGCCCTTGCCGAGCTCAACAGAGCTGATAACATGATGTCTGACTGGATGAATAATTTTAAGGAAAACTATGATACTATCAAATTAGAATCTATTAAAAATAGTTTTCTTGAAGCAGAAAGAGCTAAAATAGAAGGCGTCAAGATGACCATGGATGAGAGTATAAAAGTTGCCAGACTTACAATCTCGAATACACCGGTTAAATAAGTTGATTTCGAATTTCTTCAATTTGATTCATTGCACACGCTGGCTTAACAATTCAAAATCTGTAGGATGCATATTCGTTCTATCTTTTTTTTATTAGTAATTACTAATGCTCTTTTTTCTTGCAAAAGCAACCAAACAGAGGAGCTCCCATACTTGGGTATACCAACTGAAGAAAATCAAAAACCACAAATACCCTCTTTTTCTTTTACTGACCAACTCAACAGGCCCACAACTGAAGCTACATTTAAAGAAAAAATTTACATAGCTGATTTCTTTTTTACTTCCTGTCCTACAATTTGCCCGAAGGTCACCGCCCAAATGCTTCGCATTTATAAAGAATTTGAACAAAACCCAGAAGTCGCATATCTCTCTCATTCAGTGGATACCAGACATGATTCAGTGCCTAGGTTAAAGCAATATGCAGATAAGCTGAACATAGACCATGATAAATGGCACTTTGTGACAGGTAAAAAAGAAGATATCTTCAGTATTTCTAAAAACTATATGAGTATTGTATTAGAAGACCCAGATGCTCCTGGTGGATATGACCATAGTGGATACATTATTTTGGTAGATAAAGATAGACACATCAGAGCCTATTGCAACGGAACAGATCCGGCAGATGTAGATAAATTTATTGATAAAATCAAAGTCCTTCTCAAGGCCGGCTAATGAAAAGCTTCATAATATTTGTAATCGGACTTATTCTTCTCCTTAATTCTTGTAATTCTTTCAAACAGGGTGAGCGTATATATTTGTCTAAATGCTCTAATTGTCATGGAGTAAATGCAGAAGGGCTAGCACAGATGTATCCTGCTCTAGACAAATCTATATATGTTAATTCCCTGGTGAACCACCTACCGTGTATTATATTAAATGGAAAATATACACTCGACAAAAATGGCAATAAAACTTCAGAAATGCCTCCTGTAGCCAACATAGGTGATGTTGAATTGACCAATTTGATCAATTATTTACAGTACAAATTTAATCCCAGCCAAACTCCTGCTCAACTTGACACGATCGTTGCCTGGAGATTAAAGTGTAAATGAGATTTTACTTAGTTGAAGGATTATTCATTTTCTGAAGTAGAGCTATTTTGTTAAAATAGTCTAAAAACCTCCTTTGCCTCGTTAAAAAACATGTCAAATTTTACAGAAATTAATTATGTTTACAGCAGTTTAATAAATTGAATTTATGTTTCCAAAAATAACTTTTATAAGTTTGATACTTTTGGCCCAGCTAAATATGATGTTTGCTGCACCTCCTTCAAATCCCACAAAACCTAAACTCGCTGAAGTTAATGTGAGTATTTCCTATAACGAGGGTGGACAATTTTTTGTAGAAAGTTGTGGTGCAGTAAATGGTACACTGACTTTTACACTTGAAGCTGACCCTACTGAAGAGAGAAAATATCTTGTAAACTTGTTGGGCTCTGCTACTCCTCTTGTGGATTATAACATCACAGGCCTTACTGATACCATTACATTTGCCCCTGGGCAGACTCAATTAGTATTTCCTATAATTGTGACTATGGACATTTTGTCAGAATTAGATGAGGATATAAATGTGACTGTTATAGATTTGCTAAATCAAGTGTTTATATCTAGTGCCCAAGCGGAAATTCATGACTCTTTTACTCCAAAAATAAACAACGGACAAGATATTACTGTTTGTCGGGGTGCTGAAATTATCCTCAGCGCTGATGAAGGCGGTGCTAGTTATCTTTGGAGCCCTGCTGCAAGTTTGGACAATACCACTTCATCTACTGTTAACTACACAAGTAACAACTCAGGAAAGGTCAATTTATTGGTCAATCTTGGAACATGTCAAATCAGAGATACCATAGATATTAGAATCACTAACCCAAGTGTAATTCTTACTTCGAGTGATGATACTATATGTGGACCTGAAGTCGTTGATTTTAATACTATTACAGCTCAACAAGGTGGCACGTATAGCTGGAGACCGGCATCTTTATTTCCAGATCAGAACAAAGCTTTCCAGAGTGTCAAAGTTTCTCAAAATGCGACAGTTATCGTGAGTTATACGATAGAAGGATGTACTGCATCAGATACTATTTTTATGAAAGTGGCTCCAGGAGTAAACTATACTCAACCATTTACTGATACGCTAGCCTGTAAAGGTGAAAAAATAAGTTTTGGGGATCTCACAAATGCCAAAAATTATACATTTACACCTTTTAGTGGAATTGATTTCACAGATTTCAACAATCCATTTATCATAGCCAATAAAGATATTTCATATAATCTTTCGATTACTGCAACTGATGGTTCATGCACCAATGAATACAGCTTTGTAATAAAAGTAGCTGAAGGAAGCTTTGATCTTGATACACCGGATCAAGTAAAAATTTGCTTCGGTGACAGCACACTGGTGAAATACAGCTACACACCTAAGACAAGTGTGATCGTGTGGACCCCTATGGATTCTACATTCAGATTCGTAAATGATACTTCGTTTTATTTGAAGCCAACCGTCACAACAGAATATACCGGCACATTTTCTATCGGACATTGTGTTTTCACTAAAAAAATTACTGTAAAGGTTGATAGTTTACCAGAATTACCAATTACTACTTTTTGGCCTAAACCTTTCTATTGTAAAGGTGAGACTTTAGTGCTCTCCTCTCCTACTTATGACAAAACCAATTTTCCGGATATAACCTATGACTGGGGACAGCCTTTAGGTGGGATCGAACCATTTACTGCTTTGAACCTTACATTGATAACTCAAGATACCTTTCTATATATAAGAAAGACTACCAACGGCGCTTGTTATATGGAGGACTCAATCAAAATAAATGTAAAAGTTCCAATTGTATCGTTTACCCTTACGGATACCATAGTTTGTGCGAATGAACCAGTGCCTGTCACTGTCATTACAGATATGGTAAATCTTGAATGGAAACCTGCAGAAGGAGTAAATTGTTCCGATTGTAAATCTGTCATTATTACGACCCCTGTTACACAAACTTTTACTGTCACAGGAAAAAGTGATGGCTGCCCAGCTGGTGGTTCCATTAAAATTACTGTAAAACAACCAGTGATAGCACTTTCATTAACAGACACAACTGTCTGTCCAAATGAACCAGTCGAAGTAACTGTGTTAAGTCCGGCTACAAACTTAGCTTGGTCGCCTACCAACAAAGTAAGTTGCGTCGAATGCGTTACTACTATTCTAACGACTGCTTTAGATCAAGACTTTTTAATTTCAGGAATTCTTGACGGATGCCCTGCATTTGGTGGAATAGCTGTTCATATCTCTGGGCCTATTGCCTTCGGAATTACAGTGTCACCGGCAGATAATGTAGCTATCGGAAATCCTATTACAGCTTCTGTAGAGAATCCTTTGCCCGGTGCATCATATCAATGGAAAATTAATGGCCGGGATTTAGGCACTCATGGATCTTCATATGATATAGTTGTTGAAACGACTGATGATCTAATTGAAGCAAGTCTTATTTCTGGACCAGGTGGAAATTATTGTACCGGTTTTGGTGCTGTAAGGTTTGCAGGAATAGCACCTTATATAGATGTTCCTAATGCTTTTACGCCAAATGGCGATTCTAAAAACGATGTATTCAAAGCAGTTATTCCATTTGGTGTCCAGATACTTGAGATGACCATCGTGAATCGTTGGGGTCAAAAAGTATTTACTGAAGGAAATACCAACAATGGTTGGGACGGAAAATTCAATAATAAAGATGCACCAAGCGATACTTACTTATTTGTGGTTAAATATCAATTGGCTCAAGGTGGTGTAATAGAATCCCGTCGGGGAGAAGTCACACTATACAGATAAGAACCATAGCTTTTAATTGAATAAGATGTATATATTGAAATATATACATCTTATTTTTTTTATATATATGTGAGTAAATTATATATTCAATAGGAAGGTCTGTATATTTGTCTTCTTCTACATTAAAAGATATTCATGTCATTTGATCCTGCTCTAGACGAAATTTACACCAGAATAAAAGATGGAGATAAAGTCTTTCTGGCCAGGGCTATCACTTGGGCAGAATCATCAAATGAGGCATATAAAACTAAAGCAATAAAATTATTGGAAAGATGTTCAACGAATAAAAGTATTTCGTTGCGTATAGCAGTTACTGGCTCACCTGGTGTAGGCAAAAGTACTTTGATCGAAGCTCTGGGTATATCTCTAATTCAAAAAGGATTCAAGGTTGCAGTGTTAGCCGTAGATCCTTCCAGTACAGAAAGCCATGGAAGTATACTAGGGGATAAAACCAGAATGAGTGAATTATCACAACAAATTAATGCATATGTGAGACCTTCTCCTACCGGACTGGAACTAGGCGGTGTCAATTCAAGTACTAGAGAAAGCATTCTTTTGTGTGAAGCTGCCGGATTCAATATCATTTTTATTGAAACTGTAGGCGTAGGACAGTCAGAAGTTGAAGTAAAAGGTATGAGCGACCTATTTTTGCTTTTATTAAATCCAGGAGGCGGAGACGATCTCCAGGGAATAAAAAAAGGAATAATAGAACTAGCTGATATTATTGCTGTTACAAAATATGACGGTAATCTAAAAACCAGCTCTCAGAATGCTTTTAGTTTTATAAAACAATCTGCTCAAGTGTTAAAACATTCATCTAAAAACTTTGAACCAAGGATCATAAATATTTCTGCGATAGAAAATTACCATATAGATGAGCTTGAATCTATAATATTTGAAGTTGAAAAGGCATATAAATCAACTGGGCATTTCGAAAGAAATAGAAATGAGCAAAATACTAGCTGGTTTGAACTCGGCTTGCAAAAACAATTATTTGAGGCGATCCGTCGGGAAGAATCAGTACAAAGTATAATTAGTAATTTTAGAAAAAAACCATTGGAAGCAAATGTTTTTATTCCTTTAGAAATAGAAGAAGCCTTAAAAGAAATAAAAATAAAGCTTCAATTAAAATAACAAAGAATGCTACCTTTTTTATTAATTTTCATGTTCCACCTGTTATTTTCCTGTAGTTCAGAAGTGGTGAAACCTATTGTAATTGACAAGCCTAGGCCAACTATTTCAACTAATTATTTTAGAAGTCCTGTAAATCATGATATTAAACTCGCTGGTACTTTCTGTGAATTAAGACCTAATCATTTTCATACCGGCATAGACATCAAATCAGCAGCCGGAGTCGTGGGCGACGATATATTTGCTGTGGCAGATGGTTATGTTGCTAGGATTGGTGCCAGTCCACAGGGTTATGGATATTCTTTATACATCGCTCATCCCAATGGTTACACAAGTGTATATGGACATTTACTGTCCTTCGACAAAAACATTGCAGATTATCTTCTTAAACAACAATTAATCCAGCAAAGATTTGATGTGCAGTTATACCCGGACTCATTATTGTTGCCTGTTAAAAAAGGGCAGATCATAGCAAAAATGGGGAATACAGGATCTTCAAAAGGTGCTCATCTTCACTTCGAGATACGGGAGACCGTAAGTGAGTTGCCGGTCAATCCATTATTATTCGGAATTAAAGTCAGTGATAATCAAGCCCCTGGAATAAGTTACGCAAGAATATATGATTTGGACCAAGGGTTCAATGAGTTTAATGCTAAAAATCTTATGGCCAAAAAAAGGGGAGAGTTCTTTGTCCCTTCAACTGGAGACACGATTAAGACATTTTCCTCACTTGTTGGATTGGGTATAAATACAAGAGACGGGCAGATAGGAAACTGGAATAAAAATGGAGTTTATGAAATCAAAATGTGGATCAACGATACCTTGGCATATCACGTCCGAATGGATTCCGTCTCTTTCGACCAGACCAGGATGATCAATGCCCACCTGGATTACCCCGAACAGCGAAATAAAAAAAATTATGTACACAAATGCTATTCTGTTCCCGGCAATAAGCTAAGAATCATTAAAAATAAACAAAATAGAGGTGTTCTCAAATTATTCATAGACCAACCCAAAAGAGTAAAATTTGAGGTCAAAGGATTTTAATATGAATACAGCTGTTATGAAGTTTATTGTGCTTCGTAAATCTGGTGATCCAAAATTTAAATTGCCTTATTATAATTATAAATTACCTTTCGACAAACCTAGTATATTAAGGGATACTGGTATAGAGGTTCTATTTACCGAACGAACATTTTTCAAAGATCAGGAGTTAAATTTTAATTCCAATGCCGACAGGTCATCTAAGATCTATTCTAATGTATACAATATTGGGGAAGCGAATGTACCAGTATTTGATTATTATAAAGTCAAGATTAGAGAGAATGGCGTTCCTGCTCATTTAAAGTCCAAAGCATTTATTGCTTCCTGCGATGAAAGAAACCAGGAGTCTAATTGGGGAGGCAGCTGGGAAGGAAATTGGATGACAGGGAACATCAGATCTTATGGAAGCTTTTATATTTCGATAGACACAATAAAACCAACTGCAATACCAATCATATTCAATGCGAATATGACTAAGACTTCGAAGATTGTATTCAAAATAGATGATAACATTACTCCTGCAGGACAGACTGAAATGCTAAATTATAAAGCATACATTGATGATGAACTGATAATAATGGTGTACGACCTTAAAACAAAAACGATCACATATGTGTTTCCAAGTTCACTGAGTAAAGGCTCACATACTTTTAAATTAGAAGTATTTGATGCATTGAAAAACACGAATACTCGCGAACTGAAATTCAACAGATAAAACAACAGATAAAATGGCATTTACTTTAAAGCAAGGAGATAAAGCTCCGGATTTTAAACTGGAAGATCAGGATGGTAAGACAATCAAACTTTCAGACTTAGCAGGCAAAAAATCTGTGATTTTCTTTTACCCTGCTGATATGACACCTACATGTACCATCGAAGCATGCAACCTAAGGGATAATCATACCATATTTCAAAGCAAGGGCTATGAAGTCTATGGAGTAAGTCCGGATGACGCCAAAAGTCATCAAAAGTTTATAGCTAAGCATCAACTACCTTATACTTTGCTTTCAGATCCCGACCACAAAATGGCAATAGCCTATGGAGTTTGGGATGAAAAACAATTATTTGGCAGGAAATATATGGGTATAGTACGGACAACATTTATCTTGGACGAAAAAGGGAAAATAGCAGAGGTCATTACTAAAGTAAAATCAAAAGATCATGCTTCTCAAATCCTAAAACTTTAGTTTAAAATAGTTCTATAGTAATTACATGGCTAAAAGGATGATTAATAAACGATACCTTTGAGCAACAAAAATAAAAAAATGATCTCAAAAAATTTAGTCGAAGCACTGAACGGACAAATTGAAATGGAAGCTTATGCTTCATTTTTATACCTTTCAATGTCTGCATGGTGCGAAAGCAAAGGGTTGAAAGGTTGTGCATCCTTTATGAGAAGACAATCAACTGAGGAAAATGTCCATATGCTTAAACTGGTTGACTACATGCTTGATGTAGACACCTGCCCCACTGTTCCACAGATCAAGCAGCCTCCTGTGGATTTCGAATCAATAGTAACTTTGATGAATGATGTATATATACATGAGAAGAAAGTAACTAAATCAATCCATCAGCTCGTTGAACTATGTAATAAAGAAGATGATTTTGCGACCTTTAATTTTCTTCAGTGGTATGTTATTGAACAAAGGGAAGAAGAGTCACTTATGCGGGATATTTTGGACAAGATAAAGCTCATAGGAGATGGACCACAATCACTTTATTACATAGATAAAGAATTGGAAGCGATAAATGCCCTGCAAAATACGGGAGTTCAATAGCCGTAGATTAATTCTGAATTAAAACCAAAAGCTTGACCTTAATAAAATCTATCTCCGGCATGAGGGGCACCATTGGTGGCATTCCCGGTGAAAATCTAACACCAATCGATATTGTTGAAATGGCTGCTGCCTTTGGTCAATTGATCAAGACTAAACACCGTAATCCATCTGTAGTGATAGGACGTGATGCAAGAGTATCGGGCTCTATGGTCGCAGAGCTTTGTGCACAAACGCTTATCGCTCAAGGTTTTCATGTTTACAATGCTGGACTTTCAACCACTCCTACCATTGAAATGGCGGTGACCGATCTAAAAGCCAGTGCCGGCATTATAGTCACCGCAAGTCATAATCCGGGGCAATGGAATGCATTGAAATTTCTTAATGATAAAGGAGAGTTCATTTCAGCGGAAGAAGGTCAACAACTAATCAAAACTGCCAATGATAGATCTTATAATTTCAATGAAGTAGATCAACTTGGAAGTTTAGCACAAGTGGATGGACTGATTCAAAAACACATTGAGCATATTTTTAATCTTCCATTGGTTGATGCTCATCTTGTCGCTTCCCGAAAATACAAAGTGGTTGTAGATTGTATAAATTCAACAGGCACTATTTCAATCAAACCACTTCTTGAACAGCTGGGATGCGATGTCATTTTGATAAATGAGGAGATGACAGGATTATTTGCTCATAATCCGGAACCATTATTACAGCACCTAACTGAGCTCTGCGAAAAAGTCATTGCTGAGAAGGCGGATTTGGGAATCGCTGTAGATCCGGATGTCGATAGACTTAGCTTCATTTGCAGTGATGGAACTTTACTTGGAGAGGAAAATACCTTGGTAGCTATAGCACAATATATATTGAAAAATACTCCTGGTGCGACTGTTTCCAATCTATCCTCCACACGTGGCCTTCGTGATGTCACAGTAAGTGCAGGTCAAAATTATTTCGCAGCAGCAGTTGGTGAAGTCAATGTTGTGACCAAAATGAAAGAAGTCAATGCCGTCATAGGTGGAGAAGGCAATGGTGGCATCATTTATCCGGAATTACATTATGGCAGAGATGCCTTAGTTGGAGTCGCATTGATGCTGACTTATATGGCTAAGGAGAACATTACCATTTTGGACCTGAAGAACGCTCTACCCCAATATTCCATATCGAAAAATAAGATCGATCTTGAAAAATCATGGAATGTTCGCTCAGCTATAGATCGTTTGATCGAAATATATGAAAACGAAGAAGTTAATACTGAGGATGGTTTAAAGATTGATTTCGAGAGTGGGTGGGTACAACTAAGACAGTCCAATACGGAACCGATCATCAGAGTTTACAGTGAATCCAATACAATGGAAGCTGCAGAAAAATTGGCAAACGATATTATAGCTAAATTTAAAGAAATCGTAAAATAGAATTATCTTATTAAGAATTTTTCCTACCAACAGAAATGCTTTCAAAATATTTAAGTAAATAATTTCGCAATGTTACAATCCAAGGCACCTTTATTTGGTTAAGTCTGTGAATTACAATAACATTGCGCTTCCTTTTCAAAGACCTCTTAATTGTTATAAAATATTACTCATGAACAGAATATATCTTGATAATGCAGCTACCACTCATATAGATCAAGAAGTTATCGATATTATGGTCGATGTGATGCAGACACACTATGGCAACCCATCGAGTATACATACAGAAGGCCGGAAAGCAAGAGCACTAATCGAAGTAGCTAGAAAATCAGTTGCCAATGCGCTCAACGCATCCATAAGTGAGATATATTTCACTTCTGGCGGCACAGAATCCAATAATACGGCGCTTAAATGTGCAGTCAGGGATCTTAATATTAAAAGAATTATTTCAACAAAATTTGAACATCATTGCGTATCTCATTCACTCTCCCATTTGCAGAGACATCAAGGAGTAGAGGTAGTACTGCTTGAAAATTGTGAAAAAGGCAACATAGACCTTGCTCAATTGGAAGAATTATTGGCTTTAGGAAATGTCAAAACTTTGGTTTCCATCATGCACGCAAACAATGAAATTGGGACCATCTCCGATATGAAAGCAATCGGAGAGTTGTGTAAGCAATACAACGCAATTTATCATTCAGATACTGTCCAAACAATTGGTCACCTTCCCATAGACGTTTCACAATTAAACATCCATTTTCTTTCAGGTGCTGCACATAAAATTCACGGACCTAAAGGAACAGGTTTTCTTTATATCAATTCTGACAATCTGATAGAACCATTTATTGATGGGGGCTCTCAAGAGAAAAATATGCGTGGTGGTACGGAAAATCTTCATGGCATAGTTGGTATGGCTAAATCTCTGGAATTGGCTTATCAACATATGGACGAACGAAAAACTTACATTACCGAACTCAAAAACTATTTCATAGAGCAATTAAAAAATAATATACCTAATATTGATTTTAATGGTGAAATAGGTGAAAACTCATTGTACACTGTGCTAAACGTTGCATTTCCGGAACATCCAAAAAACGAAATGTTGCTCATGAATCTTGACATCAATGGAATTTCAGCTTCGGGTGGAAGTGCCTGCACTTCCGGTGCAGAGAAAGGCAGCCATGTGATCGCTGCTTTAAATAAAGATACTTTCAGAAAAGCAGTTAGGTTTTCATTCTCACATCACAATACATTTGAAGAGATAGACTATGTGATGCAAAAATTGAAAATGATTTATGGGATTGCGGTTCCAGCCTGATGTAGCGAACTCATAGGTTTACGCTTTAGCGTATTGTCTTTTCTCATTAATTAGAAAGTTTCACTAAATTAAATAAGTGCAACTGTAAGGACAGGTCGCGACCTGTCCTTACAGTTGCACTTATTTAATTCTACAGGTTTTATTCCATTTCCAATTATTACAAATTCATTTCCTCGAACCAACAACGAAAATCACAACACCAGCTGCTATAAATAGAATTAACCCATATTGAATACTTACGGTATCTGAAATAGCTCTCGCCACAAAATTACCATCGCCCATATCTCGGATATCATTTTTGTAAGCATACCATTTGAATATCCCAAAAAGCGATGCCCCAAGCCCGGCAAATCTGAACCATTTATCCGAGGCAGCTATCTTCTGCATTTTATTTCCTACAAACACAGGAATAAGGCAGAGTGCATACAAAAGTGCCCCTAACCAACTATACTCGACCTTTGTACCATCAATATTCCCAACGATGGGCAATTCGAACCATGGAAGTAGTATTGCGATACCGCCTAATATGGCAGCAATGAGTATGATCAACTTTTGTGTATGCATATCTATGATATTTTAGAATATAAATCTAAGTTAAAAGATTATTTGAATTTCATGGATGGATTCTTTCGTAAACTCTTATATAGTCAACGTACATAATGGCAGGAAAGGTATTTCCAGCTAATTCCTCAGCATCATTCGCTCTATAACGAGATACAGCATTTCCTGCAATGATTGCGATCTCGTCACCGGTAGTGGGATAAGCAGGATTGAGATAATAAGTACCTTTTTTCAATTTAGTTTTTTTAATATACCTTCCATTTCGCTTTGACAAACCTTGGTATTTGGTAAATAAGACTCCCATCTATGAAATATTTGACAAAATATTGTTCATATTCAACAGCGTACACATGAAAATCTTTTGCAAAATCAATGCCTCTGATTTTTTTAGATTGGTTAATTGTTTTACCGTCTTTCCATTTGTGCACATTCAAATAGATATCTCTGGTATTGTTACTCATGAATTCGAAAACATCAATTTCAGTACTCCACCCAAACATCCAGAAAGCTGGCCAAAAAATAGTTCCTTCCGGAATTCGACATCTGATCTCATATCTATAGAAGCTATTAAAAACCCGCTTACTATGAACTAATCCAGCGGAAAATGAGGACTTATAGCCCATCCATTCGCATGTTTCGTTTAAAGTAGATATCTCCAAATTACCATCTGAAACACTTAGGTTTTTATCAAAATATATCTGGTTAGAGACAGTGGTATCATGCGTTCTGCAGAATCCACACTTATCAGAACTTCCTACACCATAAGGATAATAAGTATACCATGTTGAAGTATCAAGACTACTGCCATTAAATTCATCTGAAAATAATTGGGCCCAAACCCCAGAACGTTCAAGGGCACCTCCTTCAAATTCAATTTTAACTGGCCTTTGAGCCTCTGTGCATAAAATTGAAAAGAAAAAGGCTAACATTAAAATTACGATTTTCATTAAGGTTATTTTTTAAGTAAATTAGATTTGTTCAACAAATCTAATTGCAATAATTCAACTTGCATTATTGAATTCCGCGAAGTACTGACATAACTTTATTTTACCTTTAATAAAGATAATATATCTAAATTATAGGTGTTTATTATTAAATATAATCTTCCTTAAATCCAAATTGAATATATTTTGATTAACTTTTTCTATCCTTTTTATGATCAAATAATTAATTTGATTTAGTGGTTTTCTCAATTTTTATAAAAGGTAACATTTGCTGATCATAACTATCGCAGTTTCATTCTAATTTCTAATTGCTGATTTTTAACTGCTATTTTCTACCTTTAACTTGCATTACAGCAATACTTTTAGCTTTAAATTATAACACATAATCTTTCGTAAATAACTTTCGCATGGCCATCATTGCAAATATTTTATTGTTTATAGCCTCGATTTGTATCGTTGGTTTAAATACCGGTGCTCTTTCTAAACCTTCTCCCACAGGTGATGCTGGTGTAGGTTACGTTTGGACGCTTCTAATGATTAATATAGTTTTTTGTATTGCCATGATCATTGTGGCTATAATTACAAATTCGAAAGGTGGGTATAATTGGGTTCCAGGTAGTGGCATTTCCAGAACAGTTTTACTGATCGCCGGTGTCCTTTCTGCATTAATAATATCCATTATAGGCTCACTATTTAGAAATGAAATGGGTGAGACACCCCTGATCGTAAAAATGCTGATTTCGATTGCGCCCTGGATCATACCCATTATTTTAATTATTGGGCATTTCATTTTAGTTAATACCGGTATTCGGGATAGTATACCAGAAGGGGTTTACAAGTGGCCTCTTTCAATCATAGGAGGGCTCTCTATTTTATCGTCTGTCCTCATGATTGGAGCATTTATTTTTCAATCCAATATACAATATGCTGCAAATGTAGACAAGATCGTACAGGATGATGTAGAGAATCAGCAGCGTTTAAAAGATGATATTGACTCATGCGACATTTCCACAGGGATGGTCTTCATATTGGTCTTGACGAATGCCTATCAACAGGCAGATGTAAGAGAGCGCGCTATTGCAAAAGTCAAAACGCATCCAGATTATCAGGGAGAGCTCATTCGTATTTTGCAAACTGGTTATGCATCTGAAGCATTTCAATTTCTAGCTTCTAATGACGTAGATGATACAAAGCGTTTTCCTGAAGCTGTCATTGTGGGTATAACAAAACAAACAGAAGCGTTTCGCGAAATAATAAAGAGCACATATAGCGCTTCCGACTATTATCCAGAATTATTTCAATCGGAATCAGAATGTGTTGTTAAAACTGCTGACAAATTCAAGGGATTAGGAGTTGATTTTAAACCAGCCATTACAGACCTACGTAAAGCTATCAATGGAAGACCTGATATTAAAAGACCAGAATTGATAAGTGAACAGATTTTGGATAAGTGGTTAAAGAATAATTGAGATATTGCTTCACACCTGCATTTTACAAATTTATCATTCGTAATCTTTATTCCAGAACATATTGTTTAACTCCCAATAAGCTATTGGCGATCCCTAGATTTAGTCAAATATATATTTTTACAAATACTAAAATTTGTCACAAAATGTTTTCCAAACGCAAAAAAATTATTTATTTTAAAATAGTTACTATAGGTTGGAATAGCATTATAAAGGCAGAAAATTGGAAGGTGCAGTTATTGTAAATTAAATCCATAAGCTTTCAAAACATATATTTTTTAAACTAATCATTCACTTTTAATAGACCTATAAGCTCTATTTATTGAGGTATAGATTTTACATTTATTTCTGCTTAATTCAGTGAGTAAAATTCCTCTTAATCCTTCAATTTGCCTATCACTATATTTAGTGATAGGGCATCCTATTTCCTTGTATTAATTTTACATAAATATCAGTATTGCCTGTAAAGATATGAGTGATAATATATCAGATACAAAATCTAGGATTTATGAATAGAATTTATACAATAATCTTACTATTTATTTTTCAATTTTTAGCTTATTCAGCAATAGGCCAAACGGAACAACAACTTATTCAATCAGTAGGAATTGCCGTAAATCCACCTTCCGGACCATCTGGAACAGTTTTTGTCGTTGGCGATAAATTGCTGATGACAGCACTTCATGTAGCAAATGCCATGACCAATACTACTTTTACACTTAGCCTTAATGGAGTAACAGCCGATGTTGAATTTGAAGTATTTTCCATTCAGTTCGATGGAAGTGATTGGGCTTTTATAAGATTGTTGGGCGCCAATGCAAACCTTTTTACTTTTACCCCTTTGAACATAGCAGGATATAATTTAACTGTCCCTAGTAACGTTTTTACTCTTGGCGGCCTTCAATTAGATTATGCCGAAGGTACATTAGTAGATGACCAAAATAATTTTTTAATCACAAGTGGCATTGATTGTTTCCCTGGCGCCAGTGGCAGCCCATTAGTGGATGACGGAGGAAATGTTATAGGAATTTTAAGTTTAAATTTTGGAAATGATGATGATTGTGGTTGGATAAATCTTACAGACTATTCTGCTATTTTAACTGGTTTTGAAGATTTAAATGTACTTCCAGTATACATTCAAACCAACATCCTCAATGACTACAGAAGTATTTCAAATGGGCTATGGAGCGTTCCGGGAACATGGGAGCGGTTTGATGGAACTGATTTTATTCCAGCTGCTGCTCCTCCATCCAGTTTAGACAACAGAATAACAATAAGTTCAGGTACAGAAGTAACCATAAATAGTCCCGTTACTGCTGATCAATTAACCATTCAGGAAGAGGCAGTCCTTATCCAAAATTCTGGACTTAATATTGTAAACGGCAATGGAGATGACTTGATTATTAATGGTACAATTAATATAAATAGTTCGTGTTCATTATCAGGTGCTATCAAAGACAATGGGCTCATTAACTGGATGAGTGGCAATATTTCTTTTAATGGAGCTAACCTAAACATTTCAGAATTTGGAATTTTGAAGATTTCAGGATCTGGCAATATGGACAATACATTGATGTCGAACAACATTTTTTGCACAGGAACGCTCCAAATAGAAAATTCAATAATCGCTTCTACTATTGACATCACTTTCATAAATACAGGGACAATAAAAGGTTCAGGGACAATAGACTTCACGAATGATTTTCTAAACAATGGAACTATTAGTCCAGGCTTCAATATCGATATTAACACTTTGGACTTCAAATCAACTTCAATTTTTCTTGGATCAAACATTTTACAAATCGAAATTGACAATAATGGCGGACCTGGTATTGGTAACGATTTATTGAAAATAACTGGTGATCTCGATCTTGATGGACAATTAATGATTTCAGAAATAAATACTGTCCCCTTTGGTATCTATACTATTATTGAAGTAACTGGTGGCACGATCAATGGCAATTTCTCAAACGTCACAATGCCACTGGGCTACACATTGATAATCAATGGTGATAATGTCCAGATAGAAAAAGGTGAAATTGATTTTGGCCCTGAAAAACCGGGTAGCGGTAAATCTATAGTTTTGGATGGATCTTCTTCCGTAATGATAATTCCACATGAGCCTAACATCAGTTTTGCACCCACAGAGCCTTTTACTATTGAAATGTGGGTCAAAATACCACCAACTCAGCAACCTAACAGTGATAAAGTCTATCACTTGTTGGCTTCTAAGATCAGTAATAATGTCATTAACTATTCAATTCTAATGTTAGGCACTCCTTTTGATAGCGATGCGGGTAAAATAGGTTTTTTGCAGCAAAACGTAGATGGTTTTGCCAGCGTGGTTTCTACTTCAAAAGTTAATGATAACAAACCCCATCATATAAGTTTTCAGTATTCTGGATCATCACTTAGATGCTATATCGACGGAATATTAGAAGCTGAGAGCACTGAAATAAATGCTACATCAACACAGAATACCAATCCGATTATATTTGGAGGGGTATTAGAAAATGAATTTTTTGGCAATTGTAAGTATGAATTGGACGAATTCCGAATTTGGAATATTGCTTTGTCTGATCAACAAGTAAAAGAACGAGTATGTAAAAAAATTAAAGAAACTGATTTATTGATCGATAACCTTCAGGCATATTACAAATTGGATGAAGACTCCGGTAGCATAATTAAAGATTATACAACTCACAATAACTTTGGAAATAATTTTGGTGCCAACAGAAAGAACAGTGTTTTTCCAATTGGAGACGAAAGTGCTTTCGATTATATAAATACTACAAAGACTACATCAATCTCACATCCCAACGGAGATAATTTCACAGTTGAAATTTCGAGTGGTGACCCTTCAGGGTTGCAGTCATACATGGTTCATGGCCAACCAAATAGCATAGATGGCATTCAGGGACTGGGTGGAAATGATAAATATTTTGGCGTTTTTGTCATTGGGGTAACAGTCCACAATACTCTGCAGATTATCAGTATAACCCAAATCTAGGTAATAATGAAGAAGATTTTCGTTTGCATAAAAGAACTAACAATTCAGAAATAACATGGACTGCCTTAATAGATGATCAACCAAATACCATAATCCATACAATTTCTGTAATTGGTCAAAATACTGAATATATATTAGGTAGTATTGGTACTCCGCTACCTTTGAAAATAATTGCTTTCAATGCTGAAGGTCATAATCTAGATGTCCATCTTAACTGGAAAATAGTTGAATTTGAAAATATAAAATATTGCGAGGTAGAACGAAGTATTGATGGAAAAAACTTTGAATCCATTGCACATTTATCCAAATTAAATTATGAAATGAGTTATCTAGATAAAGAAATATTAACCAACCAAAAAAGCTCCTACTATCGTTTAAGTTTTTATGAAAAAAACGGCAGAAAGGAGTATTCAAAAATAGAATTTGTTCAAAATTTAGCACATAAAGCAGTTAATTGTTTTCCAAATCCAACTTCAGGAATACTGAATTTATCGGGAACAGAAGTTAAATCAAAGTTGAGTCTATATAATGGCTTTGGAGTATTAATTGAAACAATGAATGGCCGTGATGGAATGACTCAATTTTCATTGACTAACATTCCGGCCGGAATTTACCTCATCAAATATGAATCAAGAGGGGAAGTTCAAAATTTTAGGGTAGTAAAAAAGTAAGGAATAGCTATGATTTATGTTTTAGTAATTCATAAACATACTTAAATTCTAGAGCATTGTTCTTCGGGAGGGCACAACATAAAAACCTGCGCCGGCTATAATTGAAAATTGCTCATCTTTGGTTTCAGCAATCATTTGAATTAAAGAATGAACAGATTATATATTCTCATATTGCTAATATCAAGAATACTGGCTTCAGCAAAGAGTTACAATTGACAGGAACAAAGAAAAAAAGCAAAAAAAAGGCTGAAATGAACCACCATTTCAGCCTTTTGTATATTACTTTGGATTAATTAAATTCCCAGTGCTTTGCCTACTTGCTCTGCTGCCTCTTTCAATTCAATGGCCGACATAACTTTCAAGCCAGATTCATCGATCATTTTTTTAGCAATTTCAGCATTCGTACCTTGCAGTCTTACAATAATTGGAACAGGAATGTCTCCAATGTTTTTATAAGCCTCGATTACACCAGCTGCTACCCTATCACATCTTACAATACCTCCAAAGATGTTTATCAGAATTGCTTTAACTGATGGATCTTTCAAGATTAAATTCAATGCACTCTCTACCCTCTTAGCATCAGCCGTACCTCCTACGTCAAGGAAGTTTGCAGGTGAACCTCCAATCAATTTGATCATGTCCATTGTCGCCATGGCAAGTCCGGCACCATTAACCATGCAGCCGACATTGCCATCAAGTTTGACATAGTTCAGTTCAGCTTCTTTAGCCTCCAGATCTGTCGGATCTTCTTCCAATTTATCATATGACTCTTCCAGGTCTTTATGTCTGTAAAGAGAATTTTCATCGATAGATACTTTTGCATCCACAGCAACTATTCGATCATCCCCTGTTTTGATCATAGGATTGATCTCAAACATATCCGCATCAGATCCAACGTATGCCTTGTAAAGTTTGTCAATAAAGCTAACAAATTCTTTAAATGCCTTTCCGCTTAGACCAAGATTGAACCCTATTTTTCTTGCTTGAAATGGCAACAACCCTAACATTGGATCGATCAATTCATGCAACACCAATTCAGGTGTTTCTTCAGCCACTTTTTCTATATCCATTCCTCCCTGAGTAGAATATACGATTACATTCTTGGCATTAGCTCTGTCAAGAAGAACGGAAATATAATATTCTTTATTTGCTGAAAAGTCAGGCGCATATGAATCCTCTGCTATAAATACTTTTCTGACCAGTTTCCCTGCACCTTCCATTCCACCAGGGGTCTGGGGAGTTTTAAGATACATACCAATGATGCTTCCAGCCACTTCTTTCAACTCATCGAGATTCTTAACTAATTTTACTCCACCACCTTTTCCTCTTCCTCCCGCATGGATCTGTGCTTTAACTACCGCCATACTAGAACCAAGTTCTTCATTCACTCTTTTAAAAGCTGCGATAGCCTCATCCACATTGGAAGCGATAAAACCTCTTTGTATGGCTATACCATAACTGGCAAGTAATTCTTTGCCTTGATATTCATGTAAATTCATTCGTAATTTTTTATGTCAATGATCTTAGGGATGTTTTTTCCTTCGCTGCATTGATTCTTTAAATTTGTGCAATAATACAAAACTATTCAGAGGTCTTTCCAATTTATGCAGTAAGATTATCAAAAAAATACCCGTTATCGAGTTGAAATAACGGGTATTTTTTAATTCTAAAATATTTATAAGTTATTGGACAATTAACTTTTTGCTGGATATTCCATCGATATTAGAAATTGAAATAATGTATATTCCTGGTTTTAGATCCATCTTCTCAAGAACTAATCTATTCTCACCGATACTTAACTTTTTGCTTGTGGGATTGATTACTTTTTGACCAGTGGTACTTGTCACAGAAATATTCACATCCAAAGTCGAAGATGTGTTGATCATAATACTTATCTCGTCTCCATTTTTAATATTATTTGGAACGATTGACCAATCTACCTGACTGTCGATCTTATTACTGTTCAATGCTGTCACAACCTGAAAAGTCTCATAATCAACTGCAGCATTGCAAGTGGAGACCGGGTTAAAGGCTGACACTCTCCAAAACGCAACTGTAGTGCTGGCTGTAAAAGTACTCGCCGGAATTGTAAATTGATTTTCATTTACAATTTCGGTGGTTGTAAATGCAGAACCAAAAGATTTGTTCTTGGAATATTCAAGGATGTATGAGGTAGCGCCAGGCACAGCTTCCCATGACAGAGTAATAGGTGCAGATCGCAACTTTTCTACTGAGTCAATAGGAGAAAAATAATTAATTGTCTCTTGAAGAGTTGTGGCAGTTGGTACAAATGTTGATTTTAAGTAATCCCTTGCGGCACTGGCAAGATCTGCCTTGATAAGATTTATTTGGCCTTGTGAAAATGATAATCTCCACATCCAAAGAAATAACTCATATAGTTACTCTGATCAGGGTGAATTAATTCGTCATTTCTATCATAAACCTCTGTGTCGAAATACCGACAGTCATTTGGCCAACCAAATCCGAAGTTATAATCCGGTGGTGTATCACAAACTCTATCTGCAGCTGTAGCGCAATTGCTACCATTTACTAATTCTACTGCCACAGTTGGGGGACAAGGAGCTATAGTAATAGTTACCGTTTTGCCGAAATCAGCTTCATTCCATGGTTGACACTCCCAACCATAGAAAGTATGTCTAAGAGAAAAGAAATGGCCCAATTCGTGGGAAGTGGTTTGTGCAACATCGTTTACTTCTGAATTCCTGATAACTACAAAGTCATTATTTGGAGAATAGAAACCGAGTATTTGACCCTCAGAATCTGACATGATATCAGCTACAAAAAACATATTTAGTGCATCTTTATCCTTCTGCAACTTCAAAATGTTACCGCCTACTCCTTGAGGATCAGTATTTGCCTTGTCATTGTTTAGATACTTTATATCATCTTTTATAAAAAACTGAAGCTCTTGATTAGCATAATCCTTATTGATTTTACACAACAATTTCATTATATTCTTTACTGAAACACCACCTGTGCCGGACGTCGGTCTTACTACTGTAAAACGTATTGGCACATACTTTGTAGCTCTTTCTGTCAGAATAGCACCATTTTTTTCAAGATAGTTAATATTGGCTTCTAGTCTTGCATCCATTTCAGGTGTGCTCACAGTAGAACATTTCCCCACAACTCTTTGTCCAAAAAGCGATGAACAAAAGATGGCAAGAACGAAAATTAAAATTGTATTTTTTACTAATAGCATTTGATAGAAAATTTCATTTAAATAAAAACTGCAAGGTACGTAAAATAAAAAAATCCTTAATATAAAAAAAACGATTCTACTATTATTTAACGTTTAAAGAATTACTTTTGCACTCCATAAATAATATATAACAATCATAACATAACATGAGTAAAGTAACCGTAGTTGGCGCAGGAAATGTAGGCGCTACCGTAGCCAATGTGTTGGCACATGATGATTTTGTTAAAGAAATCGTCCTTTTGGACATTAAAGGAGAAATGGCACAGGGAAAAGCATTGGATTCCTGGCAGCAGGCTCCTATCGGTAGCTATTCATCTTATCTTCGAGGCACTTCAGACTATGCCGAAACAGCTGGATCTGATGTCGTTGTAATCACTGCAGGGCTTCCACGCAAACCTGGAATGAGTCGGGATGACCTTATTTCTACAAATGCAAATATTGTCAATACTGTTACCAAAAATTTACTCCAATATTCCCCGGACGCTATTGTTATTGTCGTTTCCAATCCACTGGATGTGATGACTTACGCTGCTCACAAGACTTCAGGTCTTCCTGCATCAAAGGTGATCGGTATGGCTGGAATTTTGGATACTGCTAGATATCGTGCATTTCTTGCCGATGAACTAAAAGTTTCTCCAAAAGATATTCAAGCCATTCTAATGGGTGGACATGGAGACACAATGGTGCCACTTCCAAGATATACAACTGTTGGCGGTATTCCTGTCACTGAACTGGTAAGCGAAGAAAGATTGAACGCTATTGTGGACAGAACAAGAAAAGGTGGTGGTGAACTTGTTGAACTCATGGGAACCTCAGCTTGGTATGCACCAGGTGCGGCAGCAGCTCAGATGGTAACAGCTATTTTGAAAGATGAAAGAAGAATCTTTCCATGCTGTATTAAAGTGGAAGGTCAATATGGCATTGATGGCGTATATGTTGGTGTTCCTGTGATCCTTGGCAAAAATGGTGTTGAAAAAGTGATAGAACTGGATCTCAATGCTGAAGAAAAAGCATTGCTTGATGCATCTATCGTTGCAGTTAAATCTGTGATGGACGTATATGATGGAATGGGACTATAAGGTAGAAGATAGATACTAGATTCTAGACACTATAATACTATCCACTATAATACTACTTTACTATAATACTACAAAGACCACTCAAATCGGGTGGTCTTTTTTATATAATTTCTTCAATATTTTAATAATCGAATTTCAATAAAATCAAATTTCAATATGGAATCTTATATCGTGCGAAATGCCAGGATCATCAACGAAGGCAATATTACAGAAGGTGATTTGTTGATTAGAAATGGTAGATTTGAAAAGATTGGAGGAATAATTAATGACGACAATTTACCTGAAATAGATTTTAAAGGAAATGTACTCATACCTGGAATTATTGACGACCAGGTACATTTTAGAGAGCCCGGTCTTACTCATAAAGCCAATATAAGAACTGAATCCATGGCTGCAGCAGCAGGTGGTGTAACTTCTTTCATGGAAATGCCTAACACCAATCCACCTGCTACTACCATAGAATTGCTGGAACAGAAATATGCAATAGCTGCTGAAACTAGTGTGGTCAACTATTCCTTTTTTCTGGGCACCACGAATAATAATCTTGACGAATTATTAAAAGCCAACTACAAAGAAATATGTGGTATTAAGATCTTTATGGGTAGTAGTACCGGCAATCTATTAGTAGATAATGAGCAAACACTTGACAATATTTTTGCCAATGCTCCAGCGCTGATTGCTACTCACTGCGAAGATGAAAAAACAATCCTTGACAATCTTCACAGATACAAAGAAAAGTATGGAGAGAATATTACTCCAGAGATGCATCCCCTTATTAGAAATGCTGAAGGGTGTTATATTTCCTCATCCAAAGCTATATCATTAGCAAAAAAGCATAATACCAGACTTCATATTTTGCATATTAGCACAGCTATTGAAACTGAGTTATTTGAAAATAAAATACCCTTGGCTGAAAAAAGAATCACCTCTGAAGCTTGTGTGCATCATTTGTATTTTAATGACAATGATTATAAAACTTTAGGAAATAAAATAAAATGCAATCCCGCCATCAAAACATCAGTGGATCAATCTGCAGTACTTCAGGCGCTATTAGATAGCAAGATCGATATCATAGCCACTGATCATGCACCTCATACGGAGGAGGAGAAAGCTGCCCCTTATTTAAAAGCACCCTCAGGCCTTCCATTGATCCAACACACTTTCAATATGATGTTATCATTAGTTAATGAAGGAAAAATCAGCGTAACGAAAGTAGTTGAGTTGATGTGTCATGCGCCGGCCATTTGCTTTAAAATTAAGGATCGAGGTTTTATAAGAGAAGGATATATGGCAGATTTTGTACAGGTTGATTTTGATAAGAATACTTTGGTAGATCGAAAAGACCTATTCTATAAATGTGGCTGGTCACCGCTTGAAGGGATTAAATTACCCGGAAAAATAGTTGGAACATGGGTCAATGGCACAAAGGTATTTGAATCAGGTAAGATTTGTTCTGCAAATGGAAATAGATTAAAATTCGACCGATAAAGACCATTCTCTGCCGATCTAAAATAATTAAATGTTATTTACTCAAGTTTGGGTAGTCAAATTTTCTTTTTTGAAAGATAAATTTAAATTTTTATAAAATGTTAGAAGGTAGATTTTAGATGGCTTTCTATCAATCAAATTGATATTTTTTTCTATTAAACCTATTAAAGAAAAAAAATGAATCAATTGACTAAGCACCATCTAACATCTAACATCAGCCATCTACCTTTGTTTCTTAACTACCGAAACTTGAGTTATTTATATGAATTACGTCAATTATACTGTCGCGTTTTAGCCAATTAAATATAATACGATGTAATTGAATTAATTGCATGGCATATATTATACTTTCACCCTACCCTTTCTAAAGCCCGAGTGTTGCGAATCTTTTTATTTAATTACTCAAGTTTAGGTAGTCAAATTCTTATTTATTATGAATAAACTTGGATTGTAATATAAAGTTAGATGGTAGAAGCTTGTCAAGCGAACGTAGTGTAAATCATATATGGACCTCCAGCAATAGAGATTCCTCGTTTCACTCGGAATGACGCCATAATCTATTTTAGGGGGATAAGCGGTGGCTAAGCCACCGCTTATCCCCCCTAAAAACGCCGGACACTAATCGTCATTCCGAGCTACGCGAGGAATCTTTAACATCAAATCCCGCAGCTGCGGGATCTTCTTCCTTTGTTTCTTAACTACCGAAACTTGAATTAATTATTTGATGATGAAAAGAATTATTATACGTGAACGAATTTCTAACTTTTATCTTTAAAAATCTGACTTCTGACCACTGACCACTGACCACTGACCTCTGACCACTGACCTCTGACTTCTGACCACTTACTTCTAACAAACTCCTAAACATTAGTAAGTATAAACCCCTTCCACGGGAAAATGATCTGAAATAAATCGACCTTGAGGTTTTTCTTGATTCGTTTGAAAGGATAATGTAGTGATATTCGGTCTGATAAATATAAAATCAATTTTAATCGCCGCAGGTTTGTCCTCAATAAATCCATTGAAACTTTTTCCGTCTGACCGATCCTTTTCAATCGCGGCTTCCCTTGAATCGATCATAAAATCCTTAATTATTTCAATAGGAAATGAGCCATCTTCTGTGTTAAAATCGCCTGAAAGAAATACAGGAAATCCTGGAGCGACAAGAGCAATTTTCGACATAATCAGTCTTGCACTTTCTGTTCTAGCTTTGACACCCATGTGATCAAAATGCGTATTAAAAACGTAAAACTCTTTGTTGGATTTATCTTTAAAGCGAGCCCAGGTGCATATCGTCATGCACACAGCATCCCATCCATTAGTCGGTTTATTGGAGGTTTCTGACAACCAAAATGTGCCTGATTCTTTTACATCTAATTTGTAAGAATTATAAAAAATAGCTGAATATTCTCCCAAAGTCATACCATTATCCCTACCCACACCAACATATTCATAGCCGGGAATAGAATCAAGGTAACTCATTTGATTCGGTAAGGCTTCCTGGACACCAAGCACATCGGGACGCTTTCGTTCGAGATATTCTTTTAAAAGTGGTTTTCTTAGATTCCAATTATTAATCCCATCATCTACAGAAGACAATCGAATATTGAATGAAGTAAGTTTTAGTGTATCAGAAGCAATCGCATTCAATGAAATTACGAAAAAAAACACCAAGGAAATTATTGATAACCTATTGATCAATTTATCTAATTTTTGATGAATTAATGTACAAAAAAAGTAATTAGTCCGATAATTATCAACACCATTCCAGTAATTCTTTTTTCATTATGCTCTATAAAATCATTATGGGCGATAAAATTACTACCCTTGAATACCAGATAAATCAACAATACAATAGAGAAAACACTGAATAAGCCGTATACTAAAGAAAGTAAAAGAACATTATTTAACCCATATGCACCGGCTGAAAGAAAGAGTGTTTCAACTTCAAGGCATGGAGATAAAAACATAAGCCCAATAAATATGAGGACCCATCTCAATTTGCTTTTTTTGTATGTTTTGACATCATCTTTAGGTGAGTGATGATGATGCGGAATATTTAGCGAGAAATAGATCAATCCAAGAACTATAAGAACTACTGGTGCTATAATATGGATATAAGATTCAAAGGTTTCAGATAATTTAAGTCCTACCATACCCAATACGATGCCTAGAGCTATAGTGCCTAGGACGTGAGCCAATGCTGATGCAAACCCGACAAGCATCAACTCCTTAACCTCCCATTTTTCTGCCTTGGCTACAGCCACCAAAGGCAACCAGTGGTTAGGTATAAGCGCATGAATGATGCTGAGAATAATAGTAGCAGTAAGTAATCCTATCATTAAATCATATTATAAAAGAAAGCAATAAACAAATAATTAACATAAATTATAGAATTATTTTTCTATAAAATTTTTTATGTGCAATTCTAGAAAAACACCAAATATATACCAAGTAGTGAAAATAAAACGAAACAATATTTTATTTTAACAACTAAATGCATTATTAAATAAATACCCTTTTGTTTCGTTATCTCAAAACAATGTTTACTTTTACACTTTATTAGAAACCTTATTGTTAGTTTTTTTATCTACTTAATGTGAATACACACAATCTTATTAAGCATACCGGTTTAGCATTTACGTTTATTTTATCCTCGCTAATCCTTTCTAAACTTCTACCTAACAATTACGATCTCTCAACCAAATACAACAAGAATAACATTGCTTCATTAGGCAGTTTCGACATTAAAACACCAAACCTCAAATTTGGTTTTGTCCTTGATACATTCTCAACAGAAACAATCGAAGTGCAAGAAGGCGAATCTTTGATTACACTGCTTAATAAATATACTACAACTACCACGCAAGCATACAACATCATAGCCAGTTGTAAAAAGTCATTCAATCCAAGGATCATTCACCCTGGAATGCAACTAACGATATTAAGAAATAAGATAACAAACCAACCTGATTTTATAGCTTTTGAACCAGACGTATACAGATATGTCGTGTTTGACATGAATAATCCGGACAATATTAAGGTAGTCAACAAACCAGTCCAAACCAATACTGAGGTAGTTTCTGGTACAATGGAAGGTTCACTTTGGCAGACTATCAAGAAATACGATATGGACACTGACCTGGCCAGTCAAATGGAAGATGCCATGGAGTGCTCTATGGATTTGAGCAGAGCAGGAAAAGGAGATGTTATTAAGTTAGTTTATGAGAAAAACACTATTGAAGGCCAGGAAGTAGATGCTGGAAAGTTACTTGCAGCATATTACAAAGGTCGTCTTGGTGAAAAATATGTTTTCTTTTTTGATAATGGAAAATATAAAGGATATTTTGATCAAGGTGGTCGTCCGATGAAAAAATCATATTTAGCTGCACCGTTAAAATACGCTAAAATCACTTCTAAATTTTCACTTTCCAGACTGCATCCTATATTGAATAGGGTAATCCCACATTTTGGCACTGATTTTGCTGCCCCTACAGGCACTCCAATAATTGCTGTAAGTGATGGAATTATCGAAGCTATGGGTTATGGCAGTGGAAATGGAAACTTTGTGAAGATCAAACATGACAACACATATGCTACACAATATCTGCACATGAGCAGATTCCCAAGAGGTCAAAAAAGAGGTCAAAAAGTAAAACAAGGTCAAGTGATCGGATATGTTGGAAGCACAGGTCTTGCCACTGGCCCTCATGTATGTTTCAGATTTTGGAAAAATGGCCGCCAGGTCAATCCTAAATCTTGCAAATTGCCTGCACCGAATCCAATCCCGGGAGGAAATTTATCTGAGTTCAAATCTCTTAGAAATGATATGCTCAATAAACTTGCCGCTATCGGCAAACCTATACCAGGAGAAGGTGTTATCAAAAAAGGAGAAGAAGAATTGATCTTATTGAAACCGTAAAAAAGTGGTCAGTGGTCAGTAGTCAGTTGTCAGTAGTCAGTTGTCAGTTGTCAGTGGTCAGTTGTCAGTTGTCAGTTTGTTCCCTCATGAATATGGTTAAAAGAAAATGGAAAATGTTTCCATCTATGTTTACAACTTTTTGAATTATTCCATCCTTAACACCTTCTCCCCTTTTCATTAATCTTTCATAATGTCATCAACTTCGGGGTTCTGAAACAACTCCAATTTATATTTTCTTAATAATGTCAACCCTTCAGGTATTTAGTTTATCACCTCATCACCTCATCACCTGATGACCTGACCACCTTATCACTCATCACCTGACCACTCATCACCCGACCACATAATCACCTGACCACCTGATAATTTAAAACTATATTCTTATTTATTGAATGAATTTAGATTTCTTTTTCTACTTTCACCCTCAATAAATAGTTGAAATAATGATACCTGAAATAAGAAGGCAATACAATTCCCAATTTACACAAGAGAAGTATCAAAATCTTTTAAATTCTGTCAATACAGGGTTTGGTAAAGCTTCCACATTTAGGATCGCAGAAACACCAATATTCATTCCTAACGACTTAAAGGCCCAATTGATCGATGCTTGTGATCAATTATCGAATTATTTACTGACTGATGATTTTAAACTAAACAGTGCTAAATCCTTAAGTAAATTAGGCTTTGAGGTGCCAAATGAAAATAATCATACTACTTTCATTCAATATGATTTCGGCATAACGATAGACAAAAATGGCAACATTATACCCAAATTAATAGAAATGCAGGGATTTCCATCTTTGTATTGTTTTCAAAGTCTGCTTAACGATAGTTACCGCGAAAATTTTGATATACCTCCATCCTTTACGCCGTTTTTAAGTGGTTTGAATAAGCAAACTTATATCGAACACCTTAAAAAGATAATTGTCGGAAAGCATAAACCTGAAAATGTAATTTTGCTTGAAATAGAGCCGGATAAACAAAATACTGCTATAGATTTTTATGGGTGCAGCCAGTTATTAGGAATTAAAGTGTTGGATCTGAATGACCTAAAAAAAGCAGGAAGGGATCTGTATTATTTGGAAGGTGGCAAAAAAATTGCTGTACATAGAATATATAACAGAGTAATTTTCGATGAGTTGGAGCAAAGAACTGACATCACCTCAGAATTTGACTTCAGAGATGACATTGATGTGGAATGGGCTGGCCATCCAAACTGGTTTTTCAAAATCAGTAAATATACAATGCCTTATATTAAAGACAATCCTTATATACCGGATACAAGGTTCTTGAATACTATTACTTCTATTCCTGATGATCTTGAAAATTATGTTTTAAAACCACTATTCTCTTTCTCAGGTGCAGGCGTTAAGTTTCATGTTAAAAAAGAAGATATTGATGCTGTTAAAGATCCTGAAAATTGGATTTTACAAGAGAAAGTGAACTACTTTCCTGCCATTCAAACCCCTGACCCTAATGATCCTGTTAAATTTGAAATTAGAATGATGCATACATGGGCTGAGGATGATAAGTCGCCAATGTTAGTTAACAATTTGATCAGATTAAGTAAAGGTGAAATGGTCGGTGTCAAGTATAATAAAGATAAAGAATGGATCGGAGCGAGCCTAGGTCTGTTTGAGCAATAAAACCTATGTCCGAAATAAATTTTGATATTCACGTAGAAAAACTAATTCCGCAAAGACCTCCTTTTTTGCTGGTAGATAAGATCCTGAGTCATGATGAGCATATTACCGAATCTGTTTTCAGGATAGGTACTGATCATATTCTTATTGAAGATGGCGTACTTTCTGCATATGGTTTGATTGAAAATATGGCGCAGTCTGCAGCATTAAGATCTGGCTACGAGGCCTATAAAAATAACTTGAAGCCCAAAACAGGATTTATTGGTACCATCACCAATTCAAATATTTATTTACTACCTTCAGCAGGTTCCACCATCAGAACGGAAGTCCTACAAACAACTCAAATAATGAATATCATCGTAATTGAATGCAAATGTTTTCAGGATGAAATTCTGTTAGCTGACTGTTCTATGAAGATCGTATTGATGGAAGAACAACCAAATTAGATTATTGTGTCCGGAATAACAGGAAAAACATTAGTTTTTAAACATTTACAAAATATCCGCTTCAGTGAAGTAGATAGCATGGGTATAGTTTGGCATGGCCATTACATCCAATATTTGGAGGAAGCAAGAGAAATGTTTGGAAAAAATTACGGCATTGATTATTTGACCATAGCTGCTTATGGATTTAAAATTCCAATAGTTGATATTGATTGCAAATACAGACGTTCACTGAAATATGGTGATGAAATCGTAACACAAGTTAAGTTTATAGATACTATGGCAGCGAAGATTATTTTCGAATATGAGCTCTACAGAGTTTCTGATGGACAACTAGCAGCTTCAGGGCACACGACTCAGGTATTTATTGACGAAGAGGATCGTTTACAATTAAATTATCCGGAATTCTTTCTTGAATGGAAGAAAAAATGGGGACTTTAAATAAACCTTATTTAATTAAATATTGAAAACTGATAGTATTCATTCATGAAAGTATATTGTAGAAGTGGCAGCATTGTAAACAGTCTTGGTTCAGACATCGACCAGCATTGGAATGGGGTACTAGATCAATCAACTACGCTCCAGCCTAAACAATTATTCAATGGATTTGATACATTTGCTTCATATCTCTCTGAGGATCAATGGAAACAATTACAAATTAATCACGGATCTAAATCCAAATGCGCATTAATAAGTATTGAATCTATCAACAAGGCTTTGGAAGGGATTGACATTGACATTACAGATTCAGTCATCATAATTGCTACAACTAAGGGAGATATTCAGGAAATTCCGCAAAGATTATCTAAAAAGAATACCTCTTTTTATCCTTATAATATTGGCATTCAGATAGATAATTATTTTAAAAGCGGAATTCCAACTGTAGTTCTGAGTAATGCTTGCATCTCAGGAAGCCAGGCTATTCAATTGGGAGCATCATATATTAAAAGTGGTAAAGTCCGGAACGCTATCATTTGTGGTGTAGATCTAATCACAGAATTTACAATGTCAGGATTTAATAGCCTAAAAGCATTGAGCGATGAAGCAGCAAGACCTTTTGATCGGGACAGAAAGGGTATATCTCTTGGTGAGGCAGCAGCTACTTTGATATTAAGTGCAGATTCGGGTGCATTTAATGATCAGGCAGATATTGAATTCGACGGCGGAATAGTTACAAATGACGCCAATCACATCAGTGGACCTTCGCGGACCGGAGAAGGCCTTTTCACAGCGTTAAGCCAACTGAGTAAGTCAATCAAGAAAAATCCTGATGCAATTTCACTTCATGGCACCGGAACTATATTTAACGATGATATGGAATCGGTGGCTTTAAACCGAATGGGTTTTGATCATATCGAATGTTTCGGATTGAAAGGCATTTATGGCCATACACTGGGAGCTACTGGAGTGATAGAATCTGTCATTTCACTTTTGGCATTGGCCCACAATATAGTCCCAGCTACTGTCAACTACTCGCATCCTGGAACTGTCGAACAACTTAACATCTTAACCAGTGATACATTAAAGCAATTAAATACGATCTTTAAATGTGCCTCTGGATTTGGTGGAGGTAATTGCGTCTTATCATTTTCCAAAATTGATATATCATGACTTTTACAAATGAAATGATAAAGATTAAAGTCATAAATACTGTCGAACTAGACTTACATGGATCTCAGGAAATCCTTATTGATGATCTGACAACAATCTATAAATCATTAGATATTTTTTATCCCAAATTTTATAAGATGAATCATCTCTGTAAACTTGGATTTGTCGGCGTCGAAGATCTATTATCGGGTCATGAAGTTTTCATCAATTCTATTCCAAAGGACCGTATTGCAACTATATTTGTGAATCATTCTTCATCAATAACTTCGGACTTTCCACATGCTAGCAGTTTGGAAAAGGAAAGGAGCGATTCAAAGTCCTGCAGAGTTTGTATATACCCTTCCTAATATACTCAATGGAGAGTTGGCCATCAGACATGGCTGGTCAGGGTATAATGCATTCTATTTAAAAAGCAATTTTGATGCAGCATTTTTGAAGGAACAATTACAATTAGCTGCATTATCCCAACCTATTGATGCTTGTATATTGGGCTATGTTGAAACAAATCTGGAAGAAAATTATTATTCTTATAGACTTGAATTGGTATCATTGATCTGAGACCAAGGATGATTAATTAATTCAATTAGACAATAACTATTACCTTTGCCCTCTCAAAATCTAATAATTTATAATATAGTGATGCAGGATTTGATCTTAGAATTAAAAGAGAAATTAATTGAACAATTAAATTTAAAGCACCTCACTCCTGAGCAGATCGAGGATGATGCTATGCTTTTCGGAGCCGGTCTAGGCTTAGATTCAATCGACGCTCTTGAGATCATCGTGCTACTGGACAATGATTATGGCATCAAATTCAAAGATCAGGATGAAGCTCGTGAAGTATTTTCATCTGTAAGATCTATCGCAGAGTATATTTCTAAGACCAGAATGAATGTCCCGTCATAAGATTGTAGTTACCGGCATGGGCATTTTCACGAGTCTTGGCAAAGGCGTGGATGCTAATCATGCGAGTTTACAAAATAATAAAGGTGGCATTACAGATATTTCGATCCTCAAAACAAAGCACAGCGGCATTCTTCCTTGTGGTGAAATAAAATATACTAATAAAGAACTCCAAGAATCAACAAAATTTAAAGCTGATTCAAAAATTCCTCGTTCAGTGTTAATTAGTATTCCGCCTATCGCCGAATGTCTGAAAATGGGAGGTTTTACACATGAAAAACAAATCGATTTTTACTATGCAACTACTGTCGGAGGCATAGATATTTCAGAGGATTTACTTTTGGAAAAAAGTAATGGAAAAGAGATTAATCACAATGATTTTAAATATCATGATTGCGGAGCGAATACTGATCTGATCGCAGATTATTTCCAACTCCAAGGAAATAAATTTACGATATCTACCGCTTGTTCATCTGCAGCCAATGCCATCGGCAGAGCAGCTGAGTCGTTGAAAGAAGGTAATTGCCAGTATGCTTTAGCAGGAGGATCTGATGCACTTTGCAGATTTACACTCAATGGATTTAATTCACTAATGATTCTGGACAAGGAATTGTGTCGTCCTTTGGATGAAAGCCGTAAGGGACTCAATTTGGGTGAAGGTGCAGCTTATCTACTTCTTGAGACAGAAGAAAATGCGATTTCAAGGGGTGCTGAAATATTGGGTTTCGTCGCAGGCTACAGCAACACCAATGACTCTCATCACCAAACTGCTAGTTCAGAAGAAGGTACTGGTGCATATCTTGCTATCACACAAGCTATTGAAAATGCTGGAATAGCTCCTTCAGATATCAGCTACATCAATGCACATGGAACAGGGACTTTGAATAACGATTTATCGGAAGGCAATGCAATTGAGAGGGTATTTGAAAATGTACCAGATATTGCTTCTACTAAGTCTTTTACAGGGCATACACTGGCGGCTTCAGGTGCTATTGAAGCAGTATTTTCCCTTTTGGCAATTCTTAATCAGGAAGTTTACCCAACACTTAGATATCAGGAAAAAATTCAAAGTCATAACTTTGCTTCTTTCTCTTTGACAAAACAAAAACCAGTCAATTACGTACTTTCAAATGCCTTTGGATTCGGTGGCAACTGCTCAGCATTGATCTTCAGCAAATAATTAAATTTTGGCAATCAAATTTGTTCTTTTCAAAGATAAATTTAGCTAATCAACATTAAAAGAAAAACTATGATTCAATTCACTAAATACCATCTAACATCTAAAATTAGCCTTCTACCATTATTTAATACCGCAACTCAATTAAATATTTACAACCCTTGAATATCTATATAAAAAGTCATTTCAGCATTTCATCCTTGGTAGATGATTTTAATTACTTAGAGCATGATGTATCCTTTTCTGATTATGCTGTCATCGAACCGGATTATGAAGCTTTGCTTGATGTAAGGTCAATGCGCCGCCTCAGCAAGATCTTAAAAATGGGTGTTTTTTCAGCACTCAGGTGTCTTAAAAAGATAAATTCAAATGAATTGGACGGCATTATCACAGGGACAGGACTGGGATGTACCGCAGACACATTGGCTTTTCTTGAGAATATGATTTCCAGAGAAGAACACTTATTGACTCCTACAGCTTTTATTCAATCTACGCACAATACGCTATCAGGAACGTTGGGCATCATGCTCAAAAATCATGGATATAACATGACCTGGTCTCAGCGATATTTTTCTTTCTACAAGGCATTGGAAGATGGTATATCTCGCATCAGACAAAACAGTGGTCAACAATATCTGATCGTAGGTGCTGATGAAATGCCTGACAAAGTCGAATCTATTATTGATGGTATGAGTGAATGCGGTGATCAAGTGTGGACGGAAGGTGCAGCATCTTTTATCATTAGTAAAAACGGACAAGTAGGTGATATAAAGATAATTGAAGCTTCAATTAAAAAAACTGACGGCCTAAAATTAGATAAATACAATACTCAGAATACTTTTCTAGTCAACGCCAATCCTAATTTAGAAAATAGTATTACTTCTTTATCTGGTATTAATATTTCACGTCTTCTTGGAAATATTTTTGTCAATGATGCAATCGCGTTGGCTTTTGCTTGTAAGTTATTTGTTGAAAACAAGTTCGATTTCAACTATAATCGAGTTGTTTGCTTTGGAGGTGATGCCACAAATACGTCCATCATAATTATCGAAAAGCAACAATAGATGTGGTGGTTTATACTCGGCTTTATATTACTTTTTCTGGTCTTCATGACCTATGCGGTCTTTGCTATTCGTGCCGGAATATTCATAAAAGGAATTTGTGACAATAAAGGGACCGAAGCGCTTTTTACTTTTGACGATGGCCCCCACCCTATTTATACACCACAAGTACTAGATATTCTCAGGGTAAATAATATCAAGGCAATTTTTTTCTGTATTGGTAAAAACGTTGAGAAATATCCCGAACTCACCCGTCAAATTATCGCTGAAGGACACCAAATCGGCAATCATACTTTCAACCATGATGTATCAGGGACTTTTGCCGACTCAAAGAAATATATTCTCGAGATCACCTCTACTAATGACATCATAGAAAAGGTTACAGGAATTAAGCCAATATTTTTTCGCCCCCCTTTTGGTGTTACCAATCCTTCTATAGCGAAAGCCGTCATCAAAAGTGGTATGCAATTGATGGCATGGAATCTGCGTACTTTTGATACTGTCGCAAAAGATCCTTCAGCTATTGTGAAGAAATTACAGAATTCCATCAGACCTTCTTCTATCATCCTGATGCATGACACGAATCCTCAGTGTGTGGAAGCGCTTACTTTATTTTTTCCGTTGGTTAAAACCAACGGCAATTGAACGCGAAGTTCATGCTGATTTACTATTAAAGAAAATTGTAAATAAATTATTTATTCAACCCACTCCGGAGTTGGTAGTTTGCTTCTTCACCCAGGGTTTTACCCGGGGCTATTATTGTTTAACCCCTACCGGGGTTTTCAGGATTTCGATCATCTTAATTATTTCTTCACTATCAACAATTATACATCACATGCTGATCATAGCCATCATGAGAATCTGCATTCCTTTAAACCTTTGGTTAAAACCAAAGGCTCATCTTGAAAAAATCATACCGAGATCTTGAACATCATGAGAATCTGAGTTCACACCTTCATCCATCATACAAAAATCTCAATCCGAATACCTTTCATCCTTCACCCAATTCATCTTATCCATACACTCCGCCTCCAGCGACGGAAATCCAAAGTCCTCCACGATCCTGCCCTTGATGATGTAACAACCGCGTCCCCGATATGGCGACCTTTCCACTGCTTTAGGAAAATGTACAGTGTCAAAGAAGGCGCCCTCCTCATCTACCCAGGTATAGAAATACATCATGGTCTTATTAACGGTACGGACCGGTTTGTACGCTACATAATAACCGACCATGGTCACTTTTTTGCCTGTATAGGCCGACATTTGGTCCACTTTGATATGATTGGGAATTTCATCTTCCACCAAAGAAAACGGTGAACACAGCGGAAATCCAAGCAGCTCCCATTCATTGAAGGCCTGCGCATGTTGTAGATTGGGCATAGGTGGCAATGTGTGTGGCACGTGCTCTGATTCGAATAGGCAGGTTAAGCCTACGGATTGTTGCTGGACAGGGTTATAGACCGCATATTTATCCCACATCAACTCAAAATTATTCATGCCGGTAAACCTGAATGCGCCGATTTTGATCAGCAGATCCAATTGTTTACTTTCTATTTTCACCCGGTTGACAAAGTCCTCCAGACTGTGATAATCACCTTCCAATTCTCTTTGAAAGACAATATCCTGAATGACCTTATGTTGCAATTCTTTGATCAGGCCCAGACCAATATACACATCAATACCATGGACACAGGTGAGGCTATTACTCATATTGACACATGGAGGATGCACCGTGGCGCCACTCATACGCGCTTCATGTACGTATAGCTCCGTCGTATAAAATCCACCAAAGTTATTGATGACGGCCACCATGAATTCTATGGGATAATAAGTCTTGAGATATAGACTCTGAAAAGATTCCACCGCATAGCTCGCCGAGTGTGCCTTGCAAAATGAATAGCCGCTGAAACTCTCGATCTGTCGCCACACTTCTTCCGCCAATTCCCTGCTGTAGCCACGCTCTGAACAATTTTTAAAATACTTGTCCATCAGCTTGTAAAAAGTATCGGAGTTCTTCTTTTTGCCCGTCATAATACGTCGCAACACATCAGATTCATCCAGTCCCAGCTGGATGGAAGTAGACGATCTTGTCCACATTGTGCGATCGCTGGATATACTCCCGCATCATGCCAGACTTGGCCACGCCCGGACGGATGATGGAGCTGGCAGCCACGAGATGGATATAATTGTCACATTTTAACTTACTTATGAGGCCGCGCATGGCAGGCGATTCTATATAAAAACAACCGATACACCTGCCCGAACGCAACTTATCCCGAACACCTTCATCGATTTTAATCCTTTCGATGTCGTGTACATCTACGAGCCTGTTTTGATTACGACCAATGATGTCTATGGCCTCCTTGATGTGTCCAAGTCCTCGTTGACTCAGTATATCGTACTTATGCAGGTGTAAGTCTTCAGCGCCATACATATCGAAGTGCGTCACATGAAAACCCTTCGGCATTAGTTTCAGAGCAGTATGTTCGTACAGCGGTTTTTCACTGATTAGGATGCCTCCCGCATGAATAGAAAGGTAATTCGGAAAACCTTCCATCATCTTTCCATACTTGAATATATGTGCTGCGAAGGGATGATGTTTGTCAGAAGCGAAAGGTTCATCCACGATGAGGTCGATCTCTTTGGCGGGCAAGCCTACGACCTTACCCAGTTCACGGATGATGGACTTGCCTTTGAAAGTGTTGTAGGTAGCCAGCAGTGCGGTATGTTCCCGGCCATATCTTTTAAAAATATAATCTGTCACATCGTCCCGTTCATCCCAGGAGAAGTCGATGTCGAAATCCGGCGGGGAGGTCCTGTGTGGGTTGATAAATCTTTCAAAATACAGATCGAGTTCGAGGGGATCCACATCCGTGATGCCCATGCAGTATGCCACGATAGAATTGGCGCCACTACCCCGCCCTACATGAAAGTAACCTGCTGAACGGGCATATTTTATGATGTCCCAGGTGATGAGAAAATAGGCGCAAAAGCCGAGTTCGAGGATGACCTTTAGTTCGGAATTTACTCTTTGTACAGCCTTGGCATTGTTGTGATACCTTCTGGACAAGCCACTCTTTGCGAGTTTAGTGAGCAATACCTGATCATCGGCTTCTGAAGCAGTAAATGCCTTACGATTATTGTCGTTGTGGGCGAGCATCGTGATGGAACAGTCATCTATGATGGCCTCTGTATTGGCAATGATGGCAGGAAAATTTTCAAAAGCCTTTCTGACGGCTGCTTCTGTCATGGGCACTTCCGTCTTCGGCGCATGATCCCTCTTTTCAAGTTTGGTGAGCAGAATGTTGAGATCGATGCAGCGCAGCAGTTTATGTACTTTCCAACCGTCTTCATCCGCAAAAGTAAGGGGCGCAAAGGCCACGAGCCTGTCCATATGCTTTCGAAGGTGTGAAGCGTATAATGTATTCACTTCCTCCGGGCGTATGCCGTAAAACTCGTCCGAACGGAAGGTGGTGATCTCTTTCGGGAAGGTCCTGTATATAAAATAAGTATCAGGGATCTCCGGAGCGCATGCCGGCAGTTCAATATCATCGATGGAAGATTCTGAAAGCAAGCGGCAGAGACCCGCCCAGCCATTGACATTTCTGGCGATCCCGATGTACAACAACTTGTTATCCCGACGAAACTCTATACCCAGAATCGGTTTGACACCATTTTTCTCACATGCCTGAATAAACTGAAAGGCGCACGAAGTATTGTTGATATCCGTCATGGCCATGGCTTTAATACCTTGACTCACAGCGATATCAGCGAGTTTCTCCGGGGATAGGGTTCCATACCGAAGACTAAACCATGAATGTGCATTCAGAAACATGGTACAAATATGACGATTATTTCGTCAAATTAGACGATTTATTCGTCATTATTTTAAAAAGGACGAGAAATGCACCAGTGATAAGTGCAGCAGTTGACTAGTGATGAGTGCACCAGTTTGAACAGAATAATCTTTTTTACGTAAAAAGCTAAAGACCAAAGCGCAGCAACCTAAATACAAAGTACACCAGATTGCACTGGATAATCTTTATTACGTGACAAGCTAAAGAATAAAATAACAGAAATATGTTAATAAAAGAATTTGCCCTGCAGGGACAGGTCGCGACGTGTCCTTACAGTGCAAATTCTTTTATCTTGGAAACTCTTGTTCTTAATATTGCTCATCATTAAAGTACTACCTAATGCGCCAGAGCAAAGCGCAGGGATCTAATTAAAAATTGCACCAGTAGCGAGTGCCCCAATTTCCACTGAATAATTTTTTACGTAAAAACCTAAAGACCAAATTAAAAAGCCCCCGTGCCCCACATCTGTCATTTAACAGAAATATGTTGATAAAATTAGTTTCACTGTAAGGACAGGTCGCGACCTATCCCTACAGTGAAACTAATTTTATCTCGGGAACCCGTGTTCTTTTTTACATAAAAGGCAAATGGACCAACGCGCTATTAAAGCCCAAGGCGCAACGACCAAAGCAGTAAGTGAACTAGTGACAAATACACCAGTTTCCAATAATTAATCTTTTTTACGTAAAAAGCTAAAGACCAAAGCGCAGCGACCCAAAGCCTAAAGCGCAGCGACCTAAAGACCAAAGCACAGCGAACTAAAGTCAAAAGCGAAGCGAACTAAAAATAAAGTGCAACAGTTAACCAGTGGTGAGTGGAACAGTTAACCAGTGGTGAGTGCTCCAGTTTCCACTGAATAATCTTCTTTAAGTAACGAGCTAATACTCTAAATTGCTAATGCGCTAACACGCCAGCGCGCTACTTCTCCTCTACTTTCGCAAGATCCATCTTACAGACAGGACAGATACCCATCACCTCATATGTTTTGCCTTTTTCACAATCCATAGGACATTGATAGACTACTTTTTCTGCAACTTCCATAGAAGTCGTGTCAGTAGTAGTTGTAGTAGTAACTTCTACTTGTTCCGTGGTTTCTGTTTTTGTTTCTTTAGGACCGCAAGCAGTGAATGTGCCGATAAAAAGTCCCAGGGTAATAATTAAAATTGATTTAGACATTTGAATTGATTTAAGTTAAATGAAAGAAATTCCCACAAATATAACAATCTAAGGATGAAAAGGAGATATTATTGGGAATTGTAGTTTAGTAAGAATTATTATAATCTGTATGATTCATATTGCATTCAAAGTAAGATAGGGCTTTGAGTAAATCGCTGACTAGAATATAGATAATGAACTGAAAATTGATATACTATGCTGTTAGTGAAAATGTAAATGTTCCGAATATGTTTCTGCGCTGAATATAAATCAAAAAAGGGTTCCGAAGCCCAAGCCTCAAAACCCTTTCAAATTCCAGTGGAGAATACCGGGCTCGAACCGACGACCTCTTGCCTGCCAGGCAGTACATCATACTTATTATATTTTTGTGTTATATGTTATAACTCATATGCACTATTGATTTTATGCAATCCCACTTGTCGTTATTTATTGTTATTTAGTTTTATTTATATATTTTGTATGCAAATAGTATGCAAATGATTTATCTTTGAAATGTAAATGCTATTCTATGAACAATGACAGTACAATTACTATTTTTCTTGATACAAGAAGAGAGAAGGCCAATGGCAAGTATCCGGTAAAATTAAGGGTATTCACACAGCATCCACGTATACAAAAGCTTTATCCAACCAAGTATGATCTAAGTAAGATTGAGTTTGAGAGAACCTGGAATACGCAGAGACCCAGAAATGAAGACAAATCTACTAAACTTGAACTACAGGCTATCTTAAGTAGGGCTCAAAGCATAGCAAAAGATCTTCCAACCTTTAGCTTTGAAATATTTGAGAAAAAACTTTCCATGAGAAAGGGTGATGAGGTTAATGTTGCTTTTCTCTATCAAGAGTCAATTGAAAAACTCAGAAAACGAGGCCAGATTGGGACTTCTAATAATTATGCATTTGCGAAAAGATCTCTTGAGATATTTCAAAATGACGGAAGGAGCCATGCTTTTGGAAAACTCTCATTAATTGATATCAATAAAGATTGGCTGGAGGATTATGAAATCTTTATGAGAAAAAGAGGAAAGAGCTCTACTACTATCTCAATGTACCTTAGAACATTCCGAACAATTTATAATGAAGCTATAGAGGCTGGGAGCATTCAAAGGGATTATTACCCTTTTGGAAAATCTAAATATCAACCACCATCAGCAACGAAAGTTAAAAAGGCCCTTTCCAAGGAAGATATGAAAACGCTTTGGTTATCTGAACCTTCAACACCGGAACAGATTAAAGCTAAAGATTTTTGGTTCCTTTCATATCTCTTAAATGGTATGAACTTTAAGGACATAGCTAATTTAAAATATAAGGATATTCAAATTGACAAAATTGTATTCATCAGAGCGAAAACCATAAAAACTTCTAAGACAAATATAAAACCCATAACAGTGTATCTACATGAAGATGCTTTTACTATTATTAATAAATACGGAAGTCAAGAAAAAAAACCGGATAGCTATGTTTTCGATATAATTAAACCCGGTAGCGATCCAATATCAAAGAATTCATCTATCAAAAATTTTATTAAATATGTCAATCAGCATATTAAGAAGCTATGTATTGCGAATGGCCTTTCAGGCGAAGTTTCAACATATTGGGCAAGACATACATTTGCAACTTTAGCAATCCGAAAGGGTGCGACTTTAGAGTTTATCCAGGAAAGCCTTGGTCATGGACACTTAAAAACTACACAGGGATATTTCGCTGGGTTCGACAATGAAGCAAAAAGAATTCGCAATGGATATTATGAACTTCAAATAATTTAAGCATCATGACGATAATAACAAGATACGGGTTAACAATTAACAAATTTACCTGTGATGTAAAGGAAAATGGGTTTAAGTATGGATATTTCTCTGAAGATGAAGACTATATTAAATTTTTTCGCCGTTTAGATAAAACCTTTAAATTTTACATTCTTAACTTTCAAAATTCTAAAACCATAGAAGGCTATCTTAGCAAGATAAAACTTTCACATTGGCACAAACATTATTTTCTAAGTTGTTTTTTAGATTACATTGAAAATGAAACAGATCACACGTCCTATAATTCTGAAGGGTATGATGCATACAGGGAAGTCGAAATATTATTTTATAAAATCGAAATTCATTTAGATAAAGAGAATTTTGATTTCGATGATCATACTACAGATTTTGACAAGCGGGTTAAAAGGCATATTAAAATATTGCCAACACTTCAACAACAATTATATAAGTTACATGAATTCATAAATGAATTTCAAAAGTTGTTACCAGGTCAGGAATATGCAACTTTAATTAGTAAATGTAAAGAAGAAGTGAAGTTTATTGAGTTTCAGATTGATCAATTAAATGGATTTCGTTCTTCAAACATTAAAGAAATTGACTCTGTGGTGGATACTCCAAAAATAAAAATCGTTACTGACGTAAAGTATACAATTTCTGACATTTACATTAATCCAGAACATTCATCATTATTTTTAGAGTATTGCAAAACATGAATGAATCCATTATTGATGATAAAAATAATTATATATACAATGGGTCTAAAGGCATAATTAAAGTTATTTACAGAACATTTGTAACAATTCAACCTATTTTCAAGAATAGACTGCCTAAAAAGACATTAATACGCTATTTCAATGATACTTTGGTAGGAATCAACCTTACAGCAAATGGAAGTGAATTATCTAAATTTTATAGTAGATTGAATTATAATGAGTTAGAAACAGAGATGTTAACTTTATTTTCTATTTATTCTTCCGAAGAAAGCAAAAGAAAGTAAAGAAAGTTAGTTGTTGTGTCTTTGTATTGTTAAAATAAATATAGCAATGGAAAACACAAAAATTGAAAATACTTTAGTAATAGAGTCAACAGATAATTTAAAAAAACTTATCATTGATTGTGTTACTGTATGTCTTAAGGCACATGATTCTCATAGGGCAAATACCTCCAACCAAGAAGAGTATATCAATATTTCGGAGGCCGCAAAGGTTCTATCCTTATCAATACATACGATATATGGCCTGGTTAACAAAAATATTTTACCTTATAATAAAAGAGGACGGAGGCTTTATTTCTCTAGGGTAGAGCTAACCAATTGGATAAAAGAAGGAAGGAGAAAAACCAAGGTCGAGTTGGAGGAATATTTCCAAAATAAATTTGCAAAAAATAAGGCTAAATCATGAGTAAACACGATCAAGCCTTAATATCTTCTGGCGAAGAACAAGGCAAATTTAATGAAAATAGCACGGAGTTAATTAAGATTGAACCCGTTTTTATTGATTTAAATAATCCGGAACCATTTATAAATGAAATTGAAGAATTATTTGTCCCTGGAAACACAATACCGCATAACAAAATCTTGGAGCAACTGATTAGCCAAATTGAGCCATTGGATTTTGAGGCACTTGCATTTCCCGTCGTTCATGACCTAAGAAAGCAAAAAGCTGAATTGGAGGAAAAGCTTATCAATTCTGATGGCATGCCAAATGCAACTGACAACTTCGAAAAAGATAGAAGTTTACTGAATACTATTAATAAACAATTAGAAAAAATAAAGCTCGGCCCTCCTCATTATATAATTCTATCAATTGAAAATATCCTAGAGATTGCTGGAGACAATAAATGGGGACTATGTAAGAACCAATCATTTATTTATTTATTCAATGGAGCATATTGGTCAAATCTAGATAAGGATATTTTACAGAAGTTTATTGGTGAAGCTGCAGAGGCTATGGGGGTCAATAAATATGATGCACGTTACTTTCAATTTAAAGATCTACTTTATAAACAATTTCTTGCTACAGCTCATTTGCCAGCTCCTGAATGTAATAATGATTTAGTTATGATTAACATGCTTAATGGTACCTTTGAAATAAGTAATAAACAAACTCAATTAAGACACTTTAATCAAGCCGACTTTATTACATATCAGTTACCTTTCAAATATGATTCTGAATCAAAAGCACCCCTTTATGAGCATTATCTTAATCATGTGCTTCCGGATAAAGCCAGTCAAGATGTCCTTGCTGAATTTATAGGGTACTTATTTGTAAAACATGGCAGTAATTCACTAAAAGAAGAAAAGGCATTGATATTGTATGGTTCAGGGGCCAATGGTAAATCGGTCTTCTTCGAAATTATTAATGCAATGTTAGGCAGTGAAAATGTTAGTTCATATTCACTACAAAGCCTTACTGCCAGGGAGGGATATTACAGGGCAAAATTAGCAAATGTACTGGTCAACTACGCTAGTGAGATAAATGGGAACTTAGAAACATCTATTTTCAAACAGTTAGTATCTGGGGAACCAGTAGAAGCTCGTCTGCCATATGGACAACCTTTTATGTTAACTCAATATGCAAAATTGATATTTAATTGTAATGAATTGCCGAAAGATGTTGAGCATACGGCCGCATACTTTAGAAGATTCCTGATTATACCTTTTGACGTAACTATTCCAGAGGCGGAGCAGGATAAAAACTTACATACAAAAATCATAGGAAATGAGCTTTCTGGAGTTTTCAACTGGGCATTGGAAGGTCTAAGGGAGATTATTATTACAAAAAAAGTTTACTTATTGCGATGCAGCTCATAAGGCATTGGAACAATATAAGCTTGAGAGTAATAGCGTTAAACTATTTTTAAAAGAACACGAATATGAGCCAGATCCCAAAAATTCTCGACTCGTAAAAGACTTGTATGATGAGTACAAATACTTTTGCATTGAGAGTGGGCTCCTATACTTTAAAAGGATAAATTTCACAAAGCAACTCAGAGCCTCAGGGATACAACAGGGCAGGGAGGGCGGTACGGGAAAAAATATTGCTTATTTAACCCGGGTCCCCCAAAATTTTTAAGTATTAAATATTTTCTCTAAACCTTCACATTTTTCACATCTTTCACATTTTAGGATATGAGTTACAAATATATTCTCGAACCAACAAGTAAAAAGCACGTCTGCCCGTCTTGTAATAAAAAGAGATTTGTGAGGTACATTAATATTAATGCAAAAGAGTATCTGCCAGAAATGTATGGGCGCTGTGACCGTGAAGCAAACTGCTCATATCACATAAATCCCTATACAACCGGATTTGAAGGAGAAAAAACGAATGTATTCTCAAAATTACGAACCCCTGACATCGATATTCAAATAACATTTGAAGGTCCATCTAAGCTGGATTGCAAACAAGTTATGTTCACTGAAATTGAAACTTTTCCCGATGGTAGAACAGGATTGCCAATCAACTACTATTCAATATTTGGTTTGACAGATAGACTAAACAAATTTAGAAAAGCAGAAAACAATAAACACACCAACCCTGCTATACTTAAGGGGGTATATAGAGAAGGCACCAGCGGTGAATTCTGTATTAATCCGATACCACTATTATTCTTTGACCTTGATGTCAAAGAAAATGAAAATCAAACTTTACTTAATAAGGCAGTTAATGATTCTGTCTTCCAAATTTTAATGGAGATATCTCTCTTGAGCTGGAAGTCTAATAGTGGCAAAGGAATAGCCGGGCTGCTATATGTCCCTCAGCTAGGCACAATAACACATAATGAAAAGGAAAGGCATTTAAAATATGCTTATGCCATCTATAGAAAGATCGAACAATATGTATATAAGTATACAAGTATTCTTATAAAGCTTGACAACCAGCAGGGCAAGTTTAGGCAAATAAGATACCTGGCTGAGCAAGATACTGTTAGACACATAAACAAAGAATTTCGCACCATTTCAATCGAACAGATAAAATCGAAAAGATCCTATATTCCTTATGAAGTACTAAATGATACATTAAAAAGTGAATATTATAACCAGAACCATTTTATTCAAAATTTACTTTCAAATGTAAAATTCCCCCTTGAAACTAAAGATATTGAAAAAGTGATATCGCAATATTACCTGGGTACTTTTCTGGACCAATATATGGTGGGCGCTGCAACCTTTCCATTCATTGATGGGTCCAATAAGATCAGAGCCGTACAAGTCAAAAAGTTTGACAAATCTAACCACACAATTGCAACTGATTATTTACATTCTCTATTAAAAAAAGGATATAATAAGAGTAATGAAGCCTATCCCTCTTGGTTACTCAAGTATGATAAAAATGAGAAAGTTATATCCTGTTTGTTCGGTGAACACCTTTTATCTAAATATCCAAATAACCCGGTGGCTATCGTGGAGGCTCCCAAGACAGCGATTTATGGAACTTTATATTATGGATTTCCGGAAAGCCCTGAAGATCTAATTTGGTTAGCAGTTTATAACAAAAGTAGTATCAAGTATGATAAACTCAAAGTTTTGAAAGGTAGGGAAGTTTTAATCTTTCCGGATCTCTCGAGAGATGGGAGTACTTTTATTGAATGGCAACAAAAGATCAAAAAAATGAAAATCAAAATGTCAGGCACTCGTTTCATTTTCTCTAAGCTTTTGGAAAAATGGGCTCCAGCTGAGGACAGACTGGAAGGCTTCGACATTGCGGATTACCTGATCCAAATGGATTGGCGTTCCTTCAGGAGTCATGGTAAAAGGAAAAAAGCTCTAACTACAATTAGTATGAGTTCTGAAGAATGTGAAAAAAGTGAAGAATCCAACAACACATTTTTTATTAATCAAAGTTCATCGACAATTGAAACAATTAAAGTCGAGAAAATAGGGATTGAGGAGAATGGGAATATTCCACCGCAACCGCTAGAAAAACAATACTTCAATATGGAAGATTTAATTGCCTTAGAGGCTAGGGCATCCCAGACCATCACCGATAGCCATTTAAAAAAATGGGTGTTTTCTGAAATCGAAAAAGCAAAACAAACAATGCCAAGATTGAGAACTAGTCCGGATCTCAAATCATTATTTGAAACTGTAGGAGGTTATAAAAAATAAATAACCTACTCATTATAATCATGCAGCTACTATTTCTGTATATTAGGCATAAATTAAATAAATGCAAAGAATTAACGAATTGGATGAACTACCCAGCTTTGAGAAATATAAATCAAATCTTCAAAACCTAAAAAATATAAGTCATCTTGAAAACAATCTAGTTGAAATTGAAAAATACTATTTCAAAAATGCTATTATTTTCCAGGTAACACTGCGATTTATGAAAAAAACGACTTTAGAAATTTTACACCATTCAGGGTTAGAACTAACGTCGGGGACCATGAAGATATAAGTAATCCTTTAACTTTTTCAATGCCACCAATTGAAAATACACCCTTTGGCAGAGGTAATATTAAAGGCCATCCTGTATTTTACTGTTCGCACAATCCTGCTGTTGCGATTAGAGAATCAAAAATGCCAGATGAGAGTATTGGATACTGTGGGAAATGGAAAATCTCAAAAGATATCACATCTTTTAAAGCGAGTGTAATAATTCCAAGATCAGTGAGAAGTGAGAATCTTTTTGTTTGGCTTAGGTCAAAAAATCCATTCAGAAATGATTAATCAAATGGGGAAATCAAATGAGATCCATATCGAACACCTAGAATATCTCCAACAGTTTCTTTATGAGATATTTGGAGAAGAACCAACTCCCTATGTTTTGAGTTCATGGATTTCCCATAAATTACTTTATGAAAGAAATCATGATTTTATTGTTTATCCAAGTTACGAAAGTCAAGGTTTGGGATCCAATTTTGTTTTTAGTCCGACTTTTGCAAATACTTTAAAATTAGACTCCATCATGGAATTTAGAAAAACGCCGAACGAAGAAAATAAAATAGGAATGGACCCTTTAAAATTTGGAAGAATCAATGAAGGCAAAATTAAATGGGAACCAATTGATGATGTTAATTTCGAGATTATTAAAGGATGGTCAGGAATAAGATAGTCGGTGCTCATTAAATACTTTACTCTATCTCAATCTTATCAATCTCCTCCATTATCCTGATCGACTCCGACAGCGCAACAATAATTTTCTGATAGTGTTGAATGTCTTCAAACTCGAGCACCCTACCCTTTCGATCTTTTAACCACTTTTGGGCAGGTTGATAGCCACCAATGTAAAACTCCCAAACAGATTGTGACACTCCTTGAAAATGTTGGGTATCATTAATATAAACTGAATTGTTCAAGAATACAGGCTTGGTCACTAGATTGTTTCCATTTATTGGATATTTAGTAAAGGTTTTCTGATAACATCGCTTTCTAAAAAATGTACTTTTCTTAACTCACCCCTAATTTTACAAATTGCCTAAAAGACTTAACATCTTTTGGAAAAGGAATCCTAGGAAAATCAATTTTCAGGAACTCTTTATACTTTTTAAGGTAGGAAGGCGAATTCAAAACTGAATATATATAATCTAATAGGTCCAGTGGGGTAAAAAAATCTATTTGTTCTGAACTTTGAAGATTAAATTGCAACTCAATTCTTTTACTAATTTCATCAACAATTAATAAGTTAAGATTCGGTTTTCTTCCTAAACTCTTATCAAAATTAATTTCATTATCATTTGCATAAACATACAAGGGGAATGTCATTCCTGCTCCAAATTGACCCGCAGTACCCGTATAATTTATATCGGTTAACCCTTTACTTAAAAAGAAGCCAAATTTCTCTGTTATAGCTTGCCGCGGTAAAAGAATTGCAATATTATCTTCTAGCATATTCTTCATTACTGAAAACCTATGTCGTTGAACCTTTTTAAGATCATAATGAATGTTTCTAATATCAAATGGTCTAAAGTAGTAAACCTCATTCTTTTCATTGTATTTTTCAAAACTTATTAAATTCGCATCATCATGTGTCTTGATCCCACTTGAATATATCAGAAATAAATTGTCGACTTTAAATCCTTTTTCATAGGTTTCAATATTAACATAGTCCTTATTTATGAAATAGTAATTTGGTTCTGATGGGATTAGAGTTTTCCATTCTATATTGTTAAGGCTTTGGTTCAGTAAGAACCTATACTTGACTTCTCTCATACCAAATAAATCACAATGAAATATTTCGCATTTATTGGTTTTTTTAGTTGCATTCTTTTTAATAAAAATAGAGATTGAAACCCCTTGCATAATATCGAATACATTTTGGTCCTTTGTACCATCAGCACTCGTTTCTTTTTTCTTCGAATTTCCATGGAGATCAAGAATATAAATTTTATCAAAGCATTCTAATAAATTTTTTCTCATTTGTCTAAAAACCAACCCATCTATGAAACTATTATTTGATATGAATGCTAATATCCCATTCTCATTCTTTTCAATAAAATGTTGACCGTATCTAATAAACTTTACATAATCATCTGATAATGAATTGTAACTTTTTTCCTGTAAATTTTTTTTATAATCTGTAATCAGATTTTCAATCCAAGGTCCCTTATTGATGCTACTTACACTATATGGTGGATTACCGATCACACACATAACCGGTGTATCTCTTTTCACATAATTCGCCTCATTTGCTTCAGTACTTAGCCAGTTAGCAAACAATGTACCAGTATCCGGATGATGCTCTTCTAAGCTATTAGTTAGATATATTTTGAACCTTTGATTAGTCGTAGGCTTATAACCTGTTTCAGTAAGAAGCAGATCAAGTTTCAAATGAGCCATAGCGTAACTAGCCATTAGAAGTTCAAACCCGTTTAGCCGGGGAATCAAATGTTTTTCAACATAGTTACTCCAGATTCCTTGTTGCCCTTCGAAATCCTTGTGGATGTGTTTCACTACCTCTGCCAGGAAGGTACCAGTTCCGGTGGCAGGGTCCAATATCTGAACTTTATGTACTTCCTGCTCTACCCTTTTTCCGAATGATTCTACTTTTATCTTTGTTTTACTGGTATCAGACAAACCTTCACTCAGTCCAAACTCCGACTTTAGAATATCGTCAACTGCCCTAACTATGAAGTTAACTACTGGAGCAGGAGTGTACCATACTCCCCTGGCTTTTCGCAACTTTGGATCATATTCACTTAAAAAAGTTTCATAAAAGTGAATGATCGGATCCTCCATCTTTGTTGACTTTCCGTAATTTTTAAGGATCTCTTCAACATTACATGCTAGGAAAATGTCAATCAAGCTATCCACGATCCATTTTATACGATCATCTAGGTCTGGGCCTGCAATATACCCAAAAAGCTTTCTTAAGAATGGATTAGACTTAGGGATGAGTTCTGCAGCTTCCTGCCTGCTAAATGTCGGTAAGGTTGGATCATGAAGCCTAGCTGCAAATAGTCCGTAGGAAATAGTTTGAGCATAAACATCTGCAAATCCTTTAGGTGTGATATCATGTATGAGGATTTCTTTAAAAGCCTGCATTTGCTCCTTTAAAGTACTGTTCTCATTATTATCTTTATCACTTGTCAAAGCTTTTTCAATAACATCAGATAACAACCTGGCTTTGCCGGCCATCATTTCAGCTAGTTTTTTACTACTTTTAATTGTCTGCCCAATATGACCACTAAAGTCTTTGATTAAGTTTTCAAAAGACTGAAAGTTCTCAGAAAGAGGTTTAATGCCTTTGTCGGTTATTTCCCCAATAGTAACCTTTGTTACAAACACCCCATCAATATACAAGTGGTAGTCAAGATAATCAGTAAATATGAGATTGTTGAGTGAAGCTTTGTACCTGTCAAACTGCTCCTTATTTCCAGTCTTCTTTAAACCTGAAAGATCCTTATCTCCAATATCCTTTGCCTCGATGAATCCTACCGGTATTTCTTTCTTAGTTAGTATGTAATCAGGGGCCCCACATAATTGCCTCTTTGGTTCATTAGTTGCTCTGACATCCGGAACGATACTCTCAATCAGTTGCTGCAGATCTCCTCTGTAAGTGTGTTCGGTAGCATTGCCATGCTTATAACGATTTGCAATGTTCTCAATGTACTGTGATATTGTCATGAAAAAATAAATTAGGAAGTCGAAGTTAGAAATTTATCATGAATAATATAATGAGGAAAATTCCAAATGATTTTAAATAACTTTAGTCATTGAATATTAAATTATTTAGGAGTAATAATATTTTATAAGCTTGACTAATCAAAAAACATAAACAAGGACTCAGTTAATCCTTATTATATACAACCTAAATACACATAGCTTATTTTACAAAGTAAAATTAATATTTATTCCTTTAAATAAATTTGGTACATCCAAAGTTATTTAAAGGCATTACATTATAGTAATATATTGATTTTGCAAGTTAAAATAAATCCGTTTAGGTGTATAAAGCCAAATACCCATCATTTCCATTTTGCTGAAGTTATACATTCAATCTAAAGTTTTGTATTAAAATCATTTCCTCGAAATGAATCGTTTCTTATATTTGCTCTGTAATAACATATTGGCGTTAGCTATTTTCTTGTTCTGAAATCTGACAATTTCTATAAGTACACGAAGAAAATAAGTTTTCGCTCACGTTCCGGCGTGGGTTGATCTTATTTGTGTACAGGCTTGTCAGAGCCTCAGAACGGAAAAGTTAAGACCCACGCTTTTTCATTTCACATATCCTGGTTGGGTCTACAGGTTAAAAATGTAATATGAAAAACCTAACATTTCTTTTAATTTTTATCTCCATTACTTTTAGTGCCCTGGCTCAAAGAGCTTACATCAAAGACAAAGACAATAGAAATACCGGGTATTTCGAGAAAAACAATGAAGGGGGTTATAACTTCTACTCAATGGATGGAAGTAATATGGGACGAACCAAATATGAGAATGGAGAATACATTAAGTTAGATAAGTATGGCAATGCTGAATATAGGATTAAGAGTTCAGAATTGGATAACCTATATAAAAAGAATGCAGTTACTGTAGATGGCTCAAGTAACAACAACTATATCACCCAAATGGCTAATTCTCCAGATTTGAAAATAAAACCTATGGATTTTACAGCATTAGATAAAGCACTTGAAGCTGAAGCCATAGAAAACGACCCAGATATAAATATTAGAAAACTCAATTCAGTACTCAATCAGTATCAGTCCGGTGACAAAGGATATGTTGTATGGTGGGACCTTACAAACAATCCTACTTTCGCTCAGGTCGAAGATGGTGCAGGTCGATTGAGAATTATTGGGTTTACAAAAGCTATTTATGCTTCATTTAATGGGAAATACTATGTTATATTAGGTATTTTTCAATCAAACATAGAAGCTCAAGAATGGATTAAAAGATGTAAGTCTAAACTTCCAATAGGTGGGTTTGAATTGAAGGTTTTGTCAATTTGAATGCAATATAATCTATAACCAATCAAAAAACTAATGGGTGATTTAATTTTAGCTTCGCTAAATTAATCCCCAAGCTAAGGTTAAGATTAAACATAAAAAGGCGAGTCATATGGAAGGTTTAAGAGAAGAGGCAATTATGTCAAAGCAATTAGGCGCACTAATAAATATATCCTTTGTTTATTTCTTAGCTCAGGTTGCTAAGGCAGAAAGGCCGGTCAAAAATAATTTAACCAAAAGAATGACAGAAGATCAGAAGAAAATTCACGACTTCGCTCCATACTGGGAGCAACGAGAAAAGAACAAGAAATTCTTGGCACAATCTAAACCGCCTACAATAGAGCAAGTTAAGGCTCAGATGGAGCGACAGAAAAGGGAGCGCTCAAATTTGAATTAGTTATAAAAATCTTCACCAAAATTAATATTTACTTTGAACCGATATTACTTTTAGCCAGATTGAGGTATTTATGTATCCTTTATAGAATAACTATATTAATTAAGTTTATTACAATTGAATATTAATCATTCACTTAGCTCCATTCGGTATTTTCCCTTGATGTGCTCATGATAGTATTTTCCATAATCCAGAGCATCTAAAAAACCTTCCCAGATCTCAACCGGAACATCTTCAAAAATATAAGATTTATCACCGAATACAACAATAAAAAAACCTGTCACTTCATCGCAACTATAATAATCAGCTCCATGAATCCATTCACTATCATCAGTGTCTGAATGATCTTCATAAGCGAAATCTACATTATGAATAAATTCCACTGCCTCTTTATAGGACTTAAATTTGTCCGGTATTGTTTCACAGCTTAATTCGGGTTTGTTTTCTTTATATGTCCCAAAGCTTTCTGGGGCATCTTCAACTTGGGTAGTTTGCCTGCATGATAGCAGAATAACCAAGATCAATAACATAAAATATTTCATAGATAACTATTTATAATATATAAAACATTTCCCACCATTAGAGCCTGAAGTGATGACCATATTGGGAAATACGGCGACTTGATCACCAAAAGCGTATCCACTATTATCGTACTGATATTTAGTTGGTAAATACCTAACAATCCTTGAAAGGTCAGAATTGGTTTTATAAACATTTAACCTCTCATCATCTTTAACGTATAAAAAATCATTAAAACAGGTCATATAATCTGCAAAATTGAAATTATCTGTATCAGTCCTTGAGTAAATTGGACTAAATGTAACTTTGTCATAAACTTTAACAGAAGGTGCGTTACCAGAAGATCCAACATATAGGTAATCAGATCCAATTGCAACAGAAGTACCGAAACTCCTATTACCTGTAGCTCCAAATAATGTTTTCTTCAGTATCCAAGTATTATTATCTAACTCATAATAATATGCTGCACCAGCATCTTCACCATTTTTATCTCGACCAGGTGCGCCTATTAATAGTGATTTGCCTTTAATTGCAACATACGATCCAAAATAATCCTGGGAATTACCATCAGGAGCTTGTATGTATTCTTTGAACTTCCATTTTCCTGCAATTTTCTCATTTATTATAACAACTCCTTCTTCTAAGCTTGTAATGTAATGTTTCGGCAGTCCTTCTACAAAGAAATTTCCATCTAGAGCTTCATGTTTACCAAATATACGAAGGTTGGTATTTGGACTATTCTGAATAATGTTTGGGAGGTTAGATTCATAGGGAATAGATTTCCAATTTCCATTATTGTTTTCAAAAAATTTTCTTTTGTCCCAAGTGTCAACAACCAGATCTTTATCATTTAAAGCTACAACTTTATATACGGAACTCAAATCTTGATTTTCCAATTTGAAATCAAGGTTTTTAGTTATTTCTCTCCCTTCGATATTATACGCTCTCACATATCCACCAAAGTATCCTCTACAAACTAAAAGTTGGTCGCTGTTACCAGCAATTGTAACTTCACCATGAATATTAGCTTGATTGTCAGGGAAGACAGTTAAAATATCATTTTCAAATTTTTGTGGGGGTTCCGGATCTGTATTTTCTTCATTATCTTTTGAACTACATGAAGAGAGTGCTACTAATAAGAATGTTAATATTGCAAGGAAACCAAGAAAGACCTTTTTCATAAAAGTGAATTAGCCCTGTAGACCCTGGCAGGAAGTTTAAGGAAAAAGCGTGGGTCAATAGCTTTTCCAAGGGTAAGGCACTGGCATGCCCACAATCAAGAATACACTAAAGCCCACGCAAGACGTGGACGTAAAGTCATTCTTCCTTAGATTGTGAAATTTTGCCAGTTTCTACCCTAAAGAAAGACGCTAACGCCTTTGTATTTTAATAATCTCCTCAAATATATGAAATCAAGGTTAATATTTCCGTTAAGCAAAAAGGATTAAGGTGATTTTACCATTTTGATCAATCCACGAATATATTCAACAGCTAACTTTATAAGTTCATCTAGATTTTCTTGAGTACCTTTTTTTCCTGAATCATGTGAAAACTCATTTGATAACACAACAATTCTATTCAGGTTAAATAATTCATCTGCGGATTTCAACTTCTTCACCTTATTTATGAGATCACCCAATAGTGTATTTCCATAACTATTTTTTAACATAAAATTGTTTGCATTATATCCAGTACTAGACATAAGGCTTATATTTAAATGCAAATGGTATGAACATTCTATTTTCAGTGCAAACTCAAATATACGTCTCACTGTATTTGCTTTTTCGCTTAACACATCAGTATCAGTACTAGGCAAATCCTTCGAACTGATTATTTTCTGGATTCTTTCTGTGCACGAAATATAATTAAAAAGAAAAAGGGCTTTCATGGAAAAAACAGTGCTTCCAGCAGTATCTTTGGGATTTAATAGCACGGAATACAAAGGAGTATGTAAACAGTAACATCGTTCTGTATATAATCCCCTGTCTAATCTATAAATGGCACAGAAATTAGTTGAACTAAGCTTATCTTGAATGACACTTTGATCAAATTGTTTTAAGTAAGTCATAACTTCCTTTTGCCCCAAAGCATATCCTCTTATAGTAATAAATGGAAAACTCTTTGACTTATAAAACTTTAGGTCCTGAAATTTAAACATGATAGAGTAGATGTCAGGTTTATAATCTAAAGAATTTATATAATCTTCTATTTTTGGACTACCAATATAAGGGTGCCAGTTTACAAACACTATTTCATTTTCATACTCAATTGAATAGCTCCCAAAATGATCCCAGTTACCCGAATCTAAGAAATCCACTATTAACATGCCATTTGTAACTTCAAGTAGACGAGCTAAAAATTTATCTAGGACTTTCAGATCTTTGATTTCATCAAAATCATATTCATCAAAAACTGAAGTTAATAGTCTGCTACCATCTTTAACATAATCCATTTCATTAAATTTAGGTTAAGTCAATGCTCTATGAATCTAAAAAGTCATATTTATTTAATCAGGTGTAATATAGCAGTTTAAATAAAAAATATTGGCCTTATTGACCCATTGTCTAAAATATTAAGATGGATATAATCTCAATAATAATTTTTATCTTGATTTCAATCTAAACCATCATGAAAAAAGCTTTTATAAAACAACACTATCTATCTGATACATCCTTGCCTCTGGCAATGTTTCTAGATCAAACAAAAGTTCAATTAGCTTCAGGCACCTGCTTTATTTACAGATATGAAGATGAATTCTTCTTAATTACCAATTGGCATAATGTCACAGGATTAAATCCTGCAAACATGGAACCCTTAAGTGACCATGGAGGTAGGCCTGATGTATTTAGAATAACAATGCAAAAAAATGAACAGCCATTAAGTCATCTTTATGTATACAGATATTTATTCCTTGATAATAAAGCAACTTGGTTTGTACACCCAGAATATGCAGAAAAAGTAGATGTCGTTGCAATACCAATACATTTCGATGAAAATGTTAGGGTCTCTGCTATAAACAGATTTTCCTTTGATAATTACGAATTGGAGATTGCTGATGATGTTTTTATTTTAGGATTTCCATATAATTTAGACGGTGGGGCGTTTTTTCCTATTTGGAAAAAAGGGAGTGTTGCTTCAGAACCTACGCTACCAATGGACAATTTACCAAAGTTTTTAATTGATACAGCAAGTAGATCCGGCATGTCAGGATCTCCAGTGATCTTTAAAAGACCGGGACCCCATATAATCAATAATGTTTTAGATGATAAAACTAGATTAGATACGATATGTGGTTTTGCAGGGGTATATTCCGGTAGAATTCAAGGAAAGAGCGCCTTGGATGCCCAACTTGGTATTGTATGGAAGAAAGAAGTAATTGAAGAGATAATTGAAGGTAAAGTTCTTGACAGTATTACATTTTAATATCTTTGTATTGTCAAATGTCCAAGTAAAAGTAAAAGTATTAAATCCGAATAAATTAAAGCTAGACCACATTATTTTAATGACTTCGAATACTAAATTTACAAATTGAAGAAATTGAAATTCCATTTAATTTTCATATCATACTTGTCCTCAAAGACCTGGACTTTATCAATGATGGATCTTTTGTGTTCTGTTCCCACAAGAAATATAGCTATTCTGTATTGGTTCTGCGTGCTAAAATTGTAAGTATTTTTTAGCATCTCCATTTCCCTATCATGATGCATCTGCCGGTATCGAGTATATAAGTTGTTGAAATGATCATTGCCATATTTATCTAATATTTCTCTTTCAATATTTTGTTTGTAATCAAGAACTTCTAAACAGTCCTGACTATTCAGAAATTTGAATCCCACCATTTCTGAATGTTCACTAAAATAAGAAATTGATCTTATAAATTTTGCATTTTGATAAAACGTTTTAGTCATTTCGCGGAAACCATCTTCCATTATTGGCTCCATTATAGGGTACCAATTTAAATCAACAGGAACTACTCTAACTTTCTTTTTTGCTAAATAAAGTTTGATTGCACTAGTTTCTAACTTATCTAGATATTGACCACTAATCATTCCATTATAATGTTCCGTATCAAACTCTATGAATATGACATCAGGAGATATACTTTCAAAGATTTTAAATAATTCTGTTGAATTGCTTGCACCTATTTCATCATGTACTGAACCAATAAAGATGATTTCTTTCATTTATCAAGGGATTTTTGAAGGTCATTAAATTTTTCCAATATAAAAGTAAAATATACTTTAAAAATCTATTACATTTGTTAGGGTGATTTGAAGTTTTCATAATTGAGTCCCGGTATCTTCTCAGGTACCGGGATTTTTTAATTCATTAAAATGTCAAGAATAGCAATAGCCGGAAGTGTTGATTTCTATAACGAAGAAATATTTAAACAAAAAGTTGATGCGATCTTAAAGAATTTGACTGGTTTGAAGGAGATCGTAAGTGGCGATGATCCAGGTACGGAGGAAATGGCTTTATGGTATGCAGAAGCAAATAATATTCGGTTCAAGTCTATACCCACATTAAGGGATGACATTGACGGAAAACCCATTTCAGAAATTGGAGAAAATGAATATGGTGAAAGATATTGGATCAATGCCGGCACAATCCGCAATCAACAAGTAGTGGATTATTGCAGTCACCTCATTGCATTTCTAAGCAAAGATGATGCAGTGACGAGAGCGCTTATATCACTTGCCACGAAATTTGAATTGAAAATACGGACAGTCATGATTGACGAACTTCTGGAGTAAGTTTTATCATGGGTTTAACAGACATTCATAATGATAAATCGATGTCATAATCGGTTTTTTGAAGTGACTAAGCAATAATTAAGTTTGATACCAAATAATGCAATAATAACTATAAATGTTTTTTTTGAATTTTATTTGGACAGTTTATAATTTATATTAAAACTCAATAGCCGATATAATCCCCACCATGCCACAGGTGCTAGAAAAATTACACTCCACATTCCCGGAAAATATCCATATGCATTATTTGTAAAAAATGGTAAAATGAAATGTGCTAATTCTGTTATTCCCATTGTTGTGAAGAATGTCCAGGTAAGATAATATCCAAAGTGAGATTTTCTATTCACTAATATAGGAATTAACAACCAAGCTCCAGCGAAAGTATATAAGAGATATACTTTGAGTGAGTTAACTTCGGGTACCGGAACATTTGTTATTTCAGATAACTTTGGGAAAAAATCCATATATTTTTCCTCTACTTTATGGACAATAAACAATCCTAAGGTTAAAAATATGGAATTCTGACAGACTTGAATTCAAAGGCAGACGGAAATATTAACCATAAAATCAAACCTCCTAAAAAGCCAAATGCAAACAAAATCATTGGTATTAAACCTAACATGATGTAACCCAGATAGATAACTGAAAGTGAAAAGAAGGTTGCTGTTATTTTGGTTAATAACTTACTTTTCATTTAAAAATCATTTTTTATATTATTACGAGGACTTAAAACTCATCTTTTGGATCCTGATTGCATTTAATATTGCTAACAATGCAACGCCAACATCAGCAAATACGGCTTCCCACATTGTGGCAAGACCTCCGGCTCCTAAAGTCAACACAATAGCTTTCACCGTAAATGCTAAAATGATGTTTTGCCAAACGATCTTTTTTGTTTGTTTACCAATGTTAATTGCCATAGGAATTTTAGAGGGCATATCGTCTTGTATTACTACATCTGCCGTCTCGATCGTTGCATCACTTCCTAATCCACCCATAGCAATGCCTATATCACTCAATGCGACGACAGGAGCATCGTTCACACCATCGCCTACAAATGCAACAATATTTCCTTTAGCCTTAATTTCTTTGATTTTATTGACTTTATCGTCCGGCAAAAGATCTCCAAAAGAATTACTAATACCGAGCTGATCAGCAACATTTTTTACAACATTTGCCTTATCACCACTGAGCATCGTTATTTCGATCTTCATTGATTTCAGAAGATCAACTGTTATTTGTGCATCTTCTTTAATCTTATCCGCAATTGTCAGGTAACCTACATACTGATTGTCGAATGCAATAGCAAGCAAAGTATTAACTTCATTTTCGACTTTCGAATCATATTTTATATTGAATTGATCGAGTAATTTAAAATTACCGGCCAGTAATGTTTTACCATTTATTTCACCTTTCAGGCCTTTTCCGGCAATTTCTTCAACATTGGAAAATTCAATCTTAGAATTAACTTCACCTACATATTTATGAATTGCTGTAGCAATAGGGTGAGTACTTTTATGTTCCAGAGCATTGACAAGTTTCAAAACTTCATCTTTTCTTGAATCATCATTGAAGTAAAAATCTTTAACTTCAAATACCCCTTCTGTCATAGTTCCTGTTTTATCCATGACCACATTTTTCACACTAGCTAATAAGTCCAAAAAATTACTTCCTTTGAAGAGTATGCCATTTCTACTTGCTGCCCCTATTCCTCCAAAATATCCCAATGGAATACTAATAACTAAAGCACACGGACATGAAATGACAAGGAAAATTAATGCCCTGTAAAGCCATTGATTGAAATCATATGTTTCAACAAAAAAATATGGAAGAAAACAAATGATTACTGCCAAAGCAACAATTATTGGCGTATAGATCTTTGCAAATTTTCTAATGAATAGTTCAGTAGGTGCTTTTTGAGCTGTGGCGTTTTGGACTAACTCCAGGATCTTAGATAACTTGCTGTCTGAATAAGCAGTATTTACTTCAATTCTAGATACTGTATTCATATTGATCATTCCGGCTAAGACAACATCACCCTTTGATTTTGTGTCAGGTTTGCTTTCTCCTGTTAAAGCTGCAGTATTAAATGATGAACTTTCAGAGATCAATATTCCATCCAAACCTAGTTTTTCGCCTGCTTTAAGTTGAATAATATCCCCTATATTGACAGTTGTAGCCTTGACCACTTTTGATTTATTATCCACAATCAAAGTTACTTCATCAGGTCTTTGGTCCAATAAGGACTTGATGTTTGTTTTAGCTCTTGCAACAGCAAGATTTTGAAATACTTCCCCAATAGTGTAAAAAAGCATTACTGCAACTCCTTCAGGGTACTCACCTATTGCAAAAGCGCCAATTGTGGCAATACTCATTAAAAGAAATTCTGAGAAAACTTCCCTCTCTTTTATACTAAGAAACGCCTCTTTTAAAACAGGAAAACCAACGGGGATATATGCAACAATATATAATCCCACTCTTATCCAACCCTTAAACCACGTCTGGTCGAAATTATAATCCAATATAATTCCTGTGAGCAATAGTATCAATGAAATTACCGCCGGTAAAAACATCTGAAATAAACTTTTATTTTCTTCTACATGATTATCCTCTTCATGGTCATTCTTCATTGCCGAATCAACCTCACAACAATCGACTCTTTTTGATTTTGCTTTAACTGCATCATCGGCAAACTTATTGATCTTTTCTTCCTGAGTACAACAAACCTGTTTTCCCTGTTTGTCAAAAATGTGTTGATGTGTCATATTAATTTATTTTTTTGAAGCCGCAATACTGGAAATTTTGAATTGTGTTAAACGGGGTAAAGTGATCTTCTGTAAAACATTTAACAGCCATGAAGTGGTCTATAAATGTACCTACCATAGAACCTTCTGAATATTGTTTAATTTCAAGTCCGCTGCATTTTAAAGGTCCTTTTTCTGAAAAAGTACCAAGAAAAAAATACCCGCCTGGTTCAACAAAATTGTTGACCAGCTTAATATATTTGCTGATATGTGCATCATCTGTAAGGAAGTGAAACACAGCCCGGTCGTGCCAGAAATCATATCGTCTATGGGGATGAAAGTCATTGATATCATCATTGATCCAATTGATCATAGATGCACTTTCACCCATTTTACTTTTTGCTCGTTCCAATGCTTTTTCAGAAATATCCAAAACAGTGAGATCCGTAAAGCCCAGGTCCAATAAATGGACAACAAGATTGCTGTCGCCGCCGCCAACATCAATGATGCTGGCGGTCAACGGCAACTGCAATAATTTTATGTAGTTCAATGACGCATGCGGATAAGCCTGTGTCCAGCTAACTTCATGTGATTGTTTTGTGGAGAAGACTTTTTCCCAATGGTCTTTGACATTTTCCATATACTACTTTTTACAGCATTCATCAAGTTGATCGTATGCTGCCGGATCCGCTTTAACACCATCCGCATCAAAACCCAGTTTAGAAACAGCTGTTCTTAATTTTTTAATATCTGTCACTGCAGGATCATATACTATTGTGAATGTTTCAGCTTTTTCATCTAGGGTAAATTTCTTAACACCTGCTGTCGATTTAAGATTCTTATTTAGCATCTTGCCACATGATCCGCATTGCTGGCAATGACTGCAGGCGATAGATGTTTTAATAACGGCCTTTTCTGTTTTCGCCCCTGTTTGTGATAATCCTGCAGTCAAAGAAAATATAACCACCAGGAATGAAAAAATGGAATTTCTTAAAATAGTACTTTTCATGTTTTTAAATTTTCTGATAAATGATTTATTAAAATTAGATTTATTAATGATCATGACCTTCATGATCTTTTTCATCTTTATGACCTTCATGGTCCAATTCATCCTCATGCCCCTTATGATCTTTATGTTCTGTTTCTTTTAAAGCCAAATCCATCTTACAAACAGGACATTTTCCTTTTTCAGCATAGGTCTTTCCTTTTTCACAATCCATCGGACAAATATACCTGTCTTCGTGAACCACTTCAGATTGATCTACCGTGTCTGAGTTATCTGCTTTGTCTTCTGAACTTTGAATGTTATTTTCAGTGTTTTGTTCAGACTTATCCTTTTTTCCACAAGATGGAAGCGTTAAGGATATAATTACTGATAATGTTATAAAAAAAATTGATCTAAACATGTTTAAATTATTTAAAGATTAATAATGATTTTGCTAACTAAATTTTAGTGGGCATGGCCGCCGCCACCCTCTGATTTTTGAAGATGCGCCTGGAGATAATAGGCACCTTTTACTACAATTTTATCTCCATGATGAATATTGACTAAAGGTGTTACCTGAACAAAACCTAATTGTGCAGTTCCGGTTTTAACTTCAATACGTGCAAAAGAGATTTCCTTTTCATGCGCTTCTCCTTCCTCATGTTTTTCCCCTTCAGCATGTTCCTCTTGTGTTTCCATATTTTCCTTTTCCCACACAAATATAAACTCACGTCCTTCTGCCTTGATAACTGCATCCACAGGAAGTGAAGGAACTTTATTGACCCCAATATCAATCAGGGCGTTGACATACATTCCGGGAATTAATAACTGTTTTTCATTGACAATATCAGCATGGACGGCTACTGATTTGGTATCATTTTCAAAAGACTTACCTACACTGAAGATCTTTCCACCAATCTCCTGATTGCCCTGGTTTGTCAGTATGAATCGAACTTTCTGTCCGGGTTTCACTCTAAACAGATCTTTTTCATAGACCAAGAGATCCACATGCATTTTCGAATTATCAATTATGTTAAATAGAGGTTTCCCAATTTCCGCTGCTGATCCAATGGTTACATAAACTTCTGAAACGTTACCACTTATAGGGGCGGTAATATTAATGAAAGGTGAAGATGATGTACCTCCAATTTGAATATTCTGACTCAAAATAGCAATCTGGCTTTGTAATGCAGCAATTTTAGCTTCTTCCAGTTTTAATTCTGAACTTACTTTTTGGAAAACTTTCTTTGCATTGACATTTTCATCTGAAAGCTCCTTCTGACGGGCAAAGTCCAGTTTCAGATATTCCAGTGTGGCCTTTGAAGTCTGCAATTGTTCATTGAGTTTAGATTTTTCAAGCCTGAGATTATTGTAAGCCATACTCTGCATAGTAGCAAGCACCTGGCCCTTTTTTACATATTGGCCTTCGATCACTTTTATAGTGCTGATATTACCAGCAAATTGCACGCTGACAGATGCTTGATTCTGAGGAGGAAGTTTGGTATAACCATTGGCATTGATTACCTCACTCAGATTTTTTAATTCAAACCACGCGGTGTCAATTCCTGAGTTCTTGTACTGAACCTCATTCAGGTGAACCATTTTTTCATTAGCATGAGTTTCTTCTTCATCATGTTTGACTTCAATATTTGCTTCTTTGCCGTTTTCAGCTTCATGATCGTGACCATCATTGGCACTGTGTCTAAAAAAAGCGAAATATGAAATTACCGCGACAAGAATTACTGTCGATATTATGAAAATTAATTTTTTATTATTCATTGGATTATTTATTGATTGGTGAGATACTGGATGGAAATAACCGTTTGATTGAGGTCATTCAATGCCTGTAAATAAGATTTTCTGGTATCTAAATTGGTCTGTATAGCATACATATATTCTATATAACCAATGTCGCCACTCTGATAAGCCCTAGTAGAATTTTTAAGAATGGATTCCGCGTTGGGAATAGCTTTAAGTGTAAAATACTCTAAGTGGTCTTTATAAAATACGTATTTTTTAGATAATTGACTTAATTGGCTTTCAATTTGTTGAAAGTAATATTCACTCTCTGTTTTTCTCATTTCCCTATTGTAATTAGAGGCCTGTATTGATGATTTATAAGCCCTTCCTGAGAATATCGGAACATTAATCCCAATTTGAAAACCTTGAAATCTGGGTATATTATTGTATTCCCTTTGCTGTCCATTAATATCCTGAATCCCCGCAATTGACTGAACAAAATAACCCAAAGAAAAATCAGGCATCTTTTCCGCTTTCTTCAATCGCTGCTCCGCCTCTGCTATAGATATAGCTTGAAGTGTTTGTTGCCATGCGGGATTATTTTTCAATAAGATTGAATCTTTTAAATTGATTAATTCCAATGCTTTAATCGGATCTCTCTGCAAATCAAAAGGGGAGGTAAGATTTACAAGTAGTTGAATAACGCTCATTTCAGTACTGATCCCGACATTATTTAGATTAATCTCTTGAAGCAAAGCCTGCCTTTTATTTTCAGCACTTGTTTTTTCAAGCAAATTACTTTCACCGGTTTTATACTTCAGGTTTGCAGTCTTGACGAATTGTGCAAGTAAGCTGTCTTCTTGTTGTAAAACATCATTCAGTTCCCTCAATTGAATAACCTTGTACCAGCTTTGCCTTACCAGATAATTCAATTCCTGTCTGGTCATGGCCAGCCTATTTCGCTATATCTGATCCGCTGATCTGACAGATTTTTCTTTGCCCGTATAAAACCAGGATTTGGAATATCCTGAGTTATTGAAATATTCTCATCGAATAACCTGGAATTATTTTGACCCATTTGAACCTTCAATGCAGTTTTTGGTATGATGCCTGAAGCCCCCCGCAATGATTGCTCAGCAAGTATATTCAGCTGATCTGAAGAAATCTGAGGATTTTTTTTCTGAGCCAATTCCAACAGCTGAGGTAAAGAATAAGTCTGCGCACTGATATTGGAATTAATTGCACAAAGCATTAATATAACCGGTACCAGTGAAATGACCTTTTTTTTTTCTCTTGAAATTCTTCTCAAAGAAGAAATACAAAATTGGCAATACGATCAGTGTAAGTAACGTAGCCGTGATTAGTCCTCCTATGACTACAGTTGCCAATGGTTTTTGTACTTCTGCACCTGCGCCTGAGCTCAATGCCATCGGCAGGAAGCCAAGTGAAGCCACTGCAGCCGTCATTATGACCGGTCTCAACCTTACTTTTGTTCCTTCCTGAATCCGCTCCCAAACATCTTTCATACCTTCTTTTTTAAGTTGATTAAAATACCCAATCAATACAATTCCATTGAGCACAGCGACACCAAAAAGTGCTATAAAACCGATTCCCGCGGAAATACTGAAAGGCATGCCCCTCAACCATAATGCAAAAATTCCCCCTATGGCAGAAAGTGGGATAGCTGTAAATATGAGGATGGATTGTTTCACGCTTCTAAATGTGAAAAAAACAACATGAATATTAATCCTAATGCAATTGGCAATGCTACAGACAATCTCTTATTCGCTTCCACGAGATTTTGAAACTGACCACCATAGGTCGTATAGTATCCGGCAGGCATCTTCAAATTTTTATCCAATTTGTCCTCTATTTCAGAAACAATGGTCTGCACATCCCGTCCTCTGACATTAAAACCAATAACTATTCTGCGCTTCCCTTCTTCCCTGCTGATTTGTGAGAAACCTCTTTCCACAGCGATGTCAGCAACTTGTTCCAACGGGATCTGACTTCCTGAAGGCAAAGAAATGTACAACGATTTGAGGTTGGAAATATCCTGACGTTCATCCCTTTGCAGGCGTACCACCAGGTCAAACCTTTTTCGCCCTCATAGACTACACCCGCCTTTTCCCCGGCAAATCCCGTCCTGATGACCTGATTTAATTCACCGACATTCAATCCATACAAGGCAAGTTTATCTTTATTGTATTTTACAGTGATCTGAGGAAGTCCTGATACAACTTCAGCACGCGCATCTTCTACTCCATTTATTCCCTGGATCATTGAAACCACTTCATCTCCAAATCCTGCTAAAAGATCTATATCTTCACCAAAAATCTTGATAGCCACATCACTTCTCACTCCTGTCATCAGTTCATTGAATCGCATCTGGATAGGTTGTGTAAATTCTGTCGTGACCCCGGGCAGATCATCCAGCGCATGTTCCATTTTTTCCATCATTTCTTCCTTTGTTTTAGCTGAAGTCCATTCGGATTTATCTTTGAGTATGATCATTACATCGGCTACTTCCATCGGCATTGGATCAGTCGGGATCTCAGCACTACCTATCTTTGAAATTACCTGAACGACTTCCGGGAATTTTGATTTTAATATCTGCTCCGCTTTTGTCGTTGTTAATATTTCCTGTGAAAGCGAACTACCCGGTGGTAGAATGATGTGTGTAGCTATGTCGCCTTCTTCCAAAGTTGGGATAAACTCGCCTCCAAGACCATTGAATATCATCAAAGACAGTACAAATAAAATTATTGCAGAACTGACTACCAGAGTTTTCATCTGCATAGCACCCTCCAGAATTGGCCGGTAAATTCTGTAGCAAAAATTAATGATCCTGTCTGAAAAATTTGGTTCATGGCCCGTCTTTTTACTCAGAAAAAGTGCACTTACCATCGGCACATAAGTAAGGGATAAAATAAATGCACCAAGAATTGCAAAGCCTACTGTCTGCGCCATGGGCTTGAACATCTTACCTTCTATGCCAACCAAAGCCAAGATAGGAAGGTAAACAATAAGAATGATGATCTCCCCAAATGCCGCACTATTTCTGATCTTTGAAGAAGCCTGATACACCGCTTCGTCCATTTGATCCGCGGTCAGGTCCCCTTTTTTTCCGGTCTGCAGGCGGTGCACTATCGCCTCCACAATGATGACTGCACCGTCGACAATTAAGCCAAAATCAATTGCCCCAAGGCTCATCAGGTTGCCACTGACACCAAAGAGCTTCATCATACTCACAGCGAATAATAAAGCCAAAGGTATGACGGATGCGACGATGAGTCCGGCCCGCCAGTTACCGATCAGAAGAACAAGTATAAAAATGACGATCAATGCTCCCTCAAGCAAATTCTTTTCCACAGTTGAAATTGCGTTATCTACAAGCCTCGTCCGATCAAGATAAGGCTCTACAATTACTCCTTCCGGAAGAGTTTTAATAATCTGCTCCATTCGCCCTTTTACCCTGGTGACGACGTCTGCGCTGTTTTCACCTTTGAGCATGAGTACCATACCATTGACGGCTTCTCCTTTGCCATTTTTGGTCGTGGCACCATATCTGATCGCTCCACCAAAATCCACTTCGGCCACATCCCTGATCAATATCGGAATGCCATTCTGATTTTTTATGACGATCTTTTTTATATCGTCGATCGAGCTTACCATGCCAATTCCGCGGATGAAATACGCATTTGGAATTTTGTCAATGTAGGCTCCGCCGGTATTTTCATTATTCTTTCGCAGCGCATCGAATATTTCCACGATAGTAGTATTCATGCTCCGGAGTTTATCCGGTTTGACCGCGATCTCATACTGTTTGAGTTGCCCGCCAAGTGTATTGACCTCAGCCACCCCTGCCAGCCCCAGGATCTGAGGTTTGATGATCCAATCCTGAACCGTCCGAAGTTCCATGGCGTGGTATTGATCTTCAAATCCGGGTTTTGCAGAAACCGTGTATTGATAAATTTCACCAAGGCCTGTACTGATGGGAGCCATCTCCGGCGTACCCAGGCCATCCGGAATATTTTCCTTTGCCTCTGCAAGCCGTTCGGAGATCTGAGCACGTGCCCAGTAAATATCTACTTCTTCATCGAAAACTACCGTGATATTGGAAAGACCGAAACGGCTTATGGATCTGAGTTCAACTACTCTGGGTATTGATTTGACCGCCTGTTCAATAGGATAGGTTATAAATGTTTCAACTTCCTGAGCGGCAAGTGTAGGAGATGTTGTAAGTATCTGCACCTGATTATTTGTTATATCAGGAAGGGCATCAATCGGAAGTCTGGAAACACTCCAGATACCCCAAAGGATGAGGAACAAGGTCATCAATCCGATGATGAGTTTGTTCTTAATGCTGAATTTAATTATTTTATCTAACAAGGTATTGTCTGTTAATGTGAACAATAACATTGTAAGCTGACCGGTCTTATAGGCAGGCAGCACAATGCATGAAGCATCAATGACAACAGGAAATCAATTAAAATTCAGGGAACATTATTATTTACTAGGTAAAGTATCAATATGATACAATCTACCATTGAAGCCTCATTCTAACTTCTACCTTCTTATTTCTAACTTATTAAAATCTCCTGTCAGCCACTAACAATCAACACCACTCTTCGGCGGTTGCCAGATCTTTCCATTAAAGCTGGAAAAGTAGGAGAACTCATAAATAGAAACCGTGGAGGTCTCATTCAATTTGGGTGCTATGGAATGGGATAAAACATAAAAACTTATCACATCAGTGATAGCTGTATTGCAGCAACTGCAGGTACAGAATGGGCTGCAGAAGTCATTTTCATCGCTTTGGTGATCGTGATTTGCGGCTACCTCGCTTTTATCCTTGTCATTACATTCATTGTAGATATCGTGGCATGGAATCATAGCCAGTGCCATCAGATAAAATGAGAATATGAATGTAAATAATTTCATGAAGTGCAATGATACGGATTAAATTTGTGTTCTACCCCAGATAATACGAATTGTCTGAACTAATTATTACCCAATTACAAAATGAATTCGGCTAATTGATAGTAATTCAAATAAATATTTCTGAAAACCAGGTCTAAAATATTTTTATATTTTTATAAATTTCTTAATATATAAATGGTTGTCTAAGAAAATTTTAACAAAATATATTCCATTTTTCAAATTAGAAACATCGATACTTTCCGTCGTGGGTTTCTGATCATGAATTAATTTTCCATTGATATCAATGATTTTAATAACGCAATTCTTTACTGAAGAAGAATTAATAGTATAATATAAATTGGAATGTACCAAATTGGGATAAATATTCAATACATTTAATGGCTCCGGATATGTTGCTGATGTCTCATTACCGTAATCACCTGATCTGAATTTTACCGTACCGGAATTAGGATCTTCCCAGACCACAAATACTTTATTATTTCCAATAGCAACATCTGCATTCACGATGTCCGCCAATGCAACGGTGTCAAATGCTAAAGGAAATCCCTTATTTATATCGTCAGTAAAAAGTATTGGCAATTGATCCCCGCCGCTCCTGTTTTGTAGCCAGACGATAGCTATTGCTTTTCCATCGGTAGCTAAGCGCGGATAATTCTGCTGATTTAAACCTGAAAGATTTCCGGTTAAAGTTTTTACAGATACTAACTCGTGAGTTGGTAGAGAAGTCTTACTCAGATAAGTCCTTGTCTTTCCTCCGGACCCACTCATGAAGGTAGAATACAATGTATCATTCACAATGACTCCATCCGGGCCACTTGCAGGGCAACTCATTAATTGCCAGTTATTATTATCAACTGCACTTCCTTCTTTAAAGGTTGATGCATTATCTTCTGACCATCCAGTCCAGATATCTCTCAGATTATTGTTGTTATCCCTGTAAATCATTGCCGTTTTGTCATTGTAAGACACTACTGCACCCGGGCAGCAATCGCATACAGCATCAGAACTTCCCCAACCACTCGCTTTAACATCAGTTGTAAATGTCTTCCCAAAATCATTAGACCTTGTTACAACCCATCGGGACTCCTGAAATGCTGAATTAAACTTCATATAACCTACAATAGGGTGGCCCTGTTTATCTGCCTCGATGGTTGGAAAACGAGATAGGCTATCACCAATTATAGCAATTTCCACAGGATTCTCAAAGTTAAGACCAGCATCGTATGAGGTAAAAACAAAAATCCTATGTGTAGCTTCGGACTCTGGTGTACGTTTCACAACTATATAAACTGTATCACCGTGTGAAGCTATATCAGGGCCCATCCAACTTGCGCCAGCTATAGTCATCCATTCGGGGTTTAGCTGTAATGGAGCACTAAAAGCTATGCCGTTTGATTTGGCAAAATACAGTGCTTCATTTTTACTCCAGATCACCATAGAATTTCCGGACCTGTCCAATGCAATTCTTGGATGTTGATTATCAAAATGGCTCGCCGCAACATCCATTTCATTATTCCATGTAATTTGTGCCTGCCCGGAATAAACTGCAAATAGGCACATTATTAGAAAGTAGAAAATTTTATTCATGCTGATTTATTTTTGAATTATATTGATAATCAATTATTTAATAAAAGTAGTGACTTGTTTTTTATATCTGAAAAATATGTACCTGACATACAAAGAATTAATAATTAACCGTTAATCCAATTCCAAAACCCATATCGCTATCGTAATGTGCTCTGACCCCAAAGTTTCTGCCAACAATATATTTTAATCCACCCATATATTCTTTGTCCGAATTGATCATAAAACTTGCTCTAAACCTTTTAGAAACAGGAATATCCTCTCTCATTAATTGGATTCTTACATTTCCGTCTTGATAAACCTCTGCTTGAAATATTAATAACATGGGAAGCGTATATTCAAATCCTGCACTTATCATCGCCCTATTGTCTTTGGTATTTGTCTGTCCAAAAAGCGTTGTTTCTGTTTCACCTTCTTCTAATTTTCTGTAGCGCCAGTCAAATCCTATGAAAGGCATGAACCATTGATTCCTGCCAATATACCGCCCTAAATGTGTTTCTGTTTCATAACCGTGATCGTCATGATGCCCAAGTCTCCATTCTGTTCCCAAAGCCCACCTGGTATTTTGAAACATGATCATTCCGTCATTGCCATTTGTTGCAAAATCATTTTCGACCATAAAATGTACCTTATTACTTTCTCTTTGTAACTTATTGTAAGCTCTTTTTTTATTAGGCAAATAAGGATTTGGCGCAGAGTTTTCATAGCTAAATGCACGATTCATCCCTGCCATCATATGATATAATATATGACAATGGAAGAACCAGTCACCATCTGCATTAGCTTCGAACTCTATAGTATCAGTTTCCATAGGCATAATATCAATGATATTTTTTAATGGTGCATAAGCTCCCTGTCCATTTATAACCCGGAAATCATGACCATGCAAATGCATGGGATGTCTCATCATACTGTTGTTAAACATGATGATCCGGACTACTTCACCTTGTTTTATCATGATCTTGTCTGATTCAGCAAGCACCTTATTGTCTAGACTCCATACATACCGGTTCATATTTCCTGTAAGTTCGAATTGCAATTCTCTTATCGGAGCATTTTTGGGAAGAGATGTCTTATATGGCGCTTTTAACATCGCGTAATTTAAAGTGACAATATCACTTTTCATTTCATGGTCCATGGATGAATGATCCATATCTGATCCTTCCTTTGCTTTTTTATTCATGTCCATATCCCCGGAAACCTCTGGATACATGACAGTATTCATATCCATCTGCTGGAGAGACATGTTCATACCCATGTCATCCATATCGCCGTTCAAGCGCATCATATCATTCATCATCTTCATGCCCTCAAAATATTTCAGTTTAGGCATCGGTGAAATAAGTTGTTTAATCCCGTTTCCAATATAAATTGAAGCAGATTTAGTTCTGTCTTCAGGTGTCACAAGCAACTCATAAGAAGTTTTATCCTGAGGTATTGATACTACATTATCATATGTTTCTGAAACACCAATGATCAACCTATCAACTTCCACAGGTTCAACATCAAGGCCGTCACTTGCCACTACGGTAATTTTACCTCCCGCATACTTAATCCAAAAGTAGGATGATGCACCGGCATTGGCTATACGAAGTCTTACTTTGTCCCCGGCTTTCAGATTTTTCAAAGTTTTATCAGATGATTCATTGAATCCATTTATTAAAAACTTATCATAATATACATCACTGACATCCATAGCCAACATACGCTTCCACTCATTGGTAACTTTAGTTTTAAAATGTCCTGCACTTATAGCTTCAGCATAAGACTGAGTCGTCCCCTTTTTAATAGCAAACCAATCGGTGGCATTGTGTAACATCCTGTGGACATTATCAGGGTCGTAGTCGGTCCACTCACTCAAGATGAGTGGAATAACAGGAAGGTCATCAATTCCCTTTCTAAACCTTGAATCATCATCTCTTTTTTTAAGAACTAAGGATCCATACATTCCAATTTGTTCCTGAAACCCTGTATGGCTGTGATACCAATGTGTTCCATTTTGAATTATTGCAAAACGGTATATAAAGGTTTCACCCGGCTTGATGGGTTTCTGAGTTAAATAAGGAACACCATCCTCCTTATTAGGCAAGAAAAGTCCGTGCCAATGTATTGAAGTATTTTCTTTCAGTTTATTATGCACCACGATTTCTGCAGTATCACCTTCAGTAAATGTAAGTGTGGGCATAGGGATCTGTCCGTTAGATGCTATAGCACGTCTGCTTTTACCGGTAAAATTGACAATTGTATCAGCCAGTGTCAACTCATATCTGACTACTTTTTGAGCATAAATTATATCACCTGACAGAATCAAAATAATACCGGCAAAGACCTTATTGAAATTGTTTAGTAAGAAGTACATCCATTAGATTTTTATTGTTCTTAATCGAAGTGAATTGCCGATGACAGATACAGAACTGAGACTCATTGCCAATGCCGCTAACATAGGTGATAACAAAATTCCAAAATAAGGATAGAGCAAGCCGGCTGCTACCGGGATTCCGAGGGCATTGTATGCAAAGGCAAAAAACAAATTTTGTCTGATATTTTTCATTACACCGTGACTCAATAATTTAGCCTTGACTATACCTTGCAGATCTCCTTTGATCAGCGTAATCTTGGCGCTTTCTATTGCGACATCAGTACCTGTGCCCATTGCTATACCGATATCAGCCTGAGCCAGGGCAGGAGCATCGTTAATTCCGTCACCTGCCATTGCAACTACCTTCCCTTGTTCCTGCAATTGTTTAATTTCATTCAACTTATCAGCAGGGAGACATCCTGCCTTAAAGGAAGTCAGATTTAATTCCCCGGCTACAGCAGCAGCTGTATTTTCATTATCTCCGGTTAACATTATTACTTCTATTCCCTGATCCATTAAATCCTGAATACTCTTTTTACTTGTTTTTTTAATTGGATCCATTATAGATATATAACCTTTTAACATGCCATTCATCGAAATATAAGATACCGTTTTACCCAATTTTTGTTCCTCTTTAATTCTATTCTCAGCATCTTCAGGACTATTTATATTAAATTGATCCATTAATTTTTTATTCCCAAATGCAACATTAACTCGATCCACAACACCAGTGACACCTTTACCTGATATTGAATTAAAGTCTGCTACTTCTGACAATGTAATATTTTTACTTTTAGAATATTCCAGGAATGAAAGAGCTAATGGATGTTCACTATTCTGACTTAGGGAAGCTATACTTGCCAGCATGGAGTTTTCATCCTGATCAAAGGATACTATCTTATCTACAGACGGCTTTCCGGCAGTGATTGTTCCCGTCTTGTCGATAATCAAAACATCCAATTTGTCCATTTTTTCCAAGGCTTCTGCACTTTTAATTAAAATTCCGGATTGAGCACCCTTGCCCACACCTACCATTACAGACATCGGTGTTGCAAGCCCCAATGCGCAAGGGCAGGCTATAATTAATACTGCCACTGCATTGATGAAGCCGTACACCATAGAAGGAGGAGGGCCATAATAATACCAGATAAAGTAAGTAGCAACAGCAATTAATACTACTGCCGGGACAAAATATTTTGAAATACGGTCAGCCAGATTCTGGATAGGTGCTCTTGATTTGCTGGCATCACTCACCATTTGAATGATCTGGGCCAGTAAAGTGTCTGACCCGACTTTTTCAGATTGCATAATAAAAGAACCTGTACCATTGATCGTGCCGGAATTAACAGGATCACCAATTTGTTTTTCGACAGGGATCAATTCTCCGGTTATCATTGATTCATCAATGCTGCTGTGACCCGAATGGATTTTACCATCGACGGGAATCTTATCCCCCGGCTTTACTCTCAACATATCCCCGGCTTTAATATCATGAATGGATATGATCGTATCCCGGCCATCTTGTACTAAAGTAGCTTCTGTGGGAGCCAGTTTTATTAGTTCTCTTAAAGCACCGCTGGTCCGGCTATGAGCTTTTGCTTCAAGCAACTGCCCAAGTAAGGCCAGGGTCAAAATGACTGACGTTGCTTCAAAATACAGTGCCACAGTGCCATGATGCGATCTGAATTCAGCCGGAAAAATATCACTGAAAAATAAACCTGCCAGGCTGAACAAAAACGCAACTCCTGTGCCAATGCCAATTAACGTAAACATGTTTAGGTTCCAGGTAATTATTGATCTCCAGGCCTTCATAAAAAACATATTGCATGCATAAAATACTACAGGTATTGTAAGGATAAACTGAACCCAATTCCAACCCTGCATATGCATGATTTTAAGCAAAGGGCTATCAGGCAACATCTCCATCATGGCAATAATGAAAACAGGAAGTGTAAATACCACTGCAACTTTCATCTTTTTTAGCAGTCTTTGATAAGTTTGATTTTCTGCATTTTCTTCAGGTTTCATTGGAACAAGATTCATGCCACAGATGGGACAGGAGCCGGGACCATCCTGCACTATTTCGGGATGCATAGGGCAGGTATACTGTTGAATTTGGGCAACGACAGGCGCCTGAACCAGATCCATACCACAGATCGGACAGTCACCCGGTACATCATAAGTTTTATCACCTTCGCAATGCATGGGGCAATAATATTTACCACCGGAACTTGATGGCACAGGCTTTGATTTAGGAGAGGACACCGGAGTGCCTTCTGTTAATTTGTCAACCGGAACAAAACCTTCCTCATTTATTTGATATTTGCTTTCCTTTCCACCCAGAGCTTCCTGCATAATGGCTAACGGTACATGTGAGTCCATTGTAATAATTCCTGAATTTTCGTCTTTTGACACTATTACTTCAGTGATGTGATCTACATTTAAAAGAGAGGACTTTACTTTCGCTTCGCAACCGGAACAGGTCATTCCGGTAATAATATATTTATGTTTCATTTATACTTTAATTTTTAAAACTCAGCGTATGCCTTGTTATTTAAATAAGAAGGATCATTTAAGGTCTTTAAAAAATCAATTAAATCCGATTTCTCTTGTGGCGAAAGCATTAAACCATTTGTGATTGTTGGCACTATTAATGGTGACACAGTAGAAGACATTTTGACCCCTGTGTTATAATGATCAATTACTTCCTCCAAAGTTTTAAATCTACCATCATGCATATACGGAGCTGTTAAGGCTACATTTCTCAGTGATGGGATCTTAAATGTAGCCCGGTCTGCTGCTGATAGAGTAACTTTTTCTCTGCCAAAATCCATAAATTGTTCATCTGAATCTAAGCCGTTATTCATAAATTCCCCATTTTCAAAATTTGGACCACTATGACAATGTTGACAATCAGCTCCGGATAATTCCGGAAAGAATGGATTAAATTCTGTGAAAAATAATTTTCTACCTCTTTCCTCGCTTTCAGAAAGTTGTACGAGACCTTTTTGAAATTGATCGAATTTTGAGTCAAAGGACACGATTGTCATCATAAATTGCTCCAACGCTAAACTAACCTTGTGGCTTGATATTTCAGAGGTACCAAAAGCTCTAATAAACTGGTCTGTGTATTGCTTCGAATTGGAAAGTTTTTTCACCATATTTTCCAGCGACTCATTCATCTCCAATGGATCCTGAATGGGCATTAATGACTGAGCTCTGAGGGTAGCAGCCCTGCCATCCCAAAAGAAGCCATTATTGTGCCAGGCAAGATTAAAAATCGGCATTGCCTGCCTGTTACCAAATAATCCTTCTACACCTTTGGAGAATTGATTTTCATCTGAAAATCCGTTTGGTTGAACATGGCAACTAGCACAAGAGATGCTGCCATCTTTTGATAATAATTTATCATAAAAAAGCATCTTCCCCAATTTAACACCTTCGATAGTTAAGGCATTATCACCAGGCAAAACCGGCGCATCAAAATTGTCAGGATATTCTATTACATAAGGGACCGGATCATATTTTACCGTCAATTCATCGCTCCCACAATTGTAAAAAGTAATTGTTATTAAAATAAATATCCAAACTGAAATTTTTAGTTTAGAGTACTTAAATATTTTGTTCATATTAAATAAAATATTAATTTGAAATAATTTTATTTGACCCAAATGTTCGGGTTATTGTCAAAAACTTATTTAACCGGAGTATTTATTTACACCGGTTAAATATTATTGTCGACAAAATCAGGTTATGGATTAATAACAGTTGACCTGTAACTTACTTTTCCATTTTGTATCAGCTCAATAAAATACAATCCCCGTATTGGCAGGTTTAGATCATTGTTCAAGCCGGGCTTGTTTAACTCAAGTGCCATTTTACCGGAAGAGTCAAATACCCTTATCTTCGAATTGATCATTTGATCTGAATTCAATTTTACAATAGTGCTCCCATTCACCATAGGATTAGGAGTAACTACCAACTTACCAATGCTTAAGTCTTTACGCGAGGCGCTGGATTGAGTTGCGGTAAATACATTATTGTTGAAATTAAATAATAAAGGTATAGCCTCTTTCGTCGATCCATGCACTATGAGGTTTTTGTTTATATTAATATCCTTCAATCCCTGTGTGTAATCCGCGTCAAGTTCAATGATCAGAACTCCGTTGTCATCATTTCCTCCTGTCACTATTGTAGTACTTTTATAAAGATTGTCACCTAAACCATGGATCTGATAGTCAAACTGTAAGTTTGAGCCGGATTTACCTTCTATAGCAACAAACCTGTATCCTGATGCCCAGCCCCAGTGCATCTCTGGAAACTTAGGCGCTAGTGCATGACTGGAAGGCCAGAGAGACGGGTCTGCATGATTATTAGCACTGTCAACTCCAATGTAAAATGAGATTGAATCAAGGGTTTCTATGTGTAGATTGCCTAGAAGTACGTCAACATCTTCCCCTTTAGTAACTAAAATATAGACATCTGAAAGATCGTGAATTTCACCCCCATCATGATGTAACTTTATGCCGGAAATAAAATAATCTAATCTTGAAAAGTTAAATTGATTTCCCAGATTATTGCCTGCATTCTTACCTATAGCAAATTGTTCATCTCCGAGAAAGTGATTTATTTTGAGGTAAGTATTTTTCTGACCATAAGAACTACCTGTCATTGCAAGTAATATAAAAAGTATTTTATATATGTTTTTCATGTTTTTTTTGTTTTGATTATTTACTTTATTGTTTCCACTGTTTTACCGCATGTCATCATCTGAGAGCCGTAATACGGGTTTTTGATTGCATTTTCCTTACTTAGCCAATTAGCTCCTTTTCCATCATTTGCCATTGGGCAATGCTGATAATACACCGGAGATTCGGGATCAGAGACTTTGATCAACTTATACATATTGGATGATAGCCTTTGGAAAGCGTCTCTTTGTTTATCAATGCTTTTTGCAGAAGAAATATTTTGAGCATCAATCTGAAGATCTTTCATAGTTTTCATCCATACCATATGTACTTCCTCAGAAAGCTGATTCATTTCTACTTTATTTAAAGCCGACATGAGTTCTTTCGCGTGAGCTGCAGTATTTGCTTTATTAGTAGCAACCAAAGCATCTTTAACTTCAAAATAATGTGTAAATACCGCTTTCAATCCACCATCCGATAATTTTTGCGGAACTTGCTCAGTTATTTTTTCTTTTGGTTTCTCTTCCATTTTCCCGGATTCCATTTCAATGTGGTTCATATGGACGTCATGTTTTTCAGGTGCAGAAGATTTCTCTTCAGATTCTACTTTTTTAACCCTGTCGTATTGACAACATCCATGAAGTGAGGTATAAACATCATCCGGGGCGAGGAATTCATCGTTGTCGTAACCGGCCAAAGCGATTCTTTTTAAAATTTCGCTCCTGGTTGTTTTTTCGGAATCGTAAGTCAAAGTAGCTATTTGGGTCGATTCATCCCAATCAACTTTGGCTATTTTTTTAACATTTCCGGCTTTCTCGATTGTGGTTTCACACATTCCGCAATTGCCGTATATTTTGACTGATTCAGTTTTAGAGTTATTTATTTGTGCATTACATGCATTAAGGGATAGCAATATTGACATTGCTATCAATAGATTACCTATTGATTTCATTATAATTATTTAATGTGAAAAAATTGTATGAAAGGTGACTACATACTTAAAAGGACAGACCTGTGGCTGTCAAGATTAGAGCAGGCTTATCTTAGGAGGTAACCAACTGGAGAGGAATCCAGCGGAAAGATGAATATCCGGGCAATAAAAGTTAAGTTTTAAAAAGTCCACTTTAGCCAGGCCGAGATCAACTTCTTGTATTGCTGGAAGTGTAAATGGCGCAGAAAAATTAGGACACTTACAGGAGGAATTTTTGCATTTGCCATTGCAACCGGAGGTATCGGAGCAGCATCCTTTATTTTTTTCGCCACAACATGAATTGGAATCTGATTTTACTTTCTTTTTACTGCAACAGGATTTTGATCCTTCTTTTTCACTGACTGAACATGATTTTTCTTCAGTATTGTGTCCGGAACCACATGCAGAAATCACACCCGGTGATAGCACCAGATTTAATATTAGCAAGAGAATGTAGCAGTTTTTAGACATGTTTTGCAAAGATAGTCAATTCTATTAAAGTGTAAACAAGAATTAAAGTTCAATAATGATGGAGTAGACCTCTGGTTGGTTGCAAAAATGGCAAATTAAAAATGAAAAATAATTTAGATAATACTCAAACATCAATAACCACAACCGGCCTTATGAACAACGGGGGGCTGTTTTTTTCCTACCCCCCCCAAGTTAATATTGAAAATTATTTTTTGGATAGACCTAAATAATTTAACACCTTAATCATTCACATAACAACCCTGCAATTATAAATAAAATCAAACCTTGGAAGCAGGGAGTTAAAAATATTTTTATAAGAGACCCACATTGAAATCAATTTGTAAATATTTTATATTTCTTTTCGATTTCAAAATTAAAACTGATTTTGTATGCAAATAGTATGCAAATAAAAAAGGGTTTCAAGACAATAAGCCCAAAACCCTTGTGAGAGTAGTGGAGAATACCGGAATCGAACCGGTGACCTCTTGCCTGCCAGGCAAGCGCTCTAGCCAACTGAGCTAATCCCCCTCGTATTATATACGTTCGATTAAAGGTATGTTTTTTACGACCATTTGAACGGTATTTCTTAATCTTTCTTCCAATAAGACAATTTTACCCTTCGTCAAACTCTTCAGTACTTCCTCCTGATAATGGCGAATAGTAATGAGTTCCATGTCATTTTCTACAGTGACAGAATATTCTTTGTCAAGTATGGCTTTAAGTTTTTCGATCTTTTCTGGAAGGTCTGGAACACATACCGTAAAACTGATGGCCGTATTCCGCATCATGTTGATGAAAATCCTCAACTCTGCAAAGGTCTTGAACAAATATGCCATGTGATGCTCTACTACAAATGAAAAATCGCGTGTGGCTATGTGCAATAATGTCTGGTTTCTTTCCAATACAACAATGGGAGGATAGTGATCATCCACGTCAGGACCGATGTATGTTCCTTCGATAGTCGGATCAATAAAACTTTGAACGTAAAGTGGAATATTCTTATTCTGCAATGGCTTGATAGTCTTCGGGTGGATGACCGATGCACCATAGTAAGTCATTTCAATGGCTTCCTTATAGGATAGCCTGGATAATTTCTGGACATTTTTAAATAAGCGAGGATCAGCAGTCAACACACCTTCCACATCTTTCCAGATGATCATCTTCACTGCATCAAGGCAATAAGAAAGAATGGCCGCAGTAAAATCTGACCCTTCCCTACCCAAGGTTGTAGTCTGGTTATCATCCGTAGATCCAATAAATCCTTGTGTGATGACAAACTTTCCTGCATCCAATAAAGGAGTTAGCGTAGTTTCTACTAATCTTTCTGTGTCTTCCCACAAAATTTGAGATTCACGATACGTGGCGTCAGTCCTGATGATATCTCGCGCGTCAACCCATGCTGTTGGAATTCCTATTTTATTAAGATAGGAGGCAACGATTCTAGTGGAAAGCAACTCTCCGACACTGACCATTTGATCATAGATGTAATCATAGTCATGCTTGGGCTCTTCTTCGACAATCCAGTCGATCTCCACAAAAAGGTCGTTGACAAGCGCATACACCTCATCTCCAGGTTCGAATAATCCATCTATCAAACCGAAATGATGTCTTCTGACCACTTCGATCTTCTCACGGACATCAGCCTGTTTGTTGAAATAAGCATTCATTACATCTTCCAGATGGTTGGTCGTCTTGCCTGAAGCAGAAATGACGATGACTATTCGTTCTTCCTGACGTGAAGCCAAAATACCGGCAACATTTTTGATGCCATCGACGTCTTTTATAGACGCTCCACCGAACTTAAATACGTTGGTTTGTTTTTTCATTATCCGAAAAGCTCTGTGTTTTTACACGGAATAAAGTGCAAAAAACTGAAATAATATCAACTTATTGTAAGAAGTCAATAAATAAATTTTGAAAAGTCAAATTTCCGGAAGCTTTATTCGAAGTTGAATAAGAAAGATTGAGGTATATAAACAGTATGTTGCTTAGTGTCTTTTATAATAATTTTATCAATGATCATAGAAAAAGGTTCTATCCGATCCTTAATTTCTTCAAATGGGTATTCACTTGTCTCATCCCAATAATAAGATTTATTTAATTTTTTACCATCAAAATAGGTAAACCTCATGCATACAATATCATACTTCTTTGGACCATCAAAATAAGATATTTTATGCTCTAAAATGCCTTTCAAATATTCCATTGAAAATACCGGACTGTCTGGCTGAGCGATCATTTTATTCCAATTGATCGATGGATTAATAGTCTCGGTAAGCTCAATAGGCTCTATTGCAGCTGCGAGATATTCGTATTTTGGTTTATTAACCGGATGTATAAAAAGATTCCTTTTCCCTAAAAATATAACAGAATCCAATTCTTCTATAAAATTCGTTGAGGTCTGATATTTAGGTATGTGCGAGATCTTAACTTTGGATATATTACGATAAGCGTTAAGTATAGATTTATTTTCCGCCAATGTTGTGTCCAACTTAAGCACTTGGTTTCCATCACCTTTCGTTACCAATTGATATTTAAAATGTGTGATTTTGCTAAATGATGGCACCACGACAGGTGGTCGATAAGCAGGTGCATCCGCTTTAATCGTCAGAATGAGACTATACATTTTATTGTTTGAAGTCTTTAAATAGCAAATTAGTTTGTCCCTGGCTGCCAGGTTAGAAGCAATGTTGATGAATTCAGTATCAGTAAGGCGATCGTGAAGTTTTTCCAAGGCCAAATCTCTATTGAAATTATCTTCCCCTTTTCTTAAGAATAAATGCCTTTCAGAAAATGATCCCAACTGTTTATCATTTTCGAACAACTGGAATTCGATTTTTCCAAGATTTCTTGCTTCAGATAACCTGATATCTGCAAAAGCAGTATAATTATCTGTACCTGTTTCAACTAATTTGAACTGAAAAGCACCCCAAAAAAATTGTGTCTCTGCACTAAGAGCGCTTACACAAATTAATATCACTGAAACAGTGAGAAAAAAGGTTTTGCACATAATAATCAATCAATCAACCAGTTAATAGAACATCTCTCTTTCAGGGTCATAGTAGTCTTCAGGTTTAGAACGTGTTCTATACTTCTTGCTATTTTGACGAACAGCATCACCAATAGTTGGAAATGGTTTAGCAGGTTTTTTGGAAGGGTGCTGCAACCAGGCTTCTAATTGATCAAGGATATCGTCTACTGTTTTCGATTTAGCCAGCATTTTGATTAATTGCTGGGCAGCAACAGTTCCAACCAGCTTCATAAGACGGCCTTTGGTGCCTTTGAACAAAAAGTTATCAAGAACAAATGGCACTAATACATCAACTGCAATGGCAATTACATCTATATCATTCTTTTGCTTTTCTGCAGATTCTTCCGGTTTTAACACAAGTGTAGAATTCATATTAAAAATATTAAAGTAAGGATTATAAACTGTTGGGTGACAAGTTTTTCAACTGGATTATTTAAAGTAAATATTTAGCTTATATAAAAACATAAAAAGTACCGGAAAAAATTATTTCCGATACTTATTATCTTTTTAGTTGGATTCTAAACTTAAGATAGGATTTCGTCAGCAAGATCAGATGTTGACTGAGCATATTCATCTTTCTTTGCACGAATTTTATTAATTCCTTCTAAAACTTTTTCTCTTAAGTCATTAGAAATCTTGTTTGCAGAATCCGTAATTTTAGTGCGGGTTTCTTCCCCTTTTTCAGGTGCAAGCAAAACTCCCAAAGGCAACTCCTGCTGCTATTCCTGCAAAAAGTGCCAAAACTGTTTTTCCATTGTCGTTACTCATGATAATTATTTATTTGATTTTATAATTTGATCTATATGCAATGCCAAATTAAACGGATTGATTATTTAATTATTGCAATGCATACAAACATAAATGTTACATACTTCTTAAATGTTCTAAATTATATTAAAGTTCCAAATTTTAAAATTCTATGTAAACTTAACATCATATTATGATTAAAATATTGGTTTTTGCTATTATGAATTATGGTGAGGAGGTGAGGAGGGTGAGAAAGTGAGAAGGTAAGAAGGTGAGAAGGACAGAAGGTTAGAACCTCTGAATCACGCTTGTCTGCCATTAAAGGCATGGATTATGATGATTATACGGATGGCACTGATTTATATGTGGTAAATAGGTAGATATAGTTTTAATTCAGCACTCAATTGCTGATTACTGATTACTTTTTTCTGAATCTCGCTTGCCTGCCATTAAAGGCAGGGATTATGAAGATTACACGGATGGCAGAGATTTATATGTTGTAAATAGGTAGATATAGTTTTAATTCAGCACTCAATTGCTGATTACTGATTACTTATTTCTGAATCACGCTTGCCTGACATTAAAGGCAGGGATTATGATGATTACACGGATGGCACAGATTTATTATGCGGTAACTAGGCACATATAGTCTTAATTCAGCACTCAAATGCTGATTACTGATCACTGATTACAGATTACTGATTACTGATTACTGATTACTGATCATCCCATCACTCTATGTTTTCATCGGACAATCCATTGCATACATCTGTTTTTTACAATATATTATCGTAAAGATAGTACTAAGTAATACATAATACTATATCTTTGTATTATCTTTGTACCATCACGGATAAGAAATTAAATTAAGCAAGATTTAAGGTGATATTTAATATTAAACAACAAAATCAAAAATCATGATATGAGTACCAATGAAATGCATGAAAAAGAAACTTTAAAAGTCGAGAACACAAAGGCTCAAATGCGCAAGGGCGTATTAGAGATGTGTATCTTAGGAATAATTTCGGGAGAGGAATTATACACCACCGATATTATCAATAAACTCAAAGAAAATGAACTGCTTGTAGTTGAAGGAACGGTATATCCACTTCTTACTAGACTCAAAAATGGAGGATTACTAGAATATTCATGGAAGGAAAGCAATAGTGGGCCACCAAGAAAATATTATAAAATCACTGCTGCAGGTGAAACACTTCTGACAGAATTACTCGAAAGCTGGAATCAATTAGTAAAAGTCGTCTCTCAAACTACAAAAAACATTAAAGATCATGAATAAGACCATAAATATTAATCTCGGAGGCTTCCCATTTACAATGGACGAAATGGCATTCGACCTACTAGAACGTTATATTTCTTCTATCAAAAATCATTTTGCATACTCAGATAGTTATCAGGAGATCATTACTGATATCGAAATAAGGTTGGGTGAATTATTGCAGGAAAAAACTGAAACAAAATCCATAGTTACGACTGCTGATGTAGAATTTGCCATAAAAACAATGGGTAGACCTGAAGAATTTGGTGCGGAATCCATAGATCTCCCTGGTGAAGATTTCGATACAAGTAATCAAAGTAAACAATCCGGACGAAAAACAAGCTCGACCAGAAAACTTTACAGAAATATTGCCGAGAAAAAAATTGGAGGTGTATGTGCAGGAATAGCTGCTTACTTCGGCATACAAAACGTGATGTGGGTAAGGCTTGCTTTTATAGCATTTACTGTGACAGGAGGATTTGCCGTGCCATTATACATTATCATGTGGATATTTATTCCGGAAGCTAAGACATCAGCAGATTATCTTGCTATGAAAGGTGAAAAAATCACTGTGAGTAATATTGCAGAATATCTTGAAAAAGAGATCAACAATTTTTCTTCAAATTTAACTGAGTTTACTGATGATATCTCTGAAAGATTGGGGGGTAGCGGAAAAAAGTCTTTCAGGGCCGCAGGTCCAAATATTGATCTGGAACGAAATATCAAAATTGGTGCTGCCAAAATTGTTGGTTTTTTTAGACCATTAGTAGTTATAATAGGCGCTTTATTATTGTTGATTTTTGCAGGAGTATGGATCTCAATGATTGTTGGATTTGTTTTAGCTTCGCCAATTCTACAATTTATCAGCTCCTCCTCACCTGTCGTTAATTTCATTGCTAGCGTCAACAGCTTTATAATTCTGGGAGTACCACTTGCTTTCATAGTTTTTTCAGCACTTAAATTGGTTTTCAAAACACGCATTAGCAGGAATCTAAAGCAAAGCTTGTTGGTTTTCTGGTTATCGAATCTGGTTTGTTTCGTAATATTAGGAGCCACTACTTTCAAGGAATACAGCAATGCTGAAACGCAGGAAGTTAAGCAAGATTTGGGAGGTTTGAAAAGTGAGATCGTTGCCCTCAAAACGATAGATGGAAATGATGATAATGCGCACATCCAATTTGGCGATCTTAAAATAGCCAATGATGACAAACTGCAGATCAACCATGAACTCAAATTGAATATATTTCCTGCTGAGTCTCAGCAATGGTCTGTGACCAAAAGAATTAAATCACGAGGCAGTAACAGTAAACAGGCTAAGATCAATGCAGACTGTGTAGAATATGTAATTGTTCCTTTGAACGATCACGAATTGGAAATACCTAGTTTTTATACAATTGACAAAGATTGTAAATATAGATTTCAACAAGTAGAAGTGGACCTTTTCGTTCCGATAGGCAAAATTATTACTATATCAAGAGAGCTGGAGTGGAAACTTGGAAGCATTGCGTATGACAAAAACCAAATGAAAGACGGTTGGAAATATATAGAAGGTAAACAATACAGAATGACAGCTTCCGGCCTTCAATGTGCCAACTGTACTGAGTCTGAGCTTAGATCTATGGTAGAACAGGAAAGTTATGAGGACTACATTTCAAATGAAGATATTCCACAAGATGCTCTTTTACAAAGCATTGACAATAAAGCAGATATCAACTTTGACAAAAATCGTGAATTATTAATAAGTTTTGATAAGATCATAGGTGCAGGTGGAGATAAAATGAAATTTGAAAAGATTGATTTTAATGTTGACCAAAGCAGTGATTCCATGATTCATATTTTGAAAAAATTAAAATTCTATGGAACACGTAATGTTTCCAGCGAAAATTTCGACCAATTCTATGCTTTCAAGCAAAGTGGCAATGAATTTATATTTTCGAACGCAGCATTTATTAATAGAGATCTCAAAGCAATAAATCCTTCAATGGAAGTAACTTTATTGTTGCCTGTAGGAGCAAAAATCAGGTTTGATGATAATGTTAATGGTTTTGATTCACAAATAAAGTACGATAGAGACGAAATACCAGGTAATTGGCGTTTTGTAAAAAATGAGTTGCTACTCATGGGTCCAAAGGGTCTAAAATGTATCAACTGTAACTAAAATCTATAAATGGACGAACAAAAACACACCACCACAGATAAAATTCTGTGGTGGCTTTCTTCAGCTGACGCTGAACTATTAGATGGAAACAGATCGGAACAAAGAAAATTTAGTTTGATAGGTCTTTCAATATTATTTACATGGATCTTTGCAACTGCTGTTTGGGCATATTTCTTTAGCACTGTGGTTGATAATGTATTGATTGTCTTACTTGGAGGACTCCTCATGGGAGGAATTGTACTTACTATTGACAGAGTTTTGATCGCAGGAATGCAGGGTACGGGACAGAATAAAAAACTGGACCCATCATATTTAGAGTTGCCCTAGCTTTGTGTTTAGGAGCATTTATGGCTCAACCAGCTCTATTGTATCTTTTTAAGAAAGACATTGATGTACAGTTGACTTTTGATCAGGAAGTAAAGAAGCAGCAGACAGTGGCAGAAGTAAAGCGTTCATTATTACCTCAAATGGCTCCTTTATTGGCCCAACGTGACTCTTTGGCCGGTATTCAGAATGCGCTTGACACGCAAACACTAAAATTAAGATCTTCCTTTTTAGCTGAAACGGATGGCTCCGGAGGAACAGGAAAGGTAGGTATAGCAGCCATTGCAAAAGCGAAAAAAACTGAATACGATCTTGCATTGCAGCAATCCACCCTATTTAAGTCCTCCTCTACCCCACTACTTATTAAGATCAATACAGAGTTGGATACGCTCACAAAAATCCAGAATAATAAAATCGCAGCTTTTGACAAACAAGCTGGTGATGGATTTTTAGCGAGAATAGAGGCATTACAGCACTTAATCGAAGCAAATGTGGCGTTGAGGTGGAGGTACTTCCTCCTGCTTTCCATTATAATGTTAATCGAACTGGCTCCAATATTGAGTAAGCTATTGCTTAATACTACTGTTTATAATCAAAGATTGGTCCTCGAAGAAGGATATTTATTAAATTTAGACAGAGAAGTTTTTGAAAAGAAATACAGCGAAGCAAAAAAATATGCAGATGCTATGCATCAATCTAATTTGGAATCCATCAATAAAATCTTTGATCAAACCAATGAGCTGAAAGATGGTATAGATAAAAAGCCAATGAACGATTACGAATTGCACAATCGCGGCCCGGCCACTGTCAATGGGTTATTAGCTCATATGAAAAAGACTGTACTAGGGAAGCATACGTAGTTTTTAGCTACCATTAACCACTGAAACAATTAGTGCACAAGACTGAGTATAATTATGTTTGTGTCGCAGAAGGATTAAAACGCATATTACCATAAAATAAAAAGGAGATTCTGTAGGGACAGGTCGCGACCTGTCCCTACAGAATCTCCTTTTTATTTTAAACATACCTGCACTATAATATCAATTAATACGAAACGCAAATATAAACAAGACCAAATATATAATTCCATTTCGTAGAAGTCATGCAATTAATTAAGATCAAGCTTTGATGGCTCATCCATTATTTTGGCAGATTCCTCCCTCAGTCGGAATGACAAAACATTTGTTTTAAGGGGGTATAAAATGGGGTGGCTGCGCCACCCCATTTTATACACCAATCCCATCGACATAAAGTCTTCTGGGGGGAGCATAATAACGTCTAAATATCCAAGAAGCATATTGTCGGAAAAAATAGCCCCCCTCCCTTTTTTCCTTTAGGTTTTGGAACAGAATGTAGGGACCCCCGCCCCGCCAAAATGCCAGGATAACCAAACAGGAGAAAAAACGCAGGGAGATTCATCACTTTGATTTTATAACAAACTTAAATTTAAAGTATGAAAAAGGTATTAAAACAAGTAGTGGGTGTAGATGTAGCGCAAAAAGAATTAGTAACATCTTTAGGCAGGATGTACGATGATTTTTCGATTGAGTTATACTCTCACAGGGTATTTAAAAACACAGAGAAGGGAATGTTAACTCTTTTAGATTGGGGGGAAAAAGCAAACAACCGAAGAAGCCAAAATTCACTATGTGATGGAATCGACAGGAGTCTATCACCAGAAATTTGCATATTATCTAGATGAAAGTTTTCTTGACTTATCTGTTGTTTTACCCAATAAAATCGCTAATTACGGAACCCCCATTCGGTCGGGGGGGGCGGACCCAAAAAAACGAGGGGGGGGGGGGGGCGGGGGGGGGCCCGCGGGGGGGGGGGAGGGGGGAAAAGGGGGGGGCCGGGGCCCAAAAGAGGTGGGGGGCGCCCCCCCCCCCCCCGGGGAGGGGGGGGGGGGTGTTGGTGAAAGAAGTGCGATAAAAAACCAGCTTCATGCAGAAACAATACAGGCCAAACCAAATACAAATAGTGTGCGGCGTCTAAAGGAAAGGATAGCTTTTTTAAACCGGCAGGAAAAGGAAATTAAAGGCGAAATTGATGTGATAATCGATAATAATGAAGATGTCAAAAAGGAGATCAAAAACATAATATCGATCCCTGGAATTGGTAAATTAACAGCTGTAATAGTATTGGCAGAAACAAATGGATTTGAGCTTATAAGAAACAAAAAGCAGTTAACTAGTTATGCCGGTTTGGATGTTAAGGAAAAACAATCAGGCACATCTGTTAGAGGAAAACCTAGAATATCCAAAAAGGGAAATAGAAGTTTGCGTAAAGCAATGTATCTGCCATCCTTGTCAGCAGTAAAATATGATGAAAACTTCAAAGGACAATATGTAAGAATAGTGTCAAAACACGGAATAAAGAAAAAAGGATTGATAGCAGTGCAGAGAAAAATGCTGGAACTGATTTATACCTTATTTAAAAATAAGACAGTATATGACAAAAACTATGAATCAAAAAAAAGTAGCGCAAAAATACTTGTGGCATAATTACGCTACACTGACTAGCTCTAGGCCGTCTTAAGTATAAAAGTAAAAAAAATTATCAATAAAATTTGGAAAGTAACACAGAATCTTTCCGAGCGAAGCGAGGAATCTTTATTCGCTGAGTCTTTTCTTTTTCCCTTTGTGCAAATTGTTATAAACACCCCGATACCAAATAGTCTATTTAAATTTTAAATCTTTTCATTTTAACTTAAAGGTTTCACCCGCAGTGAATAGCAATCGGAGTTTCATTCTGATTTCTGATTTTTAATTTCTAATTTTATTGGTATCAAGAGCTTTACATTTCTCGAATTCCTCTGAAAATTCAGTTCTTACTCAGCACATAAATATAATGATGCATGAAGTTTGGAAATAATCTTAAGCTGCTTTTGTGCTCAACTTGCAACCCCAAATTCTTAAATACCTGTTCATAATGTTTATTCGATCTGAAATTTAATGGAACAGGAATATCCTCTTTTAACTTATTGAGGATAAAATCACTTCCGGATATGTATAATTTATCCAATTGGTTGATATACATTTCTTCAGCAATGATAATTGTGCCATTCTGCTTAATGACTCTTTTCAGTTCTTCGACGTATTTCTCAGGGTACTCAGTATGATGCAGACATGCCAATGCTAAGACGTGATCAAAGTAGTTATCTTCAAATGGCAATATTTGACTGCCACTCTGCACAAAACTCAACTGATTATTATTGTTGGAAAGATTGAGGTTCTGGTCCGCAACAATATCCAATCCAACTATTTTCAATGTAGGATTTAAACTGACCAACTCCTTTGCAGTAAACATATTTCCGCAGCCGAAGTCAAGCAACAGCGTATTATTTTTAATATATTTTCCGACTTTTTTCGCCAGCGAAAGCGATCTAAGACGTGATAATTTTTTGTACCAACTTAATTCAGCTATAAACATAACCTATACCAATATTGCATTCATCGTAGAAACGTCAGAAAGATCTACTTGAATATTTTCCATCAATGTAGTAGCGAGTGATAAGCCAACATAATTCACTTTAACCGGAAAAAGTTTATGCTCCCTATCGACCATTACAGCTACTTCCAATTTCTTTGGAATAATATTCATTAATGGTGCGAAAGCATAAAATAATGTTCTACCGGTATTGGCAACATCATCGACCAGAATGATATTTTTATTTTCTAAATGGCTTAACTCAACGTTTTCAAGTAATATCTCATCAGATGTTGGATGAGAGGCATTTACTTTAATTCTTACAACATGAGTTTTTAAAGTGTTGATATTCAATTCAGAAAGATCTTTTGCCAAAATATTTGCTAAGGCATAACCACTATTATTAATACCTAGAAAATATATTTCTTCCTCACCAAGATTCCGCTCCAGGATCTCGATAGATATCCTTTTGATCTTTTGAATCATTTTGCTGGTATTAAGTATTTGCATTATATTTACTTTTCATTAGAAAATCTATTTTTATTCAATGCTCTATCTACAATCAATTCAAGCTAACGTAGCTTTGATTTCACACTGTAAAGAAGGGCTAAATTATAAAAGAATATAGAGCAGATGATTATTTCTCAAATACTTTTTTCTTTACTTCTCGTCTTCGTCTTCAGTAAGGCTTATAAAAGTTATAGCAAAATATACAGAAATATTAACCTGGGCCGGCCTGTAAAGCCATTTAAGAATAAGGACGGCTTGAGAAATATGGTATTGATAGCCTTTGGTCAGCAAAAAATGTTCAAAAGGCCTATTCCGGCAGTCCTTCATTTATTTATTTATGTAGCTTTTGTCATCACACAGTTTGACCTGATGGAACAGATTATTGATGGACTTACCGGCAGTCACAGAGTTTTATCTACCTGGGTAGGTTGGTTCTATCCTTTTATGATTAGTTTCATTGAAGTTCTTTCTGTCCTTGCTTTTATTGCCACAATAATTTTTCTTGCGAGAAGAAACCTTTTAAGGATCCCTCGATTAAACAGCAAAGAACTGAAAGGATGGGCAAAAACAGACGCCAATTTGATCCTACTTGGAGAAATCTTACTCATAACAGGTATATTTTGTCTCAATGGCGCAGACAAAGCACTTGAGATGAATTACCCTGAGAAATATCATGCAACAGGCTTTTTTGCCATTAATAGCTGGTTGGGACCTATGTTATTCGGACATATGCCTGAATACTTTCTGCACGTGATCAGCGGATTTGGCTGGTGGCTGCACATTTTCGTAGTATTTGGATTCATACTTTATCTACCAACGTCTAAACACTTGCATATTCTTCTTGCCTTCCCAAACACATATCTCACTCAGAATGAACCTAGAGGCAGAATGACCAATATTGAATCTATAGAAGCAGAAGTAAAAGGAATGTTAGGGCTTCCACCAGACCCGGTAATAGAAGAAACTATTGCAGATTTTGGATCACATGATATTTTCCAATTGACACAAAAGAATCTATTAGAAGCATATACATGCACTGAATGTGGTCGGTGCACTAGCGTTTGTCCTGCCAATATAACTGGCAAAAAATTGTCTCCTCGAAAAATCATGATGGATGTGCGGGACAGAATGCAAGAAGTTGGTAAAAACCTTGACAATCCAGCATTTACATCTCAAAGTGGCGAAATAGACAACCCAATTGCTTACAATGATGGCAGAGACTTATTTTCTTACATCGATAAAGAAGAGATACGTGCTTGCACCACTTGTAATGCCTGCGTAGAATCATGCCCTGTTCTAATCAATCCTTTGGACATCATTCTGCAATTAAGAAGATATGAAGTATTAACCCAAAGCTCTGGCCCGTCAGATTGGGTACCAATGTATACAGCACTTGAAAACGGTGGATCTCCATGGCAAATGAGTTCTGAGCGCGATGCTTGGATTAAAGAAATATAACAAACAAATAAGAAAGAAATGACAATACCTACGATGGCCGAAATGGTCGCTGAAGGAAAGACACCTGAAATCCTTTTTTGGGTTGGTTGCGCAGGAAGCTATGATGCTCGCGCTCAGAAGGTTTCAGCAGCTTTTGCAAAAATCCTGACAAAGCTGGAAATATCATTTGCCATACTTGGACAAGAGGAAGTGTGCACCGGCGATCCTGCCAGACGTGCCGGCAATGAGTTCATTTTTCAAATGCTGGCCAATCAAAATGTTCAGACCTTGAACGGTTATGGCATTAAAAAAATAGTAGCTACCTGTCCACATTGTTTCAATACTTTAAAAAATGAGTATCCCGATCTAGGGGGTAATTATGAAGTGGTGCATCACACCCAATACCTGAATGAACTTTTAAAGGAAGGGAAACTTAAAATCCAAGGAGGTACATTCAAAGGACAAAAAATAACCTACCATGATTCTTGCTATATGGGTAGGATCAATGGAGAATATGAAGCTCCTAGGGAATTGATGGAAGCATTGGACATAGATTTGGTAGAAATGAAAAGAAGCCGAAAAAACGGTCTTTGTTGTGGAGCTGGAGGAGCGCAAATGTTTAAGGAAGATGAACCAGGAAGGGAACGTATCAATATTGAACGTAGTGAAGAAATTATTGACACGAATGCATCAATTGTGGCACTCAACTGTCCATTTTGCAGTACAATGATCTCGGATGGCATAAACGCTAAAGAAAAACAGGATGATGTAGTTATTTACGATATATCAGAAATGATATTAAAGTCAATGTAAAGATATATTAAATTGATTACTAGGTAGTTATTTATTGATTATACATTTAATCTTGTCTATAACTCAAAAAATTATAAAAATTACAATTTAACTTTTACATTTGCACCACAATTTACGGATTGAGGGCCTATAGCTCAGTTGGTTAGTAGCACCTGACTCATAATCAGGGGGTCCCAGGTTCAAGTCCTGGTGGGCCCACCCCCATTCAAAGGGTTTTGATCTTTATAAATCAAAACCCTTTTTCTAATTCTATGAAAAGCAATCGTATTAAAAATATCATTTTCGATCTTGGCAATGTACTGCTGGATATCGATTATTCACTGACGGCAAAAAGACTTTCTGAAGTCACCGGCTTGGATATAAATAGGTCATTGATGGATCATGGGGAAGCATTTAATAAGTTTGAAACAGGCAAGATCCCTTATGTTGTATTCTTCAATTATTTAACAAAGATCTCTGTCAAAACAGCGCTAATCAATGATATGCTGCCTGCCTGGAATGCCATGTTATTAGAAATACAACCATCCACATGGTCTTGTCTAAGATCCATATCTACACAGTATAATTGTTACATATTGAGTAATACCAACGAGACGCACATACAGTGGTTCGATCATTATCTTCAAAAGCATTTTTCAAAAGAAGAATGGTACAATGAATTATTCAAAAAATGTTTCTATTCTCACGAGATAGGTCTTCGCAAACCTGATAGATCCTGTTTTGAATATGTGCTGAATGATGAAGGATTGATAGCATCAGAAACTTTATTTATAGATGATACGTTGGAGAATATCGAATCCGCTATAACGTTAGGAATAAACGCAATACATTTTGATAGAAAGAGTAAGGATTTGGAGAGTACCCTACAAAACTATTTGAAGTGAATCGTAAACTAATCATTTTTCTATTAATTATGGTGACCAACTTATGCGCATTCAGCCAGGTAAAGGAATCCAAACTTAAACTTACCGGAATTGAATGGCAACTCACAAAATTAGGTTCAGATAATATTATCTTGACTTATCCAGTTACTCTTTCTTTTAAGCCTATGAATAATAATAAGGAAAGAAATTTGAGCGGGGACTCCTTCTGCACTTATTATGGCGGAGATTATAAGATAAATGCATCAAAAGGAACGCTTGAGTTAGCAGAATTAATCACCCAAGACATGATGTGCGATAAAGGAAATCAGCAGATGGATAACTTATTTTTTGATAAACTTCAAATGGTAAGCAATTACAAACTGGAAAACAACCTTTTGAAGTTATATTCCGGAGAGAAATTAATACTGATTTTCAAAAAACAACTAAAAAGTGAATAACATTTAATGGTTAAATACAACTAACATTGCTTACATGACTAACAAATTATAAAAAAAGCTCATGTTTATAACCTTGATCCCAAAAAAAGTTAGCATTTTTGCGTTTTATTTCAAAAATTAAAATTGAATTAAATGAAAAACACATTCTTCTTCTTATCAGTAATACTATTGTTAGCTTCTTGCGGCGGTAGTAAGAAAGCGAAATCATCCTCTACTGGACTATTTCTAACAGGCACCAAATGGACTGTGCTAAAGATCCAGGACGTAATGTCTACAGGTTCGATGAATAGCAGGACTCTTGAACTCACCTTACCTGACAAAAAAGGCACCGGTACTATTTCGGGCAATGGAGGTTGCAATCTCTTCAATGGCGGATATACAAGTGAAAAAGGTACTAAGAAAATACAATTTACAAATATAGCAGCTACTAAAATGATGTGTGGAGAGGACAAGCAAGAACAAAAGTTTTTTAATGCTTTGAACTCAGTAAATTCTTATGAATTATCAGGAAATATCCTGAAACTCTATTCAGGGGGAGAATTGTCTCTTACTTTGGAAGGAGTCAATATTGTAAAATAATAATAAGTCAGTTTAACAATGAATTTTAAAATTAATTTTTCAGTCCTTCTTGTCTCAGCTCTTTTTGCAATTTCGTGCAATTCAAGCAAGAAAAATGTAGAAAATGGAGATGGAAAGGATTATAGTAACTTTAACAGGGTCGGCAGTTTAGATACTATGCAAGATGCATTAGTCCTACCTGGAAATATTAAGTCAATTGATGCTTATGTATTCACAGCCAATAAAGGGTTAAGAAATGACATGAGAGAATCTAATGAAGGAGGTATATCAAAAAAACTTATTCTCGGTGGAAAATCTAATGGTTTAATTAGATCATCAGTCAATACTACTTCCCCTTCTTCAAGTAATTATAGCTTTTACAGAAAAGATGGTGCCCTAATTTATGCTGAATCTAAGGAAGTCCAAAGCACTGAAACAATATTCTATAAATATTACTATAACGGTGACAAAATCACAGATATATTGATTGGGAAAATTGTTGGTCGTGATGATCAATCAAAAGGAACATTAGAATGGAAAAAAGCGGATCTAATTCCGGGAAAAGAAGCTGAATTAAAGGGTATTGAAACTAATATTTCAACTCAATTCTTAAAAATACCTCCTTATAAAGGAAAGGTTTATAAGAATGCAGACAAGTTTACATTTACCTCTTGCTATGACGGTATCGAATATAGCCTTGAAGACAAAAACGGTTCGCTGGGTAAGACTTTTAAGGAAAGAGGTATAGAGCCCGGTAATTACCTAATGTTCAATTTGAACGGGGTTAAGAATGAAGATAAGAAATTAATAACTGTAGGTACAGGTGATATTATACCGGCCGTAAGTGGTGTTTCTGAATGTTTTTGATCTCTTTAAAATAATAAAAAAAAGGTCGGATTTGCTTAAATTCGACCTTTTTTATTTTCAGGCTTATGGATGTTAATCAACTAGTACAAATATACGAACGGTTCGAAACTGATATACAATATCAAGAGCAGAGGACTCAACTTATGAATCCTGTTAGTTATATAATGGGACTTAAAAGCAAGAGAATCAGACCCTTATTGGTCCTCGTTGGCTACAGTTGTTATGGGACAGATGTGACAAGAGTTCTCGATGCCGCCTTCGGAATTGAGATCTTCCACAATTTTACGCTAATGCATGATGATATCATGGATGAAGCTTCATTGAGAAGAGGTATGCCTGCTACTCATATACGATACGGTATTAACGAGGCAATTATTTCAGGTGATGCTATGTCCATTATGGCATATGATTATATAATGAAAAACTGTAATGATGAGCAACTAAGAGAAGTTCTTAATATTTTCAACAAAACATCACTTGATATCTGTGTTGGCCAGCAGATGGACATGGAATTTGAAAAATGTGCATCTGTAGAGTCTGAACAATATATAGAAATGATCCGCCTTAAAACAGCTGTATTCCTGGGAATGGCATTGCAGATAGGTGCTCGTATAGGAGGTGCTTCCTCTGATGAGGCCCAATCAATGTTTGAATATGGTCAAAGCCTTGGAATAGCCTTTCAGATTCAAGATGACCTACTTGACTTAATAGGTGACCAAGATAAGGTAGGAAAAGTCAAAGGTGGTGATCTCATACGGAACAAGAAAACCTTTTTGGTTTGCAAAGCGCATGAATTAGCCGATCAAACACAAAGATCAAAACTTGATCACTTTATGTCTGATGTTGATATGAATCCAATTGACAAAGTCGAAGGAATAACATCAATTTTTTGAAAAGATCGATCTTTTTAAAATCGTTCAATCTGAGATTGATAGCTACTTTGATAAAGCAAATAGTATATTAAAATCACTAAATTTAAATGCTACAAGAAATGAATTGCTTCATACTATAACACAAATGATACGCGATAGAAAAAGTTAAATTAAGTTAAAATACAATATTGAATATTTAAAGAATAAATGTATTCAAAATTTTATTAATATAATTTATTCCTCAAAAGCATTGAAAACATTAGATCCTAAGAAATTTTACAAAATTTATTCCGTTAAAAATGTGTTAAAGTATTTTGTTTTAAAAAATATAATATATCTTTGAATCAGAAATTTAATCTAATACATTTACACATTTTAAAAAAAATATTCTAACCAGCCTATAAGCATAATCTTTACTTTTCAACAATTCATTATCCTTAATAAATTAAAAGTAGAAGTTATGCAATTAAAAACAATCTGCGACCAGGATCTTATTCTTCAGTATTTAGAAGGTAACGAAAGAGCTTTCGAAGAATTATTATTCCGTCATAAAAACAAGATTTTTACTACGATCTATCTTTTCGTAAAAGATGAGCATCAGGCTGAGGATATATTCCAGGAAGTTTTCATAAAAATTATTGATACTCTTAGAAAAGGTAAATACAACCATGAAGGTAAATTCGTTCAATGGGCTGTCCGTATAGCTTACAATCTTTGCGTAGATAATTTCAGAAGATCAAAAAGACGTTCTATAATCAGTACCACTGAGAATTTTGATATTTTTGATGTGCTTTCAAATTCTGAAGATAGTCACGAAGATGTCATCATAAAAAGTCAAAGCCACGAAAAAATTAAAGCATTGATAGATGCGTTACCTCCTGAACAAAGGGAAGTAATCATTCTCAGACACTATGCTGATATGAGTTTCAAGGAAATAAGTCAGGTGACAAGGGTAAGTATTAATACTGCATTGGGGAGAATGAGATATGCGCTCATCAATATCAGACGCAACTTGACTCAGAAAGAAGCCATGGCTATCTGATCTAAAATCAATTCAAAATATAAAAAGCTAATTTATTTCATAATAAATTAGCTTTTTTCGTTTTACATATGTAGATTTGTCCTTATATGTATAAGAATTCAATTTTTGTTGATGATTACAGGCATAAGGGCCTCAGAAAAAAGCTGATTGAAACACTCAAAAGCAAAGGCATCAGAAATGAAGCCATTTTAAATGCATTTCAACATGTACCAAGGCATTTCTTTCTGGATAAAGCATTTGAGGAAATGGCATATAAGGATCAACCTTTCCCTATTGGTTTCAGTCAGACTATATCGCAGCCATATACTGTAGCCTATCAAACACAATTATTAGATGTTAAGAAACGTGATAAGATCCTAGAAATAGGCACAGGATCTGGTTTTCAATCATGTATACTATCTCATCTTGGAGCCAGAGTTCATACAATTGAACGTCAAGAGGGATTATATCATAAGACAAATATACTCTTGGAGAAACTTGGATTCGGGGCCGTAAAGACCTACCTGAAAGATGGATTTAAAGGACTACCCGTTTTTGCGCCTTTTGATAAAATCCTCATTACAGCGGCACCTGACGAATTACCTTACGACTTAATAGATCAATTAAAAATCGGCGGTATCATGGTGCTACCCAAAGGAAACCTGCAGGTCCAAAAAATGCTTCTATTAACCAAGACTTCTGAGACTTCATACAAAATAGAAGAAAAGGAAAGTGCTCTTTTTGTTCCGATGCTGAGTGGAATTGCTAATCATCAATCTGACAGCAATTATTAACTGAAGTTTTGGGGGAATAAAAAACTTTAAAACGAATTCTACTAATCATTTTAAGGTAGAAATTAGAAATTAAAAGTTAGAATGAAACTTCGATGATAGAGTCCCGCAAATAATATCATTTTAATAAATATATGAAACTTAATAACTAATTGATTTACAGCAATTCAGTTAATTATATTGACAAATTATTCTCTATTTATATTATTGATAATCAATATAATAGGCAACTAAGAAACTTTAGGTAAATAACAAGTAGTTTGAATAGTTTTATAAGTTAGAAAAACTACTTACCTGTTATATTGCAAGGTATAACCACCGAAGCTTCTCCAACATCAATACATACTTGAAGGTAGGCTTCTGATTCCAGATTTCTAATTTATGGTATATAACTAATATTAATGTGCAGTTAATCATACAAATATGGTCTGCTTTCAAAGACTCCCCCTTGGCTCTAGGTTCAATTTTATTAAGTTAAGCAATTGAAATTAATAATCTATCACAGACAATATTTCTGTGCGCTGCACCTTTGCTTTTTTTCCAGGTGCAGCGCACCACAATATTTATAGAATTCGTAATAAGGCTGCTCCAAGGTGCAGTGCACCGAGATATTTTGACAAAACATATGGCCTTAACTTAATGACATTGCCTACCCCTCTCCAGAGCTAGGGTCATTTAATTCTCTAAAACTTTAATATATAACTCATTGATAAATTATTTTTGATTTCCTGCCAAACTCTATGTGTTTAATCGACATTCGACACCCCGGCTACCGCCACCCCTCTGCCAGAGGGGAAGTTGCGACTTTCTTTCATCTTTCATTGTTACTCTTCATAAACAGCTTTTTACATATAACAATAAAATAGAACTGAATTCTCGTTGTGTCACCAAAGTTTACTTTGAAAAATAAAAAAAAGATGTGTTTAAGCCCTAGCCCTCCAAAGGGGGAAATTTGTACATCGACAATCTCTATTATATTTGATCATTGATATCAGCAAAATCTGCGTCATCTGCGTTCCATTTTTCAATTTATTTTTTTGATTTGGGAAGCACAGCAATACAAGTCAACTAATTTCTCCTAAGTTTAATTTGAAGAAAACGGGGAAAAGCCTTTTTTTTTTTTTTGATAAATAAAAAAAAAAAAACTAAACCCCCAACCCCGAAACGGGGGGGCCGGGGGGCTTTTGGGGGTTTGGGGAATTTTTTGGGAAGTGTGGGGGGGTAGGGACTTTTAAATTTCCCCGATTTTTTTTTTTTTTTTTATTTGGGGAAAAAAAAAAAAGAAGGGTTGGCCTTTTTGCCTCTTGTGGTTTTGGGGGTATTTTTGAAATAAAATGAATTACATCAGAACTACCTTCGAAATTCTAACTTCAAATTTTACCTAACCTCTCTACCCTTAGGCACCTGAGTATTTACTTCTGTCTTCCGATAGTTGGAAAGGTCCACCAACAATGCAGCATAAGCATTACCACTAATAGTTTTCCATTTGGCATCACCATAAGTAACTGTGCCAATCCCATTCTGCCATTCAGTGGCTAAAAGTGAATACCTATTATAATTTTTTGGATTTGGACCAAACATCAAATATTTGTCATCGGAAGTTGCGTCGAAACTAATTCCAAGTCTGTCATCTTTTGGCATATATACAAGCGCACCTTTAGTGCCTCGTTTAATAACTATTTCTTCAACATTTTCACCACCTCGAATAGTTATTTTACCTCCTTCTACCCTGCTGTCACTTGAATTTAATACTCTATAAATAACAATATCCCGATCGATAAAAAATTGGACTCTTTGGAGATCTTCCTTTGAAAGACCTGAATCTTTATAGAGCTTTTGAGTGAAGACGCTCTTTTGTGGGACAGGTTTGCAGCTGGAAATTCCAAAGGATAGTACTATTGAAAAAGAAAATATAGATAAAAAATAAGATGGAAACTTCATGTTTAATGGATTTAGATTTTGCTTGAATTGACTTTACTTGTTTGTCATATAAATTAACGACAATAAATGGGGCTGTATATCCTTGTTAACTATATTTAACTTGATGTTTAACTAACTTTTAACCAAAGTGAACAAGCTGACTATCTTTTATCAGCAAAAAAATCCTGCATCATTTTTATGCTATCATCTTTACAAACGCCGCAAGCCAGCTTAGTGGAAGGGTGCAGCATTTCTTTTCCAAATTTCATGAAACCATATTTTTCATCGTCAGCCCCATATACCACTCGTTCGATCTGTGACCATCTCAAAGCACCGGCGCACATGACACAAGGCTCTATCGTAACATAAAGTGTACAATCAGTGAGATATTTTGAGCCATAACTTTGTGATGCAGATGTAATAGCAAGTATCTCTGCATGCGCAGTGACATCATTCAACATCTCGACTTGATTGTGGGCTTTTGAAATTACTTGGTTGCGCGCCACGATGACCGCACCAATAGGCACTTCACCCTCATCAAATGCCATTTGGGCTTCGCGCATAGCAATTTTCATAAAATATGTGTCAGTATAAAGATCGTCCATCGATTCAAATTAAATACAAAGCTAAGGAAATTGTCAATGGAAATAATTTGTCAATGTATTTTAAGTTGGTTACTTAAAGGGATTTTTCGTTCGCTAATCAAGCCATATCAACATTTATAGTTTTACATATATAATTTGTTATTTGTTAAATGGAGCATTTCTAGATTTGAAATTTCATAAAACGATAAAATAATTATATTTGATTTAATCTATTACCATTATCTTTGCAAATGGATAGAATAAATAGTTTTAAAGAAAAATTTGTTGAAAAAGGACTAACCTTTGACGACGTGCTTCTCCTCCCTGCACATTCTGAAGTACTGCCACGTGATGTGAACACAAGTACTAAACTTACAGAAACAATTACCATCAATGTACCCATTATCTCAGCTGCTATGGATACTGTCACTGAAAAGGCACTTGCTATTTCAATGGCCAGACAAGGTGGGATAGGTATCATTCATAAAAACATGTCCATAGAGTCGCAAGCAGCTCAAGTGCGCAGCGTCAAAAGATCTGAAAGTGGCATGATTATAGATCCAGTAACACTTCCAGAAACGGCTACAATAGCAGATGCTTTGCAATTAATGGAACAAAATAAAATTGGAGGAATTCCTATTATTGATGCCAATCAAAAATTAAAAGGCATTCTTACAAATAGAGATTTACGTTTTGAAACTTCAGGTGATCGTCCTGTGACAGAATTGATGACAAAGGAAAGACTGATCATTGCGCCTGTGGGTACAGATCTTACATCAGCAAGAAATATTCTTCAAACCCATAAAATAGAAAAACTGCCTGTAGTAGATGAGGACGGGCGTTTGGCTGGTCTTATTACTTACAGAGACATTTTGAAGTTAAAAGATTTTCCTTCTTCAAGCAAGGATTCATTTGGAAGGTTGCTGGTAGGAGCTGCAGTGGGGGTTTCTGCTGATACCGAAGACAGGATAAACGCCTTAATATCCATGGATGTTGATGTTATCGTGATTGATACGGCGCATGGACATTCCCAAGGTGTGATAAATACAATCAAACTTATCAGAAATAAATTTCCAAATATCCAGATAATCGCTGGTAATGTGGCTACTGGAGAAGGAGCAAAGGCATTAGCATCAGTAGGAATCAATGGTATAAAAGTTGGTATCGGACCGGGTAGTATTTGTACCACTAGAATTGTAACGGGAGTGGGCGTACCTCAGTTGACAGCTATTTATAACGTAAGTAGAGCATTGGAAGGAAGTGGAATCCCGGTCATTGGTGATGGTGGAATCAGGTATACCGGAGATATCGTAAAGGCGATTGCAGCTGGAGCCGATACTGTTATGTTGGGATCTTTGTTCGCAGGAGTAGAAGAATCCCCTGGAGAAACAATAATCCTTGATGGCAGAAAGTTTAAGACTTATAGAGGTATGGGTTCTCTCGGTGCTATGCAACTTGGCTCTAAAGACAGATATTTCCAGGATGTCGAAGATGATATTAAAAAATTAGTTCCGGAGGGCATTGAAGGAATGGTTCCTTATAAAGGTTCATTATCTGAAGTCATATATCAATATATAGGTGGTCTGAGAGCGGGCATGGGATATTGCGGTTCAGCCAATATTGAAGCGTTAAAGAGAGCTCAGTTCGTTCAAATTTCATCTGCAGGTGTAACAGAAAGTCATCCACACAACATTAATATAACAAAAGAATCTCCGAATTATAGCAGGAGGTAGTTTCAAATGGAAAATGGAAAATTGAAAATTGAAAATGGGGCGAGGAATAGGCAGTTTAGATTTTGGGTTGGTTGATGGCCTATGGCTGATGGCTGATGGCTTTTAAGTGGAAGTGAGGTGATTATTCTTCGTAAAAGTAATGGAATTTTTGTTTGGGTGTGGTTGGTGGGCTGGGGGGGGGGTGGTTTTTTTTTTGGGAGGGAGATTATTCTTCAAAGAAATGTGGTAGTTGGAAATGGTGAATTGAAAACTGAAAATGGAAAATGGGGCGAAGAATAGGCAGTATCGAATTTGGGTTGGCTGATAGCTGATGGCTGATAGCTTTTATGTGGAAGTGAAGTGATTATTCTTCGAAAGAAATGTGGTAGTTGGAAATGGAGAATGGAGAATTGAAAATTGAAAATTGAAAATTGAAAATGGGGCGAATAATAGGCAGTGTCGAATTGGGGTTGGCTGATGGCCTATGGCTTTTGAAGGAAGCGAGATAACTTTTCCTTTGTATTGTAATTTAAAAACCTTCAAAATTGACATTATTATAGAATAGTTGTTTACAACTCGTTCAGAACCCTGAAGGTGGTGACATATTTATGAAGAGTAACATTAAAGGGCATCAAACTATTTGAGAGTATGGAAGGTTTTTTAAAATAGTAAATTACGAAACCTATTTTCAAACAAAACATTTGGCAACATTAAACCATAATTTGAAAAATATAACACTCCTTCTTTTCTTGTGGATGTCCTTACAGCAAGCGTTAGCTCAAGGATGGGTCAGTGATTCTATACAGGTGGATTTTGAGCCAAAAAGTATTCGAATCGATCCACTGTCAAATCGATATTTTTTGACAGAAGAGATGCAGATCCTCAAATATAAGCCTGATGGTACTTTTTGGAATCGATACGAAAACAATCGACTCGGAATAATCGGTAATCTGGACGTGTCAAACCCCTTTCAGGTGCTAGTTTTCTATCCTCAGTATCAAATACTTGTCCTCTTAGATAATAATCTTGCTGAGACTGGGAGATTAAACTTTAACTCGATTGGTTTTGGGAGTATTAGGACTGCAGGAATAAGTGATGACAATAATATATGGGTGCTAGATGAGGGAAACAGACAGGTGTATAAGGTAAGTACAGCAGGAGAAAAGAAAGTACAGGGAATTCCATATTTTGGTTTTAATATACTTGCAGACAAGCCTATTTTTATCCAACAAAAATCAAACTATGTTTATATCAGTCAGGAAGGACAAAAAGTACAGGTCTTTGACATATTTGGGAAATGGGTAAAATCCATTGATCTTGAAAATTTCAAGTCAGTAGTTTACATAGGAAATAATCTTTACTACGATGATGGAACTAATATTCTTGAATATCCTATTGATATCATGAATATAGGAACAGAGCTAAGAACAATTCCCATCAATGAGACAAAAAGTATTACCTATGATGTGGTCAGAAATAAATTTTATGGTTTAAATAAAGAGAATCAAATCATATATTTTGATCCTAAAAAATCTAAATAGACGTTAAATCAATAAATTTTACATCTTTATTTCCTTAATATCAGTTAGTTTTTACAATTTTGCACCCATTTTAACTCAGAATACTATGATCAATATTACATTGCCTGATGGTTCAATCAAACAATTTCATAAAGGAACTACCTCTATGGAGATTGCCCAGTCCATCAGTATGGGACTCGCACAAAATGTCCTGGCTGCTAAGGTCAACGGTGAAGTATGGGATGCTTCCAGACCGATTAATGACGATTCATCAGTGCAATTACTGACCTGGAATGATAAAGAAGGCAAATCAACTTTTTGGCATTCATCTGCTCACTTAATGGCAGAAGCGCTGGAAGCATTATATCCAGGAGTGAAACTTGGAATAGGTCCTGCCATAGAAACAGGGTTTTATTATGATATCGATACCGGAGAAAAATCCATAGGTCTGGCTGAATTAGAAACTATTGAGAAGAAAATGGCTGAACTTGCATCACAGAAAAATGTGTATTCAAGAAAGGATGTTTCTAAAGCTGATGCACTCAATTATTTTACCGAAAAAGGAGATCAATACAAACTTGAATTGATACAGGACCTTCAGGATGGACAAATTACTTTTTATACTCAAGGTGGTTTTACAGATCTATGCAGAGGGCCCCACATTACAGATACCGGTAAAATCAAAGCAATTAAACTGACCAATGTAGCTGGTGCCTATTGGAGAGGAGACGAAAAAAATACCATGATGACTAGAATCTATGGTGTAAGTTTTCCGAAACAAAAAGAGCTTCAGGAATATATTACCATGATCGAAGAAGCTAAAAAGCGCGATCATAGAAAGCTTGGAGCTGAACTTGAATTATTTATGTTTTCGGATTTGGTGGGTGCAGGATTGCCAATCTGGCTGCCCAAAGGTGCTGCATTGAGAAGCAGACTTGAAGATTTTTTAAAAAGCGAGCAAATAAAAAGAGGCTACCAGCAAGTAATAACTCCACATATTGGAAAGAAAGAGCTTTATATTACTTCCGGTCACTGGGCTAAATATGGTGCAGATTCCTTCCAGCCAATTCTGACTCCAAAGGAAGATGAAGTATTCATGCTTAAGCCAATGAATTGCCCGCACCACTGCGAAATATATGGCCACAAACCAAGGTCGTACAAAGAACTTCCAATTCGTTTTGCAGAATTCGGAACAGTATACCGTTATGAGCAAAGTGGAGAATTGCATGGACTGACAAGAGTACGTGGTTTTACTCAGGATGATGCACATATCTTCTGCACTCCGGAGCAGCTTAAATCAGAGTTTCTAAATGTACTGGACCTGACGATGTTTGTTATCAAAAAACTTGGATTTGATAATTTTACTGCACAAATCTCACTTAGGGATCCTGAGAATAAGGATAAATACATCGGTAGTGATGAGGTATGGGAAAAAGCTGAAAATGCCATCATTGATGCAGTTGCAGAAGCTGGTCTGGAAACAACTACTGAACTTGGAGAAGCAGCTTTCTATGGTCCGAAACTAGATTTCATGATCAAAGATGCTTTAGGCAGAAGATGGCAGTTGGGTACAATACAAGTCGATTATAATTTGCCGGAAAGATTTAATCTCGAGTATATAGGAGCTGATAATGCTGCGCATAGACCAGTCATGATCCATAGAGCACCATTTGGTTCGATGGAAAGATTCATCGGTGTATTGACAGAACATACTGCCGGCAAGTTCCCTTTGTGGTTAGCACCTGAGCAATTTGCAATACTTCCGATCAGTGAGCGTTTTGTAGATTATTGTAAAGAGCTTCAGATTAAGTTGTCTTCTCATGATATCAGAGGGGTGATTGATGATAGAAATGAGACCATAGGAAGAAAAATCAGAGATACTGAAATGAAGAAAATACCTTACATGCTGATCGTGGGTGAAAAAGAAGCCGAAGAAGGTATGGTGGCAGTAAGAAAACAAGGCGAGGGAGACCAGGGAGCAATGTCATTGGAAGATTTTATTGCATATTTTAAAAATGAACTTGGTGAGTAAATCTGGTATATATTTATTTTAATTATATACATCTTTTAAACTTTAACAGTATTTCTAAAAAGTTTTAGAGATATTTAAGAAATTATTATTGGGATAACGTTATATTTGAGTTGAAAATTTATTAAGAGATAAATGAACAGAATTTTTACTTGGGCTTTTTTACTGATATTCGGATTTGGAGTGGCTACTGCTGCTGCGTCTTCTGTTGATGTCATGCCTGTAAAATCTAATTCATCTACTTTAATAGTTTCAATACCATTTCAAGACGACATAGATATAAGGGTCTCTCCTAACCCGGCGAATGATTATTTCGCAGTTACGTCGAACATTAATTACAGTAAGATTCAGTTATTTAATATTATTGGAAAACCTTTAAAGACTTATCGTGTCTCTGCGGATAATAATTATCAGTTAACAGATGTCCCGGGCGGTATTTACATCTTAAGATTCATGGATTCTAACAATCAGGTCATTAAGACAATCAAATTGTACAAAAAGAACTAATCCATTCTGCTTATTTTATGTGAATCAAGTTTAGGTAGTAATAAGAACTTCGGTTGTGAAATCCTAAATTAGAAGTTAGAAATCAGAATAATACTTCGATGGTTACATTCAGTAAATATATTCAATTATATGAATAGTATACTTGCTACTCTTTAATGCTTTTTGATTTCAAAACCTAAGTTATCTCGAAGCCAGCAAACGGCTTTCCACACCATATTCTCATTACCTCCATTACTTTTTTATTGCTGAAGCCAAATGCCTTTTCTTTAGTATCTTATTTAACCAGTTGGGTACAATAATTACTCCGGCGAACAAATAGAAATAATAGGAGATCAAACGCCATAAAAGAGCGATGATCAAAGCAACACCAATTGGTATATAATCATGCAGAAAGTCCCCGAATACACCTTCTATTATACCGGAGCCACCTGGTGATGGACTGAACATGATAACCATAAACATAGTTTCAATGCGCGCATACAATTCCATTATGATATACCAACCCTTATCCAGCCCTCCAATAATACCTAAGATAAGTACTTCAAGTATCAAAAACCTCAATACCCAGGCTGAGATCGTCATCATGATAGCTGAAAAATGGTATTTAAATGGCTTGCCCTTTATTTCCTGAGATGCCAGAACTATATCATCCCCTAATACTAATGCCTTTTGATGCCATCTATTGAGGAATGGAATTGAAGTAAGTGCGGAAAGAAGTCTTCTAATCTTAGTGGGACTGATGAAAAGGCCATAGAGAAAAAGTGTGCTGTATCCAACCTTTATGATATAAGCAATGAGAAGGGCGCTGCCAACAACTGTCTGAAAATTAAGAGCTGTCATGCCGGGTCTTATCATTTCAGGTCCGAATATCAAAAACAAGATTGGCAATGTGATCAAAAAAAATAAGAATCGTGTATAGCGGTATAGATAACAATTACCGTTGTTTTGCCGGCAGAAAGGTTTTCTTGAGCAAGAGCGAACAGTGCCACAGCACTGCCTCCCACGGCTGTCGGAGCAATGGCGCTGCTAAATTCCCAGATAAAAATAAGTTGAATACACTTTAGAAAACTGAATTGTTTTTCTGAAAGGATATAAAGTCTCGTAGCATAGGACAAATGTTTGAGTCCCATAATGAAAAATGCAAGACCAATTGAGATAAAGGCACCTGTGGTCCAGCTAATTTTATTAAATTCATTGATATCGAATTGCTTCCAAAATAGATAACCTACTACGCCAACGCCAATCAGAATGGGCCAGATCGCTCTTGAAATCTTAATAGATTGAATTGCCTTTTTATCTGATGTATTTAAATCTTCGGTAGTCGATTCTTTCAATGATATTTTATTTTTAGAATGACAATATATTCAGTTATTTTCACAATCAGCTTATTTTATATCTTTTTAGAAAGCAACTGTATGAATAAAGGTTTAGAAAATTATACTAAAATAATTATTTCAATATTCATAATACTCATTTCCACTAACTTACAATCTCAGAGAAGAGTCAGGTTACCTACTTCTCTCAATGAGAATTCCGGATTAGTTTTTATCTCAAAGGATACATGTTTTTGGATCAATGACAGTAATAATCCGGCTGAAATCATCCAGTCGGATTATAAAGGGAACAATCTGCTACACCATAAATTAAATATAAAAAATAATGATTGGGAAGATCTGACTCTCGACGAAGTGGGTAATTTATATATCGCTGATATTGGGAATAATGCATTGGATAATAAATATCATACTATTTATAAATTAAACAAAGGTCTTAGTTTACAAGATTCATTCGTTTTTACATACATGAATCCGCCAGGGGAAATAGACAATAGCTTTGATTCAGAATCTATCGTTTGGATGAATGGCAAACTCCATATTTTCACCAAGGGAATTACAAAAAGAAAGTATTTTAAAAGTCATCACTACATATTAAATCCGAGCAAGCTCAACAGTACTGCCCAATATATAGAGTCGATTGACTTAAAAGGATTCGTATTTACAGGAGCAGCCCTTAGTCCCGATATGAAAACACTTGCGATATGTGCTTACAGGTATAAATATGTGTTTGGTTTTCTGCCGGATGCCGATTCCAAAATTTTCTTTTATGATGTATCAAATAATGGAGATACTATTTTTTCAAAATCAAAAGGCAGCATGATTGTTCCAACATGGTTTATCACAAGGCAATATGAATCAATTGATTATCAGGATGATACACATGTGCTATTGGCGGCAGAAAAACTTTGTTTCTGAGGCCTTTACTCAGGCGAGTTAAGGTCAGAAAACATTCTAAGTAAGATCTATGGTGTCGCAACACTCAACTTGAGCTTAAGTGATCCATCTTTCATACTTGAGACTTCTAAAAATGTAAGTAGATCATCAGTCTCAACATAAAATTTCTTTATTCTAAATTTCTGCTTTTCTTTTATAATACCATTCAGATGTAAATAACCTACTTGAGTTAATTGCAACTGAATATTCTTTAGAAATCCAAATGCATCATCATCTCTCCCATTCCATTCGAATACCTGACTATCACAAAAATCATAAGCAGCGAAGGATACTGACTTCGAAACCACATATGCTTCCTTTTTGATATCACAACCGCAATTGCAGCTCTTTCTTGAATGGACTGCCGGAATTCCATTGATATCAAACAATTTCATAAGCATTGCCTTAATGATTATAGCAGTATCTTTTGATGGCGAAATATTTACAGAATCAATTTCACTCTGCGCCATCAGGTTATGGCTGGCCAGGCAACAAATGATAATCAAGAAGATAGACGTAAATTTTTTCAAAATTTGAACTATACTTTTAATAATATTAATTCAAAGCTAAAGAATGTCGTCAATATTTTTTAATTTCGCACAAAACAAGTTCAAATGAGTGAAAGTATTCTAAGTATAAAAAATGTAACAAAAGTCTACGGTGATTACACGGCTTTGAATGATGTAAGTTTTGAAGTACCAAAAGGATCTGTCTTTGGTTTATTAGGACCAAATGGGGCTGGAAAGACTTCCCTTATAAGGATCATTACCAATATCACACAGGCGGATAAAGGAAGTATTATGCTCAACGGAGTTAATACAAAGGACCTGCAAAGAGGTACTATTGGTTATATGCCAGAGGAGCGTGGTCTTTATAAAAAAATGAAAATTTCGGAGCAACTTGAATATTTTGCAGCCTTGAGGGGTCTGACTAAGAAGGAAGGAAAGGAAAGGATCGGCTATTGGCTGGATAAAATGAACATCAGCGATTGGGCTTACAAAAAAGTAGAAGAGCTTTCAAAAGGGATGCAACAGAAGATCCAATTTATTGCGACAGTCATGCACAATCCAAGCTTCCTTATCCTCGATGAGCCATTCTCTGGTCTCGATCCTGTAAATACTGAATTATTAAAAGAAGAGATATTAAATCTGAATAGACAGGGAACAACTCTTATGTTCTCTACGCACAGAATGGAACAAGTAGAGGAGATCTGTGACAGAATAGTGCTGATAAGTAAGGGTGAAAACGTGCTGGAAAATGAAGTTTCTACAATGAAACAATTATGGAAAGATGACCTGTTCCATGTCATATTTGAAAGAATGATTGATCCTATCTCGGACTTGATAGAGGGTATTGAAATAACTAACCAAAAGGAAAATGAAATTTGGCTGAAAACTCCAAGTTTAAGTATTCTTAATCAATTCATAACCCAACAAGTCAGCAAAAACAACATGTTGATGGGTATGCAGGAAATATTGCCTTCCCTCAATGAAATATTTATTAAGACAGTATCAGGTCAAAGAAGAAAGAATATGCCGGAAGCATCCTGATTTATTTTACTACCGGATAATACAAATCGTAAGCAGCCTCAATAAAACCAAAGCCATATCCGCCAACAGTGGATTCCGTGTTTAATATGATAAAAACATCGTTTTTATCTATTTCGGCCCTGAGATCTAAATCTGCCACTACCCTATTTTCTCTTTGACAGTCGTTTGATTTGGGCCATATATCGTTGAAATAATACCAATATTGATGCTTTTCAAAAATCTCTCCTATCTGATTATACATAAACATCCAATAAAAACTATCTGCAATAGAGACCACCTTTAACTGGATCTTGCTGCTATCTTTCTCATAAGTTAAAGTGGGATAAGCAAGTTCCGGACCTCGAATCCGATATAATAGATTCATTCCATCAGCTATATCATAATCTGTACCATAGGCTCGCTTTACCCCATCCATAGACCATTGGAGTTCCCTTAGATCGATGTGGCGTTCACGCTCTATATAATGAATCAGGGAATCCTCTGCAAGACATGCTCCATAAACACTCCAATGTGTACCTAATTTGGGAAACAAGAGGTATTTAGAGGTGTCTTTACTTTTTATAAAATAGTCACCAAAGTCTATAATATCCAAGCTGGCATCCTTTGCAGCTTTAACGAAGCCATTGTAGTTTGTTTGATTTGAGATATGAAGCAGGTTATCCGGAATATATTCTGTATAAAACCTTGCCTTGCTGGGAGCAATTGCGATAATGAGACTCTTATTCATGTTAGGCAAAGTATCTGAAAGCAGTCGAATTTTTCTGATTTTTTCAGCAAATATTTCATCTCCCAAATAATTGATGCCGTTGATTGCATCGATATATCCTGACTCATACAAGTAACTTTCCTTGCCAACGATGACATCTTTAGCCTTTGCTTTATTAAAAATGCTATAAAGAATTTGATTATTAAAGCGAACCAAGCCTGTTCGAAAGCCAAAATTCTGATTCAAAAAACTTTCTGTCTTTTCCTGGAATGTCCCTTCAAGCCATTCACTCACAGAGAACAAAGGTTTATCAACGGTCGTGATCGCTCCGTTTAATGGCGTTTCTTTGAATAAAAGTAGCTTCTCTTGAGTGTAAGGCAATATCAGCAAACATAAGAGTATGGCCAACAATATTCGTCTTAGAATTCCATTGTCTTTCATCATTAGAATCTAAAATATATGAAAGGATTAAAACTAAAGGTAGTGATTGAACTAACAGAAAGGATGAAAAGAACCGTCACTGCAAAGGACAGTATTATATGCTTAAAGTTATTGTATGGCATTTCATAAACCTGCTTTTGTATTATATCTCCTCTTTTTAAAACAGTAAAAAATGAAAAGAAAATAGCCAATACAAAATAAGTATAAAATTCACTGTCAATTGGAATAGATGCCATATTCCTAAATGAAAATAAGGTTTTAATATAAATTAATGCATCGTTAAAATGTTCGATCCTGAAAAATACCCAACCGATCACCACAACAAAAAAAGTAATAATCATAGGTAAAAACGCACCCAACTTCCCATAAAATTTACTCAAAAACATACGTTCAATAACCAGAAAAAAACCATGATAAGCTCCCCAAATCACAAAATTCCATGAAGCACCATGCCATAATCCTGATGCCAAGAACACGATCCAAAGATTGGCGTATTTTCTGAGATTTGAATCCACTCTGTTTCCCCCCAAAGGAATATATAAATAATTCCTCATCCATGCACCGAGAGTGATATGCCAGCGCCTCCAGAATTCGGTAATACTCCTTGATGTGTATGGATTATTGAAGTTTTCAGGAAATTTAAAACCAATCATTTTAGCTAGACCTATAGCCATATCTGAATATCCTGAGAAGTCAAAATAAATCTGAAAAGTATATGCAAGAATACCAATCCAAGCAGTATAGCTGTCCATCGTGGCATAATCCTGGACAAAGATGGTATCTGCCAGTAATCCCATATGATTGGCAATTATCACTTTTTTAGAAAGTCCAATTACAAATCTGTAGAAGCCAGTCAGTCTGTTTTCATTATTTTCATTATGGGACCTGTCGGTGATCTGATCTGCCAGATCATGATATCTAACTATTGGTCCGGCTATTAGCTTTGGAAATAAGATGATGTAAAGCTGATAATCCCAAAAGTTCTTTAAGGGTTTGTGTATTTTCCTGTAGACATCAACTACATAAGTGATGGTTTCGAAAGTATAAAAGGATATTCCAATAGGCAGCAGGAGCTTGGTCCATTTGATTTCTCCTCCGCCGAGAAGACCTAACAAGGAATTTACATTATCTATAAAGAAATTCGAGTATTTAAAGTATAAAAGTAATCCCAAATTGACACTCACAGATAATGCTAGTAATACTTTCCTCCTGTTCTCACTTTCAGTGGCCGACATCCATTTGACCAAATGGAAATCAATAAAAGTCGTTCCCAGAATTACGAAAATAAACTTTGGAGCCCCCCAGCTATAAAATACAATACTAAAAAAAAGTATTACTAAGTTTTTGTATTTTTTGTCAACAAGAATATAGGTGATCAGAAAAAGTGGTAAAAAATATAATAGAAATACTATACTACTAAATACCATTTATCATGATCTATAAGGTTGCTCTTATTAAATTTATTAGAAGAAATCTGCAAAGATTCTAGTCTATCATATACGGATAATCATCTTCGACATAATTGTCAGTATAAAGGCCTGATGCTTCCGGCCATGGTGATTCTTCAGCAAATGCTACAGCATCTTCTACCTCTTCATGTATCTTTTGCTGGATTTCTAAGATTTTGTTTTCACTTAGTACACCTTCCTCTTTGAAAAAATGCTCCAACATACCTATAGGATCTAATGTTTTGTAGTGCTCCAATTCATCTTTTGAGCGGTAATGACCCGGATCACTTACGCTGTGACCTCTGTATCTATAGGTTTTGATCTCAAGATAATATGGACCTTTCCCCGAACGAATGTGAGCTGCTGCTTTAGCAATAGCTTCATGAACAGCTTCAGGATTCATCCCATCAACCGGCTCACTTGGCATCTCGTAGCCTAGACCTATTTTGTACATATCAGTGACATTGCTGGTTCTGGTAACGGATGTACCCATAGCATACTGATTATTCTCGCAAATAAACAAAACAGGTAGCTTCCATGTCATAGCCATATTGAAAGCTTCATGCAAGGCACCCTGCCGAGCAGCACCATCACCAAACATGGTGACACATAGGTTATCAGTTTTTTTATATTTTTCTGCAAATGCAATTCCAGCTCCAATGGGGATCTGAGCACCAACGATTCCATTTCCCCCAAAAAATTTATGTTCTTTTGAAAAGAAGTGCATTGAACCACCTTTGCCTTTGACGCAGCCAGTTTGTTTACCGAATAATTCAGCCATACAAGATCTTGCACTGAGACCTTTCATGAGCGCAAGCCCATGTTGTCTGTATCCTGTAACTAAACAGTCTTCAGGCTTTAAGGCAGACTTTATACCTGCAGCGATAGCTTCCTGACCAATATAAACGTGACAAAAACCTCTGATTTTCTGTTGAGAATACATCAATAAGGTCTTCTCTTCAAATTTCCTAATCCTGAGCATCGTTTCATACCAAAGCTCATAGGTTGCTTCTGAATATTTCGCTTTTTTCTTTTCAGCAGTCTTTTGCATTAAAATATAAATTTTGTAATCTAAAAAGTAAAAGTAAAAAAATATCCGAACATAGCTATGTAATACTTGTCTTAACACTTGGATAAATTAAAAGTTAAATATAAAAGAGGTCAGCAAACGATTTACGAAGTGTCGTCTGATGGCTTCAAGACATCTGACAGTTTAGTTTATCCTGTGTTACTTGTGCAGGACAAAACATCCGACGAGCAATAAATATAAAATTTCATGATTTCTGAGCGGTAAATGCGACGGAACTAAATACGTCGGATGGCGTGAACAAGAGAAGCTACGGAGAGCAGTCTGGTGGCTTAAAAACATCTGACGGATATTTAAAATCTGAAGTTTCGAAGCAACTAAATTTATATCTAAATTAGATTTCACTCAACTTTGTAACGTTGACTACCTGTGCAATAAGCTACTCAAAAGGGTTAGGCCTTAAATTAAAACATTAAGGAATTTAGAGGAATTAAGGAGTAAGTTTCATGCCGTTTAAACTTAGAATCAGAATAGGTAGAATGCCAGCAGCCGTAATTAAGTCGGCTGATGTCATTGGGAAATATGCCATAGTCGTCTGATGGCTTCAAGACATCTGACGGCTTCGATGACTTTTATCGATTTGACGTTATCGTTTGAGTCGAAAATTTGAAAGCGAAAATAAATTCTCCAATCAATATTCTATATTTGCTTGGATGTTTCAATACATAATATACTTATAACAAGCTGCCTTGTATTTAGAGAAAGTCATATTAACGAATTTTAAAAATTATAGTGCTGCTGATGTTCAGTTTGCAAGGGATTTCAATATTATTACCGGAAATAATGGACAGGGTAAAACGAATCTGCTTGATGCCATATATTTATTATGCATGACAAAGTCCTATTTCCAGTATTCTGAAAAGAATTCAATAAAATTTGACAAGGATTTTTTCAGAGTTGATGGGAATTTTCACCTGAATGATGAAATAATAAATGTGGTATGTAAGTATAAGCTTCCAAATAATAAGTCTTTCATTGTAAACGACAAGGAAGTGCGGAAGTTTTCCCACTTTATTGGAAAGCTTCCGGCGGTTATGATTGCCCCTGGTGACATTCAGCTCATAGAAGAAGGTAGTGAGGAACGGAGGAAATTTATAGATATTTCTATTTGCCAGGGTAACAGAGAATACCTTGAGGCTTTAAATAAGTACAATAAAATATTAAAGCAGCGGAATTCATTACTCAAACAGATCAATCGCGACGGTAGAAGTCAGCAAGAACTAATTGATTATTATAATGAAGAAATGGCAATAATTTCTGAGTTTATAATGAATTCCAGAAGGATCTTTACAGATGAGATTAATATTATTTATAATGAAATATATGAGCAAATCGCTTCAGGAAAGGAAGATGTTAACTGCCTTTATCTCCCAGATTGTCAGGGACAAAAAGCAGATTTTATTGAAGCCTATCGAGCCTCTTATAAAAAAGATTTGATCCTTGAAAGAACTACCAAAGGAATCCATAAAGATGATCTGGAATTTATTATTAGCGCTTTACCTGTAAAAAGAATTGGCTCTCAGGGTCAGATAAAGTCAACAATCTTTGCTGCAAAGCTCGCACAGTATCATTGGTTGAAGAAAATCATAGGTACAAAACCAATTCTATTACTTGACGATATTTTTGACAAGCTGGACCATCATCGGGTGACTAATTTACTTAAGATCATTGACAGCGATGAATATGGGCAAGTATTTATCACTGATACTTATTCAGAACGGGTTAACAATATATTGCCAGAACTTAAAAAAAAATCGAATTCGTTCACTATTAATGAAGGAAAGGTAGCTGCTCATGGAAAATAAATTTGGATCAAATGAACGTACTCTCAAAGATATACTTTCGGAATGGGTAAAAACTCCGGGTATTCGGAAGCAGTATATCAAGGTACAATTAAAGGAAGCCTGGAGCACTAATATGGGACCAATGGTTCTTAAATACACTAAAGGCATGACTTTAAGAAAAGGTGTGCTAACTATTCAAGTAACCTCTGCCCCACTCCGTCAGGAATTATTATTGAACAAAATCAAGATCATCGATATGTTGAATGAATTTTTAGGTGAAAATCTGATCGAGGATATTATTGTATCATAAAAACAAAAGGCACTCCAGGGAATACCGAAAGTGCCTTTTTATTTATTGATAAGACTAAGCGCTATTTAATCACGACTTCAATTGTATCATTTAATTCCTTGCCTGATACTTTTAAGTAATAAACACCGCTAGTAAAATCAGATACCCTGATCTGTGTATTAGCATTATTCAAGTAATATCTAGACACCTCTGCACCAGAGAGATTGTACAATACACCCATCATCATATCGTTATCTGCAAAGTTGTTAATATCTATAGATATCATTTCACTTGAAGGATTAGGATATACATTAACGGATACTTTACCACAGTCTTTAGTTACTTTGGCAACATTACTGAATGCATAACTGCTGTTCAAATCTACAGATTTAAGTCTATAGTATGTTGTACCGTTTTTGGCAGTATATGAATAGCTGTAGTTGCTACCTTTGCCATTGACTCCTTTGGCTTCGACAGTAGTTAACAAATCATAATTAATCCCATCAGTACTCATTTCCAACTCATAGTTTTTGAGATTGTCCTCAGCTAATGTCTTCCAATTTAATTGTGTTTTACAATTTATCAATTTGGCATCAAAAGATACTAAGACCGTTGGAAGAGGAATTGCTTCTAGTACAAGTATATGCAATGTAGCCGACACACAAGCTGAAGGCGTTCCATTATCACATGTAACATAAACTACATCCACAGACCCAAAAAATCCAGATGCAGGTTCAAAGGTATAACTACCATCGGCCATCAAAATAAAAATACCTTCCGGAAGTGTTACGTTCTGTGGATTTACGCTATGGGAATTACCTTCAGGATCTGTATCATTTGATGAAACATTGCCTGAAGTTGAAATACCATATGGAGTTTCAACAAAATCATCAGCAGCTGCAGTAGTATTGCCCATATCTGTTGGCAACACTGTAACTACAACAGTAGCCTCGGTACATAACCCACCAGGTGATTCACACACTTCATAAGTAAATACATCCACACCGTAGTATCCATCGTCAGGAATATATGAAATAGTCCCATCCATATTGACCACGACAGTTCCATGATCAGGTTGATTTATTATAGTAGGATCACCTAAAGTACCTCCGACATTTCCTATTTCATCATTATTCAAAACGGGAATTATTACAGTACCTGGGTTGGTATCATCACCAGTTACAGTAGCAATATCTGTATTGGCAGTTGGCGGATTCGAACTAGGCAACTCATCCTTTATTGTAATGGTTAACTGTTCAGTTCTGCAATTTGTAGTCTCTCCAGCACCACATACGGTAATTGTATAAATGTAAACACCTGGATTTGGTGAAGTAAAAGTATAGCTCCCATCTGAATTCAGCATTAAAACACCTCCTAAGGGGTTGCTACTACCTTCTACAGGATTTGAATATTCACCAGGTGAATCATCAATAATGTCATTTGTAGATACATCACCATTGATAGTTAGATTGACAGTTCCAACATTAAAATCCGGATTGGTTTTAAAACATATTGTAGGATTGGCACCTCCAATAAAATCTGCATTAGAATTATCAATAAATGCACCGTAGATTTCAATAAAAGAATTGACTACTGCTAACCCTCCATAAATAATTTTTACCTCATCAAATGGCAAAGTAGCTTCAAATCCAATGTTGTAAAATCCTCCTGGTGGTGGGTTTATAAGAAGCACAATTGCAGTAAGATCTAAAAGAGTACCAGCGTTCTTAGATTCTCTTAATACACCATTATTAAAAGTTTGGATGGTGACATATGGTAAAACATCAGCTGCCAAAGGAAAGCCAATATTTCTGACAGTAAATCCTACTCTTGTACCTGGATAATAGGTATCAACCGGATCAAGGATAGCAATGCCCGATTCTGCAAGTGCACCCGCGACAGTGTTGATGCGTGAATAATTGGTTAGGTCATCATCTATTAGATTCCATGGATTTTCGACTTCACATACGACGCATGCAGCTCCTGTAACTCCTGTTTTTTCAAAATCAATAAATAGTGGAAAGTCAGGTGCTGTCATGCTATATGTCGTTCCGCAATCCATATTTTTTGCACAATTAGTTTGAACAAAAAGATCATAGATCCTTACTTCTCCTAAGCTAACTCCAACGACATTTTCAAAAGATATCTGAACTTCATCGAATGCAACCGGGCAGATCACACCGACTTTATTTCGAATTCTGCCAGTTGAGAGATCTGTACCTACTCCAGCTAGTAAATATGGATTAGAAGCTGTATGGACTAGCGATCCTTCGTTATAAAAATTAAGATCTATACCTGTTGCAACATTTACACCTAATAATTCATTGATTTCAATATCGTATCCGGCAAATGTATTCGCAGGATAATCCTCTAATGCATTTCGTACACTGAGTGAAGCTATACTTCCAACAGCTGCTGTCAAATCAAGCGTAGCATATGTGGCCAAATTACCATCCATTACATTATCAAAATCAAAGAATTTACAAACTGCACAAACTGTACCGCCTATAGCTGTATTTTCATTGTTAATATATATAGGATTGTCTGCAGCAACCAGTGAGGTTAGAGTATTGCATGTAAATGGTAAGGTTCTTGCGCAGAAATTTTCTATAAAAGCGTTGTATATGCTCGTAGTTTGAAGATCTACACCTGCGGGTATGCTAAATTGTATTTGAATCTCATCGAAAGGTAAAGTAGTTAATAATGAAACTTTTTGCCTACCTGATCCCTGCAATAATGCAGCTGACAATAGTAAATTATCTCCTGTTGCAGTCTGGACAGGAGTATTAGTGCCATCTAAATAGGTATTAATAGTTATGTATTGCAGCAAATTAGCGCCTAATAATGAAGTGTTTTCGAATTCAAATCCTGCAAGCTTAATACCGGAATAATCACCTATCTGACTTTGAACTGCTAAGCTGGTTGTCGTTAAAACACCCAAAATTCCGGGTGTAAGAACTGCCGCGTCTGAGGTACTTGGACTTATTACGTTGTATGGATTAACAATTTGAGATAAAGAAACTCCTGTAGTACCTGTATGATTATCGTTTATGGCAGATGGAAAAGATGGATTATTCAACGAAGTAATCGCATTGCAATTCAAAGCAGCACCAGACCCAAATTTTTGAACAAGAAAATAGAAAACATCAATATCAGGGGCTACAAGTGCCGTATAATGAAACCTAATTCGATCAAAATTCTTCGTAGTAATAAACCCTACTTGCGATTGTCCGGAAAGCAAGCCTGTACTTATGAGGGAGGCACTGCCAATGCTTTCCTGAGCAGTACCAGTACCGGTAATATATGTTTCAACAGTAAAACTTCCAAACAATGCAAGTAATGCATCATTCTCTATCACAACTCCAGCATAAGAACCGGCAGGAAAAAAATTACCACCTGTCGCATTATCATCCTTTACGTCAATCCATGCATTTCCGCTTAGAGCGGAAAAATTGGCCGAATTGGTGAGGCTGACATCAGTGACATTGTCTTTGGGACTAAACTCATCAAAAATTCCAACAGTAGACGAAGTAGCCACTACCCCAGGCAAATTATCAGTAGTCATGGGAGTCAGCGTATTGTCGACCAAGGCACTTGCCTGTCCATATTGAATCGTGGGAGAAATAAACAGCAATATTATTATTGCTGAAAGATTAATACATGTATTTTTCAGTGATGGCAAGGCCACTTTTCTGATAAATAATGAATTAAATAGATTTTTGTAGATTTTTAATTGCATAATAAAGTATTAAATTGTTAGTAAATAAATTAACATATAATTTACATTTTAATCATAGAATAAAATTTATGATCAAATGCATAATATTTGCTACGTACAAATCCTATTTAATACTTGTATGTCAATAATTAACGTTTTAAGTTATCTATTCTTCAATTGATAGTTAATAATATCACTTTACAAAATAAATATTTTATTACATAAGAGGAATTAAAATAATTAAAAATTAATAAAACTTGTTTAGTATTAGTAGGGTACAAAAACAAATTTAACAATTAGTCTTTATTTTACCAAATCGTATATATTTATAGATTATCTAATAAACCACAAAAATCATTAACAATAATTTATACAATTATTAATTTAATTAGACGAAAAATCAATAACAGTAAAATATATTTAAATATATTAAATCTAATTAAAAAGATAATAGGCTATTTTCTTAACATATGACAAGGAATTTGGGTAAACAAGAAAAAAAAGCCCATTAGAAATGTCTAATGAGCCTTTTTTGTTGTGACCTCGGCAGGATTCGAACCCCCAACCCTCAGAGCCGAAATCTGATATTCTATCCAGTTGAACTACGAAGCCGATTTAAAAATGCAAATGTATACTATTTTTTTAAATATTAAAATGGGTAATGGGTAATCGGTAATGGGTAATCGGCAAATAATCATTGATCTGTAATTGATTGGGTACACTTTATCACCCATTACCTGATCAAACATCACCTGATCACACATCACTCACCCTCAACTGGGGACAATGATCCCGTTTCAACCAATTCTTTGATGGAGATCAGAAGTCCCATCCAACCTCCCCCATCCTCAGCATGGCTGTATCTGGCCTGACCGTCAGCAACTTTGGAATAATCGCCCTGGCTAACTTTTAGGTTTGTAATTCCTTCTACCTCTGTCAATATATATTTTACAATAAGATAGTTTTCGGGAATGTCAGGAACATCAGAGTTAGGGTCAAAAGTGGAATATGCCAACATATTACCGGGATCTACTTCTGTGACATTGCCTTTTACGAAAACCATTGTAACTCCTTCTAACACTCCTTGCCATGTCATAGAACTACCTACAGTCAAGTCGGAAATAACCTCGCAGCCAAACATATATTTCTTTGTTTCGACAGGATTAGTTAACGCATTCCATACTTTTTCCTTTGGAGCATTAATGTCAATCTCATTTTCGATGAATAGTTTTTCGTCCATATCTTAGTCTGTTATTATTTATAAATTTGGTCTGTTAAAATCTATTAAGTTACCATCCTGATAACATACTCTGCAGCGAGGTTCGTATAGATCTTTTGCACCTAAAAGCACTTGGGCATTATCTTCCGAGAGTCTATAAGAATGGGTAGCAAGGTTGCCGCAATGCACGCAAATAGCATGAACCTTGGTGATATATTCAGCCACTGCCAATAGTTGAGGCATAGGTCCAAATGGTAATCCTGCAAAATCCATATCGAGACCTGCTATGATAACCCTTTTACCGCGGAAAGCAAGTTGCTGACAGACATCTATTAGATCCATGTCAAAAAATTGTGCTTCATCAATGCCTATGACTGAATAATCATCACTTAATAATAGTATATCCTCTGCTGAATTGACAGGTGTGGAAAGAATGACATTGGAGTCATGACTCACCACATTATTTTGGTCGTATCTGATATCTTTTGCAGGTTTAAAAACCATTACACTTTGATAAGCATATTGAGCGCGCTTAAGCCTCCTAATTAACTCCTCGGTTTTTCCGGAGAACATTGAACCACATATCACTTCTACCCAACCACTTCTCTGACCTTTATAATGAGGTTCTAAAAACATATTAAATAGTAATTTATTATATAATTATTTTATTTAATGTATTTTTTGCTTTCAAGGGTGAGCATACCATATTGCAAATACATTACGTTGAATAAAGACATAAAATTAAACATTCTATGAACAAAAAAAAGTCTCAAGAATATTTAGATAAAATAAACGAGTCCTTTGAGGCTCTAAGTGTTAATCCTCATGACATTGATGTAGACACTTTATTGGGTTATATCCGTATATTCTATAGTTCAGTAAAATCTATTCCTGTACAATTAGAAATCGAAGGCAATAAAATTAGGAAATCAATAACTTATACATTACCAGATAGCCAGCCTTTGATTACAAATGAAAACCTTGTTGTAGACAATGCTGAAGATGTAATTTTGGAGAATAACCCCGAGAAGATTACGGAAGAAGAGGTATTAGAGGGATTTCCATCAGATTCTTCGTCTAAAGAGGTCTCTCAAGAAATTTCAACACCTGAAATAATTGATACTCAGGAAAAAGAAGAAATCACATATCAACCACAGGAAATAGAAAAACCTCAGGTCCAAGAAGTTGTAACTCCAATAATCGAAGAAGAGGAAGTGCATAAGATTGAGGAGGTGGAAGCTCATAAAATTGTGGAGAAAATTAAAGATCCTGAGCAAGAAATTGTAGAAGCTCCTGAAATAAATACTGTAATACCCCAGGCTGAAAAGGAAGAGATCGCCATCCACCTGACGAATGATTATATTGTTGAAAAGAATATTGAGGTTATCGAAGATACTCCCATAATAAAACCTGAAGTTATTTTAGAACTACCGAACATTAAGGATGATTCAAAATACGGAAGTAAGGGCAACATGCTTTCTCAGATCGAAACAGAACAGCATAAACCTTTATACACCCCTAATAATCAAAGCAGTCATAATCCCAGTGATGCAATAGAGTCATTATTCAAAGACAAAAGTCCTACTGGTTTGGTAGATTTTCTTGGGTTGAGCCCTTTGGACAATATCAATAAAGCTTGGGGATTAAACGAAAAGATGCTTGTCATTAAAGACCTTTTCGGTGATGACTTCAATGCATTTAATGAAACAATTGAGATGATCAACAAATTCACTTCTTTTGAGGAGGTGAAAAATTATTTAATCAACAATGTAGTTCATAAGTATAGTTGGAATGATATCTCTAAGTTTAAGAAAGCTAGCGATTTCATTGTTCAGACCAAGAGATTATTTGTAAAGTAACTGTTTGATGGAATTATTTTACTTACAATCACCTTATATAAAACTTTTAAGATAAAGATTTTGTTTTGATTCAAAATTTGGATTTTGGAAAAGGACAAAGCGGATATTTTATCAAGTATTAAATTTGCACTTCTTGTAGGCTTAATACCCTGTATAGTGTTTTCTATAGAGTTTGTTTTAAATGTAGACTTTTCATATTTTGGAATATTGGCACGTCATACAAGTGGATTAAAGGGTATAATATTCAGCCCTATGGTTCATGGGAGTTTAAATCATTTATTTTCCAATCTTCCGCCATTAATCTTCTCTGTATTTCTAATCCATTTTTTTTATAGCAGGCAGTTTTGGCCAATTTTCCTTTTGAATTATCTATTAACTGGAATCATGGTGTGGCTGTTCAGCAGGGAAGTGTATCACATAGGAGCAAGTGGTGTAGTTTACGCGCTAATTTCATTCATTTTTTGGGCAGGTCTGTTTGTGAGGAATATAACATCTATCATACTTTCATTACTTGTATTAGTGGTCTATAGTGGAATGTTTGCGGGCATCGTTCCTTCGCCTGAGATCCTTGAAAAAAATATATCATGGGAAAGTCATTTGCTGGGAGCACTCGTTGGCATTACTGTAGCATGGATGTTCAGAAAAACAATACTCGCCGATCACAAATCCAAACTAACACCGTTGATTTATCCAAAGGATGAAATTAGGTCGGATTATTTTCATCCAGAAACTTTTGACAAAACAAAATGGCAAAGATATTTAGATGAGCAATCAAAATTTGAGCAGTGATAATCAGAGGTCAGTAGTCAGTGGTCAGTAATCAGTCGTCAGTGGTCAATGGTCAGTAATCAGTAATCAGTAATCAGTAATCAGTAATCAGTAAGTCCAACATTACAAATAGAGTTCCTTCTCTTATATAATTACAACATTTTATAGTCCTAATTTTGAACAACTAACCTCGTTTCCACAACAATGCCATGAGCCATCAGCCATTAGCCATTAGCTAACAGCCATCACACACATGCTCCGCCTCATTTTTAATTCTCCATTTTCAATTTTCAATTTCTTCCCTTCTACCTCACCACAGTAATATCTCCTTTATATGTAAGCTGTCGACCATCGCGTAGCGTGACTACTGCTAGGTAAACAAAGACCGCCGGCGTGTTCGTCTTCTGTTCGCCAAATCTTCCGTTCCAGCCATAGGCAGGGTCATCCGGTGGCGTATCCTCTATCGAAAACTGTACATCACCCCATCTATTAAATATCACCAACTTATTGATCCGTGTTACGTTTCGATCCGTCTGTATATAAAATACATCATTTATTCCATCATTGTTCGGACTGATAGCCGTCGGTATAAATACCCGGATCACACTCTTCACTCTGATCTCGATAGAGTCCTCTGCGACACATCCGTTTTCATTCGTCACCACTACATTATATACTGTCGTGATCGTCGGCTCTACCGTCAACTGTGGACAGTCATTGCAACTCGTACCCTCCGGATTTGAACTCCATACTATGTTTGCATCTTTGATATTTATCGAGATATCAGGACTAATTGTCACTATATCTCCTTCAGCTATAACCTTATTTGTCCCCAACTCTACCTTAACCTCCTTCGGATTCTCTATCAGTATTGTCTGTGCATAATGACAGCCGTTATCATCCAGTACCTCAATAGTATGATTACCCGGTCCTAGATCTGTGAAATTTACCGTAGGTCCATAACTGCCTCCGTCTATCAAATACTCAAACGAAGGAGTGCCCCCATTTATACCCAATATCCTCACCTGACCATCCGCTTTGTTATAACAACTGATGCTGTCCACTTCATATCCGATCCCAACTATCGCTGCATTGTCCTTCTTGACCTCTACCACATCTGTCTCCACACAACCCGTAAGTGTATTGGTCACCTCAAGCTCATAGATGCCTGCATCTACGATACCGCTCACCGTCGCTGTATTACCCGCAGCTGTTGAGTTCGTCGTATTCGTCCAACTGTAATTGATTCCCGCTCCTGTGCTCGTATTGGGACCTCCTATACTCACCGTCTCAATCACACAATCTATGTAACCATCCGTCCCCGCATCTGCCACCGGAAGCGCATTCTTCGCCAGCGTAAGTGTAGAAGTCGTCGCAGGACATAGTCCTAATGCACTCGCTACTGTATAATTAAACGTATATCCTGTCCCTTCCGGTAAACTATTAAAATCCAATACTCCTGTCGTCGCATTGAACGCAGATCCGATATTCGGCCCGCCTGTATACAACCACGTACCGCCTAGCTGCTGCTGACTTAGTACCGTATCCAGATCCACACTGCTCCCAAAATCAGCACACCTGTCATATACATCATTTGCTCCGGCAAAGGCCGTACTATCCAGTGTCAATATCAACTGAGCTGTATCAAAACATCCGATCGGCACTGCTGCATCCAACTTATAATATAACACGTACTGACCATAAGGACTCCCCGTGCCTACAAACATATTGCCTCCCGTTATCGTCGCCGTGCTACCCACCGGCCCACTCGATAAACCATGATCCAGGCTTCGTCGTTACCTTATAATCATTCAAATTGATCGTAGGTATTGTATTACAAAATGACTCCTCCGGTGAGATCGCCACTGAAGGACATTTACAGTCCTCTACTATAATATCTATCGTATACGATACCGCCTGGCAACTTGGATCACCCATTATCGTATATGTATATTCATACGTACCCGGAGTAGCTCCATTAAAGTCCTTTGGACTAAATGATGCACTTCCTGGATCGCCGCCCGGACCTGTATATGTCCACACTCCTCCTGTCACGCCGCTTACCACCAACGTATCAAAATCTACTTCATTCACATAATCAGGTGAAAAATTACTGTTACATGCCTGTTCAACTGTCTTCAAGGTAGCTACAGGTGCCGACATGATCGTCACCGTCGTTACCGCTGTCATTGGACATCCTGCCATACTATTTGTCAATGTATAAGTAAAATCATAGGTGCCCGCCGGCTGTGAACTAAAATTAGCAATCCCTCCTGCTATCACTACTGTGGATCCTACAGGTTTATTTGTCACTGTCCATGTACCCGCTCCCGTAGCACCCTGGATCGTATTATTTAAATTTATCGTGCCTACATCATTACACGTCGTCCCCGCATTCGGTGATATACTCAATGGTGGACAAATACAGTTCTGTAGATCGATCTGTACCTGCACCGGTGTCACTACACATACCCCCTGCCTGATTAGGGGTATATTCATACACATACACGCCCGTATTGGTCATGCCCGTAAAGTCCTGTATCGGCAACGTCCCCCCAGGGGTGCCAGGTCCGCTTACCAGTTTCCAGGTACCTGTATAAGCAATATTTCCGCTGACCAATGTATCCAGATCTACCATGCTCGGCAAAGGCTGCAATAAATCGTTGCAAGCCTGTATATTCTTAGGAGTAAGCACCAACGCTTCCTCAAATTTAACATCTATTGTCTTACTCTCTCCGCAGCCCTGACCATTGTAATCAGCACCAAACTGGAAGGTATAGGTGCCCGGCTGAACCACTGTCACCACTGTATTTGGATCATTCGCCGGTGTGAATACCACTCCTGCGATATCAGGACCGGCAGTAGCTATCCATATATACTGAAGCAATGGATCCGTCAGATTAGGAATGCCACCAAGTGTGGCTGTTAAACTATCCTCCTTCGCACATACAGCATAAGAAGCTGCCAAACTTACCGTAGGTGATGGTACCACCTGGATCGGGAAACAAGTCTCAGGCCCAGGACCACAACCATCTACTGCATTCACACATATCTGGTAATTGCCCGCTGTCGCATAATTTAAGTTGATCGTCGATCCATTACCTACTCCCATCACTGTACCATCTACATGATTCCATGTGTAAGACAATACTCCTGTCTGTATATTCGTCACGTCAAATGTATAATTCTCTCCGGCACACAAAGTCGTCGGTCCTGTCGTAACCGGCATAACCAACGTAGAATTCTCAGCAGTTATCGTCACAGGAAAATATTCCGTACAAATTATCTGCTGTGGCGTGACATTGGCAGGATTCTCCATTACGGTAGTGACTATAGCATAATAGTACCCTGGATTCGAAATTACATGATTAGGTCCTGTACCAATTTCTATATCAATTGCATTATACCATTTTATCCCATATGATAATATATTAGGAAATACCCAAGCTGGGCTAAGAGAAAGTGTAGATGTAGCTGAACCACCGCAAGGCAATGAGGCTGGATTGGCCTGTATTGTTCCTGATACCTGAACTTCGTTAATGTAAAAATTTACAAGACTGTCGCACCCTCTAGCATTTGTATAATGAACAATATTGGCCTGAGGGCCAGGAGAATAGGGAACATTATCAATAAAAGCATACAAATCTCCCGGGCAAACAAATACATTTTGATTAGGGCCGTATGTGTCCGGAATAGGACTGACTACCAACGTAATAGCGGTGTCGCAGCTCGTTCCTGTGGGGCCGTTGGAAATTAGGTTGTATGTACCTACAGGATAGTTACTTCCTCTGAATTTATAAGTTGAAGTCTGACATGTCTCACCTGTAAAGCTAAGATTAGGTTTAGCAGATACGGTGACAGGCCAACACATATTTTGTCCGATATCATCACATTCATTGGTACCTGTCACACAAATCTGATAATCACCCGGAGCAACAGCTGAATAGTTAACTGTTACCATAGGGCCATCTGTATTTATAGTAGCACCGGTAGGTAAATCCCATTCATAATCTGTAGCGAATGGGAAGCCAAGAAAATTATAATTGATCGACGCTCCTACACATACTTCAGTGAGGCCATTTAAATTAGTATTTACTGGAGGGGAAACCAATGTGGTCCCGATCCCTGAGTTAACTGTCACTTCGTAGTGGCAGGTGGCGCCTGAACTACCATCTAACACAATATAATAAATAGTACCTGGAACAGCATTATTATATAATATATTAATAATACCGCCACTTCCAACTCCATTACCATTGCAAAGTAAAGCGCCGTTTAAGTTGTTACAACTATTATAAATGGCCCATTGGGCAGTTCCATTTCCACCTACACATCCTGATAAATATATATCAATGTCTATGATACTATTATTCGCAACAAATGCAAACCAATTTGGATTTTGTAATGTAAATCCACCACCACAAAATGATGCGTCACCGCCCCAAGAGCCCGGCTGCATATCTGCACAGTACCCATCCATATCACAAACAAAAGGAGCAACACTACATCCTTGCCCGGGAACTATGTTTAAGTCAAGGTTACATGGAGTTTGAGAAAAAAGCTGATTAGTAATAAAATTAAAAAAAATGACTGTTGAAACTGTGCAGAAAAATCTTAGCATGGAAGTGTTAATTAATATTGACTATTAAGGCAAAGATAATAATTCCTCGATAATCTTGGACAATGATTTGCCCTAAAGCAATTTTAGTGAATAAAATGTTTAAATTTCCACATAAACACCACACAATATTCTGATAGCTTAGAAATATCAGTAGTCAGTAGTCAGTAGTCAGTAGTCAGTAAGTCCAACATTACAAATAGAGTTCCTTCTCTGATATAATTCTAACATTTTATAAGTCCTAATTTTGAACAACTAACCCCGTTTCCACAACAATGCCATGAGCCATCAGCCATTAGCCATTAGCTAACAGCCATCACACACATGCTCCGCCTCATTTTTAATTCTCCATTTTCAATTTTCAATTTCTTCCCTTCTACCTCACCACAGTAATATCTCCTTTATATGTAAGCTGTCGACCATCGCGTAGCGTGACTACTGCTAGGTAAACAAAGACCGCCGGCGTGTTCGTCTTCTGTTCGCCAAATCTTCCGTTCCAGCCATAGGCAGGGTCATCCGGTGGCGTATCCTCTATCGAAAACTGTACATCACCCCATCTATTAAATATCACCAACTTATTGATCCGTGTTACGTTTCGATCCGTCTGTATATAAAATACATCATTTATTCCATCATTGTTCGGACTGATAGCCGTCGGTATAAATACCCGGATCACACTCTTCACTCTGATCTCGATAGAGTCCTCTGCGACACATCCGTTATCATTCGTCACCACTACATTATATACTGTCGTGATCGTCGGCTCTACCGTCAACTGTGGACAGTCATTGCAACTCGTACCCTCCGGATTTGAACTCCATACTATGTTTGCATCTTTGATATTTATCGAGATATCAGGACTAATTGTCACTATATCTCCTTCAGCTATAACCTTATTTGTCCCCAACTCTACCTTAACCTCCTTCGGATTCTCTATCAGTATTGTCTGTGCATAATGACAGCCGTTATCATCCAGTACCTCAATAGTATGATTACCCGGTCCTAGATCTGTGAAATTTACCGTAGGTCCATAACTGCCTCCGTCTATCGAATACTCAAACGAAGGAGTGCCCCCATTTATACCCAATATCCTCACCTGACCATCCGCTTTGTTATAACAACTGATGCTGTCCACTTCATATCCGATCCCAACTATCGCTGCATTGTCCTTCTTGACCTCTACCACATCTGTCTCCACACAACCCGTAAGTGTATTGGTCACCTCAAGCTCATAGATGCCTGCATCTACGATACCGCTCACCGTCGCTGTATTACCCGCAGCTGTTGAGTTCGTCGTATTCGTCCAACTGTAATTGATTCCCGCTCCTGTGCTCGTATTGGGACCTCCTATACTCACCGTCTCAATCACACAATCTATGTAACCATCCGTCCCCGCATCTGCCACCGGAAGCGCATTCTTCGCCAGCGTAAGTGTAGAAGTCGTCGCAGGACATAGTCCTAATGCACTCGCTACTGTATAATTAAACGTATATCCTGTCCCTTCCGCTAAACTATTAAAATCCAGTACTCCTGTCGTCGCATTGAACGCAGATCCGATATTCGGCCCGCCTGTATACAACCACGTACCGCCCAGCTGCTGCTGACTTAGTACCGTATCCAGATCCACACTGCTCCCAAAATCAGCACACCTGTCATATACATCATTTGCTCCGGCAAAGGCCGTACTATCCAGTGTCAATATCAACTGAGCTGTATCAAAACATCCGATCGGCACTGCTGCATCCAACTTATAATATAACACGTACTGACCATAAGGACTCCCCGTGCCTACAAACATATTGCCTCCCGTTATCGTCGCCGTGCTACCCACCGGCCCACTCTCGATAAACCATGATCCAGGCTTCGTCGTTACCTTATAATCATTCAAATTGATCGTAGGTATTGTATTACAAAATGACTCCTCCGGTGAGATCGCCACTGAAGGACATTTACAGTCCTCTACTATAATATCTATCGTATACGATACCGCCTGGCAACTTGGATCACCCATTATCGTATATGTATATTCATACGTACCCGGAGTAGCTCCATTAAAGTCCTTTGGACTAAATGATGCACTTCCTGGATCGCCGCCCGGACCTGTATATGTCCACACTCCTCCTGTCACGCCGCTTACCACCAACGTATCAAAATCTACTTCATTCACATAATCAGGTGAAAAATTACTGTTACATGCCTGTTCAACTGTCTTCAAGGTAGCTACAGGTGCCGACATGATCGTCACCGTCGTTACCGCTGTCATTGGACATCCTGCCATACTATTTGTCAATGTATAAGTAAAATCATAGGTGCCCGCCGGCTGTGAACTAAAATTAGCAATCCCTCCTGCTATCACTACTGTGGATCCTACAGGTTTATTTGTCACTGTCCATGTACCCGCTCCCGTAGCACCCTGGATCGTATTATTTAAATTTATCGTGCCTACATCATTACACGTCGTCCCCGCATTCGGTGATATACTCAATGGTGGACAAATACAGTTCTGTAGATCGATCTGTACCTGCACCGGTGTCACTACACATACCCCTGCCTGATTAGGGGTATATTCATACACATACACGCCCGTATTGGTCATGCCCGTAAAGTCCTGTATCGGCAACGTCCCCCCAGGGGTGCCAGGTCCGCTTACCAGTTTCCAGGTACCTGTATAAGCAATATTTCCGCTGACCAATGTATCCAGATCTACCATGCTCGGCAAAGGCTGCAATAAATCGTTGCAAGCCTGTATATTCTTAGGAGTAAGCACCAACGCTTCCTCAAATTTAACATCTATTGTCTTACTCTCTCCGCAGCCCTGACCATTGTAATCAGCACCAAACTGGAAGGTATAGGTGCCCGGCTGAACCACTGTCACCACTGTATTTGGATCATTCGCCGGTGTGAATACCACTCCTGCGATATCAGGACCGGCAGTAGCTATCCATATATACTGAAGCAATGGATCCGTCAGATTAGGAATGCCACCAAGTGTGGCTGTTAAACTATCCTCCTTCGCACATACAGCATAAGAAGCTGCCAAACTTACCGTAGGTGATGGTACCACCTGGATCGGGAAACAAGTCTCAGGCCCAGGACCACAACCATCTACTGCATTCACACATATCTGGTAATTGCCCGCTGTCGCATAATTTAAGTTGATCGTCGATCCATTTCCTACTCCCATCACTGTACCATCTACATGATTCCATGTGTAAGACAATACTCCTGTCTGTATATTCGTCACGTCAAATGTATAATTCTCCCCGGCACACAAAGTCGTCGGCCCTGTCGTAACCGGCATAACCAACGTAGAATTCTCCGCCGTTATCGTCACAGGAAAATATTCCGTACAAATTATCTGCTGTGGCTCAACCAGGGGGTTAGAAGTATTATTCATAAAGGTTGTAACAATTGCATAGTAGTACCCGGGATTCGAAATTACGACACTACTTCCCATGCCAATTTCAACATCTAATGCATTATACCACTTAATTCCATACGCATCCGGAGGAAATACAAATCCAGGTGCCAAACTGAGAGTCGAAGTTGCTGTGCCGCCGCAAGGTAATGACGCTGGGTTGGCCTGGACCGTTCCTGACAATTGCACATCATTTATATAAAAATTTACAAGACTGTCGCACCCTCTGGAATTTACATATGTCACAATATTAGCTGCAGGTCCCGATTGAAAAGGCACCCCATCTACAAACGCAAAGAAATCATCTTCACATTTATATACCTGTTGGTCAGGACCATTGGTATTAGGCAGTGGCACTATAACAAGATTATAAGTTGTATCACAACTAGTTCCATTCGGACCTTGATAATTAAATGTATAACTTCCGGGAGGATAATTTCCACCTCGAAAATTGTATGTATCACCTTGACATACTTCACCAAAAACATTGTATTTCGGTTCTTCAAGTATTGTTATGTCCCAACAAACAGGAACAGCATCATCATTAGGGTCACAATCATTAGATGCTGTAACACAAAGTTGGTAAGGTCCGGGAGTCATTCCTTCAGGGAAAGAAATAGATGTATTTGGACCTTCGGAATCAATTGTAGATCCGTCAGGTAATGTCCAATGATAATCTGTACCAAATTGTATACCGGGGAATGAATAGTTAACTGTAGATCCTCCACAAATCATTGTGTTACCTGTTAATGTCGTCCCAATTGCATCTCCTACAAAAATTGGACTAATTCCATCATTAACATGAAACTCATAATTGCAAGTTGCTCCATTGGCTCCATCGATCACCAAATAATAAGTCGCCCCAGGTATAGTACCGTTAACAAATATGTTAAATGGAGTGTTAGCTGGTAAAACAGGAAAACTTTGGCATGCTATTGTATTAAAATAATTTCCGCATTGATCATATAATGCCCATTGAATTCCTCCGGTGCAACCTGCGGTGATCACTTCTACATCCAATACGCCGGATGCATCTGCAATAAAAGAAAACCAAATAGGATTATTCAGAACAGAATTTGTGCTACAAAATGGTATTGGTGGATCTAGTTGCGGGACTGCACCTGTACTGATACAAAAATTATTTAGATCGCAAACAAATCCTGTACCAGATCCATTTATTGCTGAACTAGCTGCTGTAAAACAATTAAAAGCAGGTTCAATAGTAAGAGCAGGATTACATTGACTATAAGATATTTGAGTAGAAAAACATAATAAAGAAAAAAGAACGAATTTGCTGTAAATGTTAGACATGAAATAAAAATTACATTGATTATAGTTGGTTCAAAGATAACAATTATACCCTTTTATCTATGATTTATGCTAAAAAACCTCAAAACGCTGCAATTTTAAAACGCACTATAATAATTTCTCAATAGATTATTCTGATTGGTTGTTAAATCAAACCAAGGCTTGGACAGTTAATTTTGTAATTTCATCGAAAATTCCATTGCTCAAAAAATCATTTTGCAAATTATTTTGTTTAAAAATTACAAATATTTAGCAATGAACAAATCAATTTCATTTAACTTCTCATCACTCATTGGAATAATAATCCTTTTGGTATTTGGCTATTTTCTATTTTCAGTAGCGAAGATATTTTACATAATCTTTTTGTATGCCACGCCATTATTATTGATCGCCATTCTGATCATGAAGAAAGAATTGCTCTTTAGTTACTTCAAAAAAATTGGGACGAACATCAAGTTAAGCCCATTGGTTGGAATCCTTAATGGAATCGTATCTCTGTTATTTTTACCTTTTACATTGGTTGGAATGATGTTCAAAATACTTATTTCCAAAAAAATTGAAAACCTCCAGAAAGATCAAAATACTGGGACTCAGGCATCAATTTCTAATGAATTCATTGAATATGAAGATCTTTCTTTAGAAGAACGACCAGAAAGGAAAACTTTAGACAACTGGAAAATTGATAGTTGGGAAGATCGAAAAAAATAATATGCATTAAGAAGGATTTAATTCCATCTTTAAAAAATGACCCGTCAAGCTTTTAGAATTTTTTATTATTTCTTCCGGACGTCCTTCTGCTACGATTTTGCCTCCTCCGGAACCTCCTTCAGGTCCGATATCGATGACATAATCCGCTGATTTTATCATATCCATATTGTGCTCGATAATTAGGACAGTATTACCTTTGTCAACAAGTGATTGTAAAACAACCAGCAACTGTTGTATATCGCTGAAATGAAGGCCAGTAGTTGGCTCATCCAATATGTACATCGTATTGCCGGTATCCTTTTTTGAAAGCTCTTCGGCAAGTTTTACTCTTTGAGCCTCTCCCCCACTTAGCGTGGTAGATTGCTGACCTAGTGCAATGTAACCCAATCCTACATCCTGAAGTGTTTTCAGCTTTCTATATATCTTTGGAATAGGTTGAAAAAATTCAACTCCTTCATTTACAGTCATTTGAAGCACATCTCCTATAGACTTCCCTTTATAGAGAATCTCAAGCGTCTCCTTATTGTAACGTTTACCTTTACACCCTTCACATTCCACCATCACATCGGGTAAAAAGTTCATTTCAATTACTTTCATACCACCACCCTCACATATCGGACACCTTCCCCCTGCTACATTGAAAGAAAATCTCCCGATTTTATACCCTCTAATCTTAGACTCAGGCAAAGCCGCATAAATATTTCTGATCTCTGAAAACACGTTGATATATGTGACTGGATTAGACCTGGGCGACCTACCTATCGGAGCCTGATCTATTTCAATTACTTTGTCCAAATATTCTAGCCCTTCTATTGCTTTAAAAGGTAGAGGTTTAGATAGACTGTTGTAAAAGTGTTTCCTGAGTATTGGATATAATGTTTCAGTAATAAGTGAAGATTTTCCGCTGCCTGACACGCCTGTCACCATGATCATCATACCTAATGGAAGTGATAAGTCGACGTTCAACAGATTATGCCCGGTTGCGCCCAACAATTTCAGGGTTTTCCCTGAACCCTTCCTTCTTTCTTTAGGTATTGTAACACTAATTTCACCGGCGAGATATTGAGCAGTTGTATTTTTTAATTTTAAAAATTCTTCAGGTGTCCCGAATCCTGTTACTTTTCCACCATGAATACCTGCACCTGGGCCAATGTCAATGATGTAATCGGAAGCCAACATTATATCTTTGTCATGTTCGACAACAAGCACCGTATTTCCTATTTCCACCAGTTCTTTGAGTGCCTTGATGAGCCTGTTATTATCACGCTGATGTAAACCAATACTTGGTTCGTCCAAAATGTACAGCACTCCAGAAAGTTGTGTACCTATTTGATTAGCGAGTCTGGCACGCTGTGATTCACCTCCGGAAAGTGTTCTTGCACTTCTATCAAGAGTCAAATAATCTAGGCCAACATGGTTTAAAAAATGCACCCTCATGCTGATCTCTTTTAAAATATCTTTGCCGATGCTTTGCTGTCTTTCGTCAAGTTTATCATTTAAAGTAAGAAACCAATCGTTCAATGCAGCCAATGGCATTTTATTGATTTCAGCGATATTTTTACCTGCAATTTTGTAGTGAAGGGATTCTGTTTTCAGACGATCTCCTTTGCAATCAGGACAGACTTCTAATGACATAAATTCTTCTGCCCATTGTCTTATCTTTTCTGAAGAGGAATCTGAGTAACACAGTTCTATGATTCTGATTAAACCCGTAGTCTTCAGGTCATAAGTATATTCATTGTAAGAATATGGTTTATTTCCCTCCCAATCTTTACCATTAGAACCATAGAGAATTTGATCTAATGCAGCCATTGGAACTTTATCGATTGGAGTGGCAAAGGTAAATTTATAATCTTTGGCTATTTCACGTACCTGATTGTAATAATTTGTCTCCCGAGGAAGTCCCAGGGCAACGATGCCACCATCATTAATCGACTTGGCAAAATCAGGTATTACTTTTTGAATATCCACTTCAAATAATTCCCCTAGCCCACTGCATCTAGCACAAGCCCCATATGGAGAATTGAAAGAAAAGGTATTGGGATTCGGTTCTTCGTAAGCCAATTTGTTTTCAGGATCAGCGAGATGCTTACTAAAGAGCCTTATTTCTTCCGTGTTGTTATTAAATATATAAATAAGCCCTTCACCCATTTTCAAGGCTAACTGCAAAGAAGTAATTAGTCTGGTGAGATTGGATTCAATAACAGATAGTTTATCTATGACCAATTCAATATCATGAACTTTATACCTATCTACCTGCAGGCCTACAGAAAGTGGAGTTATCTCACCATCAATCCTGACCTTCGTATATCCTTGTTTTCTTACCTGATCAAGTAATTCTTTGTAATGGCCTTTACGGCCTTTTACTATCGGTGCTAAGATCATGATAGATGCTCCATCCAAATCACCGGTGATAGCACCCAAGATCTCTTCCTCAGAAAACTTGACCATTTTTTTACCACTGATATAAGAATAAGCTTCAGAAGCTCTTGCAAAGAAAAGTCTCAATAAGTCATAGACTTCTGTCACAGTGCCTAGCGTAGATCGTGGATTCCAGCCTGTAGTCTTTTGTTCAATAGAGATCACAGGAGATAATCCGCTGATTTTTTCCACAGCAGGACGTTCCATTCCGCCAATCATCATCCTGGTATAATTATCAAAGGTTTCGATATAACGTCTCTGACCTTCAGCAAAAATAGTATCAAAAGCAAGACTGGACTTTCCGCTGCCGCTGATACCTGTGATGACTACCAACTTATCCCTAGGAATGTTTACATCAATATGTTTTAAATTGTGCTCATGAGCATCAATGACGACAATTGAGTTAGAGAACGAATCATCCTGTTCTTCAAGTAATACCTGATTTTGTTTGGATGTATTCGACATTAATATATTGATAATAATTTTTTAATAAATTAAAAAAACTTTGACTAGTCTTTAACTCGATCTATGGATTAGCTTCAAGATAAGTAATGATGCTATCAGCCAACTCAATGCCTATTTTCATCTGAGCTTCCTTAGTTGAACCCCCGATGTGTGGTGTCAAAGAGATCATCGGATGATCCAGGATATCTCTTCGAGGATGAGGTTCGTTGTCAAAAACGTCCAATCCTGCTCCATAGATTTTTCCTGATGCCAGACCTTCCATAAGCGCATCTTCATTAATAGCACCACCTCTTGCAGTGTTGATAAGCACCACACCATTTTTCATTTTGGCTATTTCTTCAGCACCAATGATTGGTTTACCATCAGCAAATGGTAAATGCAAAGTGATAAAATCACTGTTTTTAATTACATATTCTTTATCCACAGTATTAACTTTAACTGCAAGATTCAAATTGTCATTTCCAAAAATATTGAACTTCAATTCTGTCTCTTCGACATAAGGGTCATAAGGGAGAATTCTCATATTTGAACCCATAGCTAGTTTAGCTACTTCTTGCCCGATTCTTCCGAAACCAATTATGCCAAGTGTTTTACCTGCAAGTTCTGTACCTTTAGAATATCCTGATTTCAATCCTTTAAAGTCTGCATCAGCAGCTGACATATCCTTTTTTGATCTGTGTATATTTCTTGACAAGGCATATATGTGAGACATAGCCAATTCAGCAACTGAACGGGTAGAAGCTGCAGGGGTGTTGATCACTGCAATGCCTTTGCTGCGAGCGTAGTCAACATCTATATTATCCATACCTACTCCACCTCTAGCTATCACTTTCAGGTTTGGGCAAGCGTCAATCAATTCTTTTCGCACCTGTGTGGCACTTCTTACGATTATGACATCATATTGCGGTAATACCTTCATTAGATCTGCCTGAGCCACCTTATTCGTCTCTACTACATACTCAGCTTCCTCCAATAACATTTTACCATCGGCCTCAATGCCATCGTTCGCGAGAATCTTTATCATTTCTTTTTTTTATTTGGGCGCAAAGTTAAACAAAGTTTCTATTCCATTACATGTCCGCCTAAACATTATAATGTTTACTAAGTCAGCAAGTGATACTTACTGAGATCTCAATGAAGTAAATCGATTATACTCAAAAAAGTTTAATTTTGAGCAAAAATTAAACTCATGAAAATAGCAGCACTCATTCCTGCACGATATGATTCTACAAGGTTTCCAGGAAAACTCATGAAAGAGATTGGAAATAAAACAATCATAAGGAGGGTTTATGAAAACATGAAAGCAACAGGGCTCTTCGATCATGTGGCAGTAGTCTGTGATAGTGAAATAATTTATAATGAAATTATCTCCAATGGCGGTACTGCTTATATGAGTAGTATACCACATGAGAATGGTACTTCAAGGATCGCTGAAATCGCAAAAAATCTGGATTATGATATTTTCTTTAATATACAGGGAGATGAGCCTTTTGTGCACAAAGAAATCATGACGAAGCTGTTAGACCTCTTTGTAAATGACCACCAGAAAACCACCGATATTGTTTCACCAATGATGCTTATCAGAGAGGAGGAAATGATCAACAATCCAAATGTGGTTAAAGTAATTACTAATATTTTTGGAGAAGCAATGTATTTTTCAAGAAGTCCGATTCCGTTTAGAAGAAATTTGAATGTTGAATACAAATGTTACAAACACATTGGTATCTATGGTTTTAGAAAAGAAGCATTGCTCAAAGCATCTTCACTGCCGGATACACCACTTGATGCCTCAGAAATGATAGAATGCATTAAATATCTTGAGCACGGCATGAAAATTAAAATGGCCGAAACGCCTTCCCAGGGAATAAGTATTGATACACCAGAAGATCTGGAAAAAGCATTGGAGTTGTATGAAAGCGGGGTCTACTAAAACAAATGATAGATTAAACAAATTTATAATATTATCTTACCTTGCGGATATATTCAGGTAAAACAAAAGATTCATGATTAAATCCAATCCTATAATTCTTGGTATCGATCCGGGTACTATTAAAATGGGTTTCGCTTTGGTGAGATTTAATAAACCCTTGCCTGAGCTACTGGAATATGGTACTTTAAACCTTAAACACATAACAAACCCGCACGAGAAACTGCATCAGATTTTTATGAAAATTGAATTGCTGACCCAAAAATTTAATGCCAATGAATTTGCAATTGAAGCTCCTTTTTTTGGTAAAAACATCCAATCCATGCTTAAACTAGGCAGAGCACAAGGAGTAGCTATATCAGCTGCCATGTATTTCGGATTGACTACTGCTGAGTATTCTCCAAGAAAGATAAAACAATCTGTAGCAGGGAATGGAAATGCTTCAAAGGAACAAGTAGCAAGAATGATCGAAAAACAATTTGGGATAGACTTGTCTGATGCTTCTCTTGATGCTACCGATGCCTTATCTGTAGCGCTGTGTCATGCTTTTTGTCGAGATACATTGTCAGGAACAAGCAAATCTAAAGGCTGGGCTGATTTTATAAAAGAAAATCCGGGAAAAGTTAAATTGTAATAAAGATTACTCTATGTTTTTATTGATCAATTGGGCTAATTGGTTCATTTCAGATTGTGTCATTTCAACTACCGGATTTTTAAAACTCATATCAGCAACATTATTTATCGGCATAAGATGCACATGTGCGTGCGGAACTTCAAGACCAATGACAGTCATACCTACTTTAGTACAAGGCACGCTTTTTTTAATTCCTTTAGCTACTTTCTGAGCAGCGAGAAGTAAGGAAGTATACTCTTCAGGATTCATATCAAATAGGTAATCTACCTCCTTCTTGGGTATCACAAGTGTGTGCCCTTTAACCATCGGGCGTATATCTAAAAATGCCAGAAAATTCTCATCTTCATAAACTTTATGAGAAGGAATTTCTCCATTGATTATTTTAGCAAAAATTGAAGACATACCTTATTAATGTGATAATTTCAAAATTTTGAATTCTAGTGCTCCGGCTGGGGTAGTTATAACTGCCACCTCACCTTCTTTTTTACCCAATAAACCTTTACCAATTGGTGAGCTACCACTTATTTTTCCGGCTTTAAGATCTGCTTCAGCCTCCGACACAATAGTATATTTAAATATCTTTTTTGTTTTAATGTTTTCTAACTCTACAACTGAAAGAATGGTCACTTTTGTGATATCTAATTGTGAAGCATCAATAAGTCTGGCATTAGACAATACTTTCTCAAGCTCATTAATCCGCAATTCCAGCATGCCTTGAGCATTTTTGGCTGCATCATATTCTGCATTTTCAGACAAATCACCTTTATCTCTTGCCTCAGCTATTGCCTTAGCAGCTTCCTGACGACCATTGGTTTTAAAATCTTCCAATTCAGCATTAAGCTTATCCAATCCTTCTTGAGTTAAATAGTTGTAATTTGACATATATTGATTTTAATAAAAAAACTAAACACTCCCATATGGAAGTGTTTAGTTTTATCTGATTAGAATATTGTTAAACATTTATTGGGCAATAAAGTTTAAGGCTACAAATCTATTCGGACACCAAAGTTGTGTGTACCTGAGAATACATTTGTAGTTCTATAAGCATAGTCAAAACCGATCTTAGATTTTTTCTCTTTATTGAACACAAGATTCGCTGAAGCGCCCAATGCCAAACCAGAATAAACATCTTCCTTAACAATAGCTGTTGTTTTTTGTAATTCAGCTTTATAAGCACCTCTTACTTGAAGCATATTATCCAATATACCCAATTCAACGCCGAAACCAAGTTGATCTCTGCTAAAAGAGTTTGATGTAAAGTTAACCATTGGAGATACTCTGATATCATCACCGACATAAAAATCGTAAGATGTACCTATATTCAAAGCTACCGGCAATTCAAAATTTGCTGATCTCTGATCGTAAGCCAAGTTAGTATTAGCACCTGTTTCAGATGGTTTCGTTACTGTGAAACCTTCACCTCTGAATTTCATAGGTGTTCCAAGATTTCTGAGTGACAAGCCAAGTTTGAAATTATCTTTAGGTCCGTTAACATACTGAACACCAGCATCGATGGCAACTCCTCTGGCAGATATACCACCGAAAGACTCCATGACAAGACGAACAGCTGCACCTACAGAAACTTTATTTTCAAATACGGTAGCATAAGATATACCAATATTAGCGAATGTAGGTGTGAAGGTAGCTCCTGTTCCTTCCGGATAGGCAACTGTAGTCACTTTAATATCACCAACATTTACTAACATGAAGTCCAACCCAAATACACCGTTTTTACCGATTTTTTTGGCAAGACCTAATGTATTCATTGAAATATCTGTTCCTACTAGATATTGAGCGTGTCCATATGATATTTCCAGGCTATTGATCCTAGCCATTCCTGCGATATTGAGTCTGGTAGCCTCAATTCCTGTCACACCTGCAGTATTGATAGTGTGTAAGCCCGCACTTCTAGCCCATGGATTCATAAGCAATTCCCCTGCGCCTGCTGATCCTTGTCTATCAGGATTACCTGCCATTGAAGAGGCAATGAATCCGCAAAACATTAAAAATGTAAAGTATTTTTTCACGTTAATTTCTTTTGATATTTTCCAATCACTTTTAAAAAATAAAAGCAAATTAATAGTTTTTGATAAAGCGTCAGGCTTTTAATTTCCTGACGCTTAATATTGTATTTTTAGAATCCTGAGATTTCGAGCTGTCTAATAGCACCTACCCATTTTATAACTCTTTCACCTTCATCAGATTTAACGTGAATAAGGTAAATACCACTTCCCACAGTGATTCCATTAGCATTTTTCAAGTCCCATTCGATGTCCGGATTGACCTGAGCATAGACTACACCCCTTCCAACTCCTTTCTTCTCTTCTCTTACTTCATTTCTGTTGAATTGTCTGATAAATTTACCATCAAGTGAATAAATAGTTACCAAACATTTTGCAGGAAGATTCGTGATCTTTACAATGTTGCTGATCTCGTTGGTTTCGTAACCTGAGTAAGCATAGTAAGGATTCGGCACTACAGATATACTGTCCAGTGCATGATTGACTAGAGCATTATCTCTTTGGCCAAAAGCCTTACCTGAAATATTAATCTCATAACTAGGCATTCCATTATTCAATCCAGTCCTGCCTTCAGGAATAGATGAAACTTTGTAATCATTATTAACCCTTGCTTTAAAGGTAAATTCTTCCGGGATTAGACCATCCTTATAGCTCAACATACCGTTAGTCAAAGGCATTGCAATATAAGTTACCTGAGATAAAACTCTGGCCTTATTTACATCACTTGGATTCTTAAGGTTGTTGAGGAACGTAGCACATTCATTGTATTTCGTCTTAGTAACATAAATATAATGTTGTCCTCCTCCGAAGAAATTCTCCGGTGACAATAAATTGTTATTCGCATTGATCAACAGTTTTCCACTTGGGTTCCATATCATATCTCTCCCGCTCTTAGGATTTAACCCTTCTGCTTCAAACAATGTACTAAAGATCTGTGGATCATAACTAGAGTTTTCACCAAAGAATATATTCAATCTAACGCCAGTTTCAACATCAATGGCATACCCCGGGAACCAAGACATACCGGTTGAATCCGGATTTGCATTTAACACAGGATCACCATTAGCGTCAACTTCTTTTGTAATTGACCTACCTTTTCTTAAGCTAAAGCCTGATGCTTTGCCTTCAGAATCAAATCCGGCTAATGCATATTTGCTATTAGAAGATTCAACAACAATACATTTAGACCATTTGGATCTATCAGAGGTAAATACAATATCCACATTATTTAACTGTGAAAGATCATTGACCTTTAATACAGTAGATTTAATGTTAGTAGAAGCCGGTACTGGAGTAAAGAATTGATTTAAACCTGCATCCTCTCCATCTCTCAAAGCAAGAACAGCTGGCCAGAAGCTTAATTTCTCGTATACATTCTTAGGATCTTCATTCGGCTTACCATCAGTTTTGATGATGTAGTTAATCCAATCCAATACTTCAGAAATGAGTAGTGAAACGTTTAGGTTAGGACTGAAGCCATCTTGTCCATCCTGAATGAAAGTTATCCAAGGTGTGGCACCTGCAGTTTTATATTCTCCCCTTTGACCGACATAACCATTTATGTCATCTCTGTCTTCTCCAGGTTCATTGTTGTAGAAGAATATAGACATTCCATAATCAGCTATAAGGCGCTCATTAAACAAATCAAAATTTTCATTTTTTACCAGTGTATCGCCATTTACGTCTGTAAGAGACCATACTGCAGTTTTTTCATTTAAAACATTATCGTTTCCATTATCATCAGTAAATGCAAGGAATAATTTACCATCTATTACATCTACGGGATTGTATACTTTAACAGCTACTGGTCCACCTTCTTCCTTGTACTTAATAGTTCTATCAGCATTTGGTCCATCAGTGAAACTCAAGTTAAATAATCTATCTCTTTCTCCATCAGCCAATTCAAGAAAAGAACTATAGCTTCCCTCACCATCCAAACGTGTGATAAGTGCTCCATCTCCATAGTCAGAGTTAAGAACTCTATCAACTACTGGTCTTGGAATACCGGTATATATCTTACTGTTTCTTCTACCTCTAGCGAAAGTTATCTTTTGACCTTCACCATCCTGTGTAACTTTTTGGAAGTTGTTATAAGCATACGCAACTGCAGTATAATAGTATTTTTTTATGGTTCAATAGTTTCTGATCGCCTGAAGCAAAAAGATCCTGAGTAACCTCGAATGTATTTCTCAAACCTTTGTTTTCACCTATTACTTTAACGGTAGGTGTCCAAATGAAATGATCATCACCGTCAGGTGCCGTATGTATATGTGATGGGTTGTCAATAGCTGTCCAGTTATATAAAGTAGTCACCGTATCTTTAAGATCGACCTGTGCTACAAGCCTTGCTTTAGAGACATCATCCAATTCAGATAATGAAACGTCATTTCTACTCAATTGATAGATCTGATAACCTTGGAATCTAAAAAGTCCTTCAGCATCTTTATTTGGAGATATACCAGGATTAAATCCTGCATAATCCAAATTAAAGTTGTTAGACTTTGTCGAATCATTGCTCAACGCAATTATAATCTTTTGATTTAGTTCAATCACATCGACCTCAGGAGCGTCAGGACCGTCGAAAATCTTAAAACAATTGTCGAATAAACCTTGGCAGATATCATCCGCCGCTCTAAGATCCTTCAATGAAGGAGCGTTGTTAGGACCAGTATAATCTTGATCCGGAACCCATGGAACTCCTACAACCATGTAATTAGTCTTGTTAGATTCAAGAGTGATCGGTCCTGTAGACTGTACACTTCTTCTATCTATCCCAGGAAGAGAAGGAACGGTTTTCATAGACCAGCCGTTTACATTGTCCGGGTCATCAGCGAATGGATATCTTGTAATAGCTCCTCCAGACTTATAGCCAGACCCACCATATGTAAATGGAGTACCATCTTTCCATTTAGCATCCATATAATTATATAATTCCCTAAGGGTACCCGGGTCAGTAGTTCCTGCTTCAGCACTTTCTCTGTTGAAATAAGTAAATGAAGTCATTCCTATATCGTACAAAGTATCTTTACCTGAAGTTGTAGTCGAATCGATGGTAGGTCCTTCAAAATAATCGATACCAATAATTGGAACTTTTCTACCATAAGTATTAACAGAACCACCGCCTGCATTACACAATGTCATATCAGGACCTGAATTACCATCAGTACCATCTACGTTATAATAATAAACTAAACTTCTGGAAGAATCACAACCGATCAAGTCATCATCAGGACAACCAAGATCTGAATCCACCCACCAACCGAAGATACAATCTTCAGTTACAGTAGGAGCTCTATTGACAAGTTTATATCGCATGAATGTCATATCATTCAACTGATCTGTCGTTTTAAATGCATAAGCCTGCACCTGAACTTCCATATTAATAGGTTGACCACCAAAATCAGAGTGCGCATTTCCATTATCGTTGTAGATCCAGAAAAACATTTGATCCGCATAAGTTGGAGGTACAGGATTTTCTAGTGTTGGCTCACAAGCTCCACCTACTCCACGTACTTCTATAATAGGAAAATCACCTAGTGCCGGATCATATTCTCCATCACCATCATAATCGTAGAATGGTGCAAGAGCTGCTGTAGTGCTTGGCAGATTCCAATTAAATATCCTTTTGAAATAAGGATTGCCTCTGGCAGGCCAACCTCTTACGTTTAGAGGAATTTGATCTTCAGTATATTCTGTACCATTTAAAACTGCTGCATTGAATAAAGCAATATGACGATCGATTTCATCGCCTCTTACCTCAAAGAATCTATCCCAGTTAGAACATTCCTGAATTGTAATTTGTCCGTTATTGTCATTTAATGGGCCAGGAAACCAGTCATGCTTATTATCATAACCATACATTCTACCGGCACCCTTTAATGATCCCCCATTAAATCCAGCCACCCAAACAGCTGCTGCGAAAATGGAAGAAACAGGTTTAGAAGTGACATTAGGCACTATATACCTTCCATCTTCACGATCCCACCATACGTCACCACCATTAAGTAAAAGTGCTCTAACGTTGTTAACATTCAACTCTATCTTGGCAGTTGCAGGAGCGCACAACTCTCGCAATTCCAATGTTTCCTTGTTGCCAGGTTGAGTACCTGACTTGTAAGGTCGGTAAGCATTTACATCTGCTGTAATGAAGGTTAACATTAGAAATACGAACAAAAGAATATTATTTTTCATTTGTATTATTTTAAATTTAAAGGTCAAATTGATTTTATCGAAAATTAGGTTAATAAAATCTTTAAGAATGAAATTAATGATTAAAAATTAAAGCTGGCACCAAGAAAGATTCTTCTAGGACCGTTGAAAAAGTCAGGATTATACATTAACCAATTGTATGCGTTAACATAATCTTGAGATGTTCTTCCAAAGCCTGTACCAATTTCGTTTGATTCAATAGCAGAATATAAGTTTTGTCCAAGAGTAGTTGGCAAGAATCCATCATCAAATTCTGAACCTGATGCTTTGTACAGGCCAAAAATATTTCTTGTATTCAACACATTTGTAATCCTTAGATAAATGTTAAATGCAAGAGGATGGTCTTTGCTATCCTTATTCAGTGTAAATGACTTGTCGATTCTAAGATCGGCATTGAAATTCCATGGATATCTTTGTCCATTGTATGTGCCTATTGTTCCTGAACCACCTCTTTCAGTAGGAGTAGCAGCCTTAGTATATGGTCGACCTGATACTGCTGTCGTAATAATGTTTATTCCTGTATTTGAGAAGAAATCAAGTCCAAACCATTCTGGACCATTGTATAACTTACCTTCATCAAATCTGTAATCCAGTGTGAATTTAATTGCATGTCTTTCGTCGAAATCAAGCGGACTCAATACTCGAATCTGACCATTTCTGGCGATACTTCTTTGCGTTTGAGGATCTGAACCCGTACCATCTGCAAACTGTAAAGTATAGTTGGCTTGAAGCGTTAAATTGCTAGTTCTTCTAAGGTCATATTGTAATTGCAATCCTTTGACTGTACTAAAGTCAATGTTTCGGAAACTCAATAATGAACCTGAAACGTTATTCGTATAATTGATCAAGGCATTTTGAATCTGATCGCGAATTTCTTTATAATATATTGAAAGTTTCAGCGCCGAAGAATTTGATAATTTCTGCTGGAAGCCGATTTCATAATCAATGTTTTTAGATGGCTTAAGATCAGGATTATTAAATTCTGTTTGTGTTTCCCACAATAAATAATTTAATCCTGAAGCATAGTTATTAGTAGGTCTTTCTACCAATACATCATAGTGACCAAAGAAGTTTGCATCTTCTGATATTGGGAACGATATTGCGATACGTGGAGAGAAACTCACTTGAGGATCATAATCCTTGAAAGAACGATTAGGATCATAAGTAGCCAATTGAATATCTGGTTTATTTACTTCATTTGGCTCCAATTTGTATCTTGGATTCACAATACCTTGTTGAAAAATATCATCAGGATTCAGCGTCTGTACTCCTTGAGAATTGTACCAGGTATCTCCTACCCTGAATGCTTTTACACCTGAAGCGTCATTTCCCGCAGTGTTTAGGTATACATATGCATTTGGATCAATATTGTCAGGTCTTGATTTACCAACCTGGTCATAATATTCTTGAGCTGAAGAAATCTCATATAAGCTATAAGGATCTTTTAATACTTTAGTATTTGCATCATATCTTTCTATCCTCAAACCTAATCTGAAGATAACATCCCTCGCCTGGAATTTGTCCTGAAGATAGAATGATTGGTATATCGGTTTGAAAGGTGCGATCAACATAGATCTTACTCCCGCTTCTGATCCGGTTGTCTTTGTGAAAAAATCGTTAAAGCTTGCGTTGTTGACTTTATTACCTAAGTAATCATAACCATAAAAAGAGACTAAACCTGCATTCACGAGTTCGCCTGGTGCAAACATATCTAAAGATAATTGATCCGGTGTAAGATTATTGATAAATAATGGCTCATTCAAAGGAATGCCTAGGCGCTCTCTTACTGATTTGTAAAATTTATTGCCTGTCAGTTCAGATACTTTATAATTATATGTTTGAAATATCTGACCATCGATAATAATCGAATCTTTAGGACTATTGTAGTCAAGCTCTTTCAAATGATTATTTGAAAGGTTGTCGGCAAGTGTCCATATATTTCTTGGTTTAAAATCATATCTTCTTGGGTATTCTGCTCATACAGAAAACCAAGATTTATAGAATGTCGACCTTTATCCGATCCTCCAGGTACAATATCAAAGTTGATATCCAATCTACCTGTGTAGGTATCTTTTTCTTCTTTTCTATATACATTATAAGTTCTACCAACATTATTGTAAAGACCAAAGATCTTATTAAACAATGTAGATTCAGAAAACTGACCATTGGTTGTGACAAAATTTTCTGACAAGATATCGGCTTCAGTCAATGCATTATTATAGTTAGCAAGGGCTGGATTTTGAGTACCATTAGTAATTGTACCAAGAAACGCTTCTTCCAATCTGAATTTTTGTGATACTTGTTCTCCTGTAGTTGGATCAACAAAGTCAAAGAAATTTGGTTCAGAAAGTTTTGAATTGAATTTACCGATATATCCATAATCAAAAAGTTATCTCCATGACGAAGATCTTTCTGTCCCTTTTTTTCCTTTTCATAACCTGCTATAAATACGTATGCAACATTTTGCAAAAGACCTTTATTGCCCGATTTAGCATCTGAAAGCTTGTGCCTTAATCTTATATTACCACGAAGTCTATTAGTACTTTCGATTGGATTATTTAAATAATTAGCAAAAGCCCATTGTCTGCTAGTATAATTATAATTTTGTTCATTGCTAGATGGAGCAAAGTGATTTTCAATATCTGAATAACCAACACCTAACTGAACGTCTATGGCACTTGAAATTCTAAAATCTAATTTTCCATTCAAGTCAATGTCTCTTCTTTGTTCATTTTTAGAAAACTTAGACAATGAAGTGTTTTTTGACAAATCAAATTCTCCTGCAGAATATTTACCTCCTACTCCAATATCTCTAACAGGATTTGCCTCTAAAAATTTGATTTGATCTTCATTCATGTAAGCGACCGGATCGAAAGGAGCATTGTCATCTTTATTATTTAAAAAACGACCACCTAAGCGGAAACCTATGATTGATTTATTGTTTTTATCTTTTAATATCGGACCGGAAGTAGATACGTTGATTTCAGATCTTTCGTACACATCCAGAAATTTGGATGTTTCTCCGTCTACATATAAATTAAATTTTCCACTTGGGCCTTTTGTTGTCGCCACAATGATACCGCCTGTAACGTCACCATATTGTGATTCAAGACCACCTGTGATAATCTGCAATTGCTCGATCTCACTTGGAGGTAAGTAACCACCATTCACCCGGATTCCATCAATATAATAGTTGGTGGAAGCTGTTCTGGATCCTCTTATTGAAATATCACCACCATTTGCACTTGATACACCTCCAGAAGCTGCCGCAAGTCCTGCGATACTTTTTACAGGAGCTTTCGCTATTTGCTCTGAGGTAATAGTAGTACCCTGAGTGGTATTATCTTGCTCGATCAAAGGGTTTTTGTATGCATAGATAACAGCTTCGTCCAAAAGAGTTGATTCGCCTGAGATTTGAATATTGCTCATTTTGTTGGCTTTACCATTATTCACCTGAACTCCACTTAGGGTGCTCGATGCATATCCGGTATAGGTAATGTTGACATTATAAATACCCGGAGTAACATTACTAAAGAAAAAGATACCATAAGCATCTGTAATGGTACCATCAGTTTCAACGTTATCTTTTAAAAGTCTGACTGTAGCACCAATAACAACTTCACCGGATTCTTTATCCAGGATTTTTCCGCTAAGGCTTGTTTGGGCCTCACTCACAGCAATGACACTAAAAAGAAAAGCAAAAAGTAAAATAATTCTGCTCATATCAAGTTTTTTTCAAATTATGTTTTAAGAGTTGCAATAGTAGCAAAATTTTAAGATATATATTATACCAAATGAAATTTATATTTCGTTATAATGGTCATGTGACATATAATCTTCCTTTTGCAAATCTTGAAAATCTTTGATAATCAAGTATTAACGCAATGTTAATAGACTAAATATTACTTACAATTTTATCGACCAAAATTTGCGCAATCTTTTGTTTTGACTCTATTGTCCAACCAGCTACATGAGGTGTTAAAATTACTGCCGGATGTTCCGCCATTTTATTTATCACTTCAGCTTCCTTACTTTGTAAGTTTGTGGTTTTTCATTTGGGAATACATCAAGGCAACAACCTCCTAATCGCCCATCCTCTATTGCATTCCAAACATCATCAAGCTTTACAATTCCTCCTCTTGAGGCATTAATTAAGATAGCTCCAGGTTTAATTCTTCTTAGTAACGATTCGTCGATCAATAACGCTGTTTCATCTGTTAACGGAATATTAAAACTTATAACATCACAGTGAGCAATAATATCTTCAAAAGTAGATTGAACAATGGTTGCAGCGCAATTTACACTGTCTGAGATTTCTTTATATTTATCATATACTTTGATATTTACCCTAAATCCAGACAATACCTTAGCCAAGGCAGGACCCGTATGTCCATAGCCTATTATACCGATTGTTTTGCCGGATAATTCACGACCTCTGGCCCCTTCCTATCCCATTCAAAATTCTTAACCTGCGATGCACCTAATGGCAATTTATTCAGTAAAGTCAACAACATGGCTAAGCTATGCTCTGCAACTGCCTGGGCATTTCCTTCAGGTGAACTTATCACTTTGATTCCCTTGAGTGCTGCGTAAGGCAGATCAATAATGTCCAGGCCCGAGCCCATCCTACCAATGAAAGATAAACAATGGCCAAGATCTATTCTCGCTTTATCCATCTTCACCCGTGTATTAATAATTATGCCATCATAAGCTTCTATTATTGCGTCAATTTCATTCAGTGAAAGATGCGGCAAGTAATCCACTTCATTCCCATGCGAACTTAATCCAATTAGCAGATCTTCATGACAGTTATCAGTAATCAGTACCTTCATAATATTATGTTATTTTGATAATGTAAAGGAAAGATTTATTTTCAATATTCAGTTCAAATATTAGCTTTGCACGAGTTCTTGAGGCAAGTATAAATGTACGCAAGTAAATAAAAGCAATCCAAATTTAATATCAGAAAATATGTCAACCAGAAATAATAATATTCAAACAAGTATAGCTCTTATTGCAGTGTGCATGACCTTGTTGATTGGATGTAAGAAAAAGGAAGCTGAAATTCAATACCCACGCAATGTAGATTTCTATATCAGATATCTTAGTGATGGGAATCAATTTAAAAGTCTTTGCAAAGTTAGTTTTGCTGATTCTCTTGCAGTTGGGGAAACTGATACTACTAATTATAATATCACCATAGGAGGAAAAGATATGAAACAATTGGTAGCGCCAAGTGGTAACAAAAATTATTCTCTACAAACAAATCTGCCTTACAATTCGGATTATACTATAAATATAGCTAATCCTCAAGGGAAAATCATTACTCAAGCTACCAAATTGCCGGGCATAGATAGCGTTAAGACCGAAAAAGAGATCTCTCTAAGCAAAGGAACGACCATCGAATATTCAGGAAAGCCGCTTAGCGCAGATGAAACTATAATTATAATGATCATCGGAAAGGGCTCAAAATCAAGCAGTTCTACTATTCAAGGTCCAACCACTGACAACAGGCTTCTGCTTAAACCTGAAAATCTTACAATGCTGGAGGCAGGACCTGTAGATCTTTATTTGGTAAGAACCTTCAATCAAGATGCGGTGAATGAAAATATGAATTTCTATTTCAGAAATGAATTTTTTACAAAGACCTATAAAGTCAATCTGGTTAAGTAACTTAAGTTTGGCAGCAAATAAGTTCTTGTAAAAACATTGTTACCATGGAGGTTAAGGTAGAAGTTGGAAATTAGAAATTAGAAATTAGAAATTAGAAATTAGAATGAAACTCCGATGGATGAGTCCGAAAAAGTAATAAAATATTAGATTAAAATCAAGCCCAAGACTTGAGTTTAATAAAAAAAACCTTGCATTTTTCAATACAAGGTTTTAGAAAATTTTGTGGTACCTCCAGGAATCGAACCGGGGACACATGGATTTTCAGTCCATTGCTCTACCGACTGAGCTAAGGCACCTAAGCGGGTGCAAATATAGCACTTACTTATAATTTGCAAAGAAAAGAGTAATTAATTTTCTTTGGAAATCATCAAAAGCTAGCAATGATGTTTATTATCAATGACTTATCTACAAATATTTGTTTGTAGATAAGTGTTCGAATGTCATCTGACGTATTATTTCCAACCCCCCCCCCCCCCCCGAAAAAGGGCATCAGACGACCTTACTTAGCGTATTCTCCCTTTACTATTTTAGCTTATTATACTCCAAGATCTTTTCAAATCGTTATTTTGAAACTGATTCATTTACCAATGTTATAACATTGTTAACCATAATTATTTAGTTTAATTAGCTTTGCTCATCGATTTTAAAAAGAATTGAATGAAATTTTCAGGATTTGCATATATACTGGCCTTTATTATTGGTCTCGGTATTGTTTTATTTGAATATAACTATCACGATGGCAATTTTGTGTCACCTTATCTGGTTATTCCCCTCATAATAGCAGCAGCTGGTTATCTCTTAGCACCTCAACTTGACTGGTGGTGGTATAAAAGATTTCCCCTGAATCTGGATGAAAAGATAAAAACCATTTTTGAAAAGAACAGTGAATACTATCGTAATCTAAATCCGGAAAAGAAGAAGATCTTCGATCAAAGGGTTGTATTATATATTGAAGCAAAAGAATGGTTGTACATGGGCATGCAAGAAGAAATGCCATATGATCTCAAAGCATTAGTCGCTTTTCAACCTGTCAGATTAACATTGCAGCAAAAGGATTTTCTATTGGAACCTTTCGACAGAATAGCTGTCTATCCAAATCCCTTTCTTAGCCCTGAACAACCTGACAGATATCATGCTAGTGAAATCTTTGAAATGGACGGTATTGCTCTATTTTCACTTAAACATATGATGCCTTCCTTCAAAGAACCTGAAAAATATTTCAACATTGTTCTTTATGAATACGCCAGGATCATGAAGATTTGCTCAAAAGACATTATTTTTCCTGAAGTAAATGAAAATTTCTGGTATAATCTGTATGATGTAGCGAGTTATGGCCACAGAGAAATCATGGGTGTGATAGGACTACCTGATGTAGATCCTTTCGCAGTAGCCGTCCATCACTATTTCACTTATGGCAACTATTTTGGCAATATATATCCGGAACTTTATCAGTCATTCCAGACAATTTTCAACACTTATCATCTGCCTTTGAATCCGCTACTCCGAGGAGACGTAGAAGAAGAATAAATTATGTCCATTTTCGATATTTAAAATATATCAAGGTGGCAAATGTAAATAAAACCATAAATATCCAAACAGCAGGATAACCATACTTCCAACGAAGTTCAGGCATTTGATCAAAGTTCATTCCATAGACTCCAACAATAAAAGTGAGTGGTATAAAAATAGTAGAAATCACTGTAAGTATCTTTATTACACCATTTGCTCTATAGTTTAGTTCTGCATGGAAAAGATCATATAAAGCGTATATCATTTCATTGTAAGTATCGGCCAGACTGCTGACATGTTGCGCATGATCGAGAAGATCGGCAAGATATATTTTGGTCTCAGGTTTAATTGATTCTGAAGTGGAGGATTTGAATTTTATAATTGCTTCCTGAATAGGTGTAATGGTCTTAAGAAAATTTATAAACTCTCTTCTGAATTTAAAGATATCCTGTTTCAGCGCTTTATCGGGATTGGTTTCTATTTTATATTCCATTTCCTCAATTTTATCTTCAAAATACTGCGTGGCTTCGTTATATTTATCTACGATTAGGTCAATTAACGCATATGCCATATAATCAGGCATCCTTGTCCTGAAGCGACTTTTAGCATTATCCACCCTTTCATGAATAGGTTGAAAAGTGTCATTGACATTTTCCTGAAATGAAATAATAACAGTTTCTGTAAAAAAATAGAGATTTGTTCCTTTATTATATTCTGACTCGTTTTATCATAGGAAAACGATTGAAATGATAGGAAGTTACCATTATCAAGGTCCATATATTTCGGTACTTGATCCACATCCAGGATATCCTCAAGTAGTAAATTGCTAATCTTATATTTAAGCCCAATTTGTTCAATTATGGTAACATCATGAATACCTATCACATCGATCCAGGTCATTCTGGTGCCATGATGAATGCGCGATACATCACCATTGGTGATTAATTCTCTTTTTACATCTTCATCATCAAACTTTTGTAATATGCAGCATTGTCTGCTGAACCTTCCTTTTCCCTGTAAAAACTAGAGTGCCTGGTGGAAGGCCTGGTTTTTTATAAATTCTTCCTTGTTCATATTGATTATCCCTCTTTGACCTATTTTTCATAATTTACCACTATTTTGAACGCTCCCGCCAGTGTCAGATTCTCCGGCTACATTGATCGAATTTACTTCATTGTCAATAGAATCTGACATATCCTCAAATGTGCCTACTTTCTCATCTTGCCCCATTTCTGACTTTTGTTCTGTATTATTCTCAGCCTTAGCAATTGAATCCTGACGCACAAAATATGCATCAACAGCTGGCATCTCACAAATTAGCCTTTCCAACAAAGCAAAAGCGATCTCATTTGATTCCAATATATTCCTCCCGGTGATTATCAGCTGCATGTTGATTCCCTTTTCACCTACATTAGTAATATTGATTGGGACAGCTTGTTCCGGACTTAAGTTTATATCACTTCCTCTTCTATTGATAAATTTAGGATGCTGAGTGATAATATCTCTAATCAGCATCTTGGCATTCCTAATGTTTGAATCGTGGTGCAAAAGGATATCTACAGATTTTTTAATATTCTGTTCGATAAAATCAAAGTTGACCACTACCTCATTATTCATAAGAGCGTTCGGAATTATAATCCTTTTGTTCTCTCCATCTCTTAGAATGGTGTGTCTTAAGGTAATGTCTTCAACTACACCTATTATATTATCCCTGATCTTCAATCGGTCGTTGACACCAAATGGCTTGAAAAGTACAATGAATAAGCCACTAATAATATTACTGAGAGCATTTTGAGAAGCAAAACTAACTGCTACTGTAATTAAACCTGCTCCAGCTAAAAGTGAGGTAGCCACAGGTTCTAAAAAATTGATTCGGCCTATAGCGGAGCTAAATCCAATAATATAAATTATTGCTGTACTAACATGAGCAAAAAATTTAAGTCTGGTAGGGTCTTGGAGAAGCACATTGTTCTTCTTAGCAACTCTTCTGTTAATTAGAATACTTGCAAAATGAGCAATTATTATGGTAACAGCTATTATTAAAACGAATATAAGTAGTTGTTTTAGGTCAGATCTTTCCAGCATTAAGATATTATTTTAAACTCCGTCAAAGTTAAGGAAATGATCGAAGCGATCCCAAATAAATCTTTATATAGCAAGATAAACGTCATTAAAAAAGGATTCTACCTTTGCTTTGATCTGAGCCGATGAGCAATTATAATTATTTATAATTAGAGAAAAAACGTATTCTTTACCAGAATCTCCCGTGATGATCCCAGAAAAACTTCTTACCTTATCCATTGATCCAGTCTTTGCTTTAATATGTCCGGCAGCCTTTGAACCTTTAAGGTAATTTTTCAATGTGCCCGTCATGCCTGCGACTGGAAGTGCATCAGTAATTACATCGGCTATGGAAGGGTCTTTAAATAATTGAAGTAGCACTTTAGCAAAACCATAACTCGGCAAACTATTGGAGGTAGAAAGCCCTGATCCGTCACAAACAAAAAAACCTGTTTGCCCTTCGGTGGTTTTTTGCAAAAAGGCACCAAAAGTTTTTACTGCATCATCTGTAGTGCTTGCGACTTTGTCCATAGATTTGCAATATCTCAAGATACCTTCTGCATTTATGTTTATACTTTTTAAAATGGTCTCATTAACAATTAAGTCAAGACTCTTTGATGAATGAGTATACAATACCTTTCGTTTGCCAACAGGCTGAACATCTTTTAAAGAGCCACCAACGCCATTGGAGGTGATGCCTGCCTCTGTCAGTGCATCTTTTAGTAATAATGCTGCCATAAGCGGTGGATCAGGCATTGAGCCTTTTATTTCAAATATACCGTTTCCTGCAGGAATGGTGCCTTTGACTTGACGGTTATATTGTAAAGGACCACCAAATATATAGGCATTATCGCCGGTGTTAGCGCCTGCACATAACACTTGACTTGCAAATTGGAGGCCTGGTATATTGGGATATGTTCCAATGACTTTTGGATAAGTTCCTTGTTTTGATTGTTTAAATTTTAATCTAAAGAGATTATCATAGATATTTAGCCCATACACACCAGCAGCATAATAATTTCCAATGTCACCCCACAACCATGAATTATAAATCCCTTCATCTGAAAGGTATGAACCATCGCCATAGATTCGGCCCTCGATAGACTTTATGCCCGCTGATTTCACTTCGGTTGCAAAGATTTTCAAAACTTTATCCAATTCTCCCGAATCATTAGATAAGTCAGAACCTAGGGTTGGATCACCATAGCCTTTAAGGATAAGGTCACCATGTAAAACACCATTTTTGTCAATCTCTCCAGTAGTCTCAATTGTCGTTTTAAATTTAAAATTTTTTCCTAAAGTCTTAAGTCCGTAAGCGCAAGTAAGTATTTTGAGCGAAGATGCTGGTATTAATGATACATTTGGATTGTGGGTGGCTATAAGTTGTTCTGTCTTTCTGTCAAAAATAGTGAAACTCATAGCACCATTTTTTAAAGAAGGATCTCCACCTAGCTTAATTATAGCATCATTTAAATCTTGAGCTGCAAGTATGACCGGTGTCAGAAAAAAAATTATCCAAAAAGTGTGGACCACTCTAATTAATATCATAATTGAAAATTGTGATGCTAATAAAAATTAAAAAAAATATCAACAATAAATAATTTGGGAAATAACTATTGTTTACAAAGAATGAATTAAATTCAGAAATTCCGGTTAGAATTCTAATAATATATCACTCGAGTCTCGGTATTCAAATTTTCTTTTTTGATGGATAAATTTAAATTTTAATAAAATGTTACAAGTTATATTTTAGATGGCTTTCCATCAATCAAATTGATATTTTTTCTATTAAACCTATTAAAAAAAAATATGAATCAATTGACTAATATCCATCTAACATCTAATCCCGCAGCTGCGGGACCATCTACCTTTGATTCTTAATTGCCGAAACTTGAGTTTTATCATTAAATAATCTCTGTGTTCTTCGGCAAATGTAATTAATCCATCCAATATTTCCTGTGCATCGACTAAAGGAAAATGTAAATTAAACCATTCCTACATTGAACAATGCATCTCCCGGATAGACTACCGGCTTATTATTTATGCAAAACACATATCCATTTACTTTAGAAGTTATGGCATAGTTTGACTGACCAAACGGATCGTGGATCCAGCCCAACAATTCACCTTTAACTATCTGGCTACCATTATTGACAGAAGGATAGAAAAGGCCAGGTGTATTAGACCTAACCCAAATTGTTTTTGTTAATAGAACACTATCCTGTTCTTCGATCGTATAATTATTCATTTCAAGATGTGTCAACACCCTTTTGATGCCGCGCAGTGCTTGTTGTATCACAAACCCATCAATCCTAAGAGCTTCACCCCCTTCGTAAACGATAATAGGAATGCCCATATCCAGTGACATCCTTCGCAATGACCTTAAAATAGTAGGTTTGACTATGGTGAATGGAGCATTGAATACCTGAGCGAGTAACTTACTGGATGGTTGTCTATTAGTAAACCTTACTTGAGGATAGTTAAACCTGGACTGACCTCCTGTATGAAAATCAATTCCTAGGGTGATGAGTGGTAAAATATGCCTGGTAATTATTCTAGCTACTCTTGAAGCCATGCTTCCATTGAGAGAACCAGGAAAACTTCTGTTTACATCTTTTCCTTCACTTAAATCTCTTGAAAAATTGATAAATCCAAAAACATTCACAAGAGGTATAGCTATGACGGACCCGCAATGTAGGTTGTCGAACAACTTCATATCCAATGCCTGACGAATGATTTCAATACCGTTGATCTCATCACCATGAATCCCGCCTGACAAAAAAAGTATAGGGCCTGGCTTTAAAGATCTGAATACATTGACACTTATAGTAATCTGATTGCCTGAAGGTAGCCTTCCTACAGGAATTCGAACTACAGCATTGACGCCTGGAGCTATTAGTGTTCCATTAATATTAAATACCTCATTCAACGTTCATCATTTTACTTTTTTGCCCTCACAAGGCTTTCACCATAGGCAATAATAGCACCAGCCACATTGACTTTCGTCACTCCTTCTATTCCTTCAAGTCCCGGACTTGCGTTGACCTCCAAGATCAATGGACCATCGTTGCTCCTCATGATATCGACGCCGGCAACTTTTAACCCAACTGCTTCTGCAGATTTCAAAACTGTTTCAGTTTCTTCAACGGTAAGGTCTATGATAGTAGCAGAAGCGCCTCTATGCATGTTACTCCTATATTCACCTTCCGGAGCACATCTCAACATGCTGGCGATTACCTCACCATTAACCACAAATGCTCTAATATCCTGACCTGCAGATTCTTTGATAAATTTTTGGATAATAAATTTATGGTGTAGCCTTTGGAATGCTTCTGATATTGCGATTCCATTTTGGGCCGATTCAGAAAGAATGACACCTAATCCATGTGTACTGTCAAGCAATTTAACAATGGCAGGAAATTCAAATTCCTTTTTGATCAATACTCCATCGATTTCCATTGGGCTTGTCAATAAAGTCTTGGGAATTGCAATTTTAGCTTTCGCCAACAATTGAAGTGCAACTAATTTGTCTCTTGCATCCAATAATGCCTGAGAAGATGTAATAACAGAAACACCCTGTAATTCAAATTGTCTGATGACTGCAGCTCCAAAATTAGTAGCAGTGGATCCTATGCGCGGTAGCACCCAATCGGCTATTAATTTTTGACCCGAATTATCAATAATGTGAGATGCTTCATTGTCAATAATGAGATTACAAGTCAGAGGATCAATAACCTGCACACTGTGGCCCTTTTTACGACACTCAAGAATAAGTCTCTGAGTAGAGTAAAGTCCTATATTTCTGGATAAAATTATTACATTCATTTTGTACTATTCAAGCGCAAAATGAGGATTATTTGTTCAATAGCAAAGGAAACTGAATATTATTTTTGATCCTAATTTCAGATAGGGTATTAAAGCCGGTCGAGGGCTCTATCTATTTTTAAGATTAGGGCTGCAAAAAAATCTTCAATATCCCCTACCCCTTTGATGGCTGAGGCCAGACCTAGTTTTCGAAATATTGAAAAACAGGTTGAGTTTCAGCATTATATACTTCAAAACGCTTTCTGATGATAGATTCATCATTATCGTCAGCACGACCCGAAGTTTGGCTTCTGGACTTTATCCTATTCACTATTTCATTCTCGTCCACTTCAAGTGCTATCATTGCAGTCAAGGAAGTATTGTTTTCTCTCAATAAATTCAACAAGGCTTCAGATTGAGGAATCGTTCTTGGGAAGCCATCAAATATGAAGCCATTTGCTTCAGGATGCCTGTCCATTTTTGACTTCAGCATATTTATGGTCACTTCATCAGGCACTAAATTACCTTTATCCATGTAACTTTTTGCCAATATTCCTAAGGGAGTTTGATTGCTCAGTTCATACCTAAAGAGGTCACCAGTCGATATGTGGACCAACTTATACTTATCTGCAAGCTTGGTTGCCTGAGTTCCTTTTCCAGACCCGGGAGGACCAAAAAGTATTAAATTTATCATTAAATTTTATTGAAATAAACGACGAAAATAGGAAATACTTTAGAGATTCAAAATATTCTTGGTTTAAAATATTGAATTTATTTAACCAATCACTACTTCGATTAGATTATCTATGCTAAGATTTCTTCTACCGGTTTCCATAACTTCAGTCGTTTCGATTGTGGCGATTTTATTTATTAGCTGTTGCACAGATGCAAAGTCTACGCCCTCTACAAGACAAGATCTTAATGTTTCCACACAGTTGTACACTCCATCAAAAGAAGTCATCAATGTGCCTAAAAGGTAACCTCTGACTCTTTCTAATTCCGCTTTTGGGATAGGTTTATCTAATAATTTATCAATCTGAGTATAAATCTCTGTATTCATCTTAATGACTTGATCCTGAGAAGTATCTGCACTAATATAAAATAAACCACCATACAAATAAGTGTCATGAGTGCTGAATATGTTGTATGTCAGTCCTTTTGCTTCGCGGATCACGTTGTTTAATCTTGAATTAAAGTAGCCCCCTAAAACTGTATTAAATACAAACATTCCATCAAAATCATCATGCTGCCTCGACACACAATCAATACCTATTTTAACTGAAGACTGTGTTTTTTCTAGTTTAAAAGATTTTATCGGTCGCATATCCCGTTCGATATCTTTTAGATCATTGCGGGTTGGTGTTTTTTTTAATCCAATATGACCGAAATTATCTTCTATCTTTTGCAGTATATTATTAGTGACATTTCCTGCTACAATAATAAAAGAGTCAGTGGTCTGGTAGTTCAATTGCCAATGGGATAAAATATCTGGAGTACCCACTGATCTAATATTCTGTTCAGTACTATTGTAACCATATGGATGATTAGAACCAAATATTTTCTCTGTTAATATCCTGTAAGAATTAAAATCTGCATCATCCATGTCTTGTTTTAATCTGGATATGCTATTAGTCTGGATTGTAATTAACTCATCCTCCGGAAAAGAAGGATAAAGCATCACTTCAAGAAATTTTTCCAAAAGCGGGTCAAAATACTTTCCGAGACAATAAAAAGAATAACTATTATAATCCACTCCAGCATTATGGGTCAAGGCCGAACCGTAATAATCAAAATACTCTGATATTTCATATCCGCTACTGTATTTGCTTCCTTCCTTGATAAGGCTATTACATGATTTACTAACGAGCTGCTTTGACTCAGTACTTCTCCCTGCCTTGAAGCACCACTCAATCTTTAAAGTGTCACTTTCGCCACCTTTAAATATGTATACTTTCAGTCCATTAGACAGTTGGATCATCCTATATTCTGGGATGATAAATGCCGAAGGTGAATATATGCGGGGTTTGTTATTGTTCATTTATGAAGGAATTTAGGATCAGCTTTAAGCCTGTAGGCTTTTTTACAAGGTCATATTTTAACTTCATTCTGCCTCCGGTGGGACAGCAATTAGGATCCATTTCATTGTATAGTGGAAAAAAACGGTAAAGGTGTTTTTTTTTCTATTGCAAAGCTATCATGCCCCAGATATTTCTGGGAGAGTTCTTCAGATAGTTCGTCCATGCTAATTGAATCTAACTTACTGCCATTATACTGATAGGCGATGAGCATTCCATATGAACCGCTGCCTGCTGACTGATTAAACACATACACCTCATCTTTTCCATCGCTATTAAGATCTGCTGTCACTGCATCCAGTATCGTGCCATCATACTGAATGGCCTTACTATAAGACTTATCAGAAGCATTTTTCTTGACGGCAAGTTCCAAATGCTTCAAATCATTGGCGCCTTTGGAGGTGATACTTATATTCATATCCTTAGTGCTCAGATTTTTCTTAAATACCTCTTCATTTATATTCAAAGGTAAACTTAGGCTGTCTGAAATTGGGGAGCTTTCAACCTGGACATTTTCTGTATTATTGTCAGATTTGCAGGAGGCGAAACAAAGCAATAGGAACAAACACAGAAATGTAAACATTCCGGAAAAATTCATTGAATACATTTTAACCAGATTATAATTTTTTTAGATACGTAAGGAAAAATAACGAACCAAAATGCGTTTGGTTGTTAAAATACCTTTACAGCATCATTTAGACTGCAAAAATACAGAATCTGAAGCGCTAATAATACATTTCAATTCTGCAAACGTTATAAAAGTAATTTTTATACTAGTTAGAACTTATTTTTTATACTTTTGCGATTTTTAGAAAGGATGGATAAATTTTATAGACTTTGTTGTTCTTGTTTGATGACCCTAGCGTTTTTCCTAGGTGGCTGCAACAATGAAAAAAGCGAAATTCCTACGTTCCTATCTCTAAAATCACCAATAATTGAATTCGTACCCGCGACAGGAAGCACCAAGCAGAATGTAGAAGATTATTGGTTATATGTAGGAAATGACTTGCTTGGAGTATTTAGTCCCGGACAGGTTGCTCCAGTCATCGGTGAAGGCATGAAAGATCTATCTATCCACCCTGGGATAAGGGTCAATGGTATTAGGGACAATGCAATTATTTATCCATTTTTAGAACCTTTTAGAAGTTCATTGGATTTGTGTGCATGCGCAGAGGTTATTGATATTCAACCATTATTTAAATATAAACCCACTGCAAAGTTTTCATTTATTGAAGATTTTGAATCGAACAATTCATTCACGGAGGACTTGGATGGTTCCAATTTGACAAGTGCTACAATACAAAATACTAATGTATTCGAAGGTGATTATTCATTAATGTTAAATGTAGATGAAGTCAATAGGGATAATCAAATCACAACGCCTTTATACTATACTGACATACCTTTGGATTCAAGAGATGTATTCCTTGAATTCAATTATAAGAGCAATCTCAATTTTGCAGTCGGCCTTGATGCCAAGATTTTAGGTGCTGACCCTGTATATAATTTTGGTATTTATTTATCTCCCGAATGGAAAAAAATGTATATCAATTTGACTGACCTTATCAGGGAGTCCAATGCAGAGGATGGTTACAGAATAGCATTCAGATTGGTACATCCTGGAGGTTCTTCCACTGAAAAGGGATTTTTATATCTTGACAATATTAAATTAGTACATTATTAAGGCTGATGAATAGTACAAGGAAGAGAGATTTATTATTGTATGGGATAGTAGATGCAATAATGGCAGTCATTGCATGGGCCTATTTTTCAAATCTGGAGCTTGACAAATCCGGATATGTATTGGCTCAAAATATAAATCTACAATCTGTTGGGATTTCAATTTTCATTTTAACCGGGTGGTTATTACTTTATGTTATATTCGATTGCTACAACGATCTTTACAGACAATCCAGGCTAACAACATTCACCAGAACATTTTTTATCTCAGCATTAGGATGCATTGTAATCATACTTTTGGGAGATGATTTAATGGACAATCATCTAAGTGTTTTGTTTTTTAAATATTTCAGCATTCATTTTACGTTAACCACCGTATCCAGAATGATCCTGCTCACCAGGGCCAGCAGAAGGTTAAAATCGGGTGCTGTCACGTTTAATACACTAATCATCGGAGGAGATGAAAACGCACTTGAATTGTATTCAGAGATCAAAAGCAGGCAGAAAGGACTAGGCTATAACTTCATTGGTTTCATAGACAGTAATGGCAATTCAAAAAACCTACTAACATCTGAACTGAAATTATTGGGTAAACTTAATGACCTTGCGGCGATCATCGTTCAATATAAAATAGAGGAAGTAATAATAGCTATAGAGACTCAGGAGCACGATAAATTGAGAGAGATCCTGAATACCTTATTTGATTTTGGCAATAACATTTTGATCAAAGTTATTCCAAGTATGTATGATATCATGCTGGGTAGCGTGAAGATGAATCACGTCTATGGTGCTGTTCTCATTGAAATAGAACAAGTAATGATGCCCAAATGGCAGATAATTGTAAAGCGACTGCTTGATGTCATCATAAGTGTCATTGTAATGATCATACTTTCACCACTCTACCTCTATATCTGGATCAGAGTAAGATTGTCATCTCCCGGTGATGCTATATTTAAACAAGAAAGAATTGGACTTAATCACCGTCCGTTCAATATATATAAATTCAGGTCCATGTATCTGGATGCTGAGGATGATGGACCTCAACTAAGTAACGAGAATGACAACAGGTGCACACCTTGGGGTGGCGTGATGAGAAAGTGGAGGCTGGATGAATTGCCGCAATTTTTCAATGTACTAAGAGGTGAAATGTCAATCGTGGGGCCACGCCCGGAAAGAAGATATTACATAGACCGCATCATGGCCAGAGCCCCCCACTATAAGCACTTACTTAAGGTGAGACCGGGAATAACTTCCTGGGGTCAGGTCAAATATGGTTATGCGTCCAACGTGGATCAAATGATACAAAGGCTAAAATTCGATATATTGTATATTGAGAATATGTCACTTTCTCTGGATTTTAAAATCATGTTTTATACCTTATTGGTATTATTCCAGGGAAAAGGAAAATAAATTATTATCGTTCATTAATTTTAAACTATTTATCTATGAAGCAATTACTTATAATTCTTTTAGCTGCAATCAGTATTACTGCTTGCAAGAAAAATGAAACTACCCAAACCACCGTCAACACTACCGACTCTATCAAAGTTGAAGAAGCACCTGTAATCGCTGAGCAACCAAAACTTATTGAATTGGCTGATCAGGATGCAGTTACTTACGCAACAGAGTACGACGATGTACTGAATGCAATTGTATTAGCAGACGCTAAAAATGATAAGGCAGAAATCATGAAACTGAAAGCCAAAATCACAGAATTGGATAAGAAAAAAGATGAAATGGGCGCTAAACTAACGGGCAAGGACCTGGATACATATAACGGTTTTCTTGAGAAAAGAATGAGTACAGCACAAAGGATTATCTCCAAACAGGAATAAATTTTGGTCTCATGTATATTTGGGGTTGGTACTAGATCCAATAAATAGAAAAAGGGTACAGGAAGATTTTCTTGTACCCTTTTTTATGAAAAAAATTGATCTAATCGCCCCTTTCGTTTCTATTTTGTTTACTTATCTTTTTGATTAGTTCCTTCTTAAAACCTCTTTCCGCTTGCTGCAATTTTGCAACTTTAGTCGCTGGAAGTACTTTTCTAAATTCTTTTGTGTAATATTTCTTTAATTCAAGCTCTTTTTCTTCTGCCTCAAGAGTATTGTTCAAGAATGCTGATGCTTCACCTTCATTCATAAGATCAATAGCTTTGGAAGGGATTTGGCCTCTTTTACCAACCTTTCTTTATTCTTATACTCGTTATATAAAGGCCAGAATTTTTCTGCTTCTTGTGGGGTTAATGAAAGCTCCGAGGTCAGGTATGCTACCATCTGAGCCTGGATCCTGTCACCGATCTGACCTTTTTTGTTCCCTTGCTGTGCTTGAACGCCTGTTAAGGAATAGACAAATGCAAACAGCATTATTGCAATAAATTTCAATTTCATGATTTATTTGTTGAATATTATTTAAACTTTAAAACAATTCCTCGATATTAATTTCATCGAGAAGATCATCTTGATTTATATTGTTTTCTGTATCAATCAGATCAAGAACATTTCCATTATCCTGGCTCCCGTCCACCAAAAGATCCAATTCTATTTCATCTGCATTTTCATTCAGATAATTAATTATTTCAGTATCTTTTAAATTGGATAGGTTGAATTCTTGATCCACTTCTCCCCTATTATAAAAAACGAAAAACGCTGCACAAGCTGCCACGCTTGTAACTCCGATCGCAATGCGTCTCCACAACTTGCGGCCTCCGGTATGCTGGCCAATATTTATCACCTTTGGGTCAATCATATTGGATTCCAACCTAGCCAAAACCTTATCCTCGAGTCCTTCAAAATACCCTTCAGGGACTTTGAAATTTTCTTTGTTCAATTTTGAAAAATGATTATTTTCCATATTCTTTATATAATATTTGATTTCTTAATAAACGCTTCAATTTTCTTGACTGCATGGAAATAAGAAGCCTTCAGCGCTCCTTCACTTGTATCCAAGAGTTTGCTCATATCACTATACTTCATCTCCTCATAATACTTAAGATTAAATACCTCCTTTTGCTTTTCAGGCAATGCTGCCACGGCTTTTTGTAATTCTAATTGCAATCTATCACCTTCAAAATATTCATCTGAAGTAAGTAAATTATCAGAAATGTTTTCCGGAATGTTATTGTCAAAATTTCCAAGACGTTTTCTAATTCGCAAATGCGTAAGAGATTCATTGGTAGCAATCTTGTATACCCAAGTGTAAAGTGAAGACTTGAATTCAAAGTTTTTGATATTTTTAAAGACTTTAATCATTGTATTTTGAAATACATCGTCTGCATCCTCGTGCACCAAAACAATTCTTCTGATCACATAATATATTTGTTCTTTATATTGACTTATCAGCAGTCGAAACCCTTTCTCGCTTTCCGCCGGATTTAGCAACATAGAAATTAATTCCTGATCTGTCAATATTGAGTTTAGTTTATTTGCTTCTCATTCTTTTGATGCTTTATAGCATAAAAGGTTTAATGTCACAACATAATATTTTAAAATTATTCCAAGACATGTTATTTTAAATTGGTAGTTATAACATGAATAATTTCATTGCTATTATTCTCATATAGTCACAATGTGATCCTGGAATGATATAAAAAGTGGAAAACTGATGCCTAATGATCCAAATCCTTAAAACAGTATAAACTTCAATTAATCCATTAAATTTATATGTAATATTTATCTTCAATTATAACAACAACTTAGTACCTTTGCAAAAATATTTAGTATGTTATTTCAACGCAGGTACTTGCTCTTATTATTGTCGATTTTAATCCTTGTGGCGATCACCTATTTTTTTAGCGACCTGGTCACCTACATTGTTGGCGCATGGGTATTGGCACTGATTGGAACTCCAATCAAAAAAATAATTTTAAGAACCACCATGTTACATAAGTTAAAGGGCGGAAATGTCATTGCTTCTATTTTAACTTTATTGATATTCATGTCATTCATTATTATCATTCTAACTATTTTCATACCGATCCTAGGCGAACAATTTAATGTATTAACTACCGTTGATTACAACAAAATAGCAACTACTTTACAAGCACCTCTAGCTTCTGTCGAAGCATATCTGAAAAAAATTGGTTTTTTGCAGGATTCTGCTTCCTTGCTACAGGAAATATCCATTCAAATAAAAAACATATTAGTTCCAGCAGAAGTAACAGTTTTCTTTAGTAGTATTGTCAATACCATTGCTAGTATAGGCATTGCAATTGGTTCAATCCTTTTCATCGGATTCTTTTTTATCAGAGATCAGGGTTTATTTGAAAGTTCAATCCGATCATTTGTTCCTGACAAATATGAAGAAGCTATCACAAAAGCAATAAGCGATATTGGAACCATGCTATCTAGGTATTTCGGTGGATTGATCATTCAATCGTGTTCGATCTGGCTTATTATTTCTACAACTTTGTCGATCATGGGTTTTCACAATGCATGGCTGATAGGTTTTTTTGCCGGGATGGTCAATATCGTGCCATATTTAGGACCATGGATCGGGGCAGGATTTGGGGTATTAATGACCATAACTGCAAATGTGGACATGGATTTTACCACACAAATATTACCTATGCTTATACAAATGGCAGCTGTATTCGGCATTACTCAACTTATCGATAATTTTTTAATATCACCAATGGTATTTTCGAATAGAGTCATTGCACACCCATTGGAGATCTTCATCGTCGTCCTTCTCGGTGCTAAAATCGGAGGCCTTGTAGGCATGATCATTGCTATACCGATGTATACAATATTGAGGGTTTTGGCAGGAGTATTTCTAATAGAATTTAAGGTAGTCCAGCGAATTACTGCAGGAATCAGAAAAGCTACGGAAACATCTCCCGCAGACCAAGGCCAAACTGGAGACATTTCAACAAAATAGCATACAGATATTAGTTTCTGTTACTATCCTGTTTGGCGAAAACCTTTCTTAGCAATTCTGAAATTCTTTTAACGGGATTCCTTCTAATTTCTTTTTCCTCGTTGGCGACCATTTTAAAAAGTCCATCTAATGCTTGATTAGTCACATAATCATCTAGCTTCGGATTGACGTGCTGTACCAAAGGAATATTGTTATATGCGTTAGTGGCTTTGGACCAATATTCAATTGCATTAAACTTATTCAATGAGTTCACTATTACAGGATTGAATTCACTATAAAGGGAACTGTAAGTTGCATTTTTCAAGTACTGAGTTGCAGCATCATCCGCTCCCATCAATATATTAAATACATCGTTTAAAGTTATACTTTTGATAGCACTGATAAATATCGGCTTGGCCTTAGTCGCAGCATCTTCTGCACCTCTGTTAATTTTCTCTAGAATCACATTTTCTACATCTGAAAAACCAGGGATAACTTTCAATCTCTCAGTTACTTTTCTGGCTTCCGGTGGTAGCAAAATTTTGTAAGCACTTTTGAAATAGCCATCTCTAGCAGAAAGTTGGTCAGCACCTTTTGATATCCCAATATTTAGCGCTTCTTTAAGGCCACTAGACACTTCAGCACTTGTCGGCTCATTGATTCCGGATGTACTTAAAATCTGTTGCAGTTCAGCACAGCCTGTAAAAGTTAAGCAGAAAATAGTCAAGAATATTACATATTTCATAGATATTGATTTAGTTTTTTAAGATTCACAAAGTAAAGATAAAAATACTGTTGATTGAAATTAAGTCATTATAGGATCTGATCAAACAACAATCATTTTACAGAATTAATTATTTAAACGATATTGTGACTTTTCTAATCACAATAAGTAACATAATTTTTACTTAAAAAGACACAAATAAAATCTTAAATATTTGAAAGCACGTTGGAGTCATTGCATTGATGTAAAAAATGGTTTGTTTGAGATCATGAATCAGGGGCAGCACGCAGAATTTATTGTAAAAAAATACACCTCTTCCCCTAATAAAGGTTCTAAGGATAGGAAATTTATTTCTGAAGCTCTTTTTACGATAGTTAAGAACTTTAGTTATTATCAGTATTTGGCTAAGGGGCTATCTGATCATAAGGATATAGATGAAGACATTATTAATGCTTATTTATTTGAACAGGGTATTGATGCTCCGGATGGTCCAGACTGGAAAAAAAGCAATATAAATGAGATGGCTGAACGAAAGAAAGCCATTCAGGACATACCTCATTTACTTTACTCCATGCCACTTTGGATGGATGAAATAGGGACGGCATCACTTGGAGAAAAATGGCAGGATATTAGAAAGATATCTGTGGAGCAGGCACCTATTTATATACGGATCAACTTTATCAAGACCAATATGCAGGAAGTAGTCAATTACTTTTCTTCATTAGGTATTGACCACGAAGTTTTGTCAGAAGATTGTATTTTATTAAAACAAAGAATTAATCTTCTTAACGATATAGCGTATCAAGGAGGATGGTTTGAGATACAAGATATGGGTTCACAGAGCATAGGACATTTTGCTCACCCAAATGCTAATTCGTTTGTCATAGATGCTTGTGCGGGAAGTGGTGGCAAAGCACTTCATATGGCTTCATTAATGGGAAATACCGGTCAAATACTAGCCTTGGATATCAATGAAAAAGGATTGGCCAATTTGAAAATTAGGGCAAGGAGAGCTGGTGCAGATATCATTGGCAGTTCCAATTATTCCGATGATGAAAAAATTAAATCGCTTCAAGCTTCAGCAGATCTGGTACTATGTGACGTTCCCTGCAGTGCCACAGGTGTGATGCGCAGGGAAATAGATAAAAAATGGCGGCTGACTCAAGAAAAAATTCATCATCTGCTGGAGACTCAAAGACAAATTATGTCTGATGCTTCAAAGTGGGTTAAACCCGGTGGCAAGCTCGTATATTCTACTTGCAGTGTATTCCCTATGGAAAACGAGGATCAGGTTAATCAATTTCTTACATCAAACCCTGATTTTAAAAAATTAGAAGCGGTACAATTGTTTCCGGAATCAGGCGGCCATGATGGTTTCTATATGTGCAGTATGATGAGGAGCTGATTAATATTATTGGAAAAATTGCATTCCAGCGAGGATGAGAATCTTCATGATTAAAAAGAGGAATTTAGTTCAGCTTAATTGTAATATTGCAATATTACGATGAACCAATGATACCAGTATTTTTAGAGCAAGTAGCTCCCCTATAATGCAAAAACAATGAGATTATCACATCGATTAAGTTTTGAAAAAACATACTTTTAAATGATGAAAGCGATTAGCCTTAACTAAATCAAACATGTCAATTCCATTAAATTAATTGCACCACTCTTTCAAGATACTATTGTGTGTCTGCTCATACTTCCCATTTTTACATATATTTGCGCAATTTTTATAATATGAAGATATCACATAACTGGCTTAAGGAATTAATGCCACATAATTTTACTACAGAAATAATTTCTGAAACACTTACAGACATTGGACTTGAAGTCGAAGGTGTCAATATAGTAGAATCAATAAAAGGTGGATTAAAAGGTGTAATTATCGGTCAAGTAATGACTTGTGAAAAACATCCAAATGCAGACAAACTATCATTGACCACAGTTAATATAGGCGGTCACACAAATCTCTCTATCGTCTGTGGTGCTCCAAATGTAGCAACAGGTCAGAAAGTATTGGTAGCAACAGTAGGCACTGAGCTTTATGACGAAAAAGGCGACGCTTTTACCATTAAAGAAGCTAAGGTAAGAGGGGAATTGTCCCAAGGTATGATTTGTGCTGAGGACGAACTTGGCTTAGGGAAAAGTCATGAAGGCATAATGATTCTTCCAGAAGATTCTGTGGTCGGGACCAAAGCATCTGATTACTTCAATATAGATTCTGATGAAGTATTTGAAATAGGTTTGACGCCAAATAGAGCAGATGCCAACTCTCACTTTGGGACGGCTAGAGATCTATGGGCAGCGCTTAATATTCATAAAGGATATGATACTTCCCTCGCTCGGCCAAAAATACTGAGTATAGAAGGTAAAGTTGCTTCGCCATTCAAGGTCACTATTGAAAATACTGAAAGCTGCAAGAGGTATACAGGAATTGTGCTTGAAAATGTTAAGGTTCAGGACTCTCCAGATTGGTTAAAAATAAGACTGGAAAGTATCGGACAAAGACCTGTAAACAATATTGTGGACATCACGAATTATGTTATGTTCGAGCTAGGCCAACCACTTCATGCATTCGATGCAGATAAAATTGAAGGCCAACATCTAAAAATAAAAAATCTACCCCAGGGAACCGAATTTACTGCATTAGATGGCTCTGTAAAATCACTTGACAAAGATGACCTCATCATATGTGATGGCACTGACAGGCCATTGTGCATCGCCGGTGTGTATGGAGGTTTGGACTCAGGTGTCAGCCAAGACACAAGCAACATCTTCTTAGAATCAGCTTATTTTAGTCCTACGCCAGTGAGAAAGACATCATTCAGGCACAATCTTAGAACGGAATCAGCAGCACATTTCGAAAAGGGAACGGATCAGCACCAATGCCTGGAAGCATTATTGCGAGCAGCATTAATGATCACTGAAATAACAGGAGCGCATTCTAATTCTCAATATATTGACAATTTTCCCAATCCTCTGCCATTAGCTGTGGCAGAAATTCATACTGAGAAAGTAAGATCACTTATCGGCAAATCTATTCCTAATCGAGAGATTCAATTGATTCTTGAGTCTTTATCAATGATCATTGATAAGGTTGATGAAAATAAATGGAAGATTACTATTCCAAGTTATAAAACAGATGTCCATAGGCAAGAAGATATTATAGAGGAAATAGTGAGAATATATGGTTTGAATAATATTGAATCCGCCAAAAAATTTAGTTTTTCAATGCCAGAACAATTGGCAAATGATTCTATGACCTCAAGACAAATAGCGATGCAATATCTGGCAGATTCAGGCTATAGCGAAGCGATGGGACTATCTATCATTAATAGCACTCAATGGTCGAAGATCACCAAAAATGAAAATTTTGAAGGTGTAAGGATTAATAATACATCCAATGTTCAACTAGATTTGATGCGACCTGAAGCGCTTGCGACAGCTCTTGAAGTAGTAGCTCATAATCAGTCTCGCCAGCAGAACGACATAAGAATGTACGAGTATGGAAGGTCTTACAATGTCACTGATCAAAAAGAATATAAGGAGGATGAATATATATCTATATTCGGCACAGGCAGCCTCTGGGATGAGTCTTGGGCAATAAAAACTAAAGATAGCTTTGATAGTTTCTATCTAAAGACCACAATTTTAAATCTCTTAAAGCGGCTGAATGTCACTAAGTTTCAAGAAAAAAAACTTACCGGTGATCCAAGATTTGAAGATGCAATAGAATTGACAATGGGACCTAGAAGAATTGCTGTTCTGGGCGAAGTGAGTAAATCATGGCTTAAAGCATCTGGAATTAAAGGAAACATGACTTTTGGACAAGTTTATTGGGAAAATGTCATCGAAATGATAAACAACAAACCGATTAAGTTCAAGGAATTCAGCAAATTCCCTGTCGTAAGAAGGGATTTGGCAGTCATAGTCGGTGCCGAAGTTACCTACGAATCGATAAGGTTATTGGCAAACAAAACACTATCTAATTACTTGACAAATATGAAATTATTCGATATTTACAGTAATGAGGAACAATTAGGTAAGGGAAAAAGGAGTATGAGCATCGCATTTTATTTTACTAATTCCGTCAAGACCTTTGAAGAAAAGGAAATAGAGGATATGATGAAAAAGCTGATAGAGACGCTTGAATCAAAAGTAGATGCTTTTATTAGAAAATAAAATCGTAGTTTTGTTTTTGAATAGAAAATTTATAACAAATTAAATGTTTTTTGCACCGTTAGGATATGATAAAAACCTTAGCAGAGAGATTGGAAGCGATTGATAACAAGGTGAAAAAACTCGCGCAAAAATATGAGATAATAAAAAAAGAAAACATTATGCTAATGGAGGAGAACATCCGCCTCAAGCAAAATGCAGGAAAACATAAAGCTGAATTAGAAGTAGTGGGGAGTGATTTATCAAAAACAAGTAGCGATCTTAAATCTGTTAGTGAAAAAACACAGCATGATGAAGAGGTCAAAATTACTATAGATAAATATATTAAGGAAATTGAACATTGTATAGAACTTTTAGAAAATCTATAAGAAATGGCTGATGAGGAAAGTAAGCAAATTTCTGTGATCATAGCCGGTAGAGGCTATCCACTTAAGATCAAAGAAAATGAGGAAGAGGTGATTATGTCTATCGCAGAAGAAGTGAATAGACGTATCAGAGAATATCAGGAAGCCTATCCAAATAGAGAAAAACAAGACTGGCTTTCTATGGCAATACTTTCATATGCGATAGAAAAATATCAGGCGGAAAAAACATTTAGTGACGCCAAATTAGTTCAAAAATTTTCACAGGTAGAAAGTTATATCGACGACCTGTTAAAATAATTCAATTTCCCCTCCTTTCGAATTATGATTCACTTTTTTTAACAAAATATTGTAAATCAATTGATTGATTTCATTTCATTCAAGAATTATCCCTTGAATCTCTGAACCAGTCAGTTAAAAAAAGAATCATGGATACATTAACCATAGGTATTGTAAGTGCCATAGGAGGCATCGTGATCGGATTCATTCTGGTCAACTTTTTTTCTAAGAAAAAATCTCAAAATCACATTGACGAAATGAATGCCAAGGCTGACCTTGCTATTCAAGAGGCTCGGCTAACCGCTAAAAGACTGGTTGATGATGCTGAAGTCAATGCAGAGAAGCTCATTAGTAAAGCTGAACGTGAAAATGAAAGAAGAAAACAACAAAAAATCAGTGAGGCTAAAGATAACTTTGAAAGGCTAAAGTCAAATTTTGAAGGAGAAAAAGACAAATTTTACTCCAAATTAAAAGAAAGGGAAATAGATGTAGTAAAAAAAGAGACTGATCTTAAACAAGCCCTTCAATCAATCCAGCAACAAAAAGATAACAACGATTCTAAAGAAACTGAACTAAAGGCTATACGCGAAAATCTTGATACACAGCTAAAAATAGTTGGAAAGAAAAAAGAAGAACTCGATGCTGCAAATGAGATCAGAATTAAAGAACTAGAAAGTATTTCTAAATTATCCCAACAGGAAGCTAAAGAGCAGCTCATCCGCGCTATGACTGAGAAAGCAGAAAATGAGGCAATGTCCTTAGTGAAAGATACTATAGAGCAAGCGAAACTCACAGCAAACAAAGAGGCGCGAAAGATCATCATCCAATCTATTCAACGAATGGGAGCAGAAATCACAATTGAAAATACCGTGACTGTTTTCAATCTAGAATCTGACGATATTAAAGGACAGATAATAGGTAGAGAAGGACGTAACATTCGTGCTATTGAAGCTGCTACTGGGGCGGAGATCGTTGTAGATGATACTCCTGAGGCTATCGTTATATCTAGTTTTGACCCAATAAGAAGAGAAATCGCAAGATTATCCCTTAAAAAACTTGTTACGGATGGCAGAATCCACCCTGCCAGAATAGAAGAAGTAGTTGCAAAAACAAAAAAACAGATTGAAGAACAAATAATCGAAATAGGGGAAAGGACCGTTATCGATCTTGATATTCATGGATTAGATCCATATCTTATCAAAATGGTTGGTAGAATGAGATTTAGATCATCTTATGGACAGAACTTGCTCAAGCACTCAATAGAAACATCTAATTTATGTTCTATCATGGCTTCTGAGCTAGGGCTGAATCCTAAGCAGATCAAACTGGCCAAAAGAGCCGGATTGTTACATGATATTGGTAAAGTATCAGAAGAAGAAAGCGAATTGTCTCATGCCATCTTGGGTATGAAAATAGCTGAAAAGCATAATGAAATCAAAGATGTCATCAATGCTATTGGAGCGCATCACGATGAAATTGAAATGGACAATATTATATCACCTATTGTTCAGGCTTGTGACGCCATTTCAGGTGCAAGACCAGGTGCAAGAAGAGAGATCCTTGAAAGTTATATGAAACGCATCGGTGAACTTGAAGAACTGGCTATGGCGTACGAAGGTGTTCAGAAAGCCTTTGCAATGCAAGCTGGCCGTGAATTAAGAGTCATAGTAGAAAGTGAAAAAGTTTCTGATGCTTATGTTGATGATCTCTCATTTATGATCTCTCAAAAGATCCAGAATGAAATGCAGTATCCGGGTCAGATAAAAGTTACCGTGATCAGAGAGAAAAGAGCAACAAATTTTGCAAGGTAATTAAACCCTTCATTAGCACTACTCTATTCGAAAATTTATCTCCTGAATTTTACAGCAGTATCGTTTCGAAATAAATTATACCAGGGGAATTTATAAAAAAGGATGCTCAATTGAGCATCCTTTTTTTATTAATTTTTAGTCAAATTCAATTAATACGGAATGGAAATTCGTAATAGACCCTTAAAAATGGCCTAAACGACTATCATACCGAATAGCGTTTACTAATTGTCCTGCTATTGCAACTCAAAACGAAACCTTATTCAGAATGGGTTTCCTAATTTGCTATGCTATAGCAACCCAAAACTAAACCCAACTCGGCATTGTAAAATCCGGTATTCTAAGGCAAAATTTTGGACTCATTTATTTGCCTTTCTTATAAGATAATATTTGTTGTTCACGCCATCCGACGCATTATTCCCATTATATTCTTCAGCTCTATGCAATAGCTTCCCTCAATCTTTGGGTCGTCGGATGTTTTCGTATTTTTTCAATATCCCAAACAAAAACATCAGATGACTTGAAGGCATCAGACGGCGTTCCCTAGCGTATTCTAGTTAACTACAAACAACAAACTCCAAACAACAAACCTCCATCAATAAAAAAAGGAGACCAATAGCTGATCTCCTTTTCTATTATAAACTGCTAATAGCAATTTTACATTTTAACGTACTTGTGTGTCACTGAACCTGATGCCGTAGTCAACTGGACCATATAAAGTCCACTTTGAAGCGCATTTAAGTTAAGATTAGCAAAATTAACACCTGCATTACTTTGCTTTTTGCCTTTAGCAACAATTTTACCAGATGCATCCATCACTTTAATCTCCATTGATTCATTACTTACTTGCTTCCATGAAATGTTCAAACTGCCATTTCCTGGATTTGGGTAAATTACGCTTTCGAAATTCGCCTGGTGAGCTTTTTTACTTGAAAGAATACCATCATGTTTTACATATGTACCTAATTCAACTGCTTCAAGACATTCTTCAGCATCTCCATCGACTGTGATACAAGCTTCACTGTTCAAAAATTTGGCGTCAACCATTTCAAAATTGTCGATATCCCATGAATCATAAGTAGCGTTGCCATCTGAAGCTCCATAATAGATGCTTAAGAATAACTGTTCAGTATCCTGTGCTTTGACATCCACAAATGAATGCACATAGCCATTAGAATTACCGCTAAATGCAGGAAGGTTGGGAATAGTCAAACTTGCATATGCGAGTTTACCAGGGTACTTACCTCTCACTACTTCCTGATCATACGTAAACCAGTTGAGTTCATCATTTGAGTACCGGATATTTCCACCATCGATACTACCTTGTGTATTGTATCTGTGCGCCATGATCAAATATGGGTTCTCTCCTGCTATAGTTAACTTTTCAGTTTTTTGGAAAGAAGTTTTATAATCACCATCTTTTGATGAGATAGAATAAGCTCCTGATCCATCCTCTCCTGCTCCGTCAAAAAATTCAAAGAAAACTTCTCCATCCTCAAGATTGGTAAACCAGTCACCATCCGGGAAATCAAATTCCGTATTAAAGTCTTCCTGATACATTAAAACTGATTTATAATTCGCATCTACCCGGACTTTATATTGAAATTCATGTTCATCTGCAGTAACCAATGAATCAAGATTGAAAGTTACCACATTGTTGCTGAAAGAACCACCTGACCCCGCTACATAAGTACTATGCTCAGGGACAATATCAGTAATATGTATATTCTTTGCAGTCGTTAATTTATAACTTTTAAGTTTTAGAGTGATGGTGATTTCTTCACCAGGATCGACTTCCTTAGTTACAAGTTTCTGCATTTGTACTTTATTCAAACAAAAAAGATTCGGTGTAAAGTCAACGATATTATCAGAAATTGAATTTGCAGAACCTCCAGAAGCATTAAACCCAAGTCCTCTCCTTGCAAATACATCCCAGATCAAACATTCGTTCTCTCCATCATATAATAGTCTATCAGCAGCTAAAATAGCATCTCTTCCATCTTGAAACCCTACACCACATGGTTGCAATTTCATTCCTTGGAATACCAATTCGATAGCACGGCTATTTCCCCCTGTGCCGCCATAAAGAAGCCCATCATCTCCATGTTTTTGGATCATTGCCCAGTAAAGATCCCAGATCATATCACACCAGATCTCTCCTATTGCGTGAGGACCAGTAACTGTGGCAACATCAGCAAAGGTATTAGGACAAATAGTCATATCCGTTGAATATGGAAATCTTCTGATTCCACTACCATTAGTTTGTTGTCCTTGAACATAAGTTCCGATTCCTCGGCCATCAGTCGCCTTGTCGCCAGGACGTTTAGAAGTTACTAATGCCATAAAATCGCTCCATCCTTCGCCCATTTGTTCTGCTGAATTCAAGCAACCAGAATTCGAAGGACCACCTGTCAATCTGTTAGATATTCCATGTCCGAATTCATGCGCTATTACACCATTATCATACGAAGCATCCAATAAAGATGGACCGCTATTCTCAGGTACAACCATTCTTGAAACAACTGTTTCGCCAGCTGTTAATTGCCCTTTGATTAGATTACCGGTAGAAGCTGCAACAAACACAGACGGTATCGTAACACTTCCTCCATTCAATCCACTAGCCATTCCAATTACTTGCTCCTCAAAATTCATTATTATTGCGGCAACAGCACCCGCCTGTTGTGCATTATATACCTTAAGCGAGAAATCGCATCCACCACGATTGATAGCTACTACTTTTCCTACCAATTTATCGGCATTTTTTGCCTCTTCACAGAAGAAACCTTTATTTCCAAGTTTGTCTTCGACCAAAACCACTTCTGCCTCTACGGGAGTGGAAGATATGGCAGGTCCGAATCCAGGATCTCCCACTTCGTATCCACCGGCTATCGAAGCAGGGCTCAATATTTGGAATTTATCAGTGGCACTATCCCATAGAAACATTCTCATAGAACCATTCCCTCCGTCACCTGGAGTAGAGAAATCCGCGTTATTTTTAAAATCGCCTTCACCATTTCCGAATTGTGACATTCCTAATACATAGTCACCACCCTGGCCACCTTTGCCATAGTTATCTAACTGGAAGTTTCCAGCCTTCTCATCAAATCCATAATTATATGAAAAATCATGCATTTTATTGATCATATAGAACAAGTTGACAGCTGCTGCATCTTTTGACATCTGCGGTTCAAGCGCTGTATCAAATACTTTGTCAAATGAAAGCTCAGTGCCACCATCTACTTCTGAATCTGGAGCATAATCGCCGCTATTATCATTGAATGCATGCACATTATTTCCTTGAAGTGTCGTATTGTCAACACCTTCAGTGCCATCAAGATCATGCCAGCCATAAGGGGAGGCAATTGGGTCTGCTGGACTTGTAATTAATTTAGACGCTCCAAAATTTGGTGCTTCCAACGGCAATTCAAATACCCTGTATGAACTTACTTCTGCAGAAGGGGGCGGAGGTGCTGATTGCTCATTAGTAGAGATGATATTAATATGATCATGACTTTCACAATTGCTGTGATTTGTAAATTGATCAGGGCCATCAAATTTGCAGGAAAGGGTGTAATTAACTTTATTCAAGATCTTACCAGTCACGCCGTCAACGACGATCTGATAATAATCCATGCTGTTGATCTTTTTGATCTGCAACACATAACTTAAAGATAGTTCATTATCTGATGTTTTGAAATAGGTCATTTGTGGTTCAATTGGCAACTGAGAAATATTACTTGCCTCAAAAACAGGATTATCTCCTCTCTTTTCTTTCAATTGTGTCTTTGGGTTGACTACCCCAACATTTAGTGCGGCATTTTCAATGGCTTGCTCTGCACTTATGATAGCACTTCTTGATCCGGATACCTGAAATTTGTCAGTACTGATAAATCCACTGGAAACTGTCCCAATTTGACCTTTTCTACTTATGTAAAATGTAGTCTGAACATTATAAATTGGAATTTCATTTAATTTCTGCCCTACATAAATGTAAGAAATACCTCTCTTTTCATCAGTATACTGATCGAGAATCAATAAATGCTGAGCATCATTATGAGATAAATTGTATTTATCCGAGTTTTGTAGGATTTCATTTTTTACCTTTGCCTCAATTACAACATTTTGACCTGATAAATTCAAGGTTAAAATGCTGAATAGAAACAATGCAAAATAACTTGTAAAGTTCTTCTGACTCATTTTTTAGTATATATTGTTAGTAATTATTATAATTTGCCAAAGATATATATTATTTCCATTTTTTAGACAACATAATATTACATGGACAAAGATTTTACTTCTCATATATATGGTCGCCAACCTGTTCTGGAAGCACTCGGTCAAAATCTTCAAATTGAAAAGATCTTCCTGCTTGCGGGTGGTGACAGAGAGTTCGAAAAAGAAGTGCGAAATTCTATCAAAAATAAAGAAATTGATCTTGCTTATGTTCCGCGTGAAAAGCTGAATAGGCTTACAGCAGGGAATCATCAAGGTATCCTGGCTGTGGTCAATTCATATGAATACCTCACCATGGATGAGATCTTGCAAAAGATTAAAATCAATAATGAAGTACCATTTTTATTTATGCTGGATCAAATGACAGACGTAAGAAACTTTGGCGCAATAGCAAGATCAGCACTATTAGGAGGCTGTCAAGGTATTATTATTCCTGCCTCCAATAGCGTCAGTGTGACCAGTGATGCAATGAAAGCTTCAGCTGGAGCCCTCGCTCAAATACCGGTTTGTAAAGTTTCTAACTTATCTGATGCTGCTGATCACCTGGCTCAGCAAGATATCATGATTTTCGCATCGAGTATGGAAGGAAGTAAAATGCTTCACGAAATTGAATTGGAATCCCCTTGCTGCGTAGTCATGGGATCTGAGAAACTTGGTGTTTCTAAAGCTATTTTAAGTAGAGCGGACGTACAGTTTTCAATACCTCAAAATGACCTGCTAGATTCATATAATGTCAGCGTCGCCGCTGGAATAGTTGTTTATCAGTCAATTTTGAAAAGAAAATATGGACTTTAATATTCAAAATTTGATAATAACTATCTCAATTATCGGCAGTTAAGAAACAAAGGTAGATGGTCCCGCAGCCGCGGGATTAGATTTTAGATGCTTGCCCGACTAGCCAAAGTGACGGCGGGGAGCTTAGTCAATTGATTCATATTTTTTCTTTAATAAGTTTAGTAGAAAAAATATCCATGTGATTGATGGATCCCGCAGTTGCGGGACTAAAATCTACCCCGCCTTCGCCATAGCTTTGTCGGACAAGCTTCTAACATCTAACATTTTATTTAAATTTAAATTTATCTTTCAAAAAATAAAATTTGACTACCGAAAATTGAGTAACTATTTATAATAAATGATGTTATTTATTCTGTATTTAATGCTCAACAAAATTTATTAAGAACGTATATGTCATTTGTAAATAAAGTTTTATTCTCTTGCTTTCTTCTGATTTCTTTTAATTTAACTCCTTCAATCGGGCAGACCCTAATTAAAAAGACTATACAGGTTGAACAGCAAAAGTCTCTTCTTTGGAAGATAGAAGGAAAGGATCTCAAAGCTCCTAGCTACCTCTTTGGCACGATACACCTGATCCCTCGTTCGAAGTTCCTATTCAACAATTCAATGAATCAGGCACTTAGTAATTCTGAAAACGTCGTCTTCGAAATAGACATGAATGTAATGAATGATTTCACCCAAATGTTTGGTATCCTTAGTAAGATAAGAATGCCCGATGGCGTCACTATCAAAGATTTATTATCACCTGAGGATTATAAATTATTTACAGATAAATTTGCTGAACAAGGATTGCCAACAGCATTTTTAGAAGGAATTAAACCCATGTTTCTATCTGCCATGGGAGGAGATGCAGGAATGGGAGGAGATGGAGATATGGTTTCCTATGAGGTAGAACTATCAGAGAAAGCTAAGGAACAAGGCAAAAAAATTGGTGGATTAGAAACTATCGATGAACAACTTGCTGTCATAGATAGTATTTCATTGAAAGATCAGGCAGCGATGCTTGTAGAGTCACTTAAAAGTACAGATGCTTCCAGTGGCTATGACGAAATGGTAAAAAGATATCTTGAACAAGACGTTGAAGGACTTAATACTTATATCAATGAAAGTCCTGAGGCAAAAGATAAAGACATGATGAACTCCCTACTTAGTACCAGAAACAAAAAATGGATTCCGGCAATGGAGAAAACGATGGTTGAGAATCCTACATTCTTTGCAGTGGGTGCCGGACACTTAGGAGGTAAAGAGGGTGTCATCAATCTTTTAAAAGAGGCCGGGTATAAAGTTAGCGCGGTTGTGGAGATGTGAGTAATGGGTAATGGGAACGGTTATTATCCAATAAACTTTTATACAATACCACATACTCTAATACTATCCACTCTAATTTTATCATACTCTAATACTATTATACTCGATTACTATAAAACTATCATACTCTAATACTAACCTATGCCACTAATCTTAAAAGTGAATGAAAAAACACCACAATGGGGAAGTGATTGTTTTATAGCAGAAAATGCGACAATCACCGGTGATGTTATTATGGGTGATCAATGCAGTGTTTGGTTTCAGGCAGTAGTAAGAGGTGATGTCCATTACATTAAAATCGGAAACAAGGTCAATATTCAGGATGGGGCTATCCTCCATTGTACTTACCAGAAAGCACCTTTAAATATAGGCAACAATGTTTCTATCGGTCATCGCGCTATCGTTCATGGCTGCACTATTGAAGACAATGTACTCATAGGAATGGGCGCAATCGTCATGGATCATGCCGTCATACATTCCAATACATTGATCGCAGCGGGTGCTATTGTTTTAGAAAATACTATATGTGAATCAGGTATGATTTATGCAGGGATCCCTGCAAAAGCAGTTAAAAAACTTGAACCTGAGGTATTTGAACATAATATCCGTCGAATTGCTGATAATTATGTCATGTATTCGAGTTGGATGAAATAATTGTTTACCACAGTCCAATTAAATTTTAATTTCTTATCAATAAATATCATCCCATCAACTAACTATTGCCAATCAAATTTCGTTTATTGAGTTATAACGCTTTTCAAAAAGAGTATTCAATTCAAAATTAAATCAAACAAAATGAGATATTTTGCTTTTATAATTCTTATTTTTTTATTCGCTAGTTGCGATAAAAAAATTATTGACAACTTAGGTTCCGATCTTCCATTAAATAAAGAATTTGTTATTGAAAATGGTTCTACCAAAAATAATTTAGAGGAAAATATTAGCCTACAAATGGTATCAGTCGCAAACGATTCTAGATGTCCATCGGATGTGGAATGTGTTTGGGAGGGCGATGCTGAGGTTAATTTAGTTTTTAACAGTGCTCTTGGAATTCATCCTATTATTCTTCATACCAATCTGGCTTCCAAAGACACTACAATTGGTACTTTTACCATTTCACTTATTAAATTGGACCCTTACCCAATAAGCACAAAAGTAATCTCACAAAGTGAGTATAAAGCCACTATTTTCGTTACGAAACACGATTAAGATTAAAAATTAATTCATTTAAAATACATTTTATGAAGTCTTTCTTGATGGTATTAATCAGTCTATTAATTTTTGTGTCTTGCAATAAAGAAGAAGATCATGACCCAAAGTCTAATTCAGCTACACTCACTTTCGGTCAATATTATGGTTTCTGTCAAGGGGAAGAATGCATTGAAATATTTAAGTTAACTAATTCAGAATTGAGTGAAGATACTACTGATCAGTATCCGGGCCAACAATTCTACAATGGAACGTTCATTGCTCTGAGTCAAGAAAAATTTGATTTAACCAAAGATTTGATGGATCATTTCCCTCAGGAACTTTTTAGTGAAAATGACAGTATCATTGGGATGCCGGATGCCGGAGATTGGGGTGGATACTATATCGAATACAATGATGGAATAAGACACCGCTCATGGTTGATGGATAAAATGCAGTCCAATGTACCAACAAAGTATCATTCATTCATGGACCAAATGGATCAAAAAATACTTCTCCTAAAATAAATTATTATTCAAACATTCCTTTTAATTCATGAGCCTCTTGAGGTTTCATTCTGCCATTAAGACCAACCTTAGTTCGCGTCTTTTAATTGCATTATCATACAAGGTTATTTCTTCTTGAGTCAAGGGAAGTACATGTGGCACGACCATTGGCTTTAGTGTCACATCTTCCAACGCCACAAATGTAAAATAGGCATGATTACTACGTTTGGGATGCTTCCCTTTGAAGTCTGCCGCATAGACCTGGACATGGACCTCTACTGAAGTGTTGAATGCACGAGTCACCTGTGCCTCAATAGTGACCACTTCTCCCATTTTAATAGGATGTGTAAACGAAACATGATCCACACTTGCGGTGACTACATGAGCAACACAATGCTTTCCTGCACAAATACTTGCAACGATGTCCATCCACCTCATCAAGTTCCCTCCCATCAAGTTACCAAGAGGATTGGTATCATTTGGCATAACTAGCTCTGTCATTGTAGTCCTTGACTCTATCACTTTTTTTTCTTCAATTTCCAATTGACCCATTATTTCTGATTTTGAAGCCGCGAAGGTAGTTTTATTTGCTGAGAAAGTGAAGATGTGAGAAGGTGAAGATGTGAGAAGGTGAGAAGGTGAGAAGGTGAGAAGGTGAGAAAGTTATAGGGTGATAGGGTGAAAACTTCAGATCAATGACATTCGATTGAAAAACAATAAAAAATGAAAATCACAGTTTATTCATTAAACCATTCCGTAAAGGTTTGGTCAAAAGATAAAAAATAGATAAGTATGAAAAAATTAGTATTATTTAATTTGCTATTTGTAGCACTAATCGGCTCAACATTCACATCATGTTCTAAAGATGAAACTAAGAATGATGATCAAGTGATGGAACAAACAAATGCGGTCATAGAACATGAGTTGGATCAGGCAACCAACTTTTCAGATGAGGCATATAATACAGGAACAATTGCAAGTGACTTGACTTCTGATGAGATGGAAATAAGACACAATTGTGCTATTGTGACTTTAGACACTTCTAATTCAATGAAGACCATCACGATTGATTTTGGAAACTCTAACTGCCTTGGGCGGGATGGACGTTATAGAAGAGGGAAAATTATTACCACTTTTGAAGGTAGATACAGAGCTATAAACTCAACGCATACAATTACTTTTGTTGATTACTTTGTAAATGATAATCACTTAGAAGGAACTAGAAATGTAACAAATACAGGGGCTGATCAAAATGGAAAGACAACCTTCACCGTTACTGATGAAGGAAAAGTCACCTTAACTGATGGACTAATATTTACCTACATCTCTCAAAGAATCAGAACTTGGACCGAAGGTGAATCGACTTTTAATATTTGGGATGATGTATACAGTATTTCCGGCTCTGGTTCTGTCGCTAATTCTAAAGGAAATGGCTTCACCGCGACTATTCAGGAACCACTTACAGTGGCATTAAACTGCAGCAATATCACAAAAGGCATTATAAGAATCATGCCACTAAATAATGAATTCAAAGAAAGGATTATCAATTATGGAGATGGTAACTGTGATGACTTAGCTTCAGTTACTGTAAATGGAGTAACCAAAATCATCAAACTAAGATAATTGCTAGTGCAAACGTGTCCAAGCGGATGTCCTCCCAATTAATGAGATACCAATATATCCGCGAATATTAAGTCTATTTCCGTCTAGAACCATATAACACTTGTAAGTAGAACCGTTCTTGGGATCATAAATATTTCCGCCGGTATACTCACCATCATCATAAATTAAATTATTAAGTAGGACGAGATCTTTTAGGTTTCGTCCTCTTAATTTTATGTCGTTATTCTTCAAATCTTTTTTAGAGGTTTGTCCATCTGCTTCAAACATTTGATTGCTCCAAATTAATTTACCGAAGTACTTATTACCAATACGATAAACTTGAATTTTTCCTTCTTTTGTTTCACTAAGCCATACACCAAGGATCTTGTCCCCAATTGTATTTTGAGAAAAAGCTTTTAAGTTCGCAAAAACAAATATTGTGAATAGAATAACTAAGCGCATTTTTTACAAATTAAGCGTCTAAACTAATATAAGTTAAATAGAATGACTCAAGCAAATAAAAGTAAAGTAAAATAATACAATTAAAATATTATTGATGAGTTTGATATCCAGACTATAAAATGAATTTAAAGTACGCTAATCTTTGTCTTTTTAATAAGATACAAAACATGAACTGAGAATTGAGTTTATAAAGTTTTAACTTATCTAGTTTGTCATAAAATGATCCTATAAAACTAATTTTGTAGAAAAAGTGTTGGTATTATTATAAATTAACGCCTTGAACAGTGAAAAAAATTTGACATATATGACTAGTATTCCAAAGGAACTCATCGATAAACTTCCTCTTAAAGGTTATTTAGATATTGAATTAGATCCAACACTTGATCTCGTTCATGAGATTAATAAATTGAAGAAAGAAAAAAATGCCATCATTCTGGCACACTACTATCAAGAGTCGGAAATCCAGGATGTGGCTGATTATATTGGAGATTCACTTGGATTATCTCAAAAAGCAGCAGAAACGGAAGCTGACATGATTGTTTTCGCAGGAGTACATTTCATGGCAGAAACTGCGAAAATGCTGTCTCCAAATAAAAAGGTGGTATTACCGGATCTGAAAGCAGGTTGTTCTTTAGCTGACTCCTGCCCTGCTCCATTATTTAGAAGGTTTAAAGAAAAATATCCTGAGCATATAGTTGTCTCTTACATTAATTGCACCGCAGAGTTAAAGACACTTACTGATATTTGTTGCACATCGACAAATGCTGTACAGATCATTGAAAGCATACCAAAAGACCGTAATATTATTTTCGCTCCTGATAAAAACCTGGGCGCATACCTTATGAAGAAAACGGGAAGAGATATGGTCATATGGGATGGAGCATGCATGGTGCATGAGATATTCTCTCATCAAAAGATCGTCAAACTAATGGAACGACATCCTGAAGCAGTTTTGATAGCACATCCTGAATGTGAAGACCATATTTTACAACAAGCTCAGTTTATAGGTTCGACGACGGGCCTGCTAAATTATACTATCAATAATCCTGCTAATGAATTTATTGTAGCAACAGAACCAGGCATCATCCATCAAATGCAGAAAAGTAGTCCTAGCAAATTATTTATCCCTGCGCCACCCGAAACTAATTGCGCCTGTAATGAGTGTCCGCATATGAAGCGAAACACAATGGAGAAATTATATATCAGCATGAAATACGAATTGCCAGAAATTATACTTCCTCAATGGGTAATTGATCAAGGAGTTGCTTCAATCGACAGGATGCTTGAAATATCGAAAGCAGCTGGCCTAATCTAAACAATTATAATTAACTCAATCCGAATCATTGAAACAAAAATAAACAAAATGAATTATCAAATGAGATCAGTTATCATTCTATGTATCATCTTAACTTTTGGTTTTACATCCTGTACATCATACCGCGCATTAGAAGATGAACGAGCGAAAACTGCAAGGGCTGATAAAGCCAGAACTGAAATGCAAGTGCAGTATGATATTATGAAGCAAAGAATGGATTCTACCGAAGAAACCAGAACTCGCCTGACTAAACTAGTTGACCAACTTAAAAAAGACACGTCGTACGTCAATGCCAGCCTTCGCTCATATGTGCAGTTGGATGCGGAGAATAAAAAAAGGATGGACCAATTGAGCAAAACTACGGATAGGATCCTGGATGTAAATCTTAGTGAGAATGACCGATTATTAAACCAGATAAAGGCTCAGAAAGAAGACTTGAGAATACAGAAGGATGAATTAGATAAAAAGCAGGCAGCATTTGAGGCGACTCAAGCAGAATTCAATAAAGCTCAAGGCGCTTTGGGTGAAAAAGAGAGTAGAATAAGAGACCTGCAGATGGCATTAGATAAGAAAGATGCTGCTGTAAAAGAATTACAGCGCAAAGTATCAGATGCTTTAGTTGGATTCAAAGCTTCTGGATTGACAGTTGTTGAGCGTGATGGCAAGGTCTATGTTTTACTTCCTGAGGCATTATTATTCAAGTCTGGAAGTAAAAATATAGAATCAAATGGCAAAGATGCCATCAATCAATTAGCGACCATCTTAAGGTCCAATCCTGATATCAATATCGCTGTGGAAGGACATACTGACAATGTTCCATACAAAGCAAAGACTGCGGGATCATTAGTTGAAGACAACTGGGATTTAAGTGTAGTAAGGGCGACTTCAGTAGTCAAGGCACTCACATCTGCCGGTGTGTCACCATTGAGAATTTCGGCTCAAGGCCGAGGAGAGTATTTACCCATTGATTCCGGAAGCACAAAGGAGGCTCGCGCGGTAAATAGAAGAACTGAGATAATTCTTACTCCGAAACTGGATGTGTTGCTGAAATCAATAGAATAAAAAATTAATCAGTAAAATAATTAAGGATATCATGAATTGGTATCCTTTTTTAGTTTAGAGAGGAAAGATTTTTAATTAAATATTTTAAATGTTCAACCCCATCGGGGTTGGTAGAGCAGCACGATATTCCCCGGGTTGCACCCGGGGTTAATGTTGTTTAACCCCATCCGGGGTTATTGGTACAGACGATTAAATTCTTTATATTTAAAGCTTAAGAAACTATTCACATTAATTTCATCCTAATATTTAAGTTAAATTAGTCAGAACGATTAATAGATTCCTTCATTCTATGCACTAAGCCCGGAGGGCTTGAACAATAGTAGCCTCGGGTGAAACCCAGGGTGCATCATTGCGGATCTACCAACGCCGGATAGGGTTGAACTTAACGACATTTTATTATTATTCAACCTCATACGGGGTTACTAGTAATGGCGATTAAATTCTTTGTATTTAAAGCTTAAGAAACTATTCACATTAATTTCATCCTAATATTTAAGTTAAATTAGTCAGAACGATTAATAGATTCCTTCATTCTATGCACTAAGCCCGGAGGGCTTAAACAATAGTAGCCTCGGGTGAAACCCAGGGTGCATCATTGCGGATCTACCAACGCCGGATAGGGTTGAACTTAACGACATTTTATTATTATTCAACCTCACCTGGGGTTATTAGTAATGGCGATTAAATTCTTTGTATTTACAGCTTAAGAAACTATTCCCATTAATTTCATCCTAATATTTAAGTTAAATTAGTCAGAACGATTAATAGATTCCTTCATTCTATGCACTAAGCCCGGAGGGCTTGAACAATAGTAGCCTCGGGTGAAACCCGGGTTTATTATCGTGGATCTACCAACCCCGGATGGGGTTGAATATCATCACTTTTCAGTCAAGATATTTTTCATCAAATTCAATACCATGTTCATACAATAGGTCTATCAATTCCTCTCTAAAAGACTTTTTTTGATGATGCTTTTCTTGATTTTTAATATAATTAACCAATCTTTCTTTTTCTTTAATAGAATAAGTAAAAGCAGAATAGCCATCCTGCCAACCACCAAAATTTTCAAATAAATCTGTTCTAGATATAAAACTCGAAGCTCCTAATTTGAGATCTTTCACAAGTGAAGCTAAGGAAATAGATGGGTGTAAGGATATTAAAAAATGGATATGATCTTCAACACCATTAATCTGGTATACAAAACAATTTTTATTCTTCAAGATACCATAAAGGTATTTGAAAAGTGATGCTCTGATGTCAGACTTCAATGTCTTTTTACGATATTTTGTTGAATAGACAATCTGATAAAGAATTTGGGTATAAGTTCTCATAATGGGTTGATTTGGGTTATAGAATGGGTGAAATAATAATCCAAAAATAAGATTTATTTCTGAATTAAAGGATATATATAGAATTAAATATTCAACCCCAACCGGGGTTGGTTGCACGTTGTTCCTATTCCCCGGGTTGCACCCGGGGTTAATGTTGTTTAACCCCATCCGGGGTTATTGGTACAGACGATTAAATTCTTTATATTTAAAGCTTAAGAAACTATTCGCATTAAGATCATCGTAATATTATAAATAAAATTTGCCAACGCTATTTATAGCTACCTTCTTTCTATGCACTAAGCCTGAAAGGCTTCAACAATAATAGCTCCGGGTGAAACCCTGGTTAAATATCGCAGATCTACCAACCCTAAATAGGGTTGAACGTAACGACATTTTATTATTATTCAACCCTATCCGGGGTTGGAACCTATTTACTTAATCCCCGGGTTCCACCCGGGCCTAATGTTATTAAACCCCATCCGGGGTTACTAGTAATGGCGATTAAATTCTTTGTTTTAAAGCTTAAGAAACTATTCCCATTAATTTCATCCTAATATTTAAGTTAAATTAGTCAGAACGATTAATAGATTCCTTCATTCTATGCACTAAGCCCGGAGGGCTTGAACAATAGTAGCCTCGGGTGAAACCCAGGGTGCATCATTACGGATCTACCAACGCCGGATAGGGTTGAATTTCAATTCTATTCTTTGTTTAAAATTATTCTCATCCCACAAAATAATTTGAAGTTATTGAGTTAAAATAAATTGATTTCAGAATGTATTACTAGCTTTGCCTCCAGAATTATTTAGCTTTTAATTTAAAAAGTTATCTTTATTTGTGAATTCGGTAAAGTTCAAGAAGAATCAATCTGACTAAAATTATCATCATTTAATTAATCACCATGAGATCACTTTTATTTTTATTAATATTTACAGGACTATCACTCAAAGCCAACTGTCAAGCCAACTTAACGATCGAAAACGACTCCGATCGTAAAATGTTTGTTAAATTAATGGAAGGAAAAGGCAAGAAAAGCACTTTGTACAGTATGGTCGTCATCAATGCGCACGAAACCCAAATAGTAAATTTCTCAAAAACAGGTTTCTATTTTACAAAGATGATGGCAGAACTTGAAGGCAGGGAAACAGTCTACCAAAAAGGTAAACCCATGAAGATCATCAGCGACAGTAAAGGTTACACTAAGGCAAAATTAGTTTTCTCCATAAAAGAATCAAAAATACCAACGGCAAGTGGTGGTGAAAAGATCACCAGAGAAGAATATGAATTGAATTAATATTCAGCTATTGAATAATTATAAAAAATGACCACTGATAAATGTATTTCAGTGGTCATTTTTTTTATAAAACTTCACTATTTTTGAATCAACAGCTTCAATAGGCCTGCATTGTTTTTGTTTGACACTCTCAATATATACATCCCATTGTTCAAATCAAAAGTTGACATTTCAATAAAACTTGCATTCTCAACCTGCCTTTTTTGGAGCAATTTACCTTTAAGATCATATATTGACAGCTCCGTCTTCCCATTTGAATTCTCCTCCGGAATAGTAATATAAATTAGATCACTTGCCGGATTTGGATAAACTTTTACATTCAATTTATTATAACTGAGATTATCTGACGACAAAGAAATACTCGGATTAAAAACCTTTTTATTGAGATATACTTTATAAATTCCGGGCTTATATGTCAACATCTTCGGGGACGTAAAACCTTGTATACTGTCTGTCCCAAGATAATTATAATACCATTCTGATGTTGGAAAAGTAATAGCCTTGCTGTTTTCTACAACTCCAAAATTACCTATGACAACCATCTTTAGTTCGTCATTATCCAAATTGATTGATTTCATTCCGCCACCCAAATCATAAGTGATGGTTCCATCATTAAACACATCAAACTGCGTCTTCAAATGAATTAAACCTGAAGTAATCGCATACAATTCAAGTCTTTTCTGTTGGTAATAATAATCCCATTTAATAGGCTTTGGATCCGTCCGGCAATTATCGCTTATGGTGCCATTGGGACATGTATTAATTGAATAATCATAGCCAAGTTCGCCAAATTGCCAGAGCATTTTTGGTCCAGGAATTGTGTAGAAAAATGCGGATGCCATCCCTACCCTATCCAAACCTGTTGCAAGATCTTTGACGTTATAATTACCCGCAGCACTTCCACCGGATTTAGCCTTATACATAAGCCTTTCCTCATCATGGCTTTCCATATATGAAACTAAGCCCGGCTGATTCCAACCTCTGTTTTTAAAATAACCTCCGCTGAAATTTGAAGAAAAGCCCATCACTGCCTCCTGGTAACCGTGTGTGATATTGCCCCAAAGCATGCAACCATAGTCTGAAAGTTCTTTTTCTTCCGCATTATCTGCAAAATGCTCCAAAATCACATATGCATCGGGTGACACAGACTTTATCTGATCAGCATAACCCTTTATTATGGCTATTCTGGAAGCATCATATTGCCCCCATTTACCGACGTCATTCGGATTGTTAGTCTGGGTAAAACCTTTAGATAAATCGAATCTGAATCCATCTATATGATATTCTGTTAACCAATGACTTAAGATCTGCTTGACGTATCTTTTCGTGGAAGGGCTTTCGTGATTGAAATCATATCCAACGTTGTATGGATGTCGAGCATCAGGATTAAACCATGGGTTATTAGGGGCAGGTTTATTATTGACAGCATCCCAATACAATTGAACCATAGGATTTTGTCCGAAGGCATGATTAAAGACTACGTCTGAGATCACTGCCATCCCCATGCCATGCGCTTGGTCAATAAAATATTTTAGTTTTTCGGGGCTGCCATAATATTTATCCACAGCATTATGAAGGGAGACATTGTAACCCCAACTGATATTTCCTTCGAATTCACTTGGAGGCATCAGCTCTATAGCATTGACACCCAAACGTTTGAGATAAGTCAGCGTATCTACCAAATCATTGTAATCATGAGATTGAAGAAAATCGCGCATCAACAATTCATAAATAACTAAAGCGCCTTTCTCAGGTCGAACGAATGAGTTATTTTGCCATTGATAATTATCATACATATTTACATGAGATACAAGTCCGCTGGTTTTGCCATATGGATACGCAGGCAATTCCGGATATGTAGCTTCCTCAATAAATTTATCATTGTTAGGATCAAGGATTTCAAAGCTTAGAGGATCGGGGATTTTAAGACCATCACCCATCCAGATCTGATAATTGAAATTACCTTTCATTCCTGTAGTATCAAACTTGGTCCAGAGGTATTGTCCATCGGGAGACTGCTTCATTTGAAAAGTTGGTTGGGCGGTCCAATTTGTAAAGTCTCCTACCAGGAAAGCGACACTTTTACCCGGAGCTTCTAGCACTACTAACCCTTCATGAACATCATAGTAATTAAAGCCAAGTTTCATACCATCAGGCACTGCATTAACCTCAGGTGGAGCTCCTACTGTCCACGTAAACGAAGTATCCACGCCATCTGTGCCTGCGAGAATAAAAAGTTTATAATTGTAAGCTTGTATTGTATTTAAGGTCATCTGATGGCTTAATTCTGTGGCATCCATAGCTTCAGCTATGATCATATCATTCAGTTTGAGTGTAATCTGTGCCGGTTTTGAGGTAATGGTTTTAAAATCAAGTGTCGATCCAAGGGATACTACTCTACTCTCCAAACTTGGCTTCTCGATAATGTATTGAAGTCCAGCATTTGGATCAGGAAAATTATAATAGATATCCCCACCAGTAGCAGTCCTACCCACCACAGTTCCACTTTGATTGCGGAAGACAAATGACAATTGCTTGATAACTTCGCCACCGGGAACATTGTAAAATGTCTGAATATTGTAGGTAAGTGAATAAAGATTGTCTGAGACTTTTGTCATCTTAACTTTTGGGTCGTCAGTACCCCAATTGCCCTGTACATATTTCCAATCACTTGGACCAGTGCTTTTATCCGTGATGACTCCCGCATGAGCATATAAAATGCAATTACAATTAGCCAACGCCGCATTGCCTTGAGTAGCATCAAAATAAACAGTGATATTTGATGTTGGAGTTGGAAATGCAGGATCTACTGATATTTGAGCGTGTGTTATATTCAGAGTGATCAAAAGTAAAAATGTAAAAATTAAGCGCATGGCAGGAATATTTAATTATAAATTGTGATCAAAGTGATGGTCAAATAGATAATGTAGAAGGTACGCAAACAAAGATAGCTTTTATAATGAAGAATGAAAAGAGGAATTGTAAATTGTGAATGTTAAATTATAAATTACAAATGAGAGTAGGACTTTATCCAAGATCATTGGTGCAGGCGATCATTTAAATGTGAAGGAAACATACTCATCTTCGAGTTCAATTGCCCTTAGTTTTACCTAATGGGAAAAGAAATCAACTATATTGTAATTCTATTCATTGAATCCATTACAATGTCAAATATTTCCCAAAATTTGAATGTTGACTTACCGTAAAATAAATTTATAAAAATATCATATAAAACACTTTTCTATTCCAAAAACTAATAGTACCTTTGCACTCTGAATTTCAGAAGCAGGCTCCGTAGCTCAATTGGATAGAGCATCTGACTACGAATCAGAAGGTTGCAGGTTCGAATCCTGCCGAGGTCACGAATAATATTAGACAGAAGAAAAAATATTAACATGTCAAAAGTTTGTCAATTAACAGGTAAGCGTCCGATCACGGGCAACAACGTCTCTCACTCTAACGCGAAGACTAGAAGAAGATTCTTACCAAACTTACAGAAGAAACGTTTCTTCATACCGGAAGATGGTGTGTGGATCACTTTGAAAGTTTCTACAAGTGCTATCCGTTCAATCAATAAACTGGGTATCTCTTCTTATTTGAAAAAACTTGGTAACACAGGTGATACCATCAACATTTTTTATTAAACCACCATTTACAACTAATTGAACAATGGCTAAGAAAAGCAAAGGCAATAGAATCCAGATCATATTGGAATGTACCGAGCATAAAGCAACAGGTCTTGCTGGTACGTCTAGATATGTAACTCAAAAAAATAGGAAAAATACTCCTGACAGAATAGAATTGAAGAAATTCAATCCTGTTTTAAAGAAAATGACTATTCACAAAGAAATTAAATAACCATGGCTAAGAAAGTATCCAAAAACGCAAAAGTAGCTCAACGTGCCGCGAACGTAGGTTCAGGTCGTGACTTTGTAAAAGTAATTAAAAGTGTAAAAGATCCTGTCACAGGTCACTACTCTTATAAAGAAGCTATGATCCACAAAGAAAAAGCAAAGGATTACTTTAATTAATTTTATAAGTAAGACATTTCTTTTGGCTGATATACAAGGCTTTTTCTATTTTTAGAAAAGGCCTTTTCCTTTTTGTATCAACCAATCAATTTATAATAGGAACTAATCAACCCCACCGTTGTTATGTCTTTGTTTTATTTCAAATTAATCAACCAAGCATAGAGCATTATGAGTTTTTTCAATAAATTTTTCTCCAAAGACAAAGAAAAAGATCTTGATAATAGTTTGTCCAAAACTAAAGAATCTTTCTTCTCCAAAATCACCAAGGCAGTTGCCGGAAAAGATTCTGTGGATGAGGAAGTACTTGATGAACTCGAACAGATACTCATTAGCTCAGATGTAGGCCTCGATACCACCGTCAAGATAATTGAGAGAATCGAGGCCAGAGTTGCCAAAGATAAATATCTCAACTCCAATGAATTGGATGAAATCCTTAAGCAGGAAATCATGCAATTACTCACAGACAACAATACGGTCGAACTCGAAGACTTTGAACTTCCAAATATAAAACCTTACGTCATCTTCGTCGTCGGCGTCAATGGTGTTGGAAAGACCACAACCATTGGAAAACTAGCCTTTCAATTCAAGAAGAAAGGTTACAAAGTCGTGCTTGGTGCGGGTGATACTTTCAGAGCTGCCGCAGTAGATCAATTAAAGATCTGGGCAGATCGTGTCGGTTGCGACTTTTACTCAAAAGGCATGAATACAGATCCGGCTGCAGTAGCTTACGAAGCCGTTGATTATGCTATTAAAAACGATTGTGATGTCTGTATTATCGACACTGCAGGTAGATTGCACAACAAAATCCACCTGATGACCGAACTCACCAAGATCAAGAAATCTGCCGGAAAAAGGTTGGAAGGTGCGCCCCATGATGTCCTTCTCGTATTAGACGCCACTACTGGTCAAAACGCTATTGAACAAGCTACTCAATTTACGGAAAGTACAGATGTCACAGCACTTGCTTTAACTAAACTTGATGGCACTGCCAAAGGTGGTGTAGCTATAGGCATTTCCGATCTCTTTAAAATTCCAATTCGCTATCTAGGAGTCGGGGAAGGAATTGAACAGCTGCAGGTTTTTAATAAAAGGGCATTTGTGGAGTCGATGTTTAGGAAGTAAACAGTGGTCAGTCGTCAGTCGGAATGCCGGCAGTTTATTAGACTTCAGACATGAGTTGTTGGTGTCTTTTAGTAAGTTTTGGTAAATTTTTAAGTGTTCGGAAATTTAATATTTATTATTTAGTTGATTTTTGATAAAAATTTTTGAAAAAAGGATTAATTTTAATTTTTACTTCAAATCTAACCACCATGTCTACCAACAAGTTTGAACAATTAATTGCCTGGCAAAAAGCTCAGGATTTGGCTGTAGCTATTTACAACAATATTGCACACATCAAGGACTTTAGTTTTAAAGATCAAATTCAGCGAGATGTAATTTCTATATCAAATAATGTTGCCGAAGGTTTTGATCGCAGCAGTAAAAAAGAGTTTGTCAGATTTTTAAATATTTCTGTCTCTTCGGGAAGTGAAGTTAAATCGATGTTATATTTAGCCCCAAGACTGCATCTAATTAAAGAAGAATTGGCTGTTACGCTTATAAAAGATTGTGAAGAAGTTTGTAAAATTATAAATGGCTTAGGGAATGTTCAAAAAAGTGTGTCATGTTATAAAAATAGTTTTAAAATTCTATAGTCACCGTTTTCAATATTTTAATTCCTAAAAGCGGAAAATAACCAATTCGATTTTCAAGCTTTTCAAGGTGTTAAAATTGTTGAAAACGAGTTCTGTGTTTTATTCCAGTTCATGCTCACTAAAACGTTTCCCAAAATGTTGGTTCAAATCCTTTGATATATTTAACCACCCTAATACCTTTTTATTCCAGCTCTTACTTCCGTACATCAATATTAGATATAGTTGCTTAATTAGCGCCTTGTCGTTTACCCAGGAACCTTTGGTCTTTGTTACTTTCCTGATCTGTCGATGTAATGCTTACTGAGTTCGTTGTATAAATCATTTTACGGATACCGCTTCCATAATCCATAAATGCCATTAACTCTGTCCAGTTTGCTTCCCATTGTTTTGCAATTTCCGGATACTTGGCATTCCAAGTTTCTTTAAATGCTTCCAGCGCCATTTCCGCTCCTGATCTATCCACTGCTGAATAGATTTTTCTAAGATCAGAACATACCGATTTTATATATTGGTAGGAAACATATTTGGTGCTGCTTCTGACCATATGGACTATACATCTCTGTACGATCGCTTTTGGAAACACTTGCTCTATACTTTCAGAAAAGCCCTTCAGTCCATCAACACAACAGAACAGCACATCTTCAATGCCCCGCCTTTTCAGATCTTCAAGCACTCTGCCCCATTCATGATCCCCTTCAGATTCCTTTGATATATATACCTAGTATATCTCGTTCACCATTGGCATCTATGCTGTATATTGAATACAATACCTTTCTTGTAGATTTACCGCCTTCCCGGCTTGTAAAATACATGCCATCCAAAACAAAACGCAGTATAATGACAATAATGGTCGCTGCTGCCAATTCACTACCTCGCCCCACACCTGTTCTGTTACCTCGCTAATAGATGATTCGCTATAGTCAACACCATATATTTCCCGTATTTGTCTTTTAATATCCGAGTAACTATTACCATGTGCATACATCATTAGAATGTGCTTATCTAGTCCTCCGCCCAATTGTCTGGACCATTTGCCAACAATTTGAGGTTCAAACTCTCCTGTCCTTTCACGTGGTGGGCTGATGTGCACTTCTCCTAGATCTGTATCAATTTTTTTATGTGTGTAACCATTACGACGATTGGGACGACCAACTTTTTTATCCTCCTTAATATGCGCTGTAACTTCACCTTCCAATGCAGCATTTATAAAGCGCTGCATCAATTTTGTGAATATACCATCTTCTCCAATCAGACCCTTGCCTTCATACAATCCATTAATCGCCTCTTTTTCAAATGATGCGTAATCGAATGGCTCTACTTTTTTCGATTGTTTGTTAACTTCCTTTTTCATTTACAAATATGTCATTTTGTTGACACACTTTTCTGAACAGTCTCATGGCTTAAAAAGGTCTGTCCTCCTTCATATGAATACCAATAATTAATGGACATTGATCTAAAGTTCTAATTCAATCCATACATGCCATCACTAACCACGAAACACTGACTACTTACCACTTACCACTGACCACTGACCACTGATCACTGACCACTATTCACTGACGACTGATTTTCATACTCATCATGTGGACCTCTCAACTTCACAGGTTGCTGTTTCTTACGCATCTTGATATTGAGAAATTCGACAAGCAAAGAAAATGCAATTGCAAAATATAGATAGCCCTTGGGAACCTCCCCTATTTCTGCGTCACCTGCCATAAAATGTGCCATATGTCCACCTTCGACAATTAACATAAATCCAATTAGGATCAAGAAAGAAAGACCGAGCATCTGAATCGTGGGATGATTATTGACAAAACGGCCAACGGGAACTGCGAATAACATCATGATTAAAACAGAAACTACTACAGCCGCAATCATTATGACCAAAGCTCCTTGAATTCCAGTTGTCATTCCAACAGCAGTAAGAATTGAATCGAAACTAAATACGATGTTTATCAATGTCATTTGAAGTATAGCACCAGCTATATTTTTTGATCCACCTTTTTCAGTTTTCATTTCATCCTCACCCTCCAACTTGTGGTGTATTTCAGAGGTGCTTTTATAAAGTAGAAAAATTCCTCCAAGTATTAATATGATACTTTGCCCGGAGAAAGCCCCTTTGAAAATCCAGAAATCAATAGAAAACCAAGGTTCCTTCATTGATATCAATACAGTGATACCAAGCAATAATAATATTCTCAAAGCCATAGCTAACAACATTCCAATATTTGTTACTCTTGCTTGATCTTTTCTTTCAAGCTTACTAGCGACAATTGAAATGAAAATGATATTGTCTATTCCTAATACGATTTCAAGAAATGTTAGAGTCAAAAGGCTTATCCAAATTGTTGGATTTGAAAAATCCGGAAATTGTAGCATTAAAATTGCAGAAAGCATACTTTTTTTATTTGAGGCCACAAAGTTGTTTTAATTTTTTCAATTATTAGATTTTAACAATTAATTTTTTAAGTTTACTTACATTTGCCTATCAATGTCTTTGACAAACAAAGCTTGTCCAAAAAAATATTTTAAGATATGAAGTTCATAGTACAAACTTGTTTTATTCTAATGTTTCTTGTAGGAAATATAAATTCTGAAGCACAAAATAGAAAGGTTCTTGTTGAGCATTTTACGAATACTAAATGTCCTATTTGCAAATCAAACAATCCAGGTTTTTATACCAGATACAATAAATATAAGGAGAATGCTATTCATATCTCTATCCATCCATCTGTCCCTTATAGTAGCTGTGCACTATACCTAGCTAATGTTCCGGGCAATTCAGCACGCCAAAATAATTACGACTTATTCGGCACTCCAACTGCATATCTTGATGGTAAATCTGGCGGATCAAATCTACCTTCTGAAGCAGAATATATGAATGCAATTTCTAAACCTGCGAATTATGAACTGAAGTTTATTGATCCGAACCCCAGCCAAGTCAGGATGGAGATTAAAACACTTAATTCACTTCCTTCTGGAGCCTCAATTAAGCTTTACGTTGCGCTTACTGAGAAAGATCTCGAATACAATGCTCCAAATGGGGAGCAACATCATTATGATGTATTTAGAAAATTTTTGGATGAGAGCAATGATGGTATACAAATCAGCTTTCCTGCAGGAGCTAATGCAGGTGATGTTATATCTTATAGCTTTGGGCAAATAGATTATCCTGTTTCAAACTACAATGATTACAACCTAATAAGTTTCCTTCAATCGAATACTTCAACAGAAATATTGCAGGCGGAGATAACTGCAATAGGGCCTGGTGCATCTATCAGCCATGTCAATTTTAATAATATCAAACTTAATTCTTACCCTAATCCTGTTGTCTCCACGTTAAATATCGATTGGCAAAATGATAATTTCAAACCACAAAGCATTGAGATTTTTAATGAAAATGGTCAGCTAGTCAATAAAACACCTGTTAGAATTGTTAAAAACAAAACTACGATCCAAATTGATCAATTAAGTCAGGGTCTTTATTTATTCAAATTAATTGGAGATAATAATTCATTTGGTTACGGAAAATTTATAGTAAAATAATATGATGTTATTACAGGGAAAAACCGTATTGATTACAGGTGGCTCCAGAGGAATCGGTGCTGCTATTGTTAAATTATTTGCAGCACATGGTGCAGATATCGCCTTTACCTATGCGTCATCAGCCGAAGCATCTGAAGCCATAGTGAAAGAGCTATCAAGCACAATAAAAATAAAAGCTTACAAATCTGATGCCGCATCTATGACAGCTGCAGAGCAGTTGATTAAGGATGTTCTTGCAGATTTTGGCAAATTAGATGTCTTAATAAATAATGCAGGGATTACTAAAGATGGATTATTGTTAAGAATGACAGAAGAGATGTGGGATAGCGTGCTTGATGTCAACTTAAAGTCAGTCTTCAATCTGACTAAATATGCAGTCAAGCCAATGTTAAGAACTGGTGGAAGTATCATCAATATGAGCTCCGTAGTTGGTGTCTTTGGGAATGCTGGTCAGGCTAATTATGCTGCTTCTAAAGCTGGCATAATAGGTTTCAGTAAGTCAGTGGCAAAAGAATTAGGAAGTAAAAATATCCGATGCAATGCAATTGCCCCAGGATTTATAGCTACTGAGATGACTCATGTGCTGGAAGAAAATACAAAAGATGCATTTCTATCTAACATTCCTTTAAAAAGGCTAGGTGATGCAAATGAGATCGCTAATGCAGCATTATTCCTTGCATCAGATCTCTCATCCTATATCACGGGGCAAGTAATAAATGTCTGCGGTGGTATGTGTGTTTAAATAACATAACTGAAGCTTCGAGTCAATAAATTTCTTTGAAATCGTTGGTATCTTTTGCCTTAAAGTGAGAAGTGAGAAGTCAGAAATTAGAAGTCAGAAATCAGAAGTTAGAAATTAGAAATCAGAAGTTAGAAGTTAGAATATGACTTCGAATGCTGTGCAGTGCAGACATTTGGTCAGACAAATTAATTAAAATATCAATTGTTGGGAAAATCAATTTGACACCAAGTTATTACGATATATAATTATATTTATTATTAATATTTAACCTTACTCCGAAACTCCAGTAAAACAAAATATGTATGAGTACAATGCGGGATCTTGATCAATATGCTTCAGACAGCAAATTATGGATATTTACAGCCAATCGTGTCATGACTGCATCTGAGGTTACTGCAATCACTGATAAATTAAATCAGTTTACAAAGTCATGGGCAAGCCACAACAATCAATTAAAATCAACTGCATTTGTCTTACATAATCTGTTTATAATCATGGTTGTAGATAATTCTTTGGCGCTAGCCAGTGGTTGCTCTATTGATACAGCCATGAGATTTATACAGACCTTACAGATTGATTTTGATATTGACTTTCTTGATAGACAATCATTTGTGTACATAGATGATTCCAATCAGATCCACCTTGTCAGAAAGGATCAGATGCAAGAAAAAATAGCTTCTGGTGAGATCAACGACGATACCCTTTTCTATGATACTTTGATCCCTGACTTAGAAACAATGAGAACAGATTTTATTAAACCAAAGGGGAGCTTTTGGATGAAGAATATCTGAGAGGATCACGGCAATTAGGTTTGAGGTTTCTTTGAGGTTTGAGGTTTGAAGTTTGAAGTTTGTTGTTTGTTAGCTGATCAATCGCTGAGACTTTTTTCACTAGCCATCGCCTTACCCGCTGTGAAACCTGTGGACCATGCATTCTGAAAATTAAAACCACCCGTTATTCCATCCACATCGATCACCTCGCCGGAAAAGTACAATCCTTTGATCTTTTTACTTTCCATTGTATTGTGATCAATCTCAGAAAGTGAAATTCCTCCACAAGTGACAAACTCTTCCTTAAACGTTGTTTTGCCTTTGATCTGATGTCTATGTTCTGTCAGTTTAATGATAAGACTCTCAAGAGCTTTGTTGGATAGGTCTGCCCATATTTTTTCTTCTGAAATACCTGCTTCTATGACAAGAAACTTCCAAAGACGTCCTGGTAAGTTAAATTTGGAATTACTCGAAACCAAAGCTTTTGACTTGTTGTCTCTTAGCCGGGTCAGCTCCTCCCTGATGTCCTTTTTATCAATATTTGATATCCAATTAATTAAAATTTCAAAGTTATAGTCCCTCTCCTTAAGTATTCTGGCACCCCAGGCAGACAATTTCAATATAGCCGGTCCACTAAAACCCCAATGCGTAATCAACAAAGGGCCTGCCCATTCCAATTTACTTCCTAGTATCTTGATACGAGCTTCCGAGACAGCAACTCCCAACAATGAACAGATTGGGTTCGAAGGACTATTAAAGGTGAATAAGGAAGGTGCTGGATCTGAAATCTCAAGTTCGTGGGATCTGATCCAATCAAAACCTGATGCTTTAGGATAACCGCCAGTGGCAATTAAAACTTTATCGAAAGATCCAATAGTTCCATCTGAGAAAGTTACCTTAAATGAGTTTATACCGTTTTTCTTTTCCAATTCAAAATGCTCCACACCATACTTTGTCTTCACTTCGACCCCCAAAGTACTCACTTCCTGTTGAAGGCAATTTATAATTGATTCAGATTTATTTGATACTGGAAACATTCTTCCATCAGTTTCTGTTTTTAAGGCCACTCCCCTACGCTCAAACCATTGTATAGTATCATCAGGTCCGAATTCATAAAGAATCTTCTTTAAGAAGCGATGCCCACGCGGGTAATTTTGAGCAAAGACATCAACTTCATAAGGCTGATGTGTGACATTACACCTTCCTCCACCTGAGATCCTGACTTTGGAAAGCGTATTAAGGGTTTTCTCAGCTATCAGTACTTGGAGATCTCTATCTATTGCTGCAGCAGTAATCGCGGCCATATAACCAGAAGCTCCGCCACCTACAATTAAGATTTTTGAAGCCATTGAATTAATAAGCTCTTTCTGAGCTCTTTTCCATATAATTAATAAATGCCTTATTGACCACTTTAGTACCTCCTGGTGTTGGATAATCACCTGAAAAATACCAATCACCTAAATTCTCAGGGCATGCAAGATGCAAGCCTTCAATAGTTTGGAACAAAACTTCCAATTCATATTTAAGATTAGCCGGACGGACGATGGCAGCTATTCTATCGCTTATCTGCTTGTCAGTAAACATGGCATATAATTCCTTGACATGGTTAACCATTTCTTCTTTAGGAAGATCTTCCTGAGCTTTGCATCTTTCATAAATTTCCTCGATAAAATCTTCTTTGCCCATTTCTTCGCAAAGCTCGATCATAGCCTGAAAAGCAACGAAAGACTTCATTACAGACATATCTATACCGTAACAATCAGGATATCTGATCTGTGGAGCGGATGATACTATGATTATTTTTTTAGGAAAAAGTTTTGATAAGATATTGATGATGGATTCTTTCAATGTTGTTCCTCTTACGATAGAATCATCCAATAACACGACTGTATCTTCATCGTTTCTTACGATGCCATATGTCACATCATACACATGCGACATGAGATCTCCTCTACTGGAATCATCTGCAATAAAAGTTCTTATTTTAGCATCCTTTACAACCAACTTTTCAGTCCTAACGCGCATAGCCAGGATCCTGTCCACAGCATCAGCATTAGGATTAGGACCCAATTCCATGATGCGTTCCCGCTTGATTTTATTCAATTTTTTCTCTAGACCTTCTACAAGACCGTAGAAAGCCGTTTCTGCTGTATTAGGAATATAGGCATATACAGTATTCTCAAAGTCATAATTGACCATTTTTAAAATCGGCTCAGATAATTGTTCCCCTAATTGCTTTCGTTCTAGATATATGGTCTTGTCATTTCCTCTGCTGAAATAAATATGCTCAAATGAACATGCAATTCTCTTTACAGGATCAGTAAATGGCGTGACCTCCAGTTGACCGCTCTTTCTAATGATTAGAGAATGTCCTGGAGGGACTTCGTTTATATGCCGAAATCTAACCCCAAAAGCTGTTTGGAGTGCAGGACGTTCGCTGGCTATAGCAATAACTTCATCATCCTGATAGTAAAATGCAGGCCGAATACCATGAGGATCCCTTACCACAAATGCTTCTCCTGTGCCTATCATGCCCATCATGGCATAGCCTCCATCAACTTTCTTGAAAGCTCTTCTGATGACATTACTGACATTGAGATCATCTTTTATTTTTTCACTTATCTCTTGATTCGTATATCCAACTCTTTTAAAATGATCGAATAATTGCTGAACTTCATCATCCAGAAAATGACCTATTTTTTCCATCATGGTCACTGTATCCGAGCGCTCTTTTGGGAATTGCCCCAGCTCTATAAGTTCTTCAAACAACTCATCAGTATTGGTCATATTAAAGTTGCCGGCCATGACCAGATTGCGACTCATCCAGTTATTCTGTCGGAGGAAAGGATGACATGTTTCAATGGTATTGATACCATGAGTGCCATATCTCAAGTGGCCCATAAGGACCTCTCCTGCATATGGCATATTTTTTTTCAACCATGCCGGGTCAGCCAACTGCTCTTCACTGAGCTCATTAAAATGTTGATAAACTCCCTGGAATAGATCATCAAGGTAATTTGATGCATTGCTTCTTTTTCTGGAAATGTATCTTGTGCCAGGATAAGGGTCTATTTTAATGGTAGCCAGACCGGCTCCATCCTGCCCTCTGTTTCTTTGCTTTTGAAGCAAAAGATTGAGTTTATTAATACCGTACAAGGCGGTGCCATACTTTTGATGATAGTATTCTAATGGCTTTAAAAGTCGGATAAGTGCTATGCCGCACTCATGCTTTATTTGGTCGCTCATGGACGAGTATCTCCTTTAATTATGTTGCAAATGTAACGGTATAATATATTATTCACCATATTGTTTAACAGGAAATGTTAAAAGATTAGTAACCTGAAATAATACTGAACCTTATTGATTTTATTATAAAAAAAATGCTGCCTCTCCTGACAAGAAAAGACAGCAATTTTATGACATTATTTACTAAAGTTTCGGCAGTTAAAAAACAAAGGTAGATGGCTGATGTTAGATGTTAGACGCTTGCCCGACTAGCCAAAGTGACGGCGGGGATTTTAGTCAATTGATTCATATTTTTTCTTTAATAGGTTTAATAGAAAAATATCCTTGTGATTGATGAAGGGCCATCTACAATCTGCCTTCTAACATCTAACATTTTATTAAAATCTAAAATTCTTCTTTAAAAAGGAAAATTTGACTACCGAAACTTAAGTTATTTATCTGATTAATTCAATTTAGCTTGTAAATTTTGATCCAATGCTTCCAAGAATTCCTCTGTATATAGATAATGTTCCCCATGGTTTACTTTATTACCATGGATACAAACTGCAAGATCCTTTGTCATTTTGCCACTTTCCACAGTCTCAACGCATACAGCTTCGAGTGCATGAGAGAAGTCGATCAATGCCTGGTTACCATCTAGTTTACCTCTAAATTCAAGACCTCTGGTCCATGCAAAAATAGAAGCTATTGGATTTGTAGATGTAGGCCTTCCTTTCTGATGTTCGCGATAGTGTCTGGTGACCGTGCCATGAGCCGCTTCCGCTTCCATAGTTTTACCATCAGGAGTGATCAAAACCGAAGTCATCAGACCTAACGATCCAAATCCTTGAGCTACTGTATCACTCTGTACATCACCATCATAATTTTTACAAGCCCAAACAAAGTTGCCATTCCACTTCAATGCAGATGCTACCATGTCATCGATCAGTCTGTGCTCATATGTAATAGCTGCAGCATCAAATTGAGCCTTAAATTCATTTTCAAAGATTTCCTGAAAGATATCTTTAAATCTGCCATCGTACTTTTTAAGTATGGTATTCTTGGTAGAAAGATATAATGGCCAACCTTTACTCAAAGCCTGATTAAAACAAGATCTGGCAAAGCCCATGATGCTTTCATCTGTATTATACATAGCCAAAGCTACACCATCACCTTTAAAATTGTAAACTTCAAATTCCTGAACTGTTCCATCCTCGCCTTCAAATTTGATAGTTAATTTACCTTTTCCTTTAGTAACAAAGTCAGTTGCACGGTACTGATCACCAAAAGCATGACGACCGATACAGATAGGAGCAGTCCAGTTTGGTACTAATCTTGGGATATTGGACATCACAATAGGCTCTCTAAAAACAGTTCCATCCAATATATTCCTGATAGTTCCATTAGGTGATCGCCACATTTGCTTTAAAGAAAATTCTGCAACTCTTTCTTCATCAGGTGTAATTGTAGCGCATTTGATTCCAACGCCATACTCCTTTATCGCATTTGCTGCATCAATGGTTACCTGATCGTTTGTCTCATCTCTGTATTCAACCCCAAGATCAAAGTATTTTATATCAAGATCCACATAAGGTAGGATCAATTTGTCTTTTATAAACTTCCAGATGATACGTGTCATCTCATCTCCATCCAGTTCTACAACAGGATTTGCTACTTTAATTTTTTCCAATATATTGATTTTGAATTATGAATTAAATATTTGTAATAAAAAGGCAAAAATATAAAATTGCCTGTAAAACAACAGCCTTATTACTACTATTTCAGAAATTTAGTAGAATTATTATCTAAAAATCTCCACTTTATTTCAATACAAAAAACTTAGCTGCAGCAGGCTCATAAGAGATATGTCTTACAAACGATGGTAGCCTCGAAATACTTATTGGAGCGATGTTGACATTTCTTTTAATGAGGCTTTCATCCAGATTTATGTACAATTCAACATCCTCCTCAGTGAGTAAATCAAATTTACTTAATCCAACTACGCATCTTACCTCAACTTTATTCGGGATAGATTTCACTTTACTATCAGAATTTTTAACACGAAGTGGCACAGTAAATATCTTTTCTGTGTATTCTTCAACTTCCAGATTCATTCTGACCATGCTCTCATCGAGTCTCAGCATTTCAGATTTAGGGCTTTCCAAAGCTACTGGCATTTCAACTATATTTTTATTCAACTTTGAAATATAGACTATTTCAGTATTCCATTGATTTATTTCCTTTAGCTGTTGTTGCGAGCCTGTCAAGACAACTGAATCAGGTGTAAAACGAATTTCATTCTTAATAAAAAAACCTGGAAGAAATTCAATATTCATCTTAGAAACCACAGGAACCTTTTTATTAGCCTGATCCTCCAGCAAAATATTGATATTGGAAGGCTTAATCTGTGAAACTGAAATTTCATTAGATGCCAATAAAGAATTTATTTTTTCCGCAATAGCACTTGAAGGAATTAGCTGATTATTGTCAGCACTTAGTTCAACCTCTATTTTATCACCTATGTTCTTAGCTGATTTAGTGACAATATCCCAACCCAGTCCCACCAAAGTCACCTCTACAGTGCTTGTTGGTTGCCTTTTGAAAACCTTTCCGTTTGGAATAGTATACCTTACAGAATACCTTTGGATAAATTTGTAGTTATTGGAGAGCTTCTGCATTGCCCAGAAGGTCGTAGCAACTACAACACAACCAATAAAAATCCATCTATCCTTATTGATTTTATTCACCTATACTTTATGAGTTAATAGAATCAGTGATGGATCCTTCCATTGCCTGAGTCAATTCTTTTGAAATGGACCCTTTTGTTACCTTGATATAGGTTTTAGGATCGATCTGTAAAGTTACTATATTGTTATCTATTTTATTGATACGGCCAATAATGCCGCTGGCAGTAACTACATCAAGTCCTTTAGCCAAAGATTCGCTAAACTTAGTTTGTTCTTTTTGCTTTTTGATCTGAGGACGCAACATAAAAAAGTACATCACACCGACCATACCTATCAATAATAATGGTGAAGAAATTGCTGAGAAATCCATATTTATCTGATTATTTTAATTTTTTGTTATTTCTGCTGTGACTGTAAGTGTATATTTTGAAGGATATCCGTTAGTGATAACTGTCACCGGTTTCGATTGATATCCTTCCTTATTTTCTGTATTGAATTTAACTGTAATTTCAGATTTTTCACCTGGCTGTATGGGCTCTTTTGGAAAATCAGGAACAGTGCAGCCGCAGGTAGATGTAGCATCTTTGATTATCAAGGGCACTTTCCCTATATTTTCAAATTTAAATGTGTGGCTCACTATTTGCGCGCCTTTAAGTTGACCAAAATCATGCATCACTTCTTCAAATCTTGCCAGGGCTACATTGACAGTATCAGCATTTTCATCTGCCGTAATCGGATTTCTAATTAGATCCTGATAGTCTTTGCCGTCGCCAAGGATTTGTTCAACCTTCTTCTCATCAACTTTAGGATCATTTTTACAAGAATAAAATGTCATTACACATGTGAAAAGAAGAAAAAATAAAAACTTCATTCGATAAATTATTTTGAAAAACAGTTTTGGAACTTTTACAACCCAATTATAAAACCATCAAAACAAAGGTAGTAAATTTTGGTTCATGAGTAAGTTAATTAAACTCAATCTAGTTCTTCATATATCTCAGGAATATTATGAAATAGAAAACAATCCACTTTTGTAAATTGAATATCTATAGAAAAATTAAAGGTCAATATAGCTTAATTTCTTTTACCGTCTTGACTCATCTTGACTCATAGTATTATTATATATCACTAATTGGCAAACTAAATGTTATAATATTTAGTTATTTTGCAACACTAAACCTACTACTCTACAAAAGATAAAAAAATTGGATGCCTGAAACAAAAGTATACTACTTAATAGGAATGATGGGAGTCGGCAAGTCTTCGATAGGACTTGGTGCAGCCAGGAAATTAGATTTTTCTTTTATAGATCTCGATGATTATATTAGAAAATCAGAAAAATTTTCCATCAATGAGATCTTCAAAAAAATGGGAGAACAAGGATTCAGGGAGCTTGAGAAAAAATATCTTCGTTCATTGAATTTCGATGGAATGGACAACGTAATTGTCTCTACAGGAGGCGGCACTCCCGCTTTTAATGACAATATGGATTACATGAACGACAATGGCACTGCTATTTGGCTCGAAACATCAGTGAGCGAAATAGTCGAAAGGCTTAAGGATATGCAGGATGACAGACCTCTAATCAGCTCTATGAAGGGCAACCAATTGGAATTGCAGCTGCAAGCTATGTATGACTTAAGGCTTCCAGAGTTTGAGAAAGCCAAATTAAGATTGGAAAATGTTGGATACGATTATCAGGTGATTGAAAAACTGGTCTCAATGATAGAAGAAGATTCCAGGAAATAACCAATACAATTATTTTCTTACCATATATGTAATAAATAAAGTTGTATTATGCATCTTTGGCGGTGAATTCAATAATTATGGCAATTTATGGCTCATAGAATTCAAACTAAAGGACTTTGTTTATTATTAAATCAACAATTTGGCCTGAATATTATTTTACTATTAATAAAAATAAAATCACAATGGAGCAAACCCAGCCTTTAAAATGTCTTATCATTGGCAGTGGGCCTGCAGGCTATACTGCAGCCATCTATGCCGCAAGGGCAGGAATGAATCCTGTACTTTATACAGGAAGCAATCCCGGTGGTCAACTCACCATCACAACAGATGTAGAGAATTATCCCGGATTCCCTGATGGAGTACAAGGGCCGGAATTAGTCGAACTATTCAGGAAGCAGGCGATACGTTTTAATACTGAGATGCACTATGAGAATATTATGAAAGTAGATTTTACCGGACCTATACACAAGGTTTGGACGGAAGACGGCAAAGAAATAGAAGCTCATACAGTTATTATTTCAACAGGTGCTGATGCAAAATGGCTCGGTCTTGAAAGCGAACTTAGACTTACTAACAGAGGCGTTTCTGCATGTGCTGTATGTGATGGCTTTTTCTTCAAAGGTCTTGATGTGGCAGTAGTCGGGGGAGGTGATACCGCAGCAGAAGAGGCAATTTATCTATCTAAGCTTTGCCCAAAGGTACATTTGATCGTACGTAAAGATCAACTTAGAGCTTCTAAGATCATGCAGGAACGGGTATTTACAAATCCTAAAATCCAAGTACATTTTAATACCGAAACTCTAGAAATATTAGGTGGAGAGGAAGTTGAAGGCGCTAGATTTAGAAACAACTTAAGCAACGAAGAATTTACGATAGCCCTCAAAGGCTTCTTTGTAGCTATTGGACATAAGCCAAACACAGATATCTTTAAAGATTACATCACCACGGAAGAAGGTGGATATATTGTAACTATACCTGGCAAGACTGCCACAAATATTGCAGGAGTATTCGCTTCCGGTGATGTACAGGACAACGTTTACCGCCAGGCTGTGACATCCGCTGGTACAGGATGTATGGCTGCGCTTGAAGCTGAAAAATACCTTGTGGACATTGGAGTCGAGTAGATGAATATTGTAAAATCTCTTTCATCCAAATATAAATTTCAATAAATAAAAATTAAAATAATGTCAGCTATATTTAGACCGGGAGTATTACATGGAGATGAAGTTACAGAAGCTTTAAAACATGCAAATGATAATAACTTTGCTTACCCTGCGGTTAACGTAATCGGGAGTAGTTCCATCAATGCTGTTTTAGAAACTGCAAAGACTGTGAATTCACCTGTTATCATACAGTTCTCAAATGGTGGAGCCGTCTTCAATGCAGGTAAAGGTATTAAGAATGATGGCGAGAAAGCAGCTATATTAGGAGGCATTGCAGGTGCAGCTCACATCAACGTCCTAGCTGAAGCATATGGAGTTCCTGTCATTCTACATACTGATCATTGCGCTAAGAAACTCCTTCCATGGATCGATGGTCTGGTAGAAGCCAGCGAACGTAGTTTTGAAAAAAATGGCCATGCCCTTTATAGCTCACATATGATAGATCTTTCTGAAGAACCTATTGAAGAGAATATTGAGATATGTGTTGGTTATCTAAAAAGAATGGCCGCTATTGGGATTACACTTGAAATAGAGTTGGGTGTAACCGGAGGTGAAGAAGATGGCGTTGATAATAGTGACGTTGATAGTTCGAGACTGTATACGCAACCTGAAGAAGTGGCATTCGCATATGAGTCTTTGTTAAAAGTTAGTGACAAGTTTACCATCGCTGCAGCATTTGGCAATGTACATGGAGTATACAAACCAGGCAATGTAGAATTAAAACCGGTCATCCTGCATAATTCACAGGAATATGTCCAGCAAAAATTCAATACCGGCCCGAAACCGATCAACTTTGTATTTCATGGAGGAAGTGGATCAAGCCGAGAAGAGATTCGCGAGGCCATAAGCTATGGTGCAGTTAAAATGAATATAGATACAGATATGCAATGGGCATATTGGGAAGGTATTCGTGATTATTATGAAAAGAATAAAGCTTATCTGCAAGGCCAGATAGGAAATCCTGATGGTGCTGACAAACCTAATAAAAAATACTATGATCCGCGAGTTTGGATTCGTTCAGCAGAGACCAACTTTGTATCAAGACTTAAAGGTGCATTTGAAGATCTGAATTGTTTGAATAGAAATTAAGAAAAATCCCATCCAAAATTTTGGATGGGATTTTTTTATTCATTTCTAATTTCTACCTTAGATTGTTTAATAGCAATACTTTTAACATTTATTCATTATGCCGAAACTTCAGTTATTTAACACCTTCCTTTTCTAGTTCTTTATAAAAACCCTTTTTATCTATAAATCCTATATTGGAAAAACTTAATTGATTGTTCTTATAAAAATGGATAACCGGTATAGCATCAATTTTCATTGATTTTGCAAGTCCTGGGTTAGCATCGATATCAATTCTAACCAATTTTACCTTGTCTGACATTTTACTTTCCATTTCTTCAAGATAAGGCTTCATTTTTTTGCATGGACCACACCATTCCGCATAGAAATCTACTACTACAAGCTTATCACTCTCCAATAATTCCTCAAAGTCATTTTTTGACATTCCTTTTGGCTCCGCTTTCTTTACGTCACCTTCTTCAGGAAGTCCTGCATTCCTCCACTTAAGCATGCCTCCATCCATTTCATAGACAGTAGTAAAGCCATCCGAACGCATTTTTTCTGCAGCCTCATGACTCCTACCTCCGCTCAAGCAATAAACATATACCGGTTTTGATTTATCTATTTCTGAGATATTATTCTCGAAATTATCATCGTTCCAATTTATATTTTTTGAATTGGTTAAGTGCCCGCTAGAATACTCTTTTGGCGTGCGCACATCAATGATAATCGGTGATTCTTCGGTGGATACTTTTTCATTAAATTCTTTAGGAGACAATACATAGGAGGCAGGCTTTTGGCCGGTGGCGCAACTGAACAAAGAATATGTTACTGAAAGTAATAGAAATATACGGAATGTATTCATGATATTTTATTGATATTAATAATTTTTTAAATATGTTTTTTGATCGTCCAGAAATTCGCTTTTATTTCCATCATTGATCTTAAATTTTGTTTTGATCGTCTTCCTTCCTGACTTGTCAGGAATAAAGACAGAAAAGTGCAGATGAGGTCCTGTAGCATAACCCACATCGCCACTGATAGCAATTAATTGACCAGCCTTTACTTCTTCTCCGATTTTCACCCTTGCACCGTTCTTTATAATGTGGACGTATTCAGCAAATGAACCATCTTGATGCTCTATCACGACATAATTATTATTTTCAGCACATTCAGGTCTTGCACACCGGCCAGAATTCCCTTGTTCTATCTTGACTACTTTGCCACCAAAAGCAGCATGGATTTCATCACCTATTTTCAGTCCAAAGTCTAAAGAATTTTCACCTCTATGAGTTTCTCGCCCATTATAACCTTGAAATATTTTATAGCTCAATCCAGATTTAAAAGGAAGATCAAGTAAGAGATTATCGTATTTAGTTTTTCCAAGATCCCCATAGACCGCCTTTGTCTTTACTTTAAAAGACATTTTTCTATTTCCTATTGCAGTTAGTTTTGTTACAAAATTTCTTTTACTTAAACCTGGCATAACTATGAAAAAATCCTTTCCGGCTGAGGACTCCATTTCAATTAATTCTGCTTCAAATAATAAAGATATAGTACCTAATTCTAGATTGTCAGCGTAATAAACGATATCATTCCCTTCTTTTTCATAATAAATAATTGTTTCCAATTTCTGAGCATTGAGAGCTACAGTATTGATAAGTAAAACAAAAAGTATTGATCTCATGATCAAAGAATAATTAGTTATGTTCTTTAATAGAAGAATTGTTGAAAAGTTTAATTATTTTGAAATGTTTAACTTATAAATAAAAAAAGCCACACCCATTTAAAATAAATGAATGTGGCTTCAATTTTGATCAAATAAGTTTATATTTTTTGAAAGGATTTCACACCGCTGCCATCAATTGTAGTGATCTTTAACCAATAAGCTCCTGGAGACAGAGCAGAAATATTTACACTATTAAGCTGATTCAGTTGTTTAGTCAGTACTCTGCCTTGTGCATCTATTACTTCGATTTGTTTTATCTTAAGACTGGTCCTAATAAATACATCATTCTGAGCAGGACTTGGATAAATATCAACCTGTTTAGCTATATCATTTACTTTCGTAGAAGCAAAGAGATCAAGATCTTCCTTTCTTCTTGGCAATAGCTGATATCCTTCTGTATAAGGAGAACTGCTGTCAAACTGACCTCCTATTCCTTTCACACTGAATGTACCTACAGGGGCATCTTGCGCAGAAAGCGTCGTAGTATTGACCACCCTTAGAAGAACATCTATGGATCCGTTAGTTATTGTTGCATTGAAAGTTGATCCTTTAACCCATTCTGAAGGCGTCTTAAGTGACATATCTGTGAACACAACAAGGTCAGACTCTGCAGATTCATCCAGGGCCAGCACTTCTCGTGCATCATGCAATGAGGCATTGGTGCTATTGACCCAGATCGTATCTATTAATATTTGTGTAAGTCCGTTGAATTGATCTACGGTTCCTCTTATTGTAACATTATCAGACTCTTTGACTGTATACCCAAAAGTTTTGCTTGGGTTAAAGATGCCAATTCCATCCCTAGCACCATCAATGATCGTAGAACTCAAACCAGAGGCTCTCATATTAACGCCATAGATTATTCCGCTTACTTCACATTTTTTTCCAAGAGAATCTGCTCCTCCATCAACATTCAAATCATCTACCTGACCAATGGTCCTGATAGGATAAGTGACAGCAGGTGGTTTTGCGATTACATGCACCTTGCCTTTCATTCCCGGGGCATGGGGATCGCAATGATAATCATAGTCACCCGGTATATTAAATTGATGACTATATTCATATGGCGCATCTGCTGGTTCACCACTTCTGAATGATTCAGGATTAGCAGGAAAAATATTTTGATTGCCATTAACATTGTGCATACCTTCTTCAAACTTCCATTTTACACTCTCTCCTTCATTGATGGTAATGTCAGCAGGTGTAAATTGAAAATTAGCCACAATTACAGTATTTGGATCTACTACAGATCCACATTCTGCAGTATTGTCAGTTCCTGGACTTCCAAAAACTTCATATCCATTCACGATAATACCTGTTCCGGTAGTGGCTATCCCCCAACTGGAAGGAGCATTTACATCTCCTGAGAGATCACACAATTCCATTGATGGCCCTTCCCCATCAGCTTCCGGCACCCAACCTAATCCGGAATCTCCAAATGCAACAGTGGCAACAATACCTCCTGCTCCATTACTTAAAGTTAATGTTTCACCACCGTTATTAAGACTACCACTTTTCCATTGATGCGGCAAAAAACCAAAGACGATCTTAAAAGATGATGCTTTTTTCGCAGATACAAAATATCCATGAGCAGGAACTACGTCATTGACTCCAAAAGAATCCACGACTCCTGAGGTCATAAAATGTCCTGCTAGCGAGTAGTCTGTACCGGAAGTGTTTGCGATCTCGTAATACTCAAGAGAATCGTCACCTGATTCAGGCGGATTGTACATGATCTCAGAGATGACTATTGAATTTTGGGCACAAGCCATTCCGATAAAGAATAAGTAAACGAAAAGAGAAGTAAATAATTTTTTCATAAGAAATATGTTTTTAGAATTGATAGCAAATGGTAAGCCTTAAAACTGATGTTAATTCAAGAATGCTTCAAGCATTTAGAAAAGGTGCAGTTGTTATTTTGATAGGTAAAATTAAGAATTTTTTTTCAAACAAAAAATTAGCTATCAAAATAAAGCCGAATAAGATCAATAGTGAATGAAACAAAGATGTTCTAAAAAGCAAGAGGCCACAAATTTTCATTTGTAGCCTCTTTATAATTTACTTTTATTAATTAAAAAATATACCTCGCACTTACTTGCATACCCCAAGTACTGGAAGTTGAATTGTTGTTTCTGAATGGTGTCGTAGCAAGTTTGCCATTGACTGTAGCCATTTGGAAAGTAGGAACGGTCGTCTTATTATCCACCACTTTCAGAAGTGCATAATTATATTGTGAACCAGCATTTAGCTCCTGATAAATACCCCAATCAGAGTTGATCAAATTAGCTAAGTTGAAAATATCAAGACCTAACTGCAATGTATGTTTCTTCTTGCCATCTTTACCACCTATTGAAAAATCCTGTAAGAATTTAAGGTCAAAGCGATTTGCCCAAGGGAATATACCAGAGTTTCTTTCCACATAGCCACCACGAGCTTCTTTAAGTTCAGGTACATTATTCACAAAAGCATCAAATGCTGCAGCCTGATCAGCTGCAGAGAAAGTAACGTCACCAACTTTTAGGTCAACAAAAGTTAATTCTGAAGCGCTTTGTGGGATATATAACAGATCCAGTGAAACACCGTCTGCATTGACATCTCCACTATAAGTATAAGCATATCTGAATGCATTCGATCCATTATAATATAAACCTATTGTAGTAGCTAAAAATCCGGCATACTCTACTCTGTAAGAAAGATTACCTCCTACTCTATTTGGCACTGCATATTGTGATAAACCGATCAAAGATTCATTTGGATCATTGACAGAATAGTTGTTACTCCATGCAGAGCTGGCAGATGATCCAGGATTACCGGTAATATCTTTTGATTCAGTGTAGCTATAGAATACACCTGCAGAAAATCCACGTACATTATTGATATTAGCACCAATGGTAGCAGAAAGTGAATATCCTTCATCTGTATTAGTCAATAGTGGAACAATATTATTTAGAGAAGTATTCTTATTGAATTTTGCATTTGCAGAACTACCCCAATAATCTCTGTTATCACCTGAATATGCTAATTTTTGCGTTGCCGGATTTCTGTTTACGTTATACTGCATTACTCCATTAAGATCTTTAGAATAGATTACATCTCCTGTCAATACTAAAGGAGTGGAAGGAACCTTGAAGTCAACTCCAAAGTTAGATCTCCAAATCTGTGGCATTTTAAAGTCAGGATCGATAAGCGCAAGACCACCCGGAGCTTTAGTGCTTGGTGTCTTAGGGAAATTCTCAGGCAATGCATTTGGCCAGAAATTAGGATCAGCTTCAAAATGGTCGATTTTTGCCAAAACTGAAGATGAAACCGGCTCAAAAGTATTTTGAATAACTCCAGCATTGGTTGGCATATTTGTAAACCACACAAAAGGAATATTACCTGTGAAAATACCTGTACCCCCTCTTAATTGCAACATTCTGTCACCAAATACATCCCAATTCAAACCTAGACGCGGTGAAAATAATGGAACTGACTTAGGCCATTTTGATGTAGTATATTGAGTTACGTTGCCATCAGGACCTCTAAAATTCAGCGTGTCTACAACAGGATTAGAAGGTGGCGTATCATTAAATAATGCCATATCTGCTCTAATACCAACGGTAACATTAAATCTGTCTGTCACTGCTATTTTGTCTTGAAGATAAATCCCTGCCAGACCAAATTTTACCCGTGCATATTGATCCTGTCCATCATACAAGTATGTAGTACCGTATGATATCGGTGCTGCATCATTGACAAAATCATCAACAGAGTTGTATCTGTAATAAGAAGATGCAAGTCTTTGATAACTGTTGGCAAAATCCATATATTGATAACTTAGCCCTGCAGTAAATGTATGTTTACCCATAAGGTATGTAAGGTTATCTGTGGCAATTATATTGTTGTTGATCACATCATTATTATAAGAAAACAACTCTGTTCCAAAACTCATATAGTTGCTAAAACTAGATGAAGTAGTAGTTCCATCTCCTATATCAACAAATGGGAACAATGATCCGGGAGTACTTCTTGTATCCTGAATTTTACTGTATGTCACGATCAATTGATTACTTAAATTGTTGGAAAGTCTCGTATTCAGTTCAGCTGCAACAGAACTCACCGTATTCTTAAAAGAATAATTTGCATTCTCGAAAGCTATGGATTTATCTGAGATCCTATTGTTACCTGAGCGCGGATTTGGTCCTGAGTTATTGTTAGTGCCCTGGTCATTTGTTCCTTGCATGAATGAATATCTTGCAGTCAGGGTATTCTTATCATTGATGTTCCAATCTAACCTGGCAAGAGCCTTATAGTTCTGATTGTTATATGTTGGAGCATAATTTTCATAAGCTCCCGGATCATAATTATACTTAGATTTTAGGTAAGAAGATACTCTGTCTAAGTCTACTGCTGTAGTTCTGGAAACATTTGGCTGTCCGGTATTAGTACCTCTGTCAGCCACCCAAGCATTTCCATTACTTTCTCTGTTTTCTGTTTCAAAGTTTACAAAATATCGTAATTTATTCTTAACAATTGCACCTCCTAATCTGGCTCCATATATTGTGGAGGATGAACGTGCATTTTCATTAATTTCAAAATCTTCCACTTTCAACCCTGTAAATGATTTAGGTCTGAAATAAGCATACGCTGAACCATGCAGTTCATTAGTACCACTTCTGGTTACAGCATTGATCCCAGCTCCTGTAAAACCAGTCTGACGCACATCGTAAGGTGCGACATTGACTTGGACTTCTTCAATAGCGTCCAATGAAACAGGCTGATTTCCACCTCCTGGAAGTGGGTCTCCACTTAATCCAAAAGCATTATTTAGGTTAGCTCCATCGATCTGTATGTTGTTATATCTTCCATCACGTCCTGCAAAGTTGTTACCGTTTGCCTGTGGGGTGATTCTTGTAAAATCTGTTAAACTTCTGCTCAAGGTTGGGAGCCTTTCAAGGGTCTGTCGGTTAATGTTTGTGGAAGCACCAGTTCTATCACCATTGATTATGGCATTTCTGTTGCCTGTGATGACCATCTCGTCCAATTGAGTTGAAGTCTCAGCTAAAACTACATTATTAACCAATACATCTCCAAGAGCAAGATAAATGTTTGAAGTCTTGTTGGATTCAGACCCTACAGAAGTTACCTCCAAAGTATATGGTCCTCCTACTCTAAGATTGACTAGGCTATAACGCCCATCAGTCTGAGTAACTGTTCCATAAACTGTACCGGATGGTACATGAGTTAAAACCACTGTCGCACCGATCATGGTCGCGCCGGATGGATCTTTGACTACGCCTGTAATTCCGGAGGTTGTGACCTGGGCCATCAAACCGGAAGTGCAGATCATTAACAAAAATAAAATTGTACTTTTAATATTCATGATTTACTAATTTTGGTTCAAAAAAAAGCAATAAATTTTCCCAAAAATATATATTTAAGTTAAGTTATTGTTAAATAATCTATACATAATTTTCATATATATGCCAATATACTGAACATATGCTAAGTATACATTACATTAAAATAAATACTTTATAAAATTGCAAAGATTATTGTGGGAAAAATTCAGGGCTTCAATTAACCCTAGAAAGCCACCCCAAGAGAAGCGATAAGACGCTGTGGATTATCTGAAAAAGAATAATTTTTATTGCCAAATTTGATATGGTTGCCAAATTTTGAGAAATTGCCCTCGTACCTTAAGTCAATAGTTAGGATCCAAAAATCAAAACCCATTCCGGCCTGCCACCCCCAAAGTAACTTTTTGAAATTTTCTTCATAGCCATCTATTTTAGTAAGGTCAGATGTACTATTGAGATGTAAGTGACCCACTGGACCTACATTCAATCTTAATGCTCCAGATTTAAAACCGATCATCAACGGTATATCCAGATCTCGGAAAGTTTCACTAGCGAGTAAAGTATCAAGTGAATTAGGTAAATTTCCTGAAAGTTTATAATTGACTTTAGAAGAATTTAATAAAAATTCCGGTTGAATTATCAGCTTATTGATCTTAAGCTGAAGCGTGATGCCACCATGAAATCCAACTTCAGTGTTTGTAATATCTATCTTGAATGAATTTGGGTCACTGATCAACAATTCCTTTATGCCGTAATCTGCTTGACTTAAACCAACTTTTATTCCAAACTTGAAGCCAACCCCTTGACCACTGAGATTCAATGAGATAAATGCAAGAGCACAAATCAGAAATAATGACCTCATGTTAGTTTTAATTTAAATAGTTGGATAGTAATATATTACATGTTATAGCAAAGTTATATCTTTTAATTAATCTGACAAATTATTTGTCAAAAAAGATTAATTTCTTCTTTAATATCAAAAAGAGATCATTCAAATATTCGAAACAGACCCCAAAAACCAATTTTGTTATTAAACGTTTGGGATAGGAATATCTTGTATAAGCATGTATGTTATGACATCAAGTAAAGGTGTTAAAAAAATTTAATACTTTTGTCACTCAATAAATATTCCAACCAAGGAAAACAATTTGTCAGCACAATTAAATATAAAATTCATAGGAAGCTTTACCGCGCTGTCCCAGGTGCCTAAATCTGACTTTCCTGAATTTGCATTCATAGGTAGATCCAATGTAGGTAAATCTTCATTGATCAACATGTTATCAGGAAAAACACACATTGCCAAAGTATCTAATACACCAGGAAAGACTCAACACATCAATCTCTTTGACATAGATGGTCAATGGAATATTGTGGATCTTCCAGGATATGGGTATGCTAAATCCTCAAAGGCCAACCGTGCGACATGGAGCAAGATGGTAACTTCATACCTCACAGGCCGGGACAACCTTTCCATTTTATTCGTACTTTTGGATAGCAGACTTCCAGCTCAAAAGATTGACATGGAATTTATGGCATTTTGTGGTCAGAAGAATATCCCTTTTGTAATAATATATACGAAAGCGGATAAATCTTCTTTTAATCAATTAAATAAACAACTGGCTGAAATTCAAAAAGTCCTGTTACTTTCGTGGAATACATTACCTGAACAATTCATTACTTCGTCATCAAATAAAACCGGTCGGGATGAGATCCTTGATTATATTGACAGTATAAATGAGCAACATAGAGCAAAATAATAATATAGGAAACCCTATTACGCCGGAAAAAAAACAAACTTTTCCCCCTTTGATTGAACAGATCTCTGATTGGCCAATTAATAAATTGACTGAAGATAGGGACACTTTCGTCAAAGAGCTCGAATACTATACACTGCAGAACCTAAATCGTAAGTCACCTGACTTTATAAAAGAACTAATCCAGAAAACAATTTTTCAGGAAAAGATCCGGATGAAAGAAGAACCTTGGCGGATAGATCCACCCAACGACAGAATATTTTGGAATAGGGTAAGGAAAAAGATAGACGTTACTGAAATTGATTCTCCCTCAGAAAAACAAAATAATATACAGGAAGCCCTTAAAATGGTCATTCACAGATATGCCGAAGAAATTGTAGGCACTTTCAATGTGAAGACCTTTAAATTGATTCGAACTGTTTTGACTTCACTTTTTAAAAGATTATTGAATAAGGGAATTAATATTAATTCACAAAAAGCTGATAAAGTCCTCCTGGACAAGCTGATGATATATGGTCCGATTGAACAAATAAGGTCAATCGCCACTAAAGGAACTGTGATATTACTTCCTACTCATTCCAGCAACCTTGATTCCATTCTTATTGGATATACGATGGACTACAAATTAGGTTTACCGGGACCTGCCTATGGAGCAGGTTTAAACCTGTATAATTTTGGCCCTGCAGCATATTTTATGAATAGATTAGGTGCTTACAGGGTGGACAGAAGAAAGAAAAACGCAATTTACCTCTCTACATTGGCAGGTATGTCGAAGCTTTCAATTCAAAAAAGGAACTAACTCATTATTTTTTCCGGGTGGAACACGTTCAAGATCCGGGGAATTAGAAGATAAATTAAAACTTGGCTTGTTAAGCACTGTTATTGAAGCACAACGCAGTATTTATGATGAAGGAAGAGAAGACAAAGTATTTGTCGTTCCGTTGGTGCTTTCTTATCATTTCGTGCTTGAAGCAAAAAATCTTATTGAAGATTTCCTTAAAAAAACAGGAAAAGAGCGATATACAAAATCCAGAAATGAATTTACTTCTGTTCGCAGTTGGACTAAGTTTATTTATCAGTTTATCTCCAAAGGAAGTGATATCACTATGTCTTTCGGAAGACCAATGGATTGTATCGGCAATTTTGTTGATAATGATGGCCATAGTTTAGACAATAGAGGGAATCTCATAGATATAAAGGATTATTTCATAAGTGATGGCAAATTGTCAACCAACCATCAACGGGAATCCGAATACACTAAAAACCTTGGAAACAAAATAGTTGAAAGGTATAAGGCAGAAAATATAGTGCTGAGTAGCCATCTTGTTTCTTATGTCGCATTCCAGCTGTTCAAAGAAGCAAATAAGAATCTGGATCTTTTTGCACTACTTAGCTTACCTGAAGATGAATATTTCTTTTCAAGGGATAGCTTTGTAGAGCAATCCAGGATTGTAATTGAACTTCTTAAAGAAAAGGCTTCCCAAGGGCTCTTAAAACTCCCGGAGATTTTTATAAAAGATACGATTGATATTGTACTTGACGGAATTGCCCAAATAGGGACTTTTCATTCAAGTCGCCCAATCACCGTCCATAAAAATGGAGACTTTTATAGTCAGGATTTCCGCCTTCTTTATTTTTATAACAATAGATTGGAATCTTATGGCTATCAGTCAGAGATCAAGTGGAATATCTTACCCGTAATATATCAAGTAGATTAAATGCATTACATATTATATGATCTTGAGGCAACGTGTTGGTTAGGTAGACCCCCTGTAGGCAATAATGAGATCATAGAGATTGGTGCATACAAAGTGAATGGATATGGCGAAGTAGTAGGAATTTTCAGTGAATACGTAAAGCCGGTTCATAACCCTACCCTATCTGGTTTTTGCAAAAAACTGACAAGTATTCAACAGCATAACGTCGATACTGCCTATAAATTTGACAGAATTATCGAAGAATTCATGGAATGGTTTGGGTATGATGAAGATGAATATTATTTAATTTCGTGGGGAGAAAACGACAAGCAACTATTTAGACAAGATTGCGAATTATATAATATTGAACATTCCTGGCTAAAGAATTGCGTCAATCTAAAACCTTCTTATCAGATATTAACTGGTATGAATAAACAAATTGGTTTAAAAAAAGCAATAGAAAGAGAAGAGATTGACTTTGAAGGTCAACAGCATAGAGCGATCAATGACGCCTTTAATTTAACAAAACTTTTTATAAAACATTTTGATAATTGGGAACTTTAACAAGCTATATTTGCTTTTTGAATCGAAATAAATTGAGTTAATCATTATAGAAAAGCACTTGCTTTTAAAAAAATAATACATACATGAGAAAAATTAATCTAATTATTTGTTTAGTAGCTTTAATGTCTACAGCCTCTTTTAGTCAATATATTAAAATGGGCGTTAGCTCCGTGAAAGCCGAAAATGCTGAACAGCAGCAACAGATGGAAGGCACGCTAAAAACAATGAAAATGGAAACATTTGCGAATGATGACCAGGTTAGAACAGATGTCAATATGATGGGTGGGATGGTCGTAATGAGTACTTTTACCAACCCTAAGACAGATGAATTTATAATGTACATGGATATGATGGGTAATAAAATGAAAGTAGTTCCGACAGCTGCTGAACTTACTTCATTTAAATCAGAAAATGATAAGAAAGGTTCAGACTTTAAAATTGTTGAAGTCCCTGGGGATACAAAAACAATCCTTGGATTCAACTGCAATAGATTTAACATTAGCAATGGTGATGGAATGAATTTTATATTGTACGTAACTAAAGATATCAAGATCAAAGCCAACAATATTCAAGGAATGGAAGGTGTAAAATTTGATGGATACCCGCTTGAATACTCTATGGAGGCAATGGGAGCTAAGATGACCTTAATAAACTATTTTGGATAAAAATATTTGGCTTATAAGGCATGGTGAGACAGCACTAAATGCAAAAAACATAGTTCAAGGTCAAGGCATTAATGAGCCTCTGAACTCAAAAGGAATACATCAATCAAAATTATTCTGGGAGTTTTATAAAAAGGAGGATTTTGACCTTGTCTTATATTCAGATTTAATCCGTTCTCAACAAACAATCAAACACTTTCTGACGAAACCAATACAGGGCGTAGAATTAACTACATTGAAAGAGATCAGTTGGGGTATCAATGAAGGTTTAGCTACTTCAGAGGAAGTATTACTTAGATATAATCACGCAGTATCTAGTTGGCAAAATGGTAATCTGGACGAAAGGGTTGAAGGAGGTGAAAGTGCCAAAGAACTTGGACAGAGATGCCTTTTTACTATAGATTGGTTAAAGCAAGTAGAAAGAAAGAATATATTGATTTGCTCTCATGGAAGAACAATTAGAGCATTGGTCTGTTTACTTTTGGAAAAACCACTTAGCAGAATGGAAGAAGTGAGCCACAAAAACCTCGGATTATATAGATTCTTATTTCAAAATGGCAAATGGACATGCTCTGTGAAAGATGACATTACACATCTTATTCCATAACATACTTTATTCTATAAATGACTATGATAAAGGTCTCTGCAGTAAGCTACCTTAATACCAAACCTATGTTATATGGGATTTTTAATCATCCCGTGTATGATCATATCGATCTGTCTCTTGATGTTCCTTCTATTTGTGCTGAAAAATTCATTCACAATAAGGTAGATATCGCACTTATGCCTGTGGGTGCATTGCATGGACTTGAGGACTACGATATTGTTTCAGATTATTGCATCGGCACCGATGGTGATGTCAGGACAGTATGTTTGTATAGCGATGTACCGATGGAAGAAATTGAAACAGTTTTTCTCGACTTTGATTCCAAAACCTCAGTCCTTTTAGCTCAATATCTTTTAAAGCATTATTGGAAAAAAGACGTAATCTATCTTCCCGGACCGGAGGGCTTCGAAAGCAAAATAAGCGGCAGAGCTGCAGGTCTGATCATAGGCGATAAGGCACTGGATCAGGAATTGAGATCACCCTACATTTATGATCTTGGAAGAGCTTGGAAAGAAATGCATGACTTGCCTTTTGTCTTTGCAGTCTGGGTTAGTAAGAGTCATTTGAACCCAACTTTTATTTCAGATTTTAATGACGCTCAAGCACGTGGCATCTCAAGAATTGACCAGTTGGTACAATTGATGGCCAATACTCGAAAACATTTTGATCTGGATGAGTATTATACCAAAAACATAAGCTATGTCCTTAACAAGGATAAAAGAAAAGCACTTGATTTATTCTTATCATTGACCCGTCATACCATTGACTCAACCACAACTAATTAAATGAAGGAAATACTTACACTAGGAGCTTTAAAAGCTTCCGGATATACATATACGACAATAAAGCAGGAACTTAGGAATAACCTCATCACCAAACTCAAAAATGGCGAAAAGGTATTTGACGGCATTTATGGTTTTGAAGACACTGTACTTCCCGATTTGGAAAGAGCTATTCTTTCAGGTCACAATATTTTATTATTAGGACTTAGAGGCCAGGCAAAAACAAGGATCGCCAGACTTACTGTCAATTTACTCAATGAATATATTCCGATAGTAAAAGGAAGTGAATTGAATGAAGACCCATTGCATCCTCTCACTAACCAAACTAAACAACTTATAAAAGAATTAGGTGATGATCTACCCATTGAATGGTTACATCGTTCCGATCGCTTTTTAGAAAAACTTGCGACACCGGATGTAAGCATCGCCGATCTGATCGGAGATATTGATCCAATAAAAGCTGCAAACAATAAGTGGAGTTATGCAGACGAAAGATCTATTCATTTTGGGTTGGTTCCAAGATCTAATAGGTGCATATTTGTTTTGAATGAATTGCCAGATCTGCAAGCCCGAATACAAGTCTCACTTTTAAATATTCTTCAGGAAGGTGATATACAGATCAGAGGATATAAGTTGCGTTTGCCGCTTGATATTCAATTTGTTTTTACTGCCAACCCTGAAGATTATACAAATAGAGGTAACATAATTACACCACTTAAAGACAGAATAGACAGTCAGATCCTGACTCATTATCCTGACCAGATAAGTGTAGCCAAATTGATAACATTACAAGAAGCAAGGATCCCCGCTGACGTAAAGGAAAGCGTTTATCTATCTTCTTTTGCTCATAATTTGCTTGAAAGAATTTCATTCGTAGCCAGGGAAAGTGAATATGTGGATGAGCACAGTGGAGTTTCTGCCAGACTAAGTATTTCCGGACTTGAAAATTTATACAGCTCAGCATATAGAAGGCTTTTGAAATCAAAACATGATTCAACCTTGATCCGAATTGTTGACTTCATTGGTGTGATCCCTTCTATTACCGGTAAGGTAGAGTTGGTATACGAAGGTGAACAGGAAGGGCCATACAATGTGGCTTTAAACTTATTTGGATCTGCATTAAAAGTATAATTTTTGGCAATATTCCCTGATCCGGAAAAGAACTTGAAAAAAACTGAAATCGATGTTTACCTACCTGTTAAAAAATGGTTTAGCAAAGGAAATTCTGTAGAATTTTGGTACAACGACACGGATGATGTAATTTTAGAAAAACTATCCGCCATAGATGGATTGCATGATCTTGTCGTAGAAAAGATCAAAAATAAGAATGAATCTATATTACTTATGGAGATCGTGCTGCATGGTCTTGCCGAATTAAACATTATATCGAGAGAAATGCTTGATGACAAAATCAGCTTTAATGATGCTCTTGCTGACATGTTTGATGATATATTAAATGACGATGATTCCTCTTTAGATTTTTAATAAAAAATAAAAATATGATGATAGAAATAAATCCGTACAACCCGGATACAAGGATGATCAATAGCGTGATCGAAAAAATGAAAGACGGAGCAGTAATTATCTACCCTACAGATAGTGTTTACGCCATGGGATGCGACCCAAACAGTAAAAAAGGGGTAGAGAAAATGTTCCAGATAAAAAATTCTGATCCTGCTAAAACACCACTGACGTTTATGTGTGATAGCATATCTATGGCGTCTGAATATGCCAATCAGATATCAAACAGTAATTTCAGGTTTATAAAAGATCATACTCCCGGGCCATACACTTTTATTATGACGGCTACTAATAGCTTGCCAAAACTTCTTCATGTAAAAAATAAAACGTTTGGATTTAGGATTCCTGATCATCCAATTTCAACAGCTTTGATCCAGGCATTAGGACGTCCAATATTGTCCAGCTCGTTAAAAGCAATTGATCAGGATGATGAAAATAAATTTTATTTGGATCCTGAGGAGATTTTTTCTGACTATTCACTCCTTGTTGACGTCATTATAAATGGAGGACCTGGTTTGTTAGAGCAAAGTACGATCATAGATCTTACTTCTGATGAACCGATCGTGATTCGTGAGGGTAAGGGAAGTGTTGAAACAGATTAAATATTTAAATATATTATTTGGCAAACAATGTAAATAACATTTCTTTCGTTCCAAGAAAGTGACAAATATTGTAATTAAATTGCATCCTGAAATAGTTATATGAAGATTTTACAACTTTGTAAAAAGTTTCCCTATCCGATGATAGATGGAGAGTCGTTGGCTGTAAACTACCTAAGTAAGTCATTGGCTGAACTAGGTTGTGAGATCACACTTTTGACGATGAATACCTCCAAACATTATTACGATATACCGGTCGTCTTACCTAAAGAGTTGTCACATTATGCAGACATACATTATGTAGATGTCAACAATGAAATTAATATTAAGGGGGCATTTCAGAATCTTTTCAGTAGGGATTCTTATCATATAAGTCGCTACAGATCCCGTCAGTTTAAAGAAAAATTGATTGAATTACTTCAAAGGGAAACCTTTGATGTAATTCATCTTGAGACCTTATACCTTACGCAATTCATAGATACCATTCGGGAACATAGTAAAGCCCTTATTGTATTGCGCTCACACAATGTCGAATTTGAAATTTGGGAAAGACTATCTGAAAATCAGGTAAGTTTTGTCAAAAAACATTATATGTCTTATTTGACAAAAAAATTGAAGCGTTTTGAATTAAAACAAATTCAACACATTGATCTTTTGCTTGCCATCACTCAAAGAGATCTCAAGACTTTCAGGTCTTATGGATATCTTCAGTCAGCCAAAATAGTTCCAGTAGGTTTGGATACTTCCGATTATCTTGCAGTAGATAAAAATATATACAGTACGCCGACTTTGAGTTTTATAGGCTCCTTAGATTGGATCCCAAATATTGAAGGACTAGAATGGTTTTTAAAAGATATTTGGCCTCAATTGATCAGAAAATATCCTGAACTTACTTTCCATGTAGCCGGCAGAAACATGCCGGATTCTCTAATAGAAAGAAAAGAGCCAAATGTATTTTTCTATGGTGAAGTGCCGGATGCCAAAGCATTTATCAATAATCATCCAATCACTATCGTGCCTTTATTGTCTGGAAGCGGCATGAGAGTTAAGATCTTAGAAGGAATGTTCCTGGGACGGATTGTGATCACCACTTCACTTGGACTTGAAGGAATCAATGCACAACATAAGAATCAGGTCCTTGTGGCTGATACGGTTGAAGAATTTGTAAAAGCTGTAGAATTTTGCTTTGAACATCCAATCCAAACTCAAAACATAAGTCATAGAGCACAGGTCTTTGCAGCTAAAAACTATGACAATCTGGAGATAGGTAAAGAACTCTTATCCTTTTACAGAATGAAAAAAGAACTAATTACAACCTAGTTATTTATTTACCTTTGGCATTTATGAATGTATTAAAGGCGCAAAAACAAGCTATGGAAGAACATAAATATGAGATAAAAATACAGGTAGGATTAGATGCTGACAAAATGCCAGAGTCGCTTTCATGGGAAGCCTCTGGAAATGATGAAGCCGGAGAAAAGCAAGTCAAAGCATTTTTTTTATCCATGTTTGACAGTGAGACAAAAGATACTTTAAAGATCGATCTGTGGACCAAAGATTTTCAAGTAATGGAAATGGATAGATTTTTTTATCAGACTTTCAGAGCGATGTGCGATACTTATCATAAATCTACACAAAATGATGCCCTAGCGAATGATATGAGACAGTTTACAAAGTATTTTGGTGAAAAAACAGGTATCCTTATTCCTGAATAGTAATTTAGATAAAATGATTACCTTATTCCATATTTGAATCAATGGAATTATTTTTGACCAATCGATTCATTGCAGCATAATAGATAAGGTACCACTCATCATTGCTTTTAGCAAATCTTCTCTCCATACCAAATTCATTGTTTTTTAGTCTAATTTTTTCAATGACGATGGAAGAATCCATTGCAAATAATTCTCTTGTATAGTCACCGTTTGGATCTGTAAAAGGTTTATGAATTTGCCAATCTTCTTTCATCCATTTGAAGTCAGGATCTGTCAACTTACCCTCACTGGCCGGCATACCCTCCAGCGGAAAAATAATGTGCTCCATTTGATATAAACTATCATCGTGAAATTTATCATAAAATTGAGTAAAATCTTTAGGTAGCTGATGTACGTAGGAAATTGATCCGGTATTTTTTTTACAAGAGCATATCAATAATAGTAAACAGAAGAAATATAATTTCATTGTCTAGACTTATTTTTCAAGGTTTAGTTAAAATCTGTTTCAATATAGGCATTTCGATCTTTTACTATAATAGCTGGATATGCCCAACTTACGACAAATCCATTAATGATAGAAAAATTTATTTTAAAAAATAATATAGTATCTCCACGTTCGACGATACCCCTTCCCCACCCTTGCTTAAAGGATTCAGCAGTAAAGGTTACAGCAATTTGTGTTCTAAATTCCAGTTGGCCCAACCCATCCACTTTGTAAAGAGATTCCTTGCTCGACCAAATCAGTGTAAACCATATTACCGGATCAATACCCTCAGGAACTTTCATCTCTTCAATGCTGCAAAATTTTGATGTTAATCTTAGAATCCGCTTATCAATCCACTCCAGATCGACTCCATGATCTAACGATGCAGTGCTCAATAAAAGCATATTTTTTGAATGAGAAATAGAAATTTTCTCATTATGATTTATAAGAAAGGGCTTCCCATTTGATGTTTTTTTCATCAATGGGTTTGCGCCTGATAGATATTTTTGCAGTAAAAACCGCTGTACAATGTATTCGAATTTACGCTTACCCAATATTGAGGAATATTCTAGATCTTCATCAGAAGTTAATTTCACCTGCGGCTCAAACCATTCAAGTGGTTCATTTATCTCCCAAAGGTAGAGATTAAGATCATTAGTTAACGATGGTATTAAAATATTTGGCATAAACTGAAATGAGTCATTAAACTGACCAAAAGGCATCATCAACGTCAAAAGTACATATATTACAGTTTAAATTTATTGCAAAACTTAATCCCACCTTAAACATTTAATAAAAGTCTATCAAATCCTATTCCATATTTATAACACTAAAAAACTGATCCTGAAGGAAATTCTTAATATCACTTATCAAAATACAAGAGCAGGTAGCCAATCCATGCTTTTTGCTTTGTGCAATGATCTCACAGGAATAGGGTTTTATTCCTCCGGAGGTGATGGTAATATAATTTATTGGCCAAATGCCATCGTAGATGAGGGCATCATGATAGCTCGTTCGATGGGTCAGGTAATGTGTTTATATCTGGATGAGCAATATAATAGATTACTTGTCGGTTCGCTAGACGGACATCTAACAGTGATAGATACTAAGGACCACAGTTTATTATATAGAAACAAGGTAATGAAAGGCGGAATCTTTGATTTTATAAAAAATGATACAGGTTGCTTCATGGTTGGCGATGACGGTGCTGTAAGTCAAATCAATGAAAAAACATACCAACCTTTTAGAGGCCTGCAAATCTCTCATAGCAGGTGCAGGGCCCTGTGCAACATTAATGAATATATGTATGCAGGAGTTACTGAGGGTAAAATTTATAAAATAGACCCATTAAGACTAAACGAACCAATTGTATCTAATAGCAGTCATAGCGGATCTGTCTTTTCTCTCTTGGGATTTGAAGATTTTATCTATTCATCAGGAAAAGATGGCAAGATCATCGCCTGGAATAAAAAACTGGAAAAAATTGATGAAATTCAAGCACACAATAGTACAATCAATTCAATCTGTATGCTTGGTGATTCAGACATCATTGCTTCGGCCTGCAGAGATGGAAGCATCCGTCTGTGGCAGGCAGCAACATTGGAATTATTGAAAGTAATAGACCTATACCTCCATTCTGGTCATTTAAGATCTGTCAATAAACTATTATGGAATGACCATGCGAAATTGTTAATTTCTTGTAGTGATGATAAGAAAATAAAAACATGGCAAATTGATTAGTATTGCCTCTATTCCATCTTAGGAAGAGATGGCTCTTCGTATTTCATTCCATTTACTTTTGTAAGAATTGATTTATTCATTAACCAAAAATCGAGATTTTTCATATCTTTTTTTAGGGTGATTACCGCTTGGATATTGTCAATTTCGACTTTCATCGAATCATTTTCAAAACCTGTAGTGCCGACGCCATTTTTGATCCACCAACTTCCCCATTGGCCCATGGACATCTTCCATTTATTTGTTTCTATCCTTTCTATATTGAATGAATCATTAGCATTGAGCATAACAAATGCAAGTAAGCGCTTATTCTTCCTGATATCCATTTCGCTATCTCTCAGCAGACTCAAACCCTCAGTCAAAGCAGGAACATCATCTGAGAAATTAGTGTACATCCAAAAGCCGTTATAGCTGTCAGGTACGTTAAGTAAGATAAAATTTTTCGAAGATTTATATAATTCTGAACCGCTATCCATAATTCTGGTTGATGAAACAGCAGAATCACCAAGCATTTTTATTTGCATTGTCAGAAAATAGGAAGATATACAAAAGAAGATACCAAATAGGGATATCTGTATCCATTTAGGAAAAACTGAAATAAGCAACATGTAGAGGATGACAAAAAATGTAAGTGAAATGAATACATATCTGTCAACTTCAAACCAGGATAACATTACAAAATAAGAATTGCAAACGGGTGCAAAGAACAAAGCAAAGCCACATAATAGAAAAAAACCAACTATGAGCTTTGAACGATTTTTATTTAAAAGAATGAAAACAATACCAATGATAAGGAATAAGCAAGCTAGTGTATTAACAGGTTTATTCAGAAAAACTTCATAAAAAGACATCTTTATAGTATGTGGCCAATGTCTTGCAAATAATAAAGTTTTAATAAATGCTTTTACCACATAGGTCAAACTGTGAAATCCAAATGCAAGGTGACTTGCAGCTTTATAATGGCCTATAAAAACGCCAAGAATCAATTTGTTCATCAATAAATAGAATCCTAAAAAAGCTCCACTTGGTATCCAGGTCCATAAAGCTTCTTTTTTGACCAATGTCCATGACTTTTCCATGTATGCTTTTAAAAAAAGCAATAAAGCAAAAATACCAGGGACAAACATTCCAAATTCTAAAGTGAAGCAACTGATGATAAAAAAGAGTATTGCCTGCCATCGAAGCGATGCGCGTCCTTCAATGAGAAAATCGCAATATTTTATTAATGCACACAAAATAAAGGTCACCACCATCGGATAATGCAGACAAGCCTTCCATGTCAGGCCTTCAGACAAATAGGGATTGACAAGGTACAAGAGCGATGCCCCAATAGCTATCATTCCTACCTCCAAATTCATAATATTAAACAATTTTCGGGCGAAAACCCCAGTCAGATAGCTGTTAAATCCATGAAATATGGAAGCGATCAGAAAGAAGAAAATATTTTCCGGACCGAAATAATGAACAATGAAATAGGTTACATAATGCAGTACATATAATAAGGAACCGTAGTGAAAAGTGAGTAAAATATCCATCCACTCATTTTTCTTATAGGCATCCAGATATCCGAAGTAATCGCTCGAATAACCCGCATGATAGGCAGGAGCATATATTAATAACGAAGCAAGTACAAAGAAACCAACGAGTAATTTCGTATTTGAAAGGTATTTTTCGTAGGACGTTTCTGCCATGACTGATGTGTGAATATTTATTTTGGAACTGCAAGGTAATAAAAGTAATATTTCCTGAATACTTATGGTATACAGCTTGTGTATAACTTATTACACAACAACTTATATATTCTAATAAATAATTTATAAAAAGATGTATACGATTATAGTAGTTGATTTATATTTGGCAGATTCCTAAATCATAAGGGTGCAAGTAAGGTGATAGGTGATGAGTGATCGTCTATCCGGTGAAATTATTCTTACTTCTAATTCGCTTATGCGTAAACTTCTGCAAAATCTAAATTTTTAGAATAATCTAATTCATCTGAAATTGAGCTATTCTGCTAGGCCCCACATTTTTCTTTTCAAAATTTATATAGAAAACTTACTTCATCTTACTTAATCTCAAGATCAATAATAGATTTCTCTCTTCTAACTTTCAATTTAATGGGCTCATCAAAATTAATCGTTTTCATAGCTCGCTCCAAATCAGCTGCTCTCTTAATCCGAACATTATTTAATTCGACTAAGATATCATCGACCTTAACACCTGCAGTCTCAGCACTTGAGTGTCTGGTGATTTCAATAATTCTCCATGCTTTATCAGACTTATCCTCTATTAATTTCATACCCAACGATTTTGGGGAGGATGGATTAGAATCAACTTTATTTATCCTTCTTCGATCATTTTCTACTCTGGAATTCCGAAGACCAAATACAATTTCTTTACTTACGAGGTTATCCTTTCTAATGTAATCAACCGTGACGGCGTCTCCAGGGTTTTTAGATTTTATATACTCAGCCAGATCTGCATTGTTTTTAATATTCTGATCCTCAAATTTAACGATTACGTCACCTACCCTTATGCCAGCAAATCTAGCAGCGCCATCGCTTCTTATCTCTATAACTTGAACTCCTTGCGCTACATCAATAGTGACAGCACCTAACATAGGTCCGGAAGGGTTCGCTATACTTCTTGCTTTTTTACTATCTTCGACTGAAAGGCCATATTCAGATATATTCCTTACATCCGTCCCTGTTTTTTGCCTGGTAATATTTAGTTTAACTCCGGCCTCCGCAGGACTTTTGCCATTGATAAGAATATTATTACCATCAACTTCAACTGTAAATTTAGTAAGTTCAGATCCTTCAATGTTGATCTGTACAGTTTCCTTAACATCTGATTGTGCAATAGCGATGGTAGGCAATAAAAATGCACCGATAAAAAAATTCAGAACTAAAAATTTAACTAAATTCATAAAAAACTATTTAATAGAATGAAGGAAGATGAGGTAAAATAGATCTTAGAATTATCAATGATGCATTCCCTATATATTGCAATATTACATATAAAAACGTTTCCTTTCGCTAATTCGTTGGTTTTTCATTTATACATAAGAAAATTCAAATTATTACTAAAATAATAATATTAGACATTCGTATATCATTGATATATAATAATTTATAATTTTTTATTAAAAATATGAAAAATAATTATATATATAAGTAAAAATGAATTTATATTTGACCAAGTTTATGAGCCAAACACAATATGTTTAAGAATCCACTTTTCCACATCGGCAGATACATCAACATGATGAGGTTAGTATTTTCTAAGCCTGATAGATTTTCTATGTTTTGGAAAGAGCTGGTTCGACAAATGTATGATATCGGCATTGGATCACTTTTAATCGTTGCTCTTATTTGCATCTTTATTGGCGCCGTGACTGCGATTCAGTTCAATTACCAATTGGACGGCACCCTTGTTCCAAAATATTATATCGGGTATATCGTAAGAGACATTACTCTTATAGAAATGGCACCAACTATCACTTGTCTTGTATTGGCTGGAAAAGTAGGGTCGAATATGGCATCGGAGATAGGCGGTATGCGGCAGAAAGAGCACATAGACGCCATGGATATAATGGGTGTCAACACTTACAGTTTCCTTATCGGACCTAAATTATTAGCAGGACTTTTTGTTATTCCTATGCTAGTCACAGTTGGGGCCGGTATTAGTATACTTGGGGGCTATCTTGCAAGTGTTCCTACCGGACTTCTATCCAATGAGCAATATATAAGAGGTCTTAATTCTTTCTTTTTGCCTTTTAATGTAGCACTGATGCTCATCAAGGCGATCGTATTTGCTTTTATCCTAACTACAGTATCATGTTATCAAGGATATTATGTCAAAGGAGGAAGTATTGAGCTAGGGAAGGCAAGCACACAGGCGGTAGTGGTTAGTGATATTCTAATTTTACTTTCTGATTATATCCTTGCATTATTATTAACCCAATAGCCACGAAATTATATGATCAAAATAGTTGATATCAAGAAGGCTTTTGGAGAAAACGAAGTCATAAAAGGAATAACAACCACTTTTGAAACGGGTAAGTGCAATCTTATAATTGGCCGGAGTGGTGCAGGCAAAACTGTTTTACTTAAGATACTTGTCGGTTTAATTCAACCTGACCAAGGAGAGATCTGGTTTGATGACATTAACGTCCTTAAGTTGAATAAAAAAGAAAACCGGAAACTACGCAATTCAATGGGCATGCTATTTCAGGGCTCTGCCTTGTTTGACTCTATGAGAGTTGAAGAGAATATCAGATTCCCTTTGGACATGTTTTCTAACATGACTAAAAAAGAAAAAGATGCTAGGGTTGATTATTGCTTGGCCAGAGTAGACCTGACAGGTACTAACAAATTATATCCTTCAGAACTTAGTGGTGGTATGCAAAAACGTGTGGGTATAGCCAGGGCTATAGTATTGAGTCCATCATATCTTTTCTGTGATGAACCCAATTCAGGACTAGATCCAAAGACCTCCATCGTCATAGATAAACTGATAAAGTCTATCACGGAGGAATTAAACATCACGACTGTCATTAATACGCACGACATGAATTCAGTTATGGAGATAGGCGAAGAGATCAATTTTCTTGCTGATGGAAAATTGGTTTGGCAAGGATCTAAAGAAGATGTTTTAGACACTGATAATGAGCAATTACAAAATTTTATATTTGCTTCCCCTTTCCTTCAAAGATTGAGAGAGAAAGCGTTCAGATAAAAAAAGACCCGTAGATTGCCTTTGCAATCCCGGGCCTGAAGACTAAGGTCTCAAAATAAGAAAACTACTTCTTTTCGCCTACGGCGATATATCTTTATATTTAAAAAATTAATATATATATTTTATCTATACTATACTAACCCTATTTCAAATAGATTTGTTTCAATTAATATTGAATTTCGCTGGTCATTTCCAACACTATTAGGGTATGCAAATATAATGCCAAGAATTTTATCGGCACTAATAATGATTTATTTAAATATGTTATTTTTTAAATAATTATATGTATGATTGAAATATTTTAAATAAAAATAGCAATAAACGATATTAATATTGTAAATAATTATCTATTATTGTAATAATAATTTTATTTTTTTAATTATTATTTTTGCAAACACTACCTTTATTATTAGACTTTAAGAATTGATAAACTTGAAAATAATATCACACAAAAATTTAGATTAACAATATTTTAACCAAACCAATCACGGTTTATATCTTGCCTCTTCCAAAATTTGTTGTGCATTCATATTATTAATCAATCTTTTTATATCCAAATTCTCGTGACGCTCCATATATGCTTCAATAATCCTCGAACCTATGAATGCGGATATTCTTCCCGGAGCATCTGATGGCATACCTGGCGAATTAGGACTCGGATTTACATATTTTTGAATTTTCTTATTGTCTTGAGAGTAAACTAACTTTTCAGCTAGAAAATAAGACCAAATCTCTTTCTCGTTTGTTCTACAAAAAGCAAGTTGTGATGGGCTGTAGTCATAGACCAGCGTGTCCTGTTCCGCAGGAATTAGATGATTGAGTATGTAGATTTCTTTACCTTGCTGAATCATATTGTCCAGCAAAGTCTTAGGTTCAAATACAGGAAGAATAGAATTGCGGATATAATTCTTCATGAGATTTGGAACCATATTCTCACGATTCATCGTCCTTTGAATAAAAATTGGCCAGGTCTCGGTGTCATAGTATTTATTGCCTTTGCCTAAGTACATTTCTAAGCTGACAGCCATCGATTGGTCCGATGTGGAAAAAGCTCCTACTCCAAATTCTGTAAAACATGTGTAAACAGCCGGTACCTGAACAGTGGGAAATAATTTCTGTAAACGCGCAAAGCAATCAGCATAATCCTTTTCCTCCCTTGAGAGGTTTCCAAAGAGCTTCGGAATAGTATCATTCAGCATTCGGATTAAATCGCTTTTACGATATAAATCATAAATATTCAGGAAAGAAGTATCCGGCTTATATGCGTCATTGATAACCCTAAGAAAATAAATCGTAGAAAAATCTGGATACTTTTCGACGATCTGATTGATAGAAGAAGGTATATTGGCTGTATCTATGTTCGAAAGCAACTTTTCATAACGCACCCAAGCCATAACTTTAGGAGAAGTAACTTCCTGAAACTTGTCATATGAACTTTCTTCCTTGCATGAGGCAAGAAATAGAGATAGAAGCACTAGAATATTAAAAAATTTAATCATATATCTATATCTTTGTAATGATGTAAAAAATAGAGCCCTTTCGGAATAAAGGTTTGATAAATTAAAAGAAGTTGAACTTTCGATAGGTATTATAACTTTGTTAAGTATGGTAGATGAAACTTAATTTTGAAACATTAATTTCAATGTATCATTAAATGCATCAATTAAAGTCTCAACCTTTTTGCAAAATTAACCATTATGTTTGAATAAGTATTCTAACAATTTTATTAAAGAATACTTCTCGCTTTAAAAAACAACTATTTCAAGAGCATTAAATAAACGTATATGAAACAAATAAATTTGAACTTTCTTATTATTCTTGTTTGTACCCTACCCTATTTAGCCATAGGACAGGACGCCGGCAAAAACATGAGATTTGGAGCTCAGTTGAGTCCGACTGTTAGCTGGATGACTTCAGATCACTCTAAAGTGTTGGGTGGAGGAGTCGATGTCGGATTAAAGGTAGGTGCACAAGCTGAGTTCGGCTTTGCTGAAAACTATTTCTTCACAGTAGGAATAGGATTTGGATTAAATCATGGAGGAAAGCTGCAATTTGCTAATGGTGGAGACCTATTACCTAATAGTTTATTGTCTGACGAAGTACCTGAATCAATCCGCAACAATTTTGAACCGGATACTAAGATCAACTATAAATTGAATTATCTTGAAGTACCTTTAGGCCTTAAGTTAAGGACAAGGGAATATGGATATATCAGGTACTTTGCGGAGATTCCTATTATTACTCTTAGTGCCGTGACAAGTGCTAAAGGAAGTATAGATGCATCGAATCTTGATGTAAATAAAGAGAATATCAAAAAAGATGTCAAGCAACTGAACGCTCAATGGGGCCTTGGAGGCGGATTTGAATATAATTTCAGCGAGACAAATGCAATACTTTTTGGATTGTATTACCATCAAGGCTTTTTTGATATGACCAAGAAACGAGGCTCAAGTGACGGCAAAGAAGTTAATCACTTGATCTCTTTAAAGGTTGGGGTGTTGTTCTAGATTGTGAAATTCATGAAATAATAAGCCGGATGTCAATAACGTCCGGCTTTTTTTATAACTCAATGGAAAAGTACAATTGATTATAAATATTTCTATCATCCTCGAATTTAGATGAAATAAATTCATTTAATCCAAATTTTTATTCTGTAAATCTTTTAATTTTATAATTTTTTAATCTTCAAAAATCACATATCAGCCTTAAACGAAATTATATTTTATACATTTTTTGGTAAATAAATACATTTGACAAACATTAATATTTTATTATATTTATATAATATTGTTTTTAAAATGATTAAACATTACATTATATTTTATATATAAATTTACGTTAATTATTGAGTCTTTTCATATTATATTAGAAAGTAACACATACCTTTGCGTCATCAATTTGCATCATTCCGCCCCAATAAAATATGGATTAAGTAAGTGTGTCAATTGTTTAAATAGAGAATCTCCAAATTTCAATAAGTTTCCAGCCGAATTTCCTAAACTTGACTAGTTCAATAAATAAAGAATTTTGGCTGGGCTTTTTATTTAAGTTTATGATAAGTTTAGGAGAAAATATAATTCTATACAACCTCCTATTATAGCCGTATCCTTGAATAAAACTACAATTGGAAAAGGTAAGAAAATCCGTATATAGTGTTTTCAAACTTTATACAAAAAGGCACTTATATTCATTCCGGCACCTACTGAAGCAAACAAAAGTATATCTCCTTTCTCAATTTCATGATTATCCAATTCTCCTTTTATCAATTGATCATATAAAGTAGGAATTGTGGCTACACTGCTATTTCCAAGTGTCCCAATAGTCATAGGCATGATATCCTTTGGAACTGGCATTTTGTATAATTTATAAAAACGGTGTACAATGGCCTCGTCCATTTTTTCATTTGCCTGATGTATTAGTATTTTTTTTAATTTTTCAATGGGAACACCAGACTTATCAAGGCAACTTTTCATAGCAATAGGAACACAGTTTAGTGCGAACTCATATATTTTCCGTCCATACATTTTAATGTACCGCGTATTTGGATCTGAATCAGCATTGAAAGAACATCCCAAAAACAGAAATTTCACTTCTTCTTCTGTGTAGCTTGCACTTTCATGTGAGATTAATCCTGAGTCATCATTAGTACCTTCGACTATCACGGCTCCAGCTCCATCTGCATAGATCATTGAATCCCTGTCATGTTTGTCCGTAACACGGGAAAGACATTCTGCACCGATGACGAGGATCCGCTTTGCCATGCCAGATTTGATATAAGCATTGGCTTGAATAAAGGATTCAGTCCAACCTGCGCAACCGAAAATGATATCAAAACCAACACATTTAGGATTTTTAATACCCAATTTGTGTTTAGCTCGAGCCGCAAGACAAGGAACCATATCAGACTGTATCATCCCGACCTTTACATCTCCAAAGTTATGTGAGAAAAGGATGTAATCAATAGTTTCACGATCGATCCCAGCATCTTCAATAGCTTTTTGAGCCGCAAAAAATGCAAGATCAGAAGTAACATATTGAGCAGAAGCATATCTTCTCTCCTTAATACCTGTTATTGCAGAAAATTTTTCTAAAATTTGAGTATTCGGTTGATTCAGCAACATTCCACTCTCATCGAGGAAAATATTGTGTTCAAAACTCTGATTGTCTACAATCAAATCAGGTATGTAACTACCACTACCAATTATTTTTATATTCATAATTTTCTATGCAAAAATTAAAGTGTTTGATTTTGTTTGATTTATATTCTGACTCAAATAGTCCATTATCTATGAATATATTACTAAAAACCAAAAGATCAAAAAACGATACATATATCATTAGTTAAAATTACAAAATATATTAAATATTGCTTTAAAATTTCAACAAGTATTTTAATTTTTCTAAAAAGTTATTGATATTAAATAAAATTAACTGAAAATTTCAAAATTAAGTTCATAAAATTGAAGCGCGAAGAAAGACTTTACGAAATAAGTGCTAACTTTTAAGAAGGAATATAATTAAGCATGTATCACAAAAAAAATTAACAACATTCGCACATAAAATAAGGAATACCAACGCTAAATCAAAGACTTTCAAGAGAATATACGTAGCACTGCTAACGATCCTAGCACTATTCGCAGTTTATGGAGCTATTTATACCTGGACTTACCACTGTGACAGCGCTTCGGAAAAATTAAAAGGTTTGGATTTATCATACAAAGAAAGTAACTATTTGATCGAATCAAAAAAATATGAAGGATCCATGAGCAATATCGTTCTGCCCTATGTGGATAGCCTCCAAACTAATGGATCCTTTAAAAATGGATCGCATACGATTGCTTACAACATGTATCTTTTGGACGATGCAAAGGCTAATATTGTCATTTCACATGGCTTTATAGAAAGAAAAGAAAAATACAAAGAGGCCATATATTACTTTCTTAAGATGGGTTATCAGGTCTTCATACTTGATCATTCCGGACATGGTTCTTCCAGTAGAGAATGCCCGGATAGCTCCATGATTCATGTGGAAGCTTATGAGAATTTTGCGTCAGATCTCAATGCTTTTATAACTGGTACAGTACAAAAACATTCGAAAGATTTAAAAACGATTTTATTTGGCCATTCCATGGGAGGAGCTATAGCCGCATTGACCGTTGAAAATAATCCGGAACTTGTGGACGGATTAATCCTAAATGCTCCAATGCTGAAAATCAAAAATCCTATTCCGGAATTCGTCGGCGAACCTGTGACAAAGCTAATGATCGCCTTGGGCAAAGGTAAAGAATATGCCATCGGCCACAGGAAATTTAATCCGAAAACAGACTTGGAATACAATCCCACACTTGTAGCTACTTATTGCAAAGAGAGAGCTCAATATTGGCACAACACGCTTGTAAAGTTGAGTCAGCATCCAACCACAGGTGCATCCTGGGGTGCAGGAGCGAATTTTATAGATCTGACTCATGAGGTGCTTCGCAAAGGAAATGTAGAAAAAATAAAAATTCCGATTTTAATGTTTCAAGCGGAGCATGATGCATTTGTAGAACCGCAGGGTCAATATGAGTTTGCGAATAGGGCTAAGAACATAGCATTCTATTTTGTCAAGAATGCAGGGCATGAGATATATATAGAGGAGGATAGTATTATCGGGCCGTATTTTAGTAAGGTGGAGGAGTTTGTGGAGCGGGTGGTAGAGTGAGTGTTTTCGATTGGCTTCGAATGGTCACGAGTTGAAAACTCGCGCCAGCCTGGTTAGAAAGGTCACGAGTTAAAAACTCGCGACAGCGCTGTGGAGCGGGTGATAGCGCGAAATTATTGATTTGGCTTCGAAAGGAAATAAGTTATAAACTTGCGCCGGCGGTGGGATAAGGGCTGCATAGCAATTTACTAAATTTGTTTTTCAACTATAGATGACGTAAATTTGTTACAATTTGTAAAAGCTAACTAAAATCACTCAACAAAATTTTAAATTATGCGCACACAAGATATTTTTATAGTACATCCTGAAACTGAAGAACAATCACAAGCGCTAACGGCATTTGTCAATGCGCTCAAAATCAAGTTCGAAATTTCAGCTAAAGAAAAGCCCTACAATCCGGATTTTGTGGCAAAAATTGAAAAAAGCCGCAAAGATTACAAGGAAGGAAAAGGGAAAATATATACGGTTGAAGAACTTAATGCATTATGGAAATAATATTCCTACCGGACGCTGAAGATGATTTACAGTTTTGGATTGCTACAGGCAACAAAGATATTTTAAAAAAAATAACTCAGCTTATCGATGATATTAAGATAAACCCTCACTCAGGACTTGGCAAACCAGAACCACTCAAACACCAATTAACAGGATTATGGTCTCGCAGAATTAACAAAGAACATAGGCTTATTTATGAAATAAGTGATGATAGGATTTTGATCTTATCAGCGAAAGGCCATTATCTATAAAACTTGACTTATATAAATTAAAAAGGGGTTTCAGACTTGCATCCAAAACCCCCGAAGTGTGTCTAGTCCCAATAGGATTCCCTGCCTGACTGCCGTCTTAGGCAGGCAGGGAACCTATGACCTTACTGATTTGAAGATCGGGATGCTCTATCTAGCTGAGCTATGGAACTTGTTATTTAAGATATCATATAATCTTGACGGGTAAGCGACTTCTTATAACATCATATTGGGAAAATCAACTGAAATTTGATGTAATTATATCAAAATTAAAAAGGGGATTTAAACATATCACAATTAAAAAGGGGTTTCAGACTTACATCCAAAACCCCCGAAGTGTGTGGTAGTCCCAATAGGATTCCCTGCCCGACTGCCGTCTTAGGCAGGCAGGGAACCTATGACCTTACTGATTTGAAGATCGGGATGCTCTATCCATCTGAGCTATGGAACCTGTTGTTTAAGCTAAAATATAATCTTAACGGGAAAGCGACTCATTACACCATCAGATTGGGAAAATCGACCGAGATTTGATTTAAACATATCACAATTAAAAAGGGGTTTCAGACTTACATCCAAAACCCCCGAAGTGTGTGGTAGTCCCAATAGGATTCGAACCTATGACCTACTGCTTAGAAGGCAGTAGAATTCTATTATTTCCATAAAACATTACCCATCATTGTTATTGATATTCAGTTAAATGTATAAATAAATATATTTAAATCATCATTATTCAATAAGATTTATTAAATTTGTTTAACCTATTGTTTAACCAAGCAAATTTAATGAGTAATCAATTAATTAAGAGCCCCACACTAAAGGCAGTTCTAAAGACCTGGGCGAAACCTAACGCCGATGACGAATACAGCGTATTCTTAGAGTGACTAAGAACAGAAGACTAACTATGTATGTTAGGCATTAAATGCAAAAGGAATATTGGAATAAAAGAAAGGGCCGCGCTAATGAGAAGCATCCTAACCAAGCTGCATTAAACATTATCATCACAACGAAAAAGCTTGAATATGAAAAACTCGGTCTAAATTCCATTAATGATGAAAATGACCTGCAGGCATCGGAGATGAAACAGGGTATTGAGAACGAATTCACAAATGATACCTTTCTAACATTTGTCCAGAGCAAAATTGGAACAGTTCAAAGCCGGTGGTAAAATTGGTAATGCGGGATATACAAGGATCTCAAAAATAGTATGTCAGAGTTTAAAGGGCTTAAAAAAATTGTTGAACTTAAGTTTGGGGGCATTAACTATACATTCTTATTGGATTATGAAACTCATCTATTAAAGAATGGACACGCAAAGAGTGGAATATCAATCAAAATGAGGACACTCAGAGCTTTATACAATGATGCTATAAAGCAGAGTATCATTTCTTCTTCAAAATACCCTTTCAAGCAGTATAGCATCTCATCACGTTTAAAATCAGAAGCAAACCGAAGGGCAATTCCAAGAGAACAGATCTATGCCTTAAAGGAAATTGAATTCGATCATAAGACCACCATATTTCAATCTCGCAATACTTCCTTTTTAATTATTATTCATTTGGCATGTCATTTGTTGATATGGCAAACTTGAAGTGGGAAACATACAAGGGAATAAAATAACTTATGTTCGCCAAAAAAACAGGAGGCCGAATCAATGTTCCCATTTCACCTAACTTACTCAACATATTAAACCTATGGATGCCTAAAACGGGGAAAGAACTTCACAACTATGTATTACCCATTCTTGATAGGACTAAACATATTACACCTACACAAAAAGATGATAGAGTCAATAAGATAATCAAACGCGTAAATAAAGAACTTAAGATAATCGGAGCGATTGCCGGCATTGAAACACCTCTTACAACATATGTGGCTCGTCATAGCATGGCAATGGCATTGAAATCCGCAGGGCAACCTACTAGTGTAATTTCTGAGGTTATGGGTCATCAAACCCAACTCACTACCAACCATTATCTGAAATCATTGGATGACAGCATCTTTATAGATGCTGCAGATATCTTTAATCTAATTAGGAAAAAGAGAGATATTTACATGCAAACATATATATGCTAAACTTTCTAGATGAATTACAAAGATATGTATGCCATTATCCGGACTATAGGCCATACACTAAATAAGTAGCGTAAAAAAAGGTAATGCATACTTGAACCCATGCATTACCTTTAAATTTTCACTTTATAATACAAATGTAATGAATTTAAATAAGATTCGTTTTGATGCCGCATTGAAAATAAAAAGCTATTTCAATGGTCATAAATATTACATAACGGTTAAAGAGATTTATGATAGCTTTGAAAAGAAGCTAATTCCTTCCTCAAACGAAACCGTAAATGAATTTCTGGAAAGTAACATAAAAAACTATACAGAAATGCTGCAAATGGGCAGAGAACAAGAGCTTAAGGATGAGTGTAAGTCTATCTTTGATCAGCTAAAAATTCATATTGGTTCTGATTATCCCTTCGCTTATGGACAAAAAGATATGAGTGCTCAGCTTATCATACATCACACTTGCTTAGATTTTGTTTTAATCGAACAGTTGACTGCTATTCAAAGTAATCCAAAATTGAACTTTCCGATACATTTTTGCAGTTGATAAATTTTTGTTTTTTATCCACACATGTTGTCTTCTATTCCACCAAATGAAAGAAACTTTTATGACATGAAGTTCAAAGAAGAGATTTATTAGTTGTCAAAAATGCTGGACTAATATTTAAAACAGTACATATTAAGAAAGTAAGCGAAAGAATGTCGAAAATAAAGTATTTAACTCCATCTGTTAAGGACATTTAAATTCTTTCATCTTATTATAGCCCTGGCGATCCTGTTCAAAAGGAAAGTACTTCTTACCCAGTTACGGTAGGAGACAAGCAAACAAATCAGACACAATCTCGGTTTTAAAGAAGCCATTGACGGATATTTAATGAAGCTGGAAAACTATCTAATGAACAAATCATAAATGAATTTCTCGATGAAATGAGGACATATCTTATTGAAAGATCCTTGAATTATGATGATATGCCAAACGTAAATTGGATTAATAGAACTTGGGAGGAGGCTTATGAGAAAGAATTTCCAAAGAAGAAGCTTCACTAAAAGGTAATATCATCATAGATGGAAGGGATAATATGTTCAATGACCTTAGAAATTATTTCACACTAGAGAAGCATGATGGACTAGGCAAAATTCTGGCCGGAGGAAAATCTGACAAATTAATCTGGGAAAAGCCTAAAAGGTTGGCTAGTGACTTATTTTATGATTGTGGAAGCAAAGGGTATATTGCACAAAACAACAAATACGGCACTCGCAAATTGGATTCATAATAATTTTTCATTGACTTCTGATAAACAGAAATCCTTTACACACAGGATATTCAAAGGATTTTGGAAGATGAAAATAGGCAAACTGTTAAGGCCAACCGCATTATAGTTAGTTAAAGTTCTTACTATGTGTAAATGTGGGTCACTTGTAGCCTACGTAAACCACCCTCTAAATTGCACTCAATTAGTTAACAAAAAAAAACTATAAAAATGAGTGTAATAACTGATTCAGTACCAATTACGGTTTCAGAAATTAATGCTAAGGTAGATAAGCTTTTAACCCTCTATGAAAACATTAAAGGATTTGAAACAAACCCAGATGAAGTTTTCAATATAGTCCAGGCGGCAAAATACCTCAATCTGAGTGTCTTTGCTCTCAGAGGTAAGATTCAACGTGGTGATATTCCTTTTACAAAAGACGGCCGCCGAATCTTCTTTGTGAAGAGTGTTTTACTTGATTGGGTAAAAAATGGAACAAAGAAAACTGCCCGACAACTTGAAATGGAAGCAGAAAATTTATCTATCTAATAGAAAAAAAGCTGCATCCATATGAGTAATACGAATAACAGCTTTGATACATCAATTGGTCTAGAGTACAAAGATAATCCAAATTGGACAGATAGTCGAAGAATTGCAAACTATTTGCAATATCATACAGCAACATGCACAATGTTATGTAAAGCCTTGGGTATTGAGCAAAAAACTGCATGCCGGAGGAAGGAACTTCAAAGGAAGGCGTTCTATTTGAATTATACAAGGGCTTTTGCAAACACACAAATGAGAAAGCAACCTATCTGACAACAAATAAAGCACTCCTCACTTCGAAAAATGATGAGCAATGCAGATAAATACGTTTACCAATCAACAGTTTGGGAATCTCACTACTTTCACAAATGAAAAAACGGGGGTAGTATATTTTATTGGAAAAGAAATTTCCGGTATTTGGGGGCATAGCAATCTTACTCAATCAATCAAAGCTTCAAAACTAAATAAAGAAGAGTATAGAACAGTTACTTTATCTGAATTTCCTAATCTGAAAACACATCTTTCTAATTTAAAATTAGCAACATCAAAAAACACCTCGAATTACTCTATTAACCGAAAGTGGAGTATATAAACTAGCCCTATCATCTAACTTGGATAAAGCTAAACCTTTTTAAGATTGGATCACGCAAGAAGTTTTGCCCAGCATTAGAAAAACGGGATCTTACTCACTAGTAAATCAAACATCAAAAGTTCTTATTCATTCTAATGTTGCTATTCAAAAAGCAATTCAAAAGAAATCAATGCTAAAAACTTCTTCGAACGAGGTTTGGAAGCCACTATAGAATACAATAGAGATTCATGTTACTTCATACGGTCATTCGCCATCAACCATTAAGAAGATAGGTAAAGAAGCAGGATTAAAGACCGCTCAGTGCAATTCTGCAAAGGAGGTACTTAGGAATTTAAAACCTGAATTGGCGGCGGCAATGAGCTTTAGTGATTCATTGGTTAAGCAGGGCTTTGACTTAAAGACCGTTTCCGAATTATCTTTAAGCTGCTGTTCCTCTGTTCCAGGGGATGATTGAATTAGGTATTAACCCTCAAACCTTGGAACAATAATGGAAAGATTAGACTTTGGAGACATGAATGATATTCGGTAATGGAGCCTGTCAGTGATAAAGAAATCATTCAGGCTATTCAGAGCAGGCGTATTTACTCTCATATGGAGATATTGCCGCCAACACCAATATTTACAATTGGTGATAGTGAAATTATGAGCCTAGGAGACTTCTCAGTTATAAAGGGGAAAGCTAAAAGCAGAAAGACTTTTTAATGTCAATGTTTGTAAACAATATTGAGCAAAAATTGAAATGTTTGGCATAAAACACATTTCCATGCTAATAAAAACGGGTAATATGGTTTGATACTGAGCAAAACCCCTATCACACACAAAAGGCAATTATCAGAGCCACAAAGCTATCGTTTGTCGATTACCATGAAAAAAATAGAGGTTATCACATTAAGAGACCTTGCCCCTTCACACCGCAAAGGCTTATTAACAAAGGTCATCATTGATCTAAATACTGAAGATGACATTTCCCTTGTCATTATTGACGGGATAAAGGATTTGTGTACCGATTTTAATAATTTTAGAACAAGCAACTGAAATTGGAACGTGGTTGCTAACTAATACAACACAAAAGAACCTCCACAATCATCACTGTCATACATGAGAATAAAAGTGTAATGGATAAGACAGCACGGGGTCATTTAGGTGCAGAACTAACAAATAAAGCGCAATCAATCATTACGGTTGAGCGGCATATAAAGGATAAAAAGACATGTCGGTGGTTAAGTGTGATCAACTAAGAGGCTCTAAGGAAATTCTCTCCAATCGGATTTTACAATTAATGAATTTGGGCTACCGGTTTCAGCTTCGATCCCGGAGGAAGAATACATTGTCAGAAAGTCAAAAAAACACTCCAACTTCATTTGAAATCGAAGTGCACAAACTTATACTTAACAAAGTCCTCAAAGCGAAAGACATGAATTTCGGATACAGGATCTTTGGAAAGCAATCCAACTTGAATTTGAGATTTTTTGGATAAGAATAAGAGGCCGGGCAGATAACATTGCAAAAGACATTCTGGATTATTGGAAAAGAGAAAACCTAATTTATCATAACGGAGAGATGGGAACAAAAGCCAAATATTATAAAAAAATGTTTCAAATACAAATGGGTTAGCGGTTTAAACCAATGCCAAACCTTTAAACCTTATTCAATGCGGTTTGCGGTTTTGCAGTTTTTATAGCCCATATCTATGGGCTTAAACCTAAACCGATAAACTTTAAGTAAACATGAAATCAATCTTAGATACTAATGTGACATTATTTAAAAATTATGCTACATCAACGGGTGTACAAGATCAATTTATTGAAATATTTAAAATCTGACAAGTTATCTCCGACAATTAGAATTTACTATTAAAGTTCGATCACCTGAGGCTTACAAGAAATCTGAATTTGATCTGCTACTTCCATCTTGCACAGATTGCAGTGCAGAGGCAATAATGCTAGCTTCAAAGCATACCGGCCTTTTGCAGGTTGATATTCGATCTTGATAAGAATATCCATGTTACCGATTGGAATGAATTAAAACATTCAATTGCAAAGATCCCACAAGTAGCCTATGCCCGGATTATCTATTTCTGGTCAGGGATTATGGACTATAATACCAATTTTCTACCCGGAGAAACACCTTGAACACTTCCTTTTTATTGAGGTATTTTAAAAAAGTTTGGTTTTGACGATTGATGCTTCTTGTAAAAATGTTCAACGATTAAGGGCTATGCATTTGATCCCTGAAGCCTACTTTAATCACAATGCCCAAACTTTATCAAACTTTTTTCAAACCAAATTCAGCCCCTTCACGGCCTTGAAATCAATTACATGGCACTAATGACATGCACAAACAAGTAAAAGAGCCTCATTGATCGGGTAAACACACGGAATGTTGATGCTGCTGATTATGATACATACCTTGAACTGGCATTTTCTTTTGCAATAGAATTTGGATCCTCCGGTGAAGGTTACTTTCTAGATATTTGTTTCTCATCATCAGGCTTACGATGAAAAAACAATCAAAAATACAAAAATGCTTTGGGCAACTAATAGTGGAAGAGTTACCATTGGGAACATTTTTTCCACCTTGTGAAAACTGCCGGTATAAGTTTACAATCGAATTACAAAATCGAAAACAGCCCTAAAACGAAACTCTAATGCCTTTTTCAACTCTTATGAATGATGCATTTCGAAGATGTTAAATTTTCTAATGAAGAAAAGATGTTTGAATCAACAGATGTAAAAACAAACTGATAATCAAAATAAAACTTTCTGTCCATGGGAAAAAAATTAGAGAAAATAGATAACTAACATCAAGCAAAATTGGAAGGACAAAGTGACTCAAACTATAAAGATCCTTATCTCAAATGGTTCCTCAAAAATATAGATCGAATTATTACAAACAGGAATACCAAGAAACGTGATATGATCCGATATAAAAGAACTTTTTGAAGCTGGGGATTTTCAAAAAACAAATTGAGCTCCAGGCAGCGAAAACCAAATATCGCACTTATATCTGCCAAATAACAACCCTAAAATAATTTCTTTATGATGTTTCTGTCTCCGCATTTTACAAGCATATAAGAACCATGATTTTAATTAAAAAGTCTCGAATAACAAACCGAAAAACAAATGGATTATTAACATTTTAAGATCCTATAACATACTTTTAAAATTATGGTTTCAAACAACAATAAACGAAAAACAACAGCCAGACATACCCAAAATATAAATTTACAATCGAGTTACAATTGAATACAATTAAATTACAACCGACATTACGTAACCTTATTAACAAGAGAAATTTGCAGACTTTAGAGCCCATTACAACTTACAAAACAACCTGAGGTTCATATCAACGAACATTCGAGAAACAGTCAAGAACCTTTTAAAATTTTAGTTTGATAAAGTTTGAAAACATGGTTACTTTGTTTGTTTATTTGCTTTATA